>OY969099.1:0-3133461 GCA_963697875.1 uncultured Actinomycetes bacterium
CCGAGTTTCGGATGGAATACCTTCCGAGCGGAGCGCTCTGCACGGGGACGGTGACCAAGGTCGCGGGGTCGAGCTTCCGAGCTACGTGCCACATGCCCGATGGCAGCGCCAGATACGTCGCCGCCAGCTGGCCGCAGAGCCAAGACGGAACCGTCACCGACGGTGTGATCACGACCCACGGCTGATCCACGTTGCCGGCATCGATCCCCGATAGACCGCCATCCGGCTGCAAGCAAGCACACGGGACGTGAACCGGGCCTTCGAAATAGAAGAGCGCGACCGCGGCCCGCTGCTGCGGGGGCAGGGTCTTCATCGCGCGCACCAGGTCGACATCCGTAGCGGAGGTCGGGGGCGGTGGCTCGATCTGCTGGTGCAGAACTCCGCGGATCCGATCGCGGCGAACGGCTCGCGTTGCCAATCGGATCGCCACCCGCCGGACCCATGCCTCCGGTAGGTCATATCTGGAAACCTTCTTCCAGTGCACCAGGAGCTGCGCGAACGCTTGCTGCGCCACGTCTTCGGCTCCCTGCCGGTCGTGCACGATGAGGTACGCCGTTCGGGCGACCCGTGCGACTCGGCGCGGAAGAGCCAGGTGAACTCGGAGTCTGCCTCTCGTTCCTGGCGTCTCTCCCAGCTCTCCGGCACCCTACGGTCAGTCTTCTCGCGGACGGCCTTCGCAGCAAGTTCCATGTTGAAGAGCAGACAGCCGTGAGAGGCGCTCTGGGTTTACCGGACAAACAGATCATCCGCAAGCGGACGACGTCAGGGAGGCGTGTGCCGGACTCGCGCGTCATCTTGTCCGCTGCTCGTCACAGCTCTCATCCGGCCGAGGTATCACCCCGGCGCTCGCGCCAGTCTTCAGCAGTGATCGAATAGATCACCGCATCGAAGACCTCCCCTTCGTCCTCGACCCGCGCTTCGTGGTCGAAGTTCATGCCGAGTCGTCGCATCACCGCGAGGCTTCGCAGGTTCGTCCTGTCGGTGATGGAGATGATCCGGGGGAACCGAAGCGCCCCGAACCCGTGGTCGAGCCATGCGGTCGCCGCCTCGGTCGCATACCCGTTCCCCCAATGCTCATGAGCGAGCCGCCACGCGACTTCGACGTCGTCGGGGTAGGACGATTGATGGTGCAGACCGCACATCCCGAGGAATTCGCCGCCCTCCGTGCGCTCGACGGCGAGCAACCCGATGCCCTCACGCTCGTAGTGCTCCTGCGCCCACTCGGCGATCGAATCGGAGTGCGAACGACCGATCGGCCCGCCGAGCCATCGAGCGACGGCAGGGTCGGCGTTCATGGCCGCGTAGCGAGGGAGGTCGTCGCCCCGGAACGTGCGAAGGGTCAGCCGAGGTGTCGTCAGGATCGTTTCGCCTCCCCAGATCACCATCGACGCGAAGCGTACGAGCCTCAACCCGACTGAAAACGTCTCCATGGGCGAGGGATGAGACGCGGAACCCGTGCCGTGTACGCCTCGTAGGCGCCGGGGAAGACCGTGGCCATCATCCTCTCCTCTCTCGTGGCCTTCCTGACGAGACCGACGACGACCACGACCGCGACGACGATCCATTTTGCCCTCGCCGCTCATCAAAGCGTTGCCGAGCACCATCCCGATCATGCCCGTATAGATCGGGTGTCGAGTGATCGCGTACGGACCGTCGGTGCGCAGCTGGTGATCCTCACGAGCGACGACGGTCGCGGACCACATCGTGCCGAGGACGATCCTGGACCAGATCGTGAACGCCGTCGACACGACGAGAACCGTCCTCCCGATCGCCCCGCAACAGAGGTGAGTGGATCGACAGGGCCTCCCAACGGATGGGGACGACCGCGAGGATCGCGATCAGCACCAGCGCGAACGGAACGATCCGTCGTGGAGATCTCTTCTCAACCGGCGATGCTCGGCTGCCGTTGACGATGGCTCCGACGATCCACACGACGATGACGAGGGTCCAGCACGCCACCGGTATGAGCGACCAGGGGCGCGACATGCTGCGATGTTAAGGCGTTCCCCTCGGGGCTCAGGACGACAACTCGGCGTCGCGGCCTTCGAGATCGGCGCGAGCCTCGAGCTGTCCGTCGACCTCCGCCATCGGGAGGGGCTTCGCGAAGTGAGACTTCGGGATCTGCTGGGGCGTGCGATCCGGCACCACGTGTCCGCCGATGACGTGAATCGCGCGCCGCGTTTCTGTTGGAACACCTCGCCGGCATGGCTCATGATCCGCTGCCACATCGGCCTGATATCTCGCCCCATAGCCTCAGCCTCCTTAGGCCCTTCGCAGGTCGGCAGCGGGGAAGGCGGGGTCCTTCACAGCTACCGGACGATGCCCGCCTGGCCCACGCACCTCGGTTGACCGCCTGCGGCCACGCCGATACCGTCGCGACGGTCGACCGTGGCTGACGCGAGGCACGGGACATCGCGACGAGGGAGGGCCATTGACTGGAGGAACGTTCAGCACCACGATCAGGGCGACGCCCGAGGCGGTGTGGGCGATGGTCGCCGACATCGGCACCCACGCATCGTGGTCGCCCAAGAACTACACCTTCTCGTGGACCGGCGGCGAGCCGAATCAGATCGGTTCGACGTTCCACTCGGTGGGGTCGGTGCTCGGGAACTCCCACAACGAGAACGACGTCGAGATCACCGAGCGACTCGAGCCGACACGCTTCGCCTTCAAGGCCACCGACAAGCAAGGGGTGTTCCTGAACGAATGGGACCTGCGACCCATCGGCGATGGGGCGACGGATGTGGCCTGGACACTGACGTTCCCCAAGATGAGAGGCGCGCCGGCCGTGCTCGCGCCGATCCTGTTCCCCCTCGTGGGCAAGTCGGACATCCGCAGGCGCTTGGCGCTGCTGAAGCAACACGTCGAGTCGGGCGCCTGATCGGCCAAGTTCGCGCGGAAGGAGACTCTGCCCTTCCCGTCTACGCGTCCGGCACCAGGCGCACCGTCGGCCGCCCGCCCGTGAGCAACACCGAGAACGCATGCAACAGCGGCGCGTCCTGACGCGTGTACGTCCCGACCGCATGACAACTCGTGGAAGAGGGGCAATCGATGGAGTTCAGCGTGCTCGACGAGAAGTCGTCCGACGGCTGGAGCGTATCGATCGTCCAGCGCGATCCGTCCCACGTCTCGATCAGGGGCCGCAACCGCCCCCCCGTGGTCCAGAACCCCACGGCGACGCAGCGGTCGGGGTGGGGGCAGGAAGCATCGAGCAGCTCCGCATCGCGCGATCGCGGCGGCGCGACGCTCCGAACGACGCTCCACCGCTGGCCGTCCCACATCTCGGTGAACGGGGTGTAGATCCCCGCATCTCGCCGCTGGAAACCGACCGCGATGCACCGATCGGCGGACGGGCACGACACGGCGTTCAGCTCGCTATCGAGCGACTGCGTGTTCGAGGAGCGTTCGGTGCGCCACCGAGATCCATCCCACCGCTGGATCAGCGGACCCACGCCGGAGAACAACGCGAGGTCGTAGCTGAACCTCCCGACCGCGACGCATGAGGTCGGGGACACGCACGCGACGTCCGACAGGACCGCGTCGGACGCTTCGCGCCCGGTCCGGACGAGCGGAGGAACGTGCAGGGACCATCTGGAGCCGTCCCACGCCTCCGCGAGGGGCCGATCGTCGCCCAAGCTCTTCGCGTACGAACCGACCGACATACACATCGACTGGACGCAATCGACCCCGCGAAGCTCCGCGTCCGCGGTCCCCGGCGGGACCGCTCCATCGTTCGAGGTCCACGCCGCTCCGCTCCAGAGCTCGGTGAGCGGCCGGTCCCCCGCGGAGCGTGCGCCGAGGTACGCCGCAGGCACCTCTTGACGACCGACCGCCACGCAGCGTGTCGTCGAGGGGCACGACAGCGCGGCCAGGAGGCTGTCTCCGGCAGGGGACGTGCCGGGGAGGGCCCGTACCGACCACGAAGCACCCAGGGAGCGGGCGGTCATCGGGACGCGCACCGTGTACTTGCTGCCCGTCAGCCCCACCGCGATGCAGGGCTCCCCTGCCGGGCACGCGACCGCGCGGAGACTGGTGTCGGTAGCCGCGGTCGGCGGGTTCGCCTGTGGGATCGACGCGCGCGCGACCAGCCCCGCCGCGAAGAGCGCGCCGACCGCGAGCAGAGGCAGCGCGCGCACCGGACCGACGCTCAAGGCGCGATCATGCAGCTGTCGAACGCGAACAGAGGGTTGATCGCCGTCCCGCCTCCGGCCCGCTTGATGTGGAGCGGGCCGATCACGGCCGGAGGCCCCTCGGCCGTGTAGCACCCGTTCGGACGGATCGTGAGGGTGTAGTCCACGGCGAGCCGGCCCACGTGCGGCCCGTCGATGTACATCTGGCAGGTCCAGTCGTCCGCCGCACCCTTGCTGGGACCGTTCAAGACGCTCTCCCGCTTGCAGAACGGGAAGACCCTGATCGCCGCGGGGTCGACCGCCCGGCCGAGGATGCCCTGCTGAACGACGACCAGGTTTCCGACCGTACCGGCGACGGAGGTCTCGACGTGCTCGGACGTGATCCAGGTGCGATCGAGCACCGTCCCCACCGCGAGGATCGCGACGATCACCGCGGTGACGACGACGCCTCGTGCCAGCCCCGACCAGCGCAACGGAGCCTGCCCGTCTCCCGCGAAGTCCCTGCGGCGGAACGACCGACGGGCACCGTCGAGCGCCACGACGGCGAACGCGAAGGACACGACCGCACCCAGCCAGAGGGGGGTCGGCGGCGTGCCCGGGATCTGGAGGCTGTGCCACGCCTCGAACGGGGTGGTCAAGAGCATCGACCGGACGACAACGCCGCTCCCGAGCAACGAGAGGAGGACCATGACCAACCCCAGCAACGGCGGAGCCAGGATGCCGACCATGCTGTTGCGAGAGACCACCGAGAAGTAGACGCCGAGGCACGTGAACGCGAGCGTCGGAACGAGGGCGATCGCGAAGCTTTCCAGCACAAGCGCCAGGGCACGGCCGGCGGCGATCGGCGCGCCGGACAGCCCGATCACCGGCTGCGAGCCGACGACGATCAGGCCGGCGGCGAGGCTGCTCGCGGCGATCAACGCAACCATCACCGTGGAGAACGTGCATGCGGCGAGGGTCTTCCCCCAGAAGATCTGTCCGCGCGAGCACGACCGGGTGAGGATCGTCTTCCAGGTCGACTGCCGATCCTCACCCGCGAAGATGTCCCCTGCCACCAGGCTCGCGATGAGCGGGAAACCGGCGATCCCCGCGAAGTTCAACGTCACGAACGGGATCGAGAAGCCCGACGAATGGACCCAACGGCCGAACAACGAGTCGGCGGGGACCTGTGTCTGCGTGTTGATGAACAGGGCGAACGCCAGCGGTCCGACGAGGCACACGAGGGCGGTGAGCCGCGGGAGAAGCTGCGAGGTGATCTTCGCTGTCTCCACGCGGTAGACCGCTCCGACGCCCGTGCGGCGGAACGGAGCCGGGGCCGCGACCGGATCGGCCGAAGGGATCGTGACGCTCATGTGGGGGCACCGACCTCGTCGGGCACGGTCACACTCACGGCCCGTTCGGGCCGCTCCCCGGTGAGCGCGAAGAACATCGACTCGAGCGAGCTCATCTCGAACTCCATCCCACGGACCGCGATGCCGGCGCGGCCCAACGAGATGACGTAGGCGTCGAGCGCGTCGCGGTCCGCGTGCACGGTCAGTCGGTCGGACTCGCGGACGACGCGGACACCCGGGCTCCCCTCGGCGAGTGCCTCGGACCGGCGATCGTCACTTGTCCAGATCCGGTGCGCGGGCGCCGGGGCCTCGGAGCGGAGGCGTTGCATCGACCCGTGCCAGACCGCCCTCCCCTCCTTCAGCACGGTCACTCCGTCGCACAGCCCCTCGAGCTCGGTCATGTTGTGGCTACACACGAGCGCGGTGACACCCGCGGCCGCCAGGTCCTTCACCACGCGCAACATCTCGCGGACGCCGGCCGGATCCAGGCCGACCGTGGGCTCGTCCAGGAGGAGGAGGCGCGGTGCCCGCAGGAGCGAGGCAGCGAGCCCCAGTCGCTGTCGCATCCCCGAGGAGAACCCGCCCACCTTCCGCTTCGCGCGATCGCCGAGCGCGACCTGGTCGAGCACCTGGTCCACCTTGTCGCGATCACCCCCGTCGAGGTCGCAGAGAAGCTGCAGGTTGCGACGTGCAGAGAGGTAAGGATAGAAACGTGGCTCCTCGACGAAGCCGCCGACCCCGCCGGTCGTGGCGCCGCTCCCCCCGGCATGGACCTCTCGTCCCAGCACCGTGAGCGATCCCTCGTCGCGGGCGACGAGGCCGAAGACGATACGCAGCAGGGTGGTCTTCCCCGCGCCGTTCGGCCCGACGAGCCCGTGGATCCGGCCCTCTTCGACGCGGATGTCGAACCCATCAAGCGCTCGGACATCACCGAAGCGCTTGACCAATCCCTCCGCATCGATCGCCGGGCCGGCGTCAGTCTCCGTCATGGTGATCCTGAGGAGCGGGATGATACCAACGAGCCATCGCGCAACTCGATGCGTTCGCGGACCCAACCGGCGTCGGCGATCACTCTGTGTTGGCGATGAGCCGTTCCCGGTCGAACATCGCCGACACGACGCGCCACCCGAGTGCGTCGAGGACCAGCAGCAACGTCGCGAGGCCGAGAACGAGGACGAGGGTTATGTGGATCACGTTGAGCGCGATCAGGTACGCGACGAGAAGCGCTGGGAGACTCACGAGCGCCCCTATCTGCTGCGCGACACGGATATCGCTCGTTCGTGTTGAGATCGCGATACCGACCCAGATCGACCAGGCGGCCAGGAGGGGCGTGAAGAGTATCTGAGCGAGCAGATCCGGAACCTGGAGGACCGCCGACGTCACGGCCGGCTGCGCGAAGAGCGCGGTGCAGGCCAGGAAGAACGCATAGACCGCATAGGCGATCGCAAGCGAGGGGACCAGGGCCGCCAGGGCCTTGGCCAGCAGCAACTCCTCGCTACGGATCGGCGTCGTGAGCACCGGCTCGAGCGTGCCTTGCTGACGCTCGCCGACAACCGCGTACGTGGCGACGACGGACGGCACGAGGGCCGGGATCCCGAGCAGGATCACCAGCGGATCGCCATTGCGAAGCGCATCGGCCCCCGAAGCGGGCAGAAAGAGGACCTCGAGCAACGGGAAGATGACGATGCCGACCGGGATGAGGGCCATCGTGGCGACGATGGAGCCGCTGCGGCGATATTCACGGAGCTCCTTGCGGTAGATCGCGTGGATCCGGGTCGTGCTCAGGCTCATCTCCTGCCGGCCTCCACGTCCTCGTCGACCAGTTCGAGATAGACGTCTTCCAGGGAGTGCGGTGACTCGGCGATGGAGAGCACGTCGGCGCCCGCTCCTACGAGCGCTCTCGTGATCGCAGGCGCAGCTACTTCCGAGTCCGAAACGGTAAGGACGTACCTCGCGGGACCGTCCCGGCGCCAGCTCACGACAGCCGAGAGACCGTCGAAGACGCGGTCCGGCTCGGGGAGCGGGAGGAAGGTCCTCACTATGAGCGTCTTGGCGAACAGCTGCTCGCGCAGCTCGTTCGGCCGGCCGATCACGCGCATGGTCGTGTTCAAGATCGCGACTCGGTCGCAGAGTCCGTCCGCCTCTTCCAGCCGGTGGGTGGTGAGGAAGATCGTCACACCCCCTTGGCGGAGGTGTTCGATCAGACCGTGGACCTCCCGAGCGGCAACCGGGTCAAGGCCGGAGGTCGGCTCGTCAAGGAACAGCACCTCTGGATCCGCGAGCAAGGATCTGGCGAGACTGACCCTCTGGCGCAGGCCTTTGGACAATGCGCCGCAGGGATCGTTGGCTCGTTCGACGAGGTTGACGGCTCGAAGGGCTCGATCGATGCGCTGGGCGGCATCGGGCAAGGCGTAGAGACCGGCGAAGCACTCGAGGTTCTCGCTGATGGTCAGGCGGAGGTAGAGGCCCGGCGTCTCCGGCATGATCGAGATCCGTTCGCGGATCTCGACACCTCGTTCGGGACTCAGCGGGACACCGGCGATGAGGGCGGAACCTGCGGACGGGGCAAGAAGGGTCCCCAGGGTCCGCACCATCGTGGTCTTGCCGGCACCGTTCGGGCCGAGAAACCCGAAGACTTCACCTTGTCCCACCTCGAAGGACACGTCGTCGAACGCCATCCGATCGCCGAATCGTTTCGACAGATGATGGACCGATAGCGCTGCAACGGATCCAGGTGATTGACTCACCACAGCTGAATCTTAAGTCGCGATGCAGTTCGGCCTGACGGCTGGGTGCTGGTTCGGGGCGCCGGCCGCGTGTATCGCGGCTGGGGTCGACGTCTGGATCGAAGCTTCCGGACGGCTCACCCGGTCGGGCCGCCTGAGGACGGCTTCCACCGTCGATACACGGGCATCTCATCGTCCGTGTACTCGGTGGCCACCGCCTCTTCGATCGAGCAGGCGTAGTGGACGAGCCCGTAGGGCGTCTGGCCGGGGCGCGCGACCACCGCGGGGTGGGACGGAGAGATCTGTTCGAGCCATCCGCGCGCCATGAACTCGCCGTAGGCGCCGGCGTGGTCGTCCCACGGCTGCGCCGTGTGCAACGCGTAGCGCGCGTCACGCGCCACCTCGCGCATCTTCGGGCTCGTGTCGCGGAACGAGACGCACAGCAGCCCGGCCGCGATCCAGGGAGAGACGGGGTGCACGCGCGGTCCGCCGTCGAGCCGGAGCGTCGCCTGGTACACGATCCGACCCCCCATCCGCTCCAGGGCGAAGGCGGCCAGATCCGGCTCGGCGTTGGCGAACTCAGCCCAAGCGGCCACGACCGACGCAGCCTACCGTCCTTCGGGCTTCCGGTCGGCAGGCTCGGGGGCTACCCTCAGCAACGCATGATCGGCCTGGCCACCTCGTCGTCAACGAGAGCGAAGGTAACCGCCTCTCTCGCCGTCGGTGCCGTGGTGGCGATCGCCTTCCTCGTCGTCAGCCGGTCGTACCCGCTGCCCGTCATGATCGGCGTCTTCCCCGTGCCGATCGCGTTCGCGCTGGCCCTCGGGACGCCGCTCGCTCTCCTGGCCGTCCGATCCTCTCCCTCGACCCGCAGGCCCACCTTGTCCATGCCGATCGAGGATCGCTACCGGATCCTCGCGTGGTGGGTTGGCGTCGCCCTGACCTGCGCGCTCGTGGCCTGGGCCTCCTGGAGGGTGTGGGGGGTCCTCTTCCTGCTGGCCACGATCGCGGCGACGGCGAAGGCGGTGAGCGTCTTCAGCTACATCAAGCAGGAGTACCAGTTCAGGCTGTGGCTTCCGTTCGCCGCGATCCTCGGGCTGGTCATGGTGCTGGTCGTGATCGGCGGTTTCCTCGCTCGCCCGAACATCCCACCGCCGATCGCGGACGCCCTGGCGGCGTTCAGGCTGGCGCCCGGCGCGGCGGTGTCCGGATCACGCGCGGCGCCCGACCTGTCGAGCCGTGGCTTCACGCTCGATCTGCGTGGTGACGTCAACCTGGGAGGCCTCCCGACGACGTTCTTCTCCTACCACGCCGACGACGGGACGCGCATCGATCTCTACGCGTCCAACTTCGGGTTCCCTGCACCCCCGGGCGCGAGCCGGATGGTCGATCCGGCGGGGTGGTGGGCGAAGACCGACGGCTTGCATCTGCGCGCAGGCTCCGCGGCGGACGAGTACCTGATCGTCGGGGCGAAGAAGCGGGTGGTCTTCGCCGTCGCGGAGGCCCTGTCGACCGCACGCTGAAACCGCACGGGATCGAGCCCGTTACGAGCCATCGAGGAACGGGATCACCGCAGCGGAGAGCGCGGGCACGACGTCGATGTCGTAGTGAGTCACGCCGGGCAGGATGGCGAGCCGGTGAGAGGTCATGCCGGATCGGTCGAAGCCGGCGTCCCGCTGACCGCCGCCCAGCAGGGCGAAAAACTCGACGGCGTGCGCTGGGGGGAGCCCGTCTGCGTCGCCGATCACGAGCATCACCGGCATCGACAGTCCCGGGACCTCGGCGGACCAGTCGTAGTCGATCTTCATCACCTCGGCCACCTGCTGCACGAGGAGCGGCCAGTCCTCGACGCGCGGCGCGATCGAGCGGTAGCTCTCGTACATGGGGGTCTGCATCATGAACTCGACGGTGTCCGGGCCCATCGCGTCCATCCCCGCCCGCATCTCCGGGTACCAGCCCGTCCGCCGGAAGACCGTCGAGACGAGGACCAGACGCTCGACGGCGTCGGGGTGCTGGATCGCCGCGCGCAACGCCACTCCTCCGCCGAGGGAGAAGCCCATGACGGCCGCACGCTCGTGGCCCAGCGCGTCGATCACCCCTGCGACGTCATCGGACATCGTCTCGAACCGCATCGGTCGCTCCGCTGCCGGTGACCGGCCGTGCGATTGGAGGTCGACGCCGATGAGCTGGCGCCCGGCCGCGAGAAGCTCCACGTTCGGGCCGAACTGCTCGAACGACCCGAAGCCGCCGTGCAGGAGAACGAGCGGTGCCCCCTTTCCGACGACTCGGTAGGCCAGTTGGACGCCGTTCACCTCGGCGATCTCGGATCCGTCGGAACCCATACGACCATCCTCCCGGGAGCGATCTCGCGCCATCGTTCCAGAAGCGGCATCAGGCGATCCGGGCCGGCCGGTGGAAGAGCAGCCGCCCCAGGACCCCCACCGTCACGACGATGGCGCCCGCCACCACCGAGCGCAGGGGCAAGGTGATCACCAGGGTGAGACAGGCGCCGAGCCCGATCGCGTTCAGGATCCTGGGCCAGCGCCGGTGCTCAGCGTCCTGCGTGAACGCCGAGGCATTCGCGATCGCGTAATACGTCAGCACACCGAACGAGGAGAAGCCGATCGCCCCGCGCAGATCGATCGTGAGGACGAGGACGCCGACCACGACCCCCAGCGCGAGCTCCGCGTGATGCGGCACCCGGAAGCGCGGGTGGACCGCCGCGAGCCAACGCGGCAGGTCCCCGTGACGCCCCATCGCGAGCGACGTCCGTCCGACGCCTGCGACAAGGGAGAGCAGCGCACCGAGACTCGCGACCGCCGCACCGGCGCGAACGATGGGCAACGACCAGGTGGCGCCCACTCGCTCGACCGCCGTCGCCACCGGCCTCGCGCTCACGGCCAGCCCGTCCGGGCCGGCCGCGAGCAGGATGCTCAGGCCGACCACCAGGTAGACGGCGACCGTGATCCCGAGCGCGATGAGGATCGCCCGCGGGATCGTGCGGGCCGGGTCCCGGACCTCTTCGCCGAGCGTCGCGATCCGGGCGTACCCGGCGAAGGCGAAGAACAGCAGCCCGGCCGCCTGCAGGGTGCCGTGGACCCCGCCCGATCGGAGCGAGCTCCAGCCGCCCAGGTTCGACCATCCGGCGTCGCCGCTCGCCCCGATCACCACGACCACCAGGAACAGGACGCCGAGGGTCGTGGCGACCAGGATCCTCGTCAGCCCCGCGGTCTTCGTGATGCCCCGGTAATTGATCGCGACGAGGGCACCGAGGGCGAGGAGGCCGCCGACCCGCTGGGCCCACACCGGACCGGGGATCGCGTAGGCGGCGAACGTGAGCGTCATCACAACGCACGACGCCGTCTTCCCGACGACGAAGCTCCACCCGGCAACGAACCCCCACCATTCACCGAGCCGTTCGCGACCGTAGATGTACGTGCCGCCCGACGTCGGGTACTGGGCCGCGAGCTGAGCCGAGGCGACCGCGTTGCAGTAGGCGACGCCGGCGGCCAGCACCAATCCGACCAGCAGACCGGCACCGGCCGCGGCCGCGGCGGGGCCGAACGCGGAGAAGACGCCGGCGCCGATCATCGACCCGAGGCCGATCACGACGGCATCCGCGGTGCCGAGCCGCCTCGCGAGCTGCTGGCTCATCGGGTCATCAGGCATCCGCGTCCATCGCGCGCGCGACACGGCGGGCTGCGGCGAGGAGATCCTCGTCCGGTACGTTCGGCAGAACGTCCTCCCACAACGGAAGCATCATCCCCGACGCGTCGAGCATCCCGAGGGGCCGCGGGATGAACCACACGTGGAAGTGTGCGCCCCCGTCCCCCCATCGGTACAGGTGCACGCGGGCGATGTCCCCGAGCCCCAGGATCGCCCGTTCGATCCGAGCCGCGATCGGGCCGAATGCGCGTGCGGTGTCCTCCGACAGGTCCGAGAACGAATCCGCGTGCTCCCGGCTCGCCAGCCACACGATCCCCGGAAGGCTTCCCCCCACGGGCGGGTGCAGGGTCCATCGCTCGTCGGACCACACCGCATCGCTCGTGCCCCCGGTACAGATCCGGCACGGCTCTCCGCCCGGCTCCCCTCGCCGAGGTGGCTCGGGAACGACGCGATCGTCCGTCGCTCGCGGAACGAGTGGTTCCTCGTACGGCAGTCGCATCGGACCTCCAATCCCCTCATCTTCGTCCTCTCGACTGAAACATATATGTTGCGTTACCGCAACCTGTATGCTCACGGGCGTGGATCCGCAACTCCTCGACGCCACCCAGGCCGTGCTCGTCCGGAACGGTTTCGGGGGCCTGTCGTTGGAGCGAGTCGCCGAGCAGGCGGGACGCTCGCGGGTCACCCTGTGGCGCCAGGGGATCACGAAGGAGGATCTGGTGGGTGGATTGCTCCAGCGGCTCGCCGACGACTACCGGCGCACCTTCTGGCCCATCATGGACGGCGACGGGACCGGTCGAGAACAGGTGGGACGTTCACTGAGAGCGCTGTTCGACGTGGCCGATCGCCATCTCGACCTGCTGGCCGTGTCCGACGAAGTGTTCCACTGGGCCACGGAGAGCGTGAGCTTCCCCTCGGGCAGCGAGGGATTCCTCGCGCCGTTCGTGGGAGCCCTTCGGACGGGTGCGCAGGACGGGTCGTTCGTGGTCGAGGCGCCGATCGAAGATGCCGCCGACGTCCTCTTCAACGCCGCGTGCTGGGGATACGTTCACCTCCGCCACCGGCACGGCTGGGGGCGCAGACGTGCCCGCGCGCGGCTGACCGCGGTCCTGCTCCCGAACGGCACGGGGTGAAAACGCCGGGGGGAGCCTCGCGGCTCCCCCTGCGTTGAACCCGTCGCGCCGGTCAGCTCGGGAAGAACCCTCCGAAGATGTCGGAGTTGCCGAACGTCGCCGGGCAGTCCGTCCCCGGAGCGGGCCGGTCCATCGGTGTGTCCGTCGTGAGGGACTGGCGGTACGCATCCACCGCCGGACAAACAGCGGCGTCGCGGACGTCGACCCACACGGCGAACGCCCCCAAGGGACCGGCGGCCGTCGTGTTGTAGTCACCGAGGAACTCGCCGGTCAGGGAGTTGGCGCTCGAACCGCGCGCGTCCCCGATCGCCCCCCTGTGCAGCGTGCTCCATCCGGTCGGCGCGCCGCCGCTGATGTCGGCGTGTCGAACCACGCCCAGCATCGGGCGCGGGGTCGCGGTCGTCGTCTGCCAGGGCTGCAGGAACGCGTTGTACGCGAGCCACAGCTCCCCGCCGTCGGGCGAGATCGCGATCGCCGGATAGTCCGGCCGGTCCCCCGTGTCGGCGACGTCGCGCGCGAAGTTGAACGAGGCACCGCCGTTCGTGGAGTATCCGACCTGCAACTGCTCCGGAGGACCGGGGTTCTCGTCGGTCGGCGTCGGTCCGTCCACCCACGTGACGACGATCTCGTCGGTCGCGTCGGCTCCGCTCGGCGCACCGTTCGCGATGTCGGCGGTCGGGAACGTCCCGTCGCGGTTCCCGGCGACCCCGTCGAAGACGGTGTCACCGCTCACCGGATCGGACAGACCCGCCGGCGTGTAGAACGACACGACCTTCGGACGGTCGAACGTGTTGCCGCCGTCGACGCTGCGGGCCATGAGGATCGCGCTGCGGTGCATGAAGCCGCCGTCCCAGAACACGTACAGGGCACCGCCGCTGTCGGTCCGGATCCAACAGTCCTGCCGGCCGTTCCCGGTCAGGTTGTTCGCGGCCGGAGTGATCTGCTTCGTCTTCCAGGTATCGCCTCCGTCCGTGGAGTGCGCCACGGTGACGGGACCCGGCAGCGAGAAGGGGCTGATCTCCTGGCTGCGGAACGCCACGTAGCAAGCGTACACGTTGCCGAAGAACGGGCTCGACGCCGCGTTGTCCGCCCAGACCTGCTCATGGTCGGAGAACAGCGCCGAGTTCTGCTTGCTGACGATCACGGGATCCATCCACGCGGCCTGGTCGCCTGCCGCAGCAGCGGCCACGTCGTCCGTGCGCGAGACCGCGATGCTCTCGAAGCCCTTGAACGACGCCTCGGAGCGGGTCGCGCCGAAGTTCGCCGCCAGGTTCGCGTAGTAGAGACGGGAGCCGTTGTCCCACGAGAAGGTCCCGTCCGATCCCTGCCGGGGGCCGAACGCCACCGACGGGTCTCCGTCCGACACCAGGCCGTTCTCGTAGTAGTTCGGGAGCGTCCCGATCGGACCCACGTGTGTAGTGCAGGCGTCCGGGCCGAGGCAGTCCCGGGCGGTCCAGCCGGTGTAGGTCGGCTGCGTCCAGGTCGTTCCGGAGTCGAACGAGAAGTACACGCCCGAGGTCCCGACGCCACCCGTGAACGGGCACGTGCTCGGGTCACCTGCGGCGCACGCCTCCAGGTCGATCTCGTCGTTCGACCCGGCAACCATGACGTTCGGGGCATGCGCGTCGATCGCCACGGAGGGCTCGTTCTGCTTGTTCTGTGTGAACGGCGTGGGCGGACTTCCGGCAGACACCCGTGTGTCCCCGTTCACCGCGTTCGCCGGGACCAACGTCCCGAGCGCTACCGCCAGTGCCCCCAGCATGACCAGCACTACCGCCGATCTCCGTCGCACTGTGCCTCCCTTCAGGTCGAAAGCCTGCCTCGGATGAGGTACTTCCAGCATCCTAGGGCGACCACGCTACAGCTTTCCGTCCGTTCGCGCGCACGCGCGTGTGGGAGGCGCAGCGCGCTCGGCGATAGCCTGCACCATGCCGATCGAAGGGACCCGGGCGTCACGCACGCTCGCCTGGTACCTGCGGATCGGCGTCGATCCCGAGGACGACCCCGAGGTGCGCCTCCGGAAGATCCTCGTCCTCTCCGTTGCGGCGATGCTCATGCCGCTGGCGCTCGTGTGGGGCGGCGTTTACCTGTGGCTCGGAGCGCCGCACGCGGCCGCCGTCCCGTGGGCTTATGTCGTGCTGTCGATCTTCGACACGGCGCTGTTCGCGGCACACCGTAACCTCACGTGGTTCGCCGTCGGTCAGCTGGTCCCCTACCTGGTTTTCCCCTTCGTCGTGATGTGGGTGCTCGGCGGCTACGTGGAGGGAAGCGTCGTCGCGTTGTGGGCTGGCGTGGCCCCGATCGCAGCGGTGATCCTGTCGGGTCCGCGCACGGGGATCGCGTGGCTCATCGGCTTCATCGCGCTGCTGGTCCTCGTTGGGCTGGGCGATCCGAAGCCCACCGACCTGTTGCCGGCACGAGCGATCGACGCGTTCTTCGTGCTGAACATGGCGGGCGTCGCCCTCGTGACCTTCGGCGGTGTGGCTGCCTACACCGGCGGTCGCGGCGCGATCCTGACCGATACGAGGCGCTTGATAGAGCGCTACTTCTCGCCGGCCGTGGCCGCGTCGCTGCTGGCCGAACCGGAGCGGTCGGAGCTGGGCGGCGAGCTCGTCGAGGTGACGGTGCTGTTCGCCGACCTGCGCGGGTTCACGACGTTCAGCGAGCGATCCACGCCGGGTGCGGTCGTGGAGCTGCTGAACCGCTACTTCGGCCGGACGATCCCCGCGATCCACGCTCACGGCGGGACCACGGTCGCCCTTGCCGGTGACGAGGTGATGGCGATCTTCAACGCGCCCGAGCGCCAGCCGGATCACGCCGCGCGAGCGGTCCACGCTGCTCGCGCGATCCACGAAGCCGTAGGAAGCGTCGCCCGGCCCGGCGAACCGGGGTTCGGCATCGGGATCAACACAGGGGAGGTCATCGTCGGGAATATCGGGGGCGAGGGCTTCCGCAACTTCACGGTTATCGGCGACGCCATCAACACGGCCGCACGCCTTCAGGCAGAAGCGCGGGCAGGCGAGGTGGTGGTGGGACCACGAACCGCCGAGCTGCTGGGATACGATGAATCGTTGGTGCATCGCGGCCCGCTGGCATTGAAGGGCAAGGCGGAACCCGTCGAAACCTTCGTACTCACGACCTGACCGGCGTTGCGCTCACGAACACGAGCGAGCAGTATCACGCAACCGAGCGGGAGGGCATCATGACGCCCAAGAGCGGATCGGGCGGAGGCATGTTCGTTGTCGACGCCGTCGCTGCGCTCGGGCTGAAAGAGCATCGTCCGCACGCCCGCCTCGAACTCGTCGCCGGCGTTCCGCTGTTCGCCGGACTGTCGCGTCGTCACGTTCGCAAGCTTGCCAGGCTCATGACCGAGACCCACTATCGCGACGGCCGTGTCATCGTCGAGGCGGGCGTTCCGGGCAACGCGTTCTTCATCATCGTCGAGGGCGGGGCGAAGGTGTACAGAGGGGCCGTGCCGACCGGGCGGCCGTTCCGTCGTCTCGGTCCAGGTGACTTCTTCGGCGAGATCGCCGTCCTGGACGGTGGCGCTCGGTCGGCGACCGTCGTTGCAGCCGGCGGCGTCACCGCCCTGCGACTCACCCGGTCGGCGTTCCTGAAGCTGCTGAAGCAGGAGCCGACCGTGTCGATCCGGATCATCGAGGAACTGGGGGCCCGCTTGCGGCACGGACGGCCGACCGAGTGAGTCCCGACCGCTCTGCCTGCGCTCGCGGTCACGCGGCGCCGACGCTGCCGAGAGCTGGATGGTCCCGCTCGAGCGCTCCGACGTCCGCCGCGCCCCCCGGCGACCCCAGTCCCGTGATTCCCGGGCCGAAGAACTCCCGCTCGATCTGCTCGTAGTGCGCCCACTCGACCGGCAGGTCGTCGCGATGGTAGATCGCGACGACGGGGCACACGGGCTCGCACGCGCCACAGTCGACACACTCGTCCGGGTGGATGTACCCCTTCCGCATGCCGTCGTAGATGCAATCGACCGGACATTCGTCCACGCACGCCCGGTCGTGCACGTCCACGCACGGCTCTGCGATCACGTACGCCATCTCGACCTCCTCGGGTTCCTGTGACGACGCTACGCGGTCGTCGGCAAGCCCTCGGCAAACGCAGGTCCAAGCCGACCCCAAAGCTCGACGGCGTGCGCGAAAGTGTCGGCTCTATCGATCGCTATGACGCGACCGGGGTGCCCACGGGGATCTGCTGCGTGATGCAGTGGGGGCCACCGCCTCCGTACTCGAGCAACGCACCGGCAACGGGAACCACCGTGCGGTCGGGAAAGATCTCGCCGAGCCGTTCGAGGACCGGGCCGTCCTGGGGCACTCCGGCGGTGGGGACGATGACGCCTCCGTTCGGAAGATAGAAGTTCGCATACGGGATCTCGACGTCCAGGTCGCCTACCCGGACCCAGCTCGTCGGCTCGAGCTCGAGGATGTCGAACTCCCGGCCGCGCGCGTCCCTGGACCGCGACAGCAGGTCGGCGTTGCGCTTCGCGTGTTCGAAGTTGTGGTTCGAGGGATCGGTCGGTGTCTCCAGCACGACCGTCCCGGGGCGGGCGATCTGCGCGATCCCGTCAACGTGACCGTCCGTGTCGCGATCCTCGAATGCGTGCAGCCAGATGACCGACTCGATCCCCAGGTATTCGCGGAGATGCCACTCGATGTCCTCGCGCGTCAGCCACGGGTTGCGATTCGGGTTCAGAAGGCACTGCTCGGTCGTGAGCAGGGTGCCCTCGCCGTCGACGAAGAACGAACCGCCCTCGAGGACGAAGTCGGTCGCGTAGCGGCGCATCCCGAAGTGCGACGCCAGCAGACCGGTCACCTCTGCGTCCTTGTCCCAGGGTGCGTACTTCTCGCCCCACGAGTTGAAGCGGAAGTCCACGATCGCGACACGGCCCGAACCGTCGGTCACGAAGATCGGTCCGTTGTCCCGGATCCATGAGTCGTCGATCGGCAGCTCCAGGACGTCGACGTCGGAGCCACACCGGTCGCGCACCTCCTCGGCGCCGCCGGGCTCACAGATCATCGTGAGCGGCTCGAACCCCTGGATCGCCCGCGCGACCGCCGCGTAGTCGTCCTTCGCCGCGTCGAAGAAGCCGCCCCAGAAGTCCTTCCGCGTCGTCGTGGGCCACGCCATCAGGCACGCCTGGTGCTCGGCGAACTCCCCGGGCATCGAGAAACCGTCCCGGCGCGGGGTCGGGCCCTCCGCTTGCATCGCTCCCCCGTGGTCGCTCACGGCACGAGATGCTCGAGCCAGTCCGGTATCTGTCGGCCCGGTGACCGCACGAACGGTGACCCGAGATCGGGCACCTTGCGAAGCGTCTCCTCCGACGCCTCGACTGCGAGGGATCCGCGACGACGCTCGGCCTCGATCACCATGGGCAGGAGCCGCATCTCGCCCGCGGTGGCCAGCCCCGTGACCTGCGGCCGACGGAGCGCGAACTCCACGGCGGCGTCGACGGGGCCCTGCTCGTCCAACGGCTCGTACCAGGTCGAGTACCGCTTCGGTGCGTCGCTCCGCCAGGCGTTTCGGGCGATCGCCTTGATCACCATGAGACCCACGTCGTCGAGCGACACACGTTCGACGAGAGCATCGAAGTCCGCCCGGTAGCCGGCGTCGTCCGCCAACACGAGGTTGTACGGCGTGAGCACCGTGTCGAACGGGAACCGTCGAAGGGCCTCCCCATGCACGCTCGGCGCCTTCACGCCGTGGCCGGTGATGCCGATCGCCCCCACCAGTCCCTCGTCGCGGGCGCGCACGGCACCCTCGGTGGCGCCCCCCCGACGCGTCACCTCGTCCAACTCGTCGAGGCTGCCGACGGCGTGAAGCTGCAGCAGGTCCACGCGATCGACCCGCAGTCGCTCGAGCGAACGACGGATGCTGTCATACGCCTCCGTCGCGGTTCGGTCACCGGTCTTCGTCGCGAGGAAGATGCGGTCTCGGATGCGGTCCATCCACGCACCGAGCCGAAGCTCAGAGTCCCCATAGTCGGCGGCGGTGTCGAAGTGGTTGATGCCGGCACCCAGCGCCGTCGAGATCGACCGGTCGGCTTCCTCCTGGCTCGCCTCCGACAGGGCGGCGCCGCCGTAGATCAACACGCTGCTCATGTGACCGAGCCGTCCGAGCCGCCGCGTCTGCATGCCGATCCTCAGCGCACCAGCAGGACGGGACAGTGGGCGTGATGCACGACCTTGTTCGCGACCCCGCCGAGCAGGAGGCTCCGCCACTCGGTCATCCCGCGAGTGCCGATCACGATCAGATCAGCGTCGGTTTCCTTTGCCACCTGCACGATGTTCTGCGGCGTCTCACCCGGACTGACCCTGCGGATCTCGCCGCGCGCCTGCACGCCCCCCTCCTCCAGTCGCGCGACGACCTGGTTCACCAGATCCGTGGCGGTGATTGGGGGTCCAAGGTCGACGTCGGAGCCCTCGTACCGCGTGTGCTCGCGAACGTGCACGACGACGACCGAGGAGCCGTACTTCTTCGCCAGATCCAGCGCGACCGGGATCGTCTTGCTGCTCTGCGGCGACCCGTCGACGGCCAGCACCATGCGTTCGAACATCACGGTGCGATCACGCTCTCGGACGCCACCGGTACGACCTCTGCATCGATCGACGCGAGCTTAGGCCGAACCGCCGCGAAGTACGAGATGGCCACGCCGAACCCCACTCCCAGGGGCGCGGTGATGGCCTGCCACCTGACCCACGGGGTGCGCCGTCGCCCGATCTGGGCCCACATCCGGTCCGGGTGCGCGGCGGCGTCGACGGCGCCCCACGCGGGGAGCCCCACGAGCACCACCACCGCCAGGACCACGGCGAGAACCTCCGTCGACATCCCGAGCAGCTTCAACGCCGACGCGAGCAGCACGAAGATCAGCGCCGGCCTGATCAACCCGTCGGGAGCCTTGGACGAGAGCCGGGCGCCGACGTATACGGCCGGCAGCGACCCGATCAGGATCGACGTGGTGAGGCCGAGCTGGAAGTCACCGACCAGGATGTGGGCCAACGCGGCCGAGGCCACGAGTGGCACCGCTTGAACCAGGTCGGTTCCGACGAGGTGCGCGCCGCGCAGCGTCGGATACAGCAGCATCAGGCAGACGATGATGATGGACCCCGACCCCACGGACGTCAGCCCGACGAGCAGGCCCCCGACCATCCCGACGAGGATCGTGATCGCGATCCGCACCTTGATCGTGCCGCCGGGCCCGAGCGTTCGCCGGAGGCCTCTACGCGCCGCCGCACTTCTGCGGGCCTGGAGCCACGAGCGGAACACCATCGTGACCGCCGCCAGGGTGAGCGTGATCCCCAGGAGGAGCTTCGTCACGTGCTGCACCGAGTCGCTGTCGCCCGTCGCATGCAGGATGAACACCCCGGCGAACGCCATGGGGATCGAACCGACGCAGAGCCATCGCACGAGCTCCCAGCGGACGGTTCCCCTGCGCAGGTGGACCCCGCCTCCCACCGGCTTCATGATCATCGCCGCCACGAGGTCCGAGGAGACGGCCGCCGTGGGGGTGATGCCGAAGAAGATCAGGAGGATCGGCGTCATCAACGCGCCGCCCCCCATGCCCGTCAGGCCGACGGTGAACCCGACGAACACCGATGCCGCGACGATGGACCACTGGATATCCACGCCGGATCCTCACGACTCCCTGGGTCGAGACGTAGCGAGGCCACGGGCGTGCAACGGTCCGCGGGCGCCCCGCGGACCGTGACACTATCGTCCCGCCGGCCGTACGACCGGCCGGCCCCTCAGGCGGCCTACCGGGTCGAGCCCGGCTCGAACGGCCCGACCTCGATCGTGGACGGCTGGCTCCGACCGTTGCACGGCGGCGGTCCCAGCTGTTCGAACCCGTTGCCGACGTCGGTCGCGCCACCACCCGGGATGCCGACCCGCCACAGCGGAGCCGACCGCCCGTCGGGGCACCAATTGTCCCACCGGATGCGCACGAGGGCGGCATCGCCCGGGCGGAGCGTGACGACGGGCCAGCCCGAGGGCTTCCCGGTCCGATCCACCTTCCAGCCGGGAGGCGACGAGAGGAACTCGATCCCCGACGCGATGGGCTTCAGGCCCTGGTCGAGCAGCGTGATCGTCGGCGTGCCCTGGAGCGTGCACGTCACGTCGGAGAAGTCCGTCAAGGTGACCCCGCCTTCACGCGAGCCCGCGGCGCCTTCGAACATCCCAACGGCCCGTAGCTGTCCGGACGTGCACGCGGTCACCGTCGCGCTCGAGCCCGAGCGCTGCGCGGTCGAGGAGCCCGTGCCCAACGGCTGCCCGACGGTGGGCGAGGAGCCCAGCGCCCGCAGCCCCGTGACGACGCCCCCCGCCACGATCGCGATCGCCAACCCCACGCCGAGCGCGTTGACCGCGATCCGGCGGCGCGCGCGCGCCGCCAGGGAGCGGGGCACGTCGCGGTGGGGACGAACCTGTTCTGCCTTGCGACGAAGCACCTCGCGAAGATCGTCACGAACGTCGCTCATCATCGTTCTCCTTGCATCTCGATTCGGAGCGTCTCGAGACCCCTCGACACCAGGGACTTGACCGTGCCGGGCCGGCACTTCAATACGTCGGCGGTCTCACGCTCCGACAGATCCTCGTAGAACCGCAACACGAGGGCGAGGCGCTGTCGTCTCGACAGCTTCCCGAGCGCTCGCCAGAGCGCGTCGCGATCCTCGAAGGACCGGCCTTCCCGGCTCGCTGCCTGGGCGCCGACCGCGCCACCAGCACGTGTCAGATAGGCGCGCTCAACGCGCTTCCTGCGGAAGTGCGATCTGCTCAGGTTCATGACCGTCCGCCGCAGGTACGCATCGAAGGCATCCGGGTCGCGCAGGTGCAGCAGCCGGCCGGCCAGCCGGACGAACGCGTCCTGGACGATGTCCTCCGCGAGCGCCGAGTCGCCGGTCAGCAGGTAGGCGAGCCGGACGGCCCCGTCCGCGTACCGGACGTACAGCTCGCCCAGCCGTCCGGTGTCGGTCGCAGGCCGTGTGTCCACGCTGGTCCTCAGCATCCATCCATCACGGTGTAAAGGACGCATACGTCCCCCGAACGGTTCCACGGAGAGGTTCTGGCCAGGGGTCCTGCGATACTTCCGCCCCGTGGACCCCGAAGAGGAAGCCCAGCTCGAGGCGGCCGCCACGCCCCCCGGGGTCTTCGCCGGCCACGAGGGCAAGGATTTCCGCGTCCTCGCGGCCGGCACGGCGCAGAACATAGTCGGGCTCGCCGTCTTCGCGATCTCGCAGTTCGTGACGGTCATCCTGATCAGCCGGGCGTTCGGGGGGAAGGCGCAGGGCGCCGTCGCGGTCGGCGTGGTCACCGTGGGAACCCAGTTCGCGTTCATCGCTGCTGCGGGCACGCGGTTCGGGATGGACATGGCCGCCGTCCGGTACGTGGCGATCGACGCGGGCGCCGGCCACCTCGGCCGGATCCGCGACGTTGTGCGGGACTCGACCTCGATCGCCGGAGGCGTCTCGGTCGCGGTCGGCACCGTCGTCTTCGTGCTCGCCGGTCCGATCGGCCGGTCGCTCGCCGGGTCGGGGACGGCCGACGCCGACGTCGCCGCGATCCGGGCGGCGGCGGTCTCGATGCCGTTCGTCGCCCTGACCTACGTCTGGCTGGGAGCCGGCCGGGGACTCAAGGTGATGCGTCACACCCTCTACGTCCAGTGGGTCGCGCAGCCGCTCTTGTGGATCGCCCTGATGCTGGCCTTCTGGCGCGTGGACAAGACCGCCCAGATGGCGGTGTGGGCCTATGCGGCCAGCTGGCTCGTCGCCGCCGCCGCGGCACGCGTGTTCTGGGGCCGGCTCAGCGGCGGCCATCCACGGGAGCAGCCGGAGCCGGGTCTCATGCGGACGCTCGTTCGCTACGGCGCCCCTCGTGCGCCCGCGGCGCTCTTCAGCCAGGGGCTGTTCTGGGTCGACTTCTTCGTGGCCTCGGCCTTCGTGTCGTCCGGATACACCACATCGGAGGACGTCGGCATCTACGCCGCCTGCGTCCGGGTGGCGGTCGCGCTCGTGCTGTTCCTCACCGCGGTCGCATACGTCTTCTCGCCCTTCGTGGCGGACCTCCATGCACGTGGCGAGCGGCAGCGCCTCGACCGGCTGTTCAAGGCGGTCACCCGGTGGACCGTTGCAGGCACGATCCCGGCGTTGCTGCTGATGCTGATCGAGCCGCAAGCGATCCTGCGGATGTTCGGCGGCGCGAACTTCGCGCAGGGAACGACCGCTCTGCGGATCCTCTCGGTCGGCCAGGCCATCAACGTGAGTGTCGGGGCCGCCGGGTTCGTCCTGATCATGGCGGGCCGCACCGGGTGGGATCTGACGGTCTACGGATCGTCCGTCGTGCTGGACTTCGTCCTGGCTTTGGTCTTGGTCCCGAAGTTCGGGATCAACGGGGCCGCCGCGGCTCAGGCGATCACGATCGCGCTCTCCAACTGGTTCCGTCTGTCGCTGGTGCGGCGGTTCGTCGGGATCTTCCCCTGGGACGCGACGTACGCGCGCTTGATCGTGCCGACGGCCGGATGCGCCATCGCGATGGTCGTCGTCCGGGCGCTCACGGGCGGCGCGCGGTGGTACGTGCAGCTCGTCGTGGTGGGCCTCGTCGGCCTGGCCGCGTACGTTCCCCTTGTGCTCCGCTTCGGTCTCGCCGACTCGGAGCGCGTCGCGATCCGCAACGGTTTGGCGAAGCTCCGCTCGCGCTGAGGCCGGGGCTAGGCGGACTCGTCCGGCTCCTCGTCGCCCGCGCCGTCGAGGTCGGCCGGATCGACCTCGGAGAACGTCAGCGCGTAGACCTCCTGGCCATTGGGGTACTCCTTGGTTGACCGGTATTCCCGCGTGACGGTCACACCCAGCTCCCGGTAGACGGCGTCCTGCCCGTCGCGGAGTCGCTCACCGAGGTAGACGTTGGCGACGATCTCGCGGGGAAGCTCGGCCGCGGTCACCATGCGCACCGCACCGACCACGGGCGGGCCGACGACCGTCAGCTCGCCCGCGATCTGCACGAGGTACGCGGGGCCCGCGTCCAGCCCCATCGACAGACCGACCCCCGCGGGGAGGTTCCGCGAGTTCGCGCGGAAGTCCTCCATCACGAGCCGATGGAAGAACTCGATCAGCGAGTGCGCCGTATGGGCGACGTCGCCGGTCGTCTGAACGAAGCTTCGCTCGTACTCGTCCGAAGGCGCCGGCTGCACGATCCAGTACGCGAGGAACCCGTCACCCGTGAACTTGTCGAACCATCCTCCCGTGCGTCTTATGCCCCGCCGCACCGACGTGACGAACTTGTCCATCACGAGGGCGAAGCTCCCGAACGTCACGGCTTCCTTCATCAATAGCGTCGAGCCTCGGATGTCGGCCGCCATCACGAACATCTGGATCGGCTCGCCGTCGATGAGGGCGTCCAGCAGCTCCGTCTTGCGGAACCGTTGCTGCCAGTCGGGGGGAGCGTGCGGCTTGACCAGTCGCGCGTACCGCGCGCGCTCGCGCTCCCGGTCGCCGGCCGACCCGGCACCCTCCTTGGAGGTCCCGTCGAGAGGTTCGGGTTCGGCCATCACGCGTCCCTAGCTAGAGGAGCGAGTCAGTCTAGCCCGGCGACGCGTCGCCACCCGCGCCCGGCTCGAACAACCCGGACAACCAGGACGCCCACGCGGACTCGACCTGCTGCTGGTCGACGCCCTCGCGGAATAGGTGGTGGCCGATCATCACGGTGTGGTCGAAGCCGTAGATGAACCGATACAGGGCGTCGTCGGTGCGGACGCCGAGGAAGCTCGGCGAGACGTAGTCCACGACCCCCTCCATCGGTGTGAACCCCGCGGGGGTCAGCCGCACCTGCTCGCCCATCGCGACGTCGCCCCTCAGCCCGAGCCCGGCGCGGATCACCTCGAACGCTCGCTCCCGGTCGGCGACCTCGGGGCCGTGCGCGTCGATCGGCGTAGCGAACCGGCCGGAGAAGTACGTGACGTACTCGGCCAGCTTGTGGAAGTACATGGGGTCGCCCTCGCTCATGCCCGCGTACTCGGCCTCCCAGTCGTCGCCGAGCCGGCCGCTGTGCACGTACTTGATCGAGCTGCCTCCTCCTTCGCGTGGCTCGATGCGGTAGTCGAACTGGTGGGTCGAGCCGTCGGGGGCCTCGTCGCCCATGCTCACGAAGCGGTTCGGAGGATCCCACGTCGTCACCTTCGAGGTGGCCGTGAACCCCCCGATGCTCCACCGAACGTCGCCGCCCTCGCGGGGCTCGATCTCGTTGCGCCCCATGAACCACGAATCCCACCCGGGGCCGGTGGCCACGGCCTCCCAGACCTGCTCGGGGCTCGCGTCGACCTCGATCTCCTGCGCGATCTCGAACTCGTGGGTCATGGCTCCGACTCCGTACCGGGCTGAACGTTCCCGCAAGCAGGCTACATCGGGAAGCGCTCGGATCGCCCCGGCGGGGGGCTCGGGCGCGCGACCGGGACGCGCCGGCCGTTTCTCGCCGCCCGGCCGCGGGTAACGGCTGACGACCGACCCGAAGGAGGGCGTGATGGGTGACAAGATGGACGAGGCGAAGGGCCGCGCGAAGGAAGCGGCCGGCGATCTGACCGACGACGAGCGACTGAAGCGCGAGGGGAAGATGGACCGCGCGGGCGGCGCCGTGAAGCGCAAGGTCGGCGAGGCGGTCGACGCCACCAAGGAGAAAGCGCGCGACGCAACGGAATAGCGCGCTCGAACCGCACCGGCGCCCCGCAGAGCTCCCTCGACCCCCTGGGAATGGAACCGATGATTCTCGCCGGCCGCCGGGGTCTCTTCTGCGTGACCGCGATCCCGGATCGAGAAGGGAGCTCCTGTGGGGCAGCCGTCGTCTGAGGCTCGGACCCTTCCCGCCGACCTTCGCAGCCAGGTCGCCGGACGGGTGATCGCTCCGAGCGACCGCGGATACGACGAAGCACGCACCGTCTTCTACGGCGGGATCGACCGTCGGCCCGCCGCCATCGTCCGTGTCGCGAACCCGGAAGACGTCGCTCGCGTCGTCGTCCAGGCACGCCAGACGGGTCTGGAGCTCGCCATCCGCGGCGGCGGCCACAGCACGGCGGGCCACGGCGTGACCGAGGGCGGGATCGTCGTGGACCTGCGCGACATGCGCGCGTTCGACATCGACGTCGAGGGGCGAACGGTCTGGGCGGAAGGGGGGTTGACCACCGGCGAGTACACGGCCGCCGCTGGAGAACATGGGCTCGCGACGGGGTTCGGAGACACGGGGTCGGTGGGGCTCGGCGGGATCACCCTGGGGGGCGGCCTCGGCTTCCTGGTGCGCAAGCACGGCCTGTCGATCGACGATCTCCTCGCCGCCGACGTCGTCACGGCCGACGGTGAGCTCCTGCGCGTCGACGACGAGTCCCATCCCGATCTCTACTGGGCGATCCGGGGCGGGGGTGGAAACTTCGGCGTCGTCACGCGGTTCCGCTTCCGGCTCCACGACCTGCCATCGATCGTTGGCGGCATGCTCATGCTTCCGGCGACCCCCGACGCTCTCGCATCGTTCATCGCCGAGTTGGGGTCCGCGCCCGAGGAGCTGTCGGCGATCGTGAACGTGATGAACGCACCACCGATGCCCTTCGTTCCCAAGGAGCAGCACGGCCGGCTCGTGATCATGGCGTTGATGGTCCATGCGGGTTCCGACGAGGCCGGCGAACGCGCGATCGCGCCATTGCGTCCGATCGCCACGCCGATCGTGGACATGATCCGGCCGATGCGCTACCCGGAGATGTTCCAACCGGGCGAGGAGGGCTACCACCCAACCGCGGCGGGACGCACCATGTTCCTCGACGCCATGGGTCCAGACGAGATCTCGACGATCCTTGAGGGCCTGGAGGCGTCGACCGCACCTCTGCACGCGGCGCAGATCCGGGTGCTCGGGGGTGCGATGGCGCGTGTCCCCGCCGACGAGACCGCGTTCGCCCATCGCGCGCAGCCCTTCATGGTGAACGTCGCTGCCATCTACGAGAGAGCGGACGAGGCGGCAGAGCACGAGGGCTGGGTCACGGGCCTTGCGGATCGGTTGCGCGACGGGCGGAACACCGCGACGTACGTCAACTTCCTCGGTGACGAGGGTCAGGAACGTGTCCACGAGGCGTACCCGGGACCGACCTGGGAGCGGCTGATGCAGATCAAGCAGCGGTACGACCCGACGAACCTGTTCCACCTCAACCAGAACATCGCGCCCGAGAGGACCTGAACGGGCGGGGGTTGCGCCTCGCGGGACCTCGTGTGACCCTCGAGAGGCTTTCGTCGCATCGTTCGGGTCGGCCAGCCACGCGGCGGCTCGGGGCGGGAGTTGCGGAGGGAGGTGATCACGCGGATCGCTGAGTAGCCCGCCGTCGGGACACTCGTCAGAGGGAGCGCTGCATGAAACGGATGCTTTTCGTCGTTGCCGGCGCGATGATGTTGGCGTCGGTAACCACCGCCACGACCGCGTCGGCGTCATCGAAGGCCGACGAAACGGAGAAGTTGTTGTGCAACGAAGGGAGCCCGATCTGCGCGGAGGCGCTCGACGCACTCGGGTACGAGGGTGAGTACACCGGCCACGACGAGCCCTCGGTGCTGTTCTATTCGGACACGCCAGGGTCGGGCAACAACCAGCAGTACCGCGTGGCCCTCCCGACCGAGCCACCCACGCTGCCCACGCAGGACGGCATCGGCGGCACGTACACCTTCCAGGACCGGATCGCCTTCTGGTTCGGAATGGACCTCTGCGACAACCAGTCGGCACCGGAGTTCACCCATGAGCCCTGCACGCCGGATAGCGACACGAACATCTTCGACGGAGCGGACCCGTCGCAGCCGGACTACATCGGCCACCACCCGGGAACCGCGTTCCTCGAGCTCCAGTTCTACCCACCGGGGTGGGTCCCCTTCCTGAACGCGATCAGCTGCGACGCCACGCAGTGGTGCGCAGCGATGGCGATCTTCAGCTTCAACAGCGACCAGAACACGGGTGTGAACAACAACGCGGCGTGTCTGAACTCTGTCGGCGTGGAGCCGGCGAACTTCGCGTTCGTCACGAAGAGCGGGGAGCCGCATGCGCCGGCCGGGCCCCTCGATCTCACCGCTGCATCGTTCACGCCCGACCCGACCACGGACCTGTTCATGGGGTCTGGCGACCAGCTCGACGTGTCGATGCATGACTCCGCCGACGGGCTGGTGACCGAGATCCACGACCTGACGACCGGTGAGAGCGGATCGATGACCGCGAGCAGCGCGAACGGGTTCGCACAGATCAACTACGACCCGACCGCCTCGACCTGCACGGAATCGCCGTACGCGTTCCACCCGATGTACTCGACGTCGAGCGAGCACACGCGGGTGCCGTGGGCCGCGCATTCGTACAACGTGGCCTTCTCCGACGAGATCGGGCACTTCGAGTACTGCGACAAGGCCAGCCCCAAGGGGAAGTGCGTCAAGCCCGGCATCGGCGACCGCAAGAAGGACGCCGACGACGTGGGGTGCTTCAACGCCGACGCATCGCTCCTGATCAAGATCGGAGGGTGCATCGGCACCGACAACGACTTCGACGGGGTCTCGTACCAGAAGACCTGGCCCGGATCGCTCGCCGATCCCACGATGGATGCGGCGCTCAACCCGACCTCGGTCCTGTTCTCGAGCCCGACGTTCAACGCGGGCCAGAACTACGATCGGGTCGGCTTCGAGGCGGACCTGCCACGGATCGAGGCCGCCGACTTCGGTGGGATCTGCAACCGCGATACCGGCGCCGGCTGCTCGAACCCGCCACCGGGGTCGAACTTCTACCCGTTCTTCAGCACACGCGACGACGCGACGGTCGGCTGCCTGTGGCAGCTCGGGGGCGCCCACATCCCCGGCACGACCGACACGTTCGGTGGAAGCTCGTCGGCCGTGTTCGGACCGCTCCTGTTCCTGGACTATCCAGGGCCGGGATCGATGCCGATCCATCGGACGAACGACTTCCGGCGGGTGTTGTCGAGCAACCCCTGCCTCCGGTCGTAGTCAGACGGTCCACGAGCAGACGAGGGCGGGCCGACGGTCCGCCCTCGTTTCGTTCCCACCCTCGGTACGCTCTCCCGGATCCGTGGAACCCCTGGAGACGATCGTGAAGGTTTTGGACCCGAGCTATCCGTTGCAGACCGAGCGGATGCAACTTCGCCCGTTCGCGACGAGCGACTTCGAGGCGCTGTACGCGATGCAGTCGCGCGAGGACGTCGCCCGTCACCTCTACTGGCGGGCTCGCTCGCGCGCCGAGGTTCTTGAAGCGCTCGAGAAGAAGATCGGAGCCACGGCGATCCGCTCCCCGAACGACTCGCTCGCGCTGGCCGCCGTCCTGAACCGAACGAACGAGCTCGTCGGCGACTTCGTGCTGTGGTTGCACGGGCCGGAGCAAGGCGAGATCGGCTTCATCGTGCACCCGGACCACCACGGCAAGGGCTATGCGACCGAAGGAGGGCAGGTGATGCTCCGGCTCGCGTTCGACGGTCTGGGCCTGCATCGCGTGATCGGCTGCGCCGAGGTGCGGAACGCCGCGTCGGCCCGCGTGCTCGAGAAGCTCGGCATGCGGCGCGAGGCTCACCTGGTCGAGAACGAATGGGTCAAGGGCGAGTGGCAGAGCGAGCTCGTCTACGCGATGCTCGACCGCGAGTGGTCCCGCGGGGGCCGCGGCTAGCGCCGCGCTCGACAGCGGGGTGCGCGACGGCGAGGATCGATCCGTGGAAGAGGCCGCGGCTCCCTACTACCGTCGTGACTTGGCGCTCGTGCATCATCGTGGATTCGGGTTCCACGCCGACGACTGCGCGCCGGGCATCCTGCGCCTGCTCGAGCGCGTGCGCGCGCGTGACGGGCTCGTCGTCGAGCTCGGCTGCGGCAGCGGGCTGCTCACCAGGCACCTCCTCGACGCCGGCCACCGCGTGATCGCCACCGACGCGTCCCCCGCGATGCTCGATCTCGCGCGGGACGTCGCCACAGACGCCGAGGAGGTCCGCCGGCTCGTCCTGCCCGACGACCCGATCCCGGCCGCGGACGCCGTCGTTTCGGTGGGCCACGTGCTCAACTACCTCCCGGACGCCGACGCCGTCGACCGCGCGCTGATCTCGATCGCGCGCGCCCTCCGGCCGGAAGGAGTCCTCGCGATCGACCTGTGTGATCTCGAATGGGCCCAGTTGCGCCGCGACGCGGAGAGCCGCGGGTGGGTCGGCGACGACTGGGCGATCGTGACCCGTTTCTCGGTCCCGTCGCCGGACCGATTCGTCCGGGAGATGAGCACGTTCATCCGCGTCGAAGACGGCTCGTGGCGTCGCGACGACGAGCACCACGACAACGTCATGATCGACACGCGGCTCGTCCCCGCGTTGCTCGAGCGCCATGGCGTGCAGGCGGCGGTGGGTTCCTCGTTCGGCGCCGAGCATCTGCCGGTCGGGCTTCGCACGGTGATCGGTCAACGGCTCGCCTGAAGGTCGTGCGTCGCGCCGTCGGCTACCCTCTGCGGATGCCCCGCGCGTCTGCACCCCGGCGAGCGACGCGCGTCCCCCGGCTGCGGGTGCTGATCGCACTGAGCGCCGTCATGTTGGTCCTCACCGGTTGCTTCCTGCGCAACGACAGCGCGTCGACGCCACCTGCCGTGCTCGACCCCGGGAGGGTGACCTCCCCGTCGGCCAGCGGCGGCAGCGATCCCGCCCAGGTCGCGCTGGCCCGCCAGCACATCGACCACATCGTCTTCATCATCAAGGAGAACCGAACCTACGACGAGATGTTCGGGCAGTTCCCCGGCGCCGACGGCGCGACGGAAGGCAACACCTGCGACGGCAAGACCATCCCGCTGGCACGGGCTCCCGATCGCACCCCCGATGCGGGGCACAACTTCATCGACGGCATCACCGCTATCGACGGCGGCAAGATGGACTGCTTCAACCCGAAGGGGTACGTGCAGCAGACCGCCGATGACATCCCGAACTACTTCCGCTACGCGCAGCAGTTCGTGCTCGCCGATCGCTTCTTCAGCTCGATCTACGGCCCGACCGGCGTCGAGCACCTATGGACCTTCGCGTCGCAATCGGACCGGTTCGTGGACCATGAGCGCCCGGGTCAGTTCGGGACCGGTGGCCGCGACTTCTGCGACGACCCCCAGGAGCTGGCGTACTCGTTCCGCCACCTCGCTCGGACTGACCAGGAGGCGATCTTCCGTCTGGAGGAGGAAGGCAGAACGGGCGCGTCCTCGCTGTCCGACTTCATGAAGACGCGATGGCCGTGCACCGACGTCGCGGTGTTGCCCGATCTCCTGCAGAGGGCCGGCATCAGCTGGAAGGAGTACCGAGGCGTGAACGAGTGGGTCCAGCCGCTCCGCATCGTCCGGCACGTCCGCTTCTCGTCGATGTACGACAACGTGGTGTCCGAGACGCAGTTCCTCACCGATCTTCGCGACGGGAACCTGCCTCAGGTCTCGTGGCTGACGCCGTCGTTCGGCGACTCCGAGCATCCGCCCGTCAGCCTGTGCAAGGGCGAGAACTGGTCGGTCGACATCTTGAACGGCATCATGCAGAGCCAGTACTGGGACTCGACGGCCGTCGTCCTCACGTGGGACGACTTCGGCGGCTTCTACGATCACGTGTCGCCGCCTCACCTCGACATCTACGGGCTCGGACCGCGCGTCCCGGCGCTGGTCATCTCCCCGTGGGCCAAGCAGGGATACGTCGACCACGACACGATGGAGTTCTCGTCGGTGCTGCGATTCATCGAGACGGTGTTCGACCTTCCGCCGCTCACGGAGCGCGACGCGAACACCAACGACATGCTCTCGGCGTTCGACTTCTCGGCCCAACCCCGGGAACCGCTCGTCCTGGAGCCCCGTGACTGTCCCGTGACGCCGAAACCCTCCGGATGACGCCTAGCAGCCGCGTTCGGTGATCGAGCCGTAGCCGCTGTCGAACTGGCCCGATCCGACCGCCACGACGCTCGGGCCTCGAGCGGCCACCGCAACGAGCGACCCGTCGCGCTTGGCGACGCTCTCCGCGGGCACCTCCGCCCACCCGTCCGCACTCCTTCGCAGCACGAGCGGTCGAAGGAGGAGATCGCGGCCGGCCGCCTGTCCTACCGCCAGCACACCCCCTGGGACGGCGGTGACCGCGACAAGCTGTGCCCGGGTCCTGCTTGGGCTCGGAACATCCTCGCGCGACCACCGCGACCCGTCGTAGTGCAGCGCGAGCGTCCGGGCCGACTCGGCCTTCCCACTCCAGCCGACCGCCCAGACGTCGTTGGGTCCGGCGGCCGTCACGCCCATCAGGAAGTTGTCGTCATCTTGGACGTCGGGGGTGTCGACGATCTGCCAACTCGAGCCATCCCAATGCTCCGCCAACGTGCGATACAGCCCGTCCTCGACGCGGAAGCCGACCGCCCACGCGTTCGTCGCCCCGATCGCGACAACGTCCTTCAGGACGTTGCTCCGCGTGCCTTCGTTGGGACTGGGAACCTCGCTCCAGGCCGTGCCGTCCCAGTGGTCGACCAGGGTCGTCGCCTCGTGGCCGCTCGTGTGCTTGCCGACCGCCCAGACGTCATCGGGGGAGGCCGCGGCCACTCCGAGCAGCTCGCGCTCGGTGGTCGCATCGGGGGGAGGGGCCGACGTCACCCACGCGTGCCCGTTCCAGCGCACCGCGATGGAACGGCCGGGTCCGGTCGTGCCCACGGCCCAAGCGTCCTTGGCGGAGAGCACCGCGATGTCCTGCAAGGCAGGGTTGTGGTTCTCGGCCGGATGCAGCCGCACCGGAAGCGTTCGCCATCCCCCACTCGACGAGCGAAGCGCGAGCGCCGCCCCGTGGCCTCCGTCGAAGTGGGCGCCGACGCTCCAGACGGTTCCGTCCGAGGAGATCGAGGTCGACATGAGCAGGTCGCCGTCCAGCCCCGTCGCGTCGGTCTGAGCGGTGAGCGTGCAGGTCGCAGCGGCCACGAGAGCGACGTTCGACGTCGCTCCGAAGGCGGCGGAGGAGACCGCGACCGCAGCGAGGACGCGAAGCATCCTGGTCCACGACGAACGAGCTTGGAGCATGACCGACTCCCGGGTCCGAGGCAGCAAGGCTAGGGACACGCGTCGGCGCACGTCAAATGTCCTTGGCTTGTCACCCCTGCGCGCCGTCTGGATACTCCGATCGTGTCGACCCGTTGGCCCAGCGTCCACACCGCCGGTCCCGCACGTGCTCGCCTCAGCCTCGCGCTTCGGGTCCCCGCCGTCCTGGTCGTCATCGCGTTCGCCGCACTCGCGTGCACGGGGGGCGGCTCCAACACCACGAGCCAGGCCGACCACGGCGACGCCGAGACGAGGGGACTCCGCGGCGAGATCCTGCACCTCTCGCCCGACCGGCAACCGTCCAGCCGCTCCACCGACGCACCCCCGAGGGCGAGCCTGCCGGCCGACGTGCCGATCGACCACGTCGTGTTCATCGTGAAGGAGAACCGCACGTACGACACGATCTTCGGCACGTACCCCGGCGCGGACGGCGCGACCGAGGGCAAGACGCTCGACGGACGGACCGTCCCACTGAAGCCCGCACCCGATGTGATGACAACGCCGATCACCCACGGGTTCTGGTCGAGTCTGTTCTCGATCGACGGTGGCCGCATGGACGGTTTCGACGCGATCATCGGCGGGCACGATCTCGACGGCTACGTCCAGTACGACCGTTCGACCATCCCCGACTACTTCAAGTACGCGGATCGGTTCGTGCTGAGCGACCGGTTCTTCACCTCGGAGTACGGACCCACCTACCCTGAGCACCTGTACACGATCGCCGCGCAGTCGGCGGGGATCATGGACAACAAGGCCCAGACGACGTCGTCGCCCGGGCGCTACTGCGACGATCCGAGGGGCTACTCACCGCACTTCCCGCTCGGGGACCTGACCGCCGAGGACATCCAAACGATCCTCCGCGAGGAGAACGAGATCATCGACGATCACCCGAAGAACCTGAACAACATCGAGTCCCACCTCACACTCATCCGCGACTGCCTGCATATCCAGACCCTTCCCGAGGAGCTCTCCGATGCGGGCGTCAGCTGGAGGTTCTATTCCGACCCGGTCTTCCCGATCGGGGACGTCATGCGAGCGATCAAGAAGGTCCGGTCCACGAAGCTGTGGAACAACGTAGTGCCGAGCCACGACTTCCTCTCCGACGTCGAGCAGGGCCACCTCCCGCAGGTCGCGTGGGTGAACCCGCCTGCCCCGTACAACGAGCATCCGATCCTCCCCCATCGCGCCCAGAGCATGTGTGCCGGCGAGAACTGGACCGTCGCGGTGATGAACGCGCTCCAGCGGAGCCCCGACTGGAAGTCGACGGCGGTCGTGATCATCTGGGACGACTTCGGCGGCTACTACGACCACGTCCCGCCACCGCAGTACGACATCATGGGGCTGGGTCCGCGCACACCGGGGCTGATCCTCTCGCCCTGGACGATCAAGGGCGACAACGCGCTCGGCGGCGCGATCGACCACCACGACTACGAGTTCTCGTCGGTCCTTCGGTTCATCGAGGACATCTTCGGCATCAAGCCACTCACCCTGCGCGACCGGCAGGCCGACCCGTTGACCGGAGCCTTCGACTTCACGTCTCCGCCGGACATGCGTCGTCTGATCCTCCCGCTCCGATCGGACTGCCCGTACGGGACGCACCCCCCCTTCCTGAGCTCCGACAACGCCGGCACGGCCCCCTGACCGTCAGGAAGCGCGCGACGCAGCGTCGAGCAACCCGTTGAGCGTCAGTGGCCCGCGCATGCGGGTGACGATCGTGCCGTCCTCCGCCACGACCAGCACCACCCGTGCGGCGTCGGCGTCGGTCACGACGGCCGTTCGTCCCAGCGGGTCGTAGCCGACCTCGTAGGTGAGCCGACGACCGGACAGGACCGCCCCCGCGTCGCCCGGTCCGCCGAACGACAGCAGCGCGAACACGCGCAGGTCGGGCCGCCGCCGATGCAGGCGCTCCAGCAGCTCGAGATCCTGCCCGCATGCGCAGTCGCGCCTGAACACGAGGAGCACGGCGGGTGCGCTGCCTGGATCCTCCAGGGTCAACCGCCCCGTCCCGTCCACGAGCGGTGCGCTCAGGAAGCTGAGCGTCGTGCCGTCGCTCCCGGACCTCTTCGCGCGGACGTCGACCCTCGCCGCATCGACGGACGTCCAGGCTGTGCCGGCCGGTCGCCAGACCGACACGCCACCGCCGTCGCTTATGAGGACTCCGTCCGCTGCGCGGACCAAAGGCTCGAACCGGGCAGCTGCCTCGTCGCTCATCACGACCGACGACACGTCGTTCGCGTCGAGCCACTCGGCGAAGACACCGGGGTCGGGCACGAACGGGAACCGCTGGTGCAGGGCCAGCCCTCGGCTGAGCGGTGTGCCGGCGTGTTCGGGCGGGATCGGACCGACGTATCCCTGCGCCAGCCGGAACCAGAACTCGCTCTCGGCCTGCCAGGCCATCTCGTCTCCCGTGCTTGTCGGGATCGCGAGCACGATCTCGTCCTGCCGCAGGACGCTGCGATACTCCCCCGTCGCGAAGAACGGCGGCACCGTCTGCAGCCCGTGCTGGATCGCCGGGATGTCGGGGAACAGCAGCAGCGGAGCGGCGAGCACGAGCGACCAGCGGAGCAGCCCCGTGCGCGAGGGCGCCCGCGCCAGCCAGATCGCGGCGATCACCCCCACCGCGAGGGCCGAGTACACGGGGAATCGATCCGGGGTCGCGCTCTGGATCAGCGGGACGTGCGACATCAGCCCCCAGGGCATCCCTACCGAAGGTCGGCCGTTCACGTGGAGGGTCGGCCCGAGCGCCGCGACCGATACGAGCGCCACGAACGTCAGGAGCGACCAGGTGCCGCGTCGCCGCCGCTCGGTGATCGCGAACAGCACGAGCATCGCGACCAGAGCGATCGAGAGGTACCCGGCATCCTCGATACCGGACGGTTCGAAGCCCTTGGACCATCGGTCGGCGAAACCCGGAGACAGGAGCGTGATCTCGCGGGGAACGACGAAGCTCAGGAGATCGACCGACGCGTGCGCGAGGTTACGCACGCCCGTGTCGGGCTCGTACCGGAACGCGTCGCGAAGGTACGGGAGCAGGAGAAGTCCCGACAGAGCGTAGGCGCCCGCGGTGAGGCATCCTGCGGCGAACACCCGCCGCCATTCGTGTCGCGACGCGATCAACGCGATCGCGAACGCGAGGATGCCGAAGATCGTCGTGGTGGCGAACAGTTCCGTCGAGAACAGGAACAGCGTCACGAGCGTGAGCGTCATGAACCCCACGAGACGCGCCCACCCGATCGAACGCTCCACGTAGCGGATCACGAGGTAGGCGGCGAACGGCACCGGGAAGATCAGGACCAGGTTGGTGTGACCGTGCATCTGCCCTGCCATGTACTGCGAGAACCCGAAGAGGTAGCCACCCACGACCGACGGCCAGAACGCGCGCGTCACGCGGTTGCACACGAGGTATCCGCCGAGGCACGACAGGGCGACCGAGGTCACCATGAGGAGGTTCAGCGCCGCGACCCGGCCGAACATGGCCTGCAGCGGATACACCAGCACCCCGGCGCCCGGGATGAAGGTGACCCAGGTCAGGCTCGTGCCTTGCGGAGCCCACACCTTGTCGGTGTAGAGCGGGTTGACGCCGTGCTGGATCGTCCAGTGGATCCACGCCACCGACCACTGGTACAGCTTCGAGTCGGTCGCACCGCGACCGATCCAGCGAGTCCCGAGCTCCGTGATGATCGGCCACGCCCAGACCGCGACGGCGGCAAAGAGGAACATGAGGAACGCCGCCAGCCCGCGCGCGGCGGGTCGCAGCCTCCGCGCTCGCGCGACGATCCCGGTGGATGCAACGTCGCTGGGCTGCTCGACGCTCTCCTCCTCGACGCGCTCGGGCGCGGCGGGCTCATGCGCGACCGCGTCGGGGTCGGCCGGAGGGTGCTCGGTCGATGGCACGTGCCGCAGGGTATCAACGTGCCGAAACGCCGGGGGCTCGGTTGGGCCTTGCTCAGACCGCGTGCAGGGCGCCGGCGTCGAGCGCCCGGTGAACCGCCCCCGGGAGGGTGACGACGAACCGGGCGCCGCCGCCGGGGCGATCCTCGACGTGGGCCGTTCCCCCGTGCAGCTCGGCGAATCGCCGGACGAGCGAGAGCCCGATGCCCACGCCGCCTCGGGCCTCCTCGCCCTGACGGAACGGCTCGAAGACCGCGTCCTTCATGTCGTCGGGAACCCCCGGGCCCTCGTCCTCGACCACGAGGACGACGCCGTTGGCGCGGGCGTGCACCTCGACGCGCACCGGGGTTCCGGCAGGTGTGTGCTTGCCGGCGTTGCCGAGCAGGTTGTCGACGATGCGCTCGGTTTTGACCGCGTCGATCTCCACGAGACCGTCGTCGGACTCCACCCGGATCGGGTGCCCGACCAGGCCCGGCGCCTCTCGGGCGAGGCGTCTCGCCAACGCCCCGATGTCGGTCGCCTCTCGCTCGGGCTGGAGCTGTCCGCGCGCGATGCGGTCCAGATCGAGCAGGTCGTCGACCAGCCGGTTGCCCTTGCGGGCCGCCTGATCGATCACGTCGTACAGGTCGTTCATCTCGACGTCGGTGAGATGCAGCTGGCCGGCGCGGCGGATCGTCTGAACCGCGCCGAGGATGCCGGCCAGAGGACCCTTCAGGTCGTGCGACACGGCGTGCAGCAACGTGTCCTTCACTTCGTTCTGTTCGCGGAGCCCGTCGGCGAGCTCCGCCTCTCTCGCCAGCCGCAGATGCTGGCGCGACACGGCGTCCTTCAGCATCGAGAGCAGCCACACGAAGAACATCAGCGTCGCGAACCAGACGACTGCGTTCCAGGAGGGCACCAGCACGTTCTCCGGCTCGACGTCGGCGAGCTGGGTCGCCACGGTTGCCAGCCCCGCGATCGACAGACCCCAGAGGCGCCCGACGTTCCACGTCACCAGCAGCACCGGCATCAGATAGAACGGCGCGAATGCGGCACCGCGACCGGTCAGCCGGTCCGCGAGCCCCACGAGCACGACGAAGACCACGGCGAAGGCGACCACCGACAGCGGCGGCTTCCCCTCGAAGTAGGCCTCGAGGGGCAACGTCCGCCCGGCGCCCCAGCGTTCGCGCCTGCGTGCTCCCACGGAGGAATCCTCGGCGGGTGGTCTACGTACCTTGAGCGATACCCGGTGGTCCGGAGGCCGTGATCAGGTCACGAAGCGCCCGGAAGGCCCGGCCCCGATGGCTGATCCGGTCCTTCTGCTGGTCGCTCAGCTCCGCCATCGTGGCGTCCCATCCCGCGGGGACGAAGATCGGGTCGTACCCGAACCCGCGGTCGCCGCGCGGCGAGCCCACGAGCACGCCGTCGCACGTGCCCTCGGCGTGCACCTCGGCGCCACCGGGCATCGCCAGGACCGCGACGCACCGGTACCGCGCCGTTCGGCCACCCGTGGGAACCCCCTTCAGGGCCCGAAGCAGCTCCCGGAGGTTTAGCTGGTCGGTCGCGTCCTCCCCCGCGAGCCGGGCGCTGCGAGGCCCGGGCGCGCCGCCGAGCGCGTCCACCTCGATCCCGGAGTCGTCGGCCATCGCCGGGATCGCCAGCGCGGCGGCGGTCGCACGCGCCTTGAGCAGCGCGTTGTCGAGGTAGGTGGCGCCGGTCTCCTCCACCTCGGGGAACGCCGCAGTCCCCTCATCGCGGACGGTCCGCCACGCGACGGGCCAGTCGGCACAGATCCGACCGAGCTCCCGGAGCTTGTGGGGGTTCCTGGTCGCGATCGCGATGCGCGGCGGGAAGGTCATGGAGCGGAGCCGAGCGCGGTGCGTTGGATCGAGGTCAGATCGGCGATGCCGGCCGCCGCGAGGTCCAGCAGGTGGTCGAGCTGGTCCCGCGTGAACGGCTCGCCCTCGGCCGTCCCCTGAACCTCGACCATCGCGGCGGTGCCGGTCATGACGACGTTGCAGTCGACACCCGCGCTCGCATCCTCCTCGTAGCAGAGGTCGAGCCGAGCCTCACCGTCGACCAGGCCGACCGAGACGGCGGCTACCGAGTCGCGAAGGACCCCTCCCTGGACCGAGCCGGCGGCCTCGAGCTCGAGCACCGCCAGAGCGAGCGCGATGTAGCCCCCCGTGATCGACGCGGTGCGGGTTCCGGCGTCGGCCTGGAGCACGTCGCAGTCGATCGTGATCATCCGCTCGCCGAGGCGAGTCAGGTCGGTGACGCTTCGCAGGGCGCGCCCGATCAACCGTTGGATCTCCTGGGTGCGCCCCGCCGGCCGTCCCCGGTGGACCTCGCGCGGCGTGCGCTCCTCGGTGGCCGCCGGCAGCATCGAGTACTCGCCGGTCACCCAGCCCTTGCCGGTTCCACGCAGCCATCGGGGCGGGTCGTCGGACACGCTGGCCGCGCAGAGCACACGGGTTCGGCCCATCGAGAACAAGACCGAGCCGGCAGCCCACTCCTGGTAGCCGAGCTCGAAGGTGACCGGTCGCAGCTCGTCGGTCGCCCGGCCATCCGGGCGGGTCACGATCTGACCTCGTAGACCTCGCCCGTGTCGGCGAGGTCGACGGGTCCGTCGAACGCAGCCTTGGCCTCCGTGAGGGACACCTCGCCGACCAGATCGGGCGTCAGATGGGTCAGGATCAGCCGCTTCGCGCCCGCTTCGGTCGCGTGCTCACCGGCCTGCTTCGCGCTCAGGTGGAACGGCAGGAGGTTCGAGTCGTTCTGGTAGGTGGCCTCGCAGAGGAAGACGTCGGCGTCGCGCGCCAGATCGAGAGCCTCCTGGCACGGGCCCGTGTCGCCCGAGTACGCCAGCACCTGACCGTCGGTCTCGATCCGGAAGCCCAGCGCGTGCACGCCGACGTGGGTCATCGTGTACGGCGTGATCCGGAACGGCCCGACTTCGAACACCTCGAGGTGCCGCGAGGTGGTGAACGCGTACGCCTCCGCCATCACGTTCTTGCCGTTCTCCGAGACGAGCAACGCGGCCAGGTCCGTGAACCCCTCGGGCGAGTAGAAGGGAAGGCCCGGCCGGCCGAGCTTTCCGTAATGCCGCGCGTAGAACGCCGGGATGATGTCGACGAAGTGGTCCGGGTGACCGTGCGTGATCAGGAGCGCCGCGATGTCGTCGACGCCGACGTGCTCCTGCAGGCGCGCGAACGTCCCGGTCCCGGCGTCGACCCACAGGTGCACGCCGTCGCTCGAGACGAGGTAGCCGCAGCACTCTCCTCCGGCACCCGGCCAGGTGCCCTGTGCGCCGAGGATCGTCAGCTTCACGCGCGAGCCTCCGAGTGCACCTTCACCGTGTCCACGTGGGAGACCTCGCGGCCAAGGAAGAGCTCCGCCAGGCGGCGGAACGGCGCGGCGTCTCCCGTGGTCAGGAACTCATGGTGCGGGGCGCTTCCGGGCTCGCGGAGGCGATCGGTGCGAAGCAGGGCCGCGTACACGTCCTTGGCCGTCTCCTCGGCGGAGGACACGAGAACGACCTCGGACCCCAGTTCCATCTGGAGCAACCCGGACAGCAACGGGTAATGCGTGCAGCCCAAGATGACCGTGTCGACCCCTGCCCTCACGAGGGGTTCAAGATACAGGCGCGCGGTCCTCCGTAACGCGTCGCTCGTCGTATCGCCACGTTCCACGTGCTCGACGAACACGGGACACGCGGCCGAGACGAGCTCGGCGCCGCTGCCGACGGCGCGCTCGTACGCCCCGCTCGCGATCGTGGCGAGCGTACCGATCACGCCGACCTTGCCGTTGCGGGTCGCCCGGATCGCCGCCCGCGCGCCCGGGTTGATCACGCCGAGCACCGGCACACCGTGCTCGGTCGCGATGTCGCCGATCGCCGAGACCTCGATCGAGTTGCACGCGACTACGAGCATCTTCACGTCGCGCGACACCAGGTACGAGGCGATGTCGAGCGCGTAGCGGCGGATCTCGTCCACGGGCTTGGGCCCGTACGGGAAGTGCGCGGCATCGCCCACGTAGACGAGTTCCTCGCTCGGAAGCAGATCGAGGATCGCGCGGGCCACCGTGAGGCCGCCGACCCCTGAATCGAACACGCCGATCGGACGGCTATCGCCACGCGTCACCACCACAACGACTCCTCGACGCCCTTCTCGGCGACGGCGACGTCCTCGGCCCACGCATCGGTCGACAGGTACTTCCAGCCGCCGTCGGCAAGTAGGCACACGATGTCTCCGGCGTCGATCTCCTGCGCGACCCGTTGGGCGACGTGCACGACCGCCCCACCGCTGATCCCGGCGAAGATGCCCTCGTTCGCGCTCAGCTCGCGCGTGGTCCGCAGGGAGTCCGACGCGTTCACGAGGAACTTCCGGTCGATCTGCCGCGGATCGAAGATCGGTGGGACGAACCCTTCGTCGAGGGAACGCAGGCCGTACACGAGATCGCCGAGCTCCGGCTCTGCGGCTACGACGGTGATCGACGGGTCGTGCGCGTGCAGTGCCCGGCCGGCGCCCGTGAGCGTGCCCCCCGTACCCATCCCTGCGACGAAGTGCGTGATGCCCGGGCAGTCGCGGAGGATCTCGGTCCCGGTCCCCTCCTCGTGCGCCCGAGGGTTGGCCGGGTTGCCGTACTGGAACGGCATGAAGTACTTGTCGTCCACGGCCAGGGCCCGTGCGACCTCGATCGAGCCGTTCGTGCCTTTGGCGCCGTCGCTGAACACGATCTCGGCGCCGAACAGGCGCAGCAGGCGGATCCGCTCGTCGCTCGCGTTGTCGGGGATCACGACCGTGAGGCCGTACCCCTTGCGGCGGGCGACCATCGCCAGCGCGATCCCCGTGTTGCCCGACGTCGGCTCGAGGATCGTCTTGTCGGGGGTGAGCTCGCCCGACGCCTCCGCGGCCTCGACCATCGCCAGGGCGATCCGATCCTTCACCGACCCGGTCGGGTTGTTCCCCTCGAGCTTGGCCCACAGCCGCACGCGCGGCTTCGGCGACATCCGTGGGATGCCGACGAGCGGCGTGTTGCCGATCGCATCCAGGATCGAGTCGTAGCGCACGCCGGGATTATCCCAGCGCCGAAGCCTTTTCCCGGCGGTGGCCGATCCATCCGCTCCTCATTCGAACACCCACCACGGGCCGGGGCGGCGATCCCCCCTGGCGCCGCCGGCACCTTCGTACAGCCCCCGAGCGGCGACCGCACCGGCGTCCGTGTACAGCCACATCTTCTCGTGCCCTTTCGAGCGGGCGAGCGCGACGAAGGTGTCGAGCAGCTGGCGTCCGATCCTCTCGGGCCGGCGCTCCTCGACCACGTCGAGGCGGTGCAGCAGCATCATCCATCGCCCCTCGGGTCGGAGGATCTCGTAGCCGTAACACCAACCGACCACGTCGTCGCCGTCGATCGCCACGAACGCGTGCGTGCGCGGCTGTTCCAGGAACAGATCGGGCGCGACCGCCGTGTCGTCGGAGAAAGTCGTGACGGCACGGGCGAGCAGCTCCCAGTCCCCTGCGCCGAGCTTGCGGATCTCCACGGGTGCAGCTTGACGCACTCCAACGGCGCAGTCACCGTGGAGATGTGCCCAGCCCGCCGGGTGAACCGCGTGATCACATGAACGCCTTGATGCGCGTGCTCTTGCCGTTCGCGCGTGATTCGATCCAGCGCTACGGAGGCTTCTACCCCTTCGGCGCCTCGATGGCCCCCGACGGCGAGCTCGACACGGCAACCGGCCCGGGGAACCGCGACGGCGAAGCTGAGCCCGAGGACGTGCTCGAAGCGGTCCGCGCGAGCCTCAAACGGCGCGCCGACGACGGGAATCTCGTCGCCGTCGGCATCTGCTCCGAGGTGACGATCGACGACGGCGACTTTCCCCTCGGGATCCGGGTCGAGATGGAGCATCGCTACGACGAGCCGGTCACGTGCGTCGTCCCCTATCGTCAGGCGGGCGAAGGCTTCGAGTACGGCGACGTGTTCGCGTACGTCGGGGAACGCCGGACCTGGGTCTGAGCCAGCCTCGAAGGTTCAGCCCGATCCGACGAGACGGCGCGTGATGGCGTCGAGGTCCGCCAGCCCCTCGCGAACCTCCGTCTCCCAGTCGGCGAATCCCGGATGGTCTCGTTGCTCGTGCATCCAGAGCGTCAGCTTCAGGGCTCGCAGTCCGAGGAAGACCTCGAGGTGGCGCTCGTGATCTGCGGGCAGCGCCCGGACGTCGCGGTATCCGCTGAGCATCGCGGCGAGAAGATCGGGGTGGTCTCGCCGATACCGAAGCTCGCTCGACGCGACGGCCAGGTCGTACACGAAATGCCCCCACCCGCAGTCGTCGAAGTCGATCGCGCCCACCTCCCCCCGATGGAAGAGGTAGTTCTCCTGGTGCAGATCGGAGTGGATGAGACCGAACACGTCGGATTCCGTGGCGAGCTCGTGCTGCGATCGCCGCGCCTCCGCCAATAGCCTCTCGACGGTCGCAACGGATCTCGGACCGCCGATCTCCGCAACGGTGTCGGCGATGTGGTCCGCCGCCTCGTCGGAGATCTCCTCGATCTGCCAGCGCTCGAAGCCCGGCGGCGGCGCGAAGCGCATCGCATGGTCGTGCAATCGCGCGATGAACCCGCCGACGCGTTCCAGATGCTTCGGCGTCAACCGGGCATCGAGGAATCGACCCGGCGTCCAGCGGAAGAGAACGCCAGATCCGACGCCTGGGCACGCCCTCGCTCTCGGCGACGGTGAGGAGCGAGCCCTCTCTCGTGGGGACCGGCTCTGGCACGGCCAGGTTCGTGTCACGCCGCAGAGCCGAGAGCCACATCGCTTCGGATAGGACCTCCGGCAGCCCTCTGGGCGGATGGAAGGGAGTGCCCGTGACCCTTTGGACACGCAGAACGAAGCGTGCACCACCGTCGGTCTCGACCCGGAACGTGGTGTTCTCGGCGTGGGCGAGCGGCACGATCCGCGCCGGACGGATGCCGTACGCGGTCAGGGCGTGCTCCGCCAGCGCACGAAGTCGACCGAGCTGGCCCCGAACGCTCATGGGCTCGAACGTCGTTCTTTCCGGGCGGCAAGTACCCGGGCACCCGGCGGGCCGGTGGTCACCCCCCGGCGACCGCGGGGAGGATCGAGACGGTGTCGCCTTCGCCGACCTCGGTCTCGAGCGACCCGAGGTAGCGCACGTCTTCGTCGTTCACCAAGACGTGAAGATGGAATGATAATGTCATCTACCTGCTCCTTCGCGGAAGGTCCTTGCTCTGTGTCAGTGTTCTTGTCAGCATCTGCTTGGTGGCTTACGGCGATGGACACATCCGCGAACGTCCGAGTCGATCTGGCATGCGCTACCAAGCAGTCTGGCGCTCGGAGGACGGGAAGCAAGTCGCCCAGACCTTTCGGACGGTAGCTGACGCCAGGCAGCACCTTCAGCGGCAGAAGGCACGGAGGGTCCTGGGCCAGAGTCCGGAGGGGACGCGGAAGAGGTTCAACGAGGTCTTCAAGGAGTGGTCAGACGCCTACGTGCCGCTGAACTACAGGAGCCTCGATGGCCAGCGTGGGGCCACCCGATACGGCGAGAGGAACTTGGTCCCCTTCTTCGGTCGCAAGAGGATTGGTCACGTCACAAGCTCGCTGATTCCTGAATGGGTGAAGTGGTGCCAGAAGCGGAAGGTCTCCGACTGGTCCATCGACGAGTCCTACACGGTGCTCCGCTCGGTCATGAGCTTCGCGAAGGAACTGCACTACATCCCGGAGTTCCCCTTCACTCGCGCCACACGAAAGTTGATCCCCAAGGGAAGGACGAAGGAGCGCCATCTGCTCACGAACGAAGAGGTGGATGGTCTGGCCGAGGCTGTCCCCAGAGACCTGCGGGCGTTCGTCATCCTGTGTGCCTTCACGGGTTGCCGTCCTTCCGAAGCTCTGGCTCTTACGGTCGGCGACCTTGACCTGAAGAAGGGTTCGGCGCAACTCAACAAGGCGGCGGTTCGAGGTCGGCTTCAGCGTGGACTCAAGAACGCGAAGGAGCGGCGAATCGACCTACCAGACGAAGTCGCGAAAGCGTTGGGTGAGCACATCGCGAACTCCCTGCCATCGCCGCCCGCGACCCGAAGGATCGTGTTCCCATCTCGGTCAGGTACGCACAGGCACGAAACGAACGTGAATACGACCTTCGTCAAGGCGGCAGGAGTTAGCGTCCCGGGAAGTGGTGGAAATTCGGGGTGGACTTCCGGGGTGGAAATCCCCGTGACGTAGACGGCCACCGCCATCCTCAACGACAGCACAGTCGGATGAGGAGGGACGATGGCCACCCCAAGCATGGACATCACGTCGTTCGTGGGCAAGCTGCTGGAGCACGACGACGTGGACGCGCTTCGTGAAGGTGTTCGGGTGCTCGCACAGATGTTGATGGACACGGAGGTGTCTTCGCAGATCGGAGCCGGGCTCTACGAACGAAGCTCCGAGCGCGCCGCCTACCGCAACGGCTATCGCACGCGGCGCTGGGACACACGCACCGGCACCATCGAGCTCAAGATCCCGAAGGTGACCGCCGGCGCCTACTTTCCCTCGCTGCTCGAGCCCCGGCGTCGGGCCGAGAAGGCCCTTCACGCGGTGATCGTCGAGGCCTACGTGAAAGGCGTCTCGACCCGCAAGGTCGACGACCTGGTGCGGGCGCTGGGGATCGACGGGATCTCGCGCTCGGAGGTCTCGCGGATCTGCAAGGCGTTGGACGAGCAGGCTCGGGGGTTCCTGTCCCGACCCATCGAGGCCCCCTGCCCTTACGTCTGGCTGGATGCCACGTTCCACAAGGTCCGGGAGACCGGTCGGGTGATCTCGGTGGCGACCGTGGTCGCGATCGGGGTGACCCAGACCGGGGAACGCACGGTCCTTGGTGCGCAAACGGGTCCGAGCGAGGATCACCAGTTCTGGGTCGCGTTCCTGCGCTCGCTCATCAAGCGCGGGCTTCGGGGTGTGCGCCTCGTGATCTCCGACGCCCACGAAGGCCTTCGCCAGGCGATCGTGAAGGTGCTTGGTGAGGCCAGCTGGCAACGATGTCGCGTGCACTTCATGCGCAACCTGCTCTCAACGGTCCCCAAGCAGGCTCAAGACGCGGTGGGAGCCCTCGTGCGGATGATCTTCCTCGAGCCCGACCACGCAACGGCGATGAGCAAGCTCCACGAAGTGGCCACGATGCTCTCGGACCGATTCCCGCAAGCCGCCGAGCTCCTCGAGGACGCCTCCGAAGACGTCCTGGCGCATCTGCACTTCCCGCTCGAGCACCGGCGTCGCCTGCACTCGACGAACCCGCTCGAGCGATTGCACAAGGAGATCAAACGTCGCACTCGTGTCATCGGGATCTTTCCGAACCGCGACTCGCTGATGCGGATGGTCGGGACGCTCCTTGCCGAGCAGGACGACGAGTGGCAGGTGATGGACCGGCGCTACTTCAGCCTCGGCTCGATGACGAAGGTCGACGCGCTCGAAGGAGGTGAGGACCCGAAGGAGTTACTCGCTCAGATCGCGTGAGGAGCGAGGATGGCGGTGATCAAAGTCCACCACTTGACGGGACTCGGCCCGGCAGGATCGCTTGGACTCGAAGTGTGCGTGTACGACCTGAAGCGCTTCGCCCTCACGTTCTTGGTCGAAGTGGCGGGGCCTCGCTACGCACAGGAACAAGCAGGTCACCGATCCAGTCACCCAACGATGGAGATTTACGCCAGGGTCTCTGACGAAGGGCGGAAGACGGCCCGGAAGCGCGTAGACCAAGCCATCATGGGCAAGAGACGGAATGGGCGGAGGTCACCAGCCCGCGAGTATGTGCGCGTCTGATTTCGACACCATGCCGCCAACGGACGATGGGTTTGGCCGCCGCGGAGACGCGGCAGGCGAACCCGCTCTGGCTGCACAGCGCGCCCGCGCCGCGGGGCTAGGATGCGGCTCATGGCGGGCTCCAAACAGGTCTTCTTCGCACGGGTGAACCGCCGCGAAGACATCCCCTCGCTGGGACGACGCGACTTTGGGGACGAGATGAGGCTCCTAATCGAGGCGGGCGCGTTCGAGGTGGTGTTCTCGGGCAGACACTGGATCGCGGCGGACCTCGAACTAGATGCCTCCGGGGACTTCCTCATGGGCATCATCGGGTTCGCTAGCGAGGAGCGATTGCGTGACTACGAGACCGATGCCAGGTCCTGGAAGAAGGGCCCGATGCGGCTAGAAGTTGGGGCTTCCAAGGCGACCCTCGTTCCGTTCGCCGTTGACTTGAGAGAGGACCGAAGATGGGTGGCATTCGCGCCAGCGCGTCGCATTCGCGCAGGTGCCTTCGCTACCGGCCTTCAAACCCTTCTCGCCTCGGCGGCAACTCAGCAGGGCCTGGTCCCTTCCGAGTGGGAAATAGACCTGGTGGCCTCCCGCATGCGCGTATACGAGTGGCTGGAGGAACACCCTGATGTGTCGGTGTTCGTTCGTATCGTCAAGGTGCCCAACCCAGGGCGTGATCTGGAGGGGGACATCGCCGAGATGAAGGCACTGGCCGCCCGATCGAAGCAGGAGCGATACTCCCCCGCGTACGGGAGGACGCTTGACTTCCGTAGCCACCCAGACGTAGTGGCAGTGCTTCTGGAAGGGATAGACACGGGAGACCTCCAAGTCCGTCTCAGTTCTCGAAGTGGCGTTCGAACCTTCGACAGCAGACATGAGCTTGAGCGCGGATCGGTGGAAGACTGGGGCGAGGACTGGGATCGAGCCACACACCTCATGCTCGAAGCTGTGCGTGAGTTCAGCGAAGGACGATCCGTCCAGGGAAGGTTGGAGTGAGATGCGACCGAAGGCGCTGATGGCTGCTCTCGACTTTCGGTTATCGGAACTGTTCAAGTGGGACCTGGTGGTCGGCCTCGCCTGCGGGGCGTTCGGCGTGTGGCTTGCGCTCACACACCCAGAAAGCCTGGACCGGGCAGTCACCTTCGCTGGGTCGCTTGTAGGGGTGGTGATCGGAGCCGTGGTGGCAGGAGCGGCGATCCTCGGGGCCTTTCTCGATCAGTCCTTCCTGCGGAAGCTCCGCGCCATCGACAAGGAGCCCGTCCGATACTTCGCGCCGCTTCTCTTCACCGCGACCCTTGGAGTTGTTGCTGGCTTCCTTCTCTTGGCGTTGGCCGTCACCCCTTCCACGGCACCAACGTGGATTCTCGCCACCACTGCTGGACTAGCCGGGTTAGCAGCCGGATGGACGCTAGCGAGCCTGATCTACGACTTAGATGTGCTGGTGCAGTTCCTCCAGTTGCAGGATGCGGCCGCCCAGGCCAAGGACCCCGCCGCGTCGCTGGGCGAGACGACCGACCCGGGGTCCGGTCAGGTTCATCCGCTCCGGAAGAAGGACGGCGAGAGCGGCAGCGGGTAGGAAGCGTTGACGAGCGTGAGTCCGGTGTACGTGCAAGTACCCATCAGGAACGTGGATCGTGGCGCACGAAGCTGAGAACGCCACTCACGACGTGCTGACCGCGATGCTTGGGCCGTCCCTGCCGACACCGGGGTGGCTGTTAGGACCCGGCAAGCAAGACTGTGCAGAGCGCTGGAGCCTCGTCCAGGAGGTCTATCGGTACCTGACAAGCCAGCAACTTCCGGAAGAAATGCCGCCACGAGAGACTCGGCGGGTTGACGGCGTGTTCGAGTACCGGGGTAGAGCCTTCGTCTTTGAGCTTGACGAAACCCAGCACTTCAACGTGTATCGGGCCACTCCTCTTCGCTGCTATCCCGACGACCTCCCCCTTGCATTCGACAAGAGCGATTGGATCAAGCGCAGCACACGGAAGACCAAGCTGGAAGGGGGTGGGTTCGCGAAGCCCCGACCACCCCTCTTCCCGGAGGAGAACGATCGTCACCAGCAGCGTGCCTTTAGAGACGCGCTTGCAAACATCCTGCCCTCATGCCACGAGTTCTTGCCCACGCTTCGACTTGGCGATTTCGAAGTCGGACGATGGATATACGACGAAGGTTCGCACGACATCATGGCGACGCTTCTTGAAGAGCGGCTCGGACCTCACGTATGACCGCGAGATCGCCTGCCCCACCGATTCATGTGCCGTTCACGTGGCCACCACGAGTCAAGCGGAACAATACAAGTGGATCGAGTCTCGTTGAGCCCGCGGTTCGCTCTGCGTTGGGCATCTCAGAGACGCTCCTTCACGTGACGCGCCCAGATGGCTCCGAGGAGCGCCGTAAGGCCGACGGGAGTATCGGGCTGTCAGAAGTTGAAATCTATGCTCCAAGACCGGATGCCAAGAACCCGAATCTTCTGAACAGGGCTGACGAGAAGAATGGGCGCATACGAATCAAGTCGCTGCTCTATCCCGATTACCGCTGCATCATCATCGCTCTCCTGGTGAAGCAGTCGCAGATAGACAGATTGAGGGTCGAGACCAGCCCTGACGAAACGATCTTCGGCCTGTGGTCGGAGGGTGGGTACACGCTCTTCCTCCACGACGGCACCCCTCTGACCCCCCGCCGATGGCGAGCGTTCGTGAAGAACCAGCCTCCAGCAAAGCTCAGTCGATGCTGAAGGGTCTTCCGAGCACGCTAGCCCACGGAACCGCTCGTATGTCCTACACACCCTCCCGACTCATAATCCGTTGAACCTGAGTTACGTGCCACCTCTTGCCCCCACCGCTTGGAGTAGGCACCTCATGCTCGTTGAGCCAAGCCGCTATCCGTCGAGCTCCAAGGCCCCTCTTGCGGAGTCGTCCAATCGTCATGCGGCTCTTTCTTGGAAGGGGTGATGGCTTGCCAAGCTGCACACCCTGTTCCTTCTTCTCTGCCAGAGCATCCTTGGTGCGCTCGGAGATGAGACGCCGCTCCCACTGGGCGAGGGCTGCGAGCATGTTCGCCATAAGCTCGCCTGTCGCGCTCGTCGTGTCGATGTTCAAGTCAAGGGCGACTACCGCCCAACGCTCCTTGCGAGCTTGCTCCATTAGTCGCGCAAAGTCGGCGACTGATCGACTCAGCCGGTCGAGCTTCGAGACGACGAGCACGTCAGCTTCATGCAGCCGCAGCATGGCGAGGCCCTGCTTCAACCCGTCGCGGCCATTCGTCCGCTTGCCAGAGGCCACGTCGTGACACTCATGAACGACGATCCACCCGCGATGAGCGGCTTCGGCCCGCAGCCTCCTCAGTTGCGCGTCGAGCCCAAGGCCGGAATCCCCTTGCTCTCTCGTACTGGCACGGCGATAGAGAACGGCTCTAACCAGCTTCTCCATCACGAGAGCGTAACACAGTGACCCTCCCCACTGTGGTACACGACTGACGAAGCGGGCGTCCTCGAAAGCAGGTCCTACCTCTGCACGGCCGCTGACGGTCCCGTTCTTGCAGGACGCCTGCTACCCGGTCACATCAAGTAGGCGCTTGTAGAGGTGCTCCATCCGCCAGGTCAGGAAGTCTTGGTACCGATCCTGGAACATGGGTCCGGCATGGTCCGCAGGCAGCCCGTGACTCCGTAGAACCGCCGCAACTCGATCAGCGCCCAGACCTTCGAGGCCATCCTTCCCGTTGATCATCTCGTCTAGGTAGATGGAGGGAGCCTTGCCTCCGATCCGGATGTTCGTGATCTTGTCGATGAGGGTGTGATTGAGAACAGTGTCTGGAAGCTCGCCCAGGTTCGCGTCCTTCAGGTACTTCTGCGGGAAGAGGTGATGGTCGTCCGCCTCTTCTCCCAACACAATCTCGGGCGTGAGCGGGTGAGCTTTGTGGAAGTCGAGCGGCCCTGCACTCACGTTGAGAGCGATTGTGGCGCGATACAGCGCCCGCTGCCGCCCTGTCACCTCTCGCCAGATTTCAGGATCGAAGGAGAAGTCGGCCACGAAGTCCGGCTCCGGCCCTCCGGCCAACCAGTCCTTTAGACCAAGAACGTCCGTCTCGGCCCGCGTATTCGGCGAGTTCTCGTATGCCTGCGAGAAGACCGAGCACCAGAACCAGCGTCGCATCTTGGCCCGCCGTGCGCCCTCGTCCGGTCCCTTGGCCTCCTTCACGAAGCGCCAGGCCGCTCCCATCGTCACGAGCATCGTGTTGTAGGGAAAAAGCTTGCTGACCAGGACGCCACACTCGTGGCGGAACATCCGGAGGGCCTCCGCGAGACCCATCACCACCGATTCCCAGTGCTCAACGATGTCGGGCACGCCGAGCTTCAGGACAGCGGATCGCTTCGCCGAACGGGACACTATGACCGCAATCGCTTGGATTACGTAGTAGGGATCGACCCCAAACTCATCCAGGATCGGGAACTCCTTGAGGGCTGCCTCCCACTTGTCGCGGAGCCGCACGTCGTGTGCGAAGGCTCGGGCGGTCAGAAGCTCGAACACGGAGAGCTTCACTCCCGTCTTGTTGAGCGTCTCGAAGATCGTGCAGACCGCCTCGACCGGCGTGTCTGCCGGTAGCGTGGTTACTGGGAACAGGTAAAGCTCCACCGGCTTCACGAACGTGTTCTCAATCTCCGTGAGTTGGAGCCTGAGCTTCTTCACATCATCCGCTCCGGCATCTTCGAGATGGTCCAGCACCTCTTCTCGCCAATAAGCGAAGGTTCTCGATCTCGCCAGGGGCATCATGAGAGAAGCTGCCTGCTCTCCAAGCGTGTCCCAGCGCTTGGCGCGTTTGGCTGTGTAGACCTCGACGGCCTCATCGAGTTCCACACCATCAAGAAGTTCCTGGACGTTCAGGAAGTAACGATGCGTGCCCGCCCCAACGAAGGCCTGGTACAAGCTGGTGAGCCGCTGCTGGCCATCCAAGACGAGGTATGTGGGTTCCTGGATCAGTTCGGGTGCTTCCTCGAAGGACCGAGGGGCGAATACCTTCGCTCCGCCCTGCATCAGCAGGAGGTTGCCCGCTGGGAAGGTTGAGAGGATCGACGTGACCAGCATGCGGGTCGCCTCCGGGTCCCACACGAAGCTGCGCTGGAAGTCCGGAAGCGCGAGTTCCCTATTCTCAATCTTGTCGAGAAGGAACGTCAGGGGCTTCTTGTCAGTTTCAAAGAGAATCACGATGGCCTCCACACTGTTCGCGTAGAAAGATGCTACCGGGGGAGAAACTCCTGCGAGCTGATGACCTTGCGGTTGTTCAGGGCGAGTGGCAGATCACGAAGTAGAGGTCACGCGAGTGGAGAGGGGAAGGAGGTGGATGATGGAAGTTCGTGAGACACCGAAGGGCCACGCCATCGACGTGGGCACGATCTATGTGTACACAACGGGCCACGGGCTGGACTTCTGGGCCCCGAACCTAGCCAACCGGATGTTCACCGACCCGGATGCACTCGCAACTGCTCTTGCCGAGGAGGTCCGCGCTCTTGCCGACCGAGCCAAAGCTGAGCCCAGGTACTTCGAAGGGTGAGCCGCAGAGAGGAGGCGTCGGTAGGATGCGGGGATGCAGACGGATGCCGAATGCGATCTCGACCACCCCCGGAGGCGAGAAGCGGTCGTTCGCGTAGTTGTTCGGTCAAGCAGAGTTGGCAGACCCGGTCACCCGATGGTCCGTGATTTCATGCTCTGCGCCGCCCACGCTCGGGAACTCCGCCGACTGGGCATCGAGCTAATCTCGCCCACGTGACCGGACTTCGCCTCCGGACCAGAACTCTCAAATCGCGGCACCGCAGGCGGAACAGATGAGTGCCCCATGGCCGCCGAGGTCACGCACATTCCAGCCGTCCTCGGCGTCACGAGATGGGCTGAACCTGTAGATCGTTGTCGAGCCGTGAGCACCGGCTCTCCTCACGAACAAGGCGACAGCCGAGGGAGCGTTGAAAGTGAAGGCCGCATCAGGCACGCCGCTACCCCTGGTCAAGCGATGCCACCCGTCTTCGCACGCTTCGCCTACCAGACGAGCGTCCACGATCATCCGCGTCACAGAGGTCATGGTAACCGCCTCTCCTGCTTGAATCGGCCTAGGAAGCGGGAAGCTAAGCCGCGAACCGGCAACCGGTCGAGCTATACAACCTCGTTTCGAGCCCACGGAAGTTCTTGACCCTTGACCCTTGAGGCCATCTATATCTACTTGCCCTGTGTGATCTTCCCTTTGGTGGCTAGGTTTCTTGACACGTTGCCCGAGCCGGAACCATCGTCGTCAGGAACCCGCTTTGCGCCGTTTCAGCCCGATCTCCCTGCCACGATCCGCTCGATGCTGCGCGCTGCCGCCTCAAGCCTCTCTCGCCCGACCACATTCGAACTGTGTACGTGGATGATCGGCGGGACGTAGTCGTCATCCGTCGTAACGCGGGCTTCGACCCAGACCGCGACCTGGTAGCCGTCGCCGACCACATCCGGATCACCGAGGTCGTAGTCCAGGCTCACCTCAACCACGTTCTCGGACTCCAGATACGCGATGGCCTCTTGAGCCGACTTGACCCATGCCCAGTCGTCGAGTTCGCTCTGGTCACGACCGCGAAACCAGCGGATGTGCGGAAGCCATTCGCTCGGGTCACGTACATCGTCCACCCAGAGCTTCACGTGCCACCCTCGCTAACGGGATCGCGAGCCAGGCTGGGCCAGTCGCGCACGTCGAAGGTCGTCCCTCTGTACGCGATGCGGTCGGTGATCGTCTGGAACAACGCCTGAGCCTCCCCGACACTGGGAAGATTCGCCACGACCAAGACGGCTTCCGGAGCAGAATCGCGATCGGCGTAGTCGAGTACGAGCGAGCAACCCTCGACCCTCAGCCTGGACCACCAACCGGTGCATGTTGCGACCCCGGATGCCGTGGTTACGACGAATGGGCGCATCACTGGCGGCTCCAGTCGCCGTCGTTCTGGGCGCGCTCGAACAGCTTGAGGCGCACCTCATCCTTGGGGGCCCACCTCTTGGTCCAGCCGACCTTGCTGGGCTTACATACGCCGCAGGAGCGCAGCTTGCGGCGGTACCTCTTCCTGGCCACGGCAGTTGACCTCCAGCCCGAGCGGGAGCCCGGATCGGAAGGGGATGCCGCCAGCGCAAGTGCGCGGGTTGGTCACACAACAAGTCTACGGGACCGCAGGCACGATTCTGGCCGAGCCGTCGCACGCCGTCGGTCGGAGTCAGGCAGCCTTCGCTCGTGAGCGATTGAGCACTCGTTTCCGGTGAGCCTTCTGGCGACAGGCGGGCGAACACGAGAGCTTGTTGGACCTCGCACTGACCGGAAGCAAGCGGCCGCACCCGTGACACTTTCGTCTGCCTGGAGTGACGCTTTCCAGGCGGGTGAAGTCCATCACCCAGCGGTGTTTCGGCCCAGGCGTGCTCGTGCGACGCGATCGGTTGTCGGTCTTGCGGTCGTGGCTCCACTGGCGGCCTGATGACTCACCATCGAAACGGAATCCAGCGGCCCTTAGGAATGCGGGAGCGGACCGCTCCGTGGGCGCGACGAACATCTCGACGCGAGCGTAGCCCTGCGCGGCGGCGGCCTTGGATGCAGCGCTCAGCAGCCTGGAGCAGGCGTTCGGCGTTCCGTCGGCCGCCAGGCGAGTCACCTCGGCGACCTGGTGGCGGTCAGTGAGCCGCGCCATCGGGATGCCTACGATGACGGCCCCGACCAGCCGGTCGCCGTCCAGGAGGCCGAGGCTGAACCGATGCGCCTTGACCGGGAGATGGTGCCGGTGGTCACGATGCCAAGTGCGGATCAGCGTGTCCGCTTCACGCAGGGTGATCGGGATGATCTTCATGGAACTGGTATCGGCCCAATCGCTCACGGCCGTTAGGCGAACGCCCTGGCCCTCCTGCTGGACGGGTTGCTCCCAATCAGTCGCCGACCAACCGCCGTACGTCTGTGCGCATCAACAACATCTCTGCACCACCAGGGCATAGGTTGGCTTGGAGATGCAGCGCGTCGTAGATATGGCGGACCAGGTGGCTAAGGACCTCGTTGCTCCACCCTGGCTACTCTGAGACCTGGGCGATCCAATACCCATCGGCGCTTCCAGGGGCGGCAGAGGCCGTAGGAACGGGCTTTGAGCTTGTACCACTTGCGATCCGCCATGACGCACCTCCTACCCAAGCTGATGCCAAGGGCGACCGGAGGAAGACGAGGTGAACGTCGCCATGGAGATACAGAGAACTACCTTCTTGGTTCCCTTGCTGCTGCACCATCAACTGGACATAGCAGTCCCAAACGGATCGCCGTCGTCGCTTCTGCGAATAGGGCTCCCCTGTTGCGGGCCGCTCAAGGAGTCCGGAGCCGGGCCTGGCAGGTGGTGGGTCCCGGTGTGCGGCGTTCGGTCTTCCCGCAAGGACGGGCTCGCTTCTTCCCGTCCTCACTAGCTAGGTCAGGGTCCTCACGGTGCCTTGGCCGTGAGGCGAAACCCCTAGAAGCATGGACCGCACTACGATCAAGCTATGTCCTGCCCGATTCCCGTACTACTCCCCTGTTGATCTGGATTGAAGGCGGGCCGCGTCCGAGTCGTCCTTCCGATAGAGATGCACGGTGACCGTCACTAAGATGGTGTCTGCATGCCGTCCCCGAAGGGTCTGCGACTGACACCCCACCACCGCCCGGGAATCGTGCGGTGCTATTCGGTTGGGTGAGGAGATCGCCCGCCATTCTTCCGCGTAGGCAACCCCAAGAGCTTCGACTCGGGCATCGACCTGTTCTTCCGTCAAGACGCCTCTGGGCGATACGCCCTCTGAGGAAGGTTTAGCACAGGTCGCCGGCCTACGTGGGCTGAAGTCTTCCCGATTCCCGTTGCAGGGCACTAAATCTTCCGGTGTTCCATGTCAACATGAAGAGCAACGATCTTGGTTGGATACGAGCCCAGCCTCAGGAAGTGCCCTCGGCGAACGTCGGCGAGTCGAGCTTGGCTTGCTCTGGGGTCTCCTGGGCGGGGCTCTCGGACGCGGAGACGAGCCACTCCCACGAGACGAGTTGCAGCGAGGAGGGGTCAACCTCGATGGTCGCCGAAGCGCCCTCCTCCTCAGGAACTCCGAAGAGTTCTAGCCCACGGCTAGTGAGGTCCTCCAGGTCCGAGGCAAGGGTATCCCGCTGCGATTCCCGCTTGGCCGCTCGGAGCCGTTCCTCGAACGCCCTCCAGCCAGCCTGGGCGTCGTAGTCCTCAACCCGTACCTGCTCAAGTCGTTCGAGAAGTTGGCCAAGCGCCTCGCTTTCGAAGTCGGCCGTAATCGCTAGCTGGCGAAGGTCCTGACGAAGCCTTCGCGACCGCTCAGATGCCCCACGTGCGATGTCTACCGTCGCCCGGTAGCGCGTGATCTCCTCCGCGACATCGGCAGCCGCCTTGCGTAGGAGGTCCCAGTCGATGATCGAGCCGGGTCCCTCCGGCCAGTGATCCAGATCGACCCGGGGCTCGGCCCTCGGACAGGCGATCGCCTGGAACAGCGTGAGTTCGTCGGTCAAAGGTGATCCCCAGCCGGTCGAGACCCGCTGGTAGAAGCGCCAGATCGTCTGACCCTCGTACTTCAACGCCAGGAAGACCCCCGGACCGTGCCTCCAACCCTTCGGCTCCTTGCGGATCGACTGCACACCCACCGGTATCTCGCGAAGGCGCTCCTCCCCCGCCTCGATCAGGAACTGCTCAAGGGGGGCACGCATGAAGTCGGTGGACCCGATCGCGAAGAGACGCTCGACCTCGTCGAGCACGCTCTCCTCGTCCGCGTAGAGCTTGCGAAGTTGCTCGAACGTCACAGTCTGGAGGTCGCCGGGGAGCGGAGTCACAGGCTCGTCGCCCAGCCCCATGAAGTGGATGAGCCCAAAGCGTTGATCCAGGGTGCGTACGAGGTCTAGGTGCGCGTCGATCCCTTCGTCGGGCATGAACGAGACGAGCTGGACCTCCTTGTGCGGTGAGTTCAGCCGGTCGATGCGCCCGGATCGCTGCACGACGACCTGTGGGTTCCAGTGGAGTTCGAAGTTGACCACCGCGTTCGCCAGTTGGAGGTTGTGACCCTCAGCGAGCACGTCGGTGGAGACGAGGATCATGGGCTCGGCCGCGCCTTCCATGCGCTCCAGCACGTGTGCCGCACGGTCAGGATCGAACCAAGCCGTTAGGCGGGCGCGGTCGGCGGAGGCTACGCCGCCGTGGACGACTGCGACCTCGACCTGAAGCTCGGGGGCGGTGCTCAATCGGTCGGCGACGTACTCGGCCGTGTCCGCATACTGCGTGAAGATCAGGACCCGTTTGCCAGCCAGCGACAGGCTCTTGGGCGGCCCCGTGCCCGTCAGCAACCCGATTAGTGCCTCGATCTTGCCATCGGACCCCTCGGACGGCAGGGAGTTCAGAAGCGAGGCGACGCCCTTCAGGTCTGTCGTCGTCGCATCCTTGATGAGGTCAAGGTCGTAAGTCTCCACGTCTGCGAGCGCCGGTAGGGCAGCGATGACCTCCGCCCAAAGCGAGTCAACGTCTTCCCCATCGTCGCGATCCTCGTCCTCGTCTGCTTCCTGCTCGATCAACTTCCGGATACGGGGGTTGCTCGCGAGGTCGAGTACCCGAGGCGGCGACTCCGAGATCGCTTCCAGGGACCGGCGAAGCAGCGACTCCAACCGCAGAAGGCTCACACGGACAGCGCGAAGCGAGGATTCCCAGCGCTTCAGGAGCCCAGCCACGTACAAGCCGACGAGACTGGATGGCGGCGGGGGTGAACCTGCTTCCAGGGCGTCGTTCCGGAACCGCTCCAGATCGTACGGAGCCAGGTGGAGGTCCTTGACCGTCGCGACGAACTTCGCGAACAGGTCCGGGTCGCCGTCCGCGATGTACTCGTACCTGACATGGGAGAGTTTGCGGCGAGGTAGCGAAGGTCTGTCCACGATGAGCCCGGCCTTGGTCTGCTCCTCGTAGGCCCGCATGAGGTCGGAGCGACTCCGCCGGACGACCGCGCGATCCAGGAGCGGGAAGGGATCGGCTTCCTGCTTCTCAACGCGCTTCAAGTATCGCTCGAAATCGGCGATCGCCGGTGCCCACACGGCGCGACGATTCTTGGTCATCACCCTGAGCAGGTTGGTCAGGTCTCGAAGCGAGGTGTGAACCGGCGTGGCGGTCAGGAGCAGCACCCGCTTGTCTGCCGCGCCCTCGGTCAGGAGCCGCATCGCCTGCTGGAACCAGACGGACCCGCTCCGGAGCCGGTGCGCCTCATCGATCACGACCAGGTCTGCGCCGACGTATCGCGTCAGATCGACGCCCTCCCGCAGGCGCTGCACAGTGAGGATGTGGCACGCCCAACTCAGGTTCTTCTCCTCTAGTTCCCGCTCCCACATCTCCTGAAGAGATGCCGGGACGATCAGCAGCACCGGGCGACCGGTCCCCTTCCGCTCCTCGGCCGCCTGGTACAGGTAGTGGTGGATCACGCCGAGAGCCATATACGTCTTGCCGAGACCGACGGCATCAGCCAGGAGCGCGCCCCGAGCAGGCCCGTTGAGGAGCCTAATCAGCCGGTGGACCGCCTCCTCCTGGAACCAGCGAAGCTGGAAGCTGGCTTGGGCCAGCGACGCCGGTCGCTCGATCCCGTACCGCTCGGCGAGCGTCCTGATGAGAGCGTCGTAGGGGGTCCACGGATACGAACCGAACCGCGTCCGTTCAAGGATGGCAATCAGGTCGTCCTTGTAGGCAGCGCACTCGGGAGCCTCCCAGAGTTGGTCGAACCACTCCTGGACCTGACGCACCACCCCAAGGTCCTGACGCCACGCGACAAGTTCACGGTTGTACCGGAGCCCTCCGGCAGTGAAGTTCGCAGACCCTACACCAACGGACCTTCCCAGCAAGTAAGCCTTGGCATGTAGGAAACCCTCCGTCCACACCCGCACGTCGCTGGTGTCCTTATCGAGTAGCCCGAGGATGCCTTGGATGTTGGCAGCGTCGTCCATGACGGGCAGCCGGGGAGGTTGCGTGTCGTCCACTAGGGCTTCGCGAACGAGGGAGCGGATGTCCTCCTCTTCCCGTTCGCGCCCTTGCTGAGCGAGTTCGAAGTCCTTGCCTAGGAGCAACCGGAACTCACTCAGCTCCGATAGGGGGCCTCCGAGGATGCGCCAGATAGAGGGGGTGAGGAAGCCTGTCGCCACATCAAGCTTGTGCGGGTCGCCGCGTATCTCGGCAGCGAGGCGGTCCGCAACGGTAATCCTGTCGTTGTCGGAGTAGTCGAGAATGAAGGGATCACTCATCGCGTCACCCAGAGGTCCGCACTCGGCGGAACGCCGTATAGCGTCCGTACGTACGAGTCAATCTCTTCCTCGACGGCGACTAGCTGTGCTGCATCGCCCTCGTCGCCCGCCCTCTTTTCATTCACGGCTCGCTGAGCCAGATCACCCAAGTGGTCATCTTGATCTCCAGATAAGACCGGAATCGGTAGTCTGCGAATGTCGCCCGGCTGGATATTCATCCGGGAGCCTAGAAAGGTCCTCATGATGAAGTCGTTCACCTGCGAGTTCAGTAGCGCCATAAGCGAGTCTCGACTCAGCCACTCCACGGTCGGTCTTACGAAAGGAGCCCCGTGTCCGAACATGGACGTGGGACTCACCCGACGGCACCGCAGGTAACTGGCAATCGCGTTCCAGCCCACACCTTCGCTGAACCATAAGCGCTCGTTCTGAAGGCGGGGCCTCCTCCGTGTGCTCGAACCGCGAGCCCGCCGTCGGAGGAGTTGAACTGAGTCACGAGACCAATCGATGACGACAGGGGTGTCCCGAATCCATCGCGCCCCTAAGAGCGACTTGCGCCCGTCGGGGCCAACTACCTCCTGTGATTGGTCACCCTTCTCGAAGGGAACCCAGTGTGGTCCTGACACGATTCCCTCGTCCCGCTCGTCGTCACTCAGAGGTTGCGTTCGCACGTCTGACTTTCTTGCGATCCTGAAAGCGCCCCCTTTGGGCCAGAGCTTTGACAGCACCCTGTCGTTGGCCATGTCGTCCCATAGGGCAAGCAAGGCTCCCTCCTGAGGAATGCCGCTCGCCATGAGCTTGTCGAAGACAGCACGTAGCGTAAGCTCGCGGTCGAGTAGCGAAGCAAGGCGGTCTTGATTACGCAGATGCTCCTCTGCGACATCGGTCCCCTCGACGGCTCCGAGGAAGTGCTTGTCATCGGCCGTTGCGAGGCCCTGACCGCCCTCGACCACGTACCCAAGAAGTATCCACTGACCAGGTTCCAGCCGGTCGTACCAGCCGGTACTGGCCAGGTCTTCGATCTCGCGCTCTAGTGCTCTCGTGTTCGAGAGCTTCCGCCAGCCTTTCGGAGTATCGAGGCTGTTCCACCGTTCGACCGACGTAAACCGGTCCAGCAACGCAACTGCTCCGTCGGATGGGCGGAACAGTGGTCGATGAGGCAGGGCGCGGTACACCGAGCCTGGAGCGGAGAACACCTCCATCTGACCGGCCGCGGCGACCGCCCCCGTCTCACTACTGAACGGGAGCGGGTCTGAAGCCGATGAGAAGTCAGTTGTGGGGCGCTTGTATCCCTCGACCCAGCGAAGTGTCTCTGGGGTGTCACGCGTCACGAGGTGCTGGACTATGACCCCGCCGTTCACGGCCTTCCCCTCGAAGCATTTCGTTCTGGCGCAAACGACAACCTGGCTGCCAGTGAACATCTCTCGTCTCAAGTCTTCGGCGTCCGCGCTGGTGAAGATGGAGTCGTTGAAGATCATCGACACCACGCCACCGGGCCTCGTAAGTTGCCGCGCACGCCGGGCGAACAAGACCATGAGGTCGTTCGTTTCCCCAAAGTGGCGCTCGTAGTCGCTGACCCGCATCCGGTCGAGATGCTGTGGGATTTCCTTCCTTCCCAAGTAGGGCGGGTTCATGATCGCGATGTCCCAGCCCTGTTCGAGCCATACGTCTGGTGCGTGGAACCCTGGGAAGAACACAGGGAACTCGCGATCGAACGAAAGGAACCGCTGGCGGAGTTCTTCTAGCTGACTGAGTGTCTCAGGTGACCGCTCGCCGTGCTGTCGTGCGCGGTCCAGGAGCCCCTCGATCAGCCGATTCTCGTGTTCGGCAAGCTGTTCCCGTATGAACCCCTTCTGATCGGGTTCGGTAGCGGCGAAGTACGCGTGCCTGAAGCCCTGCACCGTCTCGACCGGTAGGTCTGCAACTTCAAGACCTAGTCCCGTTTGGCGCTCGCGGGTGTTCTGCATCTCCAGCCCGTTCACGAAGTCCGTTAGGGAGTTCGCCACGATGGTCCTGTATTCAAGGTTGGGAAGCGGATGGGGGGTCTCCCCGGGCGGAAGCTCCACGAGAAGAGACAGCCACAAACGAAGCCGACACAACTCGATAGCCGTAGCGTTGATGTCGATTCCGAAGAGGGATCGCTCGATCGCCTGGAGCTTCCATTCGATGATCTCGTGTGGGCTCGGTTCGTCACCGTGGACCGCAACCCTCGCCAGTCGGCGTAGACGGATGAACTCCGCGAGCATGCCAAGCAGGAAGGCCCCCGACCCAACAGCCGGATCGAGAACGCGAACCTCCGAGAGTTGCTGATCTAGTGCTTCCGCGAGAACGAGGGCCCGCTCACTCCCCTCAGACTCCGCATAGGCCTGCATGACTTCGTCCTCGACGAGCAGTCGTCGTGCCCATTCCTCCGGGATGCGGAGTCGGTCTTGTAGCCACGGGACGAGGGCCTCCCGACACATGAAGTGCACGACCGGGCGAGGCGTATAGACGGTCCCTTGCTTCCTCGCTTCCTCGTCACCGATGAGGTTCTCGAAGACCTTCCCGAGCATCTCAGGATCGACAGCGACCTCGACCTCGTCTGGGATGTCCTCCGCCACCGTGAACGTCCAGCCCCCGAGGAATGCGATGAGCCCATCTTCGAGGTCGAACAGGTCATCCGGGAGCGGCAGGGATACGTCGCCGTAGTGCCGTTCGAAGAGCCCTCCGTTGAGGAACGGTATTTCTTCGCCCGGCGCATCCAGCGGGCGCTCCCCCACCGGACGGGCAAGTGCTTGATAGAAGAGTGGTTCCAGTTCGGTCGCGTAGAAAGGGCCATGCTTGCGGACGAACCGGTTCCTGAGGAAGTCGCGATCTCCTGCAAGGAGGCCCATCCGCTGGAGGAACCAGCAGAACAGCATCTGAGTAAGGATTCGGAGGGCCACCCGCTCGGTCCCGCCCGCCTGCTTGATCCCGTTGAGAACGGCTGAGTTGGCATCCGAAGCCTCTCCCACCGCCTCAAGAAGGCGTTCATGGTGTGCCGCCAACCCCAAGTAGAACCGGCGCGTGACAGCCTCAACGTCCAGGGCTCGGTCGATCCTGTCCTGGGCCTCGCGGTCCTGGCCAGACCATGCGACCGACTCCAGAACGTCAGCGTCGTGCCGTGTTGGACTCGACACGTCCACCTCAAGTTTCGCGACGCGGACAGCGTTCAAGACACCCTTGACCCAGGTCGGCCTGACCACGATGAAGCGCTCCCAGCGCCCCTCGGGACCCTTGATCCCCACAACGCCGAGTGGCTGATCATGGAAGTTCAGGATCAGGCGCTTCCCGAAACCCTTGAGCGATCTAGGTCGGCTGGACGCCTCAGCAAGAAACACGGCAGAGCCGCGTGAACGCCCGCGACCACTCCTGAGGACGAGGTTCTCTGCGTGATCGCCCAGTCCAAGCTCTGCCGCGTCCACCGGAACCGCCTGGCCCTCGAAGCCTAGTTCGCGGAACAGCGCGATCGCTTCGCCGAGTCCTGTAACCGCCTTGAGTCGAGTGGGCGTGAGCACGGCTGGATGAGCATAGGCCGCCGTCATGACCGAAGCGGCACCTGCTACTTCGAGTTCAGCGCTCGCCTGAGGTTGCCGACCGCTCGGCGCGTGTCAGCATGTTGTCAGCAAGTTCTCGAACGCAGCCAACCATGTCAAGGAGAAGCGTCGCATTCGTTAGATCGCGGCTTGACATGAAGATGGAGCCCGAGATATTACCCCTGACCTCCTGCAACGGCTGGGAGGATCGAGACGACATCACCCTCGTTGACGATGGTCTCAAGGCTTCCCACATATCGCACGTCCTCATCGTTCACGTAGACGTTGATGAACCGATGCAGCCCGCCGTCGTCGGAGAGGACGTTCTTGGTGATGCCCGGGTAGTTCGCCTCGAGGTCCTTCAAGACGTCGCGGAGCGTCGCGCCCTGCGCGTCGACCTTCGCCTCGTTGCCGGTGAACTTCCGGAGGATCGTGGGGAGCTTCACGGTCGCCATGGTCGTTTCGGTGCTCCTACTCGGGTCGGGCGGGGACGCCACAGAAAGCCTCGTAGTCGATCAGCTCGGTGATCGTGGGCTCCTTGCCGCACACGGGGCAGTCGGCATCCCAGCGGATCTTCACTTCCTGGAAGGACATGTGCAGCGCGTCGTACAGCAGCAGGCGTCCCTCGAGCGTCTCGCCCTCGCCCGTGAGGATCTTGATCGCCTCCGTGGCCTGGATCGCACCGATCACGCCGGGCAGCACGCCGAACACGCCTCCCTCGGCGCAGCTCGGCACCGTGCCCGGTGGCGGCGGCGACGGGAACAGGCACCGGTAGCACGGCGTCTCCTTGCCCGGCATGAACACCGTCGCCTGGCCCTCGAACTGGTAGATCGAACCGTAGACGAGCGGCTTGCCGAGGAACTGCGTCGTGTCGTTCACCAGGTACCGCACGGGGAAGTTGTCGGTGCCGTCGATCACGACGTCGTAGGGCTGCATGATCTCCATCACGTTGGTCGAGAACAGCAGCGTGTCGTGACCGATCACGTCGATCGTCGGGTTGATCGCGCGCAGGTGCTCCACCGCCGACTCGACCTTCGAACGGCCGACGTCGGGCGTCGTGTGCAGGATCTGCCGCTGCAGGTTCGTGACGTCCACCGTGTCGAAGTCGACGATCCCGAGCGTGCCGATCCCCGCGGCCGCCAGGTACATCGCGATCGGCGAGCCGAGGCCGCCGGCGCCGATCACCAGCACCGAGCTGTCGAGCAGTCTGCGCTGCCCCTTGCCGCCGATGTTCGGAAGGATGATGTGGCGCGAGTAGCGCTGGACCTGGTCCTCCGTGAACAAGGGTCCCGAGCTCATCGGATCGTCAGCTCCTCCTCGTTGACCTCGCCCTCGCGGATGAAGAACGAGCGCACGACCGGATGCTCCCGGTCGGCGAGCGAGACGAGCATGTACCGAGCCTCCGGGTAGAAGGCCAGGCGCACGTCGGTCTCGCTCGGGTACGCGTCACTGTGCGTGTGCGAGTGGTAGATCGCCCACAGGTCCCAGCCCCGCTCGTCGAGCTCGTCGAACACATGGAGCTGCTCGACCCCGTCGAGGCGGTACGTGGCCGGGCTCGCGTCGGCGTTCCGCATGGGGAAGACCTTCACCGGAGCACCCCCCTCGGACGCGATCAGCCCGCAGCACTCGTTGGGGAACTCGCGGAGTCCCTGATCAACGATCTCCTTGAGGAAGACGCCGTCCAGCTCAGCCATACCTCGCCCGTTCCGGGGTCGCGACGCGGGCGCAAGCCCGTTGCAGGTGCAAATGCTAGCAGGGGGGTCGGGTATTCCCGGCCTCAGCCCAGGACGACGGTGCCCGACGCGGCGTCCAGGTGCACCGCGATGCGTTGCAGGGAGGTCGCCGCGGGTCCAGCGATCGGCTGGGCTCCCCGCGACGGGTCGAACTCGGCGCCGTGACACGGACACACGAGCAGTTCCGCCGACTGGTTGTATCCGACGAGGCACCCCGCGTGCGTGCAGATCCTGCTGTATGCCACGACCTGGTCGTTGGCCAGACGCACCAAGGCCGCGGGCCCGAGCCGCGGATCCTGGAACGCGACCGCACGCCCCACGGGGAGCTGGTCGAGGGACGCGATCACCGTTGCGCCCGGGGGAGGCGCAGGCGACGCGGTCGTGGGGCCCTGCGCGGGGCTCGTGGTGGCGCTGGGCGTTCCACCCGCGGCCTTGAGACCGCTCCCGCGAGGCACGGGGCCTCGGAACGCACGAGCGATGCCGTCGACACCCAAAGCGAGCGTCGCCACGGCGCCCAGCTGCAGGAAGGCCCGCCGGTCCACCACTCCGGGAGGAGCCTGCGATCGAGCGGATCGGGTCCGAGCTTGCATCGGCGCCGCCCGCGGCCACGTCTCGACCACGAGCGCCAGCCAGGCCACCGCGTAGATGGAGTCCGACCCCAGGAAGTACGGATGGACGTGCCACGTCGCGGACAGGAGCAGGAGCCCGTTGATCACGAACCCACCGAAGGCGGCCAGCGGGAGCATCACGCCGACCAGCACGGCGATCCCGATCGTCGTCTCGACGACCGCGATGCCGACCCCCGCCAGCACGGCGTGGCGGGCCAGCAGCTCCATCAACGGGGCGACCGGGGTCCCCTTCGCGAACCCCTGGAGCTGCCGCCCGACGTAGTCGGTTCCACCGGGCCGCAGGAAGTTCGGATCGAGCAGCTTCTGCACACCCGCGAACACGAACGTGAACCCGAGGAAGGCTCGCAGGATACGGATCGGCCACTCCATCGCGCGCCAGGTGTCGGCCACCTGCCGGTCCAGCGTCGGGGGCCGGTGCGATCCGCGGCGATACTGGGCGTCGGGGCGTGACGGCAGGCGGCGAGTCGACGTCCCCATACGAAAGACGTTCGCCGCCCACGCGTTAACGGCGGGCTAACGGTCGGTCAAATCGTCGAGACGACCCAGAACCCGTACGTGACCGGGCTCCCCGTCCACGACCCAACCGATCACGGCGTGCTCGACGCCGCGCTCCTCGAGCGCGACCCCGAGCGCGTCCTCGTGACGTGTGGCGATCAGCAGGCCACCCGACGTCTGCGCGTCGGCCAGCACCAGCTGCTCGGCCTCGGAGAGATCACCGAAGTCGGCGAACGGGCGGACGAAGGCGTGATTGCGGCCGGTTCCGCCGGGCACGACCCCGGCGCGAGCGAGGGCCAGCACCCGCGGATCGAGCAGGGGCACCCGCCCGGCATCGACCTCGGCGGAGACTCCTGAGGCCAGCAGCATCCTGTGCAGATGCCCCAGCAGTCCGAACCCGGTGACGTCGGTCGCGGCGACCACGCCGGCTTCCCGCATCGCCTCCGCGGCCGGCGCGTTCGTTGTGGTCATGAGGTCGACGGCCATGCGGAGCAGCTCCTCGGGCGCCAGCCCGCGTTTGACCGCCGTCGAGACGATGCCCAGACCCAGCGGCTTCGTGAGCACGAGGGAGGCGCCGGGGACCGCGGTCGAGTTCCGCACGATCTCATCGGGCGCCACCAGACCGACCACGACCATCCCGTACTTCGGTTCGGGATCGGTGATCGAGTGCCCGCCGACGACCGGAACCCCGGCCGCGGCGGCCGCGTCGATCCCCCCCTGCAGCACGCGCCCCAAGAGATCCAGCGGCAGGTCGTCCACGGGCCAGTTCACGATGTTGAGCGCGAGCAGCGGCGTGCCGCCCATCGCGTAGACGTCCGAGAGCGCGTTCGTCGCGGCGATCCGACCCCAGTCGTAGGCGTCGTCGACGATCGGCGTGAAGAAGTCGAGCGTGGCCACCACGGCGTCACCCGACGGCAGTCGGTAGACGGCGGCGTCGTCGCCCGTATCCGCGGCGACGAGGATCTCCTCGGGCGTTCTCGGCAGCGAGAGCCCGGCCAGCACCGACCGCAGCTCGTCGGGTCCGAGCTTGCAGCCGCACCCGGCGCCGTGGCTGAAGCTCGTCAACCGCCGTTCGGTCCGCACCGATCGAGGATACGCGGCGCCGTCTCCGGGCAGTCACCGGCGTCGGTCGGACCCGAAGCTCCTTCGCGAGCGCGATACTCCAGCCGTGGACATCGGGGAGTTCCTCGGCCGACACCCCCCCTTCTCGGAGCTGCCCCCGGGCCGGCTCGAGAAGCTCGCGCGAGCGGTCGAGATCGCGCACTTCCCCGCGGGCGAGGTCATCCTTCGCCCGGGCGGAGAACGGGCGACCGCGCTGCACGTGGTGCGGAAAGGCGCCGTCGAGCTCGTCGGGAACGACACCGTCCTGGACGTGCTCGGCGAGGGTGAGGTCTTCGGGCAGTCCTCGCTCCTGGTCCAGGAGACGCCGACGCTCACCGTCCGGGCCCACGAGGACACGCTCTGCTACCTCGTTCCCGAGAACGTGGCCGCGGACCTGCTCGGCTCGCCCGAGGGCCTCACCTTCGTCGTGGCCGCGATGCACCGCCGCCTCCGCTCGGCCGTGCAGCACGTGGGCGGTGAGGCCGCCGACCCCGAGCTCCGGCCCATCCGCGAGCTGATCCGGCGTGAGGCCCTCACGATCCGCCCCGACGCCTCCGTGGCGGACGCCGCCCGGCGGATGACGGACGAACGGGTCTCTTCGTTGCTGATCCCGATGCGCGGCGACTGGGCGATCGTGACCGATCGGGACCTCCGCTCGAAGGTCGTCGCCGAACGCGGCTCGTTCGAGCGGCCCGTCGCCGAGATCGCGTCGTTCCCCGCGCGGTCGCTCCCCGGCGACACGCTCGCCGGGGATGCCCTGGTCGAGATGTTCGCCGCCGGCGTGCACCATTTCCCGGTGACGGACGGGGGGCGCGTGGTCGGCGTGATCACCGACACCGACCTCATGGGCAACGGACAGCACACGCCGTTCGCGATCAAGAGCGCCCTCGAGCGTGCCCGGACGCGCGAGGACGTCGTGGCGGCGGCCCGAGACCTGCCGGCGGTCGTCCTGGCTCTCGTCCAGAGCAGCGCCGACCCGGTCGCCGTGGGGCGCGTCATCTCGCTGTCACTCGATGCAGCGACCGTCCGTCTCGTCGACCTCGCCGTGGCACGGCTCGGCGATCCTCCTGCCCCGTTCGCGTGGCTGGTCCTCGGCAGCGGCGCGCGACACGAGCAGGCGCTCGGCACGGACCAGGATCACGCGATCGCGTACGAACCGCCCGAGCACGCCGACCTCGCCGTCTGCGACGCATATTTCGCCGCGCTTGCGGAGGAGGTGACGGACGGGCTCGAGCGTGCCGGGGTCCCCCGGTGCGCCGGCGACGCGATGGCGGTGCATCCGCGGATGCGGCGACCCCTGGACGACTGGCTCATGGCCTTCCGGGGCTGGATCGAGGAACGCGATCCTGGCTCGAGCGTCTTGGCCTCGATCGGATCGGACATGCGTCGTCAGGCGGGCGCCCTCGACGCCGAGACGCCGCTCGATGCGGTGATCCGCGACGCGCGCCGGTACCCGGCCTTCGTCCGGATGCTCGGGCGCCGCGCGCTCGACCTGCGCCCACCGACGGGCTTCTTCGGCGATCTCGTGGTCGAACGCCACGGCGAGCGGTCGGGCCGTCTGGACGTCAAGCACGGCGGCATCGCCATCGTCACGAACATGGCGCGAGCGTGGGCGATCGCGACGGGATCCTCGGCGCGCGGGACGCTCGCGCGGCTCGAGGCGGCCGCCGCCACCGAGCATCTCGACGACGCCCTGGCGTCCGAGCTCTCGCAGGCCTTCCGGTTCCTCTGGGAGGTTCGCCTGCGCCATCAAGCGGCACAGACGCGGGCCGGCCATCCGGTGGACGACTTCGTCGAGCCGTCCACGCTGGGCGCGTTCAACAGGAGCGGGGTCAAGGAGGCGTTCCGGGTGATCCGGCACGCCCAGCGAGCGCTGGCGACGGACCTCGGGCTCGACCTGGCGTGGTGATCCTCAGTCGAGCGTGGTTCCGATCGCGTGGAACCCGCCGTCGACGTGGATGATCTCGCCCGTGATGCCCGACGAGAGGTCGGACAGCAGGAACGCGACCGCGTTGCCGACCGGAGCCGGGTCCCCCACGTTCCATCCGAGAGGAGCTCGGCGCGCCCAGCCGTCGCCGATCCGCTCGAACCCCGGGATACCCTTGCCGGCCATCGTCTTGATCGGCCCCGCGCTCACCGCGTTCACCCGGATCCGCTTGGGGCCGAGGTCGCGCGCGAGGTAGCGCGTGACCGACTCGAGTCCGGCCTTCGCCACGCCCATCCAGTCGTAGACGGGCCACGCGACGCTCGCGTCGAAGTCGAGCGTCACGATGGCGCCGCCACGCTCCTCCATCAGCGGCAGCAACCCGACGGCGAGTGCCTTGAGCGAGTACGCGCTCGTCTGCACGGCCGTCGCCACGCTCTCCCACGGTGTGGTGAGGAAGTTGCCGCCGAGGGCGTCCTGAGGCGCGAAGGCGATCGCGTGAAGGAACCCGTCGAGCGAACCCCAGCGCGTCATGAGCTCGTCGCGGACGGCGGCGATCTGCTCGTCCGAGTTCGCGTCGAGCTCGAGCACGTCGGGGGGATCCGGCAGGCGCCTGGCCGTCTTCTGCGTGATGCTGACCGTGCGTCCGAAGTTCGTCAGCACGATCTCGGCGCCCTGCTCCTGCGCAGCTTTGGCCGCGGCGAACGCGATCGATTGCGGCGTTAGCACGCCGGTGATCAAGAGCCTCTTCCCGTCAAGCAGCACCGATCCCCCTAGCTCCCGTCGACGATCTTCCAGGTGAGGTGCCCTTGATCGTCGGTTTGCGTGACCTCGACCGTTGACGGCGCCCCCGATGGTGCCGTGGCCGTGCACCGGAACGTGGCGCCCGCCTGCACCGGGATGTCGTCCGGGCAGTCGACGGTCGTCACCGTCTCACCCAGCTGCTGCTCGATCTTGGTCTTCAACTGCGTCTCGACCCCGGACGTGTCGAGCGTCTTGGTGCACGCCCCCACGATCGCCGCGACGCAGCAGGCGGCCACGAGCGTCGGCGTGCGCATCGTCCGGCAGCGTATCGGCGGGTCCCGAGGGGGTCAACGGGCCGGGCCTGGCGTAGCATCGGCGCGCGATGGACCTTGGGGTCGAGGGGAAGGTCGCGCTCGTCACGGCCGCGTCGAAGGGGTTGGGACGGGGCGCCGCGCTCGCGCTGGCGCGGGAGGGATGCCGCGTCGCGATATGCGCCCGCGACCCCGACCGACTGGCCCGGACGGCCGGCGAGCTGCCCGGCGAGGTCTTGGCGATCGCCGAGGACGTCACCGAGGCCGACGCTCCCCGGGGGCTTGTCGAGGCAACCGTGGAGCGCTTCGGCGGGCTCGACATCCTGGTTGCCAACGCCGGCGGACCGCCGCGTGCGCGAGCACTGGAGGTCCAGGACGACGCCATGCTGGGTGCGGTCAACGCCAACCTCCTGACCTCGATCCGCCTCGTCAGGGAGGCGATCCCGCACATGAGGGCCGCCGGCTGGGGCCGCATCGTCCTGCTCACGTCGAGCTCGGTGAAGCAGCCGATCCCGGACCTGGCCTACTCGAACACCGCCCGCACGGGACTCTGGGCGTGGGCCAAGACCGCCGCTCAGGACCTGTTCGCCGACGGCGTGACCCTCAACCTCGTGTGCCCGGGCCTGCACGCGACCGATCGTGTGCGGGAGCTCGGCTACGGCGGACCGCTCGGCGACCCGGACGATCTCGGCCGCGTCGTCGCCTTCCTCTGCTCCACCTCGGCGAGCTTCGTGTCCGGCGCCGCGCTGCAGGTCGACGGCGCGAGTACCCTTGGCCTGCTGTAGCTCCAAGACGCGAAAGGATGCCAGGGTGAGCCAGGACGACCACGTACGCGCGATAGCGGATCGCTTCTGGGACGGGTTGCTCGAGCTCCAGCCGGTGCTCGGAACGTCGATCGGAGACGAGCGTTACGACGACCGGCTGCCCGATCCCGGCGAGGAAGGGCGAGCGGCGACCGAGCGCGCGTGCACGTCGGCGCTCGAGGAGTTGGCCACCGTCGACCGCGACCAGACCGACGCGGGCACAAGGGCAACCGCCGACGTGCTGGAGGCCATCTGCGAGCGCACGCTCGAGAAGCTCGCGAACCGATCCGATCGGTTCGAGGTCGCCAACCACATGTGGGGGCCGGGGTCGATGCTGGGCGAGATCGCCTCGCTGCAGCGCGCCGACACTCCCGAGCGCCTGGATCGCTACGACCGGCGGTTGCGGGCGTTCCCGGCATTCCTCGCCGCTTCGGCCGAGGTCGCGCGCGAGGGGATCGCCACGGGGGTCGTGACGCCGCGGATCGTCGTGGAGCGAACGATCGCACAGATCGAGCGGATCCTCTCCCTCGAGCCGAAGGACTCCCCGGCGATGATGCCGGTGGGCGAGGACGATCCCGACGCCCGAGAACGGGTGGCCGGGACCGTGCGCGAGGTCGTCTACCCGGCGTACGAGTCGTTCCTGACCGTACTGCGCGACGAGTACCTGCCGGTCGCGACCGAGACGATCGGGATGTCGGCGCTTCCCGGCGGTGAGGCCATGTATGCCACCGAGGTGCTGTCCTGGACCTCGCTGCCGCTCGATCCTCGCGACGTGCACGAGCTCGGCGTGCAACGGTTCGACGCGATCCAAGCCGAGCGCTACGAGGTGGCGGCGGAGCTCGGATTCGAGAGCCCCGCGGCGGCGATCGCCGATCGAAAAGCGCGAGGCGAGAACACGCCGCAGACGCCCGAGCAGCTGGTGGCCATGGCCGAGGACCAGGTGGCCCGCAGCTGGAAGGTGGCACCGACCTACTTCGGCCGGCTGCCGAGCGAGAACTGCCAGGTGCGCCGGGTGGAGGAGTTCCGCGAGGCCGACATGCCCTTCGCCTTCTACAACCCTCCGACCGAGGATCGCTCCCGCCCGGGCATCTACTACATCAACGCCTACGACCTTCCCGATCGCGCGTTGCACCACATCGCGAGCGTCACCTATCACGAGGCCAACCCCGGCCATCACTTCCAGCTCGCCCTCGAGCAGGAGATGACGGACCGACCGGCGCTCCGTCGGTTCGGCGCCGGGCTCGCGGCCGCCGCCTTCGCCGAGGGCTGGGGCCTGTACGCGGAGCGGCTCGCCGACGAGATGGGTCTGTACCTCGACGGATGGGAACGGCTCGGGATGCTGGACAACCAGGCCCATCGGGCCGCACGGCTGATCACCGACACGGGCATCCACGCGCTCGGGTGGACACGGGAGGCCGCCGTCGCGAAGCTCGAAGAGGGTGGTCAGACGCACACGGACTCGGTGATCGAGGTCGATCGGTACATCTCGCTGCCCGGTCAGGCACTCTGCTACATGATCGGCATGATCGAGATCGAGAAGGCCCGCGCAGCAGCCGCGTCGCGCGAGGGATCGGCCTTCTCGTTACGAGACTTCCACGACAGGGTCCTCGCGCAGGGACAGCTGCCGTTGCCGTCGTTCCGCAAGGAGATGGGAACCGCGGCCTAGCCCTGCCGGTGTCCGGCCGTACCGGAGCATGGCGAGCCCGGGTCGAAGGTTCTCGCGCGTCCACCCCGGCGAGCCCACGTCAGCCGGTCCGCGAGGCGAGCAACGTCGCGTACCGGACACGACCGGTGCCGTTCAAGTGATAGCTGTCGGAGTAGAACCATCCGGGGTGGTCCTTCGCGTAGGCATACCAGTCGATCAGGTGCGCGTTCGCGTGGCTCGCCGCGCACCTGTGGAGCGCCTTGTTGATCCGCCTCCGGTAAGGCCTCGGCACCTTGAGCGTCACCAGCCAGACCGCCCGCCGGGAGCCCGCGGCGCGGACGAGACGCTCGCAGTCGCCGTCGAGGTACACGCCGTTGTTCCCGAGATGGACGATCACCTTCCGGGGCAGCGTGCCCGCCGCCGCCATCGAGCGAACGAGCTGCAGACCGTCGTGGAACTGGCGCGAGACGACAGCGTTGACGCGGATGCCTCGCGCGTTGAGCTCGGCCTTCGCGCCGAGCATCACCGAGTCGCCGATGCCGAGCCTCCCGTGCCGGATCGTGGCGCGCACCGCGCCGGTCGGGAGCGCGACGGCGACGGCGACGAGCGCGGCGAGCAGCACGCGGCGGGCGAACACGCCCGCGACCCTACCGAGGCTGTGGGAGCTCGTCACGGCGCGCGGTGCCGGTCGAACGCCACGCGTCGCGGAGGCGGACGCGAGCCCCCGTGCGCAGCACCGCACCTGCGTAGAGCCGGGCCGCCAGCGGGACCAGCAGCACCGTGCTCCCGACGACGAGCGCGAGCGAGAGCGCGACCTCCCACGGCTCGGCGGCGCCCAGCGTGATCCGCACGGGCATCGCCAGCGCCGACGAGGTGGGCAGGATCGAAGCGATCCTGGGCAGGAGGCCGTCCGGGTCCTGCAGCGCGCCCACCGAGATGAAGAACGAGACGAGCACCGTCAGGTTGATGGGCGTCATCGCGTTCTGCAGCTCCTCCATACGCGACACCAACGAGCCGGCCACAGCGAACAGGGTCGCGTAGAACGAGAAGCCGAGGATGAACCAGCCGATGTCCAGCAGCGCCGCCTGCACGGCGCTGCTCGGGATGTCGAGAACCCCCGTCGCGGACGCCAGCACGATGGCGTAGATCGCGATGACCGTCAGCTGGGCGAGCCCGAGAAGCCCGATGCCGACGATCTTGCCGGCCATCAGCTGGCGTGGCCGGATCGCCGACAGGAGGATCTCGACGACACGCGAGGACTTCTCCTCGATCACCCCGGTCGCGACCCACACGCCGTAGCCGAACAGCTGGCCGTACAGCAGGATCACGCCGATCAGCGCGATTGCTCCGTTGCTCTGCCGGTCCTGCGACTCGGGCGCGAGCGCCACGACCGCCAGCGGCGACTGGTCGTTCAACGACGCCTGCACGTCGGGCGGCGCCCCGTAGCGGTCCAGGGCGTCCCGGATGCGGCGGGCGATCGCGGCCCCCTGCACCACCTGTCCGAGCTGGTCCGCGATGCCGTGCAGCACGACGAGTCGATCTCCCTCGAGCGCCGCCGAGACCTGCCCGGCGCGAAGCGCCCGGTCGGCCCCGCCCGCGTCGGGGAAGGTTCGGACGTCGACGTGGACGCCGATCTGGTCCCCGAGCGCGGCCGCCTGCTGTGCGACGACCGGATCCCCCACGACGCCGAGCGTGTAGGACGCGCTGCCGGAGCCGGTGAACGATCGGATCAGGATCATGACGGTCAGGACGGAGAGCGTGATCGCCGTCGAGATCACGAACCCCCGGTCGCGCAGCCGAACCCAGAGATCCCTCCGCGCCACGATCCGCCACATGCCACGGTCGCTGGGACTGACCGGCAGGCTCACGCCTGCACCACCTCGCGGAAGAGCTCGTTCAGGGACGGCCGCACCCGGCTGAAGTGCACGACGTCGCCTGCCTCGCGCGCGAGGTCGAGCACACGCTGGGGATCGACGCCGTCGGCGAGTTCGAGGACCGCGCCCCCCGGCACGCGCTCGACGAGCCTGACCCCCGGGATCGTCGCGTGCCAGCCGTCGTCGGCACCCGCCACCTCGACGCGCAGCAGGTTGCGGGTCCGCGATGCCCGGAGCTCCTCGATCGTCCCCCGCGCGACGATCCGGCCACGGTTGATCAGAACCACCTCGTCGCAGAAGCGCTCCACCAGATCGAGTTGATGACTCGAGAAGACGACCGGGACGCCCCGCTCTCGGGCCTCGTTGCGCAACACGCCCGCGAGGACGTCGACGCCGACGGGATCCAGTCCCGAGAACGGCTCGTCGAGCACCAAGACGTCGGGGGCATGGACGAGCGCGGCCGCGAGCTGGACCCGTTGCTGGTTGCCGAGCGAGAGGCTCTCGACGCGGTCCTTTCGCCGGTCGGCGACGGCGAGCGCGGCGAGCACCTCGTCGGCCCGCCGTGCACCGTCGTCCGGACGCAGCCCGTGCAGCGTCGCGAGGTACACGAGCTGTTCGTGCACCCGCATCTTCGGGTAGAGGCCCCGCTCCTCGGGCATGTACCCGAACCGGCGCCGCGCAGGCGCGTCGAGCGGTCGGCCCTTCCATCGAACCGTCCCCGCATCGGGCTCGAGCACGCCGAGCGCGATGCGCATCGTGGTGGTCTTCCCCGACCCGTTCGGACCGACGAACCCGACGATCCGTCCCTCGGTCACGTCGAAGGAGACCCCGTCGAGCGCGACGAGACCGTCGAAGGAGCGATGAAGATCGATCAACTCGAGCACGGGCCCAGCAAGGATAGGGCCCGCGTTTGAGCGCCGGCGGCCGTCGCGCTAGGCGGCGCTGACGCCGACGACGCCCCGATCGAGCGAGAGACGGAGCACCTCGTCGACCGTGGCCGCGGGGTGGAACGTCATCTCGTCGCGAACCTGCTCCGGCACGTCGTCTAGGTCGCCCTCGTTGCGCTTGGGCAGGATCACCTCGGTGAGGCCGGCGCGGTGCGCTGCCAACACCTTCTGCTTGACCCCGCCGATCGGGAGCACGCGGCCCTGGAGGGTGACCTCGCCGGTCATCCCGACCTCGGCGCGGACCGGCATGCCCGTCAGGAGCGACACCAGCGCGGTGGTCATCGTGACCCCGGCGCTCGGACCGTCCTTCGGGACGGCACCGGCCGGCACGTGGACGTGGAAGCGGCCCTTGAGCTTGTCGGGATCGATCCCGAGCTCGCCTGCGTGGGACCGCACGTAGCTGAGCGCGATCTGCGCCGACTCCTTCATCACGTCGCCCAGCTGGCCGGTCAGCGTCAGCCCGTCCTTGTCGGCGTCGCCTTCGCGCGTCGCCTCGATGAACAGGACGTCTCCGCCGGTGCCCGTCACCGCGAGCCCGGTTGCCACGCCGGGAACCGACGTGCGCTCCGCGAGCTCCTCGAACGAGAACTTCTGGCGGCCGAGGTAGGCGCGCACGTCGTCGCGGTCGACCGACACCGGCACCTGCGCGTCGCCCGCGGCGAGCTTGGTCGCCACCTTCCGCAGCACCTTGCCGAGTTCGCGCTCGAGGTTGCGCACGCCGGCCTCCCGCGTGTAGGAGCCGACGACCTCACGCAGTGCGTCGTCGCTGACGGTGACCTCGTCGGGCCGCAGGCCGTTGCGCTCCACCTGTCGCGGCAGAAGGTGATGCCGGGCGATCGCCACCTTCTCGTCCTCGGTGTAGCCGTCGAGCCGGATGACCTCCATCCGGTCCAGGAGGGGACCCGGCACGGTCTCCGCGACGTTTCCCGTCGCGATGAACAGCACCTCGGACAGGTCGAGATCGACGTCGAGGTAGTGGTCGCGGAACGTGTGGTTCTGCGCCGGGTCGAGGACCTCGAGCAGGGCGGACGACGGGTCGCCACGCCAGTCCGCGCCGACCTTGTCGATCTCGTCCAGCATCATCACGGGGTTCTTCGTTCCGGCGTCCTTCAGGGCTCGCACGATGCGGCCGGGCATCGCGCCGACGTAGGTCCGCCGGTGCCCGCGGATCTCGGCCTCGTCGTGGATGCCACCCAGCGCCACGCGCACGAACTTGCGCCCGAGCGCGCGTGCCACCGACTCGCCCAGCGATGTCTTGCCGACCCCCGGGGGTCCGATCAGCGTCAGGATCGCGCCCGAGCCACGCCCTCCGGTCTCCGCCAGCCCGCGCTCCTGTCGGAGCTTGCGCACCGCCAGGTACTCGAGGATCCGCTCCTTCACGTCGCCGAGGCCCTCGTGGTCCTCGTCGAGGATCCGGCGGGCGTCGGGGATGTCCAGGTTGTCCTCGGTCCGCACGCTCCACGGCAGCTCGACCATCCAGTCGAGGTATGTCCGGATCCATCCGTACTCGGGCGACTGTTCGGAGGTCCGCTCCAGCCGGCCGAGCTCACGCTCTGCCTCGGACCGGACCCCGTCGGGCATGCCGGCCTCTGCGATCTTCTTCCGGTATTCCTCGACGACGTCCTCGGTGTCGTCCTCACCGAGCTCCTTGCGGATCGCCTGCATCTGTTCGCGCAGGATCACCTCGCGCTGGCGCTTCTCGAGGTTCTCACCGACCTCGTCGCGGATCTTCCCTTTGAGCTCGACCTCGGCCAGGGTGTCTCGCGCCCACGCCAGGACCTGCTCCAGCCGGGCCTCGACGTCGACCGTCTCGAGGACCTGGATCCTCTGCTCGAACGTGAGGTCCGGCGAGTAACCGGCCGTGTCCGCGATCTGACCAGGGTCGTCGATCCCGCGCAGGAACTCGGCGACCGCAGGCACGCCCCGGGCCTCCACGATCGCCTCGACCGTGGCCCGGTACTCGCGGGCCAGCTCGCGCGCGCGAGCCGTCGCGGCTTCCTCGGCAACGGGCTCGACCTGTACCCACGTCGCCTGCCCCGTCCCGGGAACGCCCAGCCCCACCACGGCGCGCCGGATGCCACGGATCACCAGGGCCTCGACCCCGCCGCGGAGCCGGCCCACGTCCTCGATCGTGGCGACCGTGCCGACGCGTGCGTAGCCGCTGTCCGTCCGCGGCACCAGGAGCATCGTGCGATCCTCGCCCGCGCTGGCGGCGTCCACGGCCGCCCTCGCCTCCGGCGACTCGATCGTCAGGGTGACCACCATGCCCGGCAGCACCACTCCCGTGGTGAGGGGTAACAGGGGAAGCACCAGGGTGTCGGTCTCGGCCATGTCGCTCGTCGTCTCCTCCGTATGGTCGCGGGGGCAGGTCGGCCCCGTCCGCTTTCGCACCTGCAAGAACGGCCGGAACGATCTCGGTATTCCGCCTGAGTAATGATGATTACACGGACGACGCGATACCGCAGGTCGTTCGTCAGGGCGAGGGCTGGGTATCCACGATGCCCACGCGCACGCCGTCGAGCTGGAGGTCTTCCATGCAGCCGGCGAAACGGCGATCAGCGTTCTCCCCCACCGTCGGCCGGACGACGAGGGCCACCTCCCCGTCGCCTGCCGGATCGATGCCCTGCAACACGGTCCCGGGCGCCCGGTTCGACCGGCACGAGAGCCACAAGGTCTGGATGACGGCCTCCGGTTCCCTCACGCCGTCCTTGGTCTCCACGAACAACCGGTACGAGGTGGTCCGCGACGCGTGGCTGGGGTCGACGCGGAACCGGGTGAGGTCGGAGAGCAGGATGACGCCAGACACGATCAGGAAGGCCGCGCGAGCGGCGCGAGGCGATCGTGGCTCGTCCGCGGGGTTCCCGACGTCGCAACAGCCGCCAGGCGCTCGACGACGTAGGCCAGCGCCGACAGGATCGCACCGACCCCCAGGAGGACCGGTACGAAGACGCCGAGCGAGTCCGGCTCCAGCCAGCGAAAGACCGATACGGGCCCGTCGGAGGCTCCGTCGGGCCGTTCGTCCGAGCGGACGGGCGACGTGCTCATGACCTGCTCCCGACGGAGCTCGCCCAGGTCTCGCTCCAGACGTCCGAGGCGCCGGCCGAGCAGCCCGGCGATGAGGGCGACCTCCGAGGCAACGAAGAACAACCCGGAGATCAAGGCGCGGTTCCACTCCCCTCGGTACAGGTAGACCAGGAGGTACGCGCCCGACGCCACGAGCACGATCGCGAGCGAGACGCAACGATCGACGACGGGAACATGTTCGACGCGGTGGAGATCGGCCTGGACGGCACCCAGCGCGACGTGATGCCACCGTCGCCTTGATCCCTGCCGAGGTCACCACTTGAGCCCCCGGTAGATGCCTATGCTTCGCGCGTGACCGACGCGGCTGCTGCCCTAAGGTTCTTCGAGGCCTTGGCGGACAGGGTCGAGCAGCGGCTGTTCGGCGTGCGCGACCCGCTGCGGCTGGTGACGATCGGGCTCCTCACGGGCTCGCACGTGCTGGTGGACGACGTCCCGGGCGTCGGGAAGACGACCCTGGTGCGCACGATCGCATCGCTGCTCGGGCTGTCGTTCCAGCGGATCCAGTGCACGCCGGATCTGATGCCCTCCGACATCACGGGGACCTCCGTGCTGGAGCCGGCGACCGCCGCCTTCGTGTTCCGGCCCGGGCCGGTGTTCACCAACGTCCTGTTGGCCGACGAGATCAACCGCGCCACGCCGAAGGCCCAGGCCGCCCTTCTCGAGGCGATGCAGGAGCGTCAGGTCACCGTGGACGGGCAGACGCGCCCGCTGCCCGACCCGTTCTTCGTCCTTGCCACGCAGAACCCGGTCGAGCTCGAGGGGACCTTCCCGCTGCCGGAAGCCCAGCTCGACCGGTTCCTACTGCGCGTGCGGATCGGCTATCCCATCCCGGGGGAGGAGGAGCGGATCCTGGAGACGACGCCCGAACAGCGGCGCGCCGACCCCGGGCCGCTGGAAGGCGTCCCGCCGCCGGCCGAGTTCGCCGCGATGGTCCATCGCGTCCGGATGGAGCGGGCCGTCCGCCGGTACGTGGTCCGCCTCGCCGGAGCCTCGCGCGAGCATCCGGAGCTGGCGGTCGGCATCAGCCCCCGGGCGGTCGAGCAGATGGGCGACGCGGCGCGGGCCCTTGCGCTCCTGGACGGACGGGACTTCGTGCTTCCGGACGACGTCAAGACGCTCGCCGAACCGGTTCTCGCTCATCGACTCGTGCTCACCACGGACGCACGCCTGCGGGATCGCACTCCCGACGAGGTGCTTCGGGAGCTCCTCGGCACCGTTCCCGTCCCCACCGAGCTCGACGGGAGTTGAGATGACGCCTGCCGAACGTCGCGCCACTGCCCTGCTGGTGGCGGCGATCGTCCTCCTGGTCGCGACCAAGGGCTCGTCGATCCCGCTGCTGGTGTGGGGCGGGAGCGTCGCGATCGTCGTCGGGGCGGGGACGTGGTGGGCCGCGCGCGCGTGGTGGCGGGTGCGGATGGAGATCGGCTTCGAGCCGAAGCGTGTCTTCGCCGGCGAACCGATCGACCTCGTGGTGCGGATCGCGAACCCTCGCCGGATCCCCATCCCGATCGCCCGGCTGGTGATCGGGCTTCCCGAAGGCGTCACCGGCGACGACGGGCGGTCGATCATCCGCCGTCGCCTCTTCGTGGCCGGGAACCATCGCAGCGAGGTGCGGCTGCCGCTGCGGGCGACCCGGCGCGGCGAGTACTGGGTGACGTGGGCCAACGCGACCCTGTCCGATCCGTTCGATCTCGTGTCGGTCTCGGGGGAGCTCGACGGCGCGGCCTCGTTCCTGGTGATGCCGTCGGCGGCCGATCCCCTCCCGATCGAGCTCGCGCGCCGGCTCCCCTTCGGCACGCCACAGGCGACCGTGCGTCTCTACGAGGACCCCGAGCGATTCGCAGGGGTTCGCGAATACGTCCGCGGCGACGCCCTGAACAGGATCCACTGGAAGCTCTCCGCGCACGCAGGCGGCTACCAGACGAAGCAGTTCGAGCCCACGCGGTCGGCCGATCTGCTGCTCGCCATCGACCTCGCGCGGGGGGAGCCGTTCTGGCTCGCGAGCGATCAGGAGACTGCCGAGCGCGAGATCGCCCTGGCGGCCACGTTGGCGCGACGGGCGATCAACGCGGGCTGGCGCACGGGCCTCGTCGCGAACACCCGCCTCCGTCGGCGCGGCGGGGCGATCCGGCTGGAGATCGGCGCCTCCGCGACGCACGACCGGGAGCTGCTGTCGTTGCTCTCCCGGATGCCGGCTCAGCCGACCGGCTACCTGGCCCCCGCGCTCCGCGAGATGGGTCGCGGACTCCCGCGACGAACCACGGTGGTGGTCTTCTCCGCCGAGGTGACGCCCGCGCTCGAGCGCCAGGTCCATCTGCTCCGGCGACGCGGCTGCGACGTGCTGCTCGTCGGCGCCGACGGCACGCGGGAGCACGTGGCATGAGCGGCGCGAACCCCATCGCACGCAGCGCGGGGCTCGGCGCGGCCGCCGAGGCGTGCGTGGTCGCCCTACCGCTGGCGACGTTGATCCTGCCGAACGCGTCGGGCCGAGCGATCGTTGTCTTCGTCGCCCCATGGGTCTGCCTCAGCGGCGTCGCCGCGGCCGGGGCGGCGCTGTTGCGATCGGACGAGGGCGCGCGAGCCTGGCTCGTTGCTGCGGCCGTCGTGGCGGGATCGCTCTTCGGTCGCGGATCGATCGGCCTGTCGGTGATCGTGGCGGCGCTGGCCCTCGCGCTCGGTCTGCGGCTGTTCCAGCGGGCCACCCGGGAGGACCCGGCGCCGACGGCGACGGAGTTGTGGATATGGACGGTGATCCTGGGCACCGAGGCCGCCCTCGCCGCACTCGTCCGCGACTCGACGTGGGCCCCGACCGCCGTCGTTTTGATCCCCGCCGCGCTCACGCTGGGACTGGCGGCGCGCGCGGCGGCGCTCTGGCCGCCCGACCGACGCGGCGAGGGCACGGGGGCACGGGCGAGCGGTGGACGGCTCGGCTCCCGTCTCGCCTTCATCCCGGTGCTCGGCTCGCTCCTGGCGGTCGCCGTGGCTGGGGCGGGTGGCCCGCTCGACCGGATCGGAGGCGTGGCCGGCGGCGTCCTGAAGTGGCTCGCGACGCTCGTTGCGTTGGTGGGCAGCCTGGTGATCTTCCCGATCGCGTGGGGGTGGAAGCTTGTCGTCGGACACACGACGGACCTCCAGGGGTTCCTGGATCGGATCCGGCACCAGCAGACGTCGTCCCTGGCGCATCCGTCGAGCACCGGGGCAAGCCCGCTACTGGCGCGACTGATCGGCCTGGTCGTGCTCCTCGCCGTGGCGTGGCTCGCCAGCGTGCTCGTTCGCCGCGTACGGACGCGGAAGCGAACGGAGGCGGGTGAGCGAGCGACACCGCCGCTCGCGGAGAGCGTCGCCGTCGTCACACCGAGGGAGGAACCGAGTGAGCGCCGGCTCCGGCGCCGGTTGCCGCGGGATCGCGTCCGACGCCGGTACGCCGAGCTGCTCCTCCTGCTCAGGAAGGCCGGGCTCGGCAAGGAGCCCGGCCAGACGCCGAGGGAGTACCTGGCGGTCGTGGCGGCGACGTACCCGGGCTCCCGACCAGACTTCGAGGCGATCACCAGGGTGTACGAGCTGGTTCGCTACGCGGAGCGGCTGCCGGCCGACACGCCGATGCGCGCGATCGACGCGGCCGCGCGACGGGTCCGCCGGGAGGTCCGCCGGCAGCGGGCGCTTCCGATCTGAGCCGGACGGGTCTGCGTCGGACCGAGCCGCTAGGCTGGCTCGCTCCATGGACGACGCGATCATCCGCACGGAGGGTCTTGCCAAGCGGTTCGGCGAGGTCGAGGCGCTCAAGGGCGTCGACCTGCAGGTCCGCCGCGGAAGCGTGTTCGGGCTGCTCGGGCCCAACGGCGCTGGCAAGACCACCGCCGTGCGCATCCTGACGACCCTGCTGCTTCCCGACGGTGGGCGGGCAGAGGTCGCCGGCCTCGACGTCGTCCGCGACGCCGAGGCCCTCCGGTCGAAGATCGGTCTGGCGGGGCAGTCCGCGGCCGTCGACGAGAACCTCACGGGGCTCGAGAACGTCGAGATGGTGGGGCGCCTCTATCACCTTCCCGCTGCCGAGTCGCGGCGGCGGGCGGTCGACGTCCTGGAGCGGTTCGGTCTGGCCGAGGCCTCGGGGCGGCTCGCGAAGACGTACTCGGGCGGCATGCGGCGGCGGCTCGACGTCGCCGCGAGCCTGGTCGCCCGGCCCGACGTCCTGTTCCTCGACGAACCCACCACGGGCCTCGATCCGAGGAGTCGGATCGACCTGTGGGCGTTGATCGGCGAGCTCGTCCGGGAGGGCAAGACGATCCTCCTGACCACGCAGTACCTGGAGGAAGCCGACAAGCTCGCCGAACGGATCGCGGTGATCGACCTCGGCAAGGTGATCGCCGAGGGCACCTCGGACGAGCTCAAGGATCGCATCGGCGGCGAGGTGCTCGAGCTGCACATCGAGGATCGCGCCGACATGGCGCGAGCGAGCGAGACGGTGTCCGGGATCGGCGGCGGCGAGGCTTCCGCGGATCCCGACGCCGGCCGCATCCGGATCCCCGTCGGCACCGACGGATCGGCAGCCCTCCTGGGCGCCGTGCGTCGCCTCGACGAGGCGAAGATCGCGTTGGCCGACGTCGCGCTGCACCGTCCGACGCTCGACGACGTGTTCCTGTCCCTCACGGGCCATGCGGCGGAGGACGCCCGGGCGCAGCCCACGGCGACCCGGCGAGGTCGCAGACGATCGCGGAGCGACGCATGAGCGCGACGACCGCCGCCGGGATCGGCACCGCGCAACGGATCCGGTTCGCGCTGGCCGACGGCATGATCGTGATGCGTCGAAACCTCCTGCAGATCGCCCGCATCCCGACGGTGCTGATCTTCGAGCTCGTGCAGCCCGTGATGTTCGTGCTGCTGTTCCGGTTCGTGTTCGCGGGGAACATCCAGAACCTGAACGGCATCCCCTACGTGTTCTTCCTGATGCCGGGGATCTTCGTGCAGAACGCGATCTTCGGGTCCACCACCACCGCGATCGGTCTGGCCGAGGACATGAAGAAGGGACTGGTCGACCGGTTCCGGTCGCTGCCCATGGCTCGGTCCGCGGTGCTCGTGGGTCGCACGACCTCCGACCTCGGCAAGAACCTCGTGCTCGTCCTCTTGGTGATCGGGGTCGGCTACATGGTCGGGTTCAAGTTCCAGAACGGGCTCCTCGGCGCGATAGGGGTCGTGGTGCTCGTGCTCGCCGTGGGGTTCGTCTTCTCGTGGATCTCGGCCAGCGTGGGTCTGTGGATCAAGGAGGTCGAGGGCGTGCAGGCGGCGATGTTCACCGGCATCTTCCCGATCGTGTTCGTCAGCTCGGCGCTCGTTCCCGTCCAGGGCATGGTCTCCTGGATCCAGCCGATCGCCCGGCACAACCCCGTGACGTACTGGGCCAACCTCGCCCGCGTGTTGGCGCTCGGCGACCAGGCCATCCCGATCGATCCCATCACGGGGCTCCCCTCGACCAGCCTCGAGCATCTGCTGGTCGTCTCGATCCTGTGGATCGCAGGCATCCTTGCCGTGTTCGTCCCGCTCTCGATCCGCCTGTACCGTCGTTTGACCTGATCCGGAACATCTGGCTCCTCGCGTTGGTTGGGCATCTGCATGCCGGGCCCCGCGCCGGGCACGAGCCGTAAGGAGGAAGCCCGCAGTGACGTTGCTGGGATTCGAGGGAGAGAACGCCCGGGAGAAGGTCGTCGTACTGCTCACGATGTGCTTCGCCCTGGCCATGGCGATGCTCGACAACACCGTCGTGAACGTGGCGCTTCCGAGGATCCAGGAGGGCCTGGGCGCCGGCTTCTCCGAGCTGCAGTGGATCGTCGACGGCTACGTCCTGGCCTTCGCGTCTCTCCTGCTCACCGGCGGCATCCTCGGGGACCGGTACGGCCGCAAGAAGATGTTCCTGGCTGGTGTCTTCGTCTTCACCCTCTTCTCGTTCCTATGCGGCGTCTCGCAGACGCCCGGCCAGCTGATCGCAGCCAGGGCCTTCCAGGGCATCGGCGGCGCGCTGCTGATCCCGGGAACGCTGTCGATCCTCACCGTGACCTTCCCGCCGAAGGAGCGCGCACGCGCGATCGGGCTGTGGGCGGGCGTGTCGGGCATCGCCCTGGCACTCGGTCCGACCCTCGGCGGCTACATGGTCGAGCACATCGGCTGGCAGTCTGTGTTCTTCATCAACGTGCCGATCGGGATCGCCGCGCTGTTCGTAGCCTCCTCCACGGTGCGGGAATCCGTCTCGGAGGTCGCACGGCGCCTGGACGTCCTCGGCCTGGTGCTCGGCACATCGGCGCTCTTCTTCGTCACCTACGGGTTGATCGAGGCGAATCAGCTCGGCTGGGGCTCGGCGCGGATCGTCGGCTCGTTCGTGCTGTCCGCCGGGCTGATGGTGGCGTTCCTGTACTGGGAGATGCGCAACGAGCACGCGATGATGCCGCTCCGGTTCTTCCGGATCCCCGCGTTCTCGGCCGGCAACACGGTCGCGTTCAGCGTGGCGCTGGGCATGTTCGCGACGTTCTTCTACCTGACCCTCTACATGCAGAACATCCACGGGTACTCGCCGTTCAAGGCGGGCGCCGCGTTCCTGCCGATGACGCTCGCGATCGTGGTGACGGCCCCCAACGCCGGCCGCTACGCATCACACCGCGGATCCCGTGCGCCGATGACCTACGGCCTGCTCCTCTCGGGAGGCGGGCTGGTGCTGCTCGGCTTGCTGCTGACGCCGGGCACCTCGTACTGGGTGCTGTTCCCGATCTTCATCATGATGGGCCACGGTATGGGCGCGACCCTCGCGCCGATGACGGCCGCGGTGATGAATTCGGTCGGACAGCAGCGTGCGGGTCTTGGCTCGGCAATGACCAACACCAGCCGGGAGGTCGGGGGTGTCCTCGGCATCGCGCTCCTGGGGGCGATCCTGACGACGCAGCTGAAGGACGCCTTCGCACCGGCCATCACGAAGCTCGGGCTCACCGCCCAGCAGATGGCCGCGATCGGCGAGGGCGCCAAGCACGGCAGCCTCGATCTGCACGCGCTCGGACTGAGCCCGGCGACCCAAGCCGCGGTCACGAACGCGTTCAACGATGCCTTCATGAAGGGGTTCCACCCGGCGCTCGTGTTCGCGGGCAGCGTGCTGTTGCTCTCCTCGATCGCCGCGAACCGGTTCATCCCGGGACGGGACACCGTGCACCTCGAGCACGCCGAGCCGGAACCGGTCGGCGAACCGGTCGCCGTCGAGATCTGACGCCGGCCGGGGGTCAGCTGCCCGGCTTGACCACCATGTCGGTAACGACCAGCACGAGCACCAGCAGGTCGAACCGCGACACGAGGAAGATCTTGTGGATGCGCCGCTGGAGCTCCGGGTCGTCCGGGCTCCTGCCCTCCTCGATCAACCGGCCCAGCTTGCCCGATTCGGGGCCGAGCACGAACGCGCCCGTCACGAACGTGTACAGGAAGCCGAGGATCGCCAGGATCACCCAGAGGTCCTTCACCGCCCATCGCGGGTCGTACCAGACGAGGACGACGCCGACGACGAGCACCACGACCGACGCCGGGGCGAACAGCCGCCCGCCGAAGAACTCGATGTCCTGTGCGAACCCGGCCAGCTTCGCCCGGTCGCCCGACCGGTCCAGCTTGGTCGCATAGAGCTGCACGAAGATCGAGCTGCCGACCCACGCGACGGCCGCCAGGACGTGCACGAGCTTGATCCAGTCGTAGACGGTGGTGCTGTACGCGAGCACGGATCCCCCTTCGTCGCGATCGGGCCGTATCTCAACCGACCGCGCGAGCCGATGCAAGCACACGTCTACGCGTCCTCGCCCACCGGAGCCACGTACCGGCGGAAGGCCGGAAGCACGACCCCCAACACGCCGACGCCGATCACACACAGCACCCCGCCGGACACGATCGAGAACGGAACGCTCGTGACGGTCGCCAGCGCCCCCGCCTCGAGGTTCCCCAGCGACGGACCGGTCGCGACCACCGCCAGGCTGATCCCCTCGAGGCGCCCGCGCATCTCGTCGGGCGTCACGCGCAGGAGGATCGCCGTGCGGTAGATCCCGCTGACGAAGTCGGAGGCGCCCGCGAGCGCCAGGAACCCGAGGGCGAGCCAGACGGTCCTCGAAAGACCGAACCCCGCGATCGCCAGGCCCCACGCCACGACGGCGACGCTGCACGCCAGACCCTGTCGCCGCACGTGCTTGGCGCGGCCGCTCACGAGGGCGCCGAGGAGGCTCCCGACGGCGTGGGCCGCGTAGAACACGCCGACCATCGCCGTTCCCGCGCCGAGCCGGTCCAGGACGACTGCCGGGAACAACGCCTCGGGCAACCCGAAGATCATGGCGTTGAGGTCGATCCAGAAGCTGCCCTGCAGGACCGGCTTCCCCCGCAGGAACCGGAACCCCTCCCTGATCGAGGCCCACCCCACCTCGGCGCCCTCGTGCGCCGGCGGCGAGGGAGCCATCAGGAAGACGGCCACCACGACGGCGGCGTACGAGATCGCGTCCAGGACGTACGCGCTGGTGTAGCCCGTCTTCGCGATGAGCACGCCGGCGATCACCGGACCCGCGATCGCCGCGCTGCTGTAATACGTCACGTCGAGCGCCATCACCGACGGGATCAGGCCGGGGCCGACCAGACGCGCCGGCCACGCGCGGATCGCCGGTGAGTAGAGTGAGTAGGCCGCGGCCCAGACGAACGAGAACGCGTAGAGCACCCACAGATGCGGCGACGCCAGCATGGCATTGGCCGCGAGCGCGATGGACAGCGATACCATCCCGATGTGCGCCCAGATCAGGAGCTTGCGACGCTCCAGCGCGTCGGCGATCGCTCCACCGATGATCGGGAGCACGAGCAGCGGCACCGCCTCGAACAGCGCGAGCAGGCCAACGGCCAGTGGCGACCGCGTGATCTCGTACACCTGCACCGGGACCGCGACGAACGTGATCTGCGTGCCGAACTCGGAGACCGCCTGCCCGACGACGAGCCGTCGCAGGTCCTTCGACACGCGGAGCGGCGTGAGGTCGATCGCGTGTCGCCGGATGCGTGAGAGGAACCCCGGCTCGCGGAGCTCGGGCGGCGTCGTCGGCGGCAGCGACTCCGACGGTTGCGGCGGCTCGTCCATGCGGCCGCGACCGTATCAACGGGCGACAGCTCAGCGGAGTAGGCGGTCGAGGCGCCGGTCGTTCAAGCGCTTGCCGCCCGTCTGGCAGGCCGGGCAGTACGTGATCTCGTAGCCCTCGTAGGAGACGCGCCGCAGGTCGGCGCCGCACCGGGGACAGGGCTGTCCGTGCTTGTTGTGCACGGTGAAGTGGTCGCCGATCTTGGTCGGCAGCCCGCCGGTGCGGGCGCGCTCGGCCTCGAGCGCTTCGGTCAGCACCGCGTGGATCGCCTCGACCAGCCGTTCGCGGTCCTCGGCCGAGAGCTTCGCGAGCTGTGCCGTGGGCGAGAGCTGCGCCGCGTGCATCACGTCGTCCGTGTACCCGCGCCCCATCCCGGCGATCGTGCGCTGGTCACGAAGGATCGTGTGCACGCGCCGGTTGTCTGCCGTGGTCCGAAGCAGCTCGTCGGCCGCGGCGCTCAGCACCTCGGGACCGAGCTTCGCGAGCGGGCCGTCGTCCCCGGCCGCCAGCACCCACCATCCCGCCTTGCGTTGCGTGCCGAACTCCTTGACCAGGACCGACGGCCGGCCCTCGAAGCGCAGTCGAACCACCGACCCGCGTGGCTTCGTCGTCTTCGGCGGCGACTCGACGTCGACACGGCCGCCCTGAGAGAGATGGAAGAGCAAGCGCCGGCCGTCGGCGAACGCCACGACGACGAACTTCCCGTGCGACGTGACGCCTTCGACGGTGGCCCCACGCAGCTCGTCGGGCCGCGGGGCGAAGGTCTTCAGCGACGAGAACTGCAGCGGGTCGGCCCGGACGAACGTCGCCCCCGCAGCGACCTCGTACAGACGCTCGGCCAGCGCGCGAACCTCGGGGAGCTCGGGCACGAGCGGCTCACCCCGCGACCGCGGCGGCGGCCTCGCGGACGATCTCGACGCACTCGAGGATGCGATCGCCATGCGTGCGGTGGCTCACGATGCAGACGCGGAGCGTGTACCGATCGTCGATCACCGTGCTCGAGAGGAACACGCGCTTGGACGCGTTGATCAGGCGGAGCAACTCCTTGTTGGCGTCGTCGCCGCCGTCGCGGAGACGGAACGGCGTGACCGTCAGCTGGGTCCGCCACGGGAGCTCGAGCTGCGGGATCGCCCGGAAGGCGGCGTCGACCTCCTCGGCCAGATCGAGCTTCTCGTCGAGGGCCTCGCGGAATCTCGCGACGCCGTGGAGCTTGAGCGGGAGCCACACGCGCAGACCGCGGACGTCGCGCGAGAGCTCCGGGGAGTACTCGGTGAAGTTGGGAAGCTCGCCCTCGGCCATCAGGTCCTGGAGGTAGGCGGCCCCCTCGTGGTGGGCGGCGCGCAGCGCCGCGCCGTCGCGGACCACCAGCGAGCCGGTCCCGTAGGGCAGGAACAGGCCCTTGTGCGGGTCGAGCGTCACGCTGTCGGCGCGCTCGATGCCGCGGAAGCGGTCGCGCCCACGATCGGTCAGGACGAAGAAGCCCCCGTACGCGGCGTCGACGTGCATCCACAGCCCTTCCTGGGCGGCGACCTCGGCGACGGCGTCGAGTGGGTCGATGGCGCCGGTGTTCGTGGTCCCGGCGGCCGGCACCACGAGGAACGGGCGGAGACCCGCCGCTCGATCCGCCCGCACCTGCTCGCGAAGCGCCTCTGGGTCCATCCGGAGCTCGAGGTCGGTCGGGATGATGCGGACGTTCCGGCGCGAGAAGCCCGCGAGGGCCGCGGCCTTGGTCACCGACGCGTGGGTCTGCGCGCTCACGTAGTAGACGCCGTCCAGGAAGTCTTCGCCGAGCCGGTCGTGGCGCGCCGTCACGACGGCCGAGAAGTTGGCCATCGAGCCGCCCGAGGTGAGGATCCCGCGCGCGTCCTGCGGATACCCGAAGAGATCGCACAGCCAGCGAACGACGTTCTGCTCGATCTGCACGACGCCCGGCGCGGGCACCCACAGGTTCACGAACCGGTTCGTCCCGAGCGTCAGCAGGTCGGCGATCGCCGACGCGAAGAGCCCTCCGCCGGGGATGTAGGCGAGGTAGCCGGGCCCCGCGAACTCGTACGTGTGCCCCCAGGCCTGGCGGAACTCCTCGAGCGCCTCGTCGAACGAGCCGCCCACCTCCGGCGGCGCCGCGCGGAGCCGCTCGGCGATCGCGAGGCCGCCCTCGCTCTTGTCGGCGGGCGCGGTCTCGAGGCCCTCCATGAAGGACACGACGTGGTCGAGGGCCGCCTCCCCCATCGCGCGCATGTCGTCGGGTTTGGGGTCGAGGGGGAACCCGCTCACGCGGTCCTCCGCGTGACGGCGTCGAGGAGCCTGCGAGAGGTCTCCGCGACGTCGTCCACGGCTGCGTCGAACGCCTCCTTGTTTCGGTTGGACGGTTCTCGGAAGCCGCTCACCTTGCGGACGAACTGCAGGGCCGCCTCGCGGATCTCGTCCTCGGTCGCCACGCCCTCGGGGCCGCGCAGCCGCTTGATGCTCCGGCACATGGGCGGAACCCTACCGCGCGTCGTGCCTAACGTCCGACCAGGGCACACGCGCGGGCCGACGCCGCGCGCGCTCGTTCCACGTCCTCGGCCGAAGGGCGTTGGTGCGGCCGCGCGAATCGCTGTCGCTCGAAGATGCGGACCACGGTCTCGGCGAGCGAGCGGACCTCGGGGACGACGTCGTCGGAGTCCAGGCCGGCGATCAGCTCGCTCGGGGTCTCGGACGGATGCCGGTGGTGACCCGAGTCCGCCAGCGCGGCGACGAGCTCCTCGAAGGCGGCACCGATCGCGTCGAGGGGCTGGCGCCGTTCGCGGCGCCGGCGCCGAGCGAGGATCCCGAGTGCGAGCGCCGAGACCGCCGCGATCCACACCAAGACGCGTCCCGCCGTCACGGCGGCCACCATGCGTCCCGTCGCCGCCACGACGGCCTTCACCGGCCGCGGCACGGCGTGCGCGATCGATCGGCCAATCATCGCCAGGAGCTGGGGTGCGACGAACCACGAGCCCCACGACTGCTGCGCGGCGGGCACACCGAACGTCGGGTCGTACGGCAGCCAGCCCGCGCCGGGGTAGTAGACCTCGACCCAGGCATGCGCGTCGGACTGCCGTACCTCGAAGTAGCCGGTGAGCGGGTTGCGTTCGCCGGGCCCGTAGCCGGTCACCACGCGTGTCGGGATGCTCGATGCTCGCAGCAGAACGGCCATCGCGCTCGCGATGTGCTCGCAGAACCCCCGGCGCGTGTCGAACAGGAAATGGTCCACCGCGTCGACGCCGTCGGGCTCACGAGGGACCGTCAGGTCGTAGGTCGTGTGCTGCTGCAGCCACGACTGCACCGCCATGGTCGCGTCGAACTCGGATCGAGCGCCGGCAACGATCGACCGCGCCAGCTCGACGTCGCGTGCAGGAAGGTCCGCCGGGAGCTGCAGGTACGGACGGAGCGCCCGCGCGTCTGTGCGCGGCGCCGGCAGGCGCCGTAGCAGGTCGGGCTCGATCGACGGGATCTCGGACTCGACCGAGTACACGAGGCCCTGGTCCAAGAGGATCGGGGAACGGATCGAACCGTCCTCGCTCACACGCAGACCCCCGGCCGGGAAGTACACGGTGTCCACCCGCGCCGCGCCGAACAGCACGTTCGGCTGTGGCGTGTCGATGTAGAAGGTCTGGACCAACCGCGTCGCGTACGTCGGAGCGAGGCTGACGTCGAGCCGGCCCGGAGGCACCGAGAGGCCGTCGACCAGGTCCCAGGCGGACACCGGCCGCAACCGATCGCTCGAGGCCGTCCACACCCGGCCGTCGAAGGTGTCGAACGCCTCCGCTCGCCAGAGTGCAGGCCGGCTCGCGCGCACGCGGAACGCGATCTGGTCCGAGAGCTGGCCTCTGGCCCGGAGGTCCATCGCGTCGCTGAATCCCGGGTAGCCGTCCGGAGCGAAGTCCACGACCCCGTCGGACCCGGCGGGCGGGAGCCCGGGATTGCCGATCGCGTCATCTGGCGCGGCCGACGGAGCGCGGTCGCCGAGCGAGAACGGGGGTGTGCGCACGAGCGAGGCCGGTACGTGCGGCATGACCATGAACACCGCCGCCCCCGCCGCCAGTGCCGCGACCCATGCGAGGGAGCCGGAGCGGACGCCCGCGAGGCGTTGGCGGCGCCGGGTTCGCACGTGTCGGATCGAGAGCGGTTCGGCGACCTGGTCTGGACGAGGCCGCGCCGAGAGCCGCAGCCAGGTCCCGGCGAGCGCCGCCCACGCGAGCAGGTACCAAACGAAGCCGGTGGTGAGCGCGAGCACGCCGGCCGCCGCGATCAGCGTGGTGCTCGACACCATGGAGAACGCCAGGTCGCGCCGACGCGGGACGTCGAACGCGTGGAGCACCTGGACCCACAGGAACAGCGTCGCGAGGGGCACGCGCGCCTCGTCGACGGTGCGCACGACCCGCGCGTGATCGAGGAACTGCCCAAGCGCGACGAACAGCCCGGCCGCCAGCAGGAGCTTCACGACGACGCCGGATCGCCGGCGACGCACGTAGGAGAACGCGTAGGCGGCCGGGGCGAGCACCGCAGACACGATGCCGACCGCCGGGTCGACGGCCCCGCGGGACACGACGGCGAGGATCCCGACCTCCACCGCGAACGCGACCACCACCCGCATCGCGAGCGAGTCCTCGGGCGGACCGGAAGCGTGCGCGCGCAGCTTCACGCCCGCACCTCGTTCGCCAGGTCAAGCATCGCGGCCGCGTCCCGGTCGTCGTCGGGACCGATCGGAACCGGGACCACCACGACGCGCGCGACGAGACCGGTCAGCCGACGGACCGCGGCTTCCGACCGCACGACGTCTCGATCCGGCCACGAGGGGACGACGACGAGCGCCGTCTCCACCCCGCGAAGCTCGGCGTGCCCCAGGCCGTCGAGGACGTCGTCGAGCGGCCGCGCCGACGCCTCGAGCCGGGCGAGCCACCGGAGACCCTCCTCGCCACACGCGCCGAAGAGCACGTCCACCGCACCGGTCCGGCGCGCCGCGATCAAGCGGACCCCGTGCCCGTGCGCGAGCGCCGCGTCCATCACGGACGCCGCGACGCTGCACCCGCGATCGAGCGGCGTCCACGAGGTTCCCGCGTCGCGCTCGGTGTCGACGACGACCGCGAGACGCCGCGTCTGTTCCTCTTCGAACTCCCGCACCATGACCTGGCCGTGACGCGCCGTCAGCGGCCAGTGGACGTGGCGCAGGGAGTCGCCCGATCGATACTCGCGGACGCTCAGGTACTCGGGGCCGCGGCCCGGGCGAGGCGAGGTGTGGATCGCCGCCTCGGTCGTGCTGACGGGGACGACGTACCGTGGCGGACTCATCGGGACGACCCGTGGGAGCACGAGCGTCGCGGCGTCGACCGGCAACCGTCGGCTGCGCTCGGCGACACCGAACGGCGCGCTCGAGCGAACCGTCACGGACGTCGTCCGGACGTCCCCGCGTCGCAGCGGGCGGCGGAAGGTCGTGAGGTCCACGCGCTCCCCCGGCCCGACGGAGGCGACGTAGACCTCCGTCGGCCAGAGGTGGGCGTCGGCCACAACGACCGCCCAGCGGGTGCCCAGCCCCCGGTTCGTGAGGCGGAGATCGACGAACGAATCCTCGCCCTGCATCGCCTCGCGCGGCGACACGAGCTCGACGTGAAGACCGCGGAGCGCCGCGAACGGCAGCACCAGCCCGGCCACCAGGGCGCCCAGCAGGAGTGCCGCCAATACGTAGAGCCAGCCTGCCTGGACGTTCGTGCCGATCACGAACAGGATGGCGGCGCCGCCGAGGAGCGATGCGGCCCGCTTGCGCAGCCGCATCGAGATCAGCCCTGGCGAGCGACGTGCAACGGGATCGGAACCTCGTCGAGGAGCCGGCGCACCACACCACGGCACGTCTGGCCGCCACCCCGGCTCTCGTTGGGAACCAGACGGTGCGCGAGCGCAGCGACGGCCAGCGCCTTGACGTCGTCGGGCAACGTGTAGTCACGGCCCAGCGACAGCGCGCGTGCCTGCGCCGTCCGGACGAGCCACACGCTCGCCCGCGGCGAGGCTCCGAGCGCGATCTCCTGCGCCTCCCGCGTCGCCTGCGTCAGCGCGACCGCGTACTGGAGCACCGCCTCGTCGACGAACACCTCACGGACGGCAGACTGCGCCGCGAGCACGTCGCCGGGCGTCAGCACCGGCCGGAGGTCGCGGAGCGGGTGCCGTTCGAGCTGGCGCCGCACCAGGCCGGTGGATCCGTCGGCGTCCGGATACCCGACGCCGACCGCCAGCGCGAACCGGTCGAGCTGTCCCTCGGGCAACGGGTACGTGCCGTGCTGCTCCACCGGATTCTCGGTGGCGATCACGAGGTACGGCTCGGGCAGCCGGTGGGTGACTCCCTCGACGGTGACCTGGCGCTCCTCCATCGGTTCCAGCAACGCCGACTGGGTGCGCGGCGTCGTCCGGTTCACCTCGTCGACGAGCACGACGTTGGCGAACACCGGCCCGGGGACGAAGCGGAACGCTCCATGAGCCTGGTCGTAGACGCTGATGCCGGTCAGGTCGCTCGGCAGCAGGTCCGGCGTGGCCTGGATCCGGCTGAAGTCCCCGCCGATCGACACCGCGAGCGACCGCGCCAGCGTCGTCTTCCCGACCCCGGGGACGCCCTCCAGCAGGAGGTTGCCGTCCGCGAACAGGCAGATCGCCGACGTCTGCACGGCGAGGTCGTTCCCGGCGATGACCTCGCGGACGTTCTCGACCAGCCGCCGGAACGCCGCGGTCGCCTCGCCGAACGCAGGCTGCGGCTCGAGCACGCTTCAGGCTTCGACCCCGCGCGGCCCGCCCTTGAGGGGTCAGCCGTCCCTGCGCGCGCGGAGCGTCCACATCAACGGGATCGTTCCCTGCTGGTCCGGCGGGAACCCCCATCGGTCCTCGCCGAGGGGGACCAGCCAGGGCAGCTCCCATTCGAGCCACGGCTTCTCGTCGAGCAGCTCGATGCGGAGGCCGTGGCGGGCCAGGCCCGTGACGATCCTGCCGAGCGGGTGGTTCCAGCCGTGCTCGACCTCGGCCTCGACCTCGGCGTCGCGGTCCGCGTAGGTCCCCTGCACGGGGAAGCTCAGGGTCCGACCGCCCCAGTAGTCGAAGGCGAGGGTGAGCGGGTTGGGCACCGTCTGCTCCTCGGCGATCGTCTGCACGACCGGATGGATCTCGTGCAGGTAGAACAGGCCGCCGGGCGCGACGCACCCGGCGACGACGTCCGCCCAGCGGTCGATGTCGGGCAGCCATCCGAGCACCCCACGCGACGTGTAGACGACGTCGAAGGTCTCTCCCGCGAGGGCCTCGGGCATCGAGGACACGTCGGACTCGACGAACCGCGCCGTCCCTCCCAGGCCGACCTCCTCGGCCAGCCGTCGCGCGAAAGCGATGGCCGAGGGCGAGAAGTCGACCCCGGTGACCTGCGCGCCCAGGCGCGCCCACGACAGGGTGTCGAGCCCGAAGTGACACTGCACGTGCAGCAGCGTCTTCCCCGTGACGTCGCCGACGTCGTCGCGCTCGAACGGCCGGATCCTGATGTCGGCCGGATCGGTCCGGAACCGTTCGACGTCGTAGAAGGACCCCGTCGTGTGGATCGCGGTCCACGCCTCCCAGAGTCGCTTGTTGTCGGCGAGCTCTCCCGCGTGCGGATCCTCGTTCACGACGTCCGCTTCGCCGCCAGAGCGCCGACCGCCTCGAGCACGCACCGGTGCGCCAGCGCCGCCGTCACCTCCGCGTGGTCGTACGGCGGCGACACCTCGACCACATCCATCCCCACCAGGTCGACGGCGCCGACGATCTGGCGGATCGCGCGAAGCAGCTCGCGCGGCAGCATGCCGCCCGGCTCGGGCGTGCCGGTCCCCGGCGCGTTCCCCGGGTCCACGACGTCGATGTCGACGGAGAGGTAGATGCACTCGGGCCCGTCGAGTGCCTCGCCGATCGCGTCGGCGATCACCGCCTCGCTCCCCCGCTCCTCCATCTCGGTCATGCGATGCCACCGCATACCCTGCTCGTCCATCCAGTCGAACGTCTCCTTCTCGGGCCAGTAGCCGCGAAGCCCGAGCTGCACGAAGTTCCGCCCGGCGACCCAGCCTTCCTCGATCAGCTTCCGCATCGGCGTGCCGTGGCTGAGGAGCGACCCCCAGACCTCGAGGCCCGTGTCGGCGTGCGCGTCGAAGTGGATCAGACCGACCGTCCGGGGATGCACGGCGCGAACGACCGCGGCACAGGAGGGATACGTGATCGCGTGGTCGCCGCCGAGCACGATCGGGACGGCGCCCGTCCGCGCCACTCGGAGGACCTTCTCGTGCACGACGCGCAGGGCGCGCTCGAGCCGTGACGCGACCACCGGCGCGTCGCCCGCGTCGGCGCACCGCACCTTGTCGAACAGCGACGTCTGCAGCTGGATCGACCACAGGTCGCCCGAGTGGTAGGTGGCGGCGCGGATCGCGCGCGGCCCGAACCGCGCGCCTGGACGGTTGGACGCCCCCTCGTCGACCGGCGCGCCGACGATCGCGACCTCCGGCGCATAGGCCGCCAGCGCCTCGTCGTCGGGGATCCAGGGAAGCTTCTGGAACGACGTGGAGCCGACGTAGCTCGGGAGTTCCGCGTCGGAGAACTCGTCGTACTCGGAGGCTCCCTCCAGGAGCTCGGAGCGTTCGATCCGGAACTCGGGGGCGTCGGCCATCGGGGCTAACGCTTGTCCTTCAGCAGCTGCTTCGCCGCGTTGGCACCGGGGCCGCCGGTGACGCCGCCGCCCGGGTGCGCCCCCGAGCCCGCAAGGTACAGGCCGTCGAGCGCGAACGCGTACCGGGCGTGCCCCAGGAGCGGGCGCCACGCGAAGAACTGGTCCAAACCCGGCTCCGCATGCTGGACGTGCCCACCCGCCAGTCCGTGAGCGGTCTCCATGTCCTCGGGGGTGATCACCTGCCGGGCCTCGATCAGCTCGCCGAGTCCGGGCGCGTACCGTTCCAGCGTCTTGACGACGATGTCGCCGACGCGGTCGCGCTCGGTCGCCCAGTCGCCGTCGCGCAGGTGCCTCGGCGCCGCCTGGAACACGACGCTCATGACGTGCTTGCCCGCGGGCGCCAACGAGGGGTCGACGAGCGTCGGGATCGTCGCCTCGAGGAGCGGTTCCTCGGCCACCCGGCCGTACTTGTGCGCGTCCATCGCAAGCTCGACGTCGTCGATCGACGGGGCGATCACGATCCGGCCCCGCAGGCGCTCGGCCCCGTCGGCGCCGTTGAACACCGGCAGCGACGAGAGCGCGAGGTTCACCCGGGCGGTCGCCCCGGGCTGACGGATGTTCTCCCCGCGCCACACCAGAGCCGGGCCGAGGTCTGCCGGGTCGCAGAGCCGGAGAGTCGTCTTCGGATCGGCCGCGGAGACCAGGACCCTGGCGTCCAGCTCGGTGCCGTCGGTGAGGGTGACCCCCGACACACGGCCGTCTTTGCTGCGGATCTCCGCCACCGTCGCCGCCGTCCTGATCTCCGCGCCGGCGGTGGCCGCGGCGCTCGCAAGCGCCGCGGCCAGGGCACCGGTGCCGCCACGCGCGAAGACCGCCGTTCCCGCGGCGCCGCCGTCGTTGCCGGCGGAGTCGTTCAGGAGCACGAACGCAGTCCCGGTCGCCCAGGCCCCCATCGAGGTGAACAGCACGCCGCGGCTGGCGAGCGGGCCGCGCACGGCCTCCTCCTCGAAGACCTCCTGGACGAGGTCCGCGACCGCCATCGGCGCCGCCCGGATCGCCTCGCGCCCAGGCTTGGGCCCGAGGTCGCGGAACCGCTTGCCGAGCTTCAGCCCGAGCATCGCGTCGGCGATCGAGGGCGACTTCGGGTCAGGCGGCGTCGCGACGTTCACGTAGGCGAGGAAGCTCGCGATCGACCGGATCTTCTGATCGAACGCGCCGAACCGATCGGCGTCGTGCGTGCTCCGAGAGCGAAGCTCGTCGACCGTCCTCGCGGGCTCGGTCCAGAAGGTCACCGCCGACCCGTCGGGCTGGGGAGCGAACATCCGGACATCGGGGGCGATCGGGTCGAACCCGTGCCGGGCCAACCGAAGGTCCTTCACGATCGACGCGCGGAGGCGTCCGACCGTGTGCACGAGCCCGGGCGCCGTGAAGCCCGGCGCGATCTGGCTCGGTCGCAGGATCCCGCCGACCGCGTCGGACCGTTCGAGCACGGTGACCTTCCGGCCTGCCTTCGCCAGGTAGGCGGCTGCGACCAGGCCGTTGTGACCGGCGCCGATCACGACCACGTCGGTCCGCGCCATCAGGCGACCCTCCGCCCGCGCCGCTTCTCCTTCAGGTACTCGAGCGCCGCGATCCGCCCCGGCGCGCCCATGATGCCGCCGCCCGGATGCGTCGCCGACCCGCACATCCACAGGTCGCGCACCGGCGTGCGGTAGCGCGCCCACCCGGGTACCGGCCGGTTGAAGAACAGCTGCTCCAGAGACAGCTCGCCCTGGAAGATGTTGCCCTCCGTGAGCCCCGTGATGTCCTCGATGTCCTTCGGCGTCACGAATTGAGCTCCGACGATGTGCTTCCGGATGTCGGGGAACCGCTCCTCGATCGTGTCGATCACGTTCTGACCGAAGGCCTCGCGCCTCGCGTCGTCCCACACGTCGCCGTCGGCCAGGTGGTACGGCGCGTACTGTACGAAGCAGCTCATCACGTGCTTGCCCGGAGGCGCCATCGTCGGATCCACGAGCGTCGGGATGATCATGTCGACGTACGGGCGCTTCGAGAATCGGCCGTACTTCGCGTCGTCGTACGCGCGTTCCATGTAGTCCAGCGACGGAGAGAACGAGATCGCACCGCGGAGCCATTCGCCCGTCCCCGGCTTGCAGGCGAGCTCCGGGAGCCCGTCGAGCGCCAGGTTCACCTTCCCGGAGGAGCCCCGGTACTTGTAGCGCAGGACCTCCTCGCGGAACCCGGGCTCCAGGTCGTGCTCCTCCAGCAGCTTGATGAACGTCCAGCGCGAGTCGAGCGAGGACATCACGACGCCGGCATCGATCTCTTCGCCGGACTCGAGCACGACCCCAGTGGCCCTGCCGCCCTGCGTTCGCACGCGAACGACCGGGCACTCGGTCCGGATCTCGACGCCCTCGGCGAGCGCAGCGTTGGCGATCGCGTAGGCGATCGCGCCGGTGCCGCCGCGGGGCACGCCCCAGGCCCGGAACGCGCCGTCGATCTCGCCCATGTAGTGGTGCAGCAGCACGTACGCCGTGCCGGGCGACCGAGGCCCCTGGAACGTGCCGATGATGCCCGACGCGCTCATCGTGGCCTTTAGGGGCTCGGTCTCGAACCACTGGTCCAGGAAGTCGGCCGCGCTCATCGTCATGAGCTGGATGAACGTGGTCTGCAGCCGTCGTGGCAGGTCCATGTACCTGCGCGCGAGCGGCGTCAGCGGCAACCACTCCATCGGCGCGATCTTCCCCGGATCGGGGGGCGGCACGGACAGGATCGGCTTGATGAACCGGCCCATCTCCGCCATCAGCGGGCCGTACTCCTCGTAGGCCTCGGCGTCGTTGAGCGACCAGCGGCGGAGCTCGCGCACGGTCGTGCCGTGATCGTTCACGCGCCAGAGGTAGTCGTCCTCGAGCGGCGTGATCGTGCCGTCGAGCGGCAGGATCTCCAGCCCGTGCTTCGGCAGCTGCAATTCGCGGATGATCTCCGGGCGGAGCAGCGACACCACATAGGAGAAGACCGAGAACTTGAACCCCGGCACGATCTCCTCGGTGAGCGTCGCCCCGCCGAGGATGGGGCGTCGCTCGAGCACGAGCACCTTGAGCCCGGCCTTCGCGAGGTACGCGGCGTTCACGAGGCCGTTGTGCCCGCCCCCGATCACGACCGCGTCGTATCGCTTGGCCATCCGAGCCGGATGCTAGCCGCGGCCTTTCCCCTCAGCCAAACGCCCGTTGACCTGAGGTCAGCGCGCTCGTGCAGGGGGGACGGTCCCTCGCGGGTACGCTACGGCACGTGAGCGTCGGAACCGCGTTCTGGGCGCGTGAGCGCGACCTCAACAAGAAGGAAGCCTGGGGCGAATGGTCGGGCTACTTCGCCGCCGCGGTCTATGCCGACTTCCATGACATCGAGTACAGCGCGATCCGCGAAGCGGCCGCCGTGATCGACGTCTCGCCCCTGTACAAGTACGAGGTAACCGGGAAGGACGCCGCCGTCCTCCTCGACCGCGTGACGACGCGCGACATCGCGAGGATGCAGATCGACCAGGTCTTCTACGCGGCCTGGTGCGACGAGGACGGCAAGGTCCTGGACGACGGCACGATCACCCGCACCGGCGAGCAGGCGTTCCGTATCACCGCCGCCGACCCTTGTTACCGCTGGTTCGTCCTGAACGCCACGAACCTCGACGTTGAGATCCGCGACGTCTCCGAGACCACGGTGGGGCTCGCCCTGCAGGGCCGGTTGTCGCGCGAGGTGCTCGGGGCCGCCACGGGTCAGGACTGGCCCGATCTGCGCTACTTCCGCCGGCGGCCGGCCACGATCGCGGGCATCGACGTCGACGTCACCAGAACGGGCTACACCGGCGACCGCGGCTACGAGCTCTGGATCCCCTCAGAGGGAGCCCTCGCGGTCTGGGATGCGGTGTTCGAGGCCGGGGTGCCGTTCGGCATCCACGCCGCCGGCATCCGGGCCATGGACGTCGCGCGCGTCGAGGCGGGGTTCATCCTCATCGAGACCGAGTACACCAGCGCGCGCACCTCGACCTCGCCCGAGCTCACCTACTCCCCCTTCGAGCTGGGCCTCGGCCGCCTCGTCGCGTTCGACAAGGCGGCCACCTTCAACGGCCGCAGGGCGCTCCTCGCCGAACGAGAGGCCGGCGGGCCGCAACGCCGTCTGGTCGGCCTCGAGCTGGAGTGGGCCGGGATCGAGGCCATGCACGCGAAGCACGGTCTGGCGCCGGCGATCTCACCCTTCGTGCACCGGGACCCAGTCCCCATCTACCGGGAGGGCAAGCAGATCGGTCGTGCAACCTCGATGACCTGGGGGCCGACGATCAAGAAGATGGTCGCGTTCGGGTCGGTCGACCGGCAGTTCGAGCGGATCGGCACGCGGCTGTCGGTCGAATACTCGGTCGAGGGCGAACGCGGAAAGGTCGCGGCGTCGGTGGTCGCGCTCCCGTTCCTGGATCTCGAGCGCAAGCGCTCCTAACGCGGCTGCCTCGCAAGGATTCACGGTACCCCGCGATGCGCTGATCGCGTCTTCTACGATGTGGTCGTGCAGCGAGCTCCTCGCGCGTTGATCCTCCTCGGCCTCGCGGGCGGCGCGGTCGCGCTTGCGATCACCTTGATGGGAAGCATCTCGATGGGCGTGGGCGCGGGCCTGGTCGTGTTGCTCTGCGGCCTGGGCGCCGGATGGTGGTGGGCACGACAGGTCGGCGGGGCGGCCGATCCGGGACGCCGGCGGTTCCTGGCGTGGGCGGGCCTCGGGGGTGCCGCATGGGTCGTCGGCGGAACCGTCGTCGGGCGGGTGGCCGCGAAGCTGGCCAGACCCGACGCGGGCGCCGTTCAGGACCGGGCCGCGGCGGGCCTCGGCGCCGAGTACATGGAGCTCGTGCACCGCGCGTACCGGCCCGGGCGAGCAGGTGAGGTCCAGCTTCTGCTCGCGCCCTTCAACAGCGCGAACTACGCGCCCGAGTCGCTCAACCTGGTCCCCAACGATCCGCGGACGAGCCACGCGTCGGTGTGGATGTACCTCGAGCGCGTCCCGCTGCTCGTCTACGCGCCGGGGATCGTCGAGCCGTCCGACTCCGAGGAACGGGTCAGCCTGGCCGATCTCGCGCCGACCACCGCGCAGCTGATCGGCATGGAGGACTGGCCACGCGATCGCGACGGACGAGTGCTGCCGGGCCTGCGAACGACCGGCGTCACGCCGAAGGTGGTCGTGACGTTCGTAATCGACGGCGGCGGGTGGAATGTCCTGGACCACTGGCGCGACGACTGGCCGAACCTCAAGCGGCTGATGCACCAGGGGGCGAACTACCGCAACGCGCTGACGGGCTCCTTCCCCGCCGTCACCGCCTGCGCCCACGCGACGATCGGGACCGGAGCCTTCCCCGCCACGCACGGCATCACCGGACACAACATCCGCGACGACCGGGGGACCGTGCGCAAGGCCTACGGCGAGCCCGGCGCCGCGATGCCGAGCGACATCCTGGTGCCCACGCTCGCCGACCTCTGGAGCGACCGGACGGCCAACCGGGCGTGGGTCGGCGAGATCGGGTACCAGGTCTGGCATCTCGGCATGCTCGGCCATGGCGGCCGGAACCGCACGCCCGACCAGAAGCCGGTCGCCGTCTTCTGGGACGAGTTCGGCACGCGCGAGTGGCAGCCGAACAACCCCGATCTCTACCGGATGCCGGCCGGCTACCCGGGACTCGACGTCTACGAGGCGCACTTGGCCGGCTTCGTCGCTCCGGACTGGGACGCCGAGTTCACGCCGAAGGGCCGCCAGGCGCCCTGCTGCAGTCCGCCGATCGTGGACTACCAGGGCGACCTGATCGAGGCCACGTTCGACACCGAGCCGGTAGGCCGAACCGGCACGACCGACCTCCTGTACATCAACTACAAGTCCCCCGACTACACCGGGCACATCTACAACATGCTGTCGAAGTGGGAGGCGCTGATCCTTCGCGCGGTCGACGCCCAGCTGCAGCGTCTGGTCGACATGCTCGATGAGCGGTTCCCCGGCGAGTACGTGCTGTTGGTGACCGCCGACCACGGACAGTGTCCGACACCCGATGCGGTCGACGGCGTCCGCCTGGACCCGATCCAGCTGCAGCGCGTGATCGAGAACGCCTTCGGCCCGGGCCTCACGAGCGTGGTGCAGCAGGTGTACCCCGCCGAGATCTTCCTCGATACCGGCGCGCTCTGGGACGCCGGCGCCAGCGTCGAGGACGTGGCGGCCCACCTGCAGGACCTGACCTACCGCGGCAACCTCGGCCCGTACGTGCCCCGCAACGCCGTCGAACAGAACATGCTCGACGCGAAGGAGTTCGCCGGGGTGTTCGCAGGACCCTGGCTCGAACACCTGGATCCTTCGCGATACGGCACGACGGGCTACACGGGCGACCACGTGGATCCGGGCGTGCCGCCGCTTTCGCTCCTGGAGTAGCTACCGCCAGACGGGCGGCAGCTTCGGCAGGTCGACTTCGTCGGCGCCGAGCCACCTCGCGAGCTCGTCGATCGCCCGGCTCGCCGCCGGCCACGCGTTGGCAGGCGCGCCATCCTCGGCGTGAACCGCATGCACGCGGAGCACCCTCGCCTTCCGATCGAACGCCGGGTCGATCCGCCCGACGAGCCGGTCGCCGTGGAGGATCGGCAGCACGAAGTACCCGTGCTCGCGCTTGGCCCTGGGGACGTAGATCTCCAACCGGAACCGGAAGTCGAACAACCGCTGGGTCCGGTCGCGGTCGGAGATCAGGTCGTCGAACGGCGACAGGACGGTCGTCCTGCCGCGGAACGGCGCGTCGAGCAGGTCACGGTGCGCGAAGTGCTCGCCCGGCAGGCCCTCGACCTCGACCGGCACGACGACCCCCTCGCGGATCAGGGAGGCGAGCGCCCGCTCCCATCCGGGCGGGCGCCCCTCGAAGGCCCATCCGAACCCGTGAACCCGGTCGACGCCGCGGGCACGAAGCTGCCGATCGATCAGACGACGCGCGACCTCCGCCCGGGGAAGCCGCGGGGTCTCCTTCATCGGTAGGGAGCGTTCGGCCAGATCCCAGATCCGCTGCTGGCCGTCGCGCCCGACGATCATCACCTTCCCCTGCGACCAGAGGAGGTCGAGCATCATGCCGACGTGGCGGGATCGTTCGTCGTTCCATCCGCCCGTCCTCCATCGCACGACGACGCGGTCCTCCAGGTCGCGTGCCCGCAGCGGCCCGCGCCGGCGGAGCTCGCGAAGGATGTAGCGGGCAAAGCTCTCGTTCAGCTCCATCCAGGTCCGGGCGTATCGCCGGCGCGCGTTGTCGCCCCGCAGGTACCGCCTCATCGACTCCCGATGGACCGCGAGATCGGACGTCGGAACGATGTGAACCCAGTACTCGAAGAGCTCGCGGTCGGTCCAGAGCAGCCTCTCGAGCTCGTCGACCCCGAACCGCCTGCCGAGGCGGCTCCACAGGACGAGGTGCTCGGTCCGCGCCACCACCGACGTCGGATCCAGCTGGACCATGCCCAGGTCGTGCACGGTCTCGAGGATCGACGACGGTCGTGGAAACGACAGACGCTGGCCGATGATCGCCAGCCGGCGGGCGCGGCGTCGGGAGAGGTGGACGGCGTCCGGCACCCGCAGAGGGTACCGACGCGCGCCGACGTAGGCTCAGTCCTCGGGACCCACCAGGATCCGATGGAGCTCTTCGCGGTCCGCGATCCAGACCACGCCGCAGCAGTCGCAGGTCACGAGCTCGACGTGCTCGGGCAGCTCTCCCACGTCGACCATGCACCCGCACACCGGGCAATCCATCGCGCCCTCCTTCGTCTGCGCAAGCATCGGCCTGGCGCGGTGGCGCTACCTAGGGTCGGAGGACCCGGTTGCGGCGGTCCCCTCGGAGGGGCTTGACATCCGAACGTACGTTCGATATGCTTTCAAGTCTCCTCCCCCGTGACCGGAAGGTCCGGGTTGCCCCTGAACGCGCAGCGGTACGAAGAACGCAGCGATGACGAGCTGCTCGAGGCTATCGACGCATCGCATCGGGAGGTCTCGCGTGCCCACCGAGCGCTCCTCGCCGACGTCGCGGAGGTCGACCGGCGCGCGCTCTGGCGTGGGTCCGGCGCACGCGACATGGCCCACTGGCTGTCGATGCGACAAGGCATCTCGCAGTGGAAGGCGCGGCGCTGGATCGCGGCCGCACACGCGCTCGAGCACCTGACGGACCTGGCTCGAGCTCTCTCGTCGGGCGACCTGGGCATCGACAAGGTGGTCGAGCTGGCCCGGTTCGCCGACTTCGAGACCGAGGCGGGTCTGATCACGTGGGCGAAGTATGTTTCCGCCGCCGCGGTGCGGCGGAAGGCGGACCTCGAGGTCCGCCGCGCCATCGACGACGTGCGCCAGGCCGAGCGTGCGCGTTACCTCAACTGGTGGTACCTGGACGACGGGAACCGATTCGGGATGGAGGCCGAGCTCCCTGCGGCGCAGGGTGCCGTGGTGGCCAGGGCGCTGCAACGGGTGACCGACACGCTGCCGTCGATGCCCGGGGAGGAGGACCCGAGCTTCGCCGATGCTCGGCGAGCCGACGCGCTCGTCGCCCTCTGTTCGGCGCGCATCGCGGTCGACGCGGACCCCGATCGCGCAACGGTCGTCGTCCACGCCCGGCTCGGCGACCTCGTGGGCACCGACGGCGCGGCCGAGATCGAAGGGGGCGGACGCCTGCACCCCGAGACCGCGCGTCGCCTGCTCTGCGATGCGCGGGTCCAGACCGTCCTCGAGGACGAGCGTGGCGAGCCGCTCCGGCTCGGTCGGCTCACCCGCGAGCCGTCCGCCGCGATGATGCGGCAGCTGCGCTACCGCGACGTCGAGTGCCGGTTCCCCGGGTGCGGGGCTCGTCGGTTCACTCAGGCCCATCACGTCGTGTGGTGGGGTGACGGCGGCCAGACCGACCTCGACAACCTGGTGCTCGTCTGCTTCTTCCACCATCGGCTGGTGCACGAACACGGTTGGCGCGTGCAGCGCGACGCGGGCGGAAGGCTGCGTTGGCTGAGGCCCAACGGCGCGATCCACGCCCTCGCGCAGCCCGCGAACGTCTCCGCCCGCGCCGCTGCCGCACGCGACCCGTGATCAACGCCGGACGAGTCACGTGCCGACCGAGCGGATGAAGTGGTACGCGATCGAATGCCCGCCGTAGGTGAGCGGGATCATGTCGGTCTCGGCCTCGAAGCTCGATCCGTCCTTGCGCACGCCCCGGAAGCGGAAGGTCGCGGGAAACTCCAGCCCGCCGACGCGGTTCTGGTAGTTCCAGACGTACAGCCCGCGATCGCGATCCGCGACGAACGTGTGGGCGAAGTCCTCGACCGCTTCCCACTCCTCGACGGTGTACCCGAACATGGTGGCCAGCTTCGCATTGCAGCGCTTGTTCCCCTCGTCCAGCCAGATGTAGACGCCGTCCGAGCTCTGCTCGAACACGGGTCGCAGGTGCTCCCCCAGCTCGGCGATCGCCTGCTCGTGCGACATGGTCATGGACCTCCTCCTTCCCTCTTCGCGTGGGGCTTCGGATCTCCCCTCACGGTCGTGGTGCGGAGGGCGTGGGCGGCCCGGTCGAAGTCCCCCAGGACACGCCCGAGTCCGGCGCTGCGCTCGGACGATCCCTCTTCGAGCGCCGCGAGAGCGAGGCGCCCGCCGGCCACCAATGCCGCCAGCTCCTCGATCCGCACCGTCATCCGGACGACGCCGGTCCGGTCCCACGCCAGCCGCATCTCAGTGAGCACCCGCTTTCACGAACTCGACGACGCGGTTGACCTCGTCCTCGAACTCCTCGTAGTCGAACGCGAGCCCGTTGAGGTAGATGCTCCACCCCTGCACGAGCTTCGTGTAGTGGAGCGCCTCTTCGATCTCCGCCTGCGTGGCGCCGAACAGCTTCGCCGCTTCGGTATGGAACAGCACGCAGTACCGGCACCGCGTCACCGCCGAGGCCGACAGCCCGATCAGCTCCTTGTACTTGTTCGGGATCAGCGTCCCCCCGAACTGGACGCGCTTGATGAGATCCCACTCCGAGTCGATGTACTCGTCCGGGATCCGGTCCACGAAGGAGATGACGGTGCCGAACATCTCCTTCATCTCCCGATGGACGTCCTCTCTCGCCATGGCGCCTCCCCGTGCCGAGGGCTCCCCGTGAGCCCGTTCGGGTGCACGGTAGGGAGGAGACCTTGCAGATTCCCTGCAGACAAGGGGAGACTCGTCCGATGGGGGTCGTCGAGATCCGCCTGTTGGGGCGCTTCGCGGTCCGGATCGACGGCGCGGATGTCCCGTACCAGCGATTCGGTGGCAGGTTGACCCGGACGCTCGTCGCCCTGCTGGCGGTACGGAGGGGAACCCTCCTGTCGCGGGATGTGCTGGTCGAAGCGCTATGGGGCGACCGTCCGCCGAGCGACCCGCCCGGGAACCTGGACGTGCTCGCGAGCCGCGCCCGCCGCGCGCTGGGTGCCCACTCCCTGGTCGAGGCGGTGTCGGGCGGGCTGCTGCTGGCGGGCGACGATCGCATCGAGGTCGACGTGGAGCGCTTCGCCTCCGCGGTCGCCCGCGGCCGCACCTACCTGGCAGCCGAGCGACCGGCGTCGGCGCTGCGGGCGTTCGACGAGGCGCTCACCGCGTGGGGTGACCCACTGCCCGAGCACGCCTACAGCGACTGGGCCGAGCCGTTCCGGCACGAGTTCGCCGATCTCCGGCTCGAGGCGCTGGAGGGAGGCGCGCGATCGGCGATCGCGCTGGGGAACGTCCCCGCAGCGACCCGGCTGGCCGAGGCGGCGGTCGAACACAACCCGTTGCGTGAGCTCGGCAACCTGCTACTCGTGAGCGCGCTCGCCCAGGGCGGAGACCAGGTGGGCGCGCTCGAGGCTTTCGACGCGTTCCGCCGGCGGCTGCGAGACGAACTCGGGCTCGACCCGTCGGCGGAGGCGTACGAGGTGCAGAGCAAGGTCCTTCGAGGCGTCAGGCAGTCCGCGGTCGGCGTCCTCGCCGAGATGCTCCCGGAAGCCCGAGCGGTCGATCCCCGAGCCGCGTTGGGCGGCCAAGGCAGCGGTCCGATGCGGGCCCGGACGCTGGCGAGCCTCGCGATGTTCGCGGCAGGGTCCGATGACTACGAGCGCGCAGCCGGGCTCGTCGACCTGGCGCTGACCGACGCCGGTCGGGATGCCCGTGCGAAGGCGGAGGCGCTGTACGTGGGGTCGATCGTGGACATGAACCTCGGAGACCTAGGGCGAGCCGACCGGCGCGCAGACGAAGCCCTCTGCCTGTTCGAGGAGCTCGAAGACGCCGACGGAGTCGCCAACATCCTCGACGGGCGTGCGATGGCCCTGTTCATGAGTGGGCACGTCTCCGATGCGGTGGCGGCGTTCGACCGGGTAGCCAACCTGTTCGCCGAGGCGGGCGAGCTCGCGCGGGTCGTCACCCCACGCTCCACCCGCGGCCACGGTCTCGTCTTCATGGCAGAGCCCGCCGGCGGGCTCGCCGAGGCGGAGCGCGCCCTCGACCTGGCCGTCTCGTTGGGGGAACGGGAGGGAGAAGGGTACGCGCTGTGGCACCGGAGCGAGGCGCTCGCCGCGCTCGGCCGCAGCGACGACGCGGTGCGCGGCGCCCGGGCGTCCCTGGCCATCGCCGAAGAGCTGCAGCATCGAGAATGGACCGCCGCGGCCTTGCGCGCCCTCGCTCTGGCGAGCCGGGCGGCGGGCGACCTGTCCGCGGCCGAGGAGGCGTATCGCCACGGGCTGACCGTCTCGGCGGGGATCCCCCTGTTCCAGACGTGGCACGCCGCCGGCCTCGCGTCCGTGCTCCTCACCGCGGGTCGCGTCGAAGAGGCGCGCCACTGGGTCGAGGTGGCGACCGGCGGGAACCCGCCCCTCGGTCTGTTCGAGGCTCGGCTCGCAGCCGTCCGGCTCGCGGTCGCCACGGGCAGCCCATCCGCCGACTCGCTGGCGGAGGATCTGCGCCGCCACGCGAGCGCCGTGGGCTACGAGGCGATCGTCGGTCAGCTGCCGTTGCCGGGAGCGGAGCGCGCCGGCGTCGGGCTGTAAGACGGCATCACACGAAGTGGACCTGACGGGACGCGATTCGAACTCGTGGGAGACGCTTCTCGCGCGGCTCAACGATCTCAGGGCTATCTCGAATGCAGGAGCGTGAGCTGGCCCACCACAACCGATGAGTGCCAAGGATCGCCGCGTTGCCAGCCGCACAACGCGAAGGTCTTCCACGGTGGCGACGGCGGAGGCGTCCGCGATGCCGAGGGGGGAAGGTCTCGGTAGCCGCTACGAGTTCGGCGATCCGGATCCCGCCGGTTTCGTCATCAGGTTCCCAGCCGCTGAACCGATCCTGTTCCTTGGACACTTTCCTGACTTCCTCTGAGCGAGCGTAGAAGGGTTCGCCGGCGTCCTGCGACCGGCCGAACTCGCGCCGCTTGGCCAACCGGCTCGGAACGTGCCCTTGAGAGCCCCCGTAGAGACCGTTCGCGATCCGGTCGGGTGGAAGGCCTGGCGATCATGTCGCCTCCCTCGTCTTGAGCCACGCCTCGTAGCCTTCCCGAAGCGTCCAACGCCCGTGGCGTTCGATGAGCCACTCGTTGTTGTAGAGGTCGATGTAATCAATGGACGGCCGCTTGAAGCTCCTCGATCGTCGTCCAACGCTTTGTCCAGATCGTCTCGGCGCTTACCTCGGCCGCTTCCCGGGCGGGATCCGCCTGCCAGTCCTCGAGCTCCATCGTGCGGAGCCTGCGGTCGGTCGGGTCCTGGGCGAGGAGAAATGGGGGCTGCTCAAGCGGCCAGACGATGAGCCTCGATGCGCAACTCGCGAGCCACCGTGTCGAGGTCCTCGTCCCGGAGCAGGCGCATCACGGCATCGCCCTTCCGCCCGACCGACCACCGGACCTCCTAACCGGAGCGCTTCTTCCCAGCCACCACCGTCACTTTGGACCACCTCTCGCGCCATCATGAGGGCGCTTGTCGGGTGTCCAAAGGAACCGGGTGCGGTGGACCGCCAGGTCACCAAGGAAGCGGACTCTGCTTTCCCGGCGAGCCGGTAGGCGACCTCAGCCACCGCGAGATACGGGACGGTACCAAAGCCCAGGGGCTCCAGTCGCGAGATCGTGGCACGCACTCAAACTGGCACTCCTTGCCAGGATCGTCTCTGCTCTCACAATCGCGCGAAGACCCTAGAGGAGTCAAGGCGCGCAGAGTATCGCTTGGGGTTGATCTCCGACTTTAGCGAGTACTCCGATATCGACTCTGTGCTCCAAGTCGATCATCCCAAGCATTCCCGACTCGCGATCTACTGTAAAGACCCAAGGGCCGTCGCTTGCCGCTGAGAGCGCCCAGAAAGGGGACGTGGCAACGCTCACGACGTTGCTCCAGTCTGACGTGTCGACCGCCAGAATCTCGTCCGCTCGCACGTCTGAGCTCTCTCCAGGCGACAGGCCAAGGATAAGTTGATCTCCCCTGTAAGAGATACCGACCTGCGAGACACCGATGAGACGATCGGGCGGCATGTCCAACTTTGCGGTCAAGGACACGGTTTGCGCTTCTACATCAACGACCGTAACGCGACCATCACGCGATACGACGTAGAGCAACGTCCCGTCCGGAGAAAGAACCGCTCCGCTCACAAAACTCGCATCAATGACGTTCCCATTCCCGTCGGTCGTCGTCGACGCACTCCTAGAGAGGGATAGGGTCGCCTCATTGACCGCGCTGCCTTCCTCTGAAATTTTGAGGAATCGCACGTCGTTGGAGGTTGGGCAAACGGCAATAACCTCACCACCTAGTCGCGGAATGATCAAAGGTGCACCGCAGCCTTGAAGGCCCGCCGTTTGCGGGAGCACCTGCCCACGGCCGGCATCGTAGGTCGCAAGTGACTGATGCTGACCAGAACCGCCGCTGTCAGATCCCACAAGAATGTAGGCATCCGCTCCGTCTGGCGACGCCGCAATCTTACTTGTCAGATGGAAGCCAGTGGTTCCTTGCCATTGGAAGGGAAGCACAAGCTTCGTCTGGCTGCCAGTCTGGGTACTTACCACAGTGAGTGTGTCTTCTATCTCGTTGTCACTCACGAAGGTCCTCGACACACCGAATAGGCGTGCCCCGTCAGCCGAGATAGCCACGTCAGCGTCGAGCCCCAACGTGTAGCTCTTGACCTCGGTTGCACGGCCGTCGGATATCTCCACCGCAGTTACCGACGCATGGATGTTGTCGCCTTCTGGGGCGGAATCGAGAACATAGACGAGACTTGGCTCGAGCGGTCCTATCGCGGGATGGCTGTTCGTTGGAGCTCGGCCCCCGATCCCCGGAACCACAATGACGGTAGCAACGAGGAGCGCAAGTACCGCGCCGGACAGGCTGAATGCGAGGAGCGATTGCCGGAACCGAATCCGACGCGTTCGCTCGTAAGTTAGACCTCGAAACCGTCCAGCGTCCACAATTGATTGGTCCATTGCTTCTCGCAGTCGCCGTTCCAGCTCCTTCATTCCTCTTCACCACCCTCGATCCGCCTTAGCGTCCCTAGACCCCTCGACACGAGAGAATTCACGGCTCGTAGCGACACTCCCATGACGTCGGCTGTCTGGTGCTCGGAAAGGTCCTCGTAGAAGCGGAGAACCAATGCCGTCCTCTGTCTGATGGGCAGCTGCTGAAGCAGCTGCCACAGGCTGTTCCGGATTTCGATGTCCGGTATTTCCTGGGCACTCGATCTTCCGGGCTGCTTCGCCAGATAGCGCGCCTCGGCAGATCGCCTGCGGAAGTGACTCCTCGCCAGGTTCACGACCGTTCGCCGGAGGTAATACTCGAAACGATCGCGTTTGCGAAGGTGGCCAAATCTTGCGACAATCCTAACGAACGCCTCTTGAGCCAGGTCGTCGGCAAGATCTCGATCGCCGGTCAGGAGATAAGCCAGCTGGTAGGCATCAGCCGCGTAGGCGTCGTAGAGGGCCGCGAGTCTAGTCGCGTCCTCTCCTTGGTCGCCCTCAGCGCTGCTCATGACCCACGCCACTCGCTTGGTCCTCCTTCTACTAATAAGACGCTGATGAACGCTCTCTCGCTTCGCTCATGGACGGACCGAGAGTCTCCAGGGCGCGCTTTCGCGCCGAACGGTCGCCAAGTGCGTTGGGCCACAACAGGACACCTCACCGAGACGAACTGATCAGCGAAACGATGAAGAAGACTCCGACCGAGCTGAGCAGGATGCCGTTCAATAGCTTGACGACGGGCTCGAAGCCCTGGATACGATCAATGAGCGACTCGAGACGATCGGTATTCGCAGCTCGCGGAACCCCAATGAGTAAGAGAGGTAAGTAACGCCCGAAGCCGAATGTCGCAACTACCAGCATGGCAGGGAGCGGATTCTCGATGAAGAAGGCCCATGCAAGGACTAGGTAGAAGGTTGAAACAGGGATGAACGTCCACAAACCGGCCCCCAGCGTCGCTCCATAGAGAAGTCCAGTCACTGATGGACGGTAATGTTTGTACCACCCTGAAGGAACTTGCCGATGTACCTGAGGTCTCGGGATCTTGAGCAGCGACGCGTCTGCCAGCCCGAAGGAGATTCCGAGAACTCCTAACGCGAGACCCGCCGCAAAGTCGCGCGTAGCAGGAGCAGTTGAGGCAAGCGCAAGACGACCGAGCGTGGAAACAGAAACTCCCAGCGCTGCCGCGCCAAACAGGCTTCCTATTCCGAACGTGATCAACGACGTTGCGAGTCTGCTGTTAACCCTTTCCCCATACCCGATGGGGAGCATGGTTCCAACCATGCTGGATCCTCAGGGTGACCATAAGGTGGAAAGGCCCGCGATCAACGCCGTAACGGTAAGCACAGGCACGCTGGAGCCTGTACCAATGCGTCCAGGCCATTCAATGGCGACTGCCGAGGACACCGCCGCCAGAATAACGACGAGGGCGAGACGGCGAGCGGAGCTAGGAACCTCGTACCTGCCATGCGTCGCAGGTTGAATGGATTCCATGAACCCTCCTAGCAGGCCCCAATCTCGATGATTCGTGTACACATGTAGGCGCCTCCGCAACCGCCTTGCCCGTAGTAGGGACCTGTCCCCGGATAACCGGGAAGGCAGCAACCCTGCAGCCGAGGCAGTTGTTAATCTTGGTCGTGCCGCACGGCCCGTTCACCGAATCTCCGTGGGACCAGCAGTCCCGATAGCGATACTTGATTCTCTCGCCCCCGGGGAAGTTGCAGCAAGACTCCCACCAGCCACCCGTGCAAGCGCACGTCGGACACCTGCTCGAGTCTCCACTGCAATCCGAGCAGCCACATTGATGTCCGCAAAAGCCGCATAGGCCGTACGAGTCGCATGGCAGAGTGGCAGCTCGTGCAGCATCGCGGCCGGTAGGCAGGATCTCAGTGACAACGGCAATCCCCAATCCCGCAAACGCGACTCGACCGATCTTGGCAAGGAGGCCCCTCCTCGACGTGCCTTGAGACAATGCTTCAGACCCACGCTGCGCCCATGCGTCCACGGGGTGAAGATCCACGGATGATTGCTCGTCATTCTCGTGGCTATCCATCGATTCCAACTCCTTCTGATGAGCCCGAGATGGGCGCACCTTCCAGAGCACGCAGTTCCATTAGAGATTCCACGCTGTCGAGACCAGCTTCTCCTGCATGGATCAAGCTCTCCAGATGTTCAAGACTGTTCACAATCCCTTTCGCCCTCACGGACCCGAACTCGTCAACGAAGATGCCGTAGGGCGTGCCATGTACTTCGTACTCTTCTTGTAGCTGTTTCGAGACAACCGTCCGAAGGTGCCCTAGCCCATTTTGGAGAATGAACTCTCTTACGCCCTCTGAAGTACCCGAGCTGATCAGTATCGTGTCTGTAGTTGCTCGTTCACTTCTTGCTACCGACCTCAAGGCCGGTGCGATGTCCCGGCATGAACTGCACGTCTCCGAGACGAAGACCAGAAATGTCTTCCTACCTCCAATGCTGCCGAGCGTTGCTGGTCGTCCGTTCAGGTCAAGCAGGTCGAAACTTGGTGCACTTTCACCGATTTCCGGACCTAGCCTTGCGATTCGCGCGCCGAACGGCTGAATTCGTCGATGGAGCAGCCCGATTTGCCGCACCATGGCCAGACTGAGCACAGTTACGAGCAAGACAACAAACCACAGAAGGAGATAAGACACTAAGAGTGGCGTGCTCATCCAAGGGCCCTCCCGTTAGCTGGCTCGAGCTCTAGTAACTGCGTTGAGATCTAGGTCGTGATGATGTTGAGCGGGCCGGACCGACTCACGAGCAGATTGGCCGGTCACCAAGACACCGCACATGCGCGAAAGAGAGACGATTGCCCTGATGAGGACCACGGAACTCAAAACCCCGATTGCCAAGAAGGCTCCCCCTATCGCATCTCGCGATTCGACGGATCCAGGGCCGGTGGGGTCCCAGGAGACCTGGAACCAGGGATCGTGGAGAACAGAGACGACGAGAGCTACCGCCAGTGCGAGAAGAAGGACATTGCGCACCACGGTCGCCCACGAGATGTTCTTCGCGTGTGAGATCCCAAAGCAGCCACAATCCATCGGGCGGCCACGCTGAAGGTTGATCGCGACGGCGCCGGCGAAGACGAGCAGGAGCCCGCTCAGAACAAGGGACACCCATCCAAGGAGCACGCCCAGGACCAAGAGGAGGCCACATGCGATCTCCACCAGAGGAATCCAAGTGGCCACTAGGCGCGACGACCGGGGACCCAGCAACCGATAGTTCCTGACCGTCTCCGCGAAGTCGTCCCGATGAGCAACCTTCGCGATGCCCGCAACCACGAACACCGCGCCTAGGAAGAGACGGATCGCCAGCAGCCAGTACCCCATCTCAGCCGCCTCCAGGGTTGCTCACCTACGAAGCTAGTCCTTCCACGGATCGGCGGTCAAATCCGCCGAGAACACGTTGAAAGACCAGCCGATTGGTGGAGCAGTACCGACTGATGCTATGCCCTCTGATGCAATGCGTTCGATTCCGACCTCGGCTACCCACCGGCATCCTTTGCCCGACCGATGCCGGTTTCATCATCCGGCGTCCTCCCCCGCCGTTGTGCCTGCCCGTGCCAGGGCGAGTCGCCCAGTGACCTCCTCCCCGCGAATCACGCCCTGCCCGGATCACGCCGGCTGCATCTGGACTGGTGGCTTGCGTGGTCGTGTCGATCTCGGGGGTCCGCGCGTTCGGTGAGGCTGTCCAAGACGATCCGCGCCAACCGCGACCGGGCCTTTGCGGCGCTCCACCACCCCCCGTTCGTGACCTGGGCAGTTTCTGATGGCCGCCATCACCCGCGCCTGGACGCGCTTGTCAACCCGACCGGTCCACGGGGGCCAGATCATGCTCCCGGAAAACGTCACTCACGGACGGAGTCCCGACCTGCCCCTTCGCAAACTCCCCAATTTCTCGCCGGCTGCTGGCGGCACGGTTCGACCCGCGTCCCCGCCTTTGTACGGATGGAGATGATCACACCCAAGACCTGCTCGCCGACGAGGCTCCGCCGGCCGGAGGCGAACGCCCCACCGCCATCGCTGGATACCACGCAGCGTGCCGAGGAGAACCCGGAGCGCTTCCGGCCGGGTCCCGTCGGGATCGACCAAGCCCTAGCGTCGATCGCGCCGCGTAAGGCTCTCTTCGAGGACGCGAACACAGGGGCAGGCCGCGATCCGGGCGCCGGGCCCCTGGCCGGTCCGCCCGCCAGCCCCATCGCCGGATCATCATCTGGCGGGTCCTCCCCCGTCGACCGGCCTGCTCGTGCGGCATGCGAGGTGGCCGGATGAGTGCCCGGGATCACGTTTCACTTCGTTCACGTTCTTCTTTTCGATCTGCTTCTTTGATCACGAGCTACTCCCACCGATTGACCAGACGAGACTTCGAAATCCTGATCGAGCTTTACGAGCACAGAGTTCTGACCACTCCGCAAGTCTTCGAGCTTCACTTCGAGACCCACACCCGAGCTTCCAAGCGGATGCTCCAGCTCTACCGCCTCGGATTGGTGGAACGCTTCCGGCCCCACACCCCGACCGGCTCCGCGCCCTGGCACTACACGCTGGATGAGCCGGGAGCTCGGCTGGTCGCCGCTCGCCAAGAGATCGACTTCAAGGACTTCACCTTCAAGAAGGCCCGGATCTTCGACATGGTCGGAAGCCCCAGGCTCCGGCACCGCGTCGAGTGCAACGGCGTCTTCGCCCGGCTCACCCTTGCCTGCCGACGGCGCGGCTGGGAGCTCGAGTGGATCGGGGAGCGTCGGGCGACGGCTTCGTGGGACTCGAAGATCACCCCTGACGGGATCGGGCGCATCCGGGCGGGAGATCGCGAGATCTCGTTCTTCCTCGAGTACGACCGGGGAACAGAATCGCACGAGCAGCTGGCGATCAAGACCTACCGCTACCGACTGGTCGGCCGCACCGTTCGCTCCGAGGACGCGCTGCTGTTCGTCTTCCCAAGCGCCGCCCGGGAGCGCTATGCGCGAAGCGCGCTGATCGGCTCCTCCGTTCCGGTCGCTACGGTGGTACGGGCCGAGGTGCTCCGCCACCCACTCGGAACGGTGTGGCTGCCGTTTGGCGAGGACCGACGCCGGATGATCCTGGAGCTGCCCAGAGCGCCCCGTGACCAGCCTTGGTGAGTTTGCGCAGAAGGGCCCGCCCCGCGGGACCTGAGGCTCCGAGCGCGACAGCGACCCGGGGTAGGCTCGTGCGGTCGGGATCGGGCGGGCTCGAGCCACCGGAACCGGGCGCCTTGCGGCCTTTGGCCCGGGCGCTCGTTGACCTCGCGCTGACGCTCGCGCACGAGCACGAGGAGGACGAGCGATGGACGCGGTGATCTACCTCAGGGTGTCCACGAAGGAGCAGGCCGCAAAGGACGATTCGGGCGAGGGCTACTCCAACCCCCGCTCAGCGTGAGGCGTGCCTGCGGCTCGTTGCCGAGCGCGGATGGAACCTCGCCGGCGAGTTCACGGACGCTGGCGAGTCCGCGCGCACCGCCGACCGCCCGATGCTGAAGGCTCTCCTTCGCCGAGTGGCAGACGGCGGGATCGGCGCCGTCATCGTCCACAAGATCGACCGTCTTGCCCGCTCGATGGAGGACCATGTGGCCATCAGGGCGGCTCTTCGTCGCGGGGGCGTCCAGCTGGTGTCGGTGACCGAGAACATCGAGGAGACGGCCTCAGGACGGCTTGTGGAGGGCATCCACGCGCTGATGGCGGAGTTCTACTCGGCGAACCTGGCAGGTGAGATCCGAAAGGGCATGAGCCAGAAGGCGAAGATGGGCGGCTGGCCGACGAAGGCCCCGGTCGGTTACCTGAACGTTCGGGAGAAGATCTCGGGCAAGGATATCGCCAAGGTCGTCCTCGATCCCGAGCGGGCGCTGCTCGTGCGGGAGCTGTTCCGACTGTACGCGACTGGGGAGTACTCGCTTGCCGAGCTGCAGGCGACCATGCACGCGAAGGGGTTGACCTCGCCCTTCGCGAGAAGACCCGGCGCGCCGGTTTCGGTCTCCAAGCTCGCCGAGATGCTCGCGAACCCGTTCTATGTCGGAGTGGTGCAGTGGGACGGTGTGCGCTACCCCGGCCAGCACAAGCCGCTCGTTCCGCAGTCCTTGTTCGACCGGGTGCAGCAGACGCTTCGCTCCCGCGACGTCGCCGGGGTCCGCCAGCGTCGACACGAGCACTACCTGAAGGGGCTCCTTCACTGCGGAGAGTGCGGAAGGCGGCTGTCGCTCACGCTCGCCAAGGGCACGTACCTGTACTTCTACTGCCTGGGACAGCGAGGCACCGCCCGCACCGGGTGCCGCCAGCCGTATGTCCTCGCCGCCGACGCCGAGGCGCTCCTGGAAGAGCTGTACCGGCGGATCGAGCTGCCGAGGTCCTGGGTCGACCGGCTGACCGAGGAGCTGGAAGCGGAGATCGTTGAGCGGCAGGCCGAGGCCTCAGAGCGGCGCGTCGTCCTCACGAGAACGCTCGCCAGGCTCGCCGAGGAGCGCGGCAAGCTGCTGCAAGCCTTCTACGCGAACGCGATCCCGCTCGAGCTCCTGAAGGCCGAGCAGGACCGGATCGGCCTCGCCGAACAGGCGGCAAAGGCCGAGCTCGCGGCCGCGGAGGGCGACCTCGACGGCTGGCAGGACGTCCTTCGCACCGCGATCCGACTCGCCGGCAACTGCTACGCCGCGTATATGAAGGGGCGCCAGTCGGTGCGGCGACGCTTCAACGACGCGGTCCTCGAGGCTGTGTACATCAAGAACCGACGGATCGGCCGGGCGGAGTTTTCCGACGTCTTTGCGCCGCTTTTCTCTCGCCCGAGTTCGAATAAGAGCCTGAAAGTGGAGGTGGGGGGAATCGAACCCCCGTGTCCGGGCGACCGACTGGGGCTTCTCCGGGCGCATCCGGCGGGTGATGTCTCGCCTCGAGGCTCCCACCGGCGGAGGACCTCTCGGCCAGCCCGGGTGTGATGTCCCTTACCGGCCCCCGGACGGAGCCGATCAGGTGAGCCTGCTCAGTGACGCCCGGCCCCCGACCGCAGGCACACGGGGCGGGCGGCTACCTAATTAATTAGGCAGCGAGCGCGTATTCAGTGTTGGCGCTTGTGTTTGTCCGGCGTTTAACGAGACATCCGGGATCTCGGCCCGCTTCCCCCAGACGGAAACCGTCCGGATCGAAGCCAGTACACCCCCGATTCAGTTGTGATCCAAGTATACGGACGCCGAGGCCCGGGGCTGAAGCCGTCAGGCGAGCTCGGGGGCGAGCTTCCCCGCAAGCTCCTGCACGACCTCGGCGATCAGCTCGACATCCTGGGGACGGTTGCGCCAGTTCACCGGCGCCGGCCGGAAGGCGACCTTCCCGTCGTAGACGGTGGAACCGAAGAACACGCGCCCGTCCTCGATCACCCCCGCGGCGACCCGGCCGTTCAGATCGTCGAGCTTGTCCTCGGGGAACCCAGGCGGTCTCGCACGGAAGCAGACGATGTTGAGCGGGACGTCGGCCAGTCGCTCCAGGTCCGGCGCCTCGTCGACCCGCGCGGCGAGGTGCTGCGCCAGATCGAGGCTGTTCTCGACCACCGCGCGGTGACCGCTCCGGCCGTAGGCCCGCAAGGTTGCCCACACGGCGAACGCCCGACAGCGCCTCGACATCTCGGGGCCCAGGTAGCCCCAGTTCGGCTTGGGATCGTCCAGCGCGGGCAGGTAGGCGGCGCCCTCGCCGAACACGCTCGGCTGCAGCGACCGGTCGCGGACGAACGCGAACCCGCAGTCGTAGGGAACGTTCAGCCACTTGTGCCCGTCGGCGATCACGGAGTGGGCACGCTCGACGCCCTCCACCAGGTGGCGCGTTCGGTCCGACAGCGAGGCGAACAGCCCGAACGCACCGTCGACGTGCAGCCAGGCGCCGTGGCGATCGGCGAGATCGGCCATTGCCGAGATCGGATCGAAGTCGCCCGCGTTCACCTCGCCGGCGCTGCCGATCACGATCGCGGGCGCGCCGTCGAGCCCGCCGAGGGCTTCCTCGAGCGCCTCCAGGTCGAGCCGGCCGACGGGGTCGCGCGCGAGCTTGTGAACCTGCGCGCGACCGATCCCGAGCATCCCGAGCGCCTTCGCATCGCTCGGGTGCACGTAGCCGCTGCCGAAGACGTGCACGGGCGGGAGACCTGCGAGCCCGACCTCGTCGACGTCGACCTCTCGCTGCAACCCGCACCAGCGCCGGGCGCACGCGAGCGCCACGAAGTTCGCCATGGTCGCCCCGCTCGTGAGCACGCCTCCCCACTCGCGAGGCAGGCCGAACAGGTCGCGCAGCCACTCGAGCGCGATCCACTCGAGATGTCCGCCGAGCGGCGAGGAGACCCACGCACCCGTGTTCTGGTCGAGCGTCGACGCGATCCAGTCCGCACCGAGGGCGGCCGGCGTGCTCCCTCCGTTGACGAAGTGGAAGAACTTCGGTCCCGCCGAGTGGACGGCGCCGTCGATGCCGCCGACGAGCTCCTCGAGGGCCCGGACGGCGCCGACGCCGTCTTCGGGAAGCGCTGCTTCGAACGACGACGCGACCTCCTCGGCGCGCGGGTCGCGCACCGCGCGTTCGGCGATGCCCTCCAGGTAGCGGGCCGCCTCGCGCGACGCGAGGTCGATCACGTCGGAAAGCTCGTCTGGTCGAGGGGCAGCCATGGAGCACGAATCCTACCCGCGACGGCTCACCGTCGCCGCCCTGCGGCGCGGAGCATCTCGCGCTCGGCCTCACGCTTGGCGATCGCCTGCCGCTTCTCGTACCTGCGGCGCCCACGCGCCAGCGCCAGCTCGACCTTCGCCAGGCCGTGCGTGAAGTAGACGCGGAGAGGTACGAGCGACAGTCCCCTCTCCTGCGTCACTGCATCGAGGCGCTCGATCTCGCGTCGGTGCATGAGCAGCTTCCGGGGCCGCGTGGGCTGGTGCGCTCGCGTGTCGCCCTGCTCGTAAGGCGGCACGTGCATCCCCTCCAGCCACATCTCACCGTCGCGGATCCGGGCGAAGCAGTCCACCAGCGACGCACGACCCGCACGCAGCGACTTCACCTCGTCGCCGGTCAGGCGGATCCCCGTCTCGAACCGTTCCAGCACGTCGTAGTCGTGGCGCGCCTTGCGGTTGGAGGCGACGGTCTTCTCGCCCTCCTCGCGCCTGCCGGCCATCGGCTCACACGTCGAGGAAGCGACGCATGCCGATCCACCCGGCGACGACGGAGACCCCGGCGGCCGCCAGGACGATCCACGGAACGATCGCGAGGACGTCAGTGTTGCGGATCAACGGCACGTAGGAGATCTCGCCCCGCAGCCGGTCGATGAACACGACCTTCAGGATGAGCAGCGCGAGGATGGCGGCGAACGCGCCCAGCAGCGCCTCGACGAGGCCCTCGATCAAGAAGGGCGTTCGGATCCGCCAGTTCGTCGCGCCGACGAGGCGCATGATGCCGATCTCCTTGCGGCGGGCGAACATCCCCATCCGCAGCGTGTTCGCGATCAGGAACAACGCCGACACGAGCATGATCAGTGCGATCGCGATGACCCCGAACTTCAGGACGTTGGTGATCACGGTCAACCGCTCGAGGACGGCGTGGAAGTCCGCCACCTGAGTCACACCCGGCGCCTTGCACGCCACCTGGCCGTCCAGCACCTCGCATCCGAGCGCCGCGGTGATCTCGTTGAACCGGGACGGGTCCGAGAGGTGCACCCGGAGCGAGGTCGGGATGACCTTGTTGCAGTCGACGTTCTCGATGAACACCGGTTGGTTGGCGAAGAGCGCGTTGAACCGATCGCAAGCCGCCTGCTTGTCCTCATACGTCACGCTGGCCACCGCCGGCAGGCGTTGGAGCGTGTCCGTCAGGCTCGCAACCACGTCGGGCTTCGCCGGATCTTCGAGGTAGACGGCAACCTCGACGTTGCCGGTCCAGGCGTCCTTGATCAGCGCGAACTCGCGCGCGATCAGCAGCGCGAACCCGAGCAGGAACAACGCGATGAACGCGGTCGACATCGCGGCGAACGCCACCACCCCGTTTCGGCGAAGCGCCGCCGCGGTCTCGCGGAAGTAGTACTCGATGCGACGCACCTAGGAGTACACCCCACGTGACTGGTCGCGCACGACCTTTCCCCGCTCGAGCTCGATCACGCGTTTGCGCATCGCGTCGACGATGGCTTGGTCGTGCGTGGCCATCACCACGGTCGTGCCGATCTTGTTCACCTTGTCCAGCAGCCGCATGATGTCCACGCTGGTGTTCGGGTCCAGGTTGCCGGTGGGCTCGTCGGCCAGCAGGACGAGCGGCCGGTTGACGCAGGCTCGAGCGATCGACACGCGCTGCTGCTCGCCGCCCGAGAGCTCGTCGGGATAGCTGTTGAGCTTCTCGCCCAGCCCCACGTACTCGAGGATCTCGGGCACGCGCTGGTCGATCACGTGCTTCGGCTTCCCGATCACCTCCAGGGCGAATCCGACGTTCTCGAACACGGTCTTGTCCTGCAGCAGCTTGAAGTCCTGGAAGACGCAGCCCATGTTCCGGCGGAGCTTCGGCACGCCGCTCCACGAGGACAGCCGGGACAGGTTCTTGCCGGCGACGTAGACCTCCCCGTCGGTCGGGTCCTCTTCACGCAGCAACAGACGAAGGGTCGTCGACTTCCCGGAACCCGACGGGCCGACGACGAAGACGAACTCGCCCTTCTCGACCTCGATGGACACGTCCTCGAGGGCCGTCACGCCGTTCCGGTACTGCTTGGAGACGTGCTGGAGACTGATCATCGTTCGTGGGGAAGCGGAAAAGTCGGTTCACCCTATCAGAGCCCTTCGCACGGACCTTGGAGGCGGCCCCGATACCCTGTTGCGATGTCGTTGCGCCGGATCGCCGCTGCGTGCGCCGGCCCACTCCTCATCGTGGCGTTCGTCGCGTTCGCCCTGCGCGGCTTCGTCTTCCACGACGCGCTGACCGACACCCACCCCGACCTGCTGGCGTTCTGGCTCCCGCGCTGGAGCTTCCTCGGACGTTCGATCGCGGCGGGTCACGTCCCGATCTGGAACCCGTACGAGATGACGGGCTATCGGTTCGCGGCCGATCCGCAGAGCGGCTGGCTCTACGTCCCCGCGATGCTTCTGTTCTCCCGACTGTCGCCCGGCGCGGCGATGCGCGCGATGGTGGTGCTGAACCCCCTGCTTGCCGGCATAGGGGTCTACGCCTTCCTCCGCGTCGAGGGGTTCGGACGCGTGGCGGCCACCGCGGCCGGGCTGTCACTCGCCGCCGCCATGTCCACGAGCGAGATCGCGTTCGCGATGCCGTTCGCGGGAACGCTCGCCTGGTCTGCGGTGACGTTGCTCGCGGCGGCGGGTGCCTTGCGATCCGGTCAGTGGTCGGGCCGGATCGCCTGGCTGGCGGCGGGAGCGTTCGGCTGGTCGCAGGTCGCGAGCGCGCATCTGTCGCACGGGCTCGCGATCGCAAGCGCGTTCGTCGTCGCCTATCTCCTCGCCAAGACGGTGGGCGCGACTCTCCGTGGGGATGGAGGGGCGGCGCCGGCGATCGCCGTGACGCTCCTGTTCCTCGTAGCCGTTCCGCTCGCGTCGATCGCGGTCGTGTGGCCTCGCATCGCGTTCATCGACGCGTCGAGCCTCGGCCAGGGCTACGACCGGCTGGGTGCCGGTGTCGGCCTGGTGGCTCCGGCAGAGGAACAGCCGATCCGCACGGACGGCGTCTGGGCCGGGTGGCCGCTCGCATCCAGCGCAGCTCCGGGCGCCTATGCGGGCGCGGTCGTCCTCGTCGCCGTGCCGGCGGCGATCCGGGCCCGGCGACGCCGCGCGCTCGTCGCTGCGTTCGGGCTGGTGGCGGCGGGCGCGTACGTGGTGCTGCTGGAGGCCGTGATCGGCGCCGGGGCCGTCCGCGACCTGATCCTCCGGCTCCCGTACGGCGACGTGCTGTTGCACAACCCGGGTCGCATGCGATACGCCCTCGTCCTTGCGCTGCCCGTGCTCGGAGCCGCCGGGATCCAGGGGTTCGTCGACGATCCGCCACCCGTGCGGCGTGCACTGTCGTGGCTGGCGGTGGGCGCCGTCCTCTGGCTGGGGATCCCTGTCGCCGCCGGCGCGCAGCTCGTGCGATGGTCGGTGTTCGCGATCGCGTTGGTTCCCGCCGTGGCGACGCTGGTGCTGATGGCACGGCGGCCCTCGTGGAGGGTCGCACCGCTGGCGGTGCTCTGCATCGAGCTCCTCGCCGCCGGGGTGCTCGCCGGCCGATGGACGGGCGACGAGATGCGGATCGGGCTCGGAGACGACACGCCGCTCGCGTTCCAGCCCAGCCGCTCCGCCGACGTCGATCTGCCTGCCTTCCTGCACCCCACGGACCTGATCGGCCGCATCGGGACGGCTCGCTACCTCACGTGGGTGCCTCCGGACACCGCGTACGAGAAGGGGTACCTGTTCTCGCAGCAGCCCAGCGATTGGCCCGACCTGACCAACGAGCGGGGCTCGCTCTTCGGCGTGCGCGACGTCCTGGGCTACAACCCCGTGCAGCTGCCCCGGTACTGGGCGTTCATCCGCACGGTCGACCAGCTCCCGATCTTCTACAACACGTCGGTCGTGCAGCGGCCGACCACCGGGATCGACGACCTCCTCGGTGTCCGATTCCTGATCGTCCCGGAGGAAGTGGTCCCGCCGGTGCCGGGCAGCGTCGTTGCCACCGACCGCGGGTACGACCTGGTCCGCGTGCTGCATCCCGTCCCGCTCGTATCCGCCCCCACGACCGTCCATGTGGTTCCCGACGCCGCGGCCGGGCTGCGCGAATCGCTCCGCCCCCGATTCGACCCGTCGGAGAGCGTGGCGCTCGAGACCGATCCCGGGATCGCGACCGGTGGTCCTCCGGGCTCGCTCTCGTACGAAGGGACCGACGACGGCCGGCTTCGGATCGGCGCCGATCTGCGATCCGACGCGGTCGTGCTCGTGCGGACCGCCTACGACCCCGGATGGTCAGCCACCGTCGACGGACGCCCCGCACCCGTCCTTCCCGCCGACGGCTTCCTTCAAGGGATCCCCGTGCCGCGGGGCACGCACACCGTGCTGCTCTCCTATCGCGACGACGCGATCTTCGAGGCGCTGTGGTGGTCGGGCGCGGCCTGGAGCATCCTCCTGACTGCGCTCATGGTCGCGCTGGTGATCGAATGGCGTGGGGCCTCGCGCGCTGGCGAGCTCAGTTCGCCTCCGCCGCCCGCCGCCGAAGCTCCGCCTCGATGAAGCGGTCGAGGTCCCCGTCGAGCACACGCTGGGGGTCGCCGACTTCGACGTCGGTTCGATGGTCCTTCACCATCTGATAGGGAGCCAGGACGTAGCTGCGGATCTGCGACCCGAAGTCGACCGCCTTGCGCTCGCCGCGGATCTCGTTGAGCTCCTCCTCCCGGCGGCGGCGCTCGAGCTCGAACAGCCGCGCTTTGAGGATCCGCAGCGCCACCGCCTTGTTCTGCAGCTGCGACCGCTCGTTCTGGCACGCGACCACGATCCCGGAGGGAAGATGGGTGATCCGCACCGCGGAGTCGGTCGTGTTCACGCCCTGACCGCCGGGACCGGTGGAGCGGTAGACGTCGATCCGAAGGTCCTTTTCGTCGAGCTGCACGTCGTCCTCTTCCGACTCCTCGAGCAGCGGGATCACGTCGAGCGCCGCGAAGCTCGTCTGGCGGCGCTTCTGCGCGTCGAACGGTGAGATCCGGACCAGGCGGTGAACACCGTGCTCGGTCGACAGGAGACCGTATGCGTTCTCGCCGTGCACCGTGAAGGTGGCGGACTTGATGCCCGCCTCCTCTCCGGGATGGATCTCGTCGACCTCGAGGTCGAACCCCTCTTCCTCGGCCCAGCGCTCGTACATGCGCAGCAGCATCTGGGCCCAGTCCATGGACTCGGTGCCCCCGGCGCCGGCCTGCAGCGTGGCGATCGCGTCGTGCGTGTCGTACGGGCCGGAGAGCAGCGCCGCGAGCTCGAGCTTGTCCAGGTCGCGCTCGAGCGAGCCGAGCGACTGCTCAAGCTCGTCGGTCAACCCGGGATCGGATGCGTCCGCGAGCAGCTCGTCCATCGCGGTTGCGTCATCGAGCCTGCGCTGCAAGGAATCGAGGCGATCGAGGTCGGCGGTCAGCCGTGCGAGCTTCGAGGTGATCCGCCGCGCCGCCTCGGGATCGTCCCACAGGGACGGGTCCGACGCCCGCTCCTGGAGGTCGGCCGTGGCCGCGCGCTTGCCGTCGACGTCAAAGGAACCCCCTGGCCGCGCGGACGCGGTCGGTCAAGCGCTCCAGGCGGTCGGTGTGCTCGCTCATCGCCGGAAGTGTATCGGCGGCCACCTTGCGTGGCCCCGTATGCTCCGGGTCGTGGGTGACCTCGCACGGTTCGAAGCCGTGCTCGCGCAGGCGACGGATGCGGGCACGTCCCTCGTCGTCGAGGACGCGCGACCGGTGGCGATCGCCTTCTTCGACGGGCCTGCGGTCGATGCCGAGACGGTGCAGGGGCACGGCGGCGACCCGGTCCACGTCGACGCGACATCGGTGCTCGCTCGATTCGACGAGCCGGCCCGGGTGCTCGAGGCATGGCTCGCACTGGCCGAGAGGGACGGCGGGGCGCGGGGCGGCGCGGCGCTCGGCCTGATGCATCGCGAGGATCTGGCCCGCGTGACCGCGACCGAGGCCGCCGCGCTCGCGGATCACGCGGCCGGAGGCACCCTGTGGATCAGCTTCGACCTCGCGATGGCCGTTCCGCTCGGAGGCGGCAGGTACACGGTCGAGAAGGTCGATCAGGACTCTCTCGTCCAGTCGTGCTTCCGGCTGACGTTTCGCGCGTGAATCTCCGCGCGCTCCGACCGGGCGATGCGGCGGTCTGCGACGCGGTCATCGCGGGGCTTCCGGCGTGGTTCGGGATGCAGGAGGGCATCGACGAGTGCGCCGTCGCGGTCCGCACGCAGGACGGCTTGGTCGTCACCGACGGGCCCGCCGTGATCGGGTTCCTGACGTGGCAGCCGCTCGACGGCCGCGGAGCGGAGATCACATGGATGGCGATCCGCGCCGACCGGCGGCGGTCGGGAGCCGGGCGGATGCTGATCGAGGCGCTCGTCGATCTGTGCGGTCTCCATGGCGTCGAGGAGCTGCGGGTGAAGACGCTCTCCGAACGCATGACGTATGCGCCGTACGCCGAGACCCGTGCGTTCTATCGGGCGATGGGGTTCGACGCCGTCGAGGAGTTCGACGCGTGGGGACCCGAGAACCCGGGCGTCGTCATGGCTCGGCGGTTGTGACCGGCTTGCTCACGCCGCGGCGCCGTGGCACTTCTTGTACTTGCGCCCGCTGCCGCACGGGCACGGTGCGTTCCTGGGCACCTTGTCGCTGAAGACCTGGTTCGGGTTCGTGGCGAGCTTGACGCCCGTCGCGGCTGAACCTCCACCCCCGGCTGCTGCCGATTCGCCCGCCCCCCCGGCCCCCGCCGCGACCTCGGACCGGTTCTCCTGCACGCGCTGCACGCGCTGGCGAGGGGCGGCAGGCGACTCGTCCTGGCGCACGAGCTCGACGCGGTAGATGTACTTGACGAGATCCTCGCGGATCGAGCGCGTGAGGGCGTCGAACATGTCGAAGGCCTCTCGCCGGTACTCGGTCAGAGGGTCCTGCTGGGCGTAGGCGCGCAGATGGATGCCCTCCTGCAGGTAGTCCATCTCGTAGAGGTGCTCGCGCCACTTCGTGTCCGTGATGTTCAGCAGCACCATCCGCTCGAGCTGGCGCATGACGTCGGACCCGACCGATCGCTCCTTCTCCTCGTACGCCTGGAGTGCTTCGTCGACGAAGCGATCCTCGAGCGCGGCGACCTCGCTCTCGCTCTGGATGTCCTGCAGGCGGCTCTGCACGGGAAAGTACTCGCCGAGCGCCGTGAGCAGCCCTTCGCGATCCCACTCCTCCGGATAGACGTCGGCCGGGCACCACGTGGCAACGGCGTCGCGGACCACCTCCTCGACGAACCCGAGCACCTGCTCCTTGAGATCGGAGCCCTCGAGGATCTTGCGGCGCTCGCCGTAGATCACCTCGCGCTGGCCGTTCATGACCTCGTCGTACTTCAGGACGTTCTTGCGCCGCTCGTAGTTGAGCTCCTCGATCTGCTTCTGGGCGTTCTCGACCGCGCGGCTGACCATCTTCGCCGTGATCGGCTCGTCGTCGGGCCACTTCAGCCGTTCCATGATCGAGGAGACCCGATCGCTCGCGAACATGCGCATCAGGTCGTCCTCGAGCGACAGGTAGAACTGCGAGGCGCCTGGGTCGCCCTGACGGCCGGAACGGCCGCGCAACTGATTGTCGATGCGCCGGGACTCGTGACGCTCGGTCCCCTGCACGTAGAGGCCGCCGAGCGCGATGACGTCGTCGTGTTCGGCGTCGGTCAGCGCCTTGAACTTCTGGAACACGGGCTCGTACCCGGACTCGTACGCGGCCCGCTCCTCGTCGTCCATCTCGAACAGGAGGTAGCGGTCGTTGTCGAAGTCGCGCGCGGCCATCTCCTGACGCGCCAGGTACTCCGGGTTGCCGCCCAGCAGGATGTCGACACCGCGGCCGGCCATGTTGGTGGCGACGGTGACGGCGCCCTTGCGGCCGGCCTGCGCAACGATCATCGCTTCCTTCTCGTGATTCTTGGCGTTCAGCACGTTGTGCGCGATGCCGCTCCGGTTGAGGATGCCGGAGAGCTTCTCGGACTTCTCGATCGACACCGTGCCGACGAGGATGGGCTGTCCGGTCCCGTTCCGATCGGCGATGTCCTCGGCAACCGCTCGCCATTTCTCGTCCTCGGACTTGTAGATCTGGTCCTGCTCGTCCCCACGGATCATCGGGCGGTTGGTCGGGATCTCGATAACGCCGATCTTGTACGTCTCTTCGAACTCGGTCAGCTGCGTCTTCGCGGTTCCGGTCATGCCCGCGAGCTTGTCGTACATCTTGAAGTAGTTCTGGATCGTGATCGTGGCGAGCGTCTGGTTCTCCTCCTTGATGCGGACGCCCTCCTTCGCCTCGATCGCCTGGTGAAGGCCCTCCGAGTAGCGGCGGCCCTCCAGCACGCGCCCGGTGAACTCGTCGACGATCTTGACCTCGCCGTTCTGGACCACGTAGGCCACGTCGCGCTTGTAGAGCTCCTTGGCCCTCAGCGCGTTGTGAAGGTGGTGCACCAGCATCGTGTTCGAGTGGTCGTAGAGATTCTCGATCCCGAGGATCTCCTCGACCTTCGCGACGCCCGACTCCGTCACCGCGACCTGGTACTTCGACTCCTCGACCTCGTAGTCCTCGTCGCGGGTCAGGCGCGGCGCGACGCGCGCGAACGTCTGGTACCACTTCGCGCTGTCGGACACCATCCCGCTGATGATCAGGGGGGTCCGTGCCTCGTCGATCAGGATCGAGTCGACCTCGTCGACGATCGCATACCGATAGCCGCGCTGGACGCACTCCTCCAGCCGCATCGCCATGTTGTCTCGTAGGTAGTCGAAGCCGAACTCGTTGTTCGTGCCGTACGTGATGTCGGCCGCGTAGGCGGGACGACGTTGCTGCGGTGTCATGCTGGCTTGGATCAACCCGACGCCTACGCCGAGGAACCGGTAGATGCCGCCCATCCACTCCGAGTCGCGCTTTGCCAGGTAGTCGTTCACCGTGACGATGTGGACGCCCTTGCCCTCGATCGCGTTGAGGTACCCGGGCAGGGTCGAGACCAGCGTCTTGCCCTCGCCGGTCTTCATCTCGGCGATGTTGCCCTGGTGGAGGGCCGCGCCGCCCATGAGCTGAACGTCGAAGTGGCGCTGTCCGATCGTTCGTCGCGCGGCCTCGCGCACGGCGGCGAACGCCTCCGGGAGGAGGTCCTCGAGCGACTCGCCGTTCTCGTTGCGCTGGCGGAAGGCCGGCGTCAGCGACCGGAGGTCATCGTCGGTCAGGTCCTCCATCTCGGGCTCGTACGTCCCCACCAGGCGTGCCAAGTCCTGAAGCGCCTTGAGTCGGCGGCCTTCGCCGAGGTTGCTGAGTTTGTCGAGAAGGGGCAACGGGGGTCCTTTCGTCGATCTTCCCATCGATCCGACGTTGCGCTTCGATTGTAGCCGCGGGTCTGATTCACGCCGCGACGGGGCTCACATCGGCTCCAGCGAGCCCAGCCGCTCGACCAGCCGCGCGTTCTCCGAGTAGTCGACGGGGCAGGCGATCACGCTCACGGCATCGTCGTCCAGTGCAGAGCGGAGCGTCGGGAGCAGCTCGTCGGCAGAGGCGATCCGATAACCCTTCGCGCCGAAGCTCTCGGCGAACGTCACGAAGTCCGGGTTCGAGAACGAGACGGCGACGCGGCGATCGAACTCGATGTCCTGCTTCCACCCGATCAACCCGTACCCGCCATCCACCCAGACGAGGACCACGAAGTGAGCCCCCACTCGCACCGCAGTCTCGATCTCGGCGGCGCTCATCAAGAACGCGCCGTCGCCCATCGCCGCGAGGACCCTGCGGTCGGGGAGGACGAGCTTCGCGGCGATCGCGCCCGGGAGGGAGAAGGCCATCGTCGCGAGGCCGTTCGAAACCAGGCATGTGTTCGGTCGGTACGTCGGATACAGGCGCGCCATCCACATCTTGACCGCGCCGGTGTCGGCGAGCACCACGTCGTCGCGACCCATCGCCTCGCGGATGTCATGGACGATCCGCTGGGGCTTGAGCGGAACGCTGTCCTCGGCCGCGCCGCGCCCGAGTTCCTCCTGCACCAGATTGCGCACCGGCGGCGACTCCCACCGGGCGCCGTGCGCTCCGGCCGCGTCGGCGATCGCATCCAGGGTCGAGCCGATGTCGCCCTGCACGCCCACCTCCAATTCGTAGGCTGCGTCGACCTCGGCCACCGTCCTGTGCACGTGGACGATCCGTTTGTCCCGGGCCGGGTTCCATCGCGACGGGGAGTACTCGACCAGGTCGTAGCCGGTCGCGACGACGACGTCGGCACGATCCAGCCCGAAGTTCGCGTAGTCCTTCACCATGAAGCCGATCGTCCCGAGCGCGTTGGGGTGGTCGTCGGGGAAGACACCCTTGCCTAGGAAGGTGGTCGCCACCGGTAGGTGCAACCGCTCGGAGAAGCGGACCAGGGCTTCGGTCGCGCGATCGCGAGCGACGCCCGGTCCCGCGAGCACGACCGGATGGTCGGCAGCCCGCAGCGTGTGTGCGGCCCGGTGCACCTGCGCCGCGGCCGGAGCGGGGTCGACGGGCACGTTCACCTTCAGGGGAGCGCCGTCGGTCTCGAGCGCGGCCACGTCCTCCGGAAGCACCACGAACGTTGCGCCCGGGCGCTCGGTCTCTGCCTGCTTGAAGGCCTTCCGCATCATCTCGGGCGCGGCGTCCCGCAGGGTCATCATGTCGCCCCACTTGGTGACGGGCCGGTAGACGTCGACCAGGTCGACGAACTGGTGGGACTCCTTGTAGATGCGGCCGAGACCGGCCTGGGCCATGATCGCGACCAGCGGATGTGAGTCGAGCTGCGCGTTCGCCACCCCGAGCATCAGGTTGAGCGCGCCCGGTCCAAGGGTTGCCAGGCACACGCCCGCCTTCCCGGTGAGCGCGCCGTAGGTATCGGCCATGAACGCGGCACCCCGCTCGTCGCGCGTGGTCACGAACCGGATCGACGAGTCGGCGAGCGCGTCGATCACGTGCAGGTTCTCCTCACCTGGAAGGCCGAACACGTACTCGACGCCCTCGTTCTGCAGACACTCGACGAGCAAGCGCGCGACGGTGCGCTGCGATCCGGTAGCCATGAGAAAGAGCCTACCCAGCCGATGTCCGGAGTTCGTCTCCGCCTCCCGCCGGAGCACGGATCTCCGCGAGAACACCCTTTTCCTGGTGACGCTCGCCGGTGGGTTCGGGCTACGTCAGCGGTGGTCTGTATCCCGAACAGGTGCGGATCGGCTACAAGGCATGATCCAACGCCTGTCGCGTGAGCGACGCTTGACCCGCGTGCTCGCCGAGATGCTTGACGGCGTGCAGGAGCGCCCACCCGGCCGTGACCGTTCCGGTCGACTCGGCAACCCGCGCCCGTGGAGGCTCAGCCCGCGGGACGCTCGCGTCGAAGACGGCATCGGTCTCCAGGAGACGGCGACAGTCGGCCGACGACGAGTCGAGGAACGCGAGCAAGGCATCGGTGTCCTCGGCGGTGACCAGGAACTCCGAGGGCCGGTCGCGAGGCGGGACGGGGAGATCCAGGGCGCACCCGAGCCACATCCGCGTGCTCAACATGGCGTGGGTGACGATGACCGCGATCGTGTTCGTGTCGTCGCCTGCGGGTCGCCGGTTGAGCGTCTCGGCGGACGCTCCTTCGATCGCACCACGGAGCTGCCCGAGCGAGTCCTCGAAGGCGGCGCGCGCGGCCTCGATCGTGGGATCGGTCACGCGTTAGGTGATCTCGATCATCTTCTCGCGCACGGCATAGACGACGGCCTCCATGCGCGAGTGCAGATGCAACTTCTCCAAGATGTTACGGATGTGGTTCTTGACCGTGTTCTCGGAGATGAACAGCTGCTTGGCGATGTCGCGATTGTTCAGGCCCTGCGCGACCAGCTTCAGGACCTCCATCTCGCGATCGGTCAGCTTGGGTGACGGCATCCGCGGCTGCTCGTCGGTCGCCTTCGACATCGCGGCGAACTCGGTCAGCAGCTTCGAGGCCATGCTCGGCGAGATGCGCGACTGGCCCGCCCAGACCGAGCGGATCGCGTCGGCGACCTCCTCGATCGGGATCTCCTTCAACAGGTAGCCGCTGGCGCCGGCCTTGATGGCGTCGTAGAGATCGGCTTCCTCGTCGCTGATGGTCAGCATGAGGATCTTCACGTGGGGCAGCAGGTCGCGGATCTGGGTGGTCGCCTCGATCCCCGAGCGCTTCGGCATGCGCACGTCCATCAGCACGACGTCGGGCATGACCTCCTGTGCCTTCTCGACGGCCTCCAGGCCGTCGGACGCCTCACCGACCAGCTCGATGTCGGGCTCGTTCGAGAGCACCATCTCGAGGCCGCGACGGAAGAGGGCGTGGTCGTCGACCACCATCACCCGCAGCCGCTCGCTCGAACCCCCGGCCTCCGTCGTCATCCCTGCTCCTCGATCGAGCCCGTCGCCTGCGCGGACTCTACACCAGGGTGCTTCTTCGGCACGCGCTTCTTGCCGTGATGGTCGCGGATCTGCCGCTCGAGCTTCTCCTTGATGCGGTCGATCGCGGTGGGCAGGTCCTCGGCCTCGGCCTCGGCTCGGAACGTCTTGCGTGGCATGCGGAGCGCGGCCTCGACCCGCTTGAGCCCGTCGGGCTTGGGGTGGTTCTCGCTGATGAGCTCGAGGTCGATCGACACGGTCCGCGGCTCGAGCCGCTCGATCGGCGCGAGCTTTCGCTCGGCCAGCTCCCGCACGTCGTCGGTGACCGGGATTCCCCTGCCGGTGAAGGTGAGATCCATCGTCGCGGTGCCCTCCCTCGCGGCCTCGGTCGGGGCCCGTCCGGCTGACCTGGTCTTTGCCCCCACACCCGCCTGCCGGGACGTTCGCCCGGCGCCCGGAGACGCCGGACCCGCGCCCTCTCCCTTCCGGGGCAGGACTTACATCTAAACCGCGCCATGCTCCGCGACCAACGGTCGCGTTACGTGGGTCGTTTCGCCCGCGGCTGGCCTCGACTACCGGGAGAACGTCCCCCGGGCAACCACAGACCCGGACGGGGCCCATGTCGAGGATAGGCGGGGTGCCGATGGCCGGCAAACGCGGCGCCGGACAGGCGGACGGCGCGCGCCGCGGTGACCACGTGCACGGTTCGCGCGCCGGCACCGACCAAGGTCTCCGCGCACGCCGCGACCGTGGCTCCCGTCGTCAGGACGTCGTCCACGAGCAACACCCGCGGCGGGACGACCCGGCCGCGAGCCGCGAACGCGCCGCGCATGGCGACCCGCCGCTCCTCGGCCGTCCGGCGGGCCTGCGGGCCCGATGTCCCCCGCCGCAGGAGAAGGCCCGACACCGGGAGCTCGACCCGACGGCCGAGCGACACGGCCAGCGCGCGTGCCTGGTCGTAGCCCCGCTCCGCACGCCGACGCCTGGCCAACGGGACCCAGGTCAGGACGTCGACGGCGGGAAGCTCGTCACATGCGGCGATCGCGTCGGCAAGCGCTCCCGCGACGTCGCGCCAGCCGGTGAACTTCAGCCGGTGAACCGCCCGGCGTGCCGGGCCCGCGTACAGGAACGGGGCGCGGGCGCCGGCGACCGAGGCCGGCGGGCAGTCCCGGCACGACGGGACGGGCGCCGGCGAAGGGCAGCCGCACCGTCGGCACCACGGAGGCGCCAGCGCGATCAGCTCGATGCGGCAGCGGTCGCAGAAGGGCCACGCGCCGGTGCCGCACCCGGCACACCGGCGTGGGAAGACGACGTCGAGCCCGCGGCCGAGCATCGCCGGACGCTATCGGCGCGGGCTGACACGCCTACGGCAGTGCGACCTCCACGGCCGGCCCTCCACGCGCCCGGATCACCAGGCGTTCCTGTCCGCGCAGCGCGGGATAGGCCACCACGCGGCCGCGTTCAGCTCCCTCGTCGTGCTCGATGTCGAGCACGGTGTGCGGGGATCCATCGACCGAGAGCTTCAGATGCGGGGGCAGCGCGGCCCGGTACGTCAGACGGATCGAGTCGCCTGCGCACTCGAGCTGCTCGAGCGTCACGTCGCCCGCGCGCCTCCCGATCTCGACCGTGCCCCGTCGTACCGCCGACCGCGACCACGGGATGGCGAACCGATCGCCGGGTCGCACGACGGCCGGCGACCCATCGATGACGACCCCACATTCCAGCTGGTACCAGCCGGCGCCCAGGTCGACGGTCGGGAGCTCGAAGGGCACGAAGAGGTCGAGCGTCGGGGCCACCTCCAGGACGGAGGGCTCGACGCCGATCTCGTGACGGTCCCGGCCCGAGCATTCGGCCGCTTCGGCACGCTCGATCCGCACCTGATGTGGCAACCCGTCGGCGCCACGCAAGACGAAGGCGCCCTTGACGCTGGCGGGGAACCGTTCGTACGCGGCGCGGAACGACACCGGTCCCTGCACTAGGTCCCCTGCCTCCACGAGTGCAGATAGGTGTCCTGCTCGGCGGTGAGCACGTCGATCTCGACGCCCATCGCGCGCAGTTTCAGCCGGGCGACCTCCCGGTCGATCTCCGACGGTACGGGATACACGCGCTTGTCCAGCGACGCGTGGTTCCTGACCAGCCACTCGACCGAGAGCGACTGATTCGCGAACGACATGTCCATCACGGCGGCCGGATGACCTTCGGCGGCCGCGAGGTTCACGAGGCGTCCCTCGCCGAGCAGGTGGATCCGCCGGCCGTCGGCCATCGTGTACTCGTCGACGAACTGTCGGATCCGGCGTACCCCGCCGGTCGCCAACTCGGCGAGCGCCCCCTTGTCGATCTCCACGTCGAAGTGTCCGGAGTTGGCCAGGATCGTCCCGTCCTTCATCAGCTCGATGTGTTCGCGGCGGATCACGCTCGTGTCGCCCGTCACCGTGATGAACAGGTCACCGATCCGTGCGGCCTCGCGGATCGGCATCACGCGGTACCCCTCCATCACGGCCTCGAGTGCGAGCGTCGGCTCGACCTCGACCACGACGACCTGTGCGCCAAGGCCGCGCGCGCGCGAGGCCACGCCACGACCGCACATGCCGTAGCCACACACCACCACGATGCGGCCCGCGATCAACCGGTTCGTGGAACGCATCACCGCATCCATCGTCGACTGGCCCGTTCCGAACCGGTTGTCGAACAGATGCTTCGTGTCGGCGTCGTTCACCGAGACGATCGGATACGCGAGCGCTCCATCGCCGGCCATCGCGCGCAAGCGGATCACACCGGTGGTCGTCTCCTCGGTCCCACCCAGCACGTCGCTCAGCTGATCGGCGCGCTGGGTGTGCAGCACGTTGACCAGGTCTGCGCCGTCGTCCATCGTGACCTGCGGGCGGAGGTCGAGCACCGCGTTGATGTGCTTGTAGTACGTGTCGTTATCCTCGCCCTTGATCGCGAAGGTCTCGATCCCGCTCTGCTCGGTGAGCGAGGCGGCGACGTCGTCCTGGGTCGAGAGCGGATTCGACGCGCACAGGAGCACCTCGGCGCCCCCCGCCGCCAGCGTCTGCATCAGGTTCGCCGTCTCGGTCGTCACGTGCAGGCATGCGGCGATGCGGATCCCGTCGAGCGGCTTCTCCTTGTCGAAGCGCTCCCGGATCTGGGCCAGGACGGGCATCTCACCCGCCGCCCACTCGATGCGGTCGCGGCCGGAACCGGCCAGGGTCGCGTCCTTGATGTCTGCCATCGGGTTCAGGCTCCTTCGGGCTCGGGGAGACGAGGGAACAGATCCACCAGGAGCCTCCCGATCGCGACCGCGGTCACGCTCGACACGCGGATCACCTCCTCGTGGCTAACGGCTTCGCCGACTGCGTTCGTGACGCTACACAAACCGAGCACCCGCATGCCGAGCGCGGCGGCCGGCAGCGCCTCGGGAACCATCGACATGCCGACCACCGTCGCCCCGAGCTGCCGCAGCATGGCGACCTCGGTCGGGGTCTCGTACGCTGGTCCGCTCATCGCCGCATAGACGCCCTCGACGGCGCGAACGCCCAGCGACGCGGCGGCTTCGAGCGCAAGGCGACGCAGGTGCGGATCGTAGACCTCGTGCGTGTCGATGAACGTGGGCGTCCCGTCCGGGTAACGCCAGCCACGCAGCGGCGCCGTTCCCATCAGGTTCAGGTGGTCGCGGAGGACCGCGACGCTCCCGGCAGGGAGATCCGGCTGGAGTCCGCCGACGGCGGCCGTGAGGACCATCGTGCGCGCGCCGAGGGAGCGAGCGAGTCGCGGCAGGAGCGCGGGCACGTCCATGCCGTGGCCCTCGTAGAAGTGCACGCGTCCGCTGAACGCGGCGACGGGCACGCCCGCCAGCGCTCCCATGGTGAGGCGACCGGCGTGTCCAGGGACCGCGGCGGGTGGAAACCCAGGGAGGTCGGCGAACGCGAAGCTCGCCTCCTCGGACAACTGGTCACCGAGCGCCGGGCCAAGACCCGACCCCAGCACGATGCCGACACGAGGCTCGAGGCCGGTCTCGGCGCGCACGACCGCGGCCCCCTGCGCCGCGAGGTCGTCGCCGGGGCCCGGCAGACCCTCGCTCATCCCGTCGACCTCGCTCACCGCGACGCCAGGGCGCCCTTCAGCTGGTCGATCGCGGCGACCGGCGTCGGATCGATCCCGCGGCGCAGCCCGACGTAGCAGCTCGTGAGGTCGCCGACGAAGACGAGCGAGAAGAGGCGCGCCAGGGTGGATCCACCCAGGGCCCGGACCTCGTCGTAGAGGACGCCGGCCCTGCGGGCGATGTCCGCCGACAGGTCGAAGCGCGCGGCGATCTCGGGATCCTCGCCTTCGTGGCGGACCCCGACGACCACGAAGCGCTCGCCGTAGGGCGCCACCCAGCCCACAACCTCGTTGTGATCCAACTCGCTCATCGCGGCGTCGAACGACGGCACCTTGCCGTTCTCGTTCATCTGGGTCTTCCATCGCATCGCGGCGAGGGCGCCGATCCCCTCGGCACCCCAGATCACGGGCACCCGGTCGCCGATCCAGGCCGCGAGGGCTTTCGCCCGGTTGTGATCCTTGGGGACGTCGAGGCGGAACTCCCCCGCCAGGGCGTCCAGGGTGTCGGCGGTCTCAGCGACGTCGTCGTGGAGCTGGGGCACCAGGCCCGCGGACTCGAGCGCGCCGAGCCCCGCGAAGGTGAGGTGTCCGAGCGCAGCCCGCGGCTGGAACCCGGGCGGCACGGGCACGACCGTGATCCCGCGAGCCCGGCACTGGTCGGCGAGGGTGCCGCCGCTCGTCACGGCCACGATGCGACACCCGCGGTCGGCCGCCTGCCCGAAGGCGGAGAGGGTCTCCGAGGTGTTGCCCGAGAACGAGGACGCCACCACGAGCGTGTGCGTACCGGCGTACGCCGGCAGGGCGGGCGACCGGTTCACGTCGACGGGAACGGCCAGACGGTCGCGGAACGCCGTGCGCAGCACGTCGCCGGCCACGGCCGATCCCCCCATGCCGCAGAAGACGACGGACGTCACGCCCGCGAGGTCCGGGAGCGGCCCGGCGGCACGCCCGGCCGCGTACGCGCTCCGGCAGTGGGCACCCAGGGACGCTACCGCGTCGAGCATGCCGGCCGGGTCGCCGGCCCGCAGTGCCCGTACGTCGTCGAGGTCGATCACCGCGCGCTGGTTCCCGGCTTCTCCGCCTCCTCGATCAGCATCACAGGGATGCCGTCGCGGACCGGGTACCGGTATCCGCAGGTCTTGCACACGAGGACATCCTCGTCCTGCAGGTAGTCGAGGTCACCACGGTCGTTCGGGCACACGAGGATCTGCAGCAGCTCGGGGTCGAGCGTCACGGCGCGTCCTTTCCTCGGATCAGATGCAGCAGGGCCTCCGTCTTGTCGGCGAGCAGCCCAGGGGTTGCGGCTTCGACGTTCAGGCGAAGGAGCGGCTCCGTGTTGGACGGCCGCACGTTGCACCACCAGTCGTCGTATGCGACCGTCAGACCGTCGAGCCGGTCCTGCCGGCCGTCAGACAGCGCGGCGGCGATCTCGTCGATCTTCGCCTGCTGGTCCTCCACCCGCGAGTTTATCTCTCCCGAGTCGCAGTACTTCCGGAACGGGGCCAGGAGCTCGGAGAGCGGCATCTCCGCCGACGACAGCTCCCCGAGCACCATCACCGCAGCGATCAACCCGGAATCTGCCCGATAGTTCTCGCGGAAGTAGTAGTGCCCCGAATGCTCGCCGCCGAAGATCGCGCCCGTGTCGGCCATGACCTGTTTGATGAAAGAATGACCGACGCGGGTGCGGATCGGTTCGCCTCCCTCCGCCCGGACCGTCTCGGGCACGATGCGCGAGCAGATCAGGTTGTGCACGATCTTGGCCCCCGGCTCGCGACGGAGCATGGCCCGGGCCACCAACGCGGTCAACAGCGACCCGCTCACGTCCTCGGCCTTCTCGTCGATCAGGAAGACCCGGTCGGCGTCGCCGTCGAAGGCCAGGCCGATGTCCGCCTCGCGGTCGAGCACCGCCGCCTTCAGCTCCTTCTGATTCTCCGGATCGATCGGGTCGGCGGGATGATTGGGAAACGTGCCGTCGAGCTCGGCGAACAGATGGTGCAGCGTCACCGGGAGCCGGGCGAGTACGGCGGGGACGACCAGACCACCCATTCCGTTCGCGGTGTCCGCGACGACCGTCAGCGGCCGCATCGCCCCCACGTCGACGAACGCCAACACGTGCTCCACGTAGGCGTCGAGCATGTCTCGCCGCCGGATCGTGCCACGAGAGGCGGCCGCCGTGGCTCGTTCACCGCGCTCGACGATGGCGCGGATGTCGGCGAGCCCGGTCTCCACACCGACTGGACGTGCGCCGGGGAGACAGAACTTCAGCCCGTTGTACTGCTTCGGGTTGTGGCTTGCCGTGATCATCACGCCGGGCAGATCGAGGGCCCCTGAGGCGAAGTAGAGCAGGTCGGTGGAAGCGAGCCCCAGATCGACGACGTCGGCGCCCCGCGACGCGGCTCCCTCGGCGATCGCCGCGGCGAGATCGGGGGAGGACAACCGGCAGTCGCGGCCGACGGCGATCTCGGGCAGACCCGTCCACTCCGCGAAGGCCGCCCCGATCCTACGCGCGAGGGCGGGGTCGAGCTCGTCGGGAACGACGCCCCGGACGTCGTAGGCCTTGAAGATGCGGTCGAGGTCCCGTTCGGGCGTCACAGACCCGCAATCCTACCGGAGCGGGTGCGGGCGCCTCCGCGGACTAGGCGTTGACGACCAGGTCGATGACCGACGTGAGCGGCACGAGCTCGCCCTCGCGGAACCACCACTTCGCTTCGCAGAGGTGGCACGTGGAGAAGGTGAGATCGCGGCCGGCGACGGCCATCGAGATCGTGATCATGTCGCCTTGGTGGCAGCTGGGGCAGGAACCGTTCGTCTCGTGCATACAGGTACTTTCGGCGCGGAGAACGGCTCGGGCCCATAGTCTCCTGCTGTCATTTCTCGGCTCTGCCGTGCGACCCCACAACCGCCCCCCGACCGGGTCGAGGAGCCCCCGTTCGGGGGACGCCGAACGGCAGTAGCCGTCATTCAGACGGCGACCGGAGCGGCGCGCCGGTCCTGGATCTGCCAGCCCACGGGCGGTGTCATCCGGTCGGCGTGCTCGCGGCACAGGTCGAGGACGTTCGGGTCGCGATCCGGACGCAACGCCTCGACCACGACCGCGCGCTCCGCGTACCGGAGCGTCACCGTCACCACGGGCTCGTGTCCGCACCGCATCTTCGCGCAGGCTCGCATGCCGGCAGGGTAAATCACAGTGATGTGATTTCCAAGCAACCGCGGTCAACCGACCGTGGCGGGCGTGTCCCAGTAGGCCGCGTTGGCGGGTCGATGCCCGACGACGATGACGTGCTGTCCAACGTCGATCATGTCGAACAGCTGCTCCACGTCGGCGTCGTGCATCCGTATGCAGCCGTGCGACGCATAGCGGCCGATCGACGCCGGGTCGTTGGTGCCGTGGACCCGGATAAGCCCCGGCGCGTCGATGTAGATCGCGCGGGTGCCCAACGGGTTGCCGGGCCCGCCGGGGACGATCGCGGGTTCCCCGGCGCCCCAGCTGTCGAGCGCCGGGTTGTACCAGGTCGGGTCCATGCGCTTGTCCCAGATCGTCCAGACGCCGTCGGGCGTGACGTACCCGGGCTTGGCGGTCGCGACGTCCCACGACTTGATGGGCTTGAAGCCGTCGTACAGGTAGAGCGTGTTCTGATCGAGGCGCACGACGATCGTGCGCCCCATCGTCGCCTCGGTCACCTCCGGCTGCACGGTCGTCATCGGCAACCGAGCCGTCGCCGCGTCGGCGTCGAGCGCGTCGCGGATCGCCGCGACCGCGCCCTCGGAGTCGAGCTTCCTCCCGGCCTTCGCCTTGGTGAACGTGAGGTCGGCCTGCGCGTCGTCCAGGCCGATCGCGGCGTTGCGGGGGAGGACGTGAACGTCCTTGGCGATCCTTGCCACGAGGTCCTCGATCCCCCCGCCCGCCGTGCGGTACTCGAGATCGATCGTGCGGTTCACCGGCTCGTCGCGGAACCGGTGCCAGAACCGTTCGAACGTGCTCATCGAAGCCCCGACCGCCATCGCCTGACGGACCGCCCTTCCGACGTCGGCTCGCCTGCCCAGGTCGGAGCGTTTGGCGATCCACCGATCGTCGCCGACGTATACGGCGAGCTCGGAGTCGAGCGTGTCGCCCGCCGCCACGCGGACCGCCCGCGCGGCTTCGGCGCGCGTCATGCCGCCGACATCGATACCGGCGATCGTCACACCGGGGAGGATCCGACCGGCCCGTCGCTGCTCGTACCGGTACCCGGCGTAGCTGATGCCGCCCGCGGTGAGCAGCATCGACCCGGCAACCACCGCCACGATGACGGTGACGCCGACGCGACGCTTCGGAACGTGCCGACCTTTGGCCATGGGATCGGTTCGACACCTCGACGGGTGTGCCGGGATGATACCCGGTCACGCGACCGGCGGGGAGCGTCTCAGGGCGCGGTCGGGTCGGCGATCCCGGCTGCGAGCGCGAACAGCAGGAGCGCCCGGGAGCCTCCCGACGTCGATGCGCCCGCCGCGACCACCCCGCCGTCCTGCGAGGTCACGAGGACCGACGCCCGCGGCGACGCTCGGAGGAAGTCCCGCGGCGCACCCGCGGCCGAATGGGCCGGGACCACGATTCCGCGATCCGCCACCACCTCCGCGCCCGGGGTGAGCAGTCGAAGCATCACGTGCACGTCCTGGTCCCCGGGGTTCGCGACGACGAGGCCCGGGTCGGAGGGATCGCCCGCGACGGTCGGCGTCACGATCCAACGTGTTGCCGGGGCCGTGACGCCCGTGGTCGCCGCGTCGTCGTCGAGCTGGCCCGCGACACGGACGGCCGGCACGACCGAGCTCCCGTTCGTGGTGACGATCTCGATGGAGGACGCACCCGACGTGACGAGCGCGTAGGGGCGCGCGGACGACGGATCCTGCTGCTGCGCGTTCAGGTCGCCGGCGGCCCGCTCCGGCGCGTTCGAGAGCACCGTCGCGTCGAAGACGACGTCGCCCTCGCCGCTGTTGAGGACCGAGAGGGCGGACTGCTCCGCACCTCCCTCGACGGGGATCGACCACGTGGGGGCGGCGGCGGGCACGGCCAGCACGCTTCGCACGCCCCCCGAGTCGGTCACGCTCAACGCCGCGGTCGCGACGCGCCCGATCTTGGTATCGACCTCCGCACCGACCGTCGCCTCGCCCTCGACCGCGTTCAACGGGAGCGCCACGCTGCGCTGGGGGGGCAGTACGAGATTGGTCAGGCGCTTGCTCCTGAGCGGAGGGCGGCCGGGCGAGAACAACGCCACATCGAACGTGGCGGGAGATCCGTACGGATTCATCACGACGAGGAACGACTTCTCCCCACGCTCCGTGCTCTGCCCGGTGACGAGCCATGTCGGACCCCCTTCGGGGGTGCACGGCTCGGCGCCGAGACCGCTCGCCGACGCCTGCGCCCGAAGCATCCACCCGGCCGCCGCCCATCCCCCGAACGTCTCGACGTAGGTCGAGCTCTCACGGGTACCGGCCGGAACGGCTTGCAGGATCTCGTGGCCCGGCGGCACCGTCACGCTCACGTGCGCAGGTGGACGACCCGCGGCGAGGGTCGTGAGCCGTGCTTGGACCGGCTGCTCGCCCGGGTTGGCGATCGCGATCGTGGCCGACCACCCGTGGCCCCCACCGTGCGGGCACAGCCAGGTTCCCGAGACGGCAGAGCCATCCGCGACGGCCGGGTGCTCGGCGACCCCTGCGCGTCCGGCCGCGATCACGCCCGCGACCGAGATCGCGGCGACGGCGATCGCCACCAAGCCGTTTCCGCCGCGTCTCATCGACGGACCGGCTTCCTCGTGAACCAGAGGGCGGCCGCCCACAACCCAACGAGCAGCCACGTCTCGATCGTGCGCGGCAGCTGAGCTCCGTAGCGGATGTCCACCGACCCGTCCACCGGGAAGGACACGGCCCACCCGAACGCGGTTCCGGGAGCCGTCTCCTCGTGGCCCAGGAGCGTCCAGGCCTGGTCCGCCTCGGTCGAGACAACGGCGAGGTCGCCGTCGTTGGCCGCTCCCGTCCATCCGCCTTCGACCGGCGCGAGCTGGCCGGTCACATGCGGATCGAGACGCTGGGTATCGACCGGGGACGCGGAGCCGACCGTGCGTGCCGTCTCCTCGTCGGCCGCGACCACGGCAGCGGGAGGAAGCCTCACGGCGTCGCGCAGGATGACCAACCCGGTCACCGGTTCCAGGTCGAGGTCCACCTGACGCCTGAACGCCGCGTCCGCGCCGGCGGGCAACTCCCCCTCGCGCGCCACGACGTACCGCACGCCGAACTGGGCCAGGAGGGCGCCGCCGTGCACGGTCGCTCCCGAGAGGATCTCGCCGAGCGACACGCCGAGGGCATCGGCACCCGGACCGGCGAGGGAGCGTCCGGTGTCGACCGCGGCCGCGCCCGACCGGGCCGTCAGCGCGTACCGCAACGAGGCCTCGCCCGCCTCAACCATCCCCAGGGCGTCCCCGCCGGGAGCGGGGAACGGCCGGCCGTCATCGGCCGCACCGATCCAGAGCACGCGGAACCGTCCGCTCGCGTCACCGTCCACCACCGCCCAGGCGGCCGGGATGCGATCCGGTCCGCCGATCCCCCACCCGCCCGCGAGGACCGCGACCGACTGCAGCAGCAGACCCAGGCCCAGCACCGCCGCCAGACCGACGATGCCGATCTGCCGGAAGCCGAACGCGTGGCTGGCGAGACCGCCCACGGCCGATGCGATCCCGAATGCGACGAGGAACGACATGCCCACCCCCGCGAGCGCCGCATAGTCCGGGGCGTTGGACAGGGCATGTGGAAGGTAGCCCGCGGCGGAAAGCCACGCGAGCGCGAGGGCCGCGAGCGACCAGGCGGCCGTGCGGCCCGCTCGGCCGCGATGCTCGGCGCTCGACAGGGCCAGACCGAGCAACGCCGCGATGGGAAGGAACGCGGCGATCTCCCACGACCCCGGGGCGTTCCCGAGCGAGAGGCGCGCGATCCGAAGCGGATCCGTCACGCCGACGAACGACGTCAAGGCGATGCCGCGCCCCGCGACCAGCGTAGGCACGAACGGGAAGACCAGGATCGCGGCACCCAACAGGGCGCCGACCGACAGCTGGATGCCCCGAGACCGGGCGCGTCCAGCGACGATCTGCACGACGGCCACCACGGCCACCGCGAGCACGATCCCCGGCTCGAACGAGATCGCGACGGCAAGCGCCACGCCGACCCCGGCGAGGAATCGCCACTGGCCGTCGGCCGGTTCGTCCCGACCGAACGCCGCCTCGAGGCGTTCGGCGAGCGACGGAAGGACGGCGATCGTCACAAGCAACGAGATCCGGCCCTCGGAGAACGCCCACAGGGTCAGCGCGGACAAGCCGTAGGCCGCCGCGGCGAGCACGGACGCGCCAGGGCGCCCCGTGAGCCGCACGGCCGCCCGATAGCACAGGACCATGCCGAGCGCCGGCAATCCGATCAGAAGGACCTTCTGTGCAAGATCGGTGCTCCCGAACAGGAGGGCGGAGAGCGCCCCCATACCCCCCAGCGCGGGACTGGCAGCGAGCGTGCCGCCCAGACCCGTCGTTCGATACGCAGAGACGAGTTCGCTGAAGAACCCGGCCGGCGTACCGGGGAGCGACGGGAGCACCCCTCCCCAAAGTTGCGGCGGCTGCAGGATGTGCCGGGCGGCGACCGCGCCCACCACGATGCCCAGGATCGAGGCCACCATGACCGGGTGCGTCGACACCAGCGACGCCGTCCTGTGACGGAGCCGAAGCTGCACCGGCTCCCCGAGGTCGCCCTCGTCGAGCTCGCGCTGCTCCTCGAGGATCTGCTCCGCCTTCTGGAACCACCGCGGGATCCGGAGCCCCGCGGACTCGGTGAACCGGTGCAGCTCCCGGTCGCGAACCGCGCGCGCGCGCTGCACCTTCCTTCGCCGTGAGAGCGTTCCGGGGACGTGCGCGATGTTCCAGCCGATCGCCGCGAGGAGCTCGTACGCCTCCTCGAACCGTCGTGAGAGCAGGAGGAAGAGCGCTCGCACGACCGAGAGGAGGAGGGCGAGGGGCACGATCCACAGGAGCGACGCGAACGAGTAGTTCTTGAGAACCGTGGCGAACGCCGCTCGGTCTTCGAGATAGCGTCGCGAACGCCCCGTGATGGGCCGTTCCTCTCCCTGGGAGGCCGCTCGATGCCGCACGCGCGCGCGCGGCGTCATCAGCACCCGCCATCCCGCGACGCGCGCGCGCCAACAGAAGTCGAGGGCGGCGTGGTCGTCCCCGAGCCGGTCGTCGAACAGACCGACCCGTTGCCACGTGTCCCGCGAGACGAGCATCGCGCACGGGTCGACGGACAGGACCTCGAGGACGCGATCGAACTGCCCCTGGTCGATCTCGTCGGGCTGCAGCGACGTGTACGGATGTCCAAAGCGGTCTGCGGATCTGCCGACGTCGCGCAATCGGCGTGGCATCTCCCAATCCACGACCTTCGCGCCGACGACGCCGACCCGTTCGACGCCCTTCATCCGCGTGGCCTCCACCAAGCGCGCAACCGCCTCCGGATCGGGCGCGGAGTCGTCGTGCATCAACAAGAGGAAGTCGGCCTCCGCGGACACAGGCAGCCGGAGCGCGGCGTCGAACGAACGGGCCAGACCCACGGACGACGCCTGGCGGACGACGCGGCGCTCACCGAGGGCCTGCACGAGAAGCTCGTAGGACCCGTCGGCGGAGCCGTCGTCGACCGCCAACACCGCCAGACGCGGATAGGTCTGTGCCGCGAGCGCCGCGAGGCACTCGCGGAGCCACTCGACCGCGTCTCGGACAACGAGGACGACGAGCACGACCGGCGCGCGGTCGGTGGCGGCGATCGGCGAGACGGGGGCGGCAGTGGTCATTGCGTCGCGCGTGCCGCGCGGCGGCGAGCCTAGCACGGGCCGGCACCGCGAAACGCAAAGGGGGCCCGAAGGGCCCCCTTTCCGACGCTGCGTGAGAAGCTCAGCGCTTCTTCGCGGCGCTCTTCCTGCGGGCGGTCTTGCGCGCCGCAGTCTTCTTCCGCGCGGCCGGCTTGCGCCGTGCCGTCGTCTTCTTGGCGGCGGTCTTCTTGCGTGCCGTCGTCTTCTTCCGCGCGGCCGGCTTGCGCCGTGCCGTCGTCTTCTTCCTGGCGGCGGGCTTCTTGCGCGCCGTCGTCTTCTTCCGCGCGGCCGGCTTGCGCCGTGCCGTCGTCTTCTTCCTGGCGGCGGGCTTGCGCGCCGTCGTCTTCTTCCGCGCCGTGGTCTTCTTGGCGGCGGACTTCTTCCGGGCGGCCGGCTTGCGCCGTGCCGTCGTCTTCTTGGCCATTGCCATGCTGCCTCCCTTCCTACGTTCTTCCAGGATCTTCGCGGTGACGCTCTAGGACGCCATGCGCTTGAGGCGTCGTCGCTCGCGTTCGCTCATGCCGCCCCACACGCCGTAGCGCTCGTCGCGACGCAGCGCGTAGTTGAGGCACTCGATCCGAACCGGGCACTCGCTGCAGATCCTCTTCGCCTCCCTCGATGAGCCTCCCTTCTCGGGGAAGAAGATCTCCGGGTCGTGATCACGACACCGCGCGCGTTCCTGCCAAGGGATGTAATGGTGCACCCTCGTCTCCCTCCGAAATCACATCCGTGTGATTCTGAGGGAAGAACCACCCCGATGACAAGAGGTACACCGAAGAAGTTCTCTGCCTCATCCCTCATGGCTTTCGTGAATCGTGTCGCGCACGGGAGCCGTATGCAAGCGATTCTGGAGGGAAATGCGATGGTCAAGCAGGTTGACGGGAACGGTCAATCTGCTTGACCGTTCGGCCCTTCACGACGTGGATCGGATCTCCACCCGCCCATAGGTCGTCGTGCGGACGGCCGGAACGCGCCCGATCGCTCGGATCGAATCGTTGAACATCGCCGGCGTCATCTCGATCCCCCATTCGGCTCCGGCCATGCGGCTGATCGTCTCCTCCATCAGCGTGCCGCCGAAGTCGTTGGCACCGGACCGGAGGATCCGTTGACACGATTCCACACCGAGTTTCACCCACGAGACCTGCACGTTGTGGATAACTCCGTCGAGCAGGACGCGGGCCACCGCATGCATCCGAAGCGTGTCCTCGAACGTGGGGCCCGGACGCGCGTGCCCGGCCAGATAGATCGGTGCGTTCCGATGGACGAACGGGAGCGGCACGAATTCGGTGAAGCCGCCCGTGTCCGACTGGATGGCCGCGAGCCTCCGGAGGTGCGCAACCCAGTGCGGCGGGGCGTCCACATGGCCGTACATGATGGTGCTCGAGCTGCGGATCCCGAGCCCGTGCGCCGTCCGGACGATCTCCTCCCAGGTGTCCGCGGGGAGCTTGCCCTTGGTCAGCATCCATCGGACGTCGTCGTCGAGGATCTCGGCCGCCGTGCCCGGGATCGTTCCCAGGCCACGGGCCTTCGCCTCGGTCAGGAACTCGCGGAAAGAGATGCCGAGCTTGGTGGCGCCGTTGAGCACCTCCATGGGGCTGAACGCGTGCAGGTGCATCTGCGGCACTCGTGCCTTCACTGCATCGATCAGATCGAGATAGAACGAGCCCGGGAGATCGGGATGGATGCCGCCTTGCATACAGACCTCGGTGGCCCCGGCGAGCCAGGCCTCCTCGGCCTTGTCGGCGACCTCGGTCAGGGTCAGCGTGTAGGACTCCGGGTCGACCTCACGTTGTGCGAACGCGCAGAACCGGCACCCCACGTAGCAGACGTTCGTGAAGTTGATGTTGCGGTTGATCACGTACGTGACCTCGGGGCCGACCGCCTCGGCGCGGAGGTCGTCGGCCACGCGGCAGAGCGCGTCGAGCGCCGGCCCCTCCGCCTGGAACAGCGCGAGCGCTTGCTCGTCAGAGATCGGATGCCCGTCGGCGGCACGCGCCAGCGCCGACCGGATGTCCGCGTCCAGCCGGGGCTGGGCCGGCCGGCCGGCCCAGGCCCGCGTGACGTCGTTCTCGAGCCGCTCGAGCTCGCCGTAGACACCCTCGGCGTCCGCGCGCAGACCGGCGCCTGCCGCCTTGGCGAACGTCAGCGCGATCTGACGCGGCTTCCACGCGACGTCCGGATCCTGCCATGAGATCGGTTCGGGCCTGCCGTCGACCGCGAGACCGTCGTCCACCGTCAGGGAGTCGACCGGCGCGCGCATCTTGGCAGCGATCCAGGGGTCGGGCTCGGCCGCGTAGCGCGGATAGATCGCGAGGCGCTCCCGAAGGGTCTTGCCTCCGGACGCGGTGGAGGCCGCGAGGGCGTCGATGTTCGGCCACGGTCGCTCGGGGTTCACGTGGTCCGGCGTCACCGGCGAGACACCGCCCCAATCGTTGATCCCCGCGGCCAGCAGACGCTCGCGCTGCCCGGCCTCGGAGAGGTTCGGCGGCGCCTGGACCGACACGTGCGGCCCGAGCACGACGCGTGCCGTCGCGACGGCGGCGAGGAACTCCTCGTCCCCCGGTTCGGCGGAAGCAGCCATCGCGGTGCCCGGCTTCGCGCGGAAGTTCTGCACGATCACCTCCTGCACGTGGTGGTACCGGCGATGGAGATCACGGATCGCGAACAACGACTCTGCGCGCTCACGCTCGGTCTCGCCGATGCCCACGAGGATCCCGGTCGTGAACGGGATCGCGAGACGTCCCGCATCCTCGATCGTGCGGCGCCGGACGGCCGGGTCCTTGTCGGGCGACCCGAAGTGCGGGCCACCCCGCTGCGAGAGCCGGGTGCTCGACGTCTCGAGCATGATTCCCATCGAGGCGCTCACGTGCTTCAGCCGTGCGAGGTCCTCGTACGACATCACGCCGGGGTTCAGGTGCGGGAGCAATCCCGTCCGCTCGATCACGAGGATCGCCATCGCGCGGACGTAGTCCAACGTCGAGCGGTAGCCGCGCTCGGTGAGCCATGCTCGCGCGACCTCATACCGCTCCTCGGGCCGGTCCCCGAGCGTGAACAACGCCTCCTTGCACCCCCGGGCGCGACCCGACTCCGCGATCGCCAGCACCTCGCCGGGGGTGAGATACGGACGATCGAGCTTCGACGGGGTCTTCGCGAACGTGCAGTAGTGGCAGTGGTCTCGGCAGAGCATGGTGAGCGGTACGAAGACCTTGCGCGAGTACGTGACGGTGTCGCCCCACCCGAGATCCCGCAGCCGCGACGCGACGGCGCTCAGGCGAACGAGGTCGTCTGCGCGACACGAGAGCAATGCGGCCGCTTCGTCGACCGAGAGCGCCTTGCCCTGCTCGGCGCGCGAGAGTGCCCGGCGGATCGCGGGCGCCGTCCACCCGGACATGGCGGCGAGCCTACTACGCTGTGTCGATCGTGAAGGTGGCCGCGCTCGCCGGCGGGATCGGTGCGGGGAAGTTCCTCCGCGGGCTCGCACGCGTCGTGCCGGGGCCCGACCTCACGGCGATCGTCAACGTCGCCGACGACGTGACGATCCATGGACTGCACGTCTCGCCCGACCCCGATTCGGTCACCTACTGGCTGGGCGACGTCTTCGATCGCGATCGGGGATGGGGACGGCGCGACGAGACGTTCCGCGCGACGGAGGAGCTCCGGTCGTTCGGTGCCGATGACGCGTGGTTCGGTCTGGGGGACCTCGACCTCGCCACCCATGTGTTCCGCACCCGGCTGCTGGCCGACGGCGCGCCGCTGTCCGAGGTCACCGCACGCGTCTGCGCCAGGTTCGGCGTGTCGACACGGGTCCTGCCCGTCACCGACGACCCGGTCCAAACACGGATCGACTGCGTGGATCGTGTCACTGGCGAGCGGATGGATCTCCACTTCCAGGACTACTGGGTTCGCCGCAAGGCGCAGGACGAGGTGAAGGGCGTTGCCTACGAAGGCGCTCGGGACGCACGGCCGGCGCCGGGGGTGCTCGAGTCGGTCGCGCAGGCCGACGTCGTCGTCGTGTGCCCGTCCAACCCCGTCGTGTCGATCGGTCCGATCCTGGCGATCCCCGGCGTGCGCGACGCCGTCACGCGGCGGCGAGCGCGGACGGTTGGTGTGAGCGGCATCGTCGGGAGCGGCCCGGTCAGCGGGATGGCCGATCGTCTGATGCCGGCGGTGGGGATCGAGGTGTCGGCTGCGGGCGTCGCCACTCATTACGCGTCGTTGCTCTCCGCCTGGCTACTCGATCAAACGGATCGAGGGCTGGTCGAGCGCGTCGGGCGGCTCGGCCTGCGGTGTGCGGCGACCGACACGATCATGACCGACGACGATCGGGCGGAAGCCGTCGCCCGCGCCGCGCTGGCCCTGGTGCGGTGACGGTCGAGGTCCTGCCCCTCGAGGGCCTCCCCGAGGTCCGACCGGGGACCGATCTCGTGTCGCTGCTCGCCGACCCACTCGGGGCGCTCGGCGTGCGTGACGGCGACGTCGTGGTCGTCACGCAGAAGGTGGTGTCCAAGGCCGAGAGACGGATCGTGTCCGGCGACGACCGGGCGACGTGGGTCGAGCGCGAGACGGCACGGGTCGTCGCGCGACGGGGCGACCTGGTGATCGCGCAGACGCGGCACGGGTTCGTGTGCGCCAACGCCGGCGTCGACGCATCCAACGTCGAGCCGGGCACGCTCGCCCTGCTGCCCGAGGACCCCGATGCGTCGGCCGAGGCCCTCCGATCCGGGCTCGCGGCCACCCTCGGCGCCTCGATCGCGGTGGTGATCACCGACACCTTCGGCCGGCCGTGGCGTGAGGGGGTCGTCAACGTCGCCCTGGGGGTGGCCGGGCTCCCGGCGCTCGTCGACCTTCGCGGCACGCGCGACCACGCTGGGCGCGAGCTGGAGGCCACCGTCGTGGCCCTGGCCGATGAGGTCGCGGCGGCGAGCGGCCTGGTCACCGCGAAGGCGGCGAGGATCCCCGTCACCGTCGTTCGCGGCGTCGCCGCCGGAGATGCTCCGGCCGGACGCGGCCTCGACCTGGTGCGGCAGCCCGCCGACGACCTGTTCCGCGAGTCGCCGATGCAGGCGTTGCACGCCCGGCGGACGATCCGCTCCTTCGGACCTGGTCCCGTGGAACGCGCGCCGATCGAAGAGGCGGTTCGGGCCGCCTGCACCGCCCCGGCACCCCACCACACGCGCCCGTGGCGGTTCACCGTGCTCACGAGCGAGGTGGCCAAGCGCACCCTGCTCGCGGCGATGGCCGACGCGTGGCGGACGGATCTGCGGGGCGACGGGATCGCCGAGGACGTCATCGCGAGGCGGATCGCGAAGAGCGACGCCCTGCTGGGGCTCGCGCCCGTGTTGATCGTCCCCTGGATCTCGTTCGACGGTTCGCATCGCTACGACGACCGGGAGCGGGCACATGCCGAGCAGGAGATGTTCCTGCTCGCCGGCGGGGCCGCGATCCAGAACCTGCTGCTCGCGCTTCATGCACAGGGGCTCGCGTCGTGCTGGGTCAGCTCGGCGCTGTTCTGCCAAGAGGAGACCAGGGCGGTCCTCGGCATGGACGAGCGGTGGTTCGCGCTCGGCACGGTGGCATGCGGTCCGATGCGGGAGGGCGGGACCGTCCTGCCCCGCCCTCCTCTCGATCTCGACGAGGTGATGCGCTTCGTGGACTAGCCGACCGCGCCGTGCACGAAGTACCAGACGAAGATCACGGACACGACGTAGAGCAGCGGGTGCACGTCGCGCGCCTTCCCGCGCAGCACCGCGATGACCGTGTAGGACACGAAACCGGCCCCAACGCCGTTCGTGATCGAGTAGGTGAACGGCATCAGGCCGATGGTCAGCAGCGCGGGGATGCCGATGCCCGGGTCGCTCCAGTCGATGTCCTTGACGAGCGTCATCATGAAGTAGCCGACGATCACCAGGATCGGCGCCGTCGCCACGGACGGCACGATCCCCGCGATCGGCGACAGGAAGAGCGCGACCAGGAACAGCACGCCCACGACGACCGCGGTGAGACCGGTGCGGCCCCCCTCCGATACGCCGGAGGCGCTCTCGATGAACGTGGTGTTCGACGACGCCGACGCCGCCCCGCCCCCGACGGCCGCGAGGGAGTCGATCAGCAGGACCCGCTTGACGCCGCGCAACCGGCCGCGGGGCGGGACGATCGCGAGGATCGGGGGCTGGGGCCCGGCGACCACGACGCCGGCGTTCGCAAGCCCGATCAAGGCGATGAACAGCCCGATCCGGATGCCGATCGACCGCTTCAGGTCCATGGGGATGGCGTTCATGATGAACTCGCGCAGGCCGGTGAGGACGAAGACCGTGATCAGCACGCCTTCGGCGACGATCACGCCCATCGCCTGCGGCCACGTGAGGCCGTTCGTTGCCACCAGCCCGAACGTCACGGTCACGTTGAGCCCCAGACCCGCCGCCAGGGCGAACGGGTAGTTCGCGAACAGCCCCATCGCGATCGTGGCCACACCCGCGACGAGGGCGGTCACGGACAGTACCTCGGTGAACCCGAGCTGCGTTCCCGCTCGGTCGGCCACCTGGCCGAGGATCCGCGGGTTCACGAACAGGATGTAGGCCATCGTGAGCCACGTGGTGATCCCGGCCAGGATCTCGATGAGGACGGTCGATACTAGGAACCGATCCGACGCCGCGCAACACGGTCTATGGCGGGCTCGCCGCCGCCCGGTAAGCTGGGTGGATCCCGACGTCAGGAGACATCCGCACGTGGTGAACCAGGGCCGGGGCCCCGGGCAGAGAACGGACCCAGGCCGGCGCCCCACGAAAGCCGAGCGCAAGGAAGAGGCTCGCGCGGAACGCGAGCGGATCCAGCGCACGATCGCGGCCCGTCGGCGCAACAGGCGGCTCGGCCTGCTGTTCACGGCAACGGCCGTGGTGATCGTCGTCGCCGTGGTGTTCGTCGTGCAGTCGGGCGCCGCCGGCCTGCCCACCCCAGATTCCCTGCTGGCGAACGCCTCGGCCGAGTCGGCCGCCGCCGGATGCGACGCGGTCCAGCAGACGCCCAACTACCAGAACGCTTCGGGGAAGGACCCGGACATCGACCACGCGCACATCGGGGCGAGCACCGTGTCGAGCCCTCCCCCGCTGTCGTCGTACGCCACCAGCCCGCCTGCGTCCGGTCCGCACAACCCGAACCCGCTGTCCGCCGGGATCTACTCCAGCGCCCCGGACGTCTATCGGGCGATCCATGCCCTCGAGCACGCGGGCGTGATCATCTGGTACGCCCCCTCGGCCGAGAACTCCGACGCCGTCCGGCAGGTCAAGGACTTCTACGCGCAGACGAACGACGTCGGCCAGTCGAAGATCATCGTGGCGCCGTACGACTATCCGAGCCAGGGGGTGGCGGGTGTCCTGCCGAACGGGATCCAGATGGCGCTCGTGGCCTGGCATCGACTCCAGACGTGCGCACAAGCCAACCTCGCGGCCGCGTACAGCTTCAGCTCGCAGTTCGACATCGCCACGCCGGGCGGACACTACGTCGGCGAGGCGCGCGAGCCCGGCGGAACGATGTAGCAGGGATGGCGAAGAAACGACGACCGCGCCGTCCGCCCTCGAAGCGTCCGCAGCCCACCGGTGCAGAGCAGGGCTCGTCGCCGGCGCCACGGGGCGGGGCGAACCAGGCGCGGCGGGAGCGGAAGGAGCAAGCGCGGAGGTTCCGAGAGCTTCAGCGCAAGCGCGCTGCGCGACGAGCCTCGATGCTTCGCGCGTCGATCTTCTTCACGATCGGACTCGTGGTGATCGGCGCGTACCTATACCTGAACCGTGCGCCCGGCGTGACCCCGCTGGCCGGCGAGGTGCGCGCAACCGCCGACGCGGCCGGGTGCGGCTCGATCACGGTCCCCGAGGGAGCGGCTCCGTCTCGCGATCACATCCCATCCAACTCCTCCTACGACTATCCGCAGCACCCAGCCACGGCAGGGCCGCACGACCCGTCGCCGCTTCCGATCCCTCCACACACCTCGACCACGCCCATCCAGGAGACGCGCGCGGTGCACAACCTGGAACACGGGTCGGTGATCGCCTACTACCGCGCCGACGGCGACGGAGCGCTTCCCGCCAGGGCGGTGTCGGCGCTGGACGACGTCGCGGACGCCTCGAAGGCCTCGATCGCCGCCCCGTACCCCCAGCTTCCCGACGGCACGCAGGTCGCCTTCGCGGCGTGGAACAAGCTGATGACCTGCGACGGCCCGATGTCGGCGTCGCAGGCGACGACGGTCTTCCGGGGGTTCATCGACAGCTACGAGTGCACCGACAACGCGCCGGAGACCGCGACGGGCGGGGAATGCTGAGCGGACTCAGCCGGCGGTGACGGTGCAGGCCTGGCCGTCGGGACACGTGATCAGCCCGTGCTCGAAGCGAGCCTTCGTGCCGCCGGCCGAGCGCTGGCGCGTCCGGGTGAGCGGGAAGCCGAGAGGTCCCACGGCGCCTCCCTGGTCCAGGTAGGTCGTCAGCACGGCGCCCCACAGCGCGTGCGCGCCGAGGTCGGGGTGGAGGTAGATGCGGCCCCCGATGAAGTCCACGCGGCCGCATCCGGCGCAGGCTTTGACGGCGCGTGTGGCCGACTTCGGGACGCCGAGCGCGCCGTCACCGGCCCCGACGGCCCGGTACTCGGCATAGATCGGACCCTTCAGCCACACGATGAGCGCGCGGGGGGAGTTCTGGAACAGACCTCCGTTCTGGAAGAACTGCTGTGCCCCGTCCGGAACCGCCTGCTGTTTCGATGCGGGAAGGCCCGGAGCGCACATCAGCGTGTCGTACTTCTCCCGGATCGAGCCCACCACGTTGCGGTCCTGGTTGATCCAGACGCGGTCGTCGTAGAGGCCGAAGGCGGCTCGCAGCTGGGAACCGCTCACGCGGGCGGTGCCGGCCGTGCCGACCACAGTGAGCGAGACGATCCGCCCCGACACGCCCCGGTCGACCTTGGTGAATCTCGTGACGGTTCCGACCGAGCCCGTGTAGGCGAGCAGGCGCGCGGTCGCGTCGGCGCTCGAGAAAGTCTTCGTCCAGTCGGTCCAGGGATTGGAGGTCGTGGACTCGCCCGGATCGCAGACACCCGTCAGCCACGGCACCGCGTAGGCGGGGTTCCCACCGTGCCAGACGTCCTCGACGTTCTCGGAATACCCGCCGTCCGAAGCCGCGTAGAACGACTGGATCACGGCGCCCCGGTAGGTGACGACCTCGCCCGTGGTCCCGTCGACCGCGGCGACCCAACGACCGCCCGCCGTGCCGCCCTCGCGGTTGTAGCCGATGTAGGTCTGGTCGTTCGAGCCGTCGCTGAGGTGGCAGTTGCAGTCCGACCGGATCCCCGTGTGCCTGATCGCGTAGACGGCGTACGTGCGCGCCGCGTCGACCTGCGCTTCGAGCGCCTCCATCGGCCAGGAGGCCGGCACTTCGCCCAGGCCGTACAGGTACTCCTCCAGGGACAGCGGCAGGATCAACCGCTCTTCGCATCCGCCCGCCGTGGCGCATCGATACAGGTTGAACTCCAGGTACCCGCGGCTGTACGAGAACCCCTTCCCCCAGATCCCGTCGGCTTCAGGCACGAACACCCGGGAGCCCACGTCCGCATAGGTCGCGAACAGGCCGTGCGCGGGCCCTCCCCACCGCTGCCCGCCGACCAGTGCGCCGTTCGCGTCGCGAACCGCGTACGCACCGTCCTTCACGCGTACGGTCCAGGTCGCGCCCATCGGGATCTTCCCCACGAGCGTTCCCGTCAGTGCCGCGTCGATCGACAGACGCACGCGGCCCGCCTGCGCCGTGAGGTGGATCCTCTTCCGCTCAGAGGTGAGTCCGACGCGGACCGTCTTCGGCAGGGCCGAGGTCGCGGCGACGTCGGTGCCCTGATAGAAGTGCGTGAGGATGTCGGTATGACCCCAGCCCATCTGCGCGAGGCCGTACGCACCCCACTGGGACATGCCGATCCCGTGGCCGTAGCCGGAGCCGTAGAAGGTGAACGTGGAGGCGGCGGTCGCGGCCCCGTCGCCACCGGACACGAGGATCGAGGCCGCCAGCGTGGCGGCGATCGCGAACGTTATCCGACGGCGCATCGTGCTGGTGATCCCATCCCCCGGTAGGTTGCCGGCCACCCAGCACATCGGCTTCCCTCCTCCGCGGGTTGAGCGCCGAGCCCCCGCTAGGGGGGCGCAACGGCATCGGTGGGCACCTTGGCGTCGGTCAGGGAGAGGCCGTCGGGGACGCGGGCGCCCGCCCCCAGCACACAGCTCACGACAACGGCACCGGGCCCCACGTGCGCACCGGGCCCGAGGACCGAGCGGACCACCCGCGCTCCCTCGGCCACCGCCGAGCCCGGGTGAAGGACGCTGTCGTCGACCTGGGCTTCGGCTCCGACCCGCGCCTCCGCCCCGACAGCGACCCATCGCCCGACGTGGGCGCGAAGGTCGACCTCGGCGCTCCCGTGGATCCACGGCGCCGGGTAGTCCGCGTCGCGGACCTTCCCGGCCAGCAGGTCGAAGTGGGCCTGCAGGTACTTCTCTGGCGTGCCCAGGTCCATCCAGTAGGCGTGCGCGTCGAACCCGAAGACGGGGTCCCCCTGGGCGATCAACGCCGGGAAGATGTCCCGCTCGATGGAGAGCTCCGTGTCGACCGGCCAGCGACGGAGCGACGCCGGCGTGAGGATGTAGGTCCCCGCGTTCACGTCACCCGGGATCGCGTCGGCGGGCTTCTCCTCGAATGCGCCCACCCCGCCATCGGGCGCCGTCGCCACCAGCCCGAACGCGCGGGCGTCCTCGACGTGGTGCAGCGCGATCGTCGTGGCCGCGCCGCGCTCGTGGTGGAAGGCGAGCATCGCCGAGAGGTCGAGATCGGTGCAGATGTCACCGTTCAGCGCGAAGAACGCGTCGTCGCCGAGATGCTCGAGGACGCTCACGATCGCGCCCCCCGTGCCCAGCGGTGACCGCTCGGTCACCCACGTGATCTTCGGATCTCCCTTCCGCTCCTCGATGAACGGCGCGAATGCCTCCTCGAGGTAGGACGACGACATCACGACCTCGTGGATGCCATGGCGCACGAGCCGGTCGATGGTGTGGTGCAGGATCGCGCGGTCCACGAGCGGCAGCAGTTCCTTCTTCAGGGTCTCGGTCAGCGGCCGCAGCCGGGTCCCCTGCCCGCCCACGAGGACGACCGCCTTCATCGATGCCCGACCCTTTCCCGGACCCACGCGATCTCGGCCCGCGCTCGCAACGCGAGCCATGCGAACGGGAGGCTGATCCGGCGCCAGCCGTTCGCTCGATGCTTACGGTAGTACCGGTAGACGCTCCGCGAATGGGTCAGGAACGCGCCCCGCGAACGCCCGGTCGACACGCCGATCTCGTGCAGGACCTCGACCTCGGGAGTGAACAGCACGCTCCAGCCCGCGCCCCGCATCCTGGTCGCGATGTCGAGCTCCTCCGCGTAGAGGGGGAACGACTCGTCGAAGCCATCGACCGCGTCGTAGGCGGCACGCGGGATCAGCATGCACGACCCGGAGACCCAATCGACCGCTCGCTCGGTCGTACGATCCCAGCCGTCGAGCTCGTAGCGGCGCGTGAAGGGGTTGTCACGCGTGAACGGGGACAGGAAGGCGTGGCCGACCGCGTCCAGAACGCTCGGGAACGAGCGGCCGCTCGGGTACGGGGATCCGTCGGTGTTGCGGATCATCGGTCCGACGATGCCCGCACGAGGATGCTCGCGCCCGACGCGCACGTAGTCGGCCAGCGTGCCCGACCACCACTCGGTGTCGGGATTGAGGAACAGGAGGAAGGGAGCGGACGTCGCCCGCGCGCCCTGGTTCCATGCCGGCGAGAGGTAGACGTTGCGATCGTTCTCGATCAGCCGCGCCCAGGGATGGTCGGCGATCGCCGCGGTGTGCGAGTCGTCGACCGACGCGTTGTCGACGATCACGACGTCGAGTGCGACGTCGCCGCGGTGCCGCTCGAGCGAAGCCAGGCACCGGGTCAGCCACGCGCCCGTGTTGTAGTTGACGATCACGACCGCGAGCTCGGCCGCGGCGGGGCGGGTCATGTGTGCGGCGTTTGACCGACGAGCACCACGCCGACCACGATGAACGCGACGCCGAGCCACCGCAGAGGGGTGACGCTTTCGTGCAGGATCGGCACCGACGCGGCCACGATGATCACGTAGCCGAGCGCCGCGAACGGATACGCGAACGAGAGCGACGCACGCGACAGCGCGAAGAGCCAGAGCACGCCGGAGACGCCGAAGAGGGCGAGGCCTCCCCACACGACCGGCGACGTGAGCAACGCCTTGAGCCCGGCGCCGTCCAGCTGCAGCGTGCCTCCTTGCGCGTCGGTGACGTGGTTCACGCCGATCTTCAGCGTGACCTGGGCGACCCCGGCCAGCGCCACCGAGACGAGGATCAGAGCGATCAGCATCTTCCTGTTGCCTTTCTGGACGTCGGTGGCCGGATGGCCAGTGCCCGCCGACTCGCTCACAGGTCTTCGACCTCGGCGTCGACGGGCATGAAGGCCTGATCGCGACGACCCGCGATCGGCTGCACCTCGAACTTGTACCGCTGGTCCTGGACGTGGTACACGAGCCGGTTGTCGCGCGAGTGCACGCCGAGGGTGACCCAGAACGTGCCTCCGGTCAGCGGGAACGGGCCCATCCGGAACCTGACCCGCCGCTTGCCGCCGACCCGCCCCAGCACGATCCCCTCACGCGCGGTGTCGCCGCCGAACACGAAGTTGTTCGCGCCGTCGTGCAGGGCGAAAGAGACCACAGGGTCGTCGACGGGCTCGTTCGCCTTCAGATCCACCTGCACCGTGAGGAACTCGCCGGGCCGTAGCGGCCCGTCGAGCGGGTCGTCGTCGCGCATCAGCGAGGCCCCGAGGATCTCGAGCTCGCGGGTGCCCTCCTCCCTCGCGAACTCCAGGTCGTGCGTGAGGATCGCCAGCCGCATCTCGCGCACGACCTGGTCGGGGTCGCCGCGGGTCCGCACGCGTCCGTGGTCGAGCATGACCGCCCCGTCACAGAGCGCGCGTACCTGATCGAGGGCGTGCGAGACCAGCACGATGGTCCGGCCGTCCCGCTGGAACCCGCGGACGCGATCGAGGCACCGCGCCTGGAAGGACTCGTCGCCGACGGCGAGCACCTCGTCGATCAGCAGCACCTCCGGGTCAACGTGCACCGCGCACGCGAAGCCCAGCCGAACGAGCATGCCAGAGGAGTAGAACTTGACCGCCGTCTCCATGAAGTCCTCGAGCTCGGCGAACCCCACGATGTCGTCGTAGACGCGGTCGGTCTGGCGACCGGACAGGCCGAGGAACGACGCGTTGAGGTACACGTTCTCGCGGCCGGTCAGCTCCGGGTGGAACCCGGCTCCGAGCTCCAACAGCGAGGCGATCCGGCCACGCTGGCGCACGACGCCGGTGGTCGGCCGGAGGATGCCCGCGATCACCTTGAGGAGGGTGCTCTTCCCGGACCCGTTGTGGCCGATCAAGCCGAGCGTCTCGCCTTGCGGCACTTCGAACCCGACGTCGCGCAGCGCCCAGAAGTCCTCCGCGCGGATCCTGCCGGCCAGCAGGCGCTGCTTGAGGGACGTCGGCTTCTCGCGATAGATGCGGAACCGCTTCGAGACGCCCTCGACCTCGATCGCAGCCACGTCAGAGCTCCTCCGCGAAGTCCCCGGAGAGCGCGAAGAACGTCCGCCACATCAGGTACAGCAGGACGATCGAGACGACGAGTCCGATCGACAACGCCGCCACCAGCCACCCGACGCTGACCACGGGCAGGATCGGCGTGGGGGAGCCCGCGGGCCAGACCTCGCCATAGAGCGCTCGCTGGAACCCGAAGACGATCGTCGCCATCGGGTTGAGCAGGTAGACGTACCAGAGGCTCACGCCCGCCACATGCAGGCCACTCAGCTTCTCCTGCACCTGGTAGCCCGGGTACACGATCGGCGTCAGCCAGAACCAGACGAGCAGACCGAGACCGAGCAGGTGCTGGATGTCGCGGTAGCGCACGTTCAAGGCGGATACCCACAGGGACACGGCCGTGGTGAATACGAGGAGGCTGACGAACGCGAGCGGGTACAGACCGATCACGCCGAGGTGGAAGTGGAACCACAGGACGAGCACGGCCAGGTACGCGAACAGGACCACCGACTGCAGCACGAAGTCGATCAGGGCGACCCCGACGGCCGACAACGGCAAGATCTCACGGGGGAACGCCACCTTCTTCACCAGGTTCGCGTTGGCGATCACCGATTGCGCGCCGGCGGTGAGGGACACCGAGAAAAGGGTCCACGCGAGCAGGCCCGACAACAGGAACACGCCGAACTGCGGGATGTCGTTGCCGAGCATCTTCACCACGAACGTGAAGACCGCCAGGAACACCAGCGGGTTGAGGAGCGACCATACCGTGCCCAGCACCGAGGCGGTGTACTTGACCTTCAGCTCCTTGCGAACGAGGTTCCACAGCACCTCGCGATAGCTCCACAGCTCGCGCACGCGCGCCCCGACCCGCAGCCGGGGCGGCTCGGAGGTGCGTTCGGTGACGTCGATTGCGGCGATCGAGGTGCTCCTTCGGGCCCTGCGTATGCTGAACGCGCTGGTCAGAGCGAGTCTAACAAGGCGCCTCGCCCTCGCCGGGAGCCGAGGATGGTGATCGTTTGAAGCTCTCGAGAGCCCGCGCGTAGCTCAGGCCGTACCCGGCGTCGAGGTCACTTTGCGTGAGGCCGATGTCTACCAAAGCGCGGGCCCAGCGCGCCATCACCGCGGCCGTGACGTCCTCGCGGACCGCGAGGGTCGCGGCGATCGCCTCCAGGTATCCGCGGGCAGTCGCGTCGGTCGAGGCGAGCCGAGCCATGTACGCGTGCGCGCCTCTCCCGATACGGTGTCGGAGCGCCTCGTCCCCGGCCAGCACCCGGATCCGGTCGGCGATCTGCTCGGGACGGGCGGGCCCCGGATCGACGGTCACCACGCTGCCCTCGGGCGCGTCCAGGTACGTCCCGGTTGCCGAAACGACCGTCGGGCGTCCGAGCTGCATCGCGCGCGCCAGCGAGCCACTGACCTCGCCGCGGTGCGGGAACCGCAGGTCGACGACGACGTCGGCGGCACGGATCCAGCCGAGGAAGGCGTCGTCATCGACGCCTGGTTCGACGCGGATCCTGTCGCCCAGCCCCGACGCACCGACGATCGCGGTCACGTCGTAGCCGGGGATCCGACGCCCGACCAGCGCGAGGTGCACGCCGGGGTCGAGGCTCGCCATCGCCCGGATCACGGCGTCGAGCTGCTTGGCCTCGTTCATGTCGCCGGGGGCTACCACGAGCGTCGCCGCCCCGCGGGCAGCGGCCTCGGCGCGGATCTTGCCCGCGCGGCGTTCCGCCGACGCGACCGCGGACGCGGACTCCGGCGGCGGGTGGGGCACGACGAACACGGGCGTCCTGCACCCGATGCGCTCGAGGTAGTCCCGGCAGAACGACGAATGCACGACGACGCCGAGCGACCTGCGCGCGATCGCCATGGACCACGGGAGCCGCAGCGGCTCGTCGGCACGGAGCGCTTGGGGAACATCCTCCGCGGCCGCGACCGCTTGGCGCACCGCCGCGTGGGCCAGCGGATCGCCGGCGGCGGCGAGCCCGCGCACGAAGTCGTCCAGCGCGAGGTCGTGCAGGACCACGAGGCCCGGCGTGTGCCACGCGAGGCGATAGATCGCGCGGTGAAACTCCAGGTTGTTGCCGAGCTGGTAGACCGCGAGGCGGTAAGCAGGCACGAGCGTGGCGTGCCGGTCCTCGACGGGCCACATCGGGTCGATCCTCGGCTCTGCGCCGACGCTTTCCAGCGCGTCGAGGACGGCCCGATCGTAGGTGGCGATGCCGGTGGGGGCGGGCGGAAGAGGTCCGACGAACGCCACGCGGTCGACCCGCTGGCCTGCGCGAGCGGGCGATGCCCGGGAGCGGCCGTCGCGCCGGCGCAGGGTCAGTCGAGCAAGCGCGCCACGACCTCCGGCCACGACGGCACGACCTCCTCGACCAGCGCTTTGCCCGCGCTTCCCATCGCACGGCCGGAGCCCGCATCCCGATACAGCCGGTCGAACGCCTCGGCGATCGCCTTCGGATCGGGCTCGGCGACCAGGCCCGTCTCGCCCTCGCTGACGAACTCGAGCGGACCACCGGCGTCGGTGAGGGTGACGACGGGTCGTTCGGCCGCCATGGCTTCCAGCGTGACGTAGCCGTAGTCCTCGTCGTACGGGCCGAAGTAGACGCCGAGGGCGCCCAAGTAGAGGTCGCGGAGCCGTTCGTCCGAGACGCCGACTTCGAGGCGAACCTTGCCTTCGAGGCCGAGCCGGCGGATCTGATCGCGGAGCTGCCGCTCGTCAGGCCCCCGCCCCACGAGCACCAGCCGGACGTCGGATGCCGTGTGCGCGATCGCGTCGACCACGAGGGATTGGCGCTTCAGCACCTCGAGCCTGCTCGGGTACAGGACGTAGTCGCCGGGCTTCCCCGGCGCCGAGGCCAGCAGGGCCTCGGTCAAGGGCGACCGGTGGTACAGCACTTCCGAGGAGATCCGGAGGCTGTTCCAGAGCCGCTCCTTCACGTTCCTGGAGTTCGTGAAGATCCGCTTCGCCTCGCCGAGGGCGACGCGATCGGACTGCCAGATCAGGTCGCGCACCGCGGAGCCTTCCTCCTGGAGCTTGAGGTCGCCGTAGCGCGGGTGGTCGTAGAGCTCGTACGCGGCTCGATGCTGATGGATCAGCCACACGATCTTGCGCTCGTGGGGCGCGAGGTAGGCGGGGAACTTCAGCGCCACGACGGCGTCGATCTTCATGCCGTTGGACTCGCCGATGTCGAAGCTCCTCCACACGGCCATCTGATGCGCCAGCTCGGTGGCCGGGTACCACTTGCCCGCGATCATCACGACCTCTGCGTCGTGTCCGGCCTCGCGGAATGCGCGAGCGAGGGACTGCGTGTGGATCTCGCCTCCCCCCGACACGAACGGGGTCTGCGGGTGCAGCACCGCGATCCTCATGCGCCCACCCCCGGCGGGACGTCGCCGGGCTCCATCCGCTCGCGAAGCGCCTCCACCTCGTGCTCGAGCTCGAGCACACGCTCGGCCAGACGGACGGTCAGCTCGGCATGCTCACCGAGGAGGCGGTCGTACCGACGCGTGGCGAACCGTCCGGTGCGGAACATGACGTACTTGATCCGTCGCCGCCATCCGGAGAGCGAGCCGAGGTTCGGCTCGCCCAACGGGATCATCGAACGCTCGTCGGTGCGCATCTGTGCGACGAACTCGATCAGCCGCTCTCGGACGTCCTCGGTGCCACCCGTCACGGCGTCGCCCTGCGCCCGATACAGGGCCCGGCTGAGTGCGGCGTAGGCCTCGTCCTGGTCGGGGCCCGGGGGCGTGGCGATCATCGGAGCGTCAGCGTAACAGTGGGTTCCGGGCCGGGGGACGAGCCCGGGCCCGCCGTTCACACGCGCTCGAGAACCGCCCGAAGGGCCTCATCCAGCGGGGGCATGGGCGGAACGGCGAGGGTCGGGAGGAAGACGCTCGCCAACGCGGAGTTGCGTGGCCGCGGTGCCGGCAAGCCCAGCTCGTCGGCTCGTTGGGCGATCACGGACCCCGGGAGGGTCCCGAGCTCCTTGCAGCGCATCAGCACCTCGTACCAGGACGTGGCCTCCGTACCCGCCAGGTGGTAGGTGCCGAACCGGCCGGTCAGCAGCAGCGGGAGGAGCCGCTCGGCCAGATGTGCCACGAACGTCGGCGTGCCGGTCCGGTCCTCGATGCCCCGCGCCTCCTGCCCTGCCACGAGACGCCCGAGCTGGCCGCTCAGGTAGTCGTCTCCCGCTCCGAACACGAAGCCCGTACGGACGACGAAGTGCTCGGGGAGCGTCCGACGGACGAAGCGCTCCCCCGCGAGCTTCGATCGCGCGTAGACGCTCTGGGGGCCGGTCGGGTCGGTCTCGTCGTAGGGCACCTGCTTCGCGCCGTCGAACACGTAGTCCGTCGAGACGTGAAGGAGCAGCGCGCCGCACGCGCGCGCGGCAAGCGCCAGCGAGTGCGGCCCCTGCGCGTTGTCTCGGAACGCCCGCGCCGGGTCTGCCTCGTTCCGGTCGACCTGGGTGAAGGCCGCGAAGTTGAGCAATGCGTCGGGCCGAAGCGGGGCGACGGTCTGCATCACCGCCGCATGGTCTCCGATGTCGAGCTGCGCGTGCGCCAGCGCCACGACGTCGTGATGACCGGGCACCGCCTCGATGAACGCGCGACCGAGCCCGCCGCCGGCCCCGGTCACGAGCAACCTCACGGTGCAGCTCCCGCCCGGCGCGGCCCGGTGACGATCGGCACCTCGTGGGCGGAGCGAAGCCACCCGAGGTGGTCGCGATACCAGGCGACCGTTGCGGCCAGGGCGTCGTCGAAGGTGAACTCGGGGGACCAGCCGAGATCGATCAGGCGCTCGGCGGCCACGCCGTAGCGGAAGTCGTGGCCGGGCCGGTCGGCGACGAACTCGATCGCGGCCGCCGGGTCGGCGCCCACGAGCGCACAGATCCTCCGCGCGAGGTCGATGTTCTCGAGCTCATAGCCCGCGCCGACGTTGTACACGAGGCCCGGCTCGCCGCTCTCGAGGACGGCGAGCGCGCCCATCACCCAGTCCCGCACGAAGAGGAACTCTCGCCGCTGCTTGCCCTCGCCGTAGACCGGAAGGGGCCGACCCTCGAGTGCGGCGATCGCATAGGTCGGCACCACCCGCTCGATCTGTCGCGGCCCGAAGGCGTTCGTGCCGCGAAGAACCGTCACGTTGACGCCGTAGGTCGTGACGTAGGCCTGGCACAGGAGGTCCGCCGCGGCCTTGCTCACGGCGTACGGGCTCTTCGGCGAGAGCGCTTGGTCCTCCTCGAACAGCCCACCCTCCGGATCGCCCGGCCCGTAGACCTCGTCGGTGGAGATCATCACCATCCGCGTGCTGTGTGCGCGCACGGCCTCGAGCACCGTCTGCGTGCCCATCACGTTCGTCCGAAGGAAGGCGCCCGGTCCGTCGATCGAACGATCGACGTGGGACTCGGCCGCCGCGTGGATCACGGCGTCCGCGGGGGCGATCACGCGTTCGACCGCAGACGGGTCCTCCACGTCGCCCACGACGAGCGTGAACCGTGGGTCTCCCTCGTGCTGCTCGAGGTTCCTTCTGCTTCCGCCGGTGGACAGCCGGTCGAGGACCGTGACGCGGCGGTCGTGGTCCTCGAGCAGCAGATCGACGAGGTGGGAGCCGATGAAGCCGGCGCCACCGGTGACGAGGACGTGCGAGTAGGTGATCATGCCGTTGCCTCTGGCGTCGGCGGTGGGCCGAGTCTACCCACGCGACCGCTCCAAGGCGCGATGGAGTGCCGTCGTCGTCGTGCGCGCGCATCTCTCCCATGTGAAGGACGCGACCCGGGCCGTCCCCGACGCGCGAAGCACGTTCCGCAGGTCGTCGTCGCCCAGGAGCTCCCGCAAGCCGCGCGCGATGTCATCGGGATCCTCCGGGTCCACGAGCATGGCAGCGTCGCCGGCGACCTCCGGCATCGACGACACGTTGGACGTGATCACGGGAACGTTTGCCGCGAAGCCCTCCAGGATCGGGAACCCGAACCCCTCCTGACGCGACGGGTAGGCGAGCACCTCGGCACCGGAGAGCAACAGACGGCGGTCGACGTCGGACACGTACCCGGTGCGCACGACGCGCCTGCGGATCGCCGGCGGCAGCTCTCCGATCGCACGGTCGACGCGTTCCGCGTACTCGGGCGCCCATCGGACCCGGCCGCCGGCGACCACGAGCCATGCGCGCGGATCCTCCGCCAGACGGAACCCCCGAACGAGCATCTCGAGGTTCTTGCGCGGCTCCAGACCGCCGAGGAAGAGCACGTAGGCTCCGTCGATCCCGTACCGCCGGCGCATCTCCTCCACCTCCGGCGGCGGGGCCGGCGTGAACGCCTCCGCGTCGGTCCCGTGGTGGATCGTCTCGATGCGGTCGGGATCGACGTCGTGGAAGCGCAGCAGGTCCTCGCGCGCGGCCGCGCTCGGCACGATCACCGCGGCCGCCCGCATGAGCCATCGCTCGAACAGTCGTCGCCAGCGCTCGTTGTGATGCGGGGCCGTCTCGGGCATCGCCTCGAATGCCAGGTCGTGCACGACGAGAACGACGCCCCTGGACGAGGTCGGCGGCGGCAGGAAGTTGGTCGCGAGCACCAGATCCGATCGCCCTGCCAACCACTCGACCTTGGGCAGCCCGGTGCGGACGGAGACGGGCCCGAACAGACGGCTGGGGATGCGTGAGGCGCGCTCGGCAAGGTTCGGCGCCCACCCCGCGAAACGCCGCGGTGGCGTGCCCGTTCCGCGAACGTCGAGATACCAGCCGACGAAACGGGTCTCGGGGTCGGCGGCGGGCAGATGGCGCAACAACCCGTGCGTGTACTGGCCCACGCCGGTCCTCCGACGGTCCACGGCCGGTCTCGCGTCGATCAGGACACGCACGAGCGAAGGCTAGTCGACCTCGACCCTGCTCTGGTCCCCGACGACCAGCCGGTGCAGACCGGCGGAACCCGAATGACGGACCTCCACGTTTCGCCCGAGGATCGATCCGGCGAGTGCGCCGACGTCGACCACGCGACAACCCTCCATCAGGATGGAATCCCGGATCGTGCTGCGAACCACCTCGCACCCCGGCTCGAGCGAGACGTCCGGACCGAGGAGCGCGTCCTCCACGATGCAGCCCGCACCGACGACGACGGGGCCGATGAGCCGGCTCCCCGTCACCTTGGCGCCCGTCGCGACCACCGCGTTCCCCTCGATCGACGAGCCGGCGTCGACGTCGCCCTCGACGGACGGAGGGAGCATCGAGAGCATCATCCGATTCGCCTCGAGCAGATCCTCGGGGCGGCCTGTGTCCTTCCAGTACCCGTCGACCATCTCGGCGTGCACGGTCTTGTCGTGGTCGATCAGCCACTGGATCGCCTCGGTGATCTCGTACTCGCCGCGCCACGAGGGGGTGAGCGTGGCGCAGGCCTCCAGGATCGAATCGTCGAACAGGTACACCCCGACGAGCGCCAGATCCGACGGCGGCTCCTTGGGCTTCTCGACCAGACGTACGACGCGACGGCCGTCGAGCACGGCGACGCCGAAATGCTGCGGTTCGGGGACGCGCGCGAGCAGGATGTGGGCGTCGGGCCTCGTCCGTTCGAACTCCTCGACGAAACGTCGCACCCCACCGAGCAAGACGTTGTCTCCGAGGTACATCAGGAAGGGCTCTCCGCGGACGAAGTCTGCCGCCGCCATCACGGCGTGGGCCAGGCCGAGCGGCGCTTCCTGGCGGATGTACGTCACGTCCACACCCCACCGTCGCCCGTCGCCGACCGCGGCGCGCACCTCGGGCTCGTTCGGCGGACCCACCACCAGCCCGACCTCGCGGATATCCGCCTCGGCGATCGCGCGCAGCGCGTGGAACAGGATCGGTGTCCCGCCGATGGGGATCAGCTGCTTCGCGTTCGTGTGCGTGAGCGGCCGAAGCCTCGAACCCTCTCCTCCGGAGAGGACCAGCGCGCGCATGAGCGGGAGTCTACGGGTTCGCGGACGGGCACTCGACCGCAGATCCGGCGGGTTCGGGGGACGGCCCGCCGGACGGCAGCCTGTAGCCGGCCCCCACCACGATCGCGACCGAGGCGCCGACGAGCCGTGCGGACTCGACCACCTTCGCGTCCGGGAAGTACTTGCTCACCACCTGGGCCTGCGCGTCGAAGCCATGCCGGTAGACGATGGCGATGGGCCCCGAAACCCCCGACGGGGCGTGGGACGCATCCAGGATGCCCGGTGAGACGTCGAACCCGGCGTCGCCGAGCACGCGCTCGATCCCCTCGGCACCCTCACGGGATCCATGGTCGACGACGGCCACCGCGATGTTCGCCTCAGACGGCGGCGTGTTCAGCAGCGACGTCCCCACGTCGGAGATCGGCCTGCGGTCCCGGATCGCCTGGAAGATCCGGCGCGCGGACGGATCCATGTGGACGATCGCTTTCGAGCCCTCGAACCCGAACGTTCCGGGGACCGCGCGGAACTCGGCCGCGCCCGTCGTGATCCCCCGGAGCTGACCCACCAGGTAGACGAGATCGCCGGGCAGCAGCCCGCTGTCGCGACGCATGTTCCGCAGGACCGGCTCGACGAGCGTCGGAGCCGTCGCGATCTCCTGCGGGCGGAGCATCTGGTTGATCACCGCCCGCAGGAACTGCTGCTGGCGGCCGATCCGGTCGAAGTCCGATGTGAAGTCGCACCGGAGATGACGCGTGCGGACGTAGGCGAGCGCCTGGTACCCGTCGAGATGCTGACAACCGGGCGCCACGTCGAGCCCGGTGAGCGGATCCTGGATCCGGCCCGTCGTGGGGTCGGCGTTGTAGGAGGGGATGCACAGGTTCACGCCGCCAAGCGTGTCCACGACGTGCTGGAATCCTGCCAGGTCGACGTAGAGGTAGTGATCGATCCTGAGGCCGGTCAGGTTGGCGATCGTCTGCGCCATCAACTGGGGTCCGCCGCCCTGCACACCACCCTCGAAGGCGGCGTTGATCCGGTCCATCCCGTGACCGGGGATGTCCACCCAAAGATCGCGCGGGAACGACAGGATGATGGCCTTCTGCAGGCTGGGGTCCGTGTGCACGAGCATGATCGTGTCGGCCCGGTTCGATCCGCCGATGTCCTGGTTGTTCCCGAACTGCTGCTGCTGGTCCGGCGAGAGGTTCGCGCGCGAGTCCGACCCCAGCAGGAGATAGTTGCACGGGTCGTCGGCGCACTTGCCCGTGGGGGGCGCCGGCGTGCCCGACGGCACGGCGCCGCCGAACTCCGGGTCGGTGCCCACCGTTCGGATCTGCACCCACCGGACCGCCCCGTAGGCGGTGCCGAGACCGATCACGAGGCAGAGAGCCGCGGCGGACGCCACGCAGAACCGGACGAGGCCGCGCCGAGACGAGGGTGGGGGTGCGGACGACGCGGGCAACATCGCTTCCAGCGTAGCCGTGAAGAGGGCGGAGCCGGCCGCCGCAGCTGTGACGATCCCGTGGAGGGTTCATCGCGGAGGAGGGGTGTGGCAATATGCGCCAGCGCGCCACCGCGTTCTGGAAGGGGAACCGATGCCCACCGAGACCGTGACGGTGCTCCTCGTCGGTCTCGACGACGCCGTGGCCGAGGAGCTCGGACACGAGGACGGCTTCACCGTGTTGCGCTCCGCCCTGCCGCACGACGCGGCGGCCAGCGAGTCCATCGACGCCGTCGTGTTGGTGCTGGACGGAGCCGGGCCGCTGGACAAGGTCCGCGAGGTTCGGGCGGTGGCGCCGAGCGCCGCGCTCGTGGTCGTCACCGACGCCGAGCACGCCGCCGACGGCACGGTCGCCGTCCACGCGGGGGCCGAAGACCATCTGATCCTCGGCGCGTCGTTGCCCGGCCTGCTCCCCCACGCGGTCCGCCACGCCGTGGGCATGCGGCGTCTCCGTCGCGAGCTCGCCACCAGCGACGAGGCCACGGGCGTGCCCAATCTTCGCGGCTTCGTGGCGATCGCCGAGCACCACTTGCGCATGGCCGACCGGAGCGGAGCGCCCGTCGTCCTGATCTTCGTCCGCGTCGACGACCACGCCGAGATCCTCAGGACGGCCGGGCCGGCCGAGGCCGACGCACTTGCACGCGACGTCGCGAGCGTGATCCTCGAAGCCGTCCGCCGGTCAGACGTGCCCGCCCGCATCTCTGCGGACACGTTCGTGGTGCTGCTGACCGGGGACGCCGCCGGGGCCGAGCCGATCGTGCTGTCGCGGCTCGTGGAGGCCATGGCCGTCCACGACGCGCGCGTCGACCGAACCCAACGGCTCGGCCTCTCGGTCGGCTCGGCGCGGTACGAACCGGGCAGCGGAACCGACCTCGCCGAGATCCTCGGATCCGCCGCTCGCGGGCTCGCGCCGGGTCCCGCCGATCCGGCCTGACCTCCCCGGTTTAGCGCGGTCTTAACGCTTCCTTGCCCGGACCCTTGCGGCGCCGTTCCTACGGTGGACCCGATCCGAGCGACACCGACATGAGAGGAGCACGATGAACCAGCGCACGGCGATGCTGATGGCGGGCGGGCTCGTGCTCGCGATGGTCGTCGCGGGGATGGCCCTGGCGATGGGTGTCACGAGCCCCTCGCAGGCCGCTGCCCACGTGGCCAAGACCGGGCAGGAGCGGAACCCGATCGTACGAACGGTGACCCGCACCGAGACCGTGCACCGCCAGGCGCAGACCTCGGGATCGTCCGATGGATACGTCGGAACCGCTGGGGTTCCCGCAACGGCCCCAGCCTATCCGAGCTCCTCGTCCTGGTCGGGCGACGACGGCGCGGAGGTCGAGCACGAGGCCGGGCCGGTCGGTCAGGAACACGAGGATGACTGAGGGCCGGCATCGCGCGCGTTGGCCGAAGACCTCGGTGAAGGGTCTCGCCTGGGCGACCGGCGCGGCCACGTTCGTGACCGGCGTGTCGGCGCTGGTCGCCTCGCCCAAGGCGGCAGTCGGCGCCACCTCCGACCACACGAAGACCCCGGCGCAGCGTGTGATCGTGCGCAGGGTGATCCGGCGCGTGGTGATCATCGACCCTGCGGCGCCGAGCTCCGGCGGCACGCCCCCCGCCCGGGTGGTCTTGACCGGCCCGGGTCCCTCCGCTCGGGCGCCCGCCCCGACGCCCCCCTCGACCACAACCGGAGGTTCCTGAGGTGCCCGCCCGGTCGTTCCGAGCCATGGGAGGGGCGGCCGCATGACCATGTGGATCCTGATCCGCGCGGCGGGCATCGGTGCGTACGTGATGCTGTTCCTGTCCGTCGCCTGGGGACTCGTGTCGACCACTGGGATCGTGACGAGCCGCGTCTCGAAGGCCTCGTCCAACCAGTTCCACGCGTTCGCGGCATCCACCGGTCTGGCGTTGCTCGGAGCCCACCTCGGGCTCCTGCTCGTCGATTCCTTCATGCCCTTCGCGCCCGTCGACGTGCTGGTCCCCTTCCACGCGACATACCGCCCGGTGGCCACCACGTTCGGCGTGATCGCGATGTACGCGATGGTCGTGGTGGTGGTGAGCAGCTGGGTGCGTAAACAGCTCCGGCCGCGCATCTGGCGCAGGGTCCACCTGCTCGCCATGCCGGCGTTCACGCTCTCGCTCCTGCACGGGGTCTTTGCGGGATCCGACGCCACGCGCCTGTGGATGGTGGCGCTGTACGGCGGCACGGGCCTCACGGTTCTGTTCCTCGTGCTCGTGCGCGGGCTGACCGCCGGACGGGCCAGGCAAGCGCCCACCGCGGACGCGCGGCGCGAGGACCGGCTCGCCGCCCTAAGGGCGACCGGAGCGAAGGCGAACGTGAAGCGGGAGCCGGCGCCCGCCGCCTGACACCGGCTCCCGCGTGGGTCGGTCAGAAGCCGACCCAGGACACCGACGACGGCACCTCCGCCGTGTCGTCGACCTCCCAATCCATCCGCTCGACGTCGACCGCCACGACGCCGTCGATGAACCTGACTCGGTCGGCGATGCGATCCGCGACCGAGTGGAACTCCACGAGTCCCTCGAGCGACACGACGCCGTCGCGGGACCCGATGCGCACCGCGAGTGGATCGTCCAGGTCTCTCGCGATCGCGCCCTCGACCTCGTCGACGATCGCGTCGTCGCCGCGGAGGAACGACACCAGCAGGTCGATCCTGGAGACGATGCCCAGGACGTGCCCACGGTCGTCGACGACCGGCACGTGCTTCAGCGTGTGCTCCCGCATCAGATGTGCGGCCTCGCCGATGGTCGCGCCGGGGCCGATCGTGATCGGCGGGGCCGTCATCAGATCGCGGGCCACGGTCCCCAGCGCCTTCGCGTGCGCATGGCGCCGTTGCGGGAGCTCGAGCAAGTGCCACTCGAAGAGGTCGGGATCGCGCTTCACCAGCAGGTCTGCCTCCGAGACGATCCCGACGATCGTGCCGCTCTCCCCGAGGATCGGAACGGCACTCACCCGGTGCTCGTGCATCATCCGGACGAGATCCTTGAAGCTCGCGCCCAGGGGCGCGGCGACCACGGTCTTGGTCATGACGTCGCGAACGGTGTGGACCATGGCCGACACCTCCTTCGCGCCACCGTGGCGCCTCCAGGTGCACGGTAGGCCGCGGCCGCGTGTCCGGCCCGGGGCTGGCGGCCCGCTCCCGGGGGGTCCACCGACCCTGCCGTTGCGCCCATCCGCGACCCTCCTTGCTACGCTCGTCGCGATGATGTCCTCCGGGCAGATCCCTGCAGCGCAACAGCGCAGCAGAGGGTTGATCGAGGCCGGTCTCGTGCTGGCCTCCGAGATCGACCTCGACGCGCTGCTCCAGCGCATCGTTGAGGTGGCCGCCGAGATCACCGGCGCTCGGTATGCAGCGCTCGGCATCCTCGGCGAGGACCGGCGGATCCACACCTTCATCACCCACGGCATCACGGCAGAGGAGCGCGCCGCCATCGGCGACCCTCCGACCGGCCACGGCATGCTCGGCTTGTTGATCGAGGAGGCCCGCCCGATGCGCGTCACGGACATCGCCACCGACCCTCGATCCAGCGGCTTCCCATCGAACCATCCGCCGATGCATTCGTTCCTTGGCGCGCCGGTCCGCGCCCGGGGGCGCGTGTTCGGCAACATCTACCTGACCGAGAAGGAGGGCGCGTCCGAGTTCGACGAGGACGACGAGGCCGCGCTGGTCGTGCTCGCCGCCCAGGCCGGAGTCGCCATCGAGAATGCCCGGCTGTACGAGGAGATGCACCACGCACAGCAGGAGCTCCGTCGCCTCGAGGTCCTCGAGGACCGTGAGCGGATCGCGAAGGAACTCCACGACGGCGTGATCCAGTCGCTGTTCGCGGTCGGCATGGGGCTGCAGGGTGCGGCGGCGATGGCGAGCGACAGCGAGCTCGCCCGCCGGATCGAGAACGCCGTCGAGGACATCGACCGATCGATCCGCGACCTGCGCAACTACATCTTCGGGCTCCGCCCGGGGATCCTCGCCGACCGTCAGCTGGACCAGGCCTTGCGTGAGCTCGGGGCGGAGTTCGAGGGCCGGTCCGGGGTGATCACCGTCGTCCAGGTCGACGAAGACGTGGCGTCGGAGCTGGCCTCCCGGGCATCGGATCTGGTGCAGATCACCCGTGAGGCCCTGTCGAACGTCGGCCGCCACGCGCAGGCGACAACGTGCCGCGTCGCGCTTCGGCGAGACGACGGTGGTGCACTGCTCGAGATCGACGACGACGGCAAGGGCTTCGACGTCGACACCGCGCGGGAGGGGCTGGGATTGGACAACCTCCGCCGACGCCTCGAGCAGCTCGGCGGCCACCTCGGCATCGCGAGCGTGCTCGGCGAGGGAACCACCCTCACGGCTCGGCTGCCCTTGTAGACGCTCGGAAGGCCGGACCGAAGTCCGGCCTTCCGTGTTCATGGCCGCGTGGAGGGCTCTACGCGGCCACGAGCGATCCGACGTCGGCCGTCAGTCTCGTTGCGTATCGACCTCTCGACGGCTGCCGGTCGTCCCCCCTTGGCAGGGACCCCTGGCCTTTGGAACGAGCCGCTCCGCCGTCGAAACTCACCCGTATGTTCGCCAGGTACTTCGTGGAGCTGCCGCTCGAGGCCGAGCGCGTGGAAGAGGCCCTCACCCAGGCCCCGGACCGGTGGTTGCCCGGGATCGCCATGGACGCCAATCACCAGGGAGACCGGCTGATGGCCGAGGTCGGGTTCGGCGACGAGGTGCGGATCGCCCGCCAGGTCTCGATCGAGCTCGGCTCGCCGGTCCGGATGGCGACCAAGACCGTGCTCCCGCTCCGGTGGACGGCCGCGGGGGTCGCCGGGCTGTTCCCCTCGCTCGACGCCGATCTCGAGATCGCTCCCCTCGGGCCGGCTCGGACCCAGCTGGCGATGAGCGCACGCTACGTGCCGCCGCTCGGTGTCGTCGGCCGTGCGATCAACAGGGCGGTCCTGTTCCGTGTCGCCGAGGCGACGCTCAAGGACTTCCTCGATCGCGTTCGCGAGGCCGTGCTCGTGCAGGCGACCTCGGTCGAGCGCGCGGTCGGCAACGGCTGAGGCCGTCCTCGTCCGGGGTCGGCCTCCCGGTAGGATGTCCGCGATGCCCGCGAAGAAGCCGCCGCTTCGAGTCATGCTGGTCGACGACCACGAGATCGTCCGCGACGGGATACGGGCGATGCTCGATCCCGAGGAAGACATCGTCGTCACGGCGGAGGCCGGCTCCGTCCAGGAGGCCGTCGACGAGGCCCAACGCACACGCCCGGATGTGATCGTGATGGACGTCCGGTTGCAGGACGGCAGCGGCATCGAGGCCACGCGAGAGATCCGCGCCGAACACCCCGAGACCCGGGTGCTGATGCTCACCTCGTTCGCCGACGACGAGGCCCTCTTCGCCTCGATCATGGCCGGCGCGTCGGGCTACGTGCTCAAGCAGGTCAAGTCGGGCGACCTGCTGCGAGCGATCCGAGCGGTCGGAGCGGGCGACTCGCTGCTGGACCCGTCGGTCACGAGCGCCGTCCTCGAGCGACTCCGCCGCGGCAAGCACCTGCTGCGCGACGAGAAGCTCGCCCGGCTCTCGCCCCAGGAGGAGCGGATCCTCTCGCTGGTCGCGGACGGACGCACCAACAAGGAGATCGGCGACGAGCTGCATCTGGCGGAGAAGACCGTCAAGAACTACGTCTCGAGCATCCTCTCCAAGCTCGAGGTCGCTCGTCGCGCCGAGGCGGCCGCGTACCTCGCGCGCCACACGACGATGCCGGGCTCCGTCGAGTAGCGCCCTCCGTCCGGCCGGTTGCCTCTCATCCCGCCGTAAGGCATCCTCGAGGGGAGGCTGTCGAAGGAGGACTCGTGGCGACCTACCTGGACGTCGGGGAACCGGGGTTCGCCCGCTGGCTCTTCCAATCCACGGCGGCGGCGTGGATCTGGCTGGTGGTTCGTCTCTACCTCGGATACGAGTGGCTGCAGGCGGGGTGGGAGAAGATCACGGGCGCGGACACGGCGTGGAAGTTCACGTTCTCCGACGCCTCCTGGCTCAAGACGGGCGCGGGGTTGCGTGGGTTCATCGAGCACGCTGCCCTCCCCCAGGCGGCACAGGGGCCGCACTCGGCCGTAAACTACGGCTGGTACGTGTCGTTCCTGCACTGGATGGACAAGCCCGGGCCGTCGGACCTCATGGCGAAGGTGATCTCGCTCGGCGAGACGATGGTCGGGGTCCTGTTGATCCTGGGGTTGTTCACCGGCGTTGCCGCGTTCCTCGCGGGGCTTCTGACGATGTCCTTCGGGCTGGCCGGGTCCGCCGGCGTGAACCCGGTGTTCTTCTTCCTCGAGGTGCTCCTGATCCTGGCCTGGCGCAACGCCGGCTACTACGGGCTCGATCGGTGGGCGTTGCCGAAGATCGGGACGCCGTGGCAGCGAACCGTCGGCACGATGCAGACGTGAAGGCGCTCAGCCGCGCAGTTGGTTGAGCACGAGCGGCAGGATGCCACCGGCCCGCAGGCACTCGACGTCGGCCTCGCCGTCGACGCGGACCCGCACCGGGAACGTGAACGCCGTGCCGTCCTCGCGGTGCGCTCGGACCTGGGCGCTCATCCGTGGACGCACCCCCCCGCCGAGCCCCGTCAGGTCGAGCTCTTCGCGCCCCGTCAGACCGAGGGACGGAGCGGAGTCGCCGCGCTCGAACTCCAACGGGAGCACGCCCATCCCGACCAGGTTCGAACGGTGGATCCGCTCGAAGCTCCGGGCGATCACGAACCGCACGCCCAGGAGCGCCGGGCCCTTCGCCGCCCAGTCACGGCTCGATCCGCTCCCGTACTCGGCCCCCGCGATCACCGCCAGGGGCACGCCCTCTTCGCGATAACGGAGCGCGGCCTCGAAGACCGATGTGACCTCGCCGTCGGGAAGGTGCGTCGTCCACGAGCCCTCGGTCCCGGGTGCCAGCTCGTTGCGGAGCCGGATGTTCGCGAAGGTGCCGCGCATCATCACCTCGTGGTTGCCGCGGCGCGCGCCGTAGGAGTTGAAGTCGCCGGGCTGGACGCCGCGCTCGATCAGGTAACGGCCGGCCGGCGAGTCCGCCTTGATCGAGCCTGCCGGCGAGATGTGGTCGGTCGTGATCGAGTCCCCCACCATCACGAGCACCCGGGCGCCGGACACGTCGCCCACCGACGGCGATCCCTCGAAGAACGGCGGCTCCCGCACGTACGTCGAGGCGGGATCCCAGTCGTAGGCGGGGCCCTCAGGGGTCGGCAACGCCGCCCAGCGTTCGTCTCCGTCCCAGATGCGGGCGTACTCCGTGGTGAACTGTGTCGCCGCGATGGCGTCGCCGGCGGCGGCCTCGATCTCATCGGCGGCCGGCCAGAGGTCGCGAAGGAACAGGGGTCCGCCCGGTCCCTGCCCGAGAGGATCGGTCGACAGGTCGAGGTCCGCCCGCCCGGCCAGCGCGTACGCGACCACGAGCGGTGGCGACGCCAGGTAGCTTGCCCGCACCTGCGGATGGATCCGTCCCTCGAAGTTGCGGTTCCCCGAGAGCACGGCGACCACGTTGAGCCCGCCCTCGTCCACCGCTTCGGCGACGTCGTCCGGCAGCGGGCCGGAGTTGCCGATGCAGGTCGTGCAGCCGTACCCGACGAGGGAGAACCCGAGCTTCTCGAGGTAGGGCGTGAGCCCGGCCCGATCGAGGTAGTCGGTCACGACGCGTGAGCCGGGCGCAAGCGAGGTCTTGACCCAGGGCGCCGTCTGGAGGCCGGCTTCCACCGCCTTCTTGGCGAGCAGGCCCGCGGCGAGCATGACGCTCGGGTTGCTCGTGTTCGTACACGACGTGATCGCCGCGATCACGACCGACCCGTCACGTACGTCGCCCTCCTGCCCGGCACGGCGATCACCGAACGACTCGGTGAAGGACGGCCAGACCTCGGCGAGCGACCGGCGGTCCTGCGGGCGGCGCGGGCCGGCCACCGACGGCTCGATGGACGACAGATCGAGCTCGAGCACCTCGCTGAACCTCGGTTCGGGGTCTCCGTCGCGCCGGAACAGCCCCTGGGCGTCGGTGTACGCCCGCACCAGATCGACCCGGTCGCCGCGTCCCGTGAACGTCAGGTACGCGAGCGTCTGCTCGTCGACCGGGAAGTAGGCGGACGTGGCCCCGTACTCCGGGCACATGTTCGACAGCGTCGCCCGGTCCGCGACCGACAGGCTCGAGAGGCCATCGCCGAAGAACTCGACGAACGTCCCCACGACTCCGTGTTCGCGCAGCATCTCGGTGAGCGTCAGGACCAGGTCGGTCGCGGTCGAGCCGGCCGGGAGCGCGCCCACGATCCGCACCCCCAGCACCACCGGCTGCCCCATGAACAAGGGCTGGCCGAGCATCGCGGCCTCGGCCTCGATGCCGCCGACCCCCCAGCCGAGCACGCCGAGGCCGTTGATCATCGTCGTGTGCGAGTCGGTGCCGACAAGGGTGTCGGGGAAGGCGACGCCGTCGCGCACGCTCACGACCTGTCCCAGGTGCTCCAGGTTGACCTGGTGGCAGATTCCGGCGCCCGGTGGGACCACCCGAACGTCGTGGAACGCCTGCTGCGCCCACCGCAGCAGCGCGTACCGCTCGCCGTTGCGCCGGTATTCCCATTCGATGTTCCGCTCGTACGCCTCCGGCGTGCGGAACAGGTCGACCTGCACCGAGTGATCGATGATCAGGTCGACGGGCACGAGCGGGTTGACGGCCGCCGGGTCGCCCCCCGCGCGTGCGACCGCCGACCGGATCGCCGCGAGGTCGACGACCGCCGGCACCCCCGTGAAGTCCTGCATCAGCACGCGGGCCGGCATGAAGGCCAGCCGCACTGTGGGCTCGGGCCATGCGGCGAGCGCGGCCACGTCCTCGTCGCTCACGTCGCGCGAGCCGGCCCGGCGGAGCAGGTTCTCCAGCAGGATCTTGACGGTGTGCGGCAGCCCGGCGACGTCGCCCACTCCCTGCTCGGCGAGCCAACCGATCCGGAAGAGGTCGAGCGGTCCCTCGGCGGTCTCGAGCCGGGTGCGAGAGCCGGTCGTGTCGATCGTCATGCGTCTGCTGGCCTTTCCAAGACGGCCCATCCATCCTCCCACGCGGGCGAGCATGGACTCAGCCCGCCGGCCGGGCAGCGTCGCGATCGGCCCGGCGATGGGCCTTCAGGGCAGCCTTGTGGGCCAGTCGAGCGGACCGGCGGAGCTTCGCCTCGGCCTGCCGGCGGCGCTCGTCGGGTCCCTCCACCAGCAGCGGTGGCACCGGACGAGGCCGGCCGTCGGCGTCCAGAGCGACGAACACGAAGTACGCCGACGCCGCGTGGGCGCGACGCCCCGTGATCGGGTCCTCGGCATCCACCCGCACGCCGCATTCGAGCGAGGTCGTACCGACGTCGTTGACCGAGGCCCGAAGCGTCACCACGTCGCCGACGTGGACCGGCTCGAGGAACGTCAGCTCGTCGACGGTGACCGTGACGCAGAGGCCGCCCGCGTGGCGGATCGCGGCCAGGGCAGCCGCCGTGTCCGCCAGGCGCATCACGACGCCGCCGTGGACGTTCCCGGCGACGTTCGCGTCGGTGATCTCCATCAACTGGGTGAGCGAGACGTGGGAGTCCGTGGCTCGGCGAGGCGATAGGTCGGGCACGGCGTCCACGAGCCTGCATCCTACGTGGCTGCCCAGACCGTGGAAGGCGAACGTCTACCATCGGCTCAGTGTCAGGGTGCCCGAGCAGTGAGATCCCGAACGACCATCGGGATAGCCTCCGTCCGACGGCGGGCTGGCTCATAGCCTCGGTGTCTCCCGCGAGCGGGATGACCTCCATGCGTTGTGCCGCCCGCCGCCGGCGAAGGCCTGCCGGCGTGACTTCATAGGAGCTTGCTTCAGCCCCACTGAGGCGTGTCCGCCGGTGGTCTCACCACCCGGTGTGTGCGTCCAGGAAGGGGGACCAGGGGTGATCGTAGTGGGGATCGATCCGCACAAACAGACCCACACCGCCGTCGCGATGGACGCTGCGACCGGTCGCAAGCTTGGCGAGCTCGAGCTGAAGGCTCGCACCAGGGGGTTCGAGCGACTCCTCGCGTGGGCTCGCGACCTCGATCGGGAGCGGACCTTCGCCGTGGAGGACGGCCGTCACGTCTCCGGAGCGCTCGAGCGCCACCTGATCGCGCGCGGGGAACGCTCGGTGCGGGTGCCGCCATCGATGATGGGCGTGGCTCGCCGGGCCGACCGGGTGCGCGGCAAGTCCGACCCGGTCGATGCCGAGGCGGTGGCCCGGGCGGCGCTGGCCCACCCCGAGCTGCCGGTGGCGACGCTCGCGGGTATCGAGCGTGACCTCGGACTGCTTGTGGCCCACCGTGAGTCGCTCGTGAACGAGCGCACGGAGCGGATCTGCAAGCTCCGGTGGCTCCTGCACGACATCGACCCCGACCTCGCCCCACCGCTTCGCACGCTTGACCGGTTCACGGTCCTTGAGCGCCTCGGCGCCTCCCTTGAGGCCATGGAGCCGACGACTGCGGTCAGGATCTGCCGTGAGCTCGTGGGTCGCTGCCGCGAGATCACCGTGCGTGCCAACAAGCTCGAGCAGGAGATCACCGGGCTCGTGAAGACCCACGCGCCCGCGTTGCTCGAGATCCCCGGATGCGGCGCGCTCACCGCCGCCAAGATCGTGGCCGAGACCGCGAAGGTCGACCGGTTCCCGACCGAGGGGCACTTCGCACGCTACGCGGGCACGGCCCCGATCCCCGCCTCCTCCGGTGCGACGCATCGGCATCGGTTCAACCGTCGAGGCAACCGCCAGCTGAACGCAGCGATCCACCGGATCGCCGTGACGCAGCTGCGGATCCACGAGCCTGCCCAGGACTACCTCGCGAAGAAGCGAGCCGAAGGCAAGAGCAAGACCGAGTCGATCCGCGCCCTGAAGCGATGCCTGACGAGGGTGGTGTTCAAGACCATGACATCGATGGACCAGCCGACCGACCGCTTGACCGCGGTGGCGGCTTGACATAGGAGCAACGCATGGCCGTCCGGGGAGCGCTCGCCGTCGTGCTCGGCTTCGCGCTGGTGGGGTGCGGAACATCCGACGGGACGGCGGCGGTGTCGCGCTCAGCGGTGCCCCCCTCCGTGACCGCGACGCCGACCACGGCGGCGAGCCCCACGATCTCGTCCAGCCCGGTCCCCGACCTGCCCGCGGGCCTCCCCGCGTCGTACGACCGGGACGTTCCCAGCGGCGACGTTCCCGTCGAGGTGCTGATCCCGCCGTCAACGGAGGTGACCGGGACGTGGTACGCGAGCACGTCGGCGGGCGACGCGATCGTGGTGGCGTGGGCGGCACCGGGGGCCGATGCCGCGAACCCGGTCGTGGCGCGCGGCGTGGCGGTCTGGCGCCGGTTCGACGACGGCGCGGCGCCGTGGCGGCCCGTGTACGGCGTCGCGTACCCGAAGCGCGCGGGTGTGTACGCGATCGCGACGGTCACGGGCGACACGACGGGTGACGGCTCCGACGATGCACTGGTGTTCGCGGAGACCGGCGGCTCCGGCGGCTGCGGCACGTACGACGCGATCGATCTGGCGTCGGGCAAGCGGGTCTTCGACCGGCAGGTCTGCGACACGCAGATCGCCCCGTCGTCGAACCCACCGGGACTCACCGTCATCGAGGCCGTCTACGCACCCGACGACCCACATTGCTGCCCCAGCAAGACCCGCACCACGGTCCTGACCTACGGCGACGACGGCGCGTGGGCGGTCGCGTCGCAACAGACGATCCCGACCGGCTAGCTAGACCTGGATCGCGACGCTTCGCCGCCGGCCGACCTTCGACACGAGGATCGACGCCGGGAACTGGTCCTTCACCTGTTCCGCGTGGGTGATCACGAACAACTGGTGGAACCGCTCGGCGAGCCGGCCCATCGCCTGCACCATCAGGTCTTTGCGCTCCTGGTCGAGCGAGCCGAGCACCTCGTCGAGCACCATCATCCCGATGTCGGCGCCCGAGACCTTCGACAGGTGCGTCGAGATTGCGACGCGGAGCGCCAGGTTCGCGAGGTCGGTCTCCGAGCCGCTGAAGCGTTCGATCGGGAAGTACTGGTCGCCGTCGGCGATCCGGATCGAGAGGTCGTCCTCGTCGATCTTGAGGTCGTCGTACTCGCGATCGGTGAGCTCGCGGAACAACGCCTCGGCCTCGCGGGAGAGCTCTGGGCCGACTCGCGCGACCAGGTGATCGCGGAAGCCGTCGAGCAGGACGGCGACCCTGTCGAGCAGCCGGCTCTCCTCGCGGAGCTCCGAGACCCTGGCCTCGGTCTGCTTCGCCTGTTCGAGTTGGCCGCCCAGGCGTGCGTGAACCTTCTCGGCGTCGGCCAGATCGGCGAGCGCCTTTCGTTCGGCCGTCCGCGCGTCTTCCAGTGCACGCTCGTCGTCGTGGAGGGCGTCGAGCAGCTCCGCGTGCCGAGCCCGGTCGAACGCGAGCGCGGCGGCCTCGGCGACGAGACCGTCGAGCGTCCGTGCGGCCGACGCGAGCTGTGCCGCGACACGTTTCGCGTCCTTCTCGGCCTGGGCTCGCTGCTTGGCGTGGGCACGGAGCTCGGAGGCACGGTCGCGAACCTCGCGCTCCTTGTCGACCGCCCGATCGAGGGCGGCGACGTCGGGATCCTGGTCGCCGAACGGCGCCCGCAGCTCGGCGACGGCCGCTGCAAGCTCGTCCACACGTTGGTCGGCGTTGGCCCGGCGTTCGGCGACGGTCCGTGCCTGCTCTCCCGTCATCACGGCCGCACGATGCGCCGCCTCGGCTTCCTTCGCCGCTCGCTCGCCGGCCGAACGCTCCTTCCGCGCCGCTGCATCGGCATTGGCCGCGTCGCGGCGCTCGCTCCGGCAGTGCCGGAGATAGGCCGTGAAGTCGTCGCCGAGCTCCCTGCCGCACGTGGGACAGGGCTGGGTGGGGTCGGCCTCGCCGGCCCGCGCCAGCCGATCCTCCGCGGCGGCGAGGATCGAGGCAGCGTGCTCCGCCGCCGCCCGGCATCGCGCGAGCGCCGTCCGGGCCTGCTCGAGAGCCGCTTCCGTCGAGCGCACCTGGGCCAGCGACGCCTGCATGTCGGAGGCCGGGAGCGCGTCGAGCTCCGCCTGCGCCTTCTCGAGCTTCCCGCGCTCGGCGGCCAGGGCCCGAGCCGCGGCAAGCCGGTCGGCGGCGCCGCGCAGGTCTTCGAGCTCGGCCTCGAGCTCGGGGATCACCTCGGTCTCGGCCGCCAGCGACGAGAGCCGGCCCGACAGCTCCTCGTGGTGCCGCTGCAGCTGATCACGCTGCTCGGTACGCGCGCCGATCTCGACGGTGAGCCGCTCGACGCGCTCGCGGACGGCGTCGGAGCGATCGAACGCCTTCCGTGCCGCCTTGACCGCACGGTCGGCCTCCTTCGCGGCCCCGGCGGCGGCGTGCGCCTCGGCGGAACGCTGCTTGGCGAGGTCACGGGCCTCCTTGAGGTCGGCCTCGATCGCGGCGAGATCGGGCAGCGAGCCCGCCAACTCCTGGGCGCTCTGCTTCGCGCCCCGCGCCTCGCGCCGGGCGGTCGAGCGGGCTTCGTCGACCGGCTTGATCCCGAGCAAGCGCAATGCCATCTCCTTGCGCCTGGCCGGCGCGACCTCAGAGAACGCGTCGAGCTGCTTCTGCTCCGCGAACACCGACGCCCGGAAGACGCGCAGGTCCATGCGCAGCACGCGCTGCACCTCCGCGTCGACGTCCTGCACGCCGGTCGCGAGCAGCTTCGTGCCGACGTAGAGCTCCGCGTCGGGCTTGTGGTTCCGGCCCGCGATCGTGCGGCGCACCTCGTACTGCTGCCCGCCGTGCTCGAACACGAGCCGGACCATGCAGTCGGTGAGCAGCCCGTACGTGCGGATGCCGTCCTTCTTCGTGCGCGCGCCGTCGACGCCGTACAGGGCGAACAGGACCGACTCGACGAGCGTCGACTTGCCCGCACCGTTGGGGCCGAAGATCCCGATCACGCGGGCCGGAAGCTCCAGGTCGACCTGCTCGAACACCCGGAAGTTGCGGAGCGACAGCTCGACGAGCCTCACACGAGCTCCCCGCGCGCGTCCTCGAGGTACCGCCGGCCCGTGACGGTGACGCGGTCGCGATCCAGCCCGGCGAGGTCTTGCCGCTCCACGTAGTCGGCCCACTCCTGCTCCAGTGAGCGGAGCTCGACGCCGCCCTGCACGGCGTATGTCTCGGCCCCGTAGTCGGGCTCGACCTGTACGTACAGGGCGCCGGGCACCGCCTCCTGGAAGCTATCCGCCATCACCTGGCGGAACGCCGACGGGTCCACGTGGTCGAGGAAGACGCGGATGATCGCGCCTTCGCGCGAACCTCTCGCCGCCGCCTCCACCGCGTCGATCAGCTGACCGGGCCCCATCCCCCCGGCCTCCACGCTCACCGTCACGAGCGGCCTCTCGTGCGGGTTGTCGACCAGCTCGGCCGCGCCCGACTCCGTGTCGAGCACGACGATTCCCTTCGGGCCCGCGTCCCTCGGGCGGTCGGCGAAGCTGAACGCGTCGGTCGAGCCCGCGTACCACGTGGTCTTCGAGACCTTCTGGAACACGTGGTAGTGCCCGAGCAGGACCTGGTCGAAGCGCCGGTCGAACGCCGACTCCTCCACTTCGAGCTCGTTGATGTCGCGCCACTCGCGCGAGGGAAGCGACGTCAGCGCGACGTGAGCGATCAGCAGATCGGTGGCGTCTCCACCGGCGGCGCGGGCCGCCCGGTCGAGCTGGGCATTGAAGTCCTCGACCGTCAGCGTCTGCGGCACGGCGTGCACCTTGGCGCCGGCGAGGTCTGCGGTGAGGGCCTCCATCCGCCAGGCGAACTCGACGTTGGGAAACACGCGCTCGAGTGCGTCGTAGGGAGAGCCGGTGCCGCGAACGCGCGGCGTGTCGTGGTTGCCGCTGATCGCCACACCGCGTAGACCCGCGTCGGCCAGGCGCTGGAGCCCGGCCAGCACGTGCGCGAAGGTTCGATAGGTCGGCCGCGCGTGGTCGAAGACGTCGCCCAGCCACACGAACCCGTCGGGCTCTTGCCGGATCGTCTCGTCGACCGCCCACGCGAACGAGCGAAGGAAGTCCTCCTCGCGGAGGTTCCGGCCCTCCTCGTCGCGGAGGTGTGCGAGATGCGTCCTGCCCAGGTGCGCGTCGCCGAGCGCGACCAGGCGCGCCACTAGTCGACGAACCCCCTGCCGGCGTCCTCGGGAGCCGGCGGCAGGGGCGACGGGCCCCGCACGGCCTTGAGGTAGTCCTCGTACAGGTCCACCTGCGCCGGCAGCGCGAACGGCGCCTCGAGGTTCGTGACGATCGCCTCCCCGGGCATCAAGGTCTGGATCTCGGGCCCGAGGTCGGAGATGTCCTGCTTCGACGACCCCCGCAGGATGTTCCGGTCCTTCTCGTCGGCCAGCCCAAGGATGAAGAAGGTGTTGAACTGCGACAGCAGCTCGTCGTCGATCAGCTTCGGCTGCTGCGACACGGCGCACATCCCGACCTTGAACTTGCGGCCCTCGCGGGCGAGTCGCGGGAACACGTTCTCGTCGGAGCGCTGCGCGCGGGACAGCACGCGCTGCGCCTCCTCCAGCGCCACGAGCGTCGGCGGCAACCGCTCGAAGCGCTCGCGGTCGGCCTGATAGATCTGGTTGTACGTCTCGAGCACTCGTCGTGTGATCACCGACGCGACCAGGATCTCCTCCATCGAGGAGAGGCCTGACGTGTCGACCAGGACCGAGTACCCGTCCATCAGCTGGTCGACGATGCGCGCCGAGAGCGACGGTTGCGACGCGTCACGCGAGATGCACGGCATCTCGAGGATGCGCTGCGCACGACGCTGCACGACCTGCAGCGTGCTGGTGGCGACCGAGATCTGCTCGGCGAGCGCCGGCACGTCGGCCTCGTCTCCGACCGTGGCGATCCAGCCCTCGCCGAAGAAGCGCACCAGCCGCCAGATCGCATCCTCCTGCGCGTGGCTCCATTGGTACGCCGTCTGGAGATCGCCGAGCGTCAGCTCGGAGAGCGCGAGCCGCAGCGCCGTGGCGCCCGCGCCGGCGGCGCGCGTGGCGTAGACCTTGAGCCGTTCACCCGACCACGGGTGGTCGCGGAGTCCCTTGCGGAGCCCGGTGCCGCCCTCGAGGTACTCGCCGTGTGGGTCGAAGAGCAGGCAGGCGTAGAGACCCTGCGACGCGAGGATCTGCCCTGCGAGCACCTTCATGAGGTTCGACTTCCCCATCCCGGTCGTCGCGAAGACGCCGATGTGCGACGTGATCGTCTCGCCCTGGATGCCGACCTCGAGGTCGATCGTGTCCTCGCCGGAGCGGAGCTGACCGATCGTGAGATCGCCCATCCGGTCGCGCAGGAACGAGAAGTCCTCCGGCGTCGGCGCCGTGACGCGCGCGAACTGCGCGGGCAGCGACTTCGGCTTGCGGAAGCCACCGGCCGCGTCGATGTAGCCCAGCGGCTGGCACGTGGCGATCTTGTACAGGCGCTGCTCGGGATCGTGCAACGTGTAGGGGGCGCCCGCGGCGTCGCCGGACATGTAGGCGCCGGCCGTGCGTTCGGCCCACCCGGGATCGGAGGAATCCGAGCCGTAGGTCACCTGGATCACGCGGAACAGGAACCGCCGGGCGCGCTCGGCGTCCTCGGCCGCCAGCAGCTCGCCGAGGAACAGATCGGTCCCGTAGAACGAGCGGAACGTCGCCTCGAGGACGCTCTTTCCGAAGATCCGGCCCTTGTACCCGTGCGTCTCGGTCATCTCAGCTCCGGTTGAGCACCTCGTGGAAATCCTGGAAGAGCACCTCGACGTCGTCCTCCGACATGCCGTGGCGGGAGAGCGCACCGCGGAAGGCGCGGCGGACGTCGGCAACCGCGTACCCTGTGACGCGCGCCGCCTGGTGCGCCCGCGCCAGCGGATACGGGTAGCCGACGAACGCCGGGTCCGACGAGAGCCCCACCAGCCGTCCCAGCACGTCCTCCGGTTCGGCCGGACCTCGAGCGACGTCGACACGGAAGGCGTACGGGGCGGTGGCGGCGAGGTGCGCAACGTAGATCTCGCCCACGTAGAGCCGGGCGAACGTGGGGTCGGTCGAGATGCGCATGGCCCACGTGGCCGGCCCCGTCTCGCGGTCGCCGCGTCGCTTCAACAACGTGACCAGGGGCGCGTTGCGTCCCCAATAGAGCGTCGACGCCTTCACCACCCCGGCGAGCGAGACGCCGCGATCGATCGCCAGCGCGTGCGCGCGCCGGACCACGTCGGCCGGCACCAAGGGTCCACCGTGCAGCGATCCGTCGACGAGCACCAGGTCGCCGCGTTCGGCCTCGCCGAGCGTCCGCAGCACCTGGCGCCACTCGCCCCACTCGCGGAAGGCGTCGACCGGTCTCGGCAGGTCGGGGATCGCCTCGGGATCATGGCCGAGCAGCTCGCGCAGGGCTTCGCGCGCAAAGCCGGCCACGACCGTGCTGGACACGGCCCGGAGGTCCAGCGGCGGCGATTCGACCAGCCGCGTCTGCCCCGCCTCGAACCGGACCCGCGCCGCGCGGAACGCCGCCACCTGGAACGAACGGCCGTCGGCCACCAGGCACGAGCCGCCGTCGACGCTCCACACGCGTCCGGGGTCGCGCGCGGCAACCGGCTCGAGCGCGAAGTCGTCGGGGTGGCCGGGAACGACGACATCGTCGCCGAGCTCGAGCTGTCCGCCGACCACGCGGATGTCGCCGCCCGGATCACCGAGGAGGTCGACCACGTAGGCGGCCGCCTCGTCGAGCTGTCCACCCCGCACACGGTCCGCACCGATCATCTCCTCGGGCGAGACAGGCGCGTCGAGGGACGACATGCGCCGAAGGATACCGACCGGGGCCGACCCGGCCGCGGATCGGCGGCATCCCGGCTGCGGCCTAGGCCCTTCGGCCGTCTCCCCCACCGAGAGATATCCCCCGTGGGCCGACTGAACCCCGTCGCGGGACGTGCCGATAACCACTCCCGGAGACCAGTACAGGCGGGTGACAGGCACGCTGAGGGGACGGAGATGATCGCTTCGCTCAAGGGGTACGGCAGGATCGCGCGGACGCTGATCGTAGCGGTGAGCGCACTCCTGGTGGTGGGGATGGTCGCCTCGCTCTACATGAGCGTTCGGGCGAAGCACAACGCGGAGTCGCAGGCGGTGGATCAGGCGCGGACGATCGCCGACCGCACGCTGTCGCTCGTCTTCCAGCCTTCCGACGTCGGCGGTCCGGTGGACGGCCCGCGTGCCTCGTCGCTGTCCCAGCAGATCCAGTCGACCGTCGTGGACCCGAGCGATTTCGACGTCGTCACCCTGTACGACCCCGAGGCGACGATCCTCTACACGACCGAGCTCGGCAGGATCGGCAACCAGCTCCTCGGCGAGACGGATCGCATCAAGGCCGCGCTCAAGGGCGACGCGCAGACCAAGGAAGCAGACGGCCTGTTCTCGGTCATGCTGCCCCTCCGGTTCCGCTCGGGTGTCGGTGGCCCGGCGGTGGTTGAGCTCTCCAGGCCCGACGGGCCGATCGCCGCCGCCTCCGGTCCCTGGCGGACGAACGCGATGTTCCTGTTCGCGATGACCGTGCTGCTCGGCATGGCCGGATTCGTCGTGGTGCGGGTGACCGCGCTCTCCAACGAGGCGCCCGCCACCGCTTCCCAACCGATCGTCCAGCAGCAGCAGGTCGCCCAGGCCGCCCGGCCCATCCGCGTTCCGCAGCCCGGCATCCGTGAGGAGGCCGACGCGCGGCACAAGGCCGAGGGTCGCGCCCAGGCCGCAGAGGAGCGGCTCTCCCTGTTGCAGGAGCAATACCGCAAGTCGCTGGAGGAGCTGCAGCAGTACCAACGGTTGAGCCGCGAGCCTCGCGGTCCGTCCGACCCGCGCCTGGAGGAACGCGCCCTTCGCGCCGAGGGACAGGTGCAGACGCTCACCCAGCAGATCCAGACGCTCACGCTCGAGCGCGAGCGGCTTGCCACGCAGCTGCAGGATCTCACCCACCGCATCGACGAGCCGCTGGCGGAGGGCGCGAGTCCGGAGCAGGAGCTGCTGTTGCGAGAGGCGGAGCTGCAGATCGGAAGCATGCGCTCCCAGCTCGAGACGAACCACAACGAACTCCTGGACGCGAAGGACGCGCTGGCTGCCGCCCAGACCGAGCTGGGCCAGGCGCGGCGTGACCTCGACGAAACCCGGACCGAGCTGCGAGCGTTGCGCACCGAGGAGCAGAGGGCCGCGATGCTCGCCGACGAGCTGCGCAGCACGAAGGCGGAGCTCGAGAGCATCCGGGCCTCCCAGCGAGCCGAGCTCGTGGAGCGCGAGGCCGAGTTCGAGGAGAAGGTGCGCGCCACCCGCGAGGAGTTCCAGCGGCAGCTCGAGGAGTTCGAGACGACCTATCAAGGGCAGGTCGGGCAGAAGGAGGCCAACCTCATCGGTCGCATCACGAAGGCCGAGAACGACGCCCGCGAGGCGATGCACGAGCTGGAGTCGGCGCGATCGGAGGTCAAGGCCGCCCGCGCGGAGGCCGCCGATCGGGAACGCCGTCTGATCGAGGCCACCGATGAGCTCTCCGGGAAGCGCCAAGAGATCACGGCGCTGCAGAACGAGATCAAGGAGCGCTCGGTGGCGGTCGGCCAGTCGCGCAAGGAGACCGACGACATGCGCCGGTCCCTCGTGGGCATGCAGGCCGACCTCGCGCGTGCGGACGAGTCCGTGACCGCCATGCGGACCGAGCTCGAGGCCGAACAGTCCCGCGCCGACGAGCTCCAGGCGCTCGCCGCGACGTCGGAGAGCGCTCGCCACGCCCTGGAGGAGCGCGTCGACAGCGTGACGCGACAGCTCGAGGACGCGGTCGCCGAGAACGCCGAGCTGAACCGCCGTTTGCAGGAGGTCGAGGCGCGCCGCCAGCTCGAGCTCGCCGACGATCCGGCGCGCGCGCAGATCGACGACCTGCTGCGCGTCACGCAGGAGCGCCTTGCGGGCCAGACCGAGAAGCTGATCTCGGCCGAGGACCGCGTGAAGGAGCTGGAGGCGTCGCTCACCTCGGCGAACGAGCGGATCGAGGTCGTCGAGGGCGAGCTCCGTACCCACCAGATGTCGGAGGCGCTTCGCGAGATGCGCGAGCACGAAGCTCCCGAGCCGGCGGCGGTTCGCGAAGACACCTTCGTGGCGTCGGCCGAGGACCGTCGGTCGGCCGCACCGTTCCTCAACGAGCTGTCGCTCGACGCGAAGAAGACGCTCTCGAAGATCAGCGGCATCACGCAGCTGATGAAGCACAAGAAGGACTCGAAGGACCAGGCGCAGCTGATCAAGCAGCTGACCACGTACGCGCGCAGGCTGGAGCACACGGTCTCCGACCTCGCCGAGGCCGACAACCTCGCCCGCGGATCGGTCGACCTCCAGGTCCGCAACACCGACCTCGAGGCGCTCGTGAACCGCGTGGTGGAGGAGGCCGACATCGCCGACGACTACGACCTGCGCATCGTTGCCGAGCCGATCAAGCTGCGCATCGATCAAGCCCGCACCGAGCAGATCCTCGGAGGTCTTCTCCGCGCGACGAACGAGCGGACCTCCTCAGGGGAGATCATCGTGGTCCGGCTCCAGCAGATGGACGGCGGGGCGCTCCTCTCCGTCGAAGACCCGGGGCCGCCGACCGAGGCCGCGATCTCTCCGGTCGTCCGGCGGTTCGCCGAGGTGCAGGGGGGTTGGGCCAAGATCGAGGCACGCGAGAACGGCGGCACCGCGTTCCGGGTGTTCCTGCCCGACACGGGCTCGCCCGCGGCATCCTCCGGCGGCCATGACGACCTCGCTCCGGAGCTGCGGATCCTCGTGGACGACTCCGCCGAGAGCGTCCAGCCGGAGGAGTCGTTCGAGGCGCAGGCGGGACGGATCCTCTCCGAGGAGCTTCGCCGGCTGGCGGAGCGCAACTCCCGCGACTGAGCGCGGCTAGACGCGCCGCAGAACCAGGGCGTCTCCCTGGCCGCCGCCGCCGCAGATCGCCGCACCGCCGACGTCGGCGGCGCGACGCCGCATCTCCATCGCGAGCGTCAGGACGAGCCGGGCGCCGCTCGCACCGATCGGGTGCCCGAGCGCGACCGCGCCGCCGTTCACGTTCACGATCGCGTCGTTCACCCCCAGCATGCCCGCGGCGTAGAGCGCCACCCCCGCGAACGCCTCGTTGATCTCGACCAGCTCGAGGTCGGCGGCCACCATCCCCGTCTTCTTGAGCGCCTTCTCCATCGCGAGGGCGGGAACCGTGTGCAGCGAGGCGTAGCGGTCCGCCGACATGCCGTAGGCGACGATCTCGGCCAGCGGCGTGAGGCCCAGACGAGCGACGGCCTCCTCGCCGGCGACGACCACAGCGCACGCGCCGTCGCTGATCTGCGACGCGTTGCCCGCCGTCACGCTGCCGTCGTCGGTGAAGGCGGGCTTCAGGCGCGCGAGGCCCTCCTCGGTCGTGTCCGGGCGGATCCCCTCGTCGCGCGCGACCACGACCGGGTCGCCCTTGCGCTGCGGCACCTCGACCGGGACGACCTCCTCGCCGAGCCTGCCCTCCTCCCAGCCGGCGTTTGCCCGGGCATGCGATCGCGCTGCCCAGGCGTCCTGGTCCTCGCGCGACACACGCAGTTCGCGGTTCATCTCGTCGGTGCCGCTGCCCATGTGCCGGTCGTCGAACGCGCACCACAGGCCGTCGTGGATCATGGCGTCGATCATCGGGCTGTCCCCCAGCCGCGCGCCCTCGCGCGCCTGCGGCAGCAGATACGGCGCGTTCGTCATCGACTCCATGCCGCCGGCGACGGCCACCTCGATCTCGCCCGCGCGGATCATCTGGTCGGCGATCGCGATCGCCGACATGCCTGACAAGCAGACCTTGTTGACCGTCAGCGCGGGGATCTCCTTCGGGATCCCGGCCGCGATCGCCGCCTGCCGGGCCGTGATCTGCCCCTGCCCGGCCTGCAGGACGTGGCCCATGATCGTGTAGTCGACCTGGTCGGGCGCGACCCCTGCGCGTTCGAGCGCCGGGCGGATCGCCACCGCGCCCAGATCGACGGCGCGCAGAGGCGCGAGCCCGGCTCGGAACTTCCCGATCGGCGTGCGGACGCCGCCGACCACGAACGAACGGGTCATGCAATGAGTGTAGGCGCGATCAGACGGTCCGGTTCGCCAGGGTCTTCTCGATGACCTCGACGATCTCGTCACGGACCAGCTCGTCGCGCTCGATCAGGGCGTCGCGGAGCGCGGTGTGGACGTCCTTGTTCTCGTCCAGCACAGCGCGGACGCGCTCGCGCTGGGCCTCGAGGATGTCCTCGACGCGCTGCTTGGTCTCCTTGGTGGAGAGCACCTTGGACACGATGTTTGTCCGCGCGAGCGCGCCGTCGACGACGGCCTCGTAGCTGACCAGCGAGCCGGCCATCCCGAACGAGCCGACCATCTGCGCCGCCAGCTGGGTCGCGTACGCGAGGTCGGCGCCGGGGCCGGTGCCGGTCTCGCCCAGGCACATCTCCTCGCCGACGAGGCCGCCGAGCGCGATCGCGACGCCGGCCTCCAGCTCAGACTTCGTTCGCGTGTAGTGCTCCTCCTCGTCGCTGTGCGCGAGCAGCCCAAGCGCGTCACGGCGTTTGATGATCGATAGCACCTCGAGGCGGCGCCCCTTCCCGAGGAAGTGAGCCACGGTGGCGTGACCGGCCTCGTGCGTGGCCACCGCCTCGCGATCGGTGTCGGTGTACGTGACGGCCTGCTTCGTGCCGATCTCCTCGGTGAACTTCGCCTCCATCACGTCGTTGAAGTTCATCTGCCGGCGGCCGTTCCGCAGCGCCACCAGCAGAGCCTCGTCGAGGAGGTGCTCGATCATCACCGGCGTGTACGCGAAGGTCTCGTGCGCGATCCGCTCGCGCGTGTCGTCCTGGTCGAGCTGCTCGTGGTGGGACTTCCGATCGAGGAAGAAGTCGATCAGAGCGCGCCGCTCGTTCTTGGTCGGCACGTCGAAGTACAGACGGCGGTCGAACCGTCCCGGCCGCAGCAGCGCCGGGTCGAGCGAGTCGCCGCGGTTCGTCGCCGCGATCAGCAGGATGTTGTGGTACTCCGACTTCGCCGGGTGGAACTGGCGGTTCGGCGGCAGGTAGCTGTTCAGCCATGTGATCAGCTTCGCGCGCACGCGCGCGCGTGCCGGCGGCTGGTCGAACGACTGCATCTGGATCAGGAGCTCGTTCACCATGCCGCCGGTGCCCGACCCGATGAACGGCGACACCGCGCGTCCAAGGGTTCCGCCGGCCGGCGCGGGGCTGGCGTTCTCGGCGCCTCCTCGCGTGGTGGCGATCGCGTCGATCTCCTCGATGAAGCCGATCGCGCCCCCGTTCTTCCGCGCCGACTTCCGCAGCGCCTTGAAGAACGAGCGGATCCGGTAGGGGGTCATGCCGAACCACATCGACTGGAAGGCGGGCGCCGAGATGAACAGGAACGGCACGCCGGCCTGCTTGGCCATCGCCTTGGCCAGGAACGTCTTCCCGGTCCCGGGCGGGCCTTCGAACAAGATCCCGCGCCGCGGCGTGCCCCCGAGCTCCTCGCGGAACGTCGCATAGCCCAGGAAGACGTCGAGCGTGCGGACGACCTCGTCGACCTGCGCGTCCAGCCCGGTGACCTCGGTCAGCCCGATCTCGACCTGCTCGGGGTGCACGGTGATGTGCGGCGAGCGCCCGTTGAACAGCGGCAGCATCGCCATCAGCAGGATCGCGAGGAAGATCCCGATGACGGGCAGGAAGATGATGAACTCGGGGCCGAACTTCGGCAGCCCGATCGAATGGTTCGTGGCGTACCAGCGCCACAGGAACAGGTCGATCACGAGAACGATCGCGATCGCGCGCACGACCTTCTTGAAGCGGCTGCGCTCGCGCTGGCGGAAGACGTCGGCGCGGCCCTGCCGGATCAGGTGAGAACCCTCGAGGATCGCTGCGGGGCTGCTGTGATCCTGCTTGGCCACATCCACTCCAGCGTTCGAGGGGTTCCGGCAAACGTACACCGCATGGCCTCGTCCGGCCATCGGACCAATGGCTCGAATGGGTGACCCCGGGTCCGTGGACCGGCCGACGCCGCGACGGCGGACGGCCCGGCCGGTCGTCGTTGCGCGGTAGGGTGATTCCCCGCAATGGCCCGCACGAAACGACCGCCGATCAGCACCAAGGACCGAGGCGTCGTGGGCTCGCTCCTGCGGGACGTCCGCCGCGCGGCCGGGTTCCGCTCGGTCGATGCCGCGGCGGCCACCTCCGGATGCCCCGCCGCGCGACAGACGATCTACGCCTACGAGCGGGGGGCGCTCACGCCCTCGCTCCCCCAGTTTCTCGAGCTGATCGAGTTCTACGTCCTGGATGCGCCGAGGGCCACCGGCGCCCTCTCCGACGGCGATCTCCGGACCCTGGGGACGGCCGCGGTCGCCCGTGCGCTGCAGCTGCCCGCCTACCACGTCGTCCAGGCGTGGGACCTGATCGCCCGGATGGACGCGGGAGGACGGACCAAACGGTGATCGAGCTCACGCAGATCGACCACGTCGGGATCGCGGTCGGCGACCTGGACGCCGCAGTAGAGCGGTACCGGCGCCTGCTCGGCGTCGAGCCCAGCCACCGCGAGCGGGTCGAAGATCAGGGCGTCGAAGAGGTGCTGTTCTCGGTCGGTGGGTCCTTCGTCCAGCTCCTCGGGGCGCTCGGCCCGGACACGCCCGTCGGGCGGTCGCTCGCCTCGCGTGGCCCCGGGCTCCACCACATCGCCTACCGCGTGGACGACGTCGCGGCCGCGCTCGAGCACCTGCGAGCCGCCGGCGCCAGGCTGATCGACGAGCGGCCTCGCCCGGGGTCGCGCCACACGTCGATCGCCTTCGTTCACCCGGCCGCGATGGGCGGCGTCCTGGTCGAGCTCGTGCAGGAGGGATGACCGCCTAGAAGGGAAGGTCGAGCGCCCCGCACAGGAACCGCATGAACGGCGCGGCGGTGCGGCACAGGCCGACGTACTCGCGCGCGAAGCCGGGGGCCCTGACCGCCTTCTCGGAGAGCCGTGTCTCCGCGATGAAGTCCTTCCTCATCAGGTCGGGCGCGAACGGCCCGTCGTTCGGGAATCCCGCCGGCGGCCGCTTGAGCGTGTCCCCGGTCAGGGCGTACCGCTCGACGAAGCCCCTCGCGTAGGCCGCTCGCTTCCATCCGGCGGGGTCATCGACGATCGCGCTGCGGATGCGGCGGGCGGTCGCCCCGTCCGGGCGCCAGATCCCGGCGGCGGCGAAGACCTCTCCCGGCTGCAGGTGCAGGTAGAAGCCGGGGGCGTGCACGTCGGCGGCGGCCGCGTGGCGGAACTGGATGCCCGTATGCGACTTGTACGGCGTCTTGTCCTTCGAGAAGCGGGTGTCGCGCTGGATCCGGAAGAGGGACCCGCCCACCGGTCGCGCGTCGGCGCGGATCTGCGTGCTGACACGCCCGAGGCCCGGCGCGACGTCGAGGATGAACGTGATCGCCGGCTCCTGCACGAACTCGACGAACCGTTCCTTCTGCGACTTGAACCAGTCGCGGTCGTTGTGCTCGGCGAGCTCGTCGAGGAACGCGAACAGCTCGGGTGAGAACGACCGCTCGACCACGTCGCTACGCGAGGTCGGTCATCCCGGGTCGCACGGCCCCGACGAGGCAGCTGACGTTGCCCTCGGGAAGCCGTCCCTCACCCATGCGCTGATGGACCTGGGGGATCTCGTCGTAGGGGAAGGAGGACCCGAGCGTCGTCACGATCGTCCCGTCCCGCACGAGATCGTTGAACGAACCGGCCTGCTGGTCGTTGAACAGGTGCGAGCCCTGATAGCGCTTCTGCATGTACCAGAGGTACCGCACGTCGACGACCGTGTCGTACCCGCTGGTGCCGGCGCAGATCACCACCATCCCGCCGCGATCGCATACGAAGATCGAGGTGGGCACCGTGTCCTGGGCGGGATGCTCGAACACGATGCGCGGCGAGGTCTTCTCGCCGAGCACGTCCCAGATGGCCTTCCCGAACGCCTTGGCGCCGTCGGACCACGACTTCCACTCCGGCGAGTCCCACCGGGGCGGGATGCCCCAGTGATCGAACTTCCTCCGGTCCACGTAGCCGACCGCGCCCAGCGACGTGGCGTAGGCGCCCCTTTCCTCGGAGCTCACCACCGCGACGGCGCGACCGCCCGCATGGGTCACGAGCTGGACGGCGAGCGAGCCGAGCCCACCCGACCCTCCCCACACGAGCACCACGTCGCCGGGCTGGACCGTGTGCGGAGGCCAGCCGAAGAGCATCCGGTAGGCGGTGGCCCCGGTGAGCGTCGGCGCTGCCGCCTCCTCCCAGGTGAGATGGTCCGCCTTCGGCAGGCACTGGTGCGCCTGCACCTTGGCGAACTGCGCCATCGAGCCCCAGCACGTGTCGTACCCCCACACGCGGAAGCTCGGTGCGAGCCCCGGGTCGGCACCGGACGCCACCCACGGGTCGTCCGGGTCCCACTGTCCGGCGTGCACGATCACCCGGTCGCCGACGGAGACGTTCGTGACCCCCGAGCCGACCGCGTAGACGACCCCGGACGCGTCGGACCCCACGATGTGGAAGTCGGTCGGCTCGTTCCAGCGGGCCTGCGTCCTCGTCACGTCGACCGGCACGCCGCGGGCCGCCCACACGTTGTTGAAGTTGACGCCGGCAGCCATCACGAGGACCAGCGCCTCGTTCGGGCCGATCTCGGGAACGTCGAGCACCTCGTCGCGGATCGCGTCCTTCGGCTCGCCGTAGCGGTCGGGCCGGACCGTCATCGCGTGCATCCGCGCCGGAACCTCGCCCACCGGCGGAAGCTCGCCTACCTCGTACAGGTCCTTCCCCATCACCGTCTCCACGACTCGGGCCGACCAGACGCGGAACACTAGCAAGCACCCCCTCGCCACGACGAGCGCGGTCTACGCGGAGGCGCCGGCGGCCGCCGCGTCGGCAACGACAAGCTGGCGCATGGCCTCGACGCGGCCGGCAGGGATGCCGCGGTCCCGCGCGAGCAACCTCCGCAGCGGCGCCACCTTGTCCGCGCCCGTGACCACCCACAGGATCTCGCGCGATCTGTCGAGCACGCGGAACGTGACGGTCATCCGCCGCCGCCCCTGGTACGCACCGGCGGTCAGCGCGATGTCTCGATCGCGGACGTCGAGGACCGGGTCGCCGGGAACCAACGAGGCCGTGTGTCCGTCCGCACCCAGACCCAGGTGCACCAGATCGAAGACGTTCGGCAGCTCCCGAGCGTAGGCGGCGGCGGCGGCGTCGAGGTCGGCGGCCTCGACGGGCATCCCGTGGATCGAGCCCAGAGCGGCCGCGGGAAGACAGGGCCTCAGGTGCGTCAGGCCGCGATCCGGGTCGCCCTCCGGAGCGATCCGTTCGTCGACCTGCCAGATCCCGAGCCGATCCCACGCCAGGTCGCCGGCCGCCAGGAGCTCGAACATCCGCCAAGGGGTCGAGCCACCCGAGACGGCCAGCGCGAACGTGCCGCGCTCGCGGATCGCGGCCCGGCTCCGGTCCGCGATCAGGGCGGCTCCGCGACGCGCGACCGTCTCGGGGTCGGGCAGCACTTCCAGGTGCGGGACGACGATCACGCCGGCTTCTCCGTGTGGCCCCCGAACTGCCTTCGCATCGCGGACAGAACCTTGTTGGCGAACTCGGCCTCGCCGCGCGAGGAGAACCGCGACGCGAGGGCGGCGGTCAGCACCTCGGCCGGGACGCCCTCCTCGATCGCCGCGATCGCCGTCCATCTGCCCTCGCCCGAGTCCGAGACGCGACCCGTCAGGTCCGCGAGATCGGGAGACTCGACGAGCGCCGCAGCGGTGAGGTCCAGCAGCCAGGAGGCAACGACCGAACCGCGACGCCACACCTCGGCGATCGCGGGGATGTCGAGGTCGTACCGGTAGAACTCCGGCTGCTCCAGCGGCGCCGTCTCGGCGTCCTGTTCGCGCTCGACCGCGCCGGCGTTCGCGTGCCGCAGCACGTTCAGGCCCTCCGCGAGCGATGCCATCAGCCCGTACTCGACGCCGTTGTGCACCATCTTGACGAAGTGCCCCGCGCCGGTGGGACCGCAGTAGAGGTACCCATGCTCCTGCATCGCGGGATCGCCACGCCTGCCCGCGGTGCGCGGCGCGGCGTCGACCCCCGGCGCCAGCGAGTGGAAGATCGGCTCGAGACGACGGAACACCGCCTCGTCGCCCCCGAGCATCAGGCAGAAGCCGCGCTCGAGCCCGAACACCCCGCCGCTGGTGCCGCAGTCCACGTAGTCGATGCCGCGCCCCGCCAAGACACTCGCGCGGGCGATGTCGTCGCGGTAGTACGTGTTTCCGCCGTCGATGATCGCGTCGCCGCGTTCGAGCTGGCCGGCGACGGCCGCCACGGTCGTCTCCGTGATGTGCCCGGCGGGCACCATCACCCAGACGGCGCGCGGTGCCGTCAGCTTCGCGACGAGATCCTCGAGGGAGCTGGTACCGATCGCGCCCTCTTCCTGGAGGAGGCCGGCCGCGGCCCGGTCCACGTCGTACACGACGCACTCGTGCCCGTCGCGCATCAGTCGGCGGACGAGGTTCGAGCCCATCCGCCCGAGGCCCACCATCCCGAGCTGCATCGGCCGGTCGGTCGTCATCTCGGGGCCCTCCTTCGCTCGGTGGCCGCCGGTCGTTCGCGACCGCTGCTCATCCGCCGTCACCCGCCTCTCGCGTCCGACCGAACGCTACAACCGCCGGCCGGAAGGGACCGGCGTCGCGGCTGCCGGCGCGGGAGGATGGAGTCGACCGATCCGCAGGGAGGCGTGATGACCGAACCGCTGCGCGAGCGCGCCGCCTGGCGCGCGCTCCAGGACCACCACCGACGGATCCGCGACGCCCATCTCCGGGAGCTCTTCGACGCCGACCCCGGGCGGGCCGATCGTTTCGTCGCCGAGGGAGCCGGGTGGTTCCTCGACTACGCCAAGCACAGGATCGACGACGAGACCGTGCGTCTGCTGCTCGCGCTGGCGGAGCAGTCGGGTCTGCCCGATCGGATCGAGGCGATGTTCACGGGCGCCACGATCAACGTCACCGAGGACCGCGCCGCGCTCCACGTGGCGCTTCGGGCTCCTCGCGATGCCGTGATCGAGGTGGACGGCCACGACGTCGTGCCGGAGGTGCACGAGGTGCTCGATCGCATGGCGCACCTCGCGGATCGGGTGCGCGACGGACGCTGGAGGGGTCACACCGGCGAACGGATCCGCGCGGTGATCAACGTCGGGATCGGCGGCTCGGACCTCGGGCCGGTCATGGCCCACGAGGCCCTGCGCCACTTCGCCGATCGCGACCTGACGTTCCGCTTCGTGTCCAACGTCGACGGGACCGACGCGGCGGAGGCGATCCGCGACCTCGACCCGGCGACGACGCTCGTGATCGTGGCGTCCAAGACGTTCACGACCCTCGAAACGATCACGAACGCGACCACGATCCGCGACTGGCTCCTCGCCGGTATGGGTCACGACCCCGGCGCCGTCGCCCGGCACTTCGTCGCGGTGTCGACGAACGCCGAGGAGGTCCAACGGTTCGGGATCGACCTCGCCAACATGTTCGGGTTCTGGGATTGGGTGGGCGGCCGCTATTCGATGGACTCCGCGATCGGCCTCTCGACGATGATCGCGATCGGTCCCGAGCACTTCCGGTGGATGCTCGAGGGCTTCCACGCGATGGACGTCCACTTCCGGACGACGCCGCTGCAGCGGAACCTCCCCGTGATCGTGGGGCTCCTGTGGGTGTGGTACACGGACTTCTTCGGGACCCAGACGGTGGCCGTGCTCCCCTACGATCGATACCTGCACCGGTTCCCCGCCTACCTCCAGCAGCTCGCGATGGAGTCCAACGGGAAGTCGGTGACGGTGGACGGGCGGCGGGTCGACTACCCAACCGGCCCGGTCGTGTGGGGCGAGCCGGGCACGAACGGGCAGCACAGCTTCTTCCAGCTGATCCACCAGGGCACGCCCCTCATCCCCTGCGACCTGATCGGCTTCGCTCGCTCGCTCAACCCGATCGGCACGCACCACGACCTGCTGATGGCGAACGTGTTCGCCCAGGGTCAGGCGCTCGCGTTCGGTAAGACGCCCGACGAGGTGCGCGCCGAGGGCACGCCCGAGCACCTCGTGCCGCACCGTACGTTCGAAGGGAACAGGCCCACGTCGACGCTCCTTGCCGCCGAGCTCACGCCGGAGGCCCTCGGGGCCCTGGTGGCGCTCTACGAGCACGCGGTGTTCGTGGCGGGCACCGTGTGGTCGATCGACAGCTTCGACCAGTGGGGCGTCGAGCTCGGCAAGGTCCTGGCGAAGGACATCGTCCCCGAGCTCGAGGCCGCCGGGGAACGGCCGCTTCGCCACGACGCGAGCACGAACGCATTGATCCGTCGGTACCGGCGGATGCGGCGCCCTTAGCCGATCGCCCGGATCGGCAGCCCAAAGAAGCCGTGGTCGCGCTCGGCGCGGATCACGTGGACCACCGCGTTGATCAGGGCGAGGTGCGTGAACGCCTGCGGGAAGTTCCCGTAGTGGCGTCCCGAGGGCGGGTCGATCTCCTCCGCGTACAGGCCCAGCGGGGAGGCGTACGAGAGCAGCTTCTCGCAGAGGACCCGCGCACGCTCGACCTCCCCGATCTCGACCAGCGCCGAGACCAGCCAGAACGAGCACATCGCGAACGTGCCCTCCTCGCCCGAGAGCCCATCGTCGGTTTCCTCGACCTTGTAGCGGAGCAGCAGCCCATCGGAGCTCAGCTCGTCGGCGATCGCCAGCACCGTGGCCCGGGCGCGTTCGTCCTCGGGCATGAGGAACCGAAGCAAGACCGAGAGCAAGTTGGACGCGTCGAGCGCATCGGTGTCGTAATGCTGGCGGAGCACCCCGCGCCCGTCGACGCCGCGCGACAGCACGTCGGCCTTGATCTCGTCGGCCACCCCCTGCCACTTCTCGGCGAGCTCGGGACGGTCGCTCGCCTCCGCCAGGCGCGCACCGCGATCCAACGCCACCCAGCACATGATCTTCGAGCTCGTGAAGTGCTTGGGTTCGCCACGCACCTCCCAGATGCCGCGGTCGGGCTCGCGCCAGTTCTCGATCGCGTGTTCCACCTGTGCCTCGATCTCCTCCCACGTCGAGCCGCCCAGGTACTCGCCGGCCCGCATGTGCAGGTACACCGAGTCCAGGAAGGCGCCCCACACGTCGTGCTGGCGCTGGTTCCACGCGCCGTTGCCGACGCGCACGGGCTTCGAGTGCTGGTAGCCCGTCAGGTGGTCCAAAGTGGACTCGGTGAGGTCCTCCTCGCCGCCGAGGCCGTACATGATGTGGAGAGGCTCCCCCGGCATGATCCGGTCGCGGATGAAGTTGAAGAAGCCGCGCGCCTCGAAGTCGAACCCGAGCGTGTACAGACCCCACAGCGCGAACGTCGAGTCGCGAACCCAGCTGTAGCGGTAGTCCCAGTTCCGCTCGCCGCCCGGGCTCTCCGGAAGCGAGGTCGTGGCGGCGGCGAGCACCGCGCCCGTGGATGCGTACTGCAGACCCTTCAGGACCAGGGCGCTCCGCTGCAGGTACGTGCGCCAGGGATGGTCGGGGAACTCGCCCTGGTTCAGCCAGTCCCGCCAGGAGTCCGCGGTCCGCCACATGCGCTCCTCGGCGTCCTCGACGGTGACCGGGGGCGGACGGTCGGCATCGCCCCACGCGAGCGCGACGAAGGCGACGTCGCCCTCGCGCATCCGCGTGTGGATCTCGGCCTCGCGTCCTTCGAGCCCGAGCCGGAGGTCGGTCACCAGCCGGAGCTCGGGATACCCACCCCCTCCGCGTGCGACGGCCTCGCGGTACCCCGGGCCGCTGTACTCCCAGGAGGCGTCGCGTCGCGCGTAGTCGAACGCCGGCTCGCACAGGAACTCGACGTCGACCTGGCCGTTGATGCACTTGACCACCCGCAGCAGCGTGTGCTCAGCCTGGTGGTCGTCGGGAGGACGCACGTAGGTCTCGTCGCGGTGCGTGTCCTCGTACCACGGCCCGATCGCCAGGGCGTCGCGCACGATGATCCACCCGGTCCGCGTCTGCCAGGTGGTCTCGAGGACGTTGGTCCCGGGAAGGTAGCGCTGCCCCGCGGGCACGCTCTGCTCCACGGGCCCGACGCGGAACCGGCCCGCCGTACGGTCGAGCAGCGCCGCGAAGATCGAAGGGCTGTCGGGACGGGGGAGACACATCCACTCGACCGCGCCGTTGGGGGCCACGAGGGCCACCGTCTCGCGGTCGGACAGGAACGCGTAGTCCGCGATCGGGGGGAAGGCCAGCCGGCGCGCCGGATCGTGCGTGAACGCGCCCGTCTCCATCCCGCCGGTCATGTCGATGTCGATCGCGAATGGGTCGTCCATCCGCTACCCGCGGTCGCTGACCCGGCGGTCGAACGCGTGGGGACCGTGCTCGCCGTGCTCCGTGGGCTCCGAGCCTCCGCGGCGGCGAACCGCGTCGATCGCCTCGAGCTGTGCGGCCAGCCAGGACTCGGGCGTGTGCGCCAGCACGGCGCGCTGCAGGCCCCGGGCGCGTCGCTGGCGCTCCTCACCCGACATCTCCAGCGCGGTGAGGAGCGCGTCGGCGGTCTCGTCCAGGTCGAACGGGTTCAGGCCGACCGTGTGGCGGCCGATCCGTTCCCACGCCCCGGCGTTGCGAGAGAGCACCAGTGCGCCGCGCCGCCGGTTCACGAGCGGACCCTCCATCGCGACCAGGTTCATGCCGTCGTACACGGGGTTGACGAACAGCACGTCGTAGCTGCCGTAGGCGCCCACCGCGAACAGGAAGTCCTCCTGCACGCGGACGTCGATCGGCGTCCAGTCCATCGTGCCGAACTCCTCGTTGATCTTCGCCGCCTCGGTGAGGCATTCGTCGCCGTACGTCTGGTACTCGGGCAGCGTGTCGCGCGATGGGCTGAAGAGCGCGAGGAAGACGACCCGCTCGCGCCACGAGGCGTTCCTGCGGAGGAACTCGCCGAACGCCTGGAACCCGCGAAGGATGTTCTTCGACGGCTCGAGCCGGTCGACGCGCAGCAGGAGCTTCCGGTTCCCGCGCAGCTCCTCGACCTCGGTCCGGGCCTCGCTCGCGTGCGGCGTGACCTCGGCGTCGCGCAGGGCGTGCGGGTTCACGGCGACCGGGAAGACGCGCACGTGACCGACGTGGTCGCCGCTCGTCACCGTGGCGCTGCGCAGGTCCACGCGCATCCCCGATGCGTACCGCGCCGACAGGATGAAGTTCTCCGCCCAGATCCTGGACTGGAACCCGAGCACGTCGGCGCCGGCCATCCCCCGTAGGAGGGCCTCGCGCATCGGGTGCGGCAGGATCCGCAGGTACTCGGGGCCCGCGAACGGCGTGTGGGAGAAGTGCAGGATCCGCGCATCGGGGGCGAGCTCGCGGAGCATGCTCGGCACGAGCGACAGCTGGTAGTCCTGGATCAGGAACACCGGATCGCGCGGCGCCTCCTTCGCCAGGACGCGCGCGAACGCGTGGTTGGCCTCGACGTAGGCGTCCCATGCCTGGCGAGTCTCGCGCCCGAACGTCGGGGAGCGAGCGACGTCCCACAGGTAGTGATGTGCGAACCACAGGATCTTGTTGGCGAACCCGTTGTAGTACCGCTCGTAGGTGGCCGGGCGGATGTTGACGAAGCGCATACGCTGGGAGGCTCCGCCGACCGCGCGACCCCCGCGCGCGATCTCGATCTCCTGCTTGGAGGTGGCCGCGGCCACCCAGGTTGCGTCGTCGTGGAAGAAGACTCCCGACATCGCGGTCACCAGTCCGCCCGAGCCCTTCTGTGCCTCGAGCCTGCCGCGCGCGTCCCGGACGTACGTGATCGGCGCCCGATTCGACGCCACGACGACAGGCGCCTCCATCGCGCTCATCGACCGCTTCCTCGTTCGACCCACGCTCCGACCCTAGCCGAACTCCGGAACTCGGGTCTCCCCGAGAGGGAACGAGGCGGTGAACGTGCGAAGGCGTCAGGCGGCGTCGGGGTCGGCCGCCGGACAGGCGGCCGCGCGCGGACACCAGCCGCACCAACGTCCCGCGGTGAGCGCCGGCGCCCGTCCGGCACGGAGCGCCTGCGCCGACCGCGCGGCCGCCACGGCGCGGTCGGCGGCGTGGAACAGGAGCTCCTCGGTCACGTCCTCGTGCTGCCAGGTGCCGCCTTCGAGGAAGAACGAGGCGACGCGGTACGGCGGAACTCCGAACCGCAGCGCGAGCAGCAGGGCGTAGAAGCGGTTGTCCTCGGCGTACTCGGGGTAGGCCGAGCCGGTCTTGAGGTCGATCGCCAGCCGCGTGGCGCGCATCGGTTCGAGCCGGTCGGGTGCCCCGAGCAGGAGGTCGACCTTGCCCGAAAGGACCAACGCGCCACCGAGGAGCTCGGCGCGGACCGAGAGCTCGGTCGCCGGAGTGAGCTGACGCCGGAGCTCGCGCAACGGCGGGAACGAGGCGTCGAACAGGAGCGTGCGACGCGCCGCCTCCATGAGCACGTCGTCGCGCTCGGGCGGAGCCAGCTGGTTCCAGAACTCGGCGAACCGCTCCTCGCGGTCGAGCGTGCGCGCGACCGCGAGCTCGGCGGCCTCGTGCGGATCCAACGGGTCGCGGGCCCCCACGGTGACCTCGATGGCTCGGTGCTGCAGCACGCCGGTCGCGCTGGCGCGGCTGTGCTCGAAGGGAGGCGCTTCGCCGAGGAGATGCGAGGCGAACTTGCCCTCGCACCGCGCCCGGTCGTTCAGCCGCTCCTTCCCGATCCAGAGCGGCTCGGCAGGATCGAGCTCGCGGATCGCGTCCTCGATGCGGTCACGCAGCCGCTGCGGGAGGTCGGGGGCGAAGACCGGCCGCTCCCCCGTTCCGATCAGTTGCTCCAGCGTGCGCTGCTGCGGATCGGTGAGCTGCATGCAAGCATGCTATGGGCACCGACCGACACGACCCTGTAGCGATGGCCGAAACCCCCGACGAGATCCTCCGCGCGCTCGCCGACCCCGAGCGGCTGGCAATCCTCGGCGTTCTCGCCCGGCAGGACGCGTCCTCCGCCCAACTGGCCGGGACCCTCGAGCTGCCGATCAAGCGCGTCCGCTCCCACCTGAACCGGTTGACGGCGACGGGCGTTGCGCGGCTCCAGCCCGACCGGCGGACGTACCGGCTCGATCCGGAGACCCTCCGTTGGGCGGCCGAGCAGGTGGGGCCGCCGCGCGTCGCAGGCCTGGCCCTCGGAGCGGCGAACGAGGACGAGGAGGCGGTGCTCCGCACGTTCTTCCGCAACGGTCGCCTCACCGAGATCCCGACGAAACGGTCGAAGCGCATGATCGTGCTGCATCGGGTGGCGCTCGAGTTCGAGCCCGGTCGGCGATACGACGAGAAGGAGGTCAACGTCGTCGTCGGCCGGTTCCTCAACGACTACGCGTCGCTGCGCCGCTACCTGGTCGACGAGGGTTTCCTCGCCCGCGATCACGGCGTGTATTGGCGCAGCGGCGGCCGCGTGGACGTGGACTGAGTGCGCAACCCCGGGTCGACGCCGGGGTCGGTGCGCTGCTAGCGTCGCTGCCCGTGAGGCGAGGCACGAGGATATGCTCGGCGGCGGTCATGCTGGCCGTCCTCGGAACCCTTTTTATCGGCCCCTCCACCTCGCAGGCGGTGATCCTCCCCGCCCCCTGCTCCCTCCGCGCGCGCGACGGCGAGACGATCCGTCATCTCTCCGCGCGACGCGTCAGATGCGCGGCGAGGACTCTCGGACCCGTGCCGGGTGGGGTCGAGACGGCCGTATGCATCGCCAGGCGCGAGAGCGGGCTCGACCCGCGCGCGACGTCACCGACGGGGATGTACCTCGGGCTGTTCCAACACGCCGCGACCGCGTGGCAGACCCGGTACGACGCGTGGACCGAGCCGCTGTGGTACCTGCCGACGTCGGCGCTCTCAGGGCGGACGAACGCCATCGTGACGATCCGGATGGTCAACGCCGCGGGGGGCTGGAAGGCGGCCGGCTGGCCTCGGAGACACTGCTGAGGGGCGAGCTGGGCAAGGAACCCGCGGATACACTTCGAGCCATGGCCAAGACCCAGAAGGACGTGGGCGCCGAGCCCGACCGCACGATCGAGCACAGGATCGCCGAGCTGCGCAAGCGCCGGAAGGCGGCGCTCACGCCGGGTGGTCGCGACGCGGCGCAGAAGCAGCACGAGAAGGGCAAGCTCACCGCCCGCGAGCGCCTCGACATCCTCATGGACAAGGGCTCCTTCGTCGAGACCGATCCGTTCGCCGTGCACCGCGCGCACGACTTCGGCATGGATCGCAAGCGGCCGCCCGGCGACGGTGCGATCACCGGTTTCGGGACGATCGACGGAAGGAAGGTGTTCGTGGCGTCCCAGGACTTCGCGGTCTTCGGTGGGTCGATGGGCGAGGTCCACGCGCAGAAGGTCTGCAAGGTGATGGACCTGGCGATCCAGACCGGCGCGCCGTTCATCCAGATCAACGACTCCGGTGGCGCCCGGATCCAAGAGGGTGCGGCCAGCCTCGCGGGCTACGGCTACATCTTCGAGCGCAACGTGCGCGCCAGCGGCGTTATCCCGCAGATCAGCGTGATCATGGGACCGTGCGCGGGCGGCGCCGTCTACTCGCCGGCGATCACCGACTTCACCTTCATGGTCCGCGAGTCATCGCACATGTTCATCACGGGCCCCGACGTGATCAAGGTCGTGACCGGCGAGGAGGTCACGTTCGAGGAGCTCGGCGGTGCCATGACGCATGCGACGAAATCGGGGGTGGCTTCGGTGATCGGCGAGGACGACGAGGACGTCCTGCAGCGGGTGCGGTACCTGTTGAGCTTCCTGCCGTCGAACAACCTCGAGGATCCACCGGCGTACGCCACGACGGACGACCCCGGGCGCGTCGACGAGGGCCTCACGCACATCGTTCCCGACCGCGCGCGAGAGCCCTACGACATGCACGAGGTGATCCGCCGGGTGGTCGACGACGGCGAGTTCCTGGAGATCTTCCCGCTGTGGGGCATGACGATCGTGACCGGGTTCGCACGGCTGGACGGCCACACGGTCGGCGTCGTGGCGAACCAGCCGAAGGTCAACGCAGGCACGCTCGACATCGACGCCAGCGAGAAGGCGTCGCGATTCGTGCGGTTCTGCGACGCGTTCAACGTGCCGCTGCTCACGTTCGTCGACGTTCCGGGCTTCCTGCCCGGCACGGAGCAGGAGTTCGGAGGCATCATCCGGCACGGGGCGAAGCTGCTGTACGCCTTCGCGGAGGCGACCGTCCCGCGGATGACCGTGATCACGCACAAGGCCTACGGCGGCGCATACCTCGTCATGAACTCCAAGCACCTGCGGGCCGACGTGTCGTTCGCGTGGCCGACCGCGGAGATCGCCGTCATGGGCGCGGAGGGCGCCGTGAACATCGTCTTCCGCAAGGAGATCGAGAAGGCTGCGGACCCGGCGGCCAAGCGCGAGGAGCTGATCCGCGAGTACCGGGACAAGTTCTCCACCCCCTACGCGGCCGCGGAGCGCGGCTTCATCGACGACGTGATCGAGCCCGCCGAGACGCGACCGCGGTTGATCCAGTCGCTGCGGATGCTCTCGACGAAGCGCGAATCCGTGCCGGCGCGCAAGCACGGCAACATCCCCCTGTGACGCGATGAGCGACGGCGACCGACGGTTCGAGATCCCCGAGAGCCTCACGCCCGCGGAGGAACGGGCGCTGTTGATGGCCCTCGAGCGCTACTTCGTGCAGGAGAACCCGAAGCCCTTGCCGTGGGTGCTCCAAGGCCGGATCGAGGCGACCGGGCTCGGCGGCCTCCAGGTCCGGCGCTACGCGCGCGAGCCGTGGCACGGGCAGCGGGCGCCGTTCACGCGCCCGGGCGTGGCCTCACTGCACGGGCGCGGCGACGTTCGCTAGCGATGGCCGGACGATCGGATGAGCGACCTTTCGACGAGGACGACCAGCTGCGCGACGGCGCCCCTCGTCGGGCAGGCAGCCCGCGCCGTGGCGTCGGATCCGGGAGGTGAGCGATGAGCGCGCGCGAACTTCCCGAGGGCTTCAGCTACGACGACTTCATGAAAGCCCTCGACGCCTTGGACGAGCCCGGGGACGAGACCCTGCCGACCGACGCGCACGGCTGCGTGGAGCTCGTCACGATGCCCGCGACGGAGGTTCCATCGACGGTCCAACGGCTTCGCGAGGCATCGATCGATCCGCACGTCGAGCTTCCCGACGCCGAGGAGCGGGACGCGACGGCGTCGGTCTTCGTGCCGCGGGGGAACTGGCCCGAGCGCGGCGCGTCCTCGGGATCGTTCCCTGATGATCGCCGGGCGGCTTCGGGATTCGGGCGTCGACGTCGTCGTGGTGGCCGGCATCGAGGCCTGATGACCGCGACGAAGACGTTGGGCAACGCGACCCGCGAGGACGCGATGGCCACCTTCGGATCCGAGGGATGCTCTTCGCCGCGCCCGTGGGCGAACGGTCCGGGGGACACGTACGGATGGCACGAGCACGCGTATCACAAGGTGCTGTTCTGCCTGGCCGGCTCGATCGTGTTCCACACCGACGACGGGGACGTCGCGCTCGACGCCGGCGACCGGCTCGACCTGCCGGCGGGGACCCGGCACGGCGCGACGGTCGGACCCGACGGCTGCGCGTGTGTGGAGGCGTCGCGTTGAGGGTCGCCCTCCAGATCGACCAGCTGTGGTTCCGGGCTCCCGGCGGGATCGGAACGTACGTGCAGAACGTGTGGTCCGGCCTCGAAGCCCTCGACGGCGCACCCGAGATCGTTCCGTTCTCGGCCGCCTGGCGCGCGCCAGCACCGGCCGGCGTGATCGCGCGCGGCTCCCCCGCCCGGATCGCGATGCCGATCGAGGTGCTGTATCCGGCCTGGGCAGCCGTGCGCAGGCCACGACTCCCACATCGGTTCGGCCCGCTCGACGCGATCCACGCGACGAACCACGCAGCCGTCCCACCGGCGCGCGCGGGCCAGGCGCTCGTCGTCACGGTGCACGACCTCGCGTTCGAACGGTTCCCCGAGCTCTTCCCGGCGCGGTGGCGTCGGCTTTACCGGCGGGGACTCGCGATCGCGCGCGAGGAGGCGGACGTGGTCCTCGCACCGTCCGAACACACGGCGACCGACCTCGCGGATCACGGCATCGACCGCCACCGGATCCGCGTGACGCCCCTCGCTGCGGCGAACCAGCGCGTCGATCCTTCCGCGTCGCTCGCGCGGGCGCGGGCGCTCGAACCCGACGGTCCCTTCGTGCTCGTGGTCGGGACGATCGAACCTCGGAAGAACCTCCATAGGCTCATCCGCGCGTTCCGGAAGGCCACCGAGGCGGCGGGACTCGAGCACACACTGGTCCTGGCGGGTCCTGTCGGTTGGCACCAGGAATCGTTCGTCGGGTCGCTCGATGCCGACGCGTCCCCGACCACGCGGCGGCTCGGCGCGGTGGACGGGTTCGATCTGGAGGTCCTCTACCGCGACGCGGCGGCGGTCGCATACGTATCGCTCTACGAGGGGTTCGGGCTGCCCGTGCTCGAGGCGCTCGCGCGCGGCGTTCCGACGCTCGCGTCGAACACCTCGTCGATCCCGGAGGTCGCCGGCGACGCCGCGCTGCTGGTCGATCCCGAAGACGAGGAGGCGATCGCGGCGGGCATCGTGCGGATCCTCTCCGACGACGCGCTTCGCGCCGACCTTGCGGCGAAGGGCCCGGAACGTGCGGCGGCGTTCTCGTGGGAAGCGACCGCACGGGCCACCCTGGCCGCCTATCGTGAGGCCGCCGAGATGAGGTACCGATGAAGGTCTCCTTGATCGCGACGATCGCGAACGCGGCGGACCATGCGCCCGCGTTCCTCGCGTCGATCCGCGCGCAGTCGCGCGCCCCCGACGAGGTGATCGTCGTCGACGGCGGCTCGACCGACGGGACGCTCGAGCTCCTGCGTGCGGCCGACGGCATCACGCTCATCGAGGAGCCCGGCGCCAACATCGCGCGCGGTCGCAACGTCGCGATCGCGCACGCGGCGCACGATGCGATCGCGGTCGCCGACGCCGATTGCGAGTACGGCCCGGGATGGCTGCGACGGCTCCTCGAGCCGCTGGACGCCGGTGCCGACGTAGCGATGGGTGTCTACGAACCGATCGTCACGTCGTTCTTCGAGGCCTGCGTGGCGTCGGTGAACCTGCCGCTGGATCCCGCCGACGTCGACGAGGCCACCTTCATGCCGAGCGCGCGGTCCGTCGCGTTCCGTCGCGAGGCGATCGACGCGGTCGGCGGCTACCCGGAGTGGCTCCCGATCGGCGAGGACATGTGGGTGGACCTGCGATGGCGCGAGCGAGGCGTCGCCATGCGACTGGCCCCCGAGGCCGTGGCCCGATGGAGGCCCCGCGCCTCGCTCGCCGCGACGTGGGTCCAGTACTTCCGATACGCCCGGGGGGACGGCCGTGCGCGGATGCACCCGGAGCGACACGCGCTGCGATACGCCGTCTACGGCGGCCTCGGTGCCGCCCTGGCATCGCGCAGAGCCTGGCCGAAGGTGCTCGCTGCCTGCGCGGCGGTCGGGTACGCACGTGGACCGGTCGCGCGCGGATGGATCCGCGCGCGCTCGCCGGCCGAGCGCGTCGCCTCGACGGTCGCCGTGCCCGCACTGATGATGTGGATCGACGCGGCGAGGATGGCCGGGTACGCGGCCGGGCTCGCCGACCGGCTCTCCGCTGCGGGTGCCGGTCCCGCTCAGCCGTACTCGTAGAAGCCGGCGCCCGACTTCCGGCCGAGCGCCCCGGCCGCGACCATGCGTGACAGGAGCGGCGGCGAGGCGAACGCCGGGTCGCGGAACTCCCCGTACAAGACGTCGGCGATCAGGGCGATCGTGTCCAGGCCGATGAGGTCGGCCAGGCGGAGCGGTCCCATCGGGTGGTTCAGCCCGAGCGTGATCGATGCGTCGATGTCCTCGCGCGTGGCGAACCCGGCCTCCAACAGCCGGATCGCCGCCAGGAGGTACGGGACCAGGAGACGGTTCACGATGAACCCCGCCTGATCCTTCGCCAGCACGGTCGTCTTGCGGAGCCGCTCGCCGAGCGACCGCGCGAACGCAACGGTCGCCTCCGACGTCGAGAGCGACGGCGTGACCTCGATCAGACCCATCACCGGCGGCGGGTTGAAGAAGTGCAGGCCGATCACCTTGTCCGGTCGCGACGTCGCCGCTCCGAGCGTGGCGATCGGGATCGACGACGTGTTCGATGCGAGCACGACCTCGGGCGCGACCACGCCGTCGAGCGCACGGAAGATCTCGGTCTTCGCGGCTTCGTCCTCGGTGGCCGCCTCGATCACGAGGTCGACGTCGGCGAAGGCGCCGACGTCGACCACGCCGCGGGTGCGGCCGAGGATCGCTTCGCGATCCTCGGCCTCGAGCTTGCCCCGATCGACGGCGCGCGACGTCGAGGCCTCGATGCGCGCGCGCCCTCGTTCCAGGAGCGCCCGGGTGGGTTCCAGATAGACGACGTCGATCTCCGCTCGCGCGAGCACCTCCACGATGCCGGAGCCCATGAGTCCGCAGCCCACGACCCCCGCCCGGCGGACATCGCTCGCCTCCACGCCCGCAGCCTCCCCCGTCGTCGGCGCTCCCGCGTACCATACGGGAGATGGTCCGCCGTCCCATCATCCGTTCCGGCGCAGTCTTCGGCATCGCGCTCGGGGGGCTCCTCGCCGGGCATGCGCTGGCGTACGCGGGCCTGGCCCCCAACGCGTCGTCGCGCGCGGCGCTGCTCGCCGCCACCGGGCACGGCTACCTCCCCGCCGCCGATTCGATCACGATCGTCGCCGCGCTCACCGGTCTCGCCGTCGTGTTCCTCGGGCGACTGACCGGCGCGCCCGACGGCATCGCGACCTTCGGGGCGTTCGCCCGCCGACTGGTGGCCTTCCAGGCGATCGGGTTCGTCGTGCTCGAGATCGCCGAACGCCTCGGCGCTGGCGCCCCCCTCGGGGATCTCTCCCGAGCTCTTCCCATGGGCGTGGTCGTCCAGGTTGCCGTCGCCTTGCTTTCGGCCGCCCTCCTCCGATGGCTCCTTCGCGTCGCCGACCGCGTGCGCGAGCTGACAGAGGGCGCGCCCGTCCCGGCCCAGGCGCTCTCGCGCCCGATCGTCGTGGGGCCGGCCCTCGCGAACCATGCTCCGGCGCTCGGTGGCATCGGCAACCGCGATCCTCCCCCGCGTCTGCGTTGACCCTGGGCGCGGCCGCGGCCGCACCGACGAAGACGAGGAAGGGAGTTCTTGTGCAGCGTCTGGTTCGTGCGCTCTGTGTGTGCGGAAGCGTCGCGTCGATCCTCCTGCTGTCGGCCGGTGCGGCGTCCGCCCACGCCGACCGCGAGGTCGGCCCCATCTCGCTCGCGATCGGATTCGGCACCGAGCCCGGATACGTGGGCCAGCCCAACAGCGTGCAGGTGCTGCTGCACGACCGTGGCCATCCGGTCGTCGACCTCGGCGATTCGCTCAAGGTGCAGGTGTCGTTCGGCGATCAACAGGTGAACGTTCCGCTGGAACCGAACTTCGAGATCGGCGAGTCGGGCACGCCGGGTGACTATCGCGCGTGGTTCATCCCGTCTCAGGCCGGGAAGTACGCGTTCCACCTGACCGGCTCGGTCCACGGCACGAAGATCGACCTGACCGTCTCCTCGAGCCCCACGACGTTCGACGAGATCCAGGATCCAGCCGGCGCCACCTTCCCGGCGGTCAACACCCCGACGAACGACGAGCTAGCGACCAGGATCGAACAGGAATCCTCGCGCTCGTCCGACGGCCTGGCGGCCGCGAACGCGGCAGCCACCGACGCCAAGGACGCGGCCGGCTCTGCCCGGACCGTCGGAGTGGTCGGGATCGTCCTGGGAACGATCGGTGTGATCGTGGGCGTCGCCGGCTTCGCGGTCGCCCGCAGGAAGCCGTAACGAGCCGTGATCGCCCATGCCGGCAACGCCGACGAGTCGCTCGCGATCTTCATGGTGTTCGTGGCGATCTGGGTCGGCTGGACCGGCTGGTCCCGGATCCGGGGAACGGGGTTCCCGCGGCTCCCGCGGACGGCGGCGTTCGGGTTGCTGAGCCTCGCCGGGGTGGTCCTGGTGGCGTCGGCGATCGTTCCCCGGGCGCTGCTGGGGCCCAAGCCCACGCCGTCGGTCGCACCGGTGGGGTCACGGCCCCGCAGCACGGCCACGATCGCCTTCCGGTCGCCCGCACCCGGGCAGCGGGTCACGGGCAACGAGATCGAGGTGCTCCTCGATCTCGAGGGAGGCACGATCACCGACGCCACGACCACGGCCGTCGCTCCCGACGTCGGTCACATCCACCTGTCCCTCGACGGGCAGCTGGTCTCGATGACCTACGGCACCGTGCAGGTCGTCGAGCTGGGCGGCGTCGCCCCCGGACGACACACGCTCTCGGCCGAGTTCGTGGCCACGGATCACGCCCCGTTCGATCCCCGCGTCGAGGCAACGGTGACCTTCATCAAGGCATCCGGCCCGTGAACCGCATCCCGCTCTGGCTGGCGGTTGCGGTCACGGGGATCGTGCTCCTCGCCACGCCCGCATCGGCCCACGCCAATCTCCAGTCCTCGGACCCGGCGAACGGCGCTACGCTCCAGAAGGCCCCCGACGCGGTCACGATGACCTTCACCGAGCCGCCCGACCCGACGCTCTCGGTGGTCTCGGTCCTCGATCCGGGCGGCAACGCGATCCCGGCCGGGAGCCCACAGGCGTCGGGGCGCACCGGGTTGCGCGTGACGCTCCCTTCGGACCTGGGAAACGGCACCTACACGGTCAACTGGCGCGTGATCTCGCGCGTGGACGGTCACCTCACGGCCGGCGTGATCGTGTTCGGGATCGGGACGTCCCCGGGCGCGGCGCCCACGACGGCGCCGCAGACGTCGGCGCCCGGTCCGAGCGTGCTGTCGGTCGTCGGCAAGGTGCTGCTCTATGCGGGGTTGATGTTGCTGGTCGCGCTGGCGGCCATCGGGCTCGGGGCGTTCCGGGGCGCGCTCCGCTCGACGCCCGTCGTCGCCATGATCGGGGCGCTGCTCGCGCTCGGTGGCGTCATCGCGTACATCGTCGCCGAGCGGAGCACGGTGGGCGTCCCCATGGGCCAGTTGCTGCGATCGGGCGCCGGACGTCCCCTCGTGTGGTTGCTCGTCGCGGTGCTCGTCGCCGACGCCTTCGCGGTCGTCGCCGCCGCGCGACCGAGATGGCGCACCGCCCTGTGGGCCGCCGGAGCGGCGGCCGCCGGGGCGATGCTGGTCCGGGCGACCGGAAGCCACGCAGCCGCCGCCCAGCCCGCCTGGACGCAAGAGGGCCTGCAGTGGGTGCACCTCCTCGCCGTCGGAGCGTGGATCGGCGGGGTCGCCCTGCTCCTGCTGCTGCTTCGCGAGCTCCGCGGGCACCTCGCTCCCGTCGATGAGGCGCGTCGGTTCTCGAACGTCGCGCTCGTCGCCGTGGGCGTCGTGGTCCTCACCGGGTCGCTCCGGGCGATCCACGAGCTCGGCGGTCTGCGCGAGCTCGCCCACGTGTTCTCTTCTTCGTACGGGACGGTCCTCACGATCAAGGTCGCGATCGCCGTCGGACTGATCGCGCTCGGAGCCGTGAACCGTCAGCGGTCGATCCCGCGGCTGGCCGACGATCCCCGGCCGCTGCGCAGGGTCGCGTCGATCGAGGTCGTCGCGGCGGTCGGGGTCCTGGCCCTCACCGGGACCCTGACGGGTCTGTCGCCCCCGGTGTCGACCCGGCCGCCGGCGAATGCCCCCCCGACCTCGGTCACGGTGACCGGCAGCGACTTCGCCACGACGCTGAAGGTGACGCTCAACCTGGACCCGGGCACTGCGGGGATGAACACGCTCACCGCGGACGTCCTCGACTACGACTCCGGGGCCCCGGCCGACGTCGACGAGGTCGACCTACGGATCGCCTCGGTGACGCGGCCCGAGGTAGCGGGCAGCGCAGTGCCCCTGTCGCGCAACGCCGGGGGATCATGGACGACCCGGAGCGCGGCGTTGTCGTTCCCCGGTACGTGGTCCGTGATCGTCGTGGTGCGAACGGGCGCACGTTCGGTCCAGGTCCCGCTCACGCTCCAGACCCGAGTGGAGGGCGCCACCGTCACCACGTCGGCGGCGCCCGGTCAGCCGACGTTGGTCACGACCACCTTCCCCGAGGGGAGCTCGATCCAGACGTACGTGGACCCCGGTTCCGCGGGCGTCAACCAGGTGCACGTGACGGCCTTCGCGGCCGGCGGGGGATCCGAGCTCCCGCTTCAGGACGTGACCATCGTCGCGATCCCGTCGGGGGCCCCCCCTCACCGCCTGGGCAGCAAGAGGCTGGATACGGGACACTTCGTTGCAAACGCCGAACTGGAGCGTGGCGATTGGACGTTCGACGTCGTCGCCGACGCCAGGAACGGGAAGGTGTTGGAGGCAACCTGGAGCCAGACGCTCGGAGCGGGAGGAGCCTGAATGCGGATCAGGGTCGGTCGGCTCGCGGCGCCGTTGATCGCGGCGGCGCTGGTCGCAGCCTCCTGCGGCTCCGCCGGTTCGGCCAGCAGCTCACCCACCGCGGCGACCCGTCCCACGAGCTCCGCGAAGCTGTCGATCACGTCCCCGAAGGATGGGGCGACGATCCATGGTTCCACCGTGGACCTGGCCGTCGCGCTGACCGGGGCGAAGCTGGTCAACACGACCTCCACCGACCTCAAGCCGGACGAGGGGCACCTGCACATCTCGCTCGACGACCAGCTCTTGACGATGACCGCGGGGACGACCGAGAAGATCCCGGACGTGCCTCCCGGGCGGCATCTGCTCAAGGTGGAGTTCGTCGCGAACGACCACGCGCCGTTCGACCCGCGGGTGATCGCCGCCGTCTCGTTCACGGTGAAAGCGCATTGAGCGGCGACGTCAGGCGCGCTCGTCCGATCGACCGCGCGGCGGCGGGCGCCATCGTCCTGGCCGGGTGCGGAGCGCTCCTCCTCCGGCTCCGCCTCGCCGGGCGCCCCGACACGATCCAGGTCCCGGGGCTGGTCGCCGTGTACATCGCCATGCTCGCGGTGTCGCTCGCCGTTCCGACGCAGCGTGAACGTCCTCGTGCCCGAGCCGTCACCGCGGCGGTCGGCGTTCTCGGCATCGCCGTGGCGACGATCGCGGCCGGGCGGGGACCGTGGGTTCCCTGGTCGGCGTGGGCACTCCCGCTCGTTGCCCTGGCGGCGGTCGCCGAGGAGGCGTTGTTCCGCCGGACGGCCTACGGCGCGCTCCGGCCGGCCGGCGCCTTGACCGCGGTCGTCGGGACGGCGCTCCTGTTCGCCCTGATCCACGTGCCGTTGTACGGAACGGCGGCGTTCCCCGTGGATCTCGGGGCCGGGCTGCTCTTCGGCTGGCAGCGTCATGCATCCGGTACGTGGACCGTTCCCGCCGCGACGCACGTGGCGGCCAACCTCCTGGTGGTGTTGCGATGAAGCGTGGATTCGTGGTCTTCATGGCGATCGCGGTGGCGGCCGTGCTCGTCCCCGCCTGCACCTCACACATCGATCCGATCCGGATCGGCGCGATCTATCCGCTCTCGGGGCCGGATGGGGCACCCGGCTCCGACGAGCACGCCGGGGTGCTGCTCGCCGCGGACCTCGTCAACCGGGACGGCGGCATCCGGGGGAGGCCGGTCGAGATCGACTCTTTGGATGTGTCGGGACCCGACGGAGCCCCGGGCGCCGTCGACGCGCTGTCCGGGGAGGGCATCTCCCTGGTCCTCGGGTCCTACGGCAGCACGATCTCCGAGGTGGTCGCCCGCGAGACGGCGGCGCGCGACATGCTGTTCTGGGAGACCGGGGCGGTCGGGATGCTGCCGTTCTCGGCGGAACGGGGATCCCTCACGTTCCGCGTCCCGCCCACCGGCGGGACGCTCGGACGCGCGGCGATCTCGTTCGTGGCCGGCGAGCTCGCCTCAAGGCTCGGGCGCAGCCCGCATTCGCTGCGGTTCGCGATCTCTTACGTCGACGACGTCTACGGCAGGACCGTCGCCGACGGAGCGGCGGCGGCGCTGCAGGCGCGCGGTCTGCGTCTGGTCGGCACGTTCGGCTACGACTACCCCACCCTCGACGCGGGCGCGCTCGTCGATCGGATCGCTGCCGCGAAGCCCGACGTCCTGTTCGTCTCCGGGTACATCAAGGACGCGATCGCGCTGCGGCGCGCCCTCGTCGCCCATCGCGTGCCGCTCCTGGCCAGCATCGGAACCTCGTCGAGCTACTGCATGCCGGCCTTCGGGCGGACCCTCGGCAAGAACGCGGTAGGGCTGTTCGCGTCGGACAAGCCCGACGCCTGGGTGATGGAGGGTTCCGGCCTGTCCGGTGATGCCGACGCGCTGCTCTATCGAGCCGACGAGGCCTACCGTGATCGCTTCGGGAGGGGCATGAGCGCTGCTGCCCTCACCGGCTTCTCGTCGGCCTGGGCGTTGCTGCACCACGTGCTTCCCGCCGCCGCCGAACCGTCTCCTTCGGCGGTGGCCGCCGCGGCGCGCGCCGTCGACCTGCCCATGGGCTCGTTGCCGAACGGCAGCGGGCTGAAGTTCGGAGCTCCGGGCACGCCCGGGGCAGGCGACAACCTCCGCGCGATGAGCGTGATCTGGGAGTGGGTGGCTCCCGGCAAGGAGGTCGTCGTCTGGCCGCCCGAGTACGCCTCGCAGCCGACGACCGTCTTCCAGCTCGCGGGTTCGCCGGTCGTACCGTGAGCCGCCGGACCCTGCTCGGCGCGCTCGCCGCGGTGGCGGTGTTCGCGGTGCTGGCTGCGATCTCCGGCCGGCTGTCCCCGCTCGCCCGCACACCGCTGCTCGACGGAGGAGCCGTCCTGGCGCCCTATCGATGGGTGAGCCCCCCGCCCGATCTCGCGAGCACGAACAAGCAGCCGTCGAGCGGGCGGTTCGGGCTCATCATCACCGGAGCGGGCAGCCTTCCCCAGACGTTCGTCACCTCGGACAACCAGGTCACGCTCAGCTTGGCGAAGGGCGCGGTCGCGGCGCAGGCGGGAGTGACCGAGGGGAGCGTCTCGGTCCAACCGGCTGATCCGGCGTCGCTCTCCCCACCACCCGACGGCCTCACCGCCTTCGGCAACGCGGTCAAGATCGACGTCGCCTACACCGGCGACGGACGGCCCTCCTCCTTCGACGCGCGCGTCGACGCGAGCCTCGTGTATCCGGTGACCGTGAGCCTGCACGCCGCCACCCACGAGCTGCTGTGGTCGAGCGACGGGGCCGCGTGGCGGCGCCTGCGCTCGAAGGACTCCGCGCTGCTGCAACAGGTGACGGCGGTCCTCCCGGGTCCCGGCTTCGTGCTCGTCGCCGGCATGGCGACGGCGGTCTCCCCCACGCCTTCGCCGACCCCCGCGCGCTCCAACACCCTGTCGACGGTATTGCTCGTGGTGGCGGGCGCGTCGTTCTTGATCGGCATCGTGCTGATCGTGAGGGGACGCAGGCGGGCCTGAGGGATCAGCCGCAGACCGCGACCAGCAGCGGGTAGGGGTTCACGGCCGTGCCGATCACGCGGTAGCCGTAAGCGCTGACGGGCCAGTCCGACGGCACCGGGAAGTACGGGTGGAACTCGAAGTGATCGTGCGGCGTGCCGATCGCATCGCCGGTGTCTCCGACGTAGCCGATCACGTCGCCCGTGTGCACGGGCCCGTTCGAGTTCCCCGAGTAGTGATCGACGTGGGCGTTGTAGACGTAGCCCTGGGACCCGTAGACGTAGACGGCGTTCCCACCGAGCGAGTTGTAGCTCCCCTTGGCGGTGCCGTCGAACGGCGCATAGATCTCGGTGTTGTAGTTCGCGAGGATGTCCACCCCGGCGTGCAGGTGGAACCCGCCGGCGTACCGCGGCGCGCCGAAGCCGTCCCCGTAGAAGCGCGGCTGCGCGACCGGACACGTCTTGAGGATGTCCCGGTACTGGGAGGGCAGCGGCACCGGCGCATGGCCACCGCCCTGCTGCGCCGCCTGCTTCGCCAGCTGCTTCAGGTAGTCGGCGCGCTCCTTCCCGAGCTTCTTCGCGTTCGCGCGAGCTTCGGAGTAGCTGGCGGCGATCCCGTCGAGCAGCTGCTGCTGGCGCTCGACGTCGGTCGAGATCTGATCCTTGACCGTCTGGCTCTGCTGGAGCTGCTGCTGGCGCTGCACCTGCAGATCCTGCAGCTGGGACTCGTCGGCGGACAGCTCGTTGCGGAGGTTCGCGACCTGCTGAGCGAGGTCGGCGTCGGATTGCGCCACCGCGTTGACGAACTCCATCCGGTCCGAGAGATCCGACAAAGACGTGGCGCCGAGCAGGAAGTCGAAGTTCGACCCCGGCCCCTGGATGAACGCCTGCGCCGCCCGGTCGTTGAGTCGTTTCACGATCGCGTCATACCGGTCACGCGCGGCGTCGATGCGCGCCTGCACCTCGACCAGCTTGGCCGTCACCTGATCGAGCAGCTCCGCCTGGTGCTCCACGAGCACCGCTTGATCGTTCAGCCGCTGCTGGATCTGGGCCAGCTCCGCCTGCGCGGCCCCGATCTCGTCCGACAACCGGGCGGCCTTCGCTTTGGCGTCTTCCACCTGTTGCTTGGTAGGAGGGTTCGCGGAGGCAGCGGGGACGAACCACGCCAGCGCGAAGAGCGCGCACGCGGATGCGAGCACACGGAACGCTCTGGGGAAGGCTCGATGCGTCCTCGTCATGCAGCCGCCTTACCGTACCGGGTCAACGGGAAGGTGACGACGCCCCCGGTTCCCGAAGGGTGACTCGGGGAGGCCGCCCCTGCAAGCACATCTCGGCGCTTCCGGGCCCCGACCTGAAGCTCACGCGGCGACCAGCAGCTCCGGTTCCCTCAGCGCTTGGCGCCATCCATTGCGCTCCAATATCTCTCGTGCTTCGCGCACGGCCGCGTCGCCGCCCGCCGCCTCGGGTCCGAACAGGGAGGCCGTCCACCAGACCGCCGCGGCACGGAGGTTCGGGCCCCGGGCCGCGCCGCAGGCCTCGATCGCGGCCTGCGATTTCCGCAACGCGGTCGGCTCGTCGCGCTCGGCGTAGGCCGTCGCGGCCGCGGCCAGGGCGAGCGTCGAGCCGGAGGAGCCGTCCGCTTCGGCCGTGCGCACAACCGGGTCGTCGAGCACAGCGCGCGCCGCCGCGGTGTCCCCCTCGAGGACGAGCGTGCGCGCCAGCTCGGCTGCCGTCCACGCGACCAGGGCGCGCTCCTTGAGGTCGCGGCAGAGCACGAACGCCTCCCGCAGGTCGCGCTCCGCCTCGTCGAGGCGACCTGAGAGCCGGTGGATCGCCCCGCGATCGCCGAGGGCGCCCGCAAGCTCCCAGCGGGCCCCGAGCTCGCGCAACGCGCGGACCGCGGCCTCCGCATGCCCGGCGGCTTCGTCCAGCCGCAGGAGCCTCCGGAGCGACGCGGCCACCGTCTGGTGGGCGATGGCCGCCGTGAACGCCTGGCCCGAGCCTTCGCCGACCGCGAGGGCCTCGAGCCCCATCGCGAGCGCGTCCTCCTCGCTCCCGCGCTCCGACGCGACGTTCGCAAGCCCGACCAGCGCGCGGCCCTCGGCCCAAGCGTCGCGCCGGCCGTCCGCGCGTGCGACCTCGAGCGCCTCGTGGAACAGCGCCTCCGCCTCGTCGAGGCGGTCCCGCCAGTAGGGAACCCACCCGGCCATCAGCAGGGCGCGCGAGAGCGCGAACGGCTCGCCCAGTCGTCGAGCAGCGTCGAGCGACCGGTCGAACAGCGCGGCCGCGAGGTGGTCGTCGCCGCGGAGCGTGAGCGTGATGTCGGCCAGGAACCGAGCGGCGTGCGCGACCACGCGATCGGAGTCGCCGGCCAGCGAGAGCGCCTTGCGGAGCGCCTCCTCCGCCGCGTCGAACTCGCCGAGCCAGTACCGCGACTCGCCGAGCATCGACACGATGCGCGCCTCACGCTCTCCCCACCCGTCCTCCGGTCCGGCGAGGGACAGCGCGCGCTCGTACAGGTCGGCGGCGGCGCGCGACTCGAACCGCAACCGCGCGATGTCGCCCGCGGCGGCGAGCGCCTCCACCGCGCGGACCGCCAGCGTCCGGTCGTTCGGGTCCAGGTCGAGCGCCGCCCGCGCCGCCTGCTCCAGGTGGAAGGCGATCGTGCGCGGATATCGTTCGGCCGTCCCCGGCTCGGACAGCTTGTTGGCCACGCGAAGATGCAACCGCTGCCGTTCGCGCTTGGCGAGCGACTCGTAGGCCACGTCGCGGAACACGTCGCTGCGGAACCGCCAGACGCCCGGACGATCCTCCTCGCGAACGAGGATCTCGTCCTCTTCGGCCTCGTCCAGAAGCTCGGTGCGCCACTCCGCGATCAGCGAGAGCTCGTCGACGTCGAAGCGCCCGCGCGGGAACACCGATGCCCTGCGGACGAGCTCGCGCGTCGCCGGCGACAGCTGATCGATCCGGGCGGCAACCACGGCCTGTACGGTCGCCGGAAGCAGCCGTCCCGACGGCGCAGGACCCTGTGGGGGCAGGTCCCGCTCCTCGCGCTGGAGCATCCCGGTGATCTCGATGATGAAGAACGGGTTGCCGCCGGCGTGCTGCGCCACGCGCTCGGCGTCGTCGCGGGTCAACCCGCCCGCCTCCATCGCAAGCTCGGTCCCGTGTGCGAGCGTCAAAGGCTCGACCCAGAGGGTGACGGCGTCGGCCACGCCGCCGGCCCAGTTCGGACGCTGTTCGAGGAACTCCCAGCGCGCGACGCAGACCACCATCAGGGGCACACGCCGGGCCTCCTTGACCAGCTGCTCGATCAGATCCAGGAGCAGCGGATCGGCCTGGTGGAGGTCCTCGAAGACGAGCACGACCGGTCCCCGGGTTGCCAGGCCCGAGAGCATCGTGAGGACCCCGCTGCGCACCTCGGCCGCGTGGTAGCGGTTCTCGGTGCTGCCCGCCTCGCCCAGCCCGAGGGCGAACGCCAGCCGGCGAGCCGCGAGCTCCACGTCATCGGGGTCGCTCACCCAGTCCCGAACGATCTCGCGCAGGCGGTCGAAGACCACGTCCTCCGGGGCGCCGCGCTCCTGCCCGATCTCGCGGTAGACCATCTGTGCCAGCGGCCAGAAGGTGACCTGCTCCTCGAACGCGCTCGAACGTCCCGCGAGCACCTTGGCGTCGTCGGGCAGGCGAGCGAGGAACTCCTCGACCACGCGGCTCTTCCCGATGCCGGCTTCGCCGAGCAGCGTCACCAGGTGCGCCCGCTCGCGGTCGGCAACGCGTTCGAACGTATCCGTCAGGAGCGTCAGTTCGCGCCTGCGGTCGACCAGCGCCACGCGGCTCCGCTCGGTGCTCCTGCCCGTTCGCCCCTCCAGCGCTGGCCACGCGGTGACGGCATCGTCGAACCCCTTGGCCGCGACGCGGCGCGGCTCGCCGTATTCGATCTGCAGCCGCGAGAGCTCGACCGTGGTCCTGCCGACGAGGATCTCGCCCGGTTCCGCCGCCTGCTGAAGCCGAGCACCGATGTTCACCTCGGCGCCGATGACCAGCCCCCGGTCGCTCGCCGTGCCGACGGCGACCTGCCCCGTGTTGACCCCGATCCGCACCTGCATCGTGATCGGCAGCGCGAGCTGCCTGCCGAGGCTCTCCGTGCGGTCGCGGATCGCGAGCGCGGCACGGACGGCCCGGACGGCGTCGTCGTCGTGGGCGACCGGCGACCCGAACACGCCGAGCACGGCATCGCCTATGAACCCCTCGGCGACGCCGCCCAGCCACGCGACCTCCTGCGAGACCATCCCGTGGAACGCCGCGAGGACCTCCCGGAACCGCTCGGGGTCCAGCCGCGCGGCCAGCTCAGTAGAGCCCGCCAGATCGACGAACACGACGGTTACGACGCGCCGTTCGGAGGCTTCCGTGACCGCCAGCGGCATCCCGCAGTTCGGACAGAAGTTGGCGCGCGCGGGCAGCGGCTCGCCGCAACGGGGACAGGTCTCGGCGCTCATCCGCCGCCCAGCATAGAGAGCGCTCGGGGACGCCCAGCTCAGCCGCCGGCGGGCAGTCGCGCCCGCATGACCGTGCCCCGGCCCGACTCACTCTCTGCGGTGATCGTGCCGCCGTGAGCCTCGACGAGGTATTTGGCGATCGCGAGCCCCAAGCCGGAGCCGCCCGAATCCCCGGACTTCCAGAATCGGTCGAACACGTGGGGCAGGTCGGCGGCAGCGATCCCCCGGCCGGTGTCCTCGACCGTGAACTCGAGCCCGCCTGGGATGGCCTGTGCCCGCACCACCACCGCGCCAGCGCGCGGGGTGTGACGCAGCGCGTTCGCGACCAGGTTCGACAAGACCTCCCCGATCCGGACCGGATCGGCCTCCAGCGGGGGGAGTTCGGGTGCCGGCTCGCCGCGCAGGCCGACGCCTCGTTCGAGTGCCTGCGGACGGAACGCCGCCACGGCGTCGGCGACCAGAACGGCCGGATCGGTCGGCTCGCGGTGCAGGCGGAGCGCGCCCGCCTCGGCGGTACTGAGCGTCTGCAGGTCCTCGAGCAGGCGCGCCATCACCACGGTCTCGTCGAGCACGGTCTGGAGGTGGTCGCGGTCGACCGGATAGAGCCCGTCGAGCATGCCCTCCACCGAGCCGCGGATCACCGACAGCGGCGTCCGCAGCTCGTGCGCCACGTCGGCGAACAGGCTGCGCCGCCGCTGCTCGGCGGTACCAAGGCGCTCCGCCATCTGGTTGAAGGCCTCGCCGAGCCGGCGGACCTCGCCCGGCCCGCGCGGCCGCACGCGCGCGTCGTACTCGCCTGCGGCCACACGGTCCGCCGCCTCCATCACGTCGCCCAGCGGTTCGGCCGCTCCGTGGACCACGCGTGCCACGACCACGATCCCGACCACGAGCACCACGAGCCCCACGAGGGCGGCACCCAGCAGCGGCCCGCCGCGCACGCCCAGCGCGCGCGACACGAGCGCGGTCGCGAGGGCGATCATGCCGGCCAGGAGCGCCACGAACACCAGCAGCCCGAATGCGACGCGGCGGACGAACATGCGTCGGCGGAACCCCCACGGCCGAGCACCGGCCGGGGGGAACGGCTCGTCCTCGGGCCACCACGGAGGGCGGAAGCCGTGACGGCGCCAGGGAGGGCCGGCGTCAGGCATCGGCGAAGCGGTACCCGACACCGTGGACGGTCAACAGGAAACGAGGCTTCCGGGGTTCGGGCTCGATCTTCTTGCGGATGTTCTTCACGTGGGCGTCGATCGCGCGCTCATACGACTCGATCGCCACGCCGTGGACGGCGTCGAGGAGCTGCCCGCGCGTGAATACGCGGCCCGGCTGCCGCATCAGAGCCACAAGCAGCTGGAACTCGGTCGGGGTCAGGTCCACGGTGCCGGCGCCGACGCGCACGCGCATCCGCGCCACGTCGGCTTCGACCTCGCCCACGCGCAAGACCTCCTCCGTGGCGGACACGGAGGTCCGCCGGAGCACCGCACGGATCCTCGCGACCAGCTCCTTGGGGCTGAACGGTTTGACGACGTAATCGTCGGCTCCGAGCTCGAGGCCGACGATTCGGTCGGTCTCGTCGCCGCGGGCCGTCAACATGACGATCGGCGTGGCCGCCGTGCGGCGGAGCTCCCGCGCCACGTCGAGCCCGTCGCGACCGGGGAGCCCCAGGTCGAGCACCACCAGGTCGGGATGGGCACCGCGCGCGTTCGCGATGGCGGACTCCCCGTCGCCGACGACCGTGACCTCGAACCCCGCGTGCCGCAGGTAGTCACGCACCAGCCGCGAGATGGCCATCTCGTCCTCGACGACGAGGATCCGCGTCATCGCGGCATCCTGTCAGGCCGCGGGCGGGGGCGGCGAGACGCCGCCCGCGTCGGCTCCCTGGTGCTGCGTGCGGTGCCACTCCTCGAACCGCTGGGTCATGTGCTCACCCATCGGCCCGCCACCCGGCCCGTGCCGGCCCCACGCCCGTCGCCAGAAGAGGATCCGCATCAGGGCGAAGAACCCGAAGAACAGGAACGGGAAGATCAGGACGCCGAAGGGGAAGAACCCCCACCCGCGTCCGGTCTCGACCACGTGCACGACCTGCGTGCCGGTGGACGAGTCGACCAGCGCCTGCGCCTCGCCGTGGTTCACGCCGGCGTTGTAGGCGCCCACGCCGAGCGCCACGCCACCCGCGATCAGGAGGATCAGCACCACGAGCCCGATCCCACGTCGCATCGTTGCCTCCTTCCATTCTGCTTCCGGTTCCGATGCTGGCGCCGGGCTGTGAAGGGCCCGTGAACGCGGTGAGGAGGGTTCGCGCAGGCTGGTCATTGCCGCTGGTACTCGATGATCTGGACGGGGTTCCCGTCGGGATCGCGGAACGTGGCGAAGCGGGCGAAGCCCTCCACCTCGCCGACGTAGGCGTCGAAGCGCGCCCCCCGTTGCTCGAGGGTCCATCGAGCGGCGTCGAGGTCGTCGACACGCAGGACCACCGTCCCGCTGCCCGGCGGCTCGTCGTCGGTCCCGTGAAGGGCCAGGCGGACGGGCCCGGCGTCCAACTCGGCCCACTCGTTGCCCTCGCGACGCCGCAGCTCGAGACCGACGACGCCGGTGTAGAAGGCCACGGCGCCATCCATGTCGCGGGTCCAGTAGTAGACGTGATCGACGGGCCCGATCACGCCCGCCGCCGGTCCGTGGTCAGGATCCCTCCCCGAGGACCTTGGCCTTCTGCGCCTGGAACTCCTCCTCGGTGAGGATGCCCTTCGCGCGGAGGTCCGCCAGCCGCTCGAGCTCGGTCGAGACCGAGGGCGCGCCCGCCGATCCGGCCTGACCGCCCTGGTACATGCGCTTCTTGTTGGTCTCGCCCTGCTCGTAGATCGTCCTCTGGACGTCCTCCGGGTGCCGGATGTGCTCGAACTCCTGTCGGCCCTGCTCGGACGCGGACTGGATGATCAGGGACCCCGCCCCGATCATCCGCTCGAACACGCCCTGCTCGAACCGCACGTCGTTGATCGCCTCGAGCGGGATCTCCATCGAGCGCTTGGCGATCCAGCCCTCGCGGTGGATCACGCGGTCGGTCGTCACGGCGAAGATCGACGTCAGCCACCACACGAGCCGCCGGAGGGGGTAGGCCACCACGACGACGACGAGGAGCACCCACCAGAGCCAGTCGGCGACGTCGGTCGACGCGGCCAGCCACACGGCCGCCACGAATCCGACGGCGACCACGATAACCGGCAGCGCGAGCGCGACCGGGTGCGGACGCAGATCGAGGACGAGCTCCTCGCCCGGGATCAGCAGCCGTCGAGGGAACGCCATGGACGGACGGTACCCCGGCCCTGCACGGCGGGCAACCGCCATCACCCCTCGAGGTGCTCCACGTCGCCGAAGGCCACACGGGCCTCGCCCGCGTCGGTCGATAGCAGCAAGCCTCCGAAGTCGTCGACCCCGACGGCGCGCCCAACGACTCGCTCCCCCGACATCGTGGTCGCCTTCACCAGCGACCCGATCGTCGAGGCGACGGGCAGCCATGCCCCGCGCACGCGTTCCGGGAAGCCTGCGTCCGCCGAGTTGTACGTGTCGTAGAACCGGACCAGGAACGCGGTCAGGAGGTCGCGCATCCCGACGTCGCCTAGCCCGACCGCGCCGCCCACCTCGGCCGGCGCGTCCAGGTTGACCCCCACTCCGATCACGACGTAGCGCACGCGATCCTGGGCAACGCTCGATTCCAGGAGCACCCCGCCGACCTTCCCACCCCGCAGCAGCAGGTCGTTCGGCCACTTGCACGTCGCCCGTCGTCCAGCTTTCTCGCGGATGGCGGTTGCCATGGAGGCCCCCGCGAGCAACGACAGCAGCCCCGCGCGCGCAGGCTCCAACCTGGGACGCAGCACGACGGAGAACATCAATGCGCGATCCGCGGCGTCCACCCACGACCGGCCGAGCCGGCCCCGCCCCTGCGTCTGATGCCCCGCGGCCACGAGCGACCACTCCGGATCCCCGTCCTCCGCCATCGTTGCGGCCGTTGCGTTCGTCGAAGGGGTAACCTCGTCGGCGCGGACGGGCGCAGTCACACGGATCGCGGCGAGCGCTTCACGAAGGTCGTCTGGAGTCAGCACCGGGAAGGGCACGATACGCGAGTGACGAGGAAACCGAAGCTCCTGGTCGCCAACCGCGGCGAGGTCGCGGTTCGGATCATCCGCACGTGCCGCGAGATGGACATCCCGACCGTGGCCGTCTACTCCGACGCTGACCGTGACGCCCTGCACGTGGAGATGGCCGACGAGTCCCACCGGATCGGGCCCGCGCTGGCCGCCGACTCCTACCTCTCGATCGGGGCGATCCTCGAGGCGGCGCAGAAGTCCCGAGCCTCGCTGATCCACCCGGGGTACGGCTTCCTCGCCGAGCGGTCGCACTTCGCCCAGGCGGTCGGCGAGGCAGGATTCACGTTCGTCGGCCCCTCGCCGGAGGCGATCGAGCGGATGGGCGACAAGTCGGCGGCGCGCCGGGTCGCCGACGCCGCCGGCGTCCCGATCGTCCCCGGGACGCCACAGCCCGTCGACATCGCGAGCGCGCGCAAGCAGGCGCCGCGCATCGGGTTCCCGCTGCTGGTCAAGGCCGCGTTCGGGGGCGGCGGCAAGGGCATGCACATCGTGCGCGAGTACGAGCAGCTCGACGACGCGCTGAAGCGGGCCTCGCGCGAGGCACGCTCGTACTTCGGGCGGCCCGAGGTGTTCCTCGAGCGCTACGTGGAGCACGCGCATCACGTGGAGGCGCAGATCCTGGCGGACGCGCACGGCTCCGTCGTCTTCCTCGGCGAGCGCGACTGCTCGGTGCAGCGCCGCCACCAGAAGCTCATCGAGGAGACGCCCTCCCCGAAGTTCGACGATGCGCTCCGTGGCCGGTTCGCGGAGGCGGCGATCGCCCTGGCGCGGGAGTCCGGATACGTCAATGCGGGCACCGTCGAATGCATCCTCGACGAGGACGGCGGCTTCTACTTCCTCGAGATGAACACAAGGCTGCAGGTCGAGCACACGGTCACCGAGATGGTGACGGGCTTCGACATCGTGGCGCTGCAGATCGAGGTGGCGCTCGGCGCGAAGCTCAAGATCGACCCGCGGCCGCAAGGCGCCGCGATCCAGTGCCGGATCAACGCCGAGGATCCCGCGCGGAACTTCCTGCCGGGGCCGGGCCGGCTGGCGCGCTACGAGGAGCCCGGCGGACCGTTCGTCCGGGTCGACTCCGGGGTGACCGAGGGCCGCGAGGTCCCGGGCGACTACGACTCGATGTTCGCCAAGCTCATCGTGAGCGGCGCCGACCGCGACCAGGCTCGGCGACGCATGCTGCGCGCCCTCGACGAGTTCCAGATCGAGGGCGTGCCGACGACGATTCCGGTGCACCGATGGGTCCTCGAGTCCCGGGAGTTCCGCTCGGGAACGCACACGACCACGTGGCTCGAACGAGCGCTGCAGGACGCGAATCTTCCGGCACAGGTCGACCTGCAATCGCCGCTCGGCGGCTCGCATGTCCGGCCGCGCGACATCCTGGTCGAGGTCGACGGGCGTCGCGTACCGGTCCGGATCTTCGACGAGCGCCGGGAGGCCGCCCCGCGCTCTCCGGCGACCCGCGGGCCCCACCACGGCGAACACGTCCACGGCGAGATCCGGGCACCGATGCAGGGGACGATCCTCAAGGTGCTCGTCGAGAAGGGCCAGGACCTCCGGGCCGGCGAGGTCGTGTGCATCCTGGAGGCCATGAAGATGGAGAACCACATCGCCTCGACGCGCGACGGCGAGGTCACGGAGCTGCCGATCCGGGCTGGTCAGGTCGTCGAGACCGGTCAGGTCCTCGCCGTCATCGACTGAGGAACGGCGACGGCCTCGTTGCTTCACTGAGACGCTCGCCTACGCTTCCCTCCACGATGATTCCGTTGGATTGGGGGAGCACACCGTCACCGTCACCGTGACGGGCGGAACGTCATCCTCGACGGCATCGTCGTCGGGTAGGAGCAGCGTCGAAGGCAGCTCATCGAGCGGGCGCGCCCCACGCGTCGCGCCCGACGATCCGGAAGCCCGCGTCGTGCGTCGCGTACTTCCGGTTGATCGAGATCAGCAGTGCCGTGAGCGTCTCGGTGATCCGCGCCAAGGACAGAGGACCGCAGTCGACCCATCGCGTCCCCGGGATCGAGTCGAGCAGGGCGCCCACCAGCGCCTTCGCCTCCACATCGTCTCCACAGAGCAGGACGTCGCTCTCGAGCGGCGCCTCGAGCCGCATCAGCGTCTCGGCGGCGATCGTGTGGAACCCGGCCACGAGCCGGACGCCGTCGGGCAGCAACGATGCCGCGAGCTCGGCGGCCGAGCCCTGCCAGGGGCGCATCGGCTCCGACGCCTTGCCGCCGACGGCCGCCATCAGCGGGCTGGTCGCATCGAGCACGATCTGACCGGGCTCGAGCGAGGGCGCGATCGACCTGTAGATAGCGATCATGCCGGCGAACGGGACCGTCACCGCCACGAGATCGCGACCGGCCACCGCGACGTCGTTGACGGCGCCGTCGATCGATGCCTCGCCGAGCAGCTCCTTTGCCCGGACCACGGCGTCGGCCGCCTTCTCGGCGGCACGCGAGCCGATCGTCACCCTGTGTCCCGCCTGCGCGAGCCGAAGCGCCAGGCCGAACCCCTCCGCGCCCGTCCCACCCACGATCGCGAGGTCCATGCGCGAAGGGTAGCCGAGTACGCTGCGATGCCGTGCCCGACGCCGCCACCTACGCGATCGAGTTGCTGGTCGGCGTCGCCTGCCTCGGCGTCGCCGTCGGGATGCGGCGGCGGCCGGGCGTCCGGGCGCTGCAGGTCCTCCTCGCCACCGCCGGCGTCGCCGCCGTCGTCCACGCGGCCGTCGAGCTCGTCTGAGGAAGGGCGATCAGAAGGCGGGGCGGTACTCGCCGAACACCTCACGCAGCACGTCAGATACCTCGCCGAGGGTGGCCCTCGCTCGAAGCGCACGCTTCATCGGAGGAAGCAGGTTGCCGGTGCCTTCCGCTGCGCGCCCCACGTCGGCCAGCGCCGCGTCCAGGGCCTCCCGGTCGCGCGTGGCGCGAAGGTCGTGAACACGAGCGACCTGGCGGCGGGTCTCCTCCTCGCCCACCCGCATCAGCTCGGGCAACCGGGCGTCCTCCGTCTGGAAGCGGTTGACGCCGACCACGACCCGGTCGCCGCGCTCCACTCCCTGCTGGATCCGGAACGCGGACTCGTGGATCTCCTCCTGATAGAAGCCGCGCTCGATCGCCGCCACGGCGCCGCCCATCGCGTCGATCCGACCGAGATAGTCCTCGGCCATCCGCTCCAGCTCGGAGGTGAGCGACTCCACGAAGTACGAACCCCCGAACGGGTCGACGACGGTCGTGACGCCGCTCTCGTACCCGATCACCTGCTGCGTGCGGAGCGCGATCTTCGCGCTGCGCTCGGTCGGGAGCGCGAGCGCCTCGTCGTAGGCGTTCGTGTGCAGCGACTGCGTTCCGCCGAGGATCGCGGCGAGCGCCTCGAGGGTCGTGCGCACGATGTTGTTCTCCGGCTGCTGGGCGGTGAGCGTGGCGCCGCCGGTCTGGGTGTGGAAGCGCAGCACCTGCGCGCGAGGGTCGGCGGCGCCGAACCGGTCCCGCATGATGCGAGCCCACGATCGACGCGCGGCCCGGAACTTCGCGACCTCCTCGAAGAAGTTCATGTGGCAGGCGAAGAAGAACGACAAGCGCGGCGCGAAGTCCTCCAGCGCCAGCCCCGCGTCGAGCGCCGCCCGCACGTACGCGATGCCGTTGGCGAGGGTGAAGGCGATCTCCTGCGCGGCCGTGGCCCCCGCCTCGCGCATGTGGTACCCGCTGATCGAGATGGTGTTCCACCTGGGGATGTGCTCGCCGCAGTACGCGAACAGGTCGGTGATCAGTCGCATCGAGGGCTTCGGGGGGTAGATGTAGGTGCCCCTGGCCGCGTACTCCTTCAACAGGTCGTTCTGCACGGTTCCCTGGAGGCCGGCGGCCGCCACGCCCTGCTCCTCGGCGACAAGCTCGTAGAGCAGCAGCAGGATCGGGGCCGTCGAGTTGATCGTCATCGAGGTCGACACCTCGCCGAGCGGGATCCCGTCGAACAGCCGCCGCATGTCGTCGATCGAGTCGATCGCCACGCCGGTCTTGCCGACCTCGCCCTCCGCGCGCGGATGGTCGGAGTCGAGGCCCATCTGCGTCGGCAGGTCGAACGCCACGGACAGTCCGGTCTGCCCGTTCTCCAACAGGTAGCGGAAGCGGGCGTTGGTTTCCTCCGCCGTCGCCATGCCGGCGTACTGGCGCATCGTCCATAGCCGCCCGCGGTACATCGACGGGTACGGGCCTCTCGTGAACGGGAATGCGCCCGGCTCGCCCAGCTCCTTCGTGGGATCCCATCCCTCGAGGTCGGATCGCGTGTACACGGGGTGCAGCTCGACCCCCGAGTCGGTGTTCCGCCGGTCCTCGTCCATAGGGATCGAGCCTAGCGTTCCCCGCGGCGTTCCCGACGGCTAGTCTCCGCGCCATGGACATCGTGGACCCCAGGTTCGACGCGTACATGCGCGAGCGGCTCGGTCGGTTCGACGAGCCCTCGCTGCTGGAGATGGAGGTCGAGGCCCGCGAGCGGGGCTTCCCGATCGTCGGACGGAACGTCGGCGTGACGATCGAGGTGCTGGCGCGCGGGATCGGCGCCCGTCGCGTGTTCGAGCTCGGCTCGGGGTTCGGATACTCGGCGTACTGGTTCGCCCGAGCGGTCGGTCCTGAGGGAGAGGTCCACTGCACCGACGGCGACCCCGCCAACGAAGCCAAGGCGCTGGACTACCTTTCGCGCGCGGGCCTGTGGGACCGCGTCACGTACCACGTCGGCGACGCGCTCGAGCAGTTCGCCGCCGTCGGGGGCGAGTTCGACGTCGTGTTCTGCGACATCGACAAGCCCCAATACCCGGACGCCTGGCGCGCCGCCCGAAGCAGGATCCGCGTCGGCGGGCTCTACATCTGCGACAACGCCCTCGGCTACGGCCGCGGGACGGTCCTCGACGACGAAGCCGGCGCCGACGCGATCCGCGAGCACAACCGCCTGATCGCCGAGGACGACGCGTTCGTGAGCACGATCGTCCCCACGCGCGAGGGCGACCTCGTGGCGATCCGGATCGCCTGACGGTCCACTATCCGGACGCGACGAGCTGCTGCATCAGGCCGATGATCGTCTGATCCTGCTGCTCGCCCGAGACCCGGGCGGTCACCGAACCGTTCGCGTCGACGAACACCATCATCGGATAGCCGGAGAGACCGAACGCGTTGGTCGCCGACCCCTGTTCATCGTCGGCGATCGTCGGGTTGGACCAGCGCTCGCGCTCCAGCCACGCGGACGGGGGGTAGTTCGGGTAGGAGGCGTTCACGCTCGAGGACACGGCGTACACGTCGACGCCGGCGGGCAGCATCTCTTGCTCCTGGAGCGCGACGATCCTGGGCACCTCGACCTGGCAATGGGGGCACCAGTGCGCCACGAACAGGATCGCCTTGGGCCTGCCGTCACGGGTGATGTCGACGGGCGAGCCGGCGAAGCTGGTGCCCTGGAGCTCCGGAGCCTGCATCCCGATCGCGTGGTCCGGTCCGCTGGAGGGGAACTTCGGGAGGCTCTCCCCGCGCACGGAGACCGGTGCGGTCTGCGACGGGAACGCCCCGGTTCCGTCCGCGCCGCCTCCCCCTCCGATCGAGGCGGCGGCGACGCCGACGATGGCGAGGACCACGACCGCGGCGGCCGCGATCGCAAGCAGGCGCGTACGCCGCCGGCGTGCGATGCGTTCGCGCTCGTGACGCTTCCTGGCCGAGGGCAAGCGGAAACCACCTCCAGTCGCTTCCGACCGTATCGGCCGGGAGCGCCGCACCGGGCGGGCCGAAGGACCCCTTTCGCAGGGACCATCCTGCCCTGGGCGGGAGCGGCCCCGCGCCTGCTCGTTCGGAGTAGACTCCCGCCGGTCGCTGGACGGCGTGGCCGGGGCTACGAACCGCCCGGCGATACGCTTGTCGCCTGGGATCCGGATCCCCGTAAGGAGCGGAGCGTGTGGCGCTGAGGGCGCGGAAGTCGACGTCGGACTACGGCTCCATCTACAAGGGTCACCCGGGACAGTGGTCGTGGATCGCGCACCGGGTGAGCGGCGTCGCTATCGTCCTGTTCCTGTTCGCTCACGTCGTGGACACGGCGCTGGTGGGGTGGGGTCCCGACGCATACGACCGGGTGACGCGGGCCTACGCGAACCCGCTGGTGCACCTGCTGGAATTGGGGCTGGTGATCGCGGTCCTGTACCACTCGATCAACGGCATCCGGATCACCTTGATCGACTTCTTCCCCCGGCTCACCCGGCGGGTCCGGGGGATCTCGCTCGCCAGCACGGGTCTGTTCCTGCTGAGCACGCTGGCCGTGACCGTCGTGATGCTGAAGCAGACGTGGGATCTCCTGCAGAACTGAGGGCATGATGGCGACCACGACGACGAAGCCGGACGCGGGGGCCCCGCAACCGCCCCTGCCGGGCGGCACCGGCCGACTCGGCCGGGAACGCCCGCTGGGTGGTCTGGAGCTGTGGACCTGGCTGTTCATGCGGATCAGCGGGCTCGTCCTGCTGATCCTCGCCCTCGGCCACACCCTGATCATGCACCTACCCGGCGGCGGCGTGGACCGCATCAACTTCGGGTTCGTGGCCGCCCGCTGGCAGAGCCCGTTCTGGCGAACCTGGGATTGGATGCTGCTGTCGCTGGCGCTGATCCATGGGATCAGCGGCCTTCGGAACATCACCCTCGACTACGTGCGCCAGCCGGGCGCGCGGTTCGCGATCAACATGTTCTTCTATGTGCTCGGGTTCGTTCTGCTGGTGCTCGGCAGCATCATCGTCTTCACGTTCGACCCTTCGCGGTGGGCGGGCCAATACTGAGATGGCTCTGAGATGACGACGACCCATACGTACGACGCGATCGTGATCGGCGGAGGCGGAGCCGGGATGCGGGCGGCGATCGAGCTGTCGGAGCGCGTCCGGACCGCCGTGATCTCAAAGCTCTACCCCACTCGCTCCCACACCGGAGCGGCCCAGGGCGGCGTGTGCGCGGCCCTCGGCAACGTGGAGGAGGACAACCCCGAGTGGCACGCGTTCGACACCGTGAAGGGGGGCGACTATCTCGTCGACCAGCCGGCTGCGCAGCTCATGTGCGAAGAGGCGATCGATGCGATCTACCAGCTGGAGCGCTGGGGGCTGCCGTTCAACCGCACACCCGACGGGCGCATCGACCAGCGCCGGTTCGGTGGGCACACCCGCAACCACGGAGAAGCCGCCGTCAAACGTGCGTGCTACGCGGCCGACCGCACGGGTCACATGATCCTGCAGACGCTCTACCAGCAGTGCGTGAAGCGCGACGTCGAGTTCCTCAACGAGTTCTACTGCCTCGACCTGCTGCGTGACGACGCCGGCCGTGCCGCCGGGGTGGTGGCCTACGAGCTCGCCACGGGAGAGCTCCACGTCTTCCGGGCGAAGGCCGTGGTGTTCGCCACCGGCGGATTCGGTCGGATGTTCCGCGTCACGTCCAACGCCCACGCGCTGACGGGCGACGGGCCGGCGGTCGTGTGGCGCCGAGGCATCCCCCTCGAGGACATGGAGATGTTCCAGTTCCATCCGACCGGACTTGCGCGCCTGGGAGTCCTGCTGTCCGAGGCCGCACGCGGCGAGGGCGGCATCGTGCTGAACAAGGACGGCGAGCGGTTCATGGAGCGCTACGCGCCCACGATCAAGGACCTGGCGCCCCGCGACATGGTCAGCCGCGCGATCTACCAAGAGATCCAGGAGGGGCGCGGCGGAGGCCCAAGCGGCGACTGGGCGTACCTGGACATCTCCCACCTCGATCGGAAGGTGATCGAGGAGAAGCTTCCGGATATCACGGAGTTCGCCCGGCTCTACCTGAAGGTCGAGCCCACGAAGGAGCCGGTGCCGATCCAGCCCACGGCCCACTACGCGATGGGCGGGATCCCCGCCGACGTCGACGGTCAGGTCGTGGTCGGAGCCGACGAGACGCCCGTCCCCGGGCTCTATGCGATCGGGGAATGCGCCTGCGTCTCGGTCCACGGTGCGAACCGTCTCGGGACCAACTCGCTGCTCGACCTCGTGGTCTTCGGCCGCCGGGCGGGAGACCACGCAGCTGGGTACGCGGCCGCGTCGGACCTGCCCCAGGTTCCGGCCGAGCCGGAGGCGGCCACGACCGAGCTGCTCGACGGGTTCCTCTCCCGCGGGCAGGGGGAGAAGGCCGCCGACATCCGAAAAGAGCTGCAGGACACCATGTTCGACCTGGCCTTCGTCGTCCGCTCCGACACGGGGCTCTCGAAGATGCGCGACACGCTGACGAACCTCCGGGACCGCCACGAGCGGGTCGCGATCGGCGACAAGGGCAGCGTCTACAACACCGACCTGATGGAGACCGTCGAGCTCGGATTCCTCCTCGACTGCGCCGAGGCGCTGGTCGTGTCCGCGCTCGCACGCACCGAGAGCCGCGGTGCCCACTACCGCGAGGATCACCCGCTCCGCGACGACGCGAACTGGCTCAAGCACACGCTGGCCACGCGCCAGCCCGACGGGTCCGTCACGCTTGGCTACAAGCCGGTGAAGATGGGCCCGTACGTCCCTATGGAGAGGAAGTACTGATGGCAACGGCGGCCGACGTCCTGAACACGTCCGACGCGCGCCAGGTCCGCAGGGCGCCCGGCGAGATGACGCTGCATCTCAAGATCCGGCGGTTCAACCCCGAGGTCTCGGAGGAGTCCTGGTGGGACGAGTTCACCGTGCAGTGCCATCCATTGGACCGCCTGGTCGAGGTCCTTCACCTGATCAAGTGGCACCAAGACGGCACGCTTTCGTTCCGGCGCTCGTGTGCGCACGGCATCTGCGGGTCCGACGCGATGCTGATCAACGGCCGCAACCAGCTCGCCTGCCGGCTCCTTGCCCAAGACGTCGCCCCGAAGGTGACGATCGAGCCGATCCGGGGCCTGCCGGTGCTGAAGGACCTGATCGTGGACATGGACCCGTTCATCGACGGCTACAAGTCCGTGCTCCCGTTCCTGATCAACGACAGCGGCGAGCCGCAAGCCGAGCGGCGCCAGACGCCGGAGGAACGCGCCCGATACGACGACACCACGAAATGCATCCTGTGTGCCTGTTGCACCACGTCGTGCCCGGTCTTCTGGGGCGACGAGGGCTACGTCGGGCCGGCCGCGATCGTGAACGCGCACCGGTTCATCTTCGACTCGCGCGACGAGGGCGGCTCGCAAGCGGCTCGAGATCCTGTCGGAGAAGACGGGCGTGTTCCGCTGTCGGACGACCTTCAACTGCACCGATGCGTGCCCCAGGGGCATCGAAGTCACCCGAGCGATCCAGGAAGTCAAGCGCGCGATCCTGTTCGATCGCTTCTAGTCGCACGGCGTTCACCCTGCTGGCTTGACGCTGAGCGCGTAAGGGGCATAGATAGAAGGGTCCCATGGCCGGGAGATCTCCCTCGCGGGAGGTCGCGCGTGTGCGCGGAGTTGTTGCTGATGAAGACGGAAGCCCCATCCGTCGGATCTGTCGTCACGTCGTTCCCGTGCGCCGTCTGCGGAGCCCAGCTCGACCTCCAGCATGTGGAGCTGGGTCACGAGGGAGCCCTGTGCACCTTCTGCGGGGCCCGGCAGCCGGTGGACCTGACCGCACCCCCCGGGGGTGCGGATCCGGGGGCGGATGAGCCGCGTCGGACGGCTCCCATGGACGTGGGCGATGCCCTCCGCGAGGCGCGGCAGGAGCGTGGGGAGAGCCTCGAGCAGGCCTCTCGGGCCACGCGCGTGCGCGAGTCCTACCTCCGGGCCCTGGAGGAGGACGAACAGTCCTTCGACCCTTACCCCGGGCGCGTGTACGCCCGCTTCTTCCTGCGCGAGTACGCCGAGTACCTGGGACTGGACCCCGCACCGCTCCTGCGACGGTTCGACCACGACGCCCTGCCGGCGCTCACGGTCCTTCCGCCCACGCCGCTGTTCCGGCGTGCCCCGCGACCGAGGCGGTGGGCCGTCGCCGCCCTGCTCGTGCTTGTCGCGATGCTGACGTCGGCGGCGGTTCTCGCGAGGAACGGATCGACCCCCGAGGGCGTCGGCTCGAGCCCCCCTCACCACGCCCCGGCGCCGCCGCCGGCGAAGAGCGATCACGCCGTCCCGCCGGCGAGGATCACCGGAATCATCGTCGTCGTTCAGACCGTCGGCTCGGATCCGTGCTGGGTCAAGGTGACCGCCGACGGCAGCGTCGTCTTCGAGCAGACCCTCGACGGCGGGCAGACGCGCCGGTTCCACGCGACCTCGAGGCTCGATCTCACGCTCGGAAGCGCAGGAGCGGCACACCTGACGGTCAACAAGAAGGCCGTTGCCACCGGTGGGCTCGGCCAGGTCGAGCAGTTCGGGTGGGCCGTGCGGAACGGGCGGCTCGTCCGGACGTGAGCAGGGAGACCTGGGTCGCCGGGTCATCCGGTAGGGTCTGCCGCGACGATGGTTCACAGGGTTACCCTGATCCCGGGAGACGGGATCGGCCCGGAGGTCGCCGCCGCCGCCCGCCTGGTCCTTGACGCCGCCGACGTCGGCATCGAATGGATCGAACGCTCGGCGGGCGCAAGCGCGATGCCGGTACACGGATCCCTGCTGCCCGGCGAGACGCTCGACGCCGTGAGGAACTGCCGGGTCGCGCTCAAGGGGCCGATCACCACCCCGGTCGGCGCCGGGTTCCGCAGCATCAACGTCGCGCTACGGCAGGAGCTGGACCTGTTCGCGGCCGTTCGGCCCGCACGTTCCCTCCCCGGTGTGCCCGTTCGGCATCCCTCCGTCGACCTCGTGGTCGTGCGCGAGAACACGGAGGATCTCTATCAGGGAATCGAGTACGAGCGGGGCTCCTCGGAGGCCGCCGCGCTCCGGGAGCGCGTGGCGGCCCTCGGCGGTGGCGTCCTCCGCGAGGACGCGGGCATCACCGTCAAGCCGATCAGCGTGGGCGGCACGCAGCGGATCGTCCACTTCGCATTCGAGTACGCGCGCGCGCAGGAACGCGGGAAGGTGACGGTCGGTCACAAGGCCAACGTGATGCGGTACTCCGACGGCATCTTCCTGCGGACCGCGGAGGCCGTGGCGGCCGACTTCCCCGACGTGGCTTGGGAGCAGATCGCGATCGACCACCTGTGCCAGCGGCTGGCGCGCACCCCGGAGCTGTTCGACGTGCTGCTGCTCCCGAACCTCTACGGCGACATCCTGAGCGATGTCTGCGCCGGCCTGGTGGGCGGTCTGGGGCTGATCCCCGGCGCCAACATCGGCTGGGAGTACGCGGTGTTCGAGCCCGTGCACGGGAGCGCCCCCGACATCGCCGGCCGCGGCGTGGCCGACCCGATCGCGATGATCCTGTCGGGAGCGATGCTGTTGCGTCACCTCGGCGAGATCCAGGCCGCCGGGAAGGTGGAAGGGGCCGTCGATCACGTGCTGGCACGCGCAGAGGTTCGGACCCCCGACCTCGGAGGCGCGGCCTCCACGATGGAGGTGGGCGGGGCGATCGCCGCGCAGGTCGGCGCGTGGGAGGCCGGACCGAGCTGACCTAGTCCTGTGCCTCGTCCTCGGGGCCTCGACCGAGGTCCCATCCAGGGACGCGTCAACAGCCAGGCTGTCCGTGGTTCCCGCAGCAGCCCCCGCGCACCAGCGCGCGAGCACGGTTGCGGAACGTGAGGCCTACCTTCTCCCAGAACCCGTACGCGGGGTTGCGCCAGTTCGTGAAGAACATCGCGAGGTGCTCCCTCACCATATGCCCGCGTGGCATCGTTGGACCCTTCGGTCGAGGAACGCTCAGAGCCCGGCGAGGTCCGCGCACTTGGCGCGGATGCCCTCGGCCGCCTCGCGGAGGCGGGCGAGCTCCTGGTCGTCGAGATCGAGCTCGACGATCTCCTCGATCCCCGCACGCCCGATGCGCGCAACGACGCCCACGTAGACGTCGCTGATGCCGTGCTGCCCGGTGGTCCACGCGCACACAGGGAGGAGCGCTTTGCTGTCCCGGACGATCGCCTCGATCATTGAGGTCACCGATGCGCTCGGCGCGTAATAGGCCGATCCGGTCTTGAGCAGCGCGACTATCTCCGCACCCCCGTCGCGCGTGCGCTGGATCAGACGATCCAGCGCCGCATCGTCCATCAGCTCGGGGAGCGGCTTGCCGTCGACGGTGGCCAGGCGCGGCAGCGCCACCATCGAGTCGCCGTGCGACCCGAGGGTCACGGCGTCGACCACCGACGGCGAGACGCCGAGCTCCTCGGAGATGAAGTAGCGGAGGCGCGCCGAGTCGAGCACCCCGGCCATCCCGAAGACACGTTCCTTCGGGAAGCCGGATCGCTCGGCGGCGAGGAAGGTCATCTCGTCGAGCGGGTTCGAGACGACGATCACGATCGCGTCCGGGGAACCGGGCGTCACCCGGTCGACGACGTCATTCATGATGGCCGCGTTCTTGCCGAGCAGGTCCATCCGGCTCATGCCGGGCTGTCGCGGGAACCCGGCGGTGATCACGACGACGTCGGAGCCGGAGGTATCCGCGTAGTCGTTCGTCCCGACGATCGAGGGCTCGTATCCTTCGATCGGCGCCGCCTCCTTCAGGTCGAGCGCCAGGCCCTGTGGCTTTCCCTCGATGATGTCGATCAGACAGACCTCGCCCAGGCCCTTCTCGAGCACGCGCATCGCCGTCGTCTGACCGACGAAGCCGCTGCCGACGATCGTCATCTTCATCGCACCGGGCTCCTTCTCGGGTGGGGCCGCCATCCTATCCGCCCCGGCGTTCTCGGCCCCTAGATGCGCGCGATCACCGCGTCGGCCATCTGGAACGTGCCGGCGGCGGGGCGATCGTCCTCGGGCGACCGGAGGTCCCGCGTCACGTTCGCGCCGTCGGCGATCACGGCGGCCACGGTCTCCTCGAGCCGTTCCCCGGCCTCCTGCTCGCCGATGTGACGCAGCAGCATGGCTCCCGAGAGCATCAGGCCCGTCGGGTTGGCCCGATTCGTGCCGGCCAGATTCGGCGCCGTGCCGTGGGTGGCTTCGAAGATCGCAAGGTCGTGGCCGTCCCGTCCGCCGAAATGCGCGCCGGGGGCCACGCCGGGGCCCCCGATCAAGCCGGCGCACAGCTCGGAGACCACGTCGCCGTACATGTTCGGAAGGACGAGCACGTCGAAGCGATCGGGCGACTGGACCAACTGCATGCACAGAGCATCGATGATCCGATCGTCGAACGCGGCCGCCGGATAGTCACTCGCGACCCGCCGCGCGACCTCCAGGAACAGTCCGTCGGAGAACTTCATGATGTTCGCCTTGTGGCCGGCGGTGACGCGCGGGCGGGGTCGGCCCAGCGCCCACTCGAACGCGAAGCGCACGATCCGTTCGCTGCCGAACTCCGAGATCGCCTTGACCGACAAGCCGCTGTCCTCGCGTACGCGGAAGCCCGTCGTCTCCTCGATGAATGCGATCAGCTCCTTGGCAGCGATGGTGCCCATCTCGAACTCGATCCCCGTGTACATGCCCTCCGTGTTCTCCCGTACGACCACCAGATCGACGTCGCCGTAGACGGACGGCACTCCCGGATAGCGGCGGCAGGGGCGAACGTTCGCGTACAGGTCGAGCACCTGCCGCAGCGTCATGTTCACGCTTCGAAGGCCGCTGGTGACGGGCGTCTCCACCGGTCCCTTCAACGCGACCCGGTCGGCCCTGATCGCCTCGATCGTCGAGGGGGGGAGCGGGAGGCCGGTCCGAGAGAAGGCGCCCGCTCCCATGTCCTGGCGATCCCACTCGATCGCCACGCCGGTGGCCTCGATCACACGGCGCGCCGCCTCCACGACCTCGGGGCCGATGCCGTCGCCGGGGACCAAAGTGACACGATGGCTCATCTCGGGCTCAGACTAGCGGGGGTGCTCTATCCTTGAAGATGCAGCCCGGGTGCGGGCCGCGATCCATCTCCGCAGGAGTGAGACGTTGAGCGACAAGGGACTTCGAGAGGCCGTCGCGGCGGAGACCAAGCTCTCTGACATCGACGGGGCGGCCGGGCGACTCTGGTACGTCGGGTACGAGATCGGCGATCTGGCGGCGCATGCCTCGTTCGAGGAGACCGTCTTCCTGTTGCATCACCTCGAGCTGCCGACCCGGGCGCAGCTCGAGGAGCTCGATCGGTTCCTCGGCCAAGAGCGCGTGCTGTCGCCGTTCCTCCAGAAGACGATGCGCACGCTCGCGCAGAACACCTCGCCGATGTCGATGCTGCGATCGGGCGTCTCGGCCTCCTCCGCCTTCGACCCCGACGGGTGGGACGACTCGCTGCCGGCTCAGTACCGCAAGGCGCTGCGGCTGATCGCCGAGACGCCCACGCTGATCGCGATGTACGACCGGTTGCGCACCGGCCGGGAAGTCGTTCCCCCGAACCCGCGGCTGGGGCACGCCGCGAACCTGCTGTGGATGCTGCACGGCGAGGACCCCGAGCCCGAGGACGCACGTGTGCTGGACACCACGCTCGTCCTCTACGCCGACCACACGATGAACGCATCCACCTTCACGGCTCGCGTCATCGCGTCGACGCTCTCGGACATGTTCTCGGCCATCACCGGCGCGATCGGAGCGTTGAAGGGACCGCTGCACGGCGGTGCGAACGAGGAGGCCATGAAGATGGCCGAGGAGATCGGCAAGCCCGAGAACGCCGAGGCGTACGTACGCGACCGGCTCGAGCGCCACGAGAAGATCATGGGCTTCGGTCATGCCGTGTATCGCACGATGGACCCGCGCGCGACCGTGCTGAAGGAGCTCTGCAAGACCACCGGTGAGCGCCACGGCGAGCCGAACTGGTACGAGATCTTCGAGGCTCTGGAGCGCACCACGTTCGAACAGAAGGGCCTCTACCCGAACGTGGACCTCTACGCGGCCGGCGTGTACCACCTGCTCGGGATCCCGACCGACCTGATGACGCCGATCTTCGCGCTCGCGCGGATGGCCGGCTGGACCGCCCACGTCCGCGAGCAGTACGCCAACAACCGCATCATCCGCCCCGGTTCGGACTACGTCGGTCCCCGCGACCGCGTCTACGTCCCGATCGACGAGCGTTAGCGTCCGACCGGCCGGGGGAACAACCCGGCACCTTCCACGACCTTGCGAACCGCGGCGTCGTGGCCCATCCCCATCAAATGCACGCCGGCCACGCCGCGGATCTCACGGATCTTCCGAACGACCTCGATCGTGAGGTTGACGCCGACGCGCTCGGCGTCGTCGCCGGATGCCTCGAGTGCCGCCGTGATCGCCGTCGGAACGCGGACGCCGGGGAGCTTCTCGTCCATGAAGCGCGCCTGCTTGGCGCTGCGCAAGGGCACGACGCCGACGAGAACGCTCGCGCGGTCGAACAGGCCGCGAGCACGAACGACGTCGGCCCACTCCCCCAGCGCGTCGGCGTCGAAGGCGATCTGGGTCCACACGAGGTCGGCGCCGGCGTCGAGCTTCGACTCGAGTCGCGCGTAGTCGTAGGGATCTGCCAGCGGCAGGTCGGCGACGCCGATCAGGTAGCGGGGTGGATCGGTCACCTCGGCGCCGGCGAGAGTCGTGCCGTCCTCGCGCAGCCGCCGCGCCAGCGCGACCACGTCGTTCACTGAGAGGTCGCCCACGACGGTCGCGTCGGGATGGTCGCCGACGTGGACGGGGTCGCCGGTCAGGCACAACAGGTTGCGCGCGCCGAGCGCCCACGCCCCCAGGAGGTCCGCCGTGATCGCGAGCCGGTTCCGGTCGCGCGCGGTCAACTGGAGCGTCGGCTCGATCCCGGCCTCGGCGACGAAGCCCGCGCCGGCCACGGGTGACATGTGCGCGCTCGCGGTCGGGTTGTCGGTGACGTTGGCGGCGTCGACGTAGCCGACCAGTCCGCGCGCGTGCTTCCCCAGGGGTTCTCGGGAGGCCCCGCGCGGCGGGACGACCTCGCCCGTGACCGCGAAGTCGCCGTTCGCGAGGACCGTGGCCAGCCGGCCGCCGATGCCCGGGTCGGTCACGGGCCGTACGCCTGGGCTTCGGCCGCCGCGACCGTGTTCACCATGAGCATCGCGACGGTCATCGGACCCACCCCGCCGGGCACGGGGCTGATCGCGCCCGCGATCTCGACCACCTCGTCGAATGCCACGTCGCCGATCAATCCCGTCTCCGTCCGATGGACCCCGACGTCGATCACCGTGGCGCCGGGCTTGACGTGTTCGTCGCGGATCAGGCGCGGCACGCCGGCCGCCACGACCAGGATGTCGGCGTTGCGCGTGTGCTGCTTCAGCTCGCGGGTCTTGATGTGGGTCGACGTGACGGTGGCGTTCCCGCGGATCGAGTCCTGCGCGAGCATGACCGAGAGCGGCGATCCGACGAGCTCGCCGTAGCCGACGATCGTGACCTCCGCACCCTCGATCGAGACGCCGCTTCGGAGCAGGAGCTCGACGATGCCGTAGGGCGTGGCGGGCAGGAACCCGGGAGCGCCGCGGACCATCATCCCGATGTTCCACGGGTGCATGCCGTCGACGTCCTTGTCGGGCGCGACGGCCCGCTGGATCTCGAGCTCGCGAAGGTGGGACGGGAGCGGCAGCTGCAGGATCACGCCGTGGATCTCCGGGTCGCGGTTAAGCCGTCGGATCACCGCCAGCAGCTCGTGCTCGGTGACGTAGGCGGGCAGGTCGACCTGCTCGGAGCGGATCCCGACGTCTGCGCATGCTTTGTGCTTCTGACCGACGTAGATGCGCGAGGCAGGGTCGTCGCCCACGAGGACGGCGACCAAGCCGGGGGTGATGCCCCGGTCAGAGAGCGCGCGTACGCGCTCGGCGACCTCGGTGCGGATCTGCGCTGCGATCGCCTTGCCGTCCAAGATCTTCGCGGTCACGCGAGCATGCTACCCCGGAGCTCGCTCACCCTTGCCCCTCCCTCGGGAACACCTTCTCGATGCGGTTCCTATCAACTCAACGCGGTAGATGACGGGTCTTCCGGGGCCATCAGGTCGGGCTTCTTGACCAGGAACCGCCCACGCCCGGCTCCCGCCCTACCCAGCGACGCAAGTCTCTCTAAGCGAATCCGCGAGATGAGCGCCCTTAGAGACGGTGGAGCAAGATGCTTCGGTGAGGGCCGTGGGGCGAGATGCGGTCGAGCGCGTGTACCTCGCGGAGGGACCCAGGATCTGGCGTGCGCTCGTGGCGTATTCAGGCGATCTCGACGTCGCGAACGACGCCTTGGCGGAAGCTCTGGCCCAAGCGTTGGCGCGAGGCGACGAGCTCCGGAACCCTGACCGATGGATCTGGAAGGTTTCGTTCCGAGTCGCTGCGGGGGAGCTCGGCAGGCGCAACCGTCAGATCCCCTTCGTCGACTCGGAGGTCTTGGAGGCGCCGGAGTTGGTACTCGACCTTGTGCGAGCGTTGCAACGGCTCACGCCGAGGCAGCGGGCCGTCGTGATCCTGCAGCTCTATGGGGGGTTCACCACGGCCGAGGTCGGCGCCCTGCTGGGCATGGCCCAACCGACGGTCCGCGTGCACCTCAGTCAGGGACGGAAGCGACTGCGACGATCGCTGGAGGCGAGCGATGGATGAGTTGGAGACACGGTTCCAGGTCCTGGACGCCCTTGTGATGCCCGACCATTGGTCGCAGGCGGAGAGCCGCACGCCGACACCCGATCGAACCTCAGGGGAACCACCGCATGGACCCAAACGCCTCCTCATCGTGGCAGCGGCGTTGGCGATCGGCGTGGCAGCCATCGTGTTCGTTATGGGGGCGTTCGGAAGTCCCGCCTCTGTACCCGTCGCTCCGACACCGTCGTCAACACAGGTGGGCCCGACGGCCGGCCGGTTGGTCCTGGTCGATGTCGGAGGCTCGACAGACCGCATCGTCCTGGTCAACGCTGACGGAGCCGGGCTGAAGCCCCTCGTGGAGGGTCGAGATCCCTCTTGGTCTCCGGACGGCACCCAGATCGCGTTCCGCACGGGCAACGCCGATCGCCCCGGCGGCAACCCAACGAGCATCAGCATCATCGCCGTAGACGGAAGCCATCTGCATACTCTGCATATCCCCACGTCAGTGGGTGGGGAGACTGGCGGCGGCGCCGGTCCGGCAGCCTGGTCACCAGACGGTTCGCACATCGCCTTCGCGACCGTCCTCGGCATCTACGTGATGCGACCCGACGGCTCTGACCTCCACCGGATCTCCCGGTACGACGGTCCGATGGCCTGCTACGACCTGGAACCCAACTGGAGTCCCGACGGCCAGCGGATCGTGTTCGCGGACCGCTGCGACGGCGGAGAGGCTGGGTTGTCGTCGATGAACGCTGATGGCACAGACCGGACCCAACTCCTTTCGATCGGTAACGCCCTACAAGCCGCCGCAAATCCCGCTTTCTCCCCCGACGGGCAGCAGATCGCATTCGCCGGAGTGGGATCGGTCGATGGACCCTGGTCGATCTACGTGATGGATGCCGACGGATCGGACGTCAGGAAGGTGGCGGCCCCGAGCGAAGCGGGATGGCCACTGTCATGGTCAACGGATGGATCCACGATCACATTCACTCAGGCCGGCACCGGGGCGTTGGTTGGTGTCGAGATCGCGACCGGATCGGTACATGCAATCGACACGGGCCTGGCGTACAGCTGCTGTGCGGTATGGCAACCGCATTCCTAGCATTCGGTCGTCGACGAACTGCCCACCGCCGGAGGGACCGCACCACAGCCACGTTGAAAGAAGTCAGACGCTAATCGCCGGAAGCTCAGGCTCCCGCGAAAGGGATGTTCGCGGACGATCTCAAGAGAGGTCGAAGCGTCACGGAGGTGACGAGATCCGATTGGCTTGGGCCCGCGTTTACCCACACACTCAATCCATGGACTTGCCAGTGAAACCGGACGCCGTCCGTGTAGACCCGCACGCGGCCCACAACCTCGGCAATGTGATAACCGGCCTGTTCAGAGATAGGTGTCTCTTCGGAAGCAGGGAACCCCCAGAAATAGAAGACGGCGCCGTGACCCCTTACGATGAAAGCGCTCCCTGTTCGTCCCTTCACGACGTACCCGGCAGCCACGGCCACCTGTCTCGCCCATCGCGACTCTGGGCAGTGGAAGAAGGTATTCACCTGTGAGGCCGCGCAGGCTCGAAGTGAAGGAGTCGCATGACTGGCGCCTGGCGTGCTCAACTCCGGCGGTTCCCGGAAGGCGTAGACCGCGAAGCCGACAGCCAAGACGGCGATCGCCAACGCAGAGACGACCGCCACAAGTCGGCGCGTTGTGCTGACCCCACCCCAGGTGGGAGGGTCGAGCGTCGCCGCACCTCGGGCCAGAGGTCCGGTGCTTCGATGCTGTTCGCAAAGTCGAAGCGACCTCTCAGATTATCCTTCATAAAGATCCTCCAGGAGCGTTCGAGGGCGGTGGCGCCCACGTGTGATGTGGACCGACACCGCCGAAGGGGTAGAGCCGATGATCGTCGCCACTTCCTTGTAGGTGTATCCGGCGAAGTAATGCAGGACGATCGCTGCGCGCTGGTGTGATGAGCTCGCGGAGCGCATCAGCGACTCGTCCATCGTCGCCCGACGAGACTGGGATTGGGTCGCCAACAGCACGCGTGATGTTGAGCCTGGTCTTCAGTTCGCCAGCGGCGATCCGGAAGGCGGCCTTCCAGACCCAACGATCAGGCGCTCTGACAGCCTCTCCACGCCTGAGGAGTTGAGCGAAGGCCTCTGCGAACGCATCACTTGCCACCTCTCGGTCGCCCGAGTACAGGAGAAGGGCACGCCACAGCCGCTCTCCGTCGCGTCGGTAGAGGTCTTCGACCGACAGGCCGGCTCCTTGAGTCACCCCGGAATCTCGCACATGGTTATGGACGCTGCAGCCTCTCGTTTGCTAACACCCGCCCGAGTCCTGTTAGCGGCGTCCACGAACGCCCATGGGAGAGACGGAGCGCCCCACGCGGCCCTCTAATGCAGGACCGACTCCATCCTCGCTAACGGCCGATCGAGGTGGAATTCCAACCCTGCATCGACCTGTGTCACAACGTCCACGATCCGACTTCAGTGGCGGAAGTGCCGCACGCCCGTGAGCACCACGGCCATCCCCCGCGACTCCGCCACGTCGAGCACGGCTTCGTCGCCCTTCGAGCCTCCGGGATGGATCACCGCCGTGCAGCCGGCGTCGGCCGCCACCTCGAGTGCGTCGGGGAACGGGAAGAACGCGTCGGAGGCGACCACGGCGCCCTTCGCACGTCCGTCGGCCTTGTGGGCTGCGATCCACGACGAGTCCACCCGGGACATCTGACCGGCGCCGACCCCGACCGTCGCGCCGTCCTTCACGAACACGATCGTGTTCGACTTCACGCGCCAGGCGATCGTCCAGGCGAGCTCGAGGTCCGCCCATTCCGCCTCGGTGGGCTCGCGGCTCGACACGACCTCCCAGTCGTCGCGACGCTCGATCACGACGTCGCGATCCTGCACGAGGGCGCCGCCCGGCAGCGTGCGGACGTCCCATCCGCTCGGCTGCGCGAGCGGCGCCTCCACGACACGCAGGTTGGGGCGACCGGCGAAGGCTCCGAGTGCGCCCTCGTCGAACCCCGGCGCGACCACGACCTCGGTGAACACGTCGCGCATCGCCTCGGCCGCCGCGGCGTCGCACGTCCCGTGGAACGCGGCGATGCCGCCGAACGCGCTCACGCTGTCGCATTCGAACGCAGCCGTGTACGACTCGGCGCACGTGGGGTGGGCGGCGGCGCCGCACGGGTTGTTGTGTTTCACGACCACGCATGCCTGCTCGGGGAGCGCGATCGCCAGGTCGTAGGCCGCCCACGCGTCGAGCCAGTTGTTGAACGACATCTCCTTGCCCTGGAGCACCCGGGCGCCGGCGAGCACACCGGGCCCGGCCGCGTCGCGGAACAGCGCGCCGCGCTGGTGCGGGTTCTCACCGTAGCGGAGATCGGTTACCTTCTCGAGCGCCAACCCGACGAAGCCGGGCACCGTCCGCTTGTCGGACTGCTCGGCTGCGAACCAGCCGGCGACCGCCGCGTCGTAGGCGGCCGTGTGCGCGAACGCCTCCGTCGCGAGCGCGAAGCGCGTGGCACGTGTGATGCCGCCCTCGAGCCTGATCTCGTCCAGGACCATCTCGTACCGGTCGGGCGCCACGATCACCGCGACCGACTGGAAGTTCTTCGCGGCCGCGCGGACCATCGCCGGGCCGCCGATGTCGATCTTCTCGATCACGTCGTCGAGCCCCGCTCCGCTCGCGACGGTCTCGCGGAACGGGTAGAGGTTCACGACCACCAGGTCGAAGGGCTGGATCCCGTGCTCGGCGAGCTGCTCCTCATGGGCGGGCCTCCGCCGGTCGGCGAGCAACGCGGCGTGGATCTTCGGGTGCAGCGTCTTCACGCGCCCGTCGAGCATCTCGGGGAACCCGGTCACGTCCTCGACCGGCGTGACCTCCACGCCGCCCTCGCGAAGCGCGGCCGCGGTCCCGCCGCTCGAGACCAACTCGGCGCCGAGCTCGCGGAGAGCCCGCCCCAGCTCCACGATCCCGGCCTTGTCGTAGACGGCGAGCAGGGCACGCCGGACCGGACGCGTCTCGGTCACGAGACCGTCACCGTCCGCCCGTTCGCGTGCAGGCGACCCTCGAGCCACGCGCGCACCGCGGCCGGCAGAAGCCGATGCTCCGTGGCGTGGATCCGCGCCTCCAGCGAGTCCCAGTCGTCGTCCTCGGGAACCGCCACCACCTCCTGGGAAACGATGGGACCCGAGTCGACGCCCTCGTCCACGAAGTGGACGGTCACGCCGGTCACCTTGACCCCGTAGGCGAGCGCGTCCCGCACCGCGTGCATCCCGGGGAACGACGGCAGGAGCGCCGGATGGACGTTCAGCCAGGCGTTCGCCCACCGCTCGACGACCGGAGAGCCGAGCACCCGCATGTACCCGGCGCTCACGATGAGGTCGACGTCGCGCGACTCCAGCAGCATCGCGACCGCCTTGGAGAGCTCGTCCCGGTCGCCGGTGGGCTCGATGACCGCGCTCTCGACGCCCGCGTCCTTCGCTCGGGCGAGCGCAGGAACGTCCGGCCGGTCGGACACGACGAGCACCAGATGCGGCCGGATCGCCGGATCGTCCAGGAGTGCCTGCAGGTTCGTGCCGGAACCGGACACGAGAACCGCGATCCGACCATCCATCGACGCCGCCATGCTACCCCGAGGCCCATCCCGGCGGGGCGGGACGCTAAGCTTGCGGGGCCAACCGAGACGAGGACGGTGCGCCGTGAAGAAGTGCCCGTACTGCGCCGAGATGATCCAGGACGACGCGATCAAGTGCCGGTACTGCTACAGCGATCTCACCGCGCCGAGGGAAGAGGCCCTGAAGCAGCATCCCGAACCGGCGGCTGCGGCGGATGCCCCGACGACCGCGTCGACACCGGCCGATGCCTCGACGACCACGTCGACACCGGCCGAGCCGGCGACGACCTCGCCCGCCGCCCCCTCCGGCGGCGCGGCGGTCCGGTATACGCACTCGGGCTACCGCCACGTCCTGGGCTACGGCACCGACTTCTTCGGGATCTGGGACCGGCAGTCGCCGTCGACCCCGACCGACCGGTTCCCCCGCACCGACGACGGCTGGCGGCAGGCGTGGCTGCGGTTCGCGGCGCTCGAGCCGAACGCGGTGGCGGTGGCGGCGGACTCGACCCAAGCCGCTCAGACCGACCCGAACGACACCGAAGTCATGCAGTACACGCACTCGGGCACCCGATATCTGCTGGGCTACGGGAAGTCGTTCTTCGGGATCTGGGACCGGCAGAACCCCGCCAGCCCGGTCGAGCGCTTCCCGCGCACCGACGAGGGATGGGCCTCCGCATGGCGTCGCTACACGCAGATCGAGAACCACTTCACCGAGGTGGGACTGGGTCAGAACGGCTAGGGGCCGGCGGTACAGGCTCCGGCCAGAACGCACCGATCGCCCCGCCGACGACCCCCCACGGGACCGCTACGACGAACGTCGCCCACGGATCGGGGCCGAGCCTGATCGGACCCGGGACGACGACCGCTCCGATCGGCAGCACGATCGTGGCGACCCACGCAGCCAAGCCGCACGACGCGGCGTAGACCACGCCGCCCAGCGCGCCGCGGCCGACGGCTTCGGCTCCGCGCCGCACCCCCGCGGCCGAGCGCCGCCCTCCGAGCACCGTCGCCGCCGCGGGCACCAGCAAGAACAGCCAGAACCAGGAGGGGAACCGCACGGCCTCCTTACCCGGCCGCGACGGCCGCAGCAGGTGCAGCATCGCCGCGCCGCTGGCGTTCGCCGGTTCGAGCCCGCGAACCGTGAGATCGACCTCGGGGTCGTCGGCCACCACGAGCCGTGTCCTCGCTCCCATCGAGGTGGCGAGGAGCATGGCGGACTGGTTGGGCAACACGAGCGCGTGGTGCACGACCAGCACCGCCCCGCCGGTGCCGGTGCCTGCCACGTACCGGCCGTAGGCGGACGTCGGGCCGTTCTCGACGGCGGCGATCACGAGGAACCCGATGAACGCGAACGCGACCCCCAGCCAGAACGCAGCGAACCCGCCGCGCGCGGCGCCCGTGAGGCGGGCGGTCCACGAACGGGCCTCGAGGGCGCCGCGCGCCGCCGCGAGCCCACCGATCGCCCCGGCACCGCATCCCACGACGAGCGGAAGGACCAGGGCCTGCCACAGCACGGGCCGGAGGTCGTCCACGCCGACGACCGGCAGTCCCAGCCGAACCAAGGTCGCCCCGATGAACATCGGCACGGCGAGCCCGACGCCCACGATCGCGCCCGCGGCGGCCGCGCGAGCCGGCCGGCGCTCGAACCCGATCCCCTGTTCGCGGCCGGCGCGGAAGGCGAGCACGACGACGGCGACGGTGAGCGCGCCGATGGTGAGCTCCAACGTCGCCGAACGCGCCGGGGCGGGGCCCACGAACGAGTCGGAGACGGTCGCCTCGAACGGCACGCGCACACTCGTCAAGGTGTACGCGAGCCCGATCTTCAACCAGGACCACGGGTGGAACAGGCCGCTGATCCCGTACTCGAGCCACGCGATCGCCTGACCCGCGACGGCCACCGGCACGAAGACGAGCAACGCACCTCGACGCAGTCCCGCCAGGGTGATCGCCGCGGGGCGGAGGTCCACCGGCCGCCGCTCCCCCGGAACGCGCGGAGGAGCGGCCGTGCTCACGACGCCAGCCGCTCCGACACGATCCGGGCGACGCTGCTCGGCGTTCGACCGACCTCGACGCCCGAGGCCTCGAGCGCCTCGGCCTTCGCCGCCGCCGTCCCCTGCGATCCGGTGACGATCGCCCCTGCGTGACCCATCCGCTTCCCGGGAGGCGCCTCGAACCCGGCGATGTATGCGACCACCGGCTTCGAGACGTGCTCGGCGATGTACGCGGCCGCGCGCTCCTCGTCGTCGCCGCCGATCTCTCCGGTCATGATCACGAGGTCCGTGTCCGGATCGTCCTCGAAGAGCGTGAGCGACTCCGTGAACCCGACGCCGTGCACGGGATCTCCGCCCATCCCGATGCACGTGGACTGCCCGACCCCCGCCGACGTGAGCTCGTGCACGATCTGGTACACGAGCGTGCCCGACCGCGAGACCAGGCCGACGCGTCCGGGCGCGCAGACCTCTCCCGGGATGATGCCCACGTTGGCCGTGCCGGGGCTGATGACACCCGGGCAGTTCGGACCGACGAGCACGGTCGACGTCCCCGCCAGGTACGCGTGGACGTCGGCCATGTCGCGCGACGGGATGCCTTCCGTGATGCACACGACGAGCCCGATGCCCGCGTCGGCGGCTTCCAGGATCGCCTCGGCCGCGAACCGCGAGGGAACGAACAACACCGATGTGTTGGCCCCCGTGTCGCGCACCGCGCTCGCCACCGTGTCGAAGACCGGGATCCCCTCGACGTCCTGGCCGGCCTTGCCGGGCGTGACGCCGGCGACGACGTTCGTCCCGTACGCGCGGTTCCGCAGGGTGTGGAACGTGCCCTCGCGCCCGGTGATGCCCTGGACGACCAGCTTCGTGCCCGTGCCGACGAGCACGCTCACGCCGCTGCGCCCTTCGCCAGGCGGGCCGCCTCGGCCGCGGCCTCGTCCATCGTGGCGACGCTCACGATCCGCGGATCGTTCGCCTCGGCGATGATCCGCCGCCCCTCTGCTGCGTTGGTCCCGTCCAGGCGCAAGACGATCGGCACGGATGCATCCACACCCGACAACGCTTCCAGCACGCCTTCGGCCACGACGTCGCAGCGTGTGATGCCGCCGAAGATGTTGATGAACACCGTGCGCACCGCAGGATCCGACAGGATGACCTCGAGTGAGACGGCCATCGTGCCGGCGCTGGCCCCGCCGCCGACGTCAAGGAAGTTCGCGGCCTTCGCTCCCGCCTGCGCAACGACATCGAGCGTCGACATCACGAGTCCCGCACCGTTGCCGATGATGCCGACGTCGCCGTCGAGCTTCACGTACTGGAGGCCCGCGTCCTTCGCGCGCTTCTCCACCGGATCGATCGGGAACTCCTTCTGCAGATCCGCCAGATCGGGGTGACGCACGAGGGCGTTGTCGTCGATCGTCACCTTGGCGTCGATCGCCACGACGCTGCCGTCCTCGAGCTGGACCAGCGGGTTCACCTCCACGAGCGACGCGTCACGCTCTCGGAGCAGCGTGAAGAGCCGATGCAGCACGTCGCCGGCGCCCTCGCGTGCATCCAGCGGCAACGTGCCCACCAGATCACGCACGTGATAGGGGCGAAGCCCGAGGAGCGGGTCGACGTGGGCGCGCCGGATCGCCTCCGGCCGCTCGTGCGCAAGCGTCTCGATGTCAACGCCGCCCTCGGCGGTGATCATGGCGAGGTAGTCGCCCACCGACCGATCGAGCAGGAACGACGTGTAGAACTCGCGGGCGATCGACAGCTGCTCCTCCACGAGCACTCGATCGACCGGATGGCCCTTGAAGCCGTCCGCCATCATGCGCGCGGCCTCCGTCGCGGCGAGCTCCGGCGAATCAACGAGAACGACGCCGCCGCCCTTGCCGCGCCCACCAGCTTGCACCTGAACCTTGACGACGGCCTTGCCGCCGAACACGGTCGCGGCCTCGGCCGCCTCGGCAGGGCTCCGGGCGATCCGCCCCCGAGGCGTGGGCACGCCGTAGGCGCGGAAGAGATCCTTCCCCATGTGCTCGTAGAGGTCCATCGGTCGGTCAGGCGTTGGCGGGCGCCAGCCTGGCGCGCAGCCACTCGACGATCTCGCCGGTGACTGCACCCGGCGTGAAGATCCGCTCGACGCCCTCCGCCTCGAGCTTGGGGATGTCCTCGTCCGGCACGATGCCGCCGCCGAACACGACGATGTCGCCGGCCCCGCGCTCGCGGAGCAGCTTCACGACCTTGGGGAAGAGCGTCATGTGGGCGCCCGAGTGGATCGACAGGCCGACCGCGTCGGCGTCCTCCTGGATCGCGGTCTCGACGATCTGCTCGGGGGTCTGGTGCAGACCCGTGTAGATCACCTCGAAGCCCGCATCGCGCAGCGCGCGCGCCACGATCTTGGCACCCCGATCGTGCCCGTCCAGACCGGGCTTGGCCACGATCACCCTGAGCTTGTCGGCCATCGGGGGCGAGTCTAACGAAGACCGGCCACGAGCCTCCCCTGAGCAGGGAGGCCTGTCCCGGCTACGTCCGGATCTCCACGTTGGTCCAGACGTTCGTGTCGCCCGCAGGCCTGCCGGGCGAGTCGCGACCGTCGGTCCACGCCGGCAGCACGAGCTCGTCGGACACGGCGATCTGGTTGTAGTCCCCGATGAAGCAGCCGCACGTAAAGAACGACTGCCGCGCGTCGAACGAGGCACTCGAGATCAGGTCGTTCGACCATGTCAGGCCACCATCGCTCGACTGGCCCTGGAACGTCGAGATGAGGTGGTTCGCCTGGTCGAGCCGGGTATCCTGCCAGATCGCGAACCACTCCCCCTGGGAGTCGATGCCGATCGCCGGGAAGAACTGATCGCCGCGCGCGGCCTTCCCGTTGGACTTGATGCTGATCGTCGCCGGTGCCGTCCACGTGGCGCCGAAGTCGTCTGAGGTCTGCAGGGAGATATCGGCGCCCGACACCGTGCGATGGGCGCTGTTCTGATAGATGAACGCCAGCCGGTCGCGCGTCGCGTCGTAGGCGAGCGACGGCGAGTTCGGGAACCGGACGGCCCCCTTGCCCGGCAGGTAGTCGTTGGCGTTGGGGTTGTCGACGAACCACCCGGGCCGGTCGATCCGCACGACTGGGGTGAAGGACGCCCCGCCGTCGGTCGATCGGGTGAAGAAGAGCGCGTTGTCGATGCTCGTGTTGCAATCCTCCTGGACGAAGGCCACGTCGAGCCCGCCGCGTTCGTCGACGACCGGCGTCGAGAACTGGTTCGCCGTGGCTCCGACACCCTTCGCGCCCGGGGCGTCGGGAACGATCGGGGTGTGCGACCAGACCGACGCCGACGGGTCGGCGGTCGGGATCGCGTCGGTGTAGGCGGCCTGGAGCGGGCAGTAGTCGCTGCGCGCGAACGAGCCGCCGGTCATGTGGAACTTCGTCCACGTCACGTAGATGCGACCGAAGTGCGGGCTCGACGGCGCATTGTCGATCGCCATCAGCTCCTTGTCGTTGAACACCGTGGCGTCGATCGACCCGTCGGCCGCGCGGTTCGTCGCGACAACCGCAGGCTCGAGCGAGGAGGTCCACGTCGCACCCCCGTCGACCGACTTCCAGACATGCACCTCGGATGCCGGGGTCGTCGTGAAGTAACAGAGGGTCGACAGGTAGAACGCGTGGTCCCGCAGGCTGTAGACGACCGATGGATCGGACCCGAAGCACCGTCCGCCGTCGAACGAGAACTTCGGCGCCTTCAGCTGGCTGGTCCACGTCTGGCCGCCGTCGGTCGTGTAGCCCACCCAGAAGCCGTCGCCGATGTAGTCGTTCGCGGCGGCCACGGCGGTCATCGGGTCGTCGAGGCTCTCGGCGATCGACGGCTCGTCCTGCGGGAGCGGCGGATCCGAATCGGCGTTCATCTGGACGTTGTCGATCGCCGGCGATGCGAGCACGCTTGCGCTTGAGACAAGCTTCTTCGGCGAGACGATGTCTCCGTCGGCCTGGGCGAGCCGCGCGCGGACCCCGTTGGAGATGCCGCCGTCGAAGTGCCGGAGGTGCTTGACCCACCGCACGCCGGGGTGCGCCGAAGCGCCCGACCCCGCGGCCGCCAGCAGCGCGGCGACCAGCGCGATGGCGGCGATACGGACCATGGACGTGAACCAGCGGTTCCCCGTCATGCGATCCCTCCCAGAAAACGCGTGAGACACCTATCAAGCCGGTCTACAGCATCTGTGTCAAGCCCCTCGGCGGGGTGGCAGGCGGTTCGTAGACTGGTGGCGTGGCACGCAAGCTGTCGCTCCGGCCTCCGGGTCTGAAGCAGACGACCAAGATCGGCACGCTCGGGCCGTATCGGGGGCGGCTCGGGCTCGCGTGGGTGATCGCACCGGCGGTGGTCGGCGCGCTGATCCTCGCGGCCGGGTACATCGCGATCTTCCGCTAGTCTCCGCCCGTGCTCGAGGGCTACTGCTGGCCCCTGTCGGTCCCCGCCGGTGCGCCCGTTGCGCTCCATGCCTCCACCGACGCCGGGGTGGTCGCCGTCACGGTGACGCGCGAAGGAGCCGATCCGCTCCAGGTCTGGTCCGAGCCCGGCCTGGCCGTCGATCGGCACGAGGGTCCGGACGATGCCTCCGAGAGCGGCTGCGGCTGGCCCGAGACCGTCCACATCCCGACGGACCACCTCCCGTCCGGCTACTACGCGGTCACGCTCCGCGCGGGTGACGAGCGCGCCGACGCGTTCTTCGTCGTCCGCCCCGACCCCGCGCAACCCGCGCCGATCGCGCTGGTTCTCAGCACGACCACGTACAACGCGTACAACGACTGGGGCGGGCCCTCGCTGTATACCGGAGGCACACGGGTCTCGTTCGAGCGGCCGATGGCGCCCGGGTTCCTGGTCAAACCCGAGCCGCACCGCCGGAAGATGCAGCCCGATCCCGACCGGGAGGCCCTGTGGTTCTTCGAATGGGCCGAACCGCTCGGACTCTCGGTCTGGAGCGGCGGCGCCGGGTGGTGGAACTGGGAGCGGCCGTTCCTCCGCTGGGCCGAGGCGAACGGGTACCGGCTCGACGTCGCGACCTCCCAGGACCTGGAGCAGCACCCGGAAGTCCTCGATGGCCACCAGCTGTTCGTGTGCGCCGGCCACGACGAGTACTGGTCCTGGGGCATGCGCGACACCCTGGATGCGTTCGTGGGCGCTGGTGGCAATGCGGCGATCTTCAGCGGGAACACCTGCTGCTGGCAGATCCGGTTCGACGACGATCTAAGAACCATGACGTCCTTCAAGTACCGCGCCGACGAGGACCCGGTGATCGGAACCGTGGACGAGCGCCTCCTCACCGGCCTCTGGTCGGACCGGCGGATCGGCCGGCCGGAGACCTCGACCACCGGACTCACCTTCACGCGCGGTGGCTACTCGCGCTACGGGCTCGGCGTGCCGCGTGCCTCGGGCGCGTACACGGTCTGGCGGCCGGAGCACTGGGTCTTCGAGGGGACCGACCTAGGCTACGGCGACGCGCTCGGTCTGGCCGACGCGATCGTCGCCTACGAGGTCGACGGGTGCGAGCTGACGACCGGTGAGGACGGTCTGCCGACCCCGACCCACGCCGACGGTGCCCCCGACACGCTGGAGGTGCTCGCGACGGCGCCCGCCCACCTGTGGCGGCAGGACGAGCAACCGTCCCGCTACGCGAACGAGCCGGGAGACCTCGAGAGTGCCGCCCAGGCCCTGTTCGGCGACGACTGGCGCCGGCAGGAGCATCACCTGGCGAACAACCACGCAGTCCTGGGGGTCTTCGATCCCCCGGGCGGCGGCACCGTCTTCAACGCCGGCGTCACCGACTGGGTCGACGGGCTCGGCGACCCCGCCGTCGAACGGATCACCCGCAACGTCCTCGACCGCCTCTCCGCGTGAGGTCAAGCGATCTAGTCGGGGAACAGCGGATGCGCGACACCATGGACCGGCACGGTCGCCATCCCGGTGCCGTCGGGGCGGACCACGAACATCGAGCGGCCTCCAGCGGCGAGGATCGCTCGCCCGTCCGGCGACCACGCGAAGAACTGGGCGAACTCGGGCGTCAACCTCGTCTGCTCTCAGCCGTCTGCGTTCATCCGCCACGCGTCGTGCCAAGGACCGACATCGCCGGTGGATCGGCAGTCGGGCGCATCGGAGATCGAGCAATCGTCCCGCGTGGACGAGAAGACGATCCGGGTCCCGTTGGGCGACCACGCCGGGAAGCCGTCGGACCCCTGGGCGGTCGTGAGCCGGTGGACGTGGGAGCCATCGGCGTCCATCACCAGGACGTTGTAATCCGGGTTGTTACCCGTGGCGTTCGGCTCCTGAGCCATGAACGCGATCCGTGACATGTCCGGCGACCACGCCGGGTACTCGACGTACTGATGTGAGAGCACCGTCCGGTCCGATCCGTCGGGACGGATCGTCGTGGCGTAGAAGCCGAAGCCGACGGTCCCGACGCCAGAGTTCCACACGATCCTCGAGCCGTCCGGCGACCAGTCAGGGCCCCAGTCCGCGACGTCGTTGCGCGTCAGCGGCCGCTGGTGCGACCCGTCCGCGGCCATCACCCAGATCTCGGTCGTCAGGTCGTCCCCGGTCTGGTGCCGGTACGCGATGCGTGCGCCGTCCGGCGACCACGTCGGGTCGAACTCCTGCGCCCGAGCGTGCGTGATCCGCCGCGCGTGGGTCCCGTCGGCGTCGAGCGCCCAGATGTCCGTGGTATCTGAGGACACGACGATCCTTCCGCGCAGCCCCGAGATTGCGATCGGATCTCCGACCAGCCCTCCGGGACCGATCGCTGAGGCCGACGGAGAGGACGGAACCGTGGAGGACGAGGACCGGGCCGTCGTGGACGTCGAAACGGAGGGCGCCTGTGAGGTGCACGCCGCAAGCGCCGCCACGACCCAGATCAAGCGTCGCTGGTGATCCTCGGAACGATCCGGCCCGACGGGTCGCCCCGGATCAGCCCGTGCGAGGTGGACTTCGCGGCCGGGCGCCTGCCGCTCGGCATGATGTGGCGCAGCCGGAAGGCTATCGACCTGCTGCGCGACCCGCGGATCGCCGTGCATTCCGTGCCGAGCGACCGGATGAACCCAGGCGGCGACGTCAAGCTCTACGGAACCGCGGTCGACGAGCGAGATCCCGCCGTGCGCGAGGTGTTCCGCGACGAGATCCGAGACCGCATCGACTGGGCGCCGGACGAACCCGACTACCACCTGTTCTCGCTCGACGTGACCCACGCGGGCTTCATCCGGTTCGGAGACGAGCGGCTCGCGCTCGCCTGGGACCCCGGCGGCGGCTGCCGCGAGATCCGGCACCCGGACGCCGAGGAGCCGTAGCGGCGTCGGCGAGGCGGGTCATCCCACCTTGGTGAGGGGCGCGTAGGCGAGCAGGACCCGCTTCTCGCCGACGTCGTCGAACCGGATCGTGGCCTCGGCATCGTCGCCGGCGCCGCTCACCTCGAGCACGACGCCCTCGCCCCAGCGGTCGTGCAGCACCGTCTCGCCCTCTCGGATCGCCGGCACCTGGCGTTTCGTCACACCGGGCACCTGCGGCGGCGTCCACCCCCGCTCCACCGCGACCTCACCGGTGCGCCCGGGAAGTCCGATGACGGTGTACTCGCCGGCCCCTCCGCCACGGTCGCGCCCTCTCCCGTATCGAGAAGGTATCTGCAACCTGGTCTCGGATTCCCGCACGTGGAGTAGGTGCTCGGGGATCTCGCCCAGGAACCGCGACGGCGGGTTGTAGCTCGTCTGCCCGTACAGCGTGCGACCCCACGCGTGCGTGAGGTAGAGGCGTTCCTGGGCGCGCGTGATACCGACGTAGGCCAGGCGGCGCTCCTCCTCGAGCTCGTGCTGGTCGGTCATCGAGCGGAAGTGCGGGAAGACACCGTCCTCCATCCCCACCACGAACACGACCGGGAACTCGAGCCCCTTGGCGATGTGGAGGGTCATCAGCGTGACGGTCGAGTCCTCTTCCTCGTACTCGTCCTGCTCCCCCACCAGCGACGTCTGTTCCAGGAACGTGTCGAGCGCTGCGTCGGGCTCGCGCGCCACGAGCTCCATCGCGGCGCCGGCGAGCTCCTGGATGTTCTCGATCCTTCCCTGCGCCTCGACGGTGCGCTCCTCCTCGAGCTCTGCCAGGTAGCCGGACTCCTGCGCGGCGAACTCGACCATCCTGGACGGTCCCGCGCCGTCGTCGAGGTGCGCCCGGAGCGCGGCCATCACCTGGTTGAACCCGGCCACCGCCCCCTTCGCACGGCTGTTCAACACGGAGATCTCGTCGATGCGCCTGCACGCCTCGACGACGTCGATCTCCTCGTCGCGCGCGAAGCCCTCGAGCGCGGCGACGGTCTGGTCGCCGATCCCCCGCCTGGGCATGTTGACGACCCGGCGGAACGAGATCACGTCCTGCGGGTTGAGTAACAGCCGCAGGTATCCGAGGACGTCCTTGATCTCCTTCCGCTGGAAGAACCGAACCCCGCCGAAGACCCGGTAGGGCATGCCGACGCGGAGGAACACGTCCTCGATCACGCGAGACTGCGCGTTCGTGCGGTAGAAGACCGCAACGTCACGGTAGCGATACCCCTCCTCCTCGCGGAGCCGCTCGACCTCGGAGGCCACGAACAGCGCCTCCTCGTGCTCATCGTTGGCGGTGAAGTTCACGACCAGCTCGCCCGCCGCGGCATCGGTCCACAGCGTCTTCGGCTTGCGTTGGACGTTGTGCTCGATCAGCGCGTTCGCGACCTCGAGGATGTTCCCGGTGGAGCGGTAGTTCTGCTCCATCAGGAACACCTGGGCGTCGGGATAGTCGCGCTCGAAATCGAGGATGTTCTGGATCGTCGCGCCCCGCCACGAGTAGACCCCCTGGTCGGCGTCCCCTACCACGCACACGTTGCGGTAGCGCGCTGCGAGAAGGTTCACCAGCTCGTACTGGGCGCGGCTGGTGTCCTGGTACTCGTCGACCAAGATGTACCGGAACCGCTCCTGGTAGTAGCGGAGCACCTCCGGGTGGTCGCGGAACAGCCGCACCGTCTCGCTGATCAGGTCGTCGAAGTCCAGCGCGCCCGCGGCACGCTTGCGCGTCTCGTACTCGGTGTAGACCTTCGCCACGATCTCCTCGTAGAAGTTCGAGGTCATCTTCGCGAACTCGTCCGGTGGAAGGACCCGGTCCTTGGCCTTGCCGATGGCCGCGGCGAGCATCCGCGGCGCGAACCGCTTCGGGTCGATGTCCAGGTCCTTCACGATCCCGGCGACCAGCCGTTCGGTGTCGCCCTCGTCGTAGATCGTGAACGACGAAGGCACACCGAGGTGCGTGTGCTCGCGGCGCAGGATCCGGGCGCACGAGGAGTGGAACGTGAGGATCCACATCGCCCTGGCGATGCCGCCGCCGATCAGGCCTTCGACCCGGCCCGCCATCTCACGGGCAGCCTTGTTCGTGAAGGTGATCGCCAGGATCTCGAACGGAGAGACGCCCTCTTCGCGGACAAGGTAGGCGATGCGGTAGGTGAGCGCGCGCGTCTTGCCCGATCCGGCGCCGGCGACGATCAGCACCGGACCGTCGGTGTGCAGGACGGCTTCCTTCTGGATGTCGTTCAGACCCTCGAGCAGGGGGGACGGGTCGCTCACGAGGCCCAGTGTAGGTGGGTGCGACGACCTGCCGAACCGAAGCGTTGGACCTCGGCCCTCCGGTCGATGTTGACCGCGGGGCCGCGGGGTACCGTGGTTGGCATGAGCGCCGCCGCCGACGCCCTTCCCGCGTCACGCCGGTTCGACTGGCGCACTCCGGTGCGCTGGTTCGGGCTGCTCTGTCTGATGGGAGCGGCGTTCTTCGCCGGCTACGTCGTGTGGCTCCTGTACGGCACGGGGCTCGAGACGCAGCGCGCCCAGAACGGGCTTCGCGGGACGATCGAGCGGCAGATCGAGCACCCGAAACCGGTCTCGCAGGCGCCGGGAACCGGACAGCGCATCATCCCCGGATCGGCGTACGCCGTCATCCAGATCCCTCGTATCGATCTGGACATGGTCGTGGTCCAGGGGACCGACTACACGTCGCTCAAGAAGGGACCGGGTCACTACCCCGACACGGCCGACCCGTGGGACGACGCCGGCCGGGTCGGGATCGCCGGACACCGCACCACCTACCTGCACCCCTTCTTCAACCTGGACCAGGTGCAGGCCGGGGACGCGATCAGGCTGCTGACCCCGTACGGCACCTACACGTACCGGGCGACGCGCGTGTTCGTGATCCCCGAGGAGGGCTCGGGGGTGGTGTTGGAGCAGACGCCCGATCCCACGCTCGTACTCACCACGTGCAACCCGAAGTACGCCAGCTCGCAGCGATTGATCGTGGAGGCGGACAGGGTCCGGGCGCCGGCCTGACGGCTGAACCGGAGCCAGATCCCAGCCGTATCCTCCGACAGGACGATGGAACCCTCTATCACGCTGGGCAAAGAACCCGGCTTGCGATCGGCGTATGCCGCGCACGGCCGCGAACTGTACGGCTTCGCCGTTCGCTCCCTCGGGGACTCCGGCCTGGCGGAGGAGGCGGTCCAGGAGACCTTCGTGCGCGCGTGGCGCGCATCGGACCGGTTCGACCCCGAGGTCGCGTCGCTGCGGACGTGGCTGTTCGCGATCCTGCGGCACGTGGTGATCGACCTGGCCCGGATGCGGAGCGTGCGGCCGCCGTTGGCCGAGGGCGATCCGGTGGACATGCCGACCGCCGGGGACGAGATCGACCGGGCCCTGCTCTCGTGGCAGGTCGAGGAGGCACTTCGTCGGATCGGCACCGAGCATCGCCGCGTGATCGTCGAGGTCTACTACCGGGGGCGGAGCTACCCGGAGGTCGCCGGCGAGCTCGGGGTTCCCGTCGGCACCGTGAAGAGCCGTGTGTTCTACGGGCTGCGAGCGCTCAAGCTGGCGCTCGAGGAGATGGGAGTGGACCAATGACGTCGCCGACGCCCGACACCTGCCGACCGTGGCGCGAGCAGCTCGGTGCGATGGCGCTCGGGCACCTGTCTGCCGACGAGATCACGGCCGAGCGCGCGCACCTCGACGGGTGCGCCGACTGCCGGGTCGAGCTGGCGGCGCTCGAGCAGGTGGCGCGGCTGCTGCCGCTGGCCGATGTGGAGTCGCTGGATCTGGAACCCGCGCCCCCGCCCGATCTCGGGGACCGCGTGATGTCGGTCGTCCGCGCTGAGCGGGAGTTGGTGGAACGGCGCCACCGGCGACGCATGCGCGGTCTCGTGTCCGGGATCGCCGCCGCGGCCGCTGCGATCGTGCTGGTGGTCGCGCTGAGCCTCGGATCGGGCGGCGGCCTCGTCGTGCCGTTCGACGTGCACCCTGCCGGAGCGGCGTCGACGGCGGCCTTCGACCAACATGGCTGGGGCACGGAGATCCGGCTCGACGTGCAGGGCCTCCCGACGGGCCACAGCTACTACGTGTGGATGCGCAACGGCGACGGCGAGCACGTCCCCGCGGGGTCGTTCCGAACGGTCGAGGGGTCCACCCACGTGACGCTCGCGACCTCGCTCGCGATGGCCGACGCCGTCGGCATCGGCGTCAGCGACGAGGACGGCAACACCATCATGTATGGACACTTGAACGACGCGACGAACGCCTAGCGGGCGCTCTCTACTCCCACTCGATCGTGCCGGGCGGCTTCGACGTGATGTCGTAGGCCACCCGGTTCACGCCCGGCACCTCGCGCACGATCCGCGACGCGATCCGGTCGAGCACGTCGTGCGGAAGTCGCGCCCAGTCCGCGGTCATCGCGTCCTCGCTCGTGACGCAACGCACGACGACCGGGTGCTCGTAGGTGCGGCCGTCTCCCATGACGCCCACCGACTGAACGTCGGCCAGCAGGACGCAGAACGCCTGCCAGGTGTCCCGCTCGAGGCCCGCGCGGGTGATCTCCTGCCGCACGACCTGGTCGGCTGCGCGGAGCGTGGTCAGCCGCTCCGCCGTGACCCCGCCGATCACGCGCACGGCGAGTCCGGGGCCCGGGAACGGTTGCCGCCACACGATCTCCTCGGGGAGCCCGAGCTGGAGGCCGACCTGCCGCACCTCGTCCTTGAACAGGTCGCGCAGCGGCTCGACCAGCTCGAGGTCCATCTCTTCCGGCAGCCCTCCAACGTTGTGATGGCTCTTGATGTTCGCCGCGGTCTTCGAGCCGCTCTCGATCACGTCGGGATACAGCGTGCCCTGCACCAGGAACCGCGCGTCGCGATGCTCTTGTGCAACCTCCTCGAACACACGGATGAACTCCTCGCCGATCGCCTTGCGCTTGGCCTCCGGGTCGGTGACCCCTGCGAGCTTCCCGAGGAACCGGTCGGCCGCCTTCACGTGGACGAGCGGAACGTGGAAATGGCGCCCGAACGCCTCCTCGACCTGGTCGGGCTCGCCCTCGCGGTTGAGGCCGTGGTCGACGAAGACGCAGGTGAGCTGGTCGCCGACTGCGCGATGGACCAGCAGCGCAGCGACCGCCGAATCGACCCCTCCGCTCAGCGCGCACAGCACCTCGGCGCCGCCGACCTGCGCGCGGATCCGCTCGACCGCGTCGTCGATGATGTTGGCCGGCGTCCAGTCGGGCAGCAGGCCGCACACGTCGTACAGGAAGCGCTTCATCACGTCCATGCCGTGCGGCGTGTGCGAGACCTCAGGGTGGAACTGCACCGCGAACAGGCCGCGCTCCGGATCCTCCATCGCGGCGATCGGGATCTGGCGCGTGCGCGCGGTGACGCGGAAGCCGTCGGGGGCGGCGGTCACGGCGTCGCCGTGGCTCATCCAGACGGCGTCCTCGGCCGGAAGGTCCTGGAGCAGGAGGCCCGGTTGCGACACGTCGAGCTCGGTCCCGCCGTACTCACGCTCGCCCGTCGGGGCGACCTCGCCGCCGAGCGCCTGCGCCATCAGCTGATGCCCGTAGCAGATGCCGAGCACCGGCACCCCGAGGGCGAAGACACCGGGGTCGAGCTGCGGCGCGCCCTCCTCGTAGACGCTCGCGGGGCCACCGGACAGGATCAAGCCTGCTGGCCGCCGAGCGGCGATCTCGGCCGCCGAGAGGTCGTGCGGCACGATCTCCGAACGCACATGCGCCTCGCGCACCCTCCGTGCGATCAGCTGTGCGTACTGCGCTCCCAGATCGACGACCAGGACGGGAGAAGAGTCACTCACACGGGAACGCTACCAGCCACCTCGGATGCCCCTCGAAAGCCTGTGGATCCGAAGGACCTGATCGAGATCGACGTGCTCCGAGCGGTCCAGCAGGAGGAACCCGAAGCCGGAGGTCAGTGACCCATGCCGACGTGCTGGGCCTGCTGGTAGGTCTTGCCCTCGGTCTTGATCGACGGGGCGATCACGAGCTCCGCCTTCTGGAACTCCTTGATCGTGGCATAGCCCGTGGTGGCCATCGACGTCGCGAGTGCGCCGAAGAGGTTGAACGTGCCGTCGTTCTCGTGCGCCGGCCCGGTCAGGATCTCCTCGAGCGACGCCACCTGCTGCGTCTTGACCCGCGCGCCGCGCGGCAGCGTCGGATGGAAGGTCGCCATGCCCCAGTGGTAGCCCCGGCCGGGCGCCTCGAACGCACGTGTCAGCGGAGACCCGATCATCACGGCGTCGGCGCCGCACGCGATCGCCTTCGCGATGTCGCCGCCGGTGCGCATGCCGCCATCGGCGATCACGTGGCAGTACCGCCCGGTCTCATGCATGTGCTCCCGCCGTGCCGCGGCGGCGTCGGCGATCGCTGTGGCTTGCGGGACACCGACGCCGAGCACGCCTCGCGTGGTGCAAGCGTTGCCCGGCCCCACGCCGACGAGCACGCCCACGGCGCCTGTGCGCATCAGGTGCAGGGCGGTCTGGTACGACGCACAGCCTCCGACGATGACGGGAAGGTCGAAGCGCGAGATGAACTCCTTGAGGTTCAGCGGCTCCACTTTGGAGCTGACGTGCTCGGCGGACACGACCGTTCCCTGGATCACGAGCACGTCCAGGCCTGCCTCGAGCACGAGCGGCGCGTATCTCTCGACCCGCTGTGGGGTGAGCGAGGCACACGTCGTGGCACCGCCCGCGTTGATCTCGGCGATCCGCTTCCCGATCAGCTCGTCCTTGATCGGTTCCTGGTAGAGCTCCTGCATGCGACGCGTCGCCTTGTCGTCGGAGAGCGACGAGACCTCCTCGTAGACCGGCTCCGGGTCCTCGTAGCGGGTCCACAGCCCTTCGAGGTTCAGGCAGGCCAGCCCGCCCAAACGGCCGATCTCGATCGCGGTCGCAGGCGATACCCCCGCGTCCATCGCGCTCGCCATCATCGGCAGCGCGAAGGTGTACGCGTCGATCTCCCAGCGGATGTCGACGTCCTCCGGGTCGCGCGTGCGGCGCGACGGGACGATCGCGACCTCGTCGAACCCGTAGGCCCGCCGAGCCGTCTTCCCGATGCCGATCTCGAACTCCATCAGGTGGACCCTCCCCTGGCTCGTCCCGGACACGCAGGACGCCCACTCCGAGCGGAGCGGGCGTCGAAAACCTGCATCGCCTGAGGGTACCACCGAGCCTCGACCCTCCCGGACAGCTCAGCCGCGCGCGGCGTCGAGCGCTCGGCGCGCCTGTGCCAGGTGGAAGCGATCGTGGCCCGCCATCATCCGGAAGGCGAGGTCGTAGCTCTCCGGTCCGCGCTCCGCGTGCATCCCGACGCGCGCGCGATCCTCGTGAGTGGTCCGGCGCCAGAGCGCGACGTTTGAGCGGCGAAGCGGTTCGAACAACGACAACAGCTGCTCCGCGTCGGGGGCCTCGCCGTGCAGCCGGTCGACCCAGAGATCCTGGTCGTAGCCCACGAGCGGCGGCTCGTCGTGCGCCAGCACGAAGCGGTACCGCGCGCTCATCACGATCTCCGCGTCGGTGAGGTGGGCGACGCATCCCAGCACCGACCACTCACCGGGCTCCGGGCGCGCGGCCGCATCCCGGCCGGCATCGGCGACGAGCGCCCGGAGCGCGCCGGGCGTCGCGTCCTGGACGGTCGCGGGGTCGTCGGCCCCGAGCAGACCTATCAGGTGCTCCTGGTACGCCTTCGGCTCGGCGATCGGGTCGGGAGATCCAGTGCGGGGCACCTGGTCCACCTTAGCCGATCGGAAGGGCAGCCCCGGATAGACTCGCCGGGCCATGCACGAGGTTCCGGTCGTCCCTCGCCCCGGCGACGGGTTCGCGCAGATGGTGAGCAGGGAACAGCGCCGCCGGTACGAGCGCGCGACGACGGAGGCCCGAGCCCGCATCGACGGAGGCACCCTCTGGCACGTGAATTCCACCGCCGAGGGCGGCGGCGTCGCCGAGCTGCTCCGCAGCTGCCTCGGCTACCTGCGCGACGACGGGATCGACACACGCTGGCTGGTGTTCGAAGGTGACCCGTCCTTCTTCAACGTCTCCAAGAGGATCCACAACCGGCTGCACGGCGACCTCGGCGACGGCGGGCCGCTCGGCGAGGAGGAGCGCGAGCGCTACGAGGCGGTCACCCGGCACAACCTCGAGGTGGCCGCGGGGTTCGTTCGCCGGGGCGACGTGGTGGTGGTGCACGACCCCCAGCCCCTCGGCCTCGTCCCGGGGCTCGTGGACCTCGGCGCGACCGTGATCTGGACGTGCCACGTCGGCATCGACGTGGCCAACGACATCGCTCGCTCTGCGTGGGCGTTCCTCCGCGGGTACCTCGAAACGGCGCACGCGTACACCTTCACCCGGGCCGCCTACGTCTGGGAGGGCCTCGACGACGGGCGCGCGGCGCTGATCCCTCCGTGCATCGACGGGCTCTCGCTCAAGAACATCGATCTGGAGCCCGCGCAGCGCGAGGCCATCCTCGACGCGGCGGCCGTGGTGGAGCCCGCCCTCGAGGGGCTCCCCAGCTTCATCCGAGGCGATCTCGCGGTGGGTACCGTCGCGAACCGCGCCGAGATGGTGCAGGAAGCTCCGGTGCCGGCCGGCGCGGAGCTCGTCCTGCAGGTCTCCCGCTGGGACCGGCTGAAGGACCCCTTCGGCGTGCTGCAGAGCTTCGCCGAGGCCGGCGGTCTCGACGACGCCCACCTGATGCTCGCCGGGCCGGCGCCCTCGTCGGTCGCCGACGACCCCGAGGCGGAGCAGGTGTTGGCCGAGGTGCGCGAGGCGTGGGACGCGTTGCGACCGGACGTCCGTCCACGCGTGCACCTTGCCACTATTCCGACCGAGGACGTCGAGGAGAACGCCGTCATCGTCAACGCCCTGCAGCGCCGCGCCGACGTCGTCGTGCAGAAGAGCCTGGCGGAGGGGTTCGGCCTGACGGTCACCGAGGCCATGTGGAAGGCGCGACCGGTCGTCTCCAGCCGGGTGGGCGGGATCCAGGACCAGATCGAGGACGGAAGGAACGGCGTGCTGGTGGACCCACGCGATCTGACGGCGTTCGGCAACGCCGTGGGGAACCTGTTGGGCGACGCGGGTCGCTCCGCCGCGATGGGTGCGGCGGCGCGTGAGCGGGTTCGCGAGCACTACCTTGCCCCGGATTACCTGCGTGCCTACCTGGAGCTGATGGTGCGACTCCGGAGCTAGTGCTCCTTCACCACGTGGCCGGTCTCAGCCACGCGCAGGTCCGTGAGACCCGAATGGAGCCGGTCGCCTTCGACCAGCGGAGTCGGGTCGTCGATGTAGTGGAGCTCCGCGAGCCGGTCGAGCACGTGTCGGAGCGACTCCTCGGGCGTCTCGGACTCGGTGTCGACCATGAGCTCGGGCTCGAGGGGTGGCTCGTACGGGTCGTCCACGCCGGTGAAGTTCGTGATCTCACCCGCCATCGCCTTCTTGTAGAGCCCCTTCGGGTCGCGGTGCGCCGCGATCTCGGCGACGGTGGCGTGCACGTAGACCTCGACGAACTCCCCGATCATCTTCCGGGCCCGGTCGCGTGTCTCGCGGTAGGGCGAGATCGGGCAGCAGATCGTGGCGACCCCGTTTCGCGTCAGCATCTCGGCGACGAACGCGATCCGCAGGATGTTCGTGTCGCGGTCCTCCTTGGAGAAGCCGAGGCCCTTGGAGAGGTTCTGCCGCACGACGTCGCCGTCGAGGATCTCGGTCCTGAGACCCCGCGCCTGGAACTCGTGGTAGAGCATCTCGGCGATCGTCGACTTGCCGGCCCCCGAGAGGCCGGTGAACCACACGGTGAAGCCGCGGTCCTCGTGATGCGTCACAGGAAGCTCCTTCCGGTCGGGCCGTCGGGCCCGTCGATGCCGTAGAGGGACAGGATGGTCGGTCCGACGTCCACCAGGCTCAGCCCCTCGACACGCCCCGAGGGCTGGCCGGGAGCGCCCGTCACGACGATCACCCCGTCGCGGTCGTGGTTCGCGCCGTCGGGACCCGTGTCGTTCTCGTACGTGTAGACGCTGGGGTTGCCGACGGAGCCCACCGAACGCCACTCCAGGTCGCCGAAGTACACGATCAGGTCGGGCGCCACGCCCCGGACCTCCGGATAGACGTCCTGCGGCTTGAACACCTTGGTGCCGAGCGGCTCGCCGTCGGGACCCGGCGCCGACTCGAGCTTGGCGAGGAGCTCGTCGCGAACGGCCTCGTAGTTCGACGGCTCGATCACGCCCTGCGGCTCCCGCCCCTTGACGTTGAGGAACAATCGTCCGTAGTAGCCACCGTCGCCCCAGGCAGCCGTCTTGCTCCAGTCGATCGAGACGTCCTTGATCGGGGTCGGCTGCGACACCGGCTCCTCGAGCGCGAGGTACCCCTCGGCGATGAGCCAGTCGTTGAAGCACAGACCTCCCATCATCGGACGCGCGCCGTGGTCCGACATCAGGATGGTCACGGCGTCGTCGGGCACCAGCTCGAGGAACGACGCGACCTCGCGGTCGAGCGCGCGGTAGTAGTCGCGGAAGATGCCCTCGTACTTGTTGCCCGGCTCGTACAAGGGGTGGCGAGCGTCGTAGTACTGCCAGAAGACGTGATGCAGGCGGTCCGGAGCGATGTCGCAGAGCATGAAGAAGTCCCACGGCTTGTTCTTGATCAGTCGCCGTCCCACCTGGAACCGCCGCTCGGTCATCTTGAATACCTGATCGAGCGTGACGTCGAGCCCGGCGTTGCGGAAGTTCGGGATGTCGAAGATGTAGGAGCCGGAGCCCCCGAGCTCCTCCTCGATCTCCACCTCGAGTTCCTGCGGATAGGCCCATCGCTCCGCCGACGGCGGCGTGAGGAAGCAGCCGACGCGCCACCCCGGGAAGCCCTTCGGCGGTGGGAACGACGGCGGCACCCCGATCAGCACCGAACGCATCCCGCGGGCACCGAGCTCGTCCCAGACCGCCGGCGCCTTGACGGAGCCCGAATGCGCGATCGAGAGACCGTCGTAGGAGGAGTCCTTCCGGTTGCGGAACCCGTAGATGCCGAGCTCGCCGGGGGTCTTGCCCGTCATGGCGCACGCCCAGGCCGGCACCGTGATCGGCGGCGTGATCGACGCCAGGGGGCCGTACATGCCCTCCGACATGAGCTTGGCGATCGCGGGAACCTCGGCGTGAAGGTCGTCGAACAGCAGACGAGGCGCGGCGCAGTCCAGACCGATCACGACCACCCTCGGGCCTTGTTGCATGTGCGTGTTCCTCCGGTTCGAGACCAAGGTTCGCCGGGAGGCGGGCGTGCTGCCGCACCAGGGAGCCATCCGCGGTTCACGTATCCTACCAGGCACTTTGGGCTGGGAAGCGCTCGATCGGACGGGGCGCGGGTGACGATCCTGCGGCGCTCGCTGCGTGCGTTCGCGGTCGTGTGGGTGGCATGCGGGGCGGCGATCGCGGTCGCCCCCCGCTGGGCGCTGGTCGACCTCTTCGACCAGGTCCCCTACCCCGACTACACGTACGTCCGCGTCGCAGGCGCCGCCGCGATCGGTCTGGCGTTGCTCGCCGTGCTCGTCTCGCGGAACCTCGGCGACGTGTGGTGGTGGTCCTGGGCGTTCGCGTTGACGGCGGCGCTCACCGCCACGGTCACGGGCCTCAACGCGCTCTTCTCGGTCCCGCCGGGCGCCGGGAGCTTCCTGTGGTGGTTCTTCGCCACCACCAACGTCGTCCTCGCGGCGGGGCTGCTCGTCGGGCTCGGACGAGCCGGCCAGGAGAAGCCCTTCGTCTGACCCGACAGCCCGGTTCTCCGCGGGCGCCGTATCGTGAGGGTGCCCATGGATGCCGCGCCCGAAGCCACGAAGACCGAGGCCGGCCCGAGCGGCGACATGGTGATCTTCGCCGATCGGCTGACCAAGGTCTACCCGACCGGAGTGACCGCCGTCGACGATCTTCGCCTCGAGGTTCGCGCGGGCGAGATCTTCGGGCTCCTCGGGCCCAACGGCGCGGGGAAGACCACCACGGTGGGCATGCTGACCACCCGGGTCGTTCCGACGTCGGGGTCGGCCGTCGTGGCCGGAGTGAACGTCGGCGCCCACCCCGCGCTCGCGAAGGCCAGGGTCGGCGTCGTGTCGCAATCCAACACCCTCGATCGGAGCCTGACCGTTCGCGAGAACCTCTACTACCACGGCCGTTACTTCGGCATGGGCATGCGGGATGCGCGGCGCGTCGCCGACACGCTGCTCGACGTCTTCCGCCTCGCCGACCGCGCCGACGCCGACGTGGCCACGCTCTCGGGCGGGATGGCCCAGCGGCTGATGGTCGCCCGGGCGGTCGCGCATCGCCCACAGGTGCTGTTCCTCGACGAGCCGACCTCCGGTCTGGACCCGCAGTCGCGGCTGGCGTTGTGGGAGATCCTGGCCGAGATCCACGCAGAGGGACAGACCGTCGTGCTGACCACGCACTTCATGGAGGAGGCCGACAAGCTCTGCGAGCGCGTCGCGATCATGGATCACGGGCACATCCTCGCCCTCGACGCGCCGGCCAGCCTGAAGCGCACCGTGGGAGGAGACACGATCGTGCGGATCCACGCCGGCACGGAGCCTGATCGGCTGGCGGCGCATCTGCGGGACATGGATGGGGTGACGGGGGCTACGGTGCTCGGCGAATCGGTCCAGCTGACCGCGCGCGGCGTCGACGGGCTGCTCCCGCGCGTGATCCAGACGGCCGAGGCGGGTGGGTTCCCGGTGCACGACGTCTCGGTCGACGAGCCGTCGCTCGAGACCGTCTTCATCAACCTGACCGGGAAGGACCTTCGGGAATGAGTTCCTCGGCGGAGCCGCTGCCCGGTCGCCTCCCCCACGTGCGCTCGTTGCGGAGCACACCGGGTGCCGCCTTCAGCGCGCTCTTGCTCCGCGACCTCACGGTCCTGCGGAAGGAGTTCGCGCAGTTCCTGGCACGGACCGTGATGCAGCCGCTGCTGTTCGTCTTCGTCTTCACCTACGTGTTCCCGAAGATCGGGCTCGGCGTCGGCGGCGCGGCCGGCCAGCAGGCGTTCTCGAGCCTGCTCGTCCCCGGCGTCGTCGCGATCGCGTGCATCTTCCAAGGCATCCAGGCCGTGGCGCTGCCGCTGGTGCAGGACTTCGGCTACAGCCGCGAGATCGAGGACCGCGTGATGGCGCCGCTGCCCGTGTGGTCCGTGGCGCTCGAGAAGGTCCTCGCGGGCGCGATCCAGGGGCTGATCGCCGCTGCGATCGTGTTCCCGCTGGCGCTCGTGGTGCCGGCGACCCCCGTCCATCTGGACGTTCAGCCCCTCGAGCTGGTCGTGTTGCTGCCGCTCTCGTGCGTGACGGCCGCCGCCCTCGGGCTGGTGCTCGGCACCCGCGTGAGTCCGCGTCAGGTCCCGCTTCTCTTCGGGATCGTCGTGCTGCCGATCGTGTTCCTCGGGGCGACCTACTACCCGTGGGGCCGCCTGACGCCCGTCGGGTGGCTCAAGGACCTGGTGCTCGTGAACCCGCTCGTCTACATGAGCGAGGGGATGCGGATCTCGATGACGCCGGGGACCCCACACATGTCCGTGTGGGCGATCTACGCGGGGCTCCTGGGCTTCGCCGCACTCTTCCTGGCGCTCGGGATCGACGGGTTCCGCAAGCGCGTCCTGTCGTGACGGTCAGTCGTCGCGGCCGGCCTCGATCCGTGCCAGGGCGATGCGATCCGCCACCTCGGCCGTCGTGATCCCGTCACGTTCGGCCTTGACGAAGATCGAGTCGAGGGTCGTGCCGATGCCGGCGAGGTGAGCGGTCATCGCAGCCTCGTCCCAGCCGAGGGTCTCGTACCCGGCGAGGTGGAGCACGCCGCCGGCGTTGATCACGTAGTCGGGTGCGTAGAGGATGCCGTGCTCGCGGAGCAGGTCGGCGTCCTTGGGCTCACCGAGCTGGTTGTTCGACGCGCCGGCGACCACGCCGCATGCGAGTTTCGGGATCGTCTCCTGCGTCAGCACCGCGCCGGTGGCGCAGGGCACGTAGACGTCGCACGGCGTCCCGATCACATCGGCGGGCCCGACCACGGCCCCGCCGGAACCCTCAGCCACCCTCGCCGCCCGCTCCTCGTCGACGTCGGCGACCAGCACCTCGGCTCCCGCTTCGTACAGCAGCTCCGCGAGGCGCGCACCGACGGCGCCCACGCCCTGCACGAGCACGGTCCGACCGCCCATGCCCCCCGAGCCGTACGCGTGCCGGCAACTCGCCATGATGCCGTGGAACACGCCGAGCGCCGTGCCGTCGGACGGATCCCCCGAGCCGCCGGCCGTGCGCGACCGGCCGAGCACGTGGGTCGTCACCTCACCGATCACGTCCATGTCCGCCTCGCCCGTGTTCATGTCGGCGGCCGTCACGTAGGTGCCGTGAAGCGACTCCACGAGAGCCGCGTACCGGGAGAGGAGCGTCCGCCGCGCCGCGCTGCCCGGCGGCGGGACCTCCGGGACGGCCAGGACGGCCTTGCCGCCTCCGAAGGGGAGACCGGCGGCCGCCTGCTTCATCGTCATCGCCGCCGACAGACGGAGCACGTCACGCAAGGCGTCTTCCGGTGCGGGGTACGGCTTCAACCGCGTGCCGCCCATCGCCGGACCCATCACCGTGGAGTGCACGCCGACGAACATCCAGGTCCCCGTCGGTTCGTCGAACCGGGAGACGAGCTCCTCCCCGTCCCAGGCACGAAGCAGGGCGTCGAACATCGCTCGAGTGTATGCCGCCACGAGCGATCGTCCTTCAGCGGGGAGTCGACGGGCGAGCGGTATCCTCCCGTCTCCATGGGCAGCGGCGATCAGGTTCCGGAAGGCCCCGGATCGACCGGGTCGGTTGCCGGTTTCGCCGTTCGATCGGAGATACCCCTTCGGTACCTGCGCGCCGGCGGCGGGGACGAGCTGCGCGTCGGCGTGGGCGCGGACGAGCCGGCGCCCGACGGCACCCCGCTCCGTGAATGGCTCCCCCGCCCCGGCAACCCCTTCCACGCGAAGCTCTGGCGCGACGGCGAGCGGTCACTGCTGTGGATCGAGCGACTCGGTTGGTACACGGTCGACCACGCGGCGGCACGCATCGAGGTGCCCGCCGACGCCGACCCCGTCGCGCGCGAGGAGCGGCTCTGGGGCATCCCGACGTCGCTGAGCGTGCTCGCGCGCGGAGACCAGTCGCTGCACGCCGCGTCGGTCGAGATCGACGGTCGCGCCGTCATCTTCGGGGCTCCCGGGCGTCACGGGAAGACCACGCTCGCGGCCGCGTTCCATGGGGCCGGGGCTCGTCTGCTCTCTGAGGACACCACCTGTTGCCGACCCGCCCATGACCCCGTGGCGGTCCCCGGCCCGGCGATGCTCCGGCTACGGCGGGACTCGTTCGCACAGCTGCAGGTGGACGACGCCACGATCGTGGGCGAGGACCCGGATCGCATCCACCTCTCGCTGGCGGAGCATCGGCGCGGAGATACGTCGCCCGTCCCGATCGCCGCCCTGGTGCTCCTGCGGATCGAGGACCGGGTGCGCCTGGAGCGCGTGGACCCGGCCGTCGCCGTGCAGGAGCTCTGGACGCTGGCGTTCAAGCTCCCGACGGACGATGACCGGGCACGCTGCTTCGGCGCTATCGCGCAGCTCGCCGCGCAGATCCCCGTATGGAACCTCTACCGCCCGCTCGACTACGGGTCGCTGGACGAGGTGATGAGGACGCTTGAGGAATCCGTCGCGCGCGCCTGAGCTAGGCGTCCGCGGTGCCGATGCGCACGAGCCCTCGTTCCTCGAGCGAGCGCAGGAACTCCTCGATCTCCTCACGAAGCGTCGCGGGAGCCTCTTCGAACTCTCCCTCGAGACGACCCATCAATACCTCGAAGGTCACGCCGGGCTCGATGATCGACCAGACGAGAGCTCCGACCTCGTTGAGGCCGTGGTACGCAGCGGTATCCAGGTGCAGGAGCACGCCTCCCGACCCGTCGGCGAGCTTGCGGTAGGTGGCGCGTGGACTCGGGCGGATGGTCATCTCGGGCTGGATCGGTGAGGGCATAGCCATAGTCTCGGCAGGCATTGCCGCTCAGTAGAGACCCAAAGTGCCGCGACGTCGCTCACGACGAAGGGCTGCGCGGAAGGCGAACACGCCCACGGTGAGCGAGGCGACCGCCACCGGCAGCAGGATGGCGATGGTCGGCAACGTCTCGGCCCATCCACCGCCGCCGAGCAACGCGACCCGGATCGTGTCGAGCGCCAGCGTGAGCGGGTTCAGCTTCGCGATCCACGACGCCCAGCTCGGGAGGATGTCCACCGGGAAGTAGGCGCCGGAGGTGATGGTGATGACCGACGCCGCGGCCCCGACGCCGGCACCGCCTCGCCTGAACGTGATGGTCGCCGCCGCGGCCGTGATGCCGAGCCCCCAGACGAACGGTACGAAAACGACGAGCACCGCGATGGCCTGGGGGAGCCCTTGAACCGTGAACCGGACATCGAACAGACCGGCGGCGAGCGCCAGGAACAACACGACGCGGACCGGGACGTAGACCAGCTCGTAGAGCGCGGATCCGAGCTGGAACGTCGCCGGCGCAGTCGGCGTCAGGAGGAGGGTCTCGAGCGTGCCCTGCAACTGTTCGTTCCGGATCGCCGCCGTGACGCGAGCCAGGCTGACTTGGACGAACGACGTCACCGCGATCCCGATCACGACGAACTGCATGTAGGACGCCTGCTGTCCCCCGAAGCTGGGGATCTTGGATGGGTTCACGAGATCGCTGACGAAGAAGAAGACGACGACCTGGGCGAGCAGGTTGATCCAGTCGGTGAAGAACGCCAACCGATAGCTCCAGGTGACCAGCAGATCGCGACGGAAGAACGCCGGAAGCTTCCGGACCTCCTCCCGCAGGGCGGCAGCGCGAGACCTCATCGGGACTGCGCTCATGAGGATCCGATCAATCGGAGGAAGGCCTGCTCGATCTCGGATCGCTCCTCCCGGCACGCGACGACCTTGATCCCGACGCCGGCGATCGCCGCGATCACGTCGCCGAGGACGGCGTCGCCTTGTAGAACCAGGAGCAGGTGCTCGCCGTCGTCGCCCTCACCGCCGGCAGGCAGGACGCTCCCCGCGGCACCCACCACGTCGACCACGCGGTCGATCTGGGCGCCCTCGCCCGGCCGCCGGGCCAGATGGAGGAGGAACCGCCGTGCTCCCGTCGTTCCCATCAGCTCCGGCACGGTTCCCTCGAACCGGACGTTCCCGCGGTCGAGCAGGGTGACCCGATCGGCGAAACCGCGGATCTCGTCGACGCGCTGGGTGGCCCACACGACCGCGGTCCCCGACCCGGCCGCGGCCGCGACGAGGTCACGCGCTCGAGCAGAGGCCTCAGGGTCGAGGTCGTGGGTAGCTTCGTCGACGAACAGGATCGGCGGCGAGAGGAGGAAGGCCCGGGCCAGCGAAAGGCGCTTCTGCATGCCGTGGGAGTACACGCCGACGGTCACGTTCGCAGCGTCGGTGAGCTCCACCGACTCCAACACCTCGCGAGCCCGAGCGATGGCCTGGCGCCTGCTCAAGCCGTACATCCGGCCGAAGAACACGAGGTTCTCCAGCCCGGACAACCGCAGGTAGAAGGTGCGGTCGCCCGACGGCACGAGCCCGAACAGTCGCCGAACCTGTCGAGAGGTTCCCCCACTCCATCCGATGCCCATCAACCGGACGTCGCCCTGATCCGGGTCGACCAGACCGGTCAGCACTCGAAGCAGCGTCGTCTTCCCCGCCCCGTTCGGTCCGAGCAACGCGTGGATGCTGCCTCGTTGGATCCGCAACGTTACGTTGTCCAGGGCGACCGTCTTGCCGAACCGTCTGCCGATCCCGACGGCCTCGACGGGGATCGCCGGGTCGTCCACCAGCGAGCGCGAGACCACGGTCGTCACGCTGCTCACCACAGGGCCAGGAAGGCGTGGACGGCGGCCAGGTCCTTGGCCCACTCGTACTCCACCAGCGTCAAGTCCTCGCTCTGCAGGCGGTCCGCCAGGATGTCGTAGCGGACGCCGGGCATGCGCGTCGGCGGATCGACGAGCCACCGGCGAAGCTCCTCGTACTCGATCCTTGCCATGATCGAGGCATTGAACAGCGTCTTCCTGCGACGGTCGAGGATGGAGTCGGGCACGCGTCCGCGCATCAGCGACCGGATGATGTCCTTGCGGAGGTCGCCCGCGTACTTCACATCGGCCGGTAGCGACAGGAAGAACTCGAACAGGTCGACGTCCGCCCAGGGACGGCGGGTCATGACGCCGCACACCTCCTGGCAGATCTCATCCGCCTCCATGTTCAGCCCGGGCCCCTCGATCGCCCCCAGCTGGGTCGCCGCCCAGCGCTCCGCGGCCGGTAGGGCGAACGCCATCTCGGCTTCCCGGACCCGGGAGGAATCGACCCATGTGGGAACGCCGACGCTCCCGGCGACCGTGGCACGCCTGCGGATCCTCGCCACCTCGAGGCTCCGCGGGGCGAAGGCGAAGCCGAGCTGACGGACGAAGGCGGCGGTCGGCACGCCGTACCCGTGCTGCCGCCGGTACAGACGCCACAGGGCTCCGAGCCGGCCGGTTCGCAGCAGATGCGGCGCGAGGTACCGGCGCTGGTCCACCGAGAATTCCGCCAGCTCTCCCGTCAGCATCGTCCGCTTGCCGGCAGCACGCACCTGCTCGTAGTGCTCTTGCACGTCGTTGACGACCAACGTCGGGATCGGGCCGTCGAACAGCTGCATCCACCGCTGCAGCCCGGAGAGCGGGCTCGCGCTTCGCGCGAAGGTATGCAGCGGCATGCCGAGGGAGTGAGCGACCTCCTCGATCCACGGCGACTCGTCGACGGAGGGCTGATCGGGATACACGGCGGAAAGAGCGTGGATGGGCTCCCCGTACCGGCGAAGGTGCTCCGGCGCCGCGAACGCCGCGACGGTCGGCGAGTCGAGGCCACCGGAGAGGGAGATCAGGTCCTCTCCCGTCAAGGTGCGGGCGACCGCCCGCCCCATCAGATCGTCGAACCGTTCCCGGATCTCGTCGTCGTCGTAGGTGCCCGTTTCGATCAACGATCGCGGGTTCCAGTACCGCCGCGTCCGCGCCCTACGGGCGTCGGCCTCCACGATGGTCGCCTTCGGGAGCCGGCGCACACCGACGAGGGCCGAGGGGGTGTCGTCGTCGTACTGCCCGAACAGGATCGCCTCCAAGACGTCCACGTCGGGTTGGAGGGCGATACCGGAGGCCGCAGCCACCTGCTTGGCCTCGGTGGCGGCGACGAATCGCTCCCCGTCGTCTCGAAGGAACAACGGGCGGAACCCGAAGTGATCCCGGAACGCCCAGGCCCGCTCCCCGTCGGTGACCACCGCTTCGAACGCGCCTCGCAGCTGCGGGACGAAGTCCTGCCCGCGAAGGCGAAACCCGCGATGCACAAGGGCGGCGGCCGTCAGATCGCCGGTTGCCGACGCGTCGTCGCCGAGCTCCTTGGCGATCTCGTCGAGGTTGTCGATCTTTCCGCCGACCGCACACAGGAGGCCTTCCGCGTGGTGGATCGTCGCCCCTTGGGGTCCCTCTCCGCGCGCGACCCCGACACACGCCGATCCCTCGATGCGGGACTCCGTCCTCGTGCCGCGGTGGGGGGACGCCGCCAACCCACGTTCGACCGCGGCCGGTTCGGCCACGCTACGGCGCGAGAGGACGAAGACGATCGCGGACATGGCGTCAACTGTAGGAACTGCGTCACAGATCCCGCAACGCCCGAATGGTCCGCTTTCGTCGGCGGTGGTCGGCGGAAGGCGTCGGAGGATGAAAAGACCCCGGGCGCATGGCCCGGGGCCTTTACACGCTTGCTATTCGGCGACTACGAGCCCTCTTCGCCGCAGGAGTACTCGCCGAACATCGGGTCGAGCTCACACACGATGTGATCCTTGGTGTGGCCACCAGGGGTGATGAACGTGTGCTTCGCGATGGAGCCGAAGTCGGTGATCCGGGGGGATTCGTACCGCATGGACTGCCCTCCTCCTGTCCGAGAACGCTCGGTCGATTCGATGCTGCCACTGCTGGTCTTCCTGTTCGATGCAGGCTACCCACTGAGGCGTTCGATGTAAACCCTACCGTCCTCCAAAGTGCGAAATTAGGCCAAACGGCCTACCCCGCGTCCGCTATCCCCCAGCAGATCGCATCCTCGAAACTCGTTGCGGCCATGGGTTGCGCCGCAAAGCCCCAGGCAGCCATCTCTGCAGCGAAGACCTCCCACTGGTCGATGGCCATCTGGAGGATCAGCCGCCCTTGCGGTGCAAGAAACATCGTCGACTCCCGGAGGAGCTCACGGTGCAGGTCGAGCCCGTCGCTCCCGCCGCCGAGGACCGCCCCGTCGCGGTCGTTGTACGTGGGCCCGAACACGTGGGGAGGCACGTAGGGGACGTTGCCCGTGATCACGTCGACCCGATCGGCCAGCCCACGATCGAGCGGGTCCAGCAGCGAACCCCGCCGGAACGTCGCGTTCGTGATCCCGAGTCGCCGGCCGTTCCGGCGAGCCCACCGGAGGCCCGCGCGCGAGATGTCGCACCCGATGACCTGCACATCGGGCCTGGCGTGCGCCACCGCGAGGGCGACGCCGCCCACGCCCGTGCCCACGTCACAGACCAGACCCCCCACCCCCGGCGACAGACCGTCCAGGGCGAGCGCCACCATCGGCTCGGTCACGGGCTGGGGAACGAACGCCCCCGGACCCGCATGGAGCTCCAACCCCGCGAAGCGCGCGCGCACCGGCGTGGAGCCGATCCGCGGAACGCCGCCCACCAGCGTGGCCAACCGCCTCGGACGCAGATGTCGGCGGAGGCTGACCCCACCGGCCCAGATCCCGCGGCTGATCCGATCGTCGAACACGCGACCGCCGAGATGGGCGGCGAGCCCCTCTGCGGTCGGCGCGATCGCCCATTCGATGCACGAGAGGAGGCCGAGCGACCGGGCCACCTCGCGAACCTTCCCCACCCCGACGACGTCCGCATGGGCGGCGAGATCGGCCAGCCACATGCGCCGGAACGACGACGGCCTGGCCGCCTGCACTGCCGAGAACACGGCGAGGGAGGCCTCGTCGGGAACGGCGAGGCCACAGCTTGTGGGCCTGCTCCGCTGGAACAGCGCTCGCTCGAGCCCACGCAAGGACCACGACGGGGCAGGCCCTCCGGGGAGCCCGCGGTGCAGGTCGAGCTCCGGCGAGTACTCCCAGTGGTAGGAGACGGTCGGAACGCTGGACCATCGGCCGAAGCCGCCCACCGACAGACGCCAGTCGAGCCCGTCGAGCACGCGGGCGGCCGCCCTGCGACTGGACCGAGGAACCATCAGGTCGAGGTCGTGTCGCCAGGTCCCGTCAGGGACGTTGGCCGCCGGGCCGGCATCGACCCGGGGGGCCCGCAGCAGCACGGCGGGGATGCCCTCCGCCTCGAATCCGCGCGCGACCAGATCGACCACCTCGGCCGTGGGCGTCCCGGCAGGCAGCTCCGTGGGCCGTGGGCTCACGGTCGCATCCTAGACAGGAGGCGGGCCCTGGGGCCCGCCTCCCGAGTGCTTCGTCGGCACTGAAGACCAGTGCGGGTGGCCATGGCCACACGCACGCCGGCGACTACGGCAGACGCAGCTTGACTGCGCTCAAACCCCGGATCCGATCGAGGAAGGCCCCCAGGTCCGGGATCGCAGCGATCGCCTTGCTCACCCGCGCCATGGTCACCGAGGGCGCCGGGCCGACGCTCAGCGTCGACCGGTGCGTGGGCGCGCGGAACAGGGCGGTTGCGGTCGAGGCCTCGCTCGCCTTGAGCTCGAAGGCCCCGATGTCGCACTTCGGACCCTGCGGCCGGTGCACGCCCCGCTGGTCCACGTGTGGCGGACACACGCCCGTGTTCCGAGCCGGACTCGTGCCGGCGATCGCCATCGTCTGGGTCGGGCCGCCGTTGTTCTTGAGGATCCTGAGCTTCGGGTTCTTGTTCACCTTGTCGCTCCCCACCTTGGTGAACGTGCACCCGGCGGTCTTCCCGATCAGGTTGTGGCCGTTCGAGTGCGGGCCCCCGAAGCAGTCGGGGCCCTGCGGGGCACTGTTGGTGCCGACGATGGTGCCCTTCAGCGTGGTGCCGCTGGAGCCGTAGAGCCCGCCGCCCTGACGGGTGAGCGTGGCGCCCGAGCCTGCGACCGTGTTGCCCGCCACCGTGACATCCGTGAGCGCCATCGACGCGGGCACGTACATGCCGCCTGCCAGAGCCATCGTCGTGCCCCCGACCGCCGGCGAGGTTCCGGTCACGCGGTTCAGCGCGATCGTCGAGTTCTTCCCGGACCCGCCGACGAAGAATCCGCCGCCGCCCAGCGCGATGGCACTCTGCCCGCTGGTGCGGGTCTTCGCCGACGCCTTGTTCCGAGAGATGGTCGACGCGTTCATGTTGAGGGTGCCGCCGAACACTGCTCCGTATCCGATCGCGTCCCCGCCCGTCGCGTCCGCACCGAACGTGTTGCCATTCAGGGTGGACTTCGACACCTTGAACGCGCCGCCCGAGTAGACGGCCGCGAGCGCTTCGGCGATCCCGGCGCTCGACGTGGCGGAGCCGGCATTCCCCGCGATCGTGCTCTTCGCGACCGTCACCGAGGCGCCGAAGAGACCAGTCCCTGCTACCACCACCGGGCCGGTTCCGGATGCCTTCGCCACGTTGCTGGCGATGGACGAGCCCGTGACCTTGATCGAAGCAGTGCCGTACGCACCTCCCCCGACCGCCTCCATGCCGGCGTTCGTCGAGGTCGCCATCACACGGTTCCCGGTGACCTTCGACCCCGCGATCGCCAACGGAGCGCTCTGCACGATGATCGTTCCCGCCGCCGTACCGCTGGTGGTGGTCGACGAGACCGCTGCCGTGCTGTTGCCGCTCACGGTCGACTTCGTGATGGATACCGCCGCGCCGGACGAAGATTCGACGTAGACGGCTGCCCCGAGAGATTCGCCCCCGTCACCACCGGTGGCGGCGCTGTTGCCGAGGATCTTCGTGTTGTTGATCGTGAGCTTGCCCCCCGTTGAGATGGCGGATCCATCGACCTCGCCCGATCCCGACCCTGAGTACGTCGTGGCGACGTTCCCCGAGATCACCGAGTTCGCGATCTTGACGTTCCCCGCGGCGAAGATGCCCGCGCCGAGTGTCGTCGCGCCGTCCCCGACGGCGGAAGCACGGTTGGAGCTGATCGTCGACGAGTCGATCGTCAGGTTGTTGAAGGCGAGGATGCCGCCACCGACCGCGGTGGTCGTGCTCGTGGTGAGGTTGCCGCTCACCTTCACGTTCTTCAGGGTGAGCCCACCGCTGTTGACGACCCCTGCGCCGAACCCAAAGAACCCACCGGTGACGGTCAGGCCGACGAGATGCGTCGGCCCAGCGGCGAAAAGCGTCGGCCCCGCATCCATCCCGTCGAGCGTCGCCGACGGGTTGCCCTTGAGTGTCAGGGTCTTTCCAGCGAACGAGAAGCTGCCCAGGCAGGTGCCCTTGATCAGGATCGTGCTGCCCGTGGGGGCGGACGTGAGCTTGCTCTGCAGGTCCCCTCCCGCTTTGCAGTTCACGTTGATCGTGGCCGCGGAGGCGGAGCCCCCGACCGCTACGAGCGTCGCGGTAACCAGAGCGACCAAGAGCACGGATGCGACGGAACGACCGGACGGATGACGTGACACCCCGAGACCCTCCCTTGCGATCGGCCGATGCATCCTGGCACCGAGCCGTCGCGCGTGCAAACACCCACCACATGGACGAGAAAGAGGACCCCCCCGAAGGAGGCCCTCTTTGCTCCGCCCGGGGTTCGACCGAGCTAGTGCATGTGACCGTGACCGGCCGCGGCGGCCGCCTCGTCCTCGTCCTCGGGCTTTTCCACGACCGTGGACTCGGTCGTCAGCACGAGCGCCGCGATCGATGCCGCGTTCTGCAGCGCGGAGCGCGTCACCTTCGCCGGGTCGATGATGCCGGCCTTCAGCATGTCGACCCACTCTCCGGTAGCCGCGTTGAACCCGCGGCCGTTCCCCTCCGACCGGATCTGCTGGACGATCACCGCGCCTTCGTATCCGGCGTTCTGCGCGATGCGGCGTGCAGGCTCGGCGAGCGCGTTACGGACGATGCTCACCCCGGTGGCTTCGTCGCCCGTGAGGTCGAGCTTCCCGAGCGCGTCCTCGGCGCGGATCAGCGTGACCCCGCCGCCGGGAACGATGCCCTCCTCGACCGCGGCGCGGGTGGCGGACACCGCGTCCTCGATGCGGTGCTTCTTCTCCTTCAACTCCACCTCGGTGGCCGCGCCGACCTTGATCACCGCGACGCCGCCGGAGAGCTTCGCCAGCCGCTCCTGCAGCTTCTCGCGGTCCCAGTCGGAATCGGTCTTCTCGATCTCGGCCTTGATCTGGTTGATCCGGCCCTGTACCTCGGCGTCCTTGCCGGCCCCCTCGACGATCGTCGTCGTGTCCTTCGTGACGACCACCTTGCGGGCCTGCCCGAGCAGGTCGAGCGTGACGTTCTCGAGCTTGAGGCCGACCTCCTCGCTCACGACCTCGCCGCCGGTGAGAACCGCCATGTCGGCAAGCATCGCCTTGCGGCGGTCGCCGAACCCGGGAGCCTTCACCGCGACCGCGTTGAACGTGCCGCGGATCTTGTTGACCACGAGCGTGGCGAGCGCCTCGCCCTCGACATCCTCGGCCACGATCGCGAGCGGCTTCCCCGCCTGCAAGACCTTCTCCAGCACGGGGAGGAACTCCTGGGCGCTCGAGATCTTCTTGTTGATGAACAGCAGGTACGGCTCCTCGAGGACGGCCTCCTGGCGCTCGGGGTCGGAGACGAAGTACGGCGAGATGAAGCCCTTGTCGAACTGCATCCCCTCCGTGAACTCCAGCTCGATACCGAACGTGTTGGACTCCTCGACCGTGATCACGCCGTCCTTGCCGACCTTGTCCAGCGCCTCGGCGATCGTCGTGCCGATCTCGGTGTCGGCGGCCGAGATGGCGGCGATCTGCGCGATCTCGTCCTTGGACTCGATGTCTTTGGACTGGTTCTTGATCGCCTCGACCGCCGACTCCACGGCCTTCTCGATGCCGCGCTTGAGCGCCATCGGGTTCGCGCCTGCGGCGACGTTCTTCATGCCGCCCTTGACCATCGCCCGCGCCAGCACGGTGGCCGTGGTGGTTCCGTCACCCGCGACGTCGTTCGTCTTGGTGGCGACCTCCTTCGTGAGCTGGGCGCCCAAGTTCTCCCATGGGTCCTCCAGCTCGATCTCCTTCGCGATCGTCACGCCGTCGTTCGTGATCGTGGGGGCGCCCCACTTCTTGTCGAGCACGACGTTCTGACCCTTGGGCCCGAGCGTGATCGCTACGGCGTCGGCGAGCTTGTCGACGCCGGCTTCCAGCGAGTGCCTCGCGTCCTCGCCGAACCTCAGCAGTTTCGAAGCCAATGCGGGCCTCCTTACTTCTTCTTCTTCATGACGGCGAGCACGTCGCGGGCCGACAGGATCAGGTACTCATCGCCGTCGACCTTGACCTCGGTGCCGCCGTACTTCGAGTAGATCACGGTGTCGCCGACCTTGACGTCCAGCGCCACGCGGCCGGTGCCCTCGTCGTTCCAGCGACCCGGGCCCGCGGCCACGACCGAGCCCTCCTGGGGCTTCTCCTTGGCTGTGTCCGGGATGACGAGCCCGGACGAGGTCATCTCCTCGCCCTCGCTCGGCTTCACCACGATCCGGTCCTCGAGTGGTTGCAGCTTGAAGTCCGCCATGTGCGACCTTCCCTCCTTCTCGTTCGGCTTCCCCGCTCCACCTCGTGCTCGGGGGCCATTAGCACTCCCCGGTCCCGAGTGCTAACAGGATAGCCAGGAGAGTGCCAAGGGGTCAACGCGGATGCGCGCCGCGCCGGGGTCGTAGACAGCAGGCCCATGGAGATGCCGTGACGCCGCTCCGGCATCCTGACATGGGCAAGGACGCCGTGGGAACATGAGGGACCCATAAGGAACGGAATCCTGTGCCCGACGACCGACCGAACGACCAGATGGAACTCCGGGACTACCTGCGCGTCTTGTGGCTGCGGAAGTGGTGGGTCGTGGTCCCCGTGGTCATCTTCTCGGTCGTCGCCTTCTGGCGAACCGCGAGAGAGCCCGACCGCTACGTGTCCAGCTCCAGCGTACTGGTCTTGCCCGTCAACGTGCCCGAGGCCGGGATCACCAGCCAGAGCTTCATCTTCATGCCGAACGAGCTCGAGATCGCGAGCTCGGCCGCGGTGGCCCAGCGCGCCGCGGACAAGGTCGCGGTCAAAGGCGTTGATCTGGCCGGCGTGTCCGTGACCAATCCCCCGGACACGCAGACGCTCGTGTTCGTCTCGAAGTCGCAGAGCCCCAGGTCGGCCATGGAGTCGGCGCAGGCCTACGCCGATGCCTACCTCGATTTCCGCCGCGACAACGTCCTGTCGAGCATCGATACCCAGCTCGAGTCCATCAAGCAGCTGATCACAAAGCTCGAGACGGACCTCGCCCAGCGCCAAGACGCGCTCGAGTCGAGCACGAGCTCGAGCGAACAACAGGCGCTGCAGTTCGAGATCACGTCGACCCTGACCCAGATCCAGGACCAGCAACAGCGCAGCAACACCCTCGAGCTCGCTTCGAACACGCCCGTGGGACAGATCCTCCAGTCCGCCGGTCTGCCCTCTGGGCCGGCGAGCTCGCATCCCGAGCGAGCCCTGCTGCTCGGCGCGGTGATCGGGCTGCTGCTCGGCATCGGGCTCGCGTTCCTCCGCGACCGGCTCGACCAGCGGATCCGCAGCCGGGACGATGTGGAAGCCACCGCGCAGGCGCCTCTGCTCGGGCAGGTGCCGACCGCGCCATCCCTGCACCGGCACTTCGCGCTCGGTGAGAGCGGCGACCCAGCGGCCGCCGAGGCGTTCCGGGCGCTCCGAACGCGCCTGCTCTTCGCGGGGAGCAAGTCCGAGTTCCGGACGGTCATGGTGACCAGCGCGCGCTTCGGCGAAGGGAAGACCACGACGGCCGCCAACATCTCGGTCGCGCTCGCTCAGGCCGACTTCGAGGTGGTGCTGGTATCTGCCGACCTTCGCCGTCCCGGCCTCCAGCGGTACTTCCCGGACTCCGGAGGCATGGGCTTGGCCGACGTCCTGAACGGCACGGCGACGATCTCCGACGTCGTGCTGCCCTCCCAACGACCCCACCTCGCGCTGGTCCCCTCGGGGACCGCCACCGTGGCTCCCGGGGTTGGTCTGGGGTCCAACGTGATGCTCAGCGCTTTGTCGCGTCTGAGCGAACAGGCAAGCGTGGTGGTCGTCGACGCCCCGCCCGTCCTCGGCGTCTCCGACGCCCTCGACCTCGCGTCTTTGGTCGACGAGGTCATCGTCGTGGTGGACGCGACGAAGACACGCAAGGACGTGATGGCGGAGGCGATCCACGAGCTGCGGTCGGTGGGCGCCAGCGTGATGGGGATCGTCCTCACTCGGTACGACGTCGATCGCTTCTCTCCTTACTACAGTCCATCCGGCTACGGTTACGGTCCCGGGCTCGCACCGGTCGAGGACGAAGACGGGCAAGGGAGGCCGCAGGATGGATCGGGATCAGTCGCTGCTTTCGACGATGCGCGTACTCGCGCTCGATCAGGCGACCGCCCAGGCCGTTGACGCGCTTCGTTCGGATGGGATCCGCGCGCTCCTGCTGAAAGGCCCAGCGCTCTCACGCTGGCTCTACCAGGACGAGTCCGAACGACCCTACGTCGACATCGATCTCATGGTCGACCCCGCGACCATGGACCGCGCCGAGCGGATCCTCAACCAGGAGGGGTTCCAGCGCATGGGCCTGGACACGCTCTCGGCGGACCGTCCGAAGTACGCGATGACGCTCCGCCGCCCCGACAACGGACTGGCCGTCGACCTACACCACGCGCTCCTCGGGGCAGAGGGCAGCGAGGTGACGCAGTGGGAGGCGCTCTCCCAGGACACCACCTGGATGGAGGTGGGCGGGCGACCCGTCGAGGTCCTCACCCCGCCCGGACGTGCGGTCGTGTTGGCGCTACACGCAGCCAAGGATGGTGCTCGCTCGCCTCACGTGCTGGTGGACCTGCAGCGTGCCATCGACCTGGTGCCCGACGAGGTCTGGCGGGAGAGCGTCGCGCTCGCCCAGCGCATCTCAGCAACCGAGGGCTTCGCAACCGGCCTGCGACGACTCCCGGCCGGCGCCGCGCTGACCGAGCGACTCGGCTTGTCGACCGGCGTCAGGGCCGAGTTCGTCCTCAAGGAGAACCGGCCCCCGCCACTTGCGATGGGAGCGCTGTGGTTCCTGAAGGAGCGAGGCGTTTCCCGTCGCGCGAGCGTCGTGTTCCACAAGCTCTTCCCGTCCCGCGACTTCCTCCGCGCCTGGCGCCCGATCGCTCGCCGAGGGCGCCTGGGTCTGCTCGCTGCCTACGTCTGGCGCCCGTTCTGGGTCCTCTGGCATGTGGGGCCCGCCGTCGTGGCCGCTCGGCGAGCGGCACGAGCGGAACGCCGGTCGCGCGTGACCGGCGAGGAAACGTCCGACTGACGCTCCGACCCTTCTCCTACCGATACCGAGCCAGCGGTTCATGCATCGCACGACCCGGGGGAGGCCCGACGTCGCGGCCGTCGATCTCCACCCACGCGTGTGCGTCCTTGTCGACGGCTTCGATCGGGAGACCGATCACCAGCTCGGCGTCGTCACCTTGACGCTTCAGCTGGCGGAAGAGCACCAGCGCCCGTAGGAGACACCGCGGAGACGCAGGACCGGCGCCGAGCGCACGCCCAACGACGCGCCCGTAACGGCTCGGGTTGATGTAGCGACCTTCGACGACGGGGACGTCGCCGGCACGCCGTACCACCTCGGGCAGGGCGTGGCGCCGCAGCGACCACCAGATCCACACGAGCTCCATCCACGCACGCGCGAACAGAGCTGCCTTGCGGAACGGCCCCCACCGCGTTGCGCTCATCACGCTCCTTCTCGCATCCGCTTCGGACGATACCGGACTAGCGCCCTCCAACGCCTTCTGCACCGGTCCATCGCAACAGGTCTCCTCAAGTCCTTCGTGCGAGAGGCCGATACCAGTACCGAAACGCGGGGCGGTGCAGGGCTGTTCCTCCTGGAGCAGCAGAGGGGGATCTCACGATGAACGACCGGTGGCGTCGTGTCGCTGGATGGGCGGCCTTCGTGCTGTTCGGCGCGGTGGTGGTTTCGTCCACGATCGCGCACGCGGATGGACACATCCCGAACCATTTCCGGGTCAATGCAGGTGGCGACGAGGTGGAGGGCTCTCCGATCTGGACGAGGGACACCTCGACGTCACCGTCACCGTACGTCAACGCCGGCGCTGTGCGAACCGCGACCACGAGCGACGTGGTGGATATCACCGATCCCTCGGTGCCGGCCGGGACTCCCGAGACGATCTTCCACTCGCACCGCTGGGATCCCCGACAGGGTGAGGACATGCAGTGGTCGTTCCCGGTCGACCCCGGCACGTGGCAGGTCGATCTGTACTTCGCTGAGACGATCAAACGCGCGCAGGGTGCCGGGATCAGGCTTTTCGACGTCTCGATCGAAGGGCAGCGAGTGCTGCGACACTTCGACATCTATGCCTTGGTCGGCGGCTACAAGGGAGTCGTGACCAGCTTCACGATCCCGACCGACACGAGCCTCGACATCACCTTCGCCCGCGTCAAGCGGCGTCCGATCGTGTCGGGGATCGAGCTCACGCGCGTGCCCGACACGACGGGGGCCAAGCAGAATCCCCCGACGACGGACCCGAGCCCGTCGCCGGCCCCGGATCCGTCCTCGCCGGAGCCGTCACCGGTGAGCGACCCTCCCGCGACCAGCGGATGTGGAGGCGTCCAGGTGCCCGCCGGAGCGGACATCCAGGCGGCCATCGACCAGAACCCGAAGGGGACCACGTTCTGCTTGACGGGTACCTACAAGATCGCTCGGGCGATCGTTCCGAAGGACGGCATGGCCTTCCTCGGGCCGGCCACGCTCCTGGGCGTGGGCGCCGACACGGGCTTCCAGATCAAGACGGGGAGCGGAGGCGTCACCGGCGCGGTCGGCGTCACGATCGACGGCCTCGACATGTCGGGCTTCTCGCTGCGCGCGATCGACTGCTGGCAGGGGACCGTGGTGCGGAACTCGAGTCTCCACGGCAACGGACGCAACGGGATCGGCTGCGGCCTGGAGGGCCTGGGCGGCGTCGTGATCGAGAACAACGACGTCTACCGCAACGGGAACCCGAACGAACTCGGGGGCGGAGCGAGCGGGATGAAGTTCGCGGCGGCGAACGGTGTCGTGATCCGCGATAACCGGATCCACGAGAACATCGGCAACGGTGTCTGGTGCGACGTGGGCTGCGGCTCCTTCGACGTCGTGAACAACCGGGTCTGGGGCAACACCCGCAAGGGGATCTTCTACGAGATCTCCCACGGTCCCGCGCTGATCCAGGGCAACGTGGTGCTCGACAACAACTGCTCCCCGTCGTACTGGGGGGACGGCAACCCGGAGTGCGCGCTTCCGAGCGGGGCGTTCGGGCCGCAGTCCTCCGGTTCACCCGGGGGAGGCATCGCGACCAACTCATCGTCGAACGTTGTCATCCGCGGGAACACCCTGGGCGGAAACCAGGTCGCAGGCATCAACTTCCGTGACGACTCACGACTCCTCGACGCGCCCTTCGCGATCGTCGTCGACGACAACGTCTTGAGCGGAGACCGCCTCCTGCACTGTGGGGACTGGGGCGTCAACTGCACCGCGAACGGCTGAGCCGTCCGTTCGCAGAGAATAGCCGTATCGGGCGAGCCATGGTGCGGTCACCATGCCGACCAGCGTGCGCGCGGGGTCGCGCGCGGCACGCATCCACGAGTCGTCGTGCTCGATCGTGACCTCGCCGGTCGCGAAACGGCTGCGGTTGCCCGACGACGTGTGGCCACCCTCGAGCCGAACGGTGCGGTCGTCGGCGAACGGCAGCGACGGATCCGGGATGCCGGCGAACCGGAGGATGCTCGCCGTGACCGCGCGCGGATGCTCCACGAGATCCTCATACCGAACCAGCAACGACCGGGAGGGGGGAACCCGCCGTCGCACGACCTCGGCCAAGAGGTTGGTCGCGATCCATCTCGCGGCACTGCGGAGGGGACCCGGCCTGTACGCGCCGAGCGATTCGCCGTCCCTCGGCTTGCCTCGACGCCAGGAATAGGCGAACGCACGAGGGTCCCGGACGAGATGGACGAGGTAGAGCTCGATCTCCGGAAGCTGGGCAAGGATCGCCGCCACCGCCGGGGACTTTGACGAGTCCACCACCATGGAGGCGCCGGTGACCTCTTCGATCGCCGGATATACCCTGCGCAGCAGATGTACGTACCGCCCCAGATCGTCTCTGCGTCGCACAGAGGATCGCGAGAGCAACCGGAAGGTTCGCCGGAGGCGGGCGGCTCGCTGCCACCGGACGACCTGTTGGGCATCGGCCGCATCGGCGTCGCCACCTACCGCACGGCGAAGAACCTCGGACCACACCTCGCAGCTGCCGATCGGACTGCCACAGCTGCACACAGAGCCCGAAAGAGCCGTGCGCCACATCCAGTGGACCTCACCCCCGGCGAACACGTTCGAGGCCGTCCCGAGCACACGCTCGAGGATCGTCGAGCCTGATCGTGTCGTGCCGAGGATGTAGAGGACCCGGACGCGCTTCATCGGTACAGCGAAGCTAGCAGGGTGGGACTGCTAGGCTGTGGCGGGTTGCCGACCATCTGTTGACGATTTGTTGAAGATACTGTCCATCATCGGGTACACGAGGAGCGGCAGCACGCTGCTCGATAGCATCCTCGGCCAGCTCGACGGCTTCTTCTCCACAGGAGAGCTCCACTACCTGTGGCAACGGGGACTCGTGGAACAGCGTCGTTGCGGCTGCGGCGAGCAGTTGAGCGCCTGTCCTGTCTGGTCCGAGGTCCTCGCGATGGCTTTCCAGGACGAAACACCCGACCCCGCACTGGTGAGCCGGTGGCAAGACCGCAGCGTGCGGTCGCGCCACACGCTGGGTCTGCTCCGCGGCGGGACCGGCTCGACGATCGACCAGGCCGCGCTCGGCCGGTACCGTGACGTGGCCGATCGGCTCTATCACTCGATCGCCGACGTCACGGGCGCGCGGGTCATCGTCGACTCGTCCAAGCGCCCGTCGGACGGTGCGTTGACGAACCTCCTTCCGCAAGTGGAGCCCTACTTCGTCCAACTCGTGCGCGATCCACGCGCCGTCGTCCATTCCTGGCGCCGAACGAAGCGCGAGCTGGACACGGACACTGCCACCCAGATGCCTCGCCAGGGCAGGCTCTCCACGGCCGCGGGGTGGCTCGAGCTCAACGCGCTGTCCGAGCTCGTTCGCCGGCGAGCTCCGAGCGGCCGATCGATGCTCCTGCGGTACGAGGACCTCGCCGCCGATCCCCGACGCACGATCGAAGCGATCCGGACGATGGTCGGCGAGACGACCGGCGACCTCCCTTTCGTCGACGATCATTCGGTTCACATGCAGCCCACCCACACCGTGTCGGGCAACCCGACCCGGTTCGCGACCGGGGTGGTCGAGCTTCGGGCGGACGACGAATGGCTTGACGCGATGCCCGCGTTCGATCGGCGTCTCACCACGGTCGTCACGTCCCCGCTGCTGCCCCGATACCGGTACCCGTTGTGGCCCGGACGCGACGGAGCGAACCGGCGATCGTGACGCTGACGAGCCGCCTCCGCCGTGCGCGCTTCCGCAGCAGGGTCGTCCGCTATCCGAGCCTCCTCCTGCGCCGGCGGGGCCTCACGCCTCACGACGCGCTGTTGGTCTCCTATCCGAGGTCGGGAACGACCTGGATGAGGTTCCTCCTGACCGAGGTCTTCACGGGGCACCCCGCGGAGTTCTCGCCCGAGGACGCCGACATCCCATACCTGGGAGATCACGTCCGCACCCGAGGCATCCTTCCCGACGGCGGTCGCATCGTGATGAGCCACGAGACGATCGACAGCGGAAGTCGGCGCGTCGTGTACATGGTCCGGGATCCACGTGCCGTGGCCCTGTCGGAGTTCCGATGGTTGCTTCGACGCGGTCTCTTCGAGGACGACCAGGAGGCGTTCGTCGGCGCATTCGTCCGAGGCAGGTCGAACCCGTGGGGAGCGTGGGGGCGCCACGTGGAGCGCTGGCGTGGGTCCTCCTCGGCCCGTGCGAGCCGCCTCTTGACCGTGCGCTACGAGGATCTCAAGGCAAACCCGGCTGCGGCGCTTGCCGAGGTCGTGACCTGGCTCGGCGCCGATCCCGACAGGGACCTCATCGCTGCCGCGGTGGAGCACAACGCGATCGAGGCGATGCGCGAGAAGGAAGACCGCGCGCCCGACACCGCGTTCGCCAAGGGCGTCGATCGCGGCGTCCGATTCGTCCGCGAGGGTTCCGTCGAGGGCTGGCGCACGGCGCTGACGGGGCAGCAGGTGGTCGCGGTCGAGCGCGCGTTCGGTCCGGTCATGCGGACCCTGGACTACGAGCCGGAAGGGTCATAGGTCACGTCCTGGTCGGGTAGCCGTAGCGCGACAGCCAGGGCAAGGTCAGCACGGTGGCCGTCGCGGCCGCGACGGTGGAGATCTCGTCGCGCCAGCGTTCGTCGGGAAGGATCTCGACGTCACCAACCGAGAAGCGGCTCCGGTTCCCCCACACCGTGTGGTTCGGGCCCATCCGCACGGTTCGCTCGTCGACGAAAGGGATCCGCCCTTCCGGGTCACCTGCAAGCGCGAGCAGCGGGGGCAGCGCGTCCCGAGGACGGGCGACGAGATCCTCGTAACGCAACAATGCCGTTGGTCCCGGGGCTCGGCGGCGCACCTCGCGTACCAGCGCGTTCACGCCGACCCACCGCACGGAGCTCTCGACCGTGCCTCGTCGATGCATCTGCTCGGCTCGATGCGGGTCCAGCGTGGGTCGCACCTTCGCGTGCGAGAAGGCGACGGCGCGGGGGTCCCGCACGAGCTGCAGGATCGACGGTTCGATCCCGCGAACGCGTTGGAGGATCGCAGCGTCCGCCGCCGTCTTGGACGAGTCGACGATCACGGTCGCTCCGGTCACGTCGGCGATCGAACGGTATACGTCGCCCAACACGTCGGCGTACCGGTCCAGGACGGTGCGCCCACTCTCCGATCGTGACCCGATACGGAGGAGCCGGGGCGTGTGAACCAGGCGCACCTCCGCGAGCTGCCATCGACGTACCGTTGCGGGGTCCGGCGCGACGGAGTCCCGGGCGATCCGCCGCAGGACCTCGGACCACACCTCGCATCGGTCTACGCGCTCGCCGCATCCGCACCCTGATCCTCGGAGGAGGGCGGCCCAGAGCAGGTGCAGCTCCCCTGTCGAGAACCATCCGTCCACGCTGCCGAGAACGTTTCCGAGCAGCGTGGACCCGGACCGGCCGAAGCCGGCCACGTACAGGACGCGAACGGTCACGCGCGTGCTCCCCTGCGGGCCGCCATCGCCGTCTCGTAGGACTCGACGAGCCTCTCCGAGGCGTGCTCGGGGCGGTAGTGCAGCGACCACTCGTCGAACGCGGCGTCGCCCATGCGATGGTTCGTGTCCTCGTCGAGCAGCTCGGTCACGGCGGCCTGCCACGCATCCACGTCGCCCACCGGGAGCAACCGACCGGTTCGGCCTTCCTGGACCACCTCGGTCAGCGAGCCGATCCGCGATGCGAGCACCGGCACGCCGACCGCGTACGCCTCCAGCACCGATCGCGGGGTGCCTTCGTACCAGAACGACGGCACGACGAGAGCCTTGGCCTGGCGCAGCAATGCGGGCACCTGGTCACCGGGCACAGCTCCTCGGAACTCCACCCCGGGAGGTGCCACCGCACGGATCGCCGCCTCGTCGGGACCCTCACCCACGACCAGGAGCGGGGCGTCGAGCCCCGTCCACGCACGACACAGGAAGCGGAGCCCCTTCTCCCTCGCCAACCGGCCGATGTACAAGAAGTAGGCGCCGGAGCCTCGTCGCCGTTCGGCCTGCTCCGCGAAGTTGCGTCGCACCCCGATGCGATCCGCCGGGATGCCCGCCTGGATGTGCTTCTCGCGCATGAAGTCGCTGACCGCGAGGAACCGATCGATCCGATCGAAGCTGCCGATCGCTTTGTGCAGGACATAGGAGGACGCGAGAACGGCGCTCGCCGACTTCGACCCCCGATAGCAGGATCGCACGACCCCTCGCCAGGGGACCTTGCCGAGGCAGTCCTCGCAGATCCGACCGTCGAGCAGGAAGGTTCCCGGCAGGCACGCGTAACGGTAGTTGTGCAACGTCATCACGACCGCCGTCTCGGGCGGCACCGCGCGAACCACGGCGGGCGACAGGAGCGGGAAGAGGTTGTGAACGTGGACGACGTCGGGCTTGTGCTCGACGATCAGGTCGCGTACGTGATCGGTCGCTTCCCTCGACCACACGGTCCTCATCGCCGCCGTCGCACGGCCGATGGCACTCGGGGCCGGGGTCCAGGCGGCCACGTCGTGCCCGCTGCGGCTCAGCAGTGCGATCTGATCCTCCACGACCCGGTTCTCGCCCGAGACGGGGCCGGAGAGATATCGCGAATGCAGGACGAGCACCCGCATGTCAGAGGACCTCTTCGGCCCGGAGCTCCTCGGCCGGGAACGACGCGAGGTGTGCTTGCGCGGCCTGCGACGGCTTCCGGCGCGCCTTCGCGAACTCCCTCCACCACAACCCGACGCCAAGCATGTAGGTGATCCCGAGCCCCCACGCAGCCCCGGTTGCCCCACCGAGGACGGCGCCCACGAGTCCGCCGATCACGTTCAAGCCCGAGACGATCGAGCGCACGCGGAGACTCCGGCCGAATTCCTGGAGAGCCCGCAACCCGACCGTGGCACCCAGCCACAGACCCCACGCGACGGCTGCGAGCGAGAGTGGCAGCAGGACCGACCTCGCTTGCTCCCAGGTCTTTCCGAGCACGATCGGTCCGAGGGTGTCGCCGAACGCGAGGAACGTGACCGCATACGCCACCGCCCCCATCCCCAGCAGGAGGGACAGCCCGATCGCGACCCTCGTAAACAGGTGGGGCCGCCAACGAAGGACGCGCACGAACTCCGCGAGGCCGACGATCCAGATGCCCTGGAATGCCGTGTTGAGCGGTCCGAGCAAGACCTGGCCGCCACGAAGCGCGCCCGCCGCGGCGAGCCCGCCGAGCGCCCCGGTCGCGTAGATCACCAGCTGGGTCGACCCGGTGTTCGCGACGAATTCGCCGACCGCGCGGGTCGAGAGGTCCCGGTGGTCCCGGAGCCAAGCGAAAGCGACGCTAGGGCGCGGGAGTACCCGTGCCTGCGCGATCCCCGCGACGGCGGCGAGGCTGCCCGAAACCCCCCACGCCAACACGAACGGTGCGGGGCTAGTCGAGTTCCTGGCGGCAAGCACCATGCCGGGAACGAGCGCCACCGCCCACACGAGGTCGTTGAGGAAGGCGGCGGAGGGCTTCCCTCTGGCGATAAACGCGTGGCGCCATGCCTCCTGCAGGAGGAGCCCGGGCAGGCAGACCGCAAGCACGAGCAGCGACGCGCGCCCTCCCGGGAACGCAAGCGCCACCCCCGCCGCAGCGAGCCCCCCGAGGATGCCCAGCATGAAGGCGGACCCGGTGGTCGCCGCGGCGGCTCCGCGCCATGTCCGGTCGTCGACGGCGCTGAACCGCACGACGATCGGCAGGGTCGTCATCGTCCTCGCGATCCCGACGACGAGCACATAGGTGGAGAAGATGAGGGCGAATGCCCCGAAGCCGTCAGGAGAGGTGTTGCGGGCGACGACGGCGGAGAGCACGAAGTTCGTCAGGCTGGAGAAGGCCTGGTCGGCGATGCCCCAAAACGCCCGCCCCGTGACGGCTCGAACGGTCATGCCGCCGACTCATCGTCGAGCCCCTCGGCGGGTGCATCCCCGGAGGTCCAGGCCTTCAGGGCGGGCGCCGCGGACAGGCCGATCAGCATCCAGTACGGGATCCCGGCGAACGGGGTCTCGAAGTAGTTCGTGAACAGACCGATCCCGATGCCGAGGAAGAAGACGGAGAGTCCGAAGGCCTGGCCGGTCCGCCGGTATGCGATCCACAGGAGTCGAGCCACGGCCGCGAGGAGGAACAAGAAGGTCGCCACGCCGAGCCAGCCCCCGAACCCCAAGGCATAGAAGAAGATGTTGTGGGGGGTGCGCAGGTTGTCCTTCCCGCTCGAGATCGTGGACGTGGACTTCAAGTAGTAGCCGTACCCGAACCCGAACAGCAGCCTGTTCGTCGAGGAGTACACGGAGTCCCAGATGTCCGACCACCAGTGGGTGCGCCATTGCGCGGTTCCCGCGAAGAGCCCGGCCTGCGGATTGAGCTGCGCGGCCGCCTGCTCGTCGAACGGCGCGATCGCGGCACCCACCGCCGCGCGGGCCGAGAGCGCCTGGGGCCCCCTCGACAACGACTCCGGCACCTTCAGATCCACCACGAAAGCAGCCGCAAGGAGGCTCACGAGCACGACGCCGATCACGAACGTGCGGCCGACGCGGCGGGAGAGCAACGCCCATGCCGGAACTGCAAGGAGGAATCCCGCCCAGTGGGCGCGCACCTGGAGTCCGATCAAGAGCAGGAAGTTGATGAGGAGTGGGAGCCACGTCCGCCGGATGTCCTTGTGGAAGCTGATCAGGCCCAGGATCGCCACCATCTGCCCCTGCGGGGTGTTGAACAAGTAGACCCCGGGCGTGTTCGGGATCACGATGTTGAGGCCGTTCAGGTAGCTGATGTAGACGATGCCGTAGAGGGCGTTCGCCCACGCGAGGATCATGACGAACCGGCTGAGGAAGCCGCGGTCACGCAGACCCAGCCACAGCCCGAAGAAGATGTAGAAGGGATAGATGTTGAACACCAGGTTCTGGACCGCCTGGACGCGGTCGTAGCCGTCGACGATCCCTCGAGCGGCGAGGACCAGCCCGTAGGCGAGGAAGAGGTACAGCGCCCACGCGACCAGCGACAGCTCGGTGCCGCGCAGGAGCGACGTCAGCCACAGCCGCCCCGAATCGCGCGGCCGCAAGACGAAGAACGCGGCCAGGAAGATGTCCCCTATGAAGAGCTGGGCGGACGGCACGCCGATGTACGCGAACGCCCGGCTGAACAGCAAGTAGCCGACGAGCAGGACCATGGCGCCGTGACTCCACCGTCGCACCGACGGCACGAGCACGAGCCGGCGCGGTGACGCGGACGCGGAGACGGCCGACATCACGACACCGTCCGGACCCGGCGCGCGCCGAACACGCGACGCAACCGCTCCTTCATGCGCGAGCCCGAGAGGCTCCAGGACAGCCAACGAGAGCGCGCCGACACGGGAAGCATGACCGCAACGCCGTAGAGCACTACGGCCCACGCCTTCTGGACGCGCCCGTACATCTCGTCTCGGCGGATCGCCGCGAGGAGGTCGCCGCGCTCGGACCACAGGTCCCTCCTGGAGGCAGCACCCTCCAGGAGCGCTGCCTGGAAGAGCAGATCCCGGTACTTGAGGTTGTCCTCGATCTGGAGCACGGCCGGCGCCCCGAGCTCCGCGAGTCTGGCGTTCACCTTCTCCGCGACCGAGCGGAGGTTCTCCGCCGCGCGCCGAGCTCGTTCGGGCTCGATGCGACCCCGCGCGAATCCGTTCGCTCCATGCAGCCGGTATCCACCCAGCACGCGTTCGTCGGCACGCACCCTGGTCAGCAGGGCGGCCAGGACCAAGAAGTACGTGTCGGCCGAGACCTGCAGGCCTCCGACGGGCATCGGGAAGACGAGATCGGCGATCTCCCGACGCATCGCGACGCCGCTGGTCGGCACCCACCTCCAGCGGCCTCCCCGGCGCTCAACCGCCGGGCCGAGCCATCCCTCCTCTAGCGACGTCAATGCGGGGATCCGCTGGATCGGCCCATCCGGGCCGAACATCATGAGCGGATGCACGAGCATCCCGGCGCCCGACCCGCCGAGCCCGATCATCACGCGTTCAAGCTTCTCCGCCGCGAACGTGTCATCGGCGTCGAGGAAGCAGACGATCGCACCCGCAGCTCCCTCGTACGCGGAGTTGAACGCGGCAGCCTGACCCCGAGCGGCGTCGTGTCGAACCAGACGGATCCGAGGATCGGCGGCCGCGAAACGGGTGACCAGCTCGACCGATCCGTCCTCCGACGCGTCGTCGCAGACGACGGCTTCCCAGTGCGGATAGGTCTGCCGCTGGAGCCCCTCGAGCGCCTCACCGAGGAACCGCTCGTAGTTCCGGTTCGGGATCAGCACCGAGACGAGCGGCTCGGCGGCCATGGGTTGAAGCGGCAACGGGGCGAGCAAGACCGAAGCGCCCGAGGGGGCTTCGGTCTTGGATGCACCCTCGCCGCCGTCCGTCATGTTGCGGCTTCGACGTGGAAGAAGTCCCATGTGGCCGGGAAGGGAGCGCCCGGGCCGGCCGAGGTCGAGATGATGCCGGCAGCCAGCCCGCGGTTGGCGGTATGCATCCACGAGCTCGGGACCGTGACCGGGTTCCCCATCTGGACCTTCGCCTGCAGCACGCCACCGATCGACTGCTGGTAGTAGCCCGTGACCTTGTTCGTTGCCGGGTCGACCACGAGCCAGAGATCGACGTAGTCCGGACCCGGCAGCGTGATCGACTTGCCCCGGTTCGCTGAGACCGCGTCGTTGTTCTCGAACACGAAGTTCACCTTTTCCGTGGTGTTCTTCGTTCCCTTCAGCGTCACCTTCACGTACCCGGACTGCGTGCCGTCGCCGAGGAAGATCCCCATCGATTGGCTGTTGGTCGGGGTGAGGCCGTCGAACGGGGCGACGATCCGCCCGTATACCTGGAACGGCTGCGTCTGCGAAGGCACGCCCAGCTGGAAACCGTAGAGCTGGGAGTTCTTCAGCTTGAAGGCATCCCCGTCGGGCACGTCGTTCACGGTGAACACGCCGGCCGCGCCGCCGACGACCATCCCGTTCTCGTCGTACTGAGCCTGGTAGTTCGTCGTGCCGTTCGTCATCAGCCCAGTGAAGCCCGTGTTGGCCAGCCCTCCCGGTGGCGCCTCGTCGTTCTCCCACGAGATCTGGAGGGGGAACGTCGTGTGAGCGCCGTTAAAGGGATCGATCGCGAAGGCGTCGGTCAGATCCGGCACGCCGTCGTTGTCGTCGTCGGGGTCGTTCAGATCGGACAGATGGTCACCGTCGTTGTCCGGCGGGACCGAAGCCTCGGAGCAGGGATTCGTCCCGTTGTCGATCTCGTCGGCGTTCGAGTAGCCGTCTCCGTCTGCGTCCAACGACGTCGAATACGTCGCGTCGCAGGTGGACCCTCCACCACCGAAGTCGTTGGGTTCCAAGACGTTGATTTCATCCGTGCTGAAGTCGGCGATCCAGACCGTGCCCGGGAACGGCCCCGTGTCACCCAACGCCGTCACGTCGAGCGGGCGATGCGGCGTGTTGAATGTCGCGAAGTTGTCGTCACGCAGGGTCACGGCCGTTCCTGCGCCGTTCAGCACCAGACGGACGATCTTCCGCGCCTGATAGCTGGCGGCCAGGAGATCACCTGTCATCGCCCCGCCGAAGTTGCTCGCCGTGTACTCGGTCAGACCGTCGGTCGAGTTCGGCACCGTCGACAGCGCGGTCGTCTCCGATGTCTTCGAGCTGCGCCAGTCGCATTCGACCGGGTCACTGCTCGGGACGGGCGACTGCCCGCCGAACGTGTTGTTGGCGTTGCCCCGAGTGGGGTTGGCGTGGCCCCCGTAGTACCCGTTCGAGAAGAGGTGCAGGGCATCGCTCGAACCGGTCTCGGCCTGCCCGACGGGCGCGTTCGTGCACGTCCCCCCGGGGCCCTCGCCCGCCGGTTGGTCACCCCAGCCGGCGTTCGACCCGTTGTCGATCGTGTACCACTTCCCGGCGTGCTGGCCGACGGTCGCCTTCAACAGGTCGTAGGGATTGCGATAGCCGGGGGAGAAGACCTTGACCGGGCCGTTCGCGAGCAGCTTGCCCTGGTTCAGCCCGTCGTTGCCGCCGAAGGGATCGTTCACGTCCACGCTTCCCGACGAGTTCGCGCGCGTGGGGTCGTCGAGCGTCGGGATGTCGTACGGGAGCGTCCCCAGGTTGTTGAGGTCAATCTTCAGGATCGCGGAGGACAGTGCGTATTCGGGAAGGAACGCGAAGTTGTTGGAGGGACCACCCTTGTTCGTGTTCCCCGCTTGCGCCACGTACAGCGAGTTGGTCGCCGCGTCGTAGGCGAGGCCGTTCGTGGCGTGGTTCTCCTCCGACCGGGGAAGGCCCCGGACCAGGACGACGTGCTGCCACTGGGACCCGTTCCATGTGAGCCGCGAGATGGTGCCTGAGTTGGTGTCGAGGTTGAGGTCGGCGCCCTCTGCCCCCCCACCGATCCTTGGGTCCGACGAACTGGCGTAGATGACGGGGTTCTGCGCCGTGCCGACCACCACGAGCCCGGTCATCAGCCGTCCCTGGACACCGTTGTCGAGCGTGCCGTCGTCGTCGTGGTTGGGGATCTGGGACACGGCCGAGATCACCTGCGTACTCGTCACGCTGTAGCTGTTGGCAGCGTTGCGGACGATCGTGTATGCACGGATCGTGCCGTCGAAGTGCCCGACGTACAGCCGCCCGTCGGGGCCCCACTGCAACGTGGTCGGCATCGCTCCCGAGGCCGTCCCACTGACGGAGCTCAGCCCGAAGCCGATCGACGAAGGCGGCGGGGGCGGAGGCGGAGGCGGCCCGCCCGAGCACGAGGCCGGCGTTCCGAGGAAGAACACGTCCTGATAGGCGGTCGCGTTGCCGCCTCCTTGGTCGGTCGCACCTCCGGCCAGGTACACACCGCCGTTGCACACGGCGCCCTGCAGACCGTGACGCGGGACGGGCATCGGGGCGAGCGTCCGCCATGAGTCTGCCGAGGTGTCATAGGCCTCAACCTCGGGGTGGGCGATCCCTCCCCCCTCACCGCCGAACACGACGATCTCGGAGCCCAGGACGGCCGAGGCGAATCCGCCTCGTGGCGTGGGGATCGGGGCGTACCCTGTTTCCCACTGACCCGTCCCGAAGTTGAAGGCATCCGTCGGTGTGACGTAGGCATTGAAGTCGACGTTGCGACCCCCCATCGCCCAGAATCGGCCGTTCACGACCTGCGCGTGGAAGTGCTCGCGCGTTCGCGGCATGTCCGGCATCTGGGTCCAGGTGTTCGCGACCGGGTCGTACTTGTCGAACCAGTTGACCGATGCGCCGTTGTGGAGCCCGCCTGCGTAGTAGATGTTGCCGTTGTAGACGGCGACCCCGCCGGCGCCGCGTCCGCGCGGCATCGGGGCACCCTGGGTCCACTTGTTCGTCGCAGGGTCGAAGATGTAGACGGTGTCGACGTTCGGCGAGGGCCACCCGGTGAGTCCACCGATGATGTAGATCTTGCCGTTGACGGTCACGCCCTCGACGTGATCGAACTTGACGGGGAGCGGGGCCGCATTCGACCAGTTGTCGGTCGCGGGGTCGTAGACGTGGGTGGCCAGCTTCTTGCCATCGATCAGATAGAACTTGCCGTTGAGGAAGACGTAGGACGCCTCCTGCCGCACGAGCGGCGCGGGCGCGAGCGTCTGCCACGTTCCCGTGCCCGTCGCCGACGCGGCCGGAGGGGCCAGCAGCCCGGCAACCAGCAGCACCGAGCCCACCGCGAGCATGAACCGTCCCCCGTTGCTCTTCACCACTACCATCTCCCTCTGGCCCACTCGATCGTCCGCATCAGTCCCTCCGACAGGCGGACGCTCGGTTCCCACCGCAGGACCTCCCGCGCCAGCGCGATATCCGGGCACCGTACCGATGGATCGTCTACGGGGCGCTGGATAAACGTGATGTCCGGGGAAGAATCAACCAAAGAACATACGAGCTGTGCCAACTCCAGGATCTTGAGCTCCTCCGGATTGCCCAGGTTCATCGGACCGACATGCTCACTTTGCGAGAGCCTCCAGATACCCTCGATCAGATCATCGACGTAGCAGAGCGACCGCGTCTGTGATCCATCGCCGTGGACCGTCAGCGCCTCCCCGTGCAAGGCCTGGGCGATGAACGACGGCACCGCGCGCCCGTCGTCCTGGCGCATCCGCGGGCCGTACGTGTTGAAGATCCGGGGCAGCTTGACGTCCAGGCCGCGGACCCGATGGTACGCCATCGAGATCGCTTCGGCGTAGCGCTTGGACTCGTCGTAGACCGAGCGCGGTCCCACCGGATTCACGTTCCCCCAGTAGCTCTCTCGCTGAGGGTGCTCGAGTGGGTCGCCGTACACCTCCGAGGTCGAAGCGGCGACGAACCTGGCTTTCCGCTTGGTCGCGAGCTCGAGCGCCGCCTCGGTCCCGGCGGCCCCGACGCGTAGCGTCTCCAAGGGCATGCGCAAGTAGTCCGGTGGCGAGGCAAGCGAGGCCATGTGAACCACGAGATCGACGGCGCCGTCTACCCTCAGCCCATCGGAGACGTCGGCACGGATCACCCTGAGATCGGCACGATCCAGCAGATGCTCGAGGTTGACGGCGCGCCCGGTCACCAGGTTGTCGACCGCGACCACCTCCCACCCCTCGGCGAGGAACCGCTCCGTGAGGTGCGAGCCGAGGAACCCCGCGGCCCCCGTGATGACGACGCGGCTCACATCGCTCCCGGGACAGGCGGCCGCCCCATGGCTTGGTACTGGAACCCCGCGGCCACCACCCGCGCGGGCTCGAACAGGTTCCTGCCGTCGACGAGGATCCGGAACTCGACCAGCTCGGCCAGCTTCTCCAGGTCCAGGTCCCGATACTCCGACCAGGCGGTGCACACGACCACGCAGTGTGCTCCGCGAACGGCGTCGTACACGTTGTCCGTCGTCGACAGCTCCGGGAGCTCCGACCGGGCGGGACCGTTCGCTTGCGGATCGTGCCCCACGACCTCTGCGCCCGCCTCGATCAGCCGCCGCGCGACACCGATCGCGGGAGAGAACCGCACATCGTCCGTATCCGGCTTGAAGGAAAGACCCAGGAGCGCAACGCGCTTCCCCTCCAGGTTCCACAGCGCGTCCCGCACCTTCGCAACGACGGTGTCGACGGCCTGGTCGTTGATGCGAGCCACCTCGCGCAGGAGCCCGAAGTCGTATCCGACGCTCGACGCCAGGTGCTCGAACGCGACGAGGTCCTTGGGGAAGCAGTAGCCGCCGTAGCCCAGACCGGCCCCGAGGAAGTCAGGCCCGATCCGAGGATCGGCACCCATCACGTCGGTGATCGACTCGACGTCGGCGCCGGTCGCCTCCGCGATCCTCGCCAGCGCGTTCGCGTACGAGATCTTCAGAGCCAGGAACGCGTTGCTCGCGTGCTTCGCGAGCTCCGCGCTGCGGATGTCCGTGTGGATCAGAGGGGCTCCGCCGTCGGTGAAGGGTCGGTAGAGCTCCGCCATGACGGCGCGCGCTCGATCATCCTGGGCTCCGACCAGGATCCGGTCGGGGTGCAGGGCATCGCGCAACGCCCGCCCTTCCCGCAGGAACTCCGGGTTCGACACCACGTAGAGCTCCTCGGCCAGATCGGGCCGCTCGAGCGCCAGCGTCCGCTGAAGGCGGTCCGCGCTGCCGGCCGGAACGGTGGACTTCTGCGCCACGACCAGGGGACCGGTCGCATCGCGAGCTACGCGGCGAGCAGCCTGCTCCACGGCCAGGAGGTTCGCCTCACCGGAGGCGCGGGGGGGGGTGCCGACGCAGATGAAGACCACGTCGGCACCGGCCACCGCCTCCTTGGACTCCGCCGTGAGGCGCAACCTGCCCGCCTCCACGTTGCCCCGGACGAGCTCGGATACGCCGGGCTCGAAGAAGGGCATCACGCCTTCGTTGAGGCTGCGGATCTTCTCCTCGTCTGCGTCAACGCCGGTGACCTGATGGCCGACCTCCGCCAACGAGACACACGTGATGAGCCCGACGTGGCCCGTGCCGATCACCGCGACGCGCATTAGGCCCCCGTCCTGACCACGGCCCGCTTCGCGAGCTCCGACGCGATCCATGTGTACGTCCGTTCCATGCCGTGCTCGAGCGAGGTGCCCGGCTCCCAGCCCAGGACCCGGCGCAGTCGCGTGTTGTCGCTGTTGCGGCCGCGGACACCCTGAGGCTTGGACGTGTCGTGCACCTTGACGAGCGACTTCCCGGCGACGTCGCAGACCAGGTCCACCAGACCGTCGACCGTGATGAGGCGGTCGGTGCCGAGGTTGAGAGGATCCCGGTGCTCTGAGCGCATCAGCCGATGGATCCCTTCGACGCAGTCGTCGACGTAGGTGAAGGAGCGGGTCTGCTGACCGTCGCCCCAGATCTCGATCTCGTCGCCGTCAGCGGCGAGGGCGACCTTCCGCGAGATGGCGGCCGGTGCCTTCTCGCGGCCACCATCGTAGGTGCCCAGTGGTCCGTAGATGTTGTGGAAGCGAGCCACCCGGGTGTCGAGCTTCCCCTCCTCTGCGTAGTACTGGCAGAGCTTCTCCGCGTAGAGCTTCTCCCAGCCGTAGCCCTCCTCCGGTTCGGCCGGGTACGCGTCCTCCTCCCGCAACGGCGTGACGTCGGCTTCGTGTTGCCGGTACATCGGGTAGATGCACGCGGACGACGAGTAGAAGTGCCGCCGCACTCCGTTCTGCGCCCCGGCCTCCAACATGTGGGCGTTGATCAGTACGTTGTTGCGGGCGACCTCGGCGTGGTTGGCCGTGATGTAGCCGATGCCACCCATGTCCGCCGCGAGCTGGTACGTCTCGTCGATGCCGTCGGTCGCTTTGAGGCAGTTCTCGTACTCGCGCAGGTCCAAGATGAGGAACTCGTCGGCGGCCGTGGATCCGTACTCCGGCTCCTTCACGTCGACGCCTCTGACGGAGTACCCCTGTCCCTTCAGGTAGCCGACGAGGTGATGGCCGATGAAGCCCCCCGCACCGGCAACGAGCGCTGGTTGCAACGTCATCTGTCTCCCCTTTCGATCCGACGGACCCATCGGTGCCGACGGAGGTACACCGAGCCCAACTGCCATCCGAACATCGCCACGAAACGCGGGTTGTGGCGGAGGTAGCGCTTCCACAGGCGCCTGGGTTCCGTCGCCAGGCGGAATACCCACTCCAGACCGGCCGACTGCATCCACGCCGGCGCCTGGCGCTTCGAGCCCGCGTAGAAGTCGAAGGCGGCTCCGACTCCGAGCATCACCGTCTCCAACCTCGGTCGGTGCTCGACCATCCACCGTTCTTGCTTGGGACAACCTATCCCGACGAAGAGGACACGACACCCCGAGGTCGCGACGCGTTCGACGGTCTCGGCGTCCTCCGCCTCGGTCTGGGAACGGAACGGCGGGCTGAACGCGAACGCGACCCGCAGGGACGGAAGGTCGCGCGCGATCCGGTCGAGCATCCCCCGCAGGACCTCCTCCGTCCCCCCATAGAAGCCCACGGACACACCTGCGTCGGCCGCCGCAACCAGCACCTTCGGCATGAGGTCGGGGCCGTAGACGCGGGTGGCGTCTGCGACGCCGAGTGCGCGCAGACCCCACACGAGCGGCATCCCGTCGGGGGTCACCAGGTCGCATGCCCGCATCACCCGCAGGAAGTCCGGGTCGTCCCGCGCCTCCATGACGTTGTTCACGGTGGCGATGGCGACCGCGCGTGATTCGCGTGATGCGGCCCACCGAACGACACGCTGGACCGCATCCTCATAGGAGGTGGCATCGACCCGCATGCCGAGGATGTCTCGGGACGCCGGCTCGAGGCTCGACGACTCCGGGCTCGCGCGATCCGCGAGCCCACGGATGAGGGGGGACTCGCTCAATAGGCACCCCTGCGCCGCAGCAGCGCCCCGATGGTGCGGAACAGGATCCGGACGTCCAGCCCGACCGACCAGTTCTCGATGTAGAACAGGTCCTGCCGTACCGCTTCCTCGGCAGGGACGTCGCTACGTCCGTTCACTTGCCACCAGCCCGTCAACCCCGCACGAACGTCGTGCCGCCCCTCGAGGAGCTCGGGATTGGCGACCACTTGCTCGACGGGCAGCGGCCGGGGGCCGACCAGGCTCATGTCGCCGGTCAACACGTTCCACAGCTGCGGCAGCTCGTCGAGGCTCAGCGCACGAAGTACCCGGCCGATCGGTGTGACCAGCAGGTCCTCACGCGGCTTGAAGAAGGGCTCCGTGGGATCGATCCCGTGTTCCTCCAACACGCTGTCGACGTTCGTGACCATCGTTCGGAACTTCACGATCCGGAAGATGCGCCCGCCACGAGTCACCCGCCGCTGACGGAAGAGCGCGGGCCCGGGCGATGAACTCCGGATCATCAACGCGGTGACGGCCATCACCGGAAGAGCCAAGAACAGGCCGATCAGGCTCCCCACGACATCGATCCCGCGCTTCACGGCGAGCTGGAAGCCGCGAAGGCGCGCCGGCAGGACGGTGACGAGAGCGCCCGGACCGAGCGGGAACACGTCGAGATGCGAGCCGAGCGCTTCCGGCGCCTTGGTGAACAGGCGGAGTTGGAGCTGCGAGGTACGGGCAAGCCGGCGGAGCAAGGCGAGTTGCTCCCGGTCGACGGCCCGAGACGCCACGAGGAGGCAGTCGACTTCCCCGTTCGCCACCATCCGTTCGAGATCACCGAACCCTCGATACACGGGCAGCGCGTCGCTCGCGCGGTCGTCGCTGCGCATGGAGACCCGTGCCACCGGCAGGAGGTCGGAGGACTCGGAGTGCAGCAGCTCGAGGAAGTCGGGCGGCTCGTCGCCCGTGCCGACCAGTACCGTGCGAAGACGGAGCCTGTCTTTGCGACGCGCCGACCGTGCGTAGGTCGCCCACGCTCCTCGCTGGAGCAGGTCGCCGGCGATCAGCAGGACGACGAAGGAGCCGAGACGGACCCCATGGGTGTAGTGGCCCCCGAGCACCGCGATCGCGGTCGCGGCGATGGCGGCCGCACCGACCACGCGATGTCCGCCGAGACGACCGGCGATCATGCCCGAGGAGGACGATCCCAGCGTTCCGACGAGCGGCAGCCACGCTGCCACCACGAGCAGTGCGAGCAGCCACGCCTTCACGCCCATGCCCGCGAGGACCCTCGACGCGGCGAGCGCGACACCGAGAACCAAGAGATCGCCCGTCGAGATCCCGAGCCCGACCAACAGCCGTTGCCGCGACGACGAGGGCGCCGACGCCGCGCTTGGTGCAGTCTCCGGAACGGTGACGGTGAGCCCGTCGGTGCGGACGCTGACGAAGTCGCCCCCGTCCCGTTGGACAAGTACGACCCGGTCGTCAGGCCCTTCGATGTGCGCGTTCATACAGTCCCCCCACTACCTTTTCCTCCGAGCCGGCAACCCCCTCGAGTTACCGTGCAAAAGCGTTTAACTCGCTCGATCCCTCCGGCGCCGCCGCCCGATAATCCTTCACATACCTGAGCTAGGTCAATCGGCGGAAGGGCGGACTTTCGAGATGCATCGTACGGCCTACCCCAGGGATCCGTCCTGGGGGATCCACGCTGCTCAGAGATATCGGCTCAGCCGGATTCGCTAGGCCGTTCGCCCTGCATCGTCCCGCGCACGGGATGACAACACCCCAAAATCCCTCCTGGGGAGCGCTCCTTGCCTCAGACGCCCTTCAAGAATGCGACCGTTTCCGCCAGGCCGTCTTCGAGATGCGTCCACGGCTTCCACGCCAGCGCCGAGGCGGCGGTGGAGATGTCGAGTGCGATCCGCCGGAGCTCGCCGGGCGGAAGCGGCCCGTAGTCGGGCTCCTTCTCGAACCCGGTCAGACCGGCGAGGAGCCGGTAGAGGTGGTTCACGCTGGTCTCGAGCCCCGTACCGATGTTCACGAGCTTCCCCGAGGCCCGGTCCATCGCCTGGACGAACGCGTGGACGACGTCGTCGATGAACACGAAGTCGCGGGTCTGGTTCCCGTCGCCGTAGATCGTCGGTGTGTGCCCCGCCAGCATCTCGGCGGCGAAGATCGAGATCACGCCCGCCTCCCCCGACGGGTCTTGCCGCGGTCCGTAGACGTTCCCGAGCGCCAGGGCGCTGAAGTCGAGGCCCCGGTACCGCTGGTAGAAGCCCAGGTAGTCGAGCACGACCTTCTTCGACACGCCGTAGGGGCTGAGCGGGTGCGATCCCGGCGCCGCGCTCTCCTTCGCCGGGAGGCGGCGCGGCTCGCCGTAGAGCGTTCCGCCGCTCGCCGCATAGACGACCTTGCGCGCCCCCACCTTGAGGGAGCACTCGAGCACGTTGAGCGTTCCCATGATGTTCACCGAGGCGTCGTTGGAAGGGTCCTCGAGCGACGGGCGGACGCCGGCCTGGGCGGCGAGGTGGTAGACCACCTCGGGCCGGTGCCGCTCGAACAGCGGCATCAGGCCGTCGGCCCGGACGTCCATGTTGAAGAAGGTGTAGGCCTTGCCGTACCCGCGGGCCTCGGCGAGGTTGGCGATGTGACCGGTCGTCAGGGCGTCGACGGCGATGACGCGGTAGTCCTCGGCAAGCAACCGATCGGCGAGGTTCGAGCCGATGAACCCGGCGCCCCCGGTCACCAGGACGGTCGTCACGCGGGCAACCTTAGGTTCGGGTCCGCGGCGGTGTCCAGCGAGGAACGCTCCCCGCGTGCCAGCCTCGCGGCGCCGACGCAGGCGATCATCGCGGCGTTGTCGGTGCAGAGCTCGCGCCGCGGGAAGAGCACCCGGAGCCCGGCCTCGGCTCCGTCGGCCTCCAGCCGCTCCCGCAGCCTCGTGTTGGCCACGACCCCTCCGCCGAGCAGGACTGTGTCCACACCCGTTTCCTTTGCCGCCGCGATCGTCTTCGACACCTGGACGTCGACGATCGCCTCCTGGAAGCTCGCCGCGAGATCGGGAACGTCGATCTCGCGGCCGGCCGCGCGCTCCGCTTTGACGTGGCGGAGCACCGCGGTCTTGAGCCCCGACAGCGAGAAGTCCAGGTCGCCGGAGTCCTGCAGGGCCCTCGGGAACCGGATCGCGTGCGGATCGCCCTGTGAGGCCGCCACGTCGATCGCCGGACCCCCCGGGAAGCCCAGCCCCAAGAGCCGCGCCACCTTGTCGAAGGCCTCCCCAGCGGCGTCGTCGAGCGTCTGCCCCAGCATCTGGTAGCGATGCTCCTCCGGCATGTGGACGAGCATCGTGTGACCTCCGGACACGACGAGGGCGACGTAGGGTGGATCCGGCGGGCCGTGGTCGAGGAAGTTGGCCCAGATGTGCCCTTCGAGATGGTTCACCCCGAGGAACGGCACGCCGGTCGCCAGCGCGAACGCCTTCGCAGCAGCCATCCCCACGAGAAGGGCGCCCACCAGGCCGGGGCCGACGGTGACCGCCACGCCGTCGACGTCGCCGACACCGATCTCGGCGGCCTCGAGGGCCTCTTGGAGCAGGGGGTTGAGCGCCTCGACGTGCGCGCGTGCCGCGACCTCCGGGACGACTCCCCCGTACCGCTCGTGCAGGTGCACCTGGGTGGCGAGCAGGTTCGCCCGGATGGTGAAGACGTCCTGGCAGACGGCGATCGCGGTCTCGTCGCACGAGGTCTCGATGCCGAGGGTGATCACGCGCGGCGCACGCCCTCCGGCAGGGAATCGGAGATCGCCTCCAACCGGAGGCGGTACTCGCCCGATCGGACGTCGTCGGTCCACATGATCAACGCGTCCTCGTGCAGCTCCGCGTAGTAGTTGCGCCGGATCCCGACCGGGCGGAACCCGAACCGCGCGTACAGGCGCTGGGCGCGCCAATTCGTCACGCGGACCTCGAGCGAGACCGCGTGACCGCCCATGGCCATCGCGGCCTCGATCTCCTCGATCATGAGCCGGTGGGCGATCCCGTGTCCCTGGTGCATCGGGTCGACCGCCACGTTCGTGATGTGAGCCTCGTCCCCGTAGCAGATCATCCCCGCGTACCCCACGACCTCCCGGTCGATCCGGGCCACGATGTAGTTCCGGTTGTTCGGCTCGGTCATCTCCGCGACGAACAGGTTCGGACTCCAGGGGCGCGCGTAGGCCTGCCGCTCGATCGCCATGACGCCGCGCAGGTGCCTGCGGCGCATCCGCGCGATCTCGAGCCTAGGCGCCCCGGGCTCGCTGATCCCACGCGATCTCAGCATCGGACTTCCTCAGGTACAGGGGGACGACGTCGAACAAGCGGTCGTGCTCCTCGCGGAGGAACCGGGGCACCGCAAGCTCGACCAGCGCGGCCGCGTCCGGGTGAGCGACCATCGGCGAAGCGAACTCGACGCCACCGGGTTCTTCGAGCACCTCGCGGTACAGGATGGCACCGTCGCCGACGGCCAGCACGTCGCCGGGCAGGGCCTCGAGGTCCGCGGCCAGGTGCTCCGGGCGCTGAACCTGGTAGTCGCTCTCGCGCACCACCCCGCCGGGGACCGGCCGGTAGATCGCGCTGAAGACCTCCCCTCGCCGCCCGTCGATCACCGCGGCGATCCGCTTGTGGGTGTGCCGCACGCCGTAGGCCAACACGTCGAGACTCACGAGACCGACGATCGGTGACGACGTCACCTGGGCAAGCGTCTTGGCCGTCTCGACCCCGACGCGCAACCCGGTGAACAGTCCCGGGCCGACGCCGACGGCGAACCCACCGACGTGATCGAGCTCGACGCCGGTCCACCGGACCAGCTGCTCCAGGGCGGGGGCCACGGACTCCTGCCGGGCCCTCCCCACCACCTGGACGCGGCCGAGGATGCCGGCCTCGGTGCCGATCGCGACCGAGGTCTGCGGCGTGGACGTCTCGATCCCGACCACGATCATGCGTCGTCGCTCCAGGGAGCAAGCGCCAGGGCGAGCTCGTCCTCGCGTTCGGTCCACGACGTCCCGGAGGGTGTCACCAGGATACGCCGGGCGTCCGAGCCGTCCTCGGTCGTGAGCTCCACTCGCAAGCGTTCCTCGGGGAGCAGGCCCTCGACGGCGTCCCCCCATTCCACCAGCAGCACGTCGTTGCCGGCACCGATCTCGTCCAGCGCGAGGTCGACCACCTGCTGGAGACGGTCGAGCCGGTAGACGTCGACGTGGGCGATGTCGAGCCGCCCGCTGTATTCGCGCACGAGCATGAACGTCGGCGATGCGACGTGCTCCTCCACACCCAGTCCACGGGCCACGCCCTGCACGAAGGTGGTCTTCCCCGCCCCGAGCTCGCCGGTGAGGAGCACGGCGTCGCGCAGGCGCAGGAGCGCGGCGACGGCCTCCCCCACCGCACGCGTTTCGTCGGCCGTCTCGGTCCGAAGCGTGAGCTCCATCGCCGTCAGAACAGCTCGAGCTGGTCGTCCTGCCCGGAAGCAGCGGCGGCCGCGGACGGGGACGGCGCGGGCTCCGGCTCGGGCTCCTCGAGCGTCCTGCGGATCAGCTCGAAGTCGGCACGGAGGTCCTCGAACTGCCGCGACCGCTCGCCTCCGCCGTGCAGGATCGCCGCCGGGTGGAAGGTCGGGATCACCTTGCGCCCGTGCCAGCCATAGACCTTGCCGCGCATGCTGGTGATGCCCCGTTGCGTCTGCAGCACGTACTTCGTGGCGAAGTTCCCGAGCGTGACGACGAGCTTCGGCTGGATCAGCGAGATCTGCTCGACCAACCACGGAGTGCACGCGTCGATCTCGTCGAGCTGCGGGTCCCGGTTGCCGGGAGGGCGGCACTTGATCACGTTCGCGATGTACACGTGCTCGCGCGCGAGCCCGATCTCGCCCAGCATGCGCGTGAGGAGCTGACCGGCGGCGCCGACGAACGGTTCGCCCTGGCGGTCCTCGTGGAACCCCGGTCCCTCGCCGATGAAGATCAGGTCCGCGTTCGGATCGCCCACGCCGAAGACGACCTGGGTACGACCCTCGGCCAGCCGGCACTTCGTACAGCCTGCTGCCTCCGCGGCGACGTCGACGAGCGTCCGCGTCACGCGGCGCCCCTCGTCCGGCGCCGGCGGCCCGGCGGCACCGGCTCGAGCGCGGCCCTGACGAACGCCTCGAGCTCGCCTGCGAGCTGGTCGGGTCGCTCGAGCATCGGGATGTGACCGGCCCCGTGCACGACCGACAGGCGCCCGTCGGGCAGGGCCCCCGCCAGCTCGATCGCCGCGGCCGGCGGGGTCACCCGGTCATGTTCGCCAACCATCACGAGCGTGGGCACGCGGATCCGGGGCACCGCGTGCCGAAGGTCCATGTCCATCAGCTCGGGCAGCGTCTCGGTCCAGACCTCCGACCCCGTCCGCTGGGCAAGCGCCACGACGTGATCGACGACGTGTGCAGGGGCGTCCGGGCCGAACTGCGTGACGCGCGCGACGACCCCGCTCAGATCGATCGGGCTCGCGAGCACCGCGCGCCGAAGGCGATCCACGCGGCGGGCGGCCGTGGACAGGGTGCCAAGACGGGGACGCAGGAGCTCGGTGACGGACCCCATCGCGCCGCGCAGGAGGTCCGACGACGACGCGCCGATCAGCACCGCTCCGACGACGCGGGAGCCGAACAGCTCGGGCCGCTGCTCGGCGAGCGTGAGGATGGCCATCGCCCCCATCGAGTGCCCGACGACGACGGCCGGGCCCTCGGGCGAGACGACGTCGAGCACCGCGGCAAGATCGCGGCCCATCGCACGAAGCGAGAGGTCGCCTCCCGCGGCCCGGCCGCTCCTGCCGTGCGACCGATGGTCGAGGACCACGACCCGGTACGTGCGCGCCAGCTCGGGCCAGAGCTCGCTCCACGTGCTCATGTCGAGGCTGAATCCATGCGACAGCAAGACGACCGGCGCCGCCGGATCACCGGCCGCGCGGACCGCGAGCTGGGTTCCGTCGAAGGACTCGATCGGGCCGAGGTCCTCGGGCGGGAGGGCGCCGATCGGCGCTGCCTCCGGTGCATGACGGTGCCGCAGGACGGTCCGGCCGATCGCCCCGGCCGTGATGACCCCGGTCGCGATGCCCGCGGAGAGGATCGCCGTGCGCCGCTTCATCCCTGGTACTCCCTGGGGACCCGTTCCCCGATCCGCGCCACGATCTCGTAGCCGATCGTGTCCGCCGCCTCGCCGAGGTCCCAGGCGGTGATCTCTTCGGCGCCCTGGCGACCGATCAGGACCGCGTCGTCACCCGCCGCGACGCCCAGGTCCCCGCAGTCCACCATCGTCTGATCCATCGTCACCGTACCCGCGACGCGGCAGCGCCGGCCCCGGATCAGGATCTCCGCGCGAGCGGACGCGGTGCGAGGGTAGCCGTCGGCGTACCCGATCGGCACGGTGGCGACCCATGCGTCCCGCTCGAGCTCGTAGCGGTGCCCGTACGAGATCCGCTCCCCGGCGGGCAGGCGCCGGACGAACGCGACCTCGGTGCGCCAGGCGAGCGCAGGACGGAGCCCCAGCTGCTCGCCGACCCCGGGGGCGGGCGGGACCCCGTACAGGGCGATCCCGGGACGCACCAGATCGAAATGGGCGTCCGGGTGGCGGATCACGGCCCCGCTGTTCGCCGCGTGCAGGTACCGGGGCCGGATGCCCGCCTCGCGCGCCGCCTCGACCACGGCCGTGAACCGGTCGAGCTGCGTCTTGGTGGTGACCTCGTCGTCCTCGCTCCGCGCCAGATGCGTCCACAAGCCCTCCACGCCGAGCCCTTCGCGGCGGACGCGCTCGAGGAACCGCGGCGCGTCCTCGGGCGGCCAGATCCCCACGCGGTGCATCCCCGTGTCGATCTTCACGTGCACCCCGACCGGCCGGCCGCGCGCCGAGGCGGCGAGCCGGTGAAGCCCCGGATCCGAGTACACCGTCGGGGTCAGTTCGGCGTCGAGCGCGGCGTCCTCGGCCCCGGGAGGGCACTCGGACAGCACGAGGATCGGCGCCCCGATGCCGGCGGCTCGCAGACCGAGCCCCTCCTCCACCAGCGCCACCCCGAGCCAGCCGGCGCCGGCCTCGAGCGCCGCCCGGGCGACGGCGACGTCCCCGTGCCCGTACGCGTTGGCCTTCACGACGGCCATCAGCTCGGCGCCGTCGGGCTTGAGCACGCCGACGTTGTGACGGATCGCGCCGAGATCGACCTCGACGCGCGATGGGCGGAACCGCTCCCTCACGCCGACGCCACCCGATCGATCGCGGCGGGGAGGAGGTCGGGGAGGTCCCCCGCCACGGTGCCCTCGCCATGGCGCCGGCTGGCCAGGATCCCCGCCAGCCCATGGAGGTAGGCGCCCGCCCATGCCGCCTGGAACGGCTCCAGCCCCCGGGCGAGCAGCCCTCCGATCACGCCCGTCAGGACGTCACCCGTACCGGCCGTGGCGAGGACGGGGGTCCCGGTGGGGTTGATGCGGACCGGGCCCGATGGGTCGGCGACGACCGTCCGGCTGCCCTTGAGCAGCGCGACGGCGCGGGCGCGGGTGGCGAGGTCGCGCGCAGCCCCGAGGCGGTCGGCCGCGCCCGCGCCCATCAGCCGACCGAACTCCCCAACGTGCGGGGTGAGCACAGCGTCGGCCTTGCGGTCGCCGATCCCCTGCGCGTCGCCGGCGAACGCGTTCAGTCCGTCGGCGTCGAGCACGAGCGGCACGGGACATTCCCTGACGACCGTTCGCACGAAGGTTCGGGTGCCGTCGTTCGTCGTCAGGCCCGGCCCGAGCGCCAGGGCGTGCGCATCGGAGAGCCGTTCGAGCACCGCGTCGGCCGCGTCGGGGGCGACCGTGCCGTCGGTCGTCTCGCGGAGCGGCAGGAACACGGTCTCGGTCAGCTTCGCCTGGACCACCGGCAGGATCGACGCCGGGACGCCGACGAAGACGTAGCCGGCGCCGGCGCGCATCGCCGCTCGTGCGAGCAGCGCCACCGCGCCGGTGATCGCGGTGGACCCCGCCACGATGACGAGCGTGCCCGAGGCCCTCTTGTGCGCGTCCGGCCCGCGGACGGGTAGGACCGCGTGCACGTCACCCGGCTCGGTGAGCCCGACGCCTGCAGGGACGAGGTCGTCGGGGAACCCGATGTCCACGACACGCACGACGCCGGCGAGCTCCGCGCCAGGGAGCAGGACCACCCCTGTCTTCGCGGCGCCGAACGTGACGGTGAGCTCGGCGCGAACCGCCGCGCCGTCGGCCGCACCCGATCCACCGTTCACGCCGCTGGGGACGTCGACGGCGACCACGGGCGCGCGGCCGGCGTTCACCGCCTCGATCGCGTCGGCCCACTCGTCCTCCGGCATCCCGCGGAACCCGGTGCCGAAGATCGCGTCGACCACGACGTCGGCCCGGCCCACCTCGCGTTCGAGTCCGTGCGCCGAGAAGGTTCGGACGCGCGCGGCCGTCTCGGCGAGGAGCCGCGCGTGGTTCGTGGACGCGGGCTCCCGCATGTCGTCCGCGGGCTCGATCTCGTGGACCGCCACGGCGGCTCCCCAGCGTGCGAGGTGCCGGGCGGCGACGAGCCCGTCGCCGCCGTTGTTCCCCTTCCCGCAGACGACGACCGCGCGACGGCCGTAGACGCCGCCGAGGAGGTCGGCGGTGGCGCGTGCGACCGCACGGCCGGCCCGCTCCATCAGGGCCTGCGCCGGAACGCCACGCGCCTGCGTCGCCCGGTCGAGCTCGACCGCCTGCTGGGGCGTGATGACCGGCTTCACGCGTCGGTCACCGCCACGGCGAACGCCACGGCGTTCGTCTTCTCGTGCGTGAACGAGATCAGGACGCGGTCGATCCCGAGCACGTCGGCCCGCACCTTCGCGTTGCCGGCGAGCGCGATCGTCGGCGCACCCGCCGGACCGCGGACCACGCTGATGTCCTGCCAGCGCCTGCCCCGGTAGCCGCCGAGCGCCTTGATCACCGCTTCCCGCGCGGCGAACCTGCCCGCGTAGGACTCGGCCGGCCGTGCCTTCGCCTCGCAGTACGCAATCTCACCGGGCGTGAACACCCGTTCGCGCATCGTGCCATGGCGAGCGAGCGCCCGCTCCATCCGCGCGATCTCGCAGATGTCGACGCCGAGGCCGGCGATCTCCACGGGAGGATTCTAGGCGGACCGGACGTGCGGCTCCGCAGTCACTCGACCGTGACGGACTTCGCGAGGTTCCTCGGACGGTCCACGTCGCAGCCGCGCAGGACCGCCACGTGATACGCGAGCAGCTGCAGCGGCACGGTCACGACGACCGGCGACATCAGCTCGGGGGTCTCGGGCACCTCCAGCACGTGGTCGGCGATGGCGGCGACGTCCGTGTCGCCCTCGGTGACGACGGCGATCACGTTCGCGCCGCGCGCCTTCACCTCCTGGATGTTCGAGACCATCTTCGGGTAGACGTGACATCGCGTCGCCACCGCCACCACCGGCACGCCTTCCTCGACGAGCGCGATCGCCCCGTGCTTCAGCTCGCCCGCCGGGTGCCCCTCCGCGTGCACGTAGGAGATCTCCTTCAGCTTCAGCGCGCCCTCCAGCGCCGCCGGGTAGCCCGTGTGCCGTCCGATGAACAGCACGTCGCGCGCGCCTCGAATGCGCTCGGCGATCGACACCACCTGCTCCTCGAGGGCGACTGCACGTCGCACCTTGGCCGGGAGTTCGTCGAGGTCGCGCAAGATGTCGAGCGCTTCCTCCGGGAACATCGAGCCGCGCACCTGCGCCAGGTAGAGCGCGACCAGGTACTGCGACACCATCTGCGTGGCGAAGGTCTTCGTGGCGGCGACCCCGATCTCAGGGCCCGCGTGCGTGTAGAGGACCCCGTCGGCCTCGCGTGCGAGCGAGGACCCCACCGTGTTCGTCACGGCGATCACCTGCGAGCCCTGGCGCCGCGCGTAGCGAGCCGCCTCGAGCGTGTCGATCGTCTCGCCGCTCTGGCTCACCGCCAGCGTGAGCGTGTCCGGACCGAGCACGGGATCGCGGTACCGGAACTCGCTCGCGATCTCGCTCTCCACCGGCAGCCGGGTCCAGTGCTCGATCGCGTACTTCGCGACCAGCCCCGAGTGGAACGCCGTGCCGCACGCGACGACGAACACCTTCGACACCTCGCGCAACACGTCGTCGGGCACGCGCAGCTCGTCCATCGCGAGCCGTCCCGCCACGGTGCGGCCGGCCAGCGAGTCCCTGATGGCCGAGGGCTGCTCGTCGATCTCCTTGCGCATGAAGAACGCGTAGCCGCCCTTCTGCGCCCGGGCCAGGTCCCACTCGACGTCCATCGGCTCCATCGGAACCTGTCGTCCGTCGAGATCCAGCGTGGCGACGCCCTCGCGGGTGATCGAGACGAGCAGCCCCTCATCCACCGCGAAGATCGTGGGCCGTTCGCCACGTGTGGACCCGTGTTCGAGGAGTGCGGGCACATCCGAAGCGAGGACCGCGACGCCACCGTCCCATACCCCGACAACGAGCGGGGAGGAAACCCGGACGCCGACCAGCTCCCCCGGATAGGCCGCCGACGCCACGACGACCGCGAACGCTCCCTCCAGCTGACTCGCGGCTCGACGGACACCTTCGGCGAGGGAGGTCCCGTCGCGCAGCTCGTCCTCCACGAGATGCGCGATGCACTCGGTGTCGGTCTGCGACGCGAACGCGTGCCCGGCCTTCTCCAGCCTCGAGCGCAGCTCGACGAAGTTCTCGACGATGCCGTTGTGGATGACCGCGACCATTCCCGTGCAGTCGACTTGGGGATGCGCGTTCGCGTCCGTGGGACTGCCGTGGGTCGCCCACCGTGTATGCCCCACGGCCGTGGTTCCTGAGGGAAGCGGATCCGCGAGCAAGGCCGCCTCGAGCTCCGCGAGCTTGCCGGCGCGCTTGCGCACCGTCAGGCCGCCGTCGACCACCGCGACGCCTGCGGAGTCGTAACCGCGGTACTCGAGCCGCCGGAGACCCTCCATCACGATCGGGAGCGCCTCGTCGGGCCCCACGTAGCCGACGATGCCGCACATCGGAGGTCGAGGGTAACAGGGCGCGGCGCTACGGCAGGTCGGAACGCACGACGTCGGCGACGGCCGCGGCGTGCGTGCGCGCCAGTTCCTCCGTCTCGGCCTCGACCATCACGCGGATCACCGGCTCGGTTCCCGACGGGCGCACGAGCACGCGGCCGAGGTCACCGAGACCGGCCTCGGCGCGCGCGATCGCGGCCTCGACGGACGCGGCATCGGCCAGCGCCTCGCGCTGCGCGACGGGGACGTTGATCATCACCTGCGGATAGCGATGCATCGTTGCGGCGAGGTCCGCGACCTTGACGCCGCGACGGGCCGCCAAGGAGAGGAACCGCACGGTCGTGAGCAGACCGTCACCGGTCGTGGCCTGCTCGCGGAAGATGACGTGGCCCGAGGGCTCGCCGCCCAGCACGGCGCCGGTGCGCTCCATCTCCTCCAACACGTAGCGGTCCCCGACCCTCGTCTGGATCACGCGGATGCCGTGGTCGGCCATCGCGCGGAGCAGCCCGAGGTTGGCCATCACGGTGGACACGACGAGCTCGCCGGGCAGCCTGCCGGCGTCGTGAAGGGAGAGGGCGGTGGCGGCCAGCACCTGGTCGCCGTCTATCACCGTTCCGTCGGCGTCGGCGAAGAGCGCACGATCGGCGTCACCGTCGAGCGTCACCCCGGCGTCGGCGCCGAGACGCACTACCTCGGCGGCGACCACCTGCGGATGCAGCGCTCCGCACCCGACGTTGATGTTGCTGCCGTTCGGAGCGGTGTTGATCATGTGGACCGTTGCGCCCAGTCTGCGGAGGAGCTCGGGAGCGAGCTCGCTCGCCGCACCGTTCGCACCGTCGACGACCACGGTGATGCCCGTGAGCCGAGCCTCACCGGCCCGCTCGAGGTGCGCGAGGTACCGTTCGCGGCCGTCGCCCGCCGGCGTCATGCGTCCGGCCTCGGCCGACGGCTCGAAGGGCGACGCGAGCTCCGACTCGATCTCGTCCTCGATGTGGTCGGGCAGCTTCATCCCCTCGCGAGAGAAGAACTTGATCCCGTTGTCCTCCGGCGGGTTGTGGGACGCGGAGACCACCACGCCCGCGGAGGCGGCCAGATCGAGCGTGAGGAATGCGATCGCGGGGGTGGGCTCCACGCCCACGTCGATCACGTCGCCGCCGGCGGAACGGACGCCGTCGACCAGCGCCTCGCCGAGCCACTCTCCCGATGCTCGAGTGTCTCGGCCGACAACGAACGTCGGGCGCGAAGCGCCGTGACGTCCCAGCACCACGACGGCCGCCCGGCCGAGGCCGAACGCCAGCTCGCGGGTCAGATCGGTGCCCGCCAGACCGCGGACGCCGTCGGTGCCGAAGAGACGGGCCATCCCGGAACCTTACCGAAGGTCGGTCGACGGACGTTCCGAACCGGACGTGACACGATGGTGGCCATGGCCGATCTGGTGCAGGTGTGGGCCTCCTACGACGCGGTCGAAGCCGCGCTGATCCGCGGCTCTCTCGAGGCGGAGGAGATCCCCGTCCTGGTCAAGGGTGAGGGCACCGGTCCCTACCGCGTCGGCCCCGTCTACCTGTTCGTCGCAGAGGGCGACGAGCTCAGGGCTCGCGTGCTGATCGACGCGCTCCGATCGGGCGAGTACTCGGTCGACGGAGACGTCGAGGCAGCCGACGTCGCCGACGGGTCGTAGGGCTCAGCGCTTCGAGTACTGCGGAGCCTTGCGGGCCTTCTTCAGACCGTACTTGCGGCGTTCCTTCTCACGGGCGTCGCGGCTGAGGTAGCCCTCGGCCTTGAGCTGCGCACGCAGCTCGGGATCGAGCTGGATCAGCGCGCGCGCAACGCCGAGCTTGATCGCGCCGGCCTGGCCCGACACGCCGCCGCCGCGGATCGACGCAACGACGTCGAGGTCGCGCTCGCGGCCCACGAGTCGGAGCGGCGCCTGCGCCACCATGCGGTGCACGCGCGTCGGGAAGAAGTCGTCGAGCGAGCGGCCGTTGATCGTGAACGCGCCGTCGCCCGGCGTCAAGCGCACGCGCGCGATCGCCTCCTTGCGTCGGCCGGTCGAAAGCTTCGCGGGGGTTGCTACCACGTCCGTGTCACTCCTTCGGCGCGGCCCGCTTCGTGGCCGTGCTCTTCTTCGCCGTCGACTTCTTGGCGGTGGTCTTCTTCGCCGTCGGTGTCTTCGCCGTCGACTTCTTGGCGGTGGTCTTCTTCGCCGTCGTCTTCTTCGCGGCGGTCTTCTTGGTGGTGGTCTTCTTCGCCGTCGGCTTCTTCGCCGTCGTCTTCTTGACGGTCGTCGGCTTGCTCCGCGCCGGCTCCTCGGTGGGCTCGGTCGCAGGAGCGGGCTTAGCGCGAGGGGCCTTCGTCGGCGCGGGTGCCGTGGGCAGGCCCGTCCAGACCGGTCGCTGGCCGACGGCGAGCGTCTCCGGCTTCTGCGCCTGGTGCGGATGTTCGCCGCCGCGCACCACGTGCAGCTTCTTGATCATCTGGCGGCCGAGCCGGTTCTTCGGCAGCATGCCGCGCACGGCCCGCTCGACGGCCTTCTCGGGCTTCTCGTCGAGGAACCGGTCGTAGCGCTCGGCCTTGATGCCGCCCGGATACCCCGAGTGCCGGTACGCGAACTTCTTCTCGCGCTTGTTCCCTGTCAGCTCGACCTTGGCGGCATTGACCACGATCACGTGGTCGCCGGTGTCCATGTGCGGGGCGAAGATCGGCTTGTGCTTCCCCCGCAGCAGGTGGGCGGCCTCCGTCGCCAGGCGCCCGAGCACCTGCCCGCTGGCGTCCAGGACGTACCAGCGGTGCTCGATGTGCTCAGGCTTCGGAGAATAGGTCTTCATCGTGAAGATGTCGGCCCGCGCAGGGCCGACCGGTCACCTAGGCTACCTGCGGAAACGCGGCTCCGTCAAAGCTTCAGCTGGACCCGAACCGCTCGGTCAGGATCGACCCGGCGAGGGCCACGTCGTCGGGTGTCGACCCCGTCGGCATGTTGAAGATCAGACCGTCCAGCCCGGCGTCGAGGAAGCGTTGGACCCCCTGGGCGACGTGGTCGGGATCTCCCCAGACGAGCGTCTTGGCCAGCGCCTCGTCGTCGAGACCGCGCACCGACCTGAGCGCCGCCACGCGCCGATCCACGACCGCGGGGTCGGTGGCCACCACGATCGGCCCGAGACGGGTCTTGTGGATCTCGGAAGGGTCGCGGCCCGCCTCCGCGCAGCGCTCCTCGAGGACGCCGATCTTGTCGCGCATCGCGTCGGTATCCCCGTACCAGTTCCACATGTCCGCGAAACGGGCCACGAGGCCGAGCGTCTTGCGCTCGCCGCCACCGCCGATCAGGATCCTCGGACCCCCTGCCTGCACGGGCTGCGGGACGTTCAGGGCGCCCTCGACGTGATGGCGCGACCCGTGGACCGTCGACATGGGCTGCGTGAACATCGCCCGGCATATCCGCAGCGCATCCTCCAGGCTCTCGAACCGCTCGGAGACCGAAGGCCACTCGTATCCGTAGGCAAGGGACTCCTCTTCGTTCCACGCCGCGCCGATCCCAAGGATGGCCCGTCCGGCCGAGGCGATGTCGAGCGTCGTGACGACCTTCGCGAGGAACGCAGGGTTCCGGTACGTGACCCCGGTGACCATCGCGCCGAGCTTGATCCGCGACGTTCGTGCGGCGACCGCCCCGAGCAGGGTGTAGGCCTCCAGCATCGGTTCGTCCGGAGCCCCCATCGACCCGATCTGGTGGTAGTGATCCATCACCCAGAACGAATCGAACCCCGACTCCTCGGCCGTCACGGCCGTCTCGGCGATCCGTTCGAACATGCGGTCGTCGGGAAGACCCTCGAACGTGAAGCTCGGTAGCTGCAGGCCGAACCTGGTCATGGTGCCTCCTGAGGGCGGAGCGTGGGCTGCCACCACCCTACGATGCCGTGGACGAGGAACCGGATGGAACGGATCGATGCGATCGAGCGGCTGCGGACGGCCCGGGTGGGGCGTCTCGCCACAGTGCGAGCCGACGGCCGGCCCCACGTCGTCCCGTTCGTGTTCGCCGTGATCGAGCGGCCTACGCTCCGCGCGTACTGGGTGGTCGACGCCAAGCCCAAGCGCTCGCGACGGCTCCGCCGGATCGAGAACATCGAGCAGATCCCTGAGATCGAGTTCGTCGTCGACGGCTACGACGAGGACTGGGAGCGGCTGTGGTGGGTCCGCGTCGTCGGCACCGCGCGGATCCTCGATCCCTCCGACCCGGAGACGGGAGCGTGGGCCTCGCCGCCCTGCTGTCGAAGTACGAGCAGTACGTGGCGACACCGCCGTCCGGTCCGGTGGTGGCCATCGACGTCGCGACGATCACGGGCTGGGAGGCGACGGCTCCCTAGACATCACGCGGGCTTGCGGGCACGCACGATCGCGCCGAACATCCGATCCGTGACCTCGTGTGTCGGGGCGACCTCGACGTCGGTGAACCCCGCCGACTCGAGGCCTTCCCCGTACTCCGCGAACGAGAGCGCGCCCGCGATGCATCCGGCGAACGACCCGCGCGCCGCGCGCTCGTCCGGCGAGAGGTCGTCGGCCGCGACGATGTCGGAGACCCCCACGCGGCCGCCTGGGCGAAGAACCCGAAACATCTCCGCGAACACCCGCGGCTTCTCGGTCGACAGGTTGATCACGCAGTTCGAGATCACGACATCGACCGACGCGTCCGGCAGCGGGACCTGCTCGATGTAGCCCCGCAGGAACTCGACGTTCGCGGCGCCGGCCTTCGTCGCGTTGGCGCGCGCGAGATCCAGCATCTCGTCGGTCATGTCGAGCCCATAGGCCTTCCCGCTCGGCCCGACCCGCGTCGCCGACAGCAGGACGTCGATGCCGCCGCCCGAGCCCAGGTCGAGCACGGTCTCGCCCTCCCGAAGCTCCGCCACCGCGAACGGGTTGCCACAGCCGAGGCTCGCCAGCAGCGCCTCCTCGGGCAGGTCCGCGAGATCGTCCTTCGGATAGAGCGTGGCGCCGTAGACATCGGAGCCGACGTCGCCGACTCCGCCGCAACAGTCCTCGCCGCACCGCACGACGCGGACGACCCGACCGCCTTCGCCGCTTCCGCGTACCGCTCCCGGACCTCTTCGCGTACGTCGCTCATCGTGACCCCTTCCCCTCGAACCGCAGCACGCCGCCCAGACGGGCCGTCGCGTCGCGGTTCAGTGACCAGTAGACCCAGATCCCGCGCTTCTCCCGGTCCAGCAGACCCGCCTCCAGGAGCTTCTTCAGGTGGAAGCTGACCGTGGGCTGGGAGAGTCCCAGCGGCTCCTCGAGGTCACAGCCGCACACCGGGTCGTCGCTCGTCGCCAATCGGTTCACGATCCTCACCCGATGCGGGTCGGCCAGCGCCTTGAACAGCCGCGCCGTCGTGTCGGCTTCGTCGTCGGTGAGTCCGGGCTCTGCCACGGGCGCGCAGCACGCCGCAGGAGGGTCTTCCAACACCGCGATCCGGCGTGCGGTCACGAGCAGCAGAGGCAGTCCGGCGTGCAGGGACGCTCGGGGCAGAGCGCGGTCTCCATCGGTGCTCCTCTCGCTCACATCCCATCGACGGTTGTCGATGCATCGGGCAGAAGGTAGCACATACATCGACGGTTGTCGATATGTTGGCGAGCTCAGGGCGACGGCCGGTTGCCGTACACGACCCGGTCGAGCGTCAGCCCGTGGGGCGGCGCCACCCTCCCGGCGGTGGATCGGTCGCGCGACATCAACATGCCGGGGATCGAATCCGGCTCGAACCGGCCGTCCCCCACCTCCAGGAGCGTTCCCACGATCGAGCGCACCATCTGGTGCAGGAAGGCGTTCGCGCGAAGACCGAAGACCACGCGATCCTCCTGCCTGGCGACCGTGAGGCGATCCAGCCGGCGAACCGTCGGGCGATCGCGACCCGGATGCCGGCAGAAGGTCGTGAAGTCGTGCTCCCCCACCAGATGCCGCGCGGCCGCCCGCATCCGCGAGACCGACGGCTCGCCGGGACGGAACCACTCGAACCGCGCGCGGAACGGGTCCGACACGAGCCCGACGTTGACGACGTACCGATACTCGCGTGCCGATGCTGAGAACCTCGCGTCGAACCCGTCGGGCGCGTACGCGGCCTTCCGAGCGACCACTTCCGGCCCAAGCGTGCCGTTCACCGCGGCCTTGATCTTGGAAGGCTCGACCTCCGAGGCCGTGCGGAACGAGACCACCTGCCCCCAGGCATGGACGCCGGCGTCGGTTCGCCCCGCGACGGAGAGTCGCGGCGCGGCGCCCAGCACCGACGCCAGCACGTCGACGACGACGCCCTCGACCGTGCGCACCGACGGATCCCGCTGCCGGGCCCACCCCCGGAACCCCGTGCCGTCGTACGCGATGAGGAGCCGTACGACCCGCGGCACGGGCGGGGGGCCCCCTACGACCCCTTCTCGACCAGCTCGATCCGGGCCATCGCCGCGCCGTCGCCGTTGCGCGGTCCGAGCTTCATGATCCGCGTGTAGCCGCCGTCGCGCTCGGCGAACCGTGGGCCGATCTCGTGGAACAGGCGCGCCACGATGTCCCGGTCGGGGATCAGCTTGAGCACCTCGCGGCGCGACGAGAGGTCACCGCGCTTGGCCTTCGTGATCAGCCGCTCGGCGTAGGGCCGGAGCTGCTTCGCCTTGGCCTCGGTGGTCTCGATCGACTCGTGCACGAACAGCTGCTTGGCGAGCGTCGAGAGCATGAGCCGCTGGTGGTCCGGTCCGGACCCCAGGCGCGGCCCCTTCTTCGGCTTGGGCACGTCACTCCTCCCGCAGGCCCAGCCCGAGCTCCTCGAGCTTCAGCTTGACCTCGTCGATCGACTTCTGCCCGAAGTTCCGGATGTCCATCAGCTCGGACTCCGACTTCTCCACCAGGTCGCCCACCGTATTGATGCCCTCGCGCTTGAGGCAGTTGTACGAGCGGACCGACAGGTTCAGCTCCTCGATCGTGATCTGGTAGTCGCCGGGGACCTCCTCGTCCTCGGCGGGGCCGACCGAGACGCTCTGCGCCTCGGCCAGGTCGGCGAACAGCGACACGAGCTCGTGCAGCGTTCCGCCGGCGGAGGCCAGCGCCTCGCGAGCCGTGATCGAGCCGTCGGTCTCCACGTCGAGGATCAGCTTGTCGCGGTCGGTCATCTGCTCGACGCGCGTGTTCTCGACTGTGTACGAGACCTTCCGGACGGGTGAGAAGATCGAGTCGACGGGGACCACGCCGATCGGGTCGCGCGGCTTCTTGTTCTTCTCCGCCATCACGTAGCCGACGCCGCGCTCGACGGTCATCTCCATCTCGAGGGAACCGCCCTTGCCGATCGTGGCGATGTGGAGGTCCGGGTTCAGGATCTCGATGCCGGCGGGCGGCGCGACGTCGCCGGCCGTGACCTCCGCCGGTCCCTTCGACTTCAGGTAGATCGTGGTCGGCTCCTCCAGATCGGATCGGACCACCAGCTCCTTCAGGTTCAGGATGATGTCGGTGACGTCTTCGGTCACCTTTGGCACGGTCGCGAACTCGTGCAGCACGCCGTCGATGCGGACCGACGAGATCGCCGCGCCGGGGATCGACGACAGCAGCGTGCGGCGGAGCGAGTTCCCGATCGTGTAGCCGAACCCGGGCTCGAGGGGTTCGATCGCGAACTTCGAGCGGGTGGGCGAGATCACGTCCTCGGTGATCTGAGGCCTTGCGACGATGAACAACCTGCATCCCTCCTCGGCGGGGGATCATCCACTGCATCCCCGCCCTCGTGGTGCGTCCCGAGCGCGCCTCGATGCGCCCGGGTTGCCGCCGGCTAGACGCGGCGGCGCTTCCGCGGCCGGACACCGTTGTGCGGCACCGGCGTGACGTCCTGGATGCCCGCGATCTCGAGGCCGGCGGCGGCGAGCGACCGGATCGCCGTCTCGCGGCCCGAGCCGGGGCCCTTCACGAACACGTCAACACGCTGCAGCCCGTGCTCCTGAGCGGCGCGCGCGGCCTTCTCGGCCGCCAGCTGCGCGGCGAACGGCGTGGACTTGCGGGAGCCCTTGAACCCGACGTTGCCGGCGCTCGCCCAGCTGAGCGTGTTGCCCTGCAGGTCGGTGATCGTCACGATCGTGTTGTTGAACGTCGACTTGATGTGCGCCTGCCCGTGCAGGACGTTCTTCTTCTCGCGACGCTTGGTCTTCTTGGCCTTGGGCTTCGCCATATGGTAGAGGGCTCCCTCGTTACTTCTTCGACTTGAGCTTCTTCTTGCCGGCGATGGCCTTCTTCGGGCCCTTGCGCGTGCGGGCGTTCGTGTGCGTGCGCTGGCCGCGAACCGGCAGGCTCCGACGATGGCGGATGCCCTGGTAGCAGCCGATCTCGATCTTTCGCTTGATGTCCTGCGCCACCTCGCGGCGGAGGTCTCCTTCGACCTTCAGGTTCCGGTCGATGTACTCGCGGATCTTCAGGACCTCCTCCTCGGAGAGGTCGCGCACCTTCGTTCCGCCGTCGATGCCGGTGCCGGCCACGATCTCGTAGGCGTGGGTCGGGCCGATGCCGTAGATGTAGCGCAGGCCGATGTCCAGCCGCTTGTCGCGGGGGAGATCGACGCCGGCGATCCGTGCCATGAGTGCTTCTTCGCCTTCCTATCCCTGCCGCTGCTTGTGTCGGGGGTTCGAGCAGATCACGAGGATGCGCCCGCGCCGGCGCACGACGCGGCACTTGTCGCACATCCTCTTCACCGACGGACGAACCTTCATGTCGTTGCTTCCCTCACTTGTAGCGGTACACGACGCGACCTCGCGTGAGGTCGTAGGGCGACAGCTCCACCCGCACCCTGTCGCCGGGGAGGATCCGGATGTAGTGCATCCGCATCTTCCCCGAGATGTGCGCGAGCACCCTGTGCCCGTTCTCGAGCTCTACACGGAACATGGCGTTGGGCAGGGGCTCGATGACGGTCCCCTCGACCTCGATGACGTCGTCCTTGGCCACGCTCCGACTGGTCCTCACCGTGCGGGGTCCCCTGCCGGCGCGCGAAACTTGCCTTAAAAGGGGCGGAGGGGAAGTATACGAGCAGGTCAGCGCGTATGTCCATCTCGCGACGCTCCACGTCGACTCTGAGCTCCCCGGGAGGACGCGGCATGTCGAGCTCAGGGTCCGTTCCCTCCGTTCGCCGTCGCACGAGAGCCTGTGAGCTGGTGAGAGGACCCGAAGGAGCCGGTCGAGCCGCACACCGGCTCGTTCGTCTGGGCATCGTCGCGCTGCTCACGATCGTCCTCCTGACCGTTGCGATCCCTGCATTCGCGCAGGTAGTCGAAACGCCGTCCCCGGCCGAGCCCTCCCCGACGGCCGAGCCCTCCCCGACGGCCGAGCCCTCCCCGACGGCCGAGCCCTCCCCGACCAGCTCGCCTGCGCCGTCGACCACACCCTCGGGCACCGCCACTCCCTCGCCGATCGTTTCCCCCTACGCCCCGACGGACGCGCCCGCCCTCGTTCCGCGGTCGCTGGAGATCTCCGCCGACCGCGGCTTGATGGGTTTCTCGGCCCGCATCACACGCCATCGGCACCGACGGTCGTGGGCAGGCTGGGCGCCGAACCCGCGGTGGGGAACCTATGGCACCGAGCTCCTCGACCGCGCCGCCCGCGCGGCCCGCCGGCGCGGCTGGAGCGAGACGAGGACCTCGCGGAAGATCTACGCCCCCTTCATCGTCGAAGGACCCGCCACCTGGTCAGACACGTGGGGGGCGCCGCGGTTCACGGGCGGCTACCACCCCCACCACGGCCAGGACGTCTTGTGCTCCTTCGGGGCACCCGTCCTCGCGGTCCAGCGCGGAACGATCGCGTACGGCGCCGACCCGCTCGGCGGCCTCGATGCCCATCTGCAGCGCGCCGACGGCTCGTTCTGGTACTACGCGCACCTGAAGTCCTACGCCCCCGGTCTCTCCACCGGCGACCCGGTTCGCACCGGCGACATGATCGGTCGTTGCGGAGCGAGCGGGGACGCCACCGTCCCGCACGTGCACTTCGCGTTCTTCACCGCCGATCGGGTCGCGGTCGATCCCATGCCTGCGCTGGTCGCGTGGCTTCACGATGCGGTGCACCGACTCCGACCCCACGACCGCCACCCCGCCGAGGCGTCCACCGACGTCATCGGGTTGCTCCACCCCCCCGCCCCCGACCTGGAGCCGACCGTCGCCCAACCCGTCGCCTCGGGCGTGCAGATCGCCGGGTGGAAATGGTCGGCGAGCGATCGGCTGCTACTGGCGGTCGCCCTCGTGTCCCCGTTCGGGTGGGCGACGGGCATGGCGATCGCGCGTCGCCGGCGCGCACTGGCGGATCAGCCGGCGGGCTAAGCGCGGTCGCGGGCCGTCAGGACCTCTCGGCCGTGCTCCGTCACGGCGACCGTGTGCTCGAAGTGGGCCGAGAGCGACCCGTCGGCGGTGGCCACGGTCCAGCCGTCTGGCGTGATCCGGGTCTCGTCCGCGCCGAAGTTCAGCATCGGCTCGATCGCGACCACGAGCCCGGGTCGAAGGTCGGGACCGCGCCCCGGCGGGCCCCAGTTCTGGATGAACGGATCCTCGTGGAGCGACCGCCCGATCCCGTGGCCGCCGTACTCGCGGACCACGCCGAGGCCCTCGTGCGTCGCCACTGTCTCGATCGCGTTGCCGATGTCGGACAGGCGGCCTCCCGGCTCGATCACGGCGATCGCCGACTCCAGCGCCACCTCGGTCGTCTTGACGAGATGCTCGGCCTCGGCCGACGGTGCGATCCCGCCCACGAACACCGTCACCGCGGAGTCGGAGTGGAAGCCGTCCCAGATCGCGCCGAAGTCGAGCGAGAGGAGGTCGCCCTCGCGGAGCACGCGGTCGCGCGACGGCATCCCGTGGACGATCTCGTCGTTCAGGGACGAGCAGATCGTGTACGGGAACGGGAAAGGCCCGGCACCCTGATACCCCTTGAACGAGGGGATCGCCCCCTGCGCCTGGATGTAGTCCTCGGCGACCCTGTCCAGGTCGAGCGTCGTGGCACCGGGACGCACGTTGTCGAGCACTGTGAGGATCGTGTCGGCGGTGATGCGGCCCGCCCTCCGCATCTTCTCCAGCTCGTGAGCCGACTTGCGGATGATCATGCCGTCCTCATCCCAGGTCCGCGATCACGGCGAGCATACGGTCCGTGACGTCGTCGAGCGGGGCCTCCGCGTCCACCTCCCGCAGCAGGCCCCGCTCCCCGTAGAACCGCTCGAGGGGCTCGGTCTGCTCCCGGTAGATCGCCAGCCGCCTGCGGACCGTCAGGTCGTTCTCGTCGCTGCGCTTCTCGAGCGGCGTGCCGTCGGTGTCGCAGACCAGGTCGTTCTGCGGTGGCTTGAACTCCGCGTGGTACGTGCGCTTGCACGTCGGGCAGGTGTACCGGCCCGTGATCCGGCGGATCGCGGTCGCGTCCGAGATCGTGAACTTGACCACTGCGCTGAGCGGGGTGCCCGCCTGGGTGAGCGCGTCCTCCAGCGCCTGGGCCTGCGGGACGGTGCGAGGGAACCCGTCGAGGATGAAGCCCTTCTGCGCGTCGGGCTCGCGGAGGCGATCGATCACCATCTCGACGACCAGGATGTCGGGGACGTACTCGCCCCGGTCCATGTACGCCCGCGCGCGGATCCCGAGCGTGGTGCCGTCCTCGACGTGCTGGCGCAGGATGTCGCCCGTCGAGATCTGCGGGATGTCGTCCTTCTCGGCCAGCACCCGAGCCTGGGTGCCCTTCCCAGCGCCGGGCAGTCCGAGGAAGACGAACCGCATCGGCGACCCTAGCTGAGGAAGCCCTCGTAGTGACGCATCATCAGCTGGGACTCGATCTGCTTCATCGTCTCCAGCGCAACGCCCACGGTGATCAGCACCGACGTCCCACCGAACGGGAACTGGGAGGTCGTCCCCAGCGCCCAGTACGCCAGCACGATGGATGGGACCAGGGCGACCGCCGCCAGGAAGAACGAGCCCGGCAGGGTGATGCGGTTGAGGATGCGCGTCAGGTACTCGGCCGTGGAGGGGCCGGGCCGGATGCCGGGGATGAACCCGCCCTGCTTGCGCAGCTGGTCGGCGGTGCGGACGGGATCGAACTGGATCGCGGTGTAGAAGTAGGAGAAGAAGATGATCAGCCCCGCGAGGATCACCATGTAGACGACGCTCCGGGGGTTCTGGATGGCGTTGGTCGTGAAGTTCTGGAACCACTCGGCGTGATAGACGCTGGCGAGCAGGACCGGGAAGTACAGCACCGACGTCGCGAAGATGATCGGGATCACGCCTGCCTGGTTGACCTTGAGCGGCAGGTAGGTGCTGGTGCCGCCCATCATCCGTCGCCCGACCACGCGCTTCGCATAGTTGACCGGCACGCGCCGCTGGCCCTGGTCCATGAAGACTACCGAGACGACGATTCCGACCCCGATCAGCAGGACGACGATGAACTTTCCGGTCCCTCCCGACTGCAGGATCGAGTTGCCCTCGGCGGGCAGCCGGCTGATGACCGACGTGAAGATCAGGATCGACATGCCGTTACCGACGCCGCGCTGCGTGATCAGCTCGCCCAGCCACATGATCATGGCCGTGCCCGCCGTCATCACGAGCACGATCAGCAGCACGTTGGCCGGGTTCCACTTGTCGCCCGGAAGCAGGTCCGGAAGGCCGCCCTGCTGGGAGTGGAAGAAGAAGACGAGGCCGGTCGACTGCAGGAGCGCCAGCACGACCGTCACGTAGCGGGTCCACTGGTTGATCCTCTTGGTTCCCTGCTCGCCCTGGTCCTGCCACTGCTGCAGCTTCGGGATCACCACGGTGAGCAGCTGCATGATGATCGAGCTGGTGATGTACGGCATGATGCCCAGCGAGAACACGGCGAAACGCCCGATGCCTCCACCCGAGAACAGGTCGATCAGCGAAAGGAAGCCGGTCTGACCCTGCGACTTCATCGCGTCGGTGAGCGCCTTCACGTCGACGACGGGCACGGGTACGAAGGACCCGAACCGGAACACGGCGATGATGAGCAGCGTGAAGAGGATCTTGTTCCGAAGGTCGGGGACCTTGAACGAGTTGAGGAATGCCTTCAGCACGGCCGGTTAAGGGTACCCCGGATCACGCGATCAGCTCGACCCGCCCGCCGGCGGCTTCGATCTTCGCCTTCGCCGCACCGGAGAACGCGTGGGCCTTCACCACGAGGGCCTTGTCCAGCCGACCCCGCGCGAGCACCTTCACGGGGCGACCCTTGCGCGCCAGCCCGTGCCGGTAGAGGGCGTCGGGGGTCACCTCGCCGTCGAAGTACTTCGCGAGCACCTCGACGTTGATCGGCGCGTACTCGACGCGGTTCGGGTTCGTGAAGCCCTTCAGCTTCGGAAGGCGCCGCTGCAGGGGCATCTGGCCGCCCTCGAAGTAGGTGGGCACGTTCTTGCGCGCGCCCGTGCCCTTGGTCCCGCGGCCCGCCGTCTTCCCTCCCGCGCCGGCGCGACCCCGCCCGACGCGCTTGCGATCGGTCTTCGCGCCCTCGGCCGGACCGAGATGATGCAGCTTCACGAGTCCTCTCCTTCTTCCGACCCTTCTCCCGGCGCGCGCGGCATCCGCTTCTTCGAGCTCGTGTCCGCGACCTCCTCGACCCGGACGAGGTGCCGCACCTTCGCGACCATCCCGCGGATCTCGGGGCGGTCCTCCTTGAGCACGGTGTCGTGCATCCGGTGAAGCCCGAGCGCGCGCACCGTCGCCTTCTGGTCCTTGGGCCGGTCGATCAGGCTCCGTACTTGCGTGACCTTCAGCCTGGTCATCGGCGACCCCCCGGTCGGCGCGCGGGCGCGGTCTCCTCCTGCATGCCGTACTGCTGCTGCAGGGCTTCGGCCCTCGCCGCGATCATGCGCTCCTCCGCCGCTGCGACCGCATCGAGCATGGGCTTGGGCGCAACCTCGTGGACGTCGCGGCCGCGGAGCGAGGCCACGTCGCGCGGCCTGCGCAGTGCCTGGAGCCCCGCGACGGCGGCCTTGACGATGTTGATCTGGTTCGACGACCCCATCGACTTCGACAGGATGTCCTTGATGCCGGCGCACTCCACCAGCGCGCGCACCGGTCCGCCGGCGATGACCCCGGTCCCGGGGGCGGCGGGCTTCAGCAGCACCGAGCCGGCGCCCGCTTCCCCGACCACCTCGTGCGGGATCGTCGTGCCCATCATCGGGACCTCGAACATCTTGCGCCGAGCCTCCTCGACACCCTTCGAGATCGCCGAAGGGACCTCCTTGGCCTTGCCGTACCCGACGCCGACGCGACCCGCGCCGTCGCCCACGACCACGAGCGCAGCGAACGAGAACCGCCGGCCTCCCTTCACGACCTTGGCCACGCGGTTGATCGAGATCACCCGCTCCTCGAACGGGCTCTTCTCGTCGCTCCTGGCGTCGTAGCGTCGCATCAGATCTCGAGTCCTCCCTCACGCGCTCCTTCGGCCACGGCGGCGACGCTGCCGTGGTACAGACGGCCCCCGCGGTCGAACACGGCGCGCTCGATGCCGGCCTCCTTGGCGCGGCTCGCGATCAGCTGTCCGACGGCCTTCGCACGCTCGACGGGGCTCGCGCCGCCGACCTCCGCGTCCGACGCGGCGGCGAGCGTCGCGGCCCGATCGTCGTCGACCAGCTGGACGTAGATGTGCCGGTTCGACCGGTACACCGCGATCCGTGGCCGTCCCGCGCTGCCGGCGATCTTCTTGCGCACACGAGAATGCCGGCGCAGTCGCGCGTTGCGCTTCGTCTTCGCGTCCATCACGCACCGCCCTTCGCGGCCTTGCCGGCCTTCTTGCGCACGTACTCGTCCTCGTACCGGATGCCTTTGCCCTTGTACGGTTCGGGCTTGCGGATCTTGCGGATGTTCGCGGCGGTCTCGCCCACCTGCGCCTTGTCGTTGCCGCGCACCACGATCGACGTCGGGCTCGGAACCTCGAACTCGATGCCGTCGGGCTGAGGCACGACGACCGGGTGCGAGTAGCCAACCTGTACCTCGAGGACCGCGCCCCTGAGCGCAGCCCGGTACCCGACTCCCACGATGGCGAGCCGCTTCTCGAACCCCTTCGTGACGCCGTCGACCATGTTCGCGATCAGGCTCCGCGTGAGGCCGTGGAGGCTCCGGTTGAATCCCTCGTCGTCGGGACGCTCGATCCGCACCGTGCCGTCGTCCTTCACGATGCGCATGTTCTCGTGCATCGTCTGACTGAGGGTCCCGCGGGGACCCTTGACGGTCACGACGTTCCCGTCGCCGACGATCACCTCGACGCCGCCCGGGATCTCGATTGGCTGCTTGCCGATCCGACTCATCGTTCCTCTTCTTCAGCTCACCAGACGTACGCCAGGACCTCGCCGCCGACGCGGCTGCGAACGGCGTCCTTGTCCGTCATCACGCCCCTCGACGTGGACACGATCGCGATGCCGAGGCCGCCCATCACGCGCGGCAGCTCGCCACTGCCTCGATAGATCCGTCGCCCCGGCTTGGAGATGCGCCGCAAGCCCGTGATCGTGCGCTGCTTGCGCGGTCCGTACTTCAGGTGGATCCGGAACGCCCGATGGACGCCCTCGCCCTCCGGCTCGAATCCGCCGATGAACCCCTCGTTCTGAAGGATCTGCAGGATGGCGCCGGACTGCTTCGACGCCGGCGCGACGAGGTCGTCCTTGTACGCCAGGTTGGCGTTGCGGATGCGCGTGAGCAGATCCGCCACCGGATCGGAGATGTTGCTCGAGAACGTCGCGACCTTGCTCACCATGACGACTTCGTCACCCCCGGAAGCTCGCCGAGATGCGCGAGCTCGCGGAAACAGATACGGCACAACAGGAACCGCTTGTAGACCGCGCGCGTGCGGCCGCACCGCCGGCAGCGCGTATACGCGCGGACCCGGAACTTCGGGTGCCGCTGCTGCTTGTTGATCAGAGCCTTCTTCGCCATCCGGTTCCCTCTCAGCTCGCCCGCGCCGCCGCAGAGTCGCCCGCCAGCGGGAAGCCGAGCGCAGCGAGGAGCGCGCGTCCCTCGTCGTCGTCGTTCGCGGTGGTCACCACGGTGATGTCCATCCCCCGTACCTTCAGCACCTTGTCGTAGTCGATCTCGGGGAAGATGAGCTGCTCGGTGACCCCGAGCGTGTAGTTCCCCTTCCCGTCGAACGACATGGGGTCGAGCCCCCGGAAGTCGCGGATGCGCGGCAACGCGAGGGAGATCAGCCGGTCGATGAACTCCCACATGCGGTCCCCGCGAAGCGTCACCTTGGCGCCGATCGGCATGCCTTCGCGAAGCTTGAAGCCGGCGATCGACTTCCGCGCCTTCGTGACGATCGGTCGCTGTCCGGTGATGACCGAGAGGTCCTCGACCGCGGCATCGAGCATCCGCCCGTCCTTCATCGAGTCTCCCACGCCCATGTTGACCACGACCTTCACGGGGCGGGGAACCTGCATCACGTTGGCCAGCCCGAGCTGTTGGCGAAGCCGGCCCGCGATCTCGTCGCGGAACCGAACCTTCAACCGCGGCGCGTACCCGTTCGTCGCCATCACAGGTCGGCTCCACACTTCCGGCAGACACGGACCTTGACGCCGTCCCGCACCTCGTGTCCGACGCGGGTGGTCTGGCCACAGCTCTTGCAGACGACCTGGACGTTGGAGATGTCCACGAACATCTCGACGTCGATGATGCCGCCCTGCTGCAGCTGCGTGCCCGCGCTGGTGCGGCGACCGCTCGTCCGCTGGTGCTTCTTCGCCAGCGCCACGCCGTCGACCATGACCCGTCCCTCGCCAGGCATGACGCGGACCACGCGGCCCTCCTTGCCGCGGTCCTTGCCGGCGATCACGCGGACCGTGTCGTCTCTCTTGATGTTCACTCCGGGCATCTAGAGCACCTCCGGTGCAAGCGAGATGATCTTCATGAAGCGCTTCTCGCGGAGCTCCCGGGCGACCGGTCCGAAGATCCGGGTGCCGCGCGGGTTCCGTGAATCGGTGGTCAGGAGCACCACCGCGTTGTCGTCGAACTTGATATAGGAGCCGTCGGATCGGCGCCTCTCCTTCGCAGTCCGCACGACCACCGCCTTGACCACCTCGCCCCGCTTGACGCCGCCGTTGGGCAGGGCGTCCTTGACGGTGCCGACGATGACGTCGCCGATGCCGGCGTAGCGGCGGCCCGACCCGCCGAGGACGCGGATGCACAGGAGCTCCTTGGCCCCCGTGTTGTCCGCGACCTTGCATCGGGTCTCTTGCTGGATCACTTCGCTCGCTCCACCACTTCGATCACGCGCCATCGCTTCGACTTCGAGAGCGGCCGCACCTCCATCACGCGCACGGTGTCGCCCGTGTGGGCGTCGTTCCGCTCGTCGTGCGCGGCCAGCTTCGAGGATCGGCGAACGGTCTTGCCGTACAGGGCATGGCGCACCTGGCGGTCGACGCGGACCAGGACGGTCTTGTCCATCTTGTCCGACACGACGACGCCCGTGCGCACCTTCCGCCGGCCGCGGCCGGTGGACGTCGTCATCTGCTCGTCGCTCACGTCTCCTCCTCGGCGCCTTCGGCCTCGATGGCCTCGAGCTCGGTCTGCATCTCCCGCTCACGCAGGACGGTGGCGATCCGCGCCACTTCGTGACGCAGGTCGCGCAGCCGGGCGGTGTTGTCGAGCTGCCCCGTCGCGAGCTGGAAGCGCAGGTTGAACAGCTCTTCCTTCGCTCCGTCGATGCGCGCGTACAGCTCGTCGTCGGGCATCTCGCGCAGCTCCGCGGCTTTGCTCGCCACGGCCTACTCCCCCACCCGCGTGATGAACTTCGTCTTGATCGGCAGCTTGTGCTGAGCGCGGAGCATCGCTTCGCGCGCGAGCGGCTCGGAGACGCCCGAGAGCTCGAACATGACGCGCCCCGGCTTCACGACCGCAACCCAGCCCTCCGGGTTGCCCTTGCCCGAGCCCATCCGCGTCTCGGCGGGCTTCTTCGTGACCGGCTTGTCGGGGAAGATCGTGATCCACACCTTGCCGCCGCGTCGGATGTGCCGGGTGATGGCCACGCGCGAGGCCTCGATCTGCCGGTTGGTGATCCAGCCCGGCTCGAGCGCGACGATCCCGTAGTCGCCGTACTGGATCTCGGTGTGCCCCTTCGCCTTGCCGTTCATCCGGCCGCGGTGGACCTTCCGATGCTTCACGCGCTTGGGGGCGAGCATCAGGCGTCACCACCCTCGTTGGGAGCCGTGCTCTCGGCCTGCATCGGCGCGTGTTCGTCGACGTCGGCCTGGGGGGCGGGCTCGGCCGGGGGCGCGGGCTCGGCCTGGGGCTCAGGCTCGGCCGGGGGCTGCGGCGCCGCCGGGCGCTCGGAGGGACCGGGCCGCTCCGGTCGCGCGGCGCGCGCGTGCGCGCGTGCGAGGGCACGCTCGGTCTCCTGCTCCCGGTACGGGACCTCGTCGCCGTGATAGACCCAGACCTTCACCCCGATCCGCCCGAACGTCGTGCGCGCCTCAGCAGTGCCGTAATCGACCTTCGCTCGGAGCGTGTGCAGGGGCACGCGGCCTTCGCGGTACCACTCCCGACGGCCCATCTCGGCCCCGCCCAACCTGCCGGCGCACGCCACCCGGACGCCGAGTGCTCCCGAGCGCATCGCGGTTTGCACCGCGCGGCGCATCGCCCGGCGGAATGCGACGCGCCCGGCGAGCTGCTCCGCCACACCCTGGGCGAGAAGGGTGGCATCGGTCTCCGGCCGAACCTCGCTCGAGGCCTGGTTCATGTCCTCGACCTTCACGTCGACGCGCTTCTTGGTGAATCGCTCGATGTCCTTGCGCATCCGGTCGACCTCGGCACCCTTACGTCCGATCACGATCCCGGGGCGGGCGGTGCGGATGAACACCCAGATCTGGTCGCCCTTGCGCTCGATGTCGATCGAGGAGATGCCGGCTCGGGACAGCCGCGAACGGATGTGCTTGCGGATCCAGATGTCCTCGTGGAGCTGCTCGGCGTAGTCGCGCCCGGCGTACCAGTTGCTCTTCCAGGGGTAGATGACCCCCAGCCGGAATCCGTACGGGTGGATCTTCTGGCCCACTAGACCTCGTCTCCCATCGTCTCGACGACGACCGTCACGTGCGACGTCCGCCTCCGCACCTTGGTGGCCCGGCCGTAGGCACGCGGCCGGAACCGCTTCAGGGTCGGCCCGTCGTCGACCCACGCGCGCGCCACCACCAGGTTCTCGGCGATGACCCCCGGCCGCTGCTCGGCGTTGGCGATCGCGGAGTTGAGCAGCTTGGCCACGTCACGCGAGGCGCCGATCGCGGACAGCTTCAGGATCCGCCGCGCCTCCTCCACGTGCTGGCCGCGGATCATGTCGACCGCGCGCCGCATCTTCCGCGGCGAGGTGCGAAGGTACCTCATGGTTGCGCGCGCCTCGGGCACCTATCTCGCCCCCGTCCTGCGCTCGTCGCGAGCGTGCGAGCGGAAGGTGCGCGTTGGCGCGAACTCGCCAAGCTTGTGCCCGACCATCGCCTCGGACACGAACACGGGCACGTGCTTGCGCCCGTCGTGGACCGCGATCGTGTGCCCGATCATGTCGGGCACGATCGTGGAACGGCGCGACCAGGTTCGCACCACTCGCTTCTCGCCCTTCTTGTTCATCTCGTCGACCTTGCGCATGAGGTGCTCGTCGACGAACGGGCCCTTCTTCACCGACCTGGGCATCAGCCACGCCCCTTCCCGCGGCGACGCACGATGTACTTGTTCGACACCTTGTTCTTCTTCCTCGTGCGGCCTTCCTTCTGGCCCCACGGGGACGTGGGATGACGGCCGCCGGAAGACTTGCCCTCGCCGCCGCCGAGCGGGTGGTCGACGGGGTTCATCGCCACGCCGCGGACCGAAGGGCGCTTGCGTTGCCAGCGGGCACGTCCGGCCTTGCCGATCGAGATCAGCTCGTGCTCTGCGTTGCCGACCGCCCCGACCGTCGCCCTGCAGGTCGACGGCACCATCCGCGTCTCGCCCGAAGGGAGCCGCAGCGTGGCGAGATGTCCCTCCTTGGCCATCAGCTGCACGCTGGTCCCGGCCGAGCGCGCCATCTTCGCACCGGCCCCGGGCTTGAGCTCGATCGCGTGCACGACCGTGCCGACGGGGATGTTGCGCAGTGGCAGCGCGTTCCCCGGACGGATCTCGGCGTCCGGGCCCGACATCAGCCGGTCGCCCACCGCGAGTCCCTCCGGAGCCAGGATGTAACGCTTCTCGCCGTCGACGTAGTGCAGCAGGGCGAGCCGTGCGCTGCGGTTCGGGTCGTACTCGATGTGCGCCACCTTCGCGGGGATCCCGTCCTTGTTCCGGCGGAAGTCCACGACGCGATAGCGGCGCTTGTTGCCGCCCCCCTGGTGTCGGGCCGTGATCCGGCCGTGCGTGTTCCGCCCGGCCTTGTTCCGCCCCTTGGCCACGAGCGACTTCTCGGGCTTGGCCCGCGTGATCTCCTCGAACGTGGACACGCTGGCACCGCGGCGCCCCGGTGTCGTCGGCTTGTACTTCCTGACGGCCATGGCTACTTCCCCGTCTCGAAGATCTCGATGGAGTCGCCCTCGGCGAGGGTGACGATCGCGCGCTTCTCGTCGGCGCGCTTGCCCTTGGTGTATCCGCGCCGTTTGACCTTGCCCTGGCGGTTGAGCGTGTTAACGGAGGTCACCCGGACGTTCCAGATCACCTGGACGGCCTCCTTGATCTCCGTCTTGTTGGCACGGGGGTCGACGAGGAACGTGTAGGTGTTCTGCTCGATCCCGGCGTAGGACTTCTCCGAGACGATCGGCCGGAAGATCACGTCGCGCGCGGACTTCACGTAGCCACCTCCCCGTCCGGCGTGGCTGCTGGTCGGCGCTCGATCGCGTCGAGCGCCGCCTCGGTGAACAGCACGCGGTCCGCGAGGAGCACGTCGTAGACGCCGAGCCCGCCCGCGTAGCGCACGCGGGCGTTCGGCAGGTTCCTGAACGAGCGCTCGACTGCGCCGGTCTCGGTGGGAGCCGGCAGCACCACGAGCACCCGCCCATCGAGCTCGAGCGCGGACAGGACCTCGACCGCGCGCTTGGTCTTCGGCTCCTCGAACGGCAAGTCGTCGACCACGGCGAGCTTCCCGCTGACCAACGCATCGGTGAGCGCCGAGCGCATGGCACCTCTGCGCATCTTCTTGCTGACCCGCATCTCGTGCGACCGCGGGTGCGGACCGTGTACGACGCCTCCACCGGTCCACTGCGGCGCGCGGATCGATCCTTGCCGGGCGCGGCCCGTGCCCTTCTGGCGCCACGGCTTCTTGCCGCCGCCGGCGACGTCGCCGCGCGTCTTCGTCGAATGGGTGCCGGCCCGGATGGCCGCGAGGCCGGCCACCACGACCTGGTGCATCAGGGGAACGTTGACCTTCGCCTCGAAGAGCGCTGCCGAAAGCTCGCGCGAGCCCGACGCCTTGCCCGCGATGTCATGGATCTCGATCGTGGCCATCTCGCTCATGCCCCCTTCACCGCGGGTGTCTTGACCGCAGAGCGCACCATGACCAACCCACCGTTCGGGCCCGGCACGGCGCCCTTGACGAGCAGCAGGTGCCGCTCCGTATCGGACTGCACGACTTCGAGGTTCAGCATGGTCACGCGTTGGTTCCCGAATTGACCGGCCATCCGCTTGCCCTTGAACACGCGCGAGGGCGTGGCGCAGGCTCCGATCGAGCCCGGGGAGCGGTGCTTGCGCTCGACGCCGTGGCTGCTGCGGAGGCCCGAGAAGCCGTGCCGCTTCATGACACCGCTGAACCCCTTGCCCTTCGAGACCCCCACCACGTCGACGATGTCGCCGGGCGCGAATGCATCGACGGTGACCTGTTGGCCGACCTCGTAGGAGCCGGCGTCGTCCGTGCGGAGCTCGACCAGGTAGCGTCCGGCCTCGACGCCGGCCTTCTCGAAATGCCCCTGCATCGGCTTCGTCACGTCGCGTGAGCGAACGTCCCCGAAAGCGAGCTGGACGGCGTCGTAGCCGTCGGTCTTTTCCGTGCGGACCTGTGCCACGACGCACGGGCCGGCCTTGATCACGGTGACCGGAACCGCGCGCGTCTCGACGAAGATCTGGGTCATCCCCAGCTTCTCGCCCACGATCCCCTTGTGCTCTGCCATGGCTCCGTCTTCCTTGGTCTATCGCTTCGCTGCTTGAGCCCTAGAGCTTGATCTCGATGTCGACGCCCGCCGACAGGTTCAGCCGCTGGAGCTCCTGGACGGTCTTCGACGTCGCGTCCACGATGTCGATCAGCCGCTTGTGCGTGAGCATCTGGAAGTGCTCGCGCGAGTCCTTGTACTTGTGCGGCGAGCGGATCACCGTGTAGATCTGGCGCTCGGTGGGCAGCGGCACCGGCCCCACCACCTTGGCCCCCGTGCGCTGGACGTGCTCGACGATGTCGCGCGCAGCCACGTCCAGCATCCGGTGGTCGTAGGCGCGGAGCTTGATGCGGATCTTCGGTCCTGCCATCGAAGCGCCTTCTCTCTTCTTCTTTCGCTCGTTACTTCAGGATCTTCACGACGCGGCCGGCGCCGACGGTGCGGCCACCCTCGCGGATCGCGAAGCGCAGGCCCTCTTCCATCGCGATGGGGGCGATCAGCTCGACGGTCATCTCGACGTTGTCCCCGGGCATGACCATCTCCACCCCCGAGGGCAGGTTGGCGGTGCCGGTGACGTCGGTGGTGCGGAAGTAGAACTGGGGACGGTAGCCGTTGAAGAACGGGGTGTGGCGCCCGCCCTCGTCCTTGGAGAGCACGTAGACCTGGGACTCGAAGTTCGTGTGGGGGGTGACGCTCGAGGGCTTCGCCAGCACCTGGCCCCGCTCGACCTCGTCCTTGTCGATGCCGCGCAGCAGCACCCCGACGTTGTCCCCGGCGCGGACCTCGTCCAGGAGCTTGCGGAACATCTCCAGGTCGGTGGCCGTGGTCTTCTTCGTGTCGTGGATCCCGACGATCTCGACCTCCTCCATCTTCTTGAGGACGCCGCGCTCGACCCGGCCGGTGACGACCGTGCCGCGCCCGGTGATCGAGAAGACGTCCTCGATCGCCATCAAGAAGGGCTTGTCGACGTCGCGCTCGGGCTCGGGGATGTAGGTGTCGCAGGCGTTCAGGAGCTCGTCGATCTTGGCCTGCCAGCCCTCGTCGCCCTCCAGGGCCTTGAGCGCCGAGACCTGGATCACCGGGACGTCGTCGCCGGGGAACTCGTAGGAGGACAGCAGCTCGCGGACCTCGAGCTCGACGAGATCCAACAGCTCGGGGTCATCGACCATGTCGCACTTGTTGAGGGCCACCACGATGTAGGGGACCCCGACCTGGCGGGCAAGCAGCACGTGCTCGCGGGTCTGGGGCATCGGGCCGTCGGCCGCGGACACGACCAGGATCGCCCCGTCCATCTGGGCGGCGCCGGTGATCATGTTCTTGACGTAGTCGGCGTGGCCGGGGCAGTCGACGTGGGCGTAGTGGCGGGCGTCGGTCTGGTACTCGACGTGGGCGATCGCGATCGTGATGCCACGCTCGCGCTCCTCAGGCGCCTTGTCGATCTGGTCGAACGGCGTGAAGTCGGCAAGGCCCTTGTCGGCCTGGCGTTTGGTGATCGCGGCCGTGAGGGTGGTTTTGCCGTGGTCGATGTGCCCGATCGTGCCGATGTTCACGTGGGGCTTCGTCCGCTCGAACTTCTTCTTGCCCATCTCTCGTCCTTCCTTCGATACCTACTCGCCGGTCACCCGGGCGACGATCTCCTTCGCGATCTGCGGCGGCACCTCGTTGTAGGCGTGCAGCTGCATGGGACTGTGCACCGCGCGTCCCTGGGTGCGCGAACGCAGGTCGGTCGCGTACCCGAACAGCTCCGCGAGCGGCACCACGACACGGATGACCTTCGACCCCGCGCGATCGTCGATGTTCTCGATGCGACCGCGGCGCGCCGTGACATCGCCCATCACATCGCCGAGGAACTCCTCCGGAGTCGTGACCTCGAACTCCATCGTCGGCTCGAGAAGGGCGGGGTCCGCCTTGCGCGCCGCCTCCTTGAGCGCCATCGAGCCGGCGATCTTGAATGCCATCTCCGACGAGTCGACCTCGTGGTAGGACCCGTCGGTCAGGGTGGCGCGAACGTCCACCAGTGGGTAGCCGGCGAGGACGCCGTTGTCCATCGCCTCCTGGATGCCTTGGTCGACCGAGGGGATGTATTCCCGTGGGATCTTCCCGCCCACGACCTTGTTGACGAACTCGTAGCCGCCTCCGGGACCCGTCGGCTCGAGGTCGATCACGACGTGCCCGTACTGGCCGCGTCCGCCGGTCTGCCGCACGAACCGCAGGTCGACCTTGTGCACGGGCTTCGTGATCGTCTCTCGATAGGCCACCTGGGGCTTGCCGACGTTGGCGTCGACGTTGAACTCGCGCCGCAGCCGGTCGACGATGATGTCGAGGTGCAGCTCGCCCATCCCGGAGATGACGGTCTGGCCGGTCTCCTCCTCGAACCGCACGGTGAAGGTCGGGTCCTCGTCGGCGAGCCGGCCGAGCGCGGTGGAGAGCTTCTCCTGGTCGGCCTTGGTCTTCGGCTCGACCGCCACGCTGATCACCGGCGTCGGGAAGCTGATCTGCTCGAGCACGACCGGATGGTCGGAGTCGCAGATCGTGTCTCCGGTCGTCGAGTGCTTCAGCCCGACCACGGCGACGATGTCGCCCGTGTATGCGGCCTCCATGTCCTCGCGGTGATTGGCGTGCATCTGCAGGATGCGGCCGATCCGCTCCTTGCGGTCCTTGGTGGCGTTGAGCACATGGCTTCCGGCATGCAGGACCCCGCTGTAGACGCGCAGGTAGGTCAGGCGGCCCACGTACGGGTCCGACATGATCTTGAACACCAGCGCCGAGAACGGCTCGGCGTCGTCGGGCGCGCGCTCGACGTGTTCGTCCTCCTTGAACGGAAGATGCCCCTCCACGGGAGGAACCTCGACGGGCGACGGCAGGTAGGCCACGATCGCGTCCAGCAACGGCTGGACGCCCTTGTTCTTGAACGCCGAGCCGCACAGGACCGGGACGCCCTGACCAGAGAGGGTGGCTCGACGGATCGCGCGCTGGAGCTCCTCGAGGGTGGGCTCCTGCTCGTGCACGAACTTCTCCATGACCGCTTCGTCGTGGTCGGCGAGCTTCTCGAACAGCTCGCGCTGGGCACGCTCCGCTGCGTCCTTGTACTCGGGCGGGATGTCGGTGTCGCGCCAATCCTCGCCCATGTCGCCCTCCCAGTAATGGGCGTTCATGCGCACCACGTCGATCACGCCGCGGAACTCGGACTCCGTGCCCCACGGAAGCTGAAGCACCAGCGGGTTGGCGGCCAGCCGGTCGACCATCATCTCGACCGTTCGCTCGAAGTTGGCGCCGGTACGGTCCATCTTGTTCACGAACGCGATCCGCGGGACGCGGTAGCGGTCGGCCTGACGCCAGACGGTCTCGGACTGCGGCTCGACGCCGGCGACGGAGTCGAAGACGGCGACCGCGCCGTCCAGCACGCGCAGCGAGCGCTCGACCTCGACGGTGAAGTCCACATGGCCCGGCGTGTCGATGATGTTGATCCAATGGTTCTTCCACACGCATGTCGTGGCCGCAGACGTGATCGTGATGCCGCGCTCGCGCTCCTGGACCATCCAGTCCATCTGCGCGGTGCCCTCGTGGACCTCGCCGATCTTGTAGGCCTTCCCGGTGTAGTAGAGGATGCGCTCAGTCGTCGTGGTCTTGCCGGCGTCGATGTGCGCCATGATCCCGATGTTGCGCGTGCGAGCCAGGGGGTACTCGCGGATCGCGAGACCCTTTCCACCGCCCTTCTTGACGTCCTGGTCCGTTGCTGCCATCGGGATCTTCTCCGCCGGGACCGCCATCACACGATCCCCTCGTTCCAACGATCGGCCGGGCACGACGCCCGGCCCACGCGATGCGTCTCGTCGCTCACCACCGGTAGTGCGCGAACGCCTTGTTCGCCTCCGCCATCTTGTGCATGTCCTCGCGCCGCTTGACCGAGGCGCCCGCGCCGTTGGCCGCGTCCATGATCTCGGCGACCAACCGCTCGGACATCGAGTGCTCGCGGCGGGCCCGCGAGAAGTTCACGAGCCAGCGCATCGCGAGCGTGGTGCCGCGCTGTGGCTTGACCTCGATCGGCACCTGGTAGGAGGCGCCGCCCACCCGGCGGGACTTCACCTCGAGCAACGGCCGGACGTTCTCGACGGCCTTCTTGAGGGTGATCACCGGGTCGTTCGCCGTCTTCTGGCTGATCTGCTCGAGCGCGTCGTAGACGATGTGCTCGGCGACGGTCTTCTTGCCGTTCAGCAGGATCTTGTTGATCAACTGGGTTACCAGGGGGTTCTGGTACACCGGGTCGGCGAGGATCTCGCGGCGCCCTGCGGGGCCCTTGCGCGGCACGCTACTCGCCGCCCTTCTTTGCCCCGTATCGGCTTCGCGCCTGCTTGCGGTTCTTCACGCCGGCCGTGTCGAGCGTGCCCCGGACGATCTTGTACCTGACGCCGGGAAGGTCCTTCACGCGACCCCCGCGTACGAGCACGATCGAGTGCTCCTGCAGGTTGTGACCCTCGCCCGGGATGTAACAGGTGACCTCGGTCCCGGTGGTGAGCCGAACCCGCGCGACCTTGCGCAACGCGGAGTTTGGCTTCTTCGGCGTGAAGGTCATCACGCGCGTGCAGACGCCACGCCTCTGTGGAGACTCCCGCAGTGCGGGGGCCTTCGTCTTCGTCTTGCGGAGGCTCCGGCCTCCGCGCACAAGCTGCTCGATCGTGGGCATGGATCTCTCGTCTGCACTCTTCCGTTGTCAAACGCCGGAGCCCGGGCGACCGGACCCGCGAGCCTTCCATCCGACGCGCAGCGACCACACCGGCAAAGCGGGTCGGATGCTCGTTGTGCGCCCCCGGCGGGCTCGCCGGACCGGGACGCGACCAATAAGGCTATCGGTCCCTCACGCAGGTCGTCAACCACGCGTGGGACATCGACGGAGGCGTGCCTTCCTCCGACGCGAGGTGTGTGCGTAGTCTACCCGGCGGCCCTCCGTCATGTCCCTGCTAGCCTGCCCGCGATGGACCTGGAGGCGATGCGCGCCGTGGCGCGTCGTGCGGTCTTGGTTGGCGGGGAGGTCGTTCGCGCCGGGGTCCGGCCCGGCCGTGGTGACGCCAAAGGCCTCCCGGGAGACTGGGTGACTCAGGTCGATGTTTCGAGCGAGACCGCGATCCGCTCGTTCCTGCGTAAGGAGGCACCGGACCTGCCGATGCTCGGCGAGGAGTCGGGGGGAGCCACGGAGGGATTGCGTTGGGTCGTCGATCCCCTCGACGGCACCACGAACTTCCTTCACCGATTCCCCGCAGTCGGGGTGTCCGTGGCGCTCGTGGCGGACGAGACCCCCGTCGCCGGCGCGGTTCACGCCCCCTTCCTGGGCGACACGTGGCACGCAGCTCGTGGCGAGGGTGCCGTCTGGGAGCACGGGAAGGCGGAGGCCGAACCGTGCAGGGTCGCCGACCGGCCGCCGGGCCGCGCGATCGTCGGGACCGGGTTCCCGTTCCGGAGGAAGGAGAACCTCCCCAGATACTTGGCGGCGATGACCCGAGCGCTCGAACGCTTCGAGGACCTTCGCAGGCCGGGTGCGGCGAGCCTGGACCTCGCATGGGCCGCATGCGGCGTCTTCGACGGCTTCTTCGAGCTCGGCCTAGCCTCGTGGGACGTCGCCGCGGGGGGACTGCTGGTCGAGGAGGCCGGCGGTCGCGTCACCGACTGGGGCGGCGGGCCTGCCTACCTGCGGGGAGACATCCTGGCCGGCTCGCCGGGCGTGCACGCCGAGCTCCTGGGGATCGCGCGGACGTGAACCCGAACCCGTGGGCCCGATAACGGGCCCACGGGGTCGCGGTCGCTACTCCTCCTCGGCGCCGCCGGATCCCACGCCGCCGAGCATCCGCTCCGCCTCCTCGCGCGTGATGCCCACGAGGGCGGGCTCGCCCGTCTCGGACGCGGCCGCCTCGGCCATCTCGCGCTGGCGCTGGAGCCAGTACTCGGGGATCGCCTCGGGCTTGATCCGGACCGCGACGTTGCGGTACCGGTGCATGCCCGTGCCCGCGGGGATCAGCTTTCCGATGATCACGTTCTCCTTGAGCCCGAGCAGTGGATCGGACTTGCCCTGGATCGCGGCATCGGTGAGCACCCGCGTCGTCTCCTGGAACGAGGCGGCGGACAGCCACGAGTCGGTGGCGAGCGACGCCTTCGTGATGCCGAGGAGCACCGGCCTGGCGCTCGCTGGCACGGCCCCACTCTCGACGACCTCGGCGTTTCGGTCCTCGAAGAGACGGCGGTTGACGAGGTCTCCCGGCAGGAACTCGCTGTCGCCCGGATCGATGATGTGCACCTTGCGGAGCATCTGTCGCGCGATCAGCTCGATGTGCTTGTCGTGGATCGTGACGCCCTGCGAGCGGTAGACCTGCTGGACCTCTTCCACCAGGTGCCGCTGCAAGGCGAGCACGCCCTTGACCCGCAGGATCTCGTGCGGGTTGACCGACCCCTCGGTCAGCTGCTGCCCGACCTCGACCGGGTCGCCGTCGGCGACCGTCAGCCGCGCCCGGAACGAGACGGGGTACTCCACCATGTCGCCGTCCTCGGACGTGACGCGGATGTGGCGGACGTGCTTGTCGTCGTCGTCCTCGATCGAGACCTCGCCGGCCAGCTCCGTGATCTGCGCCTCGCCCTTGGGCTTGCGCGCCTCGAAGAGCTCGACCACGCGCGGCAGACCGTGCGTGATGTCCTCGCCGGCGACGCCGCCGGTGTGGAAGGTGCGCATCGTGAGCTGCGTGCCGGGCTCGCCGATCGACTGCGCGGCGATGATGCCGACCGCCTCGCCGATGTCGACCATGCGGCCGCTCGCGAGCGACCTGCCGTAACAGGCGGCGCACACGCCGATCTCGGCCTCGCAGGTGATGACCGAGCGGACGCGGACCTCCTCGACACCGGAGTCGACGACCTTCTCGGTGAGCTCGTCCGTGAGCTCGCTGCCCGCGGCGGCGACCTTCTTGCCTCCGACCTTCACGTCCTCGGCGAGGACGCGACCGAACAGCGACGTGTCGACGTGCTGGTGCTTGACGACGCTGCCGTCTGGTCGCACGACGTTGACGCGCGCCGGCACGGATCGATCGGTGCCGCAGTCCTCCTCGCGGATGATGACCTCCTGCGCGACGTCGACCAGACGCCGGGTGAGGTACCCCGAGTCCGCCGTGCGGAGCGCGGTGTCGGCCAAGCCCTTGCGGGCGCCGTGCGTGGAGATGAAGTACTCGAGCACGGTGAGCCCCTCGCGGAAGTTCGACTTGATCGGCCGCGGGATGATCTCGCCCTTGGGGTTGGCCACCAAACCACGCATGCCGGCCAGCTGGCGGATCTGCATGATGTTTCCTCTGGCGCCGGAGTTCGCCATCATGAAGATCGGGTTCGTTGCGCCGAACTGGGCCTCCATGGCGTCCTTCACCTCGTCGGTCGCCTGGGTCCAGATCTCGATCAATTCCTGGCGGCGCTCGTCGTCGGTGATGATGCCCTTGCGGTACTGCTGCTCGACCTTCTGGGCGCGCTTCTCGTGCTCGTCGAGGATCTTGCCCTTCGTGGGGGGCGTGGTGACGTCCTCGACGCCCAGGGTCACGCCGGCCCTCGTCGCCCAGTGGAACCCGAGGCTCTTCAGGTTGTCTAGGACCCCCTCGACCGTAGCACGGTCGTAGCGGTGCACGGCCTCGTCCACGAGCTTGGCGACGTCACCCTTCAGCACGGGCTGGTTCCTGTACCCGAAGTCTGCCGGAAACGCCTCGTTGAAGATCACGCGGCCGATCGTGGTGCGCACGACGGGCGGGCGATCCTTCCACTCGGCGGCCTTCGGGTCGAAGCCCTCGGGCAGCATGTCCTCGGGCAGGACCTTGTCCGCCAGCCGCATCCTGATCGGATCGTGGACCGGGAACCCCTTGTCGAGCGCGAGCAGCGCCTCGCCGACGGACCCGAACGAGGGGATGTCCTCGTCCTTGCGGTCCTCGTTCTGGCTGAGCGTGAGGTAGTACAGCCCAAGCACCATGTCCTGCGTGGGCGTCGCGATCGGGCGACCGTGTGCCGGCGACAAGATGTTGTTCGTCGACAGCATCAGGATGCGCGCCTCGGCTTGCGCCTCCGAGGACAGCGGCACGTGCACGGCCATCTGGTCGCCGTCGAAGTCGGCGTTGAACGCCTGGCACACGAGCGGGTGCAGCTTGATCGCCTTGCCCTCGACCAGGACCGGCTCGAACGCCTGGATGCCCAGACGGTGCAGGGTCGGCGCCCGGTTCAGCAGCACGGGATGCTCGCGGATGACCTCCTCGAGGACGTCCCACACCTGGGGGCGGGCTCGCTCGACCATGCGCTTGGCGCTCTTGATGTTCTGCGCCAGGTTCTGGTCGACGAGCCGCTTCATCACGAACGGCTTGAACAGCTCGAGCGCCATCTGCTTGGGCAATCCGCACTGGTGCAGGTGGAGCTCCGGGCCGACCACGATCACCGACCGGCCCGAGTAGTCGACGCGCTTGCCGAGCAGGTTCTGGCGGAAGCGCCCCTGCTTGCCCTTCAGCATGTCCGACAGCGACTTGAGCGGGCGGTTGCCGGGTCCCGTCACAGGACGGCCGCGGCGTCCGTTGTCGAACAGCGCGTCGACGGCCTCCTGGAGCATGCGCTTCTCGTTGTTGACGATGATCTCGGGCGCCTGCAGGTCGAGCAGCCGCTTGAGCCGGTTGTTCCGGTTGATCACGCGGCGGTAGAGGTCGTTGAGGTCCGAAGTGGCGAACCGGCCTCCGTCGAGCTGGACCATCGGTCGCAGGTCGGGCGGGATCACGGGAACGGCGTCGAGCACCATGCCCTGCGGGCTCGACTTGCCCTCGGCGAAGTTCGCCACGACCTTCAGGCGCTTGATCGCCTTCAGGCGGCGCGTGCCCTTGCCGTTGGCGATCTGGTCCTGCAGCGAGTCGGCCTCCTCTTCGGTGTCGAGGTCCTGGAGCAGGCGCTTGATCGCCTCGGCGCCCATGCCGCCGTCGAAGTAGTCACCGAACCGCTCGCGCAGGCTGCGGTAGACGTTGTCATCGGCGACCAGCTGCTTGACGTGCAGACCCTTGAAGGCGGCGAGGACGTCGTCGAGGTGCTGGGCCTCACGCCCTGCCGACTCGTGGATCCGCTCGACGTCGCGCTGTGCCTCTCGCTTGGCCGCGGACAGCTGGGCACCCTTCGCGCCCTCCGCCTCCAGCTCCTTCAGCCGGTCTTCGAGCTCGGACAGACGCTTCTTGACGTCATCGTCGCGCTCGGCCTCGATGTCCTTCTTCTCGGCCTCGATGCCGGCCTCGATGTCGGGCAGGTCCTTGTGCCGGCGATCGTCGTCGACCCGAGTCACGACGTACGCGGCGAAGTAGATGATCCTCTCGAGATCCTTGGGCGCCAGGTCCAGCAGGTAGCCCAGCCGGCTCGGGACGCCCTTGAAGTACCAGATGTGGGTCACGGGGGCGGCGAGCTCGATGTGGCCCATACGGTCGCGGCGAACCTTGCTGCGCGTGATCTCCACGCCGCAGCGCTCGCAGATGATGCCCTTGAAGCGAACGCGCTTGTACTTGCCGCAGTGGCACTCCCAGTCGCGCGTCGGACCGAAGATCCGCTCGCAGAACAGCCCGTCCTTCTCGGGCTTGAGCGTCCGGTAGTTGATCGTCTCCGGCTTCTTGACCTCCCCGTTCGACCAGGCGCGGATCTGATCCGCAGTGGCAAGGCCGATCCGGAGCTCATCGAAGAAGTTGACGTCCAGCACTTAGCAGCTCGCCTCCCTTTGCGCCCTCGGGCGTGGCTCGCCTCGCAATATGTTCAACGTTGGCGTATTCCGGTGGCTCAATCGAAGTCCGCTCCCGCGGGCTCGCGGCGACTGAGGTCGATCCCCAGCTCCTCGGCCGCTCGGAAAACGTCCTCGTCGGTCTCACGCAGCTCGATCTCCTCGCCCGAGCTCGAGCGGACCTCGACGTTCAGGCAGAGCGACTGCATCTCCTTGATCAGGACCTTGAAGGACTCGGGGATGCCCGGCTCCGGGATGTTCTCGCCCTTCACGATCGCTTCGTAGACCTTCACGCGACCCAGGACGTCGTCGGACTTGATCGTCAGCAACTCCTGGAGCGCATAGGCGGCTCCGTAGGCCTCGAGCGCCCACACCTCCATCTCGCCGAACCGCTGCCCGCCGAACTGCGCCTTCCCGCCCAGGGGCTGCTGCGTGATCATCGAGTAGGGGCCGGTCGACCGCGCATGGATCTTGTCGTCGACCAGGTGCAAGAGCTTCAGGATGTATGCGACACCGACCGTCACGGGCTCTTCGTAGGGCTCTCCCGACCGGCCGTCGAACAGGCGGGCCTTGCCGACCTGGTCGACCATATGCTGGCCGTCTCGGTTGGCGTGGGAACTCTTGATCGCGTTCAGGATCTCGCCCTCGCGCGCGCCGTCGAATACCGGCGTGGCCACGTGGACAGGCCCCTCGAACTCCTGGCTGCCCTTGGAGAAGCCGACGAGCGCGGCGTACCCGAGATGGGCCTCGAGCACCTGGCCGAGGTTCATCCGCGAAGGGACGCCGAGCGGGTTCAGGATGATGTCGACCGGCGTGCCGTCCTCGAGGAACGGCATGTCCTCCTCGGGCAGGATCGTCGAGATGACGCCCTTGTTCCCGTGGCGGCCCGCCAGCTTGTCTCCGTCGGAGATCTTCCGCTTCTGGGCCACGTACACGCGGACCAGCTGGTTCACGCCGGGGGGCAGCTCGTCGCCCTCCTCACGGGTGAACACGCGGACGCCGATCACCTTGCCCGACTCGCCGTGGGGAACCTTGAGTGACGTGTCGCGCACCTCTCGCGCCTTCTCCCCGAAGATCGCGCGGAGCAGCCGCTCCTCTGGCGTCAGCTCGGTCTCGCCCTTGGGTGTGACCTTCCCCACCAGGTAGTCGCCGGGGTTCACCTCGGCCCCGATGCGCACGATCCCCCGCTCGTCGAGGTCCTTGAGGATCTCCTCGGAGACGTTGGGGATGTCCCGCGTGATCTCCTCCGCCCCAAGCTTCGTGTCGCGCGCGTCGACCTCGTGCTCCTCGATGTGGATCGAGGTCAGCAGGTCGTCCTTGACCAGGCGCTCGCTGATGATGATCGCGTCCTCGTAGTTGTGACCCTCCCACGGCATGTACGCAACGATGAGGTTCTTGCCGAGGGCGATCTCGCCCATGTCGGTAGAGGGACCGTCGGCGATGACCTGTCCCTTGGCGATCTTGTCGCCGGTCTCGACGATCGGCTTCTGGTTGATGTTGGTGCCCTGGTTGGACCGCCGGAACTTGATCAGGTCGTAGGTGCGCAGGTTGCCGGTGCGCTCCTTCACCTGGATGTACTCGGCCGAGACGTCCTCAACGGTGCCGCTCTCGTCGGCGATGACGACGTCGCCGGCGTCGACCGCCGCCCGGAACTCGACGCCGGTGCCCACCAGGGGTGCCTCCGAGCGAAGCAAGGGCACCGCCTGACGCTGCATGTTCGCGCCCATCAAGGCGCGGTTCGCGTCGTCGTGCTCGAGGAACGGGATCAGGGCGGCCGCCACCGAGACCAGCTGCTTAGGCGAGACGTCCATGTAGTCCACCTCGGCGGGCGGAACCGAGTCGACCTCGCCGCCCTTGCGCCGGACCAGCACGGTGTCGCCGGCGATGGCGCCGCTCTTCAGGTCGTAGGGCGTGTTCGCCTGCGCGATGACGTGGCGGTCCTCCTCGTCGGCGGACAGGTAGTCGATCTTCGCGGTGACCTTGCCGCCCTCGACGCGCCGATACGGGGTCTCGATGAACCCGAATTGGTTGATCCGCCCGTAACTGGACAACGAGCCCATCAGCCCGATGTTCGGCCCCTCGGGCGTCTCGATCGGACACATGCGGCCGTAGTGGGACGGGTGCACGTCGCGGACCTCGAACCCGGCGCGCTCGCGCGAGAGCCCGCCGGGGCCCAGGGCCGAGAGGCGTCGTTTGTGCGTCAGTCCGGCCAGCGTGTTCGTCTGGTCCATGAACTGCGACAGCTGGGACGTGCCGAAGAACTCCTTGATGGAGGCCACGACCGGCCGGATGTTGATCAGCGTCTGCGGCGTGATGGCCTCGACGTCCTGGGTGGTCATGCGCTCCTTGACGACGCGCTCCATGCGCGAAAGGCCGATCCGGATCTGGTTCTGGATCAACTCGCCGACCGACCGGATCCGCCGGTTTCCGAAATGGTCGATGTCGTCGGGGTCGTAGCCCTCCTCACCCGCGTGCAGCTTGACGAGATAGGCGACGGTCTTGAGCATGTCCTCGTATGTGAGGACGCCCTTGTACTTGGGCGCGCCGGGGCCGAGCTCGTCCTTCTGCTGGGCCGAGACGACCCGGTGCTTGAACTGCTCCCAGCCCTTCTTGTCGGGGTTGTCGAGCTCGCCGAGCGCCTTGTGGTGGGCCTTGAGCTGCTTCTGCAGCTCGCCGGCCGCCAACCCCAGCTTCTTGTCGACCTTGTGCCGCCCCACCTTGGCCAGGTCGTAGCGCTTGGGATTGAAGAACAGGTTCTCGAGCAGAGTCTTCGCGCTCTCGGCCGTGGGCGGCTCGCCCGGACGAAGCTTGCGGTAGATGTCCTCGAGCGCCTCTTCCTGCGTCTCGACGTGGTCCTTCTCGAGGGTGAGCTGGATCGACGGCGCGTTGTCGAACAACGCCAGGATCTCGTCGACGGTCCAGCCGAGGGCCTTCAGCAAGACGGTGACGTTCTGCCGGCGCTTGCGGTCGATCCGAACGCCGACCGTGTCCTTCTTGTCGACGTCGAATTCGAGCCAGGCGCCCCGGCCCGGGATGATCTTCGCGATGAAGATGTCACGGTCGCTCGTCTTGTCGAGCTCGCGGCTGAAATAGACGCCCGGCGAACGCACGAGCTGCGACACCACGACGCGCTCGGTGCCGTTGATGATGAACGTGCCGCGAGTGGTCATCACGGGGAAGTCGCCCATGAAGACCTCCTGCTCCTTGATCTCGCCCGTCACCTTGTTGACGAAGGTGGCCTCGACGAAGAGGGGCGACGCGTACGTGATGTCCTTGTCCCTGCACTCCTCCTCGGAGAACTTCATCTCTCGGAACTCGTGCCGGCCGAAGTACAGCTGGAACTGCTCGGTGAAGTCCTCGATCGGGCTGACCTCCTCGAGCACCTCCTTGATGCCTTCGGACAGCAACCAGTCGAACGACTTCTTCTGGATGGCCACGAGGTCCGGCAGGGGCAGGACCTCGTCGAGCTTCGCGAAACTGACACGGTTCCGGACAGGAACGAGCTGGTCAGGCAAGAACTATCCCTCCCGGGGAACACACAGAGCGCACAGCAAAGGGCGCGGTGGACGGCACGGCAAACAAGTAGTGTACGCAGGGCGCAAGGTACCGTCAACACGCCCGGCGCCATCCCCGGCACGGCAGGGGGCAGGGTACGTCGCCCCGGCGCGGGGGTCAACCCGCCGAAAGGCCGACTCCCGCCTCACCCCGCGAACCTGGGGCGCAGGACGTCCGCGGCAAAGGGGGCGGTGCGGTCCCGGTTCGAGACGGCGCCGGCGGGGTGCGGCCACGTGAATCCGAGCGAGGGATCGTCGAAGCGGATCCCCTCCTCGTCGGTCCCGTCGTACTCGTTGGTGACCAGGTAGAGAAGTATGGCGTCGGTCAGGGCCTGGTATCCGTGGGCGACGCCGGGCGGGATCAGCAGACCCTTCGGATCGGCCGCATCGAGCTCCACGGTGATCGTGGACGCTTCGGTCGGGGAGTCGACCCTGAGGTCGTGAAGAGCGACGAAGAGCGCCCCGACGGCCGGGACCCACAGATCCCATTGGCGTCGGTGGAAGTGCATCCCCCGGATAGTGCCCGCGCGGCTGCTGGAAAGGTTCCCTTGGACGAACGCAGGAACGCCGCCGAACCACGTCTGGCGGAACGCCTCGAGGAAGGCACCGCGATCGTCCCCCCGGATACGGAGATCCAGGAGCCGGACCCCGTGCTGGACCGGATCGGAGGTCAGGGTGTCTGCGAGACCGCCGTCGCCGCGAACGCGGACTGACCGTCGCCGGCCCGGACCGCGTCCACGCCGCCCAGCGCCTTGACCATGTCGGCGAACGCCTGCCCCAGTCGCTGGGCCTGGTCCTTCGACGAGATGGAGACCCCGCGCGTCGACAAGACCTGGAAGAACTCCTCCATGGCGGCGCGCTCGTCCCCAAGGAGAGAGGCCTCGGAGACGTTCAGCGCCTTCGCCAGACGCGCGAGCGTCTGGATGGAGGGCTCCACGTGACCGTTCTCGTAGCGAGACAGCCGCGCCTTGGGGATACCCGAGAGCTCCTCGAGCTCGGACTGACTGAGACCCGCGGCGACCCGTGCTTCGCGAAGCCGGTTGCCGAAATGACGCTCCTGAGCCATGTCGCGTGACCCCCCTACATGCCCGTTCTGCCTGTTGTTCCGGACCGCGCGAGAGCGGGCGGCCCTCCGTGCATCGCACGTTAGCACAACGTCCGTCGGTGGCTGAAGGCGGGGCCGGGGGCCCCGCCTCTTCCTGACCGGGTTACTTGACCTCGACGGATCCGCCGGCGGCCTCCAGCTGTTCCCTCGCCTTGTCCGCCGCTTCCTTGTTCACCTTCTCGAGGACCGGCTTGGGCGCGCCGTCCACGAGGTCCTTCGCTTCCTTCAGCCCGAGGCTCGTGAGCGCACGCACCTCCTTGATCACCTGGATCTTCTGGTCCCCCGCCGCCGTCAAGATGACGTCGAACTCCGTCTGCTCCTCGGCCTCCTCGGCCCCCGGGCCTGCGCCAGGGGCGGGCATCATCATCGGACCCGCCGCGGCGGCCTTCACGTCGAAGGTCTCCTCGAATGCCTTGATGAATTCCGACAGCTCCAGGAGCGTCATCTCCTTGAACTGGCCGAGCAGGTCGTCAGTGCTCATCTTCGCCATCGCTATCACTCCTCCTCTTCACTCCGTGCTTCGACGTGTGCCTCTTCGCCCGGGACCTTCTCCTTGTAGGCCTCGAGCAAGGACAGGAACCTCGATTGTGCGGCGACGAACATCGCGACCGCACGGGACATCTCGTTCTTCGCCATGCCTGCGATCTTGGAGAGCATGACGTCCCGGCTCTCGAGGTCGGCCAGGACGTTCGCGGCCTCGGCCGACAGCACCTGGCCGTCCATGAACCCGCCCTTCAACACCAGGGACGGGAACTGCTTCGACGCCGTCTTGATCATCTTCGCTGCGGCGACGGGGTCCCCGCCGACGAACGCCACTGCGGACGGGCCCTCGAGCAGCGCCTTCAGCTCGTCGATGCCGGCGTCGTCGGCCGCCCGCCGCATCAGGCTGTTCTTGACGACTCGGAAGCTCGTCTCGGCCTCGCGCAGGGAGCGTCGAAGACCCATGATCTCCGACACGGTCAGGCCGCGATATTCGGCGAGCAGCAACGCGGCCGATCCCTCGATCCGCCGCCGCAGCTCGGCGACCTGCTCCACCTTCTCGGCTCTCGGCATGGCGCCTCCACGTGAAACGACGAACGCGTCCCCGCAGACAGCGGAGACGCGCACGGAGACGTGCTGCCATCGGCTCGCTGCCTCGGCAGGTGCCCCCGAAAGGGATTACGCGCGCGAGCGCCCCTGCTGTCTACGGCCGGGCGAAAGGATACACGGTCAGTCGGGGCCCGCCGACCCGGCGACACCGGCCGTCTCCGCCTCCCTCGGCTTCGTGGGATCGATCCGGACGCTCGGACCCATCGTGGAGGACACCGCGAGCGACTTGATGTACCTGCCCTTCGCGGAGGACGGCTTGGCCCGCAGGATCTCTTCCACGGCGGTGAGGTAGTTCTCGACCAATGCACGCTCGTCGAAGGACTTCTTGCCGATGATCATGTGGATGTTCCCGGTGCGATCGGCCCGGTACTCGACCTTGCCGCCCTTGATGTCGGCGACGGCCTTCCCGATGTCGTTCGTGACCGTTCCCGTCTTCGGATTGGGCATGAGGCCACGCGGACCCAGCACGCGTCCGGCCTTTCCGACCGCCGCCATCATGTCGGGCGTCGCCACTGCCGCATCGAAGTCGATCGTCCCCTTCATGACATCTTCGACGAGCTCCTCGCCACCCACCACATCGGCTCCGGCCTCGCGCGCCTCGCGCGCCTTCTCACCCACCGCGAAGGCACCGACCCGGACGCTCCGGCCCGTGCCGTGGGGCAGCGAGACGGTCCCCCGGATCGCCTGGTCGGGCTTGCGCGTGTCGACCCCGAGCCGGAACGAGATCTCGACCGTCTCGTCGAACTTGGCGGCGGGAAGCTCCTTCAGGATCTTGATGGCTTCGCGGGGCAGGTACTCGCGCGCCCGATCGTAGGTGGCGGTTCCGCGACGGTAGCGCTTGCCGTGATGGTCGTTCACGCCCCCACCTCCACGCCCATGCTGCGCGCGGTGCCCTCGATGATGCGCATAGCCATGTCGAGGTCGTTCGCGTTGAGATCGACCATCTTGCGTTCGGCGATCTGGCGCACCTGCGAAGCGGTCAGCTGACCCACCTTCTCGCGATTGGGGGTCCCGGATCCCTTCTCGAGCCCGGCCGCCTGCTTGATCAGCTCGGCAGCCGGCGGCTGCTTGAGCACGAAGGCGAACGTCCGGTCCTCGAAGATCGTGAGCTCGACCGGGATCACTTGGCCCATGTACTGCTGGGTCGCCTCGTTGTACTGCTTGCAGAAGTCCATGATGTTCACGCCGTGCTGCCCGAGGGCGGTCCCGACGGGCGGCGCGGGCGTGGCCTGTCCCGCGCGGATCTGCAGCTTGACGAGCGCGAGGACCTTCTTCTTCGGGGGCATCTGAGCTCTGCACCTCCTGCGGTTCCAGCGGCCGGGTAACGGCCTCCCGCCTGGTCGGGTCGTTCCTCTTATCGCCTATCGCGCCGCCGGGGCGCGTCAGACCTTCGCCACCTGGTCGAAGGACAGCTCGACCGGTGTCTCACGGTCGAAGATGTTGACCAGCACCTTCAGCTTCGCCTGGTCGGGGTTGATCTCGCTGATCGTGCCGTTGAAGTCCGCGAACGGCCCGGCGATGATCCGCACGACGTCGCCTTCCTCGAAGCCCAGGCGTACCTGCGGCTTCACCTCCTCGGTCTTCACGACGAGGATCTTCTCGACCTCGCGTTTGGACAGAGGGGTCGGCTTGGACCCCGTGCCGGCCGACACGAACCCCGTCACACCGGGGGTGTTGCGCACGACGTACCACGAGTCGTTGTCGTAGAGCATCTTGACCAGCAGGTAGCCCGGGAAGACCTTCTTCTGGACGACCTGCTTCTTGCCCGACTTGATCTCCATCACGTCTTCCATCGGGATGTGGACGCGGAAGATCTTGTCCTCCATCTGCATCGTGTGGATCCTCGACTCGAGGTTCGCCTTCACCTTGTTCTCGTAGCCCGCGTACGTGTGGACCACGTACCAGTCGCCCGGGCCGCGGAAGGGGTCGGCGGCCGCGAGTTCCTCCTCCTTCTCCTCGACGGCGGCGGTTTCGACCGGCTCCTCGGCGGGCACGGGCGCCGTTTCGTCCCTCCCGGTCTCGCGAGTGGCGGCCTCGTCGATCAGCTCTTGCCCGATCTCGCCGGCGGTCTCGTCCATCACCACGGTCTCGACGATCGCCTCGGCGAGCACCTCGTCGGCCGCCTCCTGGTCCCCCGACTCGGCGAGGCTCTCGGCCTCCTCGGCAGCGGCTTCGAGCGTTGCGTCGCCCACCGCCTCCGAAAGGTCGTGCACCTCCGCCGCCTCCTCCATCGCGTCGGCGATCGGCGTGTCGTCGTGGTCGTCGAGCCGTCCGTCCTTGTCGCTCGCGTCGTGGATCCTTTGGCTCATGTGGGCACTCACCCGCCGAGTACGCTGAAGATGGCCTTCGAGAAGATGAAGTCCAGCCCGAAGACGTAGCTGGCGAGCACCGTGACCGAGACCAGCACGACGACCGTGTAGGTGACGAGCTCCCGGCGCGTCGGCCAGTTCACCTTCTGAAGCTCCTGGCGAACCTCGCGGAGGAACTGGCGCACGCCCGTACGACGCTTGCGCGTCACCGTCGGCCGGCTCCGGGCAGCCCCGGTCGCGCCCGCGGCTCCGGCGGAGGCGCCGGCGTTCGTTCCGCCCGGAGCGCCGCCGCGCCGCTGCTGCCGCTCGGCGCGCTCCTGCGCTCGCTTCATCTGTCGGTTCATGGATGCTCCCTTGCAGGCGCGGAGGGACTCGAACCCCCAACCGCCGGTTTTGGAGACCGGTGCTCTACCAGATTGAGCTACGCGCCTTCGCCGCCGGTCGCCCCGAGGTCGGGGACTCTCGGGTGTCTCAGTATAGGGGTGGTCCCGTTCGCCCGGCAAAGCTCTGGCACCCCCGAACCACGCTCGTGCCGATCGTGCGACGTCCCGGCATTTCCGCAGGGAGATGCGTGAATCGACCGTTCATGGGCCCTATGCTCCGTCGGACGGCGAACCCGCGCGCGGCCCCGGTGAGCGAGGACGTCGAGATGAGCACATCGGGTGGATCGACCCGCGAACCGGACGACTCCGGCCTCCATCGTCGTGGGCTGTTCGCCCGCAAGGATCCGCAGGCCGAGCCGATGATGACCGCCACGGAGTACCGCCTGGCGGACTCGCTGCAGCGCGCGATCGACGACCGACTGGAGGATGGGCTCCGGACGATCGAGGAGCTGGCGACCGCGCTGATGCGGGAGGTCGCGACCGAGATCTGGCGTTCCTCTTCCAAAGACGTGCGCCCCGAGCAGGAACGGATCGTGACGCTCCTGTCGCGCGACCAGGCGATCCGGAGCCTGATCGCCTCGAGCGACGAACGGTTCCAAGCCCTCGCCGTCCGGAGCGCTCGCCTGGAGGACCACCTCGGGGACCTCGCCGAGACGGGTCGCGCCACCCGTGAGGCGATGGAGGCGTCGGCCACGGCGATCCGCGAGATCGCCAGCTCGCCCACGCTGCACGGTGTCGAGACCGTCCGGACCCAGCTCGAGATGGTCGAGCGGCACATCGCCGAGGCGTTCGCGCATTTCGACGACCGGGATGCCCAGATCGCCGACGCCGTGCTCACGCAGGTCCGCGAACACGGCGAGCTGATCGCCCGCGAGACGGCGCGCATCGTGGAGTCGATGCAGAGCTACGTGCAGGGAGGCGCCGAGGCCGTCGGCAGGCTGGCCCAGCGCGTCGAGGAGCACGCCCAGTCGTTCGTGGCGCAGGACCACCAGATCCAGGCCTCGGTGCAGGGCATCGTCGATGAGCAGACGGTGGAGCTCACCCAACAGATGGAGATGCTCGGCGAGAAGGTGGGGCTGCACGGGCGCGACCAGGATCAAGTGCGCGCCGGCCTCGAACGGATGCTCGATGCGCGGATCCGCGGCCTCGGCGAGCTGGTCCGCTCCGACTCCCAGGCTCTGCGGCGGCTCCTCGAGGAGCGGATGGCGCGAGACGCCCCCGTTCCCGTCGAGCTCGGCCCGGACGTCGACGCCGGCGAGGTCGTGGAGGTTCTCGGCGAGCGCATGACGGCGCTGGGCAGGGTCCTCGACGAACGCATCGGGGCACTCGAACGCACGATGCAGGAACAGGTGCTCCTGCTGTCGTCTGCGACGTCGGCGAGCGTCGAGCGGACCCTCGAACGTATGACGAACGCGGCCGGCGGGCTCGACGGCGTCGACGCCTCGCAGCTCGAGTCGCAGGCCGTGATCGAAGGACGCATGATGCGCCACATCGACGACCGGATGACGGCCATCGCGAAGCTGATCCGCAGCGACAACCAGATCCTGGCCGACAAGCTGGCCGCGGTCGCGCCCGGCGCCGCGGAGGCGGTCGACGGCGATCTCATGAAGCAGCTCGTGCGCTCGCTCAAGGAGCTGCAGGCCGGCGTCTCGAGCGACGTCATGTCGACGGTGGAGACCCGCTTCCAGGCCGTCTCGAGTCGGTTCCACCACGAGACGCAGCTGCAAGCGGAGGCCATGTTGAAGATCGCCGAGGTCCTCGGGGAGAAGATCGACCGGCTGTCGATCCGCGTGGACGAGGGCATGGGCAGCGACCTGCAGATCGTGGTGGATCGCATGTCCGACGCGATCCAGGCGATGTCCACCGTGCGTCGCGACATCGCCTGACGGTCAGGTGAACCGCAGGATCGCCTCGCCCCTCTTCACCGGCCACTCCGTCCGCCCGTCGCGCTCCACGGTGACCCAGGCTTCGAGCACGACTGTCTGTGTCGCGGCATCGAGGTCCTTGATCCTGCCGCCCGCGACGATCTGGTCGCCGGGGAACACGGGTGCACGGAACTGAGCCGACAGCGACACGATCGCCTCGGGCGTCCCCGACCATCCAACGACGCACGCCGCCATGTGACCCATCGTGAACATGCCGTGTGCGATGACGCCCGGGAACCCCGCCGCACGCGCCACGGCGTCGTCCTGGTGAAGCGGGTTGCGATCGCCGCCGACCTCGGCGTACGCGCGAACGTCGTCGCGCGTGACGGTCCGTCGCAGCCGCGGCACCTCGTCGCCGACGGACAGCTCGTCGAACCGCAGCGCCGTGCTCACAGTTCGGACTCCGGACGCTCGATCATCTGTGATCGCGCGGTCACCGCGACCTGCCCGTCGGCACCGACGAGCTCGGTGACGATCGTCATGAACGCGGTGCCTGCGCGTATCCGGATCGAGTCGATCCGCGCCCGAACCGCAACCGTCTCGCCGATCACCAACGGACGTGCGAACACGTACTCCTGCGAGCTGTGCACGACGCGGGTGAGGTCGAGCGCGAGCGCCGGATCCGAGACGATCGTCGGGAACACGAGGAACTCGGCCGCGGTCACGAAGGTTGGCGGGATGCCCTCACGCAGTCCGAAGACGTCCCGAAATGTCGCGACCCGATCCGGATCCACGTGGAACGCGACGTCCGGATAGGTCCTTCCGGCCGCCGTGGGATCCATCGCGCGCACGCTAGGTGCGTCTGGCCGATACCGTCAACACCGAACGGCGTACGGCAACCAACATCTCATCCGTCCGTCCGTCGGTCGGGCAGGGGTCGGAAATCCCCCGTGGGAGGTACGTGAATCGGAGCCGGACCACGCCTAGGCTTCCCGCGATGACTAGGAGCAATGGAGACGGCAGCTCTTCCGACCCCATCACGATCGTCATCGCCGACGACCACCGATCGTTCGGGGAGGCCCTCGAGATCGCGCTGGACAAGGAGAACGACCTGTCGGTGATCGACGTCGTGACCGACGGAGCCGACGCCGTGCGAACCACGGTCGAGCGCGATCCCGACGTGGTGCTGATGGACCTGCGGATGCCACAGGTCGACGGGATCGAGGCGACCCGGCGGCTCCGACAGGAAGGGTCGAGGAGCGCCGTCATCATCCTCACGGGCGAGGACGACGACGTGGCGCTCGGCCGTGCGATCGAGGCCGGGGCACGCGGCTACCTCCACAAGACGTCGCCGGTGATCGATCTCGCCGGCGCGATCCGCGCGGCGCACCGCGGTGAGCCACTGCACGCGCCCGCCGAGGTGAACCGCGCGCTTCGAGCGATGCGCACGCGCACGCGCGTCGACCAGGACCTGCAGCGGCGCGTGCAGCGGCTGACGCCGAGGGAGCTCCAGATCCTGTCGGCGATGGCGGAGGGCCATGGTCCGGAGCGCATCGCAGGAGAACTCGGCGTGAGCAGACACACGCTTCGCACGCACACGCAGAACATCCTCACGAAGCTCGGGGTGCACTCCAAGACGGAGGCGGTGGTTGCCGCGATCCGCTTCGGCAAGGTGGCACCGCCCAGCGTCGCCATCCCCGAGGCGGAGGAGGACACACCGGCGGCCGCGACCAACGGCCCCTAGCGACCCGTCAGCGCGTCTCCCGGTGCAGGGTGTGCCGGCGGTCCCATCGGCAATACTTCTTGATCTCGAGCCGGTCCCGGTCGTTCACCCGGTTCTTGACCGTGTGGTAGTTCCGACGTCGGCACTCGGTGCACTCGAGCGTGATCTTCGGGCGGTTGCCTTCCTTCTTCGCCATCGTGTCCCTTCTTCGGGCTACCGCTTCGCTTCTCGAGGCCCTGCCTACTTCAGGATCTTCACGACGCGGCCGGCGCCGACGGTGCGGCCACCCTCGCGGATCGCGAAGCGCAGGCCCTCTTCCATCGCGATGGGGGCGATCAGCTCGACGGTCATCTCGACGTTGTCCCCGGGCATGACCATCTCCACCCCCGAGGGCAGGTTGGCGGTGCCGGTGACGTCGGTGGTGCGGAAGTAGAACTGGGGACGGTAGCCGTTGAAGAACGGGGTGTGGCGCCCGCCCTCGTCCTTGGAGAGCACGTAGACCTGGGACTCGAAGTTCGTGTGGGGGGTGACGCTCGAGGGCTTCGCCAGCACCTGGCCCCGCTCGACCTCGTCCTTGTCGATGCCGCGCAGCAGCACCCCGACGTTGTCCCCGGCGCGGACCTCGTCCAGGAGCTTGCGGAACATCTCCAGGTCGGTGGCCGTGGTCTTCTTCGTGTCGTGGATCCCGACGATCTCGACCTCCTCCATCTTCTTGAGGACGCCGCGCTCGACCCGGCCGGTGACGACCGTGCCGCGCCCGGTGATCGAGAAGACGTCCTCGATCGCCATCAAGAAGGGCTTGTCGACGTCGCGCTCGGGCTCGGGGATGTAGGTGTCGCAGGCGTTCAGGAGCTCGTCGATCTTGGCCTGCCAGCCCTCGTCGCCCTCCAGGGCCTTGAGCGCCGAGACCTGGATCACCGGGACGTCGTCGCCGGGGAACTCGTAGGAGGACAGCAGCTCGCGGACCTCGAGCTCGACGAGATCCAACAGCTCGGGGTCATCGACCATGTCGCACTTGTTGAGGGCCACCACGATGTAGGGGACCCCGACCTGGCGGGCAAGCAGCACGTGCTCGCGGGTCTGGGGCATCGGGCCGTCGGCCGCGGACACGACCAGGATCGCCCCGTCCATCTGGGCGGCGCCGGTGATCATGTTCTTGACGTAGTCGGCGTGGCCGGGGCAGTCGACGTGGGCGTAGTGGCGGGCGTCGGTCTGGTACTCGACGTGGGCGATCGCGATCGTGATGCCGCGCTCGCGCTCCTCAGGCGCCTTGTCGATCTGGTCGAACGGCGTGAAGTCGGCAAGGCCCTTGTCGGCCTGGCGTTTGGTGATCGCGGCCGTGAGGGTGGTCTTGCCGTGATCGATGTGCCCGATCGTGCCGATGTTCACGTGGGGCTTCGTCCGCTCGAACTTCTTCTTGCCCATCTCTCGTCGCTCCTTGGAGGCGTCCCGATCGTCGTTCCGTAGCGGGGGCGGGAATCGAACCCGCGACACAGCGATTATGAGCCGCTTGCTCTGCCTCTGAGCTACCCCGCCCAGTGCCCAGCGGACGAGTCTACCTGCGGCGACGCACGGGCGGCACCCGGTCCGGTCACGCGCCCTGCGTCGTAACGCGGTGGCGTCGTCCTCGAGCCGGAGCGGGGATTTGAACCCCGGACCTACGCCTTACCATGGCGTTGCTCTACCCCTGAGCTACTCCGGCGGCCGGGTCAGTCTAGCGAGCAGCTAGCCCCTCGCGCAGACCTGGTTGAGGAACGGGTAGGGGTCGATCGCGTCGAGGATGCGCGAGAAGCCCGACGGCGCGACGTGCACCGGATCCGGGACGTTCCACGGGTGCCACTCGAAGTGATCGTGGGGCGTCAACGCGTCGCCGGTCTGCCCGACGTAGCCGATCACGGTGCCGGCTCGGACGTATCCGAGATGTCCGAACCGGCTGAGATGCGCGTTGCGCACGAACCCTCCGCACCGATCAGCCCGACGGAGCGCCCGGCGAACCAGTCGTCGACGTGGCCGACCGCAAGCCCGGCGAACGGCGCGCGGATCGCGCGGCTCACCGGCGCGTGAACGTCGTTGCCCGAATGCGGGTGGTAGCCGCCGGTGCCCCGCCCTTCGCCGAAGTCGTCCTGGTACCCGACGACGCCATGGACGGGACACACGCGGAGGGGCGACCTGGTGGCGGTGTCGTCGGTGCCCGGCCGTGGGTAGGAGTTGAACCGATGTGTGCGCAGGACGTGACTCCAGGCGGCGATCGGCCGGCCGTACGTCAGCCAGATCCACCGCATGCCGGCGATCAGCTGCTGGATGATCCGCGAGTTCGCGGCGGTATGCGGACAGGCGTCCCACCCGCTCACGAAGCAGACCGGGCTCAGGATCAGCTCGTTGCGATCGTTGCTCAGCCAGGGCCCGGCGATCGTCTTCATCTCCTGGACCGTCATGGCGAACACGCCGTGCCAGACGCGGTCGGGTCCCCTCTTCCGCAAGGCCGCGGAGAACCTGGTGTCCTGCCAGCAGATGATCTTGGCGAGATACGGCGAGTCGGACCAGTCGCGGGGCAGGTTGCCCGAGACCCGGATCGCGGTGACGAGCCGCTTGTGGAAAGTCTTCGGCGTGGCGGGATCGCGGCAATCACGCGGAGACGAGGGCGCGTCCGCCGCCGCGGGCGAGGTCACCATGCCCATCGCGAGCAGGAGCGACAGCACCACCGCGATGCGGTTCGATCCGGACACCGGCTGCTCCCTTCTCCGGGGTGACGAGCGATCTCGGGGCCGCCGTGCAGCAGAGCTGCGGGATGATAGCAACGTGGTCCGGACCAGCTTGATGGCCTGGTCGTTGATCGTCGTCGTCGCGTGCGCGAACGCGGCACCGCAGGCCGCGAACGGGAACCTCGTCGGGAGCGCCACCTTCTTCGGATCCGAGGGCGAGGTGCGCACGAGCCTGCTGAGCGTGGCCGACACGGACGAAGAACGGGCCCGTGGCCTGATGGGTCAGACGACGCTCCTTCCCGACGGAGGCATGGTCTTCGTGTTCGACGGTCCCACCGAGGACTCGTTCTGGATGAAGGACACGTTGATCCCGCTGTCGATCGCCTTCTGGGGAGAGGACGACCGGATCGTCGGCATCATGGAGATGGCACCTTGCCGGGACGACCCGTGCCCGACGTACCGGCCCGATGCGCCCTACACCCACGCACTCGAGATGCATCGAGCATGGTTCACGCGCCACGGCATCCAGATCGGAGACAGCGTTGAGCTCCAGCTCGCGACCGAGTGACTGTCTGCTCTGCAACGCGGAACGGGTCACCGACTGGCACCTCGAGGACGAGGATTGCTGGGTCGCCGACTGCATGGTCTGCATGACACCGATGATCGTGTGGCGAACACACGGCCTGCCCGACGCCGAGATGGAGGCGGTATTGCTGGGACGTCTCGAGCGCATCGCCGCGGCTCGCTACGGCGAGGAGGGCTACTACATCGACGGCGAACGCCGGCGGATCCCCGACCACTGGCACGCGCACGCGCGACCGTCGGGGGGGTTCTTCGACCCGAAGAGTCCTCTATACGGGCGGTACTAGGCGCGTCGCGCCGGTGAGCGTGGATACGCGCGCCGGAGGAACCGGTCGAACTGCGGCACGGTGAACGCTCCGAGTCCGCGGTTCGGCACGAACACCAAGCCCTTGTCGATCAGTCGAGCGCGGGTGGTTGCCACGCTCTCGAGGGTCTTGCCGAGGATCGCGGCGACGGCGCTGGCGGGATTCGGCCCGGCCCCCAGCTCGGCCATCGCCCGCAGGTAGATCAGCTCGGTCTCGGTCACACGCTCCACACGGGTGCGGAAGAAGCTCTCGTCGAGCTTCGCCTCGACCAGGGCCTGGGCCTCGACCGCGGACGTGGCGGTGATCGGCGGCTCCGCGACCTGGTTCCAGAGCACGTTGCCGTACTCCTGGACGAAGTACGGATAGCCCTGTGTGTACTCCACCACGGCGGCGACGGCCTTCGGTTCGAACGATACGTCGAGGGCCGCGGCGGGCGCGGTCAGCGCTTCCCCGGCCTCGCGCGGTCGAAGCGGCTCGAGCCGGTGCACCCGGAACAGCCGTTCCGCGTAGGACTTGGCCTCGGCGGCGAGGCGAGGCAGCTGCGGGAGCCCCGCCCCGACGAACGTCACGGGCAGCGCTCGCTGCACGATCTTGTGCAGCGCGGCGATCAGCGCCTCGAACTCGAGCGTGGACAGGAACTGCACCTCGTCGAACAGGAATGCGACGCCCGTGTCCTGCTCCTGGGCCGCTCCACCAAGCGCGACCAGCAGGTCGGTCAGGTCCTCCCCAAGGTCGCCGCTGTCGCCGGCTCCCTCCTCGGGATCGATGTTGAGGCTGCCCGTGACGGATCCGTCGGTCGAGACCGTCAGCGAGAAGGAGGTGAGGACGGAGGCGGCGCGCCGGACCTTGTCGCGCCATCTTTCCTTGGGGGCGAGCTGCAGGAGCGCCCGGTGCACGAGCTGCGCCATCCGGGGCCCGAACGCCAGCCCCTTCGTGATCTCGGTCTCGACGGTCACCCAGCCTGCGAGCACGGCGATCTCCTCGAACGAGGACAGAAGCACCGTCTTGCCCACCCCGCGAAGACCCGTCACCAGCAGCGATTGCTCCGTCCTGCCGAGCAACAGGCGATGCAGCGCGACGTCGAACGCCTCGAGCTCGGCATCGCGCCCGACCAGCACCGGCGGACGTGCCCCGGCGTTGGGCGTATAGGGATTCAGCCGCGGATCCATCGGGGCATCGTAGGGAGCCCCACCGACACTTATCAGCACTTATCGAGTCGTGCTAAGTCGACCCGGGATCGATAAGAGCAGTCAGTCCGTCCCGAGCTCGACGAGCCGTCGCTCGAGCACGCGCCGCTCCGCGTCGTCGTGGACCAGGGCCAACGCGCGCCTGTAGGCGGCGCGTGCCTCGGACGCTCGACCGAGCCGTCCCAGGAACTCGGCTCTGGCGGCGTGCAGGTAGTGGTAGTCCTCGAGTGCGATCCGATCGACGATGGCGAGCCCGGCCTCGGGCCCCTCCACCTCGGCCACCGCGACCGCCCTGCTCAGCTCGACCACGGGTGAATCGGTCAGGCGGGCGAGCTCGCCGTAGAGCGCAGCGATCTGGGACCAGTCACGCGGCTCCCCGGCATGCAGCGATGCGATCGCGGCCTGGACCACCAAGGGCCCGCGCCCGTGCAGGGCGAGGGCTCGGTCGAGCACCGCGCGCCCGTCCTCGATCTGGGCCGTGTCCCAGAGCGAGCGGTCCTGGTCCGCGAGCAACACGATGTCGCCGTCGAGGAAACGCGCCTCGCGGCGGGCGTCGAGCAGCAGCATCATCGCCAGCAGCCCGTGCACCTCGGGTTCGTCGGGCATCAGCTCCGCGAGCGAGCGTCCGAGCAACAGGGCCTCGGCAGCCAACTCGCCACGTCCTCCGTACCCCTTGTTGAAGATCAGGTAGACCACCGCAAGCACGGCCGCGAGCCGATCCTGCAGCAGGTGCTGGGGAGGAACACGGAACGGGATCCCGGCGGCCTTGATCTTGCGCTTGGCGCGCACCAGCCGCTGCGCCATCGTCGGCTCGTGCACCAGGAACGCGCGGGCGATCTCCGGCGTGGTCAGGCCGCAGAGCGTCCGCAGGGTGAGCGCAACCTGGGCCTCGATCGCGAGCGCGGGATGACAGCACGTGAAGATGAGCTCGAGCCGCTCGTCGGGAAACGTCGTGGGATCCATCGGGTCCTGTGTTGGCTCCGGCACCTGCAGCAAACGCGTCTTCTCGGCCAGCGTTCGATCGCGGCGGATGCGGTTGATGGCTCGGTTGCGCGCCGTCGTCACGAGCCACGCACGAGGGTTCGTCGGCTCGCCGTCCCGGGGCCAGCGCGCGGCCGCGATCGCGAAGGCCTCCTGCGCGGCTTCCTCGGCGAGTTCGAAGTCACCGAGGAAGCCGATCAGGGACGCGAGGACGTATCCCCACTGATCGCGGAAGACCTGCTCCAGGATCGCTACCACTCCACGGTCGGGCGCACCTCCACGGCACCGCCCAAGCGCGCCGCCGGGATCCGGGCCGCCAGCTCGATCGCGGCGTCGAGGTCGTCCGCCTCGAACACCAGGTACCCTCCGACTGCCTCCTTGAGCTCGACGAACGGGCCGTCGGTGGTCAGGGTCTTGCCGTCCTTCACCCGCACCGTGGTCGCCGTCTCGGGGGCGGCCAGACCCATCCCGGGCGTGACGCCCGGCGTCTGGTTGATCTCCTGGTAGTCGGCGAACACGGCCTTCTGCTCCTCCTCCGACAGCGTCGCCCACGCCTCCGGCGACCGCGGCGTCGGGGAGTCACCCTGGTGGATCAGCAATACGTACTTCACGGCTCCCTCCTTCCGGGATGGTCACCCATGAGACAAACGGGGAGCAACGGAATCGACACGTCCGACCGGAATCGTCCGGCCGGAATCGGATGGGGAGCTCCTCGGCCGGGTCGACGCTACCCGGCGCGCAGCCGAGCTGTCTCCGGCCCATCCACATCGCCGCCCGCGCGCACCGCGACCCCGTAGACCTCGCGGGCCTCATCCACCGTCACGTAGCCGTCGAGGACGTCGGCCGCAACGCGGTCGGGCGGCCGATCCCGCGGGTCGCCCCACCCGCCGCCGCCGCCGGAGCGGACGCTGATCAGATCCCCTGCGGAGAGCGGCCCCCAGAAGGTCATGACCTCGGAGAACACCCGCTCCCGGTCGGTGCCGGGAAAGGCGACCATGTACCCGGGTGCGCCGTCGCTGCCGCCGCCGATCCCCTTCGCCAGCGTGTCCCGCACGTTCTCGATCGTGAGCTGGACGAGCACGCCGTCCTCGAGCATGCGGAAGTCACGCGCGACCCCGGCGCCGCCTCGGAACCGGCCGGCACCTCCCAGCTCGGGCAGGAGCTCGTGACGCTCCATGCGGATCGGATACCGGGTCTCGATCACCTCCACGGGGGTGTTCCGCGTGTCTCCGTCGCCGGCGAACACCAGCACCGGACCGTCGCGGTCGGGCCGGCCACCCGCGCCTCCATCGTGCACGTCGCTCAAAGCGAACGGCTCGCCCAGACGCGGGTCGACCCGGAACAGATCGACGCCGAAGATCTGATAGCCGCTCGCCGGGGAGCGATCCGGACGGGCCTTCGCCATCGCCCGGACCACGAGCTCGATCAGCGCCACGCCGACGTATCCGTAGGAGTCCACGGGTGCCGGGCGCTCCGGGCTCACGAGGAGTCCCGGGGCGACGTCGAACGCGAACGCCATGACGTGACCCTCGTTCCCGACGTCCAGCGGGGCGAGAATCCCCTTCAAGGCGCATCGCACGTCACAGCGCGCACCCGGATCGTTGATCGGCCCGCGCGCGGTCGGGCTCGTTCCCTCGAACGACACCGTGAGCCGGTCGCCGTCGATCGTGATCCGCACGCACAGACGCGGACGCGCCTCGGGATCGACGCCGTCGCCGTCCAGGTCGATGCATCCCTCGTACGACCCGTCGGGGAGATCCGCGATCCGCCGGCGGATCGCCGCGTCGGTCCGCGTGATCACGTCGTCCATCGCCTCGATCACGGTGGCCGTCCCGTACCGCTCGCAGAGCCGCCGCACCCTGGCGATCCCTTGGCGGCACGAAGCGATCTGCGCGTCGAGATCGCCGCGCACGATCCGTGGCAATCGAACGTTCGCCTCGATCAGGTCGAACAGGTCCTCGACCGCCTCGCCCGCCGAGAAGAGCCGCTGGTGTGAGAAGCAGATCCCCTCCTGGTACACGTCCGTGGTGTCGGGTGCCCAGCCGCCCGGAGACCTGCCGCCGATGTCGGCCCAGTGCGCCGTCACGATGGCGAAGGCCACCAGCTCATCGTCGAAGAACACGGGGGTGTAGACGGAGGTGTCAGAGATGTGCGTGCCGGTGAGGAACGGATCGTTCACGATCAGGACGTCTCCCTCCCGGAAGCCGGCGGCGCCGTGCTTGTCGAGGCCGGAACGGATGGTGTCGGAGATCGCCGTGATGAACCCCGCGATCCCGGGCGCCTCCGCCCACAGGCGCCCGTCCGCGGAGACGATCCCGAGACCGAAGTCCTGCACCTCGTAGATCAGGGGGTTGTAGGCGGTCCGCACCAGCGTGCGGTTCATCTCCAGCGCGGCGGAGGCGAGGCCGTTGCGGATCACCTCGATCGTCACGGGATCGGGCATCAGCCGCGCTCCATCACGAGGCTCCCCATGCCCTCGATGGCGGCCGCCCAGCCGGTTGGCACGAGGGTCGTCGAGGACCACTCCTCCACGATCGCCGGGCCCTCGATCATCTGGCCGATCGCGAGGAGCTCGCGCTCGAAGACCGGCGCGTCGACCGGGCCGGCGCCGCGCAGATGCATCGTCCGTGTGTCTCGTGCTTCCGCCGGTTCTCGAACCGGCCATGCGGGCCACCGCGGCCGCTCGACCTCGCCGACGCCTCGGCAGCGGGCGGTCACCACCTCGATCGGCCCTTCGGGATCGCCGTGCCCATACAGGCGACGGTGCATCGCGACGAACCGCTCCCGCGTTCCGCTCAGGAGCACGGGTCCGTCCGGAAGCCACCTCTCGTCGATCGGCACGGCGATCGTATGCTCCTGCCCTGCGAACCGCAGTTCGAGCCGGTACGCCACGCCGATCCGCTCCTGCGAGAACCCGTACCCGGCCAGGTCGCCGAGGACCTGCCGGCGGAGCGATCCGAGGTCGCCGACGATCCCCGCGACCTGCTCCTGGACCAGTCGGCGAACACGCGTCAGGCTCGCGTCCTCGCGGTAGTCGCTGGCGAGGATGCCCCAGGCGGAGAAGTTCGCCGGTGCTCTCGGGATCACGACCCGCGGGATCTCCAGCTCCTCCGCGGTGGCCGCCGCGAAGAGCCCGCCGCCGCCTCCGTACGCGAGGAGCGCGAAGGTGCGTGGATCGGTCCCGCGCTCGACCGTCATGACGTGGATCGCCTGGCTCATGCTCGTCTCGGCCACCGTGATCACCCCCATCGCAGCATCCTCGAGGGAGAGGCCGAGCGGGTCGGCCACTCGCTGCGCGAGCGCACGTCGCGCGGCCTCGACGTCCAGCCGCATCCGACCGCCGTAGAACGCCGCGGGATCCAGCCGGCCCAGCACCAGCTGGCAATCGGTCACCGTCGGCTCCGTGCCACCGAACCCGTACGCCGCAGGCCCGGGCCGCGCTCCCGCGCTGCCCGGGCCTACCTTCAGCCCGTGCGTCTCGTCGATCCATGCGATCGAACCGCCGCCCGCGCCGATCGACACGATGTCGATGAACGGCGCAAGGACGGTGCGGCCGCCGAGCACGGTCTCCGTCCTCTCCAGGATCTCGCCGTCCTCGATCAGCAGGACGTCGAAGCTGGTCCCACCGACGTCGGTACAGACCAGGTTCGGTGACCCCAGCTGCTGCGCGAGCATCCGCCCTCCGATCGCGCCGCCGGCCGGACCGGACATCAGCGTGCGAACGGGCAGAGCGGCCGCGCGCTGCGCATCGATCACGCCGCCGTTCGACTGTATGACCGCGATCGGTCGCGCGTAGCCCGAATCACGCAGTCGGGTGGCGAGGTCGTCGAGATATCTTCCGAAGAGCGGCTGCACGAAGGCGTTCAACACGGCCGTCGACGTCCGCTCGAACTCCCGCCACTCGGTGGCAACCTCTGCCGATGCGGTCACACGCACGTCCGGGTGGCGTTCCGCGATCCTGGCGACGGCGAGCTGCTCGTGCTTCGGGTTCGCATAGGAATGCAGGAAGCAGATCGCGAGCGCCTCGACCCCTTCGGCGACGAGCGCGTCGATCACGCGGTCGAGCGCGTCCAGATCGAGCGGGACGAGCTCCGTGCCGTCGGCTGCCGTCCGCTCCGGAACCTCACGGCGAAGGTGGCGAGGGACGAGTGGGTCCGGCGGCGTGTAGAGCCAGTCGTAGATGTCGGCGCGGGCGCCGCGACCGAGCTCGAGGACGTCCCGGAAGCCTGGCGTCGTGACGAGGCCGACCCTCGCCCCACGTTCCTGGAGGATCGCGTTCAGAACGACCGTCGACCCGTGCAGCATCCAGTCGATCTCCGCGACCGAGGCGGGGAGCCGTTCGAGTCCCCGCACGACCTCGGCGGGGAGCTCGTCCGGCGTGGCCGGCTGCTTCTCGAGCCGGACCTCGCCGGTCCTCTCGTCGACCATCACGAAGTCGACGAACGTCCCGCCGACATCGACCGCCACTCGGAGCGCGGAGCGACCTGTGCTCACCCGCCGAACCGTAGGCGAACCCGGGCTCGGCCGATCGCCCGGGTGTGACCAGGAGTCAGCGACCTGCTGCCCGCCGCGACCCCCTCACGCGAGCGACAGGAAGAGGCGTTCGAGTTCAGCGGGGTCGGTGGTGCCGTCCTGCCCCGAGAGACATCTGCGAAGTCCGTCGGCGATGATCGCGAAGCCGGCTCGATCGAGCGCCCGGGAGGCCGCTGCGAGCTGCACGACGACGTCGCGGCAGTCGCGACCCTCCTCGAGCATCCGGACGACGCCGCCGATCTGTCCCTCGACTCGGCGCAGCCTGCGAACCAGGGCGGGGGTCTCGTCGGACCCGAGGGCCAACGCAACCGTGTGTTTCACGCCCGCTCCCCCACCGGCTCCGCGGCGTCGGCGATCTGACGACGGACGTCGTCCATGTCCAGATCCCGGATCGCGCCGATCAGCTGCTCGAGCGCGGGCGCGGGAAGCGCTCCTGGCTGCTGGAAGACGAGCACGCCGTCTCGAAACCCCATCAGGGTGGGGATCGAGCGGATCCCGAAGCCCGCGGAGAGCGCGGGCTGGTCCTCGGTGTCGACCTTGCCGAACACGACGTCGGTGTGGGTCTCGGAGGCGGCCTCGAAGACGGGGCCGAACATCCGGCAGGGGCCGCACCACTCGGCCCAGAAGTCGACGAGGGTGATCCCCTCGCGGGTGACCGCCTGTTCGAACGTCTCCGCGGTCAGATGAACGGTTGCCATCGCTGCATGTCCTTTCTTCCGGTTCCGTCGACAGAGCTGCCGCCGCCGACAGGAGCCATGATACCCCGGGGGGTATCTCTCAGGCAAACGCCCTAACGGAACGCTGGCCACCAGCCCCGGCTCGGCGTGCCGGAACGCAGCAACGTCGTGAGGGTCACCGGCGTGAGATGACGGGCCGCGAGACCCCGCAGGATCGCAGGGAGCGCGTCGGCCGTCGTCGATCGCACGTGCAGCACCACGATGGCGCCCGCGCGCGTGTTCGCGAGGACTCGGTCGACGATCGCCGGAGCGGAGGCACCCGACCAGTCGGACGGGTCGACGTTCCACAGGAAGATCCACCGGTAGCCGAGGCTGCCCGCCACGTCCATGACCTCGCGGTCATACGAGCCAGCGGGCGGGCGCAGGTACGGGAGCGGGGTCGTGCGCGCCCTCTGCCACCAGACCGCATCGTCTCGGCGGATCTGCTGGACGATCGTGTCGCGCGAGGCCGCGCCGAGGTCGACATGGCTCCAGGTGTGGTTGCCCACCGTCATGCCGAGCGATGCGGTACGGCGGGCGAGGCCGGGCCACGCAGCGACCGTGGTGCCGACGCAGAAGAACGGGGCGCCCGCCTTCGCGTCGTGCAGCGTGGCCAGGATGCGCTGCCAGGCGCGATCGTTCCCGCAATCGTCGAAAGTCAGAGCGACGCGCGCCCCGGCGCCGGCCACGCTGCTCACGATCCGGGGCGGAAACCGGCCTTGCCATGCGGAACGGTATGCCGCGAGCCTCTCGCACGTTGCCCGCCTCGTCCCGCGCTCGCAGGACGAACCGGTAGCCACCGTTGGGCACGGTCCCACCCCCGCCGTTACGTGCGTCCCACGTGACGCTGCGAGCGCCCTGTTCCCGGCGAAGGTGCCCCACCTGGCGCACGCGCCGTCCGGATGCGTCGCGCACGGTGAACCCGACGGCGAACGAAGTACCTGGCCCGGCGTCGGCAAGGTTGAAGGCCAGGTGAACGCCTCCGGTTCCCGTCCACGGCTCGGGGGACACGCGGAGGCGGCCGAATGTGGGCGCGACGGTATCGATCGCAAGTCGCGCGCTCGCGGTCGAGACACCACCGGAGGCATCGGAGACCGAGGCCACCGCCAGGTAGCGACCGTCCGGCGCGCGACGCATCGCGTCATCGAGCCCACGCCACGTGCGGGTGATGCCGGCATCGATGGCGACGTCGGTCGCGAGGGTGCGAACCCTCTTGTCGTCCCTTCGCCGGACGATCTCGAGCGTCAGGTCGGCGGGTCGGTCGATGGTGACGGTGATCGCGGTCGTGTCCTTGCGCCCGTCTCCGTTGGGGCTGAAGACGAACCGTGACACGGCAAGGCCGACCACGGGCGGCCCTGCGGATGACGAGGGTGCCAGCAAAGCCAGAGCGGTGACCAGCGCCACGAGCGACGGAACCATCCCGGACTCCCTCGCGCAGCCTAAGCCGGGCTTGCGTCGTGTTCGTGGACCGAACGACCCTGTCCGTTCGTTCTACCCGGAGGCTCCTCCGGGAGCAGCCGCGTCAGGCAACTCGGAGGACCTCGTCGAGCCTGTCCGCGAACTCCTGCGGGTCCGACCCCCATCCGCCGTGGGCGCCGGGGAGATACGTCGCGGAGATGCCCAGGCCCTCGGCGAGGGCGATGGCGGCCCGACGAGCACCTTGCTCCGAGGTCTCGCCGGCCGCACTGACGACGCGCGTCGAGACCTTCCTCAGCGTTTCGAGGTCCGGCAGGTAGCCACCGAACTGCTGGATCTCGTGGGCGACGAACAGCGCGAAGTTGCCGGCCATCCTTCCCATCATCTCCTGGTCGTGCTCCGAGGGCTCCGTCTGGCTCATCTCCTCGCTGTACGTCGGCCCGCCCTCCTCGACCGCCGTTCCGAAGAGGCCCATCGCCGGGAAGACGCGGGCAGTGCGATAGGTCTCGTCGATCTCGTGGAAGGTGGAGCGCCAGTGGTCCGCGTCGGGCGGGAGCTCCATCACCGGTGGCTCGTGCGCTACCAGGGTGCGGACCTGATCGGGGTGTCGAGCAGCGAGCTCCAGACCGATCGTGGCGCCGCCGCTGCTCCGTACACGTACGCCGGCTCATAGCCGGCTGCCGCCAGGACCGCGGCCGCATCGTCGGCGTGAAGGGCGACCGGGATGTCCTCGAGGTCGGCGTCCAGCGTGCTTCGGGAGTGGCCCCGCTGGTCGTACGCGACGACCGTGTACCGGGTCGGACAGCCGCGCGGCGAGATCGGTGAACATGCCTGCGTCCGTGGGCCCGCCGGAGATCAAGAGCAGCACCGGGCCCGCCCCACGGGTCTCGACGTACAGCGTGGCGCCCGGCACCTTCACCGTGGAGGTGTCGACCTGCGTACCCATCGTGCCCATCACCGTTCTCCTCCGCGCGTGAGGTCGGATCTTCCGAAGGTACGACCGGCGCGCCGGCCGCGATCCATCGGCCTTACGGGAGCCCGAGGGCGTCGAGCAGGTCGAGATCGCCGGGCGAGTGCCCGCGGTCGGTGAGGTATCGGGCCAGCTCGCTGCGGTGCTGCGTCCCGTGGTTGACGACGTGGGCGATGATCAGCCATCGGGGGAACGACCCGCCCCCCGGGGGGTCCTCCAGGGCTGCATCGTCGAGACCCTCCACGTACGCGCGCAGGCGGCCGTCCTCCTCGAGACAGAACGCGCGGATGCTCGCGAGATCGTCGAGGACGAACCCGTGGTCCCATACGTAGGTCTGTCCCACGTCGTTCCCGATGCAGAACTCGCGCCAGCTCCAGTCGACGTCGACCAGATGACGCAGCGTCTGGATTGCGGTGCCGTGGTCGAGCGGCGCGGGGCTGCGAAACTCCTCGTCGGTCAGCCCCTCTGCTGCGGTGAGGACCCGTTCGTTCGCCCATGCGTGGAACCGAACTGAGACGAGCAGGCGCTCCGGACCCACTGCCTTCACCCTTCCTCACGCGCCGCAGGTGGCCCGTTCGTCGAGACTCGGTCGGCGCCGAGACTACCGCCATCGACACTCGCGAACCACGCGCAGGCGGTTATGCCGCCACGGGTTCTCCGCCGCAATGATTCCCGCGATACACGAGTGGGTATGCAGGGGGCATGCGAGGGGGGAGCGACCGGGAGTGGGCCGACCGGCGCCGAAGATGGGATTGGGCGATCGGCGTATGGGCCGTCGCCTGCGCCGGACTGGCGATCTGGACTGCGCTCGAGCTGGCCAATCTGACCGAAGTCAGCGACACGCTCGAGCGATCGTCTCACGCACTGGAGACGACCGCCTCAGCGCTCAGCGCCCTGCGTAACGTGCCTGTGGTGGGCGAAGACGTCGGAAGGCTCGCCGATCAGGTCAAGCAGACCGCAACGAGCGCACAGGCCAGCAGCGACTCGAGCCGCAGGTCGATCCGCATCGTCGCGATCTTGCTGCCCGTCATGATCCTCCTCGCGGCGACGCTTCCCACACTCGTCGCGTTCCTGGCGATCCGGTCGGGAGGGGCCCGACTGCCGACGCCGCACGAGGAGCCGACGGATGGATCCCGAACCGACAACTGATCGTCGATCGCCCGCCCGCTCATTCGCCCGCGTGGTGGTCCGGATCCGAGTGCTCATCGTCTTGGCCTGGGCGGGGCTTGCGGTGTTGGCCGTCTTCGTCCTCCCACCGTTGCGCACAGGTGGCGGGGCGGGACTGCGCGGCCTCGTTCCGTCGGACTCGGCGGCGCTCCAGGCCGAGATCGACTCCTTCCAGGCGTTCGGGTTCCCGATGCTGAGCCGGACCATGGTCGTGCAACGCGATTCCGCGGGCCTGTCAGGATTCGCGCAGGCCCGAGCCGTCCTTCGGGCGGCCAGCCTCGCTCGCGGCGCCTACCCCGGTCTGCGTCGCATCGCCGGCGGGCTGCCCTTGATCAATCGACCGGGCATCTTCGAAGGCGCCGGAGAGCGCGACACCACCGTCGTCACCTATCTCTTCTTCGACCAGACGTGAACGTCGCGTCCCGCGAACGCCTCGCGCGTGAGTTCATCGACAAGCGGCTCGATCCCTCGCTCGATGCGTCCGTGGGCGTCACGGGTGCGGGCCCCGGTCGACTGGCTCAGGCGCGGATGGTTCAACGCCACCTGCCGGCTGTGGAACGGGTCACCGTGCTGGTGATCACGCTGATCGTCGGCCTGCATTTCCGTTCATTCGGTGCGCCCTTGCTCACGCTTGCCGCGGCAGCTACCGGCTACCTGATCTCCGCACGGTTGATCGGCTGGCTGCTGCGGGTGGCGGGCATCGGCCTTCCGGACGAGCTCGAACCCCTGATGGTCGTGCTGCTGTTGGGCATCGTCACCGACTACTCGATCTTCTTCCTCGAGCACGCACGCGAACGACTCCGGCTCGGTCGGTCGACGAGCGAGGCGGGATCGGAAGCGGCTGCCGGCATCGTCGGGATCGTAGGCACGGCCGGCATCGCGGTGGCACTCGGAACGGTCGCACTGATGGCGGCGCGTCTCGACACGTTCCGGGCCCTGGGTCCGGGCATGGGGGTGACCGTGCTCGTGGGGCTGGCGGTCAGCATCACGCTGATCCCGGCCTCGATCGCCCTGTTCGGACGGCTCCTCTACTGGCCGTCTCTCCATCCCGGCAGACCACCGCGGGAGGTCACGGGTTGGCGGCGTCTGCGGGAACGAACCACCAAGCGAGCGGTCACCCGGAGCGCGGCGATCCCCGTGGCTCTCGTCGGACTCCTTCTCTTGTCGGTGCTCTCGCTCGGCCTCAGACACATGAGGCTGGGCTTCAGCCTGGTCGCCTCGCTTCCGGCGCAGAGTCCCCCTCGGGCCGCTGCAACGGCGGCTGCAAAGGGCTTCTCTCCCGGGATCGTCTCGCCGACCTTGCTCGTGCTCACTGCTCCCAGCGGTCGCACCCTCTCTCTGGACGATCTGGGCCGGCTGGAGGAGCGGATCGGTCGGCAGCCAGGCGTGGCTTCGGTCGCGGGACCCGCGGAGCTCATCCCACTGACGCGGATCCTGGGCGATCTGCCGTCGGAGGTCGGCACGCCACGGCAGAAGAACGAAGCACGCACACTGATCCTCCGAGCGTTCGTCACTCCGGACGGGCACGACGCCCGCATGCTGATCGTGCTGGACGATCCACCGCTCGGCGGCTCCGCGGTCGAGGAGTTCCGGCGGCTCCAACGAAGCCTCCCCGGCTTGCTGGAACGAACAGGTCTGTCCGGCGTCCGGGCCACACTCGCAGGCGACACGGCCCTGGCCGCCGAGACGATCGACCAGACGGTGTCGGATCTCTTCCGGATCGTCCTGGCCGTCGCCATCTTGATGACCGCGCTTCTGGGGGTGTACCTGCGTGCCGCGGTTGCGCCCCTCTTCCTCGTGGGCCTCAGCTTGCTCGCGTTCCTCGCGACCCTCGGCGCGACGGCGTGGACGTTCCACGCGGTATTCGGCGTGGCCAGCATGAGCTTCTTCGTGCCGTTCGCGTCTGCGGTGCTGCTCATCTCGCTGGCATCGGACTACAACATCTTCCTGGTGGGCCGGATCTGGGCGCAGAGCCGGGAGCGCCCATTCCGAGCAGCCATCGCAGAGGCAGCTCCTGCGGCGAGCCGAGCCATCGCAGTGGCGGGCATCACACTTGCTGCGAGCTTCGCGGTACTCGCCATCTTGCCACTACGTCCCATGCGGCAATTCGCCTTCGCGATGTCCTTCGGCGTCTTGCTCGACACCTTCCTGGTCCGGGCGATCATCGTCCCCACATCGCTTGCAGCCATGGGGAAAGCCGCCGCGTGGCCAGGCCCCGCATCACGGGCACGTGTTCCCGGGCAGCAAGACGGGTAGTAGGGACGTATGAGCACTCCCAAGGAGGGTCGTGATCGTAGGTCTCTGATCACGTGGGTCCTGGCGGGAGTCGTTCTCGGGTTGATCGTCGGCCTGGCCACCGGAGCGATCGTCACCGCCAGGACGGATGACGGCGAGCAGGCGGCCATCACCCCGAGTCCGACCGAGAGCCCGGCGGCGGTCGCCTCTCAGGATGTGTGCGTGGAAGCCGTGCAGGAAGCCCAGACCGAACTGCAGGCGAGGAACGAGCTGCTTGCGGTGGGACAGAAGCTGGAGACCCTCGCGAACCGCGCGACCACCGCCCTGCGCGGCGTCGACACCGCCGAGCTCGAGAACGTGCTCACGGACCTGGAGACCCTCGGCAAACAGATGGATGCGGCGGCTGGCGAGATGCGATCCGACGCGACGTTCCAGTCGCTTGCGGATGGATGCCTGGCGGCGAGCGGATCCTAGAGACTCGGATCAGTCCGTCCAGCGGATGACGATCCGTCCGCGAACGCCGGGGAGGGGGAAGGCGGTCGCTTCCTCTTCGACAGTCTCCCGTGCTGCACGCGAAAGAGGCTTCCACGGCTGGATCGTCACCGCTGCGCCGGCACGGCGCCAAGTCCCGACGATCTCCCCCCCAACCAGGAGCGCACCCGGCCAGACGCGGGGGGTCCAGAGCTCGCGGCGGCGTTCGGCGTTCGGCACGAGGAGCTCGCGGTCGGCACCTTGGAGGAGGTAGTAGGCGTCCCCGCTGGGAAGGAGCCGTGCAAAGGCGCCGGGCCTCGCGGGGGCCCGGAAGACGGGTTCGTCGCGCGTGAGGATCCACGCATCGCCGATCGGGGTCCGGACCGGGGTGAGCGACCTTCGGAGGGCGTCGAACGCCGACGTGCTCGCTCGCGGGCCGATCCCCGCCCATCCTGCGAACGCCGCCGGCGTTGCAGGGCCCAAGACGTGCAGGTATCGGCGCGCGAGCTCCAGCCGAGCGTCCTTCGCGTCGACCTCCGGAGCAGGTACGGCCCACACGATCGGCTGACGTGCCCCCTCCCACCGGATGACGACGGTGCCGGTCGGCGCGGCATACCGAAGCCGGTTCGGATGCTCGCCGAGCGCCATCCCCGCCTCGCCGTACGCCATCCGCCTTCCCGCGAGGAGGACGTGCAGGCGCGCGGCGAGATCTTCTGCGACGCGCCGACTCTTGACGTCGTCCGGCAGTCTGCCCAGGGAGAAGACCGCGAGGTCGCGCGCCGCGACCACGTAGGCAGTGAAGCGCGGTCCCCATAGCTGGAGGAGCGACGGATCCTCCCACGCGGAAGGCCCGGTTCCTGCGACGCGCGCATGGATCGACAGCAGCGCAGCACGCGGCACGCTGTCCTGCAAGCCGACCCATGCCGCTCGACGGAGTGAACGCCGTCCGGGTGGGAGCCGCTCACCAAGTGCGCCGACATGCCGTCGGAACGCGAGGATCTGCGCCCGGGTGAGTTCGAGCCGTGGCCTCGTCATTCAGTCCGACCGCGGCCCCACCAGGTACCAGGTCTCCATCTGGCCCTTGCCCTTGACCAGGATCGTTCCCCGGTGCCTGCAGGCGAACTCGTCCTTCAGCAGCTCGTACGTATCGCGCGTGATCTGTATCTCTCCGGGCGTGCTCAGGGATTCCATCCGACTCGCCGTGTTGACCGCGTCCCCCCAGAGGTCGTACAGGAAGCGCTTCGAGCCGATCACCCCCGCCACGACCGGCCCCGAGTTGATGCCGATCCTCATCTCGAGGCCCAGCCCGTCGCCGACGAACGAGGTGGCGACCGCCTCGCGCATGTCGAGCGCCAGCAGTGCGGCCCTGCGCGCGTGGTCGGCGCTCGGATCCGGCACGCCCGCGGCGGCCATGTAGCAGTCGCCGATCGTCTTGATCTTCTCGAGCCCGTGCAGGTCGACGAGTGCGTCGAAGCGGGAGAAGAGCCGATCGAGGATGCCGACCACGTCGGCCGGAGGGAGCCGCTGCGCAAGGGGCGTGAAGTCGACGACGTCGGCGAAGAGGACGGAGGCCGAATCGAAGTGGTCCGCGATCGTCTGGCTTTCGCTCTTCAGTCGCTCGGCGATCGATCGCGGCAGGATGTTCGTGAGGAGCAGTTCGGACTTCTCCTGCTCGACTCGGAGTGCCCCCAGCGCCGCATTGCGCTGAGTCGCGAAGGAGGCCAGGAGCGTGAAGGCGACGAAGCCGGCTCCGATGACGTTCAACGCCAGCATCGTGCTGGTGAACCAGATCGGGAGGTCCGCGTCGGGGAAGAGGATCTCGCCCGCGACACCGGTGAGCACGAAGACCAGGACGAAGGCACCGAACCAGCGGATGGCGCTTCGCACCTCGAGGAAGACGAGGGCTCCGAGCGGAGCCAGGATCCCCCACAGCGCGACCGCCCCGGATGGAAGGAACCCGCCCACCAACATCTGCCCGGCCGTCGTCGTGAGAAGGATGTCGAGAAGCTGAGCGACGAGCAGGATGCGGAAGCTTCCGGTTCGCGCGAACACCACCAACGACCCGATCGAGACGGCGAGGTAGATGAACGGAACGATGCCTACCGGCGAGCCGAAGGCGAGGTAGAGGCTGCCCCACACCGCGGACACGGGCAGGATCAGGACCGCGAGCAGCACGAGGAGCCTCTTCTTGTTGCGCAGCTCCTCGTCGTCCTCGGGATCCGCCCCTATCCGGGCGAGCAACGCCGCAGCATCGGCGAGCCAGCCCTTGGCGGGCCGTTCACCGTCTTCGAGTGCCCGTCTCCGGTACCTCAACTGGCGCATCTTCGTCCGTCCCTGCTCGACACGACAAGCCAGGCTGCAAGCGCGATAGCCTCCGCCGATGGTCGCCTCCGACTACACCGGGGAGATGGCCCGCGCATTCGGGCTGGGTGATGATGCCCGGTTCACCGGTCGTGCCGAGAGGGGCGAGCAGGGTCAGGTCGATGAGCTGGTCACGTCGCACGGGGCTTTCGCCGTCAAGACGTCTTTCGACCTGCCGGAACTCGACGCCCACGTGCCAGGCGTCAGGCTGGTGTCTCTTTCCCGATCTCTACTGCGGAACGATGTCGTCCCTGACTCGCGGATAGGGCGTCCGACTGTACCGGCGGACGCGGATCCTTCTTGACGGAGCGGACTTACTCAGCAATACTTGCCTCAATGTCTACTGAGCTACAGTCGCATGAGGGCCAACTCGCCGATCGGGTGAAGATCCACGCCGCGCTCGCGGACCCGCATCGCCTGCAGATCGTCGACCTCCTGGCACTGTCCGATCTGGCGCCCTCGGAGCTCGCTGAACGCCTGCGCATCGGATCCAACCTGCTCGCTCATCACGTCGCGATCCTCGAGAGCGCCGGCTTGGTCGAGCGACTCCCGTCTGCGGGTGATGGGAGGCGCCGGTACTTGCGTCTCGTCCCCCAGGTCGTAGCCACCTACCCCGATCCTGCGCCGCTGGACGCCGGCGTCGTGCTGTTCGTCTGCACCGGGAACTCGGCTCGTTCGCAGTTGGCCGCGGCCTTGTGGAACCGGCTGAGCGAGATCCACGCCGAGAGTGCCGGGACTCACCCCGCCGACAAGGTCCATCCGTTCGCCGTCCGTGCCGCGGCGCGCGCAGGGCTCGACCTTTCGGCGGCGCGACCAAGATCTCTCGACGAGATCACGAAGGAGCCAGACCTGGTCGTCACGGTGTGCGACCGCGCCCACGAGGAGCTGCGGTCGGTCGTTGCCGGGACGACCGTGCTGCACTGGTCGATCCCCGATCCCCGCGACGCCGGCGTCCAAGCGGCTTTCGACGAGTCCCTCGCGCGTCTGGACACGCGCATCGCGGTTCTCGGCCCACACGTAACCCGGCGGTCCCCGAGACGAAGGAAGGTGCGTTGATGGAGCTGAAGGGCGCGCAAGACAGGCTCGCGACTGAGTTCTCGGGCATTTACTCGCCCGAGACCATCAAGGAAGCGATCCAGGATGCAGTGTCGACGATGGCCGATGCGCCGGTCCAGGCAATGGTGCCCGTCCTCGCCGAGCGCTTCGCTCGAGAGCGTCTTCGCGCAGCGGCGCAAATCGAAGGGAGCATGGTGAAAGAGGTCCCCGAAGTCCTGTTCGTCTGCGTGCACAACGCAGGTCGCTCGCAGATGGCCGCCGCCCTCCTTGATCATCACGCGCAAGGCCGGGTGCACGTCCGGTCGGCCGGGAGCACGCCCGCCGACGAGATCAACCCAGCCGTGATCGCGGTGATGGACGAGATCGGTGTCGATCTGTCCAAGGAGTTCCCCAAACCGCTCACGACCGACGTGGTCCAAGCCGCAGATGTGGTCGTCACGATGGGGTGTGGCGATGCCTGCCCCGTCTTCCCTGGGAAGCGCTACCTCGATTGGGAGCTGCCGGATCCGGCCGGGAAGTCCCTCGAGGACGTGCGACCCATCCGCGACGACGTCGACCGTCGCGTTCAGGGTCTCCTCGCCGAGCTGGTAGAAGGGAAGCCTAGGTAGCACCCACAGCAGGTCAAAGGCTCCTTCCTCCGCGACGGCGCCCAGCTTGAGTTCAACTTGCCGCGGTCGGGGCGGGCGGGAGCGTCTGCGGACGCGCAGGCTCGGGGGTCGACCCACGGGCTGCCACCCACAGCAGCCCCAAGCCGAAGATCGAGGCCAGCGTCCAGACGAGACCACCCAGGACGGGGACCAAGCCCAGCACTCGCAGGATGGCCCATCCCGCGAGGAACGCCAGGAATCGCGAGGTGGGTTCCTTGACGAGCAGCCGACCGATGCCATGCGCACCGGCCACGTACCCGACCGTGTAGAGGAGACCGAACGCCAACAACATGAACAGGCCGAGGGGGATCGCGACCACGATCACGAGGAACAAGACGGCCACGATCGGCAACAGGAAGAAGACCAACGCACCGAACCCGATCGAAGCACCCATTCGCCCACGTGCGGCCCGCACGATGCCCGGGTCGAGGGTCGGCGCGAACAGCAGGAGCAGGAGCCCCAACACGAGCGTGGAGATCGAGTAACCGATCCACCAGACGATGCGGCTCGCGACACCGATCTCCCAGCCCTTGAACCGGGTGCTGATCCGTTCCTGCTGCCCGCTCACGGTCGCGCCTTGCTCGACCGTTGGGCTCTGGTTCGTGACGAGGTCGCCGTCGATCTGGGCGCCGGACCGCACCGTGACATCGCCGTTGAACACGAGCACGTCCTGTTGCACGTGGCCCGAGATCTCGGTCGGGCCGTCGAAGACGACGACAGAACCCGTCACCGTTCCGGCGATCGTCGCAGAACCGTGGCCAAGGAGGGCCGTGTCGACGGTCTCTCCCTCCCCGACGACCAGCCGTCCATTGAGGACGATCTGGTCACGCTCGTTCAGATCATCGGTGCTGCTCAGCGCCGAGGCCGGCGCAGCGAGAAGGACTCCGACGATCAGCGACGCTGCGATGCTGAAAGCGAGCCGTGTCGCGCTGGAGCCCACCAGCCTCCCCCTCCACGGTGTTCTTCGATCAACCCTAGGCACGGCGCGAGCCTGACGCAAAGTCGCAGGTGGCTGAGAACGAGCCCACCTCGGGACCCGGATCGCCCTCGATTACCATCCGAGCGCCGGTCGCGAGCTCGACGGCGGCGGTGGTCGCGACCGCAAGTCCGCTGGGCGCTGGTTCTGGTCGATCCGCGCTGAACGACAGTCCGAGGGCACCTGGTCGGCGTCTGTTGGCGCGGCGAGCGCTACCGGCTTCGCACCAAAGTACAAGTCGTGTGCTTGTGTGCCTCCACTCGGCGGACAGGCTCGGGTAGGTTGCCAAGGATGTTGCGACCGCCGATCTGGAGACGCCCCCTGGAGCCCATATTTTCGATCGGGGCGACCCCTGATGAGTCGGACAGCCGACGAAGCGGCCGTCGGGTCTTCATGCTGGCGTTCATCCTCGCGACGCTTCTCACCATCCCCGGAGTGATCCAGCGTTTCAACGCGGGATACACATGGGTCGGCGTCACCGACCTGGTCACCACCGTGATCCCTGTCGTCCTGCTGGTCGTCATCGCGATCCGGCCATCGAGCTACGTCCCATCGCTGCACGTGATGTTCCTCGTCATCATGGCTGGTCTGGTGCTCGATACAGCCATGTTCGGAGGGCTCTTGCCCTCCGGAGTACTCGTGATCTTCGGCTTAGATGTGGCGCTCGGTGCGCTGCTCGCGATCAGCCTGCGAGCAGGTCTCGCATGGTTCGGTGTATTCGTGCTGTCCATCGGATACGCCAGCTCGATCCCGCACCTGATCGATCCGATCTACTCGTTGGACGACCCGACCGGCAACGCGGCCTTCAACGTCCTCGCTACCGGCATCGTGACGATGGCTGTGATGATCTACTTCATCCGGCAGCGGGACCGATTCCAGCGGCGATCGGACGACCTGCTACACGCGATCCTCCCCGACCGGATCGCGGCGCAGCTGAAGGACGAGCCGGGCACGATCGCTGACGACGTGCAGTCCGCATCTGTGCTGTTCGCCGATGTTGTCGACTTCACCTCGCTATCAGCCACTATGTCGCCGACCGATCTCGTCGGGATGCTCGACGAGCTCTTCAGCGTCTTCGACACGTTCGTGACCGAACTCGGCTTGGAGAAGATCAAGACGATCGGGGACGCCTACATGGTGGCTGCCGGCGTCCCGCAGGCCCGGCCAGATCACGCCGACGCGATCGCCGAGCTTGCGTTGCGGATCCGAGATCATGTCGCGACCACGGCGGTCGACGGCCGGCAGCTGCGACTCAGGATAGGGATCGCGTCCGGGCCCGTGACCGCCGGGATCATCGGCACCAAGAAGTTCGCGTACGACCTGTGGGGAGACACAGTGAACACGGCAAGCCGGATGGAATCCAGCGGAGTCGCCGGCGAGATCCAGCTAGCGCCGTCGACCTACGAACTGCTGCGGGACACGTATAGGTGTCGCCCTCGCGGGCCGGTGCAGGTGAAAGGGAAGGGAGACATGATCACGTTTCTGCTGCTGGGCCAGCATGACGCTGCCTCCGCGGCAACGCCGATCGGTGGCGAAGGCAGTGGCGGCGGCCCGCAGATGATCCAATGACATGAAGAGATGTCGAAGCGCGCGGCAGAACGCGAGGCCACCACCTTGTACGCGCTCGCCGCAACGATGAGCAACGCGAAGCCCGGCTTCAGACGCGCCCCTGGTACGTACAAGCTCGTCGTGCGGGCGCCGGCGAACGACCCGACGGCCCCGGCGATCAGCAGCGCGACCGTGAGCGATGCGTACCAGACCGCGGTCGAGAGATGCGGGATCAATGCGGAGAACGACGGCAGCGTGACGGCGAACGCGTTGATCCCGGCGGCGTGCTTGGTCTCGAAGCCGACGAGGATCAACGTCGGCATCAACAGGAACCCGGGTCCCACGCCGAGCAGTCCGCTTAGCACCGAGATCGGCGCCGCGAGGATCAACGCGAGCCGGAGGTTCTCGTTCCCGGGACGCTGTTGCACGGGACGAAAGAGCCGGTGGGCGAGGTATGCGACCGACAGCAGGTAGATGCTCCAGATCGCCGCGGGACGACATGGGTCATCGCTGCACCCATCGGCGCGAACACCGTGGTGACGGCGGCGAGCGCGATCGCCTTGCGCCAGTCGATGTAGCCGCACGAGGTCGCTCAGGAAGAAGCTGAGGAAGGCACCGCCGCGAACGCGACCCCAAGCCCGAGCATGCCCGACAGGTAGCTCAGCACGAGGATCCCCAGAACGATGACGCTGACTTCCGTCATGCTCATGGCGAAGCCTCTTTCCCCTGCAGCTACGGATGCCCGGTGAACATCTCCTCGAGCTGAGGCACCGTTGCGACGTGGCCGGCCAGTACCAGCTCGCCGTCGATCACGAGCGCGGGAGTCGTGAGGATCCCCATCTGAACGATCTCCATGGGGTCGTGGCGCTCCTCGACCGTCGCGTCGACACCCGAGGTTCTGACCGCCTCACGCGCGTTCTCGGCGAGCGTTGCGCAGCGCGCACATCCAGGCCCAAGTACACGGATCTTCATGGTCATCACGGCCTCCTTAGCCGAGCACAGCGTTGAACAGGTATCCGACACATACGATCCCGGCCGCGACGACGCCGACGAACGCGGCGATCAACGGCGGGCGCAGCACGCGCCGCAGCAGGATCATCTCGGGGAGCGACAGAGCGACCACCGACATCATGAAGGCGAGCAACGTGCCCATCTCGAGCCCCTTCTCGTGGAGCACGTCGACGAGCGGCATGACGCCGGCCGCGTTCGAGTAGAGCGGGACGCCGATCACCACGGCCACCGGGACGGCCAGCGGGTTGCCGGCCCCCGCGAAGCGCAGGAAGAAGCTCGTCGGCACCCACCCATGGATGACCGCGCCGAGGGCGATCCCCACGAGCAGGTACGGGAAGACCTTCCGCACGATCGAGACGACCTCTTCGCGCCCGAGTTCGACCCGGTCGCGCCAGGAGAGCTTCACGCCCGATGCCATTGCAGCGCTCACCTTCGTCTCGAATACGAACGGCTCGACCCATCGGTCGACGTGCGTTCGACCCAGCACGTACCCGGCGACGACGGCGATCGTGAGTCCCGCGATCACGTAGAGCAACGCGATCTTCCAGCCGAACAGCGTGAAGAGCATCCCGAGCGCGATCTCGTTCACCAGCGGGCTCGCGATCAGGAACGAGAGCGTCACCCCGATCGGCACGCCCGCGGCGACGAACCCGATGAACGCCGGCACGGCGCTGCACGAGCAGAAGGGCGTCGCGACGCCGAGCCCCGCAGCGACGACGTTGGCGAAGCCCTCGCGCTTCCCGCCGAGCAGCGCGCGCGTGCGCTCCAGGCTCATGAACGACCGGAGCACCGTGACGATGAAGATGATCCCGGAGAGCAGCAGCAGGATCTTCGTGGTGTCGTAGACGAAGAACCGGATCGTCTCCCCGAGACGCCCACCGGGCTCGAGACCGGCCGCACGGTACACGGCCCAGTCCCAGAAGGGACCGTTCACCCGGTAGAGGAGCCACCAGAGGATCGCAGCACCGATGAGGCCGGCGGCGATCTGGACGTCTGGCGATGAACGGCGTTCCGCTGCCTTGAGGCTCATCGCACCCCCGCTCCCCCGATGGCTTCGAGCTCGGCGCTCAGCGCCTCGAAACCTTTAGGTTCGATCCGGTAGTCGATGCGGCGACCGTTGCGCCGGCCAATCACAAGCCCCGCTTCGCGGAGGATCCGCATGTGGTACGAGAGCAGGTTGGGAGCCATCCTCAGGTCGTCCTGCATCTCACACAGGCAGCGGGTGTCTCGTCGGAGGTGGTCCAGGATCGCCAGGCGAGCGGGGTCCCCGAGGGCGGCGAACCGACGGGCTCGGTCGACCGCGGTTCGTTCAAGAATCCTTGAACGGTTCATGCCCCGAGTGTTAGGCACAGCACGCGACGGCGGGGGGTCCATAGGACCTGGGACCCGACGGCCGAACAGACTGGGTCGAGATCTGGAACCCGGGCGACCCGCGACAGGAATTTGGAGGGGGAGTGCGCGAGGCGCCTCGGCAGCCCGAGGCGCCTCTACACGCACGAACATCAACAGCAGTCGGGCGGACAGCAGTCAGGCGGGCACCCGGGATCCTGCATCAGAGTTCGCCTCCTCTCATATCGACGGTGGTCGATATATTGCTGCCCCGCCTTCGCCGAAGCTCCCCTGGGCGACCAGGAAGCCGAGGGTCTCGCATCTGCCCTGCGGGTCGTCGCCGATCCGACCCGACTTCGGCTGCTCAGCCTGATCGCTGCCAGCGCGAACCGGGAAGGATGCGTGTGCGATCTCACGGCGCCCCTCCGACTGTCGCAACCGACCGTGTCCCACCACCTGAAGGTCTTGAGCGAAGCGGGCATCCTCGATCGCGACAAGCGCGGTCGCTGGGTGTACTACCGGATCAACGTCGAGCCGCTCGCGGCGTTGCAGGCGGCGCTTACACCCACTTTCGCGTAGGCACTTGAACGCGAGGAGCGATCAACGCCGTCCTGGACCGGGCTGAGGCCCAGCGAGACTGGCGTCCGATGTCAGGCCCTCGCGATCACGGACAACGCGTCCGGCACGCCCCTGTAGTAGACGCCAATGCGCGGTCGGGGTCTGGTCGTTCCTGGCGACCGGCGTCACCGGTTCGATGAGACCAGCGCGCGAAAGCTTGCATCGTCCCGAACATGGCCCTCGCGCTCATGTTGGCCTTCACCCTCGCCGGGTTGAACATGCACCTGGCCAGGTCTTTCCGTCGGATGAAGACGGCCGAGAAGGAACGGGCATCGGGACCGAAGAGCCGTCAGAAGCGCAGGGCCCGCACGTTCGATGAGGTGCTCGACCCGGGATTGCCTCACTCGAGCACGGTAGACGCGACCAATGTGTCTGGTCGTGCACCTCCGTGTCCATCAACATCTGGGCGAGCACCCGAACGCCTTCACGAAGCGCATCGACGTCGTCGTGCTCGAGCAGCTGCCCACGAACGACGTGATGTCCATGCTTGGGATGGCCATCGTCCCTCCTCATCAGACTGTGCTGTCGTTGAGGATGGCGGTGGCCGTCTACGTCACGGGGATTTCCACCCCGGAAGTCCACCCCGAATTTCCACCACTTCTCGGGACGCTAACGGCAGTTTGGGGCACTTCTGGCGGACCTCCCACAGGTTAAGAGGGGTACCTCCCACAGCAGGTCAGGGGCGTATCCGCCGGTCCTTGGCCCTTGCTGATCACACTCAGTCCCATCGAGGCACCTCCCGCCGACGATTGAATGGGCATGCCGGCCGGCCGCAGTCGATCCCCTGTCCACGTGGACTTCGCTCCCGCTGCTGCTCGACGATGTGAGTCGTCGGCAGAAGCGCGAGTCCAACGAGACGCGCTGCCGTCGGTGCGCAGCTCGACGGCAAACGCCCTCATCGGATCGCTGGAGCGTGAAGGAGCCGGTGTGACCCAAGAACACGAGCCGGTGGGGTGGCCCGCAGGGTCTAAGCTGACCCGCGACGAGGCCGTGACGGAAAGGACAGCCATGAGCATGGATGAGATGGGCCCCCAGACACCGGGTGGCGCGATGGGAGACATGGAACGACAGCGGCTTACGCGAGAGGCCGACGAGGAGCGGCTGGTCGAAGAGATCGAGGAGATCCATACCGAGGAGGCCGAGGAGCGCGGTGAAGCGCCGCCCGACAAGGCTCCTTGGTGGAGGTTCTGGAGGCGTTAGCGTTGGCTGCTATGCCGAAGACCTGGGGGCTCACGAAGGAGCAGGCCGGGTACAAGCCCGCTCCGAAGCCCGAGGTCCGGTGCGACCGCTGCAAGTTCATGTTCCCGCGGACATCGACCGGCACCTGCAAGTACGTCCGCGGCCTGATCAGCGCCTCTTACACGTGCAACGAGTTCTCGCCACGGAAGCGCTCGCAAGGGCATCCGAGCTAGTTGCAAAGGGGAGCTTCAGCTTCAGCAGAACGAACTGCAAGGGCGCGGTGGGTGGCCGAGCACGAAGCCATGGACCTGCCGCTTCCGGCTACGACGCGCATGAGGGTGCCCGACGCCTCCGCATGGTGGCGAGCGAGCGTCCGTCGGTCACAGCGGTAACAGGAAGCGTCAACTCTTGGCACCGCCGGGTAAGCGTAGGTCTTGCCTGCCTGTAGACGCGCAAAGAGCCCGAGCAACTCACTGGGTGCTCGGGCCGGCTCGACAAATCGACCTGACCCTCATGGACCAGTGGGAGGGAAGCGATGGAACCGCACATCGACGTGATCACACTTGCCGTCGGCGATCTCGACCGCTCGCTTGCCTTCTACCGCGACGGCCTCGGCTTCGAGACCTCCGGCGTGGTCGCCACCGAGTTCGTCGACGACGAGACCAACGCAGCTGGCGCGATCGCGATATTCCGTCTCCGAGGCGGCCTCGTGCTCGCGCTCTACCCACGCAACGAACTCGCCAAGGACGCTGGCATTCCCTTCGGATCACCGAAGACCGGCGAGTTCAGCATCGGACAACTCGTCGAGAACAGAGCCGAGGTCGATGCGTTGCTGAACCAAGCCGAACGAGCCGGCGCGGCTCTCACGGGACGACCCCACGATCGCCCGTGGGGGATCTACTCCGGCTACTTCCGCGACCCCGACGGACACCTCTGGGAGATCATCTGGAACCCGACGACCGAGAACATCGCGCAATGACTATCTCTCCCGGGCAGTCAACGACCTGACGGAGGGAAGCTGGTGTTCGCGCTACGACGTCTCGTGAACACGAAGAGTTCACTATGTGGCAGCGGTGGCAGCGGTGTTCACCTTACGAGCAGGCGAAGGCCAAGCTCCGCCGCATCGAGACCGACGAGGTCGCGGTTGCGTTCGGCCCACCGGCCTGAGACAAGGTCATCACGGAGGTTGCGCACTGCCCGCTGCTCGGCATCCGGCCCGACTCTGGCCCACACCGATACTCCGCGACGGACATGATCGTCCAGGTATGCCTCGGGCCGGCGCCAGTAGGCCTCGAAGAAGCCGTCGGCACAGTCCCACGGGATGGGCACCGGCTCCACGCGGGCTCCGATTGCACGAGCCTGCTCGCTCAGCGAAGGCCGGTCGGCCACAAGGTCAGCGACTTCGGGCAGGTAGTCACGAGTCAGCCAGAACCGACGAAGCCATCCGATCTCACTGCTGTCGTGTGTGAATGCCACCACGCGGCGACCCACGCGCCGCATCTCGCGCAGGCCCGCGATCGGGTCGTGCCAGTGATGCACGGTGGCAACAGCCATCGCGGCGTCGAAGGACTGGTCCCCGAACGGAAGGCTCTCCGCAACAGCAGCCACACATGGCGCCGCGCCTGCGGGTCGCTGCGCACGCATGAGCGCTGATGGCTCCACCGCGGTTACGTCACGGCCGGGGGGCTCGTAGGAGCCGGGGCCAGCCCCGACGTTCAATACCGTCCGCGCATCGCCGAGCGCAGCCCAGACCCTTGCGGCGATCCGCGGCTCGGTGCGCCGCGTCACGGTGTACGCGGCTCCGATGGTGTCGTACAGCTGCGCGCTGGACATGTCGCTGACTCCTAGCTGTCACCAGCCCACGCGGGAATGGCATTCGTACCGACAGCTCCCTTAGGGCGTGCATATTAGGCCATGTCGTCGATGGCGCTTCCGGACGGCAGTGACTGTACACCGGGTTCGGTCTGTCGGTGGTGGTTCGTTCGTTCGTCGGTTGGTGGTTGGTCGGTCGGACGGACGGTCGGTTGGTTGGTTGGTGGGAGGAGGAGGATTCGAACCTCCGTAGGCTACGCCGGCGATTTTACAGACCGCTCCCTTTGGCCGCTCGGGCATCCTCCCGGAACGACCCCGATGATAGCGAACCCAGTTCCTCCGGTGGTGCTTCGGCCAGCGCCGCCGCCAGATATCGGTACGTCCACTCCTCCGCGAACTTCCGGGAGTCCGCGAACGCGATCGGGACCTCCGGATAGCGGAGCTGCAACCGCGCCAGGAGGTCGGCGAGCCACGCGCCCGACACGTGCTCGAGGTTGAGGAGCGCGCTGTACCGAGCCTCGACCACCACCGCGGCGGCCGGGACCTCGGACAGCCGCTGCATCTGGAACGCGAGCGTACCGTCCGACAACGATGCTGCGAGGTTCTCGAGCGTCTTGCGCTCGACCACCGCGATCGGATCGCCCTCGGAGACGACGGCGTAGTCACCCGCCGGCAACGCCACCCGCTCGGTGATCACCCGGTGGGCGGCGAAGCGATACGGATACCGCTCCCTCGTGTCCACCGCGACCCGGAGCTCGTCATGGTGCCCACGCCCGCGCGGGATCCGCGCCCCCGGGTTCGCCGACTTCGCGGCCTTCTGCGTCTGCCAGAAGATCGCAGGACGACCGCGAGCCTCTGCGAACACGAACTGCGACCTGGTCAGGCGCGGCCGGTCGAGCACGAGATCCACGACGATCCCCCTGCGTCGGATCGACGCGATCGGCGTCTCCTCCACGACCTCGGCGTCGGCGGGCCACTCCTCCTCGTACGGGTGGCAGTAGACGCGGGATGACCGAGGCCAGGTGTCGCGAGCTTTGAGGACCAGGCCCCCCTCCAGGGGAAGGCGGAGCAGGTACGGGAGCTTGCTGTCCTCCTGCGGATTCCGCGCGATGACGAACGTGCCCGGTCCCTTCACGCGTCCACGTCCTCCACCCATCGGCACGTCACCAGATCGTGACCTCGCGAGCATGTCGATGCGACCGCATCCGCCGATCCTTCGTCACGAGTCGCAGACCGTGCTCGATCGCTGTCGCGAAGATGATCCGGTCCGCGGGATCACCCGGGAACGAGACGGGGAGTGACACGGCGGCGTCCGCGATGGCGGGAGTGGTCCCGATCGTGCGCACAGAATCGGAGAGACGATCGAGCCACGTCCGGATCGGCACGTCGACGACGATACGGTCGTGGCGTGCCATCCATGCGAGTTCGAACCAGCTGATCGACGCGACGGCGAGCTCGTCGGCGCCATCCACCGCCGCCGCGGCCCTCCCACTCAGCCGGTCGGGCTCGGCAGCCAACCAGTGCAGCACGTGCGAATCGAGCAACACGGTCGTCACGGAAGATCCCAGGCTTCGCCGGTGGTGAACAGCTCCTCATCGCTCGCCGCGCTGGTCGCCACGCCCGCGAGGCTGCCCTTGAGCCCCTTGGGGCCGTTGGCCGGCACGAGCCGGGCAACGGTGCGACCGTGCTTCGTGATCTCCACCTCTTCACCGGCCGCGACGTCATCGAGCACTCCGAGGATCTTCGCCTTTACCTCGGATGCAGTCATCCTTCTGGTCATGTAGTCAAGATAACGGTCATCTAGATGGCCGGCAAGCCGACTAAGCTGCGGTCGATGGCGCAGCAGTTCAGCTTCGACATCGTGTCCGAGGTGGACCTCCAAGAGGTCCGCAACGCCGTCGACCAGGCCTCGCGCGAGATCGCGCAGCGGTACGACTTCAAGGGGACCGACACCACCCTGACGCTGGAGGACGAGAAGATCGAGATGCACTCCTCCACCGAGGACCGGCTCAAAGCTGCGTGGCAGGTCCTGCAGGAGAAGGCCGTCCGCCGCGAGGTGCCGCTGAAGGCGCTCCAGCCCGGCTCGATGCAGCAGGCGGCCAAAGGCACCGCCCGCCAGACGGTCGCGATCGTCACCGGGCTCTCCGACGAGAAGGCCAAGGAGATCTCGAAGTTCGCCAAGCAGGCGGCGCCGAAGGTCCAGACGCAGATCCAGGGGGCCCAGGTCCGCGTGATGGCCAAGGTGAAGGACGACCTGCAGACCGTGATCCGCGCGGTCAAGGACAGGGACTTCGGCGTCGCGCTCCAGTTCACGAACTACCGCCCCTAGCAGCGATTGCCTGGGAAGCGTTCCGCGGGTACCCTTTCGCGACTCAGGAGGTGATACGCGTGGACCTTGAGCGACTCAAGGCGCGTGCGGCGACCATCGCCGACAACGAAACGAAGACCCTGCTGGAGCGGACCCCCGAGTCCGAGAAGCTGTTCCAGCGGGCGCTGAGGTCGCTCCCCAACGGCGTCAGCTCGAACTTCCAGGTCGGCGAGCCCTACCCGATCTACCTCAAGCACGGGAAAGGCTCGAGCGTCTGGGACGTCGACGGCACCGAGTACAAGGACTTCCACGGAGGGTTCGGCGTCAACATCGTCGGGCACGCGCACCCCAAGATCGTCGAGGCCCTGAAGAGGGCCGCCGAGGACGCGATCCACTTCGCCGTCACCACCGAGACCACCGTCGCCCTCGCCGAGGCGATCTGCGAGCGTTTCCAGCTGGAGCAGATGCGCTTCGTCAACTCGGGGACCGAGGCCACGATGGACGCGATCCGGGTGGCGCGAGCGGCCACGGGTCGCGACCGCATCATCAAGATGGAAGGCTCCTACCACGGGCATCACGACTCCGTGCTCTTCTCGGTCGTTCCGGAAGCCGACGTGCTCGACATGCGCTTCGACGTTGGCGAGGACGGGCAGGCTTGGTACACGACGCGCCCGACCTCGAAGGGCATCCCGCGAGCGTTGTGGGAGACCGTCATCATCGTGCCGTTCAACGACGCCGCGGCGGTCGAGCAGGCGCTGGCCGACAACGAGGGCGAGGTCGCAGCGGTGATCCTCGAGCCGGTGATGATGAACATCGGCATCGTCGAGCCGCAGCCCGGCTACCTGCAGGCGCTCCGCGAGGCGTGCGAGCGCCACGGAGCCGTCCTGATCTACGACGAGGTGAAATGCGGCGGAACGATCGCCTACGGCGGCACCGCCGAGCGCTACGGGGTGCGACCGCATCTCGCGGCGTTCGCCAAGGCCGTCGGTGGCGGTGCCACGATCGGCGCCTTCGGTGGCGAGGCTCGCTACATGGAGTTCGTCACGAAGGGCGCGGCCCAGCAGGGCACGTTCAACGGCAACCCCCTGTCCGCGGCGGCGGGGCTCGCCGCACTCACCCAGGTGCTCACGAAGGACGCCTACGACCACCTCGGAAAGCTCGGGACGCTTCTCGCTGAAGGCTGCAATCGCGCCATCGCCTCGTCGGGGATCCCCGCCCACACGGTGGACCTCGGCGCGAAGGGCTGTGTCTCGTATCGGGCGGAGAAGCTGACGAACTACCGGGACTTCCTGCAGACCAACCCCGAGCTCTACTGGGCCTCGTACCCATGGATGATCAACCGGGGCATCTTCATGACCCCCGGCGACGAGGAGCAGTGGACGGTCTCGGTGCAGCACACCGAGGAGGACGTCCAGACCTACATCGAGGCGTTCGGCGAGTTCTGCCAGGCACTGGTCTCGTAGACCGGTGCACGAACACGACGAGGGCACGGAGGCGCTCACTCGCGCGATCGTCGCCTTGGCGCGGGACAGGATCGAGCACGACCAGCCGCTGGACGCCCCGGTCTCACCCGACGAGCTCACCGGACGCGCCGGGCAGACGATCACCCGCGAAGGCCTCGGCGGCGAGGAAGCCCTCAGGATCTGGGCGGAGATCCTGGCCCCCTCCACGCTGTCGACGGATCACCCCGCCTTCTTCGCGTTCGTCCCGGGGGCGCCGACCAAGGCGAGCGTGCTGTTCGACCTGGCGATCAGCGCGTCGGCCACGTACGGCGGAACGTGGCTCGAGGGGGCCGGCGCGGTCTGGGCCGAGAACCAGGTGCTCGCCTGGCTCGCATCGCTCGCGGGGATGCCCGAGGGCTCGGGCGGCTGCTTCGTCTCCGGCGGGACCGCCGGGAACCTCTCGGCCCTCGTCGCAGCCCGACACGCGGCGACGATGGCCCGCGGCGGCTCCAGACCCCCGCGCTGGCGGCTGGCCGCGCCGACATCGGCCCACTCCTCCGTCGTCTCCGCCGCGCGCGTGATGGACACGGACCTCCTCACCGTCCCCGTCGACGACCGCGGGCGGTTGACGCGCGCGACCCTCGAACGGGCGCTCGACGGGGCGGGGGACGACCTGTTCGCCGTGGCCGCGAGCGCCGGCTCGACCAACGCGGGGCTGATCGACGATCTCGACGGCGTCGCGACGGTCTGCCGGGAGCGTGGGCTCTGGCTCCACGTGGACGGCGCCTACGGCGGCGCCGCGCTGCTCGCGCCGAGCGTGCGGGGCCGCTTCCGGGGCCTCGAGCGGGCCGACTCGTTCATCGTCGACCCGCACAAGTGGCTGTTCGCGCCGTACGACGCGTGCGCGCTGCTCTACCGCGACCCGGCGATGGCGCGGTCAGCCCACCGGCAGGACGCGTCGTACCTCGACTCGCTCAATGCATCGAGCGAGTGGAACCCGAGCGACTTCGCCCACCACCTGTCGCGCCGAGCCCGCGGGTTGCCCCTCTGGTTCTCGCTGGCCACCTATGGCACCGGGGCCTACCGCGAGGCCGTCGAGGCGGTGCTCGCGCTCACGCGGGCGGCAGCGGAGGAGATCCGCACGCGTCCCGACCTGGAGCTGCTGGTCGAGCCCGAGCTGTCGGTCGTGCTGTTCCGCCGGACCGGCTGGACCGACGACGACTACGAGTCGTGGTGGCGGAGGCTGCTGCACGACCAGGTCGCGTTCGTCCAGCCCACCTCGTGGAACGGCGAGAAGGTCACACGACTGTGCTTCGTCAACCCGCGGACCACGCTCGACCACGTCCGCGCGGTGCTGGACTCGACGGATTGACCGCCCGCGACGCTCAGCCGATCGGCGACCCGCCTCGCAGCTGCTGCGCGATCGCTTCGAGGCGCGCGATCCGCTCAGGCGTGGGCGGGTGGGTCGAGAACAGGCTCGAGAACCCCCTCCCCCGCACCGCGGCGAGCGGGTTCACGATGAACAGGTGCGCCTGGGTGGGGCTCACGCTCGCCGGTGGCGGCACCTGCTTCACGGCCCCTTCCAGCTTGCGCAGCGCGCTGGCGAGGGCGTCGGGGTCGCGCGACAGGTAGGCGCCCGACTCGTCGGCCTGGTACTCGCGCGAGCGCGAGACGGCCATCTGGATGATGCCCGCGGCGAGCGGGGCGAGCAGCCAGGCGGCCAGCAGGACGATCGGGTTGGCATTGTCGTCGTCGCCGAAGAACAGCCCGAATCTCGTGACGAACACGATCGCGGTTCCGATCGCAGCCGCGATCGACGAGACGAGGATGTCGTGGTTCGCCACGTGGGAGAGCTCGTGGGCCAAGACCCCGCGCAGCTCCCGCTCGTCGAGGATCTGCAGGATGCCCTTCGTGACGGCGACCTTGGCGTTCTGCGGGTTCCGGCCGGTCGCGAACGCGTTCGGCTGCATCATCTCCGAGACGTAGATCTGGGGCATCGGCATGCCCTGCTGCTGCGTCAGCTCGCGCACGATGCGATAGAGCTCGGGGTACTGCTGCTCCGTTACCGGCTTCGAGCGCGTGGACGCGACCGCGATGGAGCCCGACCACCAGTACATCGCGAAGTTGAAGACGAACGCGAAGGCGAGCCCGATTGCGGCTCCCTGCGTCCCGAAGAAGTAGCCGCCGATCACGACGAAGAGGCCGCCGAGCGCCGCGATCAGGATCCAGGTCTTCACCCGGTTGATGCCGGGGGTCATCGTGTCATCACTCCTCGAGAGATCCTCATGGATCGACGTTCTCACACCTCGTTCGTTCCGACGACGGGGCGGGTTCGGACGCTCAGCGCACCAACGGGAACCAGGCCGCGAAGGTGGACAGGTCCCCCAGCCGCGCGAACGGGTTCGGCAGCACGAAGATCGCGAGCAGCGCGACCATGGCCAGGGCGACCACCGCCGTCACGAGGATCGGGACCGGGATCCGCTCGGTGTCGGCGGGCTCCTGGAAGATCATCTGGCGAGGGATCGCCAGGTAGTAGTAGATGCTGATCACCGAGTTGACCAGCATGATCACGGCCAGCCACGCGCCTAGCGAGCCGCCCCGCTCGATCGCCGCGCGGAAGATCAGGATCTTGGCCCAGAAGCCGCCGGTGGGCGGGATGCCGGCGAGCGAGATCATGAAGACGGTCATCCCGGCACCCAGGATCGGTGCGACCCGCGTCAGACCGGCGAAGTCGCCGAACACGAGCGTGGGGTGGCGCCGGCTGAGCGCGATCGCGACCGCGAACGCGCCGAGGTTCATGATGCCGTAGATCAGGATGTAGCTGACCGCCGCGGAGAACGCGATGTGGTTGGACTCCACGTCGGCCGTCACCAGGGCGAACGGCAGCAGGATGTAGCCGGCCTGGGCGATCCCCGAGTACGCGAGCAGCCGGATCGCCTGGTTCTGCTGGAGGGCCACCAGGTTGCCGATCGTCATCGTCGCGATCGACAGGAACGCGAACATCGGCACCCAGAACTCGTGCAGCGGCAGGAACGCCACGAACATGAGCTGGAGCAGGCCGGCGAAGCCCGCTGCGCTCGAGGCCACACCCAGGAACGCGGCGACCGGGACCGGCGCGCCCTCGTAGGTGTCGGGCGCCCAGAACTGGAACGGCACCGCCGAGACCTTGAACGCGAAGCCGACCACCACGAACAGGACGGCCGCGTCGGCGAGCGTCGCCTGGGCGCCGGTCAGCCCGGCCAGCGCCGTCGCGATGCCGCCGAGCCGGGTCGTGTTCGTCAACCCGTAGATCAGGCTCATCCCGTAGAGCATCACGGCGGTCGAGAGCACCCCGATCAGGAAGAACTTGAGCCCCGCCTCGCTCGAACGCGAGTCGGCCTTGCGGAACGAGGCCATCAGGAACCCCGGCGCGGAGACCAGCTCGAGCGAGATGAAGAGCATCAGCAGGTCCCGTGACGCGGGCATCAGCACGCACCCGAGGAACGACGTCAGCAAGAGGAAGTAGTACTCGCCCTGATAGAAGCCGCCCTCACGGAAGTACCGCAGCGAGATCGCCAGCACCATCATCGCGGCCACCAGGAAGAAGATCTGGAACACCACCGTGAAGTTGTCCACCACGTAGTGCCCGCCGAAGGTATCGCGATGCGCTCCCATCAGCGTGAGCGTGGCCACGAGGGCGGCCACGATCCCCGCCAGCGCGACCGGCATCGACAGCCACGCGCGGCGCCGCGGCAGGAAGGCGTCGACCACCAGGACGAGCAGGATCGTTCCGCCGACGATCGCCGGCGGCAGGATCGCGTGATAGTCGATGCTCTGCACGCTCAGGCCCCGACCAGGGCCGCGATCCCCCGCACGGCCTCGTCCGTCACGCCGAACACGAACCGTGGGAAGACCCCCAGCGCGACGATCAGCACGAGCAGGGGCACCCAGGCGAGCCACTCCACCGTGAAGATGTCGCGGAACGCTGACTCCTTCCAGCGATCCGGCAGCAGCCCCATGTTCACACGCTGCAGCATCCACAGGAAATAGCCCGCGGTCAGGATCGTCCCGATACCGCCCATCACCATGAAGACGCGGAAGGTGGCGGTGGACAGCACGTCGTTGGGCTGGAACGACGACAGCAACGCCATGACCTCGCCCCAGAACCCCGCCAACCCCGGCAGACCGAGGGACGCGATCGCGACGAAGGCGAACACACCGGCAAGCTTCGGCATCATCTGCGACATGCCGCCGCCGATCTCGGAGATCTGCCGCGTGTGATAGCGGTCGTAGATGGACCCGACGCAGAAGAAGAGCATGCCCGTGATGATGCCGTGGGCCACCATGCCGAAGAGGGCGGCCTGGATCCCGATCTGCGTGAGGGTGGCGATCCCGAGCATCACGAACCCCATGTGGCCGACCGACGAGAACGCGATCAGTCGCTTCAGGTCCTTCTGGGCGAGGCAGGCCAGCGCCGCGTAGACGATGGCGATCGCGGCGAGCAGCCCGATCCACGGCGCGAACTTCTGCGCGCCGTAGGGCAGCAGGGGAAGGGCGATCCGCACGAAGCCGTACGTGCCCATCTTCAGCATGATGCCGGCCAGCAGGACGGAGCCGATCGTCGGCGCCTCGGTGTGGGCGTCGGGGAGCCAGGTATGCAGTGGCCACATCGGCACCTTGACCGCGAACCCCAGCGCGACCGCCGCGAACACCACCAGCTGGAACCCGTGCGTGAAACTCGGGGCGTACTGCTGCAGCTGCACGATATCGAAGGTGTGCTGACCGCCGACGTCGGACGTGAAGTACATCCCGAGGAACCCCAGCAGCATGAACACCGAGCCGAACAGCGTGAACAGGAAGAACTTGATCGCGGCGTACTCACGGTTGGCCGACCCCCAGATCCCGATAAGGAAGTACATGGGGACCAGCACCAACTCCCAGAAGACGAAGAACAGGATCAGGTCGAACGCCACGAAGGTTCCGGCCATGCCGGTCTCCAGCAGCAGCATCAGCGCGACGAACGCCTTCGGCCGGCCCGGCGACGGCAGGTAGTGCCAGGTGTAGATCGCGCACAGGAACGTGAGCAGGAAGGTGAGGACCCAAAGCGGCAACGAGATGCCGTCGATCCCCATGTGGAACCGCGCGTTGATCACGTCGATCCAGCTGGTGTTGAGCTCGAACTGGAGGCCGTCCCTGCCGTAGTCGAAGCCGATCGCGACCGCGACGGCGAGCACGAGGGCGACGCCGGTCACGGCGACCCCCAGCCCGCGGATCGCCCGATCCTTGCTGTTGGGCACGAACACGATCACCAACGCACCCGCCAGGGGCAACAGCGTCGCGATCGTGAGCGCTGAGTTGTCCCAGGTCATCGGTTCCCCTCGCTCCTCGTCATGTGACCCTGATGAACGCCACGGTGAGGGCGATCACGCCCGCGAACAGCGCAACCGCGTACCACTGCACGTTGCCGGATTGCAGGTACTTGAGCAGGCCCCCGGATTCGCCGGTGACGTTGCCGACCGAGTTGACGAACCCGTCGACCACGTTGCGGTCGATCCAGCTGATCGCACGTGCGAACGCCCGCGCCAGGGCGGCCGCGCCGTTGACCGCGCCGTCGATCACATGCTGGTTCGTCCAGTACACCGCGGCGGAGACACGGTCGCGGACCGGCAGGATGATGGCCGCCATGTAGAAGTCGTCGATGTAGTAACGATGCTGCAGGACGGTCCAGTAGCGCCCGAGCACCCGTTCGGCGGGATCGCGCTCACGATAGGTGCCGTAGACGAGCCAACCGAACCAGATGCCGCCGAGCGCCGCCGCGGACCCGAGCAGCGCGATCCACCATACGAACGTGCTCTCCCGGATCACCTCGAAGAACACCCACTTGCCGAAGACCGCGCTCAGCTGGGGCGCCCCGAGCAGCCCGACGCCGAGCGTCGCGGCGGCCAGTGCCACGAGCGGCCCGGTCATCGACGGCGGCGACTCATGCGGATGCGCCTGTCCGCGGTAGGTCCCGAAGAACGTCAGCAGCACCATCCGGGTCGTGTAGTACGCGGTGATCGCGGCCGTCACCAAGAGCACGATGAAGAGCCAGCCGTGGCCCGTCTCGTTCGCGACGACCAGCAGTTCGTCCTTGGACCAGAAGCCGCCGATCAAGGGGAACCCTGCGAGCGCCGCCGAGCCGATCAGCATCGTCCAGAAGGTGACGGGCATCCTCTCCTTCAGCCCGCCCATGTCGCTCATGTTGTTGGAGTGCACCGCGTGGATGACCGACCCTGCACACAGGAACAGCAGGCCCTTGAAGAAGGCGTGCGTGAACAGGTGGAAGAACCCGGCCGTCAGACCCTCGGGTCCGAGCGAGAGTCCGGCCACCATGTAGGCCAGTTGCGACACGGTCGAGTACGCGAGGACCCGTTTGATGTCGTCCTGCGCGATGGCGAGGGTGGCTGCGCCCAGTGCCGTGATCGCGGCCACGATCGACACGACGGTCAGGACGAACGGATCGGCCTGGACGAACACCTCGAAGAGCCGTCCCACGAGGTACACGCCCGCCGCCACCATCGTGGCCGCGTGGATCAGGGCCGAGACCGGCGTCGGGCCGGCCATGGCATCGGGGAGCCACACGTGCAGCGGGAACTGCGCGGACTTCCCGATCGTCCCGCCGAACAGCAGCAATGCGGCCACCGAGACGTACAACGCGGACTGGCCACCGAGCTTCGTGGCGATCTCGTGGATGTTGGCGCTGGTGAAGCCGGTCACCGCTATCAGGGCGATGAACCCGAACACCATCGGGACGTCGCCGATCCTCGTCGTGATGAAGGCCTTGATCGCGGCGCTCGAGTTCGCGTGGTCTTCGAACCAGTGCCCGATCAACAGGTACGAGCACAAGCCCATGATCTCCCACGCCACCAGGAGCTCGATCACGTTGTCGGAGACCACCACCAGGAGCATCGAGCTGGTGAAGATCGAGAGCACCACGTAGAACCACGTGTAGCGCACATCGTCGTGCATGTACCCCATCGAGTAGACGTGCACGGCCAACGAGATCGACGTGACGACGACCATCATCACCGCGGAGAGCCCGTCGATGAGGGTCCCCAGCTGGAGCTGGAGCGGCCCCACCGTAAACCAATCCACGGACCGCTCGACCGGTCCCCCGCCCTGGACGAAGTGCCACAGCACGCCGAGCGCGCAGATCCACGCCGTCCCCACCGCCGCGATGCCGTAGATCGAACCCTTGCCCGGCGTGCGCTTGCCGAAGAACAGCGTGAGAGCGGTCGAGACGGCGGGCAGCGCCGGGATCACCCAGGCGTACCGGACGAACCAGTTCGCGACGGGAGCGGCCTCGGCTACCACTTGAGGAGGTTCACCTCGTCGACGTTGATCGTCTCGCGGTTGCGGAACAACAGGATCACGATGGCCAGCCCGATCCCGACCTCGGCGGCGGCCACGGCGATCACGAACAGCGCGAAGACCTGCCCGGTGAGATGGTCCTTCACCGCCGTGGCGAACCCGACCAGGTTGACGTTGACCGCGTTCAGCATCAGCTCGATCGCCATCAGGACCATCACCGCGTTCCTGCGGGCGAGGACCCCGTAGACGCCGGCGGAGAAGAGCAGCGCCGAGAAGATGAGGACGAGCGGCAACCGGATCATGTCAGGTGCCCTCGTCCTTGCGAGCGAGCACGATCGCGCCGATCAGCGCGGCGAGCAGCAGGAACGACACGGCCTCGAACGGCAGGACGTAGGAGGAGAAGAGCGACTGCCCGATCGCGCCGGTGCTTCCGTCCACTGGCGGGTACCCGACGCCGTCCCGGATCGGGAAGGCGTCGGCGATCAGGAACACCAGCCCGGCGAAGATCGCGACCGCAACGATGGCCCCGAGCAGCCGGTTCTGGTTGTCGAGCGAGTCGCGGCCGATCGGCGCCTTCGTGAGCATCAACCCGAACAGGAACAAGATCACGATAGCGCCGACGTAGATCAGGATCTGCACCCAGCCCACGAACTCGGCACCGAGCAAGAGGAACGTGACCCCCACCGACAGCAGCGCGACCACCAGATAGAGCGCGGCGTGCACAACGTTGCGCGCCGTCACCACGGCGAGCGCGGAGATCGAGCCGATGACCGCCACGACCAGGAACGCGTACTCCAGCGAGGTCACGAAGCGGTCTCCTCGGGAGCCTCCGCGCCGTCCTCGAGCGGCGGCGGTGGGAGGACGGTGTAGGTCCATTCCTCCAACCGCTCCTTCTCGTGGGTCATCTCGTGGATGTCGTACTCGGCGTACTCGAACTCGGGGCTCCAGAAGAGCGCGTCGAAGGGGCACACCTCGACGCAGATCCCGCAGTACATGCACAGCGCATAGTCGATCGCGAACCGATCGAGGACCTTCACCGAGCGCGCCCGCCCGCCGCTGGCCGGCTCGTGGCTCTCCTTGTGCGCGTCGATGTAGATGCACCAGTCCGGGCATTCACGCGAGCACTTGTAGCAAACGGTGCAGTTGGCTTCCTTGAGCGCGATGACGCCGCGCGAGCGTGCCGGCAGGTTCGGCTTGACGTGCGGGTATTGCACCGTCACCGAGGGTCGGAGCATCGTCTTGAGCGTCACGGCCAGCCCCTTCACGAGGCCCTGCCCGAACCCGCGCGCGATCTGCGGCTCCGTCGTGGCCATCAACTCACCGCCACCTTGACGAACGCGGCCCCCAGGAGCCACACGAGCGAGATCGGCACCAGGCCGACCCACGCGAACCGCTGGAGCTGGTCCTCGCGCAGACGCGGGTAGGTCGCGCGTAGCCAGATCACCACGAACGCGAGGGCGAAGATCTTTCCCATCATCCAGACGAACCCCGGGATCGCACCGAGGCCGGGAACCGGCAGGTATCCCCCGAGGAACAGCACCGACGCGACCCCGGACAGCACGACGATGCCGCCGTACTCCGACAGGAGGAAGAACGCGAACTTGAGCCCCGTGTACTCGGTGTAGGCACCGAAGATGATCTCCGAGTCCGCGATCGGCATGTCGAACGGCGGCCGCGTCAGCTCGGCCAGGGACGCGATCATGAAGATGAGGAACAGGGGGAGGAGCGGCACCACGTACCAGAGGTTCCGCTGCGCCTCGACGATGTCGATCAGCGAGAGCGAGCCGGCGAGCATCACGACGCCCGCCGCGGCCAGCACCAGCGGCAGCTCGTAGGCGATCAGCTGGGCGGCGGCGCGGAGCGCCCCGATCAGCGAGTACTTGTTCGCGCGAGGACCAGCCGGCCATCAGGATGCCGATCACCCCGACGCTCGACATGGCCATCACGAAGAAGATGCCGACGTCGAGGTTCAGCGCGAACACCGTGTTGCTGAGGGGCAGCACGACCAGCACCACGATGTAAGGGATCATCGTGACCGCGGGCGCCAGGGTGAAGACGTTTCGGTCCGCCGCTGCGGGGATCACGTCCTCCTTCTGGATGAACTTCACGCCGTCGGCCACCAGCTGCGCCCACCCGTGGAAGGCGCCGGCCTCCATCGGACCGAGCCGCGCCTGCATGTGCGCCAGGACCTTGTGCTCCATGTAGCCCACGACGAGCGGCACGACCAGGAAGAACGCGAGCACCCCGACGGTCTTCAACAGCAACGCGACCCAGAAGTTCGACGAGAGCGAGTCGAAGACGGAGACGCCGGCCCCGGCGATCATTCCTCCTCTTCCTCCTCGCCCTCGACGGCCCCCGGCCAAGGCTTGGCCTCGCGCGACATCAGGGGGAAGTCCTTGCGCATCGGGTGCCCTTCGAAGGGCTCGGGAAGCAGGAGCTTGACCGGCTGCGGGTGACCCTCGAAGTGGATGCCGAACATCTCGGTGGCCTCGCGCTCGTGCCAGTTGCACGTGGCGAACAGGTCGCTGATCGTGGGGCAGACGGGGTCGTCGTACGGAAGCCGCACCTTCAGACGGACGTTGTGGTGATGCTCCGTCGAGTACAGGTGCGTGACGACCTCGAAGCCGCGCTCCAGGCCGTAGTCGACGCCCGAGCTGAAGTCGCAGTAGTCGCACGCGAACCCCGGGTCGTCTCGGAGGAAGCGGACGATGTCGCGGTACCGCTCGGTCGGAACCGTGACGACCGCGTGGCCGAACGTGTCGACCACGTCGACGTCGTCGCCGAAGCGCGCCTGCAGCCGGGTGGCGACCTCGTCAGCTGACAGCGGTCGTCCCACTGCGAAACTTCTCCCGGATGTCCTCGTCGCGGATCTTCTCTTGGAGCTTGACGATGCCGTGCAGGAGCGCCTCCGGCCGTGGCGGGCAACCCGGCACGTACACGTCGACGGGGATGATCTGGTCGACGCCCTTCGTGACGGAGTAGCTGTCCCAATACGGCCCGCCGCAGTTGGAGCAGGAGCCGAACGAGATCACGTACTTCGGGTCGGGCATCTGGTCGTACAACCGCTTGATCACGGGCGCCATCTTGTCGGTGAGGGTGCCCGCGACGAGCAGGAGGTCGGCCTGACGGGGACCGTGGGCGAACGGGATCACGCCCAGCCGGATGAAGTCGTTCTTCGCCGTCGACGCCGCGATGAACTCGATCGAACAACAGGCGAGCCCGAAGTTGAAGACCCACAGGCTGTAGCGGCGTCCCCAGTTGAGCAGGAACTTCACGGGCTTGATCTTGGCCAGCGGCGTGTGCTCCGTGATCACGCCCACGTGAGCACCCCCTTGCGCCAGGCGTAGAGCAGGCCGACGGCCAGGATCAGGATGAAGATGCCCATCTCGACGACGGCGGCGTAGCCCAGGCTCTCGAAGACCCGGGCCCACGGGAACACGAAGACGCTCTCCACGTCGAAGATCACGAACAGGAAGCCGTAGATGTAGTAGCGGACCTGGCTCTGGGACCATCCCTCGCCCACCGGGTCGATCCCGCACTCGTAGGTCCGCAGCTTGCCGCCCTCGAACGGGCGATGTGGAGCGATCAGTCGGCCGGCGGTGAAGGCCACCGCCACGAGAAGCGCCCCGGCGATCAGGACCGCCAGGACCACACCGTACGAAGAGTAGTAATCCACAGCTTGTGAACGCCTTCCCGAGCGCGGCCCGTATCCTAACAGCGCGCTCTCGCTCGCCCTGTCTCTGCCTCCTACCCGTCCGGATCTGCGCCGCAGCGCACCGCGAGGAACCGCGCGAGCTGGATCAACGCGTGCCGCGCGGCCCCCTGGGGGAGCTGCTTCGCGAGGTCGGTCGCCCGGACGACCTCACGGGTAACGGCGGCCCGCGCGTGCTCGACGGAGCCTCCCGAACGAACGATCTCGAGGGCCTGGTCGAGCATCGAACCGTCGGGAGCCCCCTGGGAGAGGAGGCGCTGCAGCTCGTCGCGGCGAGGGCCCTCGTTCAGAGCGTGAAGGACCGGAAGCGTGTAGACGCCCTCCTTCATGTCCACTCCGGGCTCCTTGCCGAGCTCCATCTGGCTGGCGGTCACGTCCATGATGTCGTCCGAGAGCTGGAACGCCAGGCCGAGGGATCCTCCGAAGGCGTCGAGGACGTCGACGTCCCGCTCGGCGGCGTCCGAGAGCGTGCCCCCGAGCCGGCACGACGTCGCGATCAAAGCCCCGGTCTTTCGGCGGATGATCTCCAGGTAGCTTGCCTCCGTCTGCTCGACGCGCCCTGAGGCGTCGACCTCGCGGATCTGACCGTCGCACAGGATCGCGATCGTCCGAGAGAGCAGCCGGCAGATGTCCGGACCGAGCTCGGTCGAGAGCTCGGATGCCCGCGCGAACAGGTAGTCGCCGGTGAGGATCGCGACCGTGTTGTCCCAGCGGGCGTTCGCCGACACGACCCCGCGCCGATCGTCGGCCTCGTCGATCACGTCGTCGTGGTAGAGGGTGGCCAGATGGGTCAGCTCGATCGCCACCGACCCGGCGATCAGACGTGGGTCGGTCGGATCGCCGAAGTAGCCGGAGAGCAGGACGAGCATCGGCCGGAAGCGCTTCCCGCCGGCCTGCAACAGGTACTTGGCGGTCGCCGCCAACAGCTCGGAGTCGGCGACCACCGCCTTGTCGAGCGCCTCCTCGACGCGATCCAGCCGCGTGCGGATCTCTGCCTCGAGCACCGCGTCGGGAGCCTCCAGCCCGGGGATCACGCGTCGCATCGCGTCACCATCGCAGGATCGCCGCCTTGTCGAGCAGACCGGTGATCAGCCCCGGGAAGACGCCCAGGGCAAGCGTGAACGCCGCCGGGATCGCGATCGCGATCCGAACCAGGGGGGCCTGGTCCTCCTCTTGCACGCCCTCGGGCTGCTGCACGAACATCACCACGATCACACGAAGATAGAAGAACGCAGCCACGACGCTGGCGACCACCCCCACGACGGCCAGCGCCCAGTGCCCGGCCGAGATCGCAGCGGCGAACACCGTCACCTTCGCGATGAACCCCGCCGTCGGTGGGATGCCGGCGAGCGATAGGAGGAACACGGTCATCAGCGCCGCCAACCCGGGGCTGCGCCGGAAGAGTCCCGCGTAGGCCCTGAACGAGGTCTGCTCCTCGCCGCGGGCGGACACGAGCATCACGACGCCGAAGGCGCCGAGCGTCATCGTGGCGTACGCGATCAGGTAGAACATCGCGGCGCGGATGCCGCTGGCGTTTCCCGCGGTCAGACCGGTGAGGATGAACCCCGCGTGCGCCACGCTCGAGTAGGCGAGCAAACGCTTGATGTCGGTCTGCGCGATGGCCAGCACCGAGCCGACGACGATCGACGCTGCGGCCAGCCCCCAGACGATCGGTGACCAGTCCCAGGTCAGGGGCTGGAACGAGACGTCGAGCACCCGCATCAGGGCGAAGAACGCGGCGACCTTCGTGGCGGCCGACATGAAGGCCGTTACCGGCGTGGGCGCCCCTTGGTAGACGTCGGGCGTCCACATGTGGAACGGCGCCGCAGAGACCTTGAACCCGAACCCGATCGCCAGGAAGCCGAGCCCGAGCAGGGCCAGGGCTTGCTCACCGGTCCGCCCGGCCAGGGTGTTCGCCACGACGTTCACCTTCGTGGTACCCGTGGCCCCGTAGGCCATCGCGACGCCGTAGAGGAAGAAGGCCGACGAGAAGGCTCCGAGCAGGAAGTACTTCATGGCGGCCTCGTTCGCCCGGCCCCGGCCCGTGATGCCGGTCAGCACGTAGAGCGACAGCGACAGGATCTCGAGGGACAGGAAGATGAGGATCAGGTCGTTCGCCGCCGCGATCAGTGCCATGCCGGCGGTCGCGAACAGGATCAGCGGGGTGAACTCGCCACGCGCCGAGCCAGGGTCTCGGCCTACGTAGTGCGTCCAGTACAGGAGGGCGACCAGCGCGACGATGCACAGGACGACCTTCGCGACGACGGAGAACCGGTCCGCTGCGACCGTGTCTCCCAGCACGTACGCGTCGCCCGACCAGTTCCACGACGTGATCGCCGCCACGCCCGCCGCCACCAGACCCACGACACCGATCCCCAGGTGCACGTATCGGTCCGAACGCGGGGAGAAGGCCTCGTAGAGCATCCCAACGATCGCGACCCCCGCCAGGAGCATCTCGGGGAGCACGGGCCGGAACTGCAGGGTCGGGGTGACGACGGTCTGCGCGATCATCCGCCGCTCCCCACGCTCGAGGCGAGCTGCGCGTTCGCCGACCCGACGTCGCGCGACTGACCCGGATAGACCTGCTGGACGACCGCGCGGGTCGCCGGGTCGATGGCCGTCGTCAGCGCCTTCGGGTAGACGCCGAACAGGAGGATCAGCGCGAGCACGGGGGCCAGCACGAGCGTCTCGCGAAGCGACAGGTCGGGGAGGTGACGATGCTCCTCGCGCACCGGACCGTAGGCCACCCGCTGGTAGGACCACAGCAGGTAGATCGCCGCCAGCACCACGGCGACCGCGGCCAGCGACCCGAACCAGTTGCTCACGGCGAACGTGCCCACGATGACCAGGAACTCGCCGATGAAGCTGTTGAGACCGGGCAGGCCCGCCGAGGCGAGCACCGTGAAGAGGAAGGTACCCAGCAACCAGGGCATCACGCTCGCGAGCCCCCCCATCTCGGACAGCTCGCGCGTGTGCGTGCGCTCGTACACCATCCCGACCAGCAGGAACAAGGCGCCGGTGGCAAGGCCGTGGTTCACCATCTGCAGCACCCCACCGGTCACGGCCTGCTGGGTGAAGGCGAAGATGCCGAGGACGACGAACCCCAGATGCGAGACCGACGAGTAGGCGACCAGGCGCTTCACGTCGGACTGCATCAGCGCGCAGACGGCCCCATAGATGATCCCGATCACCGCGAGGATCGACGCCATCGTCGCGAAGTACTTCGACGCCTCGGGGAAGAGCCCGAGGTTGAACCGGAGCAGACCGTAGGTACCGACCTTCAGCAGGACGGCCGCCAACAACACCGACCCCGCGGTGGGCGCTTCCGTGTGCGCGTCCGGCAGCCACGTGTGCAGTGGGAAGAGGGGCACCTTCACCGCGAACGCCACGAAGAACGCCAGGAACAGCCAGCGGGCCGTGCTCGCCGGGAGTCCGGCGGCGACGAGCCCGAGCTGCGTGACGTCGAACGTCCCGGGGCCGCCGGGTCCCGATGACTTGGCGTACAGGAACAGGATGGCAACCAGCAGGAACGCCGAGCCCGCCATCGTGAACAGGAAGAACTTGATCGCCGCGTAGATCCGGCGGCCGCTCCCCCACCCGCCGATCAGCAGGTACATCGGGACGAGCAGCGCCTCGAAGAAGAGGAAGAACAGAAGGAGGTCGAGCGCGAGGAAGGCGCCGACCACTGCCGTCTCGAGCGCGAGCATCGCCGCCATGTACAGGCGGACGTCCTTGGTGATCTTCCACGATGCGAGCACCGAGACCGGGAACAGGAACGTCGTGAGCAGCACGAGCCACAGGCTGATCCCGTCAACCCCGACCAGGTACTTCAGGCCGACGCTCTTGACCCACCACGCCTGCTCGACCATCTGGTATCCGGGGCTGCCGGAGTCGAAGTCGCGCAGGATCAGCAGCGAGACGGCGAACGTGGTGAGCGATGTGAGGAGCCCGACCCATCGTGCCCCCTCGTCCTTCAGCTCGCGGCCGACCAGCAGCACGACGACGCCGACGAGCGGCAGGAAGATCGTGGCCGTGAGGAGCTTGCCGCTCATATCCGGAACCCCACGTACGCGAGGACGACGATCGCACCCAGGAACAGCGCGAGTGCGTACGAGCGGACGAAGCCTGTTTGGAGCCGCCGGCCCGACTGGGCGATCCGGCGCACGCTCGCGCCGATCCCGTTGACGATCCCATCGACGATCTGCGTGTCGATCACGGTGGCGACGATCGACGCGAAGCCCTTGCTCGGTTGCACGAACACCCGGTCGTAGGCCGCGTCGACGTACCAACCGTGGCGGAGCGTTCGGGGGAGCGGCGCAAGGCGCTCGCGCATCGCTCGCCAGTCCACGCGGCCCGACGCGTACACGAGCCAGGTGAGCAGTAGCACCGCGACGGCGATCACGGCCCCGGTCGTGGCGAGCGCGGCCGGCGCCGCTCCGATCCCCTGCGGCACGGCCCCCGCGACCGGCTCGAGGAACGCCGACAGGCGGCCCTCGGGGGTGGTGTTCAGCACGCCGGCCAGCACTGCTCCTGTCGACAGGAGCGCGAGTGGGATCCACATCACGGGCGGGCACTCGTGGGCGTGCTCCGCCTCCTCGCTCCGCGGCTCGCCGAAGAAGGTCAGGAAGAGCAGCCGGCCGATGTACGCGGCGGAGAGGACCGCCCCGAGCGTCCCGAGGATCCACAAGACGGTCCGACCGCTGTGGTTGGCGATCTCGAGGACTTGATCCTTGGCGAAGAAGCCGGCCAGCGGCGGCACACCCGCCAGCGCGATGGCGCCGATCGCCATCGTGACGAACGTGATCGGCATCCTCGATCGCAGACCCCCCATCCGCCGCATGTCCTGCTCGTCGTGCATGCCGTGGATCACGGAGCCCGACCCCAGGAACAGCAGAGCCTTGTAGAACGAGTGCGCCGCCAGGAAGAAGAGCGCGCCCGCGTACGCACGCAGGCCTACCGCCATGAACATGTAGCCGAGCTGGCTGATCGTGGAGTACGCCAGCGCGCGTTTGATGTCGTCCTGGCCCAGCGCGGCGGTGCCCGCGTACAGCATCGTGACCAGCCCCACGATCGCGACCACGTCGAGCGCGACCGGGGAGAGCTCGAAGATCACGTGCGCTCGCACGACCAGGTAGACGCCGGCGGTCACCATCGTGGCCGCGTGGATCAGCGCCGAGACCGGAGTGGGACCCGCCATCGCGTCGGGCAGCCACACGTGCAGCGGCATCTGCGCCGACTTGCCGACGGCGCCCGCGAACAGCAGCATCGCGATCACCGTTGCCGTGTCCTTCGTGAGGACCGACCCCGCCGAGCCGAACACCACGTCGAAGTCGAGCGAGTGGAAGCGAGCAACGATCAGGGCGAGGCCGACCAGCATCGCCGTGTCGCCGATCCGCGTGGTGATGAACGCCTTCTTCGCGGCCTCCGCGTTCTCGACCTTCTCGAACCAGAACCCGATCAGCAGATAGGAGCAGAGTCCCACCCCCTCCCAGCCCAGGTAGAGCACAAGGAAGTTCTGGGCGAGAACGAGCATCAGCATGAAGAACACGAACAGGTTGAGGTAGGCGAAGAAGCGCCCGTACCGCGGATCGCCCTGCATGTAGCCGATCGCGTACACGTGGATCAGCGACCCCACACCGGTGACCACGAGGATCATGACCGAGGACACCGCGTCCAACCGGAGGTCCGCGCCGACCGAGAAGCTGCCGACCGAGATCCAATCGAAGAGGTGCTGGATGACGAGGCGGTTCTCGCCCGGCCTGCTCACCAGGTCGAGAACGGCGACCAGCGCCACGAGGAACGACGTCACCACGGCCGCCGTCGCGAGCCAGCCGGCGGCCTTGCCGAGCCGCTTGCCCCACAGGAGGTTCACCGTGGCGGCGGCCAAGGGCACCGCCGGGATCAGCCACAGGAGCCCGAGCGCACCCGGCGGCGACGACATGGGTGCGAGCGACTGCGCTACCACCGCAGCTCCCGCGCGTCGTCGACGTTCACGCTCCGGCGCCGCCGGTAGATCGACACGATGATGGCCAGCCCCACGACGACCTCGGCCGCCGCGACCACCATGGAGAAGAAGGCGAGCACCTGGCCCGTCAGCTGCATCTGCATCCGGGAGAACGCCACCAGCGCCAGGTTGACCGCGTTCAGCTGCAGCTCGACCGACATGAAGATCAGCAGCGCGTTCTTCCGCGTCAGCACGCCGACGGTACCGAGCGCGAACAGGATGCCCGAGAGCATGACGTAGTACGCGATCGGCGTCCTCACGCGAGAGGCTCCGCGGGCTCGGCGGCGGTAGATGCCTCGATCTCCTCCTGGGTCACGGCGGGTGCCTTGTGTTGGGCGAGCACCATCGCCGCGATCGCCGCGACGATCAGCAGGATCGACGTGACCTCGAACGGGAAGAAGTACGACCGGAAGAGGACCCGGGCCAGCGCCTGCGCGTTGCCGCCGAGGTTCACCCGGTCGAAGCCCTCGGGGGCCTTGGTGGCGAACCCGATCCCGGCGCGGACGGCGACGAAGATCTCGACGATGAAGCCCACGGCGAGCAGCACCGCCAGCGGTCGTTGGGCGAGCAGACGCTCCCGCAGGTCGTCGTTGCTGTCGACCCCGAGCAGCATGATGACGAACAGGAACAGCACCATGATCGCGCCGGCGTACACGATGATCTGGACCGCGAACAGGAACGGTGCATCGAGCAGCAGGAAGAACACCGCCAGACAGAAGAAGTTCACCACGAGGAAGAGCGCCGCGTGCACGGCGTTGCGGGCCAGCAGCAACCCCACAGCGGACCCGACGGAGATCGGCGCGAACACCCAGAACGCCACGTTGTCGAGGGGCACCTAGCGGCCTTCCTTGTCGACGGGGTCGGTGCCGAGGGGTGGCGGGGGCTCCAGCAGGCGTTCCTTCGCCCAGATCGCGTCCTCGCGCGACGTGAACGACATCTCGTAGTAGCTCGTGAGCGTGAGCGCACGCGTCGGGCACGCTTCGACGCAGAGCCCGCACATGATGCAGCGCAGGTAATTGATCTGGTAGTCCTTCGCGTAGCGCTCACCCGGGCTGACCGGGTTGTCGGGATCGTTGTCCTCGCCCTCCACCCAGATCGCATCTGCAGGGCACGCGTAGGCGCAGAGCTCGCACCCGATGCACTTCTCCAGCCCGTTGTCGTGACGGTTCAGCCGATGCCGGCCGATGTGGGAGCGCTCGGGGATCTCGACGATCTCCTTCGGCCACTGCTCCGTGGTGTCCTTGCGGAAGGTCTGCTTGAAGACGGTGGCCATGCCCTTTGCGATGGCCCACCACGGTGCGGTGCGGGGGGCTTCGCTCACCGTGCCACCTCCCGGCGGGGCTCCAGCGCGGGCTTCACGAGCGAGAAGACCATCCAGGCCGCCACGATCAAGCCCACCGCGATGACCGACCCTCGCCACCTGCCGTAGCGCTCGGGCAGCACGATGATCATGCCGGTGGCGAGCACCCAGAAGAGGCCGAACGGGATCAGGACCTTCCACCCGAAGTTCATCAGGCGGTCGTAGCGCATGCGCGGGAGCGTGCCGCGCACCAGGATGTACACGTAGATGACCGCGGTCACCTTCACGAGGAACCAGAGCAGCGGTCCGAGCCATGCCCACGCCCCGTGGAAGGGCCAGTAGCCACGCCACCCGCCGAGGAACAACGTGACCGCGATCGCGGAGACCGTGACCGTGTTCACGTACTCGCCGATGTAGAACAGGGCGAACTTGATGCCCGAGTACTCGGTATGGAATCCGGCGACCAGCTCGGTCTCCGCCTCGGCGAGATCGAAGGGCGGCCGGTTGACCTCGGCCAGCGCGCAGATCATGTACAGGACGAACGCCGGGAACTGCGGGACCACGTTCCACACCCGATCCTGTTGCGCGACGATCTCGGACATCGCGAGGTGCCCGCTGTACATAAGGACCGACACGAGCGCGAGGCCCATCGCGACCTCGTAGCTGATCATCTGGGCCGTCGAGCGCACGCCGCCCAGCAGCGGGTAGTTCGAGCCGCTCGACCAGCCGGCCAGCACCACGGCGTAGACATTGATCGATGTCATGGCCAGGATCCACAGCACCCCGATGTTGAGATCGGCGAGCTGGAAGGGGATGTCGCGTCCGAACAGGTGAACGCCCGCGCCGAAGGGGATCACGGCGAACCCGAGGAAGGCCGGCACCATCGCGACCACGGGCGCGATCAGGTATACGGCACGATCGGTCTGGGTGGGCGAGATGCTCTCTTTGAAGAAGAGCTTGACACCGTCGGCCAGCGTGATCAGCACGCCCCGAGGACCGGCCCGCATCGGCCCGGTGCGCGTCTGCATGTCCGCGATGACCTTGCGCTCCATCCAGATGAAGAGCATCACGGCGATCAGCAGCCCGAAGAAGACGATCACGACCCGCGCCACGAGGATCGCCCAGTCCACCCAGTCCATCAGGCGGACACCTCCTCGGCGCGCTCGACGGCCTCCAGGGTGGCCGGCGTGGTGAACGACCCGGACAGCAGCCGGTTCGCCGCCAGCCCCGGCTGGTTGAAGGGAACGAAGAGAGCGCCCCGCGCGACATGCGTCGTCACGCGGACGGGAAGCTCGACCTCTCCGGCGTCGGTCCGCACGATCGCGCGGCCGCCGTGGGAGAGCCCCGCCGCCTCGGCGTCCTCCGGGTGGAGCTCGAGGAACGGCTCGTCCTCCAGCGCGGACTTCAGCTCGAGTGCCTCGCGCGAGAGCACGCCGTCGTCGATCAGGAGCGGATAGGTGACCAGCTGGAGCCCCGCCCTCACCGCCGGCGCGGCCGGGGTGGTGGCCGGCAGGTCGATCGGCCGTGAGGCGATCAGGCCGTCCATCTCCTCGTGGAGCTCTTCGAGCGTCTCGAAGCCGAGGTCGCCTCCCGCCGCGAGCGCCAGCCCGGCGAAGATCTCCCAGTCCGGACGGCTGAGGCCGAGGGCCTGCCGGACCGGGCGGATGCGCTGCGAGCGCCCCTCCCAGTCGGTGACGTGCCCGTCCTTCTCGATCGACGGCGCCGCGGGGAGGAACGCGTCCGCGAACGGCTCGAGGTCCCCGAGCCCGAGCGACTGCACGACCTTGACCGGGACGTTGTCGAGCGCGCGGCGCGCCAGCGCCGCGTCGGGGACGTCGCGCAGCGGGTCGACCCCGACCAGGAACAGCACGTCGATCTCACGCCCGGCGCACGCCTCGAGGATCGCGTTCGCGTCGCGCCCCGGTCGCCGGTTCACGATGGGGCCCCAGAGACGCTCGACGTCGTCGGACTCGTCCATCGTTCGACCGCCGGGCAGGAGCGACGGATGGACCCCTGCGCGCAGCGCGCCGCGGTCGTTGGCACGGCGCGTGACGTACGCGAAGCGGGCTCCCGTCGAGGCGGCGAGCCGCACCGCCAGATCGGCCGCCTCCGCCGACCGCTCCCCCGCCACCACGATGGCGTCGGTGCCGCCCTCGCGCAGCGCCGCGACGGCGGCGTCGAAGGGGGCGTCGCCCGTGTCCTCTCCACGCGCGGCCGTCGCCAGGAGGGCGGCGTCGGCCCCCGGAGCCACGAGCACGTGCGCGGCCACGTCGTGCAGGCGCGTGCGTCGAGGATGGAGCACGGTGATGCGTGCACCCTTGCGCGCCGCTTTGCGGAGCCGCAGGTGCAGGATCGGCACTTCGTTCTCCGCGTCCAGACCGACCACGAGGATCGCCGACGCCCGCTCGACGTCGCGAGCCGTGACCGCCGTGGGCCGGGCGGCGGCCGGACGCTCGGCGACCGCGGGACCCGGCGCTCGCCGGTGGTCGACGTCGTTCGTGCCGAAGACGGTCCGGGCCAGCTTCGACAGCGCGTAGTAGTCCTCGTCCATCAACCGGCCGCCGGTGAGGAAGGCGACGCGCGCGCCCTCGCACCGGGCTGCGACCCACGTGAGCACCTCGCCGAACGAGGCACCCTCGAGGCCGTGATCGCGCAGCAGCGGCGTGGTGATCCGGTCCGGAGCGTCCGGCCAGGCGAAGGCGAAGCGCCCCTTGTCGCAGATCCACACGTCGTTCACCTCGACGTTGTCACGGGCCAGGACGCGGACGGTCTTGCCCCCCCGGAGGTCGACGCGCATGTTGCACCCCGCACTGCAGTGATTGCAGACCGAATCGCCCGACGTGAGATCGAACGGTCGTGCCACGAACCGGTACGGCGTCGACGTAAGCGCCCCGACCGGGCAGATCTGGATCGTGTTCCCGCTGAACGGCGATCGGAAATCCTCGCCGGCGGCGATCGACACCCGCTCGCCGGCGCCACGCGCGAACAGCTCGATGAACCGGTCGCCCGAGATCTCGTCGCAGAAGCGCGTGCATCGCGCGCACAGGACGCACCGCTCGCGGTCGAGGTTGACGAGCGGCGAGAGCGGGAGCGGCTTGGGGTAGACGCGCTTGGCCTCGCGGAAGCGGCTCTCGCCCGGGCCGAAGGCGAGCGCCTGGTCCTGCAGCGGGCACTCGCCGCCCCGGTCGCAGATCGGACAGTCGAGGGGGTGGTTCAGCAAGAGGAACTCGAGGTTGGCGACCTGCGCTTGCCTGGCCTCGTCGCTCGTGTTCTGCGTGTGCACGACCATGTCCGGCGCGACCGTCATCGTGCACGACGTCGCGAGCTTGGGTTGGCCCTCGATCTGGACGAAGCACTGGCGGCAGGCGCCGGCCGGCGCCAGGAAGGGGTGGTCGCAGAACCGTGGGATCTCGATCCCCAGCTGCTCGGCCGCCCGGATGATCAACGTTCCTTGCGGGACGGTGATCTCCTTGCCGTCGATCGACAGCGTGACGTCGTTCACGACGCGACCTCCGCGGCGGCCGGCTCGAGCGGGCACCTGCCCTCTCGCACGTGTGCCTCGAAGTCCTCACGGAAGTGCTTCAGGCTGGAGCTGATGACGGCGGCCGTGCCGTCGGCGAGCGCGCAGAACGCCTTGAACATGATGTTCTGCCCCATCTCGGCCATGACCGGGACGTCCTCGTCGCGCCCGTACCCCTGCTCGATCCGGGCCAGCACGCGCGTGGCCCACCAGCTGCCCTCGCGGCAGGTCGTGCACTTGCCACAGGACTCGTGGGCGTAGAACTCCACCATCCGCCGCGCGCAGTCGACGACGCAGTCGGTGTCGTCCATCACCATGATCGCGGCCGTTCCCAACAAGGACCCGGCCGCCGCCAGCGACTCGTAGTCGAGCCCGACGTCGATGTGCTCGGCCGTCAGCAGCGGCGTGGAGGATCCGCCCGGGGTCCATGCCTTCAGCGTGGCCCCACCCAGCATCCCCCCTGCGAGCTCGTCGAGCACCACCCGGAACGGTGTCCCCAGCGGGATCTCGTAGTTGCCGGGGCGCTCCACCTTCCCGCTGACCGTGACCATCTTGGTGCCGGGCGACTTCTCGGTGCCCAGCTCGCGGAACCAGTCCGCGCCGCGTTCGAGGATGTCGGGGACGTTCATGAGCGTCTCGACGTTGTTGATCACCGTCGGGCCCGCGTAGAGCCCCTCCACCGCCGGGAAGGGCGGGCGAAGCCGCGGCTGGCCTCGGAGCCCCTCCAACGAGTTCAGCAGCGCCGTCTCCTCGCCGCAGATGTAGGCGCCGGCGCCCCGATGCAGGACCACGTCGATCTGCCGGCCCGACCCCATCACGTCGGCGCCGAGGTAGCCCTTCGCGTAGGCCTCCTCGATCGCGCGCTGCACGACGATGCTCTGCCACAGGTACTCGCCCCGCACGTAGACGTAGACGGTCCGGCACTCGATCGCCAGCGCGGCGATCAGCGCCCCCTCGATCAGCCGGTGTGGCTCGCGCTCGACGAGCTCACGGTTGTTGCACGTGCCGGGCTCGGATTCGTCGAAGTTGACGACCACGTAGGACGGCTTGCCGGTGCCCTTCGGGACGAACCCCCACTTCACGCCGGTGGGGAAGCCGGCGCCGCCCCGGCCGCGGAGTCCACTCGCCTTGACCACCTCGATGACGTCGCCGGGCGCGAGCTCGAGGGCCCTGCGGAGCCCCGCGTAGCCCCCCCGTTCCACGTAGCCGTCGATACCGACGACCGCCGGGGCGTTCCAGTTGCGGGTCAGGCGGGGGGCGAAGTCGAGCGTCATGGCGACGAGACCTCCTCGAGCCCGGCCAAGACGCGCGATGCGTGCTTGAAGCTCGTGAACGCCGAGCCGCGCGCCGGCGGGGGAACCTGTCCCGCTCGCAGCTGCGCGACGAGCTCGCGCATGCGCTCGGTCGTCACGTTGTCGTGGTTGGCGAAGTTGACCTGCACCGCGGGGGCGAAATCGCACACGCCCAGGCACTCTTCCTCGTGCAGCGTGATCAGCTCGTCGTCGGAGAGCTCCTGTCCGTGCGCCATGCCGGCGGCCTCGTGGGCCGCCTCGTAGACGTCCTCGGCGCCGCGGAGCTTGCAGGCGAGGTTCGTGCAGATGCTGACCACGTGCGTCCCCGTCGGCCGCAGCCTGAACATCGTGTAGAAGGAGGCGACCGCCTCGACCTCGGCGGTGGTGAGCTCGAGCAGCTGCCCGATCTCGCGCAACGCGTCGCGCGAGATCCACCCGTCGATAGACTGCGCCAGGTACAGCAAGGGCATGATCGCCGACCGCTCGTGCCCGGGGTAGCGGGCGATGATCCGCCGAGCATCGTCGAGCACCTTTCCCTCGAAGAGGGCCATCAGCGGTCCACCCCGCCCATGACCGGATCGACCGACGCGATCGAGGCGATGGTGTCGGCGACGAGCGACCCCTCGACCATCTTCGGGACCGCCTGGAGGTTCACGAACGACGGGTCCCGGATCTTCACCCGGTAGGGCCGATGCTCGTTGTCCGAGACCACGTAGTAGCCGAGCTCGCCCCGCGGACCCTCGACCGCCGTGTACACCTCGCCCGGCGGCACCTGCACGCCCTGGGTCACCATCTTGAAGTGGTGGATCAGGGCCTCCATCGACTCCTCCATGATGTGCCGCAGGTACTCGGGGTCGTTTCCGATGCCGTCGGGACCGACCGAGAGCTTGACCGGCCACGCCACCTTCGGGTCCTCGACCATGACCGGCCCGGGCATGTCGCGGAGGCGGTCCATCGCCTGCGCCACGATCCGCAGCGACTCTCGCATCTCATCCAGGCGGATCGCGAAGCGCGCGTACGCGTCGGCTTCGGTGCGGACGGGCACGTCGAAGTCGTACGTCTCGTACCCGCTGTACGGGAGGTCCTTGCGCAGGTCGAACGCGACCCCTGCGCTGCGGAGCATCGGCCCGGTCACGCCGAAGCGCAGCGCGTCCTCCGCCGACAGCTTGCCGACCCCCACGTTGCGCTCGAGCCAGATCGGGTTGGCCGACAGCAGGGTCTCGTACTCGTCGATGCGGCCCGGCAGCATCTCGAGGAGCTCGCGGATCCTGCGAGGACCGTCCTGCGGTAGGTCCATGATCACGCCGCCGATCCGGATGTAGGCGTGGTTCATCCGCAGACCGGTGATCGCCTCGAAGATGTCGAGGATCACCTCGCGCTCGCGGAACCCGTAGAGCATCACCGAGACCGCGCCGAGCTCGAGAGCGCTCGTGGCGAGCCACACCAGGTGCGAGGCGATCCGGTTGAGCTCGCAGACGAGCACCCGGATCACCTGCGCTCGCGGCGGGGCCTCGATCCCGAGCAGCCGCTCGACCGACAGGCAGTACGCGAGCTCGTTGAAGAACGGCGAAAGGTAGTCGGCGCGCGTGACGTACGTGACGCCCTGCATCCAGGTGCGGTACTCGGTGTTCTTCTCGATGCCCGTGTGCAGGTAGCCGACGATCGGCTTGCATCGGATCACCGTCTCGCCGTCGAGCTCGAGGAGCAGACGGAGCACCCCGTGGGTCGAGGGGTGCTGAGGCCCCATGTTGATGATCATCGTCTCCTGACGGATCTCGCCCGTGCGGGCGTCGCGAAGCTCGTCGCGCGCGGCCTCCATCTCGCTCCTCGCGCCGCCGACGTCGACCATCAGGCCATCCCCCGCTTGTCGATCGGCGGCATCCGCGCGCCCTGGTACCAGGTGGGAACGCCCCCGAGCTCCTCGTCCTTGCGCAGGGGGAACCCCTCCCAGTCGTCGGGCAGCAGGATCCTCGACAGGTCGGGGTGCCCGTCGAAGATCACCCCGAAGAAGTCCCAGACCTCGCGCTCGTGCCAGTTCGCGGTGGGGTGCAGCGACGTCAACGTGGGCACGTGCGGGTCCCCGGCGGGGACGCCGCACGTGACCCGGACCTGGTGGCGGTGCTCGATCGAACGCAGCTCGTAGACGACCCAGAACCGCGGATCCTTGCCGGGCCAATCGGTCGCCGTGACGCTGGAAAGGAACCCGCACGCGACGTCTGGCGCGTCGCGCAGCCACCCGATCGCGTCGATCAGCAGCTCACGCTCGACCGCCACCGTGACCTCGCCGCGCGCCACCACCACGTCGGGGTAGGTGGGCCGGATCCGCTCGGCCAGCTCCTCCGGCGTCACTTGAAGGGCTCCGAGGTCCGGACCTTTTGCTGGAGCTGGAGGATGCCGTACATCAGCATCTCCGGCTTCGGGGGACATCCGGGCACATAGACGTCCACGGGAACGATCGTGTCCACGCCCTGGACGACCGCGTAGTTCGTGAACATCCCGCCCGCCGACGCGCAGACGCCCATCGAGATCACCCACCGGGGCTCCGGCATCTGGTCGTAGATGCGCCGGAGCACCGGGGCCATCTTCTGGGACACGCGGCCGGCGACGATCATCAGGTCGGCCTGCCGCGGAGACGCGCGGAACAGCTCCATCCCCCAACGCGACAGGTCGTAGCGGCCGGCGCCCGCCGACATCATCTCGATCGCGCAGCAGGCCAGACCGAACGTGGCCGGCCACATCGACTGCTTGCGCGCCCAGCCCACCGCCCGGTCGAGCGTGGTCAGCAGGACACCGCGCTCGACGTCCTCCTCGACCTCTTCGGCCGTCTTCCCGAGGTGGACTCCCTCGATCCGCTCAACGGGCACCGGCGGCCTCCGGTTCGGGCTCGACCTCGACGTCCTCCTCCTCCGAGGCGATCGAGGCCGTCCACTCGAACCCGCCCTTGCGCCAGATGTAGACGTAGGCCACCAGCACCAGCCCGATGAACACCGCCATCTCGACGAGCCCGAACAGCCCCAGCTCCCGGAACGTCACCGCCCATGGGAAGAGGAAGATCGTCTCGATGTCGAAGATGATGAAGAGCATCGCGACGATGTAGAAGCGGACGCTGAACCGCTCCCCGCGCGGCAGCCGCACAGGATCGTTCCCGCACTCGTAGGGCGAGAGCTTGACCGGATTGGGTCTGTTGGGCCGGAGCATCGCCGAGCCGAGCAGCGATCCGACGGCGAACACCACCGCCAGGGCGCCGAGGACGACGATCGGCAGATAGTCGCTCAGCATCGACGATCCATCCTACGGGTCACGTCGGTCTGGCCACGCGCTCGAGCACGTAGATCAGCTTGTCCTGCAGGTCCCCATCCTTGCCGTCGCTGAGGTTCGCCATCACGCGCATCGCGAAGGCCATCACTCGGGGCCGTGGCAGGAGGTACTTGGTCGACCGGCCCATGATCGCCGGGTTGCCGATCACGCGTGCGAACTGCCGCCCGATGAAGAAGTACCGCGCGTAGCGGTCCCGGAGGACCTGCGGGTACGCCATCGCCAGACCGGGCCGGTCCTTGACGAGCGCCTCGTGCACCAGGTCGGCCGCCACCTCGCCGGTCTCCATCGCGTACGCGATCCCCTCACCGTTGAACGGGTTGACCGCACCCGCCGCGTCGCCCACCACGAGCATCCCAGGGACGGCCTGCGGCACCCGGTTCAGGCTCATCGGCAGCGGCCCGGACAGCACGCGGCCCTCCGCGGTCTCCTCGGAGATCCCCCATGCCGGGGGCAGCATCCGCGCGAACGCGGAGAACAACTGCTGAGCGCTGACGTCCTCGAAGTGCCGGAACGTGTTGAGGAGACCGGCCCCCAGGTTGATCCGGCCATCAGCGACGGGGAACAGCCAGCCGTAGCCGGGCAGCAGCATGTCGCCGTCCCACAGGTCGAGCCAGGACTCGAACCACGGCCCCGGGTCGTAGCTGGCGCGGTAGTAGCGGCGGGCGGCGATCCCCAGCGGTCGCGAGCCGTTGCGCCGGACACCCGCGGGTGCCCCGAACCGGCTGGCGGCGCCGTCGGCGGCAAGCACGAAGTGCGCGCGGATCTCCCTCGTCGGTTCGTTCGCGGCACCGGCCGGCCGGATCGCGGCTCCCCGGACCCACCCTGCCTCCACGACCGGCGCAACCGCCTCGGTGGCCTCGAAGAACCGGGCGCCAGCCTTGACGGCACGCTGTGCGAGCAACTGGTCGAAGCCGTCGCGGGGCATCACGAGGCCGTAGTCCGGCCACGAAGCGAGCTCCGGCCACGGGAGGTCGATCGTTCCTTGCCGCGCGTGCACGCGCAGCCCGAGCACCCGCTCGAACCCCGGATCGCTCGTGTCGACGCCCATCTTCTCCATGGCGACGACGGCGCGCGGCGTGAGCCCGTCGCCGCAGACCTTCTCGCGAGGGAACGTCGCCTTCTCGACCACGGTCACGTCGATCCCGTGACGGGCGAGGTGGTAGGCGGCCGCCGAGCCGCCCGGACCCGCCCCCACCACGAGGACGTCGGTCTCGATCGCGGGTTCCCGTGTCACGGCCTCCCCTTCCGCGGGGCGGTTTGTGAAAAGATTCACAAGCCGACGATACCCCAGCACGCTGCTTTCGTGGCGCGAGTCTAAGACGACCCGTCTCCCAAGGACGTGTCTCCTCGGACCTGAGTGGACGTCCCGGGAGGTCTGTCGAGAAGATGCAGAGGTGGGACACGGCGGATCGAGGCCCGAGGTGAACGTGATCCCGCGGCACCTGCGCGACGATCTCGCGAGGCTGCGCCGCGTCCGCGACCGGATAGACCGGGAGTACGCGCAGCCGCTGGACGTCGAGGCGCTCGCCCGCGGCGCGCACCTGTCGGCCGGGCATCTCAGCCGCCAGTTCCGGCTCGCCTTCGGCGAGTCGCCGTACAGCTACCTGATGACGCGGCGCATCGAGCGGGCGATGGCGCTTCTGCGTCGTGGCGACCTCAGCGTCACCGAGGTCTGTTTCGCGGTCGGCTGCTCGTCGCTGGGCACCTTCAGCACTCGCTTCACAGAGCTGGTCGGTGTGCCGCCCAGTACCTATCGCGGCCAGGCGGCGGGTGCGATGGCGGGGATGCCCCCCTGCGTGGCCAAACAGGTCACGAGACCGATCAGGAATCGAGAAGCGCCGGTCACCGAACCACAGCTAGCATGACCGCCATGGACATCACGATTCACGCGAGCTTCCTGCCGCACGACGACCCGGACGCATCCCTGGCCTTCTATCGCGACACCCTCGGCTGGGAGGTCCGCAACGACGTCGAATACGGCGGGATGCACTGGATCACGGTCGGTCCAGCCGACCAGCCCGGCACGTCCATCGTCCTGTATCCGCCGGCCGCCACACCCGGCGCCACCGATGACGAGCGTCGCACGATCGCCGAGATGATGGCCAAGGGCACCTTTGCCAGCGTCAACCTGGCCACAAAGGACCTCGACGGCGCCTTCGAACGGCTGCAGGCCGGCGACGCCGAGGTCGTCCAGGAGCCGACCGAGCAGCCGTACGGGGTTCGCGACTGCTCCTTCCGCGATCCCGCGGGCAACCTGATCCGGATCCAGGAGCTGCGCTGAGCCGTCCGGCGATCACGACACGGAGGTGATGAGCGATGGCTGAGAAGAAGCCTGCGAAGAAGAGTACGCAGAAGTCCAGCAAGCGCTCGACCGCGACGAAGAAGACGTCGCCGGGACTCACGGCCGAGGAGCGCGCCGCGATGAAGGCCTACCTCAAGGAGCAGAAGGCGGCCGCGCAGGGGGCGAACATGCTGCGCGAGCTCCTCGACCGGATCGCCGAGATGCCGGCGGAGGACCGTTCGATTGCCAAGAAGATCCACGAGATCGTCACCACCACCGCTCCCTCCCTCGAGCCGAGGACGTGGTACGGCATGCCCGCCTACGCCAAGGACGGCAAGGTCATCTGTTTCTTCCAGAGCGCGGCGAAGTTCAAGGCCCGGTACGCGACGTTCGGCTTCAACGACGCGGCCAACCTCGACGAGGGCCGCATGTGGCCGACCTCCTTCGCGCTCACGGGGCTGACGGCCGCCGACGAGAAAAGGATCGCCTCGCTCGTGAAGAAGGCGATGACCTGACCCGGCTCGGTGACGCGTCTGGATGCCGGTCACGCGTCGCGCGATCGGTGATCCCAGACCTCGATCCGCGCCGGGGCGACGCGGAGGAAGCCGAGCGCGGGGACCTCTGCGGTGAAGCGTTCGAACGCGTCGCCAGAGAACATCGAACGGTACTTGTCGTGCCAGGCCGTCATCGGTCCGCGGAGATCCGGGTGCTCGGCGGGCAAGGCCTCGGCGACGCCCTCGACGCGCACCCCCGCGAGCTCGAGCCAGTCTCGCCCGCGATCGATCACGAGCGAGACCCGCGGGTCGCGAAGCGCGTGCTCCCACGTCACCCCCCCGATGCGGGTCGACACCCACACGGCGTCTTCGAGCCAGACGAACCAGCGTGTGGCGGCGTGCGGCCCTCCATCGGGACGAACCGTGGCGATGCGACAGGCGGGCACGTCGCGGAACGCGCGACGAAGGACATCGACGTCCTGCGTCACGAGCCGGCCACCAGCTCCGCCAGACCGGCGAGGGCGGCGACGGCGGAGGGTTCCAGCACGGCGGGGTCCAGGGCGCCCGATGCCTCCGCGACGAGGGCTTCTGCATCGCCCCGCGTGACGCCGGGGGCGGCATCTCCGTCACGGAGGTCGTCCAAGAGCTGGAACGCCTGCCCGAGCGGCTCCCCGAACCGCTCGAGGACCGCGATCACGGCAGGGCCTGCCGACGCGAGCGTCGCCCCGACCACGAGCGGACCGCGCACCGTGTAGGCGCCCCCCTTCAGCCCGGCCAGCCGCCGAGGGTCCCGCTCGGCGCCGACCAGGTCCAAGTGTTGCCCGACCGCCATCTCCAGACGCATCCGGTCGTACCGGGCCAGAGCAGAGGAAAGCGTCTCGGCGGGGAACCCCGATCCCAGGAAGAGCATGTCGGCCAGGACCGCCGCCACGTCGCCCGCGAGGACGGCGACCGCGCGCCCGACGCGGTCAGCATCGGCGAGGCCCCGCGCCGCAGCAGCGTCCGCCAGATGCACGTGGCTGGACGCGAGACCCCGGCGGGTCGCGGATTCGTCCATCACGTCGTCGTGGATGAGGGCCATCGTGTGCAGGAGCTCGAACGCGGCGGCGACCCGCAGGATGGGCTCGCCGTCGGCTCCCCCGGCCGCCCGATGACCCCAGTAGCAGAAGATCGGCCGCAGCCGCTTGCCGCCGGCGTCAACGATGCGCGCGACCTCGTCGATCGGCTCGGCCGCCACCGGATCGATCCAGGCGATCTCCTCCCGGCGGGACCGGAGCTGCTCGTGCAGCACGTCGTCGATGCGGGCGCGAAGCTCGACGAGCTCGTTCGGAGGTGCTGCCCGGTCCACGAGGCAAGTATGGCAAGGGTGATGCGGCCGGGCCCTTTCGGCAGAGGGTCGTTCACCTCTATATTGAGCAGGTTCATGAACCCAGCCGCATGAAGCGCCTCTCGAAGCAGCTCGCGATCGCGACCGCCGTCCTCACGGTGGTTCTGTTCGCGGTCGGCGGGCTGGTGCGGGGCTCGGGATCGGGGCTCGGATGCTCTACCTGGCCGGCGTGCGAACCGGGACGGGTCTTCCCCTCCGGGGCCGTCCATTCGCTGATCGAGTTCTCGCATCGAACCGTCGCGGCCCTCGTGGTGCTGCTGTCGCTGGCGACCGCGGTGGTCACCTGGCGAGCGCGCCGGCACGACCGCGCGGTGCTGATCCCCGCCCTGCTGGCGTTCCCGCTCACGGTCGTGCAGGCGGTCGTGGGCGCGATCGTGGTCTGGAGCGAGCTCGACCCCGGGTGGGTGACCGTCCACTTCGTCACCGCGCTCGTCCTGATCGCCGACGTCGTCGTGCTGGCCGTCAACGCCACGGCGCCCGACGGCGTTCGCGCGTCCATCCGCGGGCTCGCCGGGGTTGCGGCGGTCTCGGCCGGACTGACCGGTCTGCTGCTCCTCGTCGGCACCTACGTGCGAGCGCGCGGTCCGGGCGTCGGCCTGGCCTTCCGCGACTGGCCCCTCATGGACGGACGGCTGATCCCCACCCTGAACAGCGTGACGACCCCGATGTTCCTGCATCGGGCACTGGCGCTCGTCGCGTTCGCGGTCGCGCTGTGGGTGCTGGTCCGCGCGCGCACATCGCAGCCCCCGGATCGCTCGGTGGTGACGTTGGCCACCACCTACGCCGTGTTATTCGTGGTTCAGATCGCGCTGGGCGCGGCGAACGTCTTCTCGCGGCTCCGTCCGTGGGCGGTCGTGCTGCACGTCGCGTGCTCCGTGCTCGTCTGGGCCACGGCCGTGGCCCTCGCGGCCGTGGCGACGCGGTCGGGCGGCGAGCTCGTTCCCGATGAGGGCACGCGCGCCGAGGCCTCGCAACGGCCGAGCTTCCGCGACACGGTCACGGCGTACGTCGCGCTCACGAAACCGCGGATCATCGTGCTGCTGCTGATCACGACGGTGCCGGCCATGATGCTGGCGGCGAGCGGCCTGCCGTCGGTATGGCTCGTGCTTGCAACCCTGCTGGGAGGCACGCTCGCGGCCGGGTCGGCCAACGCGATCAACATGTACCTCGATCGCGACATCGACCAGGTCATGCGTCGCACCAGGCAGCGGCCGATCCCGGGCCATCTGGTCGAACCCGAGCACGCCCTGCGGTTCGGGTTCACCTTGGGCGCGGTGGCGTTCGCCTTCCTGGCGTCGGTGGTGAACATGCTGGCGGCGACGCTCGCGCTGTCGGCGATCGGCTTCTACGTCTTCGTCTACACGATGTGGCTGAAGCGCTCCACCGATCAGAACATCGTGATCGGCGGCGCCGCGGGGGCCGTTCCCGTGCTCGTCGGATGGGCGGCCGTGACCGGCGGCCTGGCCTGGCCCGCCTGGGTCCTGTTCGCGGTCGTCTTCGTGTGGACCCCGCCGCACTTCTGGGCGCTCGCGATGCGCGTCAGCGACGACTACGCGGCGGCGGGGGTTCCGATGATGCCCGTCGTGCGGGGCGAGGTGGAGACGCGGCGCCAGATCCTGCTGTACGCGCTGGTCCTGTTCTGCGTGACGCTGCTCCTGGTCCCCGTCGCGCACATGGGTCCGATCTACGCGGGCACCGCGGTCGTCCTCGGTGGCTTCTTCGTCTACCGCGCGCTGGTGCTGTGGCGGTCGGGGTCCAACGACGACGCCTGGCGCCTGTTCAAGTACTCGATCCTGTACCTGGCGGCGCTGTTCGGGGCCGTTGCGGCGGACGCGTTGCTCGTGCGTTCAGGCTGACGCAGCAGGCGAAGCCGTCGCGGAGGGTCCGGAAAGGACCGCGTCGAGCAGCATGGTGAACTGCTTCGTCTTGGAGACGTCGTCGATCGCACCCGCGAGCCAGTACCTGATCGTGCCGCTCCGGTCGACGATGTAGGTGTCCGGGAGCCCGACGAACCCGAGGTCGTTCGCGAACGTGCCCGACGGATCGCTGATGCTCGGGTAGGGCATCTGGTACCGCCGGACCCATTCGCGCGCTTGCGCTGAGTCGTCCGCGTAGTCGAGCCCCAGGAACACGACGCCCCGCTGCGCGTAGCGGTGCGCGGCCTGGACGATGGACGGAAGCTCGTCCTGGCACGGACCACACCACGTCGCCCAGACGTTCACGACGAGCACGTGGCCGCGTGCGTCGGCGATGGCGTGCTGTGCGCCGTCGAGTCCAGTGCCCGAGACATCGGGAGCGGGCGACGAAATCTCCCGGACGGCGAGGTCCCCGGTGTTGACGCCGACGCTCGTCTGCGCGCAGTCACGCAGGATCACCCCGGTGACCAGGAGCAGCGCGCCCCCGACCGCGAACACGACGCCACGCATGATCTGCATCGTACGGCGCTTCACGGAAGCGCCGTCGCTCACTTGACCGTGAGCGTTCCCGTCATCGTCCCAGGATGGATGTCGCACCGGAAGAAGTAGGTGCCCGCCGGCAGCTTCGGGATGTCGTAGTCGACCGCCGTCGGACCCGTGTTCGGGTCGCCCTTGAACTTGGCCGTCGTGGCGGACGAATCGGTGTAGATCGAGAAGTTGTGGGCGATCCCCGCGTCGTTGTTCTCGAAGTGGAGGGTCGTGGGCTTCCCCGCCGTGAACGTCAGGGCATCGGTCGAGAACTTCAAGCCCGCGGCCGAGATCGACGGACCCGAGGGGCCGCCGCCCGACGGTTGCGCGCCCGCCTCGACCGTGAGCGTCCCCGTCATCGTGGTGGGGTGGATCTTGCAGTGGAACGCGTACGTGCCAGGGTCGAGAGCGTCCACCGCATAGGCGACGGTGGTCGGGCCGGTTACGACGGTCCCGTCGAAGAGGATCTGGCTCGAGGCGCCGGCCGGCCCCGTCGCGATCACCACGTTGTGCTGCACGCCGGGGTCCTGGTTGTCGAAGTTCAGCGTGAACGGCGTCGAGGCCGGCGCCGTGAGCGAGGTCTGCGCGAACCCGCTCACCGCGGCTCCGTGTGGGGCGGTCACGGCCACCACGGCGCCGCCGCCCTCTTCGGCGGGCTGCCCGATCAGGAGCGAGATGCCGCCGGCGAACATCGCGACACCGGCGACGCCACCGAGCATCGTGAACACGGCCGCGCTCGTGACCTGCTTGCGCGAGGCCACCAGCGATGCGATCCCGAGCACCGACGCCGCGGTGGCGAGCGCGGTCGCGGTGGCCGCCACGTGCGAGACGTGCAGCAGGACCCTGGAGAACAGGAAGAGGACCGCCCCGATCGCGGCCAGCGCCCCGACGGGGATCAGCACCGGCAACAGGAGGTTCTCCCGTTGCGGGGCGGGATCGCTCACCGGTTCACCTCCGCGTTGATCTCGGCGCCGACGTCCTGCCACTGCAGCGCGTCCCATCCCTCGTCCTGCTCGCGACGGCCCCACCGGAAGAAGATGTTCGCGATCACGCTCCACAGGATGAGGCCGCCCACGAGCTTCATGAGCAGGCCGGCGATCAGCTGGTCGGTGAGCGCCGAGATCCCCCAGATCCGTGGGAACGTCGCGTAGATCGGGTACAGGGGAGACCGCCCGAACGTCAGGAACGACGCCGGGATCGTCGGCACGAGGGACTGCGCGAACAGGTACATCATCTGCGCCGGCGGCGAGAGCGGAGGCATCTCGGGCAGGGGCGAGACCACCGGCCACCACATCAGCAGCGCCGACCCGACGAGCACCACGTGCACGGCGAAGTGGAGGGGCTCGGACCGGACCGAGGCCTCGACGACCGCCGGCCAATGGGAGACCAAGAGGAAGCCGTTGAACACGATCAACGCGGCGAGGGGCCGAGTGAGGAACCGGAACACACGTCGCACGGGCACCGGCCGCAGCATCTGCCTCAACAGCCAGACCGGCATCCCGACGATCAGCAGCGGCGGGGCAACCAGCGTGAACAGCATGTGCTGCACCATGTGCATCGAGTAGAGGTAGTCCTCCGCGAGGTCGTGGATCGGCCACTCCGCCCCGATCCACAGGACGGCCATGCCGAGGTAGAAGAACCGGCGGGTCCGCATCGGCGTCGTCTCGCCCGTGGAGCGATCGTGGCGGCGCCACGCGATCGTGTAGGCCGCCACGACCGAGCCCAGGATCAGCCAGACGCTGACGTGCGGCTGCCAGCTCGGCAACGCCATGCCTACCTCGAGAACACCTTGAACGTGATAAGCACGATGGCGTACAGCGTGACCGCTCCGGCGAGGCCCATCATGAAGAACCTCGCGTAGCGACGGTCATCGAACTTGAGATGCATGAACCACAGCGCGACGAGCGCGAACTTGATCACCGCAGCGATGAACAGCAGCCCGATCAGCAACCCATGCGGGAGGGACGAGTAGCTGATGTAGACCTCGGTTGCGGTCAGCGCGCCCAGCACGATGCCGATCCGGATGTACTCCTTGGCGCTCGGATGCACCGCGTGCGGCGCGTGCGCCTCGCGCGGGTCGGGCATCCCCTCCGTCGCGAGCTCGTCCTGGAGGGGCGTCCGGCGCTCGATGTCGCTGTCTGCCATGGCTCCTACCTCGGCGTTCCCGTCGGGATCAGGTACACGACGGTGAAGATCACGATCCAGACGATGTCCACGAAGTGCCAGTACAGGCCGATCATCTCCACCGGGAACGCCGGGTCGGCCGGCAGCCGATCGGCCGCGGACATGCCGACGAGGGACAGCAGCATCAAGATGCCGACGGTCACGTGGACCCCGTGGAAACCGGTGAGCACGAAGAACGTCGTGCCGAACAGGTTCGACGTCACCGACAGGCCCTCGTGGTAGAAGCTCGTGAACTCGTAGACCTGCCCTCCGACGAAGGTCATCCCGAGCATCGCGGTGGCCAGCAGCCACACCCGCATGCGCTGCATGTCGCGCTTCTGGGCCGCCGCGAGCGCGAGGACCATCGTGAGCGAGCTCGCGAGCAGCACGAACGACGAGACCGACGTGTACGGGATGTCGAACACGTCGCCGGGATACGGTCCCGTCTGGCTCGAGCCGCGGTAAAGCACGTACGAGCTGATCAGACCGCCGAAGAGCATGCACTCCGACGCGAGGAACAGCCACATCCCTAGCTTGACGCTGGGCAGCCCGGTGGTGGTGGCGTGCTCGTCGTGCGACCGGTCGCGTGATCGCCATCGTCTACTCCGCCACCGAGGGCTCGAGCACCCACCCGAACAGGCCGACGAGCGTGACCAGCGCACCCGCTCCGACGAGCCACCACGAGTAGATCGCGCCGTACGCGATCACCGGCAACCCGAGGGACGCGACGAGGGGCCAGAAGGACGGGCTCGGCAAGTGGATCGCATGAGCCACTCCACCCTGAGCCTCGTCGGCGGGCGCCGCGCCGGCCGGGATCCGCACGATCCTCCCCTCACGATCCTCCGCGTACTTCCGATGCCAGAACTCGTCGAGCGCGTGCACCGTCGGCACCTCGTCGAAGTTGTGCGCGGGCGGCGGCGACGTCGTCATCCACTCGAGCGTCCGCGCGTCCCACGGATCCTCCTGCTCGAGCCCGCGCGGTTTGCGCTGGGCGAGCACCGCGTTGACGAGGAAGATCAGGACGTCGAGGGCGATCAGGAACGCACCGACCGTGGCGATCTGGTTCCAGAACGTGAGACCCAGCGCCTCGGGGTAGGTGTACTCCCGCCGGATCATCCCCTGCAGTCCGAGCACGTGCATCGGACCGAACGTGAGGTTGAAGCCGATCAGCAGCAGCCAGAACTGGACCTTCCCCATTCGCTCGGACAGCATCCGCCCGAAGACCTTCGGCCACCAGTAGTACATGGCCGAGAAGAACGCGAACACGCCGCCGCCGAAGATCACGTAATGGAAGTGCGCCACGATGTAGTACGTGTCGGTCTGCTGGTAGTCCGAGGGCACGATGGCGTGCGTCACCCCGGACAGCCCGCCGATCACGAACATCATGATCCCGCCGATCGAGAACAGCATCGCCGAGGTGAATCGGATGTCACCCCGGTAGAGCGTTCCCATCCAGTTGAAGATCTTCACCCCCGTCGGAACCGCGATGATCGCGGTCGAGATCCCGAACGCGGTGTTCGCGACCGGGCCGAGGCCCGCGGCGAACATGTGGTGCGCCCACACGCCGAAGCCGATGAAGCCGATCGCGATACCGGAGAACACCACGAACTGGTAGCCGAACAGCGGCTTGCGGCTGAAGACCGGAAGCACCTCGGAGAAGATGCCGAAGGCGGGCAGGATCAGGACGTAGACCTCCGGATGGCCGAACAGCCAGAACATGTGCTGCCACAGGATCGGATCGCCGCCGCGCGTGGGATCGAAGAAGGCGGTTCCCCAGCGGCGGTCGAAGAGCAGCTCGAACAGGGCCACGGTGATGATCGGCAGCGCGAACACCAGGAGCAGCTGCACCACTAGGCCCATCCACACGAACACAGGTGTGCGGAACAAGGACATCCCCGGCGCCCGCAGGTTGATCACGGTGACCGCCAGGTTCACCGCGCCCGCGGTGGACGCGACCCCGGTCAGGATCAGGCCGAGCGCGTAGAACGTCATGCCTACCGTGGGGTCGGTCGTCGAGTTCGGGGCGTAGCCGAACCAGCCGCCGTTGGGCGCCCCGCCGAGGAACCAGCTCGAGTAGAGGAACAACCCCCCGAGCGCGAACGTCCAGAAGCTGAAGGCGTTGAGCCGAGGGAACGCCACGTCCCGCGCCCCGATCATCAGCGGGATCATGTAGTTGAAGAACGCCGCCCCCATCGGCATCACGAACAGGAAGATCATCGTGACGCCGTGCATCGTGAAGATCTGGTTGTACTGATCGGCGTTCAGCACGGTGCCGTCGGGCTTGGCGAGCTGCGCCCGGATCAGCAGCGCCTCGAGGCCACCGATGATGAAGAAGACGAAGGCCGAGACGCCGTACATGATCCCGATCTTCTTGTGGTCCACCGTGGTGAACCAGCTCCACAGGCCGGTCGTCGCCGTGGGGCGCCGGAGGGCCCCGCGGGTGGCCGCCACGCTCAGGCTCGCCATCGGGTCGTCTCGCCTCCGATCACGTCAGGCTATGCAGGTAGGCCACGAGGGCGTCGATCTCCTCGGGCGTCAGGTGGTAGTTGGGCATCTTCGCCCCCAGCTTCACCGCGTTGGGGTCGGTCAGCCAGGCGCGCAGCGCCGCCTCGTCGCTCGTTGCGAAGTCGCAGCCGGCGAAGCACTGATGGTGTTCGTCGAAGAAGTGGGTCAGGTTCGGCGCCGCCGTGGCGCCGGCCGGCGTGCCGCCGATCGCGTGGCACGCGATGCACTGCCCGCCGCTCGAGACCCCGTTGAGGAACAGATCCATCCCGTGCTGTGCGAGCTGATCCGTGGGTTGCGCCGACGGCTGCTTCTGCTTCTGGACCCACGCCGTCCAGTCCGTCTCGGACAGGGCGACGATCCGGAACTTCATCCTGCCGTGCTGGAGCCCGCAGAACTCCGCGCACTGGCCCCAGTACGTGCCGGGCTGGTCCGCCGAGAACGTGATGTGGTTCGTGCGGTTGGGAACCACGTCCTGCTTGCCGAACAGGCGCGGAGCCCAGAACGAGTGCACCACCATGTGGTCCGGGTTCCCCTCCGCATCCTTCGCGCCACCGCCGTCGGACTCGAGCGACAGGTAGACCGTCCTGCCCGCGGGGATCACCAGAACGTCGGCCGTCGTGATCGGTCCCTTGTCGCCGTAGGCGACGTGCATGTCGTCGTCGGTGTACTGGAACCCCCACCACCACTGATAGCCCTTGACGGTGACGTTCATCGCGTCGGTGGGAGCACGCGCGAGATCCCACAACGTCGAGACGGTGGGCACCATCACGAACGCCAGCACGAGCGTCGGCAGGATCGTCCAGCCGACCTCGAGCCGGGTGTTGCCGTGGATCTGCGGCGGCATGCGGTCGCGGCCCCTTCGGTGGCGGAAGCGAAGGACGATCCAGAGGATGCCGCCCTCGACCACAACGAAGACCGCGGCCGCGACCCAGAAGACCGGAACGATCAGGTTCTTCTCTTTGGCCGCGGTCGGGCCGGCGGTGTCGAACGTGTTCTGCGGCTTGTCCCCGCCGGAGCACGCGCTGAGCAGCAGGGCGAACGCCACGAGGGCGAGGGCCCAGAGCAGCTTCTTCCGCACGTTCCCCCTCTTCTCGGGATCGGGCGCGCCGGGCTCGGGACGCGAACCGGCCGCACTGTACCACCGGCCCCACGGCCGCCCGGAACACGCCATCACGTGGCGTACGAGTGCAGTCCCGCGATCCACAGGTTCACGGCGTAGTACGTCACGAACAGGCTCGCGAAGCCGACGAGCGCGATCACCGCCGCGCGCCGGCCCTTCCACCCGTTCGTGGATCGAGCGTGCAGGTATCCCGCGAAGATCGTCCACGTGATGAACGACCACGTCTCCTTCGGGTCCCAGCCCCAGTAGCGACCCCACGTCTGTTGCGCCCAGATCGCCCCACAGATCACGCCGAACGTCCAGACGGGGAACCCGAACGCGATGAACCGGTACGCGAGCCGGTCGAGCGCCGCCGCCGAGGGCAGGCGACCCCGCGCCGTGCGCGTCTCCACCGTCGCCGGCTCGTCGCCCCCGGGCGCGAAGTCGGGCGGAACCTCGATGTCGATCGCGCCGCCCATGATCGGCGGCGGCTGCGGCACGGCGGGTTCCGCAGACCCCCGACGTTCGGACGCGTCCTTGAAGAGGTACAGGATCGTGAGGACGCAGCCGATCCCGAGCAACGAAGACGCGGTGATCATCGCGGTCACGTGGATCTGACGCCAGTACGAGTTCAGCGCCGGCTGCAGCGCCGACGGGCCCACGTAGAAGAAGGAGACCGCCATCGCCATCGTGAAGACGGCCCACATGTAGACGAACCCGCCGACCGTCTTGACCCGATAGACGCCCTCGACGATCAGGAGATACCCGAGGACCACGAGCGCGGCCAAGATCGACGAGTACTCGTACATGTTGCCCCACGGCGTGCGTCCTGCCGCGATCCCCCGGGCGGCGATCGCGAAGACGTTGGCCGCCAGCCCGCACGCGGCGATCACCGTGGCCGCGCGATGGATCGCCTCCCTGCGGAAGGCGAGGTAGGCGAACGAGAGCACCATCGCGGCGATGTAGGAGAACAGCGCCGCGTTGAACGCGTCGCTCGAGCCTCTGGCCCAGTCCATCAGGGCGCTCCCACCTTCTCTTCGAGCTGGGTGACCTCGGTCGACGCCTCGGCCAGCGCGTCGACGAGCCTCGCGAACTCCTCTTCGAACTGCCCCTTGCGCTGCAGGGCGAACCCTCCCACCTTCAAGATGGTTCCCTTCCCGTTGGGCTCGGCGCGGATCCACACCTTGCGCCGGGACGTGTACAGAGCGGGAAGCAGACCAACCAGGATGAGGATAGCCGCGGCGAACACGAGTGGGACACCCACGTCCCTGCTGACCTGGAGCACGCTGTACTGCCGCACCCCCGGGAAGGACATGGTGAGCGATCGTCGAGGCCCCGCCGGGCAGGTCGTGGCGCCCGTCTGATCCGATCCGCCCAGGACGCATCCGCGCTCGAGGTCGACGGTCTGGCCCCGGCCGATCACGCCGCCGGCAGCCATGCGCATCCGGCTCGTGTCGAGCGAGGATCGCGAGGGATCGTTCAACGGACCCCGCCACACCGTGTATCGGATGAACGGATCGTGCTCCTCGATCATCGGCTGCGGTGTGCCGCCGGCGACCGATGCGATGAAGGCGCGACTGTCCGGCCACAGCTCGAGGCGGACGGCGACCTGCGGCCGGAGCGTCGGCAGCTTCACGAACCCTCGCCAGGGCATCGCCAGCTGCGACACGCCCTCCGGCGCGGTGTCCTGCCCCAGCTCGATCGGTCCCGAGGCGATCGTCCGGCTCCCGCGGTGCACACGGATGTCGGCAGCCCATCCGAACCCGTACTGGAAGATCCGGAGCCCCGCGAACTGGGCCGGATGGTTCACGCGGATGTCCTCGGACCGGACCACGTTCCCGTCGCGATCGAGCAGCCGGACGTGCGAGGTGAAGTCCATCGGGACGCCGCTCTCGACGGAACGAGTCCTCGAAGTCGACCAGATGCACCCCTGCCCCCGAGAAGCGATCGGAGAAGAACCGCCCCGCGCGGATCTGGCCGTCGTAGTTGGCCGCCGCGTCGACCCAGGTCTGACCCTCGACGACCACCGCCCGCCCCGTGTAGCCGGTGCCCTTGCCGACGATCACACCGACAACGAGCAGCAGGAAGGCCCAGTGGAACAGCAGGCTTCCCACCTCGCGCAGCATGCCCTTCTCGGCGGCGAGCACCGCCTCTCCGTCCGATCCGGCGACCCGGAAGAACCGGCGACGGAGCACCCGCCTGGACGAGACGATCGCGCGGCCGGGCTCCGCGGCGACCACCCGCTCCTGGTAGTGGCGGAAGGCGTCGATCTCCCGTGCGTGGATCGGGCGCTGCCGCATCGCATGCACGGTCTGCCTCGTTCGCGGCAACAAGCACGCGACCAGCGACGTGAACAGGAGCACCGTGATCAGCACGAACCACCACGACCCGAAGACGTCGAACAGCCCCGCTCGATAGAACAGGTCGCCCACGAAGGGGTGATCCACCAGGTAGGACGAGACGCGCTGGGGGCTGTTCGGGATCTGGGGAAGCAGCGACCCGCCAATCGACGCCAGCGCGAGCAGGATCAGCAGGATCACTGCGGTGCGCATCGACCGAAGCGTCCGCCAGACGAGCGCGAGTGACTGCCGCGCGCTCATGGGAGACGCAGGGTCGCGCGGCGTGCGTGGGGGAGGCGCGGCGGTCTGGGACATGGGGCCGGCCAGATGCTATCGCGCGTGGTTGCGGCAGGTGGGGTCAGATCCCGAACGGGGTGTACCGCTGCAGCGGCGCGAACCAGCGGGTGAGCAGCCCCGTCGCCACCAGGATGCCCATCGTGACCATGAGCGTTCCGGAAACGGCGGCGAACCAGCGGTAGTTGCGCTTGACCCATGCGAAGGCCCCGAGCATGTGCTGGACGCCGATGCCGACCAGCAGGAAGGGCAGCCCGAGACCGAGCGAGTACATCGCGAGCAGGAAGACGCCTCGAGCCGTGCTCTGCGTGGCGGCGATCGCCACGATGCCGGTCAGGACCGGACCGATGCACGGGGTCCAGCCGGCGCCGAACGCCACCCCGAGGGGGAACGCACCCCACACGCCCGGCCGGACCTTCGCGAGTAGGGGGCGCCGCTCCTCGTACAGGGCGATCGGCCCGACGCGGAGCGCGTAGGCGATCATCACCAGCCCCATGAGGATCACGAACCCGCCCCCGATCCACTGGGCGAGGTCGCCCGTGAAGATGCGCACGACGGTCGCCGACGAGGCGAAGAGCACGATGAACACGGTCGAGAACCCGAGGATGAACAGGACGATGGGCGTGAGCGGGGTGCGGGCCCGATCCCCGGCGGACCCGACGATCGCGCTCCCTCCGGTCACGAACGACACGTAGCCGGGCACGAGCGGGAACACGCAGGGGCTGGCGAAGGAGAGCGTTCCGGCGAGGAACGCCAGCATGGGGGCCCACCACGCTGCGAGGGAGTGCGTCACGTCGGCGATCATCGAAGGTCCGCGAACGAGTCTAGGTCCGCCGGGGCGGCTTGGGTTGTCTGGCCGGGCCGGGTCGCTGCATAGTGGGGTCGATCACCTCGTGAAGGATTTCACGAAGGGCCGATTGTTATGATGCCGCACCGGAACGGACGAGGGCCAAGACTGAGGACATGAGCCAGGTCGACGTCGCCACCAGATCTCCCATCCAGAGCCGCGCCCAGACCGCCAAGGCGCGGATCGAGGAATTCGTCAAGACCTTCGAGTGGACCTGGACCAACGCCGTGCTGTTCTCGTTCGTCCTCATCTTCTTCCTGATGATGTCGGCGGCGGTGATCCCGTCGTTCTGGATGTACTTCTCCGAGCAGAAGCTCGGCTGGGGCGGCCCGACGGACATCGAGGCGTTCCTCAAGGCGCCGCTCAGCCAGGCAGGACGCCTCGAGCTCCGCGACGCGATCGCGATGGGTCTCACGACCGGACCGATCGTGACCGTGCTGGTCGTCAGCGCCGCGATGCAGAACTGGCGCCGCAAGCTCCGCGGCACCACGGGAGACACCCGGCCCACCGGCGGGTACCGGTAGGAGAGGCATGCCGTTCACGAAGACGGAGGTCGACATCCACGACGACTACGTCGTCGAGGGGGTCGATGCTGCGTGGCTGGCTCAGGGCGTGAAGTCCCCGAAGCATCTGATGCTCGACCCCGACAACTGCATCCTGTGTCGTGCCTGCGAGGACGTCTGCCCCTGGAACTGCATCTGGATGATGTCGCCGCAGATCGTCGAGGACGCCGACGAGGACTCGGTGGGCGCCGAGGTCGCCGTCTCGAGCGCCATCTTCGTCGTGGACGACAACGCGTGCACTCGCTGCTCCGTCTGCGTCGATCGGTGCCCCACCGACACGCTGTACTATGCGCGACTGCCCGAGGGATCGGGCACGAAGCGACACATGGCGGAGGTTCCCCTGTCACAGCAGGCGGCGGAATGACGCCCCCCGGGCGCTGACGCGGAAGAGGGAGAGCGTGGCGAAGATCAAGCTGCCGTCGCCGAGCGAGATGGGCGACCGCCTGCGCGACACGGAGGTCTGGAAGTCGATCTTCCGTCCGGGCTCGATCTTCAGAAGGGGCTACAAGGACACGTCGCGGGACAGGGCCCTGGCCACGATGAACAACGTCCTGTACCACCTGCACCCCACCAAGGTGAAGCGCCATGGGTTGAAGCTGACCTACACGTTCTGCCTGGGCGGGCTCTCGTTCTTCCTGTTCATCCTGCTCACGATCACGGGCATCCTGCTGATGTTCTTCTACCGGCCGATGGCCGACATCGGCGGGGCGCAGGCCTACACCGACATGCAGTCGATCCGCACCTCGGTCTTCTTCGGCGACCTGATCCGAAACCTCCACCGGTGGGGCGCCCACCTGATGGTCCTCACCGTCGCCCTGCACATGGCGCGCGTGTTCTACACGGGCGCCTACAAGCCGCCGCGCGAGTTCAACTGGGTGGTCGGCGTGATCCTCCTCTTCCTCACCCTCGGTCTGTCCTTCACCGGCTACCTGCTCCCCTGGGACCAGCTCGCGATCTGGGCGGTCACGGTGGGGACCTCGCTCGCGGGGTATTCCCCCTTCATAGCCAAACAAGCGAACTTCCTGCTGCTGGGAGGCGCGATCGTCGGCCCGGGCACGCTGTTGCGCTGGTACGTCCTGCACGTCCTGGCGCTCCCGTTCGTGCTGGTGATCTTCCTCTCGGTGCACTTCTGGCGGATCCGCAAGGACGGCGGCATCTCAGGCCCGATGTAAGGAGCGGATGACGATGGCTCGCGAGGACACGCCGCTCGACCAGGAGACGTTCGACCGCGTCCTGAGCGAGGAGCTCGCGAAGGGCACGGACCGGCGCGTGGCCGACGGGCGCGCGCGCTCGGCCGCCGTTCGCGCCTACCGCGTGGCCCACCCCGACGAGGTCGAGGAACGGCCGCAGCAGCCCGCCGCGGCAGCTGCGCCGGCCGCCGCAGCCACGCCGACGCCGGCGGCCGCAGCAGCCGCGTCCGCAGCCCCGGCCGGCGGGGTCGCGGTCGCCGCCGCACCGGTCAGCGTGCCCACACGCGAGGCACCGCTGCCCACGGGCAACCTGCCGACCCCGAAGAAGGGCGTGCCGGACAAGCACCGCCTGCTGGCGCTCGTCCCACCCGAGGGCATCCAGCGCGTCGAACGCGAGCAGGGCGATCGCATCAACACGTGGCCGCACCTCCTGATCGAGGAGTTCGTGGCGATGTTGATCCTCTTCGCCGGCCTGCTGATCTTCTCCACGTTCCTCAACGCGCCGCTGCGCGAACTGGCGAACGCGAACCTGACCCCGAACCCCTCGAAGGCGCCGTGGTACTTCCTCGGCCTTCAGGAACTGCTCCGCTACTTCCATCCGATGGTCGCGGGCATCTCGATCCCGACGTTCATCCTGGTCGGCCTTGCCGCTGTCCCCTTCGTGGACCGCAACCCGAGCGTCCGGCCCGGGGATCGCCGGGTGGCGATCATGCTGTTCACCACCATGTTCATGTTCGGAGCGACGCTCACGATCATCGGCTCATTCTTCCGCGGCCCCGGGTACAACTGGATCTGGCCGTGGGCTCAGGGGGTGTTCTTCGAGCTTTGACGCCGCTGGCGCTCTCCACAGGGACGATCGCGCTCATCTTCGCGCTGATCGTCCTGGACCTGTTCGCGGTCTTCTTCGGACTCTCGTTCCTGCGCGCGAACCGTGCGCAGCGAGCGGCCACGCCGGGCGACGGAGCCGCGTCGGCCAAACCGATCGCCGTCGTCTCGCGTCGCGACTTCTTCCGCCGGTCGATGCTGACCTCGCTGCTTGTGTTCGGCGCCGAGTTCGGCGGCGGAACGATCGGGTTCCTGTGGCCCAACCTGAAGGGCGGGTTCGGGTCGGTGATCACGGCAGGCTCGCTCGCCGACATCAAGCAGCAGATCCAATCGAGCGGGGGCCAGCCCGTCTACAACGGGACCGGGCGCTTCTACATCATCCCGTGGGGCGGCGCGTCGGGAACCGGGGAGGCCGACTACTCCGGGCTGGGAGTCACGGCGGAGGGCATCATGCCGCTCTATCAGCGGTGCGTGCACCTGGGCTGCCGCGTCCCGTTCTGCAACAGCTCGAAGTGGTTCGAATGCCCCTGCCACGGGTCCAAGTACAACCAGGCCGGCGAGTACCAGCTCGGCCCTGCGCCCCGGGGGATGGACCGCTTCAAGATCACGATCAGCGGCGACACGGTCGTGGTCGACACCTCGTCGATCGTGCTCGGCCCTCCCAGGGGCACGGACACGATCAGCGAGCCGCCCCAGGGACCCTTCTGCGTGGCGCCCGGGTAGGGGGAGACGACCGCACCGATGATCGCCGACGTGAACCTGGCAGGGGTGATCGTCCTCGCGCTGAGCGTGCTCCTCCTCCTGCTGTCGATCGGCACGTTCGCGCTGCGGAACCGCACGCGCGGAAAGGGACCGGAGGTGCCCAACGCGATGCGCCCGGGACCGTCGGACGCAGCGCTCGAGACGCCGCTGCTGCACAAGCTCCAGGGCTGGGGTGTGCTGCTGATCGCCTTCTTCGTGGTGTGGTTCCCGATCACGTGGCTCTTCGAGCCCTCGGAGAACCTCAAGCAGGAACAGGAGCTTCGAACCGTCGCGATCGCTCGCGGGCAGGAGGCGACGCAGCTGTTCTCCGAGGACAACCAGTTCGGGGTCGGGTGCATACGCTGTCACGGTGATGAGCTGCGAGGAGGGGTGATCCCCTATCAGGGCGGCTACGCCTACCCGCCGAACCTGACCAACATCTGCGCCGGGAACCTCGGGAACCCGCCGCACGCCGCCATCGTCTCGGTCGACGACATCTACCAGGTGATCATGCAGGGGCGCAACGCGATGCCGTCGTGGAGCATCAGGTACCAGGGCGCGCTCACCGACCAACAAATCAACGACATCGTGAACTACCTGGTCGACATGAGCTCGAAGAACGTCCCGTTCGAGGACAACGTCTGCCTGAACCCCGACGCCGTCAAGCGGGCGCAGGACGCCGCCGCGGCCGCCGGCACCGTGCTGGAGCGGCCCTGATGGTGGCGCAGAGCTGCATCGGCTTCTCGATCGAGTGCGGCACGCTGTTCAAGGGCGTCGGGGTCGTGCTCGCCGGCGTGATCCTGTTCGTCGGAAGCATCTACGTGCTCCTGTCCGCGGTGTTCGGACGGTGGATGGGATATCTCGTGCTGATCGTCGCGCTGTCCGGATGGCTGATCATCCAGTCCTCGCTCTGGTTCTTCGGGTACTGGTCCCAGGGACCGAAGACGCCGACGAACCTCGGGCCTCGTGGCTCCGAAGCCGCGTGGGTCGTGCAGCAGGCCGGGCTCCAGCCCTCCGGGTCCTTCGCGACCTTCCAGCAGTACCCGGGGGATCCGTGGGCGCTCGCGGACCCCAACGACGAATCCGAGGCCGCCGACATCCAATCGGTCACCGGCGCCGCCACCACCTACCTCGCAGAGGAGGCGAACGCCGATCTCGGACGAGAGCCCACGGCGATCGACGCGATCCCGAGCACCCAGTTCACGGTGGACTCGATCCATTTCGCGACCGACGCCGACGGGAAGACGCGTCTGGCCGTCGCGCAAGCGCATTTCCTGGGCGGCGGGACGGAGACGACCCTGTCGATGTACTACGACTCGGGAAGCGTGCCACGCTATTCGTTGATGTTCCTGCTGGGATCGATCCTCGTGTTCGGGCTGCACCTTCCCCTGCTCGACCGCGCCGAGCGAAAGCGCAAGGCGTTCCTCATCGGCGGCAACGCGCCGCCGTGGTACGGACCGGCGTAGGAGGCGACGACGACATGCTGGGACTCGAGACACCGATCTTCGACCAGGGCGCGGTCCAGTTCATGCTGTTCGTCGTGATGATCCTGGTGGTGGCGATCGTGACCTGGCTCACGATCGCGAAGTGAGCGACGTCGCCGCCACCTCGGCAACGGCCCTGCCCCGCCGCTTCACCTCCGCGATCGTCGCCTTGCGCTGCTCGTGGTAGGCGAGGATCTGCAGCTCGACGGCCAGATCCACCTTGCGCAGCGTCACCGCGGGGGGCACGGTCACGACCGCGGGTGCGAAGTTCAGGATCGAGCGGATGCCGGCGGCCACCATCGCGTCGGCGACCTCCTGGACGGCCGGCGCGGGCGTGGCGATGATGCCGATCGCGACACGCTCCTGCGCGACCAGCGTCGGCAGCTCGCGGAGGTGCCGCACCGTCAGGTCGCCGATCCGCTCCCCCACCGTGGAGGGATCGACGTCCACCAGCGCCGCGACGCGGAACCCGCGCTCGCCGAAGCCTCGATAGTTCGCGAGCGCGTGACCAAGGTTCCCGATCCCGACGATCGCGATCGTCCAGTCCTGCGTGAGCCCGAGCTCGCGCCTGACCTGATGGATCAGGTAGGCGACGTCGTAGCCAACCCCGCGCGTGCCGTAGGACCCCAGGTACGAGAGGTCCTTGCGCACCTTCGCCGACGTGACCCCGGCCGCCTCGGCGAGGTCGTCGGAGGACACCGTGGTCAGGCCGCCCGCGGCGATCTCGACGAGCGACCGCAGGTACAGGGGAAGCCGGCCGACCGTCGCCTCGGGGATCGGACGCTCCCTGGTCACGGTCGCCTCGGCGCTGACATGGCCGTAGCGTACCCGCGTCGCCGAAGCCGTTCACATACGCACGAGCGCGGCGAGACGGGACGCCTCGACCTCGATCTCGAAGACCTCCTCGCCGTCGACCGACACCACCGGGATCCTGATCCCGTAGTCGCGAACGAGCTCGTCGGAGCGCTCGATGTCGAGCTCCACGAAGTCGAATGGATGCCGCCTGCGGACCGCCAGCACGACCTCGCGCGCGGCGTCGCACAGATGACAGCCCCCTCTGGAGTACAGCACCACCCGGTGCATCGGGCGGGATGCTACAGCGAGGTTCGTGGGCTCTGGGAGGATGGCCGCGTGCACGTGAGCGACCTCGAGGATCGGGAGCTGCACCGTCGCCTCTCGGCCGGAGACCGCGACGCCTTCGACGAGCTCTACCGCCGATACTCCCCCCTCGCCTTCGGACTCGCCCTGCGGCTGACGGGCCAGTCGCTGCTGGCCCAGGACGTCGTCCACGACTCCTTCCTGGCGCTCTGGCGCACGCCGGAGGCCTACGACCCTGCCCGGGCCTCCTTCCGGACCTTCTTCCTGTCGCTCGTCCATCACCGCGCGGTCGACACGATCCGGCGCGAACAGCGCCTCCGCGACCGGAACGAGCGCGCGGCGAACCTCGAGCCCGCGACCGGCGAAGATGTAGCGGAAGCCGTGACCGAGGAAGCGTTCCTCGATGTCCGGCGGAAGGAGGTCCGCGAAGCCCTCGCGGACCTCCCGCCAGACCAACGACGGGTGCTCGAGATGGCGTACTTCGACGGCATGACACAGGTCGACATCGCCCGCGAGCTCGGAGTGCCGCTGGGAACGGTCAAGACCAGGACGTTCGCCGCGATGCGCAAGCTGCGCGCGGCGCTGGAGGAGAACGGGTGAATCCGGCGGATCACGAAGCGGTCGAACAGCTGCTCGCCGGGTACGTGCTCGGCAGCCTCTCCGGGGAGGACGCGACGCAGGCCGACCGCCTCTTCGTCGATCACGTCCCGGGATGCGCCCGGTGCATCACGAGCCTTAAGGCCTTCCGCTGTGTCGCGGCCGATCTCGCCCTGGAGGCGAACCCCGTGCCCCCGCCCGAGACCCTGCTTCCCCGGCTCCACAGGGAGATCGAGCCGCGCCGGACGCGACGGCTGGGTCGCCTCGGCTCGGCGCGGTTCGTCGCGGTGGCCGCGAGCGCCGTTCTGGTCGCCGGGCTCGGCGGCATCGCGCTGACGCAGATGGGCGGCGGCGGCTCCCCGACGGTCGAATCACTCGGCGCCGTCGACCTGCAACGAGCGCTCGACATGTCGACCCGGCCCGGCGCGAAGGCCGATCCGCTCGGGCAAGTCACCGAGATCAGCGCGCCGGGGGTTGAGGAGTTCTACGTGTACGGCCACGACGTGCCGACCCCGGCGCCGGGGCACATCTACCGGCTGTGGGCGGTCTCGACGACCCGTGCCAGATGGCTCGGCGACTTCGTGCCGCATCCCGACGGGCTCGTCGTGCTGCGCGTGCGGATCGACCCGTCCGGCGTCGATCGCCTGGTGATCACGTCCGAGCCTGCCGCCTCGGTCCCCTCACAACCAGGCGAGCCGGTGTGGCAGACGGCCGGTTGACGGCGACGGGTCCGTGCCCGTCACGTCGCGGCGACCGGCTGCCGCGACGCCCGGCGGAACCCCCAGAACATCACGGCGATCCCCGCGACCAGGGTCGCGATGAATCCGACCAGGAGCCCCGTCGCGGCGAAGGCGGCACCCACGGCGACGATCGTCGCCCCCGCGGCGATGGCCAGGGTGCCCGTGAACCGGTCCCGCAGCTCGGGGCGCCCCCGCATCTTCCACGCGGACCAGAGCGTGCCGAGCAGGAGCAGCACGTAGGCGGGGTAGGCGACGAACTGCGCGGCACGATAGGCGGCCGTCCCGTCGCCGAAGACGTCGCGCCCGAGCGGCAGCTGGCCGGACAGGTACGCGTCGTGGATCTCCGCGGCGCGAAGGACGGCCAGCGTGTAGGCGCTCGCGAAGACGAGCACCAGCGAGGTCGCCCACAGCACCCACGAACGCCGGAACAGCAGGAGCGCCTCGCCCCCTGCCAGGAAGGCGACGTTCAACACCGCCCCGAACGCCCAGTAGACCTTGAACTCGAGCGGCGACCATCCGTCGGCCACGCCGCCCACGAGGGCGAGCGAGGCCACGCCGAACATCGCGAGGGCGAGCGTCCACACGAGCTGGTACGGACGGCGGCGGTCGACGAACTGCCGCCCGAGCGAGCCGCCGAACGCGAACGCGACCAGCGCCGCGACCAGCGGGAACACCCACATGGTGCCCAAGGATACGGGGCTTCCGGGCCCGTGCCCGCCACGGTGCCGGCCGATAGCCTTGGGCCATGGGTCGGCCCCGGCTCCTGTTCTCCACGGCCGCGTTCTTCGCGCGCCCGCTCGCCGACACCTTCCGCCTGGTCGCCGAGGCCGGCTACACGGGCGTCGAGGTGATGGTCACGAAGGACCGGCAGAGCCAGGAGGCCGCGGCGATGCGACGCTTGGCCGACGAGCACGGCCTCGAGATCGCCGCCCTGCACGCGCCGTGCCTCCTGCTGACGAGACGCGTCTGGGGAACGGACCCGGTAGGCAAGATCGACCAGGCGGTCCGAGTGGCGGACGAGGCCGGCATCCCCGTCGTCGTCATGCACCCGCCGTACCGGTGGCAGCGGGAGTACCGGCGGTGGCTTCGGGACGAGCTGCCGCTCGTGGAGACGCGAACGGGCATCACGGTGGCGATCGAGAACATGTTCCCGATCCACCTGGGGTCCCGACCCCTGACGTTGCACGCCAACCAGGACCTGGACGATCTGGAAGGGATCCCCCATCTCGTGCTCGACACGAGCCACGCGGCGGTGTCCGGGCACGAACTGACTCAGGTCCGCCGGCTGTTCGGGGATCGATTGCGCCACGTGCACCTGTCCGACAACGCCGGCCGTGGCTGGGACTCCCACCTTCCCCCCGGCCAAGGGGTCCTGCCCCTCGACGAGTTCCTCGACGACCTCGTCGCGTGCGGCTACGACCGGGCGGTGTCGCTGGAGGTCGACCTCCGTCGCTACTTGACCGAGCCCGACCGGCTGCACAAGATCCTCGTTTCGATGCGCGAGGGCGTCGAGGCGCGGCTGGCCACGGCGGGGGGCCGCTGAAGGGGAACGACCGGCGCTGTTAGCCTCGCGGGCATGCGACGAGGCACGGCGATCACGCTGATCATCCTGTTCGCGCTCCTCGTCGTGGCCGCGGTGGTCCAGCTCAACCAGCGGGCGCCGTCGACGCCGTTCCCGGGGCCGGTGTCGGGCACCCCCCTGCCGACGCAGCTGTCGCCCTCGCCCGGCGCGTGATCGCGGCGCCGGGCGCCTAGTCGACCGGCTGCAGGTGGCGGGGACCCTGACCGTCGGGATAGCCCTCCAGGACGACCGAGTCGCCCTCGGTGAGCCCGAGCGCCTCGGCGGCGCTCCCCCGGTTCACCACCAGCGCCAGGTAGCCCTGCGAGTCGACGATCGCGCCCAGACCGTGCTCCGGCAGGTCGGCGAAGATCCCGACCACGGGGACCGGGTGCCCGCGCAGCACCAGACGACGCCCGATCCTCGATGCCTCGAGCTGCTGGCCGGTGACGTTCAGCTGGACGTTGCCGAACCCGTCGACGCCCATCACCCGCGCGCCGATCGCGCCCCGCGCGACCATCGGCCCCGGCAGCTCGAGCGAGCGGAGCGAGGCCACGTCCAGAGCCTGGCCCATGGCGTCGAGCGGCGTCCCGGTGGCGAGGTGCGCCGCCGCCGGCGCGAAGACGTCCCGGCCGTGGAACGTCCGGGAGACCGGCTGCAGCTGGACCTCCGGCGCCGTAACCTCGTGGGCGGCCTCGACGCCCCCGAGTGCTTCCCACGCGAGCGACAGCACGCCGTTGTCCGGACCGACGAGCAGGTCGCCCGTCGACGCCCGGACCGCGATCGATCGCCGCTCGGAGCCCACGCCCGGGTCGATCACGGCGCAGTAGACGGCGCCCGGCGGCATGAACCCGGTCGCTCGCGAGAGCACGACGGCGCCGCGGAAGACGTCCTGACGCGGGATCGCGTGCGTGAGGTCGATCACCCGCGCGTCGGGCGCGATCCGCGCGATGACCCCGTGGCACACGCCGACGAACTCGTCCTGCAGCCCGTAATCGGTGATGAAGACGATCACCCGGCTCACTGATCCGCTCCCGCCGTGGGCGAGGCGACCGGAAGGTGGAGCTGGAGCCAGGCCGTGATCAGATCGTGCACCCGCTGGCCCTGGTTCCCGCTGAGCAGATCCGTCCCGTGGTCGTTCGACGTGACGATCTCGTAGCGCTTGGGCTGCAGGCTCTCGTCGTAGAAGACCTGGGCGGCCGTCGCCGAGCCGGTCGGGTCGCCGTTCCCGGCCACGAATAGCTTGGCGGCGGTCACCGTCTGCATGACGTCGGGCCCGGCAACCAGTCCCGAGATCTGCTGCGGCGCGGACAGCGTGACCACGGCGCCGATCGCGTCGCCCTCGCGAGAGGCCACGAGTAGCGATGCCGTCCCCCCCATGCTGGCCCCGACGAGCCCAACGTCATCGATGCCCTTGCCTCGGATGAAGTCGAGCGCCGCCTGAAGGTCGCGCGGCGTGGCGTCGACGTCCCGCTCGCCCTGCGAGCAGCCGGCGTCCCCGCCCGGGCAGTATCCGCGGAAGTCGAACGTGAGCGCCCGGTAGCCCATCGCGCCGAGGTCCGCGGCGAGGTCGAACCACGCGCTCTGATCCGCCGGCAGCATGTGCGCGAACACCACCCCGGCCGACGCGTCGTCGGGCCCGAACAGACGGCCCGAGAGCGTCACGCCGTCGCCGGTCCGGAACGTCACCGCCGTGGAGGACGCGATCGCCCGGGAGCGGATCGCCGGTTGCTGCGAACACGAGACGGCGATCGCGACGGCCGCCACGGCCGCCGCTCGAAGACCGAGGGGTGTCGGCGCGCCCACCGGGCAGCCCGGGCTACTTGCCCTGACGCATGCGCTGGTGCCGGGTGCGCTTCAGGAGCTTCTTGTGCTTCTTCTTGCGCATCTTCTTCCGGCGCTTCTTGATCAGCGAGGGCAACCCATCACGCCTTTCACTCGGTTCCGAAGAGATTCCGGAGGTCGACGCGCTTCGCGCGGTAGCTCTCCTCCAGGCGAACGGAACCCAGTCTAAGGGCTTTCGGCGGCTCTGCCACCGGGGAGATCAGCCGCAGCCCACCGTCTTCGCGCACGTGCTCGAGGTAGCCGAGCCCCGTGAACCCACCGTGGCCGTCGGAGAGACCCACGAGCAACCGGTCGACCGTCTGCAGATCGAACAGCGGGGGGAGGGTCGGCATGAACACCGTGGGCTTCACGCGGAACCGCTGCAGGGGTGCGCTGCCGAAGTAGCGCGCCATGGCCTTCTCGCGTTGCGCCATCCGCTCCTCGGCGCTGGTCGGGACGACCTTCGGATGGATCCGCGCGGTCGCCGTCTCGATCCCGAAGAAGCGATCGACGAACCCGAGGATCGGCTCCAGCTCCTGGCCGCGCTGCAGAGCCACGACCAGGTCGGGTTCCAGCATGTCGACCTTGTAGTACTTCACGAGCTGGCCGCGGATCCCCGACACCTCGCCGCCCGTGTCGACGATCAGCAGATCCGCGCCTTCGGCGCGCGCCTTGTCGCGCAACCGCTGGAGCGCCCCGACCAGCGGGACGAGGTGGTCCTGTGGCGAGGTCGACCCGACGAACCCGAGCGCGTCGGCCTCGGCCATGCGGTCGACCGTGAGGTCGTCGGGCTCGCGGATGTACTTCATCCCGACGGTGGCCGGCGGGCCGACGGTCTTCTGCGCCACGTCGGCGTCGAGGTATGCCACCGAGCGACCGAGCCGAAGCCCGTACGCCGCGGTCGCACGCGCGAGCGTGCTCTTCCCCGCGTCGAGCCCGCCGATGAACATGGCCAGGCGCGCATGCGCCGCCCGATCGACGAGCTTCTCGTGCTCGTTCATCGCTGGGTTTCCTCCGTCCCACGGAGGACCCGGCTGTGTGCCCGCGCTATCCGGCTTCGGTGTAGCGGCGGCTCAGGTATTGGTCGACGTCGTCCTCGCGGAGTCGATAGCTTCGGCCGACCCTCAAGGCGGCCACCTGGCCATCCTTGATCAGTCGGTAGACGGTCATCCTGGATACGCGCAAGAGGTCCGCGACCTCGTTCACGGTCAACAGCCGAGCCTCGGTGAAGGGTTTCCTCATCGTCGTTGGGCGATGGTAGGGGTCGCGTCCCGGCGGCGTCCAGCCCTGACGCTGTTCCCGCAGGTCAGCGGGGTGATCGGGCGCGGGTCGCTGCGGCCAGGGCGAGGAAGACCGGCCAGTAGGCGTCGGGCTCGACGTGGTCGTCGAAGACGAGCACGTGCTCGGTCCGGCCTTGGGCCTTGGCCACCAGCAGCGCCGGGTCGTTCACGTCGGCGATCGAGATCGTCTCGACGCCGGCCTCGATCGCGGCACCCGCGAAGCCGTGGTCGGCGAACACCAGATCGGGCTTGCCGAGCTCGAGCATCAAACGCATCGCGTCGGGGCGGTGCGTGTGCCGGGGCTCCCGGCCGTCGCTCAGCATCGCCACACCGTCCCAGTGCTCGATCCACCAATCGTGGTCGAGCCACGGATCGCGCCACCGGTCGCCGCGCCCCAGCGCGAGCACCTTCGCGCCGTGGGCGTCGAGGAACAGCGCGAGCTCGTGGTAGAGCAGCGCGAGCCCGACCGGGTGACCGGTCGCCAGGACGATGGACTCCCCCCGCTCGCAGGCGACGGCCAGGCGCTCGCCCGCCGCGAGCGACGCCTCGACGATCGGTCCCGGCCGGATGTCGACCGGGCCGTAGAGGGCGTCGCGGTCGATCGGGGCGCCGGCCGCGGTCTCGACAAGCTCGAGGATCCGGTCGAGGTCCATGCCCTCCTGCAGACCGGTCAGCCCGAACTCCTTGTCGGGGTCGCCGTCGAGCAGCATCAGCGCGTTTCCGCGCACGTTGTCCAGCGGATGCGTCGCCCACCCGGCGACCGTTCCGGCCAGGAGCCCGCGTTCGAGCTCGGCGCGATCCACCGCGCGTGGGGTCCAGCGGTCGTCGACCGGCGGCAGACGGCGCACGTGGCTTCGGATAACGTCGGGCACGTCCGGGACAGACTATCGAGGAGGCACGATGCAGCTGCGGGGATGCGTGGTCGTGGTCACCGGCGCATCGGCCGGGATCGGCGAGGCGACCGCGTTGGCCTTCGCGAAGCGGGGCGCGAAGGTGGTCCTGGCGGCGCGGCGGTTGGACCGGCTCGAGGAGCTCGCCGGCCGGATCGAGCGCGCCGGCGGCCATGCCCTCGCCGCGAAGGTCGACGTGACCGACCACGAGCAGCTCGCGAAGCTGCCGGCCATCGTGCGGGAGGCCTACGGCCCGGTCGACGTTCTCGTGAACAACGCGGGCATCCCCGGCGGCGGGAGGTTCGAGGACCTCACGTACGAGCAGATCGAGCGGATCGTGCGCGTCAACCTGCTGGGTGTCATGGACGGGACGCGCGCGTTCCTGCCGGAGATGCGCGAACGACGACAGGGACACATCGTGAACGTCGCGTCGCTCGCCGGCCGGTTCGCGCCTCCCGGCGCGTCGGTGTACGCGGCAACCAAGCACGGCGTCGTGGCGTTCAGCGAGTCGCTCCACTACGAGGTCGAACCGGACGGAGTGCTGGTGACCGCGGTGAACCCCGGATTCGTCGCCACGGAGGGGTTCCCGCAGACAGATCTGGACCCGCGCCTGGTGCTCGACGTCGACCGCGTGGCCGAAGCGATCGTCCGGGTGGTCGGGCGCGGCATCGCACCGGAGTACTCGGTGCCTCGCTGGCTGGCCTCCTTCCAGGTGTTCCGCCTCCTGACGCCCCCGTTGTACCGTTGGGGGATGCGGCAGGTGCGCCGAGCGGGTCGCACCGCCAGCCCCGCCCGCTGACCCCGACGCCACGAGAGGTTTTCGACATGAGCACGGCACCGGTGCGGATCGAGCGCCCCGACACGGGTGCGGTCGTGGAGCCCGAGTTCCCGTGGATCGTGATCGTCTGGAACGACCCGATCAACCTGATGTCCTACGTCACGTGGGTCTTCATGAAGCTCTTCGGCTTCCCGAGGGCTAAGGCCGAGAAGCTGATGATGGACGTCCACACGAAGGGCAAGGCGGTCGTCGCGCACGGCTCGAAGGAGAAGTGCGAGACGGACGTGGCGCGTCTGCACGCGCATGGCCTATGGGCGACTCTGCAGAAGGACGTCTGATCGCGTGAGCCGCCCGCCGTTCCGTCGCGCCGGTTCGGAGTTCAAGCTCGCGCTCGACGACGAGCTGCGCGGCGTGCTCGAGCACCTTGCCGGCGAGTTCCACCAGCTGCTGACCGCGGAGACGCCGTCGTCGGACGCAAGCCTGCAACGCGTGTTCCCGCCGGCGCATCCGGACGACCCGCTCCAGAACCTCGACTACGAACGGGAGGCGGGGGCCGGGCTCCTTGACGGGAAGCTCGCGGCACTCGAGACCTTGCGCAGCACCGCGCACGCCGACCGTCTGACCGAAGAGCAGCTGCTCGCCTGGATGACGGCGATCAACGACATGCGGCTGGTGATCGGGACGCGGATCGACGTCCAGGAGGAGAGTACGCCGGAGGACTTCGCCGGCGAACCCGAGCGGGAGTCTTCGTTCCAGCTGTATGTCTACCTGACTTGGCTGCTCGAGGCGATCGTCGAGGCGTTGGGCGAGCCCGCGGCATGAGGGCTGCCAATTTGCGGGTGTCGAGCGCCGTGGGGAGGGCACTCCGCAGGTCAAGGTACGTCCCAGCTGTACCCCGGGGGTGGAGGGCTGCAGTCTTGATGCGACTCTCGCCTCAACCTCTGGTAATCGGCAGCGTATGCTTCATCGCCGACGACGTTCGTCGTTTCATCGCCAGCTGCGTACAGCTCTTCGCTGCCGTCCTGCCAGCGAACGTACATGAAGCCCTTCTCGCGCTCGCCACAATACGTAGGGACATAGAACCCGACATCGCCCCAATGTTCCAGCGGGAAACTCAGACGAGCCGAATAGTCAGGCGAAGACCAGTCGAGTCCCTCAGGCGCGGGGGATCCCGTCGGGATGATCGGGACGATCCCGGCCATCGCGGTCAGCGTCTGGCGCAGGTCCACGTTCAGAACCAAGTCGTCGAACTGGGCGGCCAAGGAGGGAGCCCCTTGGATGATGATGGGAACGCGGATCGCTTCGTTGTAAGGCCAGTACTTCCCCCTAACAGAGGGCCGATCTCCCTTGCGCTCACCCCATTGCAACCCGTTGTCGGACATGTAGACGACGATGGTGTTCTCGGGAAGGTGGCGTAGCAAAGCTCCCACTGCGCGGTCCACACCAAAGGCTGCCTCAAGCATGTTCTGGTGAACTTCGGGAGTCCCGGTGTCGTCTGGAGTGACCCATGAGAACCTTCCGATATCACGGGGATCGGGCTTCGCCGGAGCGTGGGGGGCGGTGAATGCGTAGTAGAGCAAGAACGGGCGATCCGTCGATACCGAGTGGTCCACGAACCTCTCGGCCTGCTTCTCCAACACACGAGTGATGTAGTCCGATGGATCGTGCCCGAAATGCAGCAGACGACGCTGCGTGGTGATGCGGTAGCGATAGTACGCTCCTGTATTGGCAGCAAACCAACGACCCCATCCCGGCGGGACATACGTATTGCGGCCGGCGTCGTACCCGTTGAGATACTTCCCAATCAGGCCAGTACGATATCCCTGTTCCTGAAAGTCCAGAGCGATAGTGCTTTCATCGTTGAAGACGGGGAATCCTCCGTACGGCAGCTTGTTCGACCACACCCCGTTGGTGTGACTATATGTCCCTGTGAGCGTGGACGCGCGAGAAGGACAGCACAGAGGATTCGGAACGAACGAGTTGCTGAACGTCCCCAGAGGATTGCCCTGTATCAAGTTCCTGTAGATCCGGGGAGTGAACGTGGGATTCACCATGTCGTATCGTTGATCGTCCGACATCAAGATCACAACGTTCGCGTGAACCCCTGCCGCTGACACCGAACGAACCCCGAGAGTAGGCAACGCCAAGAACGCCAGAGAAGCAGTGAGCGCTGCGACCAAGGTGCACTTCAACCGGGTGCGACCTCGTCGTAGATGTTCCTCGCGGGTTGTCTTCCCGTTCATCGGCAGGAGGATAGCGAGAATCCCGACGGGGCCGCAGCCCATTCATCTGATCCGTACGGATACACACCATGAGTCGGGCAGTGCGCCATGAATAAGGCGCCACTGAGCCGCCCTTGGCCCATTGCCGGCAACGTGGTGGGCGCCATCGTATTCGTATGGATCGGAGTCGTGACCAGAGGGAAGGGCAGTCTTGTGTCATCCGACGAAACGGGTCTCCGCTCGCTCCTGCTTACGCTCACGCCGTCTGTCCGCGGAAATCTCCGCGACGCTCTCATCCGTGACCAAGCCGGTCGCGACGCCATCGCCTCGATGCTGATGCGCTATCGCGACCCGAACGGCTAGGACCGGGCGGACATTATCGACTTCCTGACGATGCATCCCGAAGCTCGACAGCTGGTCGTGCGGCACTCGCCGAGATCGACGCCTCACGGTAAGGGTTCTCGGGACGCTCGGCGTTCGGCCTCGAATTCGAGCAATGATTGCTAGTACATCGGGTGCAGTCTTCGGACCCCTTGTCGCACCTGAGTGCCGAGGTTCCCGGATAGCCCGGTGATCCGCGCATAGCCGACGGCGTGAGCGAAGGGATGATCGGCATGACTTCCGCATGTATCCGTCGACATCGAACTCGGAACCGTTGAGGCGCTCCCAGCGTCGAGCCTCCAACATCCGCTCCCGCGCTCTCGCCGCGCGCCGGTTCCGCTTCTCCACCGCGTCTGGCTCGGTCGACGTGTTGATCCGGATGAGCGCTTCTCGGCCGGCGTCGCGCAGCCGTTGGGCCTTCGCGGCTTTGTGATCGGGGTAGGCAGGCGTCGCAGATCTTGCGACGCGGGTGCGGCACCTCCCTTCCACAAAGCTCGCACCCCGGGAGCTTCGCGATCCACGAATCAAGCCTCGGCATCGAGTTGGCGACCTGCCGGTCCGGATCAACCGAACCGTGAAGTCAAGTCCTCGGGAGACGTCGACGTGCCACGCTCGCGATCCCTGGTTCAGGCACAAGATCCGAGCAACCCAACACCAGGATCGCGGTTGAGCCGCCGCTCTCGTCGACGGGTTGTCCGCCCCCATGCGACGCCAGCCGTCTCCCATGCGCCGACCGTACGCCTCGCCGTGACGCAGCGCGACTCAGCGAACCGGCGAGCCGACGCGGTGGATCTTCAGCATGTTCGTCGTCGTCTTGCCCGCGGGCGAGGACGCCGCCATGACCACCGCGTCGCCATTGCGCGCCAGACCGTGCTCGCGGAGCCCCTCGTCCATCAGCGCGATCATCTCGTCGGTGTCGGCTGGAACCCGTGCCGGCAGACCGTTCACACCCCACAGGATGCAGGTCGTTCGCCGGACGTCGTCGGGGGGCACGAACGCGTACACGGGCACGGGCGGGCGTTCGGCCGAGAGCAGGCGCGCGGTGCGGCCGGTTTCCGTGTAGCAGGTGATCGCGACGATGTCGAGGTCGGCGAACGGGATCGACGCAACCGCGTGCGCCACCGCGGCGCCCTCGCTCCCCGCGCGCGGGGTCGGTTCGAGCGTGCGGAACGGCGCGCCGCGGCTCTCCGCGTACGCCGCGATCGAGCGGGCGGTGGCGGCCGACTCGAACGGGAAGTCGCCGATCGCGGTCTCCGCAGACAGCATCACCGCGTCGACGCCGTCGAGCACGGCGTTGGCCACGTCGGTGGCCTCGGCGCGCGTCGGCCGGGCGGCGTGAATCATCGACTCGAGCATCTGGGTGGCGACGATCGCCGGCCGCCCCGCAGCGCGCGCCGCACGCACCAGCTCCTTCTGGATCAGTGGGATCTCTTCCATCGGCAGCTCCACGCCGAGATCCCCGCGCGCGATCATGATGGCGTCGGCCTGGTCGAGGATCGGCTCGATGCCGTCGACGGCCGGTCGCGTCTCGATCTTCGCGACGATCGGAACGACGCGATCTTGCATCAGCGCGCGCAGGTCGCGCACGTCGGCCGCGGCGCGCACGAACGACTGGCCGATGAAGTCGACGCCGAGCGTGAGCGCTCGGGCGAGGCCCTCACGATCCCGCTCCGTCACGGCGGGCAGCCCGAGCCGTTCCGCTGGGACGTTGACGCCCTGGCCCGACCGCACGACACCGGCACGGACGCACTCGGTCAGCACGCTGTCGCCGTCGAAGTCCTTGACGGAGAGCTCGACCGCGCCGTCGGACAGCAGCACGCGGTCGCCGGGTCGCAGATCGTCGGCGAGCCCCGGGTACGTGGTCGCGGCGCCCCTCGCGTCGGGCGGACCCTCGGGCCGCAGCTCGAACGACTGTCCCGCCTTGAGCCGGAGGGGGTCGGGTGAAACGTCAGCGAGGCGGACCTTGGGGCCGGGCAGGTCGACCTGGATCCCGAGCGACGTGCCGATCTCGTCCTCCGCGCGCCGGACGAGCGCCACCATCCGCTCGTGCTCCGCAGGCGTGCCGTGGGAGAAGTTCAGCCGGAAGATCGAGGTCCCGGCGCGGGCCAGCCCGACGACGAGCTTGGGGGTCGCGCTCGCGGGGCCGAGCGTGCTGGCGAGCTTGGTCCCGGTCACGAGAGCATCCCCGCGACGATCGAAGCGATCGCGCGCGCTTCCTCGTCGCCCCGGCCGGCGTCGAGCGCCGGCTCGGAGAGGGTCGCCGGCACCTCGGCCCGGAGCCTGAGCTCGGCCGTTTCGATCCAGGCCTCGGGCAGCGCGTCGTCGATCTTCGCGCCCGCCATCTCGGCGAAATAGATCGTCCACGCGCGCGGGACCACGCGTGCCCACTGGTACCCGCCGCCCCCGGTCGCCACCCAGCGGCCGCCCGCGGCATCGTGCGCCAGGGCGTGCAGCTCTTCGGCGGCCTCGCCGTACGCGCGCGTGGTCAGCTGCATCTGGGCGAGCGGATCGAGATGATGCGTGTCGCACCCCAGCTGGGTCACGAGTGCGTCGGGGCCGAACGCACGGACCGCCGGGGGCACGACCGTTCGGAAGGCCTCGAGCCACGCGTCGTCGCCCGTGAACTCGGGGAGCGGCACGTTGATCGCCGTGCCCTCCGCGCCAGGGGCGCCCCGTTCGTCGAGAGCTCCCGTCCCCGGGAAGAACCACGGCGCGAACTCGTGGATCGAGATCGTGAGTACGCGCGGGTCGTCGTAGAAGACGAACTGCACGCCGTCGCCGTGGTGCACGTCGACGTCCACGTAGGCGATCCGCTCCGCGCCCTGCCGCAGGAGCCAGGCGATCGCGATCGCCGGGTCGTCGTAGACGCAGAACCCCGAGGCACGCTCGGGCATCGCGTGGTGCAGCCCACCGGCCGCGTTGAAGGCGTGCTCGCACGCGCCGGTCCAGACGGCCTCGGCCGCTCGGACGCTCGCCCCCGCGACCAGCGCCGCCGCCTCGTGCATCCGGTCGAAGATCGGGTTGTCGCCGGGTCCGTAGCCGAACCGCGCCCAGGCGCCTTCCTCGCCGTGACCGGCTCGGCGCGTCGCGTCGACGAACGCCGGGGTGTGCACGAGCTCGATCGTGGCGTCGTCGGCCGACTCGGATGAGAGCCGATCGACGTTCGGCAGAGCGTCGAGACCGTACGCGGCGATCAGGTCCCAGGTGAGCAGCACGCGGTCGGGGCGGAGCGGGTGCTGCGGGCCGTGGTCGTAGATCCGCGCCTCCGGACACAGCACCAGGCCGACGCGGTCGCTCACTCGACCGACCGTATCGCAGCCGCCGTTCGCTCGACGAGCAGCGCGGCCTCGTCGTCGGTGAGCGTGAACGGCGGCCCCAGCATCACCAGGTCGCCGTTCGTTCCGTCGGCGTGCCCGGTGGACGAGTAGAGCAGCAATCCCGACTCGCGGGCCGCGCCGACCACTTGCTCGGTGATCTGCTTCTGCCTTCCGAACGGCTCCTTCGTCTCGGGGTCGCGGACCAGCTCGACGCCGATCATCATGCCGATCCCGCGGACGTCGCCGACGATGTCGCACCCGTTGAGCGCGGCCTCGAGGTCGCCCTTGATCTTGGCGCCGAGGTCGCGGCTCCGCTCCACGAGCCCGTCGTCGCGGAGCCGCGCGAGGGTCGCCTGCGCCACCGCCGCCCCGAGCGCGTTGTGGGACCACGTGAACCCGTGGACGAACCCGTGGGTCGCGATCGCGTCGAAGACGGAGCCCGATGCGGCCGCGAACCCGAACGGCAGGTAGCCGCTCGTCGTTCCCTTCCCCGCCGTGGCGATGTCGGCCCGGACGTCCCACTGGTCCAGCCCGAACCACCGGCCGGTGCGGCCGAAACCCGTCATCACCTCGTCGGCGATCACGAGCACGCCGTGACGGCGGCAGACCTCGATGACCGCCGGCCAGTAGTCGTCCGTAGGGACCGCCGCGCCGAGCGTGGCCCCGCCCACCGGTTCGGCGATGAACGCCGCGACCGTCTCCGGGCCATAGCCTTGGAACATCTTCTCGAGCTGGACGGCGTGCCACTCGCCACAGCCGACCGGGTGGCGCGGGTTCTCGCAGCGGTACTCGTAGGCGGCGGGCGCGTGCAGGAACCGACCGAGCCACGGCGTGTACGGCTTGCGCAGCGGCTCCTTCCCGCTGGCGTCGAGCGCGCCCAGCGTGTTGCCGTGGTAGCTCGAGCGCCGAGCAACGATCGTGGTGCGTGCCGGCTGGCCGGTCGCGAGGTGGTATGTCCTGGCCATCTTGATCGCGGTCTCGACGGCCTCCGAGCCGCCGGACACCGGGTAGATCCGGGCGTCGTCCACCGGCAGCAGCGGCGCGACCTCCCGCGCATATCGCTCCAGCACCTCGGTCGTGAACATCGTCCCGTGCACGTACTGGGTCCGGTGGAGCTGCTCCTCGGCGGCGGCGATCAGAGCGGGATCGGCATGGCCGACCCCGACCACAACGGCGCCGCCGGCCCCGTCGAGGTAGCGGTTGCCGTCGGCGTCGACGATCCACGCACCCTCCGCGGCGACCGCCGTCGGCAGCGCGCGATCCAGCATGCGCGGGAAGACCCGGCTCACGCCGGTCTCGGCGACGATCTGCTCCTCGTGCTCGGTCATCGTCCTCCTACCTCGTGTACGCCCCGCCGGGATCCAGCTCCTCGCGGATCAGCCGGAGCTCTTCGTCCGATGGGGGGTCGGTGGTGCCGAGGTCGGCGGCGATCTTCGGCTCCCACCCCATGCTGGCCCGAACGTCGTCGAGCGTGACATCGGGGTGCAGGCTCTGCACGGTCATCTCGCCGGTCTCGGGGTCGAAGCCGTGGACGGCCAGATCGGTGACCACGCTCGTGGGTCCGCTCCCCGACCAGCCACGCGCGCGGTCGTGCTCGGGGTCGCCCGAGTGTCCCGGCGAGGTGCGGAAATCGAGCCGCTCGACGAACGAGCGCGGCGCCTGCCGCATGATGACCAGGATCTTGCGCGCGTGGATCGCGATCTCGCACGCGCCGCCCGAGCCGGGCAGCCGCACCTTGGGGTGCGCGTAGTCGCCGATCACGGTCGTGTTGAGGTTGCCGTACCGGTCGATCTGCGCGCCGCCGAGGAACGCGGCGTCGATCAGACCCGCCTGCAGGTAGAAGGCGAAGAGCTCGTACATGCTCGTGATCGCGGTGGCGCCGGTCGCGAGCGTGGGATCGCCGATCGACAGCGGGAGCCGTTCGGGGCGGGCGCCGAAGACGCCGGACTCGTAGACGAGCTGGAGGTCGGTGGCGACGGTGCGCTGCGCCAGGTTGCACACGATGTTGGGCAGGCCGACGCCGACGAAGCAGTTCCGCTCGCCGGCCAGCTGCCGGGCCGACGCCGCGATCATGATCTCGCTCTTCGTGTAGCCGACCTCGGCGCGCGCGTCGCTCATGCATACCTCCCGTAGTCGACCTCGCCCGACGGCGCCGGCTCCGGCCGCAGGGCGTCCCAGTAGGAGCGGCCGAACTTCTCGACGTACTCGGCGTGCGTGGAGAGCCCGTAGACCCACTGGTCGAGCCACGCTTCGAGCGACGCCTGTTCGCGGGCGATCGTGTCCCATTCGAGATAGAAGCGGTTGTCGCGGTCGTAGTAGCCCTGGGCGAAGCTCGGATGGCACCCGAACGGCTCCTCGACGACGGCGTCCACCGTGACGCCGGGGATCACGGTGCGGTTCGGGTCGCGCCGGATCACGGTCTCGTCGACGATCTGCTCGCAAACGACGATCACCCGCTCGGCGGCGAACGCGGCCTCCTTCTGACAGCCGAGCAGCCCCCAGATCTGCGCGTCCCCTGCCGCGTCCGCGCGCTGCGCGTGAACGATCGTGACGTCCGGGCGGAGCGGCGGCACCACGTACACGTCGGCGGCGTCGTCGTAGGGCGAGCGCATCGGGACGATCTTCGGGTTCACCTTCGGGATGTCGCTCTCGAAGTAGCTGCGGATCGGGAAGAACGGGAGGTTCGACGCGCCGGCCATGTAGCGCGACACCATGCCGAAGTGCGAGTACTCCTCGATCTCGAGCGGCTCGGGATCGGCGTCCTCGATCCGGCGGCGAACGGCGTGCAGCGAGCCCACCCCCGGATTCCCCAGCCACGAGAAGATCAGCTTGCGCGCGACGCCGGCGCCGACCATCTGGTCGTAGATCACGTCGGGCGTCATGCGAGCGAGCGTCAGGTCGCGCTTGCGCTGGCGGATGATCTCGTGCCCGGCCGCGAAGCAGATCAGGTGTGTGAACCCCTCGATCGCCACCGTGTCGCCGTCGCGGACGAGCTCGGCGACGGCGTCGCGCATAGTGGCGCGCTTGTCAGAGCTCATCCGGCGACCACCCGTCCTCGGGGCCGCGCAGGATGCAGAACTCGTTGCCCTCCGGATCGCGCATCTGCGTCCAGAAGCTACCCTCGACCTCGATGAACCCCCGCGTCGTGGCGCCGAGCGCCTGCACTCGCTCGACCTCGGCCGCCATCGAGGTGTCGGGCCGGACGTCGAGGTGGATCCGGTTCTTCACGCTCTTCGGCTCGGGCACCTGCACGAACGAGAGCATCGGGTCGCCCTCGCGTGAGCCCACGATCTCGATCCCGTGCTCGCCCGTGGCGTGGACGTCGTAGCCGAGCATCGAGCACCAGAAGTCGGCCACACGCTGCCAGTCGCCGGCGTCGACCACGACCGAGTCGATGCCGGGTACGTCGCGCTTGGCGCCCTCACGCGCTCCGAGCAGGACGCAGAGCTCGTTCCCCTCGACGTCGGCCATCACGGTCCACGAGCTGCCGTGCTCCTCGACCACCCGCAGCACCGTGGCCCCGAGCGTGCCGAGGCGCTCGACCTCCTCGGCCATCGTGCCGGCCGGCCGCAGATCGAGGTGCACGCGGTTCTTGACGACCTTTGGCTCGGGCACCGGCTGGAAGAACGTTCCCCGGGAACGGCCGGAGGGATCGAGCACGAACGTCCCCTTCGGATCGGGCTCGAGCACCTTGTGCCCGAGCGCCTCGGCCCAGAACGCTGCGACCCGGACGGGGGCGGCGCAGTCGAAGGTCAGCGTGTCGGGTGCCGCCGCCAAGGGGTCTCCCGCCTAGGCTCCCGCCTCGACGCCCGCCACGACGTCTTCGAAGATGTCCAGCGCCGCGCGCGCCTGGTCCTCGCGAAACACGAGCGGCGGCGCGATCCGGACCGCGTCGTCGCCGCACGTCAGCACGAGCAGGCCGCGTTTGAACGCGGCGACCTCGATCTCGGCCGCCGTGCGATGGTCCGCGAACGAGAGCCCGATCCACAGCGCCTTGCCGCGTACCTCGTGGATCAGCGGATGCCGCTCGGCGATCTGCCGCAGGCCGTCCAGCAGGACCTTCCCCACCCTCGTGGCGTTGCCGAGCAGATCCTCCTGCTCGATCACGTCGAAGGTGGCGAGAGCGGCCACGCAGGACAGCGGACTGCCGCCGTAGGTCGAGCCGTGCGAGCCGAGCTTCCACACCATCAGGTCGTCGCGCGCGATCATCGCGCCGAGCGGCAGGCCGCTCGCGATGCCCTTGCCCGACACGAGGATGTCGGGCGCGACCCCCTCGTGCTCGATCGCCCAGGTCTTGCCGCTGCGCCCCATCCCGCACTGGACCTCGTCGCAGATCAGCAGGATGCCGTACTTGTCGCAGAGGGCGCGCAGGGAGCCGAACCACCCCTCGGGGGGCAGCACGTAGCCGCCCTCCCCAAGCCAGGTCTCGACGACGATCGACGCGACCTCGGTCGGCGAGACGAGCCGCTTGAACACGACCTGCTCGAGGTAGTCGAAGTCGCCGTAGACGCCGTGGTGCACGGACGGCAGCAGTGGGCCGAAGTTCGTCCGGTACAGCGCCTTGCTGGCGGTGAGCGAGACGCTTCCCATCGACCGACCGTGGAAGGACTGGAGGAACCCAACGAGGTACTGCCGTCCGGTCGCGTACCGGGCGAGCTTGATCGCGGCCTCGACCGCCTCGGTGCCGGAGTTCGTGAGGAAGGACCGTGCGGAGCGGCCGTCGAACGGCGCCATCGCGTCGAGCCGCTCGCACACCTCGGCGTACGCGGGGAGGTAGAAGTCGCTGCCCGAGTAGTGCAGGAGCTCCGTGGCCTGCCGCTGGATCGCCTCCACCACGCGGGGGTGGCAGTGCCCGGTCGACGTGACCGCGATGCCGGCGTTCAGGTCGAGGTAGACGTTGCCGTCCACGTCCTCGATGACCGAGCCGGCGCCCCGCCTCGGGACGAGCGGATAGGCGCGCGGGAGCGACGGGCTCGTGACGAGGCGGTCGCGCTCGATCAGCGCGACCGCCTCGGGCCCCGGGATCTCGGTGACGAGACGCGGCTCCGAACGGGACGCGAGGCCGTCGTAGCCGAGCCGCGACTCCTCCACCGTCACTCTTCGATCACCGTCCTGGACTGCTCGCGCATGTACTGCGTGACGTAGTAGGGACCGCCGCCTGCCTTGCCGGTGGTGCCCGAGCCCTTCCAGCCCCCGAAGGGCTGCACACCCGGCCACGCCCCGGTGGTCGAGCCGGCTCGCCGGTTCACGTAGATCACGCCCGCCTCGATCTTGTCGAGCCACTCGTCGATCTCGGCCCGGTCCTCGGAGTAGAAGCCCGAGGTCAACCCGTACTCGCTCGCGTTGGCCCGGTCGATCGCCTCGTCCAGCTCCTCGTAGGGCGCCACCGAGACGAACGGTACGAACAGCTCCTTCTTCCAGATCCAGCTGTCCTCGGGCACCTCGACCACCGTCGGCTGGACGAACTTCCCGCCGGCGAACTCGCCGTCGGTCAGCCGCTCGCCGCCGGTGACGACGGTGCCGTTCTTCTTCGCCTCGGCCGACGCCTGCTCGAAGGTCTCGACGGCCGCGTCGTTGATCACCGGCCCGAGGTAGACGTCCTTGTCGAGCGGGTTCCCGATCGCGATGGCCTCGGCCTTCTCCTTGAGCTTCGCGACGAAGTCGTCGAAGACCTCGCGCTCGATGTAGACGCGGGAGCACGCGGAGCACTTCTGGCCGCCGTAGCCGAACGCGGAACGCATCACACCGTCCGTCGCCTTGTCGAGGTCCGCGTTCTTCGTGACGATCGTGGCGTTCTTGCCGCCCATCTCGCAGATCACCGGCTTCGGGAAGTCCGAGGCGAAGCTGCGGTAGATCGACATGCCCACGTCGTAGGAGCCCGTGAACGTGATGCCGCCGACGTCGGGATGGTGCACGATCGCGTCGCCGACGACCGAGCCGCGGCCCGGCAGGAACTGGAAGGCGGCAGCGGGAACCCCGGCGTCGCGGTAGGCCTCGTAGAGCCGGTGCCCGAGCAGCGCGCCCTGGTGCGCCGGCTTGAACACGACGCAGTTGCCGGCCACGAGGGCGCCGGAGGACGGTCCGCCGGCGAGAGCCATCGGGAAGTTGAACGGGCTGATGACCGCCCAGACCCCGTAGGGGCGCATGACGTCGTAGTACTGCCCGCTCGCCCCCATCGACTGCATCGGCACGGTGAACCCGTCGTGCTCGGTCATCTCACGCGCGTTCCAGCGCATCAGGTCCGCGGTCTCCTCGACGTCGCCGAGGGCCTCCAGGCGGTTCTTGCCGACCTCCATCGCCATCAGCGCGGCCAGAAGGCTCCGGCGCTCGGTGAGGATGTCGGCCGTGTTCTCGAGTAGCTCGACGCGCTTGCGCCAGCCCATCCGGTCCCACTCGATCGCGAAGGCCTTGGCCGCCGCGACCGCGTCCGCCACGTCTTGCCGGCTCGCCTGTGCGACGGTCGCGAGCAGGGTGCCGTCGATCGGCGACCGGAGCTCGTACGCGTCCTCGCCCGGACGCTCCTCGCCGTTGACCACGACGGGCACGGTCCTGCCGAGCTCGGCCTTGGCCTGCTCGATACCTGCGTCGTAGTCCTTGTGCAACTCCTCGTTGTCCGCCGACATCGTTGCGTAGGTGATGCGGAAACCTTCTGCCATAGGACTCGCCTCCCTCTCGCATCGCATGCGAGAACGCGCCGAACCAAGGAATCGTAGCCGTTCGCCGGCTGGGTCGCCCAGGCGCGGCTGACCGTGGGTGCTCCGCCGGAACCGCAGGTCACGCCGCATTTCTCGCGTTCCCCGCGATCCGTCCGGCGGGGTGCGTGAAACCCGACGCCGGCAGGCGTAGGCTTCGTCTCCCTGGATGAAGCTCGTCAGCTACGACCGCGGGGGGCAGCGGCGACTGGGGGCGATCGTCGAGGGTGAGGTGGTCGATCTGCCCGACGCGGTCGGGCACCCGGCCTTCCCCACCACGCTCGAGGGTCTCGTCTCGAGCAGCCGAGGCACCGTCATGGACGCCGCCCACGCGGCGCTCGCCCGAGAGGACGTATGGGACCAGCGGGTGAAGCGACCGCGCGTGCTGACCCCCCTCTTCCCCGCATCGTTGCTGTCCCCTGGCGCGGCCGACGTGGAGCGCCGCATCGTCGGGCCGGAGGACGACGTACCGTGGCCGCGAGACGCCGCGTGGCTGGCGTACGAGCCGAAGGTGGCCGCGCTCCTCGCGCGCGAGATCCGCAAGGTCACGCCCGACGTCGCCCGGACCTCGGTCTTCGGCTACACGCTCGTCAACGACTGGGTCGCGCGCGATGCGAGCGGGGCCCCGATCGAGGCCGCCGAAGGCGTGCCGCTCGCGATCGGGCCCTGCGTCGTGACCGCCGACGACCTCGACGCCCAGTCGATGTTCCTGCGGGTGAAGATCGACGGCACGGAGATTCTCAAGGGCAACCTCAACGGCGCGTCCCGGAGCCTGTTCGAGCTGATCGCCGGGGCCTCGACCCTCGGCGTGCTGGAGCGCGGCGACGGGTTCGCGCTGGGACCGTTCCGGACCGAGGACGTCGAGGCGTGCCGGCTGTGGCCGGGCGCGGTCGTCGAGCTTGCGGCCGAGGGCGTCGGGACCCTGCGCAACAAGATCGGGCAGCCCCGGAAGGGCGGCTAGCGCTTCTTGGCGGCCTTCCGGGCGGCGCCACGCTCCTGTGCAGCCTTCAGCTCGCGCGCCTTGGCCTTTCGCTGCCGGTCCCGCGCGCTGCGGACCTTCTTCAGATCGCCGCGACCCATGGTGCTCCTCTCTCGTCAGTCGCCGTCGTCGTCGCCGCCCTGCGCGAGCTGCTCGCTACGCTTCTTGGCGGCGTCGATCGCGTTCAGGAAGGCGGCGCGCACCCCGGCCTCCTCGAGGTGGCGGATCGCCTCGATCGTGGTGCCACCGGGCGAGGTGACCATCTCGCGGAGCTCCACGGGGTGCTTGCCGGTGTCGCGCAGCATCTTCGCCGACCCGAGCATCGTCTGGATGATGAGGTCGGTGGCGACGTCGCGCGAGAGGCCGAGCAGGATGCACGCCTCGATCATCGCCTCGGCCAGCAGGAAGAAGTACGCCGGACCGCTGCCCGACGTGGCCGTCACGGCGTCCAGATGGGTCTCGTTGAGCCGGAGCACCTTCCCGACGTAGCCGAGCAGCTCCTCGGTCACGGCCATGTGCTCCTCGGTTGCGAGCCGTCCGGCCGCGATCACCGTCATCGCCTCGTCGACCATGACCGGGACGTTCGACATGACGCGCACGACCGGCACGTCGTCGGGCAGCCGCTTCTCCACGAACGACGTTCGGATGCCCGCGGCGAAGCTCACGATCAGGTGGCGCGAGGTCACGTGCTCGCGGATCTGTGACAGCAGCACGTCGATGTCCTGCGGCTTGGTCATCAGCACGAGCACGTCGGCGAACCCGGCGGCCTCGGCGTTGTCGAGCGTCGCGCGGACCCCGTAGGTGCCGGCCAGCTCGCGCACCCGCTCGTCGCGCCGCGCGGTCACGATGATCTCGTCGGCGCTGCGGCCGCCCGAGCGGATCAGCCCCGAGATCAGGGCCTCGCCCATCTTGCCGCCGCCGAGGAACGCAACCTTCCTGCTCGACCGGCTCATCGGACCCTCACCAGGTTGGACGCGAAGAACCACAGGTTCGCGGGGCGCTCGGCCAGCCGTCGCGTGAGGTACGGGTACCACTCGGTGCCGTACGGGATGTACACGCGGACGGGATATCCCTGGCCGGCGAACCGAGCCTGCAGGTCCCGGCGCACACCGTACAGCATCTGGAACTCCACCCGCGACCAGCCGCCGTCGACGGCGTCGACCCGCCGGCGCACGCCTTCGAGCAGGCGGGGGTCGTGCGTCGCGACGTCGATCGGGTGCCCGCGTGCGAACAGCGTTGCGAACAACCGGCGGAAGCTGCCATCGACCTCGCCCTTGGACGTGTAGACGACGCCCGGGGGCTCCAGATAGGCGCCCTTGACCAGACGCACCCGGCACCCCGCGGGAAGGTCGAACACGTCGCGTTCGCTGCGTCGCAGGTAGGACTGGATGCACACGCCCACGCGCGGCGAGCGCTCGGCGGCGCGCCGGAGGACCTCGAGGGTGTCGTCGACGTAGCCGTAGGACTCCATGTCGATCATGACGAAGGCGCCTGTCTCGACGGCCGCCTCGAGCACGGGACGGAGGTTGTCCAGGCACGTCGTCACCGACTGGTCCAGCCCGAGCTGGGTGAGCTTGACCGAGACGCCCGCGTCCAGCGTCGACTCCTCGGCGATCCGTGCGAGCGCCGCAAGGTACGCGTCACGCGCCCGCGCGGCGTGCGCCGGGGTCTCGACGTTCTCGCCGAGGTGGTCGAGCATCGACGTCACCCGCTGCCGATCGAGCTCGCGGGCAACCTGGATCGCCTCGTCGAGATCGGTCCCCGCCACGAACCGCGACCCGATCATGCGGCCCGGGGCGGTCTCGGTGACGAGCCGACGGAACCACGGGAGCTCCGTGACGCGGATCACCGCAGGCCGCAGCACGCTCGTCGACAGGCTCACGGCGGGAGTCTAGGCGCCGCCTTCCGGAGCCCGCGCGACCACGTGGAAGACGTGCCAGTGTTTGGGTCCCGAGCACGCCGACCCGTCGTTCTCTTCCTCCTCGAAGAGCTCGACGGCCCACCCGTCGAAGAGGTTTCGGGCGGCCCGTCGCCCGAGGGCCGTGATGTCGTCGTCGGACGCCCAACTGTCGCGGTCGCCGAGCAGCTCGCCCGCGAACCTCCCGCCGGGGCGGACCGACGTCTGGATCCGGCCCCATACCTCGGGGAACCGTGGGGGGTCGCAGAAGAAGAGGCTGAACCCGGCCCACACCAGATCGGCCGGCGGCAGCGTCACGTCCTCCATCCCGGCGACGGCGGTGGTGAGACGGCCGAGCGACGCCGGCGGAACCCTCGCGAGGAGTCGGGCGACCGCCTCATCCTGCGCGTCGGCGGAGAAGACCTTCCAGCCCGCCTCGAGCATCGCGACCGTGTCGATGCCGCTGCCGCAGCCGAGGTCGACGGCGTCGCCGGGCGCGTCGAACAACGCCAACACGTCGAGCAGCATCGCGCGCGGGGGCCTCCCGTCGTTCGCGGCGTAGTACTCGGTCCACTCCGCGTCGCCGGTCACCGGTCGTCGCCGCCTCGTTCCATGCCGCGACGAAGCACCTCCACGAACTCCTTGATCCGCGTGTCGCGGCGTTCCGGCCGGCGGTGGATCAGCCCGGGGTCGAGATCCTCGGAGACGAGGGCGTCCTGGAACCGCTCGGCGAGCCAGTCCAGGACCGAGGCCATCATCTCCGCGTCGACGTCGTCGCGAAGCTCTCCCCGTTGCACGCCGAACTCGACGAACTCGAGCGTGCCGTACGGGTCCTCGCTGCGCATGAAGCGATCGATCGGCTGGCGCAGACCGAGGCCCGCGTCGTAGCGACCGATCACCGCGACCCGGTTCGGGACGGGGTCGGCCGCCACCGACTCCTCGGTGCGACGAAGCCACCAGTCCAGGGTCACCCAGAAGCCCTCCGCGACGACGTCGCCGGGCGCGTCGAGCCACGCCGGCAGCATCGAGACGGCCCTTTGGTAGACCTCGAGGAACAGCCCCTCCTTGGAGGTGAAGTCCAGGAAGACCGTGCCCTTGGCCACGCCGACCTCCGAGGCGATGTCCTCGACGCGCGCACCCCGGTATCCGTGCTCCGCGAAGTGCCGCATCGCGGCCTCGACGATCCGCTCCCGCCGTTGCCGGGTCTTGTCGCCACGACCGTGTGCGGCATCCATGCGGGAGACGCTACCGAAGAAACGAGCGGGAAAAGCAGAACCCGAGAGACCTTCGGCTCGCCGCCCGCCGAAGCGTTCGGCCTCCGTCAGCCCCTCGGGCTCTGATGCTCCGAGCGACCCCGATCCCCTCGTCGGAGAGGGTCCGGACCGCCGGCGGGAACTCGCCTTGCGACGCTTCCCCGCCTTCGCCGCCCGCGGCCTCGCCGACCGGTGTCGCCACCGTCCCGCGCGCCCTTCGGGCGACGGACCCCCGCCGGATCCCGTCTTGCGACGCGCCCCGACGGGCCGCCGGTTCCGGCCTCGCGGCCTTCCCCGGCGCGAGGGCTCCTTCCGGCCGCGTGACCTTTCGGCCTCACGGGCTTCCGTTGCCCCCGTCGCACCTGGTTCCGTTCGGTGTCGCCACCGCCGGTCGCACCCGGTGCTTCGTCCGGTCTCTCCGTCTCGGTCGTCGCGACCGCTCGGAGCGAAGCGGAACATACCGGCGGCCCCCCGGGTGGTCAAGCCGCCGTTTCCGCAGGTCAAGCAGCATACTCCCTGGTAGGAAGCTCGGGAGAAAAAGTGACAAATCGGCGAACGGCAGGTGGCCTGCGGGCAAGCGCTCCTCAGACGTGCAGCAGCTCGTCGTAGACCGACCGGACCTCGCCGGCCGTCGCGTCCCACGTGAACCGGAGCGCCTGGCGCGCCGCGCGCGCGCCCAGACCCGCCTGCAGCGCGGGATCGCGGATGATCTGCAGCACGCGCTCGGCGTGGTCGCTGGGGTCGTGCCCCTCGACGACGAACCCCGTGCGACCGTCGTCGACGACGTAGCGAAGGCCCCCGACGGCCGCGGCCACGACGGGGGCTCCGCACGCCTGGGCCTCGAGCGCGACGAGCCCGAACGACTCCGACCGCGACGGCACGAGCACGACGTCGGCCGCACCGTAGAAGTCGGCCAGCCGAGGCTGTTCCTGGGGGGGAACAACACGACGCGGTCGGCCACGCCCAGCGCGTGGGCGAGGTGGAGGAGCCGTCCCGCCGCGGAGCTCTCCGGTCCGCTCGGCCCGCCGACGATCGCGAGCATCAGGTCGCGCGTCGCCCACGGGTCGCGGGCGACCGCCTCGGCGACGATCCGCACCGCCACGTCCGGCCCCTTGTGCGCCTGGAGCCGGCCGACGTACAGCAGCAGCCGGAGCCCGGTTAGGTGCAGCCGCGCCTGGGATGCGGCCCGGTCGCGCGGGGTGAAGATCGTGTGGTCGACGCCCGGTGGAACGATCCTGATGTCGTCGGGGTCGGCGCGGTAGAGCCCGACCAGCTGTCCGGCCTCCGACGGCGTGGCGGCCAGGATCCGGTCGGCGGTTCGGATCACGCGCTCCTCGCCCTCCAGCCGGAGGGGCGGCTCGGGTCCCTCTCCGCGGGCGAGGGAATAGTTCTTGACCTTGCCGAGGGTGTGGAACGAGGCCACGAGTGGAGCGCGCCACAGCTCCTTGGCCGCGCGGCCGATCCAGCCCGAGAGCCAGTAGTGGCTGTGCACGACGTCGTAGGTGCGCGCTTCGCCGCGGGCGTGGGAAAGCACGCCTCCGAGGAACTCCGGCAGGAATCGGGGAAGGTCGGCCTTCGGGATCGGGGCGCAGGGTCCCGCCTTGATGCTCACCACCCGCGCGCCCGGCGCGAGGTGCTTGGTCTCGTGATCGTCGCCCCCCCGGCACCGTGTGAACACGTCGAGCTGCAACCCCTGCTGGGCCAGCCGCTCCGCGACCTCGCGGATGTAGACGTTCATCCCGCCCGAGTCGCCGCTGCCCGGCTGGTCCACGGGCGAGGTGTGGACCGACAGCATCGCCACGCGCGGTGCGGCAGGCGTCACGGCTCCTCGATCCCTTCCTCGTGCTTCACGTTCCTCAACATCGATGGTACGGGCGACGGACGCGAACGGTCGGAAGGGTGATCAACGCCGCGACTTCAGGGCGACCATCGGCTCGATCCGTCCCACCGGCCGGCCACCCCCGAGCACGTCCGGCCGCTCCACGGGGGCGAGCGCCCGTCGCTCGGCCGCGCTCAGCAGCCCGAGCTCCCGCAGCACCGCGATGACGGCGGGCCCCGCGGCTCGATACCCGCCGTCGGCCACCTTCACCGCGATCCCGATCCCAGCATCGGGGACGCACACGCAGTCGAGCGCCTCAGCGCCCTCCTTCATCACGAGTCCGCCGGTGGCGGCCATCACCGCCGTGTCGGCGCGGTTGCGGCCCCCGACCAGATAGGGCCGCGAGCGCATCGCGGCCGCGGCACGCCGAAGGAAGGGGGCGAGGTCGCCCGATGGGGAGGCGAGCCTGGCGAACATCGTGGCCACCGCTCGCAGCGGCATGCCGGGGGTGGGCACGCCGCATCCGTCGGTGCCGATCGAGGGGTGGGCGACGCCGCTCAGATCGCGGACGGCGGCGAGGACGCGCCGTTGCAGCGGATGGCGCCGATCCCGGTAGTCCTCGACCGGCCAGCCGGCACGCACGCAGGCGAGCAGCATGCCGGCGTGCTTTCCGGAGCAGTTGTGATAGACGGGCCGCCGTTGCCTGACGCGCACCGCGGCGGCGAGATCGCTGGGATAGGCGGGCGGGGTTCGCAGGTCGTCGGGGGTCAGGCCGCCCCGGGCCAGCAGGTCGCGCACCGCCCGAACGTGGATCGCCTCGCCGTTGTGGGATGCGCAGGTGATCGCGACCAGCCGATCCGACGGTCGATCGTCGGAGCCGAACGCCGACAGTGAGACCGCGCTCTGGAAGGGTTTGAGGCAGGAGCGGACGTACACGGGCCGGTCCGGGTCGCCGGCCCACGCGAGCACCCGCCCCCGCGCGTCGCACACCACGACGTGTCCGAGGTGGAGCGACTCCTCGAGCCCGGAGCGGACCACGCGGACGAGCGGGGCGGGAGCCGACACGGATCGGGAGCCTAGTCCGTCGGGCGCTCGGGTACCCCTGCGCTCACTGCAGCGCGAGGGAGGGGTCCTCCTTGTACCGGCGCTTGAGCTCGTCCTGGAAGGCGTCGAGCACCGCGATCACGTCGCGGCGCATCCGCGAAACGCCCTGCTCCTCCGTGACGAGTGCGCCGATCGCCGACGCGAGCGCCTCGTCGTCCAGCCGCGAGGGGTCGGAGATGCCGGCGTCGGCCGACAGCCGCTCCACACGGCGGCGGGCCAGCAACATCTCCTCCTCGGGAAGCCCGATGCGAACCGCTTCGCCGCGCGAGGTCGGCGGCGGCTCGTCGGCGGTCAGGATCGCGGCCAGCCGATCCACGAGCGGGCCGGTGGGTCCGGCGCTGTCTCGCGACTCGAGCTCGGCGTGCAGGATCTCCGCACGCCCTTGCAGGAGCCGCCGCAGCAACGAGAGGTACTCGCGCTCGGCCATGCACTCGTCGCGGCGCCGCCGAAGCTCCTCGAGCGACAGCTCCGCCAGGCCCGACGCGTACCCGGCGTCGAGGATGCGGTCGATCCGCCGGTTGGCGGGATGGTCGGTCACGGGCGGATGCTACTACCGGGGACTCGCGCGAACGCTACTCGTGCATCGCCGCGATTAGCAGGTCCGCCACCTCCGGCCGGGAGAACTCCCGCGGCGGGCGCTCGCCCTTGCGCAGCATCTCGCGCACCTTCGTTCCGGAGAGCGAGACGCGGGACTCCTCCCCGTGCGGGCACGTCTTGGGCGACGCCATGCCTTCGCACGCGTTGCACCAGAAGCTGTGCTCGAACTTGAGCGGTTGGATTCCCAGCTCGCCCGGCTCGAACTCCTCGAAGATCGCCTGCGCATCGTAGGTGCCGTAGTAGTCACCGACGCCGGCGTGGTCGCGCCCGACGATGAAGTGGGTGCACCCGTAGTTCTTGCGCGCGATCGCGTGCCAGATCGCCTCCCGGGGCCCGGCGTAACGCATCGCTGCCGGGAACACGGACACCATCGCCCGGTCCTTCGGATAGTAGCCCTCGAACAGTGCCTCGTAGCACCGCATCCGCACGTCGGCCGGAACGTCGTCGCCCTTCGTGGCCCCCATCAACGGATGCACGAGGAGCCCGTCGACGATCTCGAGGGCGCACTTCTGGATGTACTCGTGCGCGCGATGGATCGGGTTGCGCGTCTGGAAGCCGACCACGGTGCGCCAGCCGCGACCCACGAACTCCGCGCGCGTCTCGGCCGGCGTGAGGCGGTACTCGACGAAGTCGTCGTGAGCCGGGAGCGCGATGACCTCGAGCTCCCCCGACACGCAGTGGTCGCCGGACTCCATGACCGCACGCACGCCGGGGTGGGCACCGTCCTGCGCGCGGTAGACCTGGGCCGCCTCCTTCTGCTTGTCGCGAGCGAAGACGCCGCCCACGCGAAGGACGGCCAGGGCATCCGCGCCGCCGTCCGGCACGACGGCGACCGCGTCGGCCCCGCCGATCCGGTGCACGTCCTCCTCGCCCAGCGAAAGCACGACCGGGATCGACCAGGCCAGCCCGTTCTGCAGATGCATGGTGTCCAGGACGCTGTGGTAGTCGGCCTCGTCCTGGAACCCCCGCAACGGGCTGAGCGCTCCGACCGCGAGCATCTCCAGGTCTGCGAGCTCGCGCTGCGACGCGATCACCTTCGGGAGGTGTTCGGCCTCTGCGGCCAGGGACACGGCGGCGTCGCCGTCCACCCGAAGGTCGACGAGTTCGCCGCCGTGCGGGGCGATCGGTTCGATGTCGGACATGCGGGGTCAGCCTTTCGATCGGGGTCTTACCGCAGGATACGGGAGCCGTTCAGGCAACGACCCAGAGGGCCTCGGGCGCCATCTGGACGTCCAGTCGGCGATGATCGCCCAGCGAGTCGCCGTCGACCTGCACCGGGAAGGGATCCCGCGAGGTCACCAGCACGTGCGAGGCGTCGTGGACGTAGTCCGTGTCCCGCCCGTGGACGTGCCGCGCGGATCCGAACACCTGCCACGCGATCCGGGGAACGTTGCGGCGGTTCAACCGGCGGACCGAGAGCACGTCCAGACCCCGTTCCAGGGACGCCCCGGGCGTCATCCGCACCCCGCGCTCCTTGTAGAAGGTGTACGGGTCGGTCCGGCCCATCATCACCGAGAGCGACGGGATCGGGTCGCGGTCGTCGACGCGAACCTCGAGGTCGGGCGTCTTGCCTCCGTACCCGACCATCAGCTCCCATGCCACGGCGCGGAACGCCGCGCGGTCGAACTTCTGCTTGGTCGACGGCGACTTCTCCTCGAGGCGGCGCATGGCCGCGGCGTCGATGCCCGCCCCGCAATTCACCGCGAAGTACCGGCCGTCCGCACGTCCCAGGTTCAGCTTGAACGCCTCGTCGTCGAGGGCCTTCGGGATCAGGATCCCGGTGCACTCGACGGGGTCGGTCGGCAGCCCGAGCGCACGCACGAGCACGTTCGTGGCCCCTCCGGGAAGCACGCCGAGCGCCACGTCCGTTCCGGCCAGCGCGTTGACCGCCTCGTTGATCGTGCCGTCGCCGCTGAACACGACGACCAGGTCGATCCCGTCGGCGACGGCCTGCCCCGCGATCTCGCTGGCGTGCCCCTTCTCCTTGGTCTCGGCCACCTCCAGGCGGAAGTCGGCCGACAGTGCCTTCTCGATCACCGCAAGGGTGGGCTGGGACACGGTGCGCGCGACGGGGTTGACGACCAGAAGAACGCGGTGGAATCGCATCGGTCGAAGGAGTATCGCAGGACTGACAGCCGGACGCGACCCGGCCGTGGGTGGCTAGCCTTGCCGCCATGGGCAGGTCCTTCTGGATCCATCTCTTCCTACTGCTCCACGTCCTGGGAGCGATCGCGGCGCTCGGACCGACCCTCACCTACGGCCTGTGGGTCTCGATGGCCGAGAGGTCCGACCCCGCGACCAGGGCGTTCGTCCTTCGCTCGATCTCGTGGCTCGACGCGAGGCTCCCGACGCCGGCCTACATCGCGCAAGCGGTCACCGGCGTCGTGCTGATCGGTCTGACGGGGATCTCGTTCTTCCGGACGGGATGGCTCGTGATCGGCGTCGCGATCTACGCGGCGCTCACGGTGACGGCCGTGCGCGCCTACGCGCCGGCGTTCCGGCGGCAGCGGGACCTGGCCGAGCGGGTCGCGGCGGACCCCTCGGACGCGGGCACCGCGACGGCCTACCGAGCGGCGGCCTCAACCGCGACTCGGTTCGGCGTGGTGGTGACGGCGCTCACCGTGGTGGTCGTCTTCCTGATGGTGTGGAAGCCGAACCTATGGTGATCGGCCCCCGCTGACCGGCGGCAGGATCGCAACCTCGTCGCCGTCGGCCACGGCCGAGGTGCGCGTGGCCCGCTCGCCGTTCACCACGAACGACGACGCCGCGGCGATCTTCGCGAACCGCTCTCCGTGCAGGGCCGACAGCTGGTCGGCCAGCTCGCCGACTGTGCGGCCGGTGGCCTCGGTCTCGGACGCCCCAGCCAGCTCGCGCAGGGAGGCGAACAGGCGGATCCGGATCGTCATCGCAGGTCAAGCGTACCGGCGAACCCGCCGACCAGCTAAGGTGGGAACGATCCCGATGGCCCTCCTCGCCCTCCTCTCGGACCGCTCCCCGGGAGTCGCGCTGCCGGCCCTCGAGGAGCTCCGGCTCGACCTCAAGATCGAGCCGCTCTCGCTCGCCTCCCTCGGCCACGTCCTCGGGCTCGATCCGGTCGCGGTGCTCGTCGACGCGGGCGAGAACCCGGGGCAGGCCTGGACCGTGCTTTCGGAGCTTCGCACGCGGAACGCGCGTGTTCCGACGGTGGTGCTCATCGAGCGCGACCGGCTCGACCGCTATCCATGGCACGAGGTCGCGGACGAGTTCGTCTATCCGGGGGCTCCCGAGGCCGAGATCAGGCTCCGGCTGGCGATGCTGCGCCGGCGGGCGGGGAGCGGCGACGGCGCGATCGTCCGGCTCGGACCCCTGTCGATCGACACCGACACGTACCGGGTCACCGCGGGCGGGCGGGCGCTGGACCTGACGTTCAAGGAGTTCGAGCTGCTCCGGTTCCTGGCGCAGCACCCGGGGCGCGTGTACACGCGCCCCGCGTTGATGCGCGAGGTCTGGGGGTTCGACTTCTACGGCGGCACCCGCACGGTCGACGTGCACGTCCGGCGGCTGCGATCGAAGCTCGGGCCCGAGCACGAGCAGCTGATCGAGACCGTTCGCGGCGTGGGGTACCGGGCGGCAGACCCGCAGGGCTGACCCCGGCTCGGCCGGAAGACCCGGGACCGTCGACCTAGCACGACGACGTCATGCGGAAATGACTCCTCCGGACTCTGCGCCGCGGAGCGCCGGCCGGTCGATACGCAGGACATGAGCGGCATCGTCCGGATCGCGAGCTTCGTCCCCTTCGCAGGCGGACTCATCCCCCTCGGCATCGCGATCATCGCGCCGCTCATGCGTCCCGCGCCGGTTCCCGTCCGCGTTCTCTCGGGGAGCGCTCGACGGGAGCCCGGCGCGGGCCGGTAGCCGGACCCTCGCCGCACGATTACGCCAAGGGTTTCCCGGAAAACATCCACGTCATGAGACGCTTGAAAGCCGAGCGTGACCAGGCCCGCGCCGAGGCGCGGAAGTGGCGCGAGTTCGCGAAGCAATACGCCGCCGACGCCGCCCGCTGGCGAGCGCTGGCCGAGGAGGCGCACCCGGGGTCCACGGCCCCACGACGGGTGGCGCTGCCGACGACCCCGACGGAGGAAGGGCATGTCGAGAAAGACGTCGGGCCGGTGAGCCTGGACCGCGGCTGGAGCGGGTCGGTCGCTGGATAGCTCCTCCGGGCCTTCGAGACCGCCCTCCGTGAGTCGCTGGACCTCCGTCGTCCCCGTACCATGCCTGGCATGGCTATCGCACGGTTCCCGAGCATCGTCATCGACTGTCCCGATCCGGGCGATCTCGCGACGTTCTACGGCGCGATGTTGGACTGGAAGGTCGAGGTCTCCTCCGACTGGGCCGATGTCCGGGCGGAGGGCGGTCAGTGCATCTCGTTCCAGCAGGTGGAGGCCTACACGGCGCCTCAATGGCCGGGCCAGGACGTACCCCAGCAGATGCATCTCGACGTGATCGTCGACGAGCTCGACGCCGCCGAGGCGGCCGTGCTCGAGCTCGGCGCGACCAAGCACGAGCACCAGCCAGGTACGTCCTTTCGCGTGTTCCTCGACCCGGCGGGACACCCCTTCTGCCTCTGCGTGGAGTGACCCGGGCAGCCATTCCCGGCCCGGCACAGGTCTTCCGTAACCGAGGTTTACGGACGCGGCGGCGCTGCTCTTGGGCCCGTGACGTCGACGGCAGGAGAGGCACGAGCTGCAGTCGCCCGAGCCAACGCCTCGGGACCGCGGCCGCGTGGCGTTGTCCGAGACGGTTCCAGGCCGCGGGAGATCCCAGAGAAGTGTTGGCCCCGACTCGAGAGCCGGGGCCAACACCGAGTCTTACCGCTCCCCGGTCCCGCCCCTGCAGAGACCGAGCGTTCCTGGCGCGCCCTTGGGCAGGCCGTAGTACTTCCAAGAGTCCGCGGCCGTCTGAACCTGGGACACGTTCTGTCCCGATGTCGAGTCGAAGTCATTCAGCCCGCTGGCAGCGCAGGCCGAGTTCGCGTGATCCAGAGCCCCCGTCTCATTGGTGTTGTTCGGCTGATTCGGCGGACCCTTGACCTCGCCGGCCAACGCCCCGCTCGCCCCGGCACTCACGATCACGGCAGCCGAAGCTATAACCACGAGCAGCCGCTTCATCTCCTGCCCCCCTCCCTCGTCACCGACGCTCCCTTTGCGTCGCAGTCGACCACGGTACGCGTACGGGGCGCTGCGTCAATCCGTCTTTGGTTGGGGTTCTCCCAGTCCCGTCGCGAGAGGTTCCTGCCCCCCAGGGACCAGATCCGACGTCACTCCCCAACACGGGCTCGAACAGGTCCTTCGTAACCGAGAGTTAACGCGTCGGAAACACCGGCCGGTCCCCGCCCCAATACGCTTGCGCCGTCGTCGAGCGACAAGGGGGAAGGACGTGGCGACAGCCAAGGAAGTCCTGGCCATGGCCAAGGAGCAGGGGGTGGAGATCGTCGACCTCCGCTTCTGCGACCTGCCGGGCCTGATGCAGCACTTCTCGGTCCCCGTGGCCGAGCTGACGGAGACGGTCTTCGACGAGGGGATCGGGTTCGACGGCTCGTCGATCCGCGGGTTCCAGGAGATCCAGGAGTCGGACATGCTGCTGGTGCCCGATCCGGACACGGCGTGGATGGACCCGTTCACGCAGCACGCGACGCTGAACATCAACTGTTTCGTCAAGGACCCGGTGACGAGCGAGATGTACAGCCGCGACCCGCGTTACATCGCGAAGAAGGCCGAGCTGTACCTGAAGCAGACGGGCATCGCCGAGACCTCGTTCTGGGGCCCGGAGTGCGAGTTCTACATCTTCGACTCGATCCGGTTCGACCAGAACCAGCACGAGGGCTACTACCACATCGACGCGATCGAGGGCGTGTGGAACTCGGGGCGTGAGAAGGACGGCGACTCGCCGAACCTCGGCTACAAGCCTCGTTACAAGGAGGGCTACTTTCCCGTCCCTCCGATGGACAAGTACCAGGACCTCCGCAGCGAGATGGTGCTGAACCTCGAGAAGACCGGCGTCAAGATCGAGGTGCACCACCACGAGGTCGGCACCGCCGGGCAGGCCGAGATCGACATGCGCTACGGCACTCTGCTGCAGACCGCCGACAACGTGCTGAAGTACAAGTACGTCGTCAAGAACACGGCCAACGCCGCGGGCAAGACCGTCACGTTCATGCCGAAGCCGATCTTCATGGACAACGGCTCGGGCATGCACACACACCAGTCCCTGTGGAGCGACGACGAGAACCTCTTCTGGGACGAGGTCAACTACGGTGGGATCAGCGACCTCGCACGCTGGTACATCGGCGGGCTGCTGACCCACGCGCCGGCGCTGCTCGCGTTCACGAACCCGACGACGAACTCGTACCGCCGGCTGGTGCCGGGGTACGAGGCGCCGATCAACCTCGTGTATTCGCAGCGGAACCGATCGGCGTGCATCCGGATCCCGGTGTTCTCGCGGCACCCCGCCACGAAGCGTCTGGAGTTCCGCACGCCGGACCCCGCGTGCAACCCGTACCTGGCGTTCAGCGCGATGCTGCTGGCAGGCGTCGACGGCATCAAGAACAAGCTCGAGCCGCCCGAGCCTATGGACAAGGACCTGTACGACCTGCCGCCCGAGGAGAAGGCGAACGTCAAGCAGGTGCCCGGTTCACTCGAGGAGGTGCTCGACGCGCTCGAGGCCGACCACCAGTGGCTGCTCGAGGGCGGCGTCTTCACGCAGGACGTGATCGACACCTGGCTCGAGTACAAGCGGTCGCACGAGCTCGACCCGGTACGGCTCAGGCCGCACCCGCACGAGTTCGCGCTGTACTACGACATCTAGTCCCTCACGGACCAGCTCTCGAGGTCTTCCCCCAGAGGACCGGGGTCCCCGCCCCGGTCCTCTCCTGTCGGGTACGGCAAGCTGTACGCGTGACCGACTGGATCCTCCACGTCGACCTCGACGAGTTCATCGCGGCGGTCGAGGTGCTCCGGCGCCCCGAGCTCGCCGACCGCCCGGTGGTCGTGGGAGGCGACGGCGACCCGACCAAGCGCGGCGTGGTCTCGACCGCCAACTACGTCGCGCGGCGGTACGGCGTCCACTCGGCGATGCCCCTGCGGACGGCCTACAAGCGGTGTCCGGAGGCGGTGTTCCTGCCGGTCGACGCCGACGCCTATCTCGAGGCCTCGGCCGACGTGATGGAGATCCTCCGTTCGTTCCCCGGCGTCGTGCAGACGATGGGTTGGGATGAGGCCTTCATGGCCGTTGAGACCGACGATGCGGAGGCGTTCGCCGCCGATGTCCAGCGCGCGGTGCTCGACCGGACCCGGCTGTGGTGCTCGATCGGCGTCGGCGACTCGAAGATCCGGGCCAAGCTCGCCAGCGGCTTCGCCAAGCCACGCGGCGTCTTCGTGCTGACGGCGGACAGCTGGTTCGACGTGATGGGCCCCCAACCCACCGAGGCGCTCTGGGGCATCGGAACCAAGACGGCGCGCAAGCTGGCGGAGATCGGCGTCCGCACGGTCGAGCAGCTCGCGGTGGCAGACGAGGAGCGGTTGGCGAACGCGTTCGGACCGAACACCGGGCCCTGGCTCCGGCGCCTCGGGACCGGCGAGGACGGCAGCCCGGTCACCGACGCGCCGCATGTCGCTCGCGGCCACGGGCGCGAGCGGACGTTCCAGCGCGACCTGACCGACGCGGCCGAGATCCGGGCCGAGCTCGCGCGGCTGGCGACCGAGGTGATGGCCGACGTCCGCCGCGAGGGGCGTGCGGTCGTCCGGGTCGTCGTGAAGGTCCGGTTCGCGCCGTTCTTCACCTCGACGCACGGGGTGGCGCTGAAGGCTCCGACGCAGGACGCCGCGCCGATCGCAGAGGGAGCGCGCCTCGCGCTCACTCGGTTCGATCTCGACCGTCCGGTGCGCCTATTGGGCGTGCGGGTCGAGTTCACGCCCGACCCCGTCACCGCCCTCTGAGCTCGTCGCGGATCTCCGTGAGGAGTCCCACCTCGGTCGGGCCACCCGGCTGCGGGTCGACGTGCCTGCGGAACCGGTTGTACGCCTTGACGACGAGGAAGAGGGCGAAGGCGACGATCACGAAGTTCAGAAGCGCCGTGACGAAGGCGCCGTACGGGATCACGAGATCACGCCCGCGGTGCACACCGAGACGATCGAATGTGACGTCACCGCCGAAGGCGTAGCTCACGACGCCGAGAACGACGTCGGTGAACGCGGTCACGACGCTCGCGAAAGCAACGCCGATGATGAACGCGACGGCCAGATCGACGAGATTCCCGCGCGCGATAAATCCCCGAAACTCCTTGATCATCGGCTCCCCCCCTCGAACCCTTCGGAAGGACTGACCGGATCAGCGTCGCTCCAAACGCCTACGGCTCGAGCGCCTGTGCGAACACGCGCTCCATCGCCCGCCGGGCTCGCCTCGAGATCCGCAGGTAGTCGGTGAGGAAGGACTGCCGGGGATACTCCTCGTAGCCGAGCCGGCGGGCCAGCGCGGCCTGGTCCGTGGGCGAGGGTGGCACGGCCTCCGCGTGCAACCGCCGATCCACCTCGAGCGCGTTCTTCACGCCCGCGAGGAAGGTGAACGCCTCGCCGAGGTCGCGGGCGACGCTCTGTTCGAGCAGCCCGCGCTCGGCCAGCCGTTCGATCGCCTCGAGCGTGCGGGTCGTCCGAACGTCGGGCTCCGGGCCCCCGTACCGGAGCAGCAGGAGCTCGACGGCGAACTGGACGTCGGCCAGCGACCCGTGGCCGAGCTTGAAGTGGAACCGCGTGGCCTCCGGGGGCTTCACGCGCTCGCGCTCGATCCGCTCGCGCATCCGCCGGATCTCGACCACGCGATCCAGCGTCAGGCCGTCGGGCGGGTAGGCGAAGTCGGCCGCGTTCAGCTCGAACCGCCGCCCGAGGCCCTGGTCGCCGGCCACGAAGCGGGCGCGGAGCAGCGCCTGGAACTCCCAGAGCTCGGCGTACCGCTCCCAGTACTCGAGGAAGCCGGCCATCGACCGCGCAAGCGGGCCGTTGCGGCCCTCCGGACGCAGCCCCGCGTCGACGTCCCATCCCGACGCCCCCACAGCCGCGACCACCCGCTCCGCCGTCTGCACCGCGTCGCCAAGATCGTCCGGACCCTCGCCCTCGTACACGAAGACGACGTCGAGGTCGGAGCCGAAGTTCAGCTCACGCGACCCGAGCTTGCCGAGGCCGACGACGGCGAAGGGCAGGCCAGGCGCCGCGGCCTCGACGGCATCTCGCAGGACGCGGTCGGCGACGTCCGTGATCGCCTCGCCAGTCTCGCGGGGTAGCAGCTCGCGCGCCGCGTAGCGCCCCACCACACGCACCAGCGCGGACTCGTGATCGCCGGTTCGGCCGTCGCGGTCACCGAGCGCATGCAGGCGATCGGGATCGGCGACGAGCAGGTCGGTCGCGAACGAGCTCGCTCCGACCGCGTGCGCCAGCCTGCGGGCGGCGACCGGGTCGGTCGCGAGCGCGTCGGCCAGATCCGCACGCTCCCCTACGGACTCGCCCACCCGTTCGAGCCGGACGAGCGCCGCGTCGGGATCGGCGGCGAGCGCGAGTCCCGGCGCCATCACCGGGAACATGTGGGCGAGGACCTTCCCGAACCTCGTCGACGGGGCCGCCGCGCGGGCCAGCACGTCGTAGCTCCGCGCCGGGTTGGCGAACCCGAGCCCGGCGAGCAGCTCCTCGGTCGCCCGCCGATCGACTCCGGGACGCGGCGCGGCGGGTCCCGTGAACGCCTCGAGCAAGGGCCGGTAGAAGAGCCGCTCGTGGAGGGAGCGGACCAGATCGGTGGTGCGGTCGTACTCGGCCTGCAGGGCGTCGGCGTCCGCCAACCCGAGCGATCGCGCGATCGTCGTGCGGGCGCGACGCTCCGCGGGCAGGTCGTGCGTCTGCAGGTGGCGCACGATCTGCAGGCGGTGCTCAAGGCGTCGCAGGAAGCGATACGCGTCGGCGAGCGCGGCCGCGTCCTCGTGCGCGACGTAGGCCTCATCGGCGAGCGCCGCGAGCGCCCGCAGCGTGTTCGGGTCGCGCAGTCGCTCGTCTCGACGGCCGTGGACGATCTGCAGGAGCTGCACGGCGAACTCGACGTCGCGGATCCCGCCACGCCCGCGCTTGACCTCGATCGACTCCTTGCCGCGCTGCCGGATGTACTCCTCCAGACGCACCTTCGTGCGGCGAACCTCGTCGATCGCACCCGCCTCCAGGTGCTCGGGGTAGACGAACCGCGAGACGCCCTCGACGAAGACCTCGCCGAGCCGGCGGTCGCCCGCCGCCGCTCGCGCCTTGATCATCGCCTGGCGTTCCCAGGTGGCGGAGGCCCGCTCGTAGTACGCGAGCGTCGCGTCGAGCGACCTGCTGAGCGCCCCGTCGCGGCCGCCGGGCCGCAGGGCCGGGTCGACCCGGAACGCGATCCCGTCGGCCGTGGGCTCCGCGAGCAGCTGGATCATCGTGGCCGCGGCCGACTCGGCGCGCTCCTGCGCGCCGGGACCGGGCTCGCGGTGCACGAAGAGCAGATCGATGTCGCTCGCGTAGTTGAGCTCCGCCCCGCCGAGCTTCCCGAGGGCGATGACCGCGAGGTCGCCGCTCGGGGCGGCCAGCCGGCAGGCCGCCTCCACGCACGCGTCCGCCACGGCGCTGACCTCGGCCACCACCTCCTCGAGCGGGGCGCCGGCCAGGTCGCGCCCTGCGATGCGCAGCATCGCCCGCTGCCGGAACCGGCGGAGACCGGCCGCTGATCCGAGACGCTCGAGGTCCGCGTCGAGCTCGCGGTCGAGCGCGTCCCGGCTCCGCATCGAGACGTCGGCGAGCGCCTCGACCTCCTCGGGGTGACGCGCGACGAAGTCCGCAGCGGTCGTGGAGAACCCGAACACGCGCACCGCCACCGGGCGGACGTCGGGACGTTCGAGAACGTCGCGGACTCCCGGGCCGGCGGCGACACGTTCCCATGCGAGGCGCGCCAGATCGGGGTCGGGCGCGTCGAGGAGATCGGACCCGGACACGGGCCATCTTCCCACGGGCGATGCGTGCGGCCCGTCAGGCGAACGCGTGCGCCTCGACGACGACGCCCACGTGCGCCAGAGCCTCCGCGGCCGCGGCCGCGGCGTCGCCCGTGGTGACGACGACACGGACCTCGGGTCGCAGTTCGCGCACGAACGCGGCGTGATCCTCGCTCGGCGCGAGGACGACGTCGGCGCGCGCCACGATGGACATCTCGATCGAGCGGGAGCGGACGCCGTCCGAGGCCGTCGCCGACATCTCGTAGACGGTCGCCGCCTGCGGCTGCAAGTGGGGCAGCGACGACTCTAGGCGGGCCGCCGCCTCCGGTCCCTCCACCCAGACGACCGTCGCGTGTGCGCACCTGTCGGAGAGAGGACCTGGTCCGGTGGCCGCGACCACCTCGACCCCGCGGGACAGGAGCCCGTCCGTCTCGGACGGCTCGAGGGTGCCGGCCGCGACCGTGACGCGAACACCCTCGAGCGGCGCACCGCGGGCGACGAGCGCGCCGGTGGCCGGCCCGGTCAACGGCACCCGCTCCGCCAGCACGAGCACGCGGAACGGTGTGATCCAGTCGCGCGCGTGGATCGGGCGGTGCGGATAGACGTCGATCTGCTCGAGCCTCGGCCGGCCGGCCAGGCGTTCCCCGCGGCGCGCGAGCAACACGCTCCGGTTCGTGCGCATGTGTTCGGCGGCACGCTCACGGCTGCTCGACGCGCTCTCGCCGTGCACGACACGGGCGCGGGGCTCGTACACGGTCCGCAGGCCGCGGCTCGAAAGCTCGAAGCACAGGTCGACGTCCTCGAAGTAGCCGACCCCGTAGTCGGGCGAGAACCCGCCCGCGTCACGGAACGCGTCTGCTCGTATCAGGAGGCACGCAGCGCTGCCGTAGTCCACGGCGCGGGCGAAGCCGACCGCGGGATCGCGCGGGTCGAGCCCGCGACCCCACGCCAGGGTGAACCCGTCGGATCCGACGGCCGAGCCCGCCTCGTGCACGCGGCCTTGCTCTTCGAGGTACATGGGGACGACCGCGCCGGTGGAGGGATCGTCCAGGCGCGCGAGCATCGGGCCGAGCCACCCCTCCTGGACCAACGCGTCGCTGTTGAGGATGCAGAGCACCGAGCCGGCCGCAGCCTCCGCGGCCTGGACGATCGCGCGACCGAAGCCGACGTTGCGGTCGTTGCGGATCAGCGTGACGCCCTCCACCTCGCGCGCAAGCAGATCCCCCGCGCCATCGGGCGAGGCGTTGTCGACGACCGTCACGTCGTAGACCGGCGGCGTGTGATCGCGGAGCGCCTCGAGAGCCCTCCGTGCCCAGTCCCAGCGACCGTAGAGTGCCATCAGCACGGACACGACCGGCCGGTCGTCGCGCGGAAGCACGAGACGTTCGCTCATCGGGCCTCGCCGCGGCGCAGCCACCGGACGAGCCGGACGAGCCGGTCGCGCAGACGCCGCGCGACCCAGGGCGGCGAGGACTTCAGGAACCGGCGTATGGACGCGATCTCGGCGTCGCGGTCGGCGATGATGCCGCGAAGCCACTCCACTTCCTCCCGGAAGCGGTCGATCTGCTCGTTCGCGCTGTTCAGACGTGCGGCGGCGCGCAGCGCCTCGTCGGCCTGGCCCTCGATCATCGCCTCCAGGTCGCGCTGACGGTCGGCGAACGCCGCCTGCTGCGCGGCCATCCGGGGCCCGAGGGCACGGGCGGCGCGCGTGTATCGCGCTCGTTCGTCCTCGACCGTCGACGGCAGGGGAGGCGAGGACTCTTCGGCCTGCGAGCCCGCCGAGGCGGCGAGCTCGGCGAGACGGTCGAAGTGTCGGTCGATGCGAACCGCCAGCGCGTCGACCTCGGTCGCGATGCTGCCCCGATCCCACACGCGCTCGTACGCGGGCGCGATCGACCTCGCTTCGCCGACGACGCGCTCGGCGGCGCCCAGCAGCTCACCCGCGCCGCGAAGCTGGGACTGGCCCGCGAGGTCGAGCATCAGCCCCGGCCGGTCGTAGGCGGCGGCGACGATGTTGCCGTGCAACGAGTTGCCGACGAACCCGGACGACCAGGCGATGGTCGCCGTCAGGTCGTCGGCGCCGGCCGTAGCCGGCAGGCGCACGGCGTGCTCGAGCAGACCGGCGAGCGCGCTCGCGAATTCGCCGTCGCCGTGGATCGGGCCCGTCTCGACCAGCACCGGCGTCAGCCCGTGGGAGCCGCACACCGCCTCGACCCCGCGAGCGATCGCCTCGACGTGGGGAACGAGCGAACGGCTCCCTTGGACCAGGAGGGTGTCGCCCGGCGGCAGCGCGCCGGTCGTGCGGAGCCGGTCGACCCGCCCGGCGAGCTCGCCGACCGGCAGCAGCCGCGGCAACAGGTAGACGGGGTCGGGGACGACCGCGACGGCGAGGTCGATCCCGGCGGCGCGCAGACCCGCCAGCGACGGCTCGTCGCGAACGCTCACGTACGCGCGACGCGTGAGCGATGCGCGCAGCCGTTCCGCCAGCTCGTCGTCGAGGTCATGGGGAAGTCCGACGGCGTGCCAGGCGGTCGGGACGTCCACCTCGTGCTTACCGACACCCTCGACGAAGAACCGATGCGTCTGCCGGCGCTCCAGCTCGTCACGCGGAAGACCGTAGTACGGAGCAAGCTCCCCGTCCCGATCGTGGATGATCTCGCCGCCGCCGACGATCAGCACGTCGATCTCGCGCGCGAGCTCCTCCTGTCGCTGCTCGCCGAAAGCTCCGAGCGGTCCGGAAGGCTTGCCGCCGGGATCCTCGAACCGGTTGCGCCCCACGTAGCCGATCGGCGACCAGGTCCGAAGCTCGAGCTGCGGGATCCGGCGCTCCAGCTCGAGCCGCGCGACCCGAGGGAAGAGCATGTCGCCGTAGTTCTCGAGGTCGAACGTTCCCCACAGGCCGACGCGCACCATCCGCGGTCAGCCTACCGGGCAGAGTTAACCCGCCCGTAACACCGGCCCGGCGGCCGTCGGTACGCTCGGCACATGGCGCTTTCCGCGGAAGCCGAGTACGTGCTGCGCACGGTCGAGGAACGGGGGATCCGGTTCGTCCGCCTCTGGTTCACCGACGTGCTCGGCTTCTTGAAGTCGTTCACGATCACGTCGCAGGAGCTCGAGGGCGCGTTCACCGAAGGCATGGGATTCGATGGGTCGTCGATCGAGGGCTTCAGCCGGATCCAGGAGTCCGACATGGTCGCCGTGCCCGACGCCTCGACGTTCCAGCCGATCCCGTGGAAGACGGATCAGTCCGAAGCTCGGATGTTCTGCGACATCTTCGAGCCCGACGGCTCCCCCTTCGACGGCGATCCACGCGGGGTGCTCAAGCGCCAGCTCGGCCGGGCCTCGGACATGGGCTTCACGTACTACGTCGGGCCGGAGCTCGAGTACTTCTACTTCCGGTCGGTGGACGATCCCGCGTTCCTCGACCAGGGCGGGTACTTCGACGAGACCCCCCTCGACGTGGCCACCGACTATCGCAAGCGCACGGTGGAGTACCTCGAGTCGATGGGCATCCCAGTTGAGTACGTGCACCACGAGGTCGCGCCGAGCCAGCACGAGATCGACCTGCGGTACGCAGACGCGCTGTCGATGGCCGACAACGTGATGGCGTACCGGCTGACGGTGAAGGAGGTCGCCGAGGAGTTCGGGATCTACGCCACGTTCATGCCGAAGCCCGTCGCGGGGGTGAACGGCAGCGGCATGCACACGCACCAGTCGTTGTTCGAGGGCGATCGCAACGCGTTCTTCGACGGCACCGACGAATACCACCTGTCGAAGACCGCCAAGCACTACATCGCCGGCATCCTTCGGCATGCCCCCGGGATCACGCTCGTGACGAACCAATGGGTGAACTCCTACAAGCGCTTGGTGCCGGGCTTCGAGGCACCCGTCTACGTGTGCTGGGCGCGCCGCAACCGCAGCGCGCTCGTCCGCATCCCCCAGTACAAGCCGGGGAAGGAGGGGGCAACGCGGATCGAGTACCGCGCGCCCGACCCTGCGTGCAACCCGTACCTGGCGTTCGCCGCCATGCTCGCAGCGGGCCTGGACGGCATCGAGCGCGAGGACGACCTGCCGCCCGAGGCCTCGAACAACATCTTCGAGATGCACGAGGACGAGCGCGCGACGGCGGGCATCGCGTCGCTGCCGCAGGACCTGCACGACGCGATCGACACCGCCGAGCGCAGCGACGTGCTCCGGTCGGCGCTCGGCGACCACGTGCACGAGTTCCTGATCCGCAACAAGCGGCAGGAGTGGGACGCCTTCAAGGCGCAGGTGACCCCGTACGAGCTCCAGCGGTACCTGCCCGTTCTCTGATCCCGGCTTGCCCCCCGCGCCGGTGCTCGGCTAGCGTGCCCGCATGGATCAGCTATCACCGATGAGCCGCGCCCTCGAAGAGGCCCGGCAGCGTCGCAGGACCCTCCACGCCACGCTCGTGCACCTCGAAGAGGCGATCTCCTCGCCGGCGGCAGGCCGGATCCCCACTTGGACGGCAATCGTGACGAAGGGGCTGACCGAGGTTCGCGACGCCTTCGACCAGCACGTGACGGCCACCGAGAAGCCCGACGGCCTGTACGCCGAGATCCTCGAGCGTGCGCCGCGACTGAACGGGAACGTCCGCCGCCTGAAGGAAGAGCACCCGACGATCGCGCAGTCGTGCGAGGCGATGCTCAACCGGCTCGACAACACCGAGATCGGGAAGCCCGACTGGCCGCTGGACCAGGCGCGCGACGACCTCCAACGGTTCATCGGCACGGTGATCCGGCACCGCCAGCGTGGCGCAGACCTCGTGTGGGAGGCGTACAACGTGGACATCGGCGGGCTCGAGTAGCCTTCAGCCGCCCGGGTCCTCACGTAGGCTTGAACCGTGGTTCGCATCGCGCTCGGCCAGCTCGATCTGACGGTCGGCGACATCGACGGCAACGCCGCGCGGCTCGCGGAGTGGGCCACGAAGGCGACCGCCGCCGGCGCCGACGTCGTGCTGTTCCCCGAGCTGGCGATCACCGGCTACCCGCCCGAGGACCTCGTGCTCCGGCCCGAGTTCGTCACCGACAACCTGCACGCGCTCGAGAGGCTGGCGAAGGACACGGCGAACGGGTGCGACGTCGTGCTCGGGTTCGTCGACCGGTCCGAGCTGGGCATCCACAACGCCGCGGCTCTGTTGCGGGCAGGGGCCGTCGAGGCGCGGTACCGCAAGTGCCGGCTGCCGAACTACGGGGTCTTCGACGAGCGCCGGTACTTCGTCTCGGGCGACACGGGGTCGATCGTCACGGTCGGCGACACACAGGTCGGGCTGTCGGTCTGCGAGGACGCCTGGGTCCAGGGCACGCCGTGGGACGCGTACGGCGACGTCGGGTTCGTGGCGAACATCAACGGCTCGCCCTACCACCGCGGCAAGGTCCACGAGCGCGAGGACGTCCTTCGCGACCGCGCGACCGAGACGGGCGCATGGATCGCGTACGTGAACACCGTGGGCGGGCAGGACGAGCTCGTGTTCGACGGCGGCTCGATGATCGTCGCGCCCGACGGCTCGGTGGTGTGCCGCGCCCTGCGCTTCGAGGAGGACCTCCTGCTCGTCGATCTGGACGGCGACCGGGTCGCCGCGCCGTCGCGGCCGGCGTGGCCCGAGGACGCCGCCGAGGTGTACTGGGCGCTGGTGCTGGGTGTCGGCGACTACGCGCGCAAGAACGGGTTCCGCGACGTGGTGGTCGGGCTGTCCGGTGGCGTCGACTCCGCGCTCGTGGCCGTGCTCGCGGCCGACGCCCTCGGACCGGCGTCGGTCCGCGCCCTGGCGATGCCCTCGCCGTATTCGTCGCTGGAGAGCGTCGAGGACGCCGAGGACCTGGCCCGAAGGGTGGGCATCCGTCTGGATGTGGTCGGGATCGAGGACGTGTTCGACGCGTACCGTCGCGCCGCGCGCCCGCTCTTCGAGGGCCGACCCGAGGACGTGGCGGAGGAGAACCTGCAGGCGCGGATCCGTGGGAACCTGCTGATGGCCGTGTCGAACAAGTTCGGCTCGCTCGTGCTCGCCACCGGGAACAAGAGCGAGTACGCGGTGGGCTACGCGACGCTCTACGGCGACATGGCCGGCGGGTTCGCGCCGATCAAGGACGTGCCCAAGACGCTCGTGTACGAGCTCTGTCGGTGGCGGAACGCGCAGGCCGAGCGCGAGGGCACCACGTCGCCGGTCCCCGATCGCGTGCTGACGAAGGCGCCCTCCGCCGAGCTCCGGCTCGGCCAGAAGGACACGGACTCGTTGCCGCCGTACGACGTGCTCGACCCCATCGTCGAGCTCTACGTGGAGGACGACCTGGGCATCGACGGGATCGTCGAACGCGGGTTCGCGCGCCCGGAAGTCGAGCGCGTGACGAGGATGATCGACCGCGCCGAGTACAAGCGGCGGCAGGCCGCCCCCGGCGTGAAGATCACGCCGAAGGCGTTCGGTAGGGACCGACGGTTGCCCATCACGAACGCCTACGGACGGTGAGGATCACTGCAGATCCCACGTGACGGTGACCTGTACCTCGTTGTCGATCGTGGGGGTCTTGACCGGCGTCGTGGCGTCCGTAGTAGCGGCGAAGCCGACGCGCTCGCCGTAGAACGGGATCGGACCTTGCGGGTGTGCCTGCGCGATCGTCACGACGCCGCCCACGCTGGAGCCTGCGGCATCGGCCATCGCGTCGGCCTTCGTCTTCGCGTCGCGGACGGCGTCGGCGAGGGCGGAGTTCAGTCCCTGATTCGCATCGGAGAGCTTGAACGTGATCCCACCGGTGAGGTTCGCGCCTGCGCCCACGGCGGCGTCGATCGTCTTCCCGACCTTCGTGAGGTCGTGGATCGTCACGTCCACCGTGTTCTCCGACTGATAGCCGACGATCGTGTTCCCCGTATTGCTCCAGATGGGGTTCAGGCTGACGTCGGTCGTCGCGAGGTCGCCGTCGGCGAAGCCGAGCCGTTTCAACGCCTGGATGACCGCGCTCATCTTGGTGGCGTTCTGGTCCATCGCCTCCTGGGCGGTTTCTGCCTGCGTATGGACCCCGAGCGAGACGACCGCCTCGTCCGGCTTCGCGTGGACCGTCGCCGAGCCCGTGACGGTGATCGTCCGTTCGTGGGTCCCCGTCGACGCCGTCTGCGCCCCAGAGGGGATCTGGAGCGCGACGATGCCGCCGATCAGCACACCTGCCACCAGCAAACCGAGCTTCTTGACCATGTCGTCCTCCTCGCCGTCGTCGACGGGTTGGACGACGCGGAGAGCGGAGGTGGTTCCCTACAATCACCGGAGGGCCGGTAGCTCAGCCAGGTTAGAGCAGGGGGCTTTTAACCCTCGTGTCGCGGGTTCGAATCCTGCCCGGCCCACCGTCGATCGGGGGCCGCTTGTCCCAGGGTGACGGCTCCCGTAAGGTCCTTCGGCGGAAAGGAAACGAAGTGACCGACGACCTGGTGCGCGTGGAGCTCGAGGAAGATCTGCAGGGGGCCACGCTGAGCGGTGAGTTGGACCTTGCGGCCTACGAGAAGGCTCAATCCGCGCTGGCGCCGCTGTTCGACGCATCGGGCGAGGTGATCCTGGACTGCTCCGAGCTCTCGTTCATCGACAGCAGCGGCATCCGCTTGTTCATCCGGCTGCACCAGGCCCTGGGCGAGCGGGGAGGGCTGGTGGTGCGATCGGCGCAACCGCACGTCGTCCGCGTCCTCGAGATCGCCGGGTTGCCCCAGCTGGGGATCCGTCTGGAGGGAGTCGCCGAGTGAGCGTCCACGCGACCGCTCGACGCTTCGCGGCCGAGCGTGGCGTGTTGTCCGAGGTCCGCAGATTCGTGGCCGACGAAGCCATGCGTCACACGTTCACACGACAGGTGCCTGATCTCCAGCTCGCCGTCACCGAGGCGTGCGCCAACTCGATCGTGCAGAGCGGAACGGAGGAGTTCCGGGTCTCGATCAACGCCGTCGGCTCCTGCCTGGAGATCACCGTCGAGGACGACGGCGTCTACGACCAGACGATCCCGGTGCCCGAGGTGGACGGCATCGGGCCACCGCGGGCTGCACATGATGGCCGCGCTCCTCGACGACTTCTCGCTGCAACGCGGGACCGAGCGGCGTCAGGGAACCGTGGTTCGGCTCGTGAAGTGGAAGGACTGAAGCCGGTCAGCGGGCACGAAGGATGAGCACCGCGACGTCGTCGTCCTGCTCCCCCGCCATCAGATCGCGCACGTAGCCCTCGACGCGCTCGCGGAGATCCGTGGCCGATGTGGGAGGGGAGCTTCCCAACACCTTCAGCAGGCCTTCCGGCTCGTCGGCCTTCACCTCGTGCTTGCGCACGATGCCGTCCGTGAACAGCACGAGCGCCTCGCCGGGCTCCAGCCTGAGCTCGACGTCGTCCAGATGTGGATCATCGGTCACGCCGAGCAGGGTGCCGTGCCGGCCGGCTGCTCTGGTCGAGCCATCGCGAGACACATGTTGCGGCAGCGGGTGGCCGGCCGACGCCACGGTCAGCCGCGCCCCGCCGGCCGGATCAGGATCGATCATCACGTACAGCACCGTGCAGAAGCGGCCGTCGAGATGCTCGCGCAGAAGCGCCCGGTTCAGCCCCAGCAGGGCCTCGCTCGGGAGGTCGACCTCCGAGGTGGCACGGAGCGTGTGGCGGGCGAGGCCGGTGAGGGTCGCCGCTTCGACGCCCTTGCCGCACACGTCGCCGATGAGCGCCACCCAGCGGCCGTGTCGCGCCTCGAAGACGTCGTAGAAGTCTCCGCCGACCTCGTCGCGACGCGACGCGGGCAGGAAGAGCGCCTCGAGCTCGAGGCCGGGCACCTCCGGCAGAGCCGGCGGCAGGAAGCTCCGCTGCAGCGTCCGGGCGACATGGTCCCGCTCGCGGTACAGACGGGCATTCTCCATCGCGCGGGCCATGCGCCGCCTGATCTCGCGGGCGAACGCGAACTCGTCGGCGCGCCGGAAGTCGCGTGAGGGCTCCTCGACCACCAGCACGCCGCTGGTCGAGCCGGCGATCGAGAGCGGCAGGACGATGCCCGGATGCGAGGTCGCCTGGTCGAGCCGCTCGATGAGCCGCGGCGCGTCGTCCTTGATCATCTCCGCGACGCCCGCCGGGAGGTGCGCGGCCGCGGTCGGCGCGACGACGAGGCGCACCCCGTCGCGATCACCCTCCGCGAGCAGGACCAGGGAGCCCGCTTCTCGCATGTAGAGGCGGGCCGAACCGCCGAGGTGTTCGAGCGCCGATGCCACCACGGTGGTGGCCGTCGCCTCGTGGTCAAGCGTGCGCGCCAGCGCCCTCGACACGCTTGCCAGCGCGTCGAACCGCTTGCGCGTGGCTCGCTCACCCTCCACCGAGCGGGCACGAACGATCGCCTGCGCGCATTGCGCACCGATCGCCCGCAGGAAGGTGAGGTCGCCGTCGTCGAAGGTCGAGCCGGGCGGGTACGAGGCGGCGAACCCTCCGATGACTTCGGACCCCAACAGCAGCGGTAGGCACACGAGCGCGTGGTCGCGTTGGTCTCCCTGTCCGGCGAGCATCGGATACTGCCGGTCGCGTTCCTCGATCGTCGACAAGACGACCACGCGTCGCTCTCGGATGGCCACCGACATCGGCAGGTGCTCGTCGAGCCCGAAGGACCGCCAGTACGGACGTTCGTCCGGCTCGTACCCGTTGGTCCCGATGATCTCGACGCGCTGATCCTCCGCGACGATCCCGACCGCACCGGCCACCGCGCTCGCTTCGCGGAGGCCCCGGTCGAGCATGGCGTTCAACACCTCCTGCACGCTCGTCGCCATCCCGAAGGCAGCGGTGATGTCCCTCAGGACCTCGCTGCGCTTGGCGGACTCGACGGCGTCGGCTCGCGCCTGCCGCTCGGCCGAGAGCAGCCGGGATGTGTCGATCGCGAGCGCCGCGCGGTCGGCGATCTCCCCGGCGAGCCGGAGGTCCTCCGGCCCATAGCGCTCGTGGGTCTCGGCACCGATGAGAGTGAGCGCGCCGAACGTTCGGCCGCGAGCAGACAGGGGTACCACCATCGCGCAGCGAAGATGCAGACCCCGTATCGCCTGGTCGAGCTCGGGCGTTGCGGCGAGCGCGGCGAGCATCTCCTCGGTGATCTTCTCGACCAGCTGGGGCTCTCCGGTGCGGATCACCGCGGGCGCCCCGGTCGGGGAATCGGGGTCACTCGGGAACCGACGTTGGAGCTCGCGGGCGAGGTCCACCTTCGCAGGGTCGGGGTGAACGACGAGCACGTGGCGGACCGAGCCGTCTTCCAGCAGATCCACGGAGAAATAGTCGGCGAGCGCCGGCACCAAGGCGTCCGCCAGCTGGCGCAAGGTCGTCGCGACGTCGAGCGAGCCCGAGATGGCGTCGCCGGCCCGTTCGAGGAACACCAGCCGCTCGCGCTCGAGGCGCTGGGCCTGGAGCGCCTGGTCGAAGCGCACCAGCAGCTGGGCCACGACGAACCCCACCACGATGAACAGGACGAATGCCCAGACGTCCTGTTTCGTGCGCGGGAACGTGGCCGCCTCGAAGACGAAGCGGTCGAGCATGATCACGGACACGAGCGTCGAGACCGCGGCAGCGAGCATGCGTCCGAAGAGGGTGGCAACGACGATCGCCAGGACGAAAGGCACGCCCGGCAGCATCGAGATGCCTTCCGTCCGAGCGAGCGGCGTGACGGCGATCGGTCCTGCCACCGCGATACCGAGGCCCACCCACAAACGCCACCGGTCGCCGGGCACGAGGAGCCCGTTCGACCGTGCCCATCCCACCGTCTCCGAGCGCCTCATTCGCTTCTCGCCTTCCTCGACGATGCGGCGCCTCACCGTACGACACTCCGTCCCGAAGAGTGTCTCCCCGCGCCGCTATCGTCGCCCCATGGAGCGGGCGCGGCTCGGCGGGTTCGAGGTGATGGTTCCTCGGACCCGGCGCGAACGCGCCCGTGGCCTGCTCGGCCGCGCGGCGCTCGACCCGGGGCAAGGCCTGCTCCTGCTCAGATGCCGATCGATCCACACGATCGGCATGCGATTCCCGATCGACGCGGTCCTCCTCGACGCCGGCTGGCGGGTCGTGGCGGTCGTCCGGGTGCGGCCGTGGCGGCTCGTGCTTCCCCGGCGGGGCGTCCGCCACGTGCTAGAGGTCTCGGCCGATGTGGCACCGGCCGCGGGAGGGCGGCTCGAACCGCCGATATACTGCCTCGGCTGCCCAGCAGGAGGCGGGGCCCGTCCCCATCGTCTAGAGGCCTAGGACGCCGCCCTTTCAAGGCGGAAGCACGGGTTCGAATCCCGTTGGGGGCACGCACCAACAACCGCATATCGAGCGCCTGTGGAGGAGTCCGGTCGTCCTCACCGCCCTGTCAAGGCGGAGATCGCGGGATCGAAGCCCGTCGGGCGCGCTGGACCAAAGGACGGCACTCTCCCACCGATGCCGCCCGTACGACGCACCGGTACGCTTCGACCGTGCAGGATCCACGTCCGTCGCTCGCCGAGCTCGCGGTCGCGCACGGCACCGACAAAGAGGGCATCCACTTCTACGCGCGGTGGTACGAGCGCTATCTGGGCCACCTCCGCGACCTCCCGATCCACCTGCTGGAGATCGGCGTCGGCGGCTACGAAGACCCCAACGCCGGCGGCGAGTCGCTCCGGATGTGGAAGGAGTACTTCCCCTCGGCGCAGATCGTCGGGGTCGACATCTACGAGAAGTCCGCTCTCGCCGAGGATCGGATCGCGATCGTGCAGGGGGACCAGGCCGACCCCGAGTTCCTGCACGAACTGGGAACCGCCCACGGCCCCTTCGACGTGATCGTCGACGACGGAAGTCACGAGGTGGCGCACGTCATCGCCTCGTTCACGCACCTCTTCGAGCACCTGACCCCCGCCGGGATCTACGCGGTGGAGGACCTCCAGACATCCTACTGGCCGCGGTTCGGCGGATCCCACGACCTGGAGGACCCGTCGACCTCGATGGCGTTCCTGAAGCGGCTGGTGGACGGCGTGAACCACGCCGAGTGGGATGTCACCGGCTATACGCCGACACAATTCGATCGCGAGATCGAGGAGATCAGCTTCGTGCACAACCTGTGCTTCGTGCGGCGGGGGAGGAACGAGGAGCCGAGCAACCTGCTGCCGTCCCACCCACACGACCGCACGTACTGGGGTCCTGGAGATCCGTCGCCGTGGCCAGGCTGACGACCTCGTCGTCGCGTCGGGCCGGCAAAGGACAGGACGTCTGCACACGTCGCGGGCTGGAATTCCAGCGGATCGCGGCTAGGATTAGGCATCCCATTCGGAAGGAAGACAGTGGCTGACAAGCTCATGTGCAATCTCGACCACCCCAAGCCCGTGGCGGCGGCTCTGAAGCTGGAGATCAAGTCAACACGGGTAGGGAAGCCCGGCCATCCAATGGTACGCACGATAGCCGTCTGCAAGTCGCACGCGCAGACGTTGCGAAAGGCAGGCGTTGAGATCGTGCACGCTTGACCGAGGGAACCGCACACCCTTTCCCCGTTTCGATCGCTCCAAGCCCCGCTGAGTGGAGGGTCCATATACTGCGGAGTGCCGGGCTGGGTAGCTCAGTTGGCAGAGCACGCGGCTGAAAACCGCGGTGTCGGCAGTTCGATTCTGCCCCCAGCCACCATCGTCGACCCGGGAACTCTCGGGCGAGATCCTCGGTCCCGATCGACCGTCTTGCACCGCTGCGAGTATCTTCCAACGATGGCCCGGCTCAGTGCGCGTGAGCGGGCGAGTCTGCCCGACAGGGCGTTCGCCTACATCGATTCTGAGGGCCGGCGACGGCTGCCGATCCACGACGAGGCGCACGTGCGGAACGCTCTCGGCCGGTTCGAACGCGTCACCTTCGAGGACGACGCAGCCAGGGAGGTCGCCCGAAGGCGGCTCCTGAACGCGGCCAAGAAGTACGGCATCGTTCCCGTTGGGTTCATCACGGGACAGCTGCGATCAGAGCGCAGCGAACGGTCGCCCGATTTCTCGACGTTCCCGACCGGCTCGGTCACGTTCCTGCTGACCGACATCGAGGGCTCCACGCTCCTGCTCGAGCATCTGGGCGACGCGTACGCCGCTCTGCTGAGGGACGTCCGTGGCATCATCCGCAACGCTGTGCGTCGTTACAGCGGACGCAGGGTCGATTCGCACGGCGACGAGTATTTCTCGGTCTTCGACGACGCCGCCCTGGCGATCGAGGCGGCGGTGGACATCCAACGATCGCTCAGCGAGCGGATCTGGCCCGACGGTGTCGATGTCCGCGTGCGGGCAGGCATCCATACCGGCCGTCCGACGCTCACCGACACCGGATACGTCGGTCTGTCGGTCCACACCGTGGCGCGCGTGTGCTCGGTTGCACACGGTGAGCAGATCGTCGTCTCGGGCAGGACGAAGAGTGCGCTCGCAGGATCGATGCCGGCCGGGGTGCGACTTCGGAGCCTCGGCCGGCACGCTCTGACGGGTCTCAGCCAGCTCGAAGCGCTCTTCCAGGTCCGCGCGGAGGGACTTCGCGCCGACTTCCCCCCGTTACGGACCGCATGAACGTGCGGACATGATCGCCGCCACCGTCAGTTCATGACCTCGCGGCCGCGGATCTCGGCCCACCGCACCAGCACGCCCTGGTACACCTCGGCCGCGCTCGAGTACTCGTGCTTCTCCAGGGCGTCCAGCGCCTCGTTGATCTCGCGGACGCTGTGGTCGTCGTCGAGCTCGTCCCAGGTGAGGAAGTCGCACAACTCTCCGTAGTCGAGCTCGAGGAGCGAATGCGGGTCGAAGAGGGCCATCCACTGGTGCAGGTCGACGAGCAGCTCGCCGATCGGGCCGAGATCGGACCGGCGGAGCGCCGGGATGCGGTTCTCGGCGCGGCGCATCGCGCGCCGCGTGGTGGTCGTGTAGCGCAGCCGCGTCCGGCCGAGCTCGTCGTCGGCCAGCGATCGTTCGTCCTCTTTGAACAGGACGAACCAGCGGATCGGCACGTGCCACGGGCTCTGGTGCACGAACGCGACCGCCGACGGGTCTCGACGCCGGTGCTTCGCGAGCTGACGGCGAGCCCGCCTCGCCTCCTTCTTCGGGACGATCCTGTCCCAGAGCTCGAACGGCTGCGCCTCGCGGAACGACAAGATCGCCGCCAGGACGCGCATCCGCATCCGCCACGGCGAGACGTACGTCCTGCCGTCGATGATCCTGACGTCGGCGTGCTCTCCGTCGGCGGCGGCCAGCAGTCCGAGCCCGACGTCGGTTCGCCGGTCCGCGTAGCGTCGCAGCGACACCGGCGGACGGCCGCGCTGGAGGAGGTACCGCTCCCAGTGCAGCTGCTCGTCACGCTCGAAGGCGTCGAGTGGCTGGAACACCCGGAGGTAGGCGGACGGGATCACGGCTGCGCGAAGTCTAGCGTGGAGGGCTATCCCCTATCCTCTCGGCAGGCCGGACGGAGGAGCTGAGTGCTGGAACCACCCGAGCACTGGGCGGGCACCGAGCCCGACCGCATCCTGGCGCCCGACGGCACGCCCGTCGGCGACACCGACGTGGGGCTCGAACCGGATGCGCTGCGCGGCATGCTCCGCTGGATGGTCCTGGCACGCCGGCTCGACCGGGAGTGCATCGCCCTGCAGCGACAGGGCGAGCTGACGGTCTATCCGGGGTTCGAGGGCCAGGAGGCGGCTCAGGTCGGCTCGGCCCTCGCCCTCGCGACCGAGGACTTCGTCTTCCCGACCTTCCGCGAGCTGGCGGCAGCGATCGTGCGCGGCGTCGACCCTGTCCGCTACCTCTGGTACCACCGCGGGACGTGGCACGGCGGGCCGTACGACCCGCGCGCGACGCGGTTCGGTCCGATCTGCATCCCCACCGGGACGCAGCTGCCGCACGCGGTCGGGCACGCGCTCGGCCAGAAGCTCGATCGGCTGTCGTCGTGCACCATGGCCTATTTCGGCGACGGCGCCGCCTCCGAGGGGGATTTCCACGAGGCCGCGAACCTCGCCTCCGTGCTGCACGTTCCCGTCGTGTTCCTGTGCCAGAACAACGGGTGGGCGATCAGCGTGCCGACCGCGGCGCAGACGGCCGGCGAGATCTGGAAGCGAGCGGCCGGGTACGGCATGCCGGGCGTGCGCGTCGACGGCAACGACGTGCTGGCCGTGTACCGGGCCACGCGCGACGCCGCGGAACGGGCCCGGGCGGGCGGAGGACCCACCCTGATCGAGGCCCTCACCTATCGCGTCGGCGCGCACACGACCGCCGATGACCCGGCCAGGTACCGGGGGGACGACGAGGTCGACCGGGCACGGGTCTTTGACCCGATCGTCCGGTTCCGCTCCTGGTTGGAGCGGGAGGGCCACGTCGACGAGGCCGCGGTCCGGGAGCTCGAGGACGAAGCGGAGGCCTACGCCGGCTCCGCCCGCGAAGGACTCACGGCCCAGGGGGCTCCCCCGACCGACTGGATGTTCGACTGGGTCTACGGGAACCCGCCGGATGCCTTCGAGCGCGAGCGGCACGAGGCCCTGGATGGCTGAGCACACGATGGTCGCAGCGCTCAACGCCGCGCTCCGAGACAGCCTGCGCGAGGATCCGCGCCTGCTCGTGTTCGGCGAGGACGTCGGCCGATCCGGCGGCGTGTTCCGCGTGACGGACGGGCTGCAGGCCGAGTTCGGGGCGGAGCGCGTCTTCGACACGCCGATCGCCGAGGCGGGGTTCCTCGGCATGGCCGTCGGCCTGGCGTTCGCGGGCTGGAAGAGCGCGGTCGAGATGCAGTTCGACGCGTTCTCCTACCCGGCGCTCGAGCAAGCGATCGATCACGTCGCGAAGATGCGGATGCGCACGCGCGGGCGGGTCGGGATGCCGATCGTCATCCGGATCCCGTCGTTCGGCGGGATCAGAGGGAAGGAGCACCACGGCGAGAGCCCGGAGACCTATTACGCGCACACTGCTGGTCTCAAGGTCGTGGCGCCGTCGTCGGCCCTGGACGCGTACCGGCTCCTGCGCGCCGCGATCGACGACCCCGATCCGGTGGTCTTCCTGGAGCCCAAGGCGCGGTACTGGTCGAAGGAGACGGGCGAGCTGTCGCACGAGGGTCCCGGGATCGGGACCGGCCGCGTGCTCCGCGACGGCGACGCCTGCACGGTGATCGCGTACGGGGCGATGATCGCCCGAGTGCTCGATGCCGCCGCCATCGTCGACTCCGAGGGGATCGCGACGCGCGTGGTCGACCTCCGGTCCCTGGCACCCATTGACCTCGATCTGCTCGAACGATGCGCGCGGGAGACGGGGCGGATCGTCGTCGTGCACGAGGCGCCACGCACGCTGGGCATGGCCGCCGAGGTGGCCGCGCGCGTGATGGAGCTGGCGTTCGACCACCTCGAGGCGCCCGTGGCCCGCGTCACCGGCTGGGACACGCCCTACCCACCCGCATCGCTCGAGCAGGCGTACCTGCCCAGCGTCGAGCGGATCGCCGAAGCGATCCGGGTCACGGTGCGCTACTGATGCCCGACCGGGTGTTCGCGATGCCGGATCTCGGCGAGGGACTGGAGGAAGGCCGCGTCGTCCGGTGGCTCGTCACCGAGGACGACGTCGTCGAGCTCAACCAGCCGCTGGTCGAGGTGGAGACCGCCAAGGCGACGGTCGAGATCCCCTCCCCGTTCGCCGGCCGCGTCGCGCGCCTCCACGCTGGCGTCGACGAAGACGTCCCGGTAGGCGCCCCGTTGGTCACGTTCACGATGGATGACCATGGCGTGGGGCATGCCGAAGAGGCGGGGGGGTCGGCGCAGGTCGTTCCTTTACCTGCGACGAGCCCGCCGCCGAGCACGGGTTCCCGACCGAGCACGGGTTCCCGACCGAGCGCCACCCCTCCGGTCCGGAAGCTCGCAAAGGACCTCGGCGTCGACCTCGCGGTCGTCGTCGGCACGGGCCCGGAGGGTCGGATCGTCGAGGCGGACGTCCGCGCCGCCGCCGCGGGGGACGTCGAGTACGACACCGTCGCGGTGACCGCCGTTCGAAGGGAGATCGCGGCCAGGCTCACGCGTGTGGCCGCGGTGCCGGCCGTGACGACGTTCCGGACGGTCGACTGCGCCGCCCTCGAGGCGTTCCGTGCCGAGCTCGGCGTGTCCCCGCTGCCGGTGCTGATCGCGGCGCTGGCGAAGACGTACCCCTCGCACCCGCTCGTCAACGCCTCCTGGCACGAGAACGAGATCAGGACGTACCGGCACCTGCATGTGGGCCTCGCCGTGGACACGCCGCGCGGGCTCGTCGTGCCGATCCTCCGCGGGGCGGACGGGCGCGGCATCGGGGATCTGGCCGCCGAGATCCGCCGGCTGGCGGAGGCTGCGCGCGACGGGCGCCTCGGGCTCGAGGACGCCACCGGAGCCGCCACGATGGGCGTGACGAACACGGGCTCGTACGGGTCGGAGGCGGGCACGCCCCTGCTCGTTCCCGTGACGGCGGTCACCATGGCCTTCGGCGTGATCGAGTCGCGGGCCCTCGTCGTCGACGGGGCCGTGGTCGCGCGGCCCGCGGCGACCATCTCGCTGACGTTCGATCACCGCGTGCTGGACGGTGCCGCGGCCGGCCGCGCCCTCGGCGACCTGGTCGCGCGGTTGCAGTCGGACGAACGCCTGCGAGACTTGCCGCGATGAAGATCGCGTCCCTCCTGCCGTCGGCGACCGAGATCGTCTACGCCTTGGGGCTCGGCGAAGACCTCATCGGGGTGACGGACGAGTGCGACTATCCGGCGGACGCCGTCACGAAGCCGGTGATCTCGCGGAGCACCCTTCCGCAGGGCCGGATCCAGGCGCCCCGCGAGATCGACGATGCGGTCCGCGCTCGCGCGCAGCAGGACGGTCAGCTCTACGTGCTCGATCGCGACCTGCTCCGCCGCGAGCACCCCGACGTGATCCTGACCCAGGACCTGTGTCGCGTGTGCGCCGTTCCGACGGGACAGGTCCAGCGCGCCCTCGACGAGCTCGGCCTCCCGGATTCAAAGGTCGTGGCGCTCGATCCTCAGACGCTCGACGAGGTCATCGCGCAGATCCAGGTCGTCGGGGACCTGCTCGACCGGACCGAACGCGCGGCCCAGCTCGTCGAGATGCTCCGCACGCGCGTCGCCCGCGTGAAGGACGTCGCCAAGCGGGTACCCACGGTGAGCGTCTTCGCGCTCGAGTGGTCGGACCCGCCCTTCTCCGCCGGGCACTGGGTGCCCGACATGATCGACGCCGTGGGAGGCACGCCGGTGCTCGCGGAGAAGGGAACGCCGTCGCGCGAGGTGGCCTGGCACGAGATCCGGGCGGCAGCTCCCGAGGTCGTGGTCTTCATGCCGTGCGGCTACTACCTCGAGGAGGCCGAGGAAGAGGCGGAGACCTTCCTTCGGCAGGCGGAGTTCGCCGACACGCCCGCGGCGCGCAACGGCAACGTCTACGCGGTCGACGCGACGTCGTACTTCTCGCGGCCGGGCCCCCGCATCGTGGACGGCCTGGAGATCCTGGCGTGGGCGGCGCACCCGGACTTCTACGCCACGCCGCCGGACGGGACGATCACGCGTCTCAAATGAGCGATCTGCCCCTCCGGTACGCTGTGGCGCGATGAAGGGCGAGAACCTGGTCACGCCGAACGATCTCGGCAAGCGCGTGACGTTCCAGTTCGAGCTCCCGAACGGCTACGTCTCCGAGGCTGTCGGGGTCTTCGAGCGCTGGGACCAGGCGGCCGAGACCTACTTCGTCCGCAAGAGGGACGGCACCGAGGTCCGCGTCCCCGCGCGCGGCGTGCGGTTCGGGAAGGTCGTCCCCGGATGAACGAGCTTCCCACCGCGTTCATCCGGCTGCGGCTCGGCCAGGAGGACGCCCACTACGGCGGGAACCTCGTGGCGGGCGCGACCCAGCTGCGGATCGTCGGCGACCTGATCACCGAGCTGGCGATGCGGTACGACGGCGACGAGGGCCTGTTCCGCGCCTACGAGTCGATCGAGTTCCTCGCCCCCCTGTATGCGGGTGACTGGATCGAGGCGACGGGGAAGATCGTGCGGGTCGGCACCACGTCGCGCACGTGCGAGTTCGAGGTGTGGAAGATCGGCACCGCGCGCACCGACGTGAGCGAGAGCGCCGCCGAGTTCCTCGACGAACCGGTGCTCACCCTCAAGGCGGTGGGAACGACGGTGGTGCCGCTCCCCCACCAGCGCTTCGGCCACGACGAAGCGGACGGCTAGTCAGTCGGGGCCGCCCGCCCAGTGCGACGGCGCGTCGCTGGCCGGGAAGGACTCGTCGAGCTCCTCGTCGACCAGCCGGTCGCGGTCGGCCGGCGATCGGCGCGGCAGCGGAACGGCCGCCGAGGGACCGACGCGGCCCAGCAGCCACGCCACGACCACGGCGACGACGGCGAGCCCGGCCAGGACCAGAACCCATCGGAGCGCGCTGGACATGTGTTCTCCTCGGTCGTCGACGCCAGGACCAGCCTACCGAGCGAGCGAGCCGTGGTCAGCTCGCCTTCTGCAGGCCGTGGAGGACCCCCAGAAGCTCCTCGACGTTGAAGGGCTTGGAGACGTAGGCGGCCGCACCGAGCTCGGCGGCACGTGCGCGGTCACGGGCGGACGCGAGCGCGGTGACCATCACCACACGTGGACGCTCGTCCTCGGGAAGATTCGCGAGCTCCTGGAGCACGGACCAGCCGTCCATCCGCGGCATCATGACGTCGAGGACGATCAGATCGGGCCGATGCTCGGCCACCTGCTGCATCGCCTCGACGCCGTCGCGGGCCGTGTAGGTCTCGTAGCCCTCCGACTCCAGGCTGAACTGGATCACCCAGACGACCTGCGGCTCGTCGTCGACGACGAGCACGCGGTGCGCGACCCGTGCCATGTCCCTCATCCTTACCCTCTGTAACGGCCGCGGACGCGCCCGGCTGGATGCGGCATCCGGACGGTTCGCGCCCTGGGTCGGAAGGCCGACACGCGTGCGAACGTCCGGGGGTAGGGGGTGACACGCCACTAGTCAGGACGGGTCAGGGGCTCATCCGATCTGCACGCCGGAGCCTCTGACGACATCGCCGATCGCAACGGCGCCGTCGATCCGATCCAGCACCTCCGCCGCCTGCTCCGGACCCACCACGAGCACGATTCCGATGCCCATGTTGAAGGTGGCGAACAGGTCGTCGTCGCCGGCCCCGCTCGCCGCGGCCACGAGCCCGAACACCGGATGCTCGCGCCAGCTGCCTCGGTCGACGTGCGCGCCCAGTCCCGGCGGGAGCGCACGCGGCAGGTTCTCGTGGAAACCGCCGCCGGTGATGTGCGCCGCCGCGTGCACCAGACCCGCGCGCCGCAGCGACATCACGTCCGGCGCGTAGATCGCGCACGGCTCGAGGAGCTCGTCCGCGAGCGAGCGGCCGAGCTCCGGCACGTGCGCGTCCAGGTCGTACCGCGGCAGGAGCGCCCGGCGCACCAACGAGTACCCGTTGGCGTGCAGGCCGGTGGAGGGAAGCCCGATCAGCCGGTCGCCCTCGCGCACGCGGGCAGGGCCGAGCAGGTCGTCTTCCTCGACCACGCCGACGCAGAAGCCCGCCATGTCGAACTGGTCCTCGGCCATCACGCCGGGATGCTCGGCCGTCTCGCCGCCGAGCAACGCGCACCCGGCGCGACGGCAGCCCTCGGCGATCCCCTCCACGAGCCGGGCGACGCGCTCGGGGACGACCGAGCCCACGGCGAGGTAGTCGAGGAAGAACAGCGGTTCGGCGCCCGTGCACGCGACGTCGTCGGCGCACATCGCCACCAGGTCGATCCCGACCGTCTCGAGCCGGCCGGTCATCCTGGCGATCTCGAGCTTCGTCCCCACGCCGTCGGTGCCGGCCGCGAGCAGCCTGCCCTCCCCGATCCGGAAGAGGCCGGCGAACCCGCCGACCCCGTCGCGCACCTCCGGTCGCCGGGCGCGCGCCGCGAGATCGGCGATCAGCGAGACGGCCTTGGCTGCGGCCTCGGTGTCGACGCCGGCGTCGCGGTAGGCGTCGCTCACGCCGTCGGAAGCCGGAGCTGGTCTTCCAGGAGGAACTTCCCGGCGCCCTCCGGGACGGGGATCGGATACTCGCCGTCGAAGCACGCGCGACAGAACGACGAGGTCTCGCCGCCCGCGGCGTCGACCATCCCCTGGAGGGACAGGTAGCCGAGCGAGTCCGCACCGACGTAGTCGCGGATCTGCTCCACGGTGAGGTCGGCCGCGATCAGCTCCTGCCGGGTCGGCATGTCGATGCCGTAGAAGCAGGGCCACTGCACCGGCGGGCAGGTGATGCGGATGTGGACCTCGGTTGCCCCCGCCTCCCGCAATGCGGTCACGATCTGTTTGGTGGTGGTGCCACGCACGATCGAGTCGTCGACCACGACCAGGCGCTTCCCGCGGATCGAGTCGGGCAGCGGGTTCAGCTTCAGCTTCACCCCGCGGTCCCGCAGCGACTGCGACGGCTGGATGAAGGTGCGGCCGACGTACTGGTTCTTGTAGAGGCCGTCGCCGTAGGCGATCCCCGTGACCTCTGAGAAGCCCTGCGCCGCCGAGTGGCCCGTGGTGGGGACCGCGATCACGAGGTCGGCGTCGGCGGGGTGCTCGCGGGCCAGGATCCGGCCCATCTCACGACGGGACTCGTGCACGGATCGCCCGCGCAACCGGGAGTCCGGCCGCGCCAGGTACACGACCTCGAAGATGCAGAGAGAACGTTTCGGGCTCTCGGCGTAGCGACTCGAGTGGAGCCCGCGGTCATCGATGCGCACCAGCTCGCCTGGCTCGACGTCTCGCACCAGGGTGGCCCCGACGATGTCGAGCGCGCACGTCTCGGAGGCCACGACGAAGCCGTTCGGGAGGCGGCCGATCGAGAGCGGCCGGACGCCCTGCGGGTCGCGCGCCGCGAACACGCTGCGCTCGTCCAGCAGCACGAACGAGAACGCCCCGCGGAGCACCGGAAGGACCCGCATCGCGGCCTCCTCGAGACCTCCCGCGACCTGCATCTCATTGGCCATCATCGCGGTCACCAGGTCGGTGTCGGTCGTAGCGCCCCCGCGCGCCCCCACCATCTCCGCCAGCTCGGCGGTGTTGACGAGGTTCCCGTTGTGGCCCAACGCCACCGAGCGCGTGCCGTCGGTCTTGAACACGGGCTGGGCGTTCTCCCAGGTCGTCGAGCCGGTGGTCGAGTAGCGCGTGTGTCCGATCGCGAGGTCGCCGTGCAGCGTGGTGAGGGTGGCCTCGTTGAAGACCTGGTTCACCAGGCCGAGCTCCTTGTAGACGAGGATGTTGTCGCCGTCGGAGACCGCCATGCCGGCGGACTCCTGGCCACGGTGCTGCTGGGCGAACAGACCGAAGTACGTGAGACGAGCGACGTCCTCGCCGGGCGCCCATACGCCGAAGAGCCCGCATTCCTCCTTCGGTGACTCGGCGCCCATCGAGGGCTCCAGTGTATCGAGCGCCGGCGAGGTCAGCCCGACAGCTCTATCAACCCGTCGCGGGCCACGTCTCGTAGCGGGTCGTCGAACGAGAGCACCAGACCGCCGTGCCGCTCGGCGCACGCCACGACGGCGCCCTGCGCGAGGGAGAGGGACACGTCCTCGTAGCGGACGAGCAGCTCGAGGATCCGCGGCAGATCGAGGTCGCCGCAGTCCAGGAGCGTCTCGCCGTCGACGACGCCACGGAGAAACGCGCGCGTCGCCCGAGGCCCGTTCGACGAGGTGGCCACGCGCGCGATCGCGTCCAGCGCCGCGGCCGGCACGACCGTCTGGCTCCCGGAGCGCTCGAGCGAGGTCCGCGCGCGGGCGTGGTTGGGGGAGCGTGGATCCAGGAGCGCGGCGACCGACGACGGGTCGAGCAGGATCATCGCCGCGATCGTCCGGGCGGAGGGTCGGGGTCGCGCACCGCCGAGCCCACCCACGAGGGGAGACCGGCTCGATCCCGGCGATCGACGTACTCGGCGACGGCCTCGCCGATCAGCGAGACCGGGCTTCGGCCGGCACGCGCAGCGAGTCGGTCGAGACGTCGCTGCAGGTGCGCGGCGATCGCGACGGTGACGAGGGCTGCCGGGGGCGGCGCCACGGAGAGGCTGCTCGACATCGTGGGCATCCGATCACGGCGCCCAGGGTCCCCGCCGTGACCGGCGTCACACTAGCTCCCCGCCAACGAACCCTCGAGCGTCAGCAGCGCCCGTTTCCGATCCGGCCCGCCCGCGTAACCCCCCACCGAACCACCGGCGCGAAGCACGCGGTGACACGGGATCACCACGGGGATGGGGTTGGCGCCCAGCGCGTTCCCGACGGCGCGGGCCGCGTGCGGACGACCGATCCTGTCCGCGATCTCTCCGTACGTCGTCGTTCGCCCGAAGGGCACCCGGGCGGTGGCGGCCAGGACGTCGCGTGCGATGCCTCGGATCATCCGGCGATCGACCCTGAGGTCGAAGCGGCGGCGCGACCCCTCGAAGTACTCCTCGAGCTCCCGTCGCCACGGGTCGGTGGCCCGTACCGACTCGAGGATGCGCGGCGACAGTGCGGTCGCGATCGCGGTGAGGACCTCGTCGCGATCCTCCTCGGGGAACGCCACCCGTGCCAGACCCCGGGGCGTCACCGCGATCAACAGCCAGCCGATCGGGCTGGGCACCTCCGTCACGGCCACGTCGAGCAGGCCGTCGGCGGCCGCGAGATCGGCCAACCCCTCCGCCGCTCGGCGGGAGCGCCGCTCCGCATCCGCACGCGGAGCGAGTTGCTTCAGATCGCCCATGTTCATGTCATCAACTCCCGCAACCGTCTGGTTCCCTCCGATACGTTCGCCCGTGCCGCATTCCGCGAGCAGGACAGCACCTCGGCGATCTCGTCGTACGGCCGGTCGAGCACGTGGCGCAGCACGACCGCTGTACGTTGTTTCGGAGGAAGCGATCGGACCGCCTCCCACACGACGTCGTCGGGCTCGAGGCGCTGCTCGCTCGCAGCTCTTTCCGGCACGGCGTCGACCGGCACCGGACGCCGTGCCGCACCGCGATGGTGATCGATCGCCTTGCGCGACGCGATCCGCAGGATCCAGCGGTCGAGCCGTCCGTCGTCGCGCACCCGGGGGTACGCGCGAAGGGCTGCCATGAAGGTGTCCTGGAACACGTCGTCCGCCTCCCTTATGCCGACCGCCACCAGCAGGAAGCGGTAGACCATCGTGCGATGCCGTTCGAGGAACTCCTCGAACGGCGGTGGCACGCTTCCCATGGGATCCGTCCTGCCTCCTCGATCACCCGACGGCCGAACAACGGCGCCGGCCTGCACCGTGTGAGATCGATCAGCCGGCCTCGCCCAGCAAGGCGGGGGATCGCTCCCTCCCACGCGTCGCAGAGCTCGTCCACCGCGACCTCGAACAGGCCGTCGAAAACCGCGCGTGCCCCCCCCGTCTCGCCCAGTCGGACCGCCGGCACGCTCCGGCGTCCGCACAGCTCGACGAAGCGTGGCTCCTCGACGACGTCGACGCTCACGACGGCGCGCGATGCCGATTCGCTGAACAGCGTGACGTGCGCGGGCAAGTCGCCGGGCACAGTCACCGCGAACCCGTGGCCGCCACCGATCGCGGCCTCGGCCAACGCGATCGCCAACCCGCCGTCGCCGCAGTCGTGTGCGCTCGCCAGCATGGTCTCGGCAGCGGCCGCCTCCAGCAGGCCGTGCAGAGCTCGCTCGGCGGCCAGATCCAGCGCCGGCGGCCTCCCCCCGACCACGCCGAGCACCGAGTCGGCGAACTCCGACCCGCCGAGCTCGGCGAACGTCTCGCCCAACAGGTAGACCGCCAGACCGGGACGCGGGAAGGCGCTCGGCACCCGCAACCGGTGGTCGGAGAGCAGGCCGACCATCCCGATCACCGGGCTCGGATCGATCGCGCTGTCCCCTGACTCGTTGTAGAAGCTGACGTTGCCACCCGTGACCGGGGTGTCCAGCGCGAGGCAGGCATCGCGGATGCCGCGGACGGTCTCGGCGAACTGCCACATCACGGCGGGTCGCTCCGGGTTGCCGAAGTTCAAGCAGTTCGTGATGGCCAGCGGCTTTGCCCCCGACACGGCGACGTTGCGCGCGGCCTCGGCGACCGCGTGCGCGGCACCGAGGTAGGGGTCGAGCCGTCCGTAGCGGCCCTTCCCGTCGGTCGACATCGCCAGACCCTTCATCGTGCCGGGAACGCGCACGACCGCGGCGTCCGAGTCCGGGCCGGCGACGGTGTTGCCCTGCACGAAGCGGTCGTACTGCTCGTAGACCCATCGCTTGCTGGCGATGTTCGGCGACTTGAGGACGGCGAGGAAGGCCTCGCGCAGATCCCACTCGAACGGCGCGAAGGTGGGGTCTTCCGCGGCCGCCGCGTCCGTCGCGGAAGGGATCATCGGCCGCTCGTACACGGGACCGTCCTCGGCCAGGGAGCGAGCGGGAACCCGGGCGACGACCTCGCCGCCCGCCTGGATCGTGAGACCCTCGCCCTCGACGAGGTCGGCAACCACCGCCGTCCGGAGCCCCCACTTCGCGCAGACCGCCTCGAAGGCCTCAAGCCTGGAGGGATGAACGATCGCCAGCATGCGCTCCTGGGACTCCGACGTGAGGATCTCGAACGGCTCCATGCCGGGCTCGCGGAGCGGGACCGCGTCCAGGTCGCAGACGGCGCCCAGTCCCGCGCGGGCGGCCGACTCGCTCACGGCGCAGGTGATGCCGGCTCCTCCGAGGTCCTGCAGCCCCTCGAGCAACCCCCCGCGGACCAGCTCGAGCGAGGCCTCGATCAGCAGCTTGCCGGCGAACGGGTCGCCGATCTGCACCGACGGGCGAGACGCCTCCGCTCCGTCGTCGAGCGTGGCGCTGGCCAGCACCGAGACGCCGCCGATGCCGTCGCGGCCGGTCGGCGCCCCGTATAGCACCATGTGCGACCCCGCGTGCGGCGTGCGGCTCGACGCGGTCATCAGCTCGTCGGCGCGCGCAACGCCCACGCACATCACGTCGACTGTCGGGTTCTTCGTGTGCGCCTGGGCGAACCGGATCTCGCCGCCGACGGTCGGCACCCCGATGCAGTTGCCGTACCCGCCGATTCCGGCGACCACCCCGGAGAGCAGCCACCGGTTCCGATCGTCCGTGGGCAGGCCGAACATCAGGGGGTCGAGCAGCGCGATCGGGCGGGCTCCCATCGAGACGATGTCGCGCACGATGCCGCCGACCCCGGTCGCCGCGCCCTGGTAGGGCTCGATCGCGCTGGGGTGCGAGTGCGACTCGATCTTGAACACGACGGCGATCCCGTCACCGACGTCGACCGCGCCCGCGTCCTGGCCGGGGCCGACGAGCACCGCGGAGCCCTCGGTCGGCAGCTTTCGCAGGTGCACCTTCGAGGACTTGTACGAGCAGTGCTCGGACCACATCACCGAATACATCGCGAGCTCGGTTCGGTTCGGCTCCCGCCCCAGGGTCCGGATGATCCGCTCGTGCTCGTCGTCGGTGAGCCCGAGCCGGCGATGCAGTTGCTCGGTCACCGCGCGGCGCCCTCCAACGCGAAGGCCAGCAGCGAGGCGAACAACGGCTGACCGCCCGTGGGGCCGACGTCGGGGTCCACCGCGTGCTCGGGATGGGGCATCAGACCCACCACGTTGCCTCCCGCGTTGCGCACACCGGCGATCGCGTTCGTGGCCCCGTTGGGGTTGTGCGCGTCGTCGACGATGCCCTCGCGCGTGGTGTACCGGAAGACCACCAGACCGCCGTCCTCGATCTCGGCGAGCTGAGCGGGCGTCGCCACGAACTGGCCCTCGCCGTGCTTGACGGGCATCCGGATCGTCTCGCCCGGTGTGAGCTCGCCGGTGACCGGCGTTTGGGACGTCTCGACCCGGAGCCAGACCTCGCGGCAGACGAACCGGAGCGACCGGTTCCGGATCAGCGCCCCCGGCAGCAGCCGGGACTCGCACAGGATCTGGAAGCCGTTGCAGATGCCGAGCACCGGCCCGCCCGCCTCGGCGAACCGTCCGACCGCGTCCATCACCGGCGCGAAGCGGGCGATCGCCCCGCACCGCAGGTAGTCGCCGTAGGAGAACCCGCCGGGCAGGATCACCGCGTCCGCCCCGCGCAGGTCCCGATCGGCGTGCCAGATCGGCACGGGCTCCCCGCCCATCAGCTCCACCGCGTGCAGCGCGTCGCGATCGTCGAGCGATCCGGGGAACGTCACGACGCCGACGCGCGGGGTCACGAACGGCCCTCCCTCTGGAGGATCCGGAACTCCTCGATCACCGGGTTCGACAACAGTCGCGCCGCCATGTCCTCCACCTGTGCGCGCGCCGTCGCCTCGTCGGCCGCCTCGACGTCGAGCTGGATGTGCTTGCCGACCCGCACCGCGGAGACGTTCGACCAGCCAAGCGCGGGGAGCGACGACTCGACGGCCTTGCCCTGCGGATCGGAAAGACCCGGCTTGAGAGACACCAGCACCTCGAAGGTGAATCTCACGTCCATCGCCTCCGTCGCCACGCCGGTCACCGCACGGAACCGGCGTCGTCCTCGCCGGTCACGCCCATCCGCTGCACGTAGCGCTCGAACCGCTCACCCGTCACGCGCTCGTACGCCTCGCGGTACTTCGAGGAGGTTCGTTCGACCACCTCGGCGGGCAGGCTCGGCGGAGGTGGCTCGTGGTCCCAGCCGCTCGCGTCGAGCCAGTCGCGCACGAACTGCTTGTCGAACGACGGTTGTGCGCCGCCGGGCGCGTACGCGTCGGCGGGCCAGAACCGGGACGAGTCGGGCGTGCCGACCTCGTCGATAAGGGTGAGGTCGCCGTCGATCGTGCCGAACTCGAACTTCGTGTCGGCCACGATCACGCCACGCGCTCCGGTGACGGCCGCGATCTGCTCGTAGATCGCGATCGAGAGGTCCCGCAGGCGTTCGTACCGATCCCGCCCGACCAGGTCGACCGCCTCGTCGGGCGTGAGCGGCATGTCGTGGCCGGAGGAGGCCTTCGTGGTGGGCGTGAAGATCGGCGCCGGCAGCCGGGCCGACTCCACGAGACCCGTGGGCAGGCCGATGCCGCACACGGCGCCGGACTCCCGGTACTGCTTCCAGCCGCTCCCCGAGAGGTAGCCGCGGACGACGCATTCCATCGGGATCACCTGCGCGGCGCGGACGAGCATCGCCCGGCCGGACAGATCGATGTCGGAGGCGAACGGCGGCGGGAACCGCCACCGATCGGCCGTGATCACGTGGTTGGGCACGAGGTCCTCGGTGCGGCCGAACCAGAACGACGAGAACGCCGTCAGCACACGGCCCTTGTCCGGGATCGGGTCGGGGAGCACCACGTCGAACGCGCTGATCCGGTCGGTTGCGACCAGGAGCAGCCGGCCGTCGCCCGCGTCGAGGATGTCGCGCACCTTGCCCTGGGCCACCATGCGATCTGTCATAGGACCTCCACGTTGAGCTTCTCCAGCCGATCGAACACGGGACCGATGTTGCGCAGGAACCGTTCCGGATCGAAGAGCGCATCGAGCGCCGCCGCATCGAGCCGGCCGGTCACGGCCGGATCGGCGGCCACGATGTCGCGGAACGACCCTTCCTCGTCCCAGGCTCGCGCCGCCGCGCGCTGGACGATGCGGTAGGCCTCGTCCCGCGCGAGCCCCGCGTCCACCAGCGCGAGCAGGAGCGTCTGGCTGAACGCGATCCCCCCGAAGGCCATCGCCTGTCGTCGCATCCGCTCCGGGAAGACCACCAATCCGTCGATCACCGCCGTCATGTCACGGAGCATGAAGGCGAGCAACCCGGTGGCGTCGGGGAAGATAAGCGTTCGGCGGACGAATGCGAGATGTCGCGCTCGTGCCACAGCGCCACGTTCTCGAGCGCCGTCAGGGCGTGCCCTCGGATCACACGAGCGAGACCGCTGACCCGCTCGCTGAGCACGGGGTTCCTCTTGTGCGGCATCGCGGAGGATCCCTTCTGTCCCTCCGCGAATGGCTCCTGCACCTCGCGCACCTCGGTCCGCGCCAGGTGACGGATCTCGGTGGCGAGCGCGTCCAGGGTGGACGCACAGACCGCGAGCGCCGAGAGGTACTCGGCGTGCCGGTCGCGCTGGATCACCTGCGTGGACGCCTCGGAGGCACGCAGGCCCAGACGCCCACAAACGATCTCCTCGATGCGCGGGTCGACGTTGGCGTAGGTGCCCACGACCCCGCTGATCGCGCCGACGCTCACGGACCCCCGCGCGCGCCGCACCCGCTCGCGATCGCGATCGAGCTCGAAGGCGAACACCGCGAGCTTGTGTCCGAACGACGTCGGCTCGGCGTGCACGCCGTGGGTCCGCCCGATGCAGACGGTGTCCCGGTGCTCGAGCGCGCGGCGCTTCACGACCGCGAGCAGGCGCTCCAGATCCGCGAGAAGGACGTCCGCCGCCGCCCGCAGCTGCATCGCGAAGCCCGTGTCGAGGACGTCGCTCGAGGTCAGGCCGAAGTGGATCCATCGGCCGTCCTCCCCGATCGACGCCGCGACCACGTCGACGAAGGCCGCCACGTCGTGGCGGGTGACGCGCTCGCGCTCGAGCACTTCGCCCACCGTGAAGGCCGCACGCTCCCGGCACACCATGGCGACGTCGGCGGGCACGGCTCCGATCGCGGCCCCGGCCTCGACCGCCAGCAGCTCGATCTCGAGCCAGTTCGCCATGCGCGCCTCGTCGGACCAGACGGCCGCCACCTCGGGCACGTCGTAGCGGGAGATCACAGCTTCAGCCCCTCCGCGAGATCGTCCTTGAACTTCCACAGCGCGGCCTGGACCTCGTCGTCGGCCAACCCCAGGATCTGCGCGGCGAGGATCGCGGCGTTCACCGAGGCGTCGACCCCCACGGTGGCGATCGGGACGCCGGTCGGCATCTGGGCCGTGATGGCCAGGGCCTCGTTGCCGACCATCTGGGGCGCGGTGGCGATCGGCACGCCGATCACGGGCAGGATCGTCCGGGCGGCCACGGCCGCGGCGAGATGTCCGGACAGGCCGGTCGAACAGATCACCACGCGGAGCCCCCGCTCGAACGCCGTGCGGGCGTACTCGTCCACCAGATCCGGGTTGCGTGACGACGACATGATCCGCACCTCGTGCGCCACGCCGAACTTCTCCAGGATCAGGCCCGCCTGGCGCATGATCGGCAGCTCCGACGGAGATGCCGCCAGGACGCCCACGACCGGCGTGGGATCGTTCATCTCCGTCACGCGTGTGCCTCCATGGCGGCGCGCGCCGCGATGTCGGTCCGGAACTGCATCCCGTCGAAGTGGATCTCGGTGACGCCTCGATAGGCACGCTCCCTCGCCTCCGAGAGCGAGCTCCCCCGGCCCGTGACGGCGAATACCCGCCCGCCGGCGGTCACCAGGCGTCCCGAGGAGTCGCGGTCCGTGCCCGCGTGGAAGACGGTGACGCCCTCGATCGTCATCGCGTCGCCCACGCCGACGATGGGCCGCCCGATCTCGTACGGACCGGGATAGCCCTCGCTCGCGATCACGACGGTGACGGCGGCGCCGTCGTCGAAGCCGGCGTGCCCCGCCTCGTACGCCAGACGTCCCGTAGCGCAGGCATGCAGGAGCGTCCCGACGGAGTACGGCATCCGGGGCATGAGGACCTCGGTCTCGGGGTCGCCGAAGCGGCAGTTGAACTCGAGCACCTTCGGGCCCTCGGACGTCAGCATCATCCCGGCGAACAGCACCCCCCGATAGGGACGCAGCTCGTCGACGACCGGTGCGATCACCGTGTCGAGGATGCGGGTCGCGGTCTGCTGATCGAGGGCGGGCACGGGAGAGTACGCGCCCATCCCTCCGGTGTTCGGACCCGAGTCGCCCTCGCCGATCCGCTTGTGGTCCTGCACGGCATCGAGGAGCACGCAGTTGCCCCGCCCGTCGGTGACCGCGAAGACGCTCACCTCCGGACCCTCGAGCAGCTCTTCCACGACGATCGTGCGACCCGCCGCTCCGAACACGCCGTCCACCAGGCAGCGATCGATCGCTGCCACCGCCGTCTGCCGGTCCGTCGCGACCGTCACCCCCTTGCCCGCCGCCAGCCCGTCCGCCTTCACCACCGCTGCACCGTCGAGCTCGTCGACGAACGCCACCGCCGTTCCCACGTCGTCGAAGGCACCGGACCGGGCGGTCGGCACGCCCCGACGAGCCATGACCTCCTTGGCGAACGCCTTCGATCCCTCGATCCGCGCCGGCGCGGCGTTCGGCCCGAAGACGTTGTGCCCGGCCGTGCGCAGCCGGTCGCCGAGCCCCGCGACCAGCGGCGCCTCCGGACCGATCACGGTGAGGTCGACGGCTTCGTGCTCGACCAGCCGCGCCACCGCGTCGAGGTCCTCCGCCCCGACGTCCGGGAGGCAGTCGGCCACCTCCGCGATCCCGGCGTTCCCGGGGGCCGCGAGCACGCGCGTCACCGTCGGGTCCTGAGCCAGCCGCCAGCAGAGCGCGTGCTCGCGGCCCCCTCCCCCGACGACGAGCACCTTCATCGCGTCACCGGCAGGCTCTGCTCGCGGGCCGGTCCGACGCTCACCACGGAGATCGGGACCCCGGCGAGCTCCTCGATCGTGGCGACGTATCGCTGGGCCTCCTTGGGCAGATCGTCGACCGCCCGGGCCTCGCCGAGCTCGTCCTCCCAGCCCGGCAGCTCCTCCCAGACAGGCTCGGCATCGTGGAACAGCGTCTGGCTCTGGGGCACGTCGTCGTACGTCTGCCCTCCCACGCGGTAGCCGACGCACACCTTGACGGTCTCGAACCCGGACAGGACGTCAAGCTTGGTGAGCAGCACCTCGGTGAGCCCGTTGAGGCGCGCCGCGTAGCGCATCACCACGGCGTCGAACCAGCCGCAGCGGCGCCGCCGCCCGGTCGTGGTGCCGAACTCCCGGCCACGGTCGACGAGACGCTCGCCGTCGGGGCCGGGGTCCTCGGTGGGGAAGGGTCCGGCACCGACACGCGTGACGTAGGCCTTCGTGATGCCCACGACCCGCTCCACGTGCTGTGGACCGAACCCCGCCGATGCGCACGCGTACCCGGTCACCGGCGTCGACGACGTCACGAACGGATAGGTGCCGTGGTCGAGGTCCAGCATCGTGCCCTGAGCGCCCTCGAGCATCACGTTCCTGCCGGCCACGAGGGCGTCGTGCAGCACTTTCGAGGTGTCCGCGACGAACGGGCGAAGCCGCTCGGCGTACCCGAGATAGTCGGTCACGATCTGCTCGGCCTCCAGCGGAAGCCGGTTGTAGACCTTCGTTAGGACCTGGTTCTTCTCCTTCAGGACCACGTCGAGCTTCTGTCGCAGGATCTTCTCGTCGTACAGGTCCTGGACGCGGATCCCCACGCGGGCGGCGCGATCCGCGTAAGCGGGACCGATGCCGCGCTTCGTGGTGCCGAGCGCGTTGGAGCCCAGGAAGCGCTCCGTCACCTTCTCCATCTCCAGGTGGTACGGCATGATCAGGTGCGCGTTGCCGGACAGCAGCAGCCGCGAGACGTCGAGCCCGGCCCCGGTCAGCTGGTCCATCTCTTCGAGCAACACCGCGGGATCGACCACGACCCCGTCGGCGATGACCGACGTGAGGTGCGGGTACAGGATGCCGGAGGGCACGAGGTGGAGCTTCAGCAGCCGCCCCTCCGCGATGATCGTATGGCCCGCGTTGTTGCCGCCCTGGTAGCGGACCACGTAGTCCATCCGGTCGGCGAGGTAGTCGACCGCCTTGCCCTTGCCCTCGTCGCCCCACTGGGTTCCGAGTACGACCGTCGCCGGCATCGCGGCGTCAGTCTACGAGACGAGCTACCCGGCCTCCTCCAGGGCCTCGTGACGGTCGTCGGCCATGGCACGCAACGTCCGAAGCAGGGCGGCGCTCATCAGGTCGAGGAACACCACCGCGGCCGCGGCCACCGCCCCGATCCTCCATGCCAGGCTGGCCACCAGGTCGGCGCACGGGGTCACGAGCGGGTCCTCGACGACGGGACACGACCCGCCGGCGCTCCATCGCGCCAGAGCGTCGACCGACACGCCCACGAGCAGTGCGAGGGCGATCACGAAGACCGCGTGCCGGTGTGCGAGTCGGCGGACGATCGGCCTACTTCCTCTCGAACGGGTTCTGCGGAGTCATGATCTCGACCTTCACCGGATCGGCGAGCTCGCGGAAGCGTTCGCCGTCTCGCGCCGAGCCCACCAGGAAGCCGAAGTGCATCGGCACCGCGACCTGCGGGCCGATCGCCTTGGCCAGAGCCGCCCCGTCGGACGGATCCATCGTGGCGGGATCGCCACCGATCGGCAGGAACGCAGCGTCGGCGTGGACATCCTCGAGCTCGGGCAGGTGGTCGGTGTCGCCGGCGTGGTAGTAGGTCGCATCCCCGAGCTGCAGCACGTAGCCTACCCACCGTCTCTCGCGCGGGTGCGCGCCCAGCCGGCCCTCGACGATGTTGTAGGCGGGAACCGTCTCGACGTGCACGCCCGCCACCTGGTGGGACTCGCCGGGCGCAACGGGGGTGACGTCGCCCGACAGCCCATTCGCCACGTCGTGCGGGGCGACGATCTTCGTCGCGCTCGTCGACAGCCGGGCGATCTCATCCGGTTGGAGGTGGTCGGAGTGCGCGTGGGTGATGAGGATCAGGTCGGCGGGGAGCTCGTCCTCCCCCGTTCCCCACGGATCGATGTAGACGGTCCGCTCGCCGTCCGTCCATCGGAACGCTGACTGCCGGAACCAGGTGAACCGCTCGAGCATGCGGCACCTCCTCGACGTGGAAAGGTCGTGCGAACGCCCTGGGTAGTCTGACAGACCGTCATGGAACGCATCGAGGCAGAGCACACCGCCGGGGCCCGCGCCTCGTGGCGTCTCCTGCGCCGCAACCCGGACTTCCGCAAGCTGTACCTGGCGTCGCTGATCTCGCTCGGGGGCGACTGGTTCCTGTTCGTGGCGCTCGGGTCCCTGGTGCTGGACGCGACGGGGAAGGCCCTGAGCGTCGCGATCCTGATCGTCTCGCAGGAGCTCCCGATCTTCCTCGCGACGCCGTGGGCCGGCTGGCTCGCGGACCGGCTGGACCGCAGGCGCCTGATGATCGCCTGCGATCTCGCCCGCGCCGCGATCTGCGCCTCCTTCGTCGCGGTCGGGCCGGAGCACCTGTGGCTCGCCTTCGTGTTGATCGCGGTGCTCTCCGTGTTCTCGGCGGTGTTCGACCCGGCCTCGGCGGCCGCTACGCCGAACCTGGTCGACCCCGAGGACCTCGCGACCGCGACCGCGATGAACGGATCGGTCTGGGGAATCATGCTCGCGGTGGGGGCCGCGCTGGGTGGCGTCGTGTCGGCGGTGTTCGGCCGCGACACGGCGTTCCTGGTGGACGCCGCGTCGTTCCTGGCGTCGGCGGCGCTGCTCGCCGGCGTGCGTCGCCGGTTCTCCGAGGACCGCGGCCACGTGCCGCACGTGGGGGTCCTCGACGCAACCGTCGAGACCGCCCGCTACGCGCGGCGCGATCATCCGGTGCTCGCGCTCATCACGGTGAAGTTCGGGTTCGGGCTCGCGGCCGGCGTGCTCGCCCTGATCGCGGTGTTCGCCAAGGACGTGTTCCACGGCGGCGACGTGGGGTTCGGACTGCTGATGGCCTCGCGCGGAGTCGGTGCGCTGATCGGGCCGTTCCTCGGCCACCGTCTGGCGGGGAAGGACCACGAACGGCTGATCCCCGCGATCGCCTGTTCGCTCGCCGTCTTCGGGCTCGGCTATATGTCGCTCGGGTTCACGCCCGCGCTCTGGCTGGCCGGGCTCGCGATCCTCATCGCCCATCTCGGCGGTGGGGCGCAGTGGGTCCTGTCGAGCTACGCGCTCCAACGGCTCGTCCCCGACCGGATCCGCGGCCGCATCTTCGCCTTCGACTACGCCCTGGTCACGCTCTCGCTCGGAGCCTCGAGCATCCTGGCGGGGGCGCTCGGCGACGCCCTCGGGCCCCGCGTCGCGGTGACGATCGTCGGCGGGGTGGCCCTCGGGTGGGCGGCCCTGTGGTGGGTGCTCACGCGCTCGGTGCGGCGCTCGGCGATCTTCGCGGGCGGCGCCGGCGACGCGGCCGGGATGCCGGAGCTTTCGACGATCGCGATCGACCGCTCGCCGTGAGCGGCCGGCGGTCCTCGCGTATCCTGTCGCGGTCCCGTCCTCTCCCCCGGAGGCATCGCTCGTGCGGATCAGAGCTGCCGCAGTCGTTGCGCTCGTCGTGGCCGCGAGCCTGGGCGGGCCGGTGTCGGCCTCGACGCCCTACAAGATGGTGGACACCGCGGCCGACGAGACGACTCCCGCGATCGCTCCCGGTTGGCTCGCGTGGTCCCGGGACAACGGTACGAAGTACGTCGCCAGGCTCCGCCACGCCGGGACGATCCGCCGGATCCCCTCCCCCTACGACGCGTTCCCGGGCACCGTGATCCTGCACGGCCCGCACGCGGGCCAGGTCGTCTTCTGGGAGTTCGCGAAGCGTGGGAACGGCCGGATCCGCTTCTACGACATCGACACGCACCGAGTGCTCAGGGCGCCGAAGGGCGTCAATACGACCAAGAGCGAGGAGCTGGCCAGCGTCTCGGGCGACTACATGCTCTTCGCGCGCGGGCCCGTCGGCGCCGCGAACGACACCCGCGTGATCCTCTACCGGTTCAGCACCCATCGGTTCCGCACGATCGCGTCCTCCCGCAAACCCGTCTTCACAGCCGACGACGTGACCGGTGACTTCGCGGTCTTCACGCGCTGCAGCCACGCAACCTGCAACGTGATCCGTTACCGGATCTCCACGAGAACCCGCGTGCGGATGCCCGCCGCCCCCGCGGGTCGAGCCAACTACTTCGGAACGGCGCTCGCCAACGGCGCCGTCTACTACGCGCAGGGAAGCTTCATCCGCTGCGGGGGCGCGGTCCGCATCGAGCGCGCGCGCCGTGGCCACGTGACGACGATCGCCACGCTCGCCGACGGAGCCGATGCGTCGAGCCTGGACGCCGCGACGATCGCGGGCCGGCATGTCGTCGCGTTCCAGCGGATCGTCTGCGCGACGGGGAAGGGCGGCATCTACCGCGTCGCCGGCTGACCGCTAGGGCGCGGGCGGCGGTGGCGGCGGGGTTCCCCCCGCTTCCGGCGCGGTCGCCGCCGGAGGCTCGGCGGGAGAGGCTTCTCCGAAGCTGACCCCCGGGACCGCACCGGTGAAGTCGACATGGGGCACGCCGGCCTCGCCGCGGAGCGACTCGTCGACCTCGAAGAACTCCGCTTCCTGGAAATGGAACATCCCCGCGATCAGGTTCGAGGGGAACGCCTGGACGCGCCGGTTGTAGTCGCGAACGTTGGCGTTGTAGAAGCGCCGCGCGGTCTGCAGCCGGTCCTCGGTGTTGGAGAGCTCGGACTGCAGGGCGAGGAAGTTCTGGTTCGCCTTCAGCTCGGGGTAGTTCTCCGCAACCGCGAAGAGCTGGCGGAGCGCCGCGACGAGTGGCCCTTCCGCGGCGGCCTGCTCTGCGGGCGATCCGGTGGCGGCCGTCGCCATCGCGCGCGCCTTCGTGACGTTCTCGAAGACCTCGCGCTCGTGCGCGGCGTACCCCTTGACGGTCTCGACCAGGTTCGGGATCAGGTCGTACCGGCGTCGCAGCTCGGTGTCGATGTTCGCCCACGCGTCCCGGATCAGGTTCTTCTGGGAGACGAACCGGTTGTACCCGACGACCCCGCCGAGCACGGCAAGGACCACGATCGCGAGGATGACCCACAGAATCACCACGGTGCCCGCTCCTTCCGGCTGACTCGACCCGAGCTTAGCCGGACTTCGGGTACAGCGAGAAGACCGCCCGCGGCACCTGCTCTCGGAACGCCTTCAGCGTTCCGAGCAGCGGCAGGAACGCGAGCGGCTGGATCTTGGGACCGGCCACCAGCAGGCGGTCGCCGAGCACCTCGAAGGCGTAGCCCTGGGCGTGCTCCAGGAGCCATCGCATCATGCGAGCGTCGACGAACGCGTAGGCGAACCGCTCGTCCTTCGCGTTGACCTTGAAGGCGCGGTTGAACTCGTCCGACTCGAACTGCAGGTCCTTGAGCGACAGCGCGCCGGCGATCCGCGAGAGCAGGCTCTCGTGGTCGATCGTGAGGTGCGAGCAGGCGGCCCCGATCGTCGTGATCGCGCAGTCGAACCGCTTGTAGCTCCGCGAGGTATGGCCTTCGGAGTCCGTCGACTCCTCGTAGTACCAGAAGTCGAACGCCGTCACGTCGACCTTCTGCCACGTGCCCCACAGAACGTTCTCGACGCCCCGGCCGTCCCCCCGCTGGAACAGCGCGAACGGCCACCCGAGCACACCGAAGGGATCCTCGGGCGCGTACGACAGACCGAGCTGGGTCGCCATCGTCTGGAACGTCTCGGCGCGCTTGCGCTTGGCGTAGAAGCTCCAGACGATCCCGCCGACGACCGCGACCGCGACCGCGACGACGAAGACCGGGAACAAGCTCTCCACGGCCGCAGTATCGGCGACTCAGGAGCCCGGAACCACGACCAGGCGGTCGCCCCGCGCGTCCACGGCCACGGTGTCGCCGTCGTGGACCTCGCCCGCCAGCAGCTTCATCGCCAGCGGGTCTTGGAGCTCGCGCTGGATCAGGCGCTTCAACGGGCGCGCGCCGAACGCCGGATCGTATCCCTCGGCCGCGAGCAGGTCGCGCGCGGCATCGGTCAATTGAAGCGTCAGCTTCCGCGCCGCGAGCCGCTCCGCGAGGTGCCGCAGCTGGATGTCGACGATCGCGCGGATGTGCTCCTTCGTCAGTGCTTCGAACACGACGATCTCATCGATCCGGTTCACGAACTCCGGCCGGAACGCCCCGCGAACGTCCTCGAGGATCTCCTCGCGGCGCTTCTCCGGCGAGAGCGCCTGGTCCTGGAACACGGCCGAGCCGAGGTTCGAGGTCATGATCACGATCGTGTTGCGGAAGTCGACGGTGCGCCCTTGCCCGTCGGTCAGCCGGCCGTCGTCCAGCAGCTGCAGCAGGATGTTGAAGACGTCGCCGTGGGCCTTCTCGATCTCGTCGAGCAGGACCACGCTGTACGGACGCCTGCGGATCGCCTCCGTCAGCTGCCCGCCCTCCTCGTACCCGACGTACCCGGGCGGCGCCCCGACCAGCCGCGAGACCGTATGCCGCTCCTGGTACTCGCTCATGTCGATGCGCACGATCGCCCGCTCGTCGTCGAACAGGTACTCGGCCAGCGCGCGCGCCAGCTCGGTCTTGCCGACGCCCGTCGGTCCGAGGAACAGGAACGAGCCGATCGGCCGGTTCGGGTCGGACAGGCCCGCGCGCGAGCGCCGGATCGCGTTGGCCACCGCTTCGACGGCCTCGTCCTGCGCCACCACGCGCTGGTGCAGCGCCTCCTCGAGGTGGACGAGCTTCTGCATCTCGCCCTCCATCAGCCGCGAGACCGGGATGCCGGTCCACGACGCGACGACCTCGGCCACGTCTTCCTCGGTGACCTCCTCGTTCAGCATCTTTCGGTCACGCTGCAGCTCCGCGAGCGCGGCGTTGTCCTCCTCCAGCCGCTTCTCGAGCTCGACCAGCGTGCCGAACCGAAGCTCGGCTGCCCGCTCCAAGTCGCCTTCGCGCTCGGCGCGCTCGAAGGCGGCGTGCGCTTGCTCGATCTGCGACTTCGCGTCGCGGATGCGATCGATCAGCTCCTTCTCGCGCTGCCAGTGCGCGGTCATCCCCGCGCGCTTCTCGCGCAGGTCGGCGAGCTCCTGTTCGAGCTTCTCGAGCCGGTCCCGCGACGCGTCGTCGGTCTCCTTCGAGAGCGCGGCCTTCTCGATCTCGAGTTGCCGGATGCGACGCTCGACCTCGTCGATCTCGACCGGCATCGAGTCGATCTCGATCCGCAGACGGCTGGCGGCCTCGTCGATCAGGTCGATGGCCTTGTCGGGAAGGAACCGGCCCGTCACGTAGCGGTCCGAGAGCACGGCGGCCGCGACGAGGGCGGGGTCCTGGATCCGCACCCCATGGTGCACCTCGTAGCGCTCCTTGAGCCCGCGAAGGATGCCGATCGTGTCCTCCACGCTCGGCTCGTCGACGAGCACGGGCTGGAACCGGCGCTCGAGCGCGGGGTCCTTCTCGATGTGCTCGCGGTACTCGTCGAGGGTGGTCGCCCCGATCGCTCGGAGCTCGCCTCGCGCGAGCATCGGCTTGAGCATGTTGCCGGCGTCCATCGCGCCCTCGGCGGCGCCGGCACCGACGATCGTGTGCAACTCGTCGATGAAGGTGATGATCTCGCCCTCGCTCTGCTCGATCTCCGTCAGCACCGCCTTGAGGCGCTCCTCGAACTCGCCGCGATACTTCGATCCCGCCACCATCGCGCCGAGGTCCAGCGCGACCACGCGCTTGCGCTTGAGGGACTCGGGGACGTCGCCGGCCACGATCCGCTGGGCCAGGCCCTCGACGATCGCCGTCTTGCCCACACCGGGCTCGCCGATCAGCACCGGGTTGTTCTTCGTGCGGCGCGAGAGCACCTGGATCACGCGGCGCACCTCCTCGTCGCGCCCGATCACCGGGTCGAGCTTGCCCTTGCGCGCGAGCTCGGTGAGGTCGCGTCCGTACCGCTCGAGCGCCTGGTACGTGTCCTCCGGGTTCTCGCTCGTCACCCGCTGCCGTCCGCGCACCTCGGCGAGCGCGGCCAACGCCTTGTCGCGCGTGACGCCGGCGTCGGCCAGGATCCCGGCGGCGGCCGAGTCGCTCGACAGGATCGCCAGGAGCACGTGCTCGGTGGAGATGTACTCGTCGGTGAGGGATTCCGCTTCGGCGCCGGCGGCCTGCAGCAGCCTCGACGTCGCCGGTGCGAAGCGCGGCTCGACGTTGGCCGCGAACACCTTCGGCAGCTTCTCCAGCGCTTCGTCGGCGCGGTCGCGCACGATCTTCGGCGCCACGCCGAGCCGGTCGAGCAACGGGTAGACGACGCCCTCAGGGTCGGAGAGCAGCGCGAAGAGCACGTGCTCGGGCGCGATCTCTTGGTGGTTGCGCGCGAGCGCCTGCTGGTGCGCGCCCTCGAGCGCCGTCCTCGTCTTGTTCGTCAGCTTGTTCAGGTCCATCTGGTGCCACCTTCGTGATCGTCGCGGGTCCGTCCGTACAGGGCGTAGTCGCGCGGCGCGCCGCCGTCCACGGGCCAGAAGCCCCGCATCACTCCCTCGAACCGGAACCCCGCCTTCTCCGCCGCGCGGCGCATCGAGACGTTCTCGACGTCGGTGCCGAGCTGGACACGCGTGGCGTGCTCCTCGGCGAAGAGGTAGCCGGTGATCAGTGCCAGGGCCTCGGTCCCGTAACCCTTGCCGCGCATCGCGGCGAACAGCCCGATCCCCAGCTCGAACAAACCGGGAGGTGCCATGTGCTCCGGATGCCGCGCCTGCACGTCGCCCGCCAGCACGCCGTCGGCTTCGACGGCGAGATCGAGGACCTTCCCTTCTCGCCACATTCCCGACCGCGACACGCGGGCGCGCACGCGCTCGCGCGCGGCGTCGTCGTGCGTCTGCCAGGGCTGCTCGAACGGGCCTCGATCCATGGTCTCCTCCCGCCACAGCAGGTCGAACTCCCCGTCGGTGAACGGGCGCAAGGTCACACGATCGCTCCGCAACCTGATCGTCACGAGCGAGGGCTCCCTTCCCACGGCGGCAGGAACACCTCGCGCAACGGCAGGATCTGGGTCGCGGTCTGGCGCACGACCGCCTCGCGCGCTGCGCGCCGGGAGGCGCGCAGTCGGTGCTCCAGCTCCTCGGTCTTGCGGCGCAGCGCTTCGAGCTCGGCCTGCATCTCGATGATCATCTTGACGCCGGCCAGGTTGATCCCGCGGTCCTGCGTCAGGTCCTGGATCTCGCGGAGGCGCTTGATGTCGCGCTCCGAGTAGCGACGCGTGTTCCCCGACGTGCGCTTGGGCCGCAGCAGGCCCTTGCGCTCGTAGATCCGAAGGGTCTGCGGGTGCACGCCGGCGAGCTCGGCCGCCACGCTGATGATGTAGACGGCATGGTCGTCCGTTCGTCGGCCCTCGTCCCTCGATGTCTCGCGGTCAACCATCGGTCTCACCTCACGCCACGCCGAGCTTCGCCCGCGGGGAATCCGAGCGAGCGTCCTGCAGTCGCTTGAGGAGCTCGCGCTCCTCCTTCGAGACCTTCCCCGGCACGTCCACGCGAACGGTCACGAGCAGGTCGCCGTGGCCGCTCGTCTTCGGTGCTCCCTTCCCGCGGACGCGGAACGTCTTGCCGCTGGGGGTGCCGGCGGGAACCTTGAGCGTCACGGACCCGTCCAGCGTCGGCACCTGCACGTGGGCGCCGAGCGCCGCCTCCGAGTACGTCACGGGCAGGTCGAGCGTCAGGTCGTCGCCGGCCCGCCCGAACACCTTGTGATCGAGGACCCGGACGCGAACGAACAGGTCCCCGGAGCTTGCCCCCGGCCCACCCGGCTCGCCCTTGCCGGCCAGCCGGATGCGCGCGCCGTCGCGAACGCCCGCGGGCACCTTGACCTGCAGCGTGCGCGTGCGCCGCTCGGCGCCGCTTCCGTGACACGTCGGGCACGGCGTCTCGACCACGCGACCCGAGCCCCGGCAGCGCGGGCACGTCTGCTCCATCGAGAAGAGCCCTTGGTTCACCGCCACCTGGCCGGATCCGCCGCAGGTGGGGCAGACGGTCGGCTGGGTGCCCGGGGCGGCCCCCGACCCGTGACAGGTGGAGCACGTCGCGGGTCCGGTGAGGCGGACGGGGACCGTGGCCCCGGCCATGGCCTGCTCGAACGAGAGCCGGACGTCGGTCTCGAGGTCGGCGCCGCGCCGCGCGCGCGGACGCCGTCCCCCGCGCCCGCCGCCACCGAACATGCCTCCGAGGAGGTCGGACAGGTCCCCGATGTCGACGCTCTCGTAGGAGAACCCGCCAGGGAAGCCGCCCGACCCGGGGGTGCCGCCCGCGCCGGGGAACCCGCCGAAGCCGGCGCCGCCCATCTCGCGTACGCGATCGTAGGCCGCGCGCTTCTCGTCGTCGCCGAGCACGTCGTAGGCGGCCGAGATCTCCTTGAAACGGTCCTCGGACTCCTTGTCGCCGGGCTTCGCATCCGGATGATGCTTCTGGGCGAGCTTCCGGTACGCTTTCTTGATCTCGGCGGCGGAGGCGTTCTTGGGCACGCCGAGAACCGCGTAGTAGTCCTTCTCGAACCACTCGCGGCGAACCTCCTCCGCCATCGGTCACATCACTTCCTCTCGACGCGCACGCCCGCCGGCCGCAGCACGCGACCCCGCAGCGTGTACCCCGGCCGCAGCACCTCCGCGACGACGGGGTCCCCGTCGCCGGCGCCGCTCTGCATCAACGCCTCGTGGAGCTCGGGATCGAACGGCTTGCCCTCCGCCTCGATCCGCTGCAAGCCCTCCGAGCGAAGCGACTCCGCGAGCTTCGCGAACACCAGCTCCACGCCCTTGAGGAACCTCTCGAAGTCCGGCTGGCGCTCGGCGGCCATCAACGCGAGCTCGAACTCGTCGAGCACCTCGAGCAGCCTGCGCATGACGGGCTCGGATGCCAGCTCCACCGCCTGCGTCTGCTCCCGCAGCACGCGCTTGCGGTAATTGTCGAACTCCGCCTGGAGCCGCTGAAGGTGGGCGAGGTACTCCTGAGCCTCGGTCCGCGCGCGGCCGAGCTCGTCGTCGATCTCGGCAGCGTCCTCCGAGGGTCGCTGGTCGTCCTGCGGGGCGACGGCGCCGGTGTCCCCGGCGCCGTCGTCCACCACGGACCGATCACGGTCTCGATCGGTCACTTGGCCTTGACCTCGATCGTGCGCGGCTTGGCCGCCTCGACCTTCGGCACCGAGACCGTCAGCACGCCCTTGTCGAACGTCGCCTCGATCTTCTCGCCGTCGGCCGCACGGGGCAGACGCACGGACCGGGCGAACGTGCCGAAGCTCCGCTCGATCCGGTGCCACGTCTCGCCCGTGTCCTCGGACGAGAACTCGCGCTTGCCCGAGACGGTCAGCATGCCGTCCTCGAAGTTCACGCTGACGTCGCCGGCCTGCAGGCCCGGCAGGTCGAGCGACAGCTCGTACCGGTCCTCGGTCTCACGGACGTCCAGCGCCGGGACCCACGTGTTGCGGGAGAACGCCCGGCCCATGAACCGGTCCAGCTCGTCCTCGACGCTCCTCAGGTCCCTGAACGGATCCCACTTCGCGAGCATCACGACGCACCTCCTTCCTCGACGATCTCGCCCTCGACGACCTCGTCCTCGCCGGACGGGGTCTGGGCGGAGTCCCCGGCGCCGGCCGCGGTCGCGTCCGGCGTCTGGGCTTTCTCATGCATGGCCTGGCCGACCCTGCTGAAGATGCCCATCACCTTGTCGGATGCCGCGCGAAGCGTGTCCGCGTCGGCGTCCTGGTTCGCGAGGGCCTCCTTCAGCTCGCCGTTGGCGGCGGTCAGCTCGTCCTTGTCGGCCTGCGGAACCTTGTCGCCCCACTCGCCGAGAGACTTCTCCACCGTGTAGGCGACCTGGTCCGCCTGGTTGCGGACCTCGGCGGCCTCGCGCCGCTTGTGGTCCTCCGCGGCGAAGCTCTCGGCCTCCGTCACCATGCGGTCGATCTCGTCCTTGGACAGGGCCGTGCCGCCGGTGATCGTCATGGCCTGCTCCTTGCCGGTGGCCATGTCCTTCGCGTTGACGTTCACGATCCCGTTCGCGTCGATGTCGAAGGAGACCTCGATCTGCGGCATGCCGCGCGGCGCCGGCGGGATCCCGACCAGGTTGAACCGGCCGAGCGACTTCACGCCGGGCGACATCACGGTCTCGCCCTCACCCTGCAGGACGTTGATCTCGACCTGCGTCTGGCTGTCGGCCGCGGTCGTGAAGATCTCGGCCTTCCGGGTGGGGATCGTGGTGTTGCGCTCGATCATGCGCTGGACGATGCCGCCGAGCGTCTCGACGCCGAGCGACAGCGGCGTGACGTCGAGCAACAGGATGTCCTTCACGTCGCCCTTCAGCACGCCCGCCTGGATCGCGGCGCCGATCGCCACGACCTCGTCCGGGTTGACGCCTTTGTGCGGCTCCTTGCCCCCGGTGAGCTTCTTGACCAGCTCGAGCACCATCGGCATGCGCGTCGAGCCGCCCACGAGGATCACGTGGTCGATCTGCGAGGCGTCCTTGCCCCAGTCCTTGATCGCCTGGTCGAACGGCGTCTTGCACCGCTCGACGAGGTCCTCGGTCATGCGCTCGAACTCGGCGCGCGTGAGCTTCTGCTCCAGGTGCAGCGGTCCCTCGTTCGTCGCGGTGACGAACGGAAGGTTGATCGTGGTCTCCGCGACCTGCGACAGCTCGATCTTCGCCTTCTCGGCGGCCTCCTTCAGCCGCTGCAACGCCATCCGGTCCTGCCCCAGGTCGACGCCATGCCCGTCCTTGAAGGTCTTCACCAGCCAGTCGATGATCCGCTGGTCCCAATCGTCGCCGCCCAGGTGGGTGTCCCCGTGGGTGGCCTTGACCTCGAAGACGCCCTCGCCGATCTCGAGCAACGACACGTCGAACGTGCCGCCCCCGAGGTCGAAGACGAGCACCGTCTGGTCGTGGTCGCCCTTGTCGAGCCCGTACGCGAGCGCCGCCGCCGTGGGCTCGTTGATGATGCGCAGCACCTCGAGGCCCGCGATCGCGCCGGCCTCCTTGGTGGCCTGTCGCTGGGCGTCGTCGAAGTAGGCGGGCACGGTGATCACCGCCTGCGTCACCGTGTCGCCGAGGTACGCCTCCGCGTCGCGCTTCAGCTTGGTCAGGATCTGGGCGCTGATCTCCTGGGCGGTCCACTTCTTCGCGTCGATGTCGACCGAGAAGTCCTTCTCGCCCATGTGGCGCTTCACCGACCGGACCGTGCGGTCCGGGTTGGTGATGGCCTGCCGCTTGGCGACCTCGCCGACCAGGATCTCGCCGTTCTTCGAGAACCCGACGACCGAGGGCGTCGTACGGAACCCCTCGGCGTTCGGGATCACGACCGGCTCGCCGGCCTCCAGCACCGACACCACCGAGTTGGTGGTACCGAGGTCGATCCCTACCGCTCGTGCCATGTGCCCGTTCCTCCTTCAGCGATCGCCTGCAAACTTCCCTTCACACGCTCGAAGCATAGAACCTGAGTGCAGGGTTGTCATATTCCCACCAGCGGACCCCGGCGGACGGCCCTGGACGAGACCCTTTCCGCCGCGGCGCTTCCCGAGAAGATCCCCCGCCGAAGGTTCAAGGCGGGGCGTCCGCCGTCCGAAAAGGAACTAGAACCATCGACCACGACCGGAAGGACGGGACGGGTGGCAGTGTCGGGAACGCACGTTCCCAGCGTGCAGATGCGACCGACGGCGCGCGACGCCGTCGAGGCGACCCTGCTCGAGGAACGCGCCCGCTGGGCGATGCAGATCCACGACGGGCTGACGCAGTCCGTCACCTCGGCGGTGCTCGAACTTCAGACCCTCCGCCATAGGATCCGCGAGGACCCCGACGGCGCGATCGCCTCGATCGGCGAGGTCGAGCACGAGATCCGCGACGATCTCCGCAAGATCCGGGAGCTTCTGTTCCAGATGACCAGCGCATCCGGACTGGAGACCCCCGCTTCGCTGTGGACCTTCGACGACGCGGAGGGCTCGCGGTTCCCGACGCACGTGTCGGTCGAGGGCGACCTCGATCGCGCCCCCGAGTCGGTCCTGCGCGTCGCGCACGCGATCGTCTCCGAGGCGCTGGTGAACGCGGCGAAGCACTCCGGAGCTGCGGAGGCGGACGTGCGGGTGCGCGCGACCGACCGCGAGATCCGGATCGAGATCGAGGACCGCGGCCGTGGGATCGCGGCGGTCTCGGACGACGACCCGCATTTCGGACTAAGGATCATGCGGACCCGAGCCGAATCACTCGGTGGGTCATTGGCCATCGAATCGACGCCCGGGCACGGCACGCGAGTGTTGGCCGTGCTCCCCGTCGGAGGACGAGGTGAGCAGGGATGAAGCTCCTGATCGTGGACGACCACGCGCTGGTGCGCCGTGGCATGAGCTACGTCGTGAAGGAAGGGTTCCCGGACGCAGAGGTCACCGAGGCCGAGTCCTCGGCCGCGGCGCTCGAGCACCTGCGCGGCGGCGGGACCGTGGACCTCGCCCTCGTGGACGTCCGCATGCCCGACTTCGACGGGTTGGAGCTGTTGCGCGCCATGAAGGCCGAATGGCCGGACGTGCCCGTGATCATGCTGTCCACCTACGAGAATGCCCCCTACGTGAAGCGGGCGCTCGCCGACGGCGCAGCAGGCTACCTCCTGAAGGACGCGACGCCCGAAGATCTGTCCCAGGCGATCAACGTGGCGCTGTCGGGGAGCGGCAACGTCCTCAGCCCCCGCGTGATCCAGAACCTCTTCGAGGACCAGGAGTCGAACGCCGCCTCGTCGGCGCACGGAAGGCGCAACGAGTACAGCCTCACGCAACGCGAGAACGACATCCTGGCCTTGCTGTCGGAAGGCCGGTCCAACCGCGACATCGCCCAGCGTCTGTTCCTGTCGGAGAAGACGGTCAAGGCGCACCTCGCGGCGATCTTCCGCAAGCTCGGGGTCACCAACCGGACGCAGGCCGCCATGATCGCCGTGCAGATGGGCGTGGGACCGGTTCCCGGAACGCTGGCGGTCAACCTCGACTGAGGCCGTCAGGCGTCGGGGTCGAAGTCCTCGAAGAAGCGGCTCGCCGTCGGGCCGCGCTGGCCCTGGTACTTGTTCCCCGCCTTGCCGTACGGCGTCTCCGCCGGCGTCGTCAGCTTGAAGAACGAGATCTGACCGATCTTCATGCCCGGGTAGAGCGTGATCGGGAGGTTGGCCACGTTCGAGAGCTCGAGCGTGAGGAAGCCGTCCCACCCGGGATCGACGTAGCCGGCCGTCGAGTGGATCAGGAGACCCAGGCGGCCGAGCGAGGACTTCCCCTCCAGACGTGCCACCAGGTCGTCGGGGATCGCCACCCGCTCGAGCGTCGAGCCCAGCACGAACTCTCCCGGGTGCAGGATGAACGGCTCGTCTTGCTTCACCTCGACGAGCTCGGTGAGATCCGGCATGTCCTTGCGCACGTCGATGTACGGATATCGCGAGTTCGCGAACACGCGGAACTGCGAGTCCACATGCAGGTCCACGCTCGACGGCTGGATGCACGCGGGGTCGTAGGGATCGATCACGATGCGCCCGGCCTCGATCGCGTCGCGGATGTCGCGGTCGGACAGGATCATCGGCGCCCCGATGCTAGCCGTTCCGCGTGACCTCGACCCAGCGTTCGAGCGCGGCCTTCGCGTCGCCCTGGTCGATCGCGCGCGCTGCGGTGGCCATGCCCTCCTGCAGGTTCTCGGCGAACCCGGCGACCTGCAGCGCCGCGCCGGCGTTCAGCAGCACGACGTCGCGCTTGGGGCCCGATTCGCCGTCGAGGATCGCCCGCGTGATCGTCGCGGAGCGGCTCGCATCGCCGCCCGCGAGGTCCCCGGGCTTCGCACGGGCGATTCCGAGGTCGGACGGGTCGAGGTGGGTCTCGCGAACGCTGCCGTCCTTGACGTCGTACACGGTGGAGATCCCGGTGGTCGTCAGCTCGTCGAGCCCGTCCTCACCCCGGAAGAGCTTCGCGCGGACGCCGCGTCGGGCGAGGACCTCGGCCATGAGCGGGAGCATCCGCTCGTCCGAGACACCGACGACCTGCGCGTACGGCCGGGCCGGGTTGGTGAGCGGCCCGAGGAAGTTGAACACGGTCGGCACGCGGAGCTGGCTCCGGACGGGCCCCGCGTGGGCCATCGCGGGATGGAAGTTCGGAGCGAACATGAAGGACACGCCCGCCATGTCGAGGCAGCGGCGAACGCCGTCGGGGTCGAGGTCGATCTTCACGCCGAGCGCCTCGAGCAGATCCGCCGAGCCGCAATGTGAGCTCGCCGCACGGTTGCCGTGCTTGGCGACGGGAACGCCTGCGCCCGCGACGACGATCGCGCTGACCGTGGAGATGTTGAAGGTACCGCTGCGGTCACCCCCGGTGCCGCAGGTGTCGATCACGGGGTTCGGTGCATCGACCGCGTTGGCGAACTCGAGCATCGTCCGCGCCAGCCCATCGATCTCGTCGACGGTCTCGCCCTTGGTTCGAAGCGCCATGAGGAACCCGCCGATCTGTCCGGGCGTGGCCTCGCCCGCCATGATCTGGCGCATGACCTCGGCCGCTTCGTCCGAGGTCAGATGTTCGTGCCGCGTGAGCCGGAGCAGGACCTGGGGCCAGAGGTCGGGGTCCGTCATGGAGGACGGCAGGCTAGCAGGTCGTTCTCGGCTGGAGCGGTTCGATCGGGGCCGCTAGACTGTCGCTCCGGCTCTCCCCGGAGCCGGGCCACGCGGGCGTGGTTCAATGGTAGAACGCAAGCTTCCCAAGCTTGAAACGGGGGTTCGATTCCCCTCGCCCGCTCTCCGATCTCACACGAGCGCGAACCTGAAAGCAGATTCAACCTGCGAGGACCGGCGCGCCGGGAATCTTCTTCCGCCTTCTCGCCACGAAAACGAGGCCACCGGCGATCAACGCGCCAGCTGTCGCACCGGCCAACGCGAGGTGGCTCTCAAGTGCGCCGCTACCGCCCGGACGCACTGCAGCTACAGGGACGATCCGGCCCGAGGGCTTACGGTGTGTGGCGTCCGAGATGCAAAGGCCGCTGCTCGACTCATGCATCTCGCGAGGACAAACGGGCTGGATCGCTGCCGCGGTCCAGCCGAACCCAGCCCCAAGGAGAGCGACAGCCAAGACGAGTCCTGCGAGCTCGAACCTCACATCAAGAGGCATCGGCACCCAGGAGGCCGGGTTGAGTCGAATCCGATCGGCGTCTCTCCCTTGACGTTAGTGATAGGAGGTGAACGCGTCCCGATGCATCGGATGAGGACCGCTGTCGTCTGCTTGATCGTGTGGGGTCGGCGACGGGGGGATGGGATCGTGCAGCCGACATTCGGCTAAGCGGCCGCTGCTCGCGGGTGTGTTGATCATCTCGCAGCACGGAACAACCGTATGGGGACCCTCACCCCCTTGAGGGTCACTGGGCCCATGTCCTGGTAGCTGAACCCGTCCGCCCACTGTGCAACGTTCTCGCTGACAACCACCTCTGCCGCCTGCGCGACGGAAGCGAGCCGTGAGGCGAGATTGACGGTCCGTCCGTACACGTCGCCGTCCTGAAAGATCACCGGACCTGCGTGGATCCCGATGTGTGCCGGCGGAAGTCCGATGGCCGGAGCCTGCTCGACCATGTCCAGACCCGCCACCACCGCGTGAGCTGGATCCCGGAAGTGGAACATCCCTCCGTCGCCCAGCCAACGGATCGCGCTCCCACCCCGGCGGCGAGAGATTTCCTTAACAAGGGAGGCCAGCTGAGCAGCGACGTCGGCCGCGAATCGATCGCCGCGCTCCTCGGTCAGCCGGGTGTACCCGGTGAGATCCACGAAGCAGATCGCCGGCGGCTGCGGGACGCGGCTCTCGATCCCTTCGGCATCCAAGGCGGCCTCCACGTGGTTCACTGAGTGCTCGATCCACGCATGGACCCGGTGTCGTCGGTACACCATGACGAGCGCCCGCTCGAGCGCCGCGGACACGCGGTTACCGAAATCGGTTCCGAACTCGATCAGCTCTCGCTCGGTCATGCCGCTCGCGCGCAGACGCTCCTCGATGTTCGCCTCGTAGAGCTCGGCCTCGGCCTTCGCGAGCCTGCGCACGGCGTCGGCATAGACCGCGAACAATCGGAGCACCGCTTCATCCGGGACGTCTACGCTGCGGAAGAGCTCCATGACATCGAGCAGTGCGACGTCGTCCTCACCGGCGCGGTCGTTCGGGTTCGGCGGCTCGAAGCCGATCGACTCGTGAAGGCGCTCCACGAGCGACTCGGGGAAACTGTGCTCGGCGGCGATGTCTTCGTACCGGCGACCGAGTCGTCCGGCCGCCAGGGCGGGGGCGTCGAGGAACGTGATCGAGAGGGCCTTCTGGTCCACGAGACGCATGATGGTCTCGGGCGGAAACCCGGCCTGCGACCAGGCGTAGAGGAGCCGGACCCGCCCGAGCTCGTGCTTGACGGCGGTGGAGAGGTCGTCGCTCAGCGCGCCGAGTGTGGCGATTCGTCGAACGAACTCGGTCGGCACGTTCGCGCGTCGAGCGACCTCGTCGGGCTGCGCGCTGCTATCCATCGCATCCCCTGTCACGACCGCCTCCCCACATCGGCGTCCATCAATGGATGTCCTTCGTGCGCGAAGCCACTATCTTCTCGCCTTTCTCAGCTGCCGCTCGGACGTCCGTTGGTTCAGGGACCTGCTCGTGGCGGACATCCATCCCCCGAAGCGCCGGGTTGAAGAACATGCCGATCGTCACCACGACGTAGATGACTCCCATGCCGACGATGGTCGGGATCAGACCCGCTCGCTGCACCACGACACCTGCAACCACGGCGCCGACAGGGATCGCGGCCTGCGCGATCGCGGTAAGCGCCCCGAAGACGCGTCCCAACAGGTACGGTGGCGGCGTGTTCTCCTGCGTTACCGTCGCGAAGATGGGGTTGACGGGCCCGAACGCGAGGCTCGCAGCGATCGCGGCGACGATCGCGAAGGTCAGCGGAGGTGACAAGGTGAGGGTTCCGAGATGAGGCCGGCACCGACCACGTAACAGGTGAGGAAGATCCGACGAGGCGGCTACGCGCGGCCAAAGGATCCGAACAGCAGCGACCCCGCGAATGCGCCGGCGCCGAACGAGCTGACCAGGGCGCCGAAGCTCGCCGGGCTGCCGTAGATGTCCGGCAGGCGGTCGACGAAATGAAGATGGCCCTCTTCGGGGTAGAAGGTCGCCTGACACTTGGGAATGACTGAAGCCAGATAGCGGCCCAGCGCGACCGGGGCGTTGGCATCCTGCTCCCCGTGCGAAAGGTACACAGGCGTGCTGATGTCCTCGAGACGGAATCCCCACGGCCGAGCGTTGAGTCCCGTCTCCCAGGCGGGCCCGCGGCTCCCGCTGAGGAATGCGTCGGATAGGCTCTCCACGAGGATCGTGCGCACCTCCGGCCGCCCGAGGTATCTCTTGTCCACCGCGGCCCCCAGGCCGCGCTCCAAGAGACGCGATCCGGGCGCCGGCACACCGACCGACCCATCGCCGCGAAGAGGACCCGACGCACCATGGCCACGCGACCCACCAGTTCGAAGGCACAACCGGTTCCCCCGGGTCATGCGGGAGGTGGTGCCGGGGACGCCCGGGGGGGCGAGGCAGCTCACGATTCCCGCGCCTGTTAGATCCGGGAGCTTCCAGGCGCACGCGGCAGCGTACGGGCCCCCGCCCGAGATCCCCAAGACCCGCCTCTTCTCCAAAGCGACCCTCCACCCTCGATCCGGGCCAGCCGTGGAAGTAGAAGAGAGGGCGGCCGCTCGCATCGCCCCATTCCTCATAGCCCAGTCGGCGGCCGTCCCGAAGTCGAATCGTTCGGGCGGATCCCCCCTCCACGGAGGCAAATCGTATAGGTCACGGGTCGACAGGGCGGGGTCCGAAGCGCCTTGGCACTCAGCCAGTTGTGCGGGCTACGCGAAGCACCGGACGGATCACGGTGTAGATCGCGTACGCGATCAAGAGGAAGCCGAGGATCGCCTCCACCTCTTCGCGGGTGAGCCCGGAGCGACGCGCGATCGGTGTGGCGATCGACTTCGCCACCTTCCCGCGGACGCCGGTGAGCGACGCGCTCCCGATCTGCACGGCACGATCATGCGTGCTCATGCTGGAGAGCTCCCCTCGACCGAGCGACGTCAAACCATCAGCCGCGTGCCCAGGCTCGAACGAAGTCGACTGGCCGGTAGTTCAGGATGCGTTCTCGCGGGATGCTGGCCCGAGCGGCCGTCGCCATCCCGAACGGGAGGAACTCGAGCTCCTGCGCCGAGTGCGCGTCGCTGCCGATCGAGAACCACTGCACCCCTTCTTCCCGAGCGAGCGTGGCCAGCTCCACGTTGAGGTCCTGCCGCCAGACCGTGGCGTCGAGCTCGAGCGCCTTGCCCAGCCGCGCCGCCTCGGCGAAGACGCGGCGCCAGTCGGCGACCAAGCCGACGCGCCTTCCGTACATCCGCGCCTTCGGATGCGCGAGCACGTGCAGCCGCGGCTGCCGGAGCGCCGCGAGGTACCGGGCCGTCTCGTCCTCGGTCGACCGGAGCTTCGAGTGGAAGGCTCCGAGCACGAGATCCAAACCGGCGAGGGAGTCGTCCATGTCGAGCGTGCCGTCCGGGAACACGTCGACCTCCATCGAGCGCAGCACGCGGAACGGGTCGCCGGCATCCGCGAACGCGCGGTTCATCACATCGATCGCGCGGCCCTGCTCGGCGAGCTCCCCTGCCGACATGCCGTGGGCGATCGCGAGCGTCTGGGAGTGGTCGGTGACCGCCACGAAGGCCCTGCCGATGGATCGGGCAGCCCGGACCATCTCGTCGAGCGGGAGGCCGCCGTCGCTGAACGTCGTGTGCATCTGGAGGTCCGCACACGGGGTCGACTCCCAGAGTGGATCCGCGTCGAGGGTCCTGCGGACCTCTGCGTAGGTGAGGAACCCGTGCCGCGCTTCCTCTGGTTCAGGGACCGCCGGAGGATCCTCGAGCCAGCCGCGGACCTTGTCCGCGACCCAGGGGCCGACCGCCCGAAGCTCGGTGAGAGCACGCCCGCCCTCGAGGATCACGTGTGCCTCCTCGGGCCAGAATCGCGCCGCCCGCGAGGCTCGCTCGAGCGCTCGCCGGCGATGGTCGGTCTCGTCGCGGGCCGCGTTCCACAGCAACTCGCCGAGGTCGGCATTGGTCAGCATGGACTCCAGCGTCCCACCCGGGTCGCCCGAGCAGAGGTCCCGGCCGGGAGAGATCCTTCGACCCTGCTCCGACCGGCCGCGAGGCGGAGAATATCGTCAGGGTCACGGACGAGGGTGGTGTGCGATGGATCGGTCGAGCGCGTTCGACCACTACCGGGGTTTCATCGACGCACAGACCCGGCGTCCCCATGACCCCCGGCCTGGGCTGACGCGACGCCGGCCGTTCGTCACCATCTCGCGCCAAACTGGTTCGGGCGCCTGGGTCGTGGCGAGCGAGCTGGTCGAGATCCTTCGGGCTCGGAGCCCCGAGCCGCCGCCGTGGACGATCTTCGACCGCAACCTGGTGCAGCGGGTCCTCGACGACCACGACCTTCCCGGGAAGCTCGCCGCATACATGCCGGAGGACCGTGTGTCGGAGGTCTCGGACACGATGGACCAGTTGTTCGGCTTGCGGCCCTCGTCGTGGACGCTCGTGCGGAAGACGGCCGACACGATCCTGCAGCTTGCCGAGGTTGGCAACGTGGTGGTGATCGGTCGCGGCGCCAGCGTGATCACCTCCGGTCTCGAGCATGCGTTCCACGTGCGGCTCGTCGGGTCGTTCCGCCGGCGCGTGGAGCACGTCGAGGCCGCGCTGCACCTGAGCCCGGATGCCGCCGCCACACACGTGCGCAACGAGGATCTAGCGAGGAAGCGCTACCTGAAGAAGTACTACGAGCGGGACATCGACGACCCGCTCCTCTACGACCTGGTCATCAACACGGACCGATTGCCTCACGCCGAGGCTGCCCGCCTGATCGCCGAGGCCGTGGCCCCGTCCGCGCACGGGGAACTCACGGCCGCAGGTAGCGGGGCGCGGTCGGGCACAGGTCGTTGAGGGGGCAGAGCCGGCACCGCGGCGTCGGCGCCTTGCAGATCTCGCGCCCGAGCTGGATCAGCGCGACGTGCAACGGCGTGCGGAGCCCGTCGGGAACGAGCTCGTGCAGCAGACGGTCTGCCCGCTCCGCGGAGACGTTCTGAGGGACGAGCCCCAGCCGGCGGGCCACACGATGCACGTGTGTGTCGACGGGGATCGTGTCCCTGCCGAGCGCGAACGACAAGACGACGGCCGCAGTCTTCGGACCGATCCCCGGGAGCGACGTGAGGTAGGCGCGCGCATCGGCGTCGTCGAGCGTGCGGAGCACCGACAGGTCGAACGCGCCTTCACGGTCGCGGACCTCCCGGAGGATCGACTGGATGCGGGGGGCCTTCGTGTTGGCGAGGCCGCCGCTGCGGATCGCGTCGGCGACCTCGCCGGGAGGTGCGTCGACGACGGCCTTCCACGACCGGAAGCCGCGCCGGAGGTCGGCGTAGGCGCGTGCCGCGTTGACGTCGCTCGTGTGCTGGCTGAGCACGGTGAGGACGAGCTCCTCGAGAGGGTCCACGGCGCGCGGGGGCACCAGCTCGCCGTAACGCTTGCGGAGCCGGTTGATGATGGCTCGCACGCGACGAGGGCTCGCCGTGGCGGAGGTGGTCATCGCGCCGACGTTACTCGTCGGCGCCGCGCGAGGCTGCGTTGCGGAACTGGGTGAGCGACGGCTCGAAGTTGAGCGGGATCGACCCCGTCGGCCCGTTGCGGTGCTTGGACACGATCAGCTCGGCCTGGCGCTTCTTCTCCGGGTCGGCATCGTCGCGGTGGATGAACATCACGACGTCTGAGTCCTGTTCGATCGCTCCAGAATTATGAGATATGACACTCCCAGCACCCGCGACCCAGCTACAGGGACCAGGTACTGTCATATCGAATACAGTCTCCTGTCCGGCGGATTTCACCGAGACCGCCCGATCCCAGAACAGGTCGTTGGACGCCAACTCGAGGAGCGCGTGGTCGTGCAGGAGTTCTGCATGCTCCGCGAGCAACGACCTCGAAGGCGAGAACGAGAATCGGGATCCTCTGTACGTCCTTCCTCGGCGCGCAGGCATCGCCTGCATCGTGATCCCTGCTGCGGCCATCGACCGCTGCACCATGCGGAAGGCGGTCGGGGGAACTGTGTCCACGTTGGTGTTCGGCACGACGTCTCGAAGGGCTGCCTCGAGCTTGCTCGCCGGTTCGCGACGCGGCCCGAACGCACCCACGACTCTGAGGAACCAGCGTTGATCCACAGATCCGGAGACGTCTACGGTCCACCAGGGACGCGCACGCTCATGCTCAACCTTTCGGATCCGCGCCACGATCCCAAGGCGCAGTAGGAGGGCCGTGACGTCGCCGGCAAGCCCGTGGCTGCTCGTCGCGAAGTAAACGCGATGGCTGCCGCGCGTGCCGGGCTCGCGCACGTGGATGCACCCGTTGGTCGCCCAAAGGTGGCGCAGCAGCAGAGCGATCTGTCGGTTCGAGAGCCTGAAGACTTCAGCGGGCAACCGCTTCTCGTGGGATCTCTGCCCATGGATGCCAAGGGTACGCAGCCATTCGAGCACGCCCGCCGGGTGCCACCGGTTGCCGTTCCCTCCGATGAACAGTTGGTGCCAGGCGCGGCGACCGCGAAACCGACTCACGCGAGCACCGAACTGTTCCGTGGCCGCACGGGCTACGATCGCGCTGTTCTCAGGCGAGGCCGTCGTATAGCGGAGGGGCTTTCCGGCGATGAAACTGCCGTCGCCGATAAGCTGGCCCAATAGAGCCACTCGGTCGTCGGGCCACTCGATGGTCTTGGCGGGCTCGGGAAGCCGGCGCGCGATAGCGAGTCGGTCGCCCTTGTGGATGTCGCGAACCCGTACCCAACCGTCCTGGCCGAACAGGCGATGCTCGGGGGTGGCTCGGATGCTCCGACCGCTCGCCAGACGAACCTCGCATACCTCACGCTCGCCCACCGGCCACACCTTGTCGGAGCGGGCCTCCATCAGCGCGCCGCCGGGCGCCATCGCGACCACGTCGGGCTGGGTTCCGACCAGGTCGCGGATCGGAACGCGCCGCCCGTCGGCGAGCTGGACGATCGTCTCGCCAGGAACGCACTCCCTGAGGTCCGACAGCTGGGGGCGCTTGTCGGCGCGGGACTCGGGGTTGCGGTTGAGCTGGCTGATCGCGATGACCGGGATCTTCAGCTCCTTCGCGAGCAGCTTGAGGCTGCGCGAGATCTCGGCGATCTCCTGCTGGCGCGAGTCGGGGCGGCGTCCACCCATCCCTGGATGCCCCATCAGCTGCAGGTAGTCGACGATCAGCAGCGACAGGCCGCGCCGGCCGGTCTTCATGCGACGCGCCTTGGCGCGGATGTCGACGATGTTGACGTTGCCGGCGTCGACGATCGACAGAGGCGCGTCGTGCAGCGTCTCGGCCGCCTGTACCACCGCCGTCCAGTCGTTTGGCCCGACGCGCTTGTTGCGGATGCGATCCCACGGCACGCGCGCCTCGGCGCAGAGCAGGCGCATGCCGATCTCCCACCGCGACATCTCCAGGGAGAAGATCGCCACCGGATCGCCCGCGACGGCGACGTTGCGCGCGATGTTCACCGCGAACGAGGACTTGCCGATGCCCGGGCGCGCCGCGATCACGATGAGGTTCCCCTCCTGCAGTCCCGACATCAGCGTGTCGAGGTCGGTGAACCCGGTGGGCAGGCCCGTGTAGGCCGACTCCCGGTTCTGGATGGCCTCGAGGTCGAGCACGGCCTGGTTCACCAGGTCGCTCAGGACCGCCATCTCGTCGGCGTCCTCGCGACGAGCGACGTCGTAGATGCGTTGCTCGGCGTCGTCGGCGATGGAGTCGGCCTCGTCGGCGCCGGTGTACGCAAGGTCGATGATGTCGGCGGCGGCGCTGATCAGCCTGCGCCGGAGCGCGGCGTCGGCCACGATCTTCGCGTAGTGCGCGGCCCCGGCGGGCGTCGGCACCTGCTCGGTGAGATCGCGCAGATAGAGCGCCCCGCCGATCTCGTCGAGGATACCGTCGCGTCGCAGCGCATCGCGTACCGTGATGATGTCGACCGGTTCGCCGTGGGCGAACAGCCCACGGAGCACGCCGTAGATCTTGCCGTTGGCCGAGCGGTAGAAGTCGTGGACGTCGAGGATCTCGACGACGTCTGCCATCGCCTCGGCGGAGAGCAGCATCGCTCCGAGGACCGACTGCTCGGCGTCCAGGTTCTGCGGCGGGAGACGGTCCCCGCTTCGCGGGAACCGCACCACTTCGTCCGCTGCGCGCGCCACCCCGAGACCCCCCGTCCGAGCCCTACCAACCCCGGCGTGGGACGGTACGCGCACCGGCCGACGCTTGGCAGTTGAAAACCGCTGTGGATTCCGCGCGCGCTGGTGAGGGATCGAGATTCCTTGTCACTCCGGCGCTGACCTGCGATCCGAAGATGTGGACAACCATGTGGACAAGTGTGGAGATCGGTGCCGACACGGTTTCCACGACGAGGAAGAGGCGCCCCCTGGACGCCCCTTCCCGGCGGTGCGTTCGGCGCCGCTAGCCTTCGGCGACGACCTCGACCGTGAGGACGGGCTCCACCTCGTGGAAGAGTCTGATCCGCACCTCGTGCGTTCCGACGGAACGGATCGGCTCGTCCAGGTGCACCTCCTTGCGGTCCACCGTGACGCCGGACTGTGCGGCCACGGCGTCGGCGATGTCCGCGGCCGTGACCGATCCGAAGAGGCGGCCTTCCTCGCCGGCGCGCGCCTCGATCCTGAGCGGGCCCGCCGCGATCATCCGCGAGGCGACGGCCTCGAACTCGCCCTTCTGCTTGGTCAGGCGATTGACATGGGACCGCTTCAGATTCTCGGCGTGGTTCACCGCGCCCTTCTCGGCGCGGATCGCCAGCCCGCGCGGGATCAGGTAGTTGCGCGCGTAGCCGGCGGAGACCTCGGCGACGTCGCCGGGGTCGCCGAGGTTCTCGACCGTCTTCTGCAGGATGACCTTCATCGTGCGCTGTAGGGCAGCAGGGCCATCTCGCGGGCGTTCTTGATCGCGGAGGCGACGTCGCGCTGGTGCTGCACGCAGTTGCCCGTCACCCGCCGCGCGCGGATCTTCCCGCGCTCGGACGTGAACTTCCGTAGCGTCATGAGGTCCTTGTAGTCGACGTATTCGATCCGGTCCTTGCAGAAGATGCAGACCTTGCGCTTCTGTTTCTTCTGCCAGGCCTTGTCGTCTTTCTCGCGCTTGCGCTTCTCTCTTGGTTTACCCGGCATCCAGCGGTGTCTCCTCGTCCACGGCCGTGCCCACGGGCGCCGCGACCGCCGCGCCCCAGTCCCCGCCGGCTGACGAGGAGGAGGAGCGCGAGGTCTTCTCGACGCGTGCCGTCGCCCACTTCAGGCTCGGCCCGAGGTCGTCGGCCTCGATCTCGACCACGGTGCGCTTCTCGCCCTCCTGGTTCTCCCAGGAGCGCTGCTTCAGACGGCCCGTGACCACGACGCGCGTGCCGCGCGTGAGCGTCTCGGCCGCGTTCTCCGCGAGCGCCCGCCAGCAGTTGACGGTGAAGAACGACGTGTCGCCGTCGGTCCAGTTGCCGGCCGCGTCGCGGATGCGCGTGGAGTAGGCGACCCGGAAGTTCGCCACCGCGGCACCGTTGGCGGTGTAGCGAAGCTCGGGGTCGTCGGTCAGGTTCCCCACGATCGTGATCTGGTTGTCGCTCGCCATGAGCGTTCCCCCTTCGGGTGTCGTCGCCTCACGCCGTGGCGGAGGCGGGGGAAGCGGCTTCCTTCGCGCCTTGCGACGCCTTCTCGGGCAGCAGCAGGACCTTGTGCCTGATCACCTCGTCGGCGAGCTTGAGCGTCCGGTCCAGCTCTGCCTGTGTCGACGGATCGGCCGTGAACCGGACCACCACGTAGTACCCCTCGTGCTGGTGCCCGATGTCGTAGGCGAACCGCCTGCGCCCCCAGCGATCGAGCGCGCCGACCGTGCCGCCCGAAGGCGAAATGGTCTTGGCGATGCGGCCGACCGCCGTGCTCACCGTGGCCTCGTCGGCCTCGGGGGGCAGGATGAGCATGCATTCGTACTCCCTCAAGCTCCACCTCCTCTGGTCTGAGCGGCCCCCCCGGAGCGGGGGAGCAGAAGGACGTGAGGGCTGCCCAGAGTGTACGGGACCGGCGAGGACGCTAGCAGCGAGGGCCGACACGGGTTCGGCCGCACGCGGCGGTACACTCCTGCCCGTACGGGCCGTGCACTTCACGAGGGAGGCGCGAGCAAGATGGTGACGATCCGCGACCTTCGCGCGTGGAAGTCCGAAGGAACCCGGTGGGTGATGCTCACCGCCTACGACTTCCCCACCGCGCAGATCCTCGATCGGGCGGGGATCCCGGTGCTCCTCGTCGGCGACTCGGTGGCGCGCAACGTCCTCGGGTACCCCAACGAGCTCCCGGTCACGATGGACGAGATGCTCCACCACGTCCGCGCGGTCTCGCGCGGTGTCGAGAGCGCGATGGTGGTCGGCGACATGCCCTTCATGTCCTTCCAGGCCTCGATCGACGACGGGGTCCGCAACGCCGGCCGCATGATCAAGGAGGGCGGCGCCCACGCCGTCAAGGTCGAGGGGCCGCAGCTGGATCTGATCCATCGTCTGGTCGACATCGGCATCCCGGTGATGGCACACGTGGGGCTCACGCCGCAGTCGGTCTACGGCCTGGGTGGCTACCGCGTCCAGGGTCGCGGCGAGGCCGCTCAGAAGGTGCTGGACCAGGCGCAGGCCCTGGAGAAGGCGGGCGCCTTCGCGATCGTCCTCGAGGCGATGCCCGGTGAGCTCGGCACGGAGATCACCCGGTCGATCGAGATCCCCACGATCGGGATCGGCGCCGGCCGCGACTGCGACGCCCAGGTCCTGGTGATCAACGACCTGCTCGGGCTGAACGAGACCGTCCCCAAGCTCGCCAAGCCGTACGCGAACCTCCGCCAGACGATCACGGAGGCCGTGCAGTCGTTCGCCGAGGAGGTCCGAACGGGCGCCTTCCCCGACGACGCCCACACGTACTCCTGAGACCGGGTCGCCGTTCGGGGCCCCCGGGCGGCCTACACTCGCGCCGTGAACCGTGCGAGGGTGCCCGGGTTCGTCCTGGCCTGCGCGGTCGCAGGGGGGTTCGCGGGGCTCGCGATCGCTGCGTGGCCCGTCCGGACGTACGACCTTGCGTGGGCGATCCAGGTGGGCATGGCCGTCTACGCGGGAACCGTGGCCGCCTACGCCCTGGTCCGGTACCGAGGATCCCGGGATCCGCACGCGTTGTTCGTCGGTGCGGGGCTCGCGGTGCTCGCGGCCCAGGCCGGCGGTGATCGCGACCTGGATCCTCGTGCGACCGCTCGAGCTCGGCGCCAGCTCCCGGGGCGCCGTCCCGCCGTTCCTCTGGCTGAGCGGCTGGCTCGTGGCCGCCGCGTGCTTCCTGTTCGCGCAGCCGCCGTGGGACCGCCGCGGCCGGGCGCCGGCGCAACCGCTTCGGGTCCTGGGCGGCGCGGCCGCCGCGATCGCCGTCCTCGACGTCGCGGTGATCGTGGCCGGACCCGATCTGCCGACCCGCATCTACCTCGACCTCGTGGCGCGCGACATCCCGCCGCTCGGGCTGCTGGGCGTCGCTTCGTGGGTGTTCTTCATCGCGACGGGGTCCCTGCTGGTCATCGCCGCCGCACGCGAGCTGATGCGGACCTCCGGTCGGCCGTCGGTCCACCCTTGGATGGCCTCCGCCTGGGTCCTGGCGCTCGCGCTGCAGTTCGGCGCCCTCCTGCGTCCGACCCAGGGGCTCGATCTCGTGCAGTGGGCCGACGTCCTGCAGCCGCTCGTGGTGGCGCTCGTGTTCGCCGGATCGCTCACCGCCGAACACGCCGAGTCGTCTCGGATGCGCCGGGCGAGCGACCGAGCCGACCGCGTCCTCGGTGGCCGGGCCGAGATCGCCAGCATGGTCGCGCACGAGATGCGCGGACCCGTCTCCACGATCAAGGGGCTCGCCGCCACGACCGTCAAGAACTACGAGCGCCTCGGCGACCCCGAGCGGCAGGAGCTCGTGTCGCTGATCGAGCAGGAGGCGGCCAATCTTCTCGATGCGGTGAACCAGGCGTCCGTCGCGCTCAAGGTCGACGCCGAGACGCTCGCCTTCGACCGGCGCACCCAGGAGCTGGCGCCGCTCGTCCGCGACGCGTCGGATCGGGCGACCACAGGTGCTCACCCCCTGGCGGTGGACGCACCCGCCGGGATCACGGCCGAGGTCGACGCCAGGTGGCTCACGGAGGCCATCCGGCAGGGCATCGACAACGCCGCCAAGTTCTCCCCCGACGACGCCCCCATCGCGGTGCGGCTGCACACACAGGACACGGAGGCGTGGATCGAGATCGCCGACGAAGGCCCCGGGGTCCCGGCGAGTCAGCGCACGGCGGTGTTCGAACGGTACGCCGCGTGGCGCCCCGCCGGGTACGAGGACCGCCGCGGCTCGGGGCTCGGGCTGTTCATCTGCCGCGGGATCGTGCGCGAACATGGAGGGGAGGCCTCTCTCGGGGACGTGCCCGGCGGGGGTACCATGCTGCGGATCCGGCTCCCGCTGAGGGGTGACGAGTGACGAAGGACCGGCCCGTCACGCTGTTGATCTGTGACGACCACAAGATCCTCACCGACGCGCTCGCGACCGTGGTGCGTCTGGACGACGGTCTCGACCTTGTCGTGCCGCCCGTGCACACCCCCGAGGAGGCCATCTCGCTGTCGGAGCAGCATCTGCCCGACGTCGTCCTGATGGACATCGTCTTCAAGGGCGGGCAGATGACCGGGATCGACGCCACCCGGACGATCAAGGAGATCTCCCCCGCAACGAAGGTCGTGATCATGACGGCCCATGACGAGGACCGGCTGCTCGTCGAGGCCGTGGAAGCGGGCGCGTCGGGGTTCCTCTCGAAGGACGAGGCCGCCGAGGAGGTCCTCGCGGCCGCGAAGTCGGCCGCGGAGGGCGAGGTGCTGATCGATCCGGGCACGCTCACGCGGCTGCTGGCGCAGGTGGCCCGGGAGCGCGAGGAGCAGCGGGACGCGCTGACGCTCCTCAACGATCTTACCGACCGCGAACGGGAGATCCTGCAGCTCCTCGCCGCCGGGAAGCGGAACGACGACATCGCCAAACAGCTGTTCATCAGCCCGCAGACCGTCCAGACGCACGTCCGCAACATCCTCGGGAAGCTGCGCGTGCACTCGAAGCTGGAGGCGGTCGCCTTCGCGGTCAAGCACGGCGCGATCCAAGTGGGCTGAGCCGCAGGCGATCTCGGGTCTACGCCCAGATACCCGAACCCGGGTATCAACGATCCGGAGCCCACCGCCGAAGCCTTGGAAGCGACGCTATGGAACCACGCACGTGGGATCACCACCCCCTCGGTGGTCCCGCTGCCTCGAAGGCCCGAGCGAACCCCTCCCTCGCTCGGGCCTTCGTCATGCGGGCGGAAGAGCGGAGCGCCGGGGTTTCCCAGAGAGGGTGCGCGGGAGGGAGCGGACCAGGACGAGCTCGCGCGGCGCCTTGAATCTGGCCAGGTGCTCACGGGCGAGGTCGCGGAGCTCGGTCAGGGACGGCGGGTCGGCGGGGTCGGCCGGGACGACCCACGCCGCCACGTGGCTCCCCCATTCGCGGTCGGGACGACCGGCGACGGCGACGTCGGACACCTTCGGGTGCCGCCGCAGGACCGCCTCGACCTCCTCGGGCCACACGGTCTCCGCCCCGGTGCGGATCGCGTCCCCGGCGCGCCCGTGCACGACGAGCGAGCCATCGTCACCCAGCGATCCGAGGTCACCGGTGCGAAGCCACCCGTCGGTGGTGAACGCCGCGGCGGTGGACGCGGGGTCGAGCCGGTAGCCCTCCATCGTCGTCGGACCGCGCAGCTCGACCGCGTCACCGGGGGTGATGCGGACCTCCGTGTCGCCCAAGGCGACGCCGTCGTAGACGACCCCACCGCACGTTTCGGTGAGCCCGTAGGTCGAGACCACGGTCGCGCCGAGCCCGGCGGCGACGTCGCGAAGCTCGGGCCGAAGGCCCGCCCCGCCGACCAGCAGCACGCCGAACCGGGACAGGTCCGCGCGCTCGCGCACGAGACGACCCAGCATCGTCGGGACCAGGGCGACGTGCGCGCCCGCCGGCGCCTCGCGGACCAGGCGATCGGCGTCGAACCGCTCATGGACGACCAGGGGCGCGCCGAAGCGCTGCGCGCGGAGCAGCACGAGGAGACCCCCCACGTGCGCCGGCGTGAGGCAGCACACCCAGGGGTCGGCGCGATCCACCGAGGGCGCCCGGCGCCGCAGCGCCGCGAGCGAGAGCTCGACCGCGGCCGTGAGAGCGCCCGCGGGCAGCTCCGCGAGCTTCGGGTCACCGGTCGCCCCGGAGCTCGCCACGACCGCCCAGGACCGGGCGGGATCGGCGGGAACGCCCTCGGCGAACAGCACGGTCTCGGCCGCCGTGACCAGGCGCGTCGGACGGGCCCGCTCCACGAGCCGCCGCTTCTCCCGGTCGGTCAGGCGATGGTCGATCGGCAGGAACGGAACTTTCGAAGCCGCGTGCTCGGCGACGACGTGGCTCCACCGCGGTCCGGGCGGCAGGTCGTAGGCCACGAGCTCCTCCGCCCCGATGTCCGACCGCGCCGTCGCCTCCACGTCCGATAGGCTAAACCGTTCGAGTCCGCGCTCTAGGAGTGGGTGGTCGCATGGATTGGGAGCCGAACGGCGAGTGGATCGACATCCGGTACGAGACCACCGGGGGGATCGCGAAGATCACGATCGATCGCCCCGACGTGCGCAATGCCTTCCGCCCGCGAACGACGCGCGAGCTGATCGCCGCGTTCGAGTTGGCGCGCGATGATCCCGCGATCGGTGTGGTGATCCTCACCGGCGAAGGACCCGACGCGTTCAGCTCGGGCGGCGACCAGAAGATCCGAGGGGACGACGGCTACGTCGACGAGCAGGGCATCGGGCGGCTCAACGTCCTCGACCTGCAGATCCAGATCCGGCGGTTCCCCAAGCCCGTCGTCGCCATGGTCGCCGGCTACGCGATCGGCGGAGGCCACGTGCTGCATCTGTGCTGCGACCTCACGATCGCGGCCGACAACGCGCGGTTCGGGCAGACAGGTCCGAAGGTCGGCTCGTTCGACGGCGGCTACGGGATCGGGTTGCTGGCTCGGCAGGTCGGCGAGAAGCGCGCGAAGGAGGTCTGGTTCCTCTGCCGGCAGTACGACGCCCAGACGGCGCTGGACTGGGGGCTGGTCAACGCGGTGGTGCCGCTGGACGAGCTCGAGGCCACGACCGTCGCGTGGTGCACCGAGCTGCTCCGGAAGTCGCCCCTGGCGCTCCGGTTGCTGAAGTCCGGGTACAACGCCGGCGTGGACGGCCTCGCCGGCGTGCAGCACCTCGCCGGCGACGCCACGCTCCTCTATTACATGACGCCGGAGGCGCAGGAGGGGCGCGACGCGTTCACCGACAAGCGCGACCCCGACTTCTCCCGGTTCCCGAAGCGCCCGTGAGCCGGGCCGCTCTGTGGTGGCACGGGGCCCGTCCTCGAACGCTCAGCGTGGGCTTGGTGCCGGTCGTGCTCGGCGCGGCGGCCGCCGAGCGCATGGTCTGGTGGCGGTTCGGGGCCGCATTGCTGGTCGCCGCAGGACTGCAGATCGGCGTCAACTTCGCGAACGACTACTTCGACGGGGTGCGCGGTGTGGACACGCACGAACGGCTCGGGCCACCGCGTCTGACGCAGGGCGGCGCCGTCAAGCCGATCGCGGTGGCGGCCGCGGCGCTCGGTTCCTTCGCCGTCGCCGGGTTCGCCGGGCTCGCCCTGGCGTTCGCCACCACACCGGGCCTGATCCTTCCGGTGGGTGCCCTCTGCCTACTGGCCGCGTTGCTCTACAGCGGCGGACCCCGCCCGTACGCGGGGCTCGGCCTGGGCGAGGTCATGGTGTTCCTGTTCTTCGGACTGGCCGCGACGTGCGGCACGACCTACGTCATGGACCGGACGGTTACCGCCGCGTCGTGGTGGTCGGGCGCGGCGATGGGGATGCTCGCCGTCGCGGTCCTCGAGGCGAACAACATCCGCGACATCCCGACCGACGCCGCCTCGGGCAAGCGAACGCTGGCGGTGCGGATCGGGGATCGAGCGGCGCGCGCTCTCTACGCGACGCTCGTCGTCGGGGCGTTCGTCATGATCGGCTGGGGCGTGCTCGTGTACCTGCTGAACGACCAGGTCGGGCTGGTCCAGTGGGGGCTGTTCGGGCTGGCGGCGTGGCCGCTTGCGGTGCGGCCGCTGGAGCTCGTCCGTCACGCACAGGGTCGGGACCTGATCCCGGTGCTCACCGGGACGGCGACCGTGCACGCGGCGTGTGGCCTCCTGATGGCGCTCGGCCTCGTGCTCGCTCGGACGGTCTGAGTGGGCATCGGCGACGTCTCCCTCGCGTGTGCGTCAGCGCTCGTCGACGAGCTCGTGCGCGGTGGCGTCGCCCACGCGTGCCTGTCGCCCGGGTCGCGGTCGACACCACTGGCGCTCGCGCTGGCCCGCCACCCCGGGATCACGCTGTACGTGCACCTCGACGAGCGTTCGTCCGCGTTCTTCGCGCTGGGACTGGCGAAGGCTCGGCAACGACCGGTCGTGGTCGCGTGCACGAGCGGGACGGCTGCCGCTGAGCTGTTCCCCGCCGTAGTCGAGGCCTCGCAGTCGCGTGTCCCCCTCGTGCTGCTGACGGCGGACCGGCCGCCGCACCTTCGCGGCACGGGGGCGAACCAGACGATCGACCAGGTGGAGCTGTACGGCGGGTACGCGCGCGGCTACCTCGAGCCGCCGGTCCCCCGGTCTGGAGAGGACGTCTCGGCCTGGCGCGACGCGGGCCACCGCGCGCTGGTCGACATGGCGGTTCGTCCGATCGGACCGGTCCAGGTCAACTGTCCGTTCGACGAGCCGCTGGTTCCGGAGGGGAACATCGTCGAGGTCCCCGATCGGATCGAGCCATCGCCGTTGGAAGGACGGGGGTCGGGTCCCTCGGATGACGACGTCGCGCGGTTCGTCGCCGAGGTGAGCGGCCGGCGCGGGATCGTGGTGGCGGGCGCCGCGGGATCGGAGCCGGCACGTCGCGTTGGCGATCTCGCGGCGCGGCTGGGGTGGCCGCTGCTCGCCGAACCGACCTCCGGGCTGCGGTGCACCGCCCCGCGGGCGCTATCGGCGGGGCAGGCGCTGATCGGCGACGAGCGGTGGCTCGCCCGGCACCAGCCCGAGGTCGTCGTTCAGGTCGGGGCGGCGCCGACCTCCCGAACGATCCAACGGCTCGTCGCGGAGGCGCAGCGGTTAGTGGTGCTCGACGACTGGCACCTGGACCCGGACCCGCTGCATGCCGCGGCACTGCGCGTGCGCTCGGATCCGGATGCCCTCGCCGGCCGGGCGAGGGAACGCGTCGGGCCGGCCCCGGCAGATTGGCTCCCGATCTGGGAGGACGCCGACACCCGGGCGCGCCGCGCCATCGACGGGGCGATGGACGGCTGGGCGGAACCGTTCGAACCACGCGTCGCGCGGGACCTGGCCGCTGCGATAGCGGACGGCGGGCTCCTCGTCGTCGGCAACTCCGGACCGGTCCGCGACCTCGACCTGGCGATGGCGCCCCGTGACGGGCTTCGCGTGCTCGGGAACCGGGGGGCGAGCGGGATCGACGGTCTGTTCTCCACGACGCTCGGCGTGGCCGCGTCGGGGCGCGGGCCCACCTACGGGCTCCTCGGCGATCTCTCGTTCCTCTACGACGCCGGAGCCCTGCTCTGGTCGTCGACGCGCGGGTATGGTGCGGTCCTCGTGATCCTCTCCAACGGCGGCGGCGAGATCTTCTCGCGGCTGCCGCAGTGGGAGCTTCCGGAGCACCGCGACCTGTTCCTGACGCCCCACGGCGTGGATATCGGAGCGGTGTGCGCGGCGGCCGGCGCCGGGCACCGGCTCGTCGAACGGAGCGACGAGCTCGTCGAGGCGATCGGCCGGGCCGAGGAGGCCGATGGCGTGCAGATCATCGAGGTGGCGATCGACCCGGACGTGGATCGGGCCCGCCGCGACGAGCTGCGTGCTGCGGTGGGGGACGCGCTCCCAGGCGCCTGAGCTATCCCCACCGGAGCGCGTCGAGGAACGCGCGGAACTTCCGATCGGTCTCGTCGATCTCGTCGCGTGGGTCGCTCGCCGCCACGATGCCTGCGCCGGCGTAGAGCGTCGCGTGGTCCGCGCGGAGCTTCGCGCACCTCAGCGCGATGGCCCATTCGCCGTCGCCGCGGGCGTCGACCCAGCCGACCGGTCCCGCGTAGCCGCCGCGGTCGAACGGCTCGAGCCGACGGATCGTCGCGAGCGCCTCCTCGGTCGGCGTCCCACCGACGGCCGGCGTGGGATGCAGCGCGCGGACGAGCTCGAGGACGGTCGGCGCGGGGTCGCGCAGGACGCCTCGGAACCGGGTCGACAGGTGCCATACGTTCGGCGTCTCCAGGATCACGGGCTCTGGGTCCCACGTGAGGTCCTCGCAGAACGGGCGGAGCGTCTCGGCCACGGCGTCGACGACGATGGCGTGCTCCTCGCGATTCTTCGACGAGTCGGCGAGCTGGGCGGCGTTGGCGCGGTCCTCGCCGGCGTCGCCCGAGCGCGCAGCCGAGCCCGCGAGCGGGTTCGCATGCACCTCCCGGCCCAACCGGGACACGAGCAGCTCCGGCGAGGCGCCGACGAGGATGCCCTGCCCGGTCGGCACTGCGAAGGTGTACGCGGCAGGGTCGACCGCGCGAAGACGGTGGGCGAGCCGCCGCGCGTCGAGCGCGCGGCCCGCATCCACCTCGATCGTGCGCGCAAGCACGACCTTGCGCAGCTCGCCCGCGCGGATCCGTTCGACGGCCGCGGCCACGGCATCGCCGTAGGCACCGGCCGCCGGCGTCTCGGTGAGCTGCATCCCGCTGAACGCATCGTGGGGCGCCGTCCCGCCGATCCGGGCGGTCGCCCGCGACGGCCCGAGGCGACGTGTGTCTCCCGACACGCGGCGGCGCGCTCCCGTCGCGGGAAGCAGCAGGCCTGCATCGGTCCCACCGAACGGCACGGAGCCGATCGCGATCGCATCCTCCCCCAGCGTCACCAAGCGCGACGGGACCTCGAGCAGCGGGACCCGCTCGGCGATCTCGCCGACGGCCACACCCACGCCGCCGTGCTCGAAGTACGCCCCCCCGGGTGGTTCGTACGCGGCCAGCAGATCGAAGGAGGCACCGAGCGGCGCCGTCTCGAGCGGGGCCGTCAAGCGCGCGTCCCGACGAGCAGCTGCGTGATGCCGCCGGACAGCTGGAGCCTGCGCGCCGACGGGAACCCGCTACGGCGGAGCAAGCCGACCAGCTCGTCCTGTGGCGGCAGGTAGGCCATCGACCGCGGCAGGTAGGAGTACGCGTCGCGATCCGACAGGAGCCCCCCGACGAGCGGCACCACCTTCTCGAGGTACAACGCGTGCCCGGCCCGCAGGACCGGGTTGTCGGGCCGGCTCGTCTCGAGCAGCGCTACCGTGCCCCCCGGCCGCACGACACGCGCGACCTCGGCGAACAGGTCCTCGAGCGAGACCACGTTGCGCAGGGCGAACCCGCACGTCACGCCGTCGGCCGAGGCGTCGCGCACCGGCAGCCGCAGCACGTCGGCCTGCACCAGGGGCGCCTCGGCCTTCGCGTTCGACAGCATCCCGAACGCGAAGTCGAAGCCGACCGGCAGGTATCCGGCCCGCGCGAGCTCACGACAGAAGTCACCCGTGCCGCACGCCAGGTCGAGCACGCGCGAACCGGTCGGCAGGTGCAGCTCGCGGATCGCCCGGCGTCGCCATCGGACGTCCATCCGGAACGTCATGACGCGGTTCACCAGGTCGTACCGCGGGGAGATAGCGTCGAAGAGACCCCGCACCGCCCTGGCCTTCTCGTCGCCCTGCGGAAGGTTGGCCGTCACGTCTCGATCCGCTCCTCGGCGGCCTCCAACAGCACGCGCCGGAAATGATGCGAGACGAGGGCCGTCACGGCGGGCAGCAGCTGCCGGAACGCCTCGACCATCTGGTCGGCCGCAGCGTCGCTGTCGGCGGCCGTGTCGCGGATCGGCCGCCGCACGTGCTCGTCGAAAAGGTCGACGGCCCGTTCGGCGAGCGCCCGCATCGCGGCGTCGGCGTCGCGGGCCAAGCCGAGCAGGTCGCCCAGCGGCAGGCCGAACTCGAGGAGCCGCAGCGCCGTCCTCACGAGCTCGATGTCAGCGCCCGTGTAGCGGACCTCGCCGTCCACGACGCGGCCGATACGGATCCCTTCGCGCTCCACGGCCTGGACGAGCGAGCTCGGGACGCCGCTGCGAGACGAGAACTCGTCGATCGTCATCAGCTCGCCGTCGGACCCGTCCCCGCGCGCCTCCGCGACCGCGGCGGCGAGGTCCGCATCGGGGGTGCCGATCTCCCCACGCACCACGCGTCCGATCGCCGCGAGCGTGAGCCCCTTGCGCTGGAGGTCGCGGATCCGCCGGATCCGGTCGAGGTGCTCGTCGCCGTACCAGGCCACGCGGCCCTCGCGTTCCGGCTGCGGGAGCAGGCCGAGCGACTGGTAGTACCGCACCGTGTCGACCGACACGTCGCAGGCCGCCGCGAGCCGTTCGACCCTGTACCTCACGACCGTTCACTCTACGAGTGCGCGCTCAGACGGTCACCCCGAGCGAGCTCCAGGCTACGATGCGCCGCGATGGTGCGTGCCGCACGGACGGTGAGCCTCGGGGTCGTCCTCGCCTGTGTCCTCGGGACGATGGCCCTCGGCACCATCCAGAAGGCCCCCTGCGCCGACGGCGCATGGAACGACGGGAAGCAGTACCGGCTGCTCTGCTACACCGACGTGGTCCCACTGGTGGGGACCGAGCAGCTGGCGGGCGGCAGGCTGCCCTTCCTCGACCGGTGTCGCGAGATCGCCGACCAGAACTGCGACGAGTACCCGGTGCTCACGATGTACTTCATGCGCGTCGCCGCCTGGGTGGGCGGGAACCGGTACGCGTCGTTCTACTTCGTCAACGCCTTCATGCTGGCCGTGTGCGCGGCGGTCGCGGCCGTGTGCCTGTGGCGACTGGCGGGCGGGCGCGCCCTCTGGTTCGCGCTGGCTCCGACACTCCTGATCTACGGCACGATGAACTGGGACCTGCTGGCGGTCGCGCTCGCGACGGCGGCGCTCCTGGCGTTCGCCGAGCGACGAGACGCGCTGGCGGGGGCGCTGCTGGGGCTCGGCGCCGCGGCCAAGTTCTACCCTGCGCTGCTGGTGCTGCCGTTGTTCCTCCAGCGGCTGCAGGGGCGCGAACCCGACCGCGCGGTGCGCGTTCTGTGGTCCGCCGCCGGGACCTGGGCCCTGGTCGACCTGCCGTTCGCGATCGTCTCGCCCGCAGCGTGGTGGGAGTTCTTCCGGTTCAACGCGGCGCGCGTCCCGGACTTCGACAGCCTCTGGTACATCGCCTGCAGGTACAGGACCGGGGCCTGCCTGTCCACCTCGGCCGTGAACGCGTGGTCGGCAGCCCTGTTCGTCGCCTCGTTCGCGCTCGTCTGGCGGCTGAAGGTGATCCGCTCCCCCGGCTTTCCCCGCTGGACGCTCGGGTTCCCGTTGCTCGTCACCTTCCTGCTCGGCAACAAGGTCTATTCGCCCCAGTACGGCTTGTGGCTCCTGCCGTGGTTCGCGTTGACGGTGCCGGACCTGAAACGCTTCGTCGCCTTCGAGATCGCCGACGTGGCGGTCTTCCTCACGCGGTTCTGGTTCTTCGGCTCCTACACGGGCGGCTGGGGGACGCCGCAATGGTGGTTCGAGGTGGCCGTGCTGGTGCGCGTCGCGGTCCTCGTGTGGTGCCTGGTCGGATGGGTCCTCGAAGAGCAGGAGCCGCTCGAGCTCGGACGACCCGCCCGCCCGCCTGCGCCCGCGCCGGCCCCCGAGGCCATGGCCGCATGACCGACACGCGGGCCCCCGAGACCACGCCGCCGAGGATCCGCGACGGGCTCCGCACGTGCCTGTGGGTGTTCCTCGGAGCCCGCGTGCTGCTGTTCGTGCTGTCCGCGGTCGCGGCCGGGTCGACCCAGCAGCTGCTGCCGCTCCCGCCCGGGCAGCCGACCGGCGTTCCGGGATGGGCCGCGCACGCCGCCGTCGGCGGCTGGGAAGTCCTGTTCACGGCGACCGAGCGCCAGGACGCGCTGTGGTTCCTGCGGATCGCCACCGCCGGGTACCGCCCGGGCGACGGGAGCGCCGCCTTCTTCCCCCTATACCCACTGGCAACCCGGGTCGTGGCGTGGACGCCCGGCATCGGACCGCTCGGGGCCGCCCTCCTCGTCGCGAACGCCGCGTTCCTCGGCTCGCTGTTGATGCTGCACGCGCTCACGCGGCTCGAGTTGGGTGAGGAGGCTGCCCGGCGCGCGGTCGTGTTCGCCGCGCTGTTCCCGACGGCCTTCTTCCTGATGGCGCCGTACACGGAGTCGTTGTTCCTGCTCCTGTCGGTGAGCGCCTTCTGGTTCGCGCGACGCGAGCGCTGGGGATGGGCGGCGCTGGCCGGGATCCTCGCCGCCCTGACGCGCAGCATCGGCCTGCTGCTGATCGCCGGGCTCGCCGTCGAGGCGATCCGCCGGTGGCGCCGCGGGGGGCGAGGGCCGTTCGTCCAGCTGGCCGCGTCCGCGGCCGTGGCGATCGGCCCCCTCCTGTACCTCGCGTACTGGCAGCTCCGCTTCCACGACTTCTGGGCGCCACTCGATGCGCAGAGGAACTGGGGGCGCGAGTCGACGCCGCCGTGGACCTCGTTGTGGAGGGCGGCCGACTACGCGTGGCGGTATCGGACCTACTGGCTGATCGACGCGATCGTGGTCGGGCTCGCGATCTGGGGAGTGGTCCGTGCCTCCGGGCGCGTGCCTGCCGGCTACACGGTCTACGCGCTCTTCAGCCTGGCGCTTCCGCTGCTTGAGCCCTTCGGTCCTCGACCGCTGTTGTCGATGCCGCGGTTCGTCGTGGTGGTCTTCCCGATGACCTGGGGCTTCGCGCTGGCCGCCGAGCGGCGCCGGCCGCCCGAGACCGCACTGGTCGCCGGGTTCGCGGCCGGCTACGGGCTGCTCGCGGTGCTCTTCATGAGCTGGCACTACATCTTCTAGAGGGGGGTTCGTCCGCTCGGGCGGAACCGATTAGGATGGCGCAGACCACATGGGCGGCCAGAAGCGCGGCGAGAAGGGCGGAGGGACGGGCGTGACGATCAGGGTGGCGATCGCTGACGACCACTCGCTGGTGCGCCAGGGCCTCCGGCGCTACCTGGACATGGCCGACGGCATCGAGGTCGTGGGCGAGGCGTCCAACGGGAAAGAGCTCATCGAGCTGATCGGCGAGTCGGAGCCCGACATCGCCCTGGTCGACATCCGAATGCCGGAGATGGACGGGCTCGAAGCCGCCCGCCTGATCCGCGACCAGCATCCGAAGGTCGGCGTGATCATGCTCACCGCCTACGACGACCGGCAGTTCGTCGTCGAGGCCGTCCGAAGCGGCGCGCGCGGCTACGTCCTGAAGGCACGCGACGCCGAGCATCTGATCCAGACCGTACGGCTGGTCGCGGGCGGCAACATGGTCATCGACCCGCAGCTGGTGGTGGCGCTGGCCGAGGAGCTCTCGACGGCCAAGGAGCGCGACCGCAAGGCCGAGACCCTGACCGCCCGCGAGATCGAGGTGCTGCAGCTGCTCGCCTTCGGGCACACGAACCGCGACATCGCCGAGCGTCTGTACATCTCCCCCGACACCGTCAAGACCCACCTCGAGCACATCTTCGAGAAGCTCGGCGCCTCCGACCGCACGGCGGCCGTCGCCGAGGCCCTGCGGCGCCGCCTGATCGAGTAGGCGGGTCGGCCGACCCGCCGCATACCCCGTCTGGGCTAGCCCGTCCGGTCCGCGCGTACCCCAGCACGGGTGATGGAGTCGCCGCCGCCGACGCTCCATCATTGGAGTCCGATGGACGACGTCGTCGCACCCCGGCGCTCGCCCGGCATCGTCGCGCTCCTGCTCGTCGTGGGGGTTGTCGGTGTCGCGGCCAATCTCATCGTGGATCAGGGCACCCGCACACAGGCCATCACGGCGGCCGCGAGCTCGGCGACGGCGGCCCTGGTGGCCGCGGCGCTGATCCGCGTCGCGGCGCCGCAGCGGGACGGATGGCCGGGTGCCGGCTGGATCTCCATGACCCTGATGATGATTGGGGTCGTCGGGGTCGCCTTCGCGGTTGCCGCCTCGATCAAGCAGCTCACCTACCGGCCGAGCCCGCTCGATGCCACCTACCTGGTGCTGCTGGGCCCGCTCGTCCTCGCGATCCGCCGGGAGCTCCGGGCGCACTTCGAGAGCCGTGACCGGCGCGAGATCACGATCGACGTCTGGTTGGTGGCGGCAGCGTTCTCCGCGATCGTCTACGTCCTGCTGCTGCCGAACGACGCCTCGGCGTCCGAGGCGGGGGCCGCCGGCATCTTCGCGATCCTGGCGGGATCGCAGCTCACCGCGTTCGGCGCGCTGACCCTGTGGATGCCGACCGTGCCGCATCTGCTGCAGTTCCTGGCGTTCACCGGCTACTCCGTGGCCACGCTCCAGATCGGGTGGGTCTGGTCACGCAACATGTACGACGGCGGCGACGTGTGGGTGAACGCCGTCTACGTCGTTGCCCCGCTGCTGCTCGCCGCATTGTTCGTCCTGGTCCGTCACGACGAGGGCGACGCTCCCCCCGAAGGCCGTGCCCGGCTCGCCCGCCCGATCCTGACGAGCACGGCCGTGCTCACGGCATGCATCGCGCTGGGGGTGATCGCCACCTTCGACGACGCTGGCAAGATCACGAGCGCGCAGTCGTCTGTGATCATCGTGCTGCTCGGGCTCGGCGTCGCCGTCAGGATCCTGGCGAACCAGCTCGCGAGCTCCGACGCCCACGGCGAGGTTCGCGAGGCGCTTGCGCGGCGCGAGGCCGCCCTTCAGGAGGCCGACCACGCGCTCGATCGCGTGCGCGAGGCGAACGAGACCCTTCGTGGATCCGAAGAGCATCTTCGTCTGGTCTTTGACGCCGCCGTCGACGGGTTCGTCGAGCTCGACGAGAACGACGTCGTCGTTCGCGCGAACGACGCGTTCGCGCGGATGGTCGGGCTCGATCGGAGGGTGATCGAAGGTCAGACCTGGACGGCGCTCGCGGCGTCGATCGACGGAGCCGACGCGGCGTTCGCGCGGCTTCCCGACGCCGGCCAGGCGCAGATCCAGCGAACGGAGGGCCAGCCGCTGTTCCTCGAGGCGCGGGCGTCGCAGGTGCCGACCCAGCCGCCCCGCCGGCTCGTGCTCGTCCGCGACGTGACCGCGGCCAAGGTAGCCGACCAGACGATCCGGTCGCTCTTCCAGTTCCTGCAGGACCGCGACGAGGACCGCACGCGCCTGCTGCGACGCACGAACTCGGCGATCGAGCAGGAGCGGAACCGGATCGCGCGCGATCTGCACGACGGGCCGGTCCAGGGTGTGTCGGCCGCCTCGCTCTCACTCGAGGCCGCGTTGCTGATGATCAAGGCGGGCGACGTGGATCGCGGACTGGAGATCCTGGCCAAGATCCGGCAGGAGCTCGCCGAGGAAGCCGATGCGCTGCGGCGCCTGATGTCGGGGCTCCGCCCGCCCGTGCTCGAGGAGCGCGGCCTGATCCCGGCGCTCAAGGAGACGCTGGCTCGGTTCGGCGCCGAGCAGAGCATCGCCACCGAGTTCACCGGCTCGATGATGCGGCCCGTTCCCGACGACCTGGAGACGCTCGCGTTCCGCGTCGTGCAGGAAGCCCTGACGAACGCGGCCAAGCACGCGCAGGCATCGCACGTGGGGGTGCACGTGGAATCGGATCAGAACCAGCTGCGCGTCGAGGTCGAGGACGACGGAGCCGGCTTCGACACGGCGCAGGCGCGTGAGTACCTCCGCGCCGGACGGGTGGGTCTGGCCTCGATGCGCGAGCGGGTCGAGCTTGCGGGCGGCACCTTCACGATCCTGTCCAACCCCGGACGCGGCACCTCGGTGATCGCCGCGCTTCCCGTCGACGTGGCGCTCGTCGGCGTCACGCCCTAGGGTCTCGTCTCAGGACCTCCGGACGACGGCGGGGCTGGGCGAGGGCGGTCCCGACGGAGAAGGGCTGGGGCTCGGCGTCGGGCTCGGGGACGGCGACGGCGACGGGCTCGGCGACTTCGAGGGTTTCGGGCTCGGCGACTCCGGGGGCGACGGGCTCGGAGACGGGCTCGGCGGCGGGACGTACACGGGCGTCTCGGGCCCGATCGTGTGCCCCGCGAACGACGGTGTCGGGAAGGTCTGCACGTCCTGGCCCGACATGGCCTCCGCCATGTAGTCGTGCCAGATCGCGGCAGGGATCGTCCCGCCGTAGACGCGGGAGACGCCCTCCACGTTCTCGAGCGGGCGCTCAGCGTCGGCGTAGCCCACCCACACGCACGTGGTGACCTGCACCGTGTAGCCGCAGAACCAGGCGTCGACGTTCTCGTTCGCGGTGCCGGTCTTGCCGGCCACGACGTAGGGCGGGATCGCGGCTGCGGTCCCCGTGCCGCCTCGGACGACGCCCTGCAGCGCGTAGCTCACGAGGTTCGCGTCGTTGGCGTCGAGCACCTGCTGGCCGCCCTCCTGGACGGTGGAGTCCACGCGGCCGCTCGGCGACGTCACGCGGAGCAGCGGGGTCGCCCAGTGCCTCATCCCCTGGTCGGCGAGCGTCGCGTAGGCGTTCGTCATCTCCAGCGGGTTCACGGCCACCGACCCGAGCGTGATCGAGCACACGGGCGGCAGGTCCGACTTGATGCCGAGCGCGTGCGCCATGTCCACGACGTGTTGCGGGCCCAGCTGCGCGATCACCTGCGCGAAGATCGTGTTCACGGAGTGCTCCGTCGCGAGCGCGAGCGTGTACGTGCCGGAACCTTCCGCGTTGACCGGGTGCCACACGCCGTCGCTCGCGGTGGGATCGGGGCAGTCCGGGATCGCGATCGTGTTGGGGCCCGACCAGGTTTTGTTCAGGTCGTACCCAGCCTGCATCGCCGCTGCGAGCGTGAACGCCTTGAAGGCGGACCCAGCCTGGCGGCCGCAGCCCGAGCAAGGCAAGGTCGCGAAGTTGACCTTGCTCTTCCCCCAGTTGCGACCGCCCGCCATCGCCAGGATCTGACCGGTCGCCGGGTCGATCGAGACGATGGCCGCCGCCGGGTCGTTCTTCGTGTCGGGGAGGTGCTCGGCGATCGCCTGCTCGGCCGCGCGCTGCAGGCGGAGGTCCAGGGAGGTGGTCACCTTCAGGCCCCCGCCGTAGACCTTCGCCTCGCCGTACTTGCCGAACAGGAAGCGGCGGACGTAGTCGACGAAGTACTCGGTGTGCAGCGGCGACGAGATGCGCTCGGCGCCGGCGTCGGGGATCGTGCCGCAGCAGTTCCGACCCTTCAATCGCTGCGCGACGTCCTTGTCGAGGAAGCCGTAGCGGACCATCTGGTCGAGCGCGTAGTCGCGTCGGAACTTGTTGTCGTACGGGCGGTCGATCGGATCGTACAGCTCGGGGGCGTGCAGCACGCCGGCGAGCGTGGCCGACTCGAGCACCGTCAGGCGCCGTGCGGGCTTGCCGAAGTAGGTCTGGGCCGCGGCCTCGATGCCGTAGGCGCCGTGCCCGAAGTAGACCGTGTTGAGGTACTCGTCGAGGATCTCGTCCTTGCCGAGCTGCGTCTCGAGCTTCATCGCGAGCAGCGCTTCGCGGATCTTCTCCGGGATCGTCCGGGACGGCACGACGTACTCCTGCAGGCCGGTGTCCGGGTTCGTCTGGTAGCTGCCGGCATAGACCTGCTTGACGAGCTGCTCCGTTATGGTCGAGCCGCCCTGGACGGTCTGACGCTTGATCAGGTCGGTGAACCCCGCACGCAGGGTGCCCATCACGTCGACGCCCCTGTGGTTGTAGAAGTCGTGGTCCTCGGTGGCGATCACCGCGTTGCGGATGTTCGGCGACATCGCCGAGAGCGGGATCACCGTGCGATCGACGGCACCGTGAAGCGAGGTCAGCAGGTCCCCGTTGCGGTCGTAGATGAACGTGGTCTGAACCGGTGGGAGCTGGTCGGGAAGGGTGATCCGTTGATAGGCGACGAACAGGGCGACGAACACGACCGCGCCGAGCGCCACCGGGGTGAGGAGCGCGATCAGCCACCAGCGCCGGCGAAGGAACGAGCGCTTCCCCGCCGCGCGCTTCTTCGTGCGCGCGGGCGCATGTTTCGGGACGTAGTCGTCCCCGCTGGTGGATGGTGTCGTCCCGTAGGCCACGGTGGCCCGATGCTACCCAACGAGGCTGTGACCTACGCCGGAAGCGCGTGTGCGCTTTGCGTGGAGAAGGCGCTCAGCCGGTTGCGGTGCGCCTGGCCGAGTACGACTCGCGGAGGTGGTTCCAGCTGCACCGGCGGCAGACCTCGACGACGTAGCAGCGGCTGCCGGGGTAGGCGGCGGCCATGCGAAGCCCGGTGTCGATCGACCAGACGCGGCCGTTGTCGGTCTTGAGGCCGTCGCCGTAGACGTAGGCGAGCAGCACCAGCTTGTCCTTGCCGCAGACGGGGCAGTCGCTGCGCGTCGGCTCGCCGACGTGCTTGGCCGCGCGCATCAGCTCGGGATGCGCGTCGCAGAGCTCGGCCGAGGAGAGCAGCCCAGCCCGCGCGTCGCGCAGCAACGCACGCTTCGCGAGCGTGTAGTCCACGACGCCGAGCTGCGATCGCTTCGAGCGACCGAGCGGGGCGCGGGCCGGCTTCTTCGGCATGGCGGCGATGGTACACCCGGGCCGGGACAAGCACATACGTCCTTCGACCTCGGTCGGACGCGTTGGACCGAGGCCGCCGGGGGTAGCCTCGACGAGAGAGGAACCGAGGAGGCACGCACGAGCGATCCGTACGCGTCACTCGATCCGACGCCGCGCTCGCCACAGGCAGAGCCGCTGCTGCGCGAGGCGGGCTGGATCCGCGTGCTGCTGCGCGGGGCGCGCAAACGCTGCCCCCGCTGCGGGGGCGGCCGGATCTTCGAGGGATGGTTCCGGCTGAAGACGCGATGCCCACGCTGCGACCTGCGGTTCGAGGCCGAGGAGGGAGGCTTCCTCGGCGCGATGACCGTGAACTACGGGGCGGCGATCGGCGTGTGGATCGTGGTCATGGCGGTCGGCATCGCGCTCACGGCTCCCGACGTGCCGGTGATGCCGCTGCTGGTGGCGAGCGTGATCGTGCTGGTGGCGATGCCGCTGTGGTTCTACCCGCGATCGAAGGCGATCTGGGCCGCGGTCGAGTTCCTGGTGGCCCGCAGCGACCCCGACTACCGAACGCCGACGCACCGCGATCCTCGGGCGCAGGAGCTGGAATGACCCATCACCCCGCCGGCAGGTCGACGACGGCGCGTGCGTCGGCGGTTGCCACCGGCGCGCCCGGCACCAGCATGAGGTCTCCGACGGGCACGGTGACCCGGACGGTCACGTCGAACGTGCCAGCCGCGCACACGCACGAGACGAGCGAGGCGCCGTTGCGAGCCGAGTAGTCGGCGGCGACGGCCGCCGGGTCCTCGCCGCCGGCAACCGCGAGCTCCTGGATCGCACCGAGGGCCGCGGCGTCGGCAGCGGTCCGCGCTCGTGCTCGTGCGACGAGCGCGCGCCCGAGGTCGGCCGTGCCCATCGCCAGGACCAGCACGACGAGGACCGCCGCCGCGAGCACGACCGAGACAGAGCCCCGTTCGCCGCTCACCCGAACTCCTGGCGGTCCACGGCGTCGGCGTGCATCGTGACGCCGTCGCCCACGAGCCATCCGACGAGGGGCACCCGCACGCGATCGGCATAGGTGATGCCGACGGTCACAGGCTCCCCGCGCGCGCCCGCGCGCGTCACCTCCACGGACAGGGCGGTAGGGTCGAGCCCGGGCGCGGCCGTGAGCGCGGCGTCGCGCGCCGCGCCGTCGTCGTCCTGCAGCGCTGCGGCGCGCGCCCCGGCGCGCGCCGCCGCTTCGATCAGCAGGCGATCCCTGATCACCAGTCCGACCTGAACGAGCCCGAGCATCACCACGAGCACCAGCGGAAGCACGAGCGCGAACTCGACCACCGCCGAGCCTCGTTCGAGGCCTGCCCCCGCCGGTCGCGGCGGACCCTCAGGCCGCGTTCGCATTGCCGATCACCGTGTCGATGATGTTGTCGAAGAACGCCGGGAGCTTGCCCGACGAGCGCGCCCACGCGATCAGCACGATCGCGATGGCCGCGGCCGCCAGGATCACGAGGGCGTACTCCGCCGTCGTCTGTCCTTCCTCGCGTCGCACGAAGGAGTGCGCGCGCACCCACACCAATTGAAGTGCGTACATCCAGTCACCTCCTCTCAGCCGATGGATCTCAAGGTGGTGAGCATCACCGGCACCACCGTGAGGAGGAGGAAGGCGGGGAGGATCAGGAACACGAGCGGGAACAACATCTTGACGGGGGCCGTGCGCGCTCGCTCAAGCACGGCGACCCGGCGGGATTGCCGGACCGTGGCGGCCAGCTCGCGTGTCGCGTCGGCGAGCGAGGCGCCGAGAGCTTCGGTGCGCCCCAGGACGGCGACCGTGCGCCGCAGGTCGAGCGAACACGTCGTATCGGCGAACTCCTTCAGCTCGTCTCGCCAGCTACCCCCGAGGTCCGCGTGCTCGAAGGCCAGACGGAGCGCGTGACCGAGTGGCCCACGGATCTCCTCGGTTGCCCGTCGAAGGGCGAGCTCGGCGGACAGTCCGGCGGTGGAACCCGCGGCGAGAAGGTCGAGCAGCTGTGGGATCTCCGCCTCGAGCGCGAGCCGTTGCCCGCGGCGAACCCGACGAGCGGGTCGGCGTCGCCGTCTCGTCCGGCCTGGTGGTTCCACTCGGTTCGGACGGACGAGGACGGCGACGACCGGTCCGGGTGCGACCCAGGCCGAACAGGCACCCACAAAGCAGACCGCGGCGACGGCGGCCAGCACACCCGCCACTACGCGACCTCCAAGAGACGGCGGATCCAGAGGAACGCCCCGCCCTCCAAGAGGAGACCGACGAGGATCGACCCCAGACCGAGGGGCGTCCCGAGCGCACCCTCGATGTCGCGCCGGGACGTCACCCAGAGGAACGCGAAGAACCCGATCGGCAGCAGTCCGAGGATCATGCCGGACAGCCGTGCCTGTGCCGTGAGGGCTCGCACCTCGCGCGCGACCGCGAGCCGTTCTCGTACCGCGGTGGCCACGTGATCGAGCACGACCGGCAGGTCGCCGCCGCTGCGCCGATGCAGGTTCAGCGCACCCGACACGAGTCGTGCATCCTCGCTCTGTTCGCGTTCGGCCCACGCCGACACGGCGTCGGCAACTGGGACGCCGACCTCGAGGTCGTGCACGACTCGAAGGAGATGCTCGCGCGCCGGAGGGTCCGCCTCGTCCGCCGCGTACGAGATGGCCTGCGGAACCGACATGCCGCTTCGCACCGCCGATGCGATCGCCGTGACCGCGTCCGCGAGCTGTTCTTGGAGACGATCGCCGCTGGCACGTCGGCTGGTCCGCTCGGAGATGCGACGAACACCGATCGCGACGACGATCGCGGCGAGCGCACCGACCGGCCCGTGCACGAGGAAGCCCGCAACGGCCACCACCGCGTTCACGATCAGCGAGCGCGAACCGATAGACGGAACACGGCGCGACCACGCATCTTCCTCATCGATCACGCGACCGCGCACGTTCGCGCGCCGCGCACCCGCGACCCCCCGCTCGGCAAACACTGCCGCCAGCCCGGAAAGGATCGCCACGAGGCCACTCACGCGTCGGCACCGACCTCGAACAGGGCGGGAACCGCGGGCTCTCCTCGCTCGCGCAGGACCTCGGCGAGCGTCGGTATCGTGCCGGTCGCCTCGAAGGAGCCATCGGCACCCGCCCGCGGTCTGAACCGGAAGAGCGACTCGACCACCGGCTCCCCTCGGTGCGTCCCCTCGATCACCGCGATCTCCCAGACGATGCGTGTGCCGTCGCGCAGGCGGGCGAGCTGTACGACGACGTCGATCGCGGCTGCGACCTGCGCCCGCACGTGTGCCGCGGGAAGGTCGACGTCGGACATCAGAGCCATCGTTTCCAGCCGCCAGAGCAGATGCCGCGCCGAGTTCGCGTGTGCGGTCGAGAGCGAGCCCTCATGCCCCGTGTTCATCGCCTGCAGCATGTCGAGGGCTTCGCCGCCTCGGACCTCGCCGACGATGATCCGATCGGGCCGCATGCGCAGCGCGTTGCGGACCAGGTCGCGCACGGTGACCTCGCCACGTCCCTCGACGTTGGCGGGACGCGCCTCGAGCGACACGACGTGCGGTTTCGCCAGCCTCAGCTCGGCGGCGTCCTCGATCGTGATGAGGCGCTCCCCGTCCGGTATGGAGTTCGAGAGCACGCCGAGCAGCGTCGTCTTGCCGCTGCCGGCACCACCGCTGATCACGATGTTCACGCGCCCCCGGACGCACGATTCCAGGAACCTGAGCGCCCGCGGGCCGACGGCCCGGCCGGCGACCAGGTCCTCCGCCGTGATCGGCACCGGCGAGAACTTCCGGATCGTCAGGACGGAACCGCGGAGCGAGAGAGGCGGAACGATCGCGTGGACCCGCGAACCATCCGGAAGTCGGGCGTCCACCCACGGCGACGAACCATCGACCCGAAGACCCAAAGGTCCAACGATGCGTTCGATCAGATGACGGACGGGATAGGAGATAGAGCGCTCCAAACGTGCGCGGATCGGGGGGGACAGATTCCGCATCCCCCACGACCAGCGCATTTGACAGGTCCGGGCCCCAGGTTGAAGTTGCGCGCAACAGGAGTCTCGAGGGGGAACGGATGCTTGCGCGCGCTGGCAACCGAATCTGGCTCAGCTTGGTGGCCGGCTTCACGGGCGTCCTGGTCGGGGCACTCGGCCTTCCGGTGGTTCCCGCAGCCTCCGCTTCGACGTCCGCGAACCCCATCACGTACGTCTACGACGACATCGGGCGGCTGGAGGCTGCGATCGACCCCACGCAGGCGAACGGTCTGGCGACGTACGTGTACGACGCTGTCGGCAACCTCACCCAGATCACCCGGAGCGCCATCTCTACGACTCCTCAGATCGTCGATTTCCACCCACACAAGGTTCCGGTCGGCAACCCGATCACGATTTACGGGACCGGGTTCTCTTCGACCGCTTCGCAGAACGTCGTTACCTTCACTGGAGGCGCGACTGCCACAGCTACTGCCTCGACGCAGTCCACAGCCACCGTCACGGTGCCGGCGTCGGCTCAGACCGGCTCGATCAAGATCATGAACACCGAGACGAACGAGACGAGCTCGCTGTCGACGCAAAGTTGGTCTCCGCCCGTGGCAACCCCTCAGATCACGCAGCTCAATGGCTCGTCGTCGAACATCGTTGCTCACCCCGGCGACACGATCACAGTGGCGGGGTCCGGCTTCGCATCCAACCCCGCTGACGATCTAGTGCGGATCAACGCGACGGTGGCAGTCGTGACCTCCGCGACGTCCACGCAGTTGACGATCAAGGTGCCGTCGTTCGACGTGTCGACCTACGGGGCACCGACGTTCATCGGCCCCGGGCCCGTCACCGTCGCCACCGCTACCGGCTCAGCGACCTCCCCGAACGATGTGCTCTTGCCTCTCTCAAACTATGACTCGACGGCCTTCTCCGCCGTGCGTTTCGGAACCAACGAGACGCGTACGATCAACTTCTCTGCTGGACAGAGCACGATCGTTGCGCTGTTCACAGGAACCGCAGGAAGGTATGTCTTCACGAAGCGTACGACGAGCGAAGGGATATCCGATTACCACCTGTATGACCCTCTCGGATCGAAGGCCACAACCTCCCAGGACAACTCTGCCGTCTGGCTCGACTACTCGGGAACGTACGCGCTGCTGATCAAGAGGTCCAATCCAGCAGCTGCTGGCACGGTCACGCTCGAGATCGAGGAGTCCGATTCCGTAGATGCGGGGACGGTGAACGTTTCGACATCGCAGACGGTCGTGAGGATCCCGAGGACATTTCCAGGTCAGTGGGGACTCTTCCGGTTCCAGGGGACGGCTGGACACAACTACTGCATGGTGACGGACAACAACCTCGGGATTAACCTGCACGCCTATCGGCCCACGCACCCCGACGGCGAAGCCAACTTCGGTGACACGTACGTCAATGTCAATCACGATGTCTTGGTGGCCGCGCCGGAAACAGGCACGTACACGGTGCTCGCCGCCGGGTACAAGACCACGACCGACCTAGTGATCGGGATCACTGACCTCGGCGGCGGAACCTCGTGCACCGGGTCACCCGCCGCTGCCATGGGGGCGGCCGTCGACAGCCCAGCCGTTTCGATGGCCAGCGGTACAAGCCCGGATCCGCTCGCCGCGGCGGCCGATTACGACTCGCCGTACCCACCGACCTGGTCCCCGACGGCCGCCACGAGCGCAGAGTGGATTGCGAACCGGGCTCCGAGCCCATGGGAGGATGTCCCGCTGCTCGCTGCGTCGGCAGGAACGACGGCGATCGCCGGACGAGTGTTGGCCCTGAACGGTGAGCCGATCCGGGGTGTGACGATCGCAGCAGGCGTGGCCTCCACATCGACTGATGCCTCCGGTCGTTTCGTTCTCGGCGGGGTGTCCCCCGGACGAGTCGTGATGACCGTGGACGCTCGGGGGGCGGGCCTCCCGGGGCGGAACGTTGCGTTCGGGGTCTTCGAGATCGGCGTCGACGCGATAAAGGGGCAAACCACCAACCTCGGGTACACGATTTGGGAACCGGCCCTCGACGTGGCAACGAAGGTGCACATCGACTCCTACCCGCTACCCAAGGACTTTGTGATCCAGAACCCGAAGATGCCCGGGTTCGAGGTCCATATCCCGAAGGGATCCACGATCGTCGACTCGCAGGGGAAGATGGTTCACGACATCACGCTCACGCCGGTCCCCCTTGACCGGCCACCGTTCCCCGCGCCGGAGATGAACCAGTTCACCATGCACTTCACCCTCCAACCCGGAGATGCGACCGTCGAGCCGAACGGGTTCCGCGTCGTCTACGCCAACAACCAGCACCTGCCGCCGGGGTTCACTGGGCGGGTCTGGACCTACGAGCCTGACGAAGGCTGGGACAACTACGGCACGGCGACCGTCACACCTGATGGCTCTCAGGTCGTCCCCGAAGCCGGTGCCTACATCGACGGATTCCAAGGAGCGAGCATGACCGCAGAAATGCTTGCGCTCGTGGATCCGTTGTGCCACGTGCCGTTCCTCGGGCACCTCTGCTCGTCCGACCCCGTCGATTACGGAAATGGACTGTTCGAGTACAAGATGATCGATCTCGTCGAGCCGGGAACCCCGTCGATCTCACTCACCCGGTTCTTCCGTCAGAACGACGCGACGACCTACAGCTTGGGGCTCGGGATGGCGGCGAGCTACGATCTGCGCCTTAACTCGACGAACGCCTCCAACTACGCGAACCTCGCGATCCCGGGAAACGAGCGCGTGACGTTCCAGCCAATGAACGGCCCCGGCACAGGCGTGCCGATGGTGGCCGTGTCCGGGCCTCCCGAATGGCTCGGAGCAGAGCTCACCAGGGGCAGTGTCTACCGGGTCCGCCGCCGCGACGGCATGCGCTACCAGTTCGGTGGCAACGGATCGGGCTCGACGTGGCTCACGGAGATCACCGATCCGTCCCGGAACCGCATCATCATCTCGCGGACTTTCCCTGGGAAGCTCGTATCGATCCTCGCGGAGCCGTCCGGTCGCTGGATCACGTTCGCCCGCTCCAGCTGCTGCAACGGATCGGTGCTGTCCTCGGCGAGTGACTCCGCGGGCCGCACCGTCACCTATACGTACCAAACGACCGCCCCGTACCGGCTGCTGACCGTCACGGATCCGTCCCAGCAAGGCCAGCAGAGCCCCGCCCAGACAACCTATGGCTGGAACCCCGACACTTCGTTCTGCAGCCAGTCGGCTCCGTGTTCACCGAGCCCGGCCACCTACCTGTTCGACATCCACGATCGCTTGGGCAACCACACGATCCACCTGGACTACGACGCCCAGGGAAGGATCGCGCAGCAGACCTTCGCGAATGCCGCGACGCAGACGTTCGACTATGACTCCACGGACCCATTGTGCACTGGGTCCACGAAAGCGGTCGATCCCGACGGGAACGCGACGTGCGCGCGGTTCGATGCGAACGGAATCCCAACATCGGTCACCGAGGCGCTCGGAACACCGCTGGAGCGAACGTTCACCTATGCCCTGGATACGACGTCCAAGAACGTGACTTCGACGACCGACTCGTTCGAGGTTTCCGGGGTGACGCATACGCGACAGACCACCTTCACCTACGACGGGGTCGGGAACATCAGCCAGGTGAGTTCCTGGCCGACACCGGCTCACCGAAGACCTGGACCATCGCGTACGACCCCGGGTATGCGGGCGTGACGAAGATCACCGACCCCCTGAACCACGAGCGGCGATTCACGTACTCCTATCCCGACGGCTGTCTGACGCGAGTCGAAGATCACCTCTCGCGGGGACTCTCGCTCACCTGCGCATCCACCGGCGCCGTGAAGAAGGCCACCGACGATCTCGGCGACCAGACGATCTTCAACTACAGCGCAGGCGACCTCACGTCTCTCCAGGACCCGGACGGCGGAGTGGTCAAGGAGTTCGTTGGGTCGGACGGATACGTCCGCGCCATCTCCGACCAGCTTGGCTATCAGACAGCGATCTCCTACGACGTTCTCGGCGACCCGACGAAGGTCGAGCCGACCTCGGGGTCATCGACGAGCTTTCACTACGATGCTGAGCAGAACCTGGACAAGGTGACCCTAGACGCCACGAACGCGCACACGGACTACGTTTACAACGAGCTCAACCTTCCGCAGACCCGGACCGATCCGCTCGGACGATCCGAGTCGTTCCTCTACGAACCCGCAGGAAACGTCCAGCGCTGGACCGACCGCCGAGGGAAGGTGACGCGTCTCTGCTACAACGCGCTCGGGCTCGTGAGCTTCGTCGGCTACGGCTACACGGGCGGTGGAGAGCCCACCTGCGGCTCGACGTTCACCTCAACCACCGCCTACACCTACGACGGCGCCGGGCGCCTCGGACAGGTGGACGACTCTGTCGCGGGCACGATCACTCGCACGTGGGACGACCTGGACCGGATGACGAACGAGACGACACCCCAAGGCTCGATCGCCTACACCTACGACGACGCGAACCGACGACAGACGATGACGGTCGCCGGCCAACCCGAGATCGACTACAACTACTTCAACAACGACCTGCTGAAGCAGATCATCCGCGACACGAAGACGGTCGCGTTCACATACGACGTCGCGAACCGTCCTGACACCACGACCCTCGCCAACGGAATCGTCGAAGACCCCACCTACGACGCGGCGTCGCGGATCACGAAGATCGATTACGACGTGGGCGCCACCCACCTGGGCTCCCTCGCCTACGCCTCCGACGCCGACGGCCGCCGCACGGCCGCCTGGTCGGGCGAGAACCTGGCACGCGTGACGCTCCCGGCCGCGACCACGGCCAACGCCACCTACGACCTCGCGAACGAGCTCGCCTCCTGGAACGGGACCACGCTCACCTACGACCAGAACGGGAACCTCACCGCCAAGGGCTCCCAGACCTACACGTGGAACGAGCGGGGACAGCTCGCCCAGACTTCCGGGGGGTCGTCGACCTACGCCTACGACGGGCTCGGCCGCCGCACGGAGAAGGTCGTGGCGGGCACGACCACCCGCTACCTCTACGACGGCCCCAACGTCGCCCAGGAGCTCGACGCCACCAACTCTCCGACGGCCAACCTGATCAGCGGGTTCGGACCCGACGAGGTCTACTGGTGGCGGAGCAACGTCGACAAGAACCCGATCACCGACGGGTTGGGCTCGACGCTTGCCACCTACGACTCCCAGACCACCCCGGTGCTGCAGGACTCCTTCACCTACGAGCCCTACGGGACGCCGGACTCGACGGCGTTTCCCTACCTGTTCACCGGCCGGGACTACGATTTGGCGACCGGGCTTCAGTACAACCGGGCCCGGTACTACGCGCCGGGGCTCAGCCGTTTCGTTTCTGAGGACCCGATCGGGATCCTGGGCGGGTCAGCGAACGTGTACATGTATGGGCGAGACGCGCCCATGTCAGTGGGTGACCCCTTCGGATTCGCGCCCGACTGGACAGGCGTCGCAATCGGCGTCGCCGCCGTTGCACTTGCCGCGGCTTCGATCTCCCTTGGCGGTATTGGCCTGGGAATCGCTCTGCTGCAGGTTCAAGGGATTGCGGCTGGGACAGTTGGGGACATAGCCGCCATAAGCGTCATATCCACTGTTGTCACGACACTCGGTAACGCCCTGGCACTTGGTCAAGGCTGGCCAGCGGCAGCGATGGCTTTCGCTACGATCCTTGTGCCGGTTTCGGCGGGTGCGGCCTTCTCCTTGGTATCTGGGGCGGCTGCTTTCGTCGCGATTCAAATAGCCGTCCTTATCGTCGCGACAGCTGGATTCGTGATTGGCCTCTATTCACTGGCAAAAGCGTTGCACGGACGGAGCACGTGATCTCGGCCGGCGGGGAGCTCTTGACCGGACTGCTGGCCTTTCTCGCCATATCTGTGTCGGGGCTCCTTCTGGCTATCTCCAACAGACACATCTCAGGTGAAGCGAGACATCGCGAGAGAGAGGGCCCTGATTCCAGCGGTAACGAACTCCGCCTCTGGAGCTTCGTCCGAGTGTACGCCACTTCCTTCCTTGTCCTTGCGCTGATCGGGACAACAATTCTGGTTGTCATTTGGCTAGTAAAATGAAGGGGCGCTTTGCCTTCACGGGCGGTGGCGAGGCCTTTGCAGCTTGACATTGACCCAGTACAGACCTCCCATCGCTATCCTGGACCCGTACTCCTCAAGCTGCTCGAACCTTTCCACCTCTAGCTGCTCGATCCAGCTCGTTTGCCAGCGAGCGCAACAACCGCCTCCCAGTGCATCGCGTGCAGGTTCTTCGTTCCCTTGCGAACCCGCCAGCAGTACGACTGTGAGAGTCGTGTTACCGCTATGAGCTCGGGTACAGTGAGGGCTCGGATCGCCGGAAGAACCCTCTGCTCGTAGTCATCGTGGTCGAACCCTCTACCATGCTCGCGCTCCCAGGCGCGGATCGCGAGGACGGATTTGCGCGAGGATTCAGCACGCTTCGCCACGGCCTTTGCTGAACGGGCCGGATCGTCGGCGCCCGCGGCGCGCATCCGAGAGAGCGTCGCCTTCCCCGCAGCCGAGAGTTTCGCGGTGCGTTCCCGGTCATACTCGGGGAGGCAGTCGTCACAGATCGAGCGCTCGGGATCGTCGAGGATCAGGCCGCAGAGCCGACACGCAGACGTGATCGGGGTCCTGGTTTTCCTGGTCCGTGCGAGGGGACGAGCCTGAACCGCTGCGAGCTTGACAGGCACCTTCCGGCCGCGAGCGCGCACTGGCGATCGGGTCGTCGCGCCGAGGATCGTCACCACGTCGTTGACGATCGGTTGCACCGAGGACTCGAGCATCGGAAGCGCCGCGTGAGCGATCTGCTTCGCCAGCGACGACGACAGCCGCACCTGACCCGATGGGAGTTCCCCGAACTCACGCCGCGAGAACGTCCGTGACCGGATCAGATCGAGCACGAACGCGTCGGCGACCGGTCGGATGGCTTCCAGGACGTCGAGTGCTGCCGATGCCCGGTAGGGGGCGTCGCGGTGGAGCCAACCGAGGCCGGGATCGAGACCGGCGGCGCGCAGAGCGATCGCGCAGGCGAACTCTGCCAAGCCGTAGACGTAGTTGGTCGCGGCCTGCGCCGGTGTGGTGGCGAGGCGTGGCGACGTCACCGTCAAGGCAGACCGGCGCGTACCGACGGTTCGCCAGTGATCCGGGACCTTCCCGAGATCCGATCGAGCAAACCTCAGCGGCTCCGACTCCCACGCGGACCAATACGCGATAGCCGCCTGGGCTTCGGTAGCCATGGCCTGTTCCCACGTGCCAACTTCGTCGAGCCGACCACGGGCGGCAGATATCACAGCGCTGGCTGCGTCGTTACCGGATACCTCGCCGATGACTCTGAGCTGTCCCTCCAGTTTGTCGGTGAGCACCAGCTTGATGAGTTCGAGTCCCACATCGCTACCCATCGCAAGCGCTTGAGCTCGTCGGAGAACAGACTGGCCACCTTGAGCGTCGCCCGAAGAGACGATCACAGCGCCATCACGCGAGAGGTGGACGAATGCACACCCGATCGCGTGGAGCCAAGCCAGCGCTTCGAACGTTACCGACCCGCCCTTGCCGTAGACGACGAGTCTGCGGAGACGCGGTCGAGACACGCGCGAGAACCGGGCCTGCCGGATGGCGCGACCACCGCCGGACCGGACGAGAAGATGTCCTCGTTCGACGCGAAGAGACGTCGCGTAACCGCTCACGAACAGAACGCCGTCACGTGACGGATGGAGCTCGTTACCCTGAGCCTGCATACGGGTACCTCCGTGTGCCGCGCCCCCGGACCGCGCCAACGGTCGCGGGGGCTCATCCATTTGTCCGTTAGCCAGCCCGGCCCCTTCTCGCGGGTGGCAAGAACCCCAGTTGTCGCGCGCGGCCGACCCAGCCGGCAACCGTGTCCCGCGAATAGTTCGTCTCGTGTGCGATCGTCTGGGTCGGGCTCCTTACTCCTTGACTCAGCAGTTCGAGGTAGCGCTTGGCGACCTGTTCGTAGAACTCCGGCTCGTGGCCTTTGCGCCCAGGGCGCCTCTTCTTGTACTTGAGGCCCCATGCGTCGTAGTACGCACGTGAGGCGAGTCCCTGGACCGTCTTTGGGTCGAACCCGTCGTCAGAACGCCAGAGCGCACTTGAGATATCGCCACCTGTCCTCGCTACCGCTTCGGCTATCGGCAGCCAACTAGCCCACGCGAAGCGTTTCAGGTCCGAGGGATTGAGGCCATCTCGGACCCAAAGCGAGACACCGCTGATACCGACGGGTTCGGACTTGAGGTCTTCCGGATCCGCGCGGTGAAACCAGACCTCCAAGGTGGCGAGTTCGGTGTCCGGCTCCGGTATCGAAACCGCCTGCTGAGCTGCCCACGGCGGGGGCGGCAGGCGTCGGCGGGTGAGTGGCCTTCTCTCGATGAAGTGCAGGATCACCGATCCTTCTTGAGTGATCTCGTGATCGAGCACGTTCGGCGGCTTCACTCAGGCACCCTACCAAATATGCAACGGATTCGCAAGAGCTAGGGATATTTCAGGAAGTTGCAGGTTGAGAACCCACAGTGTTGGTCTTCCTCTGCGTCCCCGTTGCTACTACCGTTCGAGTTCATGGACGAGCGTATGGCACGGAATATCAGTCGGATCCGGCTGCTCGCAAGAAGTGGAGAGGCACGGCGGATTCGTGAGCGGTCGCTTCTTAGCCTCGTTGAAGTGGCTCGCGAGCTCGGAGTCGACCCCTCATCGCTGTCGCGCTGGGAAACAGGTGTCTCCGCACCTCGGGCCTCCGTTGCGATCCGTTGGGCGGAGATCCTCGAGCAGCTGCAACGACCGGAGCCCGCGAATCGATGACCCCGGTCGACCTGGGAACCCTTGAACAATCCGTGACCCTCGAGGAGGTCGGCCGGAACCGCGTCCACGCCCCTGCGTGGCAGGTTCGTCGGCACGACGAGGTCACGGCGGAGCAGTTCGCTGAGATCCTTGCCGAGGATCCGGCTGGCCTTCCACCACCCGACTACGTCCTCGACCCAAGCATCGAAGTGTCGGGGGCGGGCGGCCCCGGGGTGCTCATCGGAACGGGTTACGTTCGGTCGGTCGCGACCTTCGTGATCTTGCAACGCCCCACGATCGTCGCGCGCGTTTGGCGGACTGATGGGGACGCTGAAGAGCTCGCGTTCCGGCTCGGGCTCCGAGAAGACGCACTTGGTCCGCGGGCGATGAGCGCCGTCGAGAAGATCCAAAACGCCATTCACTTCCACGAGCTCTACCCCGAAGCCTCCAACCGAGAGGTCGCACGACAAGTCGGACTCTCGCACACGAAGGTCGATCAGCTGGCGCGCGAGGGCTGGCAGCAGCTGCCTCGTACCCCGAGGCCCTTTGACGCTGACCAGACCGCTCGGCGTGCGGTGCGCGCACTCCTCGATCTGGGCCGTGAAGTCGGTACACGCAACGCGGGAGCCTGGCTCGGTCGCGCCGCTTGGGACCTCACGCCTGAAGGAGAAGAGCTGTCGACGCTTCAGTGCTTCTCCCGCGCAATCGACCGGGCGGGTCGCTACATCGAGAAGGAGGTGGGGAAGACGTGACCCAAAAGCAAAGACCCCCGCGTGCGAGGCGGGGGTCCAGAAGCGGCCGGCCATCCAACCGAATCGCTCACGTTGATTCTAGCGCGACCCCACGACGGGGAGCCGACCGATGAGCGCCCCGATCCGCCGGTTCCGCCAGTACGAGCGGCTGACGCCGCGGGAGCGACGAGCCCACTACGGCGCGCGCGAGGTGATCGCCTACGCACGCGAGAACGACCTGAGCGTCTACCGCGCGATCGAGGAGCTCCGGTCGAAGGGCGTCCGCACGAGCATCGGGTCCGTGAAGCGCTACTTCGGGAACGCGCTCCGGACCGACTGGCGCGGACGGGTCGTGACGACTGAGACCGACCCGAACCTCCGCGTGATGAGGATGCTCACCACCGAAGGGATGCGTGACGTCTACGTGAGGGGATGGCGATCGGCCTCGATCGTCGGGCAGTACGACTCGGCGCTCCGGGCTGCCCGTCTCGGCGACGAAGTGCCGCTCCGCTCCTGGCGGGCCCGTCACGGTGAGCGGACGTTCCGTGGTGTGGATGGGGGGACCTACGCGCCCGAGACGGATCCCGACGTGATCACCGAGCGGGACGAGCGCGGCGAGCTCGAGTTCGAAGAGATCTACCCGGAGACATGGTGATGGACCGGGGCAGGGAATGCGCGATCTGTGGTCGTCGCCGACCGTTGGACGCCCACGCACCCGGCCTCGAGGTCAACTTCCCGGGTTTCCGGGTCTGGGTGTGCAAGCGCTGTCACAACGGCCCGAAGGGTCTCACGAGCCGCCAGTTCGATACCGGCATGCTCCGCGACCACACCGCTCGCGGTCCCCGGTCGCCCTTGAGCGCGGCCGAACGCAACTACGCCTTCGCCCGCGGCGCGGTCGACGTCTTGGCAGCCTCCGCCCGGGCGAGCGAGGATCCCAGGATCCGCGACGCCGCCCGGGTGCTCGAGAGGATCGGGACCGCAGCGGCTCGGTTGTCTTCCTTCGACGCGGTACCCGGCAAGGTGGTCGGTCCCCAACCGGCGAAGAACCGACGCCGGTGGCGGAAGTCCGGCGGTCCCGCGCTGGGTCGGGGACGAACCGTCGAGCCTGCGGCTCAACTCGAGTGCTTCGAAGCGATCCTCGCGTTCGTCGCTGACTGGACCCAGGTGGCAGCCGAGAACCTGGCGGCGATCGCACCAGAGAGCCCGCTCACGGCCGCGCAGCGGCGGACGGCGGAGGACATGGCCAAGGCTGCGGCCGGCATCGACCACCTCCTGGTCGGATTGCTGAAGCTCGAGGCAGCCGGGTCTCTCGACGACCTCGCCGGTGCAGTCGAAGCGTGTGTGGATGGGCTCGAGAAATCGACGTCCGTCGTGATCGAGCTCCCGGGACCCGAGGCGCCGCTGGACGAGGAGGCAGTGACGAACCTGCGGTTCCAGGCGATCGTCGAGCGGGCGTTCACGACCCTCCTCCGCGAGCTCGCAGAAGGCGATCCCGTCGACGCACTTGGTCGGTTCGTCCGAACGATCGGGGAGGCATCGCGATGACGGAGCCCCTGGAAGTCGCCGTCCGCGCCTACACGATCTGGTCCGCGGAGCCATGGCACCACCAACCAGCCAAGCCCCTCCGCGACGAGATGCGCCGACCCCCGGTGATCCTCGTGCTCGACACCGAGACGAGGACCGACCATTCCCAGGCGCTCCTGTTCGCCTCCTACCGCCTGTACGACGTGCGGTGGGAGGACGAGCCGAGGCTCTCGTGCGTCGAGGAAGGGTTGATCTACGCCGACGCCCTACCCGATCGCGACCCGTCGGCGTTCGAGATCGTGCGCGAGTACGCGGCCACCCACGCCCCGGCGATCGACCCAGGCGGCGAGACGCCTTCGCCGATCCTGCACCTGCGCTCACGGAGCGGCTTCCTGGACGAGATCTTCCGCCCCGCGGTCATCGAGGCGCGTGCCCTGCTGGTCTGCTTCAACTGGCCGTTCGATATCTCGCGGTTCGCGCTCCACTGGGGGATCGCTCGCGCAGGGCGGCGGCGGAGCCGCGGCGAGGAGCGCCGTCGATCGCCGTACGAGGGCGGGTTCTCGCTGTCGCTCTGGGGTCGCCCGGACGAACAGGGCATATGGCACGACCATCCCGCCCGTCCACGCATCCTGATCAAGCACATCGACTCGAAGCGGGCACTCAAGGGGATGGGGTCGGTCGGCGAGGGTTATGGGAACCAGGATCAGGAGGGCTTCCGAGGCCACTTCCTCGATCTCCGGACGCTCGCGTTCGCCCTGACCGACCGTGGCCATACGCTCGAGTCCGCCTGCGACGCGTTCGGAGTCCCGTACACGAAGCGGACGGTCACCCACGGCGTGATCACACCCGAGTACGTCGACTACAACCGCGAGGACGTCGAGGCGACCGCGCATCTGTACGCGGCGGCGATGACGGAGTACCTCCGGCACCCGATCGAGCTCCAGGCGACGAGGGCGTTCTCGCCCGCCACGCTCGGCAAGGCCTACCTCGAGGCGATGGGCATCACCCCGCCGATGGCGCGGCTGGGGAAGATCCGATGAACGAGACCTGGGACGACATCCTCGGCTACGCGATGACCGCCTACTACGGCGGCCGGGCGGAGTGCCGGATCCGCCGGGTCCCGGTGCCTGTCGTGACGGTCGACTTCACCTCGATGTACGCGAGCGTCCAGACGCTCATGGGTCTCGAACGATTCCTCACGTGCGGCCGGATCGACGCATGCACCGCCGATCCCCGACGGCTCATGCGTTGGGTTCGCGAGCTCGATGTGGGCGATCTGTTCGACCAGGGACTGTGGCAACGGTTGCCAGTCATCTGCCTCGTCCAGCCGCGACCCGGCGACATCTTCCCGATCCGGGCCCGCTACGGGGGACGCGAGTCGGCGTTCGGGATCGGGGTGAATCGTTGGGCCGAGAGCCCGTCCGAGCCCTTCTGGTACACGCTTCCGGATGTCGTGGCCTCGTACCTGCTCTCCGGCCAGGTCCCGAAGATCCTCCGCGCGATCCGGTTCGTCCCGGTCGGTGAGGCGCCGGGCCTGCGCTCGGTGGCGCTCCGCGGCGAGGTCGAGGTCGACCCGCGTGATGGACGGTTCTTCGTCTCGGTCGTCGAGCGCCGCGCCAAGCTTCCGGAGGCCGGGCGGAAGGTCGGACTCGGACGATTCCTCAAGGTCTTCGCCTCCTCGACCTCCTACGGGATCTTCGCGGAGATGAACCGCCACGAACGTGTCAACGGCAAGACCGAGCAGATTCAGGTATTCGCGCTCCGATCCTTCGAGACGCCAGCGGTCCCCGAGACCCCGGGCGCGTTCTTCTTCGCGCCGACGGCGGCGCTCGTCACGGGAGCAGCCCGGCTGATGCTCGCGCTCCTCGAGCATGAGGTGACTTCGCTGGGCGGTTCCTACGCCTTCTGCGACACCGACTCGATGGCGATCGTTGCCACTCAACGGCGACGGACGCTGAAGATCAACAGCGCGGGCGCCGACGGGCGGACGGCGCCGCAGCGGATCCGAGCGCTCTCGTGGGCCGACGTTCGGCGCATCGTCGAGACGTTCGACCGGCTGAACCCTTACGCGACGGTCGAGCACCTGCTGAAGATCGAAGACGAGAACCTAGAGGAGGGTCGTCAACGGGAGATAGGGTGCTTCGCGATCAGCGCGAAGCGTTACTGTTTATTCGTCCGCGACGAATCCGGGCGACCGGAGCCCGTCGCGATCTCTGATGCCGATGACGAGATCGACGATGAGGGCGACCAACCAGATCAACCGTCGGTCGTCAAGCGATCGGAGCACGGGCTCGGTCACCTGATCAACCCGTACGACCCCGACCGCATTGACTCGGACTGGATCCGAGAAGCATGGGCGTGGATACTCGCAAATGAGCTCGGCCTCAACCCCGAGAACCCCGGGTGGTTCGACCTGCCGGCGGTGTCGCGGACATCGGTCTCGACGCCCGCAGGGCTGATCGCGTTCGAGGGACTCAACCGTGGTAAGCGCCTAGACGAGCAGGTGAGACCGTTCAACTTCCTGCTCGTCTGTTACCCCGATCGGCTCCAGGGCCTCCCCCCGGGGATGGATGCGACCCGGTTCCGGCTCGTTGCGCCGTACGAACGTGACTCGGCCAAGTGGGTTCGTTCGCGCTGGTACGAGGCGCACTCTGGAGACGTCTTCCAGATTACGACGCATGGGAGCGGGAGCGACGGCGTGGTCCGAGTCAAGACGTTCGGCGAGGTCGTGGAGGAATACGGGGTGCACGAGGAAGCGAAGAGCATCGGCCCCGACGGTGAACTGTGCCGGAAGAAGACCCGTGGTCTATTGGGACGGCGAACTGTAGCGATGCTTGGCAAGCCTAAGGACATCGGAAAGGAGTCGAACAGGCTCGAGGAACGAATGACCGACCAAGTCGACGGTGAGGCCGACTACATGAATATCCTCGAGCTGGATGAGTGGTCTCACTTCCGTCAGGTCGTCGTACCTGCGGGTATGGCGCTCGGGGACACAGCCACCATCGCGAAGGCAGCGGGTGTGTCTCGTAGAGTCGTTCAGAAGGCATTCGCAGGAGCAGCAGTTCGAGAAGGCACTCAACTCGCCGTGGCAAGAGGCATAGCAGCTGTCTCTGCCGGGCGAGAGACGCCTGCCTAATAAGTCTAGGAACTCGCGTTCAGACGCGATTCCAGGGCTGAAGCTAGGTCCTCGACCGCTTTGTCGAGCTCTTGCGCAGTCGGCGTCGAACTTGAGAACACGAGGCCCCCCTTGTCAGTGAGTTCAGACTCAAAGGTCGGTGCCTCTGCCGGGGTCCAGATTGGAATCACAGAGCCATCGGGGATCCTTCCGCTGTACTGGTCCTCTTCGAAGGCGGTCCAGTATCGCTTTGGGTATTCCTGGCCGAGGATCACCAAGACGAACTCAGCTCCTGAGGCGTAGATCGGCGCTAGGTATGTCCGCAAGTCTTCACCCAACATCCGATCTCGCTCGACCTCATCAAAGAAGACATTGAACCCCGCCTCGGTAAGTGAGTCGAACATCTGACGAGCGAGGTCTCGTTGGGGACCAGCAAATGACAGTGCGAAGTCGTAGTTATTGGACGACTCCGGGCCGAAGCCGATTCCACCTCGGTACTCGCTCCAGTCGATGTGACGCAGGAAGAAGACGAACCGTGGATCTTCAACGGAAAGGAAATTCTCATCCGAGAGATGGATCAGCTTCGCGATCTCTTCGTCTTCGCGGATGTGCTGCGCTAGGAAACCCTTCTTCAGGATCTGTGTAACGCTGCCCTTGTACCGCGGATTCAGGTCGGCGGCTCGCTCAAGCTGTATCGACCACTCATTGCCCTCAGCCAGCCACCGCAGGCACTGCAAGTAAGGGGCGCGACCAGCCCGCTTCGGCTTCTTTCCACGCGCGAACCGTCTACATACCTCCCCGAACTGTCTGTCGAGATCTTCAAGCACTGTTCTCACCACTGCATCGATATTGACCTTGAGCTCAAGCGGTGACGAATCCGCAACCTCCGCCGTTAGCCCGCTTGCTTCGCACGATGCTCGGCATACAAGCTGGGCCAGCAAGTAGCTGCCTCTTGCTTCTTCAAGAATGCGAGGGTGATCCGGAATCCTCACGTTGAGCCACTGCTCGCCGAGACGGATGAGTTCCTCAACATTCTCGTCCGGGTTACGTTCGAACTGCACGACGGTGATGCGCGTGAGAAGGTCAGACGCTCCGTGCAGCAGACTCTGCCCGGCGTTGTTGATGCCGATGAGGACGATCTTGCATGTGGGGTCCCGCAGGTCCGCCAAGAACTTGATCGCGTCCGCGAACGGAGCTCGATGCTCGATCGAGAGGTGATGGAAGTCTTCGATGATCCAGGTCCCGTCAGGCTTCTCCCGCGCCACGCGTTCGATGTCAGAGAGGTGGAGGGGATCGCGAGCGGACAGTGTTACAACAGAGCCAAGCACTTCGCCGATCTCCTCTACAGCTCGCGTGACTGCGACCGTCTTTCCGATACCAGACGGGCCCTCGACAACGACGCCACCAGACCGCTGCGCCAACGCATTGACGAGGCGGGGATACACGACAGGAGGTACGAAGGTGAACTCTGGAAAACCGGATGTCACAAAGATCTGTGACACAGAGATTGGAGCGGAGGTCGCCATGGTTATGAATCGTACTCTTGCCTCGAGGCTTTGAGTCGAGACCTGTAGCACCAGAAGTTCATCTGGCGCCCGCGGAGGTTTCGGACGCTCTACCCTCAAACGTCGAAGGATCCGCCAAGGCAGCAAGCGGCGAATCGCTGCACAACCTGCGAGCTTACGAACTCGGACAAGCTACGGAGCGTTGATACGACAGGCTTTCGTTCGAACTCTTCGAAAGCGAGTACTCCTGAGTACTCCACTCCATGCCAGAACGGCTCGTCCTCGTCGATCAACGGAACGATCGAGTAGATGAGCTCACCGTGAGCCCAAGGCGGGTCTTCGACCCTGAGGCGCTCTTCCAGTTCCGGGGGAACATCAAAGACGCCGAGGTCACCAAGATCCACGACTATTACATTGAGAGTCCGATGCTTGTCGATATTCGACAGTCTCGCGAGCGTTGCCAATGAATCACTCTCGTGACGGGGCTGCACCTCGGCCAGCAATCGCTGTGCGCCCTCCGAAATGCCCCCAGCCCGAGCGTCGATCGTTGCGCTTCCACCGAGCCGGATAGGGAACTGAGTCCCGCGTGGACCATCTTTGGGAATCCCGCCGTTTGCGATTACCAAAGCGTTGGCGAGATGGTCAAGGGCCGAACGGAGATTGTGGACTATGTCTCCGCAAATCACTCCGATCCGGGCCGGCGGGTCGGGTCTTAGGTAGGCGCGACATGCAAGGCCCCGTTGTCCCTGGCGCTCCGGAATGGATGACTCGATCGTTGTCGTAGGACCGTACTCCTCGGTCACGATGTACTTGGCTTCCTCCTGCGTCAGATCAAGCAGATGCTCTGCGGCACGCTGTAGCTTTGCGGCAATTCCCTCTCTGCGAACTGCGAGCTCCATTCCGTCAGATTAGGCCCAAGCCCGAGAGACTTCGCGCCGATGGGGCTGTGGGAACCGAAGATTTGGGGAGGCGCACGCTCTGGGCGCTCTATCTCCTATCCCATCAGATGACGGACCGACTCCTCCCCCTCGAATAGTCGGTCCGCCACCCTCTCGATCCGCCCCTCCCGCTCCACGAACACGTCGTCGGGTCCATTCACCATGACCTCGGTGACCGACGGATCCTTCAACAGGAACTCGATCGGCCCGAACCCGACGACCTCGTCCGAAACCTCGTTCACCATGCGCGCGAGCTCGCGCTGGGGCAGGATCGCCCCCTGCTGACGAAGGAGATCGAGCGCCTCCTCGCGCACCCGCATCCGGCGCTCGGTCCGCGGCGCCGCAGCCAGCCCCCGCGCGTCCACGCGCAGCCGCAACTCATCGCGGAGCTGCCGACGCACGAGCGCCAACGCGTCGGGTCTCACGTCGCCTGCTCCTGCGAACCGCGCGCCTCGGCCAAGCGCGCCGCCAGCCGTTCGAACGTCCGGCCGAGCCGGCTGCGAGGCGCGAGGAGACGCCCGTGATCCTGTGCTCGCGGAACGGCGGCGTGGAACGGGAGCACCGCCAGCGGCTCGCTCCCGAACACGCGCCGGACGTCGCCGGGAGCGATCTCACCTCGCGCTGCACGATTCACGACGAACCCGATGCGCTCGTCCGGACGGTCCTGTGCAAGGGCCTCGAGCGCGCGGCCGGATGCGCGGAACGACAGCACGTCGAGGGAGAGCACCTCCAGCACGCGATCCGCACTCGCCACACACCAGTGCCCGGTGGCGTCGAGCGCTCGCGGAAGATGCACGATCACCGCCTGCGCGGACGCTGCCGCCACCTCGACGGCTCGGCGGACGATCGGGCCTTCGGCGACCGCCACCTCGTTGCTGGGCGACAGGAGGGCGCCGAAGCCCGAGGGATGCTCGAGTAGCACGTTCCTCAGGTGCGTGGCGGAGAGCTCGTCGCCGAGCGGCGCGAGGTCGGCGACGGTGCGGACGTCCTGCGCCGCCCCCAGCGCGGTTCCGACGTCGCCGAACGTCGGATCGGCGTCGATCAACACGCACGAGTCGCCGCGGCGGGCGAACGCCTGCGCAAGATGGGTGGCGACGAAGGTGCAGCCGGCGCCTCCGCGCGACGCGTGCACCGCCACGACCAGCGCTGTCCGTTCCAACGCGGAACGGGCGGCGACGGTGGCCGCCACGCCGTCGAGCAGACCCTCGCGTTCGCGCGGCCACAGGAAGAAGCCGCGGGCGCCGGCTCGGATCGCGGCACGCAGCGCACCGACCGACTCGCGCGTGGCCAGCGCGAGGAGCGTGGCGCCGTCCACGCCGCCGAGGGCCAGCCCCGGCTCGGCGACGACGGCGTCGGGCTCCAGCTGGCGCACGGCCTCGATGAGCTGTCGGTCGTCGCCGGCGGTGCTCACGACGCGCGCTCGACCGCTGCGGTCGAGGAAGTGCAGGACCTCCTCGGCGATCTCGGCGGTCTCGACGCCGAGCACCACGCGGGCCACGTCCTCCATCTCGCGTTGCCTCCGGTTCCAGGGGAAGCCGAACGAGGGGGAAGACCACGAGGGAGAGATCGCCGCCCGTCGCGAGCGCGCCGGACCGGTCCGCGAACGCTACCGTGCCGCTCGGGGAACGGGCCATCCCCAGGGCGGCCGATTTTCGCCGGGCGCCCCGGCCGACCGGAGCGACAAGACGCGGGTGATGCCTCGAGCCGAACGTGCCGCTACGAAGACGCGGTCGTGGAGCGCACCCAGCCGCCGGCCACCTCGAGACGGAACGCGGCAGGTTCCGCTCCGGCCGTCGCGGGTATCAGCTATCCAGTGTCGACGAAGGGTCTGAGCCGCGACGCCGGGCTCGGCGCGTGGTTCCTCACGAGCCCTGAGCGGGGCAACCGGGCGACGGAGCTCGCCCGCGGACCGGGCTGGACGACCGGCAACGACGTCGTGGCAGTGGTGCACGGCGCGTCGTACTTCCGCCGGCTGACATCGTCCCTGCGGGAGCTCGGGCGCGGCGATCGCGTGCTGATCGCGGACTGGCGCGGGGACCACGACGAGGAGCTCGTAGGCGACGGCACGACGGTCGGCGGCCTCCTCGCCGAGCTCGCCCAGCGAGGGGTGGAGGTCCGAGCGCTGCTGTGGCGGTCACATCCCTCGTTCCTGGGGTTCCAGGAACGGGCGCAAGTGGAGCTCGCTCGGCAGGTGAACGACGCCGGTGGCGAGGTGCTGCTCGACGAGCGGGTCCGCAGGCTCGGCTCGCATCATCAGAAGCTCGTGATCCTCGAGCGGAACGGGTTGCCGATGGTCGGCTTCGTCGGAGGGATCGACCTGTGTCACGGGCGGCGCGACGACGCCGACCACGAGGGCGACCCCCAGCGCGAGGACCTCGACGCGATCTACGGGCCGCGCCCGGGCTGGCACGACGTCCAGGCGGAGGTGCGTGGGCCCGCGCTCGCCGACCTGGTCACCACCTTCCGCGAACGGTGGAACGACCGCACGCCGCTCGAGCAGCGAGGCACGCCGCTCGGCGCCGTCCGGGCGCACCTCTCGCGCAGTCCCACCAGGCCGGAGCGACTTGCGCCGGCACTTCCTCCCCCGGCCGCCGGCACGTGCGCCGTGCAGGTGCTGCGGACCTATCCACGGAAGAACCCGCCGTTCCCGTTCGCGCCGCGCGGCGAACGGTCGATCGCCCGCCTCTACCGCAAGGCGTTGGGCCGTGCGCGATCCCTCGTGTACGTGGAGGACCAGTACCTCTGGTCCGAGGAGGTGGCCGCCACGTTCGCCGATGCGCTCCGCCGGTCGCCCGACCTACGCCTGATCGCGGTGGTCCCACGGTACCCGGAGCGCAACGGCAGGCTGTCGGGGCCCGTGTACCGGATCGGGCAGCGGCGCGTGATGGATGCACTCGAGGAAGCCGGTCCCGGACGCGTGGCCGTCTACGATCTGGAGAACGACGAAGAGCACCCCGTCTACGTCCACGCCAAGGCGGTGGTCGTCGACGACGTGCTCGCGGTGATCGGCTCGGACAACCTGAACCGGCGGTCGTGGACCCACGACTCGGAGCTCTCGATCGCTGTGGTCGACGACGAACGTGACGAGCGAACCCCGCTCGACCCGAGCGGGCGCGGCGACGGCGCGCGCCGCTTCGCGCGCGAGCTTCGACTGACGCTCTGGCGCGAGCACCTCGAGGCGTCGGAGGCCGACGACGACGAGCTGCTCGATCCGGTCTCGGCCTTCGAGCGGTGGCGGCGAACGGCGGCCGAGCTCGACGCATGGCACGCGGGCGGCCGGCACGGTCCCAGGCCGGCGGGACAGGTGCGCCGCCACGAGGTCGAGGACCTCTCGCGCCTGCAGACGGTCTGGGCCCAGTCGTTCTTCCGGGCGGTGGTCGATCCCGACGGGCGGCCGCGGGCACTTCGCCGAGCGGGCGCGTTCTGATCGCGGATCGCCGGCGAGGATCGGCCGCGTCCACCGTCACTTCCGCACGATCCGGAATACGTCGGCCCAGTCGAAGACGTCGAGATCAGCTGCCGTCCCGTCCATCGAGAGTCCGCGTTGCGAGGCGAGGCGCGTCCAGGATCGACCCGGCAAGCGGGCGCCGAGCGCTCGCCGGATCGGGCGAACCGGATGCCGGTACGCGGCGCCCACCAACGCCACGAACGCGGCACGATCGGCAGGAGCGACCAACGGGCGTCGGCGTCGGACCGCAACGAGCATCCCCGCGTCCACGGAAGGTGCCGGATCGAAGCCCCGCCGAGGCACACGCCGGGCGATACGCAGCTCCCACCACGGCAGCCATCCGATCGTGAGCAGGGACGGCGGGTGGACCGACGCGCGCTTACGCGCAGCTTCGTACTGGATCAACAGATCCGCCCGCGTCATCACGGTCGTCGGGTCGTCGAGGAGCCGCCGAAGGATCGCCGTCGTGCGCCCGAACGGCACGTTGCCGAACGCCCGGAACGGCTCCGTCGGCAGCGGCACCAGCAGGACGTCGCCCTCGACCACCGACACGCGCGGATCGGGGCCGAACCTCCGTCGGAGGCCATCCGCCAGGCGCGGATCGAGCTCGACGGCGATCACCGAGCCGGCGCTGCGCGCAAGCGGACCGGTCAGCCGTCCGGCGCCCGCCCCGATCTCGAAAACGACCTCGCCGGGACGCACGTCGGCATGCCGGACGAGCTCCGCGGCAAGGTGATCGCTCCGGAGGAAATGCTGGCCGTCAGGCCGGAGGCCGACCGGCCGTGGAGGACGCGCGCGCGAACCCACGGACCCGCACCGTGATGAAGATGCCCATGCCGGACCTCCCAACGAGAACGCGTCACTCTACGCGAGCCGCCGCCTTGCTGCATGAATTCAACGCTTGTAGAGTTCAACACTTGGTGAGTTCCGAGGCGAGGGAGGTCCCGCCGTGTGGCCGATGATCGTGAAGGAGTTCCGGCAGCTTCGCCGTGACCGGCGGACGCTCGCGATGATGATCGTCTTGCCGATCCTGCTGCTCGTGGTCTTCGGGTACGCCGCGAGCTTCGAGGTGACGACGATCCCGACGACGGTTCTCGGGCCCAACGCCGATCGGGTCGCGGCCGCCCTTCCCCCGCCGTTCGACGTGCAGTCGGTCGACCCCTCGGCCGACCGCGCCGCGGCCTACGAGGACCTGCAGTACGGTCGCGAACCGGCGGGGTTCGTGACCGAGTCCGACCGCGTGACCGTGCTGCTCGACGGCTCCGAGCTCTTCATCACCAACGCGGCGCTCCGCGCGCTGGGCGCCATGCAGTCGCAGTCACCGGCGAACGTAACGGTCGACCACGAGATCCTGTTCAACCCGACGCTCGACACGTCGGCCGTGATGGTGCCCGGGCTCGCCGGACTGATCCTGCTCTTCGTGGGGACGGTGATCACGAGCCTGGGCGTCGTGCGCGAGCGCCAGGCGGGGACGCTCGAGCAGCTGGCCGTGATGCCGCTTCGGCCGCGCGACGTGTTCGTCGGGAAGATCGCCCCGTACTTCCTGGTGGCGGCGGTCGACCTCGCGATCGTCGTGGTGGCGGGGGTCCTGCTGTTCAGCGTGCCGTTCAACGGGTCGGTGTGGGTGCTGGGACTGGGGTCGTTGCTGTTCCTGTTCGTCGCGCTCGGGATCGGGGTGCTGATCTCGAGCGTCTCTCAGAACCAGGGCCAGGCGATCCAGCTCGCGATGATGACGCTGCTCCCCCAGATCATGCTGTCGGGGCTGATCTTCCCCCTGTCCTCGATGGCCCCGGGCGTTCGGTGGATCGGGTACCTGCTGCCGCTCACGTACTTCACCCAGATCTCGCGCGGGGTCATGCTCCGCGGCGCGCCGCTGAGCGCCCTGTGGGAGCCCTTCCTGTATCTGACGATCCTCGGCGCGGTCGTCGTCACGCTCGCGACGCTCCGGTTCCGCGCCGACCTCGCTCCCTCACCCGAGCGCGGGGCCGACGAGGCGCCGGCCGAGGCGGAGGCGGCCTGATGGACTGGGGCGTTCGCGACCTCACGGTGCGGTTCGGGCGGCGGACGGCGCTCGACGACGTCACGCTGGAGGTCGAGACCGGCGCGGTCACGTGCGTGGTGGGCGGCGACGGCGCGGGCAAGACGACGCTCCTGCGCGTGCTGGTGGGAGCGGTCCGGCCCGACGCCGGGGTGGTCCGCCGCCCCGAGCAGCGGCGCACCGGCTACCTGCCCTCCACCTCGGGGACGTACCCGGACCTCTCCGTCGACGAGAACCTCGCGTTCGCGGCGACGACCTACGGCGTGCCCGCGTCACAGGTCCCGGAGCGGATCCGCTCCTATCTGGAACGAACCGGCTTGGCGTCGGCGCGTGACCGGCCGGCAGGCCAGCTCTCGGGCGGCATGCGCCAGAAGCTCGGCGTGATCCGCGCGATGGTGCACCGGCCCGACCTGCTTGTCCTGGACGAGCCGACCACGGGCATCGACCCGGTCAGCCGCGCCGACCTCTGGTGGCTGATCGCACGGGCGGCCTCCGACGGCGCGGCGGTCGTGCTTTCGACGACCTACCTCAGCGAGGCCGAACGGGCGTCGCGACTGCTGGCGCTCGACGAAGGCCACGTGCTCGGTTCGGGCACCCCCGACGAGGTCGTGGCCTCGGTCTCGGGCGCGGTGCGCTCCACCCGCACCAAACCGGAGGGCGAGGCCGCGCGCCGCGCCTGGCGGCGCGGCACCCTGTGGCGCGTCTGGGAACCGGACGGCGCGTCCGACGGGGCGCTCGACCTTCAGGACGCCGTGACGGTCGCCGCGCTCGAGCGTGAGCTCCAGGGGGCGACGCGATGACCCCCCCGCTCGCGGAGGCCGTGGGCGCCACGCGGCGCTTCGACGATCTGGTGGCGGTCGACGGCGTGGACCTCGGGGTCGTGCCCGGCGAGGTGGTAGGGCTGCTTGGCGCGAACGGCGCCGGCAAGACCACCCTGATCCGGATGCTCCTGGGGTTGCTGCGCGCCTCCGACGGCCGGGTCCGGCTGTTCGGGCGCGCGCCCTCGCGCGACACGCGGCGCAGGCTCGGCTACGTGCCCCAGGGGCTCGGGCTCTACGACGACCTGACGCCGGTCGAGAACCTGACCTTCGCGCGGGCCGTGTTCGGAAGCGGGCCCGTCGGCCTGCCGCCCGAGCTCCGCGACGCGTCGGGCACGACGATCGGCGACCTGCCGCTCGGCGTCCAGCGTCGCGTGGCGTTCGCCCAGGCGATGGGCCATCACCCGGACCTGCTCGTGCTCGACGAGCCGACCTCGGGCGTCGATCCGCTTGCGAGCGCACGGCTCTGGGAGACGATCCGCGACGCGGCCGACGCCGGGGCCGGGGTGCTCGTGACGACCCATCACATGGAGGAGGCCGAGCAGTGCGACCGGCTGGTCGTGATGGCCGAGGGCGGCGTCGTCGCGGAAGGGACCGTCGACGGGATCGTCGGACGGTCGCAGGTGGTCGTCGTGGAGACCGACGACTGGTCGCGCGCCTTCGACGCCGTCGATGCGGCGGGGATGACCGCGGCACTCGTCGGCCGCACGCTCCACGTGCTGGGGGCCGACGACGGCGAGGTCCGGCACGCGCTCGGCGACGTCGAGGCCCGGCTCCGCGACGCGCCGGCCACGCTCGAGGAGCGGTTCTTCGAGCTGACCGTGCCGGGGCGCCGCGGGAGCCCAGAGTGAGCCCGCGCACCGGCCGGCGCGCCGGAGAGAGCGGCACGCGCGTCTCGATCCTCCAGGCGTCGCGACGCGCGTTCGCCGAGCACGGCTACGACGGCGCGACGATCCGGGGCATCGCGTCCGCCGCCGGTGTCGATCCCGCGCTCGTCCACCACTACTTCGGCACGAAGGAGCGCCTGTTCGTGGAGGCCGTCGGGTTCCCGGAGGTGCCGAGCGAGATGCTGGCCTCGGTCGTGGCGGCCGGACCGGACGAGGCGGGAGAGGCGATCGTCCGCATCGTGCTCGGCATCTGGGAACGCCCGGAGTCCCGCGCGCAGGGTCTGGCGCTGCTGCGCTCGGCGGTCACGAACGAGGAGGCCGCACGCATGCTGCGCGGGTTCGTCTCGAACGCGATCCTCGGAACCGTGGCGACCCTCGCGCGCTCGCCGGAGGCGGAGTTCCGGGCCGCCCTCGTTGGGGCGCAGATCGTCGGCGTAGGGATCGCCCGGTATGTCGTCGAGATCGAGCCTCTCGCCTCCGCCGCCGTCGACGAGATCGTCGCCGCGATCGGTCCGACGGTGCAGCGCTACCTCACGGGCGATCTCGGCGCGCCGCGGCGTCGGCGGCGACGTGCGAACGCCTAGCCTCCACCCTCATTCGCCGCGGTCGAAGATCCCTTGTTCAAGACCAGGCCAACATCGTCAGCTGCAACGCGACCGAGTCCTAGCCTCTAGCTGACGATCCAATAGCCCTTTCCTTGGCACGAGATTGGGATTCTTATCCCAAGAACGTCCGTGATGTTGCTCAGGGTCGTCGTCCCTCCGCCCAAGTCGACCTCTTCGCCGAGCCGGGCCACGACCAGATCATCGCCGTCCAGCACCGCACCTCGCGCCGCATCCCACGTGTAGTCATCGGGCCAGATAAGGAGGTAATCGACGCCCCCATCGCCGCGAATCACCAGACAATCACCTGCCTGACGTAAGGGACCCTTGAGTTCTGCCGCCATTCCAGAATTGGTTTCCGGGTGAGTGGGAAAGAACGGTCCATTCCCCGCACCGGCAGGCTTCGATGATGACCCACAGGCCGAGGTGGTAAGTATCGCAACAACGATAACCGGGATCGACGCCAGCCGTTGTATCAATGGACCCACCTCACGTGGAGGTTCATTGCATCTCCACGCCGAATGGATAGTGCTCAATCCACAGACCGCCGAACGCAGCTTCTTGCTTGGCAAGAACCGAATCCAGGAGCCCTGCCTGGTCGGCGAGATCCATCTGTCTTGCCGCCTCATCGACGGATACGGCGTAGTGCTTCGCCCACCAATTCACATCGGGATGGACGTCCACTTATGGGGCTACATCACTAAGATACGTAACCGCATCGGATGGCGTCATCCACGCGATCGCGGCGAAACCAAGCAAGACCGCAAACAGTGACCTCGTAGTGCGAACTGACATGCCCCCGCCTCCCAGCGCCCCCCAACCAATATTTCACTTTGACGATACACCCCAGACGGTCACATGACTCCAGATGGCGGCCTTCCGCCCGACTAACCTCGATGTTCGATGTCACGGGTCTCGCGCTCGCAGGTCCGGCGCCGGAGGGTCGGCGCCGCCCTCCTGGTGGTCCTATTCGCGGCCGCCGGGGTGCTGCTCGCCGCCTCGCGTTCGGACAGTCCCGTCGTCGACGCGACGCGTCGCTCCGACGCGGCGGCGTCCCCCCAGCCCGCGCCGGTGCCCGCCTGGCTCGCGTGGATGCCGGGCGGGTTCCCTGAGGGCTTCCGGCAGCAGGTCGCCGAGCTTCCCGCGTTCACGAAGACGGTGGTGGTCGCGGGCGACACTCGATGGATGACCGCCTCGCACGACGCCGAGGGCGCCACCGTCGACCGTCCCGACCCGCCGTACCGGATCCCGATCGACGCGTTCGCGGTCGACCCGGGCGAATACGCGCCGTTCCTCCCCGACGCCCGCCGATCGCAGGTCCTCGACGCGCTCCGCGCCGGCAAGGCAGTGCTCGGCTCCACGAGCGCCGACCTGCGCAGGCTGGGGCCCGGCGGGTCGATCTCGTTCGGCGACCGCACGGTCGATGTCGGCGCGGTCGTCCCCGACGAGGTCGTCGGTTGGAGCGAGATCCTCGTCTCGCGTCCGGTCGGGGCCCGGCTCGGGATCGCGCACGACCGCTACCTACTGGCGATGGCGGGCGACGGCATGACCTCGGAGCGATTCCATCAGCTGATCGCGGGGCTGATCCCTCCCGGCACGCCGTTGCGAACCGTGGCGCCCGGCGACACCACCTACGTCCGGGTCGCCTCAGGCGTGAACCCGCCCGTCGTGATGAAGGAGGTCTTCGGCGAGTTCGCCGCCTCCCCCCGGAGCGACGACCCGGCCTTCCTCACCATGTCGCCGGCCTGGTACGACGCGAACATCCAGACCCGCTCGGTCCCGCTGCTGGGCGACGTGACCTGCAACAAGGCGCTGTTCCCGATGCTGATAGGGGCGCTCACCCAGGTGAAGGACGAGGGTTTGGGCTCGGAGATCCACGTCTACTCCGGCTGCTACGCGCCCCGGACGGTGGCCCGCAGCGACATCGCGCCCCCTTCCCAGCACGCATGGGGCGCGGCGATCGACATCAACGCCCCGGAGAACCCCTACGGCGCGACCCCGACGATGGACCACCGGATCGTCAAGATCTTCGAGCACTGGGGGTTCATCTGGGGCGGGGGCTTCTTGATCCCCGACGGGATGCATTTCGAGTACGGATCGCCTCCCCCGAACACCTAGGCCCCAGCCCGTTCATCCCGCCCGCGGGGGGACCCCCGGCCCATCCGCAGCTCCCGCGGCGGTGCCACGCTGAGGCCCGATGGAAGGAGGTGCGTCGAGGTGTCGACGTTGACGAAGATCGATCACGCACGAACGCTCAGTCGCCTCTACCGGCCGCACAAGGAGCCGGAGTTCGTCGACGTCCCGCCGATGCGGTTCCTCATGGTCGACGGCCACGGGGACCCCAACGACTCGGAGACCTTCCGCGAGGCGGTTCGCGCCCTCTACGCCGTCGCCTACGGGCTCAAGTTCGCCGTGCGGAGGCTGGACGCGATCGACTACAAGGTCATGCCGCTCGAAGGCCTGTGGTGGATCCCGAACGCGCGTGTCTGGGACTTCGAGGACAAGTCGGACTGGGACTGGACGCTGATGATCATGCAGCCCGAGCTGGTCATGGAGGGCCTGGTCCATGAGGTCGTCGCCGAGGGCGATCAGAAGAAGGTGGCGGCCGTCGATCGGATCCGGTTCGAGACGTTCGAGGAGGGACGTGCCGCGCAGCTCATGCACGTCGGCCCCTTCTCGGAGGAACGGCCGACGCTCGAGCGGCTCCACGCGTTCATCCGCGCCGACGGGCTGATCCCGGTCGGCAAGCACCACGAGATCTACCTCTCCGATCCCGGACGCACGCGTCCGGAGCGGCTGCGCACGATCCTGCGCCAGCCGGTGGCGGAGGTGCACTAGCGGGGAGGGGTCGGCGCGCGGCCCGGACGAGGCGTCTCGCCCGGGCCGTCGTCGCAAGCAGCTACATCATCGACTGTTGCAGCTTCTCCATCGCGCGGGGGTTGTCGCTCGTCGCGAGCACCACGCGGTTCTTGCTGGCCAGGTAGCCGAGCGTGACGTTGATGCCGGCGTCGGCCATGACCCGCGCCATCATGCCGAACTGCCCCGGCTTGTCGACGTCGGTCTCGGTCAACGGCGGGCTGACGATCACGTCGGTCTCGCCCTCGACCTTCATCCCCGCTCCCTCGAGCGCGGCCCTCGCCCCCGCCACGTCCTCGACGAGCACGTGCACGAAGCCCTTGCCCTCCATCACCATCGCGCACAGTCCCTCGATGTTGACGCCGGCGTTGCCGAGCGCCTCGCCCAGGCGCGCGCCCTCGCCCGGCTTGTCCTCGAGGGTCACCAACACGTCCTTCGCCATCCCCCACCTCCCGTGGTCGCGGGGCACGAGGTCTACGCCCATGTGGGCGAGCCGTCAATCCGGACTCTCGCCGCCGTTATCCTTCGACGATGCGTCTCTCCCGACTCTTCTTCGCGACCCTTCGCGACGATCCCGCGGATGCCGAGATGCCGAGCCACCGGCTGCTCGTTCGCGCGGGGTATGTCCGGCAGCTCGGCGCGGGCATCTACTCGCTGCTGCCGCTCGGGTTCCGCGTTGCCGAACGCGTCGAGCAGGTGATCCGCGAGGAGATGGACGGGATCGGCGGCCAGGAGATGGAGATGCCGGTCGTGCATCCGGCCGAGCTGTGGAAGGAGACCGGCCGGTGGCAGACGATCGGTCCCGAGCTCGCGCGGTTCCGCGACCGCGCCGACCGCGACATGGTCCTGGCGATGACGCACGAGGAGGTCGTCGCGGACCTGCTGCGCGACGTCGTCCACAGCTACCGCCAGCTGCCGCTGCTCCTCTATCACTTCCAGACCAAGTTCCGTGACGAGCCGCGGGCGCGCGGCGGCCTGATCCGCGTGCGCGAGTTCGTGATGAAGGACTCCTACTCGTGCGACCTGGACGAGACCGGGCTCGACGAGAGCTACCGCAAACACTTCGAGGCCTACACGCGGATCTTCGAGCGGCTCGGGCTGGAGGCGATCGCGGTCGGGTCCGACGTCGGGATGATGGGCGGCTCCGAGGCGCACGAGTTCATGGTGCTCAACGACTTCGGCGAGGACGTGCTGGTGCTCTGCAGCGGGTGCGGATACGCGGCGAACCGTCAGGTTGCACACACCCTGGTCGAGCCGGTCGACGGTGGTGAGCCGCAGCCGGTCGAGGAGGTCGCGACGCCGGGGACGGCGACGATCGCGGACCTCGCCGCGTTCCTCGGGATCGAGGCCGCGCGGACCGCGAAGGCCGGGTTCTTCGTCGACCAGGACGACCGGCTGATCACGGCGATCGTCCGCGGCGACATCGACGTGAACGAGACCAAGCTGGCCAACGCCGTCGGCGCGACGGCGCTGCGGCCGGCGACGGTCGACGAGATCCGGGCCGCGGGCATGGAGCCCGGGTACGGCTCGCCGGTCGGCGCCCACGACACGGTGGTGGTCGTGGACGAGCTGGTCGCCGGCGCGAGCAACCTGGTCGCGGGCGCGAACCGCGAGGGCTTCCATCTGAAGAACGTGAACGTGCCGCGCGACTACACGCCCGACGTCGTGACCGACATCGCGAACGCCCGCGAGGGCGACGCCTGCCCGCACTGCGGCGAGCCCGTGGCGCTCCGCAACGGCATCGAGGTCGGCAACATCTTCAAGCTCGGCACCCGCTACACGGAGGCGCTCGGCGCCCGGTACCTGGGCGAGGACGGCGAGCTGCATCCGATCGTGATGGGCAGCTACGGGATCGGGGTCGGGCGCGTGGTCGCGTGCATCATCGAGGCGCACCACGACGAGAGGGGCATCGCGTGGCCCGAGGCGGTCGCGCCGTACGCCGCGCATCTCGTCGAGCTCGGGGCCGCGCGCGAGCCCAAGGTGCACGAGATCGCCGAGCGGCTGCACGAGCTCGCCTTCGAGGCCGGCCGCGAGATCCTCTGGGACGACCGCGACGAGTCTCCCGGCGTGAAGCTCACGGACGCCGAGCTGCTCGGGATGTCGCTGATCCTCACGGTGAGCCCGCGGTCGCTCGGCGCGGGCGGCGTCGAGGTCACCGACCGGGCAACCGGCGAGCGCCGCGTCGAGCCGGTCGAGACCGTCGAGGCGATGCTCCGCGGCTGACGGCGGCGTCGGGTAGGCTCCCTCGATGCCGGTCGTGACGCTGCGCGCGCCGCTCAAGGACCTCGCCGGCGGGAACAGCGAGGTCGTCCTCGAGGGCGCAACCGTCGGTCAGGTGCTCAAGGAGCTCGAACGCATGCACCCGAAGACGACGGGATGGGTGCTCGACGAGCACGGCGCCGTCCGGCAGCACGTGAACGTATTCCTGAACGGGGAGCGGGTGCGCGAGGCAGCGTCGGTCACGTCCGACGACCGCCTGCACGTGCTCCCCGCGATCACGGGAGGACGCGGATGAGGGAGCTCCTGGTGGGGACACGCAAGGGCCTGTTCGTGCTGCGCGGCGACGGCGACAAGCCCTACGAGGTGGCGGCGCGCGCCTTCGCGGGACAGGTCGTCGAATACGCGATGCGCGACCCTAGGAGCGGTCGGTACTTCGCGGGGATGACGTCGGGGTTCTACGGGCCGCGGCTGATGTTCACCGACGACCCGGCCGGCGAGTGGTCGCAGGCGACCTCGCTGGCCTTTCCGGACGGGGAGGACGCCAAGCTCGAACGGATCTGGAAGATCCGCACCGGCGAGGCCGCGGACCAGCTGTTCGTGGGCACGGACCCCGCCGCCCTGTGGGAGTCGCGCGACGGCGGGCTCACGTGGGAGCTCAACCGCGGTCTGTGGGATCAGCCGACCCGTCCGAAGTGGCAACCGGGCGGCGGCGGCCTGTGCCTGCACTCGATCGAGACGTGGCCGGGCGACCCGCAGCGCCTCGCGATCGGCATCTCGGCGGTCGGCGTCTGGCTCACCGACGACGGCGGCGCGACCTGGCGCAACGGCAACACGGGGCTCGTCCCCCGGTACATCCCCGAGGACGCGCGCGAGGGCACGATCGACCTGTGCGTGCACAACCTGCATCGCGCGCCGCTGCGGCCGGAGCGGATCTTCATGCAGTTCCACGGCGGCGTGTACCGCAGCGACGACGCCGGCGAGAGCTGGACCGCGATCGCGGACGGTCTGCCCTCGGACTTCGGGTTCCCGGTCGTAGGCGACCCGGCCGACCCCGACAGCGCGTTCGTGATCCCGATGGTCGCGGACCTCGATCGGGTGACGGTCGACGGCGTCGTGCGTGTCTTCGAGACCCGCGATGCCGGCGAGTCGTGGAAGGCTCGCGGGAACGGCCTGCCGGCCGAGGACGCCTACCTGACGATCCTGCGCCAGGCGTTCACGACCGACGAGGAGGGCGACGGCCTCGGGCTCTGGTTCGGGGCCACGAGCGGGGAGGTCTTCGGCTCGATCGACGCCGGCCGCTCCTGGTTCACCGTGGCCGAACGCCTGGCGCCGGTGACCTCGGTCCGCGTCGCCTGAGACCCGGTTTTCCGGGCCGGGGTCCCGGATTTTCGGGTGGCCTCCCGAGCGTGTCGGTGCCCCGGTCTAAGGTCGCGCTATGGGAACGGTCGTCTCGATCGACGAGTACCGGGAACGCCGCGATCCGGCGGCTCGGGCCGTCGCCCGGCTGGACATGGCGGTCGCGCGGCTCGATCCCCTGGTGCGGGAGCGCGACGGGCGGCTCACCCCCACGATCGAGCGCGAGCTGCTGGCCATCGCCCAAGCGGTCTCCGCGGGGCTCCCGCGCGAGGCCGCCGACCGGGCCGAGCGCCTGGCAGGCATCCTGGAGCACCCCGCCGCCTCCGGCTGAGCTCCGCCGGGGCGACGACGAGGGGAGCAGGTATCAAGCGCTTGTCCGCACAGGCCCCGGGAGCCGGGGACTCGTCCCCGGGTCCTGGGACATGCCTCCCGCGGCTTGACTCGCGCGTGGGTTCTGCTCCCCTCGCGGATACCTCGAGGGCATCCGGATCCACCGTACACCTCGCCTCGCGCGGCGTGCAACGCGTGCCACGATCAGCTTCGAGCCGCGACCTCCACCACCTCGTGCCGGCCGATCCGTGAGCGGATCACGACCCACACGAGCACCGCGGCGACCGCGGCGACGCCCACGGTGGCGGCCGCGATGCCGGGCTTCGGCGGCACCGCCGAGGCGATCCGCGAGCGCAGCCGCACCGGGCTCCGGAAGTCCCTGACCTCCCATTCGCGCTCCTCGGCGATCCGCCGGAGCTCCTTGTCCGCGTTCACGGCGACGGGGTGGCCCACCGCCTCCAGCATCGGAAGGTCCGTCATCGAGTCCGTGTAGGCGTAGGAGCCGTCGAGGTCGATGCCGACCCGAGCGGCCAGCTCGCGGATCGCCTCTGCCTTCTGCTCGCCGTAGGCGTAGAACTCGAGCACGCCCGTGTACCTGCCGTCGTCGCCGATGCTGGCTCGGGTGGCGATCACGCCGCTCACGCCGAAGTGCAGAGCCAGCGGCCGCACGACCTCCTCGGGGCTGCTCGAGACGATGTAGATGCGCCGGCCCTCGGTCCGGTGCAGGGCGATCAGGTCGAGGGCCTCCTGGTAGACGTACGGGTCGATCACCTCGAGGATGACCTCCTCGACCAGCCGTTCGACCTGGCCCCGGTCCCAGCCCTTCGTGAGCTGGAGCATGCCCTCCTTCAGACGCTCCATCTTCTGCTCGTCGGCCCCGACGAGCAGGTACACGAGCTGGGCGTACGCGCCACGCAAGAGCTGGCCACGAGAGACCATGCCTGCCCGGTAGAGGGGTCGCGACAGAGCGAGCGACGACGACCGGCTGATGATCGTCTTGTCGAGGTCGAAGAACGCGGCTTCGGTCATCGTGGTCATCGTACGGCCGCCTCGGACAGGCTCGGTGGAACGTCCACGCGGCGTTCGGGCGTTGTTTCGATGCCTACCGATTCGACCGCGTGAGGTACTGCCTTGAGTCGCGCAGCCAGTCGAGCTCGGCCACGGCGAGCGCCTCCTGGCGGGCCAGCAAGGCCTGGGAGAGCTCGCCCCCGGTGGTGCGCCCGCGCTCGGTGCGGAGCGCGTCGAGCAGGTCGCGCAGCGACACCTCCCGCGCCTCGACGGCCCTGCGCGCCTGGGCCGTGGTCAGCAACCCGAGGAAGGCGAGCGCGGTGCCGGCGCCGGTCTCGAACGGCGCCAGCTCGGCGAACCGCTCGGCCAGACCCTCCTCGAGCCGCGCGCGGCCGGCCCGACCGAGCCGGTACACCCGCCGGTCCGGACCGGCCGAACCCTCCTGGGCTCGGCCCGCGATCAGACCCCCGCGCTCGAGGCGGTCCAGGGTCTGGTAGACGGAGGCGCGCCCGACGTCGACCCAGAAGCTCATCGATCGATCGCGGAAACGCTCGAGCAGCTGGTAGCCGTAGAGGGGCTCCTCGGCGAGCAGCCCGAGCACCACGACCTCCACCTTCGGAACCGCCACGAGATCCTCCCCGGCCGGATAGTCCGGCTCAGACTAGATGGGACCGGAGATCTCGCGCAAACCGGTGGGGGAGCCTCAGCGGCTGGAGCGACGGTTCACCGCGCGCTGCAGCTGCGCCTTGTTCATCTTCGAGCGGCCCGGGACGTTGAGGCGCTTCGCGTCCTGGTACAGCTGCTCGCGCGTGCGGCCCTCCGCTCCACGGTGCGACCGGAGGCCTCCCCGCCGACCCGACGAGATGTCGCGCGTCGACGTGCGGGAGCGTTGCCGCGACTCGCCGGATCGCGCGCGCTCCTTGTTGACGGTCCTCGCGGCGATCTGCTTGGCGCGCTTCGTGCTGGCGCCGCGCGACTTCGCGCTGTCCTTGATGTGCTCGTACTGCCGTTCACGTTTGTCCGACCACGCTTGCTGCGGCATGCGATCACCTCCTGGGCACGGCGTTCCCCTGCCGGCTGGATGCGAAACGCGTAGCATCGGGCGTTCGAGTCCGGGACGCGAGCGATCGGCTCGCGCACGTCGAGTGGAGGGGATCATGGGGATCACGCTCAATCCGTACCTCAACTTCCGCGGCAACGCCCGGGAGGCCATGGAGTTCTACAAGGACGTGTTCGGCGGCGCCCTGAACGTCTCCACGTTCGCCGAGTTCCATGCCTCGAGCGATCCGAGCGAGGACGATCTGGTCATGCACGCGGACCTCGAGGCCCCCAATGGCATCCGGTTCATGGCCGCCGATGCGCCCAACCGCATGGAGTACACACCCGGCAACACCTTCTCGATGTCGCTGAGCGGCGACGCCGACACCGAGGCCGAGCTCCGCGGGTACTTCGAGAAGCTGTCCGGCGGCGGATCGGTCACGATGCCGCTGGAGAAGGCCGCGTGGGGCGACACGTTCGGGATGTGTACCGACCGGTTCGGCGTCCAGTGGCTCGTGAACATCGCCGCGCCTTCGCAGTGACGTAGCCTGGTCGCGGAGGCGTCTGGGTTCCTGGTGGGCCCCGCGGTCTTCAAAACCGTAGAGGCGGCGACGAGTTGCCTGGCGGGTTCGATTCCCGTCCGCCTCCGCTGAGGGAGAGAACGTGGAGATGCGACCGACTCCACGTTTACTCCTGTATCTGGCGCCCTGAACGGCGTGTATCTCACCGCCCCGTCTCGGCCATGCAGGTCCTTCGCCGCTCCCCGCCACACGGCGACATCGACCGATGGGTGCCGGGGTCGCTAGGCTTCCTCAAGCAGCGTGGGAGGGGGCAAGGTGGCAGGCGTGCGGTTCTGTGCCTACCAGTATCAGCACCTGCCCTTCGAACAGCTGTACGACCGGTGGGCGCGCGCCGAGCAGCTCGGCTTCGATGTTCTGTGGAACGTCGACACGGTCGTCGAGCCCGACCGGCCGCGGACCATGCTTTTCGACGGTCCGACGACTCTGGCGGCCATGGCCCTGAAGACCTCGACCATCCGCATCGGGACGCTCGTCACGAGCCTCTTCTTCCGATCACCGGTCCTGGTTGCCAAGGCGACGGTGGCCCTGGATCACCTCTCGGGTGGCCGGGTGGAGCTTGCACTTGGGGTGGGCGACCCGACAGCAGGGCCGGCCGCGGCGGGCGTCGAGCCCGAGCCGTCCGCCCAGCGCGTGGGGAGATTCCGCGAGTTCGTCGAGCTCATCGATCGGTTGCTCCGCACCGACGTTATGTCCTACCGCGGACGCTATTTCTGGTGCAAGGACGCCGAAACGATCCCGGGGCCCATCCAGCGGCCCCGGCCCCCGATCACCGTCGCGGCTCACGGCCCGAAGATGTTGCGGATCGCCGCCGAGTTCGGAGACGGCTGGAGCTCCTGGGGTGGATACGACATCCGATCCGAGGAGCAGTTCTTCGCCCTCACCCGGGACCGGGCAGCCCGCTTCGAAGACCTCTGCGTCCGGATCGGACGTGACCCCGCGTCGATCCGTTATTCGTTGGTCTGTTTTCCGCCGCTCACACCGTGGGAATCGGCCGCGTACTTTGAAGAGATGGTTGGGCGTTACCGAGAGATCGGCATCGACGAGTTCGTCCTCTATTGGCCCCAGAGCTGGCGACGGGCACCGCGAGAGGAGTCGGTCTTCGAGGACGTCGCGCGAGAAGTGATGCCCAGGTACCGCTGACGGATGGATCGCACTGTCGACCTGGATCGGGCAGCCGAGATGAAGCGTCGGAGGACGCTCGGTTCGTCGACGACCATCCCCGGTCGCTGGAGCTCAGGACTCGGGCCCGCAGGAGCATGCCGCTCTGAGTGCCGCTGTCGTGGATGAGCTTCCTCTACGACCATCCGCCGCTCTACGTCTAGGCCGCCGAAGGCGCGCACTTCACGGACGTCGCCGAGGAGACACATCGGCGCATGCAAGAGCTCGCACAGTATCTCGCGGACGGGATGGAGTCCCTGATCCGCTCGCACGACCGAGAATGGAGACCTCCCATCCGTCCGGCATCTCCAACGCGTGTTCATGGCTAACCGGGCCGTCTGGGACTTCGGCTGGTGGGGCGGCCCGGCAATCTCTGCGCAGACGGCAGCCGAGGACGTGGACATGTACTTGGGCATCTTCGCCGAGTTCATCGAGGAACTCCTTGAGTAGCGAGCCTCTCATCAAGCGACGTCGTCGCTCGCCATACCGGGTTCGAATCACCACAGCGCAAATTGGCGGTCAGGCAGAGGGAGCCGTCCTCAGCGGTGCGTCGCGTTGGCGCTTCAGCACCACCCGGCAACACGGACGTCTCATGGCGCACCTCTTCGGAGTCGACCTGGGCCACGACTCGGGTCGTTCTGAAGGTAGGCGACGTCCCGCCCTTGCGCCGGTCCATGCGGCGGCTCACCATTCGGCGGTGGATCGACCACAGACCTCGTATGCGTGGAACGACGGCACCGCCCTCGCCTACCAGGTCGTCGGAGCTTCCGGCCCAGACCTGCTGCTCGTACCGGGCTCCGTGACGCACCTCGAAGTCCTCTGGGACGAGCCGAGGGTGCGCCGCTTCCTCACCCGATTCGCGGGCTTCTGCCGACCGATCATCATGGACCCTCGCGGCCTCGGCCTCTCCGATCGACTAACGGAGATCCCGACCCTGGAGGATCGCGTGGACGATCTGTTGTCGGTGCTCGACGCCGCCGAGAGCGAGCGCGCGACACTGTTCGGGAACGCCGACACGGGGCCTCCGTGCATCGTCGCAGCGGTCTCACATCCCGACCGGGTTGGCGGCCTGATCCTGTGCGGGACCTATGCCAAGGGAAGCTGGAGCGACGACTATCCCTGGGGATGGACCGACGAACAGTTCGCCGACTTCCGGCGGTCCGTCAGAGACGACTGGGGAACCGCGGAGCGGATCGCGGCGGTCGCGCCCTCGATGGCCGGGGACCAGGCCTTCCTGCAGTGGGCCGCGACCCTCATGCGTCTCGGCGCGAGTCCTCGTGCCGTCCTTCTGCTGGCGGAGATGACGAAGACGGTCGACGTGCGCTCTCTTCTGCCCCGGATCCCCGTCCCAACGCTCGTGATGCACCGCCGCGATGACCGCATCAATGAGGTGGATCACGGTCGGTACCTCGCCGACCGGATCCCGGGGGCACGATGGGTCGAGCTACCCGGAGACGACTTCCTGTTATGGGCAGGCGACACCGACGGGATAGTCGATGAGGTGGAGGAGTTCCTCACCGGCCGTCGGGGCGGAGCCGAACCGACTCGCGTCGTGGCCACGGTCATGTTCACCGACGTCGTCGGCTCGACGGAGCGCGCTCAAGCGCTCGGCGATCGTGCGTGGTCCGATCTCCTCGAGGTGCACAACATCCGAGTACGCGCTGAGCTGCGCTGGTTCGGCGGCCGCGAGATCGACACCGCCGGCGACGGCTTCCTCACATCCTTCGACTCCCCAACCTCGGCCATCACGTGCGCCCGGGCGGTGCTCGGGTCCATGCACGAGATCGGAGTGGACCTCCGTATCGGCCTGCACACGGGGGAGTGCAACGTCGTCGGGGACAAGCTCCGGGGCATCGCCGTCCACATCGGCGCGAGAGTCGCATCGAAGGCTGGGGCAGGCGAAATCCTCGTGTCGCAAACGGTGAAAGACCTAGTGGCTGGGTCGGTGATCGAGTTCCATGACCGGGGCTTACACGAGCTGAAGGGAGTACCGGGCGAGTGGCGCCTCTACTCGGTCATTTGACATGGCCACCCGAGTCGTTGCGGCCGGCGAGCAAGGTACACCCAGGATCGAGCTTCATCGCTTTGGCGCGTCAAGTTGGTGAGCCCGGATCCTTTGTCGCCTTGGTCGTGACTCGCGCCCACTTCCGACCGCTCACTCGCAACGCCTGACCGGGGCGCGCCATGGTTCTTACGGTGTTCCCTTCGCCTCCGCGTGGAGAGAACGGGGAGGGATCGTGGAGTCGGCGGCGACTCCACGTCCTCTCCACTTCAACTCGCATGGCGTCTGGCTTGTCGTGTCAACCGGCCCATCACCCGAGACGGACCGAGTTCCGCCACCGCCGCTGAGCCTTCCCGCCATGATTGAATCCAATCGTGGCACCAACGCGATCTCTTAGCCGTCCTTCACCGCGATCAAACGCTCGATGATGCGTGCTCGCAGGCGATCACGCGCCTGAATCCGAAAGCCGCCGGCCATCACGTGGACGGACGGCCTTCGGGTCGAATACTCACCCTTGGTACGTCGCGGGATGAACTCGTGCAGCCACTGCAACCAGAAGATCGGGGGCACCGAGCTGCGGATGTGATCGACGAGGATCAGCCGGCCGCCTGGCCTGAGCACGCGGTTGCATCTCGGAGATGGCTCCGGCATCGTCCCGAACACTGCACAGGGCGTATGTGCACACCACTGTGTCGAATGAACGGTCAGCACACGGGAGGTCCTGGGCGTCGCCCTCGATCAACCCGAGCATCCGCCTCATCTGCTTCGCTCGAGTTGCGGCGAGGGCGAGCATCTCGGGGCTGAGGTCGACTCCGGTAGGCGCACGGCCGGGGGCAGTGCGGCAGGTTAAGTCCGGTGCCGATGGCGACCTCGAGCGTGTCACGTGGCTTTCGAACACGCCCAACCCCGATGTCCTGCGCCGAAGAGCCATCGCTCGGTGAAATCCGCCTCCCGATCGTACGTCGGAGCTTCCTTTGCGTAGAGGCGGCGCTTGACTTCGGTCGCGCCAGCTCGATCCGCCGGGGTCTTCGAAGTCCTGGTCATTGGCTCGGAAGCTCGGCGGGATCCGTCGAGAGGAACCGTTCGATCTCCGCCACCACACGATCGGGATCGTCGATCCACAGGAAGTGACCGGCGTCGGCGACGCGGATGACGCGGAGGTTCGGATTCCGCGCGGCGATCGCCTCGCCTTCTCCCGGCCCTCCGAAGAAGCGATCTCGTTCCCCCCACAGGAAGACGGTCGGCACCTCCAGGGACTGCCAGCGCTCGCCCAGGATCACGCGGCGCCTGGCATGGGCCATTCCACCCTTGCCGAAGCGGGCCAGCAAGCTGAGGTAGCTGTCGACGTTTCGGCGCACGCTCGCCAGGTCCTCGTCGAGCAGGGCGTCGTCGAGGCGCTCCGGATGCACGACGCCAAGTTGCCCCCAGATCTTCCGGTTGGCGTCGCGGCTTGGAACCGACATCATCCGCCGGGCCAGCCGCGGTCCGACAAGCGGCAATCGACGCCCATAGATGAGCGCCCGGAACGGGAGCGGGAGCGATAGATTCACGCCCAACGGCGCACCGACCAGTGCGAGGCTCGAGACGCGGTCCGGCGAGTCGATCGCGAGGACGGCGGACCAGAGCCCGCCCATCGAGTTCGCGGCGATGTTCGCCGTCTGTAACCCAAGATTGTCGAGGACCTCCCTGAGGAACCGGCCAGCGAGCTCGAGCATGTCCACGGCCTTGTAGTCGAACGGTTCTGCCAACCCATGGCCCGGCAGGTCGACCGCGAAGACCTGGTGATTCCGTGCAAGCCTCGGAAGGATCGGCACCCAAGCGCATGCGTCGCTCATCGCGCCGTGGACAAGCAGCAGGGGGGGACCGGCCCCGAGTTCGAGCACTTGGGTCGCACCCTGCGACCACAGCAAACGGCGGACGCGTGTGTCGGGCGCGTATCGTGCGAGCAGCGCCGCCTGCGCCGACTCGAGTTGCCGATCGAGCTCAGAACCCTTGTTCAACCGCTGCATGGAGCCGTCCGGAGCCGGTACCGCTGCCATGATCGCCTCCTGCTTCTCGATACTCGGATCGAGGAGGAGGACGTTATGGTCGGCCGGCCGGAGGGGAAATCGGGAGTTCTCCCCAGGCGAGGAGACCCTGTTCCATCGCGAACAGCGTCGCCCCGGCCCGGGTGGACACCCCGATCTTGGCGTAAGCGTTCTGGACGTGACGGTCTGCGGTCTTGACCGAGATGCCGAGCGCCCTGGCGACCTGCTTGGTCTGATAGCCGCGAGCAAGGAGCCTCATGACGTCGGCCTCTCTCTCGGTCAGCCCCCCCGGCCGCCCGATCTTCGGCGCCCGCTGGCCGGACGCCTCGATCACGGCAGCGGTCGCGTCGGCGTCCAGCGTCCGGGCTTGTGCTTCCTCGGTGAGGAGGGCGGCGGCCTCGACTCGCGTGCGGGTCGGTCGGTGCGGTCGTGGCTCGGTCATGGCATGGAACGCGTCGGCGGCTGCGATCAGACGGGCCGGCCGAGCAAGCTCGGCGGCGGCGGCTCCTCGGTGGTAGCCCGAACCGTCCAACCGCTCGTGGTGGAACGCGGCGGCTGGAGCTAGGGCGGCGAGGAACGGCGACCGCGTAAGAACCCTCTCGGTGTAGTAGGCATGCAATCTGACCCGCTCCCAGTCGTCCGGCGTCAGCGGACCGGCCTTGTTCCAGATCCGGACGGGGACCGCGACGCGACCCAAGTCATGGATGAAGGCCCCGCGAACCGTCGTCGTCAGGTCAGCGGTGTCGAAACCGCAGATTCGGGCCGCGGCTCCTGCCAGCTCGGCAACTCCTCTCGAGTGCCCGACAAGGTACGGGGACGCGAGATCCGCGAAATCACCAATCGCCGCTAGCGCCCGCTCGACGACTTGGCCCTCTATGGTCAGCTTCGGGGACGGTTCGCTGCCGAGTACCTCCACCCACGCGGACGCCTCGTCGTCGAGGGCCAGCAATGCTTCCGTATCCTTCGAAATCCGATCCGCAATGGCCGGATCGAAGGCGCCCCCCGCCCGCTCGCCGACGACGCGGGCGGCAAACTCGGGGCCTCCCAACATGCGCTGGAAGGCCGCGTCTCGAGCCACCTGGACGATGCGCACCGGAAGTGGGATCTGCTCCTTCCTGGCGCGACCGGGGATGCCCTTACCGTCCCAGCGCTCCCCGCCATATCGAAACAGCCGGGAGAAGGTCACCGGGAGCCCGAGTCGCTCGGTGAGCATCTCTCCGATCTCGCAGATGGCTGCGACGACCCCTGTGAACCCGCGGGCCAGCTTCGGGGCTCCCCGGGCCACCTTCACTGCGCGCGCGAGCCGAGTACCACCCGGCGCCGCGAGGGCTCGCAGCATCCCCATCGCCGCCTCCGATCGAGACCCGGATCTGGTTGGGTAGCCGTAGGTCGTCAACGCGTCGTCTGCGCCGAAGATCTCTGTACCGATGTCCGCGGGGGCAGTGCATCCGACGTAGAACAGCAGGCACCCGTAATAGGTCTGGGACGCTGTCTCGGCATCCACGCCCAGGCGCTCGCAAAGCCGCATGCCGACAAGCGTGCTGTGAAGACCATGTTCGAGGGGTACACCGATGCCGAGATCCGTCGCCAGCGAGAGGGCCGCGATCAATTCCGCGGCACGGACCCCCCTGCTGACTCTTGGAGACAGGTCCTTGCAGGTCGCGGCCTCCCCGTACTGAGTCCTTGGTTGCCGTCCGGTCTCTTTCGCGTTTGGCCGAGGGTGGATCCCAGCCTGGGTTATCGGAAAATCTGGACGCACATCGTGCCCATGCTAGCCCCCATAGGGACGGGATGCCTGGCCCCGGTCCACCCGCGTCGCCCCTTCCCTAGACCGGCCTCGGTCATGCGCCATTCTCGAGCTCCCACACGCACCACCTGACCCGGAGCACTGGGGTTCTTACAATGTTCCCTCCACCTCCGCTTGGAGAGATCGAGGAGGAAACGTGGTGCTGCGAGCGGACTCCCCGTTCCCTCCCTCTTTCCCACGAGCATCTGCCGGTTAGCGGAGGAGCAAACCAAGGCTTAGCGGAGCTCTGCGGACGAGGGGCAAGCGCATGCCCTACGCGACGAATCCGAACGATCACGTCCGAACCTTCTTCGAAGACTCCGGGGGCGGCGGACAGCCGGTTCTCGTCTACCCGGGCTTCACGGATCCTCTCGAGTACGCGAACGCTTCTCCCCTCGCTCAGGCGCTCAAAGAGGACTTCCGGCTCGTCTTCGCCGACCCCGCGGCCAGGGCCGAAGCGACAAGCCTCACGAGGTTGCCTCCTACGCCTTGACCACACGGGTCGCCGACGCCGTGGCCATACTGGACACCCTGGTTATCGAAAGAGCCCACTACATCGGCTTCTCGTGGGGCGCCCGTCTCGGTTTCGCAATCGGACGAGCATGCTCCCGAGCGCGTGCTTTCGTTCTCTGCGGCAACCAGCCCTACGCATGGCCGGTCGACGGTCCGATGTTGCGCGGTCCTAGACGCGGTCCCGGCCGGAAGACAGCACGGGATGGTCGCGTTCGTCGAGACGTGGGAGTCCTCGATCGGCGATAGGTTCCCCGAGCCCGGACGGACCTGGATGCTCGAGAACGATCCGGTCGCACTGGACGCCGAGTTCCAATCTCTCTTCATCGAGGGATCGGTATCGGAAGACCTTACGAAGCGGATCGTCCCGTGCCTCATCTACGCAGGCGAGGAAGACGAGATGCACGAGAACGCCGCACGAGCGGCCGCGGAAATCCCTGGGGCCGTCTTCGTGTCGCTCCCCGGCCATACACACTTCTCGGCCGAGCGATCGGCGGATGAGCTGCTTCCACACGTCTTGGAGCTATCCCGCTCAGCTGTGCCTTGATCTTGCAGGGTCTGTTGCCCAAGCATCGATACGACCCCAGCCACCCGCATCCACCCGTACCGTCTGACCTGGCGCGCTGTGGTTCTTACAGTGTTCCCCTCGCCTCCGCGCGGAGAGATCGGGGAGTGATTGTGGAGCCCGAACATGCTCCCCGATCTCTCCACCTCTTCGGTCGATGAACGACAGCGCTTCGATGCCACGCGCTAGCGCGGACGTGATGAGCGCCGGCCCCGTGGCGCGGTCCTGATCTAACCGCTGCTGCCGTTGCGGATCACGCAGTCGGCTCATCACGACAGGCGGCGCAGGTCGCCAAGTGCCGGCCACGGAGGACCTTCGCGTAGCACTCTCAGGATTGCTCGACCAGCGCGCCGCCCGTTCGGGAACTGGTCGCTGGGGTCCCAACGCCACGCAGCAACCATCGCAAGAACGAGCTGCCGGCACTCGCGCACCAGTTCTTGATCAACGCCCGGGTAGCGCTCGCTTACCTCTTCGGGCACATGAGCCAGATCGAACTCGACCGGGCCGTGGCAGCACGTCTCGAGGTCGATGAACAGCGGCCCCCTGTGCGCGATGAGAAGGTTCCCGGGATGCGGCTCGCCGTGCAGCAACTGCTCGGCTGCGCCGCTGTCACCGATCGCCCGTCGCAAGCTCCCTAACGTGGTGCTCAGCAGCTTCCGGTCCTCCTCGGCAAGCGCCGGCGTGTGATCTCGGCTCGCAACGAGCTGTTGGGCGTCCGCGACTCGATCGGTGAAGTGCGGCGTCGCCACATCGAGCCTTCGCATGCCCTCATGCAGACGTCGAGCGCACTCGCGTAGTCGACCGGAGAGACCGCTTGAGCGGTCACGGGTCGGTAGTACTTCCAAAACGTCACCGCGAAGCCATCACGGTCGTACACCCGTGGCTCCACTCGAGGCTCAAGAGCGGCAACTGGGCTCCCGGTATCGGCGAGGCGTTGGGCAAGGTCGACTTCGAACTCCGCAACCTCGTGTCCTACAGGAGCGACTCGGGCAAGGACATCGCACGGCAGCAGGCGCAGCGCGAGCTTGTTCGAGTTGTGAAGAACGGTGGCGTCATCTACCGCCAGGTCGAGCTCTACAGCAGTCGAGACCGCAGCAGCCATCGCGCGCGAAAGGTCTGACACCTCCACGGCCGAATTCTCCCATCGAGCGGTGAATGCGCGGCCAACAGGCGCCTGCCCGACTCGACCCCAACGTCGAGCATCGACCCAGAGGGCCTGACCTGCGGCGTTCGGGTTCTTACAGTGTTCCCTTCGCCTCCGCCATTCACATGAAGCGGACGCGGGCTACCCGACCACCGGGTGCCCAGGGAGGACCTGCCGAGTTGGCGCACGGGATCCTGGAGTACCGAAGCGCGAAGGCGAACCCACGCCGCCGGCTGTGGCGGTGGCGGCAACACCACAGAAGGGAGAACCGAGATGGGAAGGATCGTCGTGAGCGACAACGTCTCGATCGACGGAGTCATCCAGGACCCGGCCGGCGACGAGGGCTTCGAGCGCGGCGGCTGGGTCGGCCTGATCAAGGACCGTCCGGGGGTCAACAAGCTTGCGCTCGACGACGCCCTGGGCGCCGAGGCCCTGTTGCTAGGCCGGCGGAGCTACGAGTGGTTCGCGGGGCGGTGGCCATCCCGTAGCGGCGAGTTGGCCGACAGATTGAACAGCATGCCCAAGTACGTCGTGTCCTCCACCCTCCATGAGGCCGACTGGAACAATTCGACGGTTCTCGAGGGCGACGCGGCGAACGAGGTCTCGACGTTGAAGCAAGAGCTGGACGGGGACATCCTCGTCCCCGCAAGCTTCCAGCTCGTGCGCACACTGATGGAGCACGACCTCGTCGACGAGCTGCGGCTGAAGATCTACCCGGTCGTGCTCGGGGATGGTAAGCGCCTCTTCGGCGAGACGAGCGACAAGAAGCCCATGCGCCTCGTCGACACCAAGAAGATCGATGGCGACGTCGCCTTCCTCACCTACGAGCCCGTCCGAGACGCCTAACGAACGGCGAAGGGCAGTGAGCATGAACCACCACGACACGTTGATCGAGCGAACGTCGCGTGGTTCGGGCAGCAGTGCGCGCTCAGGAAGCGGGGTGCGAGCCGGGTGGACCGGTGAGTACCCTGGGGACGTACTCGAGCAGCTGGAGTCTGCCGTCGAACGTCCGGCTGGCAACCATCTCAAGGGCGACATCGGGATACCCGTCGTAAATGCGGTCGCGGCCGGTGTTCCCGGTGATAACGGGGAAAACGACCACGCGGAAACGGTCCACCAGGCCTGCCTCGAGGAGCGACCGGCACAGGGTCAGGCTGCCGAGGGTGCGCATCGGGCTGGTGCCGTCCTGCCTCATCGCCGCCACCGCCTCGACCGCATCTCCGCTGATCAGCCGGGTGTTGGGCCACGCCAACGGAGGCTGCAACGTCGAGGAGAACACGACCTTGGACGCCCTCGCGAGCTCGGCGATGGCGGCGCCTTCATCGGTCATGGGCTCGTCCGAGCCCGACGTCTTGGATTCGGTGGCGAATCCGGACATCAGGCGGTACGTGTTCCCTCCCATCAAGATCGTGTAGTCGCGTTCGGGCTGCTGGCCGAGCCAGGCGAGATACTCGGGTCCTTCGAGTCCCCACCATCCGGGCCAGCCCTCCGCGGCCCCGTAGCCGTCCAGTGAGGTGATGAAGTCCACGAGCAGCTCTTGCATGGAGTTCCTCCTTGTGCGTCGAGCGGCTCACGCCACATGCGTGAACGTCACATGCGTCACTCCGCTGGGCGAGGAGGCGGCCTCGACCTGATAGTCCTTCTCGAGGCCCTCCAGCCCCTCCCACAGGCGCGCGCCTCGGCCGAGCAGGATCGGGACCACCACGATGTGCATGTGGTCCACAAGCCCCGCAGCGAGGAAGTCGCGGATCACGGTGGCGCCTCCACCGATGCGCACGTCCTGCCCGTCCGCAGCCTCCCGAGCGGTCTCGAGCGCCTCGGTGGGCGACACGTCGAGGAAGTGGAACGTCGTGCCGCCCTCCATCTCGACCGACGGGCGTGGGTGATGGGTGAGGACGAAGACCGGCGTGTGGAACGGCGGGTCGGGGCCCCACCAGCCCTTCCACTCGGGGTCATCGTGCCATCCCGGGTAGCCGAACTTCCCGGCACCCATGATCTCGGCGCCGATCCCGGGCTCGTGCAGCCGCGCGAAGGCGTCGTCGAGGCCGCGGGTGCCGCCGGGCTCGCCGACCATCTCGCGCCACCAGCGGGTCGTGAACATCCATTCGTGCAGCCTTTCGCCGGCGTGGCCGAACGGTGCGTCGTGGCTCTGAGGTTCGCCGGCGCCGAAGCCGTCGAGCGAGATCGAGAAGCTGTGGACGCGGGCGAGTGACACCGCTGACCTCCTTCAGGGATCGGGGTTCAAGCTTCGCTGACCCGGCCGGTGGGCCGGTAAACCTGGATCGTTATCCCCTTCGGGGTAACTCGCGAGTCGACCAGGTCAAGCGCTGCGTCTGGGCCGCTGTCGGGGAATAGCCGCGTGCCCTGGCCGACGACCACCGGGAAGATGAATAGGTTCATCTCGTCGACAAGGTCGTTGTCGAGCAGCCACCGGAACAGGGCGCCGCTGCCGTGCACCTGCAATTCGCGTCCCGGCTTGGCTTTCAGCTCGCCGACGGCCGCCGCGACGTCGCCGGAGAGGACGGTCGTGTTCGCCCAGCGCGGTTCGGTGAGCGTGGTCGATGCGACGTACTTTGGCAGCGTGTTCAACGCCGTCCAGATGGGGCTGTCGCCCGGATCTGCCCATGATCCCCAGGAGCCGGCGAAGATCTCGTAGGTCCGCCGCCCGAACAGGAATGCGTCGGCCCGCTGGTAGATCTCGTCCATGACCGTCGAGGCTTCGTCGTCGAAGTGCGCCCATCCGCCGCGCTCGAATCGGCCGCGCTCATCCTCCTCCGGCGCGCCGGGCCCCTGCATGACTCCGTCAACGGAGACCTGCGCGGTGCTCGTCAGTTTCATGGTCGAGTTCCCTTCTCGCTGGGTTGGTCGTCGTTAAATAGACTGGACCGCGGCGCCGATCTCACCGGTCGCAGCAGAGTCCGTCCGGCCGATCCATTCCGCACCCTCCCCGAACACGGCCAGCGTCGACGATGTCGTACTCCTGAACGTGAACCGCGTGCATAGCCAGGCGCTGTTCCGTGTCATGGCCGCGGGTGCGCAAGGTCTCCAGCGCCGCCTGCGACTCCCAGCGCTGCGAAGATGTTGGCACGGCCGGGGTCGACCAGGTCCGCGCGTATCGCGACGTCGGGGCAGCCAACTGCCCGGCGAGCCTGTCGCCGCCCCAGGGCCTACTTCTTGACGTACACCACCATCGTCGATGGGATCATCCCGGCTCGCTCCGCCGCAGCCGCCAGTTCCGGAGACAAGGAGCTCTGAGCTGCTTGGAAGGCCTCCATGTCAGGGACGTCCCATGTGCTGGCGACCTGCTTGCCGCCATCCATGGCGACGTAGCTGGCCCCGTCCGACGCGACCGCCGACAGCGCAGGGACCATCTCTGCCTTGAACTTCAACCACTCCTCGACATCGTTGACCGCCGCGGTGACGATGATCTGGGGCATGAGCAGTCTCCTTCGGGACGCCGACCGGCCCGTGAGTATACGAGACCCGGGAAATCGCGCGGGCGTTCTCCTTCCCCGTGGAAGGCGACGCTCACCCACCGAGAACATGGTCGCTTGAGTGGGCAAGGGTGAACGAATGTCCCCCAAGCTCATTCTTTGCCCTAAGGACGATCGCGAGGAAGGCGTGCTCGAACGAAGCGGCCGGCGCGATCTCACCGTCACCCGGGGTGGTCCGTCGGACTGGTCGAGAGCGACGAGGCGACCGCGGCTACGAACACCACCACTCGTGCGGGTGCCGTGGGCACCGCCCAAGTCCGTTCATGGTGTCCCGTGCTGCATCTGGCGCCGTGCCACAACCAGACCGGCGTTCCAACCAGGAGCTCGGCCGCCGGCGGGCGGGTGCAGGTGGTCGGTCTCTATGCCGGCTCGGGCGAGAAGCCAGGAGATCAGCGAGTTCGAATTCCACATCTCGCCGGTGTTTAGCTCGTCCCTGCCCCACACGGCTGCTGGAACGCGCGGCACGAGATCCACGATCCGCTGAGCGCGAACGACGTCCGTTGCCACCCGAACCGCACCCGACGGCGCATAGGCCAGATCGGGGATCGAACCTCCCCGCCACCGGCGGATCTCGTATCGGAAGTGTCGGAATCGTCCGAGCCAGCGCATCCCGACCGGCCCCCCGGCCACGACCCCTCGTTCTGCGCCTCGCAGGTTCAGGATCGCCGCGCACTCGATGGCGTATCGGTCGTCCGGGAGCCAGATCTGGAGCGCGGTGTGGTAGAGATCGAGTTGGGGGCGATGGTCGGCAAGCGCCTTCAGTGCCTCATAGAGCTTCCCGGTCAAGCGCACGAAGTGCGCGCCTGCGCCCAGGGGGATCCAGTGGAGGTCCACAGCAGGTGCGAGGCGCCCTTCTTGCTCATCCATGAGGAACACCGTACGAACCCAGATCTCCTGCTAGCGTCGTTCGCATTGGTCGGCCGACACCAGCGGCTTCCCCTCCTCCGGCCGATCGGTGACCTCCAACTGAGGGAACAACCGCCACAGGATGATCCAACCCGTTCACGCCTTCGCTCGTCCGACCGGTCCGTACGCGATCGGCACCACGACCTACCACGTTGTGGACGGGGATCGTTCGGAGCTGTTCACCTCGGACCCGGATGCTCGTCGCGAGCTGATGGTGCAGGTCTCGTATCCGGCCCGTGAAGCGCCCGCGTCGCCGCGTGCGCCCTACCTGCCGGATGCCGACGTCGTCCTCCCTGCGCTGGCGCGCTTCCTCGGGGTGCCGGCGTCCACGCTCGATCCGCTCAGAGACGTCGTCACGAACGCCGTCGCGTCGGCGCCCGTCGCGGACGAGGAATCCACCTACCCCGTGCTGATCATGCTCGTAGGGATCAAGGGCAGCTACCGGCAGTTGCAGACGTTCCAGGTCGAGGAGCTGGTCTCGCACGGGTACATCGTCGCAGCCCTCGATCAACCAACCTCCGTCGCGATGGTGCGATTCCCGGACGGTCGCGAGGTCGCCTACGACGAGCGGTGGGCGCCTCCGCACAGCGCTTTCCTGGACGCTCACATCCCGTATCTGGCTCACGACGTGATGTTCACGCTGGATCAACTCGCGGCGTTCGATCGCGAGGATCCGAACGGCATCCTGACCGGACGTCTTGACCTCGAACGTGTCGGCCTGGTCGGCCATTCGCTCGGCGCGGTCGTTGGGGGTGAGGCGTGCCACCTGGACCGGCGCTTCCGCGGGGCCGTGCTGGAGGATGCCGCCATGCATGCCGACGTCGTGCGCGACGGCTTGCGGCAGCCGACCATGTTCATCACTCGCGATGCCGACAGCATGCGGCTCGAGCGCCGGACGGCGGGCGGCTGGCCGGAGACTGACATCGACGAGACCCTGAGCACCATGCGGAGCGTGTACGAGCGGCTGCCGAACGGCGGGTACTACGTCCAGGTGCCGGGCATGTTTCATCTCGACATGACGGATGCGCATCTACTCTCGTCCCTCGTCCCGTGGCCGGGCTTGGCCGGTCCGATCGGCGCGGAGCGCGCGCACCACATCGTCAACGCGTACTCGCTGGCGTTCTTCGAAAAGGAGCTGCGCGGTCGCCGAGCGCCCCTGCTCGACGGACCGCCCGAAGGATTCCCCGAAGTGGTCTTCGAGCACCGCCCGCGCCGATGATGTCGTCGACGCGAAGTGGCGGACGCGTCTCGGTCAGGCCCGTCGCCGCGCCGAAAGCAGCGGAACCGGCTCCGACAGCCCTTTGAGCTCGACGAGCCCGATCGCCGTGAAGTCGACTTCGTCGAGTCGAGCGACGTCGACGACCTCCTGACTGACCAGGACCTCCCCTGGTCGCGCGTACTCGCCGATCCGTGCCGCGATGTTCACCGTTCGCCCGAAGTAGTCGCCTCCCTGGAAGACGACCGGACCGGCGTGGACGCCCGCACGGGCGGGTGGGAGGCCCGAACCTGCGAGCTCCTCGACCATCTCGAGGGCCGCGAGAACGGCCGGACCCGCCTCGCGGAAATGGAACATCACGCCGTCTCCCAGCCACTTCACGACCTTGCCTCGACGGCGCTCGGAGACCTGCTGGACCGGGCCGGTGAGACCCGCCGCGAGTTCCGCGGCGGCCTCGTCCCCACGCTCCTCCGTGAGCCGCGTGTATCCAGATATGTCTAGGAAACACATAGCCGGGAGGGTCTTGGTTCTCGATCGCAAGCCGGCGCGATCCAGGACGCCCTCCACATCGGAGATGAAGACGTCGGTCCATGCGTGTTCCTGTTGCGCGTGGTAGACGGCGAGGAGGGCTTGCTCGGCTACCGAGGTCATCTCGTCTCCCCACCGGGAGGCCACCTCCAACACTTCCGCCTCGCCGAGACCGGACGCCAGATGTGGCAGTTCGATCTCCGTGTGCCACCAATCCGCCTCGGTCTCGGCGATCCGACGCAGGCTCTCTCCGTACACCCGAAGCCAACCTTCGATGACGGCGGGCTTGAAGCCTCTCGAAAGCTGCAACTCGATCGCGGGAGCAATGCGAAGCTCGTCCTCCCGGACGAGATCCCCGGGCCGCGGTCGTGCGAACCCGATCGCCTCGCGCATGACCATGAGCAGTTCAACGGGGATGCCGTGCCGTGCGCTCAGGTCTTGGAAGGTCGTGTCGCTCAGGCGGGAGAATCGGTCGTAGACGGGGAGATCGAGGAACTCGAAAGAGAGATCCCCTTGCTCCAGAACTTTCGCCATGGCCTCGATGGGCAGACCGGCCCGCTCGAGTCCGTCCACGACTCGCGCCCTGCGGACATCGCCCGCCGAGAACGATCCATCGTCGGCGGGCCGAAGGATGCCGAGGTCGACCAACGCAGTGACCTTCTCGGGGCTGACCCCCGCCTGCGTTGCCACCTCGCGCCTCGATACGCCGCCCATATCCGCAATGTAGCGACTCGCATGTTGGGGGGCGGGCTACGTTCGATCTGACGAGAGGCTACGGGCGGGCTGCAGTTGCTCCTCCTCGATCTCGACGTGGACGTACCGGCGGCCCCGCATCCACGACGCGGACGCAGCGGTCAGACACATCGCCAGTGATGCCGTGAACACGATCCGCAGGCCATCGATGAAGGGGAAGACACCGATCGACAGCAGCGTGCCGCTGTTCTGGAACGTCGCTCGCATGCCGGAGGCGGCACCGCGCTGCGTGGCCGGGACGCTGTTCATGATCGAGGTCGTGTTCGGAGCGGCGAACAGACCGAATCCGATCCCGTTCACGAACAGCAGCGAGGCGAACGCGAGATAGGCGAAGTCGGCCGGAGCCGGTCAAGACGACGGGGTCGAGCTTCGAAGCCACGAGCGAGCGGCCTCGGCCATCACGACGTTGCCCTTGCGCTCGAACGTGTCCAACGCCTCACGAGCCGCCTCGATGCTCTCCTGTGGCCGGTCGGCCAGCCGAAGGACCTCCGCGAGATCTAGAACCGCCTTGCCTCGCTTGTCGAGGTCGTCGGCATGACGAGCCATGACCGCCGCCTCCGTCGCCAGCCTCACGGCCTCGTCGAGCTCGCCCCTCCCGGCGAGGATCCTCGCTCGCACGCGGCGCCAATGCACCTGGGCGTCCGTATCGCCATGCATGCTCGTGCGCTCCGCCTCCCGGGTGAGAGCCATCGCCTCGTCGTCGCGTCCCAGTGCGTGGAGTGCCTCGGCATGGAGAGACGCATAGCTCGAGAGATGTCCGACGTCGCCGATCTCGCGGAAGAACGCGACGGCTTCCCCGAACCGTTGCTCCGCCACCGCCGGTTCGCCCTGGAGAAGCGCGATGTACCCGGCCGAAAGCGAGTTGGTCGCGAGATCCATCTCCGCGCCGTACTCGTTGACCAACGACACGGCTGTACCCACCAGCTCGAGTGCGACGTCGAAGTTCCCGCGCCATGCCTCGACCATCGCCCTGCGGCGGAGCATCGCCGCTCGGGACAGGGGATACGCGGCGGCGGGTCCCTCCATGAGGTCCTCCAGGGCGGTCGCGACCTCGTCGACGGGGGTGGGCCCCCACACGAGCCAGAACGAGCGCATCACCAGCGCGGTGGCCTCGCGGCGGGAGTCGGACGCCCGGCGTGCGTGTTCGATGGCCCGGTCCACGGCCTCCACCGCCCGCTCCGCCCGACCGCCCCAGAACTCGATGTTGCCCCGAAGGATCCACCCCTCGGCGAGCCCGCCCTCGTCCCGGAGCTCCTCGAACAGCGCGATGGCGCGCTCGAGCTCGGGCAGGGCATCGAGGTTCGACACGAGCCCCCCGCGATGTTCTTGGAGCCAGAGCAGCCGAACGACGGCGAGCGCTTCGGACCCTCGATCGCCGAAGACGCGCGCCAGCTCGACCGCCTCGGAGAGCGAAGCCTCTGCCTCCAGCCAGTCGCCGGTCTCGGTCAGGACGGCCCCGAGCTCGGAGAGCAGCTCCACGCGCGTGGGGTCGCGCTCGGAGAGCAACTTCTTCGCCCGAGACAAGAGGCTCGCTGCGGCCGGCGTGTCGCCTCGCGCGAACGCTCGGCGTCCGGCGGCACCGAGCCGCGCGGCCGCCCTCGCGGCGATCGCCAGCCCGCGCTCGTCAACCGGGCCGAGCTCGGCGAGATACCGGCATGCGAGCTCCAGGTGGTACCCCACGATCTCCTCGAACTCCACGAGGCGGGCGCCGGCCGCGCGCTCGAGCCAGGACGCGAATCGCTCGTGCAGGTCGGCCCGCATGCGCTTTGGGATCGACCCGTACGCGGTGTCGTGGACGAGGATGTGGCTGAATCGGAAGGCATCGTCGCCGGCGAACGGCGAGGGCTCCGGCAGGATGAGCTCGCGACGAACGAGTGTCTGGAGGCTCCCGCCCACCTTCCCGCGAACCTCTTCGGGCGACAGCTCGGTCACGGCGCCCCAGTAGAAGACCTTCCCCACGACGGCGGCCCGCTGGATCACCGCGCGCTCCTCCTCCTGGAGCCGATCCAGCCGGGCGGCGATGAGCGCGTGGATCGTCCCCGGCGTCGAGACCTCGGACAGGTCGACCGTCGGGACCCACTGGCCATCGTCTCGGCGAAGGAAGCCGTCGTCGATGAACATCCGCAGCATCTCCTCGACGAAAAGGGGATTGCCCTCTGCCGCCTCCACGACGCGGGTCCGGATCTCGTCCGGCAAGCGCGCGCTGCCGAGAAGGTTGCGGACGAGATCCTCGCTCTCGGCCGGTCCGAGCGGCCGGAGCGAGACCAGCGTCCCCGCTCGACCCCACTCGGGGTTGTCCTCACGCAGTTCGGGTCGGGCCGTGCAGAGAAGCAGGAGCGGGTGGCCCCGGCTGAAGCCGGCCACGTACTCGATCAGATCCAGGAGCGTCGGCTCGGCCCAGTGGATATCATCGATCACCGCCACGAGGGGCCGCTCGGCCGCGAGCGTCTCCAACAGACGGCGGAACGCCCAGAACGTCTCCTGCAGCGCCCCCTCCGTGTGACCGAGCCCGATCGCGGCCCCCACCCGCTCGGCGATGAAGGAGGCCTGTTCGATGTCGGTGAGCATCGCGCCGATCTTCTCCACCGCCTCCCCCGGTGGGTCGGTGTCCTCGATGCCGGCCGCTTGCTTCACGATCTCGGCCAACGGCCAGAAGGTGATGCCGTCCCCGTACGGCAGACAATGTCCCTCGACGATCCGCGCCCGGTCGGCCAGACGCGAGGACACCTCCCGGATCAATCGGGACTTCCCCACACCGGCGACGCCGATGATCGTGACGAGCTCACACCCAGGTTCGCGCTGGGAGCGCTCGAACGAATCCACCACCGCGGCGAGCTCCGCGTCGCGCCCCATCATCGGCGAGTCCAGACGACGAGCGACACCATGAGCGCCCGGCACCACCTCGACCAGACGGAAGGCGGGCACGGGTTCGGCCTTTCCCTTCAACGACAGCGGCTCGACAGGCTCGACCCGGACGGCGTCCCGCACGAGCGCGAAGGTCGCCGCGCCGAGCAGGATCTCCCCCGGCTGCGCCGCTTGCTCCAGCCGGGCCGCGACGTTCACCGCATCGCCGGAGACGAAGGACTGCGCGGTTGCGGGATCGCCCGCGACGACGTCGCCCGTGTTGACGCCCGTCCTGATCTGGAGGCGCGCACCCCAGCTCCGTTCCAGCTCCTCGTTGAGCTCGTCGAGCGACCCTCGCAGCTCGACCGCAGCGCGCGCGGCGCGAAGGGCGTCGTCCTCGTGCACCTCGGGTACCCCGAACACCGCCATGACCGCGTCGCCGATGAACTTCTCGACCGTCCCACCATGGCGATCCAGCACCGTTCGCGCCAGGTCGAAGTACCTGGACATCACGCGTCGCAACGATTCCGAGTCCAGACGCTCGCCGAGGGACGTCGACCCTGTGACGTCGGAGAACAGCACCGTCACGGTCTTGCGGATCTCGCTTCCTGCGGGAGCAAGCGAGGCCCCGCAGAAACCGCAGAACAGAAACCCGTCTGGGTTCTCCCTGCCGCACGTGTGACACGCAAGCACGGCCGGAGTGTAGGTCTCGCAGACCCGCCGGGACGAGGCTGCCTCCCCACCACGAGAGAGGAGTGGTCAACGGGATTCAGGTGCGCGCACCGATGCCGGCGAGCACCGTCCGCAGAAGGCTGTCGAGGCGCCGACGCTCGGAGGCCGACAGCGCGCGGACGATCGTGTCGATCCGCCCGACGTGGGCCGCGATCTCGCGGTCGATCAGGCGGAGGCCACGGCGGGTGAGGCGGACCCGCGTATCTCGGCGGTCGTTCGGATCGGGCCCGTTGGACGAGTCCGGCCTCGACGAGGCGATCCAGCCGCTTCGTCGTCCCGCCCGACGTGAGCATCTTCTGAGGAAGATACTTCCTAGGAAGGTTTTCAGACGGGAGGAACGGAGACGATGCGCGCGGTCAGGCTCCACGCCGAGGGGCTCGACACGCTCTCAATCGACGAGGTCGAGGCGCCGACACCCGGTCCGGGTGAGGCGCTCGTGCGGGTGCACGTGGCCGGGCTCACGCGCGACGAGCTCACGTGGGCGACCGACCGACCGCCGGCGATCCCCTCCTACGAGCTATCGGGAGTCGTGGTCGAGGCGGCGGACGGAAGCGATCTCACGCCCGGTGACGCGGTTGTCGCACTGACTGCGTTCGACGCCGACGGTGTGGCGGCCGAGCTCGCGGCCGTGCCGACCGCGTTCCTCGCACCGAAGCCGGCGGGGCTCTCGCACGTCGAGGCGGCGGCGCTGCCGCTCGCCGGCCTGAGCGCGTGGCAGGGGCTCTTCGATCACGGGCGGCTCGAAGCCGGGCAACGCGTGCTCGTGACCGGGGCGGTGGGAGGCGTCGGGCATCTCGCGACGCAGCTGGCTCGCTGGCGCGGCGCGCACGTCGTCGCCTCGGTCGCACCCGGCAGCGAGGAGCTGGCGCTCGAGCTCGGGGCGCACGAGACCCTGGGCGAGACGGACACAGAGCCGTTCGACCTCATATTCGATACAGCGGGCGGGCGAACCGTCGTCGACGTGGTGAAGCATCTGCGCGCCGGCGGACGACTCGTCTCGGTCGCGGAGGAGCCGTCGGACGTCCCCGGCGGCGCCGAGGCGACGTACTTCGTGGTCGAACAGAACCGGCAGCAGCTCGAGAAGCTCCTCGAGCTCAGCGCGAGTGCGGCGATCCGATCGCTCGTCGACTCGGTGTTCGCGCTCGCGGACGCCCGCGCGGCCTTCGAGCGGACCGAGGCTCGCGGGAAACGTGGCAAGGTGGTGCTCCGCGTCGCCGAGGAGGGCTGAGTTGCCGAGCCAAGCCGAGAAGGCCGCCACGTTCCGAGAGCTGCACCGGGGCCCGCCGTTCGTGATCCCGAACGCGTGGGACGCGGGCTCGGCGCGGGTGCTCGAGGGTCTCGGGTTCGGCGCGATCGCAACCACGAGCTCGGGGTTCGCCTTCACGCTCGGCCGGCGCGACGGCGGCGCGCACCTCGACGAGGTGGTCACGCACGCGGCGGCGCTCGACCGCGCGACGGGACTTCCGATCTCGGTCGACCTGGGGAACGGGTACGGCCCCGATCCCGGCGACGCGGCGCGGGCGATCGAGCGCATCGCCGTGGCCGGCGCGGTCGGCGGGTCGATCGAGGACTACGACCCGGCCGGCCACCTGTACGAGCGCTCGCACGCGGTGGAGCGCGTCACCGCCGCCGTCGAGTCGGCACGCGCGCTGCCGTTCCCCTTCACGCTCACCGCGCGCGCCGAGAACCACATCCGCGGCAACCCTGATCTCGACGACACGATCGAGCGGTTGCGCGCGTTCGAGCGGGCCGGCGCCGACGTCCTGTACGCACCGGGTCTGCGGACCGTCGAGGAGATCCGGACCGTGCGCGAGGCGGTGACGCTGCCCATCAACGTCCTCGCGCTGCCGGCGCTCGGCACGTTCGGGGCGATCGCGGACGCCGGCGGGCAGCGGGTCAGCGTCGGTGGGCAGCTCACATGGGTCGCGGTGCAGGCGCTCGTCGACGCGGCGACGTGGATCCGCTCCACGGGCGACCTCGGCGTGCTCTCGACGTCGCTCGACGTCGACCGCTGGCTCCCGTGATGGACCGAGCGGATCCTCCCTAAGATCCGGCATGTGTCCGCGAAGGAGATCGACGACTATCTCGACGCCCTCGACGAGCCGCAGCGGAACACGCTGGCTCGGCTCCGCGACACCATCGTGGCGATCGTTCCCGACGCCGAGCAGTGCATCTCCTACGGCATGCCGGCTTTCAAGCTTCGGGGCAAGACGATCGCCGGGTTCGCCGCCTTCACGAAGCACCTCAGCTACCTGCCACACAGCGGATCGGTGATCCCACAGCTGTCCAAGGAGCTCGAGGGGTACACGTCCACGAAGGGGTCCCTCCACTTCCCGATCGACGAGCCGCTCCCCGAAGCTGTCGTGAGGAAGCTCCTGGCAGTGCGAATGGCCCAGGCTTTCGGCGACGGCTGAGACGAGGGCGGCGTGCAGTCCGCCTGCCGCGATGAGTCTGGGCTCCCAGGCCAGTCTTGATGACGAGAGCGAGAGGATCGCGGAGGAGCGAGATGAGCGAACCGACGACGAACACGCTTGATGTACCGGGCGCCGTGTTGACCTACGACGTCCGAAGCGGCGAGCCCGGCGATGAGGCGGTCCTGCTCGCGATCGGGTCACCGATGGGCGCCGCGGGCTTCGGGACCCTGTCCGGGCATTTCGCCGATCGCACGGTCGTCACATACGACCCACGCGGATCGGAGCGCAGCACGCGCACCGACGGCGCGACCGAGACAACACCCGATGAGCACGCGGACGACCTGCACCGGCTGATCTCGGCCCTCGACGCGGGTCCCGTGGACATCTTCGCCACCAGCGGAGGCGCCGTGAACGCACTCGCGCTCGTCGCCCGTCACCCCGAGCAGGTCCGGACCCTTGTGGCACACGAGCCGCCGGCCGCCCAGGTGCTGCCGGATCGCGAGCAGGTCCTCGCCGCTTGCATCGACATCCACGAAACGTACCTGCGTGACGGGCTCGGACCGGCCATGGCGAAGTTCATCGCGCTCGTCAGCTACGACGGTCCACTCCCCGACGACTACGCAGGGCAACCGGCACCCGATCCGGCCATGTTCGGGCTGCCGACCCAGGATGACGGCTCTCGGGACGACGCGCTTGTCGGGCAGAACATCGTTTCGTGCAACACCTATCAGCACGACTTCGAAGCGCTCCGCGCGGCGCCGACCCGGATCGTCGTCGCGGTGGGAGCCAAGAGCGGGAACACGATGGCCGCTCGTGCCGCGCGGGCGGTTGCCGAACTGCTCGGCACGACACCGGTGACTTTCCCCGGCGACCACGGCGGGTTCCTGGGGGGCGAGTACAGCCAGATGGGAGAGCCCGACGCCTTCGCTGCCACCTTGCGCAAGGTCCTGAGTGAGTCATCGTGACGATGGTCAGACGGTGAGGACGACCTTCCCGCAAACTCGGTGGCCGCTCCGGTCAGGCGTACGCGCCGCAGGCCGTGCAGGTGTACCAGCCGGCGGGGTCCTCGAGCTGGAACCACGTGTGCGCTCCGCAGCGCGTGCACGTTCGTAGCTGGTGACCGGGGAGCGACGAAGGGACAGGCTGTACGAGTCGCAGAACCCGCGCTCGCTCGGGTGGCTCGTGATCGCGCTCGACCCGCGCTGAGGGCATCGCCATCGGACATCACCTCGCTCGTCGATCCGTCCCCCGCACCCTTGCCTATGGGGGTACCCCGATGCCACCGCGACGGAAACACCGGGAGCGAGACATAGGCTTGCTCGCGATGTCCGCGAACTTCGGGGTGGGCTCGTGGATCGAGCGTGCGAGCGAGGATCGCGCCGGACGACGTGGCTCTGATCGGTGGCGGCCGATACGGACGCAGGGCTGGCACGGCGCGTGCGGCGCGGGGAAGCTGCTGCGCGTCGGGCTTCGAGCTCTCGCCTCGCCCGGCTCGTAGGCTCGCGACGGTGATCACCAACCTTCGCTCCCGCCTGGCTTCGCGACGACCGGTGGACACGGCGGAGGGCCTGCCGCGACCGCCGCCCCGCCTTTCCGTCCCGCCGAAGGTCTTCGACGCGGCGGTCGTGGGGGTCGTCGCGATCCTGTACGCGGGCTTCCTCTTCAGCAGCGTCTACGTCCAGCCGGTTCCGAGCGGCGGCAACGCCGCGATCGGCCCGGCAGAGTGGACCGTTCACGCGATCCTCGGGGCGATCTGCTTCCCGGTGGTGTTCGCCCTGTGGTGGAGACGGCGCCACTCGGTCGGCGTCCTCGCCGTCGCCCTGGCCGCCATCGTGGTCGCGTACCCGTACCCCGACGTAGTCGTCATCGTGGCGCTCTTCTCTGCCGTCCTGGGGCTCCCCCTGCGAACCGCGTTGGTCGCCGGTGCGACCGCGTGGCTCGCTCGAGTGACCGGCGGTGCGATCTTCCGGGGGTCGATGCAGCTCGGTGACGTGATCTCGGAGGCGACGACGGCCGGGGTGACTGTTTCGGTCGCCTTGTACGTGGCAGCTCGGCGGTCTTCCGCGTCGGCACGTGAGCGGACGCCGAGCCATCGATCACAGGCCGGCGAGATCTCGGCGACCGAACGCCATGATCCCAGCGACGGCGGCGACGAGGCCGAGCCCGACGAGCCAGGCGGCCGCGGTCCAATCGGGCTGGGCGGCCGGCACCGGGGCGATGTGCAGGAACGGAGAGGTGTCCCGCAGCCAGTGGTTCGAATCGACCGCGGCGGCGATCGTCTCGACGGTGAAGGACCACACCACGAGCCCGTACACGACGCCGATCGATCCCCGCGGCCACAGCCCGTAGGCGAGACCGCCGATCCCGAGCACGAACACGGCGGGCGGCGCAACGTTCAGCCCGGCCTTCACGAGGTCGACGAACCCCAGTCCGGTCTGCTGACTGGCCGCGCCCACCCACGCCGCGACGCCGACGAGCGCGCTCGCCAGGACGACGAGCCCGGCCCCCACGCCGAGCCGGAACCCGAGCCAGCGCCAGCGAGCCACCGGGCGCACGAGCAGGTTGTCCAGATGCCCGGCCGCCTCCTCGTTCCGCGCGGCGGCCACCTGTCCGGCGACCGCGATCGCGACCAGACCCGCCGCGACCACGAACACGAACCCGAGGTACGACGCCGCGCCCGCGCTCCTTCCGCCGAGCCGCTCGATCACCTGCTCGATCCCCGGCGAACCGCGCAGGGCGCTTCCGGCAGCCTGCGCGACGAGACCGAACACGAGTCCCGTCACCGACAGGGCCACGAGCCAGGTCACCACCGCGGGGCGCGTCAGCCGGATCGTCAGCCCGGCCTCGCCGCCCAGCAGGAGCGTTCGCGGCCTCGCCGCGTCGCGGTCGCCGAACACGCTGCTCCCCAGGTCGCGCCGGGCCGCGATCCTGATCGCGGCCGCCGTCAGCACAGCGACGAGGAGCACGATCGGCACGAAGGCGAGCGGATGCGATCCCGTCAACGGGCGGAGCTCCTCGATCCAACCGAGCGGGCTCGCCCATCGAAGCCCGTTCAGCTCGGGAGCCGAGTCCGCCACCATCCGGATCAGGTAGGAGCCCGCAAGGACGCCCGCCCCGATCAGGTTCGCGTCGTGGCGCGTGGCCGCCAGCTGCCCGACGAACATGCCGACCGCCATGAATATCGCGACGGCTGCCACGACCGCGGTCGCGAAGAAGAACGCCGCCCCCACGCCGATGTCGACCTTCGAGCTCGCGCCCGCGATGGCCGCCAGGAGTGCGGTGGGGATCCACACGGCGACGATCCCCGTAGCAAGCCCGAACGCAGCCTGTCCGGCCGCCCCGCCCCGGGTGGTCCTGCCCGACAGCAGGATCTCCCATCGGCCGGCGTCCTCCTCTCCGCGGAGCTGCCGGGTCGCGATCAGCAGCCCCCAAACGGCCCCGAGGATGAGCATCGTGTACATCGTCTTGTAGGGCGTGTAGCCGGCCACCGTATCGATCCGGTGGATCGTGCCGAACATGGCCGCGAACCCAGCGTTGCCCTGCATCGTCAGCGCCAGCTGCCGCCGGCCCTCGATGGTCGGGAACGCCGACGTGTACGACGTCGCGGCCGACGCGATCAGCAGACCGAAGACCAACCCCCACAGCGCCCCCGAACGCGACGCCCGCTTCGCGGTCGCGACGGCGACCGCCCGCACCGCGTGTCGGTCGTCGTAGACCTCACGATGCCGCATCGGGCCCCCCGTCGTGTGCGGGGTCCGCGCCGTAGTGCGCGAGGAAGAGCTCTTCGAGCGACGGCTCCCTGCTCGTCAGGTGTCGAACATGCGCCTCGGCGAGGACGTCCAGGAGCGGGTCGATCGGGCCCGTGACCTGGCAGTGGATGCGGTTGCCGTCCACCTGGATCCCGTCGACGCCCGGCACGCCCGACAGGTCCGGGATCGTCCCGTCGAACTCCGCCTCTACCTGCAGCGCGGAGAGGTGCCGCATCTCCGCAAGGGTTCCCACCTCGACCAGGTGGCCTGCGCGAAGGATCGCGACCCGGTCGCACAGGGCCTCGACCTCGGCGAGGATGTGCGAAGACAGGAACACGGTCTGTCCCCGCTCGCGCGCCTCCCCGATGCACACCCGGAAGGCTCGTTCCATCAGTGGGTCGAGCCCGCTGGTCGGCTCGTCCATCAGCAGCAGCTCCGCCCGGCTCATCAACCCCGCGATCAGGACGAGCTTCTGCCGGTTGCCCTTGGAGTACGCGCGCACCTTCTTCGTGGGATCGAACTCGAACCGCTCGATCAGGAGGTCCCGATATGGCACGTCGACCCGGCCCTGGACGCGCCCCAGCAGGTGCAACGTCTCCGCGCCGGTGAGCGATGGCCACAGGGTCGCCTCACCGGGGACGTACGCGACGTGCCGATGAGCCTGGACCGGATCGTCCTGCGCGTCTATCCCGAAGATCTCCGCGCGGCCGGCCGTGGCCTGGATCAACCCGAGCAGGAGGCGGATCGTCGTGGTCTTCCCGGCGCCGTTCGGGCCGAGGTAGCCGATGACCTCTCCCTTGGGCACATCGAGGTCGAGGGACGCCAGCGCCTCGGTCTGACCGTAGGTCTTGGAGAGGTCTTCGGTCCGGATCGCGACCGTCATGCACCACCTCGCGGGTCTGCGTCTACGCCGACGATCCAGGATATCGAGATGTCCTCCGCCACCTCGCTCCCGGCCCCGAGGAGGGCGGGCGCCGTCCGACCCGCCGAGACTGCGCCGACCGGCACCCCCGCCGCCGTGCACGAGCGCCTACCATGCCTTCGTGAGCACCACCTACCCCACCCATCTGGTGAGCGACGTCGTCCTCCGCGACGGGTCCACGGCGCACATCCGACCCGCCACCCTCGCGGACCTCGAGCTCGTCGAGGACTACGTCATCGGGCTGTCCGATGAGACGCGGCGGCTCCGCTTCTGGTCACCGTCGATCGACGTGACCGAGCACGCCAAGCGCACGGTCGACGTCGACTTCGTCGACCACCTCACGCTCATCGCCACGGTCGGCGCTGGCGAGCCGCGGATGGTGGGCGGCGCGCAGTACTTCCGGGCCGGCGACTCGAAACGAGCCGAGATGAGCGTGTCGATCGCGGACGACTATCAGGGACACGGGCTCGGGTCGATCCTCGTGGGGCATCTGGCGCAGGCGGGGCGCGAGCAGGGCATCACGGCCTTCTACGCCGAGGTCCTGCCCGAGAACCACCGCATGATCGAGGTGTTCCGGAACTCCGGCTTCCTCGTGTCGATCCACGCCAAGCCGGGCGTCGTGGAGGTGGAGTTTCCCACGACGATCACGGCCACCACGATCGAGCAGTTCGAGGAGCGCGAGCGCCTCGCGGCCGCCAACGCGGTCCGGCAGTTCCTCGAGGCGAGGTCGTGCGCCGTGATCGGCGCGTCGCGAGACCCCGCGTCGATCGGTGGTCGGCTGCTCCGGAACCTGCTGATCGGGCCGTTCGCCGGCGCCGTGTACCCGGTCAACGCCACCGCGCCGGTGGTGCAGGGCGTGACCGCGTTCCGGTCCGTCCTGGACATCCCCGGCGACGTCGAGCTCGCCGTCGTGGCCGTGCCGTCCCAGTACGTACTCGACGTGGTCGACGAGTGCGGCCGCAAGGGCGTGCGCTCGCTCGTCGTGATCTCGTCCGGGTTCGGAGAGGTCGGGAAGGAGGGGCTCGCGCTGCAGGAGCAGCTCGTGCACCTGTGTCGCGACCACGGGATGCGACTGATCGGCCCGAACTGCATGGGGATCGTGAACACTGACCCCGATGTGCTGCTGAACGCAACGTTCGCGACCACGCCGCCGCCGGTCGGTCACGTGGCGTTCATGTCGCAGTCGGGGGCGCTCGGTCTTGCCGTGATGGCGTACGCGGCGAACCTCGGCATCGGCCTGTCGTCGTTCGTGAGCGTCGGCAACAAGGCCGACGTGTCGGCGAACGACCTGCTGTGTTATTGGGACGAAGATCCGCGGACGGAGGTCCTGCTCCTGTATCTGGAGTCGTTCGGCAACCCGCGTCGCTTCGGCCGGCTCGCACGCCGTATCGGCAGGAACAAGCCGATCATCGCGGTCAAGAGCGGCAGGAGCACGGCGGGTCTGCGCGCCACGTCTTCCCACACGGGTGCGTTGCTGGCGGCGAACGACGCGACGGTCGACTCCGTCTTCCGCCAGCACGGCGTGATCCGTACCGACACCCTCGAAGAGATGTTCGACGTCGCGGCGCTGCTCGTACACCAGCCGGTGCCCTCCGGCAACCGCGTGGCGATCGTCACGAACGCCGGCGGCCTAGGCATCCAGTGCGTCGACGCCTGCGAGGCCGGAGGGCTCAGCGTGCCGGAGCTTGCGCCCGAGACCATCGCGGAGCTCCGATCCTTCCTCCCCCCAGAGGCCTCGACCTCCAACCCCATCGACATGATCGCGTCGGCCAAGCCGGTGCATTTCACCCGGACGATCCAGACCGTCGCGAACGACCCGGGGATCGATGCGCTCATCGTGATCTACATCCCGCCGCTGGAGCAGGACGCTCCGGCGATCGCAAAGGCGATGATCGAGGCGATCGGCTCGCTCCACCGTCGGATCCCGGTGCTCACGAGCTTCATGTCCAGCCATGGAATCCCCGACGAACTTCGCGCGCCCGATCTCGGGATCCCCTCCTACCCCTTCCCGGAGCAGGCAGCGATCGCGCTCGCGCATGCGGCACGCCACGGCGAGTGGCGCAGGAAGCCCGAGGGACGCATCCCGGAGCTGACGGGCATCCGCGAGGACCAAGCGCACGCCGTGATCGCCGCCGCACTCGAGCGAGGTCCGGAGGCGTGGCTCGCGCCCGAGGAGGTCGCCGCACTCTTCGACTGCTACGAGCTGCCTCGCGCACGGGAGGCGTCCGTGACGACCGCCGAGCAGGCCGCGGAGGCCGCGGCGGCGATCGGAACCAAGCTCGCGCTGAAGGCGATCGGCCCCGTGCACAAGACCGACGTGGGAGGTGTGGCTCTCAACCTCGACCCCGCCGAGGTGCTCGCCGAGGCTCGCGCGATGGCCGAGCAGCTAGCCGAACGGGGCGAGCCGCTCGAGGGCTTCCTCGTGCAGGAGATGATGCGCGATGGCAGCGAGATGCTCGTCGGCGTTGCGAGCGACCCGATCTTCGGACCAGTGGTCGCCGTCGGCGCCGGCGGCGTGACCGTCGAGCTGACCCGCGACGTTGCCGTCCGGGTAGCCCCGCTCACCGACCTCGACGCCGACGAGATGGTGCACGAGCTGGCGCACTTCCCGATGCTCGACGGGTTCCGAGGAGCCCCCAAGAAGGACGTCGCCGCGCTGGTCGACGTCATCCTTCGCGTGAGCGCGCTGGCCGACAACCACCCCGAGATCGCGGAGATGGACTGCAACCCCGTGATGGTGCTTCCGACCGGCGCCGCGATCATCGACGCGAGGGTCAAGGTGCGTCTGCCCCAGCCCGCTCCCCCGTTCGCGGGACGCGCGGGCGACTGATCGCCCGATGCACATCCGCGGCCGGGCGTTCCGAGGCGCGACTGTGAGCATGAGCCGGTGACCGGCGACCCCTCCGACGACCGCCCGTTCGCCGTGATCGACATCGGTTCGAACTCGGGCCGGATGATCGTGTTCCGCCTGCGGGAGGACGAGCACCTGGACGTGGTCGAGGACGCACGGGCGCCGCTGCGCCTGGCGCGCGACCTGCGAGACGACGGTTCGCTCGGCGAGGCCGGCATCGCCCGAACGATCGAGGCGTTGCGCGACTTCCGAGCGGTGGCAGACGGGGCCGGCGCCGACCGGATCGTGGCCGTCGCGACCTCGGCCGTGCGCGACGCCAACGACGGCGACGCGCTGATCGAGAAGGCGCGGAGGCTCGGAATCACCCTGTCCGTGATCGACGGTGACCTCGAGGCGCGGCTGGGCTTCCTCGGCGCGGTCCACGACCTCCCCGTGGACGCGGGAGCCACCATGGACGTCGGAGGCGGCAGCCTCGAGCTGACCCGCTTCTCCGAGCGTCGCTTCGAGCGAGCCTGGTCGCTCCCGCTCGGGTCCCTCCGCGTCTCCGACCGGTTCCTCGAAGCCGATCCGCCGTCGGAGAAAGAGACCGCGAAGCTGCGAGCCTTCATCGCGAAGACGCTGGATTCGGCCGGGATCGCGGAGCTGCGCAAGCGGGAGGATCTGGTCGGGATCGGTGGAACGGTGCGGAACCTCGCGAAGATCGACATGCGTCGCACGGAATCGGCGTTCGCGTTGCTCCACGGCTACGAGCTGTCCGAGCGACGGCTGGGCGAGATGATCGACGACCTGGCCGAGCGCACGATGAAGCGACGAGCCCAGATCCCCGGACTCAACCCCGACCGAGCCGACACGATCCTCGGCGGAGCCTTGGTGGTGCACGGCGCGATGCGGCACCTGGGCACGCGCCGCATGATCGTCTCCAGTCGCGGCCTGCGCGAGGGGCTCGCCTTGGATACCTACGGGCGGGATGTGCCGCCCGCGGCCTGGGTGCGCACGATCTCGGTCGCGACGCTCGCGTCGCGGTTCGCCACCTGGGATGCACGCCTGGCAGATCGGCGCGCCCAGATCGCCGTCCGACTGCACGAGGCGCTCGTCCCGGAGGCGCCGCAGTCGATCCGCGAGATGCTCGGGCATGCGTCGACGCTCGTGGACGTCGGCCGGGCGATCGACTACTACGACCGCTTCGAGCACACGGCGATGATCGTGACCACCGCCGACCTAGCCGGCTTCTCCCACACCGACCTGGGCGCCCTCGGCACGATCCTGCGCCAGGCTGCCGACGACGCGCGGCGCGGCCGCTACGCGCGGCTCGTCGACGAGGCCGACCGCGCTCCGATCGAGCGCGCGGCAACCGCCGTGGCGCTGGCCGACGAGCTGAACCGGCGGATCCCGCGGAACGATCCGGCACCGGTGTCGTGCAACTGGCTCCGCGAGGGGTTCGAGGTCGTCGCCCCGGTCCCGGCGGGATGGCGGCCCCGCGGTGTGGCCGATCGGTTCTCCGAGGTGTTCGGCCGCCCACTGATCGTGGTCGCGACCGAGCTCGCGGCCAACCCGGTTCCGCACGCCTGACGTCTCGCGGCTCAGTCCAGCCCGACCGTCTCGATCCGCGCCGGACCGACGTCGATGCTCCGGCCTGCGACCGACGCCCGTGTTTCGCGGTCCGGCCGGGGGTTCCAGACGCGAACCTCCACGCGGCCGTCGCGATGCCGGACGTTCGACACCTGGGCGTCACCCGGCGACAGGTCGAGCAGCGCCGCCGAGGAGGGAAGCGAGCCGCCCCCCGATGCCGGTGCCTCCACGACGGGCAGACCGAAGCGCTCCCATCCCTCCAAGAGCCCGACGGGATCCTTGGGCGCGCTCGCCCAGACCCCGAGGCAGAAGACGGTCTCGCCCGGCATCTGCGCCTCGGGCGTCGGCGTGTGAGGCCCCGCGTCGAACGGTCGCGTCAGCAGGCCGGGCCGGGAGATCGCACCGACGCACCGCAGGAGCGTCACCGCGAGCTCGTGACCACCGGCTAGCTCGTACTCGAAGACGCCCTCGTGCAGCACCGCGACGCCCGACGCGGTGACGAGGTGCCGTGCGGGCCACGTCGACGAGGGCGACTCGTTCGCACTGCCCTCGCCGACGAGCGGGCGCTCGACCAGCTCGAACGGAGAGCCGGCGACCGATCGGTCGGTCGGAGCCGGCAGCTCGACGTGCAGCCGCACGCGGTGGTCGGGGCGCTCGTTGTGCAGGATGCCCTCGAGCCGGACGAACGGGTCCTCTTCGCGGCGCGTGACACGGCACACCAACCGCAGGGCGTCCCATCGCGCATCCACCTCGCGGCCTCGCACCTCGACCACGGCCGGTGGAGACGGCAGCTGGCCGAGCTCGCGCGGGCAGAACGTGTACAGGTCTCCGACGTCGGGCTCGTCCATGAGCCGGATCGGCACGCCGTCCACGACGAACCCGGCGGGTGTCGGCTCGATCCGAACGTCGACCAGCCGTTCCTCGGACGCCGCCTGGACCACCGCGTAGCCGAGCGGCGGGACGCCCTGGCGTTCGAACGGCGAGGGATTGAATCGGATGATCCCGCCGTCGCGCGTGCGCGAGCCGAGCGAGGTGAGGGCGCGCTCGACCACGTCCTCGGCGATCGCGCGCACCTCCGCGAAACGACCGTCGACGTCGCGAGCAACCTGGTCGTGCGAACAGCCGCACGCCGAGTCGTGCGCACCGTTCCACAGCAGGAGCGTCCACGCATGCCTCAGTTCCTCGTCGGGCCAGCCGAACGACGGAGCGAGCGCCGCCAACGGCTCGGCGTACCGTTCGAGGAGCGCCTCGACGCGTCCACGCTCGCGCTTCTGGTGAACGCGGGCCGAGTACACGTTCGGCAACAGGTGGGCGCGTGCCGACGAGCGGAGCTCGCCGGTCCAGACGGGTAGATCATCGCGCACGTGAAGGCCGTCGAGATGCTCGGAGATCGATCCGATCCGGGCGTCGATCGACGGCGTCGACTCCGCGGCTGTCAGGCGCTCCGGAAGCGTCGCGTCGGGCCCGGCGTGGTCGTACCCGACCATCACGACCATCCGGTCGCCTGCCATGAACGGACGCATCTTCGCGACGCTCCGCTCGAGCGCGCCGGCGAGGTCGGTCGGTTCGATCGCCCGGTCGAAGGCCTCGCCGTTGAAGTAACCGAACACCATGTACTCGGTGAGGACCTCGCTGCCGTCGGGGGCGCGCCAGCGGAACGACGAGCGTTCGATCTCGCTCGGGACGCCACGCCAGACCATCGCCCGGCCGATGCCGCCGTTGCGAAGGATCTGCGGCATCTGCCCCACGTGGCCGAACTGGTCGGGCATGTAACCGACCTCGAGCGCGCGCCCAAGCTCGCGGGCGCGCGCAAGGCCCATCTCGAGGTTGCGGATGTGCGACTCCCCCGACGTCAGGAACTCGTCCATCTGCGTGACCCAGGGCCCCGCGGACAGACCTCCGTCCGCGACGCGGCCAGCGAGCTCGTCTGCTCGATCGGGGCGGCGATCGATGTAGTCGTCGATCATCGCGGTCTGGCCGTCAAGGTGGAAGTGCGGGAAGCCGCGTGCCTCGAGGTCGAGCAGCGTGTCCATCATCCCCACGAGCCGCTCGGAGAATACCGAGAACGGCTCGTACCATTCGCGATCCCAGTGCGTGTGGGGCACGAGGGTGACGCGAACCGGTTCGGCCTCGGTCACGCGCTCACCTGGGTCCCTTCGCAAGGTCGTCACGGGTGGGGTACCGATCGCCCGAGGGGCGGGACACGAACGTGGAGGCAACGTCGGTGGCCAATCGCAGCGCGTCGACCGGAGTCCCTCCTTCCATCAATGCGGCGATGAAGCCCGCGTTGAATGCGTCCCCCGCGCCGACCGTGTCCACCACATCGACCGGCGTCGCCTCGCACCGTCCCTCAGCACCGCCCGGGCCCACGGCCGAGCACCCGTCAGAGCCCTGCTTCACCACGACCCAACTGCCGCTCGTGTCCCGGAGACGCCGAGCGGCGATCTCCGGATCGGGCTCGCCGGTCAACGCGGTCGCTTCCCGCTCGTTCGGCAGGAAGATGTCGACGCTGGGAAGGAGCTCACTGATCGCCGAGCGCGTCTGCGTCGACCAGCCACCAGGGTCGGCCCCCGTGTCGAGGAGCACCGTCCCGCCCGCAGCGTGGACCCTCGCGACGACCGCGGGCAGGTCTTGTGCAAGGGCGGGCAGCAGGAAGTACCCGGTAACGAGCACGAATCGCGTCTGCGTCACGCGGTCGGAGATCTGTGACGCGTCGAGATCGGCCAGGCTCCCCAGGAACGTCAGAAAGGAACGGTCACGGCCTGGCGCCTCGAACGCGATGGAGATCCCGGTTCTCGATGCTGGCGCGGTCCTGATCTGGGAGACGTCGATGCCGGCGTCGGCCAGATCCTCGATCAATCGAGCCCCAAGTCGGTCGTCGCCGACGGTTCCCACCACCGAGGATGCAACACCAAGGGACGCCAGTGTGAGCGACGTGTTGCTGGCGGCGCCCCCCGACCGAATGTCGGCAACCTCGACCGTCCATTCCTCACCCGGCGGCGGCAGCTCGCGGACGTCGCGCACGATCAGATCGACGTTCACATTTCCGATGACGGCGACGTCCGAGCCGATCGGCGCACGCGGCGCTCTCCTCACCATGGGCGGGCCAGCAACGCGCGCGGCAGGATCATGACCTCCTCAAGCACGACGTCTCCGGGGAGGGTCGCCAGCAGAAGCACCGCGTAGGCGACATCATCGGCGCGAAGCATCCGGTCGCGGGGGGCGTCCTCTTCATTCGGATACCACCCAGTGTCGACGCCCCCGGGCTCCACGACGTGGACGGTGACCCCGGACGCGTAGAGCTCCTGCGACAGTGACAGCGCAAACCCCACCGCTCCGAACTTGGAGGCGACGTATCCAGAACCACCCGGCTCCGGGCGCCGGCCGTTGTCGGACGCCACTACGATGAACTTCCCGTGACCGCGGCGCTGCATCGCCGGAACAACCGCACGCGCCGTGTTCGCAACCCCTTCGACATTGGTGGCGAGCGCGTCTCTGAGCGCCGACGGTGTGAGATCGGCGAGGTCGGCCCATGCGTTGACGCCGGCGTTCGCGACCGCGATATCGACGTGTCCGAACTCGTCCTCGATGCGCTTAGTTGCCTCCTCCATCTCACCCGGATCCCTCACATCGACTCGGAGCGTCAGGACCCGACCACCGGCGGCGGCGATGCGCTCCTCCGTCGACGTCAGCCGATCGAGGCGGCGGCCGATCAGAGCGACGCTCGCACCCGCACGGGCCATCGCCTCCGCACACGCACGCCCGATCCCGGACCCCGCGCCGGTGACGAGCGCCGTCGTGTCGTCCAAGAGTCCTTCGAATCGCCCGATCAACTGGTGCGTCGACTCCAATCGATCCCCCTTCCCTCTACCGGTCCGCGTTCGATGCGGCGGCTAGCATACGGACGGCCGCAGTGGACCGGGGAGGGAAGATTGGGAGGACGATCGTTCGCGTTGCCGGTGGTGCCCCGGGTGGGGGTGACGATGCCGGCCGAACGGGCGAACGGTTGGAGCCGTGCGGTCCTTTGGTGCGCCTTGCTCGAGGCATGGGGGGTGCCGTTCGAAAGGGTGGGCCCAGACACATCGGCCGAAGGCTTCTCCACCTTCTTGACGCCAGACCTGATATCAGCCGACCAGACGATCGACGACACGGAGGCGACCGCGGACGCAGCGTTCACGACCCTTCAGCGTGAAGCCCACGATGGCCTCGTTGCGTTCTGGCGATGGCCGCACGCGAAGGCCGCCGCGTTGATCGTCGACGGCGACGTGGATCATCCGACGGGTGTCGACCCGGAATGCTCCCGTTACGTGCGGCCGGCCATCGAAACCGCCATGCGCGCGGGCTTCCACTCGTACGGAGTATTCGCCGCTGCCGCGAACGTCGACGCGGAACCATCCTCGTTCCCTCCCGGCGCCGAGTACTACAACCACACGTACACGCACCCGTACTCGCACTGGAACTCCAAACCATGGGATTCGTTGTCCGCGGACGAGATGCGTCTCGAGATCACCGAGAGCAACGAGACGTTCCGCAAGCATCTGGGCGGCGACGACCATCGGATCTTCCGCTTGCCGCACTTCCAATGGGAGGCGTGGGAGCGGTCGGCGGATGTGTTGGATGATCTGGGCTACATGGCCGAGTCCTCAGTCGGAGCCAATCGCTCGGTGACCGGAGGGCTGCCGTACCACCCTGCATCGACGACCTCCACCCTTCCCTCCGCATCGGCGTTGTGCACGACCTCCACGAACCACTCGGCTCGCCGGCGCTTCCTCCAGCTGCCGATCTCCACGGATCCGACCGACCCGCGTTCCCCAACGGGTGCTGCTCCTACAACACCCTGGCCGAAGGCGTACGTGCCCGGACGGCGGACCCAAGCGACTACGAGGCCGTCCTCGACTCGGTCCTCGACCGGGCCGTCGCGCGCGGCTCCCTGGCCCACGTGTTCATCGACCCCCCCGACGCCGGATACGGTCGGCTTCCCGGCGACACGAAGGACTATGCGGGAGCGGTCGAACGATGGCTCGCGCGAGCGGTCGTGCGACCCGACCTCGCCATCATGACCACTGCGGAGCTCGCGACCTGGTGGCTCGCTCGCGAGGCGGCGGTCCAGCACATGCAGGTTCGACGCCTTGGCAAGGAGGTGAAGGTCCGCATCGATGACGCGCCGGCGGGCACCACCATCGGCCTCTACACGCCGACTTCCGGATGGACCTACGAGTTGCTGGAGCCCGAGACAGCATGACCGTCGTATCTCGAGGAACCCATCTCCTTCAAAGAGACGGTCGGTCGTTCGTCCCGGTCGGCGCCCACTTCGTTCCCGTTCAAGGCCCCGATTGGCCATGGCGCGTCGATGCCGCGGAGTTCGATCGGGCGTTCGCTGCGATGGCCGCACAGGGACTCAACACGGTGCGGATCGACCTGCCGTGGGCGGCGATCGAGCCTGCCGCCGGTCGCTACGACGACGCTCACATGGAGGTGCTGGATCAAGTGCTGGAGGCGGCGCGCCGTAATGGGCTCCTCCTGCATCCCACATTCCTCATCGGCGGTGAGGTGGGCGATGCGTACTGGGACGTTCCCTGGCGCGACGGACGACACCCGCACCGAGATCCGGACCTCATCGACCTGCAAGCACGCCACGTCGCACATGTCGCGCGAAGGTGGCGGGACGACCCGGCGATCATCGCATGGGATCTCACCGACGAGCCCCCGCTCTGGATCTTCCGGGATACGAACGATGACGATGCGCGGGAGTGGACGAGCGCCCTCGTACGAAGCCTTCGATCCGAGGACCCCACGCACCTGATCACGATCGGGACGAGCGGGCAGGAGGTCGGCCACGGTCCGTTCCGCGCCGACGTGGTCGCAGAGAACCTGGATTTCACCTGCGTCCATCCGTACCCGATCTACCAGGAGGAGCTGTATCCGGATCGCATGCTCTCGCCTCGGATGACGCACGCCGCTGCGTTCGAGACGGCGCTCGCAGCGGGCGCTGGCCGGCCCGTGATGGTGCATGAATACGGGGCTTCGTCCGCCCAGTACGACCCGGAAGCGATCGCCGCCTACGACCGACTCCTGACGTGGTCGAGCTTCGGCCGGGGCGCGGTCGGCTTCTACGCATGGTGCTGGACCGACGCGGAGCCGGATGCCTACCGACGAGCCCCCTACGTTCGGCAGCCCCACGAGACGCAGTTCGGGGTCACCGAGCACACCGGCGCGCTGAGGCCTCGAGGACGCGTCTTGGCAGACGCTGCCCGTCTGCTCGGCTCATTCGACCTCGACGCGGCAGCTTCGCTGGGCCCGGCGCCGCCGGTGGCCGCGATCCCGGTTCCCCATGAGTACGCGCACCCCTACGACACGCGCACGTTCGGCCTGGACGAAGCTCCAAGTGGACCCTACGTTCCCGCCGAGACGGCGTGGAATCCGAACCGCGACCCACGCATCTTGGTGCGGGGATGGCTGAACGCGTTCGTCTTGGCAGCACGTGCCGACCTCGCCTGTGCATTCCCCCGGGAGCGGCTCGACGACCTCTGGGCCGATGTGCCGGTGATGCTCGTTCCCGCTCCGCTGACGTCCACGAGCACGTCCCTGTTCCACGTGCGCACGAGCTGGTGGGCCGGAGCCCAGGCGCATCTCGCTCGGGGGGGAGTCCTGTATCTGTCCTGCTCCGCCGACACCGCGATCCCCGAGATGGACTCGTTCGCGGGCTGCCATGTCGCCGATCGCGCTGCGGTATCCGGGGTGCCGGTCCTCAGGTTCGTGGCACGATGGGGCCCGTTCGCTCCGGGGGACGTGCTCGAACTGCCCCCGTGGGACGGAGAGCTCCACACGCGTCCGGTCCAGCTGGCGCTTAGGGGGGCCGAGCCGATCGCCGTCGACGCACACGGCGAGCCGGCCCTCGTGGTCGCGCGAATCGGTGCGGGCTGGACGGTCACGTCGGCCATACCACTGGAACTGCAGCTCGCGGGGGTCCCGGACGCGCACGGCCCCGGTGATCGGAGCTGGGGGGTCTACGACGGCGTCGCCAAGCTGGCGAGCGTGCTTCAGCCGAGCGGCCATCCAGACGTCACCGCCGGAGCTCTGCGCGGTGCGGCGGGCGGCGTCGCCGTCTTCACGAACCATGGGCCGACCAGCCTGGACCTCGCGGCAACGCTCGCAGACGGCTCGAACGTGGCCGTTGCACTCGAGCCGTACGGGTACTCGATGGTGTCTACCCCTTGATCGCGCCCGCGGTGAGCCCTTCGATGAATCGGCGCTGGAGCGCGAGGAACACCACGATCATCGGGGCGGCCGCGAGCACGGTGCCCGCCATCGTGTCGCCCCAGTTCACCGTGTTCTTCCGTGCAAGCAGAGCCAGACCGACCGGTAGGGTTCGGATCTGATCGGTGTTCGTCACGAGCAGGGGCCACAGGAAGTCGTTCCACGCTCCGAGGAAGGTGAAGATGGCAAGCGTCGCCATGCCGGGTGCTGCAACCGGGAACACGATCGAGCGGAGGATCCTGAACTCCGAGGCGCCATCGACACGGGCGGACTCGAGCACCTCGTCCGGGATGGACTGCAGGAACTGGCGCATCAGGAAGATGCCGAACACCTGAATGGCTCCCGGCAGGATGAGCGCCGAATACGAGTCGACCCCGAGATGGGGACTGATCTTGTGGAGCGTGACCATGATCCGGTAAAGCGGGATCAGGTTCACTTGGAACGGGACCATCAGTGTGATCAGCAGGAGGAAGAACAACACGTTGCGGCCGGGGAACCTGAGCTTGGCGAAAGCGTAGGCCGCCGACGTATCGAACACGATGTTGAGCGCAACGATCGCGCTCGTCACGATGACGCTGTTGAGGAAGTACCGATTGAAAGGGAGAAGCGTGAAGACGTCGCGGAAGTTCTGAAGGATCCATGGGTTGGGGATCAGCTTGGGGGGGGACGCGAAGACGTCCGCGCTCGGCTTGAACGCCGTTGCGAACGCCCAGTAGAACGGGCCGATCATCAACAGCGACGTGAGGATAAGCGCCCCATAAAGGATCGATCGTCGGACAGGATGGCGCGGGTGCCGGCGTGGAGCCGATTGACCCGCCGTGCGGACGGGCTCCAGGTCCTGAATCCTGGCCGTGTCCGTCACCGGCGCCTCCGCTCGAACACGAAGATCTGGATGTAGGACAGGAGCGCAAGGATCGCAAGGAGCACGTACGCGACCGCCGACGCCTCACCCAGGTTCAGCTGAGTGAAACGGTCGTAGAGATCAAAGACCAGCGTCCGAGTGGAGTTGATCGGTCCACCGGCCGTCATCACGAAGATCTGGTCGAAGACCTGGAAGCTCCCGATGATCCCGATGATGTAGACGAACATGATCGTCGGCCTGAGAGCCGGCAGCGTCACGTGCCGAACCTGCTGCCAGTAGCTGGCTCCGTCGACGCGCGCGGCGTCGTACAGATCCCGCGGGATCGATTGGAGTGCGGCGAGGAACACGACCGTTTCGAATCCGAACCCCTGCCAGATGCTCGTGACGACCACGGCCGGGAGGGCGGTCGCCGGATTGTCGAGCCACGAACGGATCGGCAGCCCGAAGAACGAGAAGATCTGGTTGATGATCCCCTGATCGGCGAGCAGGACCTTCCAGATCGTCGCGACCACGACGAGAGACGTCATCACGGGTACGAAGTACGCAGCCCGGAAGAAGCCGCGGACGCGGACGGCCTGGTTCAACAGGAGCGCCGAGAGGAAGCCGAGGACGGGCCCGATCCCCATCCCGAGAACAACGAACAGAACGGTGTTCCAAAGGGCCTTGCGGAAGTCCGAGTCGCCGAACAGCTTCGCGTAGTTGTGCAAGCCCACCCATTTCGGGTGCCCGAGGCCACTGTACGTGGTGAAGCTCCAGTATCCCGAGAAGAGCATGGGGATGTAAAGGAATGCGAGCGCAGCGATGATCGCCGGCGCGACGAGCAGATACGCCGCGAGGTATCGGCGCCAACGGCCTCGGATCCGCCGGCGCCGAACCGGTATCCGCGCGAGGGTGCTCGCGCTACCCGGAGAGCTCGCCATCCACCTTCGAGGCCCCCGCGCTGAGCGCGTCCTGCGGAGAGGACTGGCCCAGCATCACTGACTGCACCATGTTCCCGATGTCCGTGTCGATCGCGTCCCATTGCTCCACGTAGGGGAAATGCGTGGCTGTTGCCATTGTGTCCTTGAAGATCGAGAAAGGAGCTTGCCCGTCGAAGTATGGATCGGGCTTCGTCAGTTCCGGACTGTCCAAGGCCGCCGACGTCGCAGGCGCTGCGCCCGCGAGCGTGAAGACGCCGAGTTGCTGCTGGAGTTCGAGCATGTACTGCACGAACAGCCACGCCTCTTGCTGATGCGGCGCATTCACCGGGATCGACAGACCGGTCCCACCCAGGTAGCTCCCCGGCTCCTGCGAATACGGAGCCTGCGCCACCTTCCAGTCGCCCTTCAGCTCCGGAGCGGAATCCTTCATGATCCCCATGAAATACGGGCCGTCGAGGAACATCCCGATGCGTCCGTCCTTGATCCCACGGATCGGGTCACCCTGGGCGGTTCCCCAGTACACGCCCGAGCCGTTGTCCAGGAACGATCGGTAATACTCCATCGCCTTCAGGCCGGCGTCGGAGTTGAACGCGGCGGCCGTGTTGTCCGCATTGAGGATCTCTCCTCCGTCCTGGAACAAGAACTGGCACCAGTGGAAACAGTCGTTCCCGTAGACCTCGAAGCAGTACTGGTCGCATGTGCCGTCGCCGTTCGTGTCCTCGGCGAGCTTCTGCGCGGCTGCGCTCAGCTCGTCCCAGTTCGTCGGCACGTCGATACCCTTCTTCTGGAACTGATCCGCCCGGTAGTAGAGACCGTAGGCATCGAAGTCGAACATCATCGTGACGTAGTTGTCGTCGAACTTCATCGCTTCCAACGCCCCCGGGGTGTACGCGTCCTCGATCGGCTTGCCGTTCAGCTGACCTCCGGAAAGGTCGCTCAGGTTGGCGAAGATGCTCTTCGACGCGAACGTCGGGATCCACGTCATGTCCATCGTCGCCACGTCGGGAGCGTCACCAGACGTGACGCGGACCGTGAACTTCTCGTGCATCGTGTCCCAGTCGCCTGCTTCGTACTTCACCGTGATCCATGGGTACTTCGCCTCGAACCCCGAGATCACGTCTTTCGAGAATGGGGTCGCCTGCCCGTAATAGTCGAGGACCGTGATCGTGACCGGCTCGTGCGACCCGCTTGGTCCTGCGCTGCTGCTGCCGCTCGTGCACGCTGTCGCGACAACCGCGACCACCGCCACGCCGATCGTCCATGCCCGCATCGTCCAACCCCCTTCAGTCCTCACCTGCCTGCCGGACCCCTTCGTGCTCATCACACCGCGATCCTCCGTCTCCCGTCTCCGCGCGCGAACAAGCGCTCCCGGGCGTGCTCGAGCGCGAACGCCACCGCGCCGGTGAGCTCGGCGTCCTCCCCGAGGGCAGACGCCTCGATCGGCGGGCGGAAGGGTGAAAGAGCGGTGAGCTCGCGCTCGATCGCGGGAAGCAAGAGGTCGAGATTGCGACCGATCGCTCCGCCGATGATCACCAGCTCCGGATCCAGGACCGGGACGATCGCCGCGATGGCGAGCCCGATCCCTGCGCCGATCCCGTCGACGACTCCCGATGCTCGGCCGTCGCCCTCACGTGCGGCATCGAACACGCGGGCGGCCGAGAGACCTGCGGCCGGCATGCCCGCCGATCGCGCAGCCGTCACGACCGCCGCTGCCCCGATGGCCGATTCCAGAGCCCCGCGGCGTCGATTGGCGGGATCACGGGGATCCGCGACGGCGAGCGGGAGGTAGCCGACTTCTCCGGCCGCTCCACGAGCTCCGCGATACAGCTTGCCTCCGAGGATCGAACCCATGCCGACGCCCGTGCCGACGTGGAAGTAGACGAAGTTGTCGGCGCCCCGACCGAGCCCCCTCCACCGCTCGCCGAGCGCAGCCAAGTTCACGTCGTTCTCGAACACGGCCTGGGTGCCGAGTTCCTTGCGCACTTCCTCCAACAACCCATGACGGCCCCAACCGGGCAGGTTGTGCGCCAAGACGGGCCGGTCCTCGCCCGCTCCGAACACCCCGGGACTGCCCACTGCCACGACGGCGACCTGCCGCCACGGGACCCTTGTCGACTCGGCGACTCGGCGCGCGACCTGACCGATCTGCTCGACGAGCGTTCGCATGCTTCGGATCCGGGCGGGTTCGTCGAGGCGGCCGGCGATCTCCCCACCCAGGTCGGCAACCGCGGCTCGGACCCGGTCACGGCCGACGTCGACTCCTACGACCCATCCCGCTGATGGATTGAACTCGTAGAGGACGGCCGTCGGCCCCTTTCCGCCGGACGAACGGCCGGCTTCGCGAACGAGGCGGGATCTCTCGAGCGCCATGAGCGCCTGGGACACAGTGGGCTTCGAGAGACCAGACTCCCTCGCGATCTGCGCCCGCGACACGGGCCCGGTCCGACGGATGCATTCGAGAACGCTGCGCTCGTTGATCGCGCGCAGAAGGCTGGGAGTGCCGGCCGCGAATACGGGTTCGGCGCTCGTGCGGCCTCCCTCCTGGCCCAGTCAGGAAACTTTCCTAACGAAGAAGTTCGATCGTAGTCACCCCATCACGAGGTGGTCAAGGGAAGCCGTCAAGTGACCGGGAACCGGACCTCGGTGCGGCGTTCCTCCGGCGGTGTGTCACTGGGGTCGGACAAGTAGATCTCGACGGGCGGTCCCTCGATCCGACGGCCCTGCTCGGCGATCCAACGGGTGAGACCGCCGTAGGCCTCCCCGATCGTTCGGTACGGGCCGACGTGGATGGTCGACGCGACAGTCCCCCCGGGGAGGACCCCCTCGACGATCTCCCCATCGCCCGGGAGCGGACCCTCGACGGGAACGCCGATCTCCAGGTCGAGGCCCGCCGGATCGTCCATCTCGCCCTCGGTGACGAGGAACGACGGGCCTGCCGGTGCTACGCCGAGGCGCTCGAGGGCGGTCATCAGCTCGGTCATGCCCTCACGCACGGTCTTGCCGACGGCCGCGGAGTCCGTGTGGCGGCGCAGGACCGCGGCGCGGACGTCGGGCACCTCCTTGATCTCGAAGGCCTCTCCGGTCACGTCTTGCCCCCCATGAAGAAGCGCGGCAGATGCGCGCGGTTGGCATCGAGGAGCGCGTCGAGGAGCGGCGCGGCCGTGTCCCAGTCGGGGACGAGCGGGTTGGTCATCAGCGCCCGGAGCGCGGTCGTCCGCGAGCCCGACATCGCGGCCTCGATCGTCAGCCGCTCGTAGGCTTTGACGTGCTCCACCAGCCCGAGCATGTCCGGCGCCAGCGGCGCGACGCCCAGCGGGTGGGCGCCGTCACGGTCGACGGTGCACGACACCTCGACGACGGCGTCGTAGGGCAGACCGGGGATCGCGCCCTCGTTGCGAGCGTCGACCACCTGAACGTCGCCAGTGCCGGCGTGCAGGGATGCGACGAGGGCCGCCGCGGCGTCGGAGTAGAACGCCCCGCCTCGCTCCTCGAGGAGCTTCGGCTTCGTGTCGAGCGCCGGATCGCGGTACAGCTCCAGCAGCCCGGCCTCGATCTCCATGACTTCCTCCGCGCGCGTGCGATGCGTGCGCTGGTGCGCGAGGACCTCGGCGGTCCGGTAGTAGTAGTGCAGGTAGTAGCTGGGGATCGCTCCCACCGCGCGGACCAGGTCGACCGGGAGGTCGACCTCGTCGGCGAGCTCCTGCGGGTGCTCGGCGAGCAGGTCGGGCAGCACGTCGCGGCCGTCGACGAAGACGGCGCGCTCCCAGGAGAGATGGTTCAGCCCGACGTGCTCGAGGCGGACGTGCTCGGGCCCGACGCCGTACCTCCCGGCGAAGTGCCGCTGGAACCCGATCGCGACGTTGCAGAGCCCGAGCGCGCGATGCCCGTGATCCAGCAGCGCCTGGGTCACGAGGCCGGTCGGGTTGGTGAAGTCGACGAACCACGCGCCGGGAGCGCCGAGCTCGGCCGTGAGCTCCGCAAGCTCGAGCACGACGGGCACCGTGCGCAGGGCCTTGGCGAACCCACCCGCTCCCGTGGTCTCTTGGCCGATGCACCCAAACTCGAGCGGGATCGTCTCGTCGCGCAGACGGGCCGCCTGCTTGCCCACCCGGATCTGGACGATCACGAAGTCAGCGCCCTCGATCGCCTCGCGGCGGTCCTCCAAGAGGCGGAGAGAGCCGGCCCATCCCGCCTTGCGCATCATGCGCTCGGCGAGCGCGCCGACGACGCCCAGCCGCTCGGGATCGATGTCGAACAGGACGAGCTCGTCGACCGGCAGCCGGTCTGTGCGCGTCACGAAGCCCTCGACCAGTTCCGGCGTGTACGTGCTCCCGCCGCCGACGACCGCGACCTTCACACCCACCGTGGCGCATCGTACACTCCCGATGGTGAAATCGTTAGGAAACTTTCCTGACCCATTCATCGCCGGGATCTCGGGGCAGCCGGACGCGCTTCGGCGGGCCGCCGGCGGCGTGCTGGAACAGCTGCCGGACTTTCGCCGGCTCAAGCGCGAGCACGGCGGCACGCTCGTGTTCTCGGGGATGGGCAGCTCCTACGACGCCTGCTACCCGACCGTGACGTCGCTCGCCGGCGGGGGGATCCCTGCGGTCATGGTCGACGCGGCCGAGCTCGCACACTTCCGGCTCCCGATCGTCCGGGACGGCGACCTGCTGATCCTCGTGAGCCAGTCCGGCGAGAGTGCCGAGTCCGTTCGCGTCGCCGAATCCCTCCGGGAACGGGGCGACGCGCCCTTCATCGTCTCCGTGACCAACGGCGCGACGAACACCCTCTCGTCCCTCTCCGACGTGGCGCTTGATACGCGAGCCGGCACGGAGACAGGGCCGTCGACGATGACCTTCGCGGCCTCGGTCGTGACGCTCGCAGCGCTCGGACGCGTCATCGCGGGCCACGAGCCGGCGGAGGCCGCGGACGCGGTCGCGCGCGACGCCGACAGGGTCGCTCGATCGATCGAGCGGCTCCTCGTTGATCCCGCCGAGCGTGCTGGCGCCCTCGCCACGTGGCACGGTGATCGGCCCAGGACGGTGCTTCTGGGACGGGGCGGCGCGCGGGCCGCCTCCGAAATGGGCGCGCTGACCCTCAAGGAGGCCGTCGGGATGCCCGTCGAGTCCTTGCAGACGGCCCAGTTCCGGCATGGGCCCCTCGAGCTCGCGGGTCCCGGACTGGCGGCGATCGTGATCGCGACCGAGCCCGAGACGCTCTCGCTCGATCTCGCGCTCACCGCCGAGCTCGTCGCCCTGGAAAGCGCTGCCTTGGTGGTCTCGGACCGCGTGCACGGCGTCGACGGCGCGCTCGAGATCGCGCTGGGAAACCTGGACCGTGTCGTCTCCGCCGCCGCGGCGATCGTTCCCGCACAGTTGCTCGCCTGGCGACTGGCCGCGCTCCGGGGCCGCGACCCGAGTTCGTACGTCCACGCCTCGAAGGTGACGACCCGTGAGTGAGAGCCTCCGCGTCGCGATCACGCTCGACGCCGAGCACCCGGACCGCCCTTGGTGCCCGCCCGCCAACGCCGACCGCATCCTCGACACGCTCGGCGACGAAGGCGCGCGCGCAACCTTCTTCCTGCAGGGGCGGTGGGCAGAGGCCTACCCGGTTACCGCCCGGCGCATCGCCGACGAAGGCCATCTGGTCGGGTTCCATTCGCACTACCACGCGCGCATGCCGTTGCTGTCCGACGACGGGCTCGCATCTGATCTGCAGGACGGCGAAGCGGCAGTCCGGGCCGCGACCGGGGTCGACCCCCACCCTTGGTTCCGCTGCCCGTTCGGAGCGGGCCACGACGACGGGCGCGTGCTGGCGGCACTCGAGCGGTTCGGATACCGAAACGTTCACTGGCACGTCGCCCTGGAGGACTGGGAACCGTGGCGGACCGGTTACGACATCGCGACCCAAGGTGTCGACGGCGTCCGCGCGCACGGCGACGGAGCCGTCGTGCTGCTGCACGCGTGGCCGGGCTCGACTGCGGAGGGCCTTTCCGGCTTGATCGGGGAGCTCCGCAGCCTCGGCGCCTCGTTCGTCACGATCGACCAGCTGGAGACGGTGCCATGAAGCGACCCGCACTCCTCGCCGTCGACGGGGGCGGGTCGAAGATCGACGCCGCCTTCGTCCGTCGCGACGGGACGATCCTCGGGACGGCGAGGGTGCCGACGCCGGGCCTCGACGGGCTCCCGGGCACCGAGGGCCACATGCGAGAGGTCATGACGGCGGTGCAAGAGGCAGCGGAGGTCGCCGGCATGGATCCGGCAACGCGGCCGATCGCCGAGCTCGGCGTCTGGTGCCTCGCCGGAGCGGACCTCCCGGTGGACGATCGGCGGATCGTGCGCTGGCTCGCGGAACAGGAGATCACGACCGAGGCCCTGGTCCGCAACGACAGCTTCGCCGTTCTGCGTGCGGGGAGCCACCGGGGGTGGGGTGTGGGGATCGTATGCGGCGCCGGCACGAACTGTGCAGGGGTGGCACCCGACGGGAGGATCACGCGCTTCCCTGCGATCGGTCCGATCAGCGGCGACTGGGGGGGAGCGAGCGACATCGGCCCGATGGCCCTCTGGTACGCGATCCGCGACGAGGACGGGCGGGGAGAGCGGACGACCCTTCGCCGTTTGGTCCCGGAGCACTTCCGGATGAGGCGCCCCCGTCAGGTGATGGAGGCGCTCTACCTGAGACGGCTGGAGGAGCGTCGCCTCCTCGAGCTCACCCCGCTCGTGTTTCACGCCGCCGCGCACGACGACGCGGTCTCGCGCGCCCTGATCGACAGGCAAGCGGACGAGATCGTCACGATGACGACGGTCGCCATCAAGCGGCTGCGGATGCAGCGGCTGGGTCCCGAGGTGGTGCTCGGCGGCGGGGTCTTCCGCAACGGGTGGCAGCCGTTCTTCGATCGGATCCTGCAGGGGATCCGGCAGGTCGCCCCGGGTGCCGAGCTCCGCGTGCTGACCGCTCCCCCGATCGTGGGGGCGGCGCTGATCGGCCTGGACCGACTCGGCGCACGCCGCCCGGCCGAGAGCCGCGTCAGGGCCACCTTGACCCACGAACGGTTCGCTCCGCAGACTCACGCCGAAGGTAAGGAGGGCTGAGGGATGGCCGAGATCGTCCTTGACGGCGTCACGAAAGTCTTCGGCAACGACGTGATCGCCGTCAACGACCTGTCGTTGACGATCGCCGACGGTGAGTTCATGGTGCTCGTCGGACCCTCCGGCTGCGGCAAGTCCACGATCCTTCGGATCCTCGCCGGCCTAGAGGAGGTCACCGCCGGAGAGATCTCCGTCGGGGGGCGTGACGTCACCGACCTTCCGCCGAAAGACCGCGACATCGCGATGGTGTTCCAGAACTACGCGCTCTATCCGCACATGACCGTCGAGCAGAACCTCGGATTCGGTCTGAAGCTCCGCAAGACGGCAAAGTCGGAGCAGAAGCAGAGGGTGATGGACGCGGCCAAGATCCTTGGGCTCGACCCGCTGTTGGAGCGGCGTCCCGCGGAGCTCTCCGGAGGCCAGCGGCAGCGCGTGGCGATCGGCCGGGCGATGGTCCGCGAGCCGCTCGCCTTCCTGATGGACGAGCCGCTGTCCAACCTCGACGCGAAGCTGCGCGTGCAGATGCGAGCCGAATTGATGCGCCTTCACGAGCGCCTGCGGACGACGACGGTCTACGTCACGCACGACCAGGTCGAGGCAATGACGCTTGGGCACCGCGTCGCAGTGCTGCGCGAGGGTTTCCTGCAACAGGTCAACACACCCCAGAACCTCTACATGCATCCCACGAACCTGTTCGTTGCCGCTTTCATCGGCTCGCCCCCGATGAACCTGGTCGAGGCCGAGGTTCGTGACGGGTCCCTCAGCTTCGCGGGATTCCAGCTCCCGAGCACGACCGACCTCTCCCCCTATCGCGGGTCGAAGGTGATCCTGGGCATCCGTCCCTCCGACCTCGAGGACCACGACGTGTGGCGGTCCAAGTCCCTGCCGACGATCGAGGTGCAAGCCGACGTGACGGAGGAGCTGGGCTCTGAGGTGAACGTGCTGTTCCGCGTTGACGCGCCGCCCGTCGCCACCGAGGAGATCCGTGCGGCCGGCGACGTCGCCGACGACGAGATCCTCCTCGCGGACGAAGAACCGACGTGCGTCTTCTGCGCGCGCGTGGACGCGCGCACGAAGGTCAAGCCGGGCCAGAAGATCACGCTCTCGGTCGACCCGGACCGGTTCCACTACTTCGACCCGCAGACGGGACGCGCTCTGGCGGCCACGGTGCCCGCCGGCGCCTGAGCAGCCTCAGGCCGACAGGCTTGGGTCGCCTCCGGCGGCGTCTAGGGGCAGCCAGCACTCCACGGTGGTTCCGCCGTCCTCGGTGCTGTCAACGCGAACCCAGCCGCCGGCCAGCTCGGCCCGCTCGGTCATCGTGGCGAGCCCGAGATGGCCGGGACGAGGCGCGACGAGCCGCTCCTGCGAGAAGCCACGTCCGTCGTCGCGCACACGCAGCGTGATGCCCTGCACGGACGTTTCCACGTCGATCTCGACCCGGGTGGCGGCAGCGTGCTTGCGCACGTTCGTCACGGCCTCCTGCGCGATCCGGTACAGCAGCGCTCGGAGGTCCGGTCCCGGCTCCTCGCGAAGAGCGTTGCGGACGTCGACCACCCATCCCGCGTGGCGCGCCGTGTGCTCGAGGTACAGGCGCAGTGCGCTCGCGAGCCCCTCACGGTCGAGCGCATCGGGCCGCAGCTCGAACAGGAGCGACCGCAACCGCTCGATCGCACCGTTCACGTCGCGCTCGATGTCGGCGACGTGCTCGGGCCTCAGCGTGTCGGGGAACTGCGCGAGCATCTGCAGACGCATGTCGACGGCGCTCATGACCTGGATCGGATCGTCGTGGATGTCGGCGGCGATCCGCCGGCGCTCCTGCTCCTGGGCGGTCTCGAGCCGCTGCGCCAGCTCGCGTCGCTGCTGCAAGGTCCTGCGCAGCACGTCGAGGCTCCACCGGAGCTTCTCCTCGGCCTCCCGGCGATCCGTGACGTCGAGCATGACGCCGCGCCAGTACAGGAGCGTGCCGGCCGCGTCGCGAACCGGGACCGCCTCGTCGCGGATCCATACGGTCTCGCCGTCCTTCGCGAGCACGCGGTACTCCTCGGCGAAGCGCTCACCGCGCTCGTTCGAGATCCTGTGTGCCTTCATCGTGCGCTCGCGGTCGTCGGGGTGCAGGATCCGGAACCACAGATCCGAGTCTTCGAGCCACTCTTCCAGCGGGTAGCCCAGCAGCTCCTCGGCCTGCGGGCTCGTGTACAGGTTCGTCGAGTTCTCGTCGGGCCGATCGATGTAGAGGATCGCCGGGACCCCTTCCACCAGCGAACGGAACGCCTCGGGGAGCAGCCGGTCGAAGTCCCAGGGGGCGCTCATGCGCGCGCGATGACCCCGGCCAGCAAGGCGACACGTGGCACGACGCTCGACAGATCGAGCCATTCCCCCTCGGCGTGGGCGTCGCCACCGACGGGGCCGAGCCCGTCGAGCGTCGGCGTGCCGGCCGCGCTCGTCGTGTTGCCGTCGGAGGCCCCGCCTGTGGCGGTGTCCGACACGTCGAACCCGAGCTCGCCCGCGACGCCGCGCGCGAGGTCGACCAAGCGCTGCGACGCTTCGGTCTTCTCCATCGGTCGATGCCAGCTCTCGGTCAGCACCTCGATCTCGACGCCGGGAACGCTTGGCTCTGCGCAGATCCGGCGGATCTCCCGCTCGGCCTCGTCGAGGGTGGACACGCTGGGCGACCGCACGTCCACCTGCAGCTCCGCCGTCTCCGGAACGATGTTCAGCCGGCTGCCGCCGTTGAGGACGCCCACGTTCACGGTGACGTCATCCCACCGGCGGTGCAGCGACTGGATCGCGACCGCCTTGTGGGCGGCCTCCACGACGGCGTTGCGCCCCTTGTCGGGCTCGACCCCCGCATGGGCCGCGCGTCCGTGGAAGCGGATGAAGAAGTCGGTGATGCCCTTGCGCGCCGAGACGATGTCGCCGTTGGCCCGCGCGCACTCGAGGACGAAAGCCACGTCGTGCAGCGGCGCCAGCTCCCCGATCACCGGAGCGGAGAACGGCGACCCGATCTCCTCGTCGGGGTTGCAGACGTAGGTGATCTCGCCGAAGCCGTCGAAGCCGACGTCCTGCAGCGCCTCGACGGCCGCGAAGCCGGCGAGGAGGCCTCCCTTCATGTCGGACACGCCCGGGCCGAAGGCACGGTCGCCCTCCGCGCGGAACGGCCGCTCCGCAGCCGTTCCCTCGTCGAAGACCGTGTCCATGTGCCCGACCAGGAGGACCCGTGTGCCGCCCGCGCCGCCGAGACGGCCGATCACTAGGTCGCCGATCCTGCGCTCACCGTCGACCGGAACGTGACGGCGACGCTCGACCCCCCAGCCGCGAGCGTCGAACCGTTGCTCGCACATGTCTGCGATGCGGTCGACGCCCTCGGGCGTGTAGGACCCGCAGTCCACGTTCACCATGGCCTCGAGGGATGCCCTGTAGCCGGGTTCGGCCGCGGCCACGAGATCTCGGAGCGCACGAACGTCCATCGCTGGCCGACGCTAGCATGCGGCGAACCCGACCAACGAACCGACCAGCGAGAGAGGGCGCCCCCGTGCGCGATGCTTTCGGCGCGGTCGTCGACACCATCGGCGGCCGCATCCGGGTGGAGCCGATCGAGGTCGACCCGCCCGGTCCCGGCGAGGTCCTCGTGAGGATCGTGGCGAGTGGCGTGTGCCACTCCGATCACTGGGCGATGCGCAACGGGAACTGGGGCGCTCCGTTCCCGATGCTCCTCGGTCACGAGGGAGCCGGCGTCGCGGAGCAGGTCGGCGCGGGCGTGGAGACACCCGCCCCCGGCGACCCGGTGATCCTCGCGTGGGCCGTGCCGTGCGGGACCTGCGCCCTCTGCCGCCGCGGCCGGCCTCGCCGGTGCAGCCACGAGTGGACGCAGCCCGGCCGGCTGCGCGTGGCCCGCAGCGGTGCGGCGCTCAACGGGACGCTCTCGCTCGGCACCCTGGCGACGCACACGGTGGTGCACGCGGCGCAGGCCATCCCCGTCTCGCCCGGCGCGAGGCTGGACCACGCGTGCCTCCTCGGCTGCGGCGTCTCGACCGGTCTGGGCGCGGCCATCAACACCGCGCGGGTCGAGGCCGGCCAGTCGGTCGCCGTGCTCGGGCTCGGCGGCATCGGGCTGTCGGCCGTGCAGGGGGCGAGGATCGCGGGCGCGACCCGGATCGTGGCGGTCGACCTGGTCGGCTGGAAGCTCGACGTCGCGCGACGCGTCGGCGCCACCGACACGATCGACGCGTCGGCCGAAGACGCGGTCGACGCCGTCCGGACGCTGACCGGCGGCGTCGACGTCGCGATCGAGGCGACCGGACTCCCCGAGGTGGTGGCCCAGGCCGTCGCGATGCTTGCGCGCGGCGGCGTCGCGTGCGCGGTCGGCGTCCCCGACCCGGGAGCCGAGCTCGCGATCGCGTGGGGTCAGGGAACCCCCGGAGCGGCGTATCCGAACAAGGCCAACCTGGTGATCACCGACGGGGGCGATCCACTTCCGGACGAGGACTTCCCGCGGTGGCTCGGGTGGTCGCTCGACGGCAGGCTCGACCTCGACGCGATGGTCACCGGGGAGGTCGCGCTCACCGAGCGAGATCTGCAGGAGGCGTTGCGCGCGATGCTTGACGGCGAGGTCATCCGCACCGTCGTTCGGGTCGATGCGGGGTGAACGCCGCCGCGCCGCGGCGTAGCATCCGCCCGTGCGCGGAGGTGAGCTGAACGGCTGGTGGCGCGCGGGGCTCGTGATCGTCACCCCGGTCGCCCGCACCCTGTTCCGGATCCGCGTCACGGGAACCGAGCACGTTCCGCTCAAGGGACCGGCGATCCTGGCGTTCAACCATGTCAGCGCGCTCGATGGGCCCGTCCTGGCGATCGTGACCGGACGGCGGATCAAGCGCGAGACGCGGTTCGTGGTGGCCGCGGAGTTCTTCGCGAAGCGCTTCTTCGGCTGGGTGCTCCGACGCTACGACCAGATCCCGATCCGGCGTGGGCAGCACGACGAGACCGCGCTCGACGAGGCTCTGGAGACGATCCGTGGCGGCGCCCTCGCGGCGATCTCGCCCGAGGGGACCGTCAACGAAGAGCCCGGCGAGCTGCAGCGGCTGAAGCGCGGCATCGTCCGGATCGCCCTGCCCACGGGCGCACCGGTGGTACCGGTGGGGATCTGGGGGACGCAGTCGCGATGGCCGAGGTCCGGCCTCACGTGGAGGAGGCCGATCCGCCCGAGGGTCGCGATCTCGTTCGGCCCCCCGATCCTCCCCTCGGGCGACCTCGGGAACGGCGGCGACGTCGACACCTTCCGCGAGCGCCTGGGCGTGCGCATGCAGGAGCAGGTGGATTCGGCCAGGAGGCTGGCAGGCGACCGCTCGTGATCGAGCCGCCCGGTGCGGAACGCGAAGCCCGCTACCGCCGCAAGCTCCTGTTCCTGCTGTCCAGCGCCACGTTCTTCGAGGGCTACGACACCTTCGTGCTCTCGTTCGTGCTCGCGCTCGTGCTCGCCGACCTCGGAGGAACCGAGGCCGAGGCGGGATGGATACGCGCCGTCGTCGGGCTGGGCGCGGTGGCGGCGTTCGCGCTGGCGGCGCAAGCGGACCGGATCGGTCGTCGCCGGCTCCTGCTGATCACGATCCTCGGGTACACGGCGTCGGGCGCCTTACCGCGGTCTCCCCCAACCTCGCCTGGCTGGCGGCCGCCCAGTTCTCCGCGCAGGTCTTCCTCGGCTCCGAATGGGCGGTCGCGATCACGATCGTCGTCGAGGATTTCCCCCGCCACGAACGGGGTCGCGCCCTCGGCATCGTGATGTCGATGAACACGCTCGGCGGGATCTTCGTGGGGATCCTCGCGTTCGTCGGGCTGCAAGACACTTCGCTCGGGTGGCGCGCGTTCTTCGTCGTCGGGCTGATCCCGCTGCTGATCATCGCGTGGGGGCGGCGCGGCATGCGCGAGACCGAACGGCGAGCGATGGCTCCAGTCCCTCGACCAGGGCCGGGCCGGCACGCCCCAGAAGTACGCGCCCGACGAGGTGAGCCAACAGGTACTCCCCGGCTTCCGAATCCTCGACCCCGGTCAGTTCGACCTGATCGAGGTCGGCGCCGCGCCGGGGACGATGGTCGCTGCCGTCGACTGCCCTGGCCCCCAACCATGCCCCGAGGAGGAGCACATCGTCCTCGTCCCGTTCCGGGTCGAACCTATCGGCGGCGGACCGTTCCGCGGAAGGGCACGGCTCTCCGACCTCTCGGGAGCGTGGCAGGTGGTAGGCGTCGACCGCGCAAAGGACGTGGCCCTCCAGTCGAACGGGGGGCAGGCAATCGCCGGCATGTCGGACGCCGCGTGGGCCGGCGGGGTCGCCACGGCGCTGGTGCTGATCGCCGTCGCGCTGCTGCTGATGGTGGTGATCCAGCGGACCACCAGGAGCGCGACGCGGTGAAACCGAAAAGCCGGCCTTGTGGGCCGGCCTTTCGGTGGGTCAGGTTCGCCAGCGGGGGTGCGAGGTGGAGACCAGCTCCCGCCACGGGGGGATGAGGTCGGCGCCCTGACCTTCCACCGTTCCTATCGCGGGAGTCGCGTCAGATGCACGCGGGTGCGCCGAGAAATCCGGGCGAGCGGCTAGCCCTGGGTCGACGAGGAAGCGCCGGCATGGCCGTGCGATGCGTCCTTGCCGTTGTCCTCGCCGCCGTTGCCCTTGCCCGGGTGCTGCCCGCCGGGATCCTGCGTCGAGCCGGAATCGCTCCCACCGGTCCCGTCGCCCGACGTCGAGCCGGCCGTTCCATCGGTGCCCCCGGTCTCACCGGCTCCGTCGGTGGCGCCCGTGGTTCCGGTTCCTGATGGCTCGGCCGTGCCGTCACCCGGGCCCTCGGCGGCCCCTGACGAGGTCGTCGGCCCGCCGGAGCGGCCGTCGGAGACACGTCCGTCCTTCGCGCCGGTCGCCTGCCCGTGGGTGTCAGCCCTCGGCGCCACGCTCGCGGCCGGCGGAGCGATCGTTGACGGCCCGTCGAACACCGTGCCGCGGATCGCCGCGAAGGCGCCGCCGCCGATCAGCACCGCCGCGGCCACGGCGAGCACGGCGCGGCGCAATCCGGGGCGGGCTCCCGTGCGGATACCGACGACCTTTGCATCCATCTTGCCCCGCAGGAGCTCCCAGCCCGCAACCGGATCCGGGGCAGGCATCGCAGCCGCTCCGATCAGGCGCTCGTGCAGCGTCACCAATGCGCCGGCCTCGTTCCCGTGCAGCGTAAGGAGGTCCTCGCGGGAGAGGCTGCCGTCCGCCCAGGCGGTCAGGTCGTGGTCGAGCTCGAAGTTCACGGTTGGTCCTCCAGGACGTTCGCCAGCGTGCGGAGCGCCCGCCACTGCTTGGAGTTGACGGCGCCCGGCGTGGTTCCGGTGACCGCCGCCACCTCCTCGTTCGACATCCCCACCAGGTACTTCAGCTCGATCACCTGCCGCTGCTCGGTGGGCAGATGCTCGATCGCGCCGTGCAGGGTCAGCAGCTCGGCCGTCATCGGGTCCTCCGCACGGTCGGGGACCTCCTCGACGGGCTCGACGCGCCCGCGGGCGCGAAGTTCGTCCACGGAGACGTGTCGCGCGATCCCGTAGAGCCACGCCGCGAAGGGAACGCCCCGGTCGCGGTAGCCGCCGATCCCGCGCCACGCCCGAAGGAAGACGTCGGCCACGGCGTCCTCGTCGGGTCCGCCGAGGCGGAACCGGACGAGCCGCGCGACGGCCGGGAGGTGGGTCCGGTAGAGCTCACCGAAGGCGTCACGATCTCCGTCCTGCGCCCGACGCACCAGCGCACGCTCGTACGCGCGATCGGGCTCCTCACCCTTCCCATCGGTCGAAGGCCGCGAGATGTTCGCGGGCGCAGTGCTTTGACGGAACGCGGACACCTCCATCCCTCACGAGGCATCGGCATCCGGGGCCTTGGTTCTGAACGCAGAAAGGCCGCCCGAAGGCGGCCTTTCTGCTCCGTTGAATGCCGCTCGGCGATCAGCCGAGCGCCACGGTGTTGATCAGGTTCGAGTCGCGCAGCTTCCGCAGCGCCTCGCGCTCGATCAGCCGGACGCGCTCGCCCGAGAGCCCGAGCACCTTCCCGGTCTCGCGCAGGCTGAGCGGCTGGCCGTTCTCGAGCCCGTAGCGCAAGGCAACCACGTGGCGCTCGCGCTCGTCGAGCACCTTGTCGACTGCCCCGCCGATCTCCTCGCGGAGCAGCTGGTCCTCGACCTCGTTGAAGGCGGCGTCGGAGTCGACCTCCTCGATCAGATCGCCGAGCTCGGTGTCCTCGCCCACCGGCGACTGCAGGGACAGCGGCTCACGGCGCCCCATCTCGGTGAGGTCGTCGATCTCGTCGACCGTGGTGTCGAGGGCCTTGGCCAGCTCCTCGCGCGTGGGCTCGCGCCCCATCGACTGCGCGAACTGGAACCGGGTGCGGTTCAGCTTGCGCAGGCGGTCGTGGATGTGCACCGGCAGGCGGATCGAGCGCGAGCGATCGGCGATCGCACGCGTGATGCCCTGGCGGATCCACCACGTGGCGTAGGTGGAGAACTTGAATCCGCGGCGCCAGTCGAACAGCTCGACCGCGCGCATCAGGCCGATGTTGCCCTCCTGGATCAGGTCCAGCAGCGGCAGCCCCTGGCCCTGGTACTTCCGCGCCACGGAGACCACCAGCCGGAGGTTCGCCATGATGAACCGCTGTCGGGCGGCCTCGGCGGTGCGCACGTCGGCGCGCGCCTTCGCGATGGACTTCTCCGAACGGAGGCGTCCGGCACGCAGACGCTCCTCCGCGTCCTTCCCGCGCTCGATGGTCATGGCGAGCTCCACCTCTTCCTCCTTGGTCAGCAGCGGCTCGCGGGCCGCCGCCTCGAGGTAGAGGCGCAGGTCGTCAGCGTCGTCGGTCCCAAGGGGACGCGCCGGCTCGGGCACTTCGTATCACGCTCCTCCCCGGTGGCGCCGGGTCGCCGTCGCGGCGACACGGACCCCGGGACTCGGTTCTTCGATCGGTCGGTTCGGGCGGTCGGTCCACGGGCGCGCCTGCATAAACGCCTTTTCGCCGCCCGTGGTTATCGTAGGAGGGCCTGCCGGATGTGTAAAGCTCGGGCCGTGTGACGGTCTTGTGAAGTCCTTCACGAGCTCCGTTCCCGACCCTGCGACGCAGGAACCATCAAGGGTTCCAACGCAGGCCCGGGCCGTGGCATTCCTCGTGAGGGCACCGGCCCGGGCGGGGTAGGCTCTGCGCGCCATGGGCATCGAGCTTCCGGCACTGCAGGTCATCGACCTGGACGGGCCCGTGGCCTACAGGGAGTGGGACGGCCCCGTCGACACGACGTTCGTCCTCGTCCACGGGCTGGGCGGGTCGCACCTGAACTGGGTGCAGGTGGCGCCTGGGATTGCGGGGCTCGGGCGCGTCCTGGCCCCAGACCTGCCCGGGTTCGGGGAGTCACCGCTCGCGGGTCGAAGCGCCGCGTTGATGGACGAGCGGCGCCTCCTGGGGCGGTTCATCGAGACGCTGGCGACCGGTCGCGTGGTGGTGGCCGGCAACTCGATGGGCGGCGGACTGGCGATGCTCGAAGCGGCGATCGAGCCCGCCCGCGTGGACGGGCTCGTGCTGACCTGCTCGATCTTCCCCTGGGCGCGCGGCGGGCTCCCCCACCCCGCCGTGATGGTGGCGTTCGCGCTCTACGACCTGGGACGCCCGGGGGAGCGCCTGGTCTACGAGCGCACCCGCCGCGTGGCGCCCGAGACCCTCGTGCGTCTGGCGCTGCGGATGACCGCCGCCGATCCCCGGCGGATCCCTCCCGAGGTCACGGACCTGCAGGTGCAGCTGCTGAAGCAGCGCGCGGTGGATCCGGAGGCCGCGAAGGCCTTCATCGAGGCCGCTCGGTCGCTGCTGCGACTCGGACGGCGTCCCGACGTGGCGCGGCGCGCCATGGACGCGATCCGGTGCCCCGTGCTCGTGCTGCACGGCCGGCGGGATCGTCTGGTCCCCGTGCGGTTCGCCCAGGCGACGCTCGCGCGCTACCCGTCGTGGCGGGGACGGATCTTCCTCGATCTCGGGCACGTGCCCCAGATGGAGGCGCCCGGACGCTGGATCAGCGAGGTCGCGGATTGGTTCGCGAGCGCCGTGCGGTAGTCACGCTGAGCTCGCGCGGCGCTTCGCCTTCGGAGCGACGGCGCGCAGATCCGCGACGCCCTGCTCGATCCCGCGCGCGAGCGCCTCGGCGTCTCGCACGAGGTCCCAGTCCGCCGTCAGGCCGAACGCCATCGTGCCGCCCAGCGACGTGCACGCGATCGACAGCCCGCAGGTCTCGCCCAGCGGCATCGCCGGGTAGCTCGCCACCAGCCGCGCGCCGGCCAGGTAGAGATCGAACTGCGGCGCCGGAATGTTCGACACGACCAGGTTGAACCACCGTTGGCGTGACACGAGCCGCGCCGCCATCGCGTGCAGGGCCGGCGGCGCGTACGTGCCGAGCCCGATGATGGAGTCGGCCGACATCGCCATCCCGCTGGTCTTGAGCGCCGCCGTTGCCTTGCGGACGGCCTTCAGCCGGCGGCGCGGCGACATCTGACCCACCGGGATGTCGAGGACCGCGGGCGCGATGCGATTGCCCACGTCGCCGGTCTCGCCCTTCGACCGAACGGACACGGGAACCATGACGCGGAGCGACCGACCGGCGGCCGGCTCTCCGCGCGCGGACAAGATCTCGGAGATCCCCGCCCCTACCGCGGTCAGCACCGCGTCGTTCACGGTGCCACCCATCGCGTGCTTGATCGCCCGGAGCTCCGAGAACGGGACCTCGGCGGTGGCGAACCGCCGGGCAGGACCGATCATTCCGTCGAACGGGCCGGCGGGGGGAGGCCCCATCCCCGCGAACGTCAGGACGCCACCGAGCATCTCCCCGACGAACCGCATGGCGCGCGCCGGCGTCTGAGCCGCGTGCGCGAGCGCGGCGGCCGGGTGCACGAGCGCCTCGCGGATCGCGTCTTGCACGAGCGCCTCGCGCGAGGGCGCCGGCTCGGGAACCCACGGCGGCGCCACACCGAGGTTCGCGTCCGGGTCGACGTCGAACAAGGCGGAGCCGATCAGCATCCCGCCGATGCCGTCGGCCATCGCGTGGTGCAGCTTCAGGAGCACGGCCGTACGCCCCTCGGCCAGCCCCTCGAACACGTACAGCTCCCAGAGCGGCTTCGACCGGTCGAGCGGTCGCGAGAGCACCCGCCCGGCCGCCCGCTCCAGCTGGAACCGGCCTCCCGGCGACGGGATCGCGGCCCGCCGCAGGTGGAAATCCAGGTCGAACCGCTCGTCGTCGACCCAAAGCGGGTGGGCAAGGTTCCCCGGTACCGGAAGGACCCGCTGGCGCAGGCGGGGCGCGAGATGCAGACGCGCCCCGACGACCCGTTGCACGTCGTCGTACGTGAGCGGCCCGTCGTCGCGCGGCGAGAACACCGACAGCCCGGCCACGTGCATGTGCATCGCGGGCTTCTCCAGGTAGAGGAAGCTCGTGTCCAGGCTCGAGAGACGCTCCGCCGTCACAGCGCCATGCTAGGGTCCGCGCCGATGGCGCGACGACCCGCCCAGCCGGCCGCCCTCGCGCTCGCGTCCCTGCTCGCGACCGTGACGCTCGTGGTCTTCGCGCCGCCGGTCTCGGCGCAGGCCTACGATGGCAGCGTCTCCGCGCTCGACAATCTGTTCTCGCCCGACGTCGTTCGGATCCAGGCGGGAGGCACGGTGGAGTGGGCCAACGACGGACACAGCCCGCACACCGTCACCGCGGACGACGGGTCGTGGAATTCGGGGAACCTCGACCCGGGAGCGGAGTTCACTCGGACGTTCGAACAGCCCGGTGTGTACGCGTACCACTGCACGTACCACGGCGGGATGGTCGGGACGGTGCTCGTCGGTGACGTGTCCGTGCCCGGTCCCACGGGCGACGTCGGACCGGGCCGCGAGCAGGTCCCGACCCGATTCGCCCCGGCGATCCGCGTGCCGCGAGACCAGCCCACGATCCAGCGAGCCGTCGATCACGCCGAGCCGGGCGGCATCGTGCTGATCTCCCCCGGCGTCTACGAGGAATCCGTGACCGTGACGGTTCCCTACCTCACGATCCGAGGGATGAACCGGAACACCACGATCCTCGACGGCGGGTTCACGCGCGCGAACGGGATCGAGGTGGTGGAGGCCGACGGCGTCACGATCGAGAACCTCACCGCACGCGACTACCTGTTGAACGGCTTCTACTGGAGCCACGTCCACGGGTTCTGGGGCTCGTACCTGACCGCCTACGACAACGGCGACTACGGCGTGTACGCGTACGGGAGCGACTACGGGCAGATCGACCACTCGTACGCGAGCGGGTCTCCGGATTCGGGCTTCTACGTCGGCCAGTGCGACCCGTGCCACGCCCTGATCACGGACGTGCTCGCCGAGCACAACGCACTCGGGTACAGCGGCACGAACGCCAGCGGCGACCTCGCGATCGTGAATAGCGAATGGCGGCTCAACATGGCCGGCATCGTGCCGAACACGCTCGACTCCGAGCTGCTCGCGCCGCAGCACGACATCCTGATCGCGGGGAACTACGTCCACGACAACGATTCCACCACCGCCGACTCGAAGGACCTGCAGTACCCCACGTACGGGATCGGGATCCTGCTCACGGGGGTCCGCGACGACCAGGTGGTGGGCAACCTCGTGGAGGATCAGGCGGCCTACGGCATCGCCGTCCTGCCCAACATCGACCGCAGCGTGTGGGTCACCTCGGACAACGTCGTTCGCGACAACGTCGTTCGCCGAAGCGGCCGAGCCGATCTGGCGCTCGGCGCACCCTCGGCGGGGGGTGACTGCTTCACCGCGAACGACGCCGCGACCTCGCAGCCGCCCGCGATCGCGACGCTGTTCCCCTGCTCGGGGTTCCGGCCGTTCCCCGGGGGCGGCGGATCGTTCGCTCCGACGTTGTCGGCGGGCGTGCGGTTCCTCGACGCGCTCGACGGCGTCTTCCCGCACGGCGACTGGCGCGACCAGCCCGCGCCGCCGCCGCAGGACGCGATGCAGGACCCGGCCGGCGCTCCCCCGCACCCGGCGGTCCCGGGTGAGACCGTGCCCCAGGTCTATCGGATCCGGGCCGTGGCGGCCATCGCCTCCGCGCCGGGACCGGCCGTGTCGAAGGAGATCGCCGTCATGGGCCTTCCGCTCGCGACCTCCTGGTGGAGCCTGCTGGTCGGGCTCTACGGGTACGTCCTCCCGTTCGTGCTGTACGCGTCGTGGGTCGCGATCGCACTGTGGGACCTGATCCGGCAGGAGTCGGCGCCGATGCCGCACCGGGCCCGGTGGATGCTGGTCGTCCTGGTGGTGCCGTTCGCCGGCCCCCTGCTCTACTTCGCGTTGGGTGGATCGCCGATCCCACGCCAGCTGCGGCTCGTGCTCACCGCCGGCGGGGTAGCCGTGTATCTCGTGTTCCTGCTGGTCGGGGCGTTGCTCGGCGGGTGAGACTCACGCCTCGAGCTGGATGCGCATCCTCTTGTTGGCCTTGCCCTTCGACTCGGTCTTGACGACGCGGACACGGCCGACCTCGGCGGTCGAGCGCACATGCGTCCCGCCGTCGGCCTGCTTGTCGATGCCCTCGATGTCGATCACACGGATCGGGTCGACCGACTCGGGGATCAGGTTCACCTTCGTGCGGATCAGGTCGGGGTCGGCGAGCGCCTCCGCGCGCGGCAGGAACGAGACGTGCACCGGGCGGTCCTCGGCAAGCCGCGCGTTGAGCTTCTCCTCGACCTCGCGGCCCAGCTCGGCGCTCATCGCGTCGAGCTCGAAGTCCATGCGCGCGATCCCGCCGGGCTCCATGTTGCCGCCGGTCACGCGCGCATCGTGCTCGGTGAAGATCACGCCGGAGAGCGCGTGCAGCGCGGTGTGGGTCCGCATGATCATGTGGCGACGGCTCCACTCGATCTCGGCGGTGACGGCGGTGCCGACCTCCGGCGCGGTCGCACCTTCCTCGAGCACGTGGACGACGTCGGGACCCGACTTCACCGTGTCGGCGACGCCGGCCTCGCCACCGGTCCAACGGAGCGCGCCCGTGTCGCCCGGCTGGCCCCCGCCGCGCGCGTAGAAGACGGTCTTGTCGAGCACGACGCCCAGCTCCGTAACCGCCGTCACGGTCGCCTCGCACTCGGTGAGGTAGGCGTCGGTTGCCGAGAGTTGTTCGGTCATGGGCGAGACGCTACCTCAGACGTTCGGCTCCACGAGGCGCTCGCCCCGGGCGAGCGTCGCGATGACCGAGCCGACGATGATCAGCAGGCCGCCGACCGCCGTCGCCGCCGAGACCGGTTCCGCCAGGAAGATCGCCGCGAGCACCGCGACCGTGAACGGCTCCATCACGCCGATGATCGCGTTCCGCACCGCGCCGACGAGCTGCAGCGAGCCCAACATCGCCGCGAAGGCGCCTGCCGAGAACACGCACATCCCGGCGAGCCACAACGCGGACGAGCCCGCCGGCAGCGCCGTCGCACGGAACGCGAACCCGTAGACGAGGTTCGCGACCGACGCGCCGAGACCGAGCCAGGCCGCGGCGACGATCGGATCGGTCCGACGCACACGCCTGTCGGTCGCGACGAGGTACGCCGTGTACGCGACCGCCGTGCAGAGCGCGAGGAAGACCCCGAACGGCTCGACCTCGAGCTGGCCGCCTGCGACGATCACGATGGCGCTGCCGCCGAGGGCGAACGCGAGGGCCGCGAAGAACGGTAATGCGGGCGCGCGTCGGTCGAGCGCGATCGTCACGAGCATCACGAGCACCGGGTACGTGTAGAAGAGCAGCGTGATCGCGCCCGACTTCCCGTGGTTCAGCGCGGAGAAGAACAACGCCGACTCGGTGCCGTAGCCGATCGTGCCCGCCACGACGAGGGTGGCGCGCTCGCCGCGTTCGGGCAGCAGCGGCTTTCGCAGGAGGAGCAGCGCCGCGAACAGGATCACGCTCTGACCCCCGAACCGGATCGACAGCATCAGGAACGGGAGTTCTCCGGCCTGAACCTTCTTCCCGAGGATCACGACGACGGCGAACTGCACCGCCATGAGCACGACGAGCAGCGAGCCCACCAGCTCCCCGCGACGCGTCGTCGCCCGGCGCGTCTGGACCTCCGTGCTCACGCCGGCCCCTCGGCGAGGAACGCCGCCACGCGCGGAACGAGCTCGGGGATCGCGGCGAAGAGCGCTTCCTCCGACGGCAGCATGACGAGCTCGGCGTTCGGGAGCAGGTCGGCGAGGATCCTGCCGAGTTCGGCGGGGTGGATCTGGTCGCCCTCGCGGCAGATCAGCAGGGTCGGCGCGGTGACGGCGCGCAGGCGCTCCCGGTCGTCGATCGCGATGTCGCGCACGACTTCGCGCAGCGCCCGGGCGACACCCTGCGGGTTGATGTCCTGCCACAGGAACGCGTCGAGGTCACGCATGAACGGCGCGCGCTCGTAGGTCGCCACGCGATTCGGGTCGGTCATCACCGCCTCGATCGCCTGCTCGCGGGTCATCGTCTCGAGCATGGCCGCGTTCGCGTCGAATCCCTCGAACCGCGTCAGCGGCACGTCGAGCGCCGCCGGCAGCAGCATCACGATCTTGTCGAACCGGTCGGGCTCCTCGCCCACGAGGTGCGTGATCGCGCCGGCGCCGAGCGACGTACCGACGGCGCGAACCGCGCCGTAGGCGTCGGCGACCGTGCGCAGGTCCTCTGCGAAGTCGGCGAACCGGTAGCGGCCGGGCTCGGGCGTGTCGGAGTGCCCGTGCCCCCGGAAGCAGAACCGCACGGACGTACCGGCGAGCGTCGGCGTGAACATCGACAGCTCGTTGCAGGAGTTCGTCAGTCCGTGCGCGAACACCGTCACGGGCTCTCCGGAGCCGTCGGTCTCGACGTGGAGCCGGACACCGCCGGCGGCGACGACCTCGGCCACGGCGGGAAGGCTACTCGGCGGCCGTCGCTTCGGTCTGGACCAGGTCGTCCTGCGGCGCGAACTGGTCGTGGATCCGGCGAGCCCAGCCTGCGACGAGGACGGTAAGGCCGAGGAACACCAGGCCGGAGACCACAAGGATCGTCCGGGTGGCCGCGACGCTTCCGTCGACCCACACGACGAACAGGATCAGCGCAGGCACGATGTACCCGAGGTTGTACGCGATGTCGAACAGCGCGAAGGCCCGGCCGCGGAAGTCGTCGGGCATCGTCTGCTGCATGATCGTGTCCGCCGAGATCTTCCCGACGAAGAACGAGAAGAACCCGATGAAGAGCATCACGGCGAAGCCCCCCACCGAGACGAACACGCCACCGACGAGGGCACTCAGGCCGAGCAGCGCCATCGAGCCGAGGAGCAGGCGGACCGGTGCCACCCGATCCTTGTAGGTCTGCGCCACGACCAGACCGAGCGCGCCACCGGCCAGCCCGCCGATGCCCGACAGCACGAGCGAGAGCGTGTTCGAGTCCCCGCTCGCGACGAGGTTCTTCGCGTACAGGCCGAAGACGAACAGCCCGAAGCCCCAGAACTGGTAGCGGAGCATCTGGAACGACGACAGACCGAGCGCCGCCGCCGGACGGCTCGCGACCTCCCGGACGCCCGCCACGATGTTCCGCCAGACCTGCGAGGCCTCGGCCGCGAACGACGAGGTGTGCGGCCGTACCTCCGCGTGCCGCAGCTGCATCGCTACCACGGCGGCAGCGACCAGGACGCCGGCACCGACGAGGACGGGGATCCAGGGGTGCACGAACCCGGCGAGCCCACCGCCGATCACGATCCCGACGATCTGCATGAGCGCGCCACCCGCCTGCGAGAGGCCGTTCCCCTGGAGCAGGTCTTTGCCCGACAGCACGTCGGGGATCGCGGCCGACTTGACGGCCAGCGCCACGCGGACGCACGCCTGCACGGCCAGGAGCCCCACGATCAGGACGGCGGTGTCGAAGACCTTCCCCTCCGTCGTGCCCTTGCCGAGCGGAAGGAGCACGCCGATCGCCACAGCGCTCACGAGCACAGCCGTGATCACGTCGGCCCACCACACCACGCGCCGTCGCGGGAAGCGGTCGATGAACACGCCGATGAACGGCGACAGCAGTGTGTATGGGCCGTAAAGGAAGAGCACGACGATCAGCAGGTAACGGGCAGACGGCAGGTTCTGGACGTCGAACCCCTTCTCGCCGCCGAACGCGAGGGACTTCGCGATCGCGCCCTGCACGACCCCCTGGCCCGCCTGCGCCATGAACTGCACACCCATCAGCACGGAGAAGTCGCGGTTGGAGAAGACCGCGAACATCCGGTCGAAGAACGCCCCCATCGCCTCGAGCGGTCTCAGGACGCGCTGCCTTCCGTACCCCAGCCCTGCCCCGATGCCGACCGCGACGGCGGCCGCCACCCACCCCTTGAGCGGCGTGAGCGGGCCACGCCACACCGCGAGCACGGCGATCCCGGAGAGCACGGTCAGCACGATCGACATGCCCGGCACCAGCGCGATGGCCGCTACGGGTGAGTCGTCGATCTCGAAGAACCGTCGCGCCAGCAGCCCGGGCAGCACCGCCAGGACGAATAGGCCGAACAGGACCCGCAGCGTGTGCAACGGATCCGCCCACGCCGACGGTTGGTCTTCGAACGCCGCAGCCGTGGCCACCGCGTCGTCGTGGGCGCGGGCCACCACGTCGTCCGGGGGCGACCAGAGGCCCGGGGCGGTGAGCGCGTACACGTCGGGACCGACTTCCACGGCGGACGCCTGCTCCAGGGCGTCGCGGAAGATCTGCTGCTGGTGCGCCGTGCTCGGATCCTCACCACACGCCCCGCCGTTGCAGACGCCCTTGTAGTACTGGCCGATCACGAACGCGACCGGAGGCTGCGTGTACGTGGCCAGCCGCGACCGCACCGCATCGAAGTGGACCTCGGCGGCCCTGTTGTACCCGTCGCTCGCGCCGCGGGTCGCCTGGTTCGCAAGGAAGTTCTCGATCGTGCCGAGGTAGGTCGCGCTGTACTGCTCGCTCGCGCCCGGCAGGCCGGTCCGGAACACGTTCGTATACGTCTTCGCCCAGCCGTAGGCCGTGTTGGTTCCCGTCTCGTCGGCCGTGTCGTTGTAGTTCATCACCAAGATGTTCGGCCGCTCGCCGGCCGCGGCCACCACCTCGTGGACGGCAGCCAGTGAGGCACGCGCCTGCTGGTTGGCCCATTGCGTCTGGGTGCTCACCCAGTTCGACGGGCGCGTGCCGTAGGCGAACATCCACGCGAGCGAGCCGACCACGACGAGCGCACCGAGCGCACCGACCAGAAGCCGTGCGCCGTTGCCGCGCCACAGCCAGCGAACCAGGACGAACGCTCCGAGGCCGGCCAGGGCCATCGGGGCGGCGGTGGCGTTCATGAACCGGTAGTAGGGGACGACCGGCGAACCGGGGTCGCCGGCGACCTGGGCGTCGCTACCCGCGACGAAGGTGAGGACCCCCATGAGCGGCAGCAGCCACCACGCGGCGGTGACGGCGTACGTGTCGGCCGGCTTGCGCTCGCGCCGCGCGAGCAGGATCGTAGAGCCGATGGCCACGGCGATCAACGGAACGATGATCAACGGCTGCATGGACAGGATCCACTCGCCCAGCCGGTCGACGAAGAACCGCTTCGTGTACGGCGGCGGCAGCGCGGCGTCGTTGATGTTGGCGGAGGTCCCCCAGATGCCGACCACCCAGCATGCGAGACCGGCGATCATCCCGAACCCGACCGACGTCAGCGCCGGTGCGTCTCGCCGAAGCGCCTCGGACAGCCGGAAGCCGCTCGTGACGAAATGGAACACGAGGACGGCGAGCATCGTCGCGCCGAACAGCACGCACGTGGTCGGGTGCGTGAAGGCAGCGGCGATGCCGATCAGGAACACGGCGGAACGGGCCCCCCACGACGTTCGCGCGGCCCCGATGAACGGCAGGATCAACGCGAGCAGGAAGAGCACCGTGATGTTGTCGAGATAGCCGACGTAGGTCGTGGTCAGGAACAAGGCGGCGGTCGCGAGCATCGTGAGCAGGACGACCAGGCCGTCGCGCCGGCTCCTGTAGGCGCCCGCACCGAGCGCCAGCCCCGTGAGCACCGGGATGCCGAGCATCAGGAACGCGCTGAAGCTGTACCGGTCGATGCCCGCGACGCGCTGCAGCATCGCGCCCGAGACGAGCGTCGTCACCCGGTAGCCACCGGAGAACAGGCCGCTCTTGTTGATGATGGGGCCCCACTCCCCGGCGACGGATCCGGGCGTGGACTCCATGACGACCTGCGCCCGCCACGTGTACCAGGCGGGGTCGCGCGTCGGGGCGGAGAGCGAAGGGTCACCTAGGAACCGGTACCCGAGCAGGAACAGCAGGAGCAGCGCGAATCCCCCGACGACCCACGGCGACGCCCAGTTCACGCGGGAACGCCGCTGCGTCACCGCCTCCACGTGTTCGGGCTTCGTGGCCTCGGTCGCGGCCATCCCTTACCGGCTCCCCTCGTGAGCACGCACGGACCAGCAGGTACCGGCCCGGGGTCGCCACAGGATACGCGAGGACCGCGTGCGTCTCGCCGAGCTCAGACGGCGCTCCGAGCCAGTTGCTTCGCCCCCGGCAGACAGGGCAGGTCCGTCAGGAGCGCGGTGGGGAACACCGATTGGAACACCTGATCGTTCTCGTGCCCCGGCTGCGGCGTGACGCCACCGCCCGCCGTGTCTGTCTGGGTCAGGCCCTGGACGAAGGTCGCCACGTCGTCGATCGTGAACCCGTTGTCCTGGAGCTCCTGGAGGTTCAACTCCGCGTTCGAGGGCTGGATCAGGTCCACGACGGGGACGTCGTCGCCGTCGGTGTCGAACCTAGATTCGATGCTCGCGCCGAGGGCTCCCGTCGAGACCTGGAAGCCACCGGAGATGTGCGGGTCCGGCATCGCGCCGTGGTCGGCGGTGACCACCATCGCCCAGTTCCCCCTCCCCACCTGCGCGTCCAGGAAGGCCACGAACCGCTTCAATGAATCGTCCTGATAGACAACTGCGTCGCTCATCTCAGGGCTGTTCATCGACCAGACGTGACTGATGTAGTCGATCTCCTTGAAGTTCGCATAGAACAGGTCGGGCGTGGAGTCCTTTCCGAACAGTTCGTGTCGGATGACCGCTTCGACCACGCGCTCCTCGTACGGCGTTCGGGCCGGTGTGTCGAACCCGTACAGCAATTGGTCGATGTCGTTGCTGCGCCACTTGCCGTCGAGCTTTCCGTCGCGCCGGTCGAGCTGTTGCTTGTCTCGAGCGAAGCCGGGCACGTCGTTCGCGTAGCCGGCGAGCTCGTAGTAGTCGGCCAGGGTCTTGGGCAGGTTCCACTGGTCACCCTCGTCGGTGAGGGTGGCCTTGGCAGCGACCGATCGCGTGACCGCGACGTCGCGGTCGCCGCCGTGCCAGAACGAACCATGCCCGAGCATGCCGAGGTGGATGTCGGCGGTCGCCACGGCGCCCACGACCGGCCGATTGCCCATCGCCTGGTCGTAGACGTCTGCGAAGGTCGGCATCATGAAGAAGTTCGGCCCGATCTGCCACGGCGTGGTGTCCTGGCCGCCGATCTGGAAGTGATGGCCGACGAGTCCGTGATGGATCGGGAAGGCGCCCGTCCCGATCGTCGCGTGGTCCTGCGCCGTGCTCGTCGGCGACGAGCCGACGACGGCGTTCGTGTAGAAGGTCCCTTTCGGGATGAGCGAGCGCAGATACGGCCAGTCCTGCCGATGGGCGCGCAGCACGTCGATGCCGCCGGCGTCCCACACGAGCACGACGACGAGCTTCGGCGGGTTCGCGCCGGAGGGGTCGGCCAGCGCCTCGGTCATCGGCGACCCGTCGAGCGCGTGGAAGCCGTCGAAGCCGAGCAGCGAGGCTTGGGTCGGCGCGATGTCGGCGAGGGTCACGGGACGGCCGACCTGGCCCTGAGCGCGGATCACGCCGGGGCCGTACCACAGCATCGGCACCCGTTGGATGTAGTCCCAGGGTCCCGCGTGCGGCAGACCGGACCCGACGAAGTTGGGCTCGCGCGTGATCCAGGTGATCTCGCCGGATCGGTCCGGACTCCAGCCGAGCAAGGTCCTTCGGAGGTACGAGGCGGGAAGCGCGCAGGCTCGATCGATCAACGCCTGGTCCGCCGAGGAGACCGAGGCCGCGGGCCGGACGAACATCGAACCGCACAGACAGGCAGTGACCACGATCGGGGTCAGGATGCGCCGCGCGGATGTCCGCATGCGGGGCATAGGTAAGCGGGCTGGGCGTCCGCCGACAACCGAAGCAGCGCGATAGCGTGGTGCGATGATCTCGGGCCGCAGGCTGTTGACGCTGCTCGTGGTCCTGGCCCTCGTGGGAACGCCGGCGGTGGCGCTCCGCGCGTTCTGTGCAGGGCGGTCCTGCAACGAGACGGCCGTGCGGGCTCCCGCGCCGTTCTGCTCCCTCGCGCCCGCCATCCGCGAGCTCGTTGGCGCCGGGTTCCGCGACGGCCGTTCTCCCGACGCGCTCGGGATCAGCGGCGCAGCGCCGATCGTGGCCGACGTCGGTCACGGGGTCCGGGTCCCGTGGCCGTCGACGACGTTCATGCCCTCCCACGCGCGCGTGCCGGTGGTCCTCCGGGGACCCGACATCGTTCCCGGTGAGATCGCGGGCATCGTCGGTCTGGACCAGATCGCGCCCACCCTCGAACCGGTGCTGGGGATCCGGCGGCCGCACCCGGAGGTTCGCGCCGGCCCTCCGATCGAGGGCGTGGTCCGATCGGGGGCCCCGCCCGCTCCGCTCGTGGTCGAGGTCGTCTGGAAAGGCATCGGGATGCGCGACCTGACCTCGTCGGAGGGCTCCCCGACATCCCTCGCCACCCTGCTCGGAGGAGCGGACGTGGTCTCGGGGGTCGCGACCCCCGGGTCCCTTCCCCTCGATCCGGCCGCCGTCCTCACCACGATCGGCTCGGGGGGGCTGCCGTCGCAGCACGGCGTGACGGGCACGCTCGTCCGCAACGACGCCGGCCGCGTCGTGCGCGCGTTCGGTCGAGGTGCTCCTGTGCCCGTGATCGCCGCCGTCGGAGACGACCTCGACCGGCTGACGCACGACGATGCGAAGATCGGCCTCGTCGCGACCGACGTCAGCGACCGAGGGCTGATCGGCGGCACGTGGTACGGCGGGCGCGACGACGACACGGTGCTGAGGGACGCGAGACCCCCTGCAGCCGAGGTCGCCCACCTGCTGGACGCGGGATTCGGCGCAGACCGCGTACCTGATCTGCTGGGGGTCGTGCTCGGAGGGTCCCTTCCTCGGGTCGTCGCACGCACGCGGGCGGTGATCACCGAGGTCGCCGGTCGTGTTCCTCGCGCAACCTTCGTCGTGACCGCAACGGGGAGCCTGCGAGGCGGCCGCACCCCCGTTCGGGCCTCGAGCCTCGCGTCCGCAACCAAGGACGCCATCCCCGCGGTCGGCGCGACGGGGTCCGCCGGGTTGTTCCTCGACGAGCGCGCCGCCTCGGCCGGTGGGATATCGACGCAAGAGGTCGTGGACGCGATGAAGGAGCTGACGACGCCGGACGGCGCGCCGGCGTACGCCGACGCGTTCCCCTCCTTCGCGGTGCGGTTCGGACGGTACTGCTGATGGCGATCGAGGTCGCGCCGACCAGGCCGGGCACGCAACGCCTCGGAGCGAGCGATCGCGCCTGGATCACGGTGGTGCTCGCGCTTGCGGCGATCGCGCTCCTCGTGCGTTTCGCGGACCCCGAACGCCTCCCGTGGCTGCGAAACCTGCTGATCGTCTTCGGCTCGCTGCTGGTGGAGGCGGTCCCGTTCGTCGCCCTCGGCGCGTTCGTGTCCGCGGCGATCGAGGTGTTCGTTCCCGGATCGGCATTCGCGCGCATCGGGTCGCTCCCCCGCTCGCTCCAGTTGCCGGCGGCGGCGCTGGCGGGGATGGCGTTCCCGGTGTGCGAGTGCGGCTCGGTTCCCGTGGCGCGGCGCCTCGCACGCAAGGGGCTCGCACCGTCGGCCGCGATCACCTTCATGCTCGCCGCGCCGATCGTGAACCCCGTCGTGATCGCCTCGACGTTCGTTGCCTACCGCGGGCGCGACACGCTGGCGGTCATGGTGCTCGGGCGCCTGGGGATCGGGCTGATCGTGGCGATCGCCGTGGGCTGGGTGATCGGCTCGGCTCGTCCGAGCGATCTGCTGCGGCGCCCCGGCGAGCTGGAGGTGCACGAGGTCGAGCCCGGCGAGGCCCGGTGGAGCAGGTTCTTCGGCCACCTGTCGGGCGATCTCGTCTTCATGGCGCGGTTCCTGATCCTCGGCGCCGCGCTGGCCGCGGTGATCCAGACATTCGTGCCGCAGTCGATCGTCGACCGCGTCGCGAATCTTCCCGTCGTGAGCCTGCTGGCCATGATGGCCCTCGCGTTCCTGATGTCGCTCTGCTCGGAGTCCGACGCGTTCGTGGCCGCGTCGTTCGTTGCCTTCGGTCCGGCGGCGCAACTCGCGTTCCTCGTCTCAGGACCGATGATCGACACCAAGCTGGGGGCCCTCTACGTCGGGACCTTCTCGCGCCGCTTCTTCCAGACGGTGACGGTCTCGGTCGTCGCGGTCACGCTCGTCGCGACGCTCTGGGTCCAGGTGGTGTGGGGATGAGCGGCGGACGCTGGAGCGGGGTCCGTGGCGCGACCGCCCTCGTCCTCGCGGCCTGGGCCGTCCTGTTCTGGTTCCTCATGCTCTCCGGACGTGCGTCGCTGTACCTGTCCACGCGGACACGCTGGCTGATCCCGCTGGGGGCGGCGATCCTGACGTGTGCGGCGGTCGGACGCCTGGCGTCGGCACGCCCTGGGGCCCCGGAGCCCTTGCAGCGGCGGGATGCCTGGGCGCTCGGGCTCGTCGCGCTCCCCGTGGTGCTGCTGCTCGCGCTCCCGCCCGCGACCCTCGGGGCCTACGCCGTCGGTCGCCGTTCGACGTTCGCCGGAAGCGGGCTGCAGGCGAGCGCCCGAGACGTGTCCGGGCCGCTCGACTTCGTCGACGTCGGCGCCGCCCAGAGCTTCGATCCGGCCCTCCGGCAGCTGCAGCAGCGCGCCGGCGAACGCATCACGCTCGAGGGATTCGTCACGCCGAGGGCAGTGCCCCGCCCGACGAGCTCGTCCTGACGCGGTACATCGTGACCTGCTGCGTGGCCGATGCCACCGTGGCCCAGGTGCGGGTCGTCGGGGTGCCGTCGGGCGTCTACGCGAGCGAGGACTGGGTGCGGGTGATCGGGCGCGTCTACCCGGTCGGCCGCGAGGTGCTCGTGGCGGCCGAGACGGTCGAGCCGATCCCGGTGCCGTCACAGCCGTACCTGACGCCGTAGGCCGGGGTATCGTCGGGCGCGTGGGAGTGCGCGTCGGCATCGGGCTGCTCACCGGGCAGGTGCCCGCGGGCTCGGATCGCACCTTCGCGCGGGAGTACCGGGAGACCGTCGAGCTGGTCCGGCTCGCGGAGTCGGCCGGGTTCTCCTCCGCATGGGTGAGCGAGCACCACGGCGCATCCGACGGGTACCTGCCGTCGTTGCTCGTGATGATCGCGGCCCTGGCCGAGGCCACCTCCCGGATCGAGCTCGGGACCGGCGTGATCCTGGCGCCGTTGCACGACCCGATCAGGCTCGCCGAGGACGCGGCGGTCGCCGACAACCTGGCCGAGGGCCGTCTCGTGCTCGGGCTCGGTCTCGGGTGGAGGCAAGAGGAGTTCCGGATGCTCCGGATCCCGATCCGTGAGCGCCGCGCGCGGCTCGAGGAGACGATCGAGATCCTCCGGCGAGCCTGGACCGGGGAGCGGTTCTCGTACGACGGCGAGATCTTCCGGTTGGACCGGGTGCGCGTGACGCCGCCGCCCGCTCGCGCCGGAGGACCGCCCCTGCTGGTCGGCGGGTACGTCGAGGACGCGTACCGGCGGGCGGGGGCGCTCGCCGACGGACACATCACCGACGGCGAGGACCCGGCCGAGCTCCTCCACGCCGTCTCGACGATGGACGACGCCGCCGGGCAGGGGGGAAGGGACCCCGCGACCCTCCGGCTCGTGCTGACGAGGAACGCCTTCGTCACTGGCTCCGGGGACGCATGGGTCGCGATCCGCGACGGCGTCGTGCACCAATGGGGTGCGTACGGAGCCTGGGACGAGGGTCACGACACGCCCGAGCACGACTCGCTCGAGCCATCCGTCGCCGACCTCGACGCCGCCCGGGCGGCCACGATCGCCGGCACCCCCGACGAGGTCGCCCGCCGTCTGGCATCCGTCGTTGCGCCGTTCCGCGACCGGAACGTCGAGCTGGTGGTTCGGCTGCACTATCCGGGGATGGCGTTCGAGCCTGCGGCGCGGGCGGTCGACCTGTTCGCGGAACGTGTGCTGCCGGCACTGACCGACGTCAACCGGTGAGCCGGAACCGGCCACGGCCTGCCGCCTCGACCAGCCCGTCCCGCACGAGTCCGCCGAGGACCTCGCGGACCCGGTCATCGGAGTCGGCGGCGGCCGCGGCGAGAGACCGCAGGTCCGCCGAGGCCCGTTCGCGCAGCGCCGCGACGATCCTGCCGCGCAGCTGCCGGCGGGAGCCCTCGAACCGGCCCTGCTTCCGCCCACGCGGGCGGGGCGCTCGGCCCGAGGCTGAGAACGCGCACCACGGAGCGATCGGGCAGTCCGCGCAGCGCGGCGCCGGGCGGCACACCTCGCGCCCCAGATCCATCACCGCCTGGTTCCACGCGCCGGGGGCGTCGCCGCCCATCCAGACGCGGGCGTCGGCGCCGATCTCCGTGTGATCCGTCTCACCCGGCTCGGCGCCGCGAACGAACCGGCCCGTGACCCGGGCGACGTTGACGTCGAGGGCGACCACCGGCTCCCCGAACGCGATCGCCGCGACCGCGGACGCCGTGTACGGACCGACGCCGGGCAGGGCGCGAAGCAGATCGAGCTCGCGCGGCACGCGCCCGCCGTGCATGGAGACGATCCTGCGCGCGGCCTCGTGCAGCGCGACCGCCCGACGGTTGTAGCCGAGCCCCGCCCAGCAGCGCACCACGTCGGCGCGCGACGCGATGGCGAGGGACGCGACCGTGGGGAACCGCTCGAGGAAGGTCCGGAAGACCGGCGCGACCCGGCCCGCCTGCGTCTGCTGCAACATCACCTCGCTCACCAGCACCGCGTACGGGTCGGGCTCCGCCTGGCGCCACGGGTAGGCATCGGCACGACCCGCGTACCAGCGGCGAAGGGCGGCGGCCGGGTCGTCGCCTGGCACGCCGGTCAGAAGCCTGTCGTCTGCTGGGAGCTCGGCATGCTGGCCGCCACCTCAGCCAGAGCTCCGTGCACCTCACGGAACAGGTCGGCGACGTAGGCGGGGGCGACGCTCTGCCCCGCGGCGGCGCCGCGAACGGCCATGGCGATGATCTCGCAGGTCTTGTCGAACACGTGCCAGTCGGTCTCGCGGGACATCGTTCCTCCTCGGTGATTGCCGCGCCCAGGCTAGCCGAGCGCGAGCGTCGCCGGTCGGCCGAGCGGCCGTCGCGGTTCCTCGTGCAAGATGTCGAACCCGGAATCCCGCGTTCGTCCTTGTATGGACGATCGACCGAGGAGGGATCGACGATGCGGTACATGCTGTTGATCTACCAAGAGGAGAAGGCGTGGAACTCCGCCGCCCCCGAGGACCGGGTGGCGGGATACCAGCAGTACGTGGATTATGCCGACTGGCTCACGGAGAAGGGCTGGATGGTTGCGGGAGAGCCGCTCACGGACACCAGCCAGTCCACCAGCGTTCGCGTGCACGAAGGAGAACGCGTGGTGACGGACGGCCCGTTCGCCGAGACCAAGGAACAGCTGGGCGGCTACTACATCATCGAGACCGACAACCTCGATGACGCGATCGAGGCCGCCGGCCGATGTCCGAGTGCGAATTGGGGCACGGTCGAGGTGCGCCCGCTGGACGACATGGAACGTCCGGAGGACCCGCACGAGCACTGAGGGGGAAGCGGCGACCCGCGGCGCGATCGGCCGACTGTTCCGGCACGAGGCGGGCCGCGCGGTGGCCGCGCTCATCCGTGCGACCGGGGATTTCGACCTCGCCGAAGAGGCGGTGCAGGAAGCGTTCGAAACGGCCCTGCGCGTCTGGCCGCAGCGTGGCGTGCCCGACCGGCCCGGCGCCTGGATCGTCACCACGGCGCGCAACCGGGCGATCGACCGGCTCCGGCGTGAGCAGGTGGGAAGAGGGAAGTCTGCGGAGATCGCGCGGGTCGACGCGCTCGAACGGATCGGCGCAGACGTGAACGAGATCCCGGACGAACGCCTTCGACTGATCTTCACCTGCTGTCACCCGGCACTGCCCATGGACGCGCGGATCGCGCTGACCCTGCGCATCGTCGGAGGTCTGTCGACCCGTGAGATCGCGCGCGCGTTTCTTGCGCCCGAGCCCACCGTCGCTCAACGCCTTGTGCGTGCGAAGCGGAAGATCAAGCAGGCGGGGATCCCCTACCGCGTCCCTCCGCGCGAGCTCCTGCCCGACCGGCTTGCCGGCGTGCTCGCGGTCTTGTACCTGGTGTTCAACGAGGGCTATGCCGCCACCGAGGGCGACCTCGTCCGCACCGAGCTCTGCGACGAGGCCATCTGGCTTACGCGGGTCCTCGACCGATTGCTGCCCGACGAGCCCGAGGTGCTCGGGCTCCTCGCGCTGATGCTGCTGCACGACTCGCGCCGGGCGACGCGAACCGATGCCTCGGGCGACCTGGTTCTGCTCGAGGAGCAGGATCGCGCCCGCTGGAACCACGACACGATCGACGAGGGGCTCGCCCAGCTCGACCGGGCGCTCGAGCGCAGGCGGCCCGGTCCGTACCAGCTGCAGGCAGCGATCGCGGCGCTGCACGCGCGCGCACCCCATCCCGACGAGACGGACTGGCCGCAGATCGCCGCGCTGTACGGGACCTTGACGGCGATGACGCCCTCACCCGTCGTGGAGCTGAACCGTGCGGTCGCGGTCGCGATGGCGGACGGGCCCGCCGCCGGCTTGACCCTGCTCGACCCGTTGGCCGAGGAGCTCGCCGGCTACCAGCACTTCCACTCGGCCCGAGCCGACCTCCTGCGCCGGCTGGGTCGCCACCGAGAGGCGGCCGATTCCTACCGGACGGCGCTGGACACGGCGACGAACCCGGTTGAGCGGCGATTCCTCGAGCGACGACTCCGGGAAACGTCGATGGACTAGCATCCGGCGCGCGGATGCTCTTCCCCACGACTGACTTCGCGGTGTTCTTCTGCCTGGTCTTCCTGGGCCATTGGGTGCTGAACCACGACCGCCGGGCCTGGGCCGCCTTCATGATCGTGGCGAGCTACGTGTTCTACGCGTGGTGGGACTGGCACTACGTGTTCCTGCTGGCCGGCGTCACGCTCATCGCGCAGACGGCCGCGATCGTCGTCTCGCACCAGGCCGAGCCGAGGCGTCGCGCGTACGCCGTCGGGCTCGGCGTTGCGGCAACGATCGCGCCGCTCCTGTTCTTCAAGTACTACGGCTTCTTCACGGTGAACGTGTCGAACGCGGCAACCTCGCTCGGCCTGCACGTCTCGCCGCCGCTGATCCAGGTCATCCTGCCCGTCGGGGTCTCCTTCTACACGTTCATGGCCGTCGCGTACGTGGTCGACGTCTACCGTCGCGAGTTCGAGGTCACCGGATGGATCAACGCCTTCCTGTACCTCTCCTTCTTCCCCCACCTGGTCGCCGGACCGATCGTCCGCCCCGACGAGCTGATCCCCCAGCTCGTCGCGAAGCGCGACCCGAGGAACGTCGACGTGGCCGGGGCCTCCTGGCTGATCCTCGGCGGCCTGTTCAAGAAGATCGTGATCGCCAGCTACCTCTCGTCGGCGATCGTCGACCCGGTGTTCGGCGACCCGAACCGGCACAGCGCGCTGGAGGCCGTGGTCGCCACGTGGGCGTACGCCATCGTGATCTACGCGGACTTCAGCGGGTACACCGACATCGCGATCGGCGTCGCGAAGCTCCTCGGGTTCCGGTTCCCACAGAACTTCGACCGGCCATACAGCGCCCGCTCGATCCAGGAGTTCTGGCGCCGATGGCACATGACCCTGTCGCGGTGGCTGCGCGACTACCTGTACATCCCGCTCGGCGGCAACCGCAAGGGCCGGGTCCGGACGTACGTCAACCTGCTGCTGACGATGGTCCTGGGCGGCCTGTGGCACGGGGCGGCCTGGCACTTCGTCGTGTGGGGCGGGCTGCACGGTGCCTACCAATGCATCGGCCACTGGAAGCGAGAGCGCCGCGCCTCGGGGCTGCTGGCCGACCCACCGGACTCGGTCTTCGTCCGGTGGATCCAGCGGATCGTGGCCTTCAACCTGGTCTGCGTGGGGTGGGTCTTCTTCCGAGCCGACTCGGTGTCCACGGCCGTCTCGTTGCTTCGCAGGATGTTCACGGGATGGGGGACGCCGACGGAGCTCGTCAACCCGATCGTGTGGCTGGCCATCTCTGCCGGTCTCCTCACGCAGTTCCTGCCGCACGAACCGGCGGAATGGCTGAAGGAGCGTCTCTCGCAGCTACGGCCGATCCCGTTGGGGGTCTCCTTCGCGGCGGTACTCTTCGTCATCACGACCCTCGGCCCCCATGGGGTCGCCCCGTTCATCTACTTCCAGTTCTGATGGCCACCCGGACGAGCCCCCGCCGAAGCGACACCGCCCACGACCCCGAGGCGGGGCACCGCGACGCCGTCGACGGGCCGGGGGGCCGCCGTCGCGGGATGCCGGCCGGGCGCGTGCTGATCACGATGCTCGTCTGTCTCCTGGCCTGGGCGCTGCTGTTCGCCCCCGAGCTGAAGCGTTCGTCCGAGGCCCAACCGCTGGGGATCAGGCGCACCGTCTCGCTCACGGTCCTCGATCCGATCGCGTGGTTCTCCGATCGCATCGGGCTGAGCCGCCTGACCGACCGCGCCGAGTCGGCCTTGGGGCGCGACCCGAACGAAGCGCCGGGCGGCACCGTCGGGGACATCCCGTTCGAGACCGACCCGCTCCCGCCGAGCCAGAGCGCAGGGCACAAGGGCGACCAGCGGCACCCCGCTCGCGACACGACGATCCGCTCTCCGAGCGCTGAGAACCGGCTCCGCGTCGACGTGGTCGGGGACTCGCTCGCAGCAGGGATCGGCTACTACGCGGAACGCGTGTTCAAGCCGTACCTGGTCGACGTGAAGAAGTACGGCAGGATATCGACCGGTCTGGCGCGACCCGACTTCTTCAACTGGCCCGCCACGATGAAGCAGATCGCCGGCGGGTACCGGCCCGACCTGACCATCGTGATGCTCGGCGAGAACGACAACCAGTCCCTGCAGACCCCGGCCGGACAGCAGGACACGCCGATCGGCACCTTCCCGTGGGCTGCCGCGTACGAGGCCCGGGTCCAGCGGTTCGCGAGGATCGCGACCGTCGGAGGTGGGCACGTGATCTGGGTGGGGCTCCCGATGGTCCGCGACACGTCGCGGTGGGAGTTCATCCAGCGCGAGAACGGCATCTATCAGGCCGTCGCCGACCGACTTCCGAACGTCGCCTACCTGGACACCTGGAACCTGTTCGCATCACCCGGCGGAGGCTACTCCGCTTATTACAGGGAGGCCGGAGGATCGGTCCAGCAGGTCCGCGAGGACGACGGCGTTCACTTCAACGGCGCTGGCTACACGGTCGTGATGCGCGACGTGGCCCAGCTCGCCACGACGGAGTTCGCGCTCGAGACGCGGACCTACGGAGGCTGACCGCTCAATCGATCGGCGGAACCGCGGGCAGCTCCCCGAGCGCGGCCTCCTCCGCGGCCGGATCGAACTCGATCTCGGGAAGACGACCGTTCAGGTAGTCGTCGTAGGCCTGCATGTCGAAGGCTCCGTGCCCCGACAGGTTGAACAGGATCACCCGTTCCTCATCCGCATCGCGGGCCTGGACCGCCTCATCGATCGCTCCCTTGATCGCGTGCGCCGTCTCGGGCGCCGCGACGATGCCCTGGGTGCGAGCGAACGTGACCGCCGCCTCGAAGACCTCGTTCTGCGTGTAGGCGGCGGCGTCCATGCGGCCGTGCTTCACGAGGAGAGAGAGCGACGGGGCGTCACCGTGATAGCGGAGCCCGCCGGCATGCACGGGAGCCGGGACGAACGCGTGGCCGAGCGTGTACATCGCCACGAGCGGCGCCATCCCCGCGACGTCGCCGCGATCGTAGGCGAACCTGCCCTTGGTGAGGGTGGGGCACGCCGCGGGCTCGGTGGCGAGGAAGCGCATCCGCGGCGTCGCGCCCGACAGACGGTCGGTCATGAACGGGTAGGCGAGCCCGGCGTAATTCGAACCGCCGCCGACGCACCCGATCACGACGTCGGGCGTGTCGCCCGCAAGCGCCATCTGCGCCTTCGCCTCCAATCCGATCACGGTCTGATGGAGCAGCACGTGGTTCAGCACCGAACCCAGGGCGTACCGGATGGCTCCACCCGAGGTGGCCGCGACCTCGACCGCCTCGCTGATCGCGATGCCGAGGGAACCGGTCGAATCGGGATGGGCCTCGAGCACCGCCTTGCCTGCCTGCGTGGTCGGCGAGGGTGACGGGACGACCTCCGCGCCGAACGTCTCCATGAAGATCCGCCGGTACGGCTTCTGCTCGTACGACGCCTTGACCATGATCACCTGACAGTCGATCCCGAAGAACCGGCACGCCATCGCGAGGGCCGAGCCCCACTGACCGGCGCCGGTCTCTGTCGCGATCCGCTTCGTTCCTGCCTGCTTGTTGTAGAACGCCTGCGCCACCGCCGTGTTCGGCTTGTGCGAGCCGGCGGGCGAGACGCCCTCGTGCTTGAAGTAGATGCGCGCGGGCGTCCGTAACGCCTGTTCGAGGCGCGTGGCCCGGATCAGCGGCGACGGCCGCCACAGCCGGTAGACGTCGAGCACCTCGCCGGGGATGTCGATCCAGGCGTCGGTCGAGACCTCCTGGCCGATCAGCGCATCGGGGAAGAGCGCCTGCATCAGGTCGGGCGTGATCGGCTCAAACGTGCCGGGGTGAAGCGGCGGGAAGGGCTGGATGCCGGCCGCCACGAGCGAGGGCATGATGTTCAGCCAGGCGGTGGGAATGTCCTGCTGCGGAAGATCGAACCGTGTCTGGTCGCTCATCTGGTCCTCCCCGAAAGGTGGGCCGGAGCCTACCGTCCGCGCGGGCCGGAAGGGAAGCCGCTCAGCCCTCCGGCGTCGCCTCCGCCGCGACCTCGACCCACCCCTCGACCTCGCGGGTGGGATATACGGCGATCGGGTCGGCCGCGGGCCCGTCGAGCGGTTCACCCGTCTCGACGTCGAAGACGCTCTCGTGGCACATGCACGTGACCTGGGCGGAGCGGTCGTCGAACGTACCCTCCGACAGCGGACAACCCTGATGTGAACACTCGTCGGAGAAGGCGAAGAGCCGATGCTCGACGTGGGCGATCGCCACGCGGCCCCAGGAGACGTCGTAAGCGCGCATCTCGCCCTCAGGGATCTCGGCCAACGAACCGACGCGAACGAAGTCCACGACCTCACGCACCTCGCAGCGCCACGAACACGCGCTGCGCCACGGTGAGCGCGCCGAGCACCGCCAGGAGCACGAGGACGGGGAGCATCGCGTGAGGGATGAGCAGACCCGCCATCATCGCGATCATCCGTTCCAGCCGCTGGAAGAAGCCGTCGGAGAGCTTCACCCCCGCGGCCTCCGCCTCCGCGCGCACCTGGCTCACGCCGAGGCTGACAACGAGGGTCACGAGCGCGAGCGCGCCTTCCCGCCGATGCCCGCTGGTCGCCAGCACCCAGAACAGGCAGGAGAACAGCACCATGTCGGACACGCGGTCGAGCACCGAGTCGAGGAAGGCGCCCGAGCGCCGGGCTTCACCGCGCTGGCGGGCGACGGACCCGTCGAACACGTCGCAGAGGCTCGCGACCAGCAGGACAAGCCCGGCCACGAACCAGGCGCCGATCACGATCAGCACCCCAGTCGTCACCGTCAGGAGCAACGAAAGCAACGTGAGCTGCCACGGCCGCACGCCGGTCCAGATGAGGAAGGCCAGGAGGCCGCGATAGGGCCACGCGAAGATCCCCTGCACGGCGCCTCCGGCCGCGCTCTCGTTCCGCCTCGGCGGCGGCATGTCCCGGACCCGAGGAGCCTCCCGGATCGTGTCCGTGCGGCTCCTCGCGGGCACGATCGCTCACCTATCCCGTGAACGGCTCGAAGGAGACCACCACGTACCGGAAGTTGCCTCCAGGCGCCTCGTAGACGATCTCCTTCCCCTCGGCGGCGCCGACGAGCGCCGACCCCAGCGGAGACGTCGTCGTGACCGTGCGCGCGCCCGACGCTCGCTCCTCGGCATGCTCCGCGAGGAGATAGGTCTCTTCGTCGGGATCGTCCTCGTCGAGGGGTCGGACCGTCACGATCATCCCCGGTTCGACCACCGTCGCGTGGACGGGGGCCTCGACGATCTCCGGGTCTCGAAGCATCGCCCGCAGCTTCCTGATCCTCGCCTCCATGAGACCTTGCTCGTTCTTGGCCGCGTCGTACTCGGCGTTCTCTCGGATGTCGCCGTGCTCGCGCGCGGCCTTGATCCGCTCGGCGATCGCCTCGCGGCCCTGGACCGAGAGCTCCTCGTACTCGTCCTTGAGACGCTGGTACGCGTCGAGCGTGAGGGTCGCGGTCGGCTCCTGGCCGGGTTTGCGCGGCGGTCGGTTCCGCAGCTCATCGGGGAGTTCAGCCATGAGGGGCAGTCTAGCCCGGCGTCGGAACGCCCCCGACCTCCGTCTTCGTTGCGTCGGGCAGCCACACCACGAACGAGGCGCCGCCGCCGGCTCGCTCCTCGACCCATGCGCGACCACCGTGAAGCTCCGCGAACCTCGCAACGAGCGTGAGGCCGATGCCCGAGCCGGGGGCGTACTCGCTGTCGGAGGCCCCACGCTCGAACGCCCGGAAGAGCCGGTCCCGATCCTCCACCGGCACGCCGGGTCCGTCGTCCTCGACCGCCATCCTCGCGCCTCCGTCCTCGGGCAAGACGCGAACCCAGACCCGCGCGTTCGAGGGCGTGTGCCGGATCGCGTTCACCAAGAGGTTCTCGACGATCCGCTCCACCTTCGCAACGTCGACGAAGGCCGGGGTCGGTACCGCCTCGACGCTGATCTCGCGTTCCGCCACCGCGTCGGACTCCTCGATCACGGTGCGCACGACCTCGGCCAGGTCCGCGTGCTCGCGGCGTGGCTCGAGCAGACCGCGGGAGAGCCGGTCGAGATCCAATAGGTCGGTGACGAGTCGCTGCAGCTTGCGAGCGTTCATCGCGATGCGCCGGATGAGGTCGCGCTCCTCCTCCGGCTCGAGCGCGATGTCGTCGCGCTCCAAGGTGAGGGCGCTGCCAAGGACCGCCGCGAGCGGGGTCCGAAGGTCGTGCGAGACGGCCTGCAGGAAGGTGTCCTTCAGCTCGTCGATCGACCGCAGCCTCGCGGATGCCTCCCGTTCCAGCTCGAGAGCGTGCGCGAGCTCCTCCTCGGCACGCTTGAGGTTCGTGATGTCGAACATGACCCCCGACCAGAAGCGCGGCGCGCCCCGCTCGTCGCGGACGACCTCCGCCTGGTCGAGGACCCACACGATTCGGCCGTCGGATCGCTTCATCCGATACTCGACCGAGAAGGGCTCGAGCGTCTCTTCGGTTCGCGCGTCCTCGGCCAGGACGCGCCTGCGGTCACGCGAGTAGATCATCGTGGCCCACAGACGGCCCTCCATGTACGCATCGGGGGTGACGCCGAGGAGCTCCGTGATCCCGGGGCTCGTGTAGATGGGCAGGTACTGCTCCGAGACGCGGTTGACGTAGACGGCGGCGGGGATCTGCTCGACGAGGATCCGGTACAGCTCCTCCGTCTCCCGGAGGCTGCGCTCGGTCCGCTGCCGATCGATCGCGGATCCGAGCGTGCTCGCGGCCACACGAAGCGCGTCGATCTCGGCATGGGTCCATTCGCGCTCGTTGACGCAGTCGTCGAACCCGATCGTTCCCCACCATTCGCGCCCCGCGAAGATCGGCATGTCCAGGATCGAGACGCTCCCCTGCGACGCGAACTCCTGGCGCTGCGGCTCCGCGAGATCCCGAACGAGCTGTGCGACCGGCTCACCCGACTCCAGCTGTTCGAGCCATTGATCCCGGGAGGGGTGCCACGGCTGGTCCAGCGTGTCCGAGTTGTCGATCTGCGGCTCGATCCCGGGCGCGCACCATTCGAAGCGGTGCGTGGACCCCGGCGATCCGTCGGCCAGCGTGATGTTCTCGAAGACGTGGGCGCGCGAGACGCCGGCGGCCGCACCGAGCCGTCGAAGGACTTCCGCGATCGAGTCCTCCCAGCGATCTCCGCGCAGGAACATCTGCGCGGCGAACCCGGACGCCTCCAGGATCGCGTCGCGCCTGCCCAGCGCCTCCTCTTGGACGAGCGAGGTCGTGGCGTCGGTGAACGAGGCGAGCACGTGCGGCTCGCCCGCGACGTCGGACGGGCGCAGGGCGACGCGTGCCACGCCATCCCGTCCGCCGGCCGCACGGTAGCGGAGCCGGGTGACGATGCCGTCGGGTGGGCCTTCACGGAGCTCGCCGAGCAGGCGGGCCGCGTCGTCTGCCTGGATCAGGTCGAGCTCGTCCGGACGACGCCCGATCAGCTCGGCCGCCGGCCTGCCGACCTCGTCCTCGAACGCCGGGTTCACGGCGACCAGGCAGAGGTCCGAGATACGGATGAGGCACAGCGCCGAAGGATGGTCGCGGAAGATCGCGTCGCGGATCTCGGGAGCGGGAGCGTCGGAGCTCGTCACCGTGATGGAATCGTAGACCTCCGTCTCACGGGGCTCTTCTCAGCGCAGGAGGCGGTCCCCCGGGATCGTGAAGAACTCGATCATCGGGTCCTCGGTCGCCACGCGGTGCAACAGGTCTCGGGCGTCGGGGAACCGCGCGGCTTCCAACGCCTCCTGCCCGATCTCGGCGGCGACGTCCATCAGCGCCTCGTGCTCGGCGTCGCGGATCGCGTCCTCGTCGACCCCCGAGCCGTCCTCCAGTACGACGCCGTGCCGCCGCCACTGCCAGAGCTGGGATCGGGCGATCTCGGCCGTGGCGGAGTCCTCCATGAGTCCGTCGATCGCGACCGCGCCGGTGCCCCGGAGCCAGGCGGACAGGTACCGGATCGCGACCCGCACGTTGGCCGCCAGCCCGCCGCGCGTGACGCGGCCACCGGGGACCCGGAAGTCGAGCAGCTGCGACGGTTGCACATCGACGTCGTCCCGCGTCCGGTCGAGCTGGTTGGCCCGCTCGCCGAGCACGGCGTCGAATACGCCGCCGGCCACGGCCACTAGGTCGGGGTGCGCCACCCACGTCCCGTCGAACCCGTCGCCCGACTCGCGCGCCTTGTCCGCGCGCACTGCCTCGAAGGCGCGCTCGTTCCCCTCCGGGTCACGTCGGCTGGGAACGAAGGCCGCCATGCCGCCGATCGCGTGGGCGCCGCGCCGGTGACACGTTCGAACCAGGAGCTCCGTGTAGGCGCGCATGAAGGGGACGGTCATCAAGATCGACCCGCGGTCGGGGAGAACGGTGTCGGGACGATCGCCGAGGAGCCGGATCACGCTGAAGATGTAGTCCCATCGTCCGGCGTTGAGGGCCGTGGCGTACGGACCGAGCGCGTGCAGGATCTCGTCCATCTCGAAGGCCGCGGGAAGCGTCTCGATCAGCACCGTGGCACGGATGGAGCCGGCGTCCAGCCCGAGCGTCTGCTCGGTGAAGGCGAACACGTCGTGCCACAGCCGCGCCTCCACGTGCCGCTCGAGCTTGGGCAGGTAGAGGTACGGACCCGTGCCACGCTCGACCAGCGTGCGCGCGTTCCGGAACAGGAAGAGCCCCGCATCGAAGAGCGACGCGGACATCGGACGTCCGCCGAGGTGGGCGTGCCGCTCGTCGAGATGCCAGCCGCGCGGGCGGAACACGAGCGTCGCCGGTGACTCCCCCACCCGGTACGACTTGCCGTCGGCATCCTCGTAGGCGAGGGTGCCGGCAACGGCATCGGCGATGTTCACCTGCCCGTCGACCACGTTGGCCCACGTCGGCGAGGTCGCGTCTTCGTGATCGGCCATGTAGACCTTCGCTCCGGAATTGAGCGCGTTGATCATCATCTTGCGATCCGTCGGGCCGGTGATCTCGACACGACGATCGGCAAGGTCGGCCGGCGCCGGAGGCACCCGCCACGCGCCTGTTCGAATCGAGCTGGTGGCCTCCGAGAACGACGGCGGGTCGCCCTCCGCGAACGCCCGCCGCCGCTCGGCTCGCGCGTCGAGCAATCGCCGGCGGGCGGGCTCGAACTCGCGGTGCAACGCCGCCAAGAAGGCCAGCGCCTCCGGTCGCAAGACCTCGTCGGCGCGCGCGACGCCCGGGCTCCTCGTGACCATGACGTCCTTGCTCACGTGAACGCGCGGATGCCCGTGAGGGTCTGACCGATCACGAGCGTGTGCACTTCCTCGGTGCCCTCGTAGGTGATCACCGACTCGAGGTTGGTCATGTGACGCATGATCGGGTACTCGAGCGTGATGCCGTTCGCGCCGAGGATGCCTCGCGAGGTCCTCGCGATCTTGATCGCCTCGCGCGTGTTGTTCAGCTTGCCGATGCTGACGTGCTCGGGCCGGAGCCGCCCCGCCTCCTTCATCCTGCCCAGGTGATAGGCCAGCAGGGTTCCCTTGTTCAGCTCGAGCGCCATGTCGGCGAGCTTCTTCTGGATCAGCTGGAACGACGCGATCGGCTTGCCGAACTGCTCGCGCTCCTTCGCGTAGTCGAGCGCGGTTTCGAAACACGAGCGGGCCGAGCCCATCGCTCCCCAGACGATGCCGTACCGGGCCTCGTTCAGACACGACAGCGGGCCCTTCAGCCCCTCGACGCCCGGAAGCACGGCGTCGCCCGGCAGGCGCACGTCGTCCATCACGAGCTCGGAGGTCACCGACGCGCGGAGCGACATCTTCTTGTGGATGTCCGGAGCCGAGAACCCCGGAAGGTCACACGGAACGACGAACCCACGGATCCCCTCGTCGGTGTGCGCCCAGACGATCGCCACGTCGGAGACGCTGCCGTTCGTGATCCACATCTTCGTCCCGGAGAGGATCCAGTCATCGCCGTCGCGCTTGGCGAACGTCCGCATGCTGCCCGGATCGCTGCCGGCATCGGGCTCGGACAGCCCGAAGCAGCCGATCGCCTCGCCGGCTCGCATCCTCGGCAGCCACTCCGCCTTGTGCTCGTCTGAACCGAAGCGGTGGAGCGCGTACATCGCAAGCGCGCTCTGGACCGAGACGAAGCTCCGCAGACCGCTGTCGCCGGCCTCCAACTCGAGCTCGACGAGCCCGTACGCCACCGGGCCGGCCACCGGGCCGTCCCCCCAGTCGAGCTGCATCCCGAAGAACCCCAGCTCCGAGCCCAGCTCCTTCGCCAGCTCCCGCGACGGCAGCTCGCCGCGCTCGTACCAGTCCTCGACGTCGGGAAGGATCCGCTCGACGACCCAGCGCCGGGCCAGGTCGCGGATCTGGCGCTCCTCGTCGGTGAGCAGGGCGTCGATGTCCAGCAGGTCCATCGGCTTCAGCGTGTCGGCCATCGTCACTCCTTCGGTGGTGGCGCGGAGGTTCGCACGGCACCCGTGAGTGCCCGCGCGTATACGGTATACGTCGCGTCGCCCAGTCGCGTCGGACGGAGCCACGAGGAGCGCATGAACGTCGTCGTGTTGGTGAAGTGGGTCCCCAACCCCCAGGGGACGCCCGAGATCGGACCGGACCATCTCCTGGTTCGAGCGGGCGCCGAAGGCGGGCTCGACCCGGGGGACGAGTACGGGATCGAGCTCGCGCTGCAGCTGGTCGAGCGCGAGGGCGGCGAGGTCACGGCGGTGTCGATGGGCCCGGAGGAGGCGACGGCCGCCGTTCAGCGGGCCCTCGCGATGGGCGTTCATCGCGGCGTCCTCGTGACCGATCCCGCTCTCCGCGGCGCGGACGCCCTCGTGACCGCACGTGTGCTCGCCGCCGCGATCGGGAGGCAGCCCTTCGACCTCGTGGTGGCCGGCGCCGAGTCCACCGACGGCTACACGGGCACACTTCCCCCAACGCTCGCGGAGCTGCTCGGGGCCGCGAGCGTCACGGCGGTGCGCAAGCTCGAGACCGCCGCGAACGGGTTCCGCGTGGAGCGGCAAACGGAGGCCGGTTTCGACGTGCTGGACTGTCCCGCCCCCGCCGTCGTCGCCGTGACCGCGGGGGCCACCGAACCGAGGTATCCGAGCCTCAAGGGCATCATGCAGGCGAAGCAGAAGCCGTTCGAGCGGCTGACCGCTGGCGACCTTGGCCTGCCGGACGACCAGCTCGTCCCGACACAGCGCGTCGTGGAGGTTTCGGAGGCTCCCGTCAAACCCGGCGGCGAGGTGCTCGAGGCGGGCGATGACGCCGTCGCCCGCGTCCTCGATCTCCTGACGGACGCGAAGGTGATCTGAGTGACGGACGTCTGGGTGTTCGCCGAGATCACGCCGTCCGGGTTGCACCCGGGCGCTCTCGAGCTCCTCACGAAGGCGCGCCAGATCGGACAGGACGTCGCCGCGGTCGCGCTGGGTCCCGGGGCGCAGGCCGCCGCCGGCGATCTCGGCGCGCACGGCGCCGCCCGCGTCTACGCCAGCGACGACGGCGTCTTCCTCGACCATACCGGCGGACCGGCGGCCCACGTGCTGGCCGGACTGGTCGCGGAGCACGCGCCCCCCCTCGTGCTGTTCCCGGCCACCTACGGGTCGCGCGACGTCGCGGGTCGCCTGCAGGCGCGCACGGGGTCGACCCTGATGGCCAACGCCACCGACGTCATGGCGGCCGATCGCGCGCGCACCGAGATCTTCGGCGGCACCACGATCGTCGACGTGGAGCTCGCCGGACCCGACCCGAAACTGGTCCTGGTCCGTCCGCGATCCTTCGCCCCCGAGCCCACCGGTGGAACCGCGGAGGTCGTCCCGGTCGACGTGAGCGTGCCCGAGGACGTGCGGGGCGCGAAGGTGGCCGAGCGCCACGAGGAGACGGCCGGCGGGCCCCGGCTGGAAGACGCCAAGGTGGTCGTGGCCGGGGGGCGAGGCCTGGGCGGACCCGACCCCTTCGCGATGCTCGAGGACCTCGCCGCCGCGATCGGCGGCGCCGCGGTCGGCGCGTCCCGCGCCGCGGTCGATGCCGGATGGGTTCCGTACAGCTACCAGATCGGGCAGACCGGCAAGACCGTGAAACCCGAGGTGTACATCGCGGCCGGCATCAGCGGTGCGCTCCAGCACGTCGTCGGGATGAAGGGCGCGAAGCGGATCGTCGCGATCAACAAGGACCGGGAAGCGCCGATCTTCGCGATGGCCGATCTTGGGATCGTCGGCGATCTCTTTCAGGTCCTCCCGACCCTCACCGAGGAGGTGCGGCGACGGAAAGGGTCCTGAGCGCCCTCGCACTCAGCGCGATCGTCGCCTTCGCCATCGTCCTGTTCGTACGTCGCGGGCGGGCACGCCTCGCGCTCGTGCGGGCGGGCCGCGAGCTCCACCGGACAGACTCGGCCTCGGCACGCACGCGCCGCGAGCTCGTGCACGTGCTCGGGCAACGAAAGCTCTTCCAGAAAGCGCTACCGGGGCTGATGCACGCCACGATCTTCTGGGGCTTCCTGATCCTGCTCCCGACGATCCTCAGCGCCGGGATCTCGGCGATCGATCGCCCCTCGACGCTCCCGCTGCTCGGCGACGCCCCGTGGTTCCTGGTGGTCTCCGACGTGTTCGCCACGCTCGTCGCGGTCGCGGTCGGTGTCGCCTTCTGGATCCGGAAGGTCCAGCGCCCGGACCGCTTCCGCGGCAGCCATCTGGAGGACGCGGATCGGATCCTCGTGTGGATCCTCGGGATCGTCGCGACGCTGCTGCTCTGGAACGCCTCCAGGATCGCGCTCGGGCTGGCCGCTCATCCGTCCTCGATGCCGGTCTCCGAGGCGCTCTCCCACCTGTTCGGGGGCGGGCGCGCGACCGAGGTCCTCGAGCGCGTCCTCGTATGGGCGCACCTGGTGCTCGTCCTCGGCTTCCTGACGTACCTGCCGAAGTCGAAGCACCTGCATATCATCACGGCGGCGCCGAACGTCTACCTGTCGAAGGCCGGCCCGAGCGGACGGCTCGAGCCGCTGCGGATCGACCTCGAGTCTGCTGAGGCGGACGTGCGCCTTGGCGCCGCCGTCGCCACCGACCTGTCGCGCAAGCAGCTGCTCGACCTCTTCTCCTGTACCGAGTGCGGGCGGTGCCAGGAGGTCTGCCCGGCGTGGAACACGGGCAAGCCGCTGTCGCCGAAGCTGCTCATCATGGACCTGCGCGACCACGTCGTGGGCGAGAGCCAGGCGATCCTCGCCACCGCGGAGGGCGAGGTCCAGCTCCAGCCGCTCGTCCCCAACGCGGTGATCGATCAGGTGGTGTGGGACTGCACCACGTGCGGCGCCTGCGTCCGCGAGTGCCCGGTCGACATCGAGCACATCGACACGATCGTCGACCTCCGAAGGAACCTCGTGATGGCGGAGTCGCGGTTCCCGACCGAGGCCGGCGCCATGCTCCGTGGGGTCGAGAACCAGGAGAACCCGTGGGGCCAGCCGGCGTCCGCGCGGACGGACTGGGCGTCGGGCCTCGACGTCCGCGTCCTCCAGCCCGGCGACCCAGCGCCCGAGTACCTGTTCTGGGTGGGGTGCGCCGGTGCGTTCGACGAGCGCGCCCGCCAGACCACGCGGAGCGTCGCACGGCTCCTGACCGCCGCAGGCGTCGACTGGGCGATCCTCGGGCCGCACGAGCGGTGCACGGGCGATCCGGCCCGCAGGATGGGACACGAGTACCTGTTCCAGATGCTCGCCGAGCAGAACGTCGCGACGTTGGACGAGGCAGGCATCCGAACGATCGTCGCCAGCTGCGCGCACTGCTTCAACACGCTGGCGAACGAGTATCCCGACTACGGCGGCCGGTTCGATGTGGTCCACCACACCGAGCTCCTGTCGCATCTGGTGAAGGGCGGCAGGCTGTCTCCCTCCGGGGGCACCGGCACCATCACCTATCACGACGCCTGTTACCTCGGCAGGCACAACGGCCGGTACGACGCGCCGCGTGACGTGGTGGGCGCCGTCGGGGCGCACGCGACGGAGATGCCGCGCTCACGCGAGCGTTCGTTCTGCTGCGGCGCAGGCGGGGCCCGGATGTGGATGGAGGAGAAGACGCCGCGCGTCAACGACACCCGGTACGAGGAGGCGGTCGCGACCGGCGCCGACACGGTGGCGGTCGCCTGCCCCTACTGCCTGGTCATGCTCGACGACGCCGCCAAGGCCGCGCCGGACGGCGGCATCCGCGTCGCCGACGTGGCGACGCTCCTGGCCGAGTCGGTGCTGGACGCCCCGGGCTGAACCGCGGCGATCCTCAGCCCTGGGAGAAGAAGACGTTCTTCACCTCGGTGTAGAGCTGCACCGCGTGCATCCCCATCTCACGACCGAGCCCGCTCCGCTTGTAGCCGCCGAAGGGCGCCTCCGTGTGCACGCTCGCGGCGGAGTTGACGCTCAGCACCCCCGTGCGGATGCCCTTGGCCACGCGGATCGCTCGCCCGAGGTCGCGCGTCCAGATCGACCCCGACAGGCCGTAGTCGGACGCGTTGGCCAGCCCGACGGCCTCCTCCTCGGAATCGAACGGGATCACGCACGCCACGGGGCCGAAGATCTCCTCCTGCGCCACCCTCCAGCCGTTATCGACGTCGGCGAGGACGGCGGGGCGCAAGAAGTAGCCTGGCCGGTCGGGCACATCCCCACCGACGACGCGACGCGCGCCCTCGCGCTCGCCGATCGAGAGGTAGTCGAGAGACGTCTGTCGCTGGGCGTCGGAGATCAGCGGGCCCATCTCCGTCGTCGGATCGAGGGGCTCGCCCACCGAGATCGCCCCCGCGCGTTCCGCGAACCGCTCAACGAACTCCTCGTACACGGGACGCTGCACGAGCTGTCGGGATCGCGAGCAGCAGTCCTGCCCGGCGTTGTCGAACACCGACCAGACCGACGGCTCAACGCACAGATCGAGGTCGGCGTCGGCGAACACGACGTTGGCCGACTTCCCGCCGAGCTCGAGCGAGACCCGTGTGATGTTGGGTGCCGCGGTCTGCATGACCTTCGTGCCGACCTCGGTCGAACCGGTGAACGAGATCTTGGCCACCCTTGGGTCCGAGATCAGCGCGCCGGCCGTCGACGAACCGGGGCCCGGCAAGACCGACAGAGTCCCGTCGGGAAGCCCGGCCTCGATGAGGATCCGCGCGATCGCCAACGCGGTCAGCGGTGTCTGCGATGCGGGCTTGAGGATGGCCGTGTTCCCACACGCCAGCGCGGGAGCGAGCTTCCACGATGCGATGACCGCCGGGAAGTTCCACGGGGTGATCAGGACGCAGACGCCGACCGGCTCGCGAAGCGTGACGTCGAGGCCCGCCGGAACGACCGGGATGCTCTCCCCCAGGATCTTGTTCGCCGCGCCACCCCAGTACTCGAACACGTTGGCGACGATGTCGATCTCGCCTCGGGCCGCGCCTATCGGCTTTCCGCCGTTGCGCGCCTCCATGGCGGCGAGCTCGTCGAGCCGGTCGCGGACCAGGAACGAGGCTTTCGTGAGCACGCGTCCGCGCTCGCGCGCGCTCGCGCGTCCCCACGCCCCGTCCTCGAACGCCTCGACCGCCCGCGCGACGGCGCGGCGAGCGTCCTCGGCGCCGGCCTGGGCGACCTCCGCCATCGGCTCTCCCGTCGCGGGCTCGATCACGCCGAACGTCGCGCCGTCCGCCGCGTCCACCCGGTCGCCGCCGATCATCAGCTGCTCCGCCATCGCCTTCCTCCCTCCCGTGCTCGGGGCGATGATAGGAGCAGCGCAGCCGCGTAGGCTTCGCCCGCAACGTCCGAGGAGGGGTCCATGCGTCTGGAGGGGAAGGTCTCGTTGATCACGGGCGCGGGCAGCGGCATGGGCAAGGTGGCGGCGGAGCTGTTCGCCAGCGAGGGAGCCCGGGTCGTGCTGACCGACGTCGACGACGAAGCCGGGGAGGCGGCGGCGCGTGCGATCCGTGATGCCGACGGCGAGGCCACGTACGTCCACGCCGACGTCTCCAAGGACGAGGACGCCGCGGCGATGGTCCGCGCGGCCGTCGACGCCTACGGGCGGCTCGACGTGCTCTACAACAACGCCGGCGTCATGCTTCCCGACGACGGGTCGGTGCACGAGATGTCCGAGGACATCTGGGATCTGACCCTGGCGATCAACGTGAAGGGCGTCGCACACGGGTGCAAGCACGGGATCCCGGCGATGCTCGCGAGCGGCGGCGGGTCGATCGTCAACGTGGCGTCGTTCGTCGCGTGGCTCGGCGCCGCGACCTCGCAGACCGCCTACACGGCGTCCAAGGGTGCCGTGCTCGCGATGACGCGTGAGATCGCCGTCGAGTACGCGCGCAGAGGGATCAGGTGCAACGCGCTCTGTCCCGGGCCGATCGACACCCCGCTGCTGGCCGAGCTGCTGTCCGATCCGGACCGGCGGCAGCGACGGCTCGTCCACATCCCGATGGGGCGCCTCGGCCGGGCCGAGGAGCTCGCCCGGGCGGCGCTCTTCCTGGCATCGGACGACTCCTCGTTCATGACGGGCGCGTCGTTGATCGTCGACGGCGGGATCACCGCCGCGTACGTGACCCCAGAGGACTGAGGCGCTCGCCGGCTACCGGATCCGGCCGCCACCGAGACGACGTCCGACCTGCTGCTGCACCTCGGCGACGATCCTGAACGCCTCGCGCAGCCGGGTGGCGGTCATCCGGTCGAGGTCGTCGGGATCGATCAGGTCGTCGATGGAGAGCCCGGCGCGGACCTGTCCCAGCTGGTGATCCAGCCGGAGCTCGGAGAAGGTGTCGAAGGCCTCGACGAGCGCCTCGCTCGCCTCCGCATCGAGGACGGGACCGTCCTTCGCCGCCTGCAGCCTGCCGCGGGTGTCCACCACGTGAACGCCGGAGCCGATCGCCGCAAGCCGCGCAAGGCCGACGACGGGGAGAAGTCCTCCGGCCTTGAGGTCGACACCGCCCTTGGCGGATCCCCGCAGGCGCCCGAAGGCACCGAGCGGCACTCCCGCCTCGACGACGAGCCGGGCCAACCGCCAGAGGAACCGCGTGCCGGTGAGGTGCTCCTCGGTGAATCGGCGCCACGCCGGACCGAGGTCGAGCGCTCCGGCAACCGGACGGTGGTCGACCGCGAGCGCGACACGGAAGACGTCGCGCGACCCCTCCCGCGCCGAGGAGGCAAGCCGCTCGAGCCACCCTCCGAGATCGCCGCGCCAACCGGCCGTGGTCGCCATCACCCCCGAGGGACACCTGGGCACGCCGCCCAACTCCAGCCCGACGACCACGCGCTCGGCGAGCGCGGCGAAGTAGGCATCGTGCTCGGCCCCCCCCTCCCAGAGCAAGGTGTGATCTTGATCCGAGGCAAGGCCGGCCTCTCGCCGCCCGAGGCTCCCCAGCGCCAGCCACGTCCAGCCGACGGGTGGGTCGCCCAGCTCGGCGGTCGACAGAGCGATCAGGCGACGCGTCGCGACGTCGAGCAGCGACGAGAAGAGCCGCGATACCGCCGACGGATCGAGCCCGGCTCCGCGCGCCGAGACGACAACGTGCCGGGCCCGGCTCAGCGCGTCGACGACCCCGGCGATCGAATCTGCGTGGCGGATCGCGCCGCCGATCGCGGCCGGGTCGATCCGGGCGATACCGAGCAGATCCGACGCGGAGACGACCCCCGAGAGCTCGCCGCCCTGGTCCACCACGGGCACGTGACCGATCCCTCCGTCGACCATCTCCACGACCACGTCCCCCACCGACGCGGACGCGTCGACGGTGCGGGCCGGAGACGTCATGACCGACGCGATCGGCTGGTCGGTCGGGACGCCGCCGGCGACCACCCTGGATCGGACGTCCTCGTCGGTGACGATGCCGAGACGGTCGTCTCCCCGAACGACGGCGGAGGTGGATCCGGCCTCCGTCATCCTCCTGGCGACCTCGGCGATCGTCTGTCCCGCGTCGACGGCCACGACCGGACCCATCTCGATCCGGCCCACGGGCATGGCGGGGGCGACCCACGGCCGCGCGGCCCCCGCCGCGTCCGCGCGCGCGCGAAGGCTCCTGGCGAGGTAGCGGAGACCGGATGGGCTCCCGAAGACGGCCTGTGCCACGTCACTCGGGATCAAGTAGCAGACGACCCCGCTGCGCGCACGAACGTCGAACGTCGGGCTCGTGCCCGACAGCATCGACGGGAACCCGAACGCCTCGCCGGGGCCGAGGACGTCGGCGACCACGCCGTCGGCGACGAGCTCCACCTCTCCGGACGCGATCACGAAGAACCCGGGCGCGGGGGCGCCTCCTCGCGCGAGGACCACCGCCCCCGGCGGATGCGAGAACGAACGAACGCTCGCTGCCGCCCGCTCGAGCACCTCGTGGGGCATCCCTCGGAAAGGAGGATGCGCCGCGAGGAACGTCGCAACGTCGTCCGCGGGCTCAGGCACCGGATCGGCGACATCGTAGACCCCCCTGTCCCTGAGACCCCCTACCATGGATCGGTGGAGCTGCTCGCCGTCGGCGTTCCCGTGGCGAAAGTGCAATCCCTCGGCTGGGACTGGTGGCCGATCCCGGGGATCGTGATCGCGGTGATCCTGGCCCGCCGCACATTCGGGCTGCGGCTGGCCCCGCCCGTGCTGGTCACGGCGGTCCTGGGGGGTCTCGCCTACGCGTCGGCGGTCCACGCCTGGGGCGTTCTCCCGCCGCTCGGCGCCGCCGCCGCCACGGCCGTCGTGGCTCCGCTGGTGCGTCACAGGGCATCGCAGGACCCGGGCCCGCCCGTTTGACAGACAAACCTCCTCTGTGGCTCCATACGCGCGAAGCGACCCCACGAGGGGAGGAGGGGGGACATATGTCCGAACGGAAGGTGGGTTCCGTCACCTACCAGGAGGTGGGCGAGGACTACTTCCAGAAACGGGGGCTCCGCCGACATGCGGGCGTCTGGTCCCTGTGGGCGCTCGGCGTCGGCGCCGTCATCTCCGGCGACTTCTACGGCTGGAACGCCGGGCTGGGAACGGGAGGGTTCGGGGGCCTCCTGATCGCGACGGCGATCATCGCCGTCATGTACTACGGCCTGTGCTACTGCATCGCGGAGATGTCGCCCGCGCTGCCGCACACCGGCGGCGCGTACTCGTTCGCCCGATCGGCGATGGGGCCGTGGGGTGGCTTCCTCACCGGGCTCGCGGAGAACGCGGAGTACGTGATCACACCTGCGGTCGTGGTCGCCGCGATGGGCGTGCTGATGCACGACATCGTCGCCGACCTGTTCAACATCGCAGGCGAACCCTGGTACAACAGCGAGCCGTTCTGGTGGGCCGTCTTCTACGTGATCTTCGTGGGGATCAACATCATCGGCATCGAAGCCACGATGCGCTTCACGGTCGGCATCACGGTCATCGCCCTGGGGATCCTGGTGGTGTTCTACGTCTCGGCGCTCGTCTCCGGGAAGTTCCACCCGAGCCTCTGGTTCAACATCCCGCAGGGCGGCGGCGACCCGCTCTCGAACGGGGGTGGTCCCTTCCTGCCCTTCGGGATCAGCGGGATCTTCAAATCGCTCCCGTTCGCGATCTGGTTCTACCTCGCGATCGAAGAGGTCCCGCTCGCGGCCGAGGAGTCGATGGACCCGCGGCGCGACGTTCCCAAGGGAACGATCTGGGGCATGCACACGCTCTTGATCGCGAGCGTCCTGACCCTCTTCATCAACACCGGGGTCGGCGGCGGCGCGAGCGCACTGGGCACTTCGGGCACGCCGCTGTTCGACGGGTTCAAGGGCGTGTTCGGTGAGGGGACCGCAGCCTCGCTGCTCGGGCTGATCGGCCTGATCGGGCTGATCGCGAGCTTCTTCACGATCATCTTCGCCTACGGGCGGAACACGTACTCGCTGTCCCGGGCCGGCTACTTCCCCAAGTTCCTGTCCGTAACACACGGCGAACGCCAGACCCCGCACGTCGCCTTGATCGCAGGTGCGATCGTCGGCTACGTCGTTGTGTGGCTCGTCTGGTACCTGGGCAGGCAGGGCGGCGACACGGCCGGCCAGATCGTGGCCGCGGTCCTGAACATGGCGGTGTTCGCGGCCGTGATCTCCTACGCGATGCAGTGCACGTCGTTCATCTTGCTGCGCCGGAACCTGCCGAACATCAATCGGCCGTACCGGAGCTCGTGGGGTGAGGCGGGGGCGTTGATCGCGGGGATCATCGCGGTCGTCTCGCTCGCGTCGATCTTCCTCAACGCCGACTACCGTCCGGGCGTCTACGGCGTCGCGATCTACTACGTCCTCGGCGTGGTCTACTTCGCGATCGCCGGCCGGCACCGGCTGGTGCTCTCGCCCGAGGAGGAGTTCGCGCTGACGAAGGGCGAGCAAGGCGTGCCCGAGGTGAGCTACACCACGTCGGCGGCCGGGCAGGAGGAGATCCTGCGCGGCGGCGGCCCGAGCACACCGATGGCTCCCCCCGGAGACGGCGGCTCGACGATGCCGCCGAGCCCTTCCGGGTAGCAAGCGAAGAGAACGAGGACGAGAGCGCGGCGGCCGAAGCGGCCGCCGCGCTCACGTGTCGTGATCGGATCAGGAGGCGCGATGAACCAGGGAACGATCGACGCCAAGCAGCTCGAAGAGCTCGCGCATGCCGGCGAGATCGACACGGTGCTGTGCATGTTCACCGACCTGCAGGGACGGTTCATGGGCAAGCGCGTCGTGCCGCACTTCTTCCTCGACGAGATCCTCGGCGAGGAAGGCCTGCACGCCTGCCTGTACCTGCTCGCGATCGACATGGAGATGGAGCCGCTGCCCGGGTACGCGTACGCCAGCTGGGAGACGGGCTACGGCGACTTCCGCATGATCCCCGACCTCGCCACGATGCGATGGTGCCCGTGGCTGGAGAAGACGGTGATGGTGATCTGCGACGTCGCCGACGAGGAGACCGGCGAGCCGGTCGAGGTCTTGCCGCGGCAGATCCTCAAGCGGCAGATCGAGCGGGCCGCGCAGGCCGGCTACACGATCAAGACGGGTTCCGAGCTCGAGTTCTACCTGTTCAAGGACGGGTTCGACGAGCTCGCGGAGCGAGGTTACCGCGACCCGCGCCCGAGCTCGAGCTACATCATGGACTACCACATGCTCCAGACCACCAAGGACGAGTGGATCATCCGCCAGATCCGCAACGACATGCTCGGGGCGGGGATCCCGATCGAGTTCTCCAAGGGCGAGTTCGGCAAGGGGCAGCACGAGATCAACATCACCTACGCCGACGCGCTCACGACCGCCGACTACCACTCGCTCTACAAGAACGGCGTGAAGGAGATCTGCGCCGCGAACGGCGTGGCCGCCACGTTCATGGCGAAGTGGACGATGGCCGAGGCCGGCTCGTCGTGCCACATGCACTCGAGCGTCTGGAACACCGACGGCTCGGAGACGCTGATGCACGACGATGACGGCTCCCATCACCAGAGCGAGGTCTTCCGGCACTACCTGGGCGGGCTCATGGCCACGGCGCGCGAGATGGCGTTCCTGTACGCGCCGTTCGTGAACTCGTACAAGCGCTACCAGCTCGGCTCGTGGGCGCCGACGGCGATCGTCTGGAGCCGCGACAACCGCACGTGCGGGTTCCGCACGGTCGGCGAGCACGCAAGCCACCGCGTCGAGATGCGGATCCCCGGCGCCGACGTCAACCCGTACCTCGGCTACGCGGCGACGATCGCGGGAGGGCTGCACGGGATCGAGAACGGGATCGAGCCGCCCGAGATGTTCATCGGCAACGCTTACGAGGCCAAGGACGTGCCGCGCGTGCCCTATTCGCTCCACGAGGCGATCGAGACGTTCCGCGGCTCCGAGGTTGCGCGCGCCGCCTTCGGCGACTTCGTGTTCGAGCACCTGCTCAATACCGCCGTCCAGGAGCAGACGATCTTCGACAACACGGTCGTGACCGACTGGGAGCTCGCGAGGTACTTCGAGCGAGGGTGAAGCCGTCTCGACCGGAGGTCGAGGCTGATCACTCGTACTGAACAGCGCTCGTCTCGGCAAGACGGGACTCACAAAAGAGACAGTGAGAATCGTTAGAACTATGCGCGCTCAACGAGCTCAGCGATCGCCTGCTCAACGAGCGGCACCGTAATGAGGTCTGTCCCGTCGGACAGGGCGTTCTGGAGGGAACGTTGGGCCACCCGCAGCACATCCCGGATCGGCTTACCTGATTCGTAGTGCTTGGCGAGGTGCCCGATCGCCTCCGCCTGGATGACGTCCTCGAGTCTCTGCTGGATGTCGACTACAGCGAGGCGATCACGGAGCATGTTCTCGATGCTGGCCAGGGCATCGACGAGCCGCGGGATGTGGATCTCTCCGGACAGCCACTGACGAGCTTCGGCGTACCCAGCTAGCTTCATATAGTCGTCGTGGACCGCAAGTACCAGCCCCGCATCCAGCTCCTTCGCGAGCATCCGGACGGTTTGCATGAAGAAGGCGTTGGCCACCGTGGTCCGATCGAGACTTGGGATCCGGAGCCAGGTGTCCGAATCATCGAACACGAGCACAGCGAACAGTCCATGCGACGCAAAGAGCGCAAGTATCCGCTTGAGGTGCTCCACGGCGTCCGCTCCGGAGGGCTGGCTCTCGTACTCCTCGCCGGCGGACTGAACCTGGCGCGCAAACTCGACGTTAGCGAGCCACAGCGGCAGTCCGACGTGAAACTCGCGGCCCTTGATGCCGCCACTGCGGCGGCTAACCGCGGCCACACCCTTCTCGAACTCGTATCTCTCCGCTTCTGTGAAGCGCTCCGCGCTGGCCCATCGGGTGATGTACCGGACGAGGTGTCCCGCCATTTGGCCGGGTTGAATCACCGTATCGTCGGCCTCGGTCGCCACCGGAACCCTCAACGGCACGACATGCGCAGGAAGATCCATCGCCAAAGGTCCGAGAACCGCGGCGATCAAGCTGGACTTGCCCGAGCCGCTCGGGCCGACGATCGCCACCCTTCCCTCGTTGGCGACCAGGCGCGTGAAGGCATCCTCGGTTTGTCTGTCGCCGTTCAGCTCGTCGAACGGGACGTGATATAGGGACAGCTCCTCAAAGCGGCGTGTCGATTCGAGGGCGCGTGACTCCTCGAGGGACCCGAGCGCTTCGCGACTCACTCGGCCACCTGCTTCCCGATCCGATCGGCCTCTTCCACCGGGTCGACCGGCCGGTACAGCTTGCGAGGGCGGCCCGCCTCCCCCTTCACCATGGACGACGTGACGAGCCCATTCTTCTCGAGCTCTCTGAGAACCTGCACGGCACGCGTTCTTGTCCACCCGAGTCGGCTCAGCAACCGCTCATCCGACGCACTGGTTGGTCCGAGCGACTCCAACTCGGCCATCAACATGCTTGCGGCTCGTCCGAGTCTTGCGACCTCGGCGTCCCGGCGGGCCAACGCCTGAACCACCTCGGATGGTTGCGCTCCCCCCTCGATGGCGTCACGCGCCAATGCGATCAGCCGCCGCGTATTGCCCTCGTCAAGCTGAGCCGCGATCTTCTTGCCCTGCGATCCCGCCCGTGCTTCGAGGATTGTCCGCTGTGCATCGCGTGGGAGCGGTTCGAGGTCCAAGACGACGTCGAAGAAGGCGTCCGCCGGCGGCGAAAGCAGCGGACCCGCGTCGCTTTCCGACGCCGCAACCACCCACGTCAGAGGAACCTGCCAAAGTTCGTCTCGCAGGCGGCCGAAGAGCGTCTGACCCACGGACTCTGCGGGCAACTCGTCGACAAGCACCACCCGCCGCTGCCCGTGTGGCGCGGCTTCAGCCAGGCTGCCCACGAGCCTTGATAGCTGGAGCGTGTCCTCCAATGGGGCCTTTCGGCTGAATGCCATGAGCGCGGCAAGCCCCGGAGCCGTTTCCGTCACTGCGGGCTTGAGTCCGAGCCGGTAGCGCACCAAATCGAGGAAGATCTTCACGTCCCCGGCCAAGTGGCCCTCGACAAATGCGGGCGGCTGCTCCGGCGACCGCTCACGCAGTTTGAAGGCGAGCTGCCGGAGTAGTGTCGTCTTCCCGGCTCCCCGTTCCCCTGTCACGAGCACGTTGAGCTTGCGCTCAACGCTGGTCAGGAGCCTTTCAAGCTCTCGCTCCCGGCCGGCAAAGAGGGCATGGTCGAGCTTCGTGTCCAGCAACGGTCGTCCACTCAGTTCCATCATGGTTCACTAATATTACAGTAAGTACTGTGAGACGACAAGACACTGACGCGCGACTCTCTCGCCGCCGTCACCCGTTCGTCGAGAAGACCGGCCTCAGGGCGTAGTACACGTCTCGGTATCGCGCGTACGCCTCGTCGTAGGCGTCGCGGGCGTCGGGATCCGGCTGGTGCTCGTCCGGGCGGAACGAGACGAAAGCATCCGCGGCCTCGGCCACGCTCCCGTGCACGCCCGAGCCGACGGCAGCCAGGATGGCCGCGCCGGTCGCGGTCGTCTCGACGCTGGTCGGCACGCGGACCGGCAATCCGGTCACGTCGGCCTTGATCTGACGCCAGAGCGGTCCCTTGGCACCCCCGCCGACGATCGTCAGCCGGCGGACGCCGAGGCCGGCGGCCTTCATCGCTTCGAGGATGTCGCGCAGCGCGAACGCGCTCCCCTCAAGCAGCGCGCGCGTCATGTGTCCGCGGCTGTGGGCGAGGGTCAGCCCGAAGAAGGTGCCGCGGGCGGCGCCGTTCCACTCGGGCGCCATCGCCCCCTGCATGCAGGGCAGGAACACGAGGCCCTCGGCGCCGGGCGCTACCGCCGCGGCCTGCTCGGACAGTAGATCGTAGGCATCGCCCGCCCCTGCGGCCTCGGCCGCGCGTTCTTCCGCGCCGAACTGGTCGCGCCACCACCGGAGGTTCCCGCCGGAGACGAACCCGGGGTTCTCCAACAGCCACGCTTCGGGGTCGGCATGTGGATGGCACTCCACGAGCATCGTGGGGTCCTCGCGGGGCTCGGCGCTGGCCGCGCACACCGGCTCGGCGGTGCCGACGACGTCGCAGACCTCGCCGGGCTCGTACACGCCTGCGCCGAGCGTCGCAGCCATCTCATCGCCGCAGCCGATCGCGACGATTGTGCCCGGATCCAGCCCGCTCGCCTCCGAGAAGGCGGCCGCGACCGCGCCGACCGCCTCGGTACCGCCGCCGAGTCGCGGGAGCATCGCCGGGTCGATGTCGACGGCGTCGAGAACCTGCTTGGACCACTCCCGCGTCCGAGGATCGAGCAGCGCGAGGGAGGACGCGTTCGAATAGTCGACCGCCAGTTCGCCGGTCACCTGCTGCAGGACGAACGAGCCCGGCGGCATGAGGTGAGCGACCTGGCGCCAGACGTCGGGCTCCTCGTCCCGCACCCACAATGCCTTGAAGACGGCGTGAGAGGAATCGAGGTTCGCGCCGACCGCCGCGTAGAACTCGGCCGGGGACAGCCGCGCCGCGAGCGCCGCCGCCTGCGCCTCGGCCCGCCGGTCCATCCAGATCATCGCCGGGCGAAGGGCCCGCCCCGACGCGTCGCACACGACCATCCCGTCGAGCTGCGACCCGAACGACAGCCCCTTGACCGCCGAGGGCCCCTCCGGAACCTGCGCCACCAGCTGCCGGATCGCGCTGACGAGCGCGGGGGGCCACGCGGCGGCATCCTGCTCCGCCCAGCCCGGATGGGGGAACGAGAGGTCGTACGTCTCGTAGGCGGACGCGACCAGCTCACCGTCGGCCGAGTACATGGCGACGTTCGTGCCCTGCGAGCCGACGTCGCACCCGAGCACATAGGGGCCGCTCACGGAACGATCACGACCTTGAGGCCGGTCCCGGACCTGATCGTGTCGAACGCCTCGTCCATCTGTTCGAGGGGGAATCGATGGGTGACGACCCGGGACAGGTCCTCCCGGCGCGCGTCGAGATACCCCATCGTGATCCGGTACTGGCGGTGCGTGGCGCCGTACGCGCCGAGGATGAACAGCTCCTTGTAGTGGAGCTGGTTCATGTCCAGCGGGGAGACCGGGTCGTGCTTGGGCAGTCCGGCGAAGTACACGACGCGCGCCCGCTTGGCCGCCATCTCCAGCGCCGCCTGCTGCGCCGGCTTGGCCGGCGCAGCCACGATCACGCGCTCGGCCCCGGCGCCGCCGGTCCGCGACAGCACCTCCTCGACCCCGTTGTCCTCTCCGGCGACCCAGGCGTCGTCGACGAACCCACCCACCGCGTCGAGCGCGACCTTCAGCCGGTCTCCGTTGACGTCGCAGACGAAGACCTTCCGCGCGCCGCGGTCGCGCGCCATGACCGCCTGCCAGCACCCGATCGGCCCCGACCCGAGGATCACCACGGTGTCGCCCAGACGTACGTCCAGCATCTCCATGCCGTTCACGGCGCACGCGAACGGGTCGGCGGTCGTCGCCAGGTCCGACGGGAGCTCGGGAGGGAGCGGGATCAGGTTCTTCATGGCGATCGGCGGCACGGCAGCGAGGTTGGCGTACGCGCCCGGGAACGGCTCGTACCCGTAGAGCAGGTGGTGCTCGCACAGGTTCTGGAAGCCCTCGAGGCACCAACGGCACTCTCCGCACGTCAGGATCGACCCGAGGAACACCCGATCGCCCTTGGCGACGCCCGCGGGCAGCACGGCGTCGGCGCCGACCTCGACGAGGACGCCGACCGGCTCGTGCCCGAGCAGCCACGGCGCCGGTGCCTTCGGGTCTCCGTTGAAGAAGGTCCTCGCATCGGTTCCGCAGATCCCACAGGCCTCGACCTGGAGCAGAGCCCCGCGCGGATCCAGCTTGGGCTCATCGGTGTCGCGGATCTCGACCGCGTTCACACCCGTCATGAACGCGGCACGCATCACGACGTCCCCGCCTCGTCCAGCAGCGCTGCGTGCGCCTTCTCGGCCGTCCACCGCTCCCGGATCACGCGGGACAAGGCGCGCGTGATCGCCTCGGGCGAGCGGTGCATGAAGATGTTCCTCCCCACGGAGCATCCGATCGCGCCCGCCGCCACCGCCTGCTCCATGCGCGTCAGGAGCTCGAGGTCCTTCAGACGCGAGCCGCCCGCCAGCACCATCGGGATGCCCGAGGTGGCCTCGACGAGCTTGCCGAATGATTCGGCGTCGCCCGGCCAGTTCGTCTTGACGATGTCCGCGCCGAGCTCGGCACACAGACGCACGTTCCGACGCAGATATTCGAACCCGTACTGCTCGGTGAGCTCCTCGACGGACGCGTACGTGGTGGGGAACTCGGCCTCCGCGATGAACGGCATGCCGAGCGTGCGGCATTCGCCCCCGACGGCCGCCAGGGCGTCGAGCATCCCGGCCTCGGTCTCACCGCCCAACGCCGTGAACAGCACGACCGCGTCCGCACCGAGCACGCAGGCCTCCTCCACCTCGGCGATGCGGACGATCTCGGGACGGCCCGAGCCGGGATCGGCCGAGGCCGACAGGAGCAGCGCAAGGGACGTCGTCGGCGCGAACCCCTCGACCGCACGCCGGATCATCCCCTTGCTCATCATGATCACGTTCGACCCGCCGGCGACCGCCTCGCGCGTGCGGTCCTCGATCGCCGCGAGTGGCTCGAGGAACGTCGGCGAGGTCATCCCGTGATCGAGCGCGCAGATCACCGACACCCCGGCGGGATCGATCACCCGCTTCAAGCGCATCGCCTTGCCGACGTCGATGCTCACTCTTCCCTCCTCCCGGGTCCTCGACGAACGACCGTGAACTCGAACGCATCGGCCACGTGGTGCTCCAGCGAGAGCAAGACCGGCTCACCGTTCGCGTCGAAGTCCACCTGCCGCAGGAACACGAGGAGGGACCCGACGGGGACGCGGAGCGCCTTGGCCAGACGTTTCCCCGCCTTCACCGGCTCGATCGACACCAGACCGTGATGGACGACGGCGCCCGCGTCCCGAGCGAGCAGCTCGTACAGCGAACCGTCACCGAGGTATTCCAGGGCTTCCTTCGATACGCGCGAGGACGGCACGACGTCCCGCGACCACACCACGGGATGATCGTCGGCGGTTCGCACACGATCCATCACGACGACAGGATCTCCCTCGTCGATGTCGAGCGCCTCGGCCTCGTCGTGCGTCGCGGATCGGACGTCCACCGTCGACGACGCCGTGCCCGGGCGCATGCCCGCCGCCCGGATGGCCTGCGTCACGCCGAAGTTGACATCGAGGTTGTTGCGTGCGCGCGGTCGGCCGGTGACGAAGGTGCCCGCCCCCCGTGTCCGCTTGACGAACCCGTCCTCTTCCAGCGAGCGGAGCGCCTCGCGAAGCGTTGCCCGCGACACGCCGAGCTCTGCGGCCAGCTCGGGCTCCGGCGGGAGGCGATCCCCCGGCGCCACCGTGCCCGATCCGATCCGGCGGGCGAGCTCCTCACGGATCGCGAAGGCGAGTCGGCGCATCCGGTCAGGCTACTTTGTCTGACAAATGGCGTCAAACCGGACGAGACCGGGGTCCCGCTAGACTCGCCGGGTGCGCCCCATCCTGTTGGTTCGCAACGATCCGGTCGAGACCTTCGGTGTCGCTCCTCGGGCGCTCGAGGAGGCAGGCGCCCCTGCCTCGGTGTGGGACGCGGTCGATCCCGATGCCCCACGCCCCGCTGTGGACGCCGTGTCCGGCATCGTGGTCTTCGGCAGCACGTCCAACGTGGAGCACGCCGACGAACGGCCCTTCATCAAGGAGGTCGCCGACGTCGCGCGCGAGGCGGTCGACCGGGGCGTTCCCGTCCTCGGCGTGTGCTTCGGCGCGCAGCTGCTCGCCTGGGCGCTCGACGCCGACGTGCGCAAGGCACCGGTCCGCGAGATCGGGTTCGAGCCGCTGCATCCGACCGAGGCTGCCGCGGAGGACCGGCTGCTGAGCCATTACTCGGACGGCGACATGGTGTTCCAGTGGCACATGGACACGTTCGACCTGCCGCCCGGTGCCGAGCTGCTGGGGACCGGCGACGGGGTTCTGCACCAGGCCTATCGCGTCGGTGACGCCGCCTGGGCGCTCCAGTTCCATCTCGAGATCGATGGAGCCGAGGTCGAGATGTGGCTCGACGAGTTCTCGCGATACGGGGACCTCGAGCGGGACTGGGGAAAGTCGACGGACCGGGTACGCGACGAGGCACACCGATACCTGCGCGCGCACGAGGTCAAGGGAGCCGAGGTCTTCCGGCGGTTCGCCGAGGTGGCCCGGGAGCGCTCGTGACGTCCTCCCGACCTCTGATCGCCGTCGTCGCCTACCAGCTCGGAGGCGACCGTGTCGCCCGCTGGCCCTCGGGCGGCTACGGGGTCCCGCGACCCTACGTCGAACGGCTACGCACCGCGGGGGCGCGGGCGGCGATCCTGGCACCCGGCGACGAAGGCGACCTCGAAGAGGCCCTCGAACCCTTCGACGGTCTCCTCCTCGTCGGTGGAGGCGATGTCGACCCCTCGCGGTACGGCGGCGATCCTTCCGAGCCGCACACCTACGGCGTCGAGCCGGACCGCGACGCGTTCGAGATCGGCCTCCTGATCGAGGCCGACCGCCTGCGGCTGCCGACGCTCTGCATCTGCAGGGGGATGCAGGTCATGAACGTCGCCTTCGGCGGAACGCTCCTCCAGCACCTCCCCGATGTCGACGGCCTTCTCCAGCACGGGGTGCCGATCGAGGACACGCAGAGCCTGCACGCCGTGGAGCCGGCCCCCGGGAGCCGGCTGGCAGCGGTGTCGGCGTCGGAGCCGCTGATGTGTTCCTCCCATCACCATCAGGGTGTCGACCGTGTGGGGAACGGCCTGGCGGTCAGCGGGCAGAGCGAAGACGGCCTCGTCGAGGCGATCGAACGGACCGAGGACGGCAACGGCCGGCCCCCCTGGATCCTCGGCGTGCAGTGGCACCCCGAGGAGACGGCCGACGAGGATCCGGCCCAGCAGGCGTTGTTCGATACGTTTGCCCTGCAAGCGATCGACCGGACCCTGCGAGCCTCGGCGCCGAGGAACTGACGCCCCGACCGCCGCTCCCGCTCATCGCGGGTTCCGTAAAGGGAACTAGCGTCCGCTCCCCCGATGCTTGATGATTCTGGGCCAGCCCGGTCATCCAACCCAACGGATCGATCGTCCCGGCCAGGGAGAGGGGAACGGACGACGGCGTGCAGCACGTTCACGTGAGGGCGAGGTGAGCGAGGTCCGGGTCGTCCACACGCGCGGGGACGGGTTCGCGCGCGGTTTCCAGATCGGGCGCGAGCTCGCGGATCTGATAGGCCCTTCGATCGAGTTCTACAACCGGTACCTGGACCGCCGCGGCGTCTCCTCGAAGCAGCTCCACGACCTGCTCACGCCCTACCTCGTGGCAGCCGAGACGACCTACCCGGACATGACGAACGTGCTCAAGGGCATGTCGGTCGGCGCCACGGTGCCCGTGATGGAGCTCTTCGCGATCAACGCGTTCGAGGAGCTCGAACCTCTGCTCGAGTCGCCCGAGGGCGAGCTCCTGTTCCTGCAGCGCAAAGAGGGTTACGTCGACAAGCCGACGGACCGGTGCTCCAGCGTTTCGGTCCGCACCTCGGAGGGCGATCTCCTGCTCGGGCACAACGAGCACTGGCTCGCGGGCGACGCCCACAACGTGGCGGTCGTCATCGACCTTCCCGCCGACGGGCGCGTGCCGGTGGCGAGTCCCACCGTCGTGTGCTGCCTGCCCGCGGTCGGCATGAACGGACACGGCGCCGCCCAGGGGATCGGCTCGCTCACCGCCGCCGACGACGGCGTCGGCGTCCCGCGGGTCTTCGTCTCCCGCAGCTCGCTGGAGGCCCGGGATCGCCACGACGCTGTCGCGCGCGCGGCGATGCCAGGCCGTGCTGGTGGGTACGGGCACGTCTACGCGTTCCGAGACGGAGATACGTTCGCGATCGAGACCAGCGGTCGGGAGCACCGGGTGCTCGATGGACCGGGCCCGCACACCAATCACTACCTGAGCGACCTCGAGCAACTCGCTCCCGAACCGTCCGTCGGATCGCGGTCGAGGCTTCACCGCCTCCGGGCGCTCCTCAACGAGCGCCCGCCCGCCACCGCCGAGGACCTTATGGAGGTGATGCGCGACCACGATTCGGCGCCGCAGTCGATCTGCCTTCATCCCGACCCGGACGAGGGAGAGGAGGCGTCGGCCTGCATGTTCTCGATGGTGTGCGACGTCACCGGCGGCCGGATGTGGGTCGCCCCTGGGAATCCCTGCACCCACCGATACGACGAGATCGGCCTTGCGGACCTGCACATCTGACGCGAACGCGAACGCGGTCCGAAGGCATGGGTGGCTAGCCGAGACACGACCGGCGGTGCTATACACAGACCCTCCCCTGAAGAGCCCGGTCCGCGTGGGACATCAAACCTACGGTGACGTGGCTGCGTACAGGGAGGCAGAGCTGCGATGACGGAAGGAGTGGATCGATGAAGGTTGTGGGCCGGCTGGCCACCCTCGCGACGACGCTGGGTGCCGTGGTGATGCTGACGCTGGGACCGGCGTGGGCCCAGACCTCGACCCCTTCGGCATCGGGGGACTCCGGCTCCGCGTCCACGGGGAAGGTCGTCTTTACGATCGGGACCGACTCCGACGTGACCTCGCTCAACCCGTACAAGTTGTGCTGCGGTCCCGACTACGTCTACCTCCATCTCATCTACGACCTCGGCATCGCTTTCAACAAGGCCGATCTCACGCCCGCCCCCGAGCTCATCACGTCGTGGACACCGGACGAGAGCTCGATGAACTGGACCCTCAAGGTCCGTACCGACGCCACCTGGCACGATGGGACACCCGTCACCGCCGACGACATCGCCTTCTCCTTCTCCCTCGTCGCCGACAACCAGATGCCCTTCTACAAGGACTACCTGCCGTTCAGCCCGACGTTCGAGGTGAAGGACCCGGAAACCATCATCTGGCACAGCACCCAACCGACCTTCGCCCCTGATGTCCCGCCGTACATCCCGATCGTTCCCAAGAGCGTGTGGGGCAAGTTCGTGGTTCCGGGAGACGCGAAAGCGACCAGGAAGGCCGTGCGGGAGTTCCCGAACGACGACCCGCTCGGATCGGGGCCGTTCACTCTGACGGAGTACAAGAAGGGTCAGTTCCTCAGGTTCGATACGTACCCCGACTACTGGGGCGGCCAGCCGAAGGCCATCCAAGAGATCGTGCTGCGCGTGTTCAGCAGCCAGGAAGGTATGGCGCAGGCCCTCAAGTCCGGCGAGATCGACTTCGCCGAGGGCATGAAGCCGAACCTGTTCAACTCGGTCAAGAACCAGCCGGGCATCGGCGGCAACGTCGCGACGAGCGGCTGCTGGACGAACCTCGCGTGGAACTTCGGCGGACAGGGTCCCCAATCCAACCCCAACGCCGCGATCCAAGACGTCAAGTTCCGTCAGGCGATGTCGCAAGCGATCAACCGTGACGACGTCGTGAAGAAGGTCTTCAGCGGTGAGGCGACCCCGGGAACGAGCATCCTGTTGCCCAACCCGAACGGACGCTGGGTCGCCGATATCCCCGAGAACCTGCGGTTCGATTACGACCCCCAAGCCGCCATGCAGACGCTGGATGCGGCCGGCTATGTCGACACCGACGGCAACGGGATCCGCAATGCCAAGGGCGGCGGGCCCGACATCAACCTGAACCTGTTGGTGATCACCGACGTGGACGGATCGGTCGAAACCGGCCAGTTGGTGCAGGGCTGGTTCAAGGACGTCGGGATCCAATCGCATTTCACGACGGTCAATACGAACAAGGCGTACGACCTGTGGTACACGGGCGAATGGGATGCCTATCTCTGGGACTGGTGCCCGGATCCGGATCCCGACTTCATGCTGTCGGTCTTCACGACGGATCAATGCCTCGGGTGGAGCGACGGCTGCTACTCGAACAAGGCATACGACAAGCTCTACGACATGCAGCGGACGCAGCTGGATCCGAACGACCGCAAGCAGACGATCGACAAGATGCAGCTCATGGTGGCCCAAGAGATTCCGACGATGGTGATCGCCAACGAACCCGACCTTCAGGCGTTTCGGAGCGATCGATGGACCGGGTGGGTGCGCGAACCGGACGTCGAAGGCGGCCTCTACATGTGGGGGTGGACCAACGACCAGTTCTTCAACCTCACGCGGGTGGGTTCGGAGGAGACGTCGTCACCGGGACTGTCCGGATGGGTCTGGGTCACCGCCGTCTCTGCTGCCGGCATCGTCCTCGCCGGCGTGTTGGTCTTCCGTCGACGCCACCGGGAAGAGGAGATCTGACGTCCGTCGGGAGGACAGCGGGAGGACGAGACCGGGGTGGGATCGCAGCGCTACATCCTGCGCAAGGTACTGCACGCGCTCCTCACCCTGTTCTTCGTCCTCGCCGCGAACTTCTTCATGTTCCGGATGCTCCCCGGGGATCCTGTAGGTGCGCTCACGCGGAGCGAGCGACTCACGCAGCGTGACGTCGAGGAACAACGAGCGATCTACGGGCTCGACAAGCCGCTCCCGGAGCAGTTCGTCTACTACCTGAAACAGACGCTCACCGGGCAGTTCGGGCTCTCGTTGAGGTCTGCTCAGCCGGTGACCGAGTTGATCGCGTCGCGGGTGTGGCCGACGGTCCTCCTGGTCGGTCTCGGGACCCTGTTCGCGACGGTCTTCGGGATCCTGATCGGGATCAAGGGAGGGTGGCGAAGAGGAACCTTCTTCGACACATCCATGTTGTACGGGTCCCTCGCCCTCTACGCCATGCCGGAGTTCTGGATCGGGATCGTGATGCTCATCGTCTTCGTGGGGATCCTCGGATGGTTCCCTGCCGGCGGGTTCCAGTCGCCGAACGACCTCACGGGCGCCGCACGGGTGATCGACATCGCCAACCACCTCTTCCTGCCGTGCCTGACGCTGACGCTCGGCTACATCGGGGAATACGCCATCATCATGCGATCGTCACTTCTCGAGGTGAAGAACGAGGACTTCATCACGACGGCCAGGGCAAAGGGCGTTCCCGACCGGCAGGTGCGCCGCCGACACGCGGTGCCGAACGCGTTCCTGCCGACGTTCACGCTGATATTCCTGAGCTTCGGATTCGTCATCGGGGGTGCGATCGCGATCGAAACGGTGTTCTCCTACCCGGGACTCGGTCTGCTCACGTACGAGGCGATCCAGGAGCTGGACTATCCGGTGATCGAGGCGATCTTCCTCCTCTCGAGCGCCACGGTGATCCTGGCGAACCTGCTCGCCGACATCACGTACGGCTACCTCGATCCGAGGATCCAGGAGGCCTGAAGCGATGACGACCACGCCAGAGATCATCCTCGCCGAGCCGAGCGAGCCGGAGGGGAAGCCTCCGAAGATCCCCGGCCGGCGAAAGATCGCGTGGGTCCGCAGGGGGCGCGCCTTCCGCGCCTACTGGCGGATCTACCGCAAGAACCGTCAGGGCATGATCGGCCTCGTCGTCCTCGTTCTGTTCATCGTGATCGCGCTTCTAGCGCCGCGGCTGGTCAATCAGACGCAGCTCACGGCTGCGGGCGCGACCGGTCCCATCCTGCACCCCCCGTCTCCGGGCTACCCGCTCGGCACCGACGACTTCGGCCGGTCGGTCTTCGACATGGTGATCTACGGCGCTCGCATCTCGCTGCTCGTCGGGTTCTCCGCAACGGCGATCACGATGCTGATCGGATCGTTCGTCGGGGTCGCGTCCGGCTACTACGGCGGCACGAAGATCGACTCGGTGCTCAACGCGCTCACCAACTGGTTCCTCGTGTTGCCGTGGATCGTCCTCGCGATCGTGCTGGCCTCGATCCTCGGGCCGACGCTCTTCAACATCATCCTGGTGATCGCGGTGACCTCGTGGGCGGGCACCGCGCGCCTCGTGCGAGCGCAGGCGCTCTCGGTCAAGGAACGAACCTACGTCGAGCGCTCGCGGGCACTCGGTGCGGGCGACTGGCACATGATCACCCGTCACATCATCCCGAACGTCTTTCCCGTGATCTTCTCCAACACGGTGCTCACGGTGTCGCTGTCGATCCTGTCGGAGGCCACGTTGTCGTTCCTGGGTCTCGGAGACCCCACCGCCATCACATGGGGGCGGATCATCAGCAACGGCTACGACGCGGGAGCCCTCACCGCCGGCTATTGGTGGTGGGTGATCCCGCCCGGGATCGCGATCGTGATGGTTACGCTCTCGTTCACGATGTGCGGCTACGCGGTCGACGAGATCCTGAACCCACGGTTGCGAGAACGATGACGGTCCTGTCGCTCAGAGACCTCGCGATCACCTATCACACGGCGGGCGGCGGCGTGCCCGCGGTCCGGGGCGTGGACCTCGATGTCGAGAAGGGCGAGGTCGTCGGTCTGGCCGGCGAGTCGGGGTGCGGCAAGTCCACGATCGCGGGGGCGATCCTGCGGTTGCTCCCGGCGAGCGCGAAGATCGAAGGCCAGATCCTGCTGAACGGGGAGGACGTGGTCGCGCTGTCGCCCGGCAAGCTCCGCGCGGCGCGCTGGGCCGGCGCCTCGATCGTGTTCCAGGGCGCCATGCACTCCCTGAACCCGGTTCAGCGCGTGGGCGATCAGATCGCCGAGGCGATCGTCGTGCACGGCCAGGCGACCGAACGCGAGGCGAAGGTCCGCGTCGGTGCACTGCTGGAGCAGGTCGGACTCCCGCCGCGGCGCGTGAACGACTACCCGCACGAGCTCTCCGGCGGCCAGAAGCAACGCGTGATGATCGCCATGGCCCTGTCGTGCAACCCGGCGCTCATGATCGCCGACGAGCCGACCACCGCACTGGACGTGATGGTGCAGGCCCAGGTGCTTCGGTTGCTCAAGCAGCTCCAGAAGGACCTCGGGCTGTCTATGGTCTTCATCACGCACGACCTCTCCGTGCTGGTCGAGATCTCCGACCGGCTGGCCATCATGTACGCCGGCAAGATCGTGGAGGAGGGCCCCGCGAAGGAGGTCTTCTACACGCCGAGCCACCCGTACACCGAAGCGCTCTCCGCGGCGTTCCCGGAGATCGGCGACGATCGGTTCCGCGGACGTCCTTCCGGTCTGGGAGGCGATCCTCCCGACCCGCAGGAGATCCCCAGCGGCTGCTCGTTCCACCCGCGCTGCCCGAAGCGTTTCGACGACTGCGACGCGCACGAGCCGGAGCTCTACGACGCGGGCCCGGAGCGGCGCGCCGCGTGCTTGCTGGTGGGGCGAGCCACGCTCGAGGCCGGCGGCGAGACGGCGTGACGGAGATCACGGAACAGCCGGGGTCGGGGCCGGTCGAGCTCGGACGACCGGTCATCGAGGCCCGGGACGTCGTCGTCAACTTCAGGGGGCGAGTCTCCCTCGTGGCCGGGCTCCGTGGGAAGCACGCACCCGACGCGAAGGCCGTCGACCACGCGGACCTGACCCTTCATGAGGGCGAGATCCTCGCCCTCGCCGGCGAGTCGGGCTGCGGCAAGACCACGATGGCTCGCGCGATCATGGGCTTGATCAGGCCGCAGGAAGGACAGATCCTCGTGGACGGGACGCCGCTGTCCAGGACACGTCGAGGCATAAAGGCATACAGGCGGAAGGTCCAGATGGTGTTCCAGGACCCGACGGGATCGCTGAACCCGCGCGCCACGATCTACGAGATCGTGGCCGAAGGACTCCGCATCCACCGCATCTCCCGAGGGCCGAACGGCGAGTCGGAGGAGGAGCTGGTGGCGCGGGCGCTGTCGAGAGCCGGACTGCGGCCGCCCGAGCGGCTCTTCCTGCGCTACCCGCACGAGCTGTCCGGAGGGCAGCGCCAGCGCGTCGTGATCGCGGGGGCATTGGCGCTCGAGCCCGAGGTGATCGTCGCCGACGAACCGGTCTCGAATCTCGACGCGTCCGTCCGCGGCGAGATCCTCGCCCTCCTGATGGATCTCCGCCGCGACCTCAAGATCTCGATCCTGATCGTCACCCACGATCTCGGACTGGCGTGGACGGTCGCGGACCGGGTCGCCGTCATGTACCTCGGACGGATCGTGGAGATCGGGCCCGCGGAGGAGATCCTGCTGCATCCCAAGCACCCGTACACGAAGGCGTTGCTCGACGTGGTTCCCGAGGCCGGCGGGATCGAGCGACCGATCCTCAGCGGCGAACCACCCGATCCCACCCGGATCCCCCCGGGATGCCGGTTCCACACGCGCTGTCCAGTGGTCGCGTCGGGCAGGGCGGCGGAACTGAGGATCGAGGACAAGTGCAGGGGAGAGGACATCTCGATCGTGGAGCATGGGATGGATCACCTCGCGGCGTGCCACCTGCTGCCGCTGGGAGAGCTCCCCTAGCTATTCGATGCCGGTCCCGCCGAGCCGGGCGGGCTGTTCCACCGATGGAGCCGCGGCGTCCGGGGCGGCGGCGCCCTCGCCCTCGTCGCCCTTCAGCACGCCGAGGATCGCCGCCATCTCCGCGTCGCCCACCTTCGCGTCGGGTCTGACGTCGCGCCCGCGTGCGGTCGCGAGCAAGGCACGAAGGTTGGTCTCGGCCATCTCGGCCCGGGCCTCGAGCTCCTTGGTGCGCTCGGCGAGCGTCCGCGCTCGGCCCTCGGCCTCGTCACGCGCGGACCGCGCCTCGCGGGATTCCTCGCGTGCCTCGCGGAGCGAGGCGCGCAGCTGCGCGACCTCCTTCCCGAGGTCGATCAGCTTGTCCGCCACAGCACGACCGAGGTCGGAGTAGGAGGCTCGGTCGCCTCGGGGGGCCCCGGTTCCTGCGAGCGCGCGGCGGGGCCTCTGGCTCCTCGGCCTGCGACCGATCGATTCCCGTTCGTCGGCCTCGACCGGCTTCCCGTCGAGCAACCGGTAGGAGCCCTGTGCGGGTTCCAGACGCCGGCGGGCGATCAGCGCTCGTACCGCGCGTGCGGTGGAGAGCGCATCGGGCATGCCAAGATCACGACCGATCTCGGCGGGCGTCTCTCGCAGCACCTCACCGACCTGGACACGATCGGCCACGGCGGCCAGGAAGGCGTTCGCGCGCCGAAGGCTCTCGTCGTTCACGTCCCCATCATGCCCGAAGAGGCAGGCTGTCGACCAGTTCCACCCATGCGACACGGCTCGGCCGGCCGCTACGCTGCTGCCGTGGAGGACGTCGCCCCCCTCGCGGGCCTGCGGGTCGTGGATCTCTCGCGTGTCCTCGCCGGTCCGCTCTGCACGATGATCCTGGGCGACCTCGGCGCCGACGTGATCAAGGTCGAGCGCCCCGACGGCGGCGACGACACGCGAGGCTGGGGGCCTCCCTTCGTCGGAGCCGACGCCGCTTACTACCTCTCGGTCAACCGGAACAAGCGGAGCGTCACCGTCGATCTTCGGGCGCCGGACGGCATCTCGAACGTGCGCCGACTCGCCGCCGACGCGGACGTCCTGATCGAGAACTTCCGTCCGGGGCTGATGACCGAGCTCGGGCTGGAGCTCTCGGAGCTCCGATCGGTACATCCCCGGCTGATCACGTGCTCGTTGACCGCCTTCGACGACGCGGTGGCCGGGGCTGCGACCCGACCCGGATACGACATCATCGTGCAGGCTCTCTCCGGGCTGATGAGCGTGACGGGCGAGCAGGGTCGCCCGCCCGTAAAGGTCGGCGTCGCCCTCCTCGACGTGATCGCCGGGCTCTACGCCGCGATCGGGATCCTCGCGGCGCTCCACGAGAGGACATCCACGGGCGTCGGGCGCCATGTCGGTGTCGCGCTCTTCGACGCCGGCGTCGCCGCGATGGTCAACCAGGCCGCGAACACGCTGCTCGGCGGTCTCGTACCCGGCCCGATGGGCACCGAGCACCCGAACATCGTCCCGTACCAGGCGTTCGAGGCCGAGGACCGGCCGTTCATCCTGGCCGGAGGCAACGATCGACTCTTCCGCCGGACGTGCGAGGTCCTCGAGCATGAGGAGTGGGCCGACGATCCGCGGTTCGCCACGAACGACGCTCGCGTTCGCAACCGCGACGTGCTCGTGCCGATGCTGCAGAGCGTCTTCTCGGGCCGGCCGGTCGACGCGTGGCTCGATGCGTTGGAGCGCGCCGTGGTCCCGTGCGCTCCCATCCGGACGATGGACGAGGTATTCGCCTCGCCCGAGGGGCTGGCGCTCGTGCGCGAGGTGAACGATCCGGCACGGGGTAGCGTTCTGCGCTTGGTGGCGACGCCGATCCGCTTCGACGGGGCCTCGCCGGGCATCCGCACGCCGCCCCCGACGCTCGGAGAGCACACCGGAGAGGTGCTCGACGCGTGAGCGGGACTTCGGAGTGGGCGAGTGCGCTCGAACGCTGGGCGATCCCGGACGACATCCTCGCCCGGGCCCCGGAGTCGCCCTGGGGGTTCCCGATCGATCTGTTCCGGCGCCGCGCCGAGGCGGCGGCGCGGCGCGGAGGAACGGGGGCCACCCCCACCACGCGTCGCGCGATGGAAGCGCTCGAGGGTGGCGCGTCGGTGCTCGACGTAGGCGTCGGATCGGGAGCGACGTCGCTCCCGCTCGCCGAACGCGCCGGGCGGATCGTCGGCGTGGATCAGGACCCCGACATGTTGGTCGCGTTCCTCGAGGCAGCCGAGGCAGCCGGGGTGGAAGGCGTCGCCGTCCGCGGCAGGTGGCCGGACGTCGCGGTGGCCGCTCCGGTCTGTGCGGTCGCGGTGAGCGGCCACGTGGTCTACAACGTGCCGGACCTCGTCGCTTTCGCGAGGGCCCTCGACGCGCACGCAACCCGGCGTGTGGTCCTCGAGCTCACCGCGCAGCACCCCCTGTCGTGGATGAACGGCCTGTGGCGCCGCTTCTGGGGGCTCGAGCGGCCCGACGGTCCGACTGCCGACGACGCCGAGGCGCTCCTGATCGCCGCCGGGCACACCGTGCTTCGCGACCAACGGGTGGACGCGGACGATCGCGACGCCGGGTTCGCGCGCCGCGAGGACGCGGTCGCGCTTGTCCGGCGCAGACTCTGCCTGCCGGCGGCCAGCGACGCCGAGGTCGCCGACGCGCTCGGCGACAGCCTCCGGGAGCACCACGGCCTGTGGTCCACGGGGCCGGACGAGGTGCTGGTCGTGACGCTGTGGTGGGACGTCGAGACGACGCTCAGCAACCCTTGACGCACCGCGCCGCCAGGACGTTGCGCGACCGGTAGAAGCCGAGGTCGCCGTCGGGTCGCCTGGCGGCGAAATACCACCTCCCCGGAGGTGCGGCGACCTCGATCACCGGATGCATCAACACGAGTGTCTCGATGAATCCACCGAGGTCGTGCGACCCTACGGGATCGAGCGGACCTTGACGGACCAGCCGGAGGTGGAGCGTCACTCCCTGCGTCGTGCCCGTCACACGGACGCGGGCCGCGGTGGTCTGCACCTGGGCCACCGGAAAGTCGCATCGAGGATCACCCAGGAGCCGGGACGTGCCGGCCCCGTGCGCCTTCCCGTCCCCGTCGATCCGGAACGACAGCGTCGTGATCCAGTCCGTCGAACAGCCGCCCCCGACGTGGAGGACGTGCTCGGTCCGGCTGCGCATCGTACCGGTCCATCGCGGTCGAGAGGCCGATGGGGAGGCGGCCGAACTGGTGGATCGTGCGCCCGGGTCCTCGACGCCGGGCGGGAACGGGTTCGTGTGCGCCGCCACGTAGGCGCCGGCACCCGCGCAGACGGCGAACACGACGATCCAGACGACGACCTTGACCCCCCGCCGCACGTGCCGAGACTAGCGGGTGCGTCGGCGCACGTAGTCGCGGAGCACGAAGTCTCCCACCCTGCGGTCGTCCATCAGGAACACGCGCCCACCGGTCCGCTCGGCGAGCCGTTCCATGAAGCGCGTGAGGCCTTCGGACTCCTCGAGCATGAAGATGTTCAGCGTCACGCCAGAACGCGCGAGCCGGATCGCCTCGGCCAGGGTCATCCGGATCGTCTCGGGCTCCGGCGGCCAGGCGAAGAACGCCTGCTCCCCCTCCAGGTGGGCCGTCGGCTCCCCGTCGGTGACCATGATCACCTGGCGGTTGGCGCGCGGGTGCTGAGCCAGCAGCCTTCCCGCGAGCAGGAACGCGTGCTGCATGTTCGTCCCGTACGTGCGCTCGAACCCCGGCGCCGCCAGGTCCTGCGGCTGCAGCCGGCGGGCGAAGTCGCTGAACCCGATCAGATACAGCGTGTCGTGCGGGTATCTGCCCTCGATCAGCGCGTGCAGCGCGAGCGCCATCTTCTTGGCGTGCACGAGATGACCGCGTAAGGGCATCGAGAAGGAGAGGTCGAGCAGCAGAGCGGTGGCCGTCTCGGTGCGTTGCTCGGCCTCGACCAGCTCGAAGTCCTCGGGATCGAGCGTGACGCCCCCGCGCGTGACGGCGTCGCGGGCACCCCCGCGCGTGACGGCGTCGCGGGCACCCCCGCGCGTGACGGCGTCGCGGGCACCCCCGCGCGTGACGGCGTCGCGGGCACCCCCGCGCGTGACGGCATTGAACACCGTTCGCTGGACGGCGATCGTGCCGTGGTCGCCGAAGCGCCACGGACGCGTCTGCCCCGTGGGCTCGGCCAGACCGCCGGGATCGCGGGCCTCGTGCGTTCCCTCCCGGTCGCGTTGCAGACGCTCGAACACGCGGGTCAGCGCGCGCTCGCCCATCTTGCGTGCACCGCGCGGCGTGACCTCCAGCCGTCCGTTCCGCCGCTGCACGAGACCGGCGTCCTCCAGCATCTTCTCGATCTGGCGCAGCCGCCGAAGGTCGCGCACGGCCGGCTCGCCGAGCGTTCGCCGGAGTGTCTCCTCGTCGACGTCCTCGATCGTCGCACCCGGGTAGCCGCCCTCGAGCGCCCGGTCCAGCTCCTCGTAGTCGTGCTGGCGTTCGAGCGCGTCGACGGTCGCGGCCATCGGCATGGCGTCGTCCCCCATGCCCCATTCCGGCTCGCCCCATCCCATCTCGGGGAAGGCACCGGCGAGGTTGGAGCCGAGCCGATCCACCTCGAACGCCAGGTCCATGTCCTGCATCACCTGGTCGACGAGCTCCTGGAGCTCCCTGCGCTGTTCGTCGGAGAGCGACGCCAGCAGGCGCGACATGGCCGCCATCCGCCGGGCCATGCTCTCGAGGAGCTCGTCGAGGGTGCGGGGCCGTCCGGGGAACATGTCGCCGTAGCGGGACATGAAGTCTTCGAAGGCGGGCTGCACGTCCTCGCCTCGCTCGCGACGCTCGATCAGCGAGTTCAGCTCAGAGAGCATGTCCTTGAACCGAGCCATCTGCTCCGGCGACACGTTCTGCAGACCCTGCGCCATGTTGCGGAAGTACGAGCCGAGCACCTGTTCCTTCAGGTGCTCCATCAGCTCGTCGAACCGCCGCTGCGCCTCGGGATCGGTGAACCGGTAGTCCTGCAGCTCACGGATCTGACCCGGCACGTCCGGGGGAAGGGCGTCGAGGAACGATTCCCGGAAGCGCGCGTCATCGCCGGGTTCGAAGGACAGGCGGGAGCGCTCGCGGTCGAGGATGTCCTCGAGCCGCTCGCGGAGCTCTTCCAGCGGACCCGCGAGGTTGAGCTCCGCCTCTTCCTCCTCCCGTCGCTGCCGCAGCCGCCTGCGCAGCGCGTCGAGCCCGCCGAAGCGTCCCTGCATCCCGCGACGCATCAGGCGTCGCAAGGCGCCCTCGGCCGTGTCGCCCGTGAGGATGTCCTCCGACAGCTCCTCGAGCAGGTCGGAGGCGGGCACGTCGGGACCGAACGGATCCTGCGAGCCGTCCCAACGCGAGAAGCGGTAGCGAACCACGGAACCAGCCTAGGACAGCCCCGCGGGAACGACGGGGCGGTCCGTCAATCGGCCGGGCCGCGCCGCCGGATCCGGGCCGTGGCGGCCATCAGCACGGTCACACCGGTCACGACGAGAATCCACATGAGCGTGATGGCGCGTCAGGGGAGGCCGAGGCCCGTCATCAGCGCCCGGAGCGTGAGCCCGAAGCAGATGAAGGCCGCACCCGTGAACCACAGGTACGCGGGGATCGGCTCGTACTCCTCCTCCACCTTCTGCCCCTCACGGGCCAGCCAGTGGGCGAGCAGAAGGATCGCCAGGGGGCCGAGACCGTACACGTAGTGCAACGCGGTCGACGGCCGCTTGCCCATCGCCAGCAGCACGAGCCCGGCGACCACCTGGAGCCCGACGACCACCTGCGCCACCGCGAGCCAGACCCAGTACGCGCCCCCGGGACCCGCCGCCCTGCGGAACACGTAGGCGCCGAGTCCCCAGATCCAGCCGACCGCGAAGAGCGCGACCACGGCATACCCGACGTACTTGTGGGCCTCCGGCATCGCGCGAGTCTACGGTTCGGCCGGCTCCTGACCCGCGTAGCGGGCGACCCCGCCCGCCTCGTCCTTGTTCAGCCGTCGCGACAGGTGCAGCCCCTCGAGCGCGAACTCGAGCGCGCTCGCCGCCACCCCGGGGCTCTCCTCCTCGACGCCAAGGCGCTCCAGCAGCTTCGACAGCCCGGGCAGGTCGCCGAATCGCCCGAGCAGCTCGGACGCGGGCGTGAGGTCGGTCGTCTCCACCTCGTGGCCGTCCTCGAACCGCCGGAGGATCGCCGAGAAGTCATAACCGGACAGGCGCCGCCGGAAGACGTCGAGCTCGGCCTGGCGCAGCGCGCGCGCCAGGATGTCGCCCTCACGCCCCTCCTCGATCGTGTCGAACTCCACCCGGCCTTCCGAGCTGAGGAGCACGGCGGGGAGGTCTACGACGCGCGGGACCGCCTCCGGCTCCCCCGCTCTGGCCGCCCGTCGCACCGCCGCCGCGGCCAACGTCTCGACGTTCCCGATCGAATAGCGAACGCTGATACCGCTGCGATGGTTCACGTGGGGGGAACGCCGCAATTCCTGCGTCAGCGAGGCCACGATCTCCTTCATGAACAGCGGGATCCGCACAGGGACCGCGCCGGCGGCCGGCCGCGACTCTTGATCCATGATCCGGATCTCCTCGCGCGGCGTCTCCGGGTAGTGCGTGCGCACCTGCGTGCCGAACCGGTCCTTCAGCGGCGACACGATGCGGCCGCGATGCGTGTAGTCGTCGGGGTTGGCGGTCACGACGAGCAGGATGTCGAGCGGCAGCCTGATCCGGTAGCCGCGGATCTGCACGTCGCGTTCCTCGAGGATGTTGAAGAGCGAGACCTGGATCCGCTCGGGCAGGTCGGGAAGCTCGTTGATCGCCACGATGCCGCGATGGGTCCGCGGGATCATCCCGTAGTGGATCGTCAGCTCGTCGGCGAGGTAGCGCCCCTCGGCCACACGGATCGGGTCGACGTCACCGATCAGATCCGCCACCGACGTGTCGGGGGTGGCGAGCTTCTCCGCGTACCGAGTGTCCCGCGCATGCCAGCTGATCGGGACGGCGTCGCCCTCCGTCGTCACCAGGTCGCGGCATCGCGCGCAGATCGGGCGGAAGGGGTGATCGTGGATCTCGCATCCGTCGATCACCGGCGTCGATTCGTCAAGCAGGTTGACGATCGCGCGCAGCAGACGGGTCTTCGCCTGGCCCCGCTCTCCGAGGAGGATCAGATCATGGCCGGCCAGGATCCCGCGCTCGAGCGCGGGAAGCACGGTGTCCTCGAACCCGAGTATCCCTGGGAACAGCTCCTCCCCGCGTCCGAGCTTGGCGAGGAGGTTCGCTCGGAGCTCTTCCTTGACGGTGTGGTCGGGATATCCGGCGGCCCGGAGCTCGCCGATCGTCGTGGCGTTCGTCATGAGCTCCAGAGTACGGCGGGCCCGTCCGAACGAGGTCGGCCGCGCCCGGTAGTCTCGGCACGTGGATCCGGCACGCGTCCTCGAGGGCCTCAACGAGGCGCAGCGCCGGGCCGCAGAGGACGTCCGCGGGCCGGTGGCCATCCTCGCGGGCGCAGGCACAGGGAAGACCACGACCATCACGCACCGGATCGCGTTCCAGGTCTCCACCTGCGCGTTCGAGGCCCGGCAGATCCTGGCGGTGACCTTCACCGAGAAGGCCGCGGGCGAGCTCAAGACCAGGCTGGCCCGACTCGGCGTCGAGGGCGTCGAGGCCCGCACTTTCCATGCAGCCGCGCTGTCGCAGCTGTCCCGGCTCTGGCCGGCGCACACCGGGCGTCCGTTGCCAGAGATACTGCCCACCAAGGCGCCCCTCATCTCCTCGCTCGCCAACGCCTTGCCACCCCCTCATCGGTTCCTTCCAGGTGCCGAGCTCGCCGGCGAGATCGAGTGGGCGAAGAACCGCCGGATCACTCCCGATGCATATCTGTCCGCGCTGGCGACCGAGGGCCACGAGCCGCCGATCCCAGGCGAGCTGATGCATCGCGTGTACGACGGCTACGAGCGCCGCAAGCATCGCTCCGGTCGGATCGACTTCGAAGACATGCTGGCGCTCGCGGTCGCTCTGTTCGACGAGCATCCGGCTGCGGCCGACGAGGTCAGGTCGCGGTTCGCAGCGTTCACGGTCGACGAATACCAGGACGTCAACCCGTTGCAGCAAGCGCTCCTCGAACGTTGGCTGGGCGATCGCGACGACGTGTGCGTCGTGGGCGACGACTACCAGACGATCTATTCGTTCACCGGGGCGTCACCGTCGCACCTGCTCGAGTTCCCCGCCCGCTTCGCGAACGCCACGCTGGTTCGGCTCGAGCAGAACTACCGGTCCTCGCCGCAGGTGCTCGCGGTGGCGAACGCCTTGGCGGCGCATCTGGGCGGCTTCGACAAGACGCTTCGGGCGACGCTACCCGACGGTCCATCTCCCACCGCTCGGTCGCTGCCCAACGCGGCCGCGGAGGTGACCTTCATCGTGAACGAATGCCGTCGCCTTCGCGACGCGGATGTGGAGTGGGACGAGATGGCGGTGCTGTCGCGGATCAATGCGCGAACGGAGCCGTTCGAAGAGGGGTTCGCGTCGGCGGGGATCCCGTACCAGGTGCGCGACGGCGCCTTCCTCCGGCGCCCGGCGGCACGGGCGGTGCTGGCGCGGCTGCGCCGTTCCGGGGGCAAGGTCGTTGAGGCCGTCGAGGCCACCACCGACGAGCTCGGCTACGCGCCCGGCGCGGACCACGACAGCGACGAGGAGGCGACGCGCCAGGCGGACCTCGGCAGGTTGCGCCAGCTCGCCGGGGAGTATCGGACCGCCGCGGGACCGGACGCGACGCTCGACGGCTTCGTGACCGAGCTTCAGCACCGCTTCGCGCCGGAACGCCAGGGCCGAGGCGTGCAGCTCATGACCTACCACCGAGCGAAGGGGCTCGAGTTCGACGCGGTGTTCCTGCCTCGACTGCTCGACGGCGAGCTCCCCTACCGGTCGCGGCGCGCGCACGCCGATCCGAACGAAGAGCGACGCCTCCTCTACGTGGGCATCACGCGTGCGCGACGCCACCTCTTCCTGTCCTGGCCGCACGACGCGAAGGCCAAGCCGAGCCCGTTCCTCGAGGAGATCGGCGTTCGGTCCCACGACCGGCAACAGCCCGCACGCACCAGTGCTCGCGCGCGCGTCTCCGCCGCGAACGTCGGCGGGACGCTGTTCGACGAGTTGCGCGCGTGGCGTCTTCGGCGGGCGAAGGCCGACGGGGTGCCCGCGTACGTCGTCTTCCACGACGCCACGCTGGCGGCCATCGCGGATCGCCGTCCGCGCGACTGGGCAGACCTCGCCGCCATCCCCGGCATCGGCCCGGCCAAGCTCGACCGGTACGCCGACGAGGTCCTCGCGGTGCTCGCGACGAGCTCCTAGCCGCGATCAGCGAGAGCGTACGAGCGCCGCGATCGTCATCGCAGCGGCGAGCAACGGGACCGCGACCGACAGCAGCTGCAGCGCCCGCTCCGGGGCGGCGCGCAGGTAGGCGGCGTCGATCGGCTCCTCGTTGCCCTCCTCGTACACGACGCGTCCCTCGATCCGCAGCGCCTTTCGGCGCAGTCGGCGCACGGGCGTCGACAACGCGCGCTGCGCCCCGGACAGCGCTGCGCAGGCCGCCGCCGCTGCCACGGCCGCCGCCGACACCGCCCCCGTCTGGGCGAAGTAGCCCGTGAGAGCGGGGAACGCGCCCCATCCCAGCGCGAACCAAAGGTCCGTGTGGAGAGCGCCCCCCACGAGCTCCAAGTTGTAGGCGAGCGCGATGAACGCGCCTGCAGCGATGAACGCGAACATCCATGCCGACACGCGGATCACCCCGAGGATCCCGATCCCGATCGCGCCGGCGAGACCGATCACCGCGATCGCCACGAGGATCTTCGCGGGGATCCCGGTTCGGAGCGGACGCCCGTTCAGCTCGTCGAGTGCGTGCGCCGAGAGCCCGACCGCTGCGAAGAACGCGAGGAGCGACCACCCGAGGTTTCCGATCCGGAGATCGGCCGCGAGCGACGCTCCGATCGCAACGTAGGACAGATGCCAGATCGTGTAGGGGGGGTGCAGGAGCGTCCAATAGTCGCGCCACCCGCCGCGCCGAAGCGCGTAGAAGGCCGGGCGTTCCTCGGTCATCTGCGCGTGCCCCACACCACGATCGCCGCGCCGAACGCGAGCGTGCGCCACCGGACATCGTCGACACCCGCGTCGTCCCACCACCGCAGCTGCTCGGCCAGCGGGTGCGCGGCCCAGTGACCCTCGATCGACGGCCCCAAGAACCGCCCGGTGCGCGCCCAGGCGGGCGAGACGAGCCGCCCGACGGCGGGCATCACGCGCCGCGTGTAGACGCGCCAGCACGCCCGTGCCCATGCGGCATCGGGAACGTGGAACTCGAGCGACGCGATCGCGCCGCCTGGTCTCACCACACGGGCGAGCTCGCCCACGGTGGCCGCCGGATCGTCCACGTACCGCAGCAGATAGGTGAACGTGAGCGCGTCGAACGACGCGTCGGGGAAAGGGAGCTCCTCCGCACGACCGCGAACACGCGCCACGCGCGGATCGGGCCTCGCCGCCTCCAACATCTCCCCACTGGGGTCGAGCGCGGTCACCCGAAGATCTGGTCTGGACCGCAGCAGGGCCCGCGCGACCAGTCCGGTGCCGCTCGCTACGTCGAGCACGACCCCACCCTGGGGAGGAGCCACCCGCCCCACCAGGAACGACCGCCAGCGCGGATCCTGGCCGAAGGACCAGGCGGCGCCCACGGCGCCGTACTGGCGTGCGATGCCTGCGAACAGGACACGAGCGTGGCGCGTTCGCGGAGTGACGGCGGTCACACGCCCTCCAGCCACGCCGGCAGGTCGGTCAGCGCATCGAGCACGACGTCCGGCGCGCCGAGAGCGAGATCGGACTCCCGGAACTTCCCCGTTCGGACCAGGACGCCCACGAGTCCTGCGTCCTGGGCGCCGGTGACGTCGTTCACGATGTCGTCGCCCACCATCGCGGCCCGCCCGGCGGGAACACCGAGCTCATCGAGGGCGGCCTCGAAGTACGCTCGCGCCGGCTTGCCGCAGATCTCGGCCGTGACGCCGGCCGCCTGCTCGAGCCCCGCGATGAACGCGCCGGAGTCGAGCTCCCAGCCGGCCTTGGTCTTCCAGAAGAGGTTGCGGTGCATCCCTATGAGCGTCGCGCCGTCCATCAGCCGCCGGAAGATGCCGTTCATCGTTGCGTACGTGAACGCGTCGCCGGCACCCCCGATGACGATCACATCGGCGTCCGCCGGGGTGTCGACGCGTTCCACGCCCTCCAGGTCTTCGCCCGGGTCTCCGTCGGTCACGACGAACACGCGCGCGGTGGCGTGGGTCGTCCGCAGGTACGAAGCCGTCGCCACCACGGCCGTCACGATCTGGTGGGCCGCGACGTCGAACCCGGCGGCCTCGAGGGTCTCCGCCAGCCCGCGACGCGTATGCGTCGTGGTGTTCGTGATCAACCGGAACGGGGTCCCTTCCCGCCGAAGCCACTCCATCGCCCGGACCGCCCCCGGCAACGGCTGCCACGACGTTGCCAGGACGCCGTCGATGTCGAGCAGCAGGGCGTCCACCCGCGCCATGCGGCGCAGCCTAGCTCAGACCCCTAACCGGATGCCGAGAGACCTCCGCGAACGATCGATGCGCGATCGGTCCCCGTTGCCGCGACGCCACTCGTTGTAGGGGGCGATGAACCGGTAGCGCGGCGGCAGCAGCGGCCGAAGGGCGCGGATCGCCGAGAACGTCGACCGGATGCCGAGATCACGCGCCGTTCCGGCAGGAACCCCGTACATCTGCCGGACGTGCGGAGGCAGCGTCGCGAACGCCAGCTTCGAGACGCCCCTGAGGACGGGGCGCCATTCCGCGTCCGCGGGCGGATGCTGGAAGAGGTCGGCCACACGCCGTGCGCCATCGGTCACGAGCAACGATCCACTGTCGTCCATATCGGCGAGCCATGCTCGCAGCGACGTGACCGACGGCGGGATCGTCTCCCGGGGGATCAGGCAGAGCTCCGCGGCCAGCATCTGCTCCTCGTGGAAGCGCTGCCGCCCCCGATCGTCGAGCGCGCCAACGGTCAGCTCCTCGAAGAGCAGCGCGCTGTCGACGAGCGAGGCGTGGACGTAGAGCAACAGCTGGGGGTCGAGCGCGTCGTAGCGGAGCCCGGTCACCGGATCGACTCCGTTGATCCTGGCGTGCACCTCGTTGATCTTCGCGGCGGCCGCGTCGGCCTCCGCTTTCGTGCCGAACGTGATCGTGTAGGTGAGGACGAGGGTGCGCTGAAGCCGCTTCCAGGGGTTCCGCTCGTACATCGACGTCTGGTTCGCACCCGCCACGACGAGCGGATGGGCCGCTTGCATCAGCAGCGCGCGAGCCCCTCCGAACAGGACGGTGACCTCACGGTGCACCCGCCAGCTCACGCTGTTCGGACCGAAGTACCCGAGGTCGCCGCCAGCACGCACCCCTCCAGCGTATCCGGGCCTATCGCGACGCCACCGGCGCTCGAGACCGGATCGAGTGCGCGACGGCGCGCGTCGCGATCACGATGAGGTGGCTGCGGGCGCGGCTGCACCCCACCCGGACGTAGCGGTCGACGTCCTCCTCGTGTCGCTCGCCGAGCTCCGCCAGGATCACCACCGGCCGCTCCAGACCCTTGAACCCGTGCACGGTGGACCAGAGCACCGTTCCCTCCGACACCACGTCCGAGAGCGTGAACCGGCCGACGGTGCGCCGCCGCCAGAGCAGGCTCTTGTCCCGGCCCGCCGGCGTCAGCACCACGACGTCGTCGAGCCGCAGGCCCTCCTGCTCGATCAGGTTCATCAGCACAACTTCGACCAGATGCAGGAGCTCGTCCTCGCCCTCGTAGTCGAGAAGCTCGACCGGCCGCCCGTCGGGCCCCTTCGCGACCCCAGCGGACGTCTCGGGATCGAAGAACACCGAGACGAACTCGGCGATCCGCTTCGTGTTGCGCAGGTTGTGAGGAAGCGGAGGGAGGGTGGCCTCGGGGCCGAGCGGCAGCTCCGCGCCTTCGTACAACGACTGGGAGTCGTCCGCGAACAGGTACAGCGTTCCGTGTTCCGGGTCATGGTGCAGCGACAGGAGCGCTGGCCACCACCATCCGCGGAAGTCCTGGGCCTCGTCGACGACCATGGCATCGAACCTCGGACCGAGCGCTCGGGCCGCCTCTTCAAGCAGCCCCGGCAGGGTCTCCTCGAAGTAGACGCGGTCGTGGGCGCCGGATGGTTCGGGCATCTCGAGGCCGGCCTCACGAACGAGCTCGGTGCAGAGCCCGTGGAAATGTGCGACGTGCAGGTTCTCGGTGCCCTCGGTCGACGTGCGCAGGTGATCGGCCAGGCGCGTGTTGAAGCAGGTGAGGAGCGTCCGTTTCCCCTGAGCGGCCAGCTGCGTCGCGATCGAGATGGCGAGGATCGTCTTCCCGGACCCGGGTGGGCCGGTGACGACGGCACGACCGCGGTGCAGCACGAACGCCCGAACGTAGGACTGCTCCTGCGTCAGCTCGAGGATCTTGCGGTCCTCCTCGGTGAAGAGGACCTTCAGGGGGGTCCGGATCTCGACCGCGTAGCCGAGGGCCCGTTCGAGTGCGCGCATCCCTCGCTCTCCGAAGGAACGCGCCGGATGCGTCCACGACGCCATGATCTCTCGCACCCGAGCGCCGAGCCTCGGCAAGTCGTCGCGGTCGATCACGTACCGAGCCGGCGCGCCCGGGTGCGCGTCACCGGCGTAGGTGCCGTCCGGGAACGCCACACCGTAGCCGTAGCTCGGCATCCATTCCTGCCAGCCTGGTTGTGCCTGCAATATCCGCACGAGCGAGTGCATCTCGTCGCGCGCCTGATGGAAGGGGTCCTCGTCCAGAGCGTGGACACCCGTCCTTCCTCCCTGGGACCAGCGCCTCCGGCCGGGGTCGTATCGGACGTCGCCTCCCTTCGCCTCGACGACGAGCAGGCCGTCCTCCGGGTGCGCGACGACGAAGTCCGCCTCCCCCTGCTCGGGTGCTCCGCCATGCCCCCCGGGCACCCAGTCCACCGAATGGAACACGACGTAGACGTCGTCGAGCTGTTCGAGGAAGCCCTCGTAGAGCCGGCGTTCGGCGGTGCTCTCTGTGGGAAGCATCGGGAAGGGGACCATCCTCGCCACGAGCCCGGATGCTACGTCGCATCCGGTTCGTAGACGTCGTGGCCCGGACGCGAGAGGATGTCGGCGATGTCCCCGATCGTGCTCATCCTCGCGCTCGCCGTGTTGGTGGGGCTCGCAGCGAAAGGAAGCCTCCGCAACTTCGAGCGCGTCCGCGTGCATTGGTGGGCCCTCGCGTTCGGCGGCGTTGCCCTGCAGGCCTTGCCCGCCCCCGCGATCGGCAGCCTGGACCCCAGGGTCGTCGGCACCGTCGTGCTCGTCCTCTCCTACCTGTTGCTGCTGACCTTCATCGCCGTGAACCGGTGGGTGCCGGCGGCGGGCGTGATGGCCGTCGGCTTGCTGCTGAACCTTGCGGTCGTCGCGGCCAACGGCGGGATGCCCGTGAGCACGTCCGCGATCCGGACGGCCGGGGGCTCGACCCTCGCGCTCGCCACCACTCCCGACGCGAAGCACCACGTGCTGACGCGCGACGACGTGCTCACGCCTCTGGCCGACGTCATCCCGATCCCGCGCCCCGCGGGCGTCGTCTTGTCGATCGGCGACGAGCTGCTCTACATCGGGATGGCCTGGTTCGTGATCCAGGTCATGCGGGGACGGAGTCGGGAGAATCCGCGGCCGCTGGCGATGTGGTTCCTGTCGTACCGCGGGAAGCATGCTCCTGCGCATTGGCGGATCCCTGCTCGGTACCGGACTGCTGCTCCCCACGCATCAACAGCGCCGTCGGGAACCGGACGGTGATGGTCGTTCCTTTGCCTATCTCGCTTTCGACAGTCAATGATCCGCCACCGACCTTCGCTCGGTCACGCATCATCGCCATCCCGAAGTGACCCTCGGGTCCTGGCAGATTCGTGTTGAACCCTCTCCCGTTGTCCTCGAGTTGAAGGACGATATCGTCGTCGTCTTCGAGGACGCGGATCCACATGTCGCTCGCCTGCGCGTGCTTGAGCGCGTTCATGAGCCCTTCCCGCGCGATGTGATAGACAAGCAACGCGATGGGGGCGGGGAGGTCGATGTCCTCGATCTCCCGATGGAAGAAGACGCCCGAGTCGCGAGCCACTTCGTCGGTGAATGACTCGATCGCCTCGGCCAGACCCTTCGCGCCCAGGGGGGAGCGATGCAGGTCGCGGATCAGCGCACGGATCCGATCGGAGGTGTCTTGCTTCGAATCGCGGATCTTGTCGAGCTGAGCCCGGAGCTCGGCGACGTCTCCCTTGTCCAGGAGTTTGCGTGCGATATCAACTTGTAGCGATAGCCTGAACAGAACCTGCGCGAGGTCGTCGTGCAGATAGCCGGCGATCTGCAGCCGCTCGTCTGCGCGCTCCTCAGCCATCGTGTTCGACAGCTCTCGAAGGATGCCTTCACGCTCTTGGAGCTCTACGTGCGCCTCTTCAAGTGCGTGTGACCTCAAGAACATCTGACGCGCGAAGAGCGCGGGGCCAGGAACGCCGGAACAGTCAAAAGGCCAACTCGGTCAACGATTAGTGCTTGCGTCAGACCCAAGACTCCCAGCCCCAAGTAGCTCACGAGGAAGTCGCGGAGACTGCCGATTGTCATCTGACGGAGCATGAGCAGCGGTTTGACATGAAGTTTCGTGCTCATGTAGATCGTAACCAAGCCCGCATTAACGGCGTAGTCTGCGATTGCGGCAAGGGCCGCTGCTCCCAATAAGACGAGCGGTGGCGACGTATCTGGCCGTTCAATCTGAGCCATTCAATGGAAGGTGGCACTCGCCGCGATTACGGAGAGTGCCACTTGACTTCGATTGAACAAGGCGAGGCCCCAACCCACTTCCTTCCTGAATTCCCGCGGATCTGATGCTCCAAGGAATGTCACCAACCCAGCCGCTCCTGCCGGCATCAGCATGGCGACCATCATCAGTAACGGGAAGCCGACGCTGACGGTCAAGCCCCTCCAGGCTGGCACTGGCAACAGCTCGATGCCGGCGATGAGAGGTGCCAAAGCAGCCACCACGGAACGAATTCTTGGTCGTGGGCAATCATGAGGTAAGCGATCAGCCCCAGGGTGGGTACGACCACAATCAGTTCCACGACATGAAGTCGCGAGCCCGATTGCCGACTAGAGCCAACTCCTCGATCCACGAGTGTCAATAATGCGCCAGAGTGAGGCCGCCTTCAAAGAGTTGAAACCGATTCACTCCTACTGCAAACGGTGTACCCCAAAGCAGGGTCTTGTCCCCCTGATGGGGGTCCCCCGATAGTGACGGCGTCAGACAACCAGGGGACAAGGAACTCGGAGGAGGCCGAGATGAGGGTCGTCCGGAGAATCGTCTTGGCTCTTGGATCAGTCGCAGCGGTCGCACTCGCGGGCGGGCGCCACTGGCGCGCCGGTTAAGCATGAAGGCCTCAGGGGCCCCTCTGGTAGAGCCAGGGGGGCCTTCTTTTCTCGTTTGTTCGTGTTCACGCGTCTTATACATCTGGCGGGAGTACAGCCGCGACTAGTGGTTCCTCTCCCAAGTCCAGTGTCAATGACCAAAGATCCGCCTGCCGCTTCAACGCGCTCCTTCATGAGCTGCAGACCGAAATGCTTGCTCGTGTCGATCAACTGAGAGTTGAAACCCACGCCATCGTCGCAGACAAGAATCCTGAAGAAGACCCCCCTTCTGACCAAACTCGGATGACGACTTGATCCGCTTTGGAGTACTTCGCAGCATTGTTGAGTGCCTCTCGGACGACTTGGTAGGCGACAGCAAAGCTGCCTCCGTCCCCGTCACGGACTGTAGGTCGGTCAAGACGCTGATCCTCGACGAAGCGTGGAGCTGTTCGATCAACAAGCGGATCGTCCAATGAGTCCTCCGGGCCCGAGCGGTGAGCGTCGTAGATCACGAACCAGACTTCGAGCTGCCACCTGTGCAGCTTCCGTGGCTGTCAGAAGTTCGGTAGGTCTTCGTCCAACTCAAGTAGATGCCCCGCTATCAGATCCTGGCGCAGTACCTGTCCCATCAAGTGCACCTTGAAGAGGGAGGGCAAGAGTTCGTCATGAAGCTCGCCAGCGAGAACAAGGCGTTCGTCTCGTCGCTCGTCTCGAACCAATTCGGTACTTCGTCGCAGTGCCTCATTCTTCTCTTGAATCCGCCTCTCCGCGACATTTAGACGGTTCCCTTGGATCAAGGCGATTCGCGCGATGGCGAGGGGCGCCAAGAACGCTGCAAGGGCAGACCAACCCGCGGACAGATAGGCGAGTGAAATCAGTGGAGCCAGAATACCCATCGCGATGTACAACATCCCGTTTTGAAGTGGGGTCGGCCCCACCAACCTAGAAAGCACCTGGAGCGGCCCATCTTGGGTCTCCAAACAGACTGCGGCGGTCACAAGCGAGATGTTGCAAAGGAAATCCACTAGTAGCGCTAACCCACTCCAGGCGAGGATGTCTGGCCACACTGCCACGGAACCACCTGTTGCGTGAAATGCGAGAGACGCAGCCGTCACTGCGGCGGCGACTTGTGCACGATTGAAGACGATCCTGGTTGAAGACGATTCCCCTCGAATCTCCATTAGATCGAGGGAGCCAACGAGTGCGATGGATCCTGCCACCCCAGGTTGAAAGAGCATGGCTGAGGCAAGAGTAACGGGCAAGCGACATGCTCAAAGCTGTGGTCCGATTCAGACGAACAACCAGTAGGTCGCTCAAAGCCGCAATAACGACCCATAAACCGACGGTACCGCCTGATCGCCGGACGAAGGCCAGGTCACTAGTCACCTGGCTTCCGACGAAGATGAGCAGAAGAAGTGACGCTACCCAGAAGAAGGTGCGAAGCGCTCGGCTGTCCGCTTTTCTCAGGGAGGTATCAGCTACGGCGCCGTCTGACATGGTCAACCCCCGAAGTATCCATCCTGGCCTCGTCCGCTCGGTACTTCTTAAGGCAGGGTCCGGTCAGGGAGCAAGGGGTCGGAATCCGGAAAGTGTGACAACTTCGACGGCGAGCGGGGCAGCGATACCATCCATGCATGAAAACCCGCGTGCTGGTGGTCGAGGACGAGGAAGCCATCTCGGAGCCGCTCGCAGAGCACCTGTCCCGCGAGGGGTTCGTGCCTGAGGTCGCGGCCTCGATCGCCACCGCACGTGAGGCTTTCGATCGGGATCCACCGGACGTCATCCTTCTCGACGTGATGCTTCCCGATGGCGACGGCCGCGATCTGTGCCGAGAGATCCGAAAGAGCTCCGACGTCCCGATCGTGATGCTGACGGCTCGGGGCGAGGAGATCGACCGGGTCATCGGACTCGAGCTGGGGGCCGACGACTACGTCGTGAAGCCGTTCTCGGCACGCGAGCTCGTTGCGCGCGTTCGCGCGATCATGCGTCGAGGGCGATCCGACGATCGCGCCGCTGCCATCACGATCGGAGCGATAACTCTGGATCCCTCGGCCAGGACGTGCGCCAAGGACGGCGAGATGCTCGAGCTCACCGCGAAGGAGTTCGACCTCCTGCACTTCCTGATGGCGCACCCCGGTGCCGTCGTGAAGCGCGAACTGATCATGGACGAGGTCTGGGACCCGCATTGGTTCGGGCCCACCAAGACGCTCGACGTGCACATCTCATGGCTCCGCAAGAAGCTCGAGGACGACCCCGCGAACCCCCGGTACATCAAGACCGTGCGGGGGGTCGGTTTCCGCTTCGCCGCGCAGGCCGACGCACCCTAGACGGAGGTGAGCAGGCCGTGACGGTCCGGTCGCGACTCACGCTCGCCTTCGCCTACGTCCTGTTGACCGTGATCGTCGCCTTGTCGATCCCGCTCGCGATCAACCTCGACAAGCGCGCTCGGAGCGAATACGCGACCGAGACCCTCACCAACGTACAGACCGTAGCGGGTGCGATCGGTGCCGAGAACCTCCGGCCGAGCCAGCGCGCCAAGCTCCAGAGCGACGTGGAGAACTACGCTCGCGAGCTCGGTGGGCGTGTCGTCGTGGTGAATCGAAAGGGGGTGGTCCTGGCCGATTCGGACCGCACAGACATCGGAGCACCGTTCACGCAAGGCAACCGGCCCGAGATCAATCTGGCGCTCGCCGACCCCCCAACCCCGAACTGGCAGTACCGGCACAGCATCGACCTGAATGCCGACCTCCTCCTCACGGCGGCGCCGATCATCGACGAAGGACTGGTCGGAGCGGTCCGCTTGACCACCAACGTCCAGGACGTGAGCGCCGCCGTCCGCCGCACGCAGCTCGGCATCGTCGTGATCGGGCTCGGGGGCCTTCTTGCGGGCGTGCTGATCGCAGCCGGGCTCGCCGGCTCCCTGGCGCGCCCGCTCCAGCGTTTGGCTTCGGCCGCCCGGCGTCTGGGCCGTGGTGATCTCTCCGCTCGGGCCGGCGAGGTGACGGGAGCCACCGAGGTCGAGGAGCTCGGGCGCTCGTTCGACGAGATGGCCACGCGTCTGGAACGAACCGTGCAAGCGCAACGCGAGTTCGTGGCGAACGCCTCGCATCAGCTCCGCACGCCCCTCACGGGGATGAAGCTTCGCCTCGAAACGGCGATCGAGGACGTCGCCGATGAGGGCCAGCGTCGTCAGCTCGAAGCGGCCGACCACGAGGTGGACCGTCTGTCCGAGATCGTCGATCGACTGTTGTTGATGGCCAAGCAGATCGAGGAAGGGGAACCGACGCACGTCGACCTGGGCGATGCCGCGCGCCGGGCGGTCGATCGCTGGAGCGAGCGAGCGGCCCGGATAGGCTCGACGCTCGCCGCGAGCGGCCCGGACGCAACGGCTCAAGCCAATCCGTCGGATGTCGACCAGATCCTCGACAACCTTCTCGACAACGCGCTCTCCTACGCCCCAGGAGTGATCGACGTCGAAAGCGGTCTCGCGAACGGCGTCGCGTCGGTGACCGTTCGTGATCACGGCAAGGGCATACCTCGCGAGGAACAAGCCCGCGTGGTGGAGCGTTTCTATCGTGGTCACGGGACGAAACCCGGTGGCTCGGGTCTGGGGCTGGCCATCGCGCGCGAGCTGGCCGAGAAGTGGGCCGGTGCGCTGGAGGTACACGATGCCGACGATGGTGGAACCCGAGTCGACGTGACGTTTCGAGCGGTGACCGTGTCGAAGGACGGACTTGTGGACGATGCCTCCTAGGAACGTGCGTGTCTGGATCGACCCTTCATGTCCTTGGGCGTGGCAGACGACCGTGTGGCTCCGCGGCCTCCGCGATCACGGCCGGATCGACCTCTCCTACTCATTGTTCTCCTTGGAGGTGAACGCATCGGGTCCCGCCATGCACTTCGATCAGGCGGCGCCCCGTTGGGGCAGGGTACTCACGCTGCTCGCCCTCGCTCGTCGCGAGGGAGGCGCGCCTGCCGTCGACGCTCTCTACACGGCGCTGGGTCGATTGTTCCACGAGGAGAAGCAGCCACTCTCGCCGCAGCTGCTGCCCAAGGCGTCGGCCGAGTGCGGCATGCCGGATCTCCTCGAGCGCGCGGCTTCGACGCCCGACCTGGCCGACGAGGTCGTCGCGGAGTATCGAGAAGCCCGAGATCTCGACGTATTCGGTGTGCCGACCCTGCAGATCGACGACGGCAAGGTCGTCTTCGGGCCGATCATCGCGATGGCGCCCACGGGGGACGACGCGCTGGCCCTCTGGCAGCAGGTCGAGGGGCTGGCGGGATCGACCGATGTTCTTCGAGCTCAAGCGTTGGCCGCGAGACTTCCGGCCCGGGGGACGGCCGGTCGGGCCATGACCGTCTTGGTCTGTTCTTAACCATCCCGACGCTAGCCTTTGGGGCGTGCGAGCCGTGCGAGTGATCCTCTTGGGAGTGGGCGGTCTGGCGATCGCCGCGGCCTTGTCGTGGAGCGCCTTCGCGATCGCGGGTGGCAACATCAGCGAGCCCGCTCGGCCGGTGTCGGTGCCCTCGGGCGGCGAACGGATATCGACCCACAGTCCTGCGATGAGCCCCACCAAGACATCTCCTTCGACGGCCTCGGATGATCCGAGAGACACCTCTGCTACGGCTGCGACGGTGCCCGGCGGCATCGACGATTCCTACCTGGATCACTCGAGCGCCAGCCCCGGCGGTCACGAGGGCGACGACTGAGTCGGGCGTCCGTGAGAGGATGGATGCCGTGACCGAACACCTTCACCGGCACGACGTCTGGGGCGACGACCCCGAGGAGATCGAGGCGTCCGCGGTCGTCGCCGATCTGACCGCGGAAGAGGAACGTCGCTGGCACGACCATCCCGCGTTCACCCCCGTAAAGGCCGTCGGGAGGTTCATCCGCCAGAGCGGCAAGCGGATCGCAGTCACGATCGCGGGAGGCGTGGTGCTCCTGGTCGGCATCGCTGGGTTGGCGCTCCCGATCCTCCCGGGATGGGCGCTGATCTTCGTCGGGCTCGGCATCCTCGCCACCGAGTATGTGTGGGCGCGGCGCCTGCTGATGAGAGCGAAGGCCGTGGCACAAACGGCGGCCGACAAGGCCCTCCGGAGGAATGGAAAGAGGGACGAGCGCGTCGACGCCGACGCCGGCTGAGGTCGTGGCGAGCACCGCGCTGATCGGTGCGTCGAGATGGTCGCCAGTTACCTCACTGCTTCTTCCTCGAAGCATGGCGTGTGTCCTCGATCCATAGGAAACTCGCGGGGATCCGGGGCGGAGGCTTGATGCTGGCGACCGACGCATACATGGTGCTCCTGCGGATCGTGCACATCGCCACGGGAGTCATCTGGGTCGGCTCGTTGTTCGTGGTGGTGGTGTTCGTGCAGCCGAGCGCCGCGACGCTCGGACCGGCGGGGGCGCCGTTCATGTCGGAGCTTCGCCGGCGCCGATTCGTCGATGTCGTCTTCATCGACGCCGTGTTCACCGTCATCGCCGGGTCGTTCCTGTACTGGCGGGACTGGCACGCGTATCCGAGCTTCGGCGACTGGATCGGCTCGGGCTTCGGGGCCTCGTTGACGGTGGGCGCTCTCCTCGCGATCTCGGGGCTCGGTGTCGCCGCTTTCGTCACGCGGCCCACCATCGTTCGGCTCGTTTCCCTCGGGAAGCAGGTCGCCGAGTCCGGCGGAGCGCCGATGCCCGAGACGGCAGTCCAGATCGGTGCGCTCCAGCGCCGGCTCGTCGTGGCGGAGCGAGCGAGCTTCTCCCTCGTGCTCCTCGCGGTCGTGGCGATGGCGTCGGCGAGGTACCTCTGAGATGGCCGGTCGCGTGCTCATCGGGACGTCCAGCTGGACCGATAAGACGCTGATCAAAGACGGCAACTTCTATCCCCCCGACGCGAAGACGGCCGAGAAGCGCCTCCAGTTCTACGCCTCGAAGTTCCCGATCGTGGAGGTCGACTCCACCTATTACTTCCCGCCCAGCGAGACCAACTCGGTGCTGTGGATCGAGCGCACGCCGAAGGATTTCACGTTCAACATCAAGGCGTACTCGCTGCTGACGAACCATCCGACGCGAGCAGAGTCGATCTACAAGGACCTGCAGGATGCGTTGCCGGAGGGCAAGAAGCGCGTCTACCGCGAACAGCTTCCCGACGAGGTGGTCGAGGAGGTCTGGCAGCGATTCCACGACGCGCTGATGCCGCTGCATTCCGCGGGGAAGCTCGGTGCCGTGCTGTTCCAGTTCCCGCAGTGGTTCGTGATCGGGAAGAAGAGCAAGGCGTACATCGAGGAGTGCGCCGACCGCCTGAAGGACTTCCGCGTCGCGATCGAGTTCCGCAACAAGCTCTGGATGGAGGATCGCAACGTCGAAGAGACGCTCGCCTTCCTCGAAGAGCGGAAGCTGCCGTACGTGTCCGTGGACATGCCGCAGGGGTTCGACTCGTCGCTGCCGCCGATCGCTGCGGTGACGGCCGACGACCTCGCGATGGTCAGGTTCCACGGTCGCGACACGAAGGCATGGCAGACCAAGAGCGAGACCGCGAGCGAGCGCTTCCGATACGACTACTCGAAGAAGGAGCTCCGGGAGTGGATCCCTCGGATCGAGGACATGGCCTCACAGGCGCGGGAGACCCACGTGCTGATGAACAACTGCTATCGGGACTTCGCGGTCCGCAATGCCCGCGAGCTCGGCGACCTCCTCGACCTCGACCTCCCCGACTAGCTCTGCGTCTGCGGGAACTGCACGAGGAGCATCCCGCTGCCTGTGCGAACGGCCGGGTACGACGCGAGCGGCACGTCGAAGCCCGCGATGTTCCCCGGTTGCGGATCTCCGGTCGTGAAGTCCCAGTCGCCGCCCGTGCCGTCCGAACACGAGATGCCGGCGACGCCGGTCTCCCGAACCTCATGGGAACCTCCGCCGCCGGCGCACGTCGGAGCGGGACCCAAGAGCTGCCTCATGGTCCCGTCGTTCGTCGCGACGTAGTGGTCGCCCTGGTACGTGAGCCACTCGGCCGAGGACGCAAGCAGCACCTTCCCAACGGCCGTCCAGCCGTGTCGCGAGTCCCCAACGTGCCACGCCTCGAACGAGATGGACGCGACCATGCGTTGCAGGATGGCCTCCTGCTCGGCCGTCACGTCGGCGAACCGGATCACCAGATCGAATCCCGTGCCGCTCGCGTCGAACGTCCCACTCAGGCCGCCCTCGGCGGGCGCGAGGTCCTCGTACGACAGTGGGAACGCCGAGTCGTCTGCCGGTGGCTCGAGCGGCCCACCTTCCCTGTGAGTGATCATCAGCATCACCTCGCCAGTTGGCGGGAAGACCGTGGTGGGCCCACCCGGGGCATGCTCCAGCGGCGCGCTCCCGAATGCGGAGCCCTGATACGAAACCCGGGAGTCCGATCCGTCGATCGGATGCACGACCCACGATTCGGGGACGTCGATCGTCCAACCGAGCGAGTCCGAGTGGCTCGTCCACTTGATCGGTCCTTCGGTTGGAGAGATGCTGGCTGACGAGCTCTCGTCCGGTCTTGGCAGCGACGCGGTAATCGGCACGGCTGCGAAGGCGAGCAATCGGTGATCTCCAGGTCCGAGCAGGGTGCCGGAAAGGCCGTCGCCCCCGATCGCGGTATCGGCTACGGCTGCGTACACATAGCCCGGCTCCTGCTCGGAGCAACCCGCAGCTGACGAAACGTCGAGGATGACCGCCAGAGCAGAACCGGCAGAGATGAACCCGTTGGGTCCGATCTGGCCCGGGCTGTGGGAGTTGGTAGTCGATCCGCTCACGTCGCACGAACCTTGTCCGATGTGGAAGCCGAGCTTGACGTGGTAGTTCGACGGCAGTCGGAACCCTGCGCTGAGCGTCGATCCGTTGCCGATCGTCTCCCCGGGTTGATCGGGGAGGGTGACGTACGAGCTATGAGCTTCCAGAACGGCCCAGACGCCCGAGCCCAACGGCTGGTAGAGCACGAGCTTGACGCTTGGCGGCCCGATCGAGTCGTAATCGCAGATCGTGGAGCTGATCTCGTTGTCCGGCGCGCATTGGTTCAAGGAGTACGTCCGATACGGGGATGTGGAGGTCGATGTCGGCGCAAGGGGTTCGTACGACGCCGGTAGCATGACGCCTGACGATCCGGAGAAGCTCGGGTAGTAATTCGACCCGGGCACCAAGCCCTCATCGTGGGCGTACACGGGCTGAAGCCCGGCGACCGTCTGGCCGAACCTCGTCGCCACCTGACCCGGATCAAGGGCCCATGATGCCTTGCCGTCGTCCGCATCCGTCTGCAGTTGCCGGAGCCCATCGAGCGTTCGCTCTGGCCACAGTGGAAGCTGAACATCGAGCCCAGCGGGGCCAGACGAGTCACCCTTCAGGCGCAAGGCGGGGATCGCGAAGACCGAGATCGCCAACGCGAACACGACGAACGCTGCGATGCCGGTGACGATCCGGGCGCTCGCGGTCGGGCGCGAGATCGGCTCGTCGGGAAGCTGCGGGCCGCCCTTCGCGCGTTCGAACAGATCCTCGCTCGGGCTTTGCTTGTCGAGGTCGCCGAGGCGCTTGCGCCAGCGTTCGGTCACGGTTCGTCCTCCTCGCCGAGGAGCTCGCGCAGGCGCCGGCGTCCGCGCATCAGATGCACCTTCACGGCCGCGCTCGACGTTCCCATCAGGTGCGCCACGTCGCGCACGCTCATGTCGGCGCGGTAGTGGAGGTACACCGCCGCGCGCTGGGCGGGCGAGAGCTCCTTCAAGGCGCGCAGCAGGTCGGGGAGCCCGTTCTGGCTCGGGTCGGCGACCGCGATCTCGGGCATGTCGTCGACCTCCTTCCCTCGACGCGCCATCTCGGAGCCCGCGACCCGGAACGCCACCCGGTAGAGGTACGGCACGAGCTTCCGGACCTCCTCGCCGCGCGTCATCGCGCGCGCGAACGCCTCCGCGACCGAATCGTCCGCCACGTCCCGGCGGCCCCCCGAATACGCATAGACGGCCCGCCAGAGCGTGCGTCCCTCGTCGCGCCAGATGGCTCCGTAGTCGTGGGCCCCGTCCACTCCGTCACCATGACAGAGCGACGGGGGCCCAGAAAGGTGAACGGCGGATCAGGAACAGGTTGTGACCGCCGATGCGAACCAGCCGGTCTCGCCCCGGGCGATCTCGACCGTCGCCACCGTCACGCCGTCGCGCACCTGCGCCACCGATCTCGACTCCGCGGCCTCCGGGTATCCGACCACCATCAGGTCGTCTCCGGTGTGTGCCGCCGAGCCGAGCTGAGCACGCGCCGCCTCGACAGGATCGGAGTACTCGCGCGGCTGAGGAGCAGCTTCCCAGTTCGCGGTGCTGCACGACGTGCCTGCTGCCGCGGGCGCTTCGATCCACGCGCCGTTCGGGTCCACTATCGCGAAGTTCACGGAGCCGATCGTGCGCCCTGCCGTCTCGCAGGTGGCCGTGTGCCTCCCCGGCGGCGCGTCGATCACCATCTCGTCGTTCCCGTTCTCGCCGCCCGACCCGATGCCGGGCAAGGCCAGAGACGACACTCCGGTCGTCGCGGGGTGGAAGAGAAGGTGAGCGCCATCCGCTTGCGCGATGACCTGATCGCTTCCGACGATGCGGGCCCCCTGGTCGTCGCACGTGATCACGAGCCGCTTCACCGGACCCGCAACGTCGGGCGTCGGTGACGGCGATGTAGGGGCTGCATCCAGTTCCAATACGAGCGGCATCGCAGTGAGCGCGACGATCGCTCCCGATTCGAGGAACGGGTCGCCGGTAGGCACGGTCAAGGAGGACACGGTGTAGGCGAACGCGTAGCCGGCCGCCTCGGCGCCGCACCCATCCCCGTCGGAGAGCGTGACCATTGCGGGGCTGGGGATCGGATCGGTCGGGTCGAGGACGTCGAGCAATCCGAGGTCGTAGGGCCCCGATCCCGTCGGACCGCTGCCACCCTCCTGGCCGAATCGCGACGTGTGCGAGCACCCGTTCTGGGCGACGAACCCGACGCTCACGGTCTGGTCGCTGGGAACGTTCAGATCCATGTGGAGGACGGCGGCGGGGACGAGCAGGTCGGGCCGGGCGTCGAGCTGATGGCCGAGGCCGACGTCGAGCGTGTCCGCCCAGGCGCCTGCCACGTCCCAGATGCCATCCGATCCTTCACGCGCTGGTTGTCGCATCCACACGTATTGCTGGAACCCCGGCGAGTAGATGCACTTCAGGCACGGACTCAATTCGAAGACGGCGCCAGGGACGCCCGACCCGTACGACACGCGCGTCGCGAACACGGAGGCGTATCCGATCACGTTCTTCCCGAACTGCGTGGCGACCTTCTCCGGGTCCATCCTCCACCGCAGGCTGGGGTCGCCCGCGTCGACCTTCGCCTGGACGTCTGATGGCGTCGGAGAGTCCTGACGCGCCCAGTTCTCGGGCCAGAGATACGGCACCGACGGCGGCGTCCAACCCACCGCCGTCGCGGTCGAAGCGGGACCTCCTCGGATGGCCGAGACGGCGACAAGCGTGCCCCCAAGGGCCACGACGAGCGCCAGCGCACCTGCCGAAAGCCGCCGTCTGCGCGAGCGACGGCCGCGGGCCCGCTCGAGCCGGTCGTAGGCGTCGCGTTCGTCGGAGACACGGCCGGCAAGTGTTTCGAGCCGTTCGTGCAGATCATCCATCGTCGTGGTCCTCCATCGCCGCGCGGATCCCGTCGCGAGCCTCCTGCGCGAGCCGTCGGACGGTCACGTCCGTCACACCCATCGCGGCCCCGGCCTCCGCCGATCCGTACCCCAGCAGCCCGGTCAGGACGATCGCCTGGCGGCGCCGGGGCGTGAGCGTGGCCAGCGCGTGGGCCAGCGCGTCGCGCTCGTCGGCGTCGGCGAAGGCGTCCCCGCCGTGGGCGAGCCCGGTGGCGCGTCGCGCGGCACGGGTGGCACGGCGCGCGACGCTCCGGTGCCGGTTGAGCGCCGTCCGGTACAGATAGCCGGTCGGGTCGTCCATCTCGGACACGCGGTCCCAGCGTTCCCACAGGGCCAGGAAAGCGTCCTGTTGGATCTCCTCGGCCTCCTCGGCGTTCCCGGTCAGCAGGAAGAGGGCGCGGATCAGGCGTCGCCGCTCGGCGTCGAAGAGCTCCTCGAACGCCAGCGGTGGCGTCACCGCCCGCGCCGCCAGGATCCCGTCCATCGTGTCATGAACGCCGGAAGCATCGGTTCCGTTCATGACGACGGCAACCGCGCCGGGGTTCCTGCGCGAAACGGTACGCTCGGCCTATGCCGATAGGCCGCCGGTTCAAGCTCCTGACGATCCGCGGCGTGCCCCTGTACGTGGGGATGTCGTGGATCTGGATCGCCGCGCTGGTGGTCTACCTGCAGTACTTCCGCCTCACGAACGAGACCTTGGACCCCCCGAGCCAGATCGCGGCCATTTGGCTGGCGGTCATCGCCTCGGCGCTGTTCTTCGGCAGCATCCTGATCCACGAGAGCGCGCACGCGATGGTGGCGCGCTCCTTCGACCTCCCGGTGGCGGGGATCACGCTGGTGTTCTGGGGCGGCGCCACCGAGACGAAGGCGAACGCCAAAGGGGCGTGGCCCGAGTTCCTGATCTCCCTCGTCGGTCCGGCGAGCACGCTCGCCGTCGCCGGCGGATTGTGGTTGCTCGGCCGGGTCACGCACGGCCATCTCTCGGCGATCATCCAGGACCTCGCCTGGCTGAACCTCTTCTTCGCCGGGCTCAACGCGCTGCCGGGCTTCCCGCTGGACGGAGGCAGGATGCTCCTGGCCGCGACGTGGGGCATCTCGCACAACCGCAGCACCGCGCTGCGCGTTGCCGGGACGGCGGGCATCTTCGTCGGGATGGGGATGCTGGCGGCGGCGTTCATCTCACTGGGCAACAACAGCGGGTACTGGCTGTTCCTCGGCTACATCGGGTTCGTCATGATCGTCACGGGACGCGCGACGATCGCGCGGATCGGCCTGCGTGAACGGCTCGCGGTGGGAACCGTGGCCGACGCGATGCGCCCGCAGCCGGACGGGGTGCCCGCGACGATCAGCCTGAGCGAGGCGCTCGATCGGTGGCTGCGGGCGAATCCCGACCGGACGTTCCCTGTCACCGACGCGGGACGGGTGATCGGGACCATCTCCATGGAGTCGGCGCGCAAGGTCGGGCGCGCGCGACCCACTCCGCCCCGTGCGCGAGGGCACGGTGCCGCTGAGCCAGACGCCGGTGGTCACGCCGAGCGACAGCCTGGACGACGCCGTCGAGTGGATCGGCGGTCGCGACGCGCTGGTGCTGCGCGACGGCGTCCTGGCCGGAGCGATCTCACCGGCCGACGTCGAACTCTGGTACCGCCATCGCTGGGAGGGCGGCGGACGGCCGCCCGTGGTGGCGGGACCGATCCCGCCCCGCCCGGACCTCCCGAACCCCTGACCTGGGTGTCGGCGACTGCCGGTAGCATCCGAGACGTGGCGCCCCTGCCCTTCTCCCCCGACGATGCCCAGCGCCGTGTCCTCGATCACACCGGCGGCGCGTTGCTCGTCACTGGCACCTCGGGAACGGGGAAGACGGCCGTCCTCCGTGAACTGTTCGCCCGGCTGATCGAGGACGGCGCCGATCCCGAACGGGTCGTGCTCGTGACGGGGTCGACGCGAGCGCGGGACGAGACGCGTGCCCATCTGCTCGCGCGGCTGTCGTCGTCGCTGTCGGGGCTGCAGGTGGTCACCGCGCACGGGCTGGCGCATCGCGTGCTCAAACAGCGACACGACGCGCTCGGCTATGCGGAGCCACCGGCGGTGCTCTCTGCCGCCGAGCAGTTCGCGAAGGTGCGGGACCTGCTCGCCGGTCAGGACCCGGCCGACTGGCCCGCCTACGGGCACCTGCTCTCGATGCGTGGGTTCGCCGACGAGGTCCGGCAGTTCCTCCTGCGTGCGCAGGAGGAACTGCGTACGCCCGAGGACATCGAGGCCGCGGCGGATCGCCGCGGCCTCTCTGGCTGGCACGAGCTCGCGCGATTCCTCCGCGAGTACCAGGAGGTGCTCGACGACCTCAACGCCGTCGACTTCGCCGCGCTGCTCCAGCGGGCCGCGGCGGCGCTCGCCCCCGGCGGCGACCCCCTCTTCGATCACGTGCTGGTCGACGACTATCAGGACACTACGTTCGCCACCGAGGCAATCCTTCACGGCCTCGGCGCCGGCGACCTGGTGGTTGCGGGCAACGCCGAGGCGCACGTGTTCTCGTTCCAGGGTTCGACGCCGGAGCCGTTGCGGCGGTTCGCCGAGATGTTCGAACCGTCTGTCGGCGTGGAGCTGGTGACCCGACACCGCGCGCCCGCGCCGGCGCCGATCGATGCCTGGGTCGCGCCGCACACTTCCGAGGAGCACGCGGCGATCGCGCGCGAGCTGCGACGGCTCCACGTCGACGACGGCGTCGCGTGGGCCGACCTCGCCGTCGTCGTCCGGCGTCAGGGGCCGCACGTCGGGGGGCTGCTCCGCGCGCTCGACGACGCCAGGGTGCCGCGCGCGGTCCCGGAGCGCGGCCTCACGCTCACCTCGGAGCCCGCCACGCTACCGTACGTCGTGGCGCTCCGCTGGCTGGTGGCGGATCAAGCCCGTCGCGAGGAGCTCGTCGAGCAGCTGCTCACCTCCGAGGCCGTCGGTCTCTCCCCCGCGGCGGCCCGCGGGCTGCTGCGCGTCGCCCAGCACGAGAAGGGCTCGATCGCGCACGCGCTCGACGTCGACGAAGGGCTCGCGCCCGGCGAGGCGGACCAGGTCCACACGGCCAACGAGGTTCTCGCCAAGGCCGCCCTGTTCGCCGGGATGTCGGTCCAGGACGCGTTCAAGGTGCTCTGGGAGGAGCTCTCCTGCTCGCAGCGGCTGGTCGACGGCGGTGGGTCCAACCTCGATACCGTGGTCACGTTCGCAAACGTCGTGTCGCAGGCCTCCGAGGAGGGGGACGCGAGCGTCGAGGCCTTCCTCGAAGGGCTCGACGCGGGTGAGCACGGTCCCGGGTACATCGCGTGGGATCGCTCCCGGCTCGACGCCGTGCGCGTCCTGACCGCCCACGGCGCCGCCGGCCAGGAGTTCGACACCGTGGTCGTCGCCGGCGCCGTGGAGGGGAACTTCCCGAGCCTGGCGCGGCCGGAGCCGATGTTCGACCTCGCCGTGCTCGACCGTTCGGTGACCCGATCCGAGCGTGTGCGCGAACGGCTCGAAGACGAACGTCGGCTGTTCTCGATGGTGCTCGGTCGGGCACGACGACGCGTCGTGCTCGCGTGCTCGGACTCGCATCCCGACACCGACGAGCTCAGCCTGCGGTCGCGCTTCGCCGACGAGCGGAAGGTGTCCTGGACCACCGCGCCGACGGGCCCCTTCGACGAGCCGGTGTCGGTGGGTGAGGCCTCGGCCGCCTGGCGGCGCCAGCTCGCCGACCTCGGCGCGCCCGCCTGGCGGCGCCTGGCGGCCATGGAAGGGCTGATCGCGCTCGGCGTCGACCCCTCCCGCTGGTGGTTCCAGCGCGACTGGACCGACACCGGTCGTCCGCTGCACGAGCACGTGCGCGTCTCGTACTCGCGGCTGTCGAACCTGGAGGGGTGCGAGCTGCAGCACGTGCTCGGCGACGAGCTCGGGCTCGGCCGGCCGGGCGGCTATCACGCGTGGGTCGGCAAGACCGTGCACCGGATCATCGAGGAGGTCGAGCGGGGGCTGATCGCGAAGGAGCCGCGGGCGATCGTCGCCGAGCTCGACCGCCGATGGCGGCCCCAGGAGTTCCCGTCACTCGCCGTCTCGACCGCGTTCCACAAGCTGGCGCGCGAGCACATGCTCCGAAACTGGTTCGAGCACTACGGCGACAAGCCGGCGCGCGCGATCGAGCAGTACTTCGAGTTCGAGTTCGAGGGCGCCACGGTGCTCGGCTACATCGATCGGATCGGACCGTCGCTGCAGGGCGGCAGCGTCATCACCGACTACAAGACCGGCAAGAGCGATCGCGCCGAGAACCCTGCCGACAACCTGCAGCTGGGCATCTATTACCTCGCGGTGCAGGAGTCCGAGGCGCTCGCCGAGTTCAACCCGGTCAACCTCGTCGAGCTCGCGTTCCTCCGCGGCGACTGGAAGTCGACCGATCTTCAGTTCCGCAAGTGGCCGATCCACGACGCGCAGGAGGAGGCCTGGCAGACCGCCATGCGCGAGCGGCTGGCCGGGCTGATCCGCCGCAAGCGCGATCTGAACGAGAACGAGGTCTACCGGCCGAACCCGTACGCGAACTGCCGGTTCTGCGACTTCCACACGCTGTGCCCTCTGTTCCCGGAGGGTCGGCCGATCTTCCCGGTCGACGCGCTCCGCGGAGCGCCCGCCCCGGAGGGGGCGACGGCATGAGCACGGCGAAGCTGCAGGTGCCCCCCGAGATCGTGTCGGCGCTGGGAGGCGAGCCCCCCACGTCGGAGCAGTGGGACGCGATCGCGATGCCGTTGGAGCCGTACGTGCTCGTGGCCGGCGCCGGAAGCGGCAAGACGAGCGTCATGGCCGCGCGCGTCGTGTACCTGGCACTGGTCGCGCTCGGCAGGATCGAGGCCGACCATCCGGGCGTGCTACCGGGCAACCTGCTCTGCCTGACCTTCACCGTGAAGGCCACGGAACTCCTGCGGTTCCGCATCCGGCGCGCGCTCGCCACCATCGACCTGCCGGAGGGCGAGGAGCCCGAGATCCTCAACTACCACGGGTTGGCCCAGCAAGTGATCGATCGCAACGGGATGCTGGCCGGTATCGAACCCGGCCAGCGGGTGCTCACGCAGGCGCAGCGCGTCGAGCTGGCCGGCCGCGTGCTCGACGAGATGACGTTCGATCACGTGAAGACCGAGTGGCAGCCGAGCGTGGTCGACAACATCCTGCGCCTGGACGAGCAGGCGCAGAACCATCTGGTCGACCCCGCCACGATCGTCGACCACAACCTCGCGCGACTCGACGCCCTGAAGGAGTACCGATCCGACCGCGCGTACCGCGCCGCGCAGGAGCGGATCGAGCTCGCGCGCGCCGTGGCCGTGTTCCGGCGTCTGAAGCGTGATCTGGGCGTGATCGACTTCGGCGACCAGATCGAGCTGGCGATGCGCATCGCCACCGAACACCCCGACGTCGGTCGCGACTACCACGAGCGGTTCGCGGCCGTGCTCCTGGACGAGTATCAGGACACGAACGTCGCGCAGGCCCGACTGCTCGAGGCGCTCTTCGGCGGAGGGCATCCGGTCACGGCCGTCGGGGACCCGGATCAGAACATCTACGCCTGGCGCGGCGCCTCGCTCTACAACCTGCTGGAGTTCCCCGAGCGGTTCCGTGCCGCCGACGGTTCTCTCGCCAGGCGGCTCCCCCTGTTCACGAACTTCCGGTCGGGCGCGCGCATCCTGCACGGCGCCGACACGATCATCGGGCAGCTCCCTGAGGCGCAACGTCCGGATCCGGAGAAGCGCCTCGTCCCCTGGCCCGCGAACGGTGACGGTGCGGTGACGCTCGCCACCCATCGTGACGAGCTGGCCGAGGCCAGGTGGATCGCCGACCGCATCGTGGCGCTGCATGCGCAAGGTGCTCGGTGGTTCGACGTCGCGGTCCTCTGTCGAACGTCGCGGCTGTTCCAACTGCTGCAGCGAGCGCTCGAGGAACGCGACGTCCCGGCCGAGTTCGTCGGACTGGCCGGACTGCTCCGGCTGCCCGAGGTCGTGGAGGTGCTGGCGTACGCGCGGGCGGCCAACGACCCGCTCGCCTCCGCCGCGCTCGCGCGGATCCTGATGGGCCCGCGCTACCGGGTCGGGTTCAAAGACCTGGCGCTCGTCGCGGGCTGGGCGAAGGCGAAGAACTACGCCTGGCGCGAGTCCGGCGGCGACGACGAGGAGACACCCTTCCTGCTGGCCGAGGCGCTCGAGCACCTCGACGAGGTCGAGGGGCTCTCAGACGAGGGGCGCGCACGGCTCGGCGAGTTCGCCGGGGAGCTGCAACAGCTCCGGGTCGCCGCGCGGCTGCCAGTGGGCGACTTCATGGGCGAGGTCATCCGGCGCACCGGCATCCTCGACGAGCTCGAGGCAGACGTCGACCGTGCGGTCTCTGCGCAGCGGGCGCGGAACGTCGGCGCTTTCCTGGACCAGGTGCACGCGTTCGTCCCGATCGAGGGCGAGCTCACGCTTCGGGCGTTCCTCGACTACGTCGACGCGGTGATCGCGCTCGAGAAGGAGGACTGGGAGACGGTGCAGCCCTCCGACGAGGATACGGTCAAGGTGATGACGATCCACCAGGCAAAGGGGCTCGAGTTCGGCCACGTCTTCGTCCCGGGCGTCGCGACCGGCCTCATGCCGTCGAAGCGCATCCAGCAGAACCCTGCCGAGCGCGCGTACTCGCTCGACTTCGAGCTGCGGGGCGACCGAGCGATCCTGCCGTCGTTCGACGGTGTGCTGTCGCACTTCAAGCAGGACCTGCAGCACCAGGAGGTGATCGAGGAGCGGCGGACGATGTACGTGGCGCTCACCCGCGCGCGCCGGACCCTCTGGATCTCGGCGTCCACCTGGTACGGCGAGAACGTCAACGCGAAGGGCGCCAGCGAGTTCTTCGGCGAGCTCGCGGACTGGGCCACGGACACGAGCGAAGCCGAGCTGGCGCTCGACCCCACGGCCGGCGACCTCGACGTGAACCCGATGCTCGGCTACCGGCAGGAGCTCGTTCGCGCCTGGCCCGGGCCGGCCGGCCGTCCCGAGGCCGATGCCGTCTTCGTCGAGGGGTGGCGCCGCGCCGCAGCGGACGCGGTCGCCGACGGCGGCGTCCAGCCCGCGCTGCTCGAGGCGCTCGGGGCCGAGGAGCGCGCCACGTTCGAGGCGACGGCCGCCGACGAGCGACGGCTCGCCTCGCACCTGCGCGAGCGCGAGACTGTCGATGCCGCCGTCGGCGGCGTCCGCGCACCGCAGACCCTCTCGGCCAGCGGACTCATGGACTACGCGCGTTGTCCGAAGCGCTTCTACTGGACGACGGTGCGGCCGCTCCCACGGTTCAGCGGCCCGGCGGCCCGCATCGGCACCGAGGTCCACAAGTGGATCGAGCGCCGGGCCAGCGGCCAGGGCCGGCTGCTCGAGACCGACGACGCGGTCGACCTGACGCAGGAGGAACTGGCCGGCGACCCGGGTCGGGCCGAGCGCCTCAGGCAGGCGTTCCTCGACAGCCGCTATGCGGGTACCGTGCCTTTGTTCGCCGAGCGGCCGTTCCTGCTGCGGCTCGGCGACGTGACCGTCAGCGGACGCATCGACGCGATCTACGGGGAGCCCGACGGCCCGTGGGAGGTCGTCGACTGGAAGACGGGCGTCGGCCTGGCCGACCCCCTCCAGCTCGAGCTGTACGGGCTCGCGTGCGTCGAGATCTGGGGCAAGCGACCCGAGGACCTCACGCTCACGTACTTCTACCTCGCGCGCGGCGAGGCCGTGCAGCAGCCGATGAGCAACCCGGCGAGCGTCCGGAGCCGCGTGCAGGCGTCGCTCGACGCGATCTCGGCGGGCGCGTTCGAGCCGATCCCTGGCGCCTGGTGCGCGTGGTGCGACTTCCGGAGCTTCTGCGAGGCGGGCCGGACGTGGCTCGCCGACAACGCGTCCTAGGTGGACGGGGGCCGCGCCGCCAGCCGCTCGACCTGAGCCTCGAACTCCCGGTAGTTCCCCGCGGGGTCGAACCCGCTCTCCACGACCTCCGGAACGAATCGCGGGATCACGCCGGCTTCCGCGGGGGCGCGAACGATAGCGGCGGCCCGGAACCAGCCCAGGTCGCCCGGCTGCACCACGACCACGCCCGACGTGCCCATTCGCCTGTACGAGGCGTCGTCGATCGCCACCGGCGTCGGACGGAACACACGCTCGAGCGCTTCGCGCAGCCGGCCGTCATCCGACGTGACAGCCGCGGCTCGTCCGTCCCACACGGCGGTTGCCACGGTTCGCTTCTCCTCGTCACCGGGACGGTGGAACTCGATCCTCATACGCTCATTCCGGCACCGTCTTGGCCGTGCGGCGCAGCATCCGGCCGAGCTCGGCCAGCAGATGCACCGCAAGGGCCGGCTCGTCGCGGACGGCCCGGAGGAAGGCACGCCGTCGAAGGATCAACAGGGTAGCCGGCGTCTCGGTCCCCACCGTTGCCGTCCTCGGGCCGCCGTCGAGCAGCGCGATCTCGCCGAAGTAGTCGCCGGGGATCAAGCGCCGCACGAAGCGGCCGTTCCTGGTCACCTTGGCGTGACCGGTCAACACCACGTAGAACGAGTCGCCCGGGTCGCCCTCGCGAACGATCGAGTGACCGCCCATGAAGTCCGCCACCTCCGAGCCGTCGGCCAGCCGCTTGAGCTGGCGCTTGGTCAGGTCGCGGAAGATCGGAACCTCTGCGAGCACGAGGTCGACCTTCGGTTTGACCACGCCGGCTCCTCCCGCGGATGCGCGTCCGATGCCGCGCACAGCCTAACCGGTCGTTCCGACCGCGCATGGTCATGTCGGCGCGCGCGGCTATCGTCCGCACCGGGTGGTGCCGATGCTTCAGCGCCAGGGTGGCGCCGTCGAACCACTCCCCCTTCTCGTGCTGCGGCCCGGCCAGACACCGGTCCGGCAGGGCGAGCGCTGCCCGGGCATGTGGGTGGTCGAAGCCGGCGTTCTCCGCTCCTTCGTCGTCGCACCCGACGGCCGCGAGCTGGCGCTCGACCTTGCGCTCCCCGGCGACCCCGTCGGCGAGCCGTCGGGTGCACCTTCACCGTGCACCGTGCGCGCGCTGCGACCCAGCCGGCTCCGCGTCGCGAGCCCCGACGTCGTGCCGGCCCTGCTGGCCGCCCGCAGCCGCCGCCTCACCGACCTCGCGTGCACGCTCGCGTGGCTCGACGTCACCGCCCGGGTCGAACGGCGGCTCGACGACCTCGCCCGGCGTGCGGGGCAACCTCTCGACGGCGGCGCGAAGGCGGTGCCGATCCGGTTGACGCAGGACGAGCTCGCGACGCTTGCGGGCACGTCGCGCGAGACCGCCAGTCGCGCCCTGCAGCGGCTCAGGCGCAGGGGAACGATCACCGTGCACGGTCGGGGTCGGTACGTCGTGCACCGCCCGCTGCACCTGGCCGACGAGCGATGATCACCCCGTGGGGGTCACGTCGCCACCTTGCAGGATGATCAGGCTGCACGAGGCGCAGTAGCGGGCGCGGCCCTTCACCGGCTTCCCGCACCGCGCACACGCCTTGGGCTCCGCCGCGGACCACGGCGCCTTCTCACCACGCCCGCGCTTGTCCGCTTTCCCCTCCGCTTGCAGCTTGAGCAAGTGCGCGAGCACGGACCGCTCCGCGAGCGGCCGGACCTCCTCAGGGTAGTGGGCGTAGATCTCGGCAACGAGGTCGGGCACGGTCCGCGGCGTCGCGGCGATGGCTTCGGAGATCTGACGTTCCCGTTCGCGCCGATGCTCCAGGTACTCGAGGAGCTTCGCGCGGGCATCGAGCACGAGGGGACCGTGTCCCGGCAGGATCGTCCGCGGAGCGAGGTCGAGCATCCGCTTCAGCGACCCGAGGTATTTCGCGAGGTCGCCGTCGGGGGGATCGATGAAGCTCGTACCCCGCCCGACGACGGCGTCGCCGGTGAACAGTGCATGCTCCGAAGGCTCGTGGAACGCGACGTGGTCGGCCGAGTGCCCTGGCGTATGGACGACGACGAGCTCCACCCCGCCGGCCCGAAGCCGCTCCCCATCGCGGAGGCGCTCGACCCCCTCCATGCGCCAGGCACGGAGTGGCGCGCGCACGCGGTCCGCGAACGCTCGGGCCCCCTCCGCATGATCCTCGTGCTCGTGCGTGACCAGCACCGCCGAGACCGCCCCCGCGGTTCGAGCGACCTCACCGAGATGCCCGTCGTCGGCGGGCCCCGGGTCGATCACGACGGCCGGACCCTTGCCCACCACCCATGTGTTCGTTCCTTCGAAGGTGTACAGACCCGGGTTCGGTGCGAGGACACGCACGATCCGGATCATCGGTCCTGCCAGAACACGTGCGCCGGGAGCCGCTCCTCGTCGAGCGGATCCGGCTCGCGGGTCCGGAACCGCAGCCCGAGCAGGTCCGCAGCGCTTCGGCACGTCGAGAGCTGGGTGACGGTGAAGTACGTCGGCCAATAGAGACGGCGGCGATCGTCACGCCATTCGTCCAGCAGGCGGGCGGGCGACATCCACCACGCGGAGGCGATCTCGCGGCCGTCGGGTATGGGTTCCAGCCCCGGCGGAGCCGCCGCCGCGAAGAACCGCGCGTCGAAGCGCACGGGAACGCTCACCGGGGCGATCCAGTGCGCGAGCTCGGGAAGCTGCGCCGGCCGCGGAGGTGCGGCGTCAACGGCCTCCACCGGCTCTGCGACCACGCCACCGCCGGTGATCGCCAGCCCGACCTCCTCGGCCAGCTCCCGCACCGCCGTGGCCCGATGGACCTCGCCGGCGTCGTCGAACCAACGGACGGCGAGGTCCTCGTCGCCGGTTTCCACGGCGCCACCGGGGAATGCAACGAATCCGGGCAGGAACCGGCTGCCCGAGCCGCGCTCGAGCACGAGGATCTCGGGACCGTCGGCAGCGTCGCGAACGCAGATCACCGAGGACGCCTTGCGGATCGCTCGCTCCTGCACGCGCCCCATCCTCCCAGGCCGTCGAGCCGGGATACTGCGTGCGTGACGGAGGCTGTCGAGACGGCGATCCGCGACGCGATCCGCGACCACGGGCCCATCACGTTCGCCGAGCTGATGCAGCACGCCCTGTACGGACCCGGCGGGTTCTACGAGCGGCCGCCCGTCGGACCCGAGGGCGACTTCGTGACCAGCCCGCACGTGCACCCGGTCTTCGCGACGCTGCTGGCGCACGCGGTCCGCGGCCTATGGGAGAACGTCGGCCGTCCCGCCCCGTATCTCGTCGCGGAGGTGGGCGCGGGCGACGGAACCCTCGCGAAGCAGCTGCTCGCAGAGCTCGGGGACATGGCGGTCGCGTACACGGCCGTCGAGGCGAGCCTGGGTGCTCGCGACGCGCTGAGCCATCTGGAGGGGATCGAGGTCGCTTCCCACCTGCAACCACCCGTCGACCTGATCCTTGCGAACGAGCTGTTGGACAACCTTCCTTTCCGCGTGCTTCGAGGCCGGCGGGAGGTTCGCATCGGGCTGCGCGAGGACCGGTTCGTCGAGGAGCTCGTCGATGTGGACGACGAGCTCGAACCGTTCGCCGCAGCGAACGACGAGCCGGTCGTCGTCCCGGTTGGCGTGTTCGCGTTCGTCGATCGGATCGCCGCCGCCCTCGACCGCGGTCACGCGCTGCTGATCGACTACGGAGCGGTCGGATCCACGGGCGGGCCACTCCACGGCTACCGTGGGCACCGGGTCGTCGAGGACGTGCTCGCCGCGCCCGGATCCGCCGACATCACCTCGGGTGTCGACTTCCGGGCCGTCGCCGAGCGGGCCAGGCAGCGCGGCCTCACGGCCTTTCCGTCGATCACCCAGCACGACGCGTTGCTCGGGCTCGGGTTCGAGGAGTGGCTCGGATCCGAGCTCGGGCGTCAGCGCGACCTCCTGGCCGCCCGGGACGGGGCGGCGGCGGTCCGGACCTGGTCCGGCCGGAGCCGGGCCACCCTTCTCGCGGACCCGGCCAGGCTCGGCCGGTTCCGTTGGCTCCTGCTCGCGACTTCGGGCCTGGCAACGCCGTCGTGGCTCGAGCACTCCCGACCGTCGACGGATTGACTCACGGTTCAGCACGCGGATAGCGTTCGTCGGGGGATCCGTCGAGCCGCACCCGCCGCCAGCCTGGATCCCCGAGGAGGGGTCCATGCGCCGTTCCGTCGCCCTCGTGCTCTCCGTCGTGGTCGTCGCCGCGTTCGCGATCGGCGCGTTCGCGGTCTCGCTCCGATCAGGCCGCCATCAGGCCGGCGCGACTCGGGGCGAGGCGCGCCTAGAGCCGGACGGCGCTCAGAGCGGAGATGAGCACGAGGAAGGCGACGGCGGTGACAACACGCAGGAGCGGATCCAGGCGTTCCTCGAGGCGCGGCGTGAGGGCACGCTCGGGAAGACCGGTCCCATCCGTGCTGCTGCGGCCGCGGGCTGGGCCGGCGAGCACCTGAACGATCCGAACGCCGACGACTGGGAGCCCGCCGTGGCCGCCGACCCGTCGGCACCGTACGTCTACCTGCTCGTCACCCGATACGGCGTCACGTACGACCCATCGATCTGCCGCGGCGGCAAGTGCCCCGACCCGGCGATCGTGCTGCGCGTGTCGTCGGACGGCGGCGCGACCTTCGGCCCGGACCGGTTCCTGTGCGGCTGCAAGGGAGCGAGCGGCCAATTCGACCCCATCATCGAGGTGGTGCCCGGCACGGGCGCCGTCTACGCGCTGTGGATGAACGACTACAACGTCGTGTTCTCGAAGTCCCTGGACCACGGCCAGACGTGGTCCACTCCGGTGCCGACCTGGGGAAACGTCTCGTGGACCGACAAGCCGATCCTGGCGGTAAGCGACGACGGCAACGACGTCTACGCCTCATGGAACGGACCCCAGGGCGGAGACGCGTACGTCGCGCAGAGCCACGACGCCGGCGCAACGTGGGCCCAGACCAAGGTGATCGAGGACGCGCAGTACCACTTCGCCTACGACGGTGACGTGCTCTCCGACGGCACGGTCGCCTTCGTCGAGACGGGCGTGTCCTACACGGGGCCGGGCGCCTCGGCCGAGGGGCAGACCACGGTGCGCGTGATCACGTCGAGGGACGACGGCACGTCGTGGACCAACACGCTCGTCGATTCGGTCGAGCTCGGCCAGCCGTGCATCTCGGACGGCTGCTACGCGGACTTCTACGACGGCCACGCGGCCCTGTCGGCCGACGCGAACGGGAACCTCGTCGTGCTGTACGACGGTGCGACCACGCCGGGCGGCCAGTCTCGCGTGTGGGAGCGGCGCTCCACGAACGAGGGCGCGACGTGGTCGGCTCGGACCCAGCTCTCGAGCGGCACGGAGCAAGCGACCGCGCCGGCCGTCGAAGCCACGGACGGCGGACAGGTGCGCTCCTGGTACTACCAGACCAACGGCGGCACCACGTCGGCCTGGAACGTCTGGTTCCGCAGCTCGACCGACGGCGGGACGACCTGGACGGCGCCGGTGAAGATCAGCGACGCGACCTCGGGCACGGCATACAAGTCGGTCGCCGGATTCAACGAGGTCTACGGCGACTACGGGGAGATCGCGATCACGAGCGCGGGCAAGGTGTTCGCGGCATGGGGCGAGGGCACGAGCTACACGGGGCCCGGAGGGGTCTGGTACAACCGGCAGACCTAGTAGGCGACCGCCCAGGTGGCTTCCTCGGTGCCGGGACGACCGCAGACGACGCAGGCTCTGCCTGGGTCGCGCTGCTCAAGCGGTAAGAACCTGATCGTCGCCTTCGTTCGCTCTTTCACCGTCGCCTCGCACGCCGCGTCGCCGCACCATCCGGTGATCACGAACCCGCCGGGATCGGCGATCGCCGCCGCGAGCTCGTCGAGGGACTCCACCCCGGACGTGTGCGCCTCGCGGAACGCAAGTGCGTTCGCGAACAAGGCCGCCTGGATCTGATCCATCAGCTTCACGAGGACGTCGGGGGCCTCGTCGATCCGGACGGCAGTCTTCACGCCCTCGTCGCGGCGGACGACCGTCACCTGCGACGCGTCGAGATCGCGCGGGCCGACCTCGACGCGTACCGGGACCCCGCGGAGCTCCCAGTCGGCGAACTTGTATCCGGGTCGGAGGTCGTCGCGATCGTCCACCTTCACCCGGAGCCCGCGGTCGCGCCACGCGTCGGCCGATCGCGTCGCCTCGGCGAGCACGCGTGCGCGTTCGTCGTCGCTGCGGAAGATCGGCACGATCACCACTTGGTGCGGCGCCACGAGCGGCGGCAGCCGCAGGCCTTTCTCGTCGCCGTGGGCCATGATCAGCCCGCCGACCAGCCGCGTCGACGAGCCCCACGACGTGGCGTGCGCGTAGTGCTCCTCGCCGTCACGCCCGAGGAACGTCACGCCGTAGGCCCGCGCGAAGTTCTCGCCCAAGTAGTGTGACGTACCGGCCTGCAGCGCCTTCCGGTCGCGCATCAGCGCCTCGATCGTCAGCGTCTCGACGGCACCGGGGAACCGCTCGGCGGCCGACTTCCTTCCCATGTGCACCGGCACGGCCATGACGTCCTCGACGACCTGGCGGTAGACGTCGAGCATCCGCTTGGTCTCGTCCCAGGCTTCCTCGCGGGTCTCGTGCGCGGTGTGTCCCTCTTGCCACAGGAACTCCGTGGTGCGCAGGAACAGGCGCGGGCGGAGCTCCCACCGCACGACGTTCGCCCACTGGTTGTAGAGCAACGGCAGGTCGCGGTAGCTCTGCACCCACTTCGCGTAGGTGTCCCAGATGATCGTTTCCGACGTGGGTCGAACCACGAGCGGCTCCGCGAGGTCCTCGCCACCGGCGTGGGTGACGACCGCCACCTCCGGCGCGAACCCCTCGACGTGCTCCGCCTCGCGCTCGAGCAGCCGGTAAGGGATGAACATCGGGAAGTAGACGTTCTGGTGACCCGTCTGCTTGATCCGCAGGTCCATCGCCTGCTGGATCGCCTCCCAGATCGCGAACCCGTACGGCTTGATCACCATCGTGCCGCGCACGAGCGAGTTCTCCGCCAGGTCGGCCTGCCTTACGACCTCCTGGTACCAGCCGGGGAAGTCGTCGGTGAAGCTCGGGAGCGCCATGGTCCAGGGAGGATAGCTGCGCGCTCATGGCTCGCGGGCGATCTCGTCGCGCAGCGCGCCGAGGATCTCGAGCTCCGCCCGATCCTTCGGCCGTCCGGCGGCGCGTTTCATGCGGATCAGGTCGTCCAGCGACGCCACTTCGACCTTCAGGTCGTCTAGATCGACCGTCACTGCGTCCCGCGAAAGGTCCTCGAATCCCTCGGTTCCGGCCGGTGTGAGGAGGCAGTCGAGGTCGCCGAGATCGGTGGAGAACGTGAAATGATCGCCGGCTGCAAGCGTTCGGGCATCGAGCAGGAACGGCATGTCTTCGTCGACCCCGCGCAGCCGCGCGTGCACCGCTTGGAGGGAATCGGCCAGACGCCCGAGGTTCTCCGGAGACGACTCCGGACAGATGTCGAGATCCTGCGTGACGGATGGCGAGCCGTGGGCGGCTCCCGCGACCCCCCCGATGAGCAGGAACCGAACATCGTGGTCGTGCAGCACGCGGATCGCCGCGATCGGATCGAAACTCACCGACGCTTTGCCCGTCCGCGCAGACGTCGGATCGCCGCGGCGGCCGCGGTGAGGTCCTCGAGTCGCTGCCGGGGGGTCCGCGCGAGCCGTTCCCGGAGTTGGGTCCTGTCCACCCCCACCCCCAGACGGGGTTCCACCTCGAGATCCATATCGCAGGAGCGAAGCAGACGACGAAGGGTGTCCGCCCTCGGTCCGACCAAGCCTGCTTCGATCCGACCGACCGTGCTCTGGGGGACGACGGCACGTTCGGCCAGTTCCCGCTGACTCAGTCCGGCCCGTTTTCGAGCCGATCGGAGGCTCTCCGCAGCCCACATAGCAATAGCATATCCGCTATCAGAACGGTGACATACTTCTCTTCGGGCCCTCTCAGTGCCTCGGTTAGGCCGGGCCGCCGCGTCTCGGGCCAGCTCCGTCACGAGGCCCCGGCGGCGGACCCGAAGGAGGCGAGGTCACCCCATTCGTCGGGTTCGTCGAGCGGGTGTGTGTCGTAGGCGGCGTACGCAGCCTCGATCTCGGCCGCACGTTGGCGTGGCATGGCGGTCGACTACTTGTCGACGTCGCCGACGACGAAGAACACCGAGCCGAGGATCGAGATCAGGTCGGGAACGAGCTGGCCGGGCAGGATCGCTGGGATGATCCCGACGTTCGAGAACGAGGCCGTGCGCATCTTCAGCCGGTACGGCTGCTTCTTCCCGTCGCCGACCACGTAATAGCCCATCAGGCCGAGCGGGTTCTCGGTGCGGACGTAGACCTCACCCTCGGGGAACTTGAGCGTCTTTGGCAGCCCGCTCGCCCGGTAGGGACCCGGCGGCAGCCGGTCCATGCACTGCTCGATGATGTCGCACGACTGCTTCACCCGTTGCACGAGGATCCACAGCCGGTCGTAGCTGTCCCCGTGCGTGCCCACGGGAACCTCGAACTCGACCTCGCCGTACTTCTCGTACGGCTCGTCCTTACGCGGATCCATCGGGACGCCGGAGGCCTGGATCAGCGGACCCGACGTGCCGTACTGCAACGCGAGCTCCTTCGGGATCGACCCGACGTCGCGGCAGCGCGCGAAGATGATCTCGTTCCCCATGATCAGCTGGTCGAACTCGCGACACGCGCCGCGGACGGCCTTGAGCACCTCGGCGCTCCGCTTGAGGAAGCCGCGCGGAAGGTCGTCCTTCAGACCGCCCACCCGTGCGAACGAGTGATGCATGCGCGCCCCCGTGGCCGACTCGACGAGGTCCTGCACCATCTCGCGCTCGCGGAACGCGTAGAAGATCGGCGTCATCGCACCCAGCTCCAGCGGGTAGGAGCCCATGAACACGAGGTGGTTCATGATCCGGTTGTACTCGGCGAGCATCGTGCGGATCCACTGCGCCCGATCGGGTGCCTCGATCCCGCAGAGGCGCTCCACCGCGATCGTCCAGCCGAGCTCGTTGTTGAACGCCGACAGCCAGTCGTGGCGGTTCATCAGCACGAGCGTCTGGCGCGCGTCGCGGTACTCGGCCAGCTTCTCGGCGCCGCGGTGCATGTAGCCGATCACCGGCTCGGCGCGCGTGATGACCTCGCCGTCGAGCTCGAGGACGATCCGCAGGACGCCGTGGGTCGACGGATGCTGCGGCCCGATGTTGAGGATCATCTCCTCGGTGGCGAACTTCCCCGAGGGCAGGACCTCGATGTCGAGCCCGCCCCCGCGCACCATCGACATCATCTCCGAGCTGCGGAACGCGGGGCGGACGTCGGTCTCGGACATCGCGGCAATCCTACCGAACCCGTCCCGGGCGGACGGACCGAGGGCGGCGGTAGCCTACGGCCATGGCCGGCGACGCACGAAGGGACGCACGAAGGAAGGTGCCGTCACTCGACACCTTGCTCCGCTCGGCGCCGGGCGTGCGTGGCGCCTCGGTGGTCGGACGCGCGCTGCTCAAGCGCACCCTCGCCGAGACGCTCGAGGAGGTCCGGGGCGCGGCCGCGGACGGCACCAAGCCTCCGAACGCCGACGAGATCCTCGCGCGCGCGCTCGGCCGAGCCTCGCAGGCCGCGAGCGGCCTCTCCACCGTGATCAACGCCACCGGCGTGGTGCTGCACACGAACCTCGGTCGCGCGCCGCTGCCCGATCTCGCGGTTCGCGCCGTGAACCGGGCCGCTCGGACCTACACGGACCTCGAGGTCGACCGCTCGACCGGCGAACGCGGGGCGCGGGGCGCGCGCGCCGAGGCGATGCTGACGGCCGCCACGGGCGCCGAGGCGTCGTTGGTCGTCAACAACTGCGCCGCCGCCCTGCTCCTGGCGCTCGCCGCGCTGGCCAAGGGCAAGCAGGTACCGGTGTCGCGCGGCGAGCTGATCGAGATCGGCGGCGAGTTCCGGATCCCGGACATCGTGCGCGCCTCCGGAGCACGGCTCGTCGAGGTCGGAACCACGAACAGGACGCGCCTGGCCGACTACCGCACAGCGATCGGCGACCGAACGGGCGCGATCCTCAAGGTGCATCCGTCGAACTACCGGGTCGTCGGCTTCACCGCATCGGTCCCGACGAAGGACCTCGCGGCGCTCGCGGCCAAGCGAGGCATCCCGTTCCTCTACGACGTCGGCTCGGGTCTGCTCGACGCCGAGCGAGGGTTCCCGGACGAAGAGCCGACCGTCCATGAAGCGCTCGCTGCGGGCGCAGACCTCGTCACGTTCAGCGGCGACAAGCTGCTCGGGGGGCCGCAGGCGGGCTGCGTGGTCGGCCGCGCCCACCTGGTCGCGAAGCTGAGGAGGCACCCGATCGCCCGGGCGGTCCGCGTCGACAAGCTGCAGGTCGCCGCGCTCGAAGCCGTTCTGCTGCTTCACGCCACGGGCCGCGACGGCGAGATCCCCGTTCACCGGATGCTGCACGACGCGACCGACGACGTCGCGCATCGCGCGCGGGAGCTGGCTGAGACGATCGGCGGCGAGCTCGAGGGCGCTCGGGTCGTCCGGTGCCGGTCGGTGGTCGGTGGCGGCTCGCTCCCCGGTTCCTCCGTCGATTCGTGGGGCGTCCGGATCGACGCCGCCGATCCGGCGCCCCTCGCGGCGCGACTTCGCACCGGGTCACCGCCGGTGTTCTGCCGGACCGGCGACGGCTACGTCCTGCTCGACGCGCGCACCGTGCCCGACGACCAGATCCCCGACCTCGCCCGCGCGGTGCAGTACGCGCTGGAGGCGGACGACCTCGCCGAGGACTGACGTGCCAGGCGCGCTGCGCGTGGTCGCGACGGCCGGCCACGTCGACCACGGGAAATCGGCGCTGATCGACCGCCTGACGGGCATCGACCCGGACCGCTGGGAGGAGGAGAAGCGGCGCGGCCTCACGATCGACCTCGGGTACGCGTGGTGCACGTTGCCGTCCGGCCGCGAGATCGGCTTCGTCGACGTGCCGGGGCACGAGCGGTTCGTGCGCAACATGCTGGCCGGCGTCGGCCCGGTGCGGCTCGTGCTCTTCGTGGTCGCTGTCGACGAAGGATGGAAGCCGCAATCGGAAGAGCACCTGCAGATCCTCGACGTCCTCGGCGTCGAGGGGGGCGTGATCGCCCTCACGAAGCGCGACCTGGTCGGCGACGAGAAGCTCTCGATCGCCCTCGACGAGGTGCGCGAACGCGTCGCGGGCACCGTCATGCAGACCGCAGCCGTCGTCCCCGTCTCGGCCAGGACAGGTTCAGGGATCGAGGAGCTCCGCACGGCGCTCGACGCAGTGCTCGCAACAGCGTCCGAACCGGCGGAGGCCCGGACGCGCCTGTTCGTCGACCGGGTCTTCACGATCAAGGGCGCCGGTACCGTGCTGACGGGGACGCTGTCGGGAGGCTGCCTGTCCGTCGGCGACGAGGCCGAGATCTACCCGCAGGGCTACCGGGTTCGGATCCGAGGACTGCAGACGCACAAGGAGGCCGAACGGCGAGCGTGTCCCGTGACGCGCGTCGCGGCCAATGTTGTCGGTGCCGGACGCGAGGACCTCTCCCGAGGCCAGGTTCTCGGCACACCGGACGCCTGGCGACCGACCATGCGGTTCGACGGGGTGCTGCGAGCCGTCCGCGGACTCGCCCACCCGGTCACGGAACGCGGCGCGTACACGGTGCACGCGGGGGCTGCCGAGGCGGGCGCCAGGCTCCGCCTCGAGGAACCTTCGGAAGCCGGAGGCCGCAGCGTGCACGTGCGCGTCCGGACGACGCGGCCGTTGATCCTCGACGTCGGTGATCGGTTCGTGCTGCGGGACGAGGGCCGTGGCGAAACCGTGGGCGGCGGGATCGTCCTGGACGTGGACCCACCTCGCCGGTTCGCCGACCCGCGGCACTTCGCCGCGCTCGACGCGAGGATCGATGCGGACCGGGACCAGGTCGCGGCGTCGGTGGTCGAGGAGCGGGGGGCCGTCCCGGCGCGCGACCTGTTCGCGTGGGTGGGCGTCGGAGGGCCGGACGATCTTCGCGCGGGCGAGTGGGTGGTTGCCGAACCGGTGCGGAGCGCCGTTCGCGAGGCGATCACTGCGCTCTTGACCGACCATCATCGTGGGCATCCCCTCGAGGAGGGGGCCCCGCTCGAGCGCGTGCGGGAGGCCGCGGCGCGAGCCGCTCGCGCGTCCGGGGGACCCGCCGACGCCGACCTTGCCGACGCTGTGCTGGACGGCCTCGCCGCGTCCGGCGCGGTGGTTCGAACCGCGACGATCGTCCGTCTCCCCTCGCATCGCGTCGTCCTCGAGGACCGAGGTCCCGACGTCGACCGGCTGCTGTCTGCGATCGGCGGAGAGCGAGAGAGCCGTCCCCCCACGATCCGGGAGCTCCTCGCCGAAGGGATCGCGCCCGAGCTGATCGACGCGGCGGCGCGGGCAGGCGCGGTCGTGCGGGTCGCGCCCGACATCGTGGTCACGCCCTCGCTCGTCGAACGCGCGCTGGATCTGATCCGAGCCAACGCGACGAACGGGGTCTCGGTCGGTCAGATCCGCGAGGCGCTCGGCACGAGCAGGAAGTACGCCGTTCCTTTGGCGGAGTGGCTCGACCGCGAACGAAGGACGATCCGGCGCGGCGACCTTCGCTTCCCGCGCGAGTGAGCGGTCAGCCCGCCGGTTCAACCTCCGCGGTCAGGGCCAGCTCGACCGATGCCCCCAGCGGGATCGACGCCACCCCGATCGCGACCCTCGCGTGCCTCCCCTCGTCGCCGAGCGCCGCGACGAAGAGCTCGCTGCCGCCGTTCGCGACCTTCGGCTGCTCGGCGAAATCGGGGGTCGAGGCGACGTAGACGGTCACCTGGACGATGCGGCGCAGCCGGGCGAACGAGCCTCCCAGGCCGTCGCGGAGCACCGCAAGCGCCTGCAGGGCAGCGCGGCGAGCCGCCGACGCACCCTCCTCCACGCTGACGCTCCCGCCGAGCACCCCGGGGGCGATCACGTTCCCGTCCTCGATCGGCACCTGCCCGGCGACGAAGGCGAGGTTGCCGCTGACCACGCACGGCACGTAGACGGCGACCGGAACGGTCGGCGTGGGCAGCTCGGCGTCGATCTCAGCGAGTCGGGCGAGGATCGAGGCGTCATCCATGGGAGGCATGCTCCCACGCCGGCGAGCCGGGCAGCGAGCCGATCAGACCGCCTGACGCTCGACCTGACGCTGACGAAGCAGGGCCCGCCGCTCCATCTCGTTGAGGCCGCCCCACACGCCGTGCGGATCGCGCGTCTCGAGGGCGAACTCCAGGCAACTCTCACGGACGGGGCACCGGCCGCAGATCGCCTTGGCCACGGCCTCGCGGGCGGCCTTCTCGGCGCGCTTCTCGAAGTACGAGGGCGCGAAGAAGTACGTCGCGTCTTGCCCCCGGCAAGCGGCTCGTTCCCACGTGACCTCGATCGGCCGATCCATGTTTCACCCTGTTGTTCGGGAAAGCCGCCCGGAGGGTTTCACCAACTCGTCACGAACATGGGAACGCAACACCTTCGCGGGGGCCACGCGGACGGTTCAATCGTTGGCGGGCAGTGGATCCCGACCTTGCTCCGACGCTTCGGGCTCGGGCTCGACCCGCAGGACGAGCCCGTCGAGCCCGCGGACGCGGACACGCTGTCCCGAGGCGATCGGCTCGCCGGTGCTGCGGCCTCGCCACAAGGAGCCCTTCACGTACACGGGCCCGTCCGGTGCCAGCCGCCCCCGAGCCTCGCCGATGAGCCCGATCAGGCCACGTTGCGTGCTCACGATCCGGTCACGCGACTGGATCGCCACGGTCAAACCGAACCCGAAGTAGAGGAAGGTGGCCAGGGTGACACCCGCGATCATCCACGGGGAGATGCGCATGGGCGCGGCAACGCCGTGGTACAGCAGCACCGACCCCGCCGCGAAGGCAGCCACCCCGACCGCGGTGAGCACCCCGAGTCTCCTCAGGAGCACGTCGAGGCAGAGCAGGACGACCCCCGCCAGGAGCACTGCCGTCCCGAGGACCTGGGGCGGTATCACCCACATGCCGTACGCAGACAGCGCGAGCAGGAACAGACCGCCGAACCCCGCGAACCCGAATCCCGGTTGCGTCAGCTCGAACGCCAGGCACGCGATCGCGAAGACCAGCAGGAAGTAGACCATCGACGGCGTGGCCACCGCGTGCTCGACCCGTTTGACCGGTCCCGGCTCCTGGAACCGGAGCTGGACGGTCCCCTCCTGGGCCTGTTGGTCGGTGGTCGCGATCTTCGTCCGGAGCGTCACGACACCCTGCGGCGTCCAGACGCGCTCACCCTCGATCTGCCCGAGGAGGTCCAGGACGGTGGGGGCGGCGGCCTGCGCGTATCCGAGGTCGAGGGCCTCCTGCGCCGTCAGCGCTCGGTCGAGGGGCTCGAGGGAGACCTGGCGTCCTCGCGCCGAGGTCCAGGCGTCGATCCGCGCCGGTAGGTCGGGGTCGTCCTCGCCCGGGTGGGCGAGGTCGAGGGGCCGCAGCGGTCCGGTCTGCGAGCCGGGGGCCACCGCGGCCAGCGAGGACGCCAGCATCACCAGCAACCCGCCCCCGCTCGCGCGGGCCGGCACGGGACCGACCCACGTGACCACCGGGACGGGGAGGTGCGCGATCCTGTCCGCGAAGGCCACGGCGTTCTGATCCAGCGTGCCGGCGCTGTCCAGCTGGAGCACCACCACCGCTCCTTCCGCGACGGCGGCGTCCAGGCGATCGTTCAGGTATCCGATGAGCGGACGGTCGAGCGCGCCCTCGACCTTGATCACGTCGATCGGTGGCGACGATGGCGGCTCTGCGGCGAGCGCGGGCCAGACCGTGACCAGCAGCGACAGCACGAGGAGGAGGAACCCGCGGAACACGGCCCGGCATCGTACTCGGGCGGGGACGGGGTATCCTCGCGATGTCCCCATGTCCAACCGCCCCGATCCCCCTCTTCGACCGGTGCTCCGTCGTCACGTGACGGACCGGTGGTCGTTCAAACCGGTTGCGTTGCTCCTACTCGTCCCGGTCGTCCTGGCGGCCGCGGCCCTCGCCGCAGTCCTGATCGCACCGCCGTTCCTGGCCGCCGGGTACGGCGTCCACGAGGTCGACCGGAGGCTGACCGATGCGGGTGCGCAGTTCACCAGGATCCCCCGGCTGCCGCAGCGCTCGACGATCTTCGCCAACGACGGCAAGACGATCCTCGCCCGGCTGTACACGGCGCCGCCGGTCAACGGCGAGGAGGGCACGACCGGTGGGTCGAACCGCGAGATCGTTCAGCTCAACGAGGTGAGCCCCATCGCCCGCAAGGCCGTGCTGGCGATCGAGGACTCGACCTTCTACGAGCACGGTGCACTCAACTTCAGCTCCCTCTTCCGGGCGCTGGTCGAGAACGCGCGCGCCGGCGCCGTCGTCCAGGGAGGATCCACGATCACCCAGCAGCTCGTGAAGAACACCCTCGGACTGGATCCCAATGACAAGTCGTTCACACGGAAGTTCCAGGAGCTTGCGCTCGCCCTGCGAGTGGAGCAGAAGTACTCGAAGGACCAGATCCTCAGCCTCTACCTCAACCAGGTCTATCTGGGCCACGGGATCTACGGCATCGGGACGGCGGCCGAGTACTACTTCCACGAGCACGCCGCGCAGCTCACGCTTCCCCAGGCTGCGCTGCTGGCCGGGATGTTCCGAGCCCCCGGCTACTACGACCCCGTCGCGCGCCCTCGCAAGTCGATCCTGCGACGCAACGACGTTATGAACCGGATGATGGCCCTCGGTTGGATCTCGACCGCCCGCGGCGAGCGCGCGAAGCTGACGCCCCTGGGCTTGGCCAAGAACCTCGACGCGTTCACGCTGCCCAAGCCCCCGTTCCTAGTCGACTACCTGCGCGAGCAGATCGTCGAGGACCCGAACGGCTGGTACTCGGCCCTCGGTGCCACCCCGAAGGCGCGCCAGCAGGCGCTGGTGGAGGGTGGCCTCAAGATCGTCTCGACACTCGATCCGCAGTGGCAGAGGGACGCACAGAAGGTCGCCAACGAGCCGTGGGCGCGGTGGCCGGAGCCGCCACCCGGAGGCGCTCAGGCGGACCTCGGGCTCGTCTCGCTCGACGTGAGGACCGGCGCGATCCGCACGATGCTCTCGGGGCGCCACTACAAGCAGGATCAGATCAACACCGTGACCACACCGCACCAGCCCGGATCGTCGTTCAAGCCGTTCGTGCTCGCGGCGGCGTTCGAGCAGGGTATCCCGCCGACGGCCCGTTACTCGGGTGTCCAGGGGCCGATCGACGACCCGCGGTGCGAGACCAACGGCCAACCCTGGGAAGTGATCAACGCCGAGGGAACGAGCCTCGGGGATCTCGACCTGTACACGGCAACCGCCGACTCGGTAAACGCGGTCTTCGCGCACCTGATCCTCGACGTCGGTCCCGAGAATGTGGTGAGCATGGCGCAGCGGATGGGCGTGCGCTCGCCGCTGTTGCCGTTCTGCTCCCTCGCGACCGGTTCCGAAGGCGTGACGCCGCTGGACGAGGCCGCCGGCTACCAGACGCTCGCCAACGGCGGCCGCCACTGCGAGCCTTTCGCCGTGCAGGAGATCGCCAAGGGCGACCAAATCCTCTACGAGCACACGCCCGACTGTCAGGAGGTCATCCCGCGACCGCTCGCAAACCTGGTCACCGACCTCCTCAAGGGCGTCGTCAGCCATGGCACAGCGGCCGCCGTCTTCGCCAGCGGCTGGGGTCCGTGGCCGATCGTGGGCAAGACCGGCACGGCGGACCTCAACAAGGCTGTGTGGTACACGGGCTACACGAGGCAGGTCGTGACCTCCGTGTGGGTGGGCTCACAGGGGAAGTCCTACGAGCTGCACGACCAGTACGGGTCTCCTCTCTACGGCAGCTCGATCGCCGCGCCGATCTGGAAGGCGTTCATGCTGGAGGTCCTGAAAGGCTACCGGCCGATCGAGTTCCCGCAGGCGAACCTCCCCCAGGTTCCGAGCGTCGTGGGGATGTCGGAGGACCAAGCCCGAGCAACCCTGCGGGAAGCGAACTTCAAGGTCTCGGTCGAGTCCGTGGGTTCCTACGTCGCGGCCGGCACGGTGGTCTCGCAGAGCCCCGCAGGCGGGACCGCCACGATCCCGGGCGTGACCGTCACGATCCAGGTGAGCAACGGCGTCGCTCCGATCGTCCGGGTGCCGGATGTGGTGGGGCTCACCGTCGATGAGGCGACGGCTCAGCTCTCGGCCGTGCACCTCTTCGTCGTGGTGCAGCACCAGGACGTCAAGAAGGACGCCGATGTCGGGATCGTGTTGAGCCAGGACCCGGCCGGCGGGAAGACGCTCGGCGAAGGCAGCACCGTCACGATCGTCGTCGGCTCCAAGCCCTCCGGTGATGCCGGCGGGAACGGGAACGGGAACGGGAACGGCGGTGCGGGCGGGGGCGGCGGGGGGTGACCCCGTCGCTATCCACCCAGCCGAGCGCGCACCTTCGCCTGCACCACGGCGCCATCGGCTCGGCCCTTCAACGTTCGCATCACCGCGCCCATCACCTTGCCGAGGTCCTGCGGGGTGGATGCGCCGACTGAGGCCATGGCCTCGTCGATCAGTGCGTCCACCTCCTCCTCCGATAGCTGCTCCGGGGCGAAATTAGCCAGGATCGTGCGCTCGGCTCGCTCCCGGTCGGCAAGGTCGGTGCGGCCCGCGGCGTCGAACGCCTCGATCGCCTCCGTTCGCTTCTTGACCTCCTTGGCCCCGACCTCGCGAACCTCGTCGTCCGAGAGCTCGTGCAGGATCTCCTTCTCGCGGTTGGTGACCGACGCCTGGAGCATCCGCAGGGTCGCGAGGCGGATCTTGTCCCCCGACCTGAGCGCCGCCGTCATCTCCGACCGGATCCGCTGCCTGAGCGCGTCTTCGGCCACCGTACACTCCCTCCGTGCTTCCCCTGCTCTGGGCGATCGTGGGTGCGGCAGCGGCGTGCGTGATCTACGGCGTCGCCGTCGAGCGCTTCCGCTTCCGCGTTCGCCGCTACGACCTGCCAATCCTACCGGCGTCCGGACCGGCGGCCCTCACCGTGCTGCACCTGTCCGACCTGCATTTCGTTCGCAAGGACGATAGGAAGACCCGGTTCTTGGCGTCGCTGCCGAACGCCGACCTGACCGTCGTCACCGGTGATTTCCTGGCCGAGCCGCAAGCCGTGGAGACCGCGGTCGCGGCCGTCCGTGCCGTGCGGGGACGGCTCGGGTCATGGTTCGTGCTCGGCTCCAACGACTACTTCGTGCCGAAACCGAAGAGCTACCTGGCCTACTTCCGCCGGCGACAGCGGCGCCGGCGCGGCATCCGCGGCAGAGCACTCGACCTCATGATCCAGCTTCGCAACGACGGGTGGCGCGACCTCACGAACGTCCGCGACTGCCTCGATCTGGGCGGACTGCCCTTGGAGGTGCTCGGGCTCGACGACGCCCACCTGCGTTGGCACGACCTTCGCGTCGCTCCCCGAGCCGCGCCGGAGCGCTTCGGGCTCGCCGTCATGCACTCGCCGGACTCCGCACCGGAGACCGCCGCGCTCGGCTACGACCTGCTCGTGGCCGGCCACACGCACGGGGGACAGGTTCGTCTCCCGATCGTGGGCGCGCTCGTCACCAACAGCTCGATGCCGCCGCGGCTCGCATCGGGCCTGATCCGGATGGGGTCGGCCGTGCTGCACACGTCGCCGGGGCTCGGAACGAGCAAGTACGCGCCCTTCCGGTTCTGGTGCCGGCCCGAAGCCACCATCCTCGAGCTTCGACCTCGTCCGGACGTGTCCGCCGGCGACCGGCGAAGCTACACTGACCAGCCTCGGGACGTGGCGCAGTTTGGTAGCGCGCAGCGTTCGGGACGCTGAGGTCGCGGGTTCAAGTCCCGCCGTCCCGACCCGGGATCGCGAAGGCGGGCCCCCCGGGGCCCGCCCTTCGTATGTGTTCCGGGGCAACCGACGTGAGCGAACGTACGTTCGCAGGGTGTTTGACGCCCCCTCCGTGGCCTCGCTAGGGTGAGCGCGCGAGGGCTCGGGTCAACCGAGCCTTCAGCCTATCCGGGCGGCCGAGCGAAAGGACCCATGGGCGGGACGCGGGCGAGGTTCGTGCGGCTGTTTGCGGCCGCCATCTTGATCCTTCCCGCCGCTTTCTTCGCCTCTTCCACCGACTCTCGCGCGGCTCCGACGAAAGCCGACGTCGAGGCGGCGAAGAGCAAGCTCGACCAGCTTGAGCATCAGCTGGAGGTGGCAGAGGAGGGGTACAACGACGCGCTCGTGCGGCTTCAAGCCGTGCAGGCCCGCCTGGCCGATGCCAAGAAGGCGAAGGACCAGGCGGACGCCCAGGCGTCGTTGAGCCAACAACGCCTCTCCGACCGGGCCGTCCAGGCCTACACCGGGATGGGCTCGCAGATCGGGTCACTCCTCGACGCACAGAACCTGGGTGACTTCTCCGACCGGCTGCAGTTCATGGGTGCCATCGCGCAGTCCGACGCCGATCTCGCCGCCGAGGCCGACGCGTCTGCTCAGCGCGCGCAGTGGGCGGCCGACGAGTATGCGAAGGTCGTCGCCGAGCGCCAGGCCAACCTCGACGAGATGAGCCGGGGGCTCAGCGACATCCGGAGCTTGATCAGCCAGCAGAAGTCACTGTACGAACAGACCAACGCCGACTATCAGTCGTACGTCCGCGCGCAGGAGCTGGCCGCGCGACAGGCGGCTCAGGCCGCGCAGGTTGCCGTGCAGAGCAGCGACCCGCCCCCCTCGACGCCCGGGGGCGGCGGCGGGTACGTCCCCCCGCCCAACGCCACCGCAGCGCAGATCGCGATCGGCGCCGCGGAGTCGGTGCTCGGGACTCCCTACGTCTGGGGCTCAGCCAACCCCAGCGTCGGCTTCGACTGCTCCGGGCTGACGATGTGGGCATGGGCCCAAGCCGGCGTATCCCTTCCGCATTCATCGGCCGCGCAGTACGCCGCGCTCCCACACGTACCGCTCAGCGAGATCCAGCCGGGAGACCTCCTCTTCTTCTATTCGCCGATCAGCCACGTCGCTCTCTACGTGGGCGGCGGCATGATGATCCACGCACGGCACCCCGGCGCCGATGGCGAGGTTCAGTACACGGCACTGTCCGCCTACGATCCGGTCGTCGGCGCCGCTCGCCCGGGCTGATCCGCCCGAGTCGCTCCGCAGCCATTAGGCTCCGCTCCCGTGCAAGAGCTTCGTGCTACTCCTGAGGACCTCGCGCTCGTCCGACGGATCCGTGCCGGAGACGAGACCGCATTCATGGAGCTCGTCGAGAGGCTGCGGCCGGCCATGCTCCGTGTTGCCCGCATGTACGTCGCCACCGACGCGGTGGCCGATGAGGTCGTGCAGGAGGCATGGATCGGGGTGCTGCAGGGGATCGATCGGTTCGAGGGGCGATCGTCGCTGCGCACGTGGATCTTCCGGATCCTGACGAACGTCGCCAAGACCCGCGGCATACGCGAATCTCGCAGCCTGCCCTTCTCCTCCTTCGGCGCCGACGACCAGCTCGAGCCCGCGGTGCCGGCCGAGCGGTTCCAGGGACCTTTCGCCCAGTTCCCGGGCACGTGGTCGACCCTGCCCGACGATTGGCGCGGGATCCCCGACGAGCGGCTGATCGCCTCCGAGACGCTCACGGTGGTGCGGCGGGCGATCGACGCCCTGCCCGCGAACCAGGCGGCGGTGATCCGGATGCGCGACGTGCTCGGCATGACCTCCGGGGACGTGCGTAACGCCCTGGACCTTTCGGAGACCAATCAGAGGGTGCTCCTGCATCGGGCTCGGGCGCGCGTTCGGCGCGCGGTCGAGGATTACGTGAAGTCGGCGACCCAGGAGGATCGATGAGCACGCGGGAACTGACCTGCCGAGAGCTCGTCGAGCTCGTCACCGACTACCTCGAGGGCACCCTCCCCGACGGCGAACGCGACCGGTTCGAGGCGCACCTCGCCACCTGTGACGGGTGCACGAACTATCTGTTCCAGATCCGCGAGACGATCCGGCTGACCGGGATGCTCACCGAGGAGCAGATCCCGGAGCGGCAGCGGGAGGTCCTGCTCGACGCCTTCCGCGGCTGGCGCGCCCAGCGCTAGGCTCAGCCTCCGAGCAATCGGTCGATATCCGCCAGGCGAGTATCAGCCTGCTGGACCAAGGGTTCACTTCCGATCGCGGCGGCCTCGTCGCGAGCCCGCTTCAGGAGGACCCGCGCCTGGTCGACTCGAACGTCCTGCACGCCCGGCTTCGCGTACTTGAGCTTCTCGTCGGCCTCGACGATCAGCTCGAAGATCTCCTTCGCTTCCATCTCCGCCCTCCTCGGCCTGTGCCCGTCACGGCTCAGGACGTTACGCTCATCGAAGTCCGCCCGAAGTGGCACGAGCGCCGCCGACAAGGAGCTCCTCATGGCCCTCGAACGTCCAGTTCCCCAAGCGATCGTGGTCTTCGGGGCGAGCGGCGACCTGGCGCACCGCAAGATCCTTCCCGCGCTGTACTGCCTCGCGAAGGAGGGGCTGCTGCCCGAGAACCATACGATCATCGGGTGCGCCACCCGGAACTGGGACGACGACACCTTTCGGGCGGAGGCCCGCACGGCGATCGAGCGCCACGACCATGGTCCGTTCGACGACACCGTCTGGAAGTCGTTCTCGGACTCGCTCTCCTGGCTGAGGGGTAGTTTCGACGACCGGGAGACGTACCGGCGGCTCGCCGAGCGCCTGGAGACCGCGGACCGCGAGCACGGATGCGCGGGGCGCCGTCTCTATTACCTCGCCGTCCCGCCGGAGGAGTTCGCGCCGATCGTCAAGGGGCTGGCATCGGTCGGGGCGAACACACCCACGTCGCGTCTGGTGGTCGAGAAGCCGTTCGGCACGTCGCTCGAGAGCGCTCGCGAGCTGACCGAGACGATCCACGAATCGTTCGACGAGTCGCAAGTGTTCCGGATCGACCACTACCTGGGAAAGGAAACGGTCCAGAACCTCGTGGTCATCCGGTTCGGCAACACCATCTTCGAACGGATGTGGAACCGGGACGTCGTGGACAACGTGCAGCTGACCGTCGCCGAGGACATCGGCACCGAGGGGCGGGCGGGCTACTACGAGCACGCCGGCGCGATCCGCGATCTGCTCCAGAACCACATGCTCCAGACGCTTGCCTTCCTCACGATGGAGCCGCCGCGCGCGCTGGACCCGGAGGCGTTCCGGGACGAGCAGGCGAAGCTCCTCAAGACGATCCGCGCCCTGGACCCCGCCGACATCGTCCGCGGACAGTACGAGGGGTATCGCGACGAGGAGGGGGTCGATCCGAGCTCGCAGACCGAGACCTACATCGCGACGCGGCTGTGGATCGACAACTGGCGCTGGGAGGACGTCCCCTTCTTCCTTCGACACGGGAAGAAGCTCCCGGAGCGGAACACCGAGATCACGGTCGTCTTCCGCAAGGCGCCGGACTACCTGTTCCACGAGATGGGCGTCGAGGAGCTACCCGCCGACCACATCACGATCCGGATCCAGCCGAACGAGGGCATGTCGCTGGCGTTCCAGGCCAAGCGCCCCGGCCCCGGCTACGAGCTGCAGACGGTGCCGATGGACTTCGCCTACGACCGTTCCTTCGACCGCGCACCCGCCGAGGCGTACGAGCGACTGCTGCACGACGCGATGATCGGCGACCATACGCTGTTCCCGCGCCAGGACGCGGTCGAACGCGCGTGGGAGATCGTGACTCCGATCCTGGACACGGACACCTCGCTCTTCCATTACGAGCCGGGAACATGGGGGCCGGCCGAGGCCGACGAGCTGATCACTCCGAGGAGCTGGCATCTCCGGGCGGGCAAGCGGCGACACTGAGCGGAACGATCGGGGAACGGAGCGGGAACCCTGCCGTCCGGGTCTATCCGCAAAGGGCCGTGTCCGCCACGATACCGGTCCCGGGCGTGAGGAGGCCTCGATGCAAACCGCACTTCCCCCGGACGCGCATCGTCTCGTACGGTCGGCGTTCGACCGGTACCCCGAAGACGGCTGGACCCGCGAGCGGCTCGCCACGGAGCTCGGACTCCCGATCAGCACGGTCGCGGCGGTGCTCGCCGACCTGACGGAGGCCGGGCTCGTCTTCCGGATCGACGACGAGTACGTGTCCGCCCTCCAGATCGACTGAGGCTGGTCGCCGGGGGGCGGCGCCCCTAGCATGGGGCGCCGTGGACGCCGCCGCCCCAGAGCTCGAGGCCGCCGCCGCCGAGCTCGCCCGCCGACTGCCGCCCTCCCTGGCACCCCTCGCGGAGCTCGCGTTCAACTACCGCTGGTCGTGGATGCGCGGCGGGCACGACCTGTTCCGCGAGATCGACCCCCAGCGGTTCGATCGCTGGCGCTGGAATCCGGTGCGCTTGCTGTCCCAGGCGCCGGCCGGCCGGCTCGCCGAGGTCGCCGAGGACCCGGCGTTCGTCGCGCGCGTGGAGCGCATGGCGTCGGCGGTGCGAGCCGAGCTCGAGGAACCGCCCGCGACCATCCGCGGGATCGACCCGGCCCATCCGGTGGCGTTCCTTTGTGCCGAGTTCGGGATCCACCGCTCGCTGCACATCTACTCGGGCGGGCTCGGGGTGCTTGCCGGCGACCTGCTGAAGGCGGCCTCCGACCTCCGCGTCCCGGTCCTCGGCATCGGCTTGCTCTACGCGCAGGGGAACTTCCGCCAGCGGATCGACCCGTCCGGGTGGCCGCAGGACTTCTGGGGCGAGGTTGACCCGGAGCGGCTGCCGGCGGCGCTCGTCGCCGATGACGGCGCAACGCTCACCGTGCCCATGCCGATCGGCGACCGCGAGGTCGTGGTCCAGGTCTGGCGCGTCCAGGTCGGGCGCGTGCCGTTGTTCCTCTTGGACGCGAACCGCCCGGAGAACGGCGTCCTCGATCGATGGATCACCGGCAGGCTCTACGTGGGCGACCGTTCCACCCGGCTCGAGCAGTACGCGATGCTCGGGGTCGGCGCGGCGCGGGTCCTGCGCGCGCTCGGCGTGGAGCCGTCGGTCGTGCACCTGAACGAAGGACACGCTGCCTTCGCGCCGCTGGAGCTCGCGCGCCAGCGCGCCGAAGCCGGCGAGGACGTCGGGGCCGCGCTCGCGGACGTCCGCGCATGCACCGTCTTCACCACCCACACGCCGGTCGCCGCCGGGAACGAGTCCTACGCCCTGGAGGATGTCGTCCGCGTGCTCGGCGCCCCGTTCGACGGCTGGAGCGACCGGATCCGCGACGCGGGAGCAACGGGCGCCGACCACCGGGTCGGGATGACTTCGCTCGGGCTCCGGTTGGCACGGGCGTCGACCGCCGTCAGCAAGCGGCACGGTGAGGTCACGCGGTCGATGTGGGCGCCGCTGTTTCCCGGGCGAGCGGTCGACGACGTGCCGATCGGCCACGTGACGAACGGCGTGCACCTGCCGACCTGGATGGCGGCGCCGATGCGGGCACTGCTGAACCGGCACCTCGGCGAGGGATGGCTTCTGCGCGCCGACGACCCCGCGACGTGGGATCCCGTCGGCGACATCCCCGACGCCGACCTCTGGCACGTGCGGTCGCGGATGCGCGCCGACCTGGCCGCCTACGTCCGCGGCGCCGACACGACGGCGCGGCTCGCCCGCTACGAGTCGCGCGCGAGCGTGGAGGTCGCCACCGACGCGTTCCAGCCCGACCGGCTGACCCTCGGGTTCGCCCGGCGCGTGGCCACATACAAGCGGCTCGCGTTGCTGTACCGCGACGTCGACCGCGTGTCGGCTCTGCTGGAGAAGCCTGACACGGTGCAGTTCGTCCTCGCGGGGAAGGCGCACCCGAAAGACGAAGAAGCGAAGGCGACGATCGCGGAGCTGTTCCGGCTCGGCTGGCCGGCGGAGCTCTCGGCGCGCATGACGTTCCTCGAAGACTACGAGATGGGGATGGCCTCGCGGTTGGTCGCCGGATGCGACGTCTGGGTCAACCTGCCGCGGCCGCCGCTCGAGGCAAGCGGCACCTCCGGGATGAAGTCGGCGCTCAACGGCGGGCTGCACCTGTCCGTGCTCGACGGTTGGTGGGCCGAGGCGTACGACGGCACGAACGGGTGGGCCGTGGGCGACGGATCGCCCGAGACCGACGGCCGGGAGACCGACGAACGCGACGCCGACGCCTTCTACGACCTGCTCGAGGACGAGGTGCTCCCCCGGTTCCACGACCGTGACGCCGACGGCATCCCGCACGCGTGGGTCGCGATGATCAAGGCCTCCCTGCAGACCAACGGCCCGCGGTTCGGGGCCACGCGGATGCTCCGCGACTACGTCGCGAACGTATACGCGCCGTAGGTCGGGTCAGCCGGCTGCGAGCTCGGCGAGCGCCTCCGCCTCGAACTCGAGCGCCTCGCGCTCGGCGAGCCTCGCGAGCCAGGTCTCCGGCAGCGCCGAGCGCCCGTACCGCGCGCCCAGCAGCGCGCCTGCAACCGCCGCGTTCGTGTCGGTGTCGCCGCCGAAGGCGACCACGTGGCGAAGCCCTTCCTCGAAGCCGGCGGCCTCGCCGGCCACCCGGAGCCCCACCCCGGCCGCGAAGAGCGCGAACCCCATGTCGGGTCCGTCGATCCGCCGCGTGCGCCCGGCCTCCGCCGCCAGGAACTCGAGCTCCTCCCCTCCCTCGCGGCCGGCAACCGCGTGGACCGCGTCGAGGACCGATCGCTCGTGGCTGTGTCCGCGCACGAGCGAGGCGACCGCCATCGTCACGGCCAGGCAGGCCGTTCCGCACCGCTCGTCCCAGTGCGTGACCGCAGAGAGCCCGGGAGCCTCGTCCATCAGGCTCTCCGGCGACGATGCGCACACCACGCCGAGCGGCGCGCAGTACATCACGGATCCGTTCCCGGCCGAGACCTCAGGCCCACGGGTCTCCCAGTACCACCGAGCGGCGTCGGCGTCACCGTCGCGGTAGCGGGCCAGCACCCGGTGCGTGAGGTTCCCGACATCGGGCGGGCCGCTCCCAAGCCATTCCAGGTGGCGCCGCAGCACGTCGTCGAGGTCCAGGGCGCCGCCGTGATCGATCAGGGAGGTCCACAAGTTCCGCGCCATCGCAGTGTCGTCGGTCCAGGTGCCGGGCGGGAACCCCATCCATGGAAGCTCGAACGCCGGAAGCGGGTCCGGGATCCGATCGCGCATCATGAACTCGAATGGCGCGCCGAGTGCATCACCGAGGGCGAGGCCGAGCACGACGCCCGCGGCCCGGTCACGGAGTCCCTCCACCGGCGCAGGATAGCCTGTCCCCGCAGGTCACAGGGTCGAAGTCGCTGGTACCCTACCGATTCGCATGAACAGAACCGGCCCCAAGCACCGTACCTGTCGGCGCGTCGGCGCGCCCCTCTGCGGGCGTCCCAACTGCCCGTCCAACAAGCGGCCCTATCCACCAGGCATGCACGGCCGCGGGCGCAAGCGCATCTCCGAGTACCAGACGCGCCTGGTCGAGAAGCAGAAGCTTCGCGCGATCTACTGGGTGAACGAGAAGCAGATGCGCCGCTACTACGAGATGGCAACCAGCCATCGCGGCGTCACGGGCGAGGTGATGATCCGCCAGTTGGAGACGCGGCTGGACACGGTCGTGCTGCGGCTCGGCTTCGCCCTGACCGTGCACCAGGCGCGGCAGCTCGTTTCGCACGGCCACGTTCTGCTCGACGGGCGCCGCACCGACGTGCCGAGCGCGCAGGTAAGGCCGGGGCAGACGATCACGGTTTCCGACAAGGCTAGGAACTTCGTGTCGGTCCACGAGGCCCTCGAGATCACGGCCGAGCCTCCCTCGTACCTGTATCGGAACAAGGACGAGGTCTCGGGCACGCTCTCCCGCTATCCGGAGCGGGACGAGATCCCGCTGCCGGTGCCGGTCGAAGAGCGTTTGATCGTCGAGTTCTACTCGTAGAGTCGCGTCTATGCGCCGGTTCGTGGTCGCGGCCGCCGCCACGCTCGTGCTGGCCGCATCCGCTTGCGGGAGCAAGGCGGCCTCCCCCTCGGCCGAGCCGCCGGCGCCGACGCCGAGCACGGGAGCGGTTCCCTGGCCCCGCCCCGACGACGCGCTCGAGCTGATCGCGAAGGCCGGACTCACACCGCAAGTGAAAGAGTTCCTCAGCTACCACGTGCACGCCCACTTGGACGTGTTCGTCAACGGCGACCCCGTGGTGGTGCCGGCGGGCATCGGCATCGACATCACGGACCCCGGCGTGCAGACGGGGCCCGGGCCCAGCTACGGCGGGATCAGCGAGTGCGAGCACCCGTGCATCTCGCCGCTGCACACACACGACACCACGGGGATCCTGCACACGGAGTCGCAGGAGGACCAGCCGAACACGCTCGGCGAGTTCTTCACCGAGTGGGGCGTTCCCCTGAGCGACACGTGCGTCGGCGGGTACTGCGAGCCGGCCGCGGCGATCCAGGTCTTCGTCAACGGCAAGCCCTACGACGGGAACCCGGCGGACATCTCCCTCAAGGACCAGACCGAGATCGCGATCGTGATCGGTACGCCGCCATCAGAGATCCCTTCCGAGTTCCCGACAAGCTGAGACGCGAGCCCGGGTCCCACCTGCCACACCGCCGGGGACCAGAAGGGCGGCCCTCCCGGGCCGCCCTTCTGAATATCCCGACGTGCCGGAGTCAACCCCTAGCTGCAGCTGAAGTTGGACACCGACCCGTTCGTGGTTGGGCTGCTGAACGTGCAGCTCACGGTCAGCACGACCGCGCCGTTCTGCGAGAGCGTGATCGTGGCTGACGTGAACGCCATGTCGGTGATGACCTCGCTCCACCTGGTGTTCGGGCAGTCAGGAGCGCCGACGATCGGCGTCACGGGCGGGTTCGTCGTTGTCATGATGGTGACGTTCCCGTTCTTGATGTCCGACGCCGGAACGGCCGTCGACCCGGTCACGTCGACCGGCGCGGGGTTCTGCCCGGGCGGCTGGTTCGCACCCGCCGGGTTCGTGCATGTCGCCGTGGGGTTCGCCGTCGCGTCAAGCGTCTGGACCGTGTCGAAGTTCCCGAGTCCCGCGTAACTCACGGTCGCCGTCAACGTGAGACCGTTGTCGGTGAACGAGATCGGGTGGTTCCCCTTGAGGTGCGGACTCACGGCGAAAGCGCTCTGCGCGCCGAGCATCAGCACGAACAGGGCGCTCGCCGATACGAAGAGGAATCTCTTCAACATTCTCTCCTTCCGTTAATCTGTCAGTTCCCGTGTACCTCAGGGCGTCGGGGGGACGCGCGGCCACCTCCTTGTGGGATCTTGGGGATTCCGGCGCCCTTCAACCAGCAAACCCGAGTTGCTCGCGAGGCACACCGAGCGAACTCGGCATCTCGCACTCCACCCATCTGCGCCATCGGCCCTACGTCTTCCGTAGGGCGAAGAGCCCCCACGGGGGGGACCTTGCAGTAAGGCGAATGGTCGAATTACGATGTCGGAGCGGTTGACCGATCGGGCAGGGGCACGGGGCCCTCATCTTCACGAGAAGACCCCGAAGGGGATCGGTTTCGGTGGACGACGACAAGGCTGTCCTCATCGTCAGCCCCGACGAGCAAGCCCGACGAGCGGTCGGCCGTCGGTTCAAGCGGGCGGGCTACACCACGGCCGAGATCGAGACGGGTGAGGGCGCCATATCGACTGCGATGGAAACGGAGCCATTGCTCGTCGTGCTCGATCTCGACCTCACCGACACGACCGGGTACGCGGTGTGCAACGAGCTTCGGCAGCGGCTCGGTGATGAGCTGCCGATCATCCTCGTCTCGGGCGATCGCACCGAGTCGTCGGACCGGGTCGCTGGCCTCCTGCTCGGCGGTGACGACTACCTCACGAAGCCCTTGGACCCGGACGAGCTGCTCGTGCGCGCCCGCCGGCTGCTGACGGGCAGACCGTCGAGCCGGCTCGCGGCCGACGCGGCGCTCACCGGTCGCGAGGTGCAGGTCCTCCAGCTCCTCGCCGACGGCAAGAGCCAGGACCGGATCGCGAAGGAGCTCTTCATCAGCAAGAAGACCGTGGGAACGCACATCCAGCGGATCCTCACGAAGCTTGGGGTCCACAGCAGGACCGAGGCGGTCGCGCTCGCGTTTCGCTCCGGCCTGATCGAACGTCCGACATCCAACACCGGCTGACGATCCCGGCTCCCCGTCCGGTTCGGCTCACTCGTAGAGCCGGCGGAGCTCCTCGCTCGCCCGGTCCAGCGCCGCGCACAGCTCATGGGCGTCCTCGGGGCTCAGCTCGGCCCGCAGCACCGTGTAGCAGACCTCGTTCTCGCTCTCCAGGTGGTCTTCCAGCACGCCTCGGAGCGAGTGCAGGGTCTCGCGCAGCCGCCGCTCCTGGGCGCTGCCCGCCGCGGCGGCTGCGGAGAGGCGTTCCAGCTCGTCGGTCAACCGCGCGATCTCCTGATGCTCCTTGTTCATCGCCACGGAGGTCGTCGACGTCCCAGTGATCCGGCGCAGTACCGGGAAGACCGTCCGGCCCTCGCCGACGGCGTGCGGGATCAGCCCGTGCGCCAGCGACTCGTGCACCTCCTCGGCGGAAAGACGCAGCGTTGCGGGCGGCGCCGAACCGACGGACGATTCCAGCCTCTCCATCGCGGCGATCAGCGGCACGAACTGCCCGTGCTTCTCCGACAGCGTTTCGGTGGCTCTCGCCATCGTTTGCCTCCCTTCGACGGGCGCACGCCGGACGCGGGCCGCGACCACGCTCGTTCTCGGACCAACGGTAGGCGCGCAGGTATGCGGCCGGAGGGGTCGGATGGCCCCATCTAGGCAGGTCTGGCGGAGGATCAGGCGGGGGGACGCAGCGCCGCCCGCACGAACGCGAGCGTCTCGATCTCCCGGCGCTTGAGAGAAGCCCTGCCCTCGTCGTCGCCCACCACGGCGTGGAGCACGCTCGCTTCGGAGAGCGCCCCGACGACGGCGGTGTAGAGCGTGAACAACAGCAGCGCGGGGTCCTGCTTGCGGATCTCGCCGGAGTCCATCCCGGCCTGGAGGAACCCGACCGCGCGCTCGCGCAGCGGGTCGATCACGGCGGCGAAGCGGTCGAACGCGTCGGGCCCCAGCCGCCCCGCCTCACGGACGAACATCGGGAACTCCGGCCACTCCGACGCCAACCCGAACACGGCGTGGAGCACGGCCTCCGCCTGTTCCCAATACGTGTCCTTCCCCTGCAGCGCGAGCGAGATCTCGAGCGCCAGCCGCTCGCCGGCGGCCGAGAGGCACGCTTCCAAGAGCACCTCCTTCGTCGCGAAGTAGTACAGGAGCGTCTGCTTGCGGACGCCGACGGCCTGCGCGATGTGGTCCAGCGACGCGCCCTTGTACCCCTCGCGGCCGAACTGGCGGATCGCCTCCTCGACGATCGTGGTGCGCCGCCGCTCGCCGCCGGTGCGCGGCACGGTTCAGTCCCAGGCCTTTGGCCGGCCGCGCCGGGGCACGGGCCTGGAACCCTCCCACCGGCGCAGCCACGACGGCCCCGCGGGTCCCGACAGCGCCGGGGTCTCGCCTCGTTCGGCACGGGCGACCGAGTCGAACCACGTGCTGCGGTCCTCGTCGAACAGCTGCGCCACGGCCTGTTGCATACGGAGCGAGAGCGACTGATGCGTCTCGCCGTCCTCCGGGTACAGCGGCGGACCGTAGCGCACCGTCACGACCGGCCGGCCCGCTTTCGGCCACCACGCGCCCTTCGGCATCGCCTGGTATGCGCCGACGATCGCGATCGGCACCAGTCCGATCCCGAGCTCGATCGCCAGGCGCGCCGACCCGTGCCGGAACCGCTGCATGTGCCCGTCGGGCGAGCGCGTCCCCTCCGGGAACACGACGATCGACCAGCCCTCGCGCGCAAGCTCGCGCGCCTTGTCGATCGCGGTGCCTCCGCCCTTCGCACGATCGACCGGGAACGCGCCGTAGACGAGCGCGGTGAAAGCCTGCCGCCACCAGACGTCGAAGAAGTAGTCGCGGGCCGCTCCGACGGCGGTCTTCCGCTGCCAGCGGTCGGGCAGGGTGCACATGATGAGCGTCGCGTCCAGGTGGCTCGAGTGGTTCGAGTAGAAGATCACCGGGCCCGGCAGGTCGGCGAGATGGTCGTGGCCGAACACGCGCAGCGACAGCTCGTTGCGGACGATCGGATGCATCACGCCCTTGAGGATCGCTTGACGCGCCGCCACGCCGGCGTCGGATCGTGCCCAGTCTGTCGGGAAACCCTCGTCGACCTTCTCCTCCACGAAGGGCTCGGCGGACCGCGGCGTCAGCGGCCGGCGGCCCCAGCGGAACCCGCGAGACATCTCCTTCAGCTCGTCGCGCGTCTTCATCGCTCGGTCCTCACCGCACGTCGGCGATCATGATCGGCGGCATGTGGAAGTAGGTGATCGACGGGCTCGACCCCACGGTGTCCTTGGCCATCTCGAGCGCGTCGCGGAGCGAGTCCGCACGCCGGTAGCCGAGGCGGGCGACGGTCTTGGGCTCTCCCCCCACGAAGATCACGTCTCCGCAATGATCGCGGCCGTGCGCCCCCCAGTACCACATGTAGAAGGGATGCACACCGTGGTACGCGTTCGACGTGCGGTACAGGTGGATGTACCAGGGGTCGGTCGCGTATCGCTCCTCGTACCTGGCCTCGATCTCCTTGGGATCCGTGGTGTCGGCCAGCACCTCCTCGAAGAAGTCGATGTACGAAGGGTGATGGATCTGGTGGAACTCCCACTTCACGGGGTGATAGAGGATCGCCACGCCGCCGAGCTTCACCAGCGGCATGTTGCGGTACATGTTGAACTCGTACCCGAGCCCCAGGCAGTGCACGAGGATCGGGTTCAGGATGGAGTTCACGTTGTAGGGGCCGAGGTAGGGAACGCCGAAGACGACCACGTCGGACTGGCCCTCGACCTCGACCAGCTGCTGCCGATGGAGGTTCGCGAGCGTGCGATCGTGCACGGCCTCGACCTCGCCCGCGTTGATCCCCGTGACCTTGTACGGGGCCTCGATCCGCCGGTAGAACTCGCGGCGCACGCGCGGGGGCGCCAGGTCGTTGGCCTTCTTCGCGGCCATCATCAGCGCCTGGTCCTTCGTGGACCACTCCCACTCGCGCTTGTTGAGGAACCCGAGCTGCGACGGGAACGTCTCGGCGTTGACGGTCGTCTCGATCTGGAAGACCGTGATGCCGCTGGCGGCGATCAGCCGTCCCATCCGCACCGAGCTGTCGTTGATCGCGCTGTGCCCGGGCCGCGGGTCCATGTACGAGCGCGAGTGCAGCATCGTGTTGACGTTGTGGTGATGACGCAGGCTGTTATATCCGGCGAGGCCGATCGCCACCGACTTGTGGCCGCCATCCATCGCGACGAGGTTGATGTTGACGTAGACGATCAGGTCGGACTCGGCGGCCCGCTTCATGATCTCGACGTCCTCGCCCTCCTCGGTCTTGCCGATGTGTTTCATGCCGTCGGGGTCTTCGGCGTCGAGGTTGTAGAGCTGCTTCGGCCAGAAGGAGCGGTAGACGCGCTCGCCGACCATCCGTCGGATCTCGCGCGCCGTCATCCGGCGGTGGAGAGCCGTCGCCATGACGATCTCGAGATCCTCGACGCCGGTGCGCGCGGCGAGCTCGATCACCTGCTCCAGCACCCGCTGGCGGACGTCGGGTGTGACCATCGGGGGCAGCGGCACCGAGCTGTCGTCGACCGCGATCGTGAGCTTCATCCCGGCGAAGAGCAGCTCGGGGAGCGGCTTCGCGTCACCGACCGGGTGCAGGAGCGCATGCCGGATCTGCGCGTTGAGGTTCTTGAGCCCCGGAAGCGGATCGGGCGGGTAGACCACCCGCGTGCCGAGCGGGAACTTCTGCAGGCGGAACCCCTCGCCCTCGTGCACCAGCAGGGGCGGCGTCCGCTCGTCGACCTCGAGGACGAAACCTGGCCTTGGCATGTCGTCTCCTATTCCTGGGGTGCGAAGGCAACCTTGAACGTGCCGAGCGAGCCCGCCGACATCGCGTGATCGAGCGCCTCGCGCCAGCGGTCGAGCGGGTAGGTGGCGCCGACCAGACCCTCCAGAACCGGAAGGCTCGATGCCGCTTCGATCGCGAGCTCGAACGCAGGCCGCCTCGTCCCGTCGGCGAGCGTCTCGGCGCCGCTCGTGTAGGCCCCCACCATCTCCAGCTCGCGGAACCACAGGGGCGTCAGGTCGGCGCCGGGCGACGGGATGCCGGTCACGGCCACGCGGCCGCCGGCCTTGGTGGTGCGAAGCGCCAGATCGAGCGCGCTCTTGGATCCCGTGCATTCGAGCACGACGTCGGCCCCGCCGAGCAGGAAGTCCTGCCCGCGCTCGGGGGTCAGCTTCACGGCCCGGCCTGCTCGCCTGACGGCCTTCACGGCGTGCGCGGGCTGGACGACCTCGTCGGCGCCGGCCATCCTCGCCGCCGCGCGCTGCTTCGGGTGCTTGGCCGCGACAATCACGCGCCCGGGCTGAGCGAAGAGCCGCACCGCGAGCAGCGTGAGCACCCCCACCGTGCCGGCGCCCACGATCAGGACGTTGTCGCCGGGCTCGATCCGTGCGCGCAGGGCGGCGTGGATCGCGCACGCGAACGGCTCGATCAGGACGGCGCTGCGGTCGGTGAGGGCGTCGGGCACCATATATAGCTGCGATCGATGCGCGACGAACATCCGCGACCAGCCGCCGCCGGTCTGGTTACAGAAGCCCGTCTGCAAGCCCGCCTTGAGGTGGCCGACGGTGACCCGGTCGCAGCGGCCCCAGTCGCCCTTGGCGCAGTTGTCGCACGGCGGATCCTCGCCTCGGGACGCGCAGGCGAGCACGCTGGCGAGCACGACCCGCTGTCCAGCACTCAGGTCGCCGCAGTCGTCGAGCAGCTCGCCGACGACCTCATGTCCGGGTACGAACGGCAGCGAGACGAGCGGCGAGAAGTAGAACGAGTTGGCGCCGCCGATCGTCGCCAGATCGCTGCCGCAGATGCCGGCCAGGATCGGCTTGACCCGTGCCCAGCCCTCGCGTCCCGGGGGCGGGGCCGGATCGGTGATGCTCGCGAGCCGGATCGCGGCCAGCGGCCCCGCCACCAGACCGGGCACCTTCGCGCCGACCGTCCGGGCGCCGAGGTAGCGCGGCGCCGACCGGAAGTACTCGAGCGCGAGGGTCGTCACCGCACTCCCGCCTTCGCTAGAACATCGAGGCCCAGGCGAGCATCTCGATGCCTAGGCTTGATGCCAATATGCTCATTCCATGAGAACCACGATCCACATCGACGACGCTCTGTACCGGCGCGCCAAAGAGCTCGCCGCGCGATCCGGGAGGACGGTCGGGCAGGTGATCGAGGACGCCCTTCGCGAGTCCCTCCAGACGCGGGGGAACGCCGCGCGTCAAGAGCTGACCGAACTCCCCGTCTTCGGAGGAAGCAGCACGTTGCCGGGGGTCGACATCGCCGACAACGCTGCGCTCCTCGATCTGCTGGACGAGGGCGAGCCGCTGGATGAACTGCGTTGACGTAGCCGACGCCTGCAATCCCACCCAGCCCGCCGCGAGCGGGAGGTCGCGCGGCATCCTTACCATCGTCCGATCCGTAAGGAGAGCCGCGCATGGATGTGCCAGCGACGATCACCTCGAAGGGCAGGGTCACCTTGCCGAGGGCGGTCCGGGACGCCCTGGGACTGCGTGAGGGCGACCAGATCCTGTTCCGGGTCGAGCGAGGGCGAGCGATCCTGTCGAAGGCCCCGGACTTCCTCGATCTCCATGCAAGCGTGCCGGTGCCGGCTGCGAAGAGGAACGCGCCGTGGTCGCGCGTGAAGGCGGAGACCTGGCGCGCACGCAAGGCGAGACGCCATTGAGGGCGTTCGTCGACACGAGCGTCCTGGTCCGGATCGAGCGCGTCGAGTCGGCCTGAAGGTCTCGGCGGACCTAGTTCCACATCGTGGAACTCGGTTCCACCAGTTGGAACCAATGGAACCGACACGCTCCCGGACCGCATGCCGCTCATCGCGCCGCCGGCCTCGGGAAGCGGACCTTGGGCATGCCCTTGGACATCGACCACTCCTCTATCGGCCAGCGACGCCGGCGCGCGTGCCGATACAGCGCCGAGTCGGGCGACACGACCACCGGGTTCCCGACGGCGCGCAAGAGGGGAAGGTCGGAATACGAATCCGCGTACGCGTAGGAGCGGCGGAGGTCCACGCCTTCCAGCAGCGCGTAGCGCCGGAGCCAGGCCGCACGCGCCTCGCCGACCAGCGGCGGCTGCGACATGAACCCGGTGTAGCGGCCGTCGCGCTCCTCGAGCTCGGCGCCGATCAGCAGGTCGAACAGCGGCGCGAGCGGCCGCACGAACGGCTCGGCCGCCGCGGTGATCAGGATCGTCCGGTGCCCGGCCGCGCGGTGCTGGCGCACGCGCCGGATCGCCGCCGGCGAGGCCTTCTGCAGCATGAACTCCCAGACATGCTCGTCGATCAGCCGCTGTATGCCCTCGACCGAGGCGCCCTCGTAGCGCCGGAAGAACGTCCGCAGGAAGTCGCCGCGGTCGCGGCGATCGGTCTGGAGGTAGCCCGGGATGCGCCCGAAGACGTCGACGAGCTCCGCCGGCCAGTCGTGCGGCTCCAGGTCGGCCATCTTGGTCCACACGTAGGACTCGACGACGTTGGACGAGATCAGCGTCCCCTCCATGTCGAACAGCGCGAGGACCGGCTCGTCGCGCTCGCGGATCACGACGCGCGGACGCTCGCGCTCCTTCTTGGCGATGTCGCGCAGGCTCTGCGTGACGGCCGGCGAGTGGACGTCCTGCAGGTAGTACTTCCAGTCGATCGCGGCCACGTCGAACGGGAACCGGGCCTTGTCCTCGATCGAGAGGCTCTCGAACAGCGCGTGGACGCGGTCGTCGATGTAGACGACCTCGGTCTCGGTGTACATCCCGTACAGCTCCGAGTACCGCTTGACGAAGTCGACGCGCGCCTTGTCGCGGTCGACGCGGGCGACGGCGTCGCGCATCGTCTTCGACTTCGGCAGGTGGATCACGATCTGCTCGGCGACGTCGGTGAAGCGCTCGGCGCGGCGGAGCATCTTCTCCACGGTCAGGTTGCCGGGGAAGTCCCACGTGGGGACCTTGTGCTCGCCGCGGCCGCGCTCGGGCAGCGGGTGCGCCTCGAAGTACTCGCGCACCCACTCGTAGAGCTGGACGAACCGCAGCGGGTTCCGCGCGCCCGACGAGACGTTGTAGTGGACGGCCTCGCCCGCGGCGGGCGGGGTGGCCGCCACCGCCAGGATCGCGTTGACGACGAAGTCGACGGGGATCAGGTCGCTGATGCCCTCCGGGATGCCCGGGAACTCGGGGATCTGGCCGAGCCCGTAGGCGCGGATGATCGGGTCGGCCATCTTGAACCCGTCGATCCACCCCGGCGCCGGGTGCAGGAGCGCGGACTCGATGATCGAGGGGCGGACGATGCTGAGCGGAACGCTCTCCTCGGCGGCCAGTTCCTCGACGGCACGCTCGCCCATCGCCTTGGTGAGCGTGTAGACGTCGGGCCACCCCAGGATCCGCGCGCGCTTCCGCCCGTACTCGACGAGCCGGTCGGTGACCCATTGCTTTCGCCGCTCCTCGGCGTCCTGCGCCACCGTGGTCGGCCCCGCGCGCGAATGGTCCCTGGCCGAGCGAGCCAGGAAGTGCTCGAGCATCTCGGGCTTGCGCGACTGGGCCTCCACGTCGCGGCGGGCCGAGAGCGCCATCTCGGCCTCCAGGCGCCAGTCCACGCGATGCTCCAGCGGCCCCTCGGGGATCACGCCCTTCTGCACGCCGGCCACGTAGGCGGTCGAGATGTGCACCAGGTGCGGGCGATTGGCCGCGAGCACGCCCCGGTACAGGTTGAGCGCGCCGAGGAGGTTGGTCGTGAACCCCTCGTCGATCGGCGGGTCGAAGCTGACGGTGGCGGCCGAGTGGATCGCGACGTCGATGCCGGCGGGGATCTCCGGCTCGCCCCGGGTGAAGTCGCCGTCGACCACGTCGATCCGCTCGTCGAGCAGCGCCAGGAGGGCGTCGTCGCCGCCCAGCCGCTCGCGCAGGACGTCGAACGAGGGCTTCCGGGTCAGGTAGTGGACGCGGTCGACCGCGGTCGAGGACTGCTGACCGCGCACCAGCACCGTCACGCGCGTGTCCGGGAAGTCGAGCAGCAGCCGCTCGAGGATCACCTGCCCGAGGAACCCGGTGACCCCCGTGAGGAAGATCCGCTTCCCGGCGAGTTGCTCGACGATCGAGCTGCGGTTCTCTACCACGCGGCAGATTATGACCTATCTACCAAGTGGTAGACAAGAGGGAGGCCCGGCAGACGCTTCTCGAACAGCGGAGGAGCCGGTCCGAAGACCGGCTCCTTCTCGCTGCCTCTATGGATCGCTACTTCGTGAATGTGAATCCGGCGTCGTGGGTGGTTCCCTCGCCCAAGTCGAGCTTCATCGTCTTGCAAGACTTCGCGTAGCTCTTGGGCGTCTTCCAGTTGAACTGGTAGTACCCGTCGCCGAGGTTCTGAAGCCCCGACGAGCCCGCCGCGTATTCCTCGATCGCATCGAAGGTCGACCCCAAGGAGCAGGAAAGGTCCGTGACGCTGACCTTGACACTCGCGAGATCCGTCACCGGGTCACCGCTGGCGTCGAGCAGCCGCCATTTCAAGGGGATCGCCTGTCCCGCGTTGGCGTTGTTCGTAGTCGGTAGGTTGTTCACGGGGGTGAAGAACCCCAAGAACTGGAACGTCACCGAGTACGCGCATGAGACCGTCGTCGTGTTCCCGGCGTTGTCTTCTCCGGTCAGCGACACGCTCTTGCTTCCGACCGAAGACGTGTCGGCCGCCGCGCTGACAGGGGTCATCAGCGGTTTGGATGTGTCATCCGAGACCGTCGCCGACACGGTGGCACCCGACTCGTTCAGCAGGAAGCTAGGCGGTGTTTCGCACGTAACGGTCGGCGCGGTAGCGTCGAGCTTCAGGTGCGTGGTCTCCGCGGGGTTCGTCGTGTTCGAGTGCGTGTCCGTCCCGGTGCAGGAGACCGTGTGGTCGCCATCGACAATGGTCGAGACGTCACCCGAGGCGGTCATGCTCGTTCCGATCCCGTTGGTGTTGGACAGCGAAGCCGGGTTGCCGTCGACCGTGCAGTCGATGCTCGAGATGTTGTCATCGACATCCGTCGCCGTGACCGTGACCGTTGCAGGAGACGTCTTGAACCAGTCGTTGTTCCCGTCCGGCGTCTGCGCGTAGGTGATGCTGGGAGCCGTCGCGTCCGAGGGAGCAGTCGTCACGCAAGTGTAAGGAGCAGTAACGGTGGTCACGCCACCGGCGGCACCCGTCGTGGACCCGCTTGCGGGCGAGGGAGTCCCCAACGTGCACGTCTGAGCGCCCACGACAATGGTCGCTGGGTACCCCGAGTACGTGAAGACGGTCCCTTCCTTCGTTCCCGTGTCGGCACTCGGTCCGGGGCTGGAGAAGGTCACGCCGCTGGAAGAGCCACCGATCAGCGCCGGGTTGCCACCGTTATTGGTGACGGCACCCGTAATCGTGATCGAAACCCCAGAAGGCAACCCGGACGTCACGAAGTTGAGGTTATTGGCCGCCGCGTCCGTGAATGTCCCGCTCTCACTCGCGCCGGACGTCAGTCCCGTCGCCGTGTACGCATAAGAGCCAACGGCAAGGTCGCTGTCCCACAACGTCACCTGACACGACCACGCGCCGAGTGCGTCGGCTGTCCCCTCACACGATGACGTGTAGCCGTTCGGTCCCGAGACGTCGACCGCCACCGCTTCGCCCGCCAGGTAGGCCGCACCGTTGCTGTTGTCGCCGCTGATCGTGACAACCGACCCCGGTGCGTAATCGGCCTGGTCTGTCGAGACCGACGCAAACGCGGCGGCAGTCGCTGCGAGCGTGAAGAACGCCGTGATAGCGGCCAGAGAAGCCCAACGCAGTTTCTGTGGCCGACGCGGCCGCCGTCCGAGCGACCATGTTTCGTCAGAAGGATACTTCGACATTGCCCTGCCCCCTTACCTCTCCATCGGGGCGACGCCCCATATCCGAGCCGGCGGGTCCCCGACCTGCCCCTTTCCTCGAACGGGTGCCTCCGCCTATCCCCCAAACTAGGGACAGCACGAACGGTAGGCAGGTCCTGTAGAAGTGTCAATCTTTTGTGCAACCCTTGGTCCTAGGTTCTTTGGGGCCGAATGTCCCTTTCGATCCGACGAAGAAGGGCCTTCGGCGCGTCGTCACCGGCGCAGAACGTCTGCCCTCCATCGGGTCTGGTCTCAAGTCTTGGCCTGCGCCAAGCCGATACCCAGAACGAGGTAGGAGTCCCGGTGCTCAGAGGGTGCGCGCGGGGACGCGGACGAAGGGGATGGGGTCGCATGGATGCCACGCGAGCGCGTCGTCAACGCACACCCGGACGAGGACTTATCAAGTTCGGGATCTTGCTCAGCCTCCTCGCGTTCGCTCTTCCGAACGCGCTCGGATCCGGGAACCCGCACGGCGGCGGTGGCGGCTGCAAGAAGCACACCTCTTGCACGACGACCGACACCACCGCACCCGACGACGCGATCATCGATCCGACCGGCGGCGCGCAGGTCTCGAACACCGTCACGGTGACAGGCACCGCGTCGGACAACGTCGCGATCGCCTCGGTCCAAGTGGCGGTCGACGGTGGACCGTTCAAGAACGCGTCGGGCACGAGCAGCTGGACCTATGCGTTGGACACGTCCGGCTATGCGAACGGCAACCACACGCTGACTTCTCGCGCGACCGACACATCCGGGAACGTCGGAACGGCGGCGGTCGCCGTCGACGTCGAGAACGGTGCCCCGGTCGACACGACCGCCCCCGCCGTGGCCATCTCGGCGCCGACGAGCGGGGCAACGGTGAGCGGCACCGTCACGGTCTCGGGCTCGGCGTCCGACGCCGGTGGTCTGGCGGGGGTCGCCGTGAGCCTCGACGGGGGCACCTTCAAACAAGCCACGGGAAGCGCGAACTGGATCTATTCCCTCGACACCAGTACCCTCTCCAACGCGTCGCACACGATCACGGCGCGCGCGACGGACACCTCCGGAAACACAGGGTCATCGAGTGTGACGGTCACCGTGGCAAACGCCGTGTCCTCCCCGAGCCCGACACCGACCTCGAGCCCGACGCACATGGTCACGCCCGAAGGAGCCACTATCGATGTCAACTCGGCAGGGGCCTGGACGGCCCAACATATCTACGACCTGTTGAAGCCGAACGCCTTGCAGTTGAACCTCATCGGACCACATCTCACGATCAAGGTGCAGGACTCATACGCCTCGCAGACGACCACCGCGGCATCGATGTCGGGCGCCATCTACACGAGCTTCTCCGCGATCATCTATCTCAAGGGCGTCAACTCCACCTTCGTGACCCAACCTGACGCCACGATCGCGCACGAGTACGGGCATGCGTGGACCCTCTATCACCTGTACATCGATCATTATGGGGTGTGGTCCTCTTATCTAGAAGCTCGCTGGTCGGTGGTGGGTGGCAGCGTGACACTTGCGACGGACTCTCGGCTGGACTCCAGCTATGCCTGGACCCGCAGAGAGATCATCGCGGACGATTACCGACTGCTCTTCGGTGACTCCTTGGCGATCTCGGAGCGCCCGCAGCATCTGAACCCGTACATCCCCGCACCGAAAGATGTGACGGGTCTTCGCAGCTTCCTGCTGGATGTCTGGGGCGCACCGGGCTAGGCCACGCAAGGTCAGGGATCCGTCCCAAGCACCGCCCCCGGCCGGGGCTTGTAGACCCGGCCGGAGACGCTGCCAGTCGGCCTCAGCAGATCAGGCCGTTGTTGTACTGGTCGAGCAGCGATGCCAGGGCGTTCGCCGTAGCAGCGTCCGTCTTGCTCGGCTTCGTCGTCTTGACGTCGTTGAAGCCGTAGCTCGTCAGAAGCGCCTGCGCCTGGCTGATCGCCGTGTCGACGGTCGGGCAGTGGCTCGCGCCCGCCTGGATGTTCAACACAGCGGCCAGGTACTGCGCCGCCAACCCGTACATCGCGTTGCTGGCCTGGTTCTTCCCGCTCGCATCCTGCTTGCTCAGGATGTGGACCGCCTCGGTGCAGGTGTCCACGTAGATCGTCCCAACGTACAGGCCGTGGGTCGTCTGGCCCGAGGCGATCGGGAACAACGCGAGCGTCTGGTCGAGGATGAACGCCTGGTGACCCTTGCTGGCCGAGCAGGACGCCCAGTTCTTCCAGAACCCGATGGTCCTCTGCCCGCCGCCCGGAGGCGACGTGTTGTCGATCGTGAAGCTGGTGGTGTCACCGAACCCAGCAACGAAGTCGCTACAGACACGCTCATTGCTGAGCGAGATCACCAGCGTGTACTGGTTGGGGAGGTCGGTGCTCCAGCCGGGCATCACGATCTCGCAGAGCGAGTAGGTGTCTCCCGGGATCAGATCCGTCGTGAAGTCGACAGCGGTCGCGTCGGCCGTGACGTTCTGCGTCTCGAGGAGGCTCCCCGGATTGTCGTCCGTCGGGTCGAGCGCGTCGTTGATGTCCACACCCGAGCGGAGCTCGAACGTGAAGACGTCAGTGCTCGTCCCGCCGTTCTCGGTCTTGGTCACCGAGACGTGCCCCCTCGACGTGTTCGTGAAGGTGCACGTGTATGTGTTGCCGGCGTCAGCCGGGTAGTCGACCGTGAACGAGCAGTCGCCCTTTCCATCGTCGCTCGTCCAACCGGTCTGATTGGTCTCGGTGATGACGTAGTCGCCTTCGGCCGAAAGGGTCAACGTGTCGCCGCCGGCGTTCGTCCACTGGACGTCGCCGTTGACGTCGGTCGTCCCCGAGTCGAAGGCGTTGCCATCCAGGGTCACCGCGAAGTCCCACCCTGCTTCGTGCCCACTGGGGTCGGTGACCTTGAGTGCCGTCGCCGTCGCAGGGCTGAACCCGTTCTCGATAGAAACCTTGACCAGGCAGTCACCAGCACCCACCGTGAACGGCTTGTCGGGCGCGGGCGCGAAGCCCTGGCTGTCAGTCTCCACGATGGTGTAGTCGCCGTCGTCGAGTCCGCCCAGGGTCCCAGAGCCGCTATCCCTTCCAGCCGCGATGTCGACGTTGACCGTGCCGACGACCGCATCCGTGGAATCCAGGACGTCGAAGACGAACGTCGAGGCCCCGTCCACCGGGACCGTGGTCGTCTTGTCGATCTCGAGCGTGGCGATACTGCTGCTTGTGATGTCGATGTCCAGCGACGCGTCCTCGGTGAGGTCGCTGCTGGCCGTGTCGGACAGGGTGCCGCTAGCGTCCCCACCAGTGCCGTCGAAGTAGACGGTCTTGTGGAACGTGACGGACCCGCTGTCGCTGGCTTCATAGCTCCAGTCCACCGGCCCGGTGGTCTCGGTGTCTGCCACGTAGAGGCCGTTGCCGGCGTCGACGAACGCCCCCACCGAGGGAGCCGCGACCGAGAACATCAGGCCCGCGCCAGTGATCGACTCGGTATCCGTGATCGTGTTGGTCGCGTTGGCCTCGTCACCCTGCGCGACATCTGCCGAGGCCGTCGCCGTCGTGTTGCCCGGCACCGGGACGCCCAGCAGGGTGTCGGTGTAGGTGGCCGTGGCCACGTCGTTGAAAGACGTCGCCGTGGAGTTCGTGTCGAACTCGTCCGTGCCCACGAGCACCGTCTGACCGGCCGTGATGTTGGTCGGACCGAGGTTGCCCGTGTGGATCTCCGTCGTCTGCGTCGAGCCCTCATACACCTTGTCGACCACGGACACCGTGATGTCGCGGTGCGCGGGGTTCGTGGCGTAGACGTTGGCGATGATGTGGGTCTCGCCGGACGGCGTCGCCGCCCCCTTGGTCCACGTGATCGTGACGTCCACGTTGGCCTGGGCGGAGGCGTTCTCAGCGCACTGATCTCCGAGGTCGATGCTCGCGTCCTGGGGGCCCTTGGTCACGTTCCAGGTGTGCGTGACATCGCGCTGTGCGCTCATGTCCTTGCTGATCGACTGGGGGGCGATGTTCTGCGGGTTGATCGGCACGTCACGCGACCCGACGCCGGCCTCCTGGCCGAACTCGTTGTAGGTGTGCGCGTGCAGCGCCGCGCCCGGGTAAGTAGTTGCCCCGATCGCCAGCCGGTAGTCCACGTCGAACACGCAGGTGGTTCCCTTGTCCTGCGTGATGTGGATGTTCCGGTAGATCAGTGTCGACCCGGCCGTCTTGCCCATGAGGGCGCTCGCCGTGATGGAGCACGACGCGTCCGATAGGTCGGTGTTGACGATGGGCACGGTGATGAAGTCGTACCCAGGGCCCTTGCCGCCGGAGAAGTAGTCCCCGGTCAGCCTGAGGTCGTAGCTGGTGCTGGCGCTGGCCTGGGTCCCGAGGTCCGTCGTGAGGCGGAACGGAACGAGGTCGAGCTCGGCCCAGCCGGTCCCGAGGTTCCCCCCCGTGTAGCTGCTGTCGCCGCAGATGTACGGCGTATCCGGATCTCCGGTTGCGATGTAGTCCGTGGTGTCGCCCCGGCAGCCGTTCCACGTGACGGTCACGTGGCTCGGCGCCGTGGCGTTGGCCGCCTGGGGCGCGACCACGGCCACGATGGCGCCGATCATCGCTACGACTACGGCCACCCTGATAGCAGGATGGCCCCTCTTCTTATTCATGCTTGCCCCTTCCTGTTTGCTCTCGAGCAGTTCCGGATTTCCCTTCCCCTCCTTCGATCGCGGCCGGCGTGGGCGCGGCAACCTCCGCTGGCGCTCGAACCACACGAGGGTCCCGCGTCGCCGGCCTTCCTTCGGTCCACGGGAGGCGCGCCGAAGCCGCCCCCAAGCTTCCGTCCGATGATGTGTCCCCCGATCGGGGGGCGACTTCTGCCCTTCTCACAGCCCCATCAGGATGACCTTGTGTCGGCCGGTACCCCTACTCCGAACGGAGTAAAGAAAGACGAACCCTTCCGGGGTTCTAGGCGACCGTCTCGGGAACGAGGCCGCAGCGGACGGCGATCGCGGCCGCCTCCAGACGGGACTCGGCGTCGAGCTTCCGCAGGATGTTCTGGACGTGGGTCTTGACGGTCTTGGGGCTGATCACCAGGGAGCGCGAGATGGCCTGCGTGCCCATGCCGGCGACGATCATGCCCAGCACCTCGCGCTCGCGGTCCGACAGCTGCTCCAGCCGGAGGCGGTCGGCATCCTCCGCCGTCCAGCCGTCCTCCGCCTTCGGCGGGTCCGCTGTCTCTCCCGACCGGAGGATCTGGGCAAGTGCTCCGCCGGCATCCTCGAGGGCCTCGCAGGCGCCGCCGACCACGAAGGCGAACGCGCCCGCATCGACCGTCGTGATGTCGTCCGCTCGGACCGCCGCGCGAACCTGACACTCAGCGAAACCGAGTGACTCCTCGCGGGTCGCCCCGGCCCGGGAGCCGAGCAGGGAGGCGAGCTCGCCGACCGCGGCGGGGGCGAGCCCCGCGCTGTCCACCAGCTCGCACGGGCTGCCGTCGGTCGGCACGCGGATCGCCGCGACGGGTAGACCGAGCTCGAGGGCGAGGGTGCCGACCACGTTCGGCACGCCGTGACGGGCAGACGTCGCGATCTTCACGCCGAGCGCGAACGAGGCGGCGAGATCGCCGTTCCTGGCCGAGCGACGATCGCCCTCGCGCTGCACGCGATGCAACGCCATCGCGGCATGCACGCTCAGCCATTCGAGCTCGAACGTGCCGTCCGCGAGCGCTCCGCGAGGACCGGCCACCTCGAGCAGACCGAAGAGCTCCTCGCGATAGAGCAGAGGGCGTTCGGACAGCCGATACCCCGGCGCGAGCGTGGCCTCGATCGGGCGACGCTCGTGCGCGGCGCGCGAGCGGACGGCGGTCCAGTCGGCGTTCACGAGCAGGTCGCCAACGCTCGCGATCGCGCGGAACCGACGTCCGTTGACGGCGAGCACGCTCGCAGCGACGGCACGCGGGATCGCGGCGAGCGCGGCCTCGGCGGCGATGTGCGCGACCTCGTCGACGGACTCGGCCGCGGTGAGCGCTTCTCCGACCTTGCCGATGAGCTCGAAGGGACCGCCCGGCACGTGAGTGCGCGCACGGTCCATCAAGCCGACGACCGGTGACCTGCCCAGATCGATCCCCCACCTTGCTGTGTCACTCTTCCGCACCAGACGGTACGCGCCCTCGCAACGTGTTTCCACACGCAGGGCGACAGAGCCACTGTCGGCTCCACGACACTTCCGGTTTGCGTCAGCGCAGCGGTAGCTGGACCCCCGCCCGTTTGGCGAGCCGGTCGGCTGCGAGGACCGTGACCCGCCCCCGCGACAGCCGGAGCGTGCCTCGCGCTGCCTCCTCGCGCAGCACCTTGTTCGCGGTCGGGCGGGTGGTGGCAGCCAGGCTGGCGAGGTCGCTCTGGGTGAGCGCGATCGGAGCATCGCCGCGATCCAAACCGTCGACCAGCAGCACCGCGCGCAGCACCCGGAGCTCGGCCGGTGTGGAGAGCAGCTCGAGCAGACGCCGCTGCGAGTTCTCCGCCTTCCCGACGACGCCGGCGATCAGATCGTCGATCAGCTCCGAGCCGCCGACGAGCGCCTGCATGAGCTCGTCGCGAGACACAGCCGCTGTGATGCCGGCGGTGATCGCCGTGACCGTGCTCGTCCGACGGCGCTGGGGGGAGAAGACGGCGAACTCGCCGAACACGTCGCCGACCGCCAGCACGTTGATGATCAGCGTCCGGCCGGCGGACGTGGACGACCGGACCGCGAATATCCCCTGCTCGATCAGATGCAGCGAATCGCCCGGATCCTCCTCGTGGAAGACGACCTCACCCTTGGCGAACCGCCGCTCGCGCGCGCGGACCTTCCCGGAGCGGACGTCTTCGATCAACCGTTCGAACAGCGGCTCGTGACGCGGTCCGAGCGTCGTCGCCATCGGGCACAGTCTGACCGTGGCGGGGGGCGCCACGCAATGCCTTCTAGACTCACGGCTCCATGGACATCGCCGAGCTGCAATCGACCCTTCGAGCCACGTACTTCGGCCGCGACACGGCGCGCGGGCCCGACGCCACCTTCCGCTGGCTCACCGAGGAGGTCGGGGAGCTCGCCCGCGCGATCCGCAAGGACGACCGCGAGAACCTCGGGCTGGAGTTCTCCGACGTACTGGCGTGGCTCGGCTCTCTGGCGAACCTGCTCGACGTCGATCTGGACGAGGTGGCCGCGCGCTACGCGGCCGGCTGCCCGAAGTGCGGCGCGTCGCCGTGCGAGTGTCCGCTGTGAGCGCCGAGATCCGCACGCCGTCCGACGGGGACCGCGAGACCATCGCGCGGGTCCTCTCCACGTCGATGAACTTCCCGCTCGACCGCGCGCTCAAGCGGAAGGAGGGCTTCGTCCTCGACCGCTTCCGGTGCGCGTACGTGGACGGTGGGCTCGTGGCCTCGGCCGCCGAGCATCACTTCCGGCAGTGGTTCGGGGGAAAGGCGCTGGCGATGAGCGGCATCTGGGGGGTCGTCACCCTGCCCGAACAGCGGGCCTCGGGGCTGGCGTCCGCGTGCACCGGCGCGCTGATGGACGAGGCGCGCAGACGCGGCGACCCGGTGACCGCCCTCTACCCGGCCGTCTCGGGGCCGTACAGGAGGCTCGGGTACGAGATCGCCGGAACCTACGACACGCACCGGGTGCCGCTCGAGGTGCTCCCTGCGCCCACGGATGGTCCCCCGGTCCAGCTGCTCGAGGTCGAGCGGGACCTCGAGCACGTCCGAGCTTGCTACGCGCGGTGGGCGTCGCGCGTTCCCGGCGCGATCGAGCCTCCCGTCGAGTTCTGGCGGGATCGGATCCTCACGCGCAGCGACGACGAGACCTTCCGCGCGGTCTGCGTTCGCGAGGACGGAACCCTGACCGCGTTCGCGTCGTTCGACCGGACGCCGGCCGACGGGAACCTGGACGTGACCTTCGGGCTGGATTGCACGTCGTTCGTAGCCACGACGTCCGGATCGCTCCTGGCGATGCTCGCGTACTTCCGGGGACACAGGGGGATCGGGCGATGGCTCCAGTGGATCGGGCCGCTCGACGACCCGATCACGCTCCTCGTTCCCGCCCACGAGGTCGAGACCCACGAGCGATTCCCGTGGATGCTCCGGCTGCTCGACGTCCCGGCCGCGCTCTCGCAGCGTGGCTACCCGAGGATCGACGCCGACGTCACGATCGCCGTGGACGACCCGCGGTACCCGGAGAACGCGGGCCCCTGGCGGATCGAGGTGCGCGAGGGAAGCGCCTCCGTGACCCCCGCGCCGTCGCACGCGAGGCGCCCCATCCCGGTCGGCGCGCTCTCCTCGATGTTCTCCGGATACCTCGCCCCGCATGACGCCGTGCGGCTCGGACACCTGGGCGCGGACGATCCCGCGGCGGAGGGCCTCGACGCGCTGCTCGTCGGTCCGGCCCCGTGGTCGCCCTTCTTCTTCTGATCGCCGGGCGCCGGGTCGGTCGCAGCGCCTCAGCCCAGACCAGCAACCGTCACGGGCTTGCCCGATGGCTGAGCGTTCGCGGAGATGGCGTTCAGCAGCCCCCGAAGGCCGAAGCCGATCCCACGCGGGCACTCGATCTGGATGCTCCGGATCGCGGGATCCTCGAGGAAACCGAGGACCGTCCTGACCAGTCGCTCGGAGTCCAACGGCCCGAGGCTCCCGTCTCGCAGGACCAGGCGGGCCCGATCTCCTTGACGGTCGAGCTTCCACGGAGCCATACGAGAAGTATCGGAGTCGCATCCGCATACCCAAGGGGGCCAACGGGGGACCGCCGAGGGCGCTACCAGCGATCGGGTAACCGAGCCGGAGCGTGGCGGCACCCGAACCTCGGCCGCTGTTAGCCTCGACCGAGCATGACGGACTTCGACCGGGTGCTCGACGCCGCCGTGCAGGGGGACGAGCAGGCGCTCACGACCCTGTATCGCGGCATCTACCCGCGCTTCGTCCGGTACGCGGCCGCGGTGGCTCCCGAGAGCGCCGAGGACGTCGCCGCCGACGCGTGGTTGGACGTGGCCGGCGGGCTCGGCCGGTTCCACGGCGACGAAGCTGCGTTCCGGGCGTGGGCGTTCACGATCGCACGCAGGCGTCTGCTCGACCTGCTGCGGACCCGGGCGCGGCGCCGAACCGAACCGGTCGACCCCCACCAGCTCGCCGACCCGCGCGCGGTGGCCGACGTCGAGGACGAGGCACTCGCCTCGCTGGGGTGCTCCTGGGCGATCCGGTTCATCACGTCGACCCTGTCGCCCGATCAGGCGGACGTGGTCCTCCTGCGGGTGCTCGGGGACCTGGACGTGAGACAGGTGGCTTCGATCGTGGGTAAGCGACCGGGGACGGTCCGCGTCCTCCAGCACCGCGCGCTCCGCCGGTTGGCCGAGACGCTCCGACACGAGGATGTAACGCGATGAGCGGCTGGGACGATCTTCCTGTCGAGATGCGCGGCGAGCGGATCGACGACCAGACGGTGGATCGGCTGCTTCGCGGGCGCCTGGCGCCCGACGACGCCCCCCCGGGCTATTCGGACGTGGCGTCGATCCTGCTCGCCGTCGCATCTCATCCCGCACAGGAGGAGCTGAGCATGCAGACCGAGCACGTGGCCGCGGCCCGGACCCTGGTCGGCCGCAGCGCCCTGCGACGACACGCCAGGATCCGCCGGCTGACCGCTGGCCTCATGGTCGCCGGCGCGCTGGCGGCGGTTCCCGGTCTCGCCGCCGCGAACGTCCTGCCGGATGCGGCCCAGAACGCTGTTTCCGGAGTCCTCGACAAGGTGGGCATCTCGGTTCCGAACACCCAGGACCATCCGACGGAAGCCCCAGCCGACCACCCCGCGAGCACCGGCACCGAGATCTCGGGACTGGCGACCACCACGGACGCGACCGGGGTCGCGAAGGGCGTGGCGATCTCGTCGGTCGCGAGCGGCGGCAAGAGCCAGGCCGGCCAGCACGGCCAGGCCGACGAGCACGGCCAGGCCGGACAGCACGGCCAGGCCGACGCCAGCCATGGCTCTGCCGGTGCAGCCCACGCCACATCGAACGCCGGGGGGAACGGAAAGGCGGGCCAGCATGGCGGCGGTCGCAGCGCTCTCGGTTCGGGGAACGTACAAGCGTCGCGGCCGTGAGCCGAGCGCTCTAGCGAAGTCGTCGGAGCACGTCTTCGAGCGTCGCCTGATCGCTCGGTTGCATCTCCCAGGGTCGCAGGAGCTCGTCGTCGTGCCACCGCGGCACGACGTGCAGATGGAAATGGAAGACGTGCTGCCATCCTGCCCGGGCGTTCGCTTGGAACAGGGTCATGCCGTCCGGACGCAACCGATCGCGCAGAAGGCCGGCGACATCCTGCCCGAGCGACCAGACCGCTCGGCCGTCTTCGGGGTCGAGATCCCAGATGTCCTCGGCGTGTGCGCGCGGGATCACGAGCGTGTGGCCCTCGGTGGCCGGGTTGATGTCCAGGAACGCCATGGCGCCGTCGGATTCGCCGACCATGTACGCGGGTGCGTCCCCGGCAACGATCGCGCAGAACACGCAGCCCGTCATCGAGGGAACAGATGCTCGGCGATCTCGACCGCGTCCAGGGCCGCCCCCTTGCGGAGGTTGTCCGCGCAGCTGAACAGGAGGAGCGCATCGTCGCGACCGGGGACCTGGCGGATCCGGCCGACGACGGCGTCGTTGCCGCCCGCGGCGTCGAGCGGCGTCGGGAAGAGGTCCTCGGCGGGGTCGTCACGGAGCGCGACATCCGGTGCGACGGCGAGGACTTCCCGCGCTTCGTCGGGACTGATGGCACGATCGAACTCCGCCAGGATCGAGGTCGCGTGCCCAACGATCGACGGGACCCGCACCGCGGTGGCCACCACGTGGAGGTCGGGCAACCCGAGGATCTTTCGGGGCTCGGCCATCATCTTGGCTTCCTCGCCGGTGAAGCCGCTCAGCTCGAAATCGCCGATCCGAGGAACGACGTTGTAGGCGATCGTTCCACCGACGACGGGGCCGTACGGGAGCGCCTCGCGGTCGGGTCGCCCGAGCGACTCCTCGTCGCCGCGGAGCTTCTCGATCTGCTCAAGCAGCTCGGTGACGGCCTTGTGCCCGGCTCCCGACACGGCTTGATACGACGAGATCACGAGGGAACGAAGACCGGCGGCGCGATGGAGCGGCGCGACCGCGAGCATCGCGGTGATCGTCGTGCAGTTGGGCACGCTGACGATCTTCGGGTCACCCTCGAGCGACTCCGGGTTGACCGCCGGGATCGCGAGAGGGACGCCGAGCTCCATGCGGAACGCGCTCGAGTTATCGATGCAAACGGTGCCGTTGGCGGCGGCGCCGGGCACCACCTGATGGGCGATCGTGGAGCCGACGGAGAACAGCGCCACGTCGACGCCGCGAAGGGTATCGACCGACAGCGCGCCGATCTCATGCTCTCGGCCGCGGAACGTCACGCGCCGCCCGGCGCTCCGAGCGGAGGCGAGCGGGACGTACTCGTCGACGGGGAAGGACCGCTCCTCGAGGACCCGGGCCATCTCCCGGCCGACCGCGCCCGTGGCACCGACGACGGCGACCTTCATGGTTCGACCACCCTACCAGCGGCGATGTACCCGACCGCTCAGGGCTGCGCGTCGAGCTCGAAGCGCGAGTGGACCACCTGCATCGCCCGCTCTGCGGCGTCGCGCCGGATCACGCAGGAGATGCGGATCGGCGAGGTGGAGATCATCTCGATGTTGATCCCCTCGGCCGCGAGCGAGTCGAACATGTCCGCGGCCACACCCGGGTGCGACTTCATCCCGGCGCCCACGAGCGAGATCTTCGCGATGCCGTCGTCGACGCTGAACCGCTCGGCTCCGATGTCGCGCACCAGCGGATCCAGCACGTCGTGCAGCCGCGCGAGGTCCGCGCGCGGCGCGGTGAACGACAGGTCGGTCGCGCCGGCGTGCGAGACGTTCTGCACGATCATGTCGACGCTGATGCCCTCGGCCGCGATCGCCTTGAAGATCGTGGCCGCCACGCCCGGCCGGTCCGGCACACCCTCGAGGGTGATCTTGGCCTCCTCGGCGTCGAGGGCGACTCCCGAGATCAGCACACCTTCCAGCATGTTCGGTTCTCCCTCCCCGATCAGCGTGCCCGTGCCGTCTGCGAACGACGACCGCACGTGGATGCGGACACCGTGACGCCGCGCGAACTCGACCGACCGCGACTGCAACACCTTCGCCCCGGCGGCCGCGAGCTCGAGCATCTCGTCATAGCTGACCGCGTCGACCTTGCGCGCGTCGGGCACGACCCGCGGGTCGGCGGTGAAGACGCCGTCGACGTCGGTGTAGATCTCGCAGACCAGGGCGTCGACGGCAGCGGCCATCGCGACCGCCGTCAGGTCTGAGCCGCCGCGCCCGAGCGTCGTGATCTCGTACTGGTTCGACAGACCCTGGAATCCGGCGAGCACGACGACGTTGCCGGCCTCGAGCGCCTCGATGATGCGTCTGGGTCGGATCTCGAGGATCTTCGCGGCGCCGTGCTGCGTGTCGGTGATGATGCCCGCCTGCGAGCCCGTGTAGCTGGCGGCGCGACACCCGCGCGCGTTGATCGCGATCCCGAGGAGCGACATCGCGATCCGTTCCCCAGCCGTTAGGAGCATGTCGAGCTCGCGTGCATCGGGCTGCTCGGTGATCGACGCCGCCATCCGGCCGAGCTCGTCGGTGGTGTCGCCCATCGCGGAGACGACCACGATGACGTCGCTCCCCTCCTCGCGGGTGCGCACGACGCGATCGGCGACGGCCTGGATCCGCTCGACGGACCCGACCGATGTGCCGCCGTACTTCTGGACGACGATCGGCATGCGGCGACGCTCCTGATGGCGGGACCCCGCGAGTCTACCGGTCGCCTCTCGCCCTCCCCGGGAGTTGCCTGTCACAGATCGGGCCGCTCGTGGCATGGTCCGTCGGAGCGCCCGCAACGGGCGCCGAGGTCGGAGAGGGCAGTGCCCGACGAACGCACGGACGCTCAGCTGCTCCTCGCGTCGCGGACCGAACCCGCGGCGTTCGTCGAGCTGTACCGGCGCCACGCGGAGGACCTGGTGCGCTATTTCGCGAAGCGAACGCTCGACCCCGAGGCAGCGGCCGAGCTGACGGCCGAGACCTTCGCCGAGGCCTTCGCGTCCAGGCGCATGTATCGGGACACGGGCGCGAACGGCGTCGCGTGGATCTACGGCATCGCCAGGCACCAGCTCGGGCGCTTCTTCCGGCGCGGCAAGGTCGACGGGGTGGCGCGCAGGCGGCTGGGGATGCCTGAGCGACCGCTGCCGCCCGAGGACTACGAGCGGATCGAGGACCTGATCGACTTCGCGCCGATCCGCGAGGCGCTCGTCGAGGCGCTCGGCTCGCTCGAGGAAGACCAGCGCGAGGCGCTGCGGCTCAGGGTGATCGACGGGCTCCCCTACCCCGTGGTCGCCCAGCGGCTCCGGTGCGCCGAAGCCACGGCGCGCCAGCGCGTGAGCCGTGGGCTGCGGCGCCTCGCGCTCGTCCTGCAGGAGCGAGGGCTGGCGCCGGCGACGGAGGCGGACCGATGATCGACACCGAGTTCCAGATCCTGCGCGAGCTCGAACGCGACCTCGAGCAGGCCGCGGCGCTCGAGGTCCGCACCGCCAAGCGGGAAGGGCAACATCGTTGGAAGGCGCGCATCGGCGCCGGAGCCGCCGTGCTCCTGGTCGCATGGGGCATCGGTTGGGTGGCGACCCACGGGCTCGGGCTGGGGACCTCCGAGCGGTCAAGAGCTGCGAGCTTCTCGACCGTCGGTTCGGCCGTGAACGGGGATGAAGGCGAGCACGGCCAACCGACTCCCCATCCTCCCAGCGCCGGAGCCGACCTCTCGAAGATCGTCCGCGACGGCAGCATCAGCCTCGTGATCCCCGACGGCACCTTCGCCGCGCGGTTCGACGCCGCCGTCCACGTCGCCGACCGCTACGGCGGGTTCGTGCTGTCGCAGACGACCGAGGGCTCCGACACCGGGACGCTGGTTCTCCGCATCCCCGCGAATCGGTTCGACGCCGCGATGTCGGCGATCGCCGATCTCGGCCGCACGGCCTCGTCCGAGGTCACCGGCAAGGACGTCACCGACCAGTACATCGACCAGCAGGCCCGGGTCGCGATCCTGAAGGCGCGACGCGCGTCGCTGCTGAAGCTGCTCGACCAGGCGACAACGCTCTCGGCGTCGCTCGCCCTCTCCGACCGGATCGACCAGGTGCAACTGGACATCGAGCGCGCGCAGGGACAGCTCCGCTTCCTCGACGCACAGGTCGCCGAGTCGACCCTGAAGGTCGACATCCGCGAGGCGGACACGCCTGCGGCGGCGGCAGAGACCGGCTCCGGGATCCGCAACCCCAGCCTGGGGCGGGCCATCGAACGCTCCGTGCAGGGGTTCCTCGGGGTGATCGCCACGGTGGTGGTCGGTCTCGGCTACCTGCTGCCGCTGGCCATCATCGGAGGGCTGGGGTTCGCCGCCTGGCGTCTGGCGCAGCGCCGAACCCCGGCCGGAGGCTAGGCCCCAGGCATCCATGTGTTCCCTGCATGATGGGGGGCCGCCGGGTTGCCCCGGCGGCCCACCCGGACACCGATGCGAGATGGAGCCTAGTGGCCCCTGAGCCTCACGTTGGAGTCCGTGGAGAGCTCACTCTCCTCGGAGAACGCGTCCGCGAACGCGTGCGCGTGCCCGCCGACGAACAGCCCGTTGAATGGTTCGACATCGATGCTCCACGACATCTGCCCCGAGCACTCGATGACGTCGAAACCTTCCCCCTGAACGACGAATCGACCGATCCGCTGCGTGACGAAGACGTCGAGCCCAACGGTACCGACCGGCCCCGAGCATGTGATGGTCCCGTTGATGACGACGGTTCCCGCCCTCGCGTTCACCGAGCCCGTTGGGGAGATCGTCAGATCGTCGATCTGCAGTGAGGGGGTGCCGACCTGGACGTTGAAGACGAGGCTTCCACCATCGCTCGCGTCGAACGAACCGGCCATGAAGTAGTAGGTCGTCGATGCCGTGGCATCGAACGTCACCTTCGACTGGACAGAATCCGCAAAGTCGTCGTTACAGGCGACCTGAGAGAAGCTGCCTGGGCTGCCCGTCCACACGGACAGCGTCGTGTCGTAATCGCTCCCGAACGAGTTCCCCTCGACGAGCCCCGAAGCGGTCGGCGTGTACGCGTACCACACCGTGTTTTGGGTGTCGACGCAGTCCGGGACGGGGTCAGTCGCCTCGACAGTGGCCTCGCTCGTGTCGACGGAGTCGGTGAAGGGGAGAGGTTCGGTGACGGTCGTCGCGTTCGCGAAGTCGTCGTTGCCGGGAGGCGCGGCGAGAGCCGGGGGAGCCCCCAGCGCCATGACTGCTAGGACGACCGTCGTGATGGTCGCGTATCGCAAGCGCATCTCCTGCTCCTTTGCCGTGATCGCGAAAGCGATTGCGTGCGTTGTGAGGCGCGCAGTCACGTGGGCACGGAAGGAGGTGGGGCGCGGGCGCTTGGAGGGTTCATGGGATAGACCCCTTGACTCCTCCGACCCTAGAGCCCGTGGCGTCGAGGCGCAACCGCCCGTCGATCAGGCGACCGGCGCGCCGGCGTCGCGCAGCCACCCGAGGGCGCGGAGCCGCTCGGCGCTGATCGAGGCGATCACTGCGTCCTCGTCTGGGCGGGCTTCCGTTGCCGCGAACCACGCGTCGGCCTCCTGCCACGCAGCTTCGAGCTCCTCGGCCGAGCGGAGCCTGCCGTTGGCACGGAACGACGAGACGCTGCCGAATCGCTCGATCCGTTCGTTCAGCACCGCGACCTCGAACTCCTCGTCCGCGGCGGGCAGGGCATCGACGTGGCGCAGCGACCACAGGAGGACGCCGAGCGCCTCCTTCCGCCACATGCCGTCGCGCACGGCGTCGGCCGGCCAGGATCCCGAGGCGGCGCCGAGCAGCCGCCGCTCCGCCTCGTCGACGGCATCCGTCAGGGACTCGCGCGCGAGCCACCGGTCGGTCTCGACCCGAGCGGCCTCCGCCTGCGCGAACCGGCGGTGGTCGTCACCGAACTCGGCGAGGGCGAGCTCGATCGACGCACGGCGCGTGAACGCGTAAAGGAGGAGCGCCCGATCGGCGACCGCGTCGGCCGCGGGTCCACTCACGCGGGCGCGTCCGGCCCGAGCGACCTGCGCAGGAAGTGGAGCTCCGCGAGGTACCGGGCCACGACCACCTCGTCGGTGCCACCCATGTGGGAAGCATCGGGGATCAGGACGAGCTCGTGCCTGATGCCTTCCGCGAACAGCCGCGCCGACAGCCGGAGCGTGTTCGCGACCACGACGTTGTCGTCGGCGAACCCGTGGATCAGCAATAGCGGTCGACGGAGCTGCGAAGCGAACGTGATCGGCGAGCTCCGTTCGTACGCCTCTGGGTGCGCGGAGGGATCGCCGAGGTACCTTTCCGTGTAATGCGTGTCGTACAGGCGCTGGTCCGTCACCGGCGCGCCGGCGACGGCCGCGTGGAACACGTCGGGACGCGCGCACACGGCCATCGCCGAGAGCTTCCCGCCGAACGACCAGCCGCGGATCGCCACGCGATCGAGGTCGAGGAACGGCCACTCCTTCGCGGCGGCGTGGAGGCCGTCGACCTGATCCTCGAGCGTGACCGAGAAGTCGAGATGGACGGCCTTCTCCCACGCCACACCGCGGCCGGGCGTGCCGCGCCCGTCGATCACGAGCACGGCCGCCCCGAGCCGGTCGGCGAACCACTGCTCGACGAGGTAGCTGCCTCGGTGGCGCACGGCCTTCTGGAAGTGGGGACCGCCGTACGGGCTGAGCAGGACGGGCAGCGAGGTGACGCCGTCGTGGGAAGAGGGCACGAGCAGCGTCGTGCGCAACTCACGGTCCCCGAGCACGGCGTAGACGGGGCGAGGATCCGGTTCCGGCGTCTCGCCCGCCGATCCGACCGGAAGGGTCGATCCGTCGATCAGGCGCACCCACGTGCGCGGCTCTCGCTGGTCCGCCTCTCGACTGATCACGACGGCGACGCCGTCGCGGGCGACCGCGTCGTGGATCCCCGGGGTGTCGCCGATCGGCTCGGGCACCCCCTCGACAGTCACCAGGAACACGTTGGACTCGGTGGGGTCGTCGCCGGCGGCCGTGAACCAGACTGCGTCGCCGTCGGCCGCAACCACGTCGCGCACGTGGAGCTCCGGCGTGGTCAGCACCGCGCCGTCGATCGTGAGCCGGCGGCGATCGTCGCCGTCGACCGTCGCGACGAGGCGTCCGTCGCCGAGGCGCGACGGCGATCCGTCCACGAGCTCCACCCAGATCGGATCGGTGTCCTCACGTACGAGCGTCGTGGCTCCGGTGAGGTCGTTGGCGGTGAGGACGTGTGTCGTGCATTGGTCGCGCGACTGCACCAGGAGGGTGAGCGGTGAGCCCTCGGACCAGTTCACCCGCGCCAGGTACTCGAAGCGCTCGCGATCCCATCGCACCTCGACCGACCCACCGGAAGCGACGTCGAACACGTGCAGCGTCACGATCGCGTTGGCCGTGCCGGCCTGCGGGTACCGAACCGCGCGCGGGGCCGACCCGGGGTTCGTGGGGTCGGTCAGGTACCACGTCTCTACCGGCCGCTCGTCGACCCGCGCGGCCGCCAGCTTGGCACCGTCGGGCGACCACCAGTGACCGCGAAGGCGCCCCATCTCCTCGGCTGCCGCGAAGTCGGCGACCCCCCAGTGGACGTCGGGATCGGGGTCGTCGGCCAGCACCTCGTCCCCGCCGTCGAGCAACACCAAGTGGAGCGCGCCGTCGACGACATAGGAGACGCGGGACCCGTCGGGGCTGAGGCGCGGGTCGTAGGGCGCGCCCGCGGCCGCAATCTCCCCCACCGATCCCTCGGCCAGATCGGCAACGAACAACCGCCCCCACTGGGCGAAGACGGCCCTGTTCAGGTGGCGGTCGGTGGCGTAGGACACGACGCCGAGCGCGAGCTCGCGCGTGCGCTCGCGCCGGGCCCGCTCGGCTTGGTCCAGCTCGGCATCGGCCGTCTCGCCCGGCCGGTGCTCCGAGGTCCGAGGATCGAAGACACACCGTTCCTCACCGGTGGCGAGATCGAGGACCCACAGGCACGTGACCGGGTCGTCGCCCGCCTTCGACCGCAGGAAGACGACCCGCTCGGCGGACGCGGTGAACGTGCGGGGTCGTCCGAGCTGCAGGCCGCGCGTCCGAGCGACCTGTTCGGGGAACGACCGGTCCCCGGTCCTCACATCTCTCTCCGCCCCTCTAGCGCCTGCGACAGGGTCACCTCGTCGACGTACTCGAGGTCGCCGCCTACCGGGAGCCCGCTCGCCAGCCGCGTCACACGGACCCCGATCGGTTTGAGCAGACCCGCCACGTACATCGCGGTGGCGTTGCCCTCGAGGTTCGGGTTCGTGGCGAGGATGCACTCGGTGACGTGGTCGCGCTCGACCCGGTCGAGCAGCTCCTGGACGCGCAGGTCCTCCGGACCGATACCGTCGAGCGGGCTGATCGCGCCGGCCAGCACGTGGTACCGGCCCTTGTGCAGACCCGAGCGCTCGATCATCGCGGCGTCCTTCGGCTCCTCGACGACACACAGGACGGTCCGGTCCCTCGACTCGTCGCGGCAGACACGGCACAGGTCGCCCTCGGCGACGTTGCCGCACTCGCGGCAGAACGAGATGCGCTCCTTGGCCTGGACGATCGCGCCGGCCAGGCGTTTGGCGTCGTCGGGCGGCGCCTTCACCAACCAGAACGCTAGCCGCTGCGCGGACTTCGGGCCGATGCCCGGCAGACGGGCGAGCTCGTCGATCAGGTCCTGGATCGGCCCCTCGTACACGCCCTACTCCCCGCCCCCGTCGACCGGCTGGGCCCCGAGGACCTCCTGCAGCCGCCGGAGCGCCTCAGCCTCGTCGGGCGTCTCGTCCTCGTCGACGACCTCGATCACGGCAGGACCACCCGCCGGATCGCGCGACTCGCGCACCACGCACGTCACCTCCGGCGCGATCCCGAACAGGTCCGTCAGCGCTCCGCGAAGGTCCTCCTGCCGATCCTCGACCTTCTGCACCCCGAACCGCTTGTCCGGCGGGAACGCCAGCTCCAACGTCTGCCCGTCGAACGACGCCACGGTCGCGCTCTCCAAGATGGCCCGCAGGATCGGCTGCCGCATCTCCCCCAGATGCGCGATCAACGAAGGCCACCCCCGCCGCAACATCGATACGTCGACGTTCTCCGCAGAAGCAGCATGCGGCACCGGCATCTGGGTGACCGGTCCCTCCTCAGTCGTCGTATCAGCCGGTGCCGGCGTCGGATCCGCAAGCACAACCGAAGGAACATCGGAGGAGGCGGGGGTGTCGGCGCGGGGCGTTTCTTTCCCCGCGACGACACCCCCGCGGACGTGGTCGGCGGGATCCACCGCGGTGCTCGAAACGTCCGCCAGCCGCTCCAGCCGCTCAAGACGCGAAACGACTCCAGCAGGCGTCGGATCCGTCTCCGGCACGCACGCCCGCACCAATGCCAACTCCAAGGTCAGCCGTGGCGAGGTCGTCCACCGCATGTCGTTCTGCGCCGCCAGCAGCAGGGACAGCACCCGCGCGATCTCGCCCGGCGAGAACTTCTCGCTCTGCACACGAAGCGCCTCGTAGGCGTCGGCGGGTACGTCGAGCAGGTCTTCCTGCCCAGGCGCCGTCTTCACCAGCAGCAGGTTGCGGAAGTGCGCGAGCGACTCGGCGGTGACGTTGCGAAGGTCCTGACCGTCCTGCACCAGCCGGTCGACGATCTCGAAGGCGCCGCGCATGTCACCGAGGGCGAGCGTGTCGGCGAGCTCGTGCTGGACCTCCTGCCGCGGCGCGCCGAACAGCGCGCGGATCGTGGCATCGTCGACCGTCGAGCCGCCGAGCACCGACGCCTGGTCGAGCAGCGAGAGGGCGTCGCGCGAGGACCCCTCGGCCTGGCGGGCGATGATCGCGGCGACCGACTCGGGAACGTCGATCTGCTCGGCCTTCCCGATCTGCAGGATCTGCCGCGTGAGGTCCTCGGTCGAGAGCCTGCGGAAGTCGAACCGCTGGCACCGGCCGACGATCGTGGCCGGCATCTTGTGCGGCTCGGTGGTCGCGAGCACGAAACGGACGCCCTGCGGCGGCTCCTCGAAGAGCTTCAGAAGCGCGTCGAAAGCTTCCCGTGAGAGCCGCTGCGCCTCGTCGATGATGTAGACCTTCTCGCGACCGGCCATGGGCGCCGTCGGCGCTTTCTCGCGGAGGTCGCGCGCGTCGTCTACCCCGCCGTGCGACGCCGCATCGATCTCGACGACGTCGACGTGCGTGCCCTCGCGGATCGCGACGCACTGCTCACAAACCCCGCACGGCTCGGCCGTGGGCGCGTTCACGCAGTTGACCATCTTGGCCAGGATGCGCGCCGTCGAGGTCTTGCCGGTGCCGCGCGGCCCACAGAACAGGAACGCGTGGTGCAGGCGACCCTCGCGGATCGCCCCGGTCAGCGCGCGGACGACGTGGTCCTGCCCGAGCAGCTCGGACGGCGTCTGCGGCCGGTACCGGCGGTACAAGGCCTGATGCTGCTTCTCGGCTCGTTCGTCCTCAGCCACGCGCTCCCCCAAACGACAGAGGCCGTGCACCCGTCGTCGACCGCGTGAGACCTGGGCGCGACCCTGCGCGGCAAGCTCCGGCCAGGCGAGCCCACGGCACCCGCCGGGGTCCGCTGAGGGCTGCTGCCTTCCGGCCCTGACCCGGTTCGCGGTCCGACGTCGCGTGGGACCCGACCTTCAACGCTCCGCACCGAGTGCTGCCTCGGACCTCGCGGGCCTCGGACGGGGATTCAGCCCCGCATGAAGCGGATCTCGGGTTACAGGGCACCGCTGGCTCCCCGCCTAGCACGGCCACGCGGAGTATACGGCCGCCCCGAGACACGCCGACTCGCCCGCCTCAAGTCCTTGCGCAGGAGGGCCATAGGACTCGCGTGGTGGTGCGGCAGCGGCCTGGTCGGGCAGACCATCAGCCAGGAAGTGCCCGCTTGTCTTCCGGTCGGATGTTCCACGCCTACCGCCCGGGCACACGCTCTCCAGGCGGCCCCTTCGTCCGCTCGGGCAGGCCACCGCGGCGAGTCTACAAACGCGCACGAGCAGCTCATCTCGGAGAGCCTCCCGGCTGGCTCCCTCGACGCGGCGGTCCTAGGCTCACGACATATGGTGGCGTGCACGGCGTGTGGAGAGTTAAACCCTGAGCATGCTCGGTTTTGCCTCGCCTGCGGGTCACCGCTCCCGGCTCATCCGTCGTCCGGAGCCAGACGCGTCGTCACGGTGCTGTTCTGCGACCTCGTCGGCTCGACCGAGATGGGTTCGACGCTCGATCCCGAGTCGGTGCGGGCCATCCTCGACCGTTACTTCGGAATCCTCAAGACGATCGTCGAGGCGCACGGCGGAAGGGTCGAGAAGTTCATCGGAGATGCCGTCCTCGCCGTGTTCGGCGTGCCACGTGTCCACGAGGACGATCCGCTTCGCGCCGCGCGCGCAGCCGTTGCGATCCGCGAAGGGATAGGCGAGCTGAACAAGGAGCTGGAGCGCGATCGATGGATCGCGCTCGAAACGAGGATCGGCGTGAACACCGGGGAGGTCGTCACCGGCGACCCCGAGACCGAAGCGATCTCGATCACCGGAGGTCCGGTCAACCTGGCGGCGAGACTTGAGCAGGTCGCGCAACCGGGCGAGATCGTCCTCAGCGACGACACGTATCGGTTGATCCGCGACGCGATCGCCTCGGAGGAGATGACCCCCGTCCGGCTCAAGGGCTTCCCAGAGCCGATGGGCGTGCGCCGCTTGCTCGATGTGGTGCCGGGGACGCTCGGACATGCCCGCCGATTCGATCCGCCCCTTGTCGGTCGCGAAGCGGAGCGGGAGCTCTTACACCAGGCGCTCGACCGTGTCGTCACCGGGCGCCGATGCCAGCTCTTCACGATCCTGGGCCCGCCGGGCATCGGGAAGTCGCGATTGGTCGAGGAGTTCATCCGTGGACGCGGCGACGGCGCGACGGTGCTCTCGGGCCGGTGCCTGTCGTACGGCGACGGCATCACATTCTGGCCGATCTCCGAGATGGTGCATCGGGCCGCCCGCCTGACCGACCTAGACGATCCCGAGAGCGCGGTTGCGAAGATCCAAGCCCTCGTCTCGGGGATCGAGCGCGAGGACGTCGTCGCCAGACGTGTCGGGCAGGCCCTTGGGCTCGCACTGGGAAGGCCCTCTCCCGACGAGATCTTCTGGGCGATCCGCAGGTTGTTCGAGGCGATGTCGCGGCCGCGGCCCCTCGTGCTCGTATTCGACGACATCCACTGGGCGGAGCCGAACCTCCTGGATCTGATCGAGCACGTCGCCGACCGTTCCCGCGACGCTCCCATGATGCTGGTCTGCATGGCGCGGGCGGAGCTGCTGGACGAACGGGCAGCGTGGGGGGCGGGTGCGTTGAACGCCACCACGATCCTCCTGGAGCCCCTCGATGCCGACGACTCCGATGCGATGCTCGGAAACCTGTTGGGCGCGGCCGAGCTCGACCCGGCGGTCAGGGGGAGGATCGTCGAGATCGCCTCCGGTTACCCACTCTTCGTCGAGGAGATCGTGGCCCACCTGATCGATGACGGCTCCCTCGTCCGAAACGGCGATCGATGGGTCGCGGCGAGTGACATCTCCGACCTCGCGACACCACCGACGATCTCCGCGCTCCTTGCCGCGAGGCTCGACACATTGGGGCTCCCGGAGCGCGACGTCGTGGAGCGCGCATCGGTGATTGGCAAGGACTTCCTTACGTCTGAGGTCGTTGCGATCTCGCCCGAGGGAGCCGAGGGCGAAGTCCAACTTCATCTGAGGTCGGTGATGAGCAAGGACTTGATCCGCGGGTTGCCGTCGACGAATGCCGACGACGGTTACAGCTTCCGGCACATCCTGCTCCGCGACGCCGCCTACGACGGGATCCGGAAGTCGAGACGCGCGGAGCTCCACGAGCAGTACGCCGCGTGGCTCGAGGGCAGTGCGGGCGTTCGCATCGAGCCCTACGAGGAGATCGTCGCCTATCACCTCGAGCAGGCCTTCCGGTACCGGGCGGAGCTCGGTCCCGTCGACGAGGACGTGGAGCGTCTCGCCGTTCGCGCCGGCCTCCACGCAGCGGCGGCAGGTCGCCGCGCTGTGGCGCGCGGCGACATGCCCGCCTCCGTGAAGCTACTGGGGAAGGCGGCGGCGTTGCTGCCGAGCGACGTCCCGGTGCGTCTCGCGTTGCTGCCGAACCTCGCCGACAGCCTGTTCCAGGCCGGAGAGCAGGACCGCGCTGAGTCGGTTCTCGACGAGATGCTTGAAGGTGCGCATCGGATCGGCGAACCCGTCCTCGAGGCAAGGGCGCGGATGGACCGCTACACATGGCAGTTGATCACCGAACCGGGGGCCACCTCGGGGGCCGGTCTGCGGCGCGTCGTCGAGGAGGCGCTCGAGACGTTCGAACGGTCAGGTGACCCCGAGCACCTCGCGGCGGGCCTCGAGGCGATGGGCATCGTGCACCGCTTCGTCACAGGGGACGTCAGGGCGATGCTGGACGCAGGTGAGCGCGGCCTGCAGCTGGGCGACGCGCGATCGGCTGCCGCAGCCACGAGCGCGGACATCGTCGCCCAGGCGCTCGTCATTGGATCCACTCCCTGCGACGTGGCGCTCGGCCGGCTCGAGACGTTGATCGGCGATTTCGCGGACGAGCCGATGGTGCGTTCGTCCGTCGCGCTGCGAGAGGCCGTCGTGCTCGCCATGCTCGAGCGGTTCGACGCGGCGCGCACCCAAGCAGCGGCATCGTCGGAAGTCTTCGAGGAGCTCTCGCAGCCGCGATGGTCGGCCGAGGCGGCCTACGTGACCGGGCTGATCGACTGGTGGGAGGGAGACGCAGCCGCCGCCGAGCGTGCCATGAGGACCTCGCACCGATCGTTCGAGCGTCGCGGCGAGACCACCGACGCTGCGCTCGTGGCCGCGGACCTCGCCCAGGTCCTGCTCGACCAGGGTCGCGACGCAGAGGCGCACATGTTGGCTCGCAGCATCGTTCGGGATGCGCCATCGTTCGCGCTCGAACCGCAGATCGCGTGGCGCCGGGCGGTGGCCAAGGTGACGGCGTTGCGCGGGGATCGCCCCGGTGCCGTGGCGCTCGCGCGGGAGGCCGTCCGACTGGCTTCCGCGACGGACTTCCTGACGATCCACGGGGACGCGCTGGTGGACCTGGCGCACGTGCTACTTCCCGACCGACCGGAGGACGCCATCGCTGCGGCCGACGCCGCCTTCGATCGATTCGAGCGCAAGGGAAACCTCACCGGTGCTCGGCAAGCTCGGTCGGCGCGCGAACGGGCCAGCGTTGGTCAGGCGTAGCTACTACGTCGCGACGTCGTACCGACGGTAGTCTGCGAACGCGGTCTCGGTCCTCGCGATACCCGGGGTCCGTTGGAGCTTGCCCATGATGACCTTGGCGACGTCGCCGATCTCCTTCCCGTCGAGCACGAGCAGCACGTCGAAGCTGCCGAACATGGTCACCGCCCCCTGGAAGCCGTCGAGCTCGGAGAGCCTCGCGAGAACGTCGAAGGCGTCCCCCTCGTCTCGGGCGAGCCAGATCCGCACGAAGCCCACTACGTCGCACTTCTTGACCTTGAGCGGGTAGATCTCACCGGTCGGTCCGGCGTACGCGGTACCCTGTACGCCGTAGTCGCACCGGAAGCCAAGGTCCCACAACGCCCCCGCGATGAAGTCCTGCAGCGTGGCGAGGTCACGGGGCGGCGCCCAGAGGTGCACGAACGCCTTGTAGGGTCCCACCGTCTCGGTCGCCGAGAGGACGACGACACGGTCGCTCGGCGGCAGATAGTCGGGCGACTCCGGGTCGTCCCCCGGGATCATCGACTGGAGCTCATCGACCGCCGCGCGTAGTGTGCGGTCGCCCACGATGTGGTCGACGAACAGGAACGCGTGCAAGCCGGTAACCACATAACGCTCCCAGCGTTCGCGGTCCTGCTGCGTCAGATCCTCGAACTTCATGCGGCTCACCCCCCCTGCGGGCTCCGAACCTGCACTGTGCTCCGTCTGCCATCGGCCCGCAACTCGAGCCTCGGTCCGCTGGTCGAGTACCGACAACGCCGAGATGCGGAGAACCGCATGAGCGGATCTCGCTTTACAGGCACCGCTGGCTCCCCGCCTAGCACGGCTACGCGGAGTAGACGGCCGGCCCGAGACACGCAGGCTTGTCCCCTCTGGTCCTTGCGCAGGAGGGCCATAGGACTCGCGTAGTCGTGCGAGCGCGGCCCGACACTGGGATCGGCTCGCGGTGACGGAAACCTATCCGCGAGGGACGCAAGTGTCCCTCGCCGGGGATCGCATCCGGACCGCTCGCCCCGCACGATGGTCTCGTTGGACCGCCGCCATGGATGCCTGAAAGGAGGGCATCGTCATGAAGACCGTGCGGATCCATCGAACGGTGGTACCCGGCGCGTTCGTCGTGCCGGTCGGTGCGTTCGCGTTGCTCTCGACCGTGCTCTCCAGCTGCGGAGAACGGACCAGCTCCTCGGTCGTCGGTCCATCCAGTGGCTCCTCGATCGTTTCCCGTTGGGATCGACGCGCGGACTCAGCATTGGAAGGGGCTTTCCGATGGTGCCGTGTTCACGCCTGCATCGGCGTAGGGAATCGAGTGTCTGAGGAGGCGTTCACCATGAAGACGCAGCGATCGGAACGCACGTTCGAAACGTCGAGTCCCAGAAGGCTGACCGCCATCGTGCTCATCGGCTTCGTGCTGCTGTCGGCCTTCCTCTCTGGCTGCAGCGGACGCGACTCGTCCATCGCCGGTTCTTCGACCGGCTCGTCAACTTCTCCGTCATTCACACCCTCGAGCACGAGCAGTTCGACGCCGTCGGTCACGCCGGCGAGCTGGCACCGGATCGCTCCCGCGCCGATCGACTTCGACTACTTCACTCCGGCGGCAGCGGTCTGGGACGGGCACGAGATGTTGCTCGTCGTCACACATAACAGCGCCACCGGCAACTGCGACGAGACCGTCCTCGCATACGACCCGTCGGCCGACTCGTGGCGCACGCTGTCCCGCGTTCCGAAGCCGAAGGGATGCTTCGAGGGATCCGACAAGGCGGTCTGGACGGGTCACGAGCTCCTGCTGTCGGGCATCTCGAATGTGGCCTACGACCCGGCCGCCGACACGTGGCGGCACCTTCCTGAGCCCTCGATCGACGCAGGTTCGCCGCTCGTCGTGTGGACCGGGACGCAGATGATTGGATGGGGCGGAGGCTGCTGCGATCAGGAACTCGCGGACGGCGTGGCATACACGCTCGCAACGAACTCCTCGAAGGCGTTGCCGCCATCTCCCCTCCTCGGCCGGCACGCAGCCGGCGCCTGGACCGGGAAGGAGCTGATCATCGCCGGCGGTGCGGGCTACGACCCACCGTCGACCGAGGTCGGCTGGCAGTTCGTCCACTTCTCCGATGCCGCCGCATACGACCCCGCCACGCGCACCTGGAGGAAGCTGCCCTCGATGCCCGTCGCGCGCGGTGGCGGGTACTACACGCTCGACTACGCGGCGATCTGGGACGGTACCGAGCTGCTGGTCATCGGCGGAACCAGTCATCCGTCCATGAAGGCGAAGCCCCTCGCACGCAGTGTGGCGTACGACCCGGCCACGAACAGCTGGCGGTGGACGGCTTCGATGGAGTTTCCACGGAACGGGTTCGCCTCCGCCTGGGCGGGCGATCAGCTGGTGGTGTGGGGCGGCACCAACGTCGATGGGTCGATCCCTTCACACGGTGAGGCATACGACCCGACCAGCGACACATGGTCCGCGTTGCCGAAGGCACCGATCGGCGCCCGCACCGACGCGATCGCGGTCTGGACCGGTACCGAGCTCATCATTTGGGGTGGGACCGACGCGAGGACCGGCGAACGGCTCTTCGATGGCGCCGCGTTCTCTCCTGCCTCTGGATAGGGAACAGATCGGTCGTCGAGGGAGGCGATCACGATGCTCAACCAAGAAGACGTGAGTACGAAGAGGAAGGGGATCGGCACGGTGACGACGGTCGCAGCGGGCATCCTCCTGCTGACGTTCGCGCTCGGGCCTCCGGCGCTCGCGGCCGGTGGCGACCTCGACCCGTCCTTCGGCAACCGGGGCAAGGTGACGACGCTTTTCCCGGACGGGTCGTACGCGAAGGCGGTGGCGATCCAAAGCGACGGGAAGATCGTCGCCGTCGGGCAGCGGCAGGACCGTCTGACACGGGCGAGTTCGCGGTGGCCCGCTACGAAGCGGACGGCTCGCTCGATCCGACCTTCAGCGGCGACGGCATGCTGACCACGCCGATCGCGGGTGGTGGCGACGAAGCCAGCTCGGTCGCGATCCAATCGAACGGCAGGATCGTCGTCGCCGGGACGGACAGCTATCGGCGGTTCGCCACCGTCCGTTACCTGCCCGACGGGACGCTCGACACATCGTTCGGTGGGAACGGCATCGTTCGCACGAACCTGACGCCGAGCATGGACATGGCGACCGATGTCGCGATCCAGTCCAATGGCAAGATCGTCGTGTCGGGCCAAGCGGGCGCCCCGACCCGTCCGTACTTCGCGGTGCTGCGCTACCGGCACGACGGGAGCCTCGACCCGACGTTCGCCGACGGGGGGAAGGCGGTCTTCGTCCGCAACGGCGCCGCGCGCGCCCTCGCCATCCAGCCCGACGGCAAGATCGTCGTCACGGGCTACACGCCGTGGGGTCTCACGCTCGCCCGGCTGATGCCTGATGGTCGCCTGGATCGCTCGTTCGGCGGTGACGGCGTGGTCGGTCGGCTGACCAGCTCGAACGCGTACTTCGTCTGGCCGCTGGCCGTCGCACTGCAGGCGAACGGCAAGATCCTGGTCGCCGGCGACTACGACATCTTCCACTCGGGCGTGGTGCGGTTCACGAGGGATGGCCGGCTCGACCGGACCTTCTCCGGCGACGGGGTGGTCCGGGTCAGCCTGGGCCCGAACGAGCAGGCCTTCGTCGGCCTCGCGATCCAGACCGACGGGCGGATCGTCGCGGCCGGTCACGTCGAGCCTCACGAGTACGGTGACAGGACCGTGCCGCGGATCGTCGTGGCGCGCTTCCTGCGGAACGGGACGCTCGACGACACGTGGGGCGTGAACGGCAAGGTCGCCACGCGCTTCTCGGGCGGCTCGAGCTGCTCGGGAGTCGCGCTCCAGGCCGATGGAAGGATCGTGGTCGCCGGCCAGGTCAGGGACCCTTCGTCGTTCGCCCTGGTTCGGTACCTGCCGTAGGTCGCTCGCGGGGTACGGCGGTCCTCGCTGTACCCCGCCATTCGGCCCTCTCACGGCCGCGCCGCCGGACGGAGGATGCCGGTGGTGGATGGTTGAGAGGAGGCGACGACAATGCACGTCTTCGCCATCACCGTGCTGCTCGGTCTGGCCGTGGCGGTCACCGCCAGGCTCGTCGAGCGGTTCCTCGTTCGCTACCCCGAGATCAGGGCTGTCTTGATGCTCGGACTCGGGATCGCCGTAGCGTGGATCGCGGACTTCAACGTGTTCGCGCTGTGGGGGATGCCGCTTCGCGAGTACTGGATGGAGATCGGAGCCACCGGCCTCATCATCGGCGGGCTCGGATTCGCCTGGTACGAGGTGACCGGCTACGTCAGCGGCCTCATGCGGAAGCTTCGCGACGAGGCGCTAACGATCGAGCGGACCGAGGGGCTGCGGCTCGCGTCCTGACGCGGTCGCAGGGAAAACGGGCTGGCTCGCAGATCTAGCGGGCCAGCCCGCCGCGATACGGGGCCACGCGGTGGCCGCGGGCTTGTGCCATCCGCTCTGACCTGCGACGACGCTGAACTTCTCTGGGCACCGGCCTGGGCACCGCTCTGTCGAGTTACGAGCCGTCCGGGGCCTCGAGCTCCCCGAGACAGCCGCACGACCCAACGCCGAGCATCCGAGTACATCGTCAGCGCGTCAATGATGTCGGCCCAGTCGTTGCCCGCCTCGTCCCCGTAGCGCAGCAGCTCAAGCGCGATCGTCGCGGTCGGGCTGGTCACGCACAAGGACACGTCGGAGCGCGTCTCATGCCGTCGGCAAAAGCGTGGCGAGCAGGGCGCGGCGGTCGGCGTCATCCACCGGGTCAGTTTTACAGGAGTTCCTAGCGGTTCTAGGGTCGTCTCTCGAAAGGGGCACATGAAGCGCACCTGGGCCTTAGCTCTCACGCCGGCGTCCTTTACTAGCTACCCCAGTGCGGATCATCGATCGCACCGCGTGGGGAATCCTAATGGGTCGACCCTGATGCGAACACCCTCGGCCGCCTTGAGAACTCCTCGATTCGCTGCCAGACCTTCGACGACGACCAGCACCAAGGCCCTTGACCCGAAGACCCGGTCGGCACGCTGGGCGAACGTCAACGTTCATCGCCGTGCCGGATATCGCGACAATCCGAGTTGAGGGTGTGACTCGTTCCCGCGAGTGCGGATGCCGGCCTCCCAGCTGGGGCGCTATCGGGTCATTCTGGCTGCGATCGTCATCCTCACCACGATCCTCAAGCTCATCGTCGCTGCCACCACGTTCGGCACCACGGATGTCCGGATATTTATGCACTTCGCCGCAGGTGTCGCCGAGGCGGGCCCGGTGGGCGTCTACCGATTGCACGTGGGCGCCCCGGGCACCCGCATGCTGTACAACCACCCACCACTGATCGGCTACATGCTCGTGTTGGTCAACGTTGCGACCCGACACGGGCTCTCGTTCCCGTTCGCCATCCGGTTCCCGGCGATATCGGCTGACTTGGTGACTCCGTTCCTGGTGCTCGAGCTGCTGCGGAGGCGTCGACCGCTGCGGGAATCGCTCGTCGCGGCATCCTCGGTGGCCTTGAGCCCGATCCTGTTCGTCATGTCCGGCTTCCACGGCAACACCGATCCCGTCTTCGTCATGTTCTCGTTGCTCAGCGTCTATCTGCTCGTCGACCGGCGAGCGCCGGCGATGGCCGGACTGTCGATAGCGATCGCGCTCGGCGTGAAGATCGTGCCCGTCGTCATCGTGCCGACGCTGCTCGCCTTCGCCCTCCGGGTCGGATGGCGTACAGCCCTGCGCTTCTGCCTCGCCTCAGGAGCTCTCCTCGCGCTGACGTGGGCGCCGGTAGTTCTCCGTGTGTGGCAGCCCTTCCGCGACCACGTCTTGGGCTACACCGGGGGAATGCGCGTGTGGGGGCTGGTGCAGCTCGGGAGATGGCTCGGGCACCCACCCTGGGTAACCTGGCTCCACGGCCCAGGGCGCTTCCTCGTGCTGCTTGTGGCAGCGGGCCTTCCCGCCGCCCTGGTCGTGTGGCGTCCCTGGCGCGCGGTCGAGGCGTCGGCGCTAGCGCTGACCGGCTTACTGGTGCTGACCCCAGCATTCGCCAAGCATTACTTGGTGTGGGCCGTGGCTCCCGCGTATTTGCTGAGCTTCTGGGGTGCGACCGCGTTCAACGTGCTCGCTGGTTGCCTACTCGTCGAGCTCTACACTCGCTGGATGGGTGGCTTCCCTTGGTACGACCTGGCGAGGCAGGACAACCTCACAGGAAAGGAGCTCATCGCGAACTTCGGCGTATGGGTGAGCCTCCTGACGGTGGTGGTCGCCGGCATCCTGCGGTCCGTCTCGTCTCATCAGCCCCCCCAACCGGAAGGCGCTTCGTTGGAAGGGGGGCGGCTCGTTGCCCGGCCCCCCGATCACCGCGGGTGACTGATGGGGAGGTTGTCGCCCGGCACCGTGGAACTCGCGACGTCGCGATGGGTGAGGGCCGATGCCCGCTCGGGATCAAGGATACGGCCCGGCACCGGCTGGACACCGGCGGGCGTGAGACATGCTCTGACCCGTGGGATCTTCCTCTCTGCGGTGGCCGCGGGATTCGAACCCGCGAGGGGTGTAACCCCCTACACGCTCTCCAGGCGTGCCCCTTCGTCCGCTCGGGCAGGCCACCGCGACGAGTGTACCGACCCCCTAGGCGACCTAATGCGGCTGCCCGATCGTGCCGACAACACCGTGGACGAGGGCGAGCTACCCGCGGGGGACGCACGATGCCGCACCGTGGAACCTATTCGAAGACCCTGCTGATCGCGGGCTGGGGACGCATCGGATACGCACGGCTCGTCGCGGCCGCGGGCATGGTCGGGTACGTCGCGACGGCTCCACTCGCCACCGCGTCGCACGCGAACCTGATCGCTCCCATCGGATACGCGATCGCCGCGACCGTGGCCGTCACCGGGTTCGCGCAGACACGGCCGGTCCTGCGATCTTCTCCCGCGGTTGCCCTGGCCTGCGCGCTCGTCGGGTTCGCCTGCGGCATCTCGTTCCTGTGGCTCTACGCCTACTCGGACTCGCAATACCTCTTCGGGCTGCTGCTCATCAGCATCATGGAGCTCACGGTTCTTCGAGGTCGCCCCGGCGCGCTCGCCGGCTGGGCGATCGCGGTCGGCGCGAACGTCACAGGCGCGGTGCTGTGGGGCGGCGGCGCCGACGGCCAGCTGGTGGGACTGGGACTGCGTGCGATGCTTGCGCTCACGCTCGCCCTCGGTGCGGACGCGGTGGTCGGCGCACTGAGCCGGGAGCGAGCCCTGGTCCGACAGGCAGGCGAGCTGTTCAAGACGACGTTCGAGCGGGCACCGGTCGGCATGGCGCTCGCCGACGTGAACAGCAACGTCATCACGCGCACGAACCGCGCTTACTCGGCGATGCTCGGGTTCGATGACGACGAGCTGGCCGGGCGCGACATCGCCTCGTTCACCGCGCCCGGCGACTGGTCGGAGCAACGTCGTCTCCAGCAGGAGGCGATCGACGGCCATCGCGACGAGTACCGCCTGGAGAAGCGCTACGTGCGGAAGGACCGGAGCGAGATGATCGGCGACGCCGTCATCTCTCTGGTCCGCGACGCCGCTGGTCGCCCCGCCTACTGGATCGCACAGGTCCAGGACGTGACCGAGCGCAAGATGATCGAGGAGGCGTCGAGGCACGCGACGTTGGAGCTCACCAGGACCGTCCGCCAGCTCGAGGAGCGAACGCGCGAAGCCAGGACGCTGTCGGAGATGGGAGAGCTCCTCGCGGCGTGCGCGAACCTCGGCGAGGCGAGCTCCGTGTTGATGCGTGTGGGTCCGCGGCTCTTCCCGGAGCACGGTGGGGCCGTCTACGCGTCGCGTGCGTCGAAGGATCGTGTCGAGGCGCTGGCACGGTGGGGCGGCATGCCGGCCGACGAGTCGTCGTTCGCGGCCGAGGACTGCTGGGCGCTCCGGCGCGGGGCACCCCACCAGGTGTCCGACATCGAGGAGGAGGTGCCGTGCGCACACGTCACGCCTTCCGACGGCACCTCCTTCCTCTGCGTGCCGTTGACGGCGCAGGGAGAGACCCTCGGCGTGCTCCATCTCCGTCAGCGCGGGGCGACCCGGACGACAACCGCAGCCGCGGACCAGCTCGTGCTCGCAGTGGCCGAGCACGTTGCGTTGGCGCTCGCCAACTTCCGGCTGCGGGAGACGCTTCGTGCGCAGTCGATCCAGGACCCCCTCACGGGACTGTTCAACCGGCGATTCATGACCGAATCGCTCGATCGCGAGCTCCATCGGGCACATCGTTCGGACCGGCCGCTCGCGGTCGTCATGGTCGACGTCGACCGCCTCAAGCAGATCAACGACACCTACGGGCACGACGGCGGGGACCGCCTATTGTGCGAGACCGCCCGCGTGCTCTCCGCGGGGATCCGCGCCGGCGACCTCGCGTGTCGCTATGGCGGCGACGAGTTCACGCTCCTTCTCCCCGATGCCACGCTCGAGGAAGCAGTCTCGCTCTCGGAACGGATCCGGGAGAGCTTCTCGCGCGCCGACCTCGGGGAGCACATAGCGGCCGAGCAGGCCGGTCTCTCGTTCGGCGTGGCGGCCGCGCCGCAGCACGGATGGGAGTCGGCGGAGCTCCTGCGTGCCGCCGACGAGGCCCTCTACCGTGCGAAGCGCGAAGGTCGCGACAGGGTCGTCACGGCCGACCCGTAGGTGAGGGCCGGCCGTCCGAGGATCTTCGAGCGGCGGAGGCGGCGTGATTCGAACACGCGAGGGGTGGATTAGACCCCTAACCGCTTTCGAGGCGGTCCCGTTCGTCCGCTCCGGCACGCCTCCGCCGCGAGTCTAGCAAGGGGAACTATCCCCTCCGGGGCGGTAGGCGTCAGGAGCCGCCCCAATGAGGCGGGCCGTTTGGCGGGAATGGTTCGTGTCCAAGGGCCATGTCCTCGATCTGTTGGACGGCCTCGGCGCAGACCTGAGCGATGAGTTTCAGGCTCGGGATCACGGGTTTTCCGCGCTCGAACGTTGGGCTGATGGTCACTCGGCCTTGCATCTTCACTGTCGGGTCGGGTCCCGTTGGAAGCAGATAGAGCCTGGCGAGTGGTGCGCCAGGCTTGAGGTGCTTCAGGCGGGTAGGCGGGGGCTCCTGGTCAACGATCTTGCAACGGACGCCGGTAACCCGCATGTTCAACTTAGAAGGGGCGGGGTAACTGAGCAGCACTATCCGGTGCTTGTCCCTGTCAGAGATATCCCGAAGCAGCTTCATCGTCCGTCCGCGTACCGTGCGGTGATACGGCTGATACCGCTCGAAGAATGCTCTGTAGGGATCATCTGGGACGCCGGGGACCCGGTCGTTGAAGATGGGGCCGAAGTCTTTTGGCCGTTTTCTAGTCATTGGAAAGGCGACGCGCTGCTCCTCGAAGGGTGTGAGCCGAGCGCCCCACATCTTGACGAGACGCCAAACGGTGTGGTCGAGCGCAGCTCGGAAATTGTTGACCACGTCTCCGATTGCAGTGCTGTGTTCGAGTCGGATATCTGGAACCTGTTCGGCGATCAGGTCGGCGATGAATACGCCGCCGCGCAGGCGCCCTTCAACCCGTATGTCAGTCACCAGGGGTTGGGATTCATAGTCCGCCCTGAACTGAGCGTGGAACGTCTTGAAGTTTTCGAGGCCCCGTTCGAGCTTGAGGTAGCTGCTCTTGAAGGGCTTCACGATGCGTAGACTGGAGCAACGATGCCTAAGAAGCAAAGCGACGACCTCACTCGCGAGGGCGACAAGAAGCAACGAACCGACAAGGGACTTACGATCCCCGTCCCAGAACGCGATGACTTCTTACGGAATCTCGGGAAGGTCGCGCCGCCCGCTACTCAGCCAGAGGAATCCGAGAAAGAGCAGCCCCGAAAACGCCGCGGGGAATCCTAGTGTCGCGATTGTTGTACCGGAACGCGTACTCGTCCAAGTAGGACTGCAGGTACTTGGTCGATACGGCGTGGTAGTTCCCGCCGATCCCGCGCTTCACGGTCGCCCAGAATCCTTCGATCGTGTTGGTGTGAACGTCTCCGCTCACGTAGACGCCCTGAGCGTGATTGACGCGCCCATGCCGGTAGCCCATCCCTTCGAGGTCGCGGTATGCGTAGGACTCGTCCGTGTACACGGTGGAAGCGGGAAGGATGAACTGCTTGGCGTGCGGCAAGAGGTCGTTCTTCTTCACGCCGGTTACGACCTTGACCATGATCTTCCCCGGTTCTCCGCTCGCACGGCGCTGGACCATGCCCATCACCGGGGTCTTGGTGACGCCGCCGGTTCCGACGTGGGCGCGCTTGGTTTCGTGCTTCCATTTGTCCTTGCCGCCGAAGTACGACTCATCGATTTCGACTGTGCCGGACAGGGACTCGCCGTCTTGGTCGAGCATGGTGCGAAGTTGCTTGGCCATCCGCCATGCCGTCTTGTAGGTGACGCCGAGCTCTCGCTCCATCTGCTTCGCGGAGATACCGCAACGAGTGCTAGTCATGAGGTACAACGCGTAGAACCACAGCTTCAGCGACGTGGCCGAGTCCTCGAAGATCGTGCCGACCATCGGGTGGACGCGGTGTCCGCAGAACTGACAGGAGTAGGACGTGCGCTTGCGCTCGCGATGGTGTTTCGTGACACGCTCGCAGGTCGGGCAGTAGACACCATCCGGGTAGCGCCAGTGAAGGAGCCAATCGAGGCAAGAGGCATCGTCCGGGAACTCGCGCTCGAACTCCATGAGGGAATAGCGCGACTCGGAAGCCGCTCCCCGCTTCGGATCATTCCGATTAACCTTGGGCATGGTTGGAATATACTACGTGGCGGTACCGCCGTCAAGTATATCTATCGTCGGGATAGTGTCTGCGGCAAGGCATACCTGTGGATAACCGGTGGAAAGTGTGTGGACGAAGTTGACTTGATCGGGCCTCTTGCCGATACTTTCGGTACTGGCCTAGCTGCTTCGGTGGCTAGGAACCGAGGCCGCCTGACGGGCGGCCTCATCTTTTCTCTACCACGACGGTGGCTTAGTGATGGTGCCGTTCGCATCCTGAAATGTGGCTGGAAACTGGCTCTTCTTCAGGTGGTGCTTGGTGATTCGGACGTACTGATCCGCTGGAAGAGCGCTCTTCGCTATCTGCGCGTTGGTGCCGGGAATGGCGACGATAAGTCTCTTGCCGTATTTGTGTCTCACGAGATTTATGGGTGTCTTCAGATCGGCGTCGTTGGAGATCACCAACGCTGTGTCGTACTCGTTGCGAAAGGCATCGAGCAACAAATAAGACGCCAGATTCACGTCCGAGCCCTTCTCTTCCGTCTTGTAGACCCAGATTCTCTCAGGCGGTGGATGGACCGTTCGCAAGAGCTTCTCTCGCTCCCTGAACAAGCCGAAGGCCACGGAGAATCCGGCCGTGGTTCGAAGTGCTCTGATGTACGCCTGTTGGCGCTGTTGCTGCTTGCCGTCGCCACCACGCGGCTGCGCCCATGTCGTGAAGTACCGAACGCGCCTGATGTCTTCGCCGGGTACCAACGTGTCTGCGAGGGTGCGGAGATTGAGCCATTTGTAGGCCGTTCCCTCAAGCCTGCGGTGGTACAGGTTGTAGCCATCGACGTAGACACTCAAGCGCATCCTGCGGAGGTTATCCCATCATGAAACCACCCGCGAACGCCTACCGCCCTGGAGGGGATAGTTCCCCTAGCAAGGCGTAGGATGCGCCCGGACAGGAGGAGAACCGGTGGACCAGGATGCGTTGCACGATCTTCCGATCTTCTCCGACATGTCCCGCAAGGACCTCGAACGGGTTGCGCGGTGGGCCGACGAGATCGACCTCCCCGCCGGCTACCGCCTCCTGGAGCAGGGATCGTTCCCGCACGAGTTCTTCGTGATCCTCGAGGGAACGGTCGACATCACGAAGGACGGCGCTCCCCTGGCCAGCCTGGGCCGCGGCGAGATCCTCGGCGAGATCGCGATCCTCGAGGACGAACGCCGAACGGCCACGGTGGTCGCCGCCACCCCCGTGCGGGCCGCCGTGATGTCGCGCCGCGAGTTCGACCAGATGCGAGCCCAGCTTCCCGCCGTGGCCCAGCGGATCGAGCGGATCGCTCGGGAGCGCCTGAGCCGCTGAAGTCTCCGTTCGGCCGAGTCCATCGGCCGGATGCCCTGCGGAAAACGCTGTGCTACGGTCCTGCGGCTCGTTCGGGAGAACCGGCTGTCGAGGGAGGATCTGGGGATGAGACGACGTGGTGCACGTGCCGTCGCGGCTGCGCTGTCGATCCTGGGGATGATGGTTGTCGGCGCTCCGATGGCGCATGGGGCCAACGCGCATGCCAGCGCGGCCGCCGTGTGTCCCGCCCCGGCTGCCGGCGCCGCTCGTTGCCACGCCCTGGTCGTGGCGGATGCCCGTGGGAACCCGCTCGCGGCCCCGTCACCCGCCGGGTACGGACCCACCCAGTTCCACACCGCGTACGGGTTGCCGGCCACGACGTCCACGCCGCAGACGATCGCGATCGTCGACGCCTACGACGACCCGACGATCGCCAACGATCTCGCAACGTACTCGACGACCTTCGGACTGCCGGTGCTTCCGGCCTGTAGCGGGTCGGTCACCACCTCGTGTTTCCAGAAGGTGAACCAGAACGGGAACGCGAGCCCGCTGCCGAAGAAGAACGCGGGCTGGGCGCTCGAGATCGCCCTCGACGTCGAGGTCGCCCACGCCATCTGTCAGAACTGCAAGATCCTGCTGGTCGAAGCGAAGACCAACAGCTTCACGAACCTGGCGGCGGCGGTGAACACGGCGGCACGCCTCGGTGCGAACGTGATCTCGAACAGCTACGGCGGCTCGGAGTCCAGCGGTGTCGCGTCCCTGGCCGGCTCCTACGATCATCCCGGCGTCGCGATCACGGTGAGCTCGGGGGACGCCGGATACGGCGTCGAGTCGCCGGCGTCCTTCAACACGGTGGTCGCCGTCGGTGGCACCACGCTGAACCTGGGCGCCAACAACACCTGGGCGAGCGAAACCGTGTGGTCGGGAACGGGCAGCGGATGCAGCGCCTTCTTCAACGTCCGGTCGTGGCAGGCGTCGGCATCGGGGTGGACGGCGACGGGCTGCGGGTCGCATCGCGGCGTTGTCGACGTGGCCGCGGACGCGAACCCGAGCACCGGTGCCGCCGTCTACGACACGACGCGGTACCAGGGACGGTCGGGCTGGTTCCAGGTCGGCGGCACGAGCCTGTCGGCGCCGCTGATCGGCGGGGTGTACGCGCTCGCCGCGAACAGCGGCTCGACCGGCTACCCGTCGTCGCTCCCGTACGCGCACACGTCGTCGCTCCACGATGTGACGAGCGGTTCCAACGGCAGCTGCTCGACCACGATGTGCAAGGGCGCGGCCGGGTACGACGGACCGACGGGCGTTGGCACGCCCAACGGCCTCGGCGCCTTCTGACGCAGAGAGGTCGCGGATCGCGAAGGACGGGCCTCGTGGCCCGCCCTTCGCCGCTCCGCCCGGCGCCGGCGAACGTACCCTGGGTTGACGTGGACGTTCAGATCAAGCGTGCGTACGAGCCCGCATCGCCGAGCGACGGGTACCGCATCCTGATCGACCGCTTGTGGCCGCGCGGCGTTTCACGCGCACGAGCCCGGCTCGACGAGTGGGACAAGGGCCTCGCGCCGAGCGCCGGGTTGCGTGAGTGGTTCGGCCACGACCCCCGTCGGTACGAGGAGTTCCGCCGCCGATACGTCGACGAGCTACGGCCGCGGCGAGCCCGGATATCCGAGCTGCGCAAACGAGCGCGTGAGGGACGGGTCACGTTGGTGTACTCCGCCGCAGACGTCGAGCACAACGACGCCGGCGTCCTGGCCGAGGTGCTGCGCCGTGGCCTGCCTTCGCGAGGCGGGCGGCGGTCGGGGTGATCGAAAGGGGACGAGTGGATCACACCGCGATCGAGGATCTCTCCTCCGTCGTCCAGGTGCAGCCGGGTGCCGTCGTCTCGAAGGTTATCTACCGGGACGCGACGATCAACGCGACCGTGTTCGCGTTCGACGCGGGTGAAGGGCTCACCGAACACACCGCTGCACGGCCGGCCATCTTGGAGGTCGTCCGTGGCCGGCTCGAACTGACGGTCGATGGCACGACGCACGACGCCGGGCCGGGGTTCTGGCTGCACATGCGCGCATCGGTGCACCGCACGCGCTCGTGGCGAGGGAGCCGACCGTGATGCTCCTCGTCCTGACAGCGCCCGAGACAGGCTGACGTTCGCCGTCAGCGGCGGGCGCGGAAGAACTCCCTCAGCACGGAGCCACTTTCGTCCGCGAGCACGCCGCCCTCGAGCGCGACGCGATGGTTGAGCCGACCGTCCTGCACGAGGTTGCCCAGCGAGCCCGCGAAGCCGGCCTTCGGGTCGTGCGCCCCGAACACCACGCGTTCGACCCGCGCGAGCACGATCGCGCCGGCGCACATCGCGCACGGCTCGAGGGTGACGAAGAGCGTGCACCCTTCCAGGTGCCACCTGCCGAGCGCCTCGGCGGCCGCTCGCAACGCCAGGACCTCCGCGTGGGCGGTTGGGTCCTCGCGCAGCTCGCGCTCGTTGCCCGCCGCGACTATCAGTTCGTCGCCGCGCACGATCACGCAGCCGATCGGAACGTCGTCGTGGTCGAGGCACCGCTCGGCTTCTTCGAGCCCCCGGTGCATCCATTCCTCGTCAGTACGCATCGATCTCCAGCAGCCGTTCGTCGCTGATACCGAAGTGGTGCGCGATCTCGTGTGCAACCGTATGCGCGATCGTCGAGCGCAGCCGGCCCTCGTCTCCGCCCGAGACCCGCTCGATCGTCGACCGGTACAGGACGATCCGGTCGGGAAGCACGCCCGAGTAGTTGAACCCGCGACCCGACAACGGGACGCCGTGGTAGTGGCCGAGCAGAGCGGGGTCCCCGGGCGGCGAGCCATCCTCCACGAACACGTCGACGTTGTCGAGCCGCTCCATCACCCATTCGGGCAACGCGTCGAGCGCGTCTGCGACGAGCTCCTCGAAACGTTCACGCGAGAGGGGCGGCATGCGCACAGCGTACCGGGCATCGATGGCGGGGAGCTGCCGAAGGACGGATCGAGCACGCCGGCGGCGTCCTATCACCGCGAATTGCTCACCGCGGGCGATGGTGAGGTACGCCCAACCGACGACGACGACCTTCCCGTCGGGTTGGACCGCGACGGCTCTCGCCTCGGCGTGCTGCGCGCGATTCCTATCCAGGAGGCTCGTGACCTTGCCGCCGAGGCCGAAGGTCGGGTCGGGGGCACCGGTCGCATCGAACCTCGTCACCGCGAAAGCGGAGTGACGAAGAACCTCGAGCGGTAACTGCCGGCAACGAGGATCTTCCTTCATGACGAGCACCCCCTTGGCACCTCGGCGACGACTCCCTGCCGGTCGCCGCTCGATCCCACCGCCCAGCGTGCGCGGCGCGCGCCTCCGGGTCCACCGGTGCGCGGGCGACGTTTCCCTCGCCCGCGGACAGCTTTCCGTCACCGTCCGTGAGATCTCTAGACCATCCCTGGGGGACGACCCGTTCCGACGAGAGGAATGTCCGATCAGGCGAGGTCAGCAGATCCGCGGGAGCTGGTCCCCCGCCAGCAGGATCAGCGGGCGCGTCGCACCGAGCCCGGTCCGCAGGTGGACGCCGGACCCTTCGCCGACCTCGCCGACGATCGTCGCGTGCGTCCCAAGCGGATCGGACCGGCCGGCGTCGAGGACAGCGTTCGCACTCTCGGGCGCGACGATCGCCACCACGACGCCTTCGTTCGCGACGTAGAGGGGGTCGAGTCCGAGCATCTCACAAGCGGCCTTGACCGCCGGAAGGACCGGGAACGCGGCCTCGTCCACCTGGATCGAGACCCCGCTGGCCTGCGCGAGCTCGTTCAGGACGCTCGCCACGCCGCCGCGGGTTGCGTCGCGGAGCGCGCGGACGTCGCCGGCTGCGAGCATGGCTCGCACGAGCGACGTGAGCGGTGCGGTGTCGCTGACCAGCTCGGACTCGAAGGCGATGCCGGCGCGCCGGCTCATCACCGCGACGCCGTGCGAGCCGACCGGACCGGTGACGAGCACCGTGTCGCCCGGTCGGGCGCGCTCGGGGCCCACATCGATGCCGGCGGGGACGAGACCGATCCCGCTCGTCGTGACGTAGAGCCCGTCGGCCGCCCCGCGCTCGACGACCTTCGTGTCGCCCGTGACCAGCCGCACGCCGGCGCGCTCGCAGGCGTCGGCCATCGACGCGATCACGGTGCCGAGCTCCGCCATCGGCAAACCCTCTTCCAGGATCAGCGCAGCCGAGAGCGCGAGCGGCTCGGCGCCCATCATCGCGAGATCGTTCACGGTGCCGTTCACGGCCAGCGCGCCGATGTTCGAGCCCGGGAAGAACGCCGGCTGCACGACGAACCCGTCGGTGGTGAACGCGAGCCGCTCACCCGACGGCAGCGGCAGGATCGCGGCGTCGCCCAGGCGCGAGAGCTCGTCGTCGCCGAACACGGGAGCGAACAGACCGCCGATCAGCTGCTGGGTGAGCTTCCCGCCCGAGCCGTGCCCGAGCAGGATGTGCTCGCCCGGCGGCAGCGGCACCGGGCACGACAGCACGAACTCGCGGACATCGTCGGTCACGTCATGGCCTCCTCGCGCACGCGGCCCGCGAGGAAGTACGCGGCGCACGCGCCTTCGGTCGAAACCATCGGCGCGCCGAGCGGGTGCTCGGGCGTGCACTCGGTGCCGAAGGCCGGGCAGTGGTGCGGCTTCGCACGGCCCCGCAGCACGTCGCCGGCGATGCAGATCTCCGATTCGCTCGCCGGCGTCCCGCCGCTGTGGGGGAACAGGATCTCGGCGTCGTGGTGCGCGTACTCGGGCCGGAGCTTGAGCCCGCTCTTCTCGATCACGCCGATCCCGCGCCACGCGCGGTCCGACGTCTCGAAGACCTCGTCGACGACGCGACGCGCCGCGATGTTCCCGTCGCGCACGACCGCGCGAACGTACTGGTTCTCCACCTCGTGCCGCCCCTCCTCGAGCTGGCGGACCACCATCAGGATGCCCTCGAGCAGGTCGAGCGGCTCGAACCCGGTCACGACGAGCGGCACGCCGAAGTCGCGAGCGATCGGCTCGTACTCGCGCCAGCCCTGGATCGCGCAGACGTGTCCCGGCGCGAGGAACCCCTGCACGCGGTTCTGCGGCGAGACCAGGATCGCCGTGATCGCCGGCGGCACCAGTACGTGCGCCACCAGCAACGCGAAGTTCTCGACGCCGAGGCGGTGCGCCTGCGCGACGGCCATCGCGTTGGCCGGCGCGGTGGTCTCGAACCCGACCGCGAAGAACACCACCGTCTTGTCGGGGTTCCGCCTCGCGACCTCGAGGGCGTCCAGTGGCGAGTACACGACCCGCACGTCGCCGCCGGCCGCTCGCGCCATGAACAGGTCCTCCGAGGAACCCGGCACGCGAAGCATGTCCCCGAACGAGCAGACGATGGCGTCGGGGCGCTTGGCGATCTCGACGGCCTCGTCGATAAGGGCCAGCGGCGTGACGCACACGGGACAGCCCGGACCGTGCACCAGCTCGACCTCACGAGGCAGCACCTGGTCGATCCCCTGGCGAACGAGGGTGTGCGTCTGGCCGCCGCAGACCTCCATCAGGGTCCACGGACGCGTCACGGTGGCGCGGATCTCGTCCAGGAGACTCCGGGCGATCGCGTCGTCGCGATACTCGTCGAGGTACTTCATCGCCCGAACGCCTCCGGCAGCACTCCGTCGGGATCCTGCGGCAGGTCGATGTTCTCGAGGTTGTCCATCTCGGCCAGCAGCGCGTAGGAGCGCGCGGCCTCCTTTTCGTCGACGACGCTGATCGCGAACCCGACGTGGATCACGACGTAGTGGCCGACCTCGACCTCGGGCGCGTACTCGAGACATGCCGATCGCCGGATCCCGCCGAAGTCGACGGTCCCCATCCGGATCCCGTCCTCCTCATGGATCTCGATCACCCTGCCGGGAACGCCGAGGCACATGCTCAGGTCGCCCCTCTCGCGGCTGCCACGTACACCTGACCGAGGGCGATCCCGCCGTCGCCGACCGGGACCTCCCGCGGCAGGAACACTCGGAAGCCGAGATCCGTCAAACGGGTCGTCAGCTCGGTGGTGAACAGGTCGTTCTGGAAGACCCCTCCGCCCAGAACCACACGGTCGAGCCCGGGGCGCCGGTGGCGGACGTGGACGCAGGCGCGGGAGACGGCCTCGGCGAGCGAGACGTGGAAGGAGCCGGCCACCTCTGCGGCGGGCGCTCCGCTCGCGAGCCGCTCGACGGCGGCGGCGATCAGGTCGCGCGTGTCGATCTCGAAGACACCGTGATCCTCGGCGACCGGCGCGTGCACGATGCTCGGCCCCGGCTCGGCGATCTGCTCCAGCAGTATCGCGGCCTGGCCGTCATAGCTGGCGTGGCTGCAGACGCCGGCGAGCGCCGCGACGGCGTCGAAGAGGCGGCCGGCGGAGCTCGTCCTCGGGGTGCCGAACCCGGAGCGGATCTGAGCCAGGACGACATCGGTCTGCTCGGGCGGCTCGTTCAGCAACCGCAGCGCATCGTCGAGGACGCCGGCGTCGTGCGCGTGCGCGACGGCCATGCGCCACGGATGCCACGTCGCCGCGTCGCCTCCGGGCTGCGGCACGCGACGCAGGAAGCCGACGCGCTCTGCGTCGGCCGGGGTGCACGCCAGCAGCTCGCCGCCCCAGATCGTGCCGTCGTCGCCGAACCCGAGCCCGTCGAACGCGAGCCCCAAGACCTCGCCGTCGAGCCCCTGCTCGGCCATCGTCGCCGCAACGTGGGCGTGATGGTGTTGGACCGCCACGGTCGGCAGCCCGGTTGATTCGGCGAAGCGCGTCGTCGGCAGGTCGGGATGCAGGTCGTGCGCGACCACCTGCGGATCGATCGCGAAGAGAACGCGCGAGCGCTCGTAGGCCTCGGCGTAGGCGGCCATCGCCTCCTCCGTGTCGAGATCGCCGACGTGCTGGGACAGGAACGCTCGCGTACCCGCGGCCACGCAGAACGCGCCGTGGAGCAGCGCGCCGGTTCCGAGCACCGGGACGGGAACCTCGCGCGGGAGCTCGATCGGGTCCGGCGCGAACGATCGCGCGCGCCGAACGGCCGACGGCTCCGCCTGCCCGGTCCGAACGAGCGCGACCGAGTCGTCGTAGCGGGCCACGATCCTCCGGCGGTGTTCCAGGAACGCGTCGGCGATGTGCCCGAGTTCCTCGCGCGCCTCGTCGTTGTCGATGCAGATCGGCTCGTCGCTCGCATTGCCGCTCGTCATCACGAGCGGGATGCCCGCATCGCGGAGCAGGAGATGGTGCAGCGGCGTCGCCGGGAGCATCGCACCCTGCCGGCGATGTGCGGGCGCCACCGAAGGCGCGAGCCGACCGCGGTCGGCGACGAGCATGATCGGTGCGCGCCACGAGGAGAGCGCGTCGAGCTCGGCATCGGTCGGATCGAACCACGACCGGAGCGCCTCGACGTCGCGCACCATCACGGCGAACGGCTTGTCCGGGCGGCGCTTGCGCTTGCGCAGCAGCGCCACTGCGTCCTCCGACGACGCATCGCACGCCAGGTGGAACCCGCCGAGCCCCTTGAGCGCCACGACCCCACCGGCCCGAAGCATCGCGGCGGCCTCGGCGACCGGAGCCGCGGGGTCTTCATCCGACGCCTGGCGAAGCACCGAACCGTTCGAATCGACGAGCGCGATGCGCGGACCGCAGGCGGGACACGCGACCGGTTCGGCGTGGAAGCGACGGTCCCCGGGGTCCTCGTACTCGCGCCGGCAGTCGGCGCACATCGGGAAGGAGCGCATCGACGTGCGCTCGCGGTCGTAGGGCAGGGCTTCGATGATCGTGAACCGGGGGCCGCACTGGGTGCAGTTGACGAACGGGTACCGGTGACGGCGATCTGCCGGGTCGAAGAGCTCCGCCAGACAGTCGGGACAGGTCGCTGCGTCGGGCGGGACCAGACGGTCGCCCTCGACGTCGGCACTGGCCTCCACGACGAACGTCGTGAGCCCTTCCGGCGGCGCGGGCGCGCACGACACACGCTCCACCCGGGCGAGCGACGGCGCACGGTCCCGCAGTTCCCCGACGAACAGGTCGAGCGCGAAGGGCGCGCCCTCGGCGTGGATCACGACGACGCCGCCTTCGTTGCGGACCCGGCCGGTCACGTCGTGCTCACGGGCCAGCCGCCAGACGAACGGCCGGTAGCCCACGGCTTGCACCACGCCGTGGACCTCGAGCCGGCGCGCCTCGCGCCTCATCGAACCGTCACCTGCGCTTCCGTGACGACGGCGTCGACCAACGTCGCGAGCGCGGCCTCGACCTGCGCCGACAGCGGCGCTCCCGCGGTGACGTCTTCGGCCTCCACGCCGAGGAAGACGACGCGCGGCACCGGACCGAGAGCCACCGCGAGTCCCACCGCTTCGGCCAGCCCGATCCCATGCGAGGAGAGCGACGAGCGAAGAACGGCGGGCAGGCCCTCCGGACCGCTCTCGGCGCGCACGATCGTGCCCGGCGCGCGGTCGCCGGCGGGCGCGCGGACCGCGTCGACCACGATCGCCTCGTCGACGTCGTCCAGCAGGTGCAGCACCTGGAGCGCGGGGCCGGCCTCCACGATCTCGACGGTCTCGGGGAGCCGTTCGCGCGCCGCCCGAACGGCCAGCAGCCCGGCGGCGTCGTCGCCTGCATCGGGGTTCCCGCAGCCGATCACGCGGACACGGTGCATCGCCGCAGCCCTAGCGTCGCTCGACGTCGAGACGGAGGAAGTGGGTCGCGCAGCTGATGCAGGGGTCGTAGTTGCGCACCACCATCTCCGCCAGATGGGTGAGCTCGTCGTCGGGACGATCGAGCACGCCGGGCAGGAACTCCCGCAGGTCCTTCTCCATGTGTCGCAGGTTCTGCGACGTGGGCGGGATGATCTTCGCCTCCACGATCGTGCCGTCGCCGTCCACGTCGTACCGGTGGTAGAGCGTGCCGCGCGGCGCCTCGGTCGTCCACGTGGCGCGGCCGGCGCGCGGCACGACGGGAGCCTGCGGGGGGTCGGGGGGCTCGTAGTCGCGGATCAGCCGGAGCGCCTCCTCGATCGCGAGCGCCGTCTCCGCGACGCGCGCGGCCATGCCGGCGAACGGATCGAGCGTCGGCAGCGTCAGTCCGGCCCGGACCGCGGCCTCGCGGGCCACCGGGGTCAGCGTGTCCTCGTTCAGCACGATCCGGGCAAGCGGCCCGAGGAAGTACTCCGTCTGCGTGTCGGTGAAGACCGAGTGCAGCGCGTTCGAGTGGGCAACGTGGAGCTCCGTCGTCACGTCCTCATAGTTCTGCGCGGTCCAGGCCCGTCCGCGCGTCGAGCCCATGTCTCCTTCGTTCATCGGGTACTCGCTCGAGTTCACCATCGAGACGAGCTCGGCGTCGCGCGGGAAGTCGGGCATCTCGATCGGGGCGACCATGTCGGCCACGTCGAGGATCTCGGCCAAGGCGTCCTCCAAGCGTGGCACGAACTCCAGCAGCCGGCGCTTCGACACCGCCTTGGAGAAGCCGCCGACCCGCGGACTGACCGGGTGGATCTCGCGGCCGCCGACCGCCGCCAGCAGCGAGTTCCCGAGCCGCTTCAGCCGCAGCCCCCGCTCGACCTCGGCCTTGAACCCGCCTTTCGCGAGCTGGATCGCGTCCTCGAACCCGAGGTAGTCGGGCAACGCCAGCAGGTGGACATGCAGCATGTGGCTCTCGATCCACTCGGCGCAGTACAGGAGCCGGCGGAGCTCGTGGGTTCCGGGCGGCACCTCGACCTCGAACAGCCGCTCCATGCCGTGCACGGCGCTCATCTGATAGGCGACCGGGCAGATCCCGCAGATCCGCGGAACGATGTCCGGGACCTCGCTGAAGTGCCGCCCTCGCAGGAACGCCTCGAAGAAGCGCGGCGGCTCGTAGATCTCCAGCTCGAGCTTCGTGATGACCCCGTCGTCGATCGCCACGTGCAGCGCACCCTCGCCCTCCACGCGCGCCACCACCGGGACCTCGACCGAACGGTGCGTCATGGTGCCGCCTCCGCTTCCAGACGCTCGGCCGTCTCGCGGAAGGCGGGCGCGTACCCGGTGATGAACCGGAACGTGTCGGCGACCCGTGCCGGCGACATCCCGAGCTCGATGAACTTCCGCGCGAGCGCCTCGGTGTTCGGCGGCTGCGACGGCCCGAAGCAGCCATAGCAGCCTCGCCCCATGCCGGGACACAAGGCACCGCATCCGGTGCGGGTGACCGGACCGAGACAGGGCTCGCCCTTCGCGACGACCACGCAGACGTAACCGCGCCGCTTGCACTCGATGCACACCGGCGTCGTGGGCGGCCGCGGGACGGACCCTTGCAGCAGCCACGCGAGGGCGGCGAGGAGCTGTCCGCGATCCACCGGACATCCCGTGAGCTCCAGATCGACCTTCACGTGTTCGGCGATCGGCGTGGACGTCGCGAGGGAGTGCACGAACGCGGGCGTCGGGTAGACGGCGCGGACGTAGTCGTCGAGCTCGGCGGTATTGCGGAGCGCCTGGATGCCGCCCGATGTGGCGCACGCTCCGATCGTCATCAGGAACTTCGTCGCCGCGCGGATCTCCTTCACCTGCGCGACCTGCTCCTCGGTCGAGATCGAGCCCTCGACGAGGGTGACGTCGTACGGTCCGCCCTCGACGTGGGAGGTCGCCTCGGCGAAGTTCACGATGTCGATCTGGCCCGCGAGCTCGAGCAACGCCTCCTCGGCGTCGAGCAGCTGCAGCTGGCAACCGTCGCAGGAGGCCATCTTGAAGACGGCCACGCGCGGGCGGGCCGGCGCCGGCGGCACCTGGGCTTCGGCGACCAGGGTGAGCGGCGTCTTCACAGCTCCTCCACCCCCATCAGATCCTTCAGCTGGTCCCACCGGAACACGGGCCCGTCGGCGCACACGAAGTACGGGCCGAGCTGACAGTGTCCGCAGAGCTTGACGGCGCACTGCATGTTGCGTTCCATCGACAGCCAGATCCGGTCCGGGGGTACGCCGAGTGCCTCCAGGTCGCGGATCGCGAACCGCATCATGATCTCCGGCCCGCACGTGAACACGGTCGTCACGCGCGGGTCGATGTTCGCCTTCGGGAACAGGGTCGTGACGACGCCGACGTCGTAGGGCCAGCCTTCGTCGCCGACATCGACCGTCAGCATGAGCTCGATCCCCCGGTCGGCGAGCCGCTCGCGCCACATGTCCAGCTCGCAGGCGAAGAGCATGTGCTCGGGGCCGCGCGCGCCGACCAGCACGATCAGTCGTCGGAACGCGTTGCGGTGACGGATCGCGTGGTAGATCGCGGGCCGGACCGGCGCCAGACCGAGTCCCCCGGCCACCACCAGCAGGTCCCCTCCCTGTGCGCGCGCCACGGGCCAGGGGCGGCCGAACGGGCCGCGGAGCGTGACGTGGTCGCCTCGCCGGAGCGTCTTGAAGACGTCGGTCACGCGACCGCAGGAACGGATCGTGTGCGCGAGGATCCTCGTTCGCGCCGGATCGGACGAGACGCTGATCGGGATCTCGCCGACGCCCGGTATGCCGATCATGCTGATCTGACCGGGTTCGAACCGGTACGCGCGACGCGCGATCGGATCGTCGATCGACACCCAGTACGTGTAGGTCTCGTAGGCGGCGGTCACCACCCGCCGCACCGTGGCGACATGAGTCGTGACCCCGCCTGGGATCTCCGCTTCGAGGACCGCCACGCTCACACGCGCACCTCCTCGGCGACGCGTGCCTCGCCGTCGGTCGCGCGGATCACCGCGATCTCCTCGGTGACGTCGATCCCGACGGGGCACCACGTGATGCAGCGGCCGCAGCCGACGCAGCCACTCGAGCCGAACTGGTCGATCCACGACGCGAACTTGTGCGTGAGCCACTGGCGGTAGCGGGCGCGGTTCGACGACCGGACGCTGCCCGAAGCCATGTGGCTGAACTCCTCGCTGAAGCAGCTGGCCCATTCGCGCGTGCGGGTCGACTGGGTGCCGTCGAGCGAGATCATGTCGCCGATGTCGTGACAGAAGCAGGTCGGGCACACCATCGTGCAGTTCGTGCACGTGAGGCATCGCGCTCCGACGTCGTCCCAGCGGGGATGTTCGCGGTTCCGGTACAAGAGGTTCGGCAGGTCGCTCGTGTCGAGTACGCGACCCATCGCGCCCTTCGCGCGCTCGGTCACGTCGAAGGACGCGGCCATCTGCTCGTCGCTGGCCTTCACCGCATGGGGCGGATCCAGCAGCTCGGCGCCGACCGGCGTCCCGATGTCGACGGTGAATCCGTCGTCGAGCTCCGAGAGCGCGAGGTCGAAGCCCACGGTGCACCGAGGACCCGTGTCCATCGAGACGCAGAAGCAGGTTCCGCCGGGCAGCTCGCAGTTCACGCCGATGAAGACGGAGCGCTCTCGGCGGGCACGGTAGGCGGGGTCGGCGATCCGGAAGACGCGATCCTGGATCTCGATCGCGTGCAGATCGCACGAGCGCAGCCCGACGAACGCGTACCGGACCTCCGGCAGCGGCGCCGGCTCGACCCGGATGCCGCCGTCGGGGTCGCGTCGACCGGTCTGGATCTCCTCGCGGGAGGGGAACAGGAATCGCTTGCCCGAGTCGGGGCCGTGCGCCCAGGCGAACAGCTTGTCGTCTCCGGCGTCCTCCAGCCGATACCCACCGGGAGCTTGGACCTCGCGCATGCCCTTGGGCAGGTCGTCGATCCCCTCGATGCGGTCAAGCACGATCGCGCCGTCCCGGACGGTCGGACCGATCAGCTCGTAGCCACGCTCGACCAGGAGCTCGAGCAACCCCGCGAATGCGGCGCGGTCCAGGTACCTCACGGCGAGGACCACCTCCTCGCTCGACATCCTGGCGGAAGTCGGAGACCGCTGCAGCGACGAACGGCAGGTACAGGGCGGGACCTCCGTCGTACGCTTCCGACGATGCCCGGCGGACTCCGAACCGACCTCTACGAGCTCAACATGGCGGCGAGCTACCTCCGGCGCGGGATGACCGGCACCGCCACGTTCAGCCTCTACGTCCGAGACCTGCCGAAGCACCGCGGGTTCCTGGTGGCGGCGGGCCTCGAGCAGTGCCTCGACCACCTCGAGTCGTTCGGATTCGACGACGAGGACCTGCGCTACCTGGGCTCGATCGGCTTCGACGAGCGCGCCCTGCGAGATCTCGCGCGGGTCACGTTCCACGGCGAGGTCTGGGCCGTTCCCGAGGGCACCATCGTGCACGCCGACGAGCCGATCCTCGAGGTCACCGCGCCGATCGCTGTGGCCCAGCTCGTCGAGACCTTCCTGCTGAACCAGATCACGCTGCACACGACGATCGCCTCGAAGGCCGCGCGCTACGTGCTGGCGGCGGCCGGGCGCGACCTGGTCGACTTCTCGTTCCGGCGCACGCACGGGGACGAGGCGGCCTTCGCGGTCGCGCGCTCCGCCGCGATGGTCGGCTTCGCGGCCACCTCGAACGTCGAGGCGGCGCGTGCGCTCGACCTCCAGGCCGCGGGGACCATGGCGCACAGCTTCGTCGAGGCCTTCGCGAGCGAGGAGGAGGCGTTCCGCGCCTTCGCCGAGGACCATCCGACCCGCACGATCTTCCTCGTCGACACGTACGAGACGACCAACGGCGTCCGCAACGCGATCGAGGTCGCGCGCGAGCTCGGGCTCGGCGACCGCGCCGGCGTCCGCCTCGACAGCGGGAACCTCGACGCCCTGGCCCGTCGGGCGCGGGCCCTGCTGGACGACGCCGGGTTCGGCGGAGCCAAGATCTTCGCCAGCGGCGGCCTCGACGAGCTCGAGGTGGCGGAGCTCGTCCGCGCGCACGCACCCGTGGACGCCTTCGGGATCGGCACCAAGCTCGGCGTCTCGGCAGACGCGCCGTACGTCGACTCGGTCTACAAGCTGGTCGAGTACGCGGGGCGGCCGGTCATGAAGCTCTCCGCCGGGAAGGCGACGGCGCCGGGACCCAAACAGATCTGGCGTGGGATGCGGGACGACGACGAGGACGTGCTCTCGCTCCGCGACGAGGAGGGCCCGCCGCATCGCGAGCCGCTGCTGCGCCCCGTGATGCGAGGCGGGACGAGGATCGACCCGGATCCATCGCTGGCCGCGATGCGACGGCGATTCGAGGCGGATCTGGCGCGCACGCCGACGAAGGCCAAGCGCCTGGTCCACCCCGAACACGTGGCGGTTCGCAGGAGCGAGGGGCTGCGGGAGCTGACGTCCAGCACCCGCGATCGCCTGACTAGGCGCTAGGGAGCCAACCCGGCCGCGCGGCCTCGTAGGTCGCGATCGCGTCGTCGTGTCGCAGCGTCAGCCCGATGTCGTCGAGCCCCTCCATCAGACGCCACCGCGTGAACGGGTCGATCTCGAAGGCCTCGTCCAAGCCTGGCGCCCGCACCTGCATCGCCTCGAGGTCGACTGCGATGACGGTCGTCGGGTCGTCGAGGACGGCATCCATCAACGCGCGAACAGACTCCGCGGGAAGCTCGACAGGGCACAGGCCGACCTTGAAGCAGTTGTTGCGGAAGATGTCCCCGAAGCTCGGGCTGACGATCGCGCGGAAGCCCTGATCCTCCAGCGCCCAGACGGCGTGCTCGCGGCTCGATCCGGTGCCGAAGTTGGGCCCCGCGATCAGGATCGTGGCACCCGCGTAGCGTGGGTCGTTGAGCACGAACGCAGGGTCCTTGCGCCACTCGCCGAACAGGAAGGGTCCGAAGCCCGTTCGCTCGATCCGCTTGAGGTGCTGGGCCGGGATGATCTGGTCGGTGTCGACGTCGGAGCGGTCCAGCGGCAACGCCGTGCCCTCGATGCGGGTGAACGGCTCCATCTAGAGGTCCTCCGGGGTGGTGAAGTGTCCGGCGATGGCGGTCGCCGCGGCGACGCGCGGGCTGACCAGGTGCGTGCGACCGCCCTTGCCCTGACGTCCCTCGAAGTTGCGGTTCGACGTGGAGGCCGAGCGGTCGCCCGACCCCAGGATGTCGGGGTTCATGCCCAGGCACATCGAGCACCCGGCCCCCCGCCATTCGAAGCCGGCCTCCCGGAAGATCCGGTCGAGGCCCTCTCGCTCGGCCTGAAGCTTGACCGCGACGCTCCCGGGGACGACGAGCGCGCGGAGCCCCGGAGCGACCTTGCTGCCGGCGATGACGCCGGCCGCGACCCGCAGATCCTCGATCCGGGAGTTCGTGCATGAGCCGATGAAGATCGTGTCGGGGCGGATGTCGCGGATCGCGGTACCGGGTTCGAGGTCCATGTAGCGGAGCGCCCGCAGGGCCGACTCGCTGTCACCGGGGTCCGGGACCACGCCGTCGATCGTCACCGACTGCGCGGGGTTGGTCCCCCAGCTCACGTAGGGGCGCAGGGTCGACGCGTCGATCCGCACCTCGTCGTCGAACGTGGCGTCCTGGTCGGAGGAGAGCGTCCGCCAATGATCGAGGGCGCGTTCCCACTCGGCGCCCTTCGGGGCATGAGGCCTGCCGTCGACGTAGGCGAACGTCGTGTCGTCGGGAGCGACCATGCCCGCGCGGGCCCCGCCCTCGATCGACATGTTGCAGACCGTCATGCGCCCCTCCATCGAGAGGGTGCGGATCGTGGATCCCCGGTACTCGATGATCTTCCCGAAGCCCCCGCCGGTGCCGATGCGGTTGATGATCGCCAGGATGACGTCCTTGGCGCTGCAGCTCGGGGGGAGGTCGCCCTCGACGGTGACGGCCATCGTGCCAGGCTTGGCCTGCGGCAGCGTCTGGGTGGCGAGCACGTGCTCGACCTCGCTGGTGCCGATGCCGAAGGCCAGCGCGCCGAGCGCGCCGTGCGTGGACGTGTGCGAGTCGCCGCACACGATCACGAGGCCGGGCTGCGTGTAGCCCATCTCGGGACCGATCACGTGGACGATGCCCTGCCCGGCCGCGCCCCAGGGGTACAGGGTGATCCCGAACTCGGCTGCGTTGGCGCGGAGCGCCTCCATCTGCCCTGCCGAGACGGGATCGGTGACCGGTCCGTCGGTCGTGGGGACGTTGTGGTCCATCGTCGCGAGAGTGAGGTCCGGCCGACGGACCGAGCGACCGGCCGCGCGCAGCCCGTCGAAGGCCTGCGGGCTCGTGACCTCGTGGACGAGATGCAGGTCGACGTAGAGGAGGTCGGGCTCGCCGTCGGCGCGGCGGACGACGTGCTCGTCCCAGACCTTCTCAGCGAGCGTGCGAGGTCGGCTCTGCATCTTGTTCTCCCGCGGGGGTGCGCCTCGTGTCCACCTGATTCCATATACTGGAACTCATGTCCAACATATGGAAGCCCCGATCCTAACAGACCGCCCCATGGACGATGAACTCGCGATCCGATGGGCGCTCCGCCAGCAGCGTTCTCGACCTCGCGGAGGCACGGTGGGCGTCCTGGACCGTGTGGTCGCGATCTTGGACGCGGTCGAGAACGGCGCCCGATCGTTCACCGCGATCGTGCGGAGGACCGGGCTCACCCCGCCGACGACGCACCGTCTGATCAAGGCGCTGGAGGATCACGGTCTCCTGTTCCACGTCGGTGGTCTCGGCTATGCGTTGGGGCCCCGACTCCTCGCCATGGCGACGGCGGCAATGCGTCAGCTGCCGATCCGCGACCTCGCGCACCCGGTCCTCGAGCAGCTCGCCAGGTCCACGGGCGAGAGCGCCCAGCTCTTCGTTCGCGACGGCGACCGGCGTGTCTGCGTCGACTCGATCGAGTCGGCCCACGAGCTCCGGACGATCGTGGACGTCGGCGCATCGCTCCCGTTGACCAAGGGATCGGCCGGGAAGGTCTTCCTCGCGTGGATGGACGGCCCCGACCGCAGACGCCTCGAGGCATCGAGCGATGATCCAGACCGGCTGGGGACCCAGCTGCTCACCACGGCTCGCCGCGGCTGGGCCGACAGCGTCGGTGAGCGCGAGCCGGGGGTCGCCTCCGTGAGCGCGCCCGTCTTCGGCCCCGACCGAACCCTCCTGGCCGCCGTCTCCGTGTCCGGACCTGCGACCCGGCTCGGAGCGCTCCGCGCCAAGCGGTACGCGCCCGAGGTGGTCGAGGCCGCGCGCGAGATCGAGCGGGCGATGGGCTACCAGGCGTAGGCCTCGGGCGCGGCGCCGCCCGGGCCCGGGAAGATCTCGTCGAGCTTGTCGAGCACGTCGTCGGGGAGCGTGATCGTGAGCGCGCGCATCGAGCCGAGCAGCTGCTCCTCGGTCCGCGGCCCGATGATCGGCGCGGTCACGACGGGCTGGTGCAGCAGCCAGGCCAGAGCGACGTCCGCGGGGCGCTCACCGAGCTCCTTGCAGATCGCCTCCCACTCGTCCAGTCGCGGACGGATCGAGTCGATCTCGTCCTGCAGGTAGTCCTGCGAGCGGCGGCCCTCCGTCACCTTCTCCAGCGCGCCCGCCAGCAATCCCCCCGCGAGCGGGCTCCACGGGATCAGCCCCATGCCGTACTCGCGCACCGCGGGGATCACCTCGAGCTCGATGGTCCGCTCGTTGAGGTTGTAGATCGACTGCTCGGTGGCGAGGCCGAGCGAGTGTCGGTATCCGGCGATCTCGTTCGCCCTGGCGATGTGCCATCCGGCGAAGTTGGACGAACCGACGTACAGGATCTTCCCGTCACGCTTGAGCTGGTCCATCGCCTCCCAGATCTCGTCCCACCACGCCTCCCGGTCGATGTGGTGCATCTGGTAGAGGTCGATCCGATCGGTCTGCAGACGCTGCAGCGATGCCTCGCACTGGCGGACGATCCCGAGCTTCGACAGCCGCGACTCGTTCGGCCAGTCCCCCATCTTGCCGTAGACCTTCGTGGCCAGCACGACCTTGTCGCGACGGCCGCTGCCCTTCGCGAACCACCGGCCGATGATCCGCTCGGTGGCACCGACGCCGAGGTGGCGCCCGTAGACGTTGGCCGTGTCGAAGAAGTTGATGCCGTTCGCGACGGCGGCGTCCATGATGCGGTGCGAGTCGTCCTCGGGGGCGTGCGGGCCGAAGTTCATCGTCCCCAGACACAGGCGGCTGACCACGAGTCCCAGCCGGCCGACGTGCGTGTATTGCATGCGATCGAGTCTACGTCAGCCGTCCGTCTTGCTCGGGGGCACGGGCGCCGGGAATGAACATGAAGGCGACCGTCGCCGCGCAGCCGAGCAGCCCCGCGAAGATCAGCGTGCGGTCCACGCCGATCGCGGCCGACACCGGACCTACGATCGCGAACGAGATCGGCACGCCGGCGATCGAGATCATCCAGTCGAGGCTGATGACCCGTCCCAGCAGCTCGCGGGGCACGAGGCTCTGCAGCAGCGTGTACCAGATGACGATCAGCAAGGCGATCGACCCCTCCGCGACGAACGCGACCGCCATGCCTTGCCAGAGGGCCGTGACCAGACCGAAGCCGGCGGTCATCAGCATCCCGAGCGCCCACGCCAGATAGAGCGCCGTGATCGGCTTGCGCGGGAGCCCGCCGCGCTGGGCCATCGTCAGACCGACCAGCACCGAGGCGACCCCACCCGCGCCGAAGACCAATCCGAGCGCCAGACCGTTGCCCCCGAGGTCGTTCTTGACGACGTACGGGACGAGCGTCTCCCACGGACCCCACGTGCACAGCAGGCTGATCGTCGCGGCGACCAGCGCCGCCCAGATCCAGGTCTCGCTCCGCACGTAGCGGATCCCCACGGCGACGTCGCGCCAGAGCGCGCTGTGCTCCTGCGTGCGGCCCTCGGGCCGGGTGCGCATCGCGAAGATGCAACCGGCCGAGAACGCGAAGGTCACGGCATCGGCGACGAACGCCCAGCCGGCTCCGGGGGTCACGAGGATCCCGCCGAGGGTCGGCCCGATCACCATCATGGCGAGCGGGCGGACGACCTGCCCGATCGAGTTCGCCTCGACCAGGAGGTCCTCCGGCACCAGCAACGGCACGAACGACGAGAAGGCGGGGCTGAACATGGCCTGGCCGATCCCGTACGGAACGATGAGCGTCACGAGGATCGGCACCGTGATCCTGTCGGTCAGCGAAAGGACCCCGATCGCGCCGATCGCCACGAGGCGGATCAGGTCGCCGATGATCATGAGCCAGCGCCGGTCCATCCGGTCGGAGAGCGCCCCGGACGCGAGCACGAAGACCACCTGGGGCGTAGTCCACGCGACACCCACGGCCGCAAGGGCGGCCGGCGACGCGCCGAGTTCCTGATACACGAGCCAGGCGACCGCCACGAGGTACACGCCGTCCCCGATCAGCGAGACGGTCATCCCGGTCCACAACAGCCGGAAGTCCCGGATCCGGAGCGGGCGCAGCACTCCTACGCGCTCGAAGATGCTCTGCGTGTCGGCCATCGGATGGAGCCTACCGGCGCTCCGTGGCATAGCATCCGCGGATGAGCAAGTGGGTGGTGCTCCTGCACGTGCTGGTGGCGTTCTGGTTCGTCGCCGGCTTGATCGGACGAGGCCTGACGATCCAGCGCGCTCGCTCGAGCCCCGACATCGGCCTGGTCCGGGTGTTCCTTACCCTCGCCGGGCGGTTCGAGCAGCTGATGGTGATCCCGGGATCGATCGCGGTGCTCGTCCTCGGGCTCCTCGCGGCATGGTCCCAGCACCTGTCCTTCACCGGATCGGGCAACTGGTGGCTCCTCACCTCGCTGATCGTGTTCCTCGCGGTGGTCGCGCTGGTGCCGACCGTCTTCCTCCCCCGCGGTCGGGTGTTCGAAGCAGCGCTCGCGGACGCGGAGCGTCGCGCACAGGTCACGCCCGAGCTCAGCGCCGCGTTCCGCGACCGGGCCGTCATCGCCGCTCGCTGGACCGAGATCGTCGCGGTGACGTTCGTGATCCTGCTGATGGTGACGAAGCCCTTCTAGCCGGGTGCGCCCGATCCTGGTTCTCATCGTTGCGGTCACCATCTCGTGCACCGCGGCGCCCGCTTCTGTCCCAACCGTCGCGTCGCCGTCGGACGTGACGCCGAGCCCTACCGTGGCGTCGGTACCTCCGCCGTTCGGCGGTCACGTGACGCGGATCGGTCCGACCCTGCGACGGCACCTCGCGGCGACGACCTGGCACCCGGGGTGCCCTGTCTTCGTCCGCGATCTGCGTCTCGTCCGCGTCCGCTACTGGAACTTGGAGGGCGAAGTCCGAACCGGACCGCTGGTCGTGAACCGACGCGTCGCTCGTGACGTCGTGTGGGTCTTCCGCAAGCTCTTCCGCGCGCGGTTCCCGATCCGTCGGATCGCCCTTGCCGCTACATACCGGCCGCCCCTTCCGAGGGACTGGTACAGCACGACCGACCGCACCGCCGCGTTCAACTGCCGCCCGGCCACGGGGAGCACGACCGTCCTGTCGGAGCACGCCTACGGCTGGGCGATCGACATCAACCCGCTTGAGAACCCGTACGTGCGATCGGACGGGACCGTGCTCCGCCGAGCCGCCAGGCCGTACCTCGACCGCAACCTCGATCGTCCGGGCATGATCCATCCGGGCGACGTCGTCGTGCGCTCCTTCGCGCACATCGGGTGGGGATGGGGCGGCACCTGGCACACGCTCAAGGACTACATGCACTTCAGCCTGACGGGACGCTGAACATCACGGCGCCAGCGCGCGAGCGAGACCGATCTGGTCCTCACCCCACGCGTCGCTCTCGGCGGCGGCGCGGGCGAACAGCCACCGCCGCACCCGTGACGCGTCGACCTCCAGCAGGTCCGTGAAGCGCTCGATGGCTCCTGCCGGATCCGCTCGAAGCCTCCCTTCGCAGTTCAAGAGGTGCTGCGTCGCGTCGTACGTCGGATCCCCGACGAAGGGCTTGGGGTCGATCACCAACCATGGTTTCCGCCGTGCCCGCAGCACGTTGCCGGCATGGAGGTCGGTCGCGAGCACGACGGCCGCGACGGGCTCGGCCGCCAGTTGCCGGAAGGTGCGGATCCCCTCCCGGACGAGTCCCTCATCCACCCAGCCAGCATGCCCTTCCTCCGTGTCCTCGATCCAATGGTCGACCATCTCGGTGAGCGGTCGGAAGGGGTCTTGCGGATCGGGGGCTCGCCACAGCTCGCGGAGCAGACCGGCGAGCACCAGGTCCTGCTCGTCCTCCGGCCGCGCCCGCAGGTGGGTTCCAGGCTCACACTTCTCCAGGAGCAGCGCGCCGAGCTCGGCGTCGGCGTCCAGCAGACGGACCGTCGGCCGCCCGTTCCAGAAGCGCAGGCCGTCGGCCTCGTGCTCGGCCTCCATGTGAGGAACGCCGAGCTTGAGGACGGCGGCCGTCCCGTCGGCGCGCCGGACCGGCGCGACCCACGCCACGCTGACCTCCGGGCCGTCGAAGGGCGGTCCGATCGCAAGCGACCACCGGCGCTCCAGCTCAGGGATGACGCGAGGGAGCCGCTCGAGCCACGCCCTCCCCGCCCGGGTCTCTCGGGAGGTCCGCCTGACCCGTTCCGGCACGATCGGTGACACGGGACATCGTGTCACGGCTTCGCTCGGGTGCGGAAGGGAGAATGACGACCGATGCACAGGAGCTTCCGCGAGTACGCGCTGTCGTTCGCGCTGTCGGTGCTCGTCGTGATCGCGTCCGCCATCGTGGCATGGCGAGTCGCCCGGCGGTGTGCGCGTGATGGTGATCCGGCGCTGGTCCCCACCGCTCGCGTGCTGGCGGTCGGCGGGTTGTTCCTGATCCTGGCGACCACCGCCGTGCCCTATATCTGGCCGCCGCCGGAGCTTCAGGGCTTCGTCGGCATCAAGCTCTCGCTCGGCAGCGCTGGCCTGGACGACTGGTTGAAGCTCTTCACCGATCCCATCTCGAAGGCAGCACTCCTGTTCGTCGGCAACGTCCTCCTGTACGTCCCCGTCTCCCTGTTCGGGACCGTGGGATGGGCCAACCGGCGCGCCGCGGTCCTCCTCGGCTGCGTGCTCGTCTCGTGCCTGGTGGAGCTCGTGCAGTATCAGTGGTTGCATCGCACGGCCGCGGTCGACGACGTGGTCCTGAACACGGCCGGCGCCGTCCTCGGCTCGGTCACCGGCTGGCTTACCATCCGGTGGGACGAGAGAAGGAGGAGACCATGGCCGACAGCATCTACCGGGTCACCGAGGTGATCGGCACCAGCGCGGACTCATGGGAGGACGCCGCGCGTCGCGCGGTCGAGACGGCGGCGCGCACGCTGCGCGACCTGCGGGTCGGCGAGGTCGTGAAGCTCGACGTGACGATCGAGGACGGACACGTCACCCAGTACCGGGCGCGCGTGAACATCTCGTTCAAGTACGAAGCGGAGTAGGACCCAACTTCACGAGGTCGCCTACGATTGTCGGGTGCGTGGTGACTTCGTCGAGATCGTGGTGGACGTCGGTAACGGCGTGCAACGCTTCGAGATCGCCGCGACGAGGGCCGGGAGACGCGTCGAGGTCTCGACCAGCCGGGGCGTCGTCGAGGTCTCGGAGATCACGCGCGGGGGCACGGCCGTCCGGACCGCTCGGTTCCTGTCCGCGCGGGTCGTAGCGCTCGTCGAGCACCCCGCGGAGGAACGCGCGTCCGGATGACCGTTCCGCGCCACGCCCGCCTCCTTCCCGTCGCTGAGGAAGCACGGGTCACGCCGATCGAGCTGTTCTTCGACCTGGTGTTCGTGTTCGCCATCACCCAGGTGGCGTCGCTGATCTCGAACGACCTCACGGGTCACGGCGTGCTCCGGGGGCTGCTCGTGCTCGCGCTGCTGTGGTGGTGCTGGGTCGGGTACGCCTGGCTCGGCAACGTGGTGCGCGCGGACGAGGGCATCGGGCGGGTGGCGATGTTCGGCGCGATGGCGGCGATGTTCGTGCTGGCGCTTTCGGTGCCCGAGGCGTACGAGGACCTTCCCGGTGGCCTGAGCGGTCCGGTCGTGCTGGCCCTCGCCTACCTCGCCGTGCGCTTGCTCCATCTGGGCATCTTCTGGTTGGCCGCCGCACACGACCAGGGCCTTCGCCGGCAGCTCGTCCGGTTCGTCCCGAGCCTCGCCGGGGGAACCGCGCTGCTGCTGGTCGCGTCGCAGCTCGAAGGCCGCGCGCAAACCGGCGTCTGGGTCGCCGCACTCGTGGCCGACTACGTCGGCACGATCCTCGGGGGCGCGTCGGGCTGGCGTCTGAACTCCGCCGCGCACTTCGCGGAGCGGCACGGCTTGGTCGTGATCATCGCGCTCGGCGAGTCGATCGTGGCGATCGGCGTGGGCGTGGGGCACCTGCCGATCTCGGGTCCCACGATCGTCGCCTCGGTGCTGGGGCTCACGCTGGCGGGATGCCTGTGGTGGGCGTACTTCGACGTCGTGTCGCTGATCGCCGAGCGCGCGCTCCGTCAGACGGAAGGAGAAGCACGCGCCCGGCTGGCCCGCGACGCTTACAGCTACCTCCACCTGCCGATCATCGCCGGGATCGTGCTGCTCGCCGTGGGGTTGAAGAAGGTGCAGGCATACGTCGGCGGCGACGGCCATTCGTTGCACGACGCTTTGCCCACGCTGCCGCTGGCGGCAATGTATGGCGGCGTGGCGCTCTTCTTGCTCGCGCACGTGGCGTTCACCTACCGGGCAGAAGGGCTGGTCAAGATCCAGCGGGTCGTGACGGGGGTGCTGCTCGTGGCGCTCATCCCGCTCGCGGGGCACCTGCCGGCGCTCGGAGCCCTTGCCCTGCTGACGGCGGTCATGGTCCTGCTGATCGCCGCGGAGTCGCTGCGCTTCGCCGACGCCAGGGAACGGATCCGCCACGAGACCTCCCAGAACCCTTAGACCGCTTTGGGTCCCGCGTTACTGGCTTTTTACCCGGAGTCGCATACCGTACGGAGGTTCCTGTTACTGAACGGCACGAAGCGACCGATACAGAACAGAGGAAACGGCGTCGACGAAGGCCACCGAGCGAACCTCCGACGGGCTCAGTAGCTCGTGAGCCGGACGTCCGCCGATGATGGGCCCCGAGGGCGACCGCGGGACCCGTCACCGCCGGATGCACAAGACGGTACGGTGACGAGGATGTCCATCCTCTGCTACCACGACCTCGACGCATCGTGGGATTCCCCGATCTCGGTCGACCCCAAGGCGTTCGCCCATCAGATCGCGTGGCTCGCCTCCCACCGGCGAGTCGTCCCGGTAGGGGAAGCTGTCCGGATGATGGATCGAACCGGCGGCCTTCCGGCGGGTATCGCTTCGATCACGTTCGACGACGGGTTCGTCTCCTCCTACGAACACGCGATGCCGATCCTCACGCGACACAAGGTGCCGGCGACCTTCTTCGTCGTCGCCGCCACGCTGGCAGGAGCGGACACCGTCATGGATTGGGTCAAGGACGCCTCGGTGCCACGCCGAGCGCTCTCAGCCGCGCAGATCCTCGAGCTCGTGGACGCGGGATTCGAGATCGGTTCGCACAGCAACACCCATCGCGATCTGACGACCCTGGACGAGAGCGAGGTGGTTGCCGACCTGCGCCGGAGCCGTGAGGCGCTCGAGGATCTCATCGGGAGACCGGTCACCATGCTCGCCTATCCGGGCGGGCGACACGACGAGCGTGTCAGGAGAGCGGCCAGGACCGTGGGCTTCGAGCAGAGCTTCGCTATGGCGGATGCCGATCTGCCCAAGGGTCTCCCAGATGCCATCCCCCGGGTCGGCGTCTACCGGCGAGACGGCACGGCGATCCTCGTCGCCAAGACATCACCGTGGTTCTGGCGGATGAGGAACAGCTCTCTCGAGCCGATCGTCGCTCGGCTCGCCGGCTGGCGACGGCGGTTGGCGTGACGCCTCAGGGTGATGCCACGCGCACGCGGTCCGCTCGTCGTCCTTCGTGCCGATGACCTCCCCGTTTAGCCGCCAGCAAGCCCTCCCAGAAGCCCAAGCCCCACCCCAGGTGCATCGCGAGGAACGCCAATGGCAGCCGGAGAGCGGCTCGAACATCCCGAGCCCTGGCAGCGACCGTCGCGGAGGCGCCGAGCAGCGCCACGACGTACGGAGCGACGGCGGTCGCGGCGACCCTCGGGCGCCGGGATGCGACGACCAGCGCGCCGACGAGACCGAGCACGAGGCTCGGGGCGGCGACGTGCCGAGGCTCGAGCGAACGTGGATGCAGGCACGCCACGTGGGCCTTCCCGCGCCCGTACCGTCGATACTGGCGGAAGAGATCTGGGATCGACTCCCGGGTTTCCCACGTTATCCGCATCGACGGATCGAAGAGAAGCTCGTACCCCAGGGTCCGTATGCGGTAGTCGAGCTCGAAGTCCTCGTTCGCCCTGAGCGATCCGTCCCACCCTCCGAGCCTCCGGACCAGTGCGGTCGGATAGGAGCCGAACGGGATGTGGTCGACCGTCCCGGGTCCGGTTCCGAAATGGTAGGTGGAGCCGCCGACCCCGAACCTCGACGCCATGGCTCGAGAGATCGCCTTTCCCGCCGGTGTCGAGGCGATGCCGTCCTTCCTGCCCCCGACGCCGCCCCAGCGTCCTTCGCGCAAGTGATCGACCGCCCGGCGAACGTATCCGGCGGAGATCTTCGAATGCGCGTCCACCCGGACCAGCCAAAGGCCGTGAGCGCTTCTCAGGCCGAGGTTGAGCGATTGCGGGATCGTGTCCAGATGGTGCTGCATCAGCTGGACCCGTGGATCGAGCCGCTCGATCTGACGGACGATGTCGGCGGTGCCATCGTCCGAGTCCGCGTCGAGCACGATCACCTCGAGGTTCGCGTAATCCTGCGAAAGGATGGATCGCAGGCACCCGGCGACCGACCGTTCCTCGTTCTTCGCGGGGACCAAGACGGTGACGAGATCGGTCGGCGCGGCCTTCACGAACCCTTCCCCCTGAGCACGGCGCCGATCGTTCGGGCGACGATCACGATGTCGCGCCAGAGCGACCAGTGTTCGACGTACTGATTGTCGAAGAGCGCGCGGTCGGCGATCGAGGTGTCGCCGCGTAATCCGTGGACCTGCGCCCACCCCGTCAGCCCGGCGGGTACCCGTTGGCGATCCTTGTACCTGCCGACCGCCACGCGGAACCGCTCTGCGAAGTAGGGGCGCTCAGGCCTCGGCCCGACGAGGGACATCTGTCCGCGGATCACGTTGATGAGCTGAGGCAGCTCGTCGATGCTGGTTCGTCGGAGGAAGCGACCCACGGGCGTTGCTTGCGTTTCGGCATCCTTGGACCACGAGGTGTCGCTCCCGTCGTTCTCGTAGAGGGTCCGAAGCTTCAACAGCTGGAAGGTTTGCCCTCGTTGTCCCACTCGCGCTTGCCGGAACAGGATGGGTCCGGCGCTCGTGGCCTTGACGGCGATCATCGCAACGAGCAGCAGCGGGAACGTCAGCAGCAGCAGTACGCTTGCGATGAGGACATCGAACACGCGCTTGGTCCGCCACGCGAACGTTCGAAGCGCCGATCTTCGAAGCCGCATGAGCCGGATACCCCAGACGTCGTCGCTGGTCGTCGATCCCTCGGCAACCCCGAGCTCGAGGAACCTCGGTATCACGTGGATCTCCACGCGGAGCCGATCGCAAGCTCGGAGGACGGGGATCATCTCCCGCTCCGGCGTGCGATCGAATGCGATGATGACCCGGCGGATCCGATACTCGCGGACGATCTGAGCCAGCTCCGTCACCGGTCCAAGCAACGGGAGCCGAACCCGATCCCTTCCTTGGAGCTCCTCGGGAACGGTTCCCTCCGCCAGGTCGCCGTCGGGGTCTCCGAGGAAACCGACCGGGACGAGCCCATACTCGGGATGCATCCACAAGGTGTCGACCATCCTGTGGCCCAGCTGCCCGGTCCCCACGAGCAGTGTCGGTTCGACGATGAGGCCTCGCGCCCGCGCGGATCGCATCAACCAATAGGCCGTCCCACGGGTGACCAAGACGAAGGCCGCCATCCCCGGCAGCGCCACGACGAGTGAACCCAGGTCCGTGGGGCTGAAGAACGGGATGATCAGGAAGAGCGATCCCGCCAGCAGCCCGAGGAGCCTCGCCACGTCGTCGCTCAACCGTGGATCGATCCTGCCCCTGCATCCCGCGCCCGCGACGAGCAGGAGGAGCGCGACGGTCACGTATGCGAAACCCACCGGATCGCGGGGACCGAGCACCAAGACGCCGAGGAGGAGGGCCAAGCCGTCGGCCACCGCGATCGCAGGACCCAGCGACAGGGCGCGGGTCGGAGGTCGACGAGCTAGATCCGCTCGGGCGGAACCGGTCTGCGAGCGAAGAGCCGTTCTCGTCATGAGCACATGGAAGACCTGCTCGGTCGGGTGAACTCGGGGGCCCTACCGGCCATGGCCCTCGTTACCTCAATGGGTAACCCACTCGGTCTAGGGCTGAAACACGGCAGGGTGTTCCCTACCGGGAAACGGGGGAAGTTTCATCCGTGCGAGACGGAAGGCTGGCGGTGCTCATCGTCGGGCAGGGATCGCCCGCGAAGGGTGGCATCCCCAGCTTCGTGAGCGACCTGCTCCTCGACCCGTGGCTGGGTGAACGGGTCCGTTTCGAGTACCTGAACACGGCCTCGCAGCGACCTCGGCGCCCAGGCTCGGCCTCGATGAGGAACGCCGCGCTCACACTGCGACACGCGTGCCAGGTCTTCGCTCGCGCCCGGAGGGTCGACGTCGTGCATCTCAATGTGGCTCCGGCCCCCGTTCTTCCCCTGGCTCGAGCGATGCTGCTGTGCGCGGCGTCTCGAGCGGCCGGGGCCAGGACGATCTTGCACGCGCACTCCGGTCGCCTCGACACGTGCGCCAGGAGCCTCGTCTACCGAGCGCTCATGCGGGCCACGTTGGCCATCTCCCACAGCTTCGTCGTGGTCTCCGTCCCCGCCGAGCGGGCCGTCGCACGGTTGGGGAGGGCAGGCAAGGTCGTCCGACTCCCGAACTGGGTCGATCCGGATACCTTCGCGACCGGCCCCAAGCCAACCGATCCGCCCCTCCTCACGTTCGTCGGCACGGTATGTGAGCGGAAGGGGCTCTTGGATCTCCGGAGCGCGTTGGTGGATCTGCGACGCCGGCGTGGGTTCGAACGGAAAGACCTGGGCGTGATCATCGTCGGCGACTCGAGCCAGGAGGGTCCGGGTGTCGACGCCCGCATCAAGCGAGGTTTCGAGGCTGCCGGGCTTGGATGGGTGGAGTTCACCGGGGCTCTCGAGCGCCGGAAGGTACAGCGGATCCTCGCCGAGTCATCCATCCTGTGTTTGCCCTCGCACTGGGAAGGGTTCCCTTTGTCGGTCCTCGAGGGGATGGCGTCGGGCGCTGCGATCATCGCCACCCGGGTCGGCGACGTCCCGTGGATGATCGAGGGTGCGGGCATCCTTCTCGAGCCCGGCGATGTCGGGGCCCTTGCGGAAGCCATCGAGCGCTTGGTGGCCGACCCCGTCGAGCGCGATCGACTGGGGAGGAGGGGACGGACCCGAGTCGAGGAGGACTTGAGCCGGACGCGTCTGGTGCCACGCGTCTACTCCCTGTACCTCGGCGCGCTTCCGCCGTCCCAGCCGTCCACGATCGCGGTCGATCGAGATGCGCGATCTGACACCGCAGGACGCGCTGATCACTCGATGTAGCCGAGCCCTTTGAGGGCCTCCTCCACGGCGGCCTCGTCCTCCTCCGAGAAGGGGTACGTCGTGACCTCGTCGCCCCTGGCTGGTTCCTCGAGCGGGAGTCCCTGGTCCACGACCGGCGCCGAGAGCACCTGGTCCACCGCACGCCCGTCGAGACCGGCCGGCGTCCTGAACCCCGCAGCGGAGAAGACCGTCGGCAGCACATCGACGATGTCGAGACCGGCATCGTAGGTTCCGTTTCTGAAGTGTGGACCAGCAGCAACGAAGATCCCGTCGAGATGGTGGTACCCCCAGGGTCGATCGCGGTGATCCGTGAAGACCGAGGTGGCTGCCAGTGTGTCGCTCATCTCGTACCGCTGGTCCCGAAGGATGGGGAACAGGTCCGGCGCACGTGCCGCGAGCGGGCCTCGGATCACCTCGTCACGCTCGACGACCCGGTCCACTGCCGGCAGTCCATCGGAGGGGTCCACCAACGACGACAGGCGCTCGACGAGCTCGTCGGCAACGCGCTCGGCCCCGGGCTCGTCCACCCAGCCTTCCGGCAGCACGTCACGCCGGTTGATGTGGATCCCTTGCTCGGCGACCTGAGAGGCGAAGGCTTCCGTTTCGCTCCATCGGATGTCACGCTCGATCCGAGCCTTGGCGGAGAGGAGGACCTTGCGGGGAACGACCCGTCGGGCGATCCGTTGCCCCATGCCGGCGACGAATCCCGACCGCGTCACCTGGCTGAGCCGAGGCAACCGCAGGAAGCCCCACTCATGCAGCAGGAGGTTGACGTTGACGGTCTTCTCCCATGGTCCGGCACCGTGATCGGACACGAGGACGACATGTCCGTCGTCTCCGACCCATGCGGCGATGTCCGCGATCGAAGCGTCCAACTCTTCGAAGTATCGGTATGCGCGGGACCGGATCTCTCCCGCCTCGGGACGTTCGTACCAGCCCGAGCCCTCCACGAGGTACTGGTAGTGGACGTGTTGCAGACGATCGGGACCCTCGAACACCGCGAACACGAAGTCGGGATCCCAGCGTTCGAGCAGCGCCGCCAGGACCCGACGGCGCAGTCGCTGGACCTGCTCGATCCGAGTGACGACCTCCGGTGATCGCCAATCGTTCTCATACGAGACGACCGTATCGAGCGGGTAACCCCCCGGCGCCACCTCGGAAACCACGCGCGCAACATCGGGGTCCGAGGTGAAATTGGGCATGTTGGCGTCGGTCCAGCCGGCCGCAAGTCCGCCCGCGACCATGAACCCCTCGACGCGCATCGGTGGATACGTCATCGGCACGTTGGAGATCCCGACCGTGACCCCTTGTTGGTTGAGGAACTGCCACATCGCTGCGGCTTGGATCGAGCCGGAGTGGGCAACCCTTGGGTGCTCTTGTGGGGTGTTGTCCAGGAAACCGAAGACGCCGTGTCGCCCCGGATTCACGCCGGTCGCGATCGAAACCCATGCAGGAGGGGTATACGAAGGAATCGTGGATCGGAGAATCGACGAGATGCCCCGCTGGCGTATGCTCGCGAGCGCCGGCATGACGCCCGATCGGATCAACGGATCGAGCACCCGGAACGTCGCTCCGTCCAGACCGACGATGGCTGTCTTGCCCAACGGTGACCCCCTTCGCACGGGCGGTCCACTCAGGATAGGGCGGTTGTCGCTCAGCCGCGTTCGACCGCACGAGGGCCGGCCCGTCTCCCGGCCGTTCGCCCCGGGCGGGATGTAGACGGTGCACTGGTTGCGGCACAGACGGGATCGCCGCGGTCAGGAGCCGCGAGGAACCGGCGCCACGTCCGGCGTCGCTTCCGATCAGACCGACGTAGGCAGACCGGCCCTCCAACAGGTCCGGATCCTGGCTCGGCAGACCGCGGTTCTCGTTTCGAGCGGCGTCGTGAGCTACGCCGGTTGGTTCCTCCTCAACGTGCTTCTCGCTCGCAGCCTCGAGCCCGAAGGCTTCGGGAGCTGGGCCATCGCGTTCTCCGTGGCTCAGCTGCTGTCGACGATCGGTCTGTTGGGCGCGGACTGGATCGTCATGCGACAGGGGTCCTACTTCCACGGCATCGGTGACCTCTCGAGGCTCCGGCGGACGATCCACGTAGCGCTCAGGCTCGCCGGCACCAGCCTCCTGGTCCTGGGCGCGGCCCTGTTCATCGGCGCGGAGGAGATCGCGAGCGGAGTCTTCCATGAACCATCGATGACGCCCCTGCTCCGACTCACCGGGGTCATCGTCCCCGTGATCGGTGTGCGACAGGTCTTCGTCTATGGGACGCAAGCCTTCAAGCGGATGAAGGACGCTGCGATCAACAGGAACATCCTCCAACCCTTGCTTCGACTCGTGTTCGTATCGACCGCGCTCCTCATCGACCCATCTCCCGTGTCTGCCTTCACCGGATTGCTCATCGCGGAGATCGTGCTGGCGGTGGCCGCGGCCTGGGTGCTCAATCGCAGGATCCCGCTCCTCGGAACGATCGGCGACGTGAACGCGAGGGAGTTGATCGGGACGGCCCTCCCGGCTTGGGGGTCGAGGCTGGCGGGTCAGGCGAGGTCACAGATCTTTCCGATCCTGTTGGGCGCGTTCTCGACGATCTCGGACTCCGGGGTCTTCGTCGCGGCGAGTCGAGTTGCGATCGCGCCCGGTGCGATCGTGAATACGATGAACCAGGTCTACATCCCGTTGGCGAGCGATCTGTACCTGCAGGACCGGCGGAACGAATTTGCGGCCGTCTTCAAGGGGACCGCGAAATGGAGCTTCGTCCTCGGCCTCCCCCTGTTCGTGTTGATGGTTGCGTTCCCGCGGGAACTCATGTCCCTGTTCGGGGCCAACTTCGCAAGCGGGAGTACCGCCCTCGTCGTCCTCGCCGTCGGCGTCCTCTTCCAGTTCGGTACCGGCCCCGTGACCTTCACGCTGATCGTGATCGGCCGTCCGAAGCTCGCGCTCCTCGACTACGTGCTCGTCGTCATCCTGGAGGTCATCCTGGGGTTGCTGCTGATCCCGTCGTTCGGTGTGCTTGGAGCTGCCACCGCCGGCGCCGCCGGAACGACACTCAACAACCTCCTCCCCCTCGCGCAGGTGTGGAAGATCATGGGGATCACCCCGTACCGTCTGGACTTCTGGAAGCCGGTTGCCGCCGCGGTCACCGCCGGCATCGTGGCGAAGATCGCGGTGGCAGCGGCCAGTCCTTCCAAGGATCTCGCGGCCGCCGTACTCGCCGTAGCAACGACCGGGGTCGTCTACCTGGCCATGATCATCGCGCTACGCCTCGACGAGCACGATCGAGCCATGGTGAACGCGGTCCTTCGAGGAGACCGCCCGCGAGCGGAGGGACCCATGGATCCTGGTCCTGTCGGCGAATAGGTCACGTACGTGTCAGCCATTCGGGGAACTCGTATCCACGGGGTTTGAGCAGATCGACGACCGCTCGGTTCGAATCGCGGTACAGGTCGATCAGATGAGTCCTGGTCTCGGGTCGCATCGTTTCGGAGATCTGTCCGGCGTTGAGCCGAAGGTAGAGGTTGCGGACCAGATGGCGAACCTTCGGAGTCGGCGACAGCAGGCGACCGAGTCGTCGTTTCGCCTCGAAGACCGCCTTGGCGGCGACCATGCTGCGCGGATTGACCGTTCTGTTGTGAACCGCGTAGTCGAACGAGCTTGTGACCTCCTCCTCGATCCCGAGCCAACGGCAGAGGTCGGCGAGGACCCGATGGGGATCCGAAGAGAGCTCATCGAAGAAGACGACCCGAGTGTGGTCCGGGAACGTCTCGAGCCAGTCGCCCAGGTACTCCCCGTAGAACCCGATCGCCAGGCCCTTCAAGTGACCGGTCGGAGGGACGTTCCGGTTCACGCGCAGGCTCCTTCGACGCTCCTCCTCGCACGCGGCGACGTATCCCTCGAAGGACCTGATCCCCGAGAGGTTCATCAGACTGCGCTGGAACGTGTATGCCGACCAGAGCCGGTCAACGGGATCTCGCAGGATGATGACGATCCGCGGTTGGTCCAGCATGTCCCTGACCCCGGCGACGAGCCTGGGTCCCCCGTAGCAGTAGTTGGGTGTCGCTTCGACCGCGTAGGTCTGCGCGTCGCAGCGTGCGAAATGCGCTTCGTAGGAGGCGATCGGTCCCAATTCACCGGCGGGTTCGCTGAGCGGAGAAAAGAATCCGATCTCCTTCTCCGTGGCGGGACAGATCTCGGGGTGCTGAGCGAGGTAGGAGAACAGAGATCCGGTGCCGGCCTTGGGGACACCCACGATCAGCAGGTTCGGCCGACGCCCCGCTATCTGATCCACAGCAGGTGGACTTCCTTTCCGGTTCGGCCGGACGCCTCGAGGGACAGCTCTCGCTCACTCGTCCGGGCGTCGGTGACGAGGAACGTGGGTCCCGAAAGACTCATCTCCTCGAGGGCGTCCACGGTCGCTCCTCGTCGGCTCAATTCATCGACCAGTCGTCTGAGCAGTGCTCGGTCTCGTCGCCTCGCCGCTCCGGGGATCACGAGCGACGCGATCGGGGCACGAACCGCCAGCCGAGCGAACGTGATGTCGTTGGGCCCTCCCGTCCGGAGCCGAGGCCGGCTCCGGAGGGCTCCCAGCCACGATGCTCTTCCCTCCAGGAGGGAGACCGACTCGGGCGCAACGAGACCGACAGCTCGACGCAGAGACATCGTCGGCCGGCGAGCGCGGTAGTGAACGATCGCGACGGCGAGCCCCACGAGGCCTCCCGACAGGGCGCCGAGCGCCACGAGCACGCGCGCGGGGAGCGATCCCGGGGTGGTGATCCCGCCGGGCAGAAGCTTGAGTCCTTCGAGCCCCGAGTCGGCGAGCGAAGCGCGCAGAGCCTTGGCGGTCGCCAAGGAGATCTCGCCGGCTCTGGTGGCCTCGGGCGCCCGGCCGACGACGATCAAGATCCTGGCGTCGGGAACCGGACGAAGCTCAACGCTTTCGCCCAGGAACTGCGACGTTGACGTCGAGATCCCGAGCTCGTCCATCGCCGGGCGAAGGGTCGCATCGGATCGGAACACCCCCTCCCCGACGACCCCGAACTCTCGCGCCGGAATCGAACCACCCTCATACACGACGAGCGTCGTGACTTGGACGCTCCTGTTCAGGCCCGCGAAGATCACGCTCGCGGCGATCCCCGCGATCAGGAACAACGCGATCGTTGCGCCGTAGTGGTGCAACCAGTCGAAGAACGTCGCTTCTTCTCCGGCAGCGCCACGCTCAGACGCCGGCACGCTCAAGACGCGGTTGATGCTGGATATCGTGGCTCACCTCCCGGAGCGACTGGGCCGGAGCTGCCCGTGCGGGCGCCGAGGCTGCTTCTGCCAGGCGGACCACCATGAAGAGCAACCAGAAGTACTTGAACCAGATGAAGGACTCGAACGCGTCCACGGCGAGAAGGGCAACGAGGGTAGCCCCGAGAGCTGCTGCGATGGTGCCGGCACGCCGGAGCGCCATCCATTCCGCCGCGACCGCCAGCCCGAGAAGCGTGAGGCCGACGACACCTGTCTCGACGGCCAGCTCCAAGTAGAGATCGTGTCCCGGCCGATACAGCCCGACGTTTCGCCCGGCGCCGGAGGTCGCGAACACGTCGGTGAACACCACGGGGAAGTTGCCCAGCCCCGCCCCCAGTCCGCAGTACAGACGACACGCCTGCAGACCAGCTGTCCAGATCTCGGTTCGGCCCGAGCTTCCCTCTGCGCCGTTCGTCAATCGCTGGAGGGGCGCGATCCGTTGATCCACCCAGCTTCCCTCCGGCGAGAGGTGAACGACGGCGAGCGATACGAAAGCGACCAGGCAAACCGTCAGCAACGTGCCCGCGAGGAACCTGAGGATCGAACGCCTGACCTCCGGGTACCACCTCCCGGCGAGGACGAGGACGAGGACCAGACCGATGACGGTCGCGATCACGCCTCCACGTGACCCCGTCAGGAAGATGGCAACGACGATCAGGAAGCAGCTCACGGCGCCAACGAGTCTCCACGTTCGAGGTGGGACCCACGGTCCCCGGCCCCAGATCACCAGGTCGACGGCGAGGAGGAGCGGCAGGAGCAAGCTCGCCGCGAGCTGATTCGGGTCCGTCTGATCCGGGTTGGTGACAAGCGAGAAGCGCTGCTGGGTGCCGTGGACCGGGAGGGCGGAACCCCGCAACAGCAGCACCAAGGCATAGGCACCGATCACGACGCCACCGGCGACGATGGCGATCTGCACCAGGCTGACGTCCCTGTCGTCCGATGGGAGGAGACCGACGACCACCATCAACGAGACCAGTGGCAACGCGATCAGGAGCTCCTGCATGGTTGCCGACGGCAGCCGCGCCCAGAAGACCGACAACGCGGACCAGGACAGGAAGACGAGCCAGGCGGCGACCGCCAGGGACGGGATGCGCGCTCGGCGATACAGCACGATGTGTGCCACCGTTCCAAGGATCGCCATCCCTCCGACCAGGGAACTCAATGTGTTGAACGGCGGCGGCAGTGGGACGGCGAGACGGAACACGCCGCCGATCGGAACGAGCGCGGCATAGAGCGGGATGATCGTTCGGGTCGGCCGTTCGATCCCGAGTCCGAACACACACACGGTGCCGAGTGCGATCAGCGTGATCCCGATCGGCGACACCTACCCCTCCTCCTCTACCGGCGAGGGTCCACGAGCACCAGGACCTCGAACCTGGTACCCAGCGCGCGAAGTTCTTCGTCCACGCGCCTGACGGACCGGCTGGGGGTACCGATGGGGACGATGGTGACGACCGGGTCGCTTGTCGCCAGCAACTCCGAGAGCCCGGGATCATCGGACGAAGTGATCGTGAACCCATCCGACGATCCACGGTGGGCGTCGCGACCCCAAGCTCGAACGTCCAACGTGTGAGCGATGGCCTCCGCAGCCCAAGCCGAGTCGCTTCCGGCAGCGATCACCGCGCACGGATCACGTCCATCACTTCGATCGTGGACGGTCTCCACGAGACTCGACACGATGCCGCTCGGCCACACGTCGAAACCCTCGGCGTCCCGCGGGCCATCACCTTCCTGATCGGTCGGTGTCCGACGCGAGCTGACGGCGAGCCGGAAGGCGGCGTCCGGTGAGAACTCCCTCAGCGCGTCTTCCTCGCTGATGACGGGATCGCGAAGGAAGAACATGGTGACCACGATGAGGATCGCGATGACCGCCCCGCCCAAGACCCCGAGCAGCACGAGCAGGCCGGTCTGGTGGGATTCCAGCGTTGCGGGCCCGCTCTCGAATGGAGCGAACGTGCCCAGTCCCTTCTGTTGGGCGACGGCGACGAAGGAGCTCGTTGCCGCATCCGCGAGGTCCTCCGCTCGTTGGGGATCGGCCGACCGAGCGGAGATCAGCAGGACCGGGCCGGTGGACACACTCTCGGCATGGAGCGTCCCGCTCGCAAGGAGTGACGCCGGAGTGTCGGTGAGCCCGAGATGGTCGATGATCGGTTGCAGCACGGAGCTGGTCGAGAACACCGTGGCGGCGACCGAACCGAACTGGTCAGCGGGGACACTCCTCTTGGTCGCGACCACGGTCGTTTTCGCCACGTAGCGATCCGGCTTGGCCGCGGCGGCACCGAAGCCTGCGAGACCGCCGATGAGCATCGCGATCGCGATCGCGAACCACCGACGAGCGAGGTAGCGATTGCGTGCGTGGGCATACTCGGTTCTTCTGGCCGGTGACCACGAACGCTCCGGTCGAACCTCCGCATCCGCGTCGGGAACGGATACTGACCGAGTCGCCGTCGGGCCCGTCTCGCTCTTCGCATCCTCTCGCTTCCTCGCGCGGCCGGCTGCCGGACCTTCGCCGCGCCAACCCTTCGGGTCGGCGGCCGCGATCAACAGGTAGAACGTCGCCATCCTGCCTGCGGCCGTGGCCCCGACGTTCGCGTTTCGCTCGAACCATCCTTCGAGGCGCGTCCGCTCGGGCGTCGGCGGGGGGCAGAGCTCTCGGAGCTCTTGGGGATAGGAATGCGTCAGGATCTGCTGACACGCGGCAGCGTAGCCGGCGTCGGTTCGCCATTTCGCCGCCAGCTCGGTCGGCGTGCCGGCGGCATCGACCAGGCCGATGCTGATCAGTTGCCGCCTCAGGTTCTTGGCCAGGGTCTTCCGAACCCCGAGGACGGTCTGCAGGAACTCGGCATCTACCGTGTCGGGGATCGATCGCTGGAACCGGCGTCGAAGGTCCCACCAGGTGGCGCTCGGGATGGTCGGGTAGGTGCGCCGCGCCTGGGCCACGGAGTGGAGTTCATCATGAGGGGGATCACCCCGTGAGGAACTGAATGCGCGATCCCGAGCGCCCGGCTGTTCAGCGTCTCCCCTCCGTGCGGTGTCCGACATGGCGAAGGCCCTTCAGCTCCCTCGCCGGTGCGCCCGAGTGCGGGCTCCGCCTGGCTGCATGTTGGCCCTGAGCGCCATCCTCGCGACCCGTGACCCCCCCCGGGTCTTCGTCGCCCACAGTGCCGCGGTTCCGGCAAGCCCTCCGGCCACACCGATCGTTTCCAGGCCACGGTCCTCGTTGGCGAAACGACCCTTGTACGCCTCCCCGCCTCGAAGGAACCGGTACTCCCGGACCCCGTCACCGAGCGCCGCGCGCATCGAGTGAACCATCAGAACGAAGCCGACCGAGCGATCCTCGAGTGCCGGTTCTCGACCCGATTGATACGCGGATTCCACCCCACCGAAGCGGAACCCGTACCACGCCGCTACGGGGACGCCGTCCAGTTCCATGAACCACAACCGGAGCCACCCGTTCTCCAGGGCGTGGGCCGCGAACTCCCGATGGAAGGGCTCGTGTGCCGCGAACTCCGTCGTTTCGTTCCCCCACCTCTTGTGGTGGAGCGCGAACAGGATGTCGAGATCCGCGGGCAATCGATCACGATCCGTTGTGAGTCGGAAACGGAGTTGGTGATCCCGTCGGAGCGACCGCTCGAATCTCCTGATCTGCTGACGCTGATTCGAGCTCCGCGACCGAACGAAGTCCTCCCACGCTCGATCGGGGAACCGGAGGACGGGGCTCGGAGCCGTTCTCAGTCGAGTGCCGCCCAGGGAGCCCCACGCCTCGTCCGCGGGCAGACGCTCGCACAGGAGGACATCCCACGCCCAGGGGAGTTCATCGAGGGCGCGCCGGAGGGTCCTGGCGACGTCGGTCCTGTCCTCCTCACGACATACCGGTCCGAGCTCGTCGGCGACGCCATGGCCGACGACTCGGACCACGCGCACGAGTCTGTTGGACGTTCGAAGCAGCGGGAGGACCGCGATGGGGACCTCACCTCGCGAGATCACCGTCGTCACGATCGGCGCGTCCGGGTCGACGTGCTTCCTCCAGGCGGAGGCCCACTCCCACGTGCCGAAGACGTTCGTCGTCTGGGTCGCGAGCCTGGTCCATTCCCCGTCGAGGGCGTCGAGACCCCGGATAAAGCAGTAGGAATCCATGCCCGCTCGCGGTGCTGGGAGACGGGACGTGGAAAGGCGTGCGCGTTCCGATCGGATGTCTACCGCTTCACGACCTCTCGGATCTTCTGGCCCGTCCTGTACAGCCCCGCCTTGGCCTTGTCGAGGCTCTCGGACCGTCCGACGGGCCTGGGGTGGATGCGCACTCGTCGGAGTCGCGCGTTCACCTTGTTGACCTGCTCGGCCCTCAGGGCGACCTCTGTGTAGAACGGGATCGAGAGTGAGATCGAGACGTCGGGTCCGTTCTCGACCCAGTGGGGCAGGAACGGAGCCATGTACACACCTTCGCCGGGCTGCAGGTCGTAGTGCTTGGCCGTGGCGGCCATGGAAGTGAAGTCGGGCTGTTTCCGATCCCAGTGACGGTCGATGGCCTGACGCCGTGCGCGCTCGTTCGTGAACTCGGAGATGCTCACCTTCTTCGATCCCCGGATCTGGAGCAACAAGTTGTGTTCGGAATCGAAGTGCACGGGCGTCACCGCCGACGGGCTCGAGAGGAAGAGGTAGCCGTTGCGTTGCGTCATCCCGCCTTCCCGCCCGGCCAGGTGCGGCTCCACGTCGTCGAGGCACGAGTTCACGAGCGCCGCGTACTCAGGCACCTGCTCGATGAACCGGAGCATGACCCACCGGCCGTTCTGCTCGATCCCGCGGATCGTTTCGGACGGGGCGACGTGATCCGGGTCTTCGCCAGCGGCTGCGACGTTCACCGCTCGGTCTCCCGCCCGCCGCCATACCGATTCGGCGGGAAGCTGATCCGCCAGTCGCGCGATCGATTCGATCGTCAACAAGGGGTGGTCCATCAGAGCGTGGTGGACCTTGAACGATCGTTCAGAGAAGCCCTCTGTGAACGATCCGGGGTCGATTTCGAGCAGGTTGGACATTCTCACGCCTCCCGTCCTATCCGGCGCATCCATCGAGGACTCTGCCCGTCGGCTCCGAAATCCAAACCATCTCGGAGGGTTTGACGCCCGGTGCAACGCGGTTAACCCACTCGCGATGGACACGCACCATCGCAGGTCGGATCCTGAACGGCTCCTCATCGTCGGCTGGGACGGCGCGGATTGGGACATCCTGGAGCCCCTGATGCGAGATGGATACCTGCCAACACTCAGCGCGATGGTCCAGGAGGGGCTTCGAGGCGACCTCGCCTCAACGATCCCGTTCCACTCGTGGTCGGCGTGGTCGAGCTTCCTCACCGGCATGAATCCAGGGCGGCACGGTGTCTACGACTTCGTGGAGGTCGACCCGAGTGAGCCGGAGCGACGGATCCCGATCTCCTCGGATTCGATCAAAGCTCCCACGTTCCTCGAGCGTCTGTCCGCGGCCGGCCACGAGGTGCGGGTCGGCAACGTGCCGGTGACATTCCCCCCGTTCTCCATCCGCGGCCGACTCATCTCGGGTGTGGCGATCCCGCCCGGTGCGGACTTCGTGTATCCGCCCGAATGGGCTCATGAGCTCGAACGGCGAGCACGGTTTCCGATCAACGGCATGGAGTGGACCGCGTTCCGGGACCATCCGGAATCGTTGGTGGCCGAAGCGAGGGATCTGGAGAACCGGCGAACCGAGTCCTTCCTCGCGATGCTCGAGGGCGACTGGTCGGTGGGCGTCTGCGTGTACGTCGGCCCCGATCGGCTCCAGCACCCCTTCGCTCGGTACCTGATCGGATCCCATCCCGACTACCCGCGGCTCGCCGGGTCGCCGCTCGCCGAATCGATACGAGATGTGTACAGATCGCTCGATCGTCATCTCGATCGGCTGCGCTCCGCCGCGGGGCCCAACGCTACGACGATCCTCATGTCCGACCACGGCTTCCGTTCGGTCACTCGCCGTGTCAACCCGAACGCGCTGCTCGTCGAGTTGGGCTTCCAATCGATGATGCGTGGGGCCAAGGTGAAGACCTCGCTGCTGAAGTCGTCGGCAGGTCGCGCTTTGGCTCGAACGAAATTGGGCCGCTCGGTGAAGCGGAAGGTGCGGGCGCCCTCCGTGATCGACTGGAGCCGAACCATCGCCTACCAATCGGGATCGGGCTTCGGTGTGTCGGTCAACCTGGCCGGGCGCGAACCCAAGGGCGTGGTGCCAACAGCGCAGTACGAGCGAACCAGAGACGAGGTGCGAGCGGCTATCCTCTCGTTCAAGGACCCCGAGACGGGTGGCTCGCCGGTGCGTGCCGTCTGGTGCAAGGAAGAGCTCTACGAGGGGCCGCTGACGCAGCTGGCGCCGGATCTGATCATCGCGTGGAACGACTTGTGGGACTACCACGACGTCGGTTCACTCTCGACGGCCGTTGACTGGCCCTCGGGAGATCATCGGAGAGAAGGCATCCTCGCGGCTGCCGGAGGGCGGACGGTCCCGGGCAACATCGGGGTTCGTGACATCGCCGATGTCGCCGCGACCGCCCTGGCGAGCTGCGGTGTTTCGTCGACCGGCCTGGATGGACGGCCGATCCCGGAGATCACGGGAGGCACCAGCGACGAACAGACCGTCGTGGTTCCCGCGCGAGAGTCTCAGACCCTGCGGGAAGGGGATGAGGATTCGATCGTGCAGCACCTCCGAGGGCTCGGCTACATCGAGTAGCGGCAGGGCGATCACGACGATGACTCCCGCGGACAGCCCGATGAGCCAGGGCTGGCGACCGAAGAGGAGCCTCATCGCCCGGGCGACGGGACGGCTCAGGGAGCGGACAGACCCGCCCGCCCCCGCGCTCACGGCACCAGATGCCCAGCGTGAGCGTGTCGAAGCGAGGGTTGGCCCGATCTTCATCGTGGGGTGCCAACGAAGCGGCACGTCCCTGCTGAGGAGGATCCTCGACTCCCACTCCAGGATCGCATGTCCACCTGAGTCGCAGTTCATCCTTCCCCTCGTCGAGATCCTGCAGGGTCGCACCGCGAGCGTCGACCATAAGTACCTCTCAGGACTCGCCTCGATGGGCTACGACCGGTCGGCCGTAGAAGAATCGCTCGCCCGGTTCATCTCGGGCTTCTTCGAAGGCTACGCGAGGGCCCAGGGCAAGACGCGCTGGGCGGACAAGAGCCCCTTGTACGTGGACTGCTTGGAGGAGCTACGGGCCATCTTCGGATCGAACGTGCGCATCATCCTGCTGATCCGGCACGGACTCGATGTCGCCTTCTCGCTCTCGGATGCGGACCGGGACTACCCGGCGATCCATCGGCATGTGGAGGCCGCGGGAGGCAACGTGCCGGTCGGCGCAGGGCGGTTCTGGGCCGACCAGAACGGGAAGATCGAGGCGTTCAGGTCCGCCTGCCCCGACGTGTGTTTCCGGCTCCGGTACGAGGATCTCACTCGGGATCCCGAGTCGTCGCTGCAACCGATGTTCGCGTTCCTCGATGAGCCCTGGGAACCGGCCGTGGTCGAGTACCGAGGCTTCACACATCATCGCGGCTTCGAAGACCCCGATGTTCGGCGACGGCGACGGATCGAGGTGAACAGCGGACGATATCTCGCGTGGCCTCCCGACGTCCAAGCCCAAGTGCGCGGGGCGTGCGAACCGCTCCTCTCGCAGCTGGGGTACGACGACGTCGACCTATGAGCCGAGGAGCGCATCCCTCACTCGGCGGACGTCACGCTGTCGTAACCCCTGATGAACCGGCACCACGATGAACCGGCGGTGCCAAGCCAGCGCGCGCGGGACCCTGTCCACCGGGAGCGTCGGATGGAGGAACGACCACCATGGCCGAGCCGCGATCCCCTGCCGGCGGAGGCGATCCGACACCTGGGGCCCGTCCGAGACCTCGATCGGAAACACCAAGGGAGACGCTCCGATCGACAGCGTGCGGAAGGGCAACGGGACGCGGTCGGCAAACGTGTCGAGCAGCTGCGCGTAGTTGGCCCTGCGACGCTGAGCCACGTGTGCGAGGTCCAACCGCCTGAGCAAGAAGGCGGAGACCGATGATGCCGGCCTGGGGCAACCGAACGCCAGTGGATGCCTCGAGCCGATGTGGACCTGTCGGACAGGGGGGAACGGCTTCCGATGCTCGGGCGGGGTCCATCCCAACTCGGTCGCCATAGATCCCGCGTACCGCTTCAGGGCAGGCGCGAGCCCGATCGGTCGATCCGCCTCCATCTTGGGAGGGGCATGTCTCGAGATGAGCACGCCACCCTCGTGCAGCCCCAGAGTCTTGCTCAAGCTGTAGATCGCGATGTCGCCGACCGACCCAACCGGTGACGGGTCTTCGTCGTTGGGCCATACGTGCGCGCAGTCCTCCACGAGCAGCAGGTCCCGCTCGTCGCACCACGCGCGCCAGCGACCGCTTTCCTGGGGGAAGCCGAGGTAGTGGATCAGGAGCAGCGCCCGCGTTCGAGGACCGATGAGCTCCTGAAGGTCTATCTCATCGGGCTCGAGTGTCTCCGTCGCCTCGTAGAAGCGAGGAGTCAACCCTGCTTGCACCAACGCCTCGACCTCGGAACCGCAGTTGAACGCGGGGACCAGGATCTCCTCGGCCCGCCCTCCTAACCCCACGCTCCTCAACCCGTCCCACAGCGCGTGCCGACCCTTCGCGTAGAGCCTGCACCCCGGATCCGCGAGTGGGAACGGAGGACCACTCGACGACGTTCGCGCTCGGGCGAGAGTCGCGAGAGGAGGCCAGAGTTCGAGGTAGGGCGCGCGCAAGGTCACCACTCCCGAGGCGACAGGGCTTCGCATCCGCGGATGCGGTGCCTAGGCAGTTGTTGCCATTGAGGGCGGGAGATAAACGTGACCCGGACCCGCGTCACCAGGGAGGTTTGCAGCCCCGGGGCCTTTCGGGTAAGGGTGAGCGCTTCCGACGCCGATGCTTGGTGCATCGGCACGCGCGTTTGGGGCAGGCCAGATCGCTTGATCGGAGGGACGGGATGACCCGGGAACGCCGGTTCCGTTCGGTGCTCGGAGCGTTGGTCGGCTTGTGCCTGTTGATGAGCTGGATACCGCCCCACATCGAAGCTCGGATCGTGTCGTCTGCATTCTCCAGGTCGAGCTACTGGAACACTCCCCTCCCGAGGCGCGCGCCGGTCGACCCCGAGTCACACGCCATCCTCCGATTCCTCCGGCGCGACAGCGGCCAGAGCTTCATAGGTCTGGGCGGGACGGGCCGAACGGGAGCATGGGGCATGCCGATCTACAGGGCCGGGCGTGGGGATCCCGTGTATGACATCGCGAACAACTGTTCCCAGCCGAAGCCGCCGGAGTTCAAGCGCGTCCGGATCCCCTTCGGAGCGAGGGCCGATCCGACATCGGACGCTGCGATGACCGTCTACGACCGGGGGCGGGGGCTCGTGTTCGCCTTGTGGCATGCGCGCTTCGACTCGGGTGCGCGTGTCTGGAGTGCCTGCGGTGGGACCGTCTACTACCTTCGATCGAATGGGCTGCACGGCCAGCTTCGTCTCTCGGACGAGCCTCGGAACATGGGACATCGTGGCATCCCGCCTCCCACGTGGGCCGTCCGGCTCGGCGACATCAGGGCAGGCGCCATCCAGCATGTCCTGAAGATCGCTGTCCCGACCACGAAGTGTCGCCATGTCTTTCCGATGGTGGCGGACGAATGTGGTACCCGAGCTCGGCACGCCCCCCCAGAGGGGACGCGGATCCGCATCAAGCCCTCGGTCGATCTCAAGAGGCTCCACCTCTCGTCGGCGGCGCGCGTGGTGGCGCGTGCACTGAAGCGTTACGGCGCACTGATCGGCGACCGATCGGGCGGAGGGATCGTCCTCAAGGTCGAGAACACGGTCGCGGAAGGGAGAGGCTGGCGATGGCAAGGGATCCTCGGCTCCCGGTCGCTGTCGCGCATCCCTCTCCGCTTCTTCCAGGTGATCCGGCTCGGCTACCACGGCTGACCCGATCGGCTGGAGGACAGCATGGTGACCGGCCTGAACCGTGCGGTGGACTGTCACAGCCGCTTGAGTCACGTGGAAAAGCGCGTCGGGAGGGAGTCGAACCCCCAACCTTCTGATCCGCAATCAGACCGGCGCGACTCCGCCAGTCGTCTTGATGTCCCGCAACGGCGCCCGGAACAGCTCCCCGTCGACTCCGCGCACCATGTACGTCTGCGCCTCGTCGTCGAGATACGCGATCGTGCCTGTCACCGTACGGCGGTAGCCACCTCTGGACTCCAGCTCGAACGAGACCTTGCCCCGCACGGGAGCCGCTCCCGGGTCCAGCGGGAACGTCGGACGAACCGGGGATCGGGACGGCGTCTCGAGCCGGACCGGATCCTGCATGATGATCGACATTGATGCCTCCCTTGATCGGGGCTGCCGACGGCCTCTTGGTCAGCAGCCCCCACGTGAGCCGAGCTAGAAGTCCATGCCTCCGGATCCTCCCGGCATGTCCGGCGTCTTCTCCGGTCTCGTCGCCACGACCGCCTCGGTGGTCAGGAATAGCGCCGCGATCGAGGCCGCGTTCTGCACGGCGGAGCGAGTCACTCGGGCCGCGTCGACGATGCCCGCCTTGAACATGTCGACGTACTCGCCGGTGATCGCGTCGAAGCCCCACCCGGGGTCGCGCGAGCGGACCTCCTCGACCACCACGCCACCCTCGAAGCCGGCGTTCACCGCGATCTGCTTCGTCGGCTCATCGAGCGCGCGGCGAACGATGCCGACGCCGGTGAGCTCATCGCCTTCCAGATCGACCTTGTCCAGCGCGGCTTGTGCTTGTAGCAGCGCCACGCCCCCGCCCGCGACGATCCCTTCGTCGACGGCCGCCTTGGTCGCCGAGACGGCGTCCTCGATGCGGTGCTTCTTCTCCTTCAGCTCGACCTCGGTTGCCGCCCCAACCTTGATGACGGCCACGCCACCGGAGAGCTTGGCCAGACGCTCCTGGAGCTTCTCGCGGTCGTAGTCGGAGTCGGTCTTCTCGATCTCGGCCTTGAGTTGGTTGACCCGACCCTCGACCTCCTCGGGACTGCCGCCGCCCTCGATGATCGTGGTGTCGTCCTTGGTCACGACGATCTTCCGGGCGCTGCCGAGCAGATCGAGCGTGACGTTCTCGAGCGTGAACCCGACCTCGCTGGAGATGACCGTCCCGCCCGTGAGGACAGCCAGGTCCTGCAGCATCGCCTTGCGGCGATCGCCGAAGCCTGGAGCCTTGATCGCGACGGCATTGAACGTGCCACGGATCTTGTTCACGACGAGCGTGGCAAGGGCTTGGCCCTCGACGTCCTCTGCGAAGATCGCCAGCGGACGTCCTGCCGAGACGACCTTCTCGAGCACCGGGAGCATGTCCTCCACCCTCGAGACCTTGCCCTCGACCAGCAGGATGTACGGATCCTCGTAGGAAACCTCCATCCTCTCCGGATCCGTGACGAAGTACGGGGAGATGTAGCCCTTGTCGAGCCGCATCCCCTCTACGAACTCGAGCTCCATGCCGAAGGTCTGAGATTCCTCGACAGTGATCACTCCGTCCTTGCCGACCGTGTCCATCGCCTCGGCGATCTGCCGGCCGATGTCAGGGTCCGCCGCGGAGATGGACGCCACGTGCTCGATGTCGGTCTTGTCGTCCACGTCCTTGGCCTGGATGGCGATCGACTCGACCGCCGCATCCACGGCGGCTTCGATCCCCCGCTTCAGGGCCATCGGGTTGGCGCCGGCGGCAACGTTGCGGAGCCCCTGCTTCACCATCGCCTGGGCAAGCACGGTGGCAGTGGTCGTGCCGTCGCCCGCCACGTCGTTGGTCTTCTTGGCGACCTCCTTGACGAGCTGCGCCCCGATGTTCTCTTGCGGATCCTCGAGGTCGATCTCGCTCGCGATGGAAACGCCGTCGTTGGTGATCGTCGGCGCGCCCCACTTCTTCGCGAGCACCACGTTGCGGCCCTTGGGACCGAGCGTGATCTTGACCGCGCTCGCTACCTGGTCGAGCCCGCGCTCGAGAGCGCGACGAGCCTCTGCGTTGAACGTGATCATCTTGCCTGTCATCTTGTTCCCCCCGTTGCTGGCTGGAGCGTCCCCGTTGGCCGCATCGCCGAGTGCGGCGATCCCGGCCTGATGATGCCTACCTGCTCGGCTTCCTGTTGGATCCAATCGGCGCCGCAGTAGTAGCAGGACGTGCGTCTGGGACCCTGGACGTACACGAGCTGAACCTCTGTGCAGACAGGGCACATGACCACGGGGCCGCCTCCTTCAAGAGCCTCGTCGAGATTCGTGGAGGCGAGAGGCGGGTGGGCCGCTAGGCCACGGGTCGGTCACTACTCGCGAACCGCAGGTTGAGACCTGCACGATCAGTGTACTCCGCCTGGGACCGCGCCCGGGCTTCGAAAAGAGGAGCCCACCTCGCGATGGGCTCCTCTTCGAACGAACCGCAGACGGCTATCGCCGCGCAGCGGTCGTGCGAACGGTCGTCAGACGGTTGCGGGCACGCCCTCGTAGAAGGCGAGGTCCCCAACCTCGGACGAGCGAAGCTCGACCCGGTCGGCGAGGTGCTCGCGCACCCAGGTCGCCGCCAGAGACGTAGCCGTGTCAGCCTGAGTGTGGGTCTCCCACAGACTGATCGATACGCAGGTGCCGGCGCCGGTGTCGGCGAGTCCGAAGCGGATGAACCCGGGCTGCGTCCTGAAGGTACCGAGCATCCCGTCCTTGGCCAGTTCGGCGAGCTCGGGGAATGTTCCCTTTACGATCTTGTAGTTCGCGATACGAATGGCTTGCATCAGCGTGTGCTCCTTCGACTCGATGTCCCGTGGCGCCCGAGGCGAGCGCTGAGTCGGATCGGGAGCAGATGCTCCGAGGTCGGCTCGCGAACTCGAGAAGGACGGTGGAACGGATTCGGTGGAGGCGAACCCGTGGTCTCTCTCTCCCGTCCCTGACGGGTTCGTGCCCTACATCGAGTATGCGCAGGTTGGAGCCGAACTGTCGCGATTTCCCGTCAAGTTGGTTCCGACTAACCGGCCCTGACCCTCGGCGGTTCCGCGGCAAGGTTCGCGTACGCCTCCGCGAGGTGCAGCACGACCTGTGCCTCTGCATCGGTCTTGACCTTCGGCGCGAGCCTCGCGATCTTCCGTGCGATCGCCTGTCGAGCGGATGCGGCTGCCGCGGCTGCGTCCGCCTGCTGAGCTTCCGGCTGGGTTTCGATCGACACGCTCGATCACCTCTGCGCCAGCCTACGCCTTGGACCGGTCGGAACGATCCGGTTCGTCTTCTCGACACGCATAACTGGTAGATTGGACATGTCCACCATTGGTGGAACCGCCCAAGACGGGGCGTACGCGCGAAGACCTCGCGACCTTGCCTTTCCCGGTTCCTCGAGATCGAGGGAGGCAGTCATGGCCCACTGGCCAAAGACCGTCCGAGGGAATCTCCTCACGATCGTGCTCATCGTTGCCTTGGCACCCGCCGTGTTGTGGATAGCCATCACGTTGTCCGGGCCGATCGTCTGGGCATCCCTGGCAGTGCTCGCGGCAACTCCGGTCGCTCTCTACGCGTGGCGTCGCAGGGTTGAGGTCGCGAAGCAGAAGGCGTACGTCGGAGCCTTCACCTTCGGTGACGCGGTCCAACGTATGCGCGCGAGGGAACGCGCAGAAGCGCTCGTCGAGGTGACACGTCGAGCCGAGATCCTCGGAGCTCGATAACCCCCGATAACCCGAGAAGGTCGGATCAAAGTGAACGTTGGGCCTTACTGCCGGCCAGCCGACCCGGCTGATCGGCGTTGCCTCCCATCCTTCGGGTCGTACATCGCATCGGTGAAACCGCGGTAGAAGCCGTGGCCGGTCCGGTGCATCTATCGAAGGAGCGGAAGCTCGCCCAGGCGAAGGACGTGTGATCGAGCGCGATCATGAGCCACGTACGTGGCCGCCTCACGGCGCGACGATACTGCTCGTCGGATCCGCACCTCCGCGTTGTCCCCCGCAGAGAGGGTGTCGAGCTCGCTCGCTCAGGCTCGAGGTGTTGGCGGGGCGGCACGTGGGCACCGTACTAGAGATCGCCGCGCGGAACTCGGCAGCCGTCGCAGATCCTGCGCGCCGGAAGGGAGTCGAACCCCCAACCTTCTGATCCGTAGTCACGCACGCTTGAACGGCGGGCTCGAGGGCCTCCCACGATCAGGAGAGGCGAGCGGAGCGAACGAAGTTATCCGTTGAGCTTCCCCATGGCCTTCGGGTTCCTGCGGGCGCAGGCGGCGGGGCCGCCCTCGACCGGAGGACGCAATGGTCGTGATTGTGCGGACAACCCGACCGACGCCGGTCACCCGCCAACCGACCGCCGACGCAGCTCGATCCCGCGCGCGACGAGGCCGACGCCTTCTCCGATCGACGAGCCGATCAGCGACCCTGCGATGACGTCGCCCGGGTAGTGGACGCCCGTGTGCACGCGCGAATAGGCCACGACCGCTGCGAGCAGCCTGAGCGGCCCCGCAAGGACCGGCATCGTCTCAGCCACCGATTCGGCGAACGCGAAGCCCGACGCCGCGTGTCCTGAGGGGAACGACGGCGACAACGGTATCTCGACGCGGCGCGCCTCGGGCACGCCGGCCGCTGCGGGGTCGGGCCGCCCCCTGCGGATCGACAGCTTGGCGGCGACGTTCACAGCCGCCGAGTCGATCGCGAGGGCAGCCGTACCGATCAGGGCCGCGCGCCTGCCCCTTCGACCCCCGACCACCGCCATCGTCGCAGCGATGCCCAACCAGAGCTTGGACCGGCTCGCGACCTCGGAGATGCGCCGGAGCGGCTCGTCGAGCGTCGGGGTCGGCGTCGCGGCGATCGCACGATAGACCGCGAGGTCGAGGCGCCCGAGCTCGTGCAGCACCACCGCGATCGTCGGCCGTGGCGTCGGACGTGCCTCGAGCCGCTGGGCGATCCGCTCGGCGGGAGGTCCGACAACGGGCCGGTCGATCGGCGGATCGCTCACTCGTCCACCCGGGGCTTCCCGCGCGCGACATCCCAGACGCTGCGGGCCGCCAAGCGCGGCGGCAGGGAGCGGCGCGCCGGCGACTCACCGATCGAATGGAGTGGAAGCCGCACGCGGAACGCGTCGGGGCGGATCGAGAACGAGAGGGGCGGCGCGATCGCCAGCGACTCCCCGTCCAACCCCACGTCCACCACCTTCGAGGAACCGACCTCGAACGTCGTCGGTGTCCACGCGGCAAACCCCGGGTACCGTTCGGGGTGACCCTCGGCGAGGGCGGAGAGGAATCGCGCGGCGCTCCGGTCGTCGTCGATCTCGAGGGTGATCACGCCGAGCCGGTGCGTGTCCAGCCGTGGCCTGCTTGGTGTCGGTGGCGTTCGTCCGTATGGGTTGTTCGAAACCTGGACGACGTCTGCGCCGTCGTGACGCGTCCCGTCCGGACCGACGAACGAGAGATCGAACGGAGCCGACCCGGGACCGAGCACCGACGGCAGCGTCGAGAGCGTCGTGTCGATCTTGGCGTCGCGGTACTCGGGCGACCGCACGATCGACGCGTAGAGTCCGAGCGAGACGTTGTTGACGAAGACCCGTCCGTTCACCTCGCCAAGGTCGATGCGACGCTCGACGGCGTCGCCGAATGCCTCCAGCGCGCCGATCAGGTCGTCTCCATCCAGGCCGAGGTCCAGCGCGAGGTGGTTCCGGGTTCCTGCCGGCACCACGACCATCGCGACGTCGCGCGTCGCAGCCACCGACGCAACGATCGCCTGGGAGCCGTCGCCACCCGCCATCCCGATCACATCGGCGCCTCGATCGATCGCGTCGAGCGCGAGCCGCTGCAGGTCGTCGCCCCGCGAGAGGACGACCGGCTCGATGCCTCGTTCGATGCATGCGCCGGCGAGCCCGAGGCGCTCCGGCTTCCCTCCGCCCGAACGCGGGTTGATCAACAGGACCGGGCCGAGGGCGGGCGCCACCGGTGCGCCCGCGGTCGGCTCAGCCTTGAGCGTTCGAACGTCGCGACCGAGGGCCCAGCGTCCGAGCGCCGCCGCCAGGACGAGCAGCGCGACGCCGACGACGGCGAGGACGAAGCTGGTGTGATCGCCGAGCACGGCGCCGATCACGATCCCGATCAAAGCGGCCACGCTGAGGGCCGCACCGACGGCCCGGCGCCATCCGGCTCGCGTCAACGCGTACCACATCGCGAACACGGCAAGTGCGAGCAGCGGGGCGCTCGCCAGGAGCCGGACGAGCTCCGGACCGAGTCCGATCACCAGCACCCCGACGCCCGCGGCGTTCAGCGCGATCGCCGCGACGGCGGCGAGGCGGCGGCGTCCGTCCGGAGATGTCGGATCGCTCATGGCACGGCTCGATCGTGTACGCATGCGCGCGGCTATCGCAACCCCGTCTCGCGAGATGGTGGCCACGTGCGCTAACAGATCTGCTGGGAAGCAGATGCCGGACGTTCGCCCTGCTAGCGCGCACTGCTAGCGCGCCGGGAGGGAGTCGAACCCCCAACCTTCTGATCCGTAGTCAGATGCTCTATCCATTGAGCTACCGGCGCAGGGGGTCATGGTACCGCGCGACTCCGGGCTTCGATGCCCCGAACCAGTCGTAGGATCACCGCGCCTGAGGCAGGTCGCGAGCCGACCGCGACCGTCTGCACATCCCGGAGGGACCCTTTACCATGGAGCGCTTACGGTCCTCCCCCTGATCTGGCCAGAGGAGCGTATACGGACGAGGTCGCCGACGGATCCGCGGTCGCTGCGCCCAAGGGGGTGCTGCTGCCGCTCGCGCTCGCGCAGTTCGTATGCAGCTTCGCGGGCTCGAACATGAACGTCTCGATCAACAGCATCGCGCAGGACCTCGGGACCGACGTGCGGGGAGTCCAGACCGCCATCACGATGTTTCTCTTGGTCATGGCAGCCTTGATGATCCCGGGGAGCAAGCTGACCGACCGAGTGGGCCGCAAGCGATGCCTGGTCGCCGGACTGATCGTGTACGGCACCGGCGCCGTAGTGGGCGCGTTCGCGCCGGGCCTCGTCGTACTGATCCTTGGGTACTCGGCCCTGGAAGGGATCGGCTCGGCGCTGTTGATCCCGCCCGTCTACATCCTCACGACGATGCTCTTCGGGGACCTGACGTCGCGAGCCAAAGCGTTCGGCCTGATCAGCGCGATGGCCGGCGTCGGCGCCGCGGCGGGCCCACTGATCGGAGGGTTCATCACCACGACGGTCAGCTGGCGCGCGTCGTTCCTGCTGCAGGCGGCGATCGTTCTCGGGATCGTGATCCTTAGCCGAAGGATCACGGACCCGGTGCCGCCCGACCCGACTCGGCCTTTCGACACGCTCGGCGCGGTCCTGTCGGCCGTGGGGATGTTCTTCATCGTGATCGGGATCCTGCAGGCCGACCGCAACCTGCTGCTGATGGTCGGGGTGATCGCAGTGGGAGCGGGGTTCGTCGCGTGGTTCTTCGCGCACATCCGATCGATGGAGCGTGCAGGCAAGGAGCCGCTCCTGTCGACGGGCCTGTTCCGCGTCCACACGTCGAACCTCGCCCTGGTGACCCAGAACATTCAGTGGCTGATGTTGATGGGCATCTCGTTCGTGGTGTCTGTGTACCTCCAGATCGTGCGCGGCTTCACGGCGATCGAGACCGGGCTGACGTTCACGGCCGCAACGGCGGGGGTGCTGCTCGCGTCGCTCGGCGCCGAGCGATTCGCGAGAAGGCGGCAGCAGCGGACGCTCATCATCGCGGGGTTCGTCACGACGGTGGCGGGGATCGGTTTGATCTTCTTGGTGGGCCAGCTTTGGGAGAGCGTGCTCGCGCTCGTGCCCGGGCTGTTCTGCATCGGCGTGGGCGTCGGCGTGATGCTGACACCATCGGTGAATGTCGTGCAATCGGCGTTCCCCGAGGAGCTCCAGGGCGAGATCTCCGGCCTGTCTCGGAGCGTCTCCAACCTGGGATCGTCGCTGGGGACGGCGATCGCGGGCACGATCTTGGTGGCCGACCTGGCGTCGGGCAACCGCTCCTACGGACTCGCGCTGGTTGTGCTTGCAGCTGCTGGACTCATCGGCCTCGGCGCGGCTTGGCGGCTCCCGCATGACCGCGCACCGGTCGGCCCAGCGCCGAGCTGAGTTCCGACGCTGCGCTCCGCACGGAGCAGCAGCCGCACGCGGGAACCGCCGCATGCCATTGGGCTCGTCTCGGACGACGATGGTCGGCCAAGAGGCGCGGTCCCGGATCCATCTCGGCCGAGACCCTCTTCTCCGCCCTCGATCCTCCCGGCCCGGCCGAAATGCCGCTAGGTGCCCTCGAGGGCGCGCTCCGTGGAACGCGCTGACACCACGTTCCCCTTCGCGACGTAGAGGTCGTGCGCGCGCCGCAAGCCGTCGTCTCGAGCGACCGTGTCCCCCGCGAGCGCGACCACGTCGGCGAAGTCCACGAGCGCATCCGCGCGCATGTTGACGTCGTCGGTCTCCTCGGCCATGGCCACCGCCGCCCGCGCGAGCCGCACGGCCTCGTCCAGCTCGCCCCGACCTCCCAGCACCTTGGCCCGCGAGCTCCGCCAGAGCACCTGCGTCGTGATGTCGTCGTCGGCGCCGACCTCTTCGGCCAGGGAGCAGAACATGTCCGCCTCGTCGTACCTGCCCTGGGCACAGATCGCGTGGGCGAGCAGGGCCGAAACGGTCGACAGGAACGCGCGCTCCCCGAGCTCGTCGATCGTGTCGTATCCGGCGCGGAACGCGCGCTCGGCGGCCGCCTGATCCCCGGCGAGCGTCTCGACGACGCCCGCGGCGTCCGAGACGAACGCCGCGCGAAGCTTTAGCCCGAGATCCTCGAGGATCTGTGCGCTCTCACGCACGAGGGCACGGCCCTCGTCGAAGCGACCCTGCATCGCATACGCCACCCCGCGGGTCCGGAGCGCCCCGGCCTTGGCGCTGCGATTGTCGCTGGCGGACATGACCCAGTCGCAACGACGGATGACTTCGGGGACCGGGGTCGGTCCGTACAGGGCCGACCCGGTGTACTGGCGCAGGCTCGCCGCCTCCTCCCAGCTGGCACCGGCCTTGCGCGCGTGCTCGATCGCCTGCTCGAAGGCGCGATCCGCCTCCGCGTACCGCGATCGGTTCCAGTGGACGTCGCCCAGGAGCCGCCATGCGCGCGCGAGCCCCAGCTCGTCGCCGAGCTCCTCGAAGACGGGGATCACCCCCTCGAGGACCTGCAGCGCCTCCTCCGACCGGCGTTCCGGTTCCGTGAACTCCTTCAGGATCAACCCCACGACCTGCGCGTGCGCCTCCAGACCCCGGTCCTGCGCGTGGATCGCCGTCTCGAGCATGGACTCGGCCAGTGTGAGGTCCCCCGTCTCGGTGAGCGCCTCTGCGAGCTCCGGTGCGACGGCCTGGCGCCGAGGGTCTCCCTCACGGAGCACGTCGTGCGCCCGGCCCAGGAGGTTCGCCGCCGCCGCCATGTCCCCGCGCGCCAACGCCCGTCTGCCGGCGACGGCGAGGCTCGCGTGGGCCCGATCGATCTGACGTTCCACCTCGTCGCCTGCGCGACCGAGCTCCTTGAGGTACCGAGCGGTCTGTTCGAGGTGATAGGCGAGGATCTCCTCGTACTCGCCGACGCGCTCGCCGGCGACGCCACCCAGCCAGTCGGCGAACCGGGCATGCAGGTCTGCCCGCGAGGATTTCGGCGTCTCGCGGTAGGCGGCTTCCTGGATCAACAGGTGGTGGAAGCGGAACGCGTCTTCTCCGACGAACGAGGACCGATCGGACGCGATCAACCCGCGGCGGACGAGGCTCTGCAGGATCGAGCCGACCCTCGGACGGATGTCCTCCGGAACCAGATCCAGGACCGCGCCCCACCAGAACACCTTGCCGATGACGGCGGCGGCTCGGATCACCGTGCGCTCCTCGGGCAGGAGCCGATCCAGCCTCGCTCCGAGCAGCGCGTGGATCGTGGGCGGCACCGAGATCGGGACGGATCCGGACGGCATGTCCAACATCCCGTCGTCGCGCAGCATCTGCAGGATCTCCTCGACGAACAGCGGATTTCCTCCGCCCGCCTCGGCGATGCGAGCCCGCAGCTCCGGGTCGAGACGCTCGCGACCGAGGAGCTCGTCGATCAGCTCGGCCGTCTCCTGATCGTTGAGCGGCTCCAGGTGCACCGTCGCGGCCGCCGCCACCTGCATCAGCCAGTCCGGCCGCTGCTCGAGCAGATCCTGGCGCGCCAGGCACAGCAGGACGATCGGAACGTCGCTGCACGAGCGCAGGAGATAGTCGATCAGGTCCAGGAGCGCGGGCTCGGCCCATTGGAGATCGTCGAACGCCACGACCATGGGCCGCGCGTTGCCGACCCACTCGAGCAGCCTGCGGATCGCCCAGAACGTCTCCTGCATGGCGGGCGTGCCGGTCGCGAGACCCGTCGCGGCCGCAACGCGGTCGAACAGCATGGGTCCGTCGTCGGCACCTTCGAGCAGCGCCGAGAGCTTGGTCCGGGCGGTCTCGGCCGGATCGTCGGGGTCGATGCCCCCGAGCTGCCAGACGATCTCGGAAACGGGCCAGAACGTGATCCCGTCGCCGTAGGGCAGGCACCGCCCGGTGACGGTGAGCGCGTCGTCCCCGAGCGCGGCCTCGAACTCGTCGGCCAGCCTGGACTTGCCCACGCCGGCCGCGCCGATCACGGCGACCAGCCGGCACGCGCGGTCGCGCACGGCCTGATCGAAGGTGTCGCGCAGCAGGCGGATCTGGGGCGCGCGCCCGACGAGCCGCGGCCGGGCCCGTGCCGGTGCGTCCGCGATCCCACGCGTGAGCTCCACGAACGGATACGCGGTGACGGCCTCACCCTTGCCCTTGAGCACCAGCGACGACGCCGCCCCCACCGTGACGAACTCGCGGACCAGCCGATAGGTGTCCCGCCCGAGCAGGATGCCGCCGGGTGGGGCCGCCTGTTGGAGCCGCGCCGCGACGTTGACCGCGTCGCCCAGGATTTCCGGGCCCTTCTCGGCGTCGCCGATCGTCACCTCGCCGGTGTTCACGCCCGTCCGCGTCGCGATCGACAGACCCATGGTTCGCTCGAGATCCGCGTTGAGGAGCCTCAGCGCCTCCCGCATGTCGGCCGCCGCCCTGACGGCCCGGACGGCGTCGTCCTCGTGCAGCATCGGGATGCCGAACACGGCCATCACGGCATCTCCGATGTACTTCTCGACCGAGCCTCCGTGGCGCTCCAGGACGGTCCGCATCTCATCGAAGAAGCGCGACATCACGCCGCGGACGGCCTCCGGTTCGAGCTCCTCGGCCATCGGCGTCGATCCGACCACGTCGCAGAACACGACCGTCACGATCTTGCGAACGTGGCCTTCCGGGGCCGGCTGCATCGGCGTGCCGCACCACATGCAGAATCGAGCAGGCGCCGGATTGTCCCGGCCACAGGCGGTGCACGACGGCATGTGCCGAAGTGTAGGCCGTCCCGCACAGCAGGTTGCCCCCGAACGGAGCGCACCCTAGGCTCGGGCCTGCCGTCCGAGCGAAGGGGGAGAGCCGTGATCGACACCGAGAGCTCGTTCACCGTGATCGGCGACGAGGCGAGCAAGGAGTCCCTCGATCTCGGGGTGGGGGGCGCGGGGAACGTCAGCACCTTCGACGAGATCCTGTACGAGGCGGTCTCACCCGATTCCTGGGAGAAGGGCCCACAGGTCGGCTGGCTCCATGGATTGTTCGTCAACACCCCCAGCGATCACGCCGTGGTCTTCGTCACGCTGCACTTCGGCGAGGACGACGACCCGACGGACTCGCTGACCGCCCAAGGCACGTTGCCGCGCCAGGGAAACGAGATCGGGCATGGCGTGCTGACCGTGGCGGGTGGGACGGGTCGCTTCAAGAACCGAGGCGGTCAGCTGCGCGTCGAGGTCAAGAACCCGCACAAGTACACAGCGGAATAGCAACCCGGATCACGTGGTCGCCGCGACGGACTGAACGAACTGCGCCACCGACTGTGACTCTTGGTCGAGGCTCCCCTGCTTGCCGATCGGGAACGGGGCCCGCACGTTGCCGTTCGCATCGATCACGTAGATCAGAGCCGTGTGCGCCAGGTCACCCCCGACCATCTTCGTCTGTATCCCGTATAGCTTCTCCACCTTCTTGAGCCGATCCGCCGAACCCGTCAGGAACAGCCAACGGTGCAACATCCCGTGCTCAGCCGACCACGTGCGTACGTCGGCGACGGTGTTGGACTTCGGATTGACGTTCACGGCGACGAGGCTCGTCGGATAGTCGGATCCCAGCACCTGCTGCGTCTTCTCCATCAGCTGGGCGGTCAGGGGGCAGATCGTCGTGCAGTCGCTGTCGATGAACGTGAGCAGGACGAGTTTGCCGCGGAGGCTCGAAAGCGTCTGGGAGTGGCCGAACTGATCCGTGAGGGTGAAGTCAGGGGCTTTCGTGAGGGAACCCGACGGGTCCTGGGTCGCGCTCGCGCCGGCTCCGCCGCCGTTCGACGAACAGCCGGCGAGCAGCAGCACGACGAGCAGGAACCCGGACAGGTCCCGAAGGGATCGTCCTCTCAGGTGCTGCTCGTGCATCGCATCTCCTCTCGCATCGGTTCGTTGTTGGTCACGGCCGGGCGACCTCGGGAACCGGCAACAGCGATCGCAGTGCCGATCGGACGGCGTGGACGTGCGTCTTGCCGGTGAAGACGTAGTGGATGTGCCCGTCGATGCCGATGATGTAGGTCGTCGGCAGGCCGATCACCCCGTACAGGTCTCCGACGGTCCCGGCGGTGTCGGCAACGCTCGGGTAGTCGATGCCGACCGAGTGAGCGAAGTCGACCGCGGAACCCTGCTTGTCGTCGTAGTCGACGCCTACGAACTGCACGCCCTTGGTCCTGAAGGACCGCCAGATCGCGTCGAGCTCCGGCGCCTCGGAGCGGCAGGCCGTGCACCAGGACGCCCAGAAGTGCAGGACGACCACGTTGCCCGAGTACTCGCTCAAGCTCAGCGTTCCCTCGCCCGTCAGCAGCCTTTCCGTGAACGGCGGCGCCGGCCGGTCGACGCCGGTGGACGCCCCCGCCGTCCCGGGGTCCGTGAAGTAGCCGATGGCCTCCCACACCAGCCACACGGCGACGAAGACGACCGCGATGCTCACGATCAAGCCACGACCGTGCGTGAACCGAGCGGGAACTATCACGTCATTCGCCTGCGATCACGGACGAGCGGTCACTCCATTCGAAGGCTTGTGCTGCTCCGCTCTCACTATCATGCTGACTGACCGGTCGGTCAGTCAATGCAGGATGCACGCTGGAAGCGGAGACGACAGGATTCGAACCTGTGAGGGAGCTCAACACCCCCTAACCGCTTAGCAGGCGGCTGCTTTCGGCCACTCAGCCACGTCTCCGTGGCCGATTCTATCGGAGCTTCGCTACGCTCCCGCCGTGCCGGACGCCGTGGTGATCGGAGGCGGGATCGTCGGGGCGTCGTGCGCCTACGCCCTCTCGCGCCGCGGGGCGCGGGTGACCCTGATCGAGCGCTCCGAGCTCGCAGCCGGAGCCTCGGGTCGCAACCAGGGCTGGTTCGTCGTGTCGGACGATCCGCCTCTTACGCCGATGAGTCTGGCCAGCCTGGCGGCCTACCGTGAGGTGATCGATGGCTCGCCCGTTCCCGTGCGGTTCGACGCCGAGCCGGTCGGGCACCTGATGCTCGGGAGGTCCCCGGACGCGGCGGACGCCCTCCGCAGCCGGGTCCGCGAGCGCGAGGCGGCCGGCACCCGGGCCGAGCGGCTCGACGCCGCCGCGGTCCGCGATGCCGAGCCCGCCCTGGCCGGGGATCTGGCGGAGGTCTGGCTGCTGGACCAGGGCCGGCGGATCGAGCCCGGCGCGCTCACCGTCGCGCTCGCACTGGCCGCGCGCGACCTCGGCGCCGACGTGCGGCGCCATACCACCGTGCGCGCGCTGGCCGTGAACCGCTCGCGGGTGACGGGAGTCGTCACCGACGACGGCCTCGTCTCCGCCGACGTGGTCGTGCTTGCCGCCGGACCGTGGTCGCCGCCCTTCGTTCGGCGGCTCGGCGTCGTGCTTCCGGTGACGGGGGCGCGCGGCTGGATCGTGGAGCTCTCCGCCCCGCCCGGGGTCCTCCGCCACCTGATCGAGGAGGAGGAGGCCGGTCCCTGGGACGAGCCGGAGCTTCCACCGACCGCCGCCGAGCTCGCTCGGGCGAGCGCTCGCGAGCCGGGCGTCTCCGCCTTGCTGCACCAATCGCACGACGACGCGATCGTGTGCGGGGCGTCGCACCACCCCGCGCTTCGCGGCGAGCCGGAGGACACCGACGCGCCCGCGCGGATCGTCCGCCGGGCGGTCAGCGTCGTGCCCGCGCTGGCCGACCTGCCGATACGCGAGATCCGCTGGGGCATCCGCCCGATGTCGCCCGACGGCCGCCCGATCGTCGGATGGCTCGCGGACGGGCTGCTCGCCGCGACCGGGCACGGGCCCGAGGGCGTGCTGCTCGGCGGCGGAACCGGCGAGCTCGTCGCCGCGCTCGCGCTCGCCGCGGATCCCCCGTTCGACCCGGAGGCCTTCGACCCCTCGAGGTTCGCCTGACCGTCAGCCGGCGAGCCGGCCGGCCTGGGCCAGCAGCTCGAGCGTGCGGTCGACGGGAAGCGCGCGCAGCGTGTGGCCGCGGCGCCCGACGATGGTCTCGGCCGCGAACAGCGCGTTGACGACGGCCTCCTCGGTGGCCTCGACGGTCGCACGGAACAGCGGGGACAGCGCCGGCTGCTCGACGGCCCCGCCGTCGGCGATCGCGTTCGGCGCGAACGTCTTGCCGTCGCGCGGCACGCGGTTGGCGGTGGAGAACGCAAGCAGCTGCTCGCCGCTGCCGTTCGACGCGTACGAGCCGCCGCGCGCGAGTCCCATCCCGGCCCGCTGCGCCACCCGCCGGAGCTGGTGTGGCAGCAACGGGGCGTCGGTCGCCACCACGACGATGCAGGAGCCCTCGCTGTGCTCGGTGGGAAGCTCCGCCGTCAGGCGTTCGCCGACCCGAACGCCGTCGATCAGGAGGTTCTCGCGGTCGCCGTGGTTCGTCATGACGAGGACGCCGACCGTGAACCCTTCGTCCACGACCCGGGAGGACGTGCCGATCCCTCCTTTGAAGTCGAAGCACTGCATGCCCGTGCCCGAGCCGACACAGCCCTCGTCGACGGGACCGACCGACGCCGTGTCCAGGGCCGCCCACACGTCCTCGTCGGCGATCGGATGATGAAGGACGTCGGACAGATAGGAGTCGTCGCATTCGGTCACGCAGGGCATCACGGCCTCGCCCGCCTCGTCGTCCTGAGCCGCGATCCAGTGGACGGTCGCGTCGTACGCCTTGCCGATCAGCAGGCTCGAGGTCAGCAGGATCGGACTCTCGAGGATGCCCCACTCGCCGATCGTGTTGATCCCGATCAGCTCGCCGTAGCCGTTGAGGATGTGCGTCGCGGCGTAGACGGGCTCCAGCCAGGGCCGGCCCTCGTGCGGGAAGATCGCCGTGACGCCGGTGCGGACGGCGTCCTCGGCGCCGTCCGGGCCGCGAACGACCGTGCGGTGTCCGACGCGCACGCCGGCGACGTCCGTGATGGCGTTCTCGGGTCCCGGTGCGCCGGAACCGATCCGGACGCCCATGTCGCGTGGTCGTGCTGCGCTCATGGCCCGCTACCATACCGTTCGTCCATGGGCATCCTCGGACTCGGGATCTCGTTCCGGCGCGCGCCGATCGAGCTGCTTGAGCGGCTCTCCTTCACCGACGACGACCTCGCCAAGGCCTACCGGCTCGCGACCGACGGCGACGGGGTGGACGAGACCGTGATCCTGTCAACCTGCAACCGGGTCGAGATCTACGGCAGCGTCGCCAGCTACCACGTCGGGTTCCTGGCGCTCAAGCGGCTGCTCGGTGAGGCGCGGCACGTCGACGCCGACGAGTTCGCCGAGCCCCTCTACGCGCATTGGGAACGGGATGCCGCGGACCACCTCTTCTCAGTCGCCGCCGGACTCGACTCGATGGTGCTTGGTGAGACGCAGATCCATGCACAGGTGCGCGAGGCGTTCCGGCGCGCCGAGGCGGAGGGAGCCGCGGGGCCGATGCTCACCGGTCTGTTCCACGCGGCGTCGCGGACGGGGCGGCGCGTCCGGCAGGAGACCTCGCTCGGCACCGCGCCCGACGCGTTCGTCGCGCTCGGGGCGGACCTCGCCGAGGACGCGCTCGGCGGGCTCGCCGGCCGCTCGACGGTGGTCGTCGGCGCCGGGCAGATGGCCGCGCTCGCGGTGAAGCACCTCCGCCACCGCGGCGTCGGCCCGGTACGGATCCTGAACCGCTCGCTCGAGCACGCGAGGGCGCTCGCCGAGCGCACCAGCGCCGATCACGGCGAGCTGGAGGCGCTCCCGGCCGCCCTCGAGGGAGCCGACCTGGTCGTGTCGGCCACGGGTGCGTCGGGTTATGTCGTCGGGCACGGTTCGGTCGCACGCGCGATGGCCGAGCGCGACGGCCGGCCCCTGGTGCTGGTCGATCTTGCGGTCCCTCGGGACGTCGATCCCGAGGTCGCCTACGTGGGCGGCGTCCGGGTGATCGACATCGTGTCGCTGCGTGAGCGCATCGGCGAGCACGATCCGCAGACGGCCTCGGACATCGTGCGCGCCCACGAACTGGTGGCCGAGGAGGTTCGTCGATGGGTCGTTCGCCGCCGCGGCGACGAGCTCGCGCCGCTGATCCGCGCGCTCCGCACGCGCGGTGAGGACGTTGTTCTCGTGGAGCTCGAGCGCTTCGGCTCGCGGCTGGCCGACCTCACTCCCGACGAGCGCGACGCCGTGGAGGCCCTCGCACGCGGCATCGCGGCCAAGCTGCTGCACGATCCGATCGTGGAGCTCAAGGAGCGCTCCGAGCCGGGCACCGAGCGCGCGCACGCGAAGCTCTTGGCGGAGCTGCTCGGGATCGACCTCGACGCCCAGCCGTGAGGCGGCTCCGGATCGGGACCCGGCGTTCCCGCCTCGCATTGGTCCAGGCCGAGATCGTCCACGACTCGCTCCGGGGAGCCGGCGCCGATGCCGAGCTGGTGCCGATGACCACGTCGGGTGACGAGGGAACACCCGTCGAGTCGTCGCCGAGCGGCCTGAAGGGGCTGTGGATCGACACGATCGTCGAGGCATTGCGGTCCGGCGAGATCGACCTCGCCGTGCACTCGGCCAAGGACCTGCCGGCAGAGGATGACCCGGACATCGTGCTCGGGGCGATCCCCGAGCGCGCCGATCCGCGCGACGTCCTCGTGCTCCACGAGCAGGGCGACCTTCGGGCGGGCATGGTCGTCGGCACGTCGTCGCTCCGTCGCGCCGCACAGATCAGGGCGGCGTTCCCGGGGGTCGAGGTCGCGCCGCTGCGAGGCAACGTCGACACGCGCCTGCGCAAGCTCGACGAGGGCGACGTCGACGCGACGATCCTGGCCGCCGCGGGTCTGGACCGGCTGGGGATCGAGCCCGAACACACCCGGGCGCTGTCGATCGAGCAGATGGTGCCGGCGCCCGGGCAGGGGTGCCTCGCGATCCAGTGCCGGCCCGACGATCGGGAGCTGCGGGCGCTCCTGACCCAGCTCGATCACCGAGTCTCGCGGATGTCGCTCGGGGCCGAGCGCGAGCTGACCCGCAGGCTCGGGGGTGGGTGCTCCCTCCCGCTCGGGGCGATCGCCGCGGCTCGGGGAGACGTCCTGCGGCTGGCCGCGGTGGTGGCGGCGCCCGACGGCTCGAGGAGGATGCAGGCGGCGGCGGAGAGCGCCGACCCGCTGCGTGCCGCCGCCATCGTCGCGGACCGTCTCCTGGCCGGTGGCGCGGGAGGGATCCTGGACGAGGTCAGGGCGGGGTGAAGGGGACGCTCACCGGCCGCACCGTGGTGGTCACGCGTCCGGTCGAGCGCTCCGGACGATTGGTCAAGCTACTTGGCCAACGAGGAGCGCGCGTCATCCAAGCGCCGTCGATCGCGCTCCGGCAGGCGCGAAGCGCCGCGCTCTCGGCCGCCCTGAAGGAGCTCGCGACCGGCGCCTTCGACTGGCTGCTGCTGACGTCGCCGTCGACGGTCGCCGTGCTCGCCGACCGGCTCGGATCGCCGAAAGACGTGCGAGCGAAGGTGGCCGCGATCGGCGACGGCACGGCAGAGGCGTTCCGCCGATGGGCCCGGCGCGATCCCGACCTCCGTCCCCGCACGTTCACGACGGCGGGACTCGCGCGCGCCTTCCCGCGCGGGCGGGGCCGCGTCCTCTGTCCGCGTGCGGACATCGCGCCCGAGGGGCTCGAAGACGCGCTCACCGCGAAGGGATGGACGCCCGAACGCGTCGACGCCTACCGCACCGTCTTCCCGAAGATCTTGCCGAAGCAGGCCCGCGACGCGCTCCAGGCCGGTGCGGTCGACGCGATCACCTTCACGAGCGCCTCGACCGTGCGAGGTTTCGTCGGCGCGATGGGGGACGTCAAGGGGTCGCCCAAGGTCGTCTGCATCGGCCCCGTCACGGCAAGGGAAGCGCGCGAACGCGGGCTGACCGTGCACGCCGTCGCCGATCCGCACACGACCGAGGGCCTCGTCGCCGCGCTCGAGCGCGTCTTCGCGCGTCGCTAGACCCAGACCTCCCGGAGCGCCCGCAGGACGTTTCCACCGGCCACCTTCTCGATCTGGTCGTCGGCGTAGCCGTGCGCGACCAGCCAGCGGATCACGTTGGGGAACTCGGCGGGGTTCTCGAGCCCCTCCACGTGGTCGACCCACTCGTGGTCGCCCACGTCGCCCGTGTCGAGGTTGCCGGCATAGAGCCGGTGAAGCGCGACGTGATCTCCGAAGATCACGTCCGGCCCGAACGCCACGTGATCGATCCCCATCAGGTCCACGCAGTACTCGAAGTGATCCATGACCGACTCGATCGAATGGCGAGGGTGCTGCGGCGAGATCGTCGTGTGCGGCGAGGCCTCGATCCCGATCACGCCGCCGGTGTCGGCGACCGCCTTCAAGAGGTCGTCCTCCTTGAGCTTCCGCTCGGAGAAGAGAGCGCGCGCACCCGAGTGCGAGAGGAAGACCGGCCGGTCCGAGCGCTCGCAGGTCTGCAGGGCGGTGACGTCGCCCGTGTGCGACAGGTCGATCGCCATGCCGAGCCTGTTCATGCGCCGAACGGCGTCACGTCCGAACGCCGTGAGGCCACCGTCGCCGGGGTCGCGGACACCGCCACCGAGCTGGTTCGACTCGCTGTAGGCGATCCCGCACATCCGCACGCCGAGGCCGTAGAGCACGTCGAGGCGATCGAGCTCGTTCTCGATCATGGCCGCCCCTTCCGTCGAAGGGACCATCGCGATCCGCCCGGTGCGGTGGGCGTCCAGGATGTCGTCGACCGAGGAGGCGACGAAGACCACCGACTGGTGCGCGACGTCCGCGTAGTGCATCCCCAGGTCGTGGATCACGTCGGTCCACTTCCAGCCGCCCTTCGACGTGATGGTCGTCGTCCCGTCGAGGAAGTTCTCGAACACCGCGTCGAGCCCCGACAGCGCCAACCCCTCGAAGCCGTACCACTCTCGCCCCTCGCGGATGTAAGCCCCGTTGTCGCCCATGTCAGCGGGGGCGATGCCGCAATGGTCGTGAAGGGAGATGCAGACGCAGTCGTGCAGCAGCCGCTCGGATCGGGCCCCTTGCTCGTCGTCGAGCGGATAGACGAACGGCTCGAAGAGCCCTAGCTGCGGAGCGAGCGCGAACTCCCGGTAGTCCACACCCGGCTCCAGGTAGGAGAAGGAAACGTAGCCGTCCCAACGCTTCTTCGGGTCCATGGGCGCGAACGATATCGGGTGCGGGCGCCGCCGTAGACTGCTGGACGTGCCATTCCCCCAGAGCCGACCTCGGCGACTCCGTCGCACGCCCGCGCTGCGTGCGCTGGTGCGAGAGACGGACGTGCGCCCGAGCGACCTGATCGCGCCGCTGTTCGTCAAGGAGTCGATCCCGGAGCCCGTGCCGATCGCATCGATGCCCGGGCAGTTCCAGCACACGTTGGAATCGCTTCGGAAGGAGGCGGTCGAGATCGCCGAGCGTGGCGTCCTCGCGTTCACGGTGTTCGCCGTGCCCGAGCGGAAGGACCCCGAGGGATCCGAAGCGTGGAACCCCGACGGGATCGCCCAGCGGGCGATCGGCGCGCTCCGCGAGGAGCTCGGGGACGAGGCCGTCGTGATCGCCGACCTCTGCCTGGACGAGTACACCGACCACGGCCATTGCGGCGTGCTGAACGACCGCAACGAGGTCGACAACGACGCCACGCTCGAGCTGTACCGCAAGGTCGCCCTCGCGCAGGCCGAGGCGGGGGCGCACATGGTGGCGCCGAGCGGCATGATGGACGGACAGGTCGCAGCGATCAGAAGCGCGCTCGACGGGGCCGGGCGCCGGGACACGGCCATCCTGGCCTACGCCGCGAAGTTCGCCAGCGCGCTCTACGGCCCCTTCCGCGAGGCGGCCGAAGGCGCGCCCCGGTTCGGCGATCGCGCCGGCTACCAGGAGGATCCCGCCAACGGCGACGAGGCGCTCCGCGAGATCCGCGCCGACATCGACGAAGGCGCCGACATCGTGATGGTGAAGCCGGCGCTTCCCTACCTCGACGTCGTTCGCCGGGCCAAGGACGAGACCGGGTTCCCGATGGCCGCGTACCACGTGAGCGGCGAGTACGCGATGGTGAAGGCCGCCGCCCTGAACGGATGGATCGACGAGCGCCGCGTGGCGCTCGAGCTCCTGACGTCGATCCGCCGCGCGGGCGCCGACCTCGTCCTGACGTATCACGCCAAGGACGCCGCCGAGTGGATCCGCTCGCGATGAACCTCGTCGAGACGCTGCCGGCGTCCTGACGGTCGCCGTTACCCAGAACCCAGCGTTCGCTGGAAGAAGCCGACCGTGCGATCCCATGCGAGGGCCGCCGCTTCGGGATCGAAGCGGTCCCCCTCCTCGTTCGAGAACGCGTGTCCCGCTCCTTCGTACAGATGGAGCTCGCTGCCGGGGATCGCTTCCATGGCCCGCCGGATCGCCTCGTACATCTCGACCGGGAAACGGTCCTTCGTCCCGTAGTGCGCCAGCACGGGGATCGCGAGGGTGCGCCCCTCGAACTCGACGCCGCCGTAGTAGACGACGGCCGCGTCGACGCGACCCTCCGTGAGCGCAAGCTCCCACGCGATGCCGCCACCCATGCAGAAGCCCATCACCCCGATGCCTGGGACCTCCCGCTCGGCGAGCCACGCGACGACCGCATGCAGGTCCGTGACCGACTCGCCTTGGCTGTGCGCCATCGAAAGCTTGCGTGCCTCGTCGGGCTCGTCGGCGCGAGCGCCCCGGTAGAGGTCCGGGACGACGGCGGCGAACCCCTCCGCCGCGAGGCGCCGAGCCACCCCGAGGATCTGCTCGTTGAGACCCCACCACTCCTGGATCACGACGATGCCCGGCAGCACGGCCTCGTCGCTCGGCGAGACGACGACGACCGGGAGCGGGCCGGCCGGCGCCGGGATCGATCGGCGGACCTCGTCCATCACACCTCCAGCGGCTCGTAGCCGGGCGCCGACCGCGGGGGCGCGGTCGCCTCGTCCCACCGTTCCGCGATCCAGAGTAGGAGGTCGTCGCGGAACCGCGGCGCGGTCACCTGCAGGCCGAACGGGACCCCGCTCGCGTGAGCGCCCGCCGGGATCGAGAGCGCCGGGTGGCCGGTCGTGTTCTGCAGCGGCGTGACGTAGAGCTCCGGGCCGGTGGCGCCGTCGGAGAGACCCTCGGCCGCGATCGCGTCTGCGGCCATCACCGGCGACAGGAGGAGCCCGCTCTCGCCGAGCCGATCGTCGAGCGCGCGCACGTACTCGAAGCGGCGGCGGCGCGCCCCAAGGTAGTCCTCGATCCCGACCGCGAAGCCAGCCCCGAGGAACGAACGCGTCGACGGATGCAGCTCGTCCACGTGCACATCGAACCATGGACGGCCGAGCAGGTGCGCGTGCTCTGCGCCGCAGACCGTGAACCAGTCCTCGTCCACCTGCAGGTCGCCGAACAGCTCGGCCGGCGTCGTGGCGTCGACCTCCACGCCGAAGACGGCCGCGAACCGGCCGACCGCGTCGCCGAAGGGCCGCGCCACCTCGTCCGGCAGGGGTCCGAAGTCGGTCGTGCGCTCGACGGTGAACACACGCCCGATACGCGGCTCCCGATCCTCCGGCACGGAAGGGGCCGCGGTCGGGTCGCCGGCAACGGGACCGGCGAGCACGCCGAGCAGCAGCCGTAGGTCCTCGGCGCGCGGCGACATCGGGCCGTCGGTCGAGTAGTCGATCCAGGCGGGGATCGGGCTGCGGCCGATCCTGCCGTTCGTCGGCTTGAGGCCGAACAGCCCGCAATAGGCTGCGGGGATCCGGACCGAGCCGCCGCCGTCGGTCGCCGTCGCGATCGACGCCATGCCCGTCGCGAGGGCCACCGCGGAGCCTCCCGACGACCCGCCGCAGGTCCGCTCGGGGTTCCACGGGTTGCGCGTCGTACCGAACAGCGGGTTCGACGTGAAGCCCTCCACGGCGAACTCCGGAAGGTTCGTCTTGCCCACGACCACCGCGCCGGCGGCGCGGAGGCGGGCAACCACCAGCGCATCGGTCGTCGCCGCCGGCGCGGCGTCGAACACCGTGGAGCCGAACGTCGTTCGCATGCCGGCGACGTCGGTCATGTCCTTCACCAGCAGGGGCAGCCCGGCGAGCGGCCCGCCCGGAGCGCCCCGAGCGATCTCGGCGTCCAACCCGCGGGCTTCGTCCAGCGCCTGCTCGGCGCGCAGGGCCACGACCGCACCCAGGTCGGGGTCGACTACCTCGATCCTGCGCAGCGACTCCGACACGAGCTCGTGGGCACCGACCGTTCGCCCGCGCACGCCGGCGGCGAGCTCGCGGAGCGTCATCGAGCCACCGGGTCGGTTCATGCCGCGTCGGCGGCCTGCTCCGCCCTGGTGCGCCACGTGCCGGCCCGACGGCGGTACACCGCGTAGGCGACCGGTCCCGCCGCCAGCGGCAGCCAGTACGAGGCGATCCGATACGCCAGGGTCGCGAGGGTCGCCTGCGCGACCGGGATACCGGCGAGCACGAGCATCCCGGTGAGCCCCGCCTCGACGAAGCCGAGCCCCCCCGGCGTGATCGGGATCATGCCGAGCACGATCCCGGCGACGTAGGCCAGTAGGACGAGGGACGCCTTCGGCCGCGCGCCCGCCGCGACCAGCGCGGCGACCAGCGCCAGGTAGTCGAACACGACGTTGCCCGCCGACCGCAGGATCGCCTGCCCCCATCGAGCGCCGAGCGTCGCCCGCACGGCGTCGCGCTCGCGCCTGAGCCGGTCGGGCAGGTCCGTCGCCGGAGGTTTCCGTCGTCGCACCGCGTTCTGGGCCCGCTGGATCCACCGGCCGACCTGCTCGACGGGACGATCAGCCAGGAGCAGCATTGCGCCGCCCGCGAACAGCAGCACGAACACCGCGGCTCCCAGCCATGCCGCACGTGCGAGCCCGCGGTTCACCGCGACCCCGCCCAGGATCGCCGGCAGGCTCAGCACTGGCATCGCGAACAGCGTCCCCACGTTGATGAACGAGACGGCGGTCAGCCCCGTCGCGACGCGCGCCGACGGCAACCCCCCACCGACCAGCATCCGATACTGCATCGCCGCACCGGCCGCCGTCCCGCCGGGCACGATCCGCGACAGGGAGTTGCCGGTGAGCTGCGACGTGCCGATCACCATCCACCTCGTGACCCCCAGGCAGAGGCCGATCAACGCCCACATCGAGAGGAAGCTCGCGACCTCGAGCCCCGCCACGACCACGAACCAGATAGGGCTTATCGACGCGAGATCGTTCGCCGAGCCGAACACGGCCACGAGCGACGGCCACACCACATAGAGCCCGATCCCCGTGACGAGGAACGCGACCACACGACCCGGCGAGACCAGCCGCCCGGCGCGCGGCGGCACCTCCGCCGGCGGCGGCGACCCCAGCTGGTCCATCGTGCCAGCCTCCATGCGCGCGGACCCTTGCGTCAACGGCCGTCCCGTAGCATCGTGTCGTGACCCGCTCGGAGGATCTGTTCGCGCGCGCCCTGACGGTGATCCCCGGCGGGGTCGACTCCCCGGTCCGCGCGTTCGGCGCGGTCGGTGGCACCCCGCTCTTCTACGAGCGCGGGGAGGGCGCCTACGTCTGGGACGTTGACGGCGCGCGGTACCTGGACCTGGTGCAGTCTTGGGGCGCGTTGCTCTTCGGACACGCCCGCAGGGAGATCGTCGAGGCCGCGGCCGCCACGGCGCTCGACGGCACGTCCTTCGGCGCGCCGACCGAACGTGAGGTGGACCTGGCGGACAGGATCGTCGCCGCGCTCCCCGGCGTGGACATGGTGCGGCTCGTGTCCAGCGGCACCGAGGCGACGATGAGCGCGATCCGCCTGGCCCGCGGCGTCACGGGTCGCGACGTCCTGCTCAAGTTCGAAGGCTGCTACCACGGGCACTCCGACGCGCTGCTGGCGAAGGGCGCGGGCAGCGGCGTGGCGACCTTCGGGATCCCGGGATCCCCTGGCGTCACCGAGGGTGCGGCCAAGGACACGCTCGTCGCGCCGTACAACGATCTCGACGCCGTCCGCGACGTCTTCGCTGGCAATGGTGACCGGGTCGCGGCCGTCATCGTCGAGCCGGTGGCCGCGAACATGGGCGTCGTTCCACCGGCGCCCGGCTTCCTCGAGGGTCTGCGGGACCTCTGCGACGATCGCGGCGCGCTCCTCGTGTTCGACGAGGTGATCACGGGCTTTCGGCTGGCGTACGGCGGAGCGCAGACGCTGCTCGGCGTGACCCCGGACCTCACGACGCTCGGAAAGGTGATCGGCGGTGGATTCCCGTGTGCAGCCTTCGGCGGACGCCGCGACGTCATGGAGCAGGTGGCCCCGGCCGGTCCCGTCTACCAGGCCGGCACGCTCAGCGGGAACCCCGTCGCGGTGGCCGCCGGGATCGCGGCCCTGGATCTGGCGAGGGAGCTCGACCCGTACCCGGCACTCGACCGCATCGCCGGCGAGATGTGCATGGCGCTTGGCGAGTCGTTCGCCGCGCGAAGCATCGCAGCGACGGTCAACCGGATCGGCGGCATGTTCAGCGTGTTCTTCACCGACGGCCCCGTCCGCGACTTCGCGGGTGCGAGTGGCGCGGATCACCGCCGGTTCGCCCGCTTCTTCCACCACATGCTCGAGAACGGCATCGCGCTTCCGCCCTCGGGATTCGAGCTCTGGAGCCTCTGCGCGGCACACGGCGCGGGCGAGATCGAGCTCATCCGCTCGGCGGCCGCGTCGTTCGAGGGCTGAGACGGCCGAGGTGGCCGCGTCAGGCGGCCCAGGATCCCGGGGACGCCGACTCCGGCTCCCGATCGTCGGGGTCGGGGTCGTCCGAGGCCGCCAGACAGAACGTGCCGATCACACGGCCGTCGGCGCCGTGGGTCGGTGCCACCTTACAGCGCACGCGGTCTCCGGCGGCCGCCTCGATCGAGAACGCACCCTCACGGCCGCCGAGCGCCTCGGCGTGGGCCTCGAGCAGCGCGAGGTTCTGACCCTCCATGCCGAAGACGTCCAGCAGCTCGCGCCCCTCGCAGCGCGGCGACATCCCGAGCAAGTCCGCGGCTGCGCCACCGACCGTCCGAAGGTTGAGCGCCGCGTCCGTCGACCAGAAGAACGCCCAGCGCGTGCGGTCGGCCTCGAGCACGGGCGACGCCGTGACGCCCCCCGACGGTTCGTGGTCCGTGATCCCGATCAGCTCCCATTGCCGCATGACGTATCCCCCCGTCGGCCGGCGCTGCCCGCAACCGGGACCTCGTACCCGTTTTCGGGTACCGGTCGGTCGGAACTTGAGTGTCCGTTCGGCCGTATCTGCGATGCGACCGACGGCCTACGGAGCATGCCTGCCGCGAGGATCGGCCGGTAACGAACGACGGGGTGCGTCACACTGGGTGAGTGGAGGCCCCAAGCGGGGCGGATCCACGGCAGACGAGGAGGTCGCATGACGATCCAGCAGGCAACGTTGGGCGCGGGGTGCTTCTGGGGGGTGGAGTGGGTCTACCGGCAGGTCCCGGGCGTCACCGAGGTCGTCAGCGGCTTCGCAGGCGGCCACGTGGCCAACCCGAGCTACCGGGAGGTCTGCACCGATCGCACCGGGCACGCCGAGGTCGTGCAGATCACGTTCGATGACGAGGTGGTCACCTTCGACCAGCTGCTCGAGGTGTTCTGGGCGATGCACGACCCGACCCAGGTGAACCGCCAGGGTCCCGATGTCGGTTCCCAGTACCGCAGCATCGTGCTGGCGCACTCCCCCGAACAGCGCGCGGCCGCGGAGGCGTCGAGGACGGCTGCCCAGGCACGGTTCGACCGCCCGATCGCGACCGAGATCGCGGACCTGGACGCCTTCTACCCGGCGGAGGACTACCACCAGATGTACTACCTGCGGAACGGCCACCAGCCGTACTGCCACGTGCTACCCGTCGGCACCCTGCGGGAGCTGGGGCTGCTCGCGAGCGCCTGAGCGCCCGGCCACGCGGGCGTCAGGACGCCGGCTCGGGGTCGGTGAACCCCGTCGTCTGGTGTGACCCGTCGCAGAACGGCTTGTTCCGGGAGTTGCCGCAACGGCAGAGCGTCTGGCGGTTGCGGATCTCGTAGGCGGTGCCGTCGGCGGCGAAGACCGGGATCCCGCCGCGCACCCACACCGGGCCGTCGTTCTGCACCGCGATCGCGGGCGGATAGTCGATCTCGTCCGGCTGCTCGGCGCCCTCGGCCTGGTACATGATGCGCCCGGACGGGCACAGCATCACCATCGTTCGCAGGCGTTGATGGACCTCGGGATCGTCGATCCTGCGGATCATCGACCAGACGTTAGTGAATCGGTCGCCGCAATAGCCGGCGCGTGTGCAGAGGGAGCGGTCGTCGAACATCGTCGCCCCGTCGCCCTCGTACGCGTGGGCCCGATCCGCGTAGGGACCGCGATCGGCGACCTCCGTGCCGTCGAACCCCGCCTCGCATCCCTTGCCGTCGCAGAACGGCTTGGTCGCCGACCCCCCGCACCGGCACAGGTCATACGTCTCGGCGGGCGGGTCGAGTGGGTCGAGCGGAGCCCAATCGACCGGCTCGCCGTACTCGGTCTCGATCTGGAACGTGCGCCCAACCGTTGGGTTGCCCACCACGTGGTAGGGGCCGTTCTCACGGACCTCGATCCGAGGCTCGCCGCCCTGCTCTTCGGTGTCCATCGGCGAGCAACGTTACCGCCTGGGGCGTTGCATCGACCCGGTCAGTGCCTCGCGCGGCGGGCGCCGATGCCCGCCGCAAGGGCGACCCCCGCGAGCACCGCGCCGACGTGCGCGACCTCCCACCCGTCGATCCAGTACGGCCCCCGCACCCAGCCGGGGGCGTCGTCGAGCCGCCCATCGAAGTAGAGCCACACGTGCACCGCCGGGACGAGCGCGATCAGGACGAAGACGATGCGGCCCAAGGCGATCCTGGGCCGCGGGAACGGGATCCTCACCGCGACGCAGAACGCGAACCCGGCCAGCGCGAACAGTCCGACCACCCACCAGTGCTTGGAGAGGATCGGGTCGAAATCGAACGCCTCGGCCTCGGCAAGCACCGCGTCGGCGTGGACCTTGAGCGCGTACCAGACCGCGACCGCCGAGGCTCCCACGCACCCCAGCCGGATCAGCCAGACGTACACACCCGCCGAGATCGAGCGATCGTCCGGGTACTCGGACACGCCTCATGCTGCCACGGACGGGTGCTCGCGCGTGCGTACCGAGCCCGCTATCCTCTTGCGAACACATGTTCGAGACCCTGACCCCCGAGCAACAGGCCGCGGTCACCCACGACCGGGGCCCCCTGCTGATCGTGGCCGGAGCCGGCACCGGGAAGACGACCACGCTGGCCGCCCGGGTCGCCCACCTGCTCGACACGGGCGTGGCGCCGGATCGCATGCTCCTGCTGACGTTCAGCCGCCGGGCCGCCCACGAGATGCTGTCGCGCGCGGCGACGCTCGGCGGCCGGCGGGAGGCCGGTCGGGTCTGGGGCGGCACCTTCCACGCCGTGGCGAACCGCCTGCTGCGGCTGCACGGCCGCGCGCTCGGCCTGTCGCCCGACTTCACGGTGCTCGATCAGAGCGACGCCGCCGACGTCATGAACCTCGTCCGCGAAGAGCTGGGGTTCGCCGCGCGCGAGCGCCGCTTCCCTCGCAAGGAGACGCTCGCGGCCATCCACTCGCGCGTGGTCAACGCCGGGGTCAAGCTCGATCCGGTCCTCGAGCGCCATTACCCGTGGTGCGCCGACGAGGCAGACGGCATCCGCTCCGTCTTCACCGCGTACATCCGGCGCAAGCGCGTGCAGCACGTCCTGGACTACGACGACCTGCTGCTGTTCTGGAAAGCGCTCGCCTGCTCACCCGAGACGCGTGGCTCGGTGGCGGGCGCCTTCGATCACGTGCTCGTGGACGAGTACCAGGACACGAACGCCCTGCAGGCGGACATCCTCGAGGGCATGCGGCCGCCGGACACGCCGCGGAACCTGACCGTCGTCGGCGACGACGCGCAATCGATCTACGGGTTTCGCGCCGCGACCGTCCGCAACATCCTCGAGCTCCCCTCGCGGTTCCCGGGGACGACGATCGTGAAGCTCGAGCGCAACTACCGCAGCTCCGCGCCGATCCTCGACGTCTCCAACGCGGCCATCGCGCCGAGCCCGCAGCGCCACGACAAGACGCTGTGGACCGACCGCGTCAACGGCGAACGCCCCACCCTCCGCACGTGCCTGGACGAGGCCGAGCAGAGCGACGCCGTCTGCCGTTCGGTGCTCGAGCACCGCGAACGCGGCGTGCCGCTGAAGCAGCAGGCGGTGCTGTTCAGGGCGGCGCACCACTCCGACCACCTCGAGGTCGAGCTCGCGCGGCGCAACATCCCGTTCGTGAAGTACGGCGGGCTGAAGTTCCTCGAAACGGCGCACGTGAAGGACGCGATGGCGATGCTCCGCGTCCTCGAGAACCCGTGGGACGAGGTGGCGTGGTTCCGGGTGCTACAACTGCCCGACGGCATGGGCCCGGCGACCGCACGGCGACTGATGGACGAGCTCGGCGTGCGGACCACGACGTCCGGCACCTCCCCGTTGGTCAACTTGATTGACCAACCACTCGCCGTGCCGACGGCGGCCGCCGATGGGATCCGCGAGCTCCGCTCGGCGCTCGCCGGGTGTCGCGACGAGGAGCTGATGTCGCCCGCGGCGCAGCTGGAGCGGATCCGCGCCTACCTCGAGCCGGTGATCGCTCGGTCCTACGACGCCGCGCGCGCCCGCCTCGCCGACCTCGAGCAACTTGCCGTCCTGGCCCGCGGCTACGAACGGCGCGGCAGGTTCCTTGCCGAGCTCACCCTCGACCCGCCGTCGTCGACCTCCGACCTGGCCGGCCCGCCGCTGCTGGACGAGGACTACCTGATCCTGTCGACGATCCATTCGGCGAAGGGGCTCGAGTGGGACGTCGTGCACGTGATCCACGCCTCCGACGGCCACATCCCGTCCGATATGTCGACGGGCGACGAGGACGAGCTCGAGGAGGAGCGAAGGCTCCTGTACGTCGCGCTGACACGGCCCCGGGACGCCCTGCACCTGTACTGGCCACAGCGCTACTACCGAAGGCCCCGAGCGTCCGACGACGCCCACGGCTTCGCGCAGCTCTCCCGGTTCCTCACCGACGACGTCCGCGCCCTGGTGGACGAGACCGGCCCGAACAGCGTCCAGCTTCCGGACGAGGTCTCTGCCGTCCGTGGCTCGGCGAGCGTCGACGCCTTCCTCGCCGACCTGTTCGAGTGACGGCGTCTAGCGGATGCCGGGGACGAACTTCCATCGCACCCGCCGCACGTAGGATCGGTAGTCGGGATACCGCTCGTTCAACCAGTGTTCCTCGCGGCGGGACTTCAGCTCGAGGAACCCGGCGGCGAGGAGGGTCGGCACCAGCGCCAGCGGCGACGTGGCCAGGGACCAGCCGAGACCAGCGACCAGCGATCCCGCGTAGATGGGATGGCGGACGCGGCCGTAGACGCCACGGTCCCTGAGGGTGGCCCCGTCGGTCGGCTTGGGGAAAGGGGTGAGCGACGCACCGAGCGTTCGAACGCCCGCGAGAGCGACGCCGAGGCCACCGACCGCGAGCAGCGTTCCGACGACGACGAACGGCGCGCTCACCGCCGCCGGCCATGGCGGGCCGGCAAGACCGCACCCGGCAACGAGCCCGATCACGACGATCTGACCCGCGAACCAGCCTTCGCCCCGCGGACCGAGCGGCGGCAGCCCTCGGGTGGGCTTCGCTGGCTCGTCGGGTTGGCCGGACGCCGGGACCATGCACATCGCCTCCGACACGAAGGATAGGGGCGACGATCCAAGACGCGGACGGCCCGTTACGCTGGATCGGATGCCCGGATATCGAGCCGCGCTGATCGACCTGTACGACACCCTGGTAGAAGGGGACTGGCCCACGCTCCGCGCGACGATGGCCGAGCGCCTGGGAGTGGACCGGCGCGTCGTCGACGACGCCTACAGGAGCACCCGGCCCGCCCGCAACGACGGCGCCTATGCCGACGAGGAAGGAGACGCGGCCGCACTGATCGAGGCGACCGGGCTGAGGCCCGACCCGGAGCTCGTCCGCGACGTCGCGTCGATCGCGTTCGCGTTCCAGGAAGACGGCGTGCGGCTGCATCCCGAGTCGCTCGACGTTCTCAGGGACCTCCGCCGTCGTGGCATCAAGACGGCGCTCGTCAGCAACTGCGACCATCTCACGAAGCACACCGTGGACCGGCTCGGGCTCGCACGCGAGATGGACGCGATCGTCCTGTCCTTCGAGGTCGGCGTGCGGAAGCCGCGACCCGCCATCTACCTCCAAGCGCTCCAGGCGATCGAGGCGGATCGGGAGCACTCGGTGTTCGTCGACGACCAGACCGACTTCTGCGACGGCGCAGCCCGGCTGGGGATCGACACCCGGCTGATCATCCGTGCGGGCGAGCCGCCGCCGGAGGGTTGGTCGCCCGTCACGAACGGCCACCGGGTGATCGAGGACCTCCGGGAGCTGCTCGAGGACTAGTGACAGGAGGCGGTGCCCGCGTCCACGAACGAGGGCTGCCCGGGCGCCGAGATCCACTTCCAGCCGTAGGAGGAGGCGCGAAGCTTCAGCTGAAGGAACCCGAACGCCTTCGATTGCCCGGTGACGAACGTCAGCGGCTTCACGTTCTTGTTCCCGAAGTCGTTCAGGTTGCGGCCGCCGGTTCCCACGATGAACTGGGTGACCCCGTTCGGGTCGTAGTCGCCGCCCTCATCCATGGGCAGCCAGCGCGAGTAGCTGTGGTTGTGGCCGGTGAGCACGAGATCGGCGCCTGCCCCCACCAGCAGGTCCCAGAACGGCTGCGCGCGCTCGTAGTCGAAGGCGTCCACCCAGGCGTTGTTCTGATAGTGCTCCCAGTCCCATCGCGGATGGTGCCAGTAGGCGAGCGTGCACGGGTACGCGGAGTTCGGGTGGGCGGCCAGGTCCTGCTTCAGCCACTCGTACTCGGGCGTCCCCGGACCGCACGGCTGGCCGTAGTACGGGCTGCAGATCGCCGAGTTGAGCGCGATCACGTGCCAGGCCCCGAGGTCGAACGAGTACCAGCCGTCGGGGCCGTGGCCACGGCCGCCGAAGTACCGGAAGTAGCCGGCGGCGTCGGTCGTGCCGTATTCGTGGTTGCCGGGGACCGGGTAGGTCCTCGGCAGCAGCCTGCCGAAGTAGACGTCGTAGTTCTCGACGAAGTCGCGGTACCGGCCGTACTCGTACTGGTCGTCGCCGAGCGCGAGGAAGGCGTCGTAGTCGCCGCGCGCGATCGCATCCGCAACGTCGTCGTACTGACACACGCTCCGGTTGTTCTTCGGTGGGTCCTTGCACGCGATGTCGCCGACGGCGGCGATCCGCACCGTGGGCGGCCGCGCCGCGGCGACGACGGCGTCACGGGGTACCGCGATCACGGCCGCGACGAGCGTGACGAGGGCTGCGACGAGCCCGATCAGCGTGCGGCGCATGGTTCGAGGACGCTAGCGACCCAACCGCGCCGAGGTCAAGGAGCCGAAGGTCTCGACGGCCTCGGGTCGAACCCGGCCTAGACTCGTGGCGAGGAGGCCCTGATGAGCAAGGACGACCCGAAGATCCGGGAGGACAGACCGACGCGCTCGAAGTTCCCGACGAAGCTGTACGAACGGGAGCTGTTCCGGATGCAGGAGCAGCTCGTGCAGATGGAGCAGTGGGTGGCGGCGACCGGAGCCAGGATCGTGGCGATCTTCGAGGGGCGCGACGCAGCGGGCAAGGGCGGAGCGATCAGTCGGATCACCGAGCACATGAACCCGCGCATCACCCACCACGTCGCGCTCCCGAGGCCGACCGAACGCGAGACCGGACAGTGGTACTTCCAGCGCTACATCGCGAGCTTGCCTGCGCGCGGCGAGATCGCCCTGTTCGATCGCAGCTGGTACAACCGCGCCGGCATCGAGCACGTGCTCGGCTTCTGCACCCCGCAGGAGTACTACCTGTTCCTGCGGCAGGCGCCGATCTTCGAGCGGCTGCTGGTCGAGGACGGCATCGCGCTGATCAAGTACTGGTTCTCGGTCAGCGACGAGGAGCAGGAGCGTCGGTTCCAGAAGAGGGTGACCGACCCGATGCGCCGATGGAAGCTGTCCGACACCGATCTGTACTCCCGTACGAAATGGGTCGACTACTCGCGCGCGAAGGACGAGATGTTCGTGCACACGGACATCCCCGAGGCCCCCTGGTTCGTGGTCGAAGCCGACGACAAGAAGCGCGCACGATTGAACTGCATCGCGCACCTGCTCTCGACGATCCCCTGGGAGCCCAAACCGCTGCCGAAGATGAAGATCCCGCCCCGCCAGTCGGACGAGGGCTACGTGCGGCCGCCGCGCGACCTGTACACCTACGTGCCCGATCACGCGGCCGAGGTCCTCGCCGCCGCCAAGGGCGGCTGAGCCGGCGGCCCCGAGTACCATCTCGGCGATGCCGCGCGTCGCCCGGATCAACGTCGCCCCCGTGAAGTCGACCTCGCTGCACCATCCCGGCGAGGTCTTCCTCACCGAGCGCGGCGTGGACGGCGACCATCGGTTCCTTTTCCTCGACGAGGACGGACGCCGGCTGTCCGAGGGCGCCAAGGCCCCGCTGCTCGGTGTCCGTGCCGACTACGATCGGGAGGCGGAGGTCCTGGCTTTCGCGTTCCCCGACGGCTCGCGCGGCGAGGGAAGCGCGCTCGCCCACGGTGAGACCCGCGGCGTCAAGCTGTACGACCGCGAGATCGATGTTCGGGCGGTGGACGGCGACCTGAGCGTGGCGGCCAGCCGGTACGCGGGTCGCCGGCTCGATCTGTACCGCGTCGAGGAGCCCGAGTACGCGGGCGGCCGGAGACGGGTCTCGCTCATGTCCGAGGCCTCGCTCGACGACCTCGGCCGGCGTGGCGGGCTCGACACGGCGCCGGACCCTCGCCGATTCCGGATGTTGCTCGAGATCGACGGCTGCGCGCCCTACGAGGAGGACACGTGGGACGGCCGGCTCGTCGCCGTCGGCGACGCCCTCGTGCGCGCCGGCGAGGGCATCGCGCGATGCATGATCACCACGCTCGACCCCGACACCGGCCGGAAGGACTTCCCGACGATCCAGGTGCTGGCTGCCTATCGCAAGGTCGGCACGGACGTGATGTTCGGCGTGTACGGCGACGTCGAGCGGCCCGGCCGGATCGCCGTGGGCGACGAGGTCACGCCGGTCGGCTGAGCCTTACGCCAGGTCGTCCAGCACCTCGGCGACGCTCTTGCGGATGCCAGTGACGAACGGCACCTCGACCTTCGCATACAGGCGCGCCCTGGCGTCGCGGAGGCGGCGGAGGCAGTCGACCAGCCGGTCGAGCTCGTTCGCCTCGAACGCGAGGATCCATTCCCAGTCGCCCAGCCCGAACGCGCTCGTCGTGTTCGCCAGGATCTCGGGGTATTCGCGGCCCATGACGCCGTGCTCGGCCAGCAGGTCCGCACGTTCTTCGGGAGCCAGGACGTACCACTCGGGCGTCCGCACGAACGGATAGACGCAGAGGTAGGTTCCCGGCGGCTCCCCCTTCAGGAAGGCCGGGGAGTGGTCGGGCGTGAACTCGGCCGGCTTGACGACGCCCATGAACGTCCAGGAGACGTCGAGCAGGCGCCCGACCTCCGTCCGTCGGAATTCGATGAACGCTCGCTGCGTGTCCTCGGGCGAGGGAGCCACGAGCCAGAGCACCAGGTCGGCGTCGGGGCGGAACCCGGCGGTCGAGTACGCGCCGCGGACGTCGATCACGCCGTCCCAGGACTTGAAGAGATCTTCGATCTCCCGCGCGGCGCGGCCCCGATCGTCGGCGTCGGCCAGGAGCTCACGGAGGTCCCGCCTTGCGGCGAAGACCGGGTAGAAGGCGTAGACCGTGTCGCTCATCTGATGTGCTCCTCCGTTCGTCTGGCTGCCAGGTGCGCGGCGACCGCCTCGGCGGTCTCGCCGCCCGCGCGAACGCAGTCGGGGACCCCCACGCCGTCGTAGGCCTGACCGGTCACGAAGATACCCGGCGGCAGGTGCTCCCGGATCCGGGCCACTCGCTGGATGTGTCCGAGCTCGTACTGGGGCATCGAGGACGGCCACCGCACGACGACCGCGTCCTCGGGCGCGTCCGGGAGCGGGACGGCGGCCGCCAGATGCCGCGCGCACGCCGCGACGATCTCGTCGTCGGGAGCGTCGAGCACGTCCTGGTCGCCCGCGGCCCCCACGAAGCACCGGACGACGGCGCGGGTGCCGAACGCGGGATCCGGCCACTTGTTCGACAGGAACGTCGCCGCGGTCATCGGCGTGCGTCCGCGGGGCGCGACGAACCCGGTCCCGTCGGGAAGGGGCGCCGCGGTTCCCTCCCCGTAGACCAGCAGGACGACCGCCGTGGACGCCGCGGGGATCTCTTCGAGGCCGGCCGCCGACTCACGCGCGACCGGTTCCAGCAGGTGACGCGCGACGTGCGCCTCCGTGCAGACGACGACGGCGTCGGCGACCGCCGGCTCTCCCTCGCCCGCGAACACGTGCCACGCGCCGTCCACGCGCCGCAGCGTCTGGACGGGCACCCCCGCTCGGACCCGCGCGCCGAGCGCGTCGGCCAAGACGCGCGTCAGCCGGTCGGCCCCCCCGCGGGGCCGCAGGAACATCGGGCCGGCCGGTTCGGATCCCGAGCGACGCATCGCCGCTTGCGCGCCGCGGATCAGGCTTCCCTGGGTCACCTCCCAGCGATGCAGCTCGGGGAAGGTCGCCTGCACCGACAGCCGGTCCACGTCGCCGGCGAACAACCCGGCGAGCAGCGGGCCGACCACCGCGTCGGTGACCTCGTCTCCGAGCCGGCGGCGCAGCAACGAGCCGAGCGTCTCGTCCCCCTCGCGCCGACGCTTGCGCTTGACGAGATCGAGCAGCGCGCGCCGCCGGCCGGCGCGAGACACCCCGGGCCAGCGCAGCACCTGGCCGACGTCGCCGGGGATCCCGAACGCCGCGCCCGTCGAGAACGGAACCAGTCCGCGCCGAGTCCAGAGCCACGCCGCCGACGTCGCGGGCGCGACGAGCTCGTTCCCGAGCCCGAGCTCCCGACAGAGCTCGACCGCCCAGGGCTTGCGTGCCAGGAATGCGTCGGGACCGGCCGGCAGCCGGAGACCGCCGACCTCGACCGATCGAAGCTTCCCTCCGGGGCGATCGGCCTCGAAGACGGAGACCTCGAGCGTGGGGTCGAGCCGGACCAGCCGGTACGCCGTCGTGAGGCCGCTCACCCCACCGCCGACGATCGCGATCCGCCCGCTCAGACCCGCACCTCCGCCAGGTGATCGCGGACGACCTGGGCGAGGACGTCGAGGTACGCGGGATCGGCGTTGGGCATGCGCGTCCGGACGAAGGCGATCCCGGCGTCCCCGGCGACGGCCTTGGCCTCGATGTCCAGGTCGTACAGGATCTCGAGGTGATCGGCCACGAAGCCGGCCGAGCACACCACGACCGCACGACGCCCTGCCGCCGCCAGCTGCCGGATGACGTCCTCGACCGGCGGACCCCACCACGGATCGTCGGTACGGCCGGCCGATTGCCAGGCGATCGCGACGTCGTCGAGCCCGAGGGTGCCCGCCACCAGATCCGCCGTCTCACGCAGCCCGTCTCGGTACCGGCACGAGTCGGCGCAGTCGCAGTGCTTGCATCGCAGCGACCCGTCGGCGAGCGTCCGCACCGGCAGCGAGTGAGCGCTGAAGATGGTGGCGGCGCGCGGCCGGTCGCCGGGGTCGAGCGACATCAGCGCATCGCGTACCCGGCCGGCGAGGAACGACACGAACATCGGGTGATCGTGATAGCTGCGCACGAACGAAAGCTCGATGTCCCCGCCCTGGTCCTCCACGGCCTGTCGCGCGCGATCGACGTAGGTCTCGACGGACATGCCCGACCAATGCGGCGCCATCACGATGCCGATCGCGCGCCGGATTCCGTCGGCGCGCATCTGCGCGACGGCGTCCGCGATGAAGGGAGGCGAGTGCTTCATCCCCAGGTAGGCCCGGAACCGCTCGTGGCCGTCGTCGTCGAGTCGCGCGACGATGCCGGCGGCCTGCGCGCGGGTCGTTTCGAGCAGCGGGAAGACGTTCCCGATCGCCGCGTAGCGATCGGTGAGCTCACGCAGGTGCTCGGGCGAGGGCGGCCGGCCGCCTCGGATGTCCGTGTAGTAGCGCTCGATGTCGCCGGGCCCGCTCGCCGTCCCGTACGCCATCACCAGCAGGCCGACCTCGTCGCGTTCGCTCATCCGCGCTCCGTCTCCGCGTGCACCAGGTCGACCAGCCGTTCGAGCCTCGCGACCGGCGTGTCCGGATGCACGCCGTGTCCCAGGTTGAACACGTGCCCGTCGCGGCCGCCGGCACGCTGAAGCACTCCGCGGGCCTGGTCACGAACGACCTCCCACGGGGCCAGCAGCACGGCCGGATCGAGGTTGCCCTGCACGGCGCGCTCGTATCCCACGCGATCCCAGGCTGCGTCGAGCGGCACGCGATGGTCCACCCCGATCGCGTCGCCACCGGCGTCTCGCATCAGCGCGAGCAGCTCGCCGGTACCGACTCCGAAGTGGATCGTCGGCACGCCGGTGTCCTGCAATGCCTCGAAGATCCCCCGGACGTGAGGCTGGACATGTCGCGCGTAGTCCTTGGGGGCCAGGGCGCCGACCCAGGAGTCGAAGAGCTGGAGGGCCTGCGCGCCCGCTTGCACCTGTGCCTGGAGGTGCGAGACGACGAGCGAGGCGAGCCGCCGCATCAAACGGTCCCACGTGTCGGGCTCGCCGAGCATCATCGCCTTCGTGCGTGCGTGATCCCGCGAGGGGCCACCCTCCACCAGGTAGCTCGCGAGGGTGAACGGCGCGCCCGCGAACCCGATCAGGGGACGGTCGAGCTCCTTGCGCAGCAGCCGGATGGCCTCCAGCACGAACGGCTCGTCCACGTCGGGTTCCAGGGGACGGAGCCGCTCGACCTCCTCCGCGGTGCGGATCGGATCGTCGATGACGGGACCGCGCCCCGCCACGACCCTGACCGGCACGCCGACTGCCGCCAGCGGCACGACGATGTCGCTGAACACGATGGCGGCGTCGACCTCCATCCGGCGGAGCGGCTGCATCGTCAGCTCGACGACGTCGTCGGGCCTGCGTAGCGTCACGAGGATGTCTCCCTCGCCTCGGCGCTCGCGATACTCCGGCAGGTAGCGGCCTGCCTGGCGCATGAACCACACGGGCGTCCGGTCGACCGGCTCACGCCGGAGCGCGCGGAGCAACCGGTCCTCGAAGGGGGGCACGCAGCAAGGATACGGGGCCCGCGTCGAGCCGTGACGGTCGGCCTATGCGGGCTCGATGCCCAGGTCCGACCGTGGCTCTAGCTCGACGACCGGGAGCCGAGATCTGCGACCGACGGCCTGGGTCACGGCGTCGATCAGCCGATCGATGTCGAACGGTTTCACGAGGTACGCGACCGCGCCCAGCTCGTGCGCCCGCGCCATGTCCTGCGCGTTCTTCTTCGCCGAGCACACGACCACGGGCACCGGATCGCCCTGCGCGTTGAGCTCTTCGAGCACGCTCCAGCCGTCGATGCCTGGGAGCATGACGTCCAGGAGCACCGCGTCGGGCCGCTCGCTCTCGATCCGAGCGATCGCCGTTCGCCCGTCGGACGCGAGCATCGTGTCGAACCCCTCGCCGGTGAGATTCACCCTGAGCACCACGAGCAGATCGGGGTCGTCCTCGACGATCAGCACGCGGGGCCGTCCGAGCGGCGTCATACGGCCTCCCGCTCGCCTCGCAGAGCGAGCAGCTCCGCGACGTGGGAACGCTCGGCTTCGAACAGCCGTGCGTTCATGATCGCGCTCGCGGCCTGCTCGGCGAACACGGCAAGCGCCCGCAGGTCGTACTGCGTGAACGCGCTGCCGCGAGCGGCGTTCACGTTCAGCACGCCGAGGACCTCGTCGTGGTGGATCAAGGGCACCGACATCGCGCTCTCGACGTACGGGTCGCGATCGGCGAGCCTGGGGAACTCGCGCGGGTCGACGTGGCCGTCGATCAGCAGCGGCTCGCGACGAAGGGCGACGCGACCGGCGACCCCGTCACCCAGCCTCAGTCGTGTGCCGCGCGCCTCGTCGCGTCCGCGCACCGAGACGGCGACGAGGTCGTCGTCCTCACGGAGCATCACGGACCCGCCGTTCGCGTCGAGCAGGTCGGTGGCGCTTCGGAGGATCGTCTCGATCACGGCGGGGAGCTCGAGCTCCGCGTTTATGGCCTTCCCCGCCTCGAGCAGGAGCGTGACCTCGTGCAGCCGGTTCGTGAGCGCGGCGGTCAGAACACGCTCGTCGGTCAGCATGTGGGTGAGGCGGCCGAGGTGCATCTCCTTCTCGATCATGTACGCGCAGAAGGCGCCCGCGAGCAGCACGACCGAGAGGTGAAGCACCGGAGCGGACAGCAGCGCGGGGGCCTCGACGGAAGGCCCCATTGATACCACGACGACCGTGACCGCCACGCCGACCAGGGCGACGGTCATCAGCACCCACAGTTGCATCCGCCGCCGTTCGACCGCCTCGAGGGAGGGCGTGCGGAAGTCGCGGAGGCCCGCGATCCGCGCTTCGCGACGCAGTCGATCAGCCTCGGGTTCCCGCTCGTGACGCGTGCCCACCGGTCGCCAGCCTCCTCATTCCCCTGCAACCCGTATCGGCGTTCGGGGCAGACGCCCCAAGCGGTCGCTCGGGGGACCCCCGAACGACCGAGGAACGTCGGTGCCATCCTCTATGGTGCCCGTGAGCCGATGGTGACCGTCGACGACGTCCGGGCGTTCGCGATGGGGCTGCCGCGCACGACCGAGGCGCTCGTCCGCGATCGCGTAAAGTTCCGGGTGGGCCGGATCGTCTATCTCGCGTTCTCACGCGACGAGACGGTGATGGGTTTCGGGTTCCCCAAAGACGAACGCGAGGCGCTGGTTGCGGCTGAGCCGCTCAAGTTCATGATGCCGAGCCGAGGCGACCTTCGCTATCACTGGGTGTGCGTCCGGCTGTCCGAGATCGACCCGACCGAGATGCGCGAGCTCGTTCTCGACGCGTGGCGCATGTGCGTGCCCAAGCGAGTTGCCGCCGACTACGACGCGTCGTCGTCGTCCTCGGCCGCGGGCGAGCGCGGCCATTCCTCCAGCAGGCGTCGGGCGCCGTAGAGAGAGAACAAGAGCCCGGCGATCAGGATCGGCCAGGCCCACAGCGCCGACGGACGCAGGGCGTGCAGATCCACGTGGCCCCACAGCACCATCGCCCCGAACAGCGTGAACACCAGGCCCGCCACGAACGACAGCGGGTCGAATCGATGCCGCTTCACCGGGATACCGCCTCGGTCGTCCGGATCACGTCGATCTCACCGATCGACAGGTGCACGGAGACGGCCAACGAGACACGGTCGCGTGAGATCAACGAATGGATCGACGAAGGGAACCAAAGCCGCGACGGCGAGCGGGGTGACCCGTACATCTGTGAGTGCAGCGACGGATCGTGCACCGCAACCATCCGGCTCACCCATGTGGAATACGAAGAGGTGCGCGAGTACGCGACCCACTTCGCGATCGCAAGTAACCACGAGAACCCGGACCTCGACCTGATGGTCTCGGAACGTAACGGGTTCGCGATCATCCGGAAGCTTCCTGGTCTTCCGGCGAAGATCGCGAGTGCCTCGGATCCACGCAGGTCGCCGAAGGAGGGACCGCGAGATGAGTAGGACCAACATTGTGGGTGGGCCTCGGAATCGTGGAAGGCGCGTCGTGACCGGATCCCCTGGATCAGCTCCGCACGACCACCCTGCCGCCGTATAAGGCGCGGATATGCGCTCGTTGCGGTCGCAACACGACGTTCGTTCTGGAGGACGCGGCCGGGGGTTGGTACTCCTGTAGCGAGTGTGGCCGATTCGCGTGATCGGTCAGGCCGCGTCGGAGCGGCGCCGCGCGCGGGACACGGCTAGGGTGAAGGAATTGGATGAGCAGCCGAGCTCCAACGATCGTTCGCTGCCCATCCCCGACCTCGTCCAGCACGTATGACGCGTAGGATCCGGACTCGGCGTTCCCACGATCCGGAACCTGCGCCCGCTCGAGGGCGCGCCTAACCTCCTCGTCGTGCTGATCGACGCCGTCGGGTTCAGCGCCTCCAGCGCCTTCGGCGGACCGTGCGAGACGCCCCTTCGAGAAGCTCGCGGACGACGGGCTGCGCTACAACCGGCTCCATACGACGGCCCTGTGCCCGCCCACGCGGGCGGCGATCCTCACCGGGCGACACCCGCCGATGCGGCGCCTGCCTCGTACGGCTCGGTCGTTCGACTCGCCGAACGTGCGGGCGCCTATGCGACCGAGATCGTCGGGGTGCTCGTCGCGGGCTGCGTAGCTCTCTACCGAACCGTCGATCGCGGGAGGACAGGGATTCGAACCCTGGACAGGCTCACGCCTGTAACGGTTTTCAAGTAGGGCGCTTTGACCGTCTCTAGCTGCGGAAATGCCGGTAAGAACCGCAAGAACACCCTAGGGTAAGCTACGCGCCCGTACACCAGGGAGGGTGTGATGGTCGCTCGTGCCAAGAAGACGAAGTATCCCGGGATCTTCCGACTGATCCCGAGTCGCAGGTTCCCGAATGGTGGGTGGAAGGTCCGGTATCGCGATGCCGAGAACCGCTCGACGCAGAGGACATTCGAGACCAAGGAACAGGCTCTGGACTTCCAGGCATCGGTGCGCACCGACAAGCAGGTCGGCAGCTTCATCGCCGCCAAGGACGCCGCAACACTCCTCCGCGTCGTCGCCGATGGCTGGCTCAGCCACGTAGACGCCACGACCAAGCCGAAGACCGCGTTCGGGTATCGGAGGATCGTCGAGTTCTACATCAAGCCCGAACTCGGTTCCCGTCCTATCGGGAAGGTCACTCCGGCCGACATCAAGACGTTCCTCGCGGAGACCGACACAGCACCGAGTACCCAGCGGAACATCCGCAACGTCCTCAACGGAATCTTCATCCACGCCATTGACGCCAACATGGTGAAGGTGAACCCGGTCTCCCGGGTCAAGCGGCCGAAAGTGCAGCGTCGGGAGATGCTGTTCATCTCGCCTGAGCAGGTGCGCGAACTGGCCGACACGATCGCGCCGGAGCTTCGGACGTGGGTGCTCACCGCTGCCTACTCGGGACTGCGAGCTGGTGAGCTCGTCGCCCTGAAGGTCGGCAACGTCGACACGATGAAGTCGCGGATACGGGTGAAGGAATCAACCGCTGACGTCGCCGGCCGTCTCATCCCTGGACCTCCCAAGTCGGAGAAGAGCCTGCGGACCGTGCCCATCCCGAGATTCCTCGCGGACCTCTTGGCCGAGCAGATGGCCTGGAAGAGCCAGTCCGAGTACGTGTTCACCGGAGCGAATGGCGGGCAGTTCCGACACAACCAGGAGTATCAGAAGCACTTCCGTCCGGCGGTGAAGAAGCTCGTTGCGGATGGTGACTGGCCGAGCGAACTCTCGGGACTTCGCTTCCACGATCTCCGCCACACGTATGCGTCGATCCTGGCCGCGAACGGGATCCCCCTCACCACTGCTTCGAAGCTCCTCGGCCACTCCAGCGTCGCGATCACGGCCGACATCTACACCCATATGTTCGAAGAGCAGCATGACGAGGTCGCCACGATGCTTGACGGCGTGTTCGCGACCAAGCCGAAGGCCCCGAAGCGGGTGAAGGTCGTAGCGTTGAACCCGTAGGCTCCGACGATGAGCCTTTGCGGTATCTGCATCGGCTACGCTTCGGCGAGATGGCGAACTACCTGTTCAACTTCACGAAGAAGGGCGCGGCGAAGGGGAGGACGCTTCGCGACCAGGCAGCCGAACTTCTCAACGTGGGGCTGTGGGGTATCGGTGACCGTACGGCGAACCGCGATGCGCTCGCCCCTGGTGACGAAGTCCTGATCTACGTTGGAGCTCCCGAATCCTCCTTCATCGCCGACGCTCGGCTATCTCAGGGTACGCACGATTGGGATCCCGACGAAGCTCGTCGCTACCCTGGCAGCTTCACCGCCGGAGTCAGTTTCGAGGCCACCAACTTGTGGGCCCACCCGCTGCGCATCGCGGAGGTGCTCGGGTCGCTCTCGATTCAGGAGACGAATCCGCGAGCCCGGTTCTTCGGTGGAATCGTCCGTATCACGCCAAGCGACTTCAACACGGTCCGAACGGCCGCACAACAATCAGCGCCCAGCCCAACTCCAGTCACTACGACCAGCGCCCCACAGGTGAGCTCAGCTGCTGCGCCCCGATCGGGAACCGATTCGTTCTTCGACGTGACGGAGCGCCTGAAGGAGCTACTGACGGGTTCACGGGCTCAACTCAGCGAGTACGACACGCGTGCCCTCCTCATCGATCGCTATCTCGACGCGCTGGGTTACACAGGTCTCGATGATGTGCACCGGGGGTCACCCGTTGAGTCGGGGAACTTCCCGGACTACGTGATCAACATCGGTGGCAACCCCGCCATCGCCCTAGAGGCAAAGCGCCTGGGCTCGCGCCTGGGGCCGAAGGATGCCGCACAAGCCGTCGCGTATTGCTCCAACCTCGGGGTGCGATGGGGGGCGGTGACGGACGGTCAATACTTCCATCTCTACGATGCGCCCGTGCTCGGAATACCGCCTGTAGACCGTGTCGTTCTCTCAGTCGATCTCGCCGACTACGTCGACCGGGATGACTTCGAAGCGCGCATCTACCCGAGAATGTCGTTGCTTGAGAAACATGAGCTGGAGTCGGGCATGGGACTGCAGCGCTGGGTTGCCCGAGAAGCAGCACGCGAGTTCCTCACGACCAGCACCTCGCGAACGATCCGCGCGCTAAGGAAAGAACTCGACGACGTGAAGCACATTCGCTTGTCGGCTGCAGATGTTGACCAGCTGATCGCTGAACTCCTCGGGTAGCGTCCGATTCCGGCCCGGACCTGCCGTTGCCCATCTTGAGCCGACTTCGCCATTACGAGCGGCGACTGATGGCTAGATTGAGAGCAAGACCCCGACGCTATGGCCGACTTGCTCGAACTTGCTCGACGCGGCTGAGCCCAGAAATGCCACAGCGATGATCACCACGATGAAGCTGACGCCGACGGCTCCCAAGACGATGCCGGCAATCGCTAAACCACGCCCCGTCTCAGTGCCCTCAGACCGGTCGATGGTTCGAAGGCCGATGATCCCGAAGATGAGCGCGAGGAGAGACCCCAGCCCACCGATCCACAAGATGCCCAGCACGAGCGACGCGACAGCCAAGCCGTTCGTCCTCGCGGGTCGAACCTCTGTTCCCATCTCTGGCCACCCCTCTCGGCAAGCATCTTAGGTCCGCGCCAGACCGAGCAGCGAATCCACAACCGGCGCTCCGCCGTCTGCCCACCGTAACCCACGGTTTCCGTTGTGCACAACCCTGCCCTAGCCTTTAGGCCTCGAACGGGTGTTCGAGCGGTCCTGCGGGCCGAGGAAGGAGGAAGGAGGAATTCCGCGTGGGCGATCTACGCGAAGTCCGGTACCCGGAGATCCGGGTTCCGTTGGTGGGCGAGGACCGCAACGCATTCGCTGTCCTCGGGAAGGTCCGGGCCGCCATGCGGCATGCAGGCGTCGAGCATGAGGAGATCGAAGCCTTCATGCGAGAGGCGACCGCCGGCGACTACGACGACCTGCTGGCGACCGTCATACGCTGGGTAGTGGTCGAGTGAACACCCTCGAACTGAGCCTCACCGACCAAGCGACCGGGCGCACTGTCAAACGCTCCAGGGAGCTCAGCGACACGATTGTGGACAACCCGTTGTCCTTCGCACGCGCTGTCGGGACGCTCCGAGTCGCGTTGTCAGAAGAGATACACACCCCAGAGGAGGCAGAGTGATGCAGGCAGCCAAGAGGAACGCCGCAGCGAAGAAGACGACTGCGAAGTCCACGGCGAAGCGTGTCCGGAAGCCACGGACGCCGGCAAAGCCGCTGACGCCTGAGCTGCGCGAGTTCGCCGCGAAGGTGGTCGGCTTCGCGACCGAGACCGCGATGGGCTCGGAGCTCAAGGTCAAGCGCAACAGTCAGGCCGAGCTCAACGGTGTTCGGAGTGGCATGGTCAGCCGGATGATCCTGGACAACGGGACGCGCGTCCAAGTCACCGTCGCAGTCCGGCAGAAGTAGCACCATCGGGGGCGGAGCGATCGTGGCTCCGCCCCCGACACATGCGGTGGGCCGCATTTCCCCAGGTAGCGTGGGTACGGCTGCCCAGCCTACGTGCGGAAATGGCTTCTACGGCGCGAAGCGTGGCGCGTTTCCGCACGTAGCGTGACCGCCGGCCAAGGGTACGTACCCCACGCCCTAAATCCGGCCTTGGCCAGCGTAGCCCGCGTAGTGTGTGGCCCTACCTGCAACGTTAGGCGAGCTTGCGGGTTAGGCCCACGGTAGGCTCTTAGGACGCGAGCCACACTGCCTATGTATTCACTGTCACGAGCCCAAGCTTCTCTAGAAGATCGACAACGCTTGTCACTTGGGCATCTGTCAAGGTCCAGCCGAGGTCTTCCGCGGCCGACTGGATATCCTGAGTGCTCACTGGCTTGTCTTGCTGACGCGCGATGAAATCAACTTTCGCTGCAGGAGAAAGCACGCGCTGATCCAACTTACCGGTGTGCGCGATAAGAGTGCTGACGACGTCGTCGATGATCTTGGCGTCCGTTGGATATCGATCCTCGAGAAGCTTGACGCGTTCCCGTCCCGAATCGGTAAGGGAGTACCTGTACTGCTTCGCCTCAAATCCCGCAGCATTGGCAAATCCAAGCGGGTAGACCTTCTCGTCTACGAAACCCGAAAGCACCAGCGTCTCGGTTTCTTGCTCTAGGGTCGAAGCAAACGGGCCGTAGTAGTGAGCGCGGTGGCCGAGGTCTCTTCCCAACGCTCGACCAATGAAGTACACGACCTTCTGCAAAGATGTCCGGCCAAACTCATGCCTGTCCTCACTCCGCGCAATGACCATCAGAACGATGTCCCGGACCTTCATTCCTTCAACAGACATCTCCTCAGTCATCCCCCAAGCCCCCTCATGCTGCTGCCTCGGCTCTAGCTATCACGGTCAGAGCTTCATGCGCCCCTTTGGCAACCTGCTCTCGCTCCTCTTCGCTGAGATCAACGGGTGATTTCCGCTGCGGCAATCGGACAAACACCGATACTCGCACCCTCCCGGGAAGCTCTGTGTCAGCGAACACCTCAGAGGTCTCGTTGAACTCTCTCGTCTCGCCGTCATCGTCCTCGATGAGAATCTCTTTGCCCTGGATCTTGAAACTGAACTGTGACGAGATGGGACTCTCGATATCAGCCCAATGGATACTCACCCAGTGGGGAGCGACGCCTGCTGCCGTTGCGACGATTGCCTCTGCTTCCGCGAGATGATCACGGAGGACTTCATCGGAGGGCTTCGCCAGGTGACCAGCGCTGGGTCGATCGAATTCATGTACGAGTCTGTCAAAGTCGTACGTGACCACTTGCTTCAGAATCTGCCGTTCGACAAGTGAGCGCATTACTTCCCCGGCCGGCGACTCAGAAACTGCGAGAGTGGCGACGACACGCGCATCGTTCCAACTCAGGTAGAAGTTCAGGAATTCAAGTTCCGGTTCGTCAGGTGGCTGAAATAGCTCGACTGGCAACAAACCTTCCTCGAGCCCAAGATCGATAGCTCGCACCAACATGCGATCGGTCGCGATTCGCGTCCGATGACCATAGACCTGGCGATGCATGTGGTAACGAGCCAGCAGCATTTCCTCTAGGGCGTAGATGCCTGAGAGATGGAACCCGAGATAAGTGTTTGGACCAAACCTCTCGGTAATCACGAGGGCCGATTCCACGACTTTGTCGAGATCGAATTTGCCGTATGTCACGCCGCAGTAGTGACTGTCGCGGAGCAAGTAGTCCAACTTGTCGGCGTCAGCCGGTCCAGCCACGGTGTCGCGCTCAACGGATCTCCTGGCTCCCTGGCCTTGCTCGCTTAGGATGTCCGCAACCCATTCAGCCATTTCATCCCCCATGGCGGCGCGTATATCTGGATGGTGGCGCGCGATGGCTGCCGAGATGCTTTCATGAACGTTCTCGCGACCGGTTAGACGTTCGAATACATCCTCGCTGACGTGGGAGAACGGGCCGTGGCCGAGGTCGTGAGCCAACCCCGCCATCCTGACCCTTTGAGTTTCGGCTTCGCCTAGTTCCACTGACGTAGCTAGCCTGCCGGCGACATGGGCCACGCCCACACAATGTTCGAATCTCGAATGCCTGGCGCCGGGGTAGACGAGGTGGGTCATCGCGAGTTGCTGTATGCCTCGGAGACGCTGGAAGGGGGTCGTATTGATCACCGCCCACTCTTCAGGACGGAGCTCGATGAGGCCGTGTATCGGATCCCGAACTTCTTTGGAAGGCATTTCCTGCTCTCGAACATATGTTCGACTCTATCTCCCTGCGCCGACACTACCGCGTTTCCCTTCAGCCGAGATGGAGGAGTCACAGGTTTCTTAGTGACGCTACGGTCATCTTCGGTGCTTCAACGCGGGGAACCTGTCGCGCATCGCTGTCTTGGACGCTGCTGCGTTGTTGGTGGACTTCGGCGGATGCGTGCCTGTCTTCGGCTTGGGCGGACGACTGTCGTCCTCGGGATCAGGATCGGACCCACCATCGCTGAGCCACGGATACCGGGATAGGAGCGTGTCAATCGCCTCGTCCATGCCGGAGATCGTGCCGTCGTCCGCAATCTTCACTGTGTCGAAGAAGTGCCGTGCGTTGCCGAGGTCCCAAGCCGACTCGACATCGAGCGGATCGTCGTAGCGGATGACGAACTGGAGGAAGGCCGTCTCAAGGCGAGACTGCTTGAGTGCCGCCAGGTGGGAGGTGGAGACGCCTTCCTCCAGGTCCTTGATCGTCTGGTCCCGCTCCTTCAACCGGCGATGGAGCCGATTCACCTGATCCTGGAGAGCCGCGATCTTGCCGTGCGGCTTGCGGACATCACTCAACTCTTGGATTCGATCCTTGAGCTTCTGGATCGTCTTCTGTGGATCTTCCTCCTCGTCCTCGTCCTCATCGTCTGAGGGGTTGTCTTCATCCTCGTCGTCCTCCTCGTCGTCCGGGGAGATCTCCAAGAAGAGGGAGAGCAGGTGGAGCCAGAGCAACGCGAACATTCGGATCAGAGCTCCTTCGTGGTCATCTGGCCTTTGCGGCAGGCAGGACAGCGTGGCGGTTGGTTGGTGGCGAGCAGGCGGAGGCCGCATCGGTCGCAGACGAACGGCTTGAAGACTCCGGCGACGACGTCAAGGAGCCGCTTCATGCGCTGACCTCCAAGTGATAGGCGAGCAGGTCGGAGAATCGGCAGTGCGCGTCGGGGAACTCCGTGGCGATGTAGATCACGTCCTCCCAGAACGCGAGACGAAGGGCATCCGAGTCGGGGATGGACTCCAACATCACGTCGATGAATGCGAAGTGACGAGCAACCGCGACTGCCTCTGACGGAGCATCCGGGATGCCTGCCAGGAGATCGTTGGCACGCTGGTAGACGTGATGCCGGATGAGGTCGAGCGCGGTGGTCACCAGGGCACCTCGACCTTCATGTTGGGCAGCCGGTCCTGCATCGCGCTGTACCAGGCAATCGGGTCCGACTCGATGGACTCCATCTCATCCGCCATCGCCGAGACTCTTTGGAGGGCCTCCTCGGCTGCCTGCTGCCGGCGACGCGCATCGGCGAGCTGAGCGGAGAGGTCGGATGCCGTTGCGCGATCATCGCGGGACAGCTCCTCGTAGGCATCCCTGGCCAACGTCAGCTCGCGCAGCGCTTCGGTACGAAGCGTGTTGGCTTCCTGCGACTTCCTCTCCGCGTACTCATCCGTCGCCTGGATGGCCTGACGCTCGAATCCGTCGAGGACTTTCGCCAGTTGTCTCGCTTGATAGTCCGAGAGGCCAGGACGCATGAGATCGAGTGACTCACGTGCATCGCGGATTGTTCTGCGCGCCATCATGCTGAGCGCTCCTTGCGACGGGACTCGCGGTCTTCGATCGCCGTCAGTCGGTCCTCGGCTTTGAGAAACGCCTTCTGCGCTTGCTCAGATGTCTTCTTGCTTGACGCCAACAGCTTCTTCAGCTTCTCGGCACGTGACGCAGCCATCGCACACCTCCCTCGTCGCAGACGACAAAGGGCCACGTCCCTTAGAGGGAGGCAGCCCAGAATGCTTGCGGCGCGTACGGTAGCGGACCGCCAACAGGGTGGAAAGGACGGGTCCTAAGGCCCTCGGATAGGTCTATGGATCAGTCCCGCCTAACGTAAGCATGTAGGTAAACATCAGCTGCAACGCCGAGTCCGATAGCTGCTGACCTCGCAGACGAGCGAGCGTCTGCTGGCGGTACGGCGGCATCGTGACCTGCTCCACGATCGGAAGCAGGTCCTCCATGGACACTGATCTCTTGAACCGCGCGAACTCCTGCTCGTGAGCACGGATCGCGCTCGCTCGGGCCCCGTTGGCACTCCGGGAGTAGTGGAGGAGCGTGGTGACGTGGTGTGGGAACGCGCGCCGTTCCAGGTACCTGGCAACCTGACCTCCGACGGCGAAGAACTTCGCTTCGGGAGCAGCTACGAGACGAACCTCCTCCAGCAGCAGCGGATACCACCGGTCCCAACGCTCCGTCCGGCCGATGCCGGCTTTGTCGCCCGACATCGCTCCCTTCGACATATCGGTGATGTGGTACGAGGGCGAGAGGTAGCGCCGCACGCAGACTAGGAGCAGGAGGGGACCGTCCAGGGAGGACGCGGGGCCAACGAAGTTCCGGATCCCAGCGCTGATCTTAGCTCGGACCTCGTCCGCGTCGTTATGCGCCCAGCCCATGGACGGCTCCATAGCCAAGAGCACGGTGTCCACGGGTCCCTCCGGCTCGGGGTTCGGCAAGTAGATGTCGCCATCCGCCTCAGCCTGAGCACTCAGCCGTGTCTCCAGGTCGCCGTACGCGGCGCGAAAGTCAGAGTCGGCTTCGGACATGGTCGGCCGATCGTACTCCCGACCGCCCAGGCGACCGGACGAAGACTACGCCTCCGTCGGAGCGTCCTCGTACAAGTAGCCGCAGAACCGGCACTTGCGAGCGGCGAACCGGATCTCTTCCGCGCAGTCGGGGCACGTCTTGAACTCGGGTGCGAAGGGTGTAGCCGAGACGGGTGGCGTTGGCGGCACTGACCGATTGGCTGGGCCGAAACCGAAGTCGTTCGTGGGTTCAGCGCCTATATGCGCTGCCGTAGCACCCTCAACTCTCGCGCCCCCGGTTGCCGGCCGCGCGGCTGCCTCATGGTCCTTGAATGCTTCCTTTGTTGACGCACTGAAGGCGCAACCCGGAGCGGAGCACACAAACCGTCCCCCGCGAAAAGCGAAGACGTGACGTTCCGCGGATGGCTGTGCCTTGCGCCCATTGGTGGAGGGCGTGCTTGGCCTGAATCCCGCCTTTGCCGGATCAAAGATTGAGCCTCTATGCGTGCGCGCGTCTCGGACGTCGTAGCTCCAGAAGTTGCAGTTCTTGCACCAGTACATGTTGTCCCTGGGATCGAGCAGAACTTCATGTTTCGCCGTGGCGCTGGCCGGAGTCTTCCCTGCGAAGTACAAGAGCAAGACGACGGGGATGGCCCCCAGACCGATGATCAAGAGTCTCGGAACCAACGCTTCTTGGCAGCCCTCATCGAACCAGCGCGGGAAGCTCGTTAGCCCAACACAGTAAGAGCGTGAGCCGATGTTGTCGCTTGCCCCAGCCGCCACCAGATACGTCATACCCAGGGCGATCGAAGCAAGGAGCTGATACAGGCCCCGCTTACTCATGCCCTCCGTATCGGCTTGACGGAACTGACCTTGAGCCCGCCCTCCGCTGGGCCGCTAGGTGCGCTGCCGTCCGCGTACGATCCGGGCGGCGCGGCGATGGGCCACCGGTGCGGCGGTGGGGCGTGCGCGGCGTAGCGACTGGCAGGTGCGCGCACGACTCGCATCCACGGCTTGAGCGGGGTGCCCGTAGAGGTGTTCTGCCACTGTCTACGCACTGTGATGGGCGGATAGCGGCCTTTACGCGGAACGTTTAGTCGTCTTCGACGATCTCCGCATCGATCACTTCGGATGCCTCGGATGCCTGTTCCTCGGTGCCAACGATGGCGGCAGCGATCATGCGCTGGAAGGGCAGATCGGCGGTGATCTCAACTGTCTGCGGTGCCTTGCCGAGTGTCCGGTCGAGAATCAGCTCGGCAGCCTTCACTCGCACTCCGGCATCGGCATCTCTGTCGTCCACGATCTCTCGTAGCGTGCGAACAGCATCGTAAGTCGACTCGCGGAGCAGGTTGTATGCCTTCCGCATCTTGCGTCGGACAAGTGCGTCGTGGACCTGTCGTGCGATCATCTCGCTCGGTCGACGAAAGCGTCCGTTCCTGTCCCTCTTCATTCCGCGTTCAAGCTCTTCATTCGTCCACGAAGAGAGATCCTCCTTGCCAGACACGATCGCTCGCATCGTCTTGTTGGTCTTCGAACCTCTTGCCATCAGTCGTCCTCTCGTCTCATTCGGACATGCGGCTTACCGTAGGTGACTCCGGAAAGAGTGTCGGCGCCGACGCATCCAGCACGAATCGCCATTTGTGCAGCAGTCTCACTCGCTGGTCCTGCGCGATGGTCGGATTGAGCCGAAGACGACCCAGATGCGTCCAGGGGCCCCATACCCTTACCAACGTCCTCTGGCAACCTCTGGGCAGAACAACACCAGAAGCCCCCAGAGTTCCCCAGAGGTCCTGAAATACGGTATAGGACTCCTGGCCATTTCTGGTGAAGACCCGCATCATTCGTCCCCCTCGTCTTCTTCGTCCCCACCGTCAAGATGAATGCGGCCGTCCGCATCCACATATGACGGCAAGGTCCACAACCACTTCTGAATCTGGCCGTCGGATCCATACTCTTTCTCCGACAGAACACCGAGGCTCGCCTTCGCCTTCTTGAGTGTCGATGGGCTGATGCCGGCGGCATCGGCGTGCTTCTTCGCCAGCTCGGAATCCATGGGGCCGTCGGCCAACAGCTCACGGATGAATCGCTCGGCCTCCTTGCGGGCAGGCGCGTCCTTGCGGGAATCGGGTCCAGCGAGCAGAGTCGCTACGTCGATATCGACGGGATCACCCCAGGCGACTACTGGGACATCGGGATTCTTGGGATCGGGCTGGATGTAGTAGGCGACCGATTCTGCGGCGCGGCTCAAGTTGTGCTTGACCGCAGCGAGGACGTACATGCTGTCGTTGTCGGGATGCTTCTCGACGACCAGGACTGAGCGCGCAGATGCAGTGAATGCGATGCTCCCGCCGCCACGATACAGCGCTCGTAGGTTGCCGTCCTTGTTCAGGTGGCGCACCAGCAGGAACGCCGCGCTCGTCTCTCCAGCAAGCTCCTTGAGCGGAGCCATCGCCCGACGGACCTGCGCATCATTGTTGGAACTGATCTTCTCCGACAGGTAGGCGCTGATCGGGTCAATGATGACGAGGCGGACAGGCAAGTGTGTCGCCCTCTCCAGACCCAGGACATGCTTCCGTATGAGCCCCAGGTCTTCAGGGATCGTCAACGGCACGACATTGCCTTTCTCGTCAAGCGGGAGAGGGATGTATCCGATGATCTTCTCGTCGGCTCCTGCCACCCGCAGACGCGGCTTCACGGTGTCGGCAATGTCGTCCTCGGCGCAGATGACGAGCACGGCACCGCACTCAACATCTTCTCCGCCCGGCAAAGCCTCACCGCGGCTCACACGTGCAGCGAGATACAGAGTGATGCTGGACTTCCCCTTGTCTGGGTCGCCCTCGATGATCGATACCTTGCGGAAGGGGATGCGGTTTCGCCACAGCCAATCGACCTTCTCTTCCGCCACGTCGGCCACGAGCCTGACCTCCACCTCATCTCGCATTCCTTGGGGCAACCGCGCAGGTTGGCTGAGAGCACTTCGCCAGGAGTCGTATGCCTCCTGCTCGGTGTATGGCGGATCTCCAGCGTGTCTGACCAGTTGCGCGTAGGTCCCAAGCGTGTTGAGTGCCGCAGCCTCGCTGTAACGCTCGTCGCGTAGTTGGCAAGCGAGCCAGAAGCCCGTGTCGTTTCGAGCATGAAGGGTGACTCTTGTCAGAGCCTGGCCGAGGAGTGTGTAGCGCGGCTCACCGGCGAAATCATCTGGCAGTTCCACCTGCTCAAACTTGCGCTTGGTCCATCGTTGTGAGTGCAACGCCTTCCGAACAGCGAGCGGAAGATCGTCATACGGGATCGCGTCGCCAACCTTCTCATAGCCTTCACCCCAGAACGTCGCGCAGTTTCCATCTGCCCGAATGTCCATGCCGGGGAGATCGGGGTCGACTCGTGCGCGCCCGATCACACGGAATGGTGTTCCCGAGACCCAGACATGTGCTCCGTGATTTGTGGTGATGGTCGCCTTGAGATTCAGGCGCTTCATCGTGGCCATCCCCTCTTCACCATCGAAGTCGAGGACGAGAGCGTCGGCTTTGCGACCTGTTAGGAATGCCCAGCGCTTTGGCTTGAGGCCAGCCCAGGCATTCACTTGACGTCGGGTCGGGCGACGGCGCTGGTAACGCTTCCACTTCACGAGTGGCCGCTTGTCCATCCCCTGGGGAATGACTGCGAGACCCTGATCGTGGAGCTCACGTACGAGTTGCGGAACTGATGCTGCCCATGGGGGCTTTGATTTCGGAGAACTTCGAGACTTCACCACCTTCACTCGTTCCTTTCATCTTCTCGATCTTCCGGTCGGCACCATGCCGCCGACGCTGCCGGCCCTGCCTGACTCATTCGTCATTTCTCGGGACCGGATGGGCCGGGGGCCGGAGGTCAGAACCTCCAGCGCACCCCGGCCCAGATCGAGGAGTCCGGAACGAGGTCCGAAGTCCTCCGCTATCTTACTGCGATTGTCCTTGCGGCGCAAAGGACCTCTTACGTGCGGATTAGGCGCGATTGTGGTGAGCCATCGTCATCACTCATCGGTCTTCTCCATCGCATTAGCGATCCTGTGCAGCGCATGCGCCACGTCGTAGACGGCATCTGCCAGAGTGTGTTCTTCGCTGTAGACGTCGTTGGGCTGCGTCCACAGACCTGCACCCATGCGGCGCAGAGAGCCCTCGATTTGTTCCAGTTGTCGTGATAACTCAGCCACGCCATCTGCGATATGGCACACCCATCCCTGGACCTTCTGGTAGACGGTCGAGTGCTCCGGCGATCGTGTCGAGAGAAGCCATGACCAGTTCTTCGTCCATCACTCACTCACTCCTCATCACTTAGGTGGAGACGGGCGGACGCTCGGGATCACCGCGCTTCTGGACACGGCAGCGCCCGACACGACCGAGTAGTCCACGTCCGCCCGCTCCACGTCTCAGCGTCCTCTTCGTCTACGCAGAGGATCGATCTCTGCCCATGGCGGGTATATGCCCATGGCTGCCAGCACTTCGTTTCCGATCACATCCAAGCTGTGGCCGAAATCCGAATCCGACTCGCCCCATTCCACACGGTGGAGCAGATCACTCAAGGTCTTGAGCTCCTTGTACGAGAAGTCGTCCCATGGACCATCGTGCGATCGCGTCTTCATCCCTCATCACTCCTTCTTTGATCGACGCTGCCGACCTTTGTCCTTCGTCGCGAACTGACCCCTGGCATTCCTACGCAGCGCTCCAGTCTTCCGACGCTCAGTCGTGTCCCAAGACTTCAGCGTCTTCTCCAGCACCTCGCGCCGGTACCGGATCTGGCGACTGCCCGGCGGCTGGTTCCGCTGGATGCCGCTCTCACGGATGAGCCAACGCCTCGGGACGCCGAGGAACTCTGCAGCCTCGTCAGCCGTGAGCCACAGCCTCTCGGCCATTTGATTGATCACCTCCCGTCAAGCAGGTCCGCGAAACACCGCTGGACTCCTGCTTGCCGGGAAGATCCCGGGGACAGCTCGTGAGTGGAGCGCCACACCCTGTCCCGCGAAACTTGCCGCCCACTTCAAGCGAGCTTCGCACCGGGAGCGGAACAGGCCGCTTATCGCCCCGACGCCGCTTACCCTACCCGACCCGCCAGCGTTCCGCTAGGCGCCGCCACGTTTAGGACCCCCGAAAACACCCGCCTGTACCGCCGTGAGCCGCCATATGCCCATGGCAACCGCCATCGCACGAAAGTGCCGATGACATGCGCAAATGCGCCGATTTGAGCGGGAGGAGTGGGATTCGAACCCACGTGAGACTCGCGCCTCAAACGGTTTTCAAGACCGTCGCCTTCGTCCGCTCGGCCATCCTCCCGGAAGGAATCTACCTGGGGAAGCGCCTTCGGCGTCAGCGGGTCGGAAGTTCGTCCCCCGGCGTTTCTGCCGAACGTCTGCCGAAACCTGGGGCCAGCAGCGTTCGGTGACCCGTTCGGGAGCCGTTCGGCCCTAACGTCCGTTCGGTCATCGGCCGACGCTTCGGTCATGGCGGTTCTCAGCAAGCTGCTTCCGTTTCGCAAGGACCAGGTACCCGAAGCATGGCGGTCCATCCCACCGCCCCCGTGCCCTGCACTCCCCGCGAACGTCCCGGACGGCTGGATGGCGGGCGCGTGGCGCACGTGGGACCGGCCGGTCAGCATCGTTCACGGCGAATCGCACTACCGCGACGCCTTGCGGTCGATGACCGGCCCTCCGCGCTCGCGGGGCTACTTGGTGCCCGTTGAAGTCGTGCTGCGGCGTGAACCCACGAACCCGTACGACGCGAACGCGGTGCGGGTGGAAGTCCAGGGTCGGCACGTTGGCTACATCGCCCGCGACCTTGCCGGGGACGTGACGAACGCGCTCGCCCTGTGTGGCGGGTCCTGCAGCTTCGCCGGGCTGCTCCGCGGTGGCTACACCGGTGCGCGGGACGTCGGCGTGATGCTGTGGCTGGACCAGCGCCTGTCGGACGCACCGTCGCTAGACTTCGGATCCGTCGCCCACCAGGAATGGCAGTGGCCACCAGACGACGACGAAGGCCACGGGTAGGTACCGCCTACGGCATCATGTGGGTCTTGCGAAGGAGCCGGCGGGTGGTGCCCGACATCTGTCGAACAGATGCGGGGCTTTCGGTGGTTGGGCCGAGAAGGGTTCGGCCCGTGGGTTGGCTAAGCTCCGAACCATGAGTCGGACGGCCGCTATCGTGCTCTTCGTACTCCTGACCACAGCGTGTTCGTCCGACTGGTCAGAGGGCTCGGGAAGTCCTTTCGCATCCGGTAGTGCCAAGGGCTTAGTTGAAGGCAGCGACGACTTCGAGGTCTCGCAGGTGATTCGCGATGGGTCTGGTTCAATCCAAGGGACGCTCACCTACACGGGGACGTGCAATCTCGTGAAGGCCGATCTTCGGTTCTCCTACATCAAAGGTGGCCAGACAGTCACGGGAAAAGAGATCGACGGCGTCGACACCCACTTTGAACTCTGGCTTCCGCCGAACGTGCCTCATGCGAACAGTTACACGGCTGAAGACGAGTTCACTCCTGGCGCGATCGTGTTCGTGATATCTGAGGAGCGTTGCGCATAGTCCTGGACGGCTGGATCGCGGGCCGCCGGACGGACGACGAGGGGCGCGACTAGACCGGACGCCTTGCGGGATCGATGGCATGAAACCGTTCAAGATCGGGATAAAGGAGCACACTCGGGTCGGCACTCGCCGCGCGAGACGATCTCGAGGAAGCGAGCCCAGAGATCGTTGATCGATTGGGGCCGCTGGCACGGCCCGTAGGCGATCGTGCGGTCTGCCGTCTCGATCACGAGATCTCCGCCGAACGGACAATCGACCTGGTCGAGCGTCGCTGGTAACGGGTCTGGGATGGCGGGTCGTAATCGGTCGAGATCGAACTCTTGGCGGACATATCTCACGCTGTGAGGGTGGTCCACGAAGAACGGCGCTGTTGGTCCTTCGGGGATCGGCTGCAGCGTCACCGACACGATGTCATCGCGATGGATGGGCGGCGAGCCGTCGAACATGTACTTGGCGTCGTTGGGCGACCAGACCAAGGGCGAACCGCTGCTGCAGCCGAGGAGTAGCACGCACAACACCAGGACGGCCCGGGGCGTTGTGAGAACCATCCGATCACGCTCTTCGATCGTCCTGTCAGACCTGAATCGCCCTTCCGGCGAGAATCTGCCGCCCCGGCAGCCCTTTCCTCAGACCGGCCTGAACCCGTACCCTGCAAGTCGTGAGTCCCGACCTTCCCTCGTCGCCGGACGAAGCTGCGTCCGCCGCGGACGTCCTGTCCGAGCTCCAGCGGTCCGAGGCGCGCTACCGGACGCTCGTCGAGCAGCTCCCGTCCGTCGTCTACGTCGTGGAGAACACGCTCGATCCCGATGTCCTGTATTGCAGTCCCGCGATCGAAGAGATCCTCGGGCGACCCGCGACCGACCTAGTCTCGAACCGTACCCGGTGGCCCGAGCTGATCCATCCCGACGACCGTGAAGCCACATGGGGCGACTGGGAACGTTCGGTCCTGCGGGGTGAGCGGTTCGACGCCGAGTACCGCATGATCCATCGCGACGGTTCGATCGTCTGGGTGCGCGACGTGTGCGATCTCGTCCGCGACGCCGACGGCGGTGCGGCGTACCGGCAAGGGGTGATGTTCGACGTCAGCGCCGAGAAACGCGCTGAGGCGGAGCTCCGTGCGTCCGAGACCTGGCATCGGACGCTCGTCGAACAGCTTCCCGCGGTCGTGTACGTCCAGTCCGACGAACCGACGCCGCGAACCCTCTACGTGAGTCCCAACGCCCGAGAGATCCTCGGTTACGAGCCGGCCCTGTACATCCTCGCGACGGCGGCAGGCGAATGGATGCAGCTCGTTCACGAAGACGACCGGGAGCGTGTGCTGCGCGAGTGGACCGAGCAGGTGGGGAGCGACACCTTCATCTCGGAGTATCGGCAGCTGCGACCCGACGGCAGCCCCGTGTGGGTTCGCGACACGGCGCGCCTGGTGTTCGATCCACGCGAGGGCCGGCGCTTCTGGCACGGGGTCATGGTCGACGTCGGCGCCGAGAAGAAGGCCGAGGAGGAGCGTCGGGCCGCCGAGCGCGCCGCCTACGAAGCGGAAGCTCGCTACAGGGCGCTGGTTGAGGGGGTCCCTGCCGTCGTGTACGAGATGGGACCCGACGACGAGCGACGGACCATCTACGTCAGCAACCGTATCGAGGAGCTCCTGGGGTACACGCGAGAGGAGTGGCTCGAACAACCCGACATCTGGGTCGAGCTGCTGCACCCCGACGACCGCGAAACGCAGCTCGCGGCGCACGACCTCCACAACCAGACCGGCGCGCCGTGGGCCCGCGAGTACCGGTTGATCGCGGCGGACGGTCGGGTCGTGTGGGTGCGCGACCAGGCCACGCTGGTCAAGGACGCCGACGGAACGCCGCTCACGTGGCAAGGGGTGATGCTCGACATCACGGCGCAGAGGGAGGCCGACGAGCGGCTCCAGCGAGCCAACTACGAGCTCGAGTTCCGCGTGCATGCCCGCACCGCCCAGCTCGCCGACGCGAACGAGCTGATGCAGCTCGAGATCGACGAGCGGCGGCGTGCAGAGCGCAAGCTGAGGTCGGCCGAGGAACGGTACCGCAGGCTGCTCGAGGACTCCCCGGCCGTCATCTACACGTGGCAGACGGCTCCGCCGGACCCTGACGAGGACGAGGACTGGCCGTACATCAGCCCCCACATCGAGGAGATGCTCGGGTACTCGCCCTGGGAGTGGTCGCACCATCCGGTGTGGGCGGAGCGGCTCCACCCGCACGACCGAGACGCGGTCATCGCCGCCGCGATGCACAGCGCCCGGACCGGCGATCCCTTCGAGGTCGAATATCGGTACCTGGCGAAGAACGGCAGGATCGTGTGGGTCTTCGACCACGCCACGCTGCTGGAGCGCAACGCAGCGGGCCAGCCGCACGTGTTCCAGGGCGTCATGATCGACATCACCGCTCGCAAGGAGGCCGAGCAGAAGGCCGCACAGGCCGACGAGCGGTATCGGCAGCTCACCGAACGCGGACCGATCATCACCTACTCGTACGAGCTCGTAACCGGAGACCCTCCGACGCTGTGCATGGGTCCCGTGAGCCCGCGATTCGCCGAGATCAGCGGCGCGCTCGAGGCGGACCGGATCGGCGATCCGAACGAGTGGTTCGAGATGGTGCATCCCGACGACCGCGAGCGGGTCGTCGCCTCGATGACCACCGGGTGGGAAACGGGGGCTCCCTGGTCGATCCGCTACCGCACGATCGACGGCGACGGGGCCATCGTGTGGTTCTCCGATCGGGGATCGTGCGTCGAGCGAGACCACGACGGCCGGCCGCGGTTCTTCCAAGGGGTCCTGTTGGACATCACCGCCGAAGCCGAGACGGACTCACGGGCGAGCGCGGAGGCGACCCGGCTTCGCGAGCTCGTCGAGGGGATGCCGGCGATCCCGTGGACCGAGGTCATCGACAACGCCACCGGCCGCGCGCGGATGGTGGCGATCGGCCCGCAGAGCGAGGAGATCCTCGGCTACACGCCGGAGGAGCTCATCTCCGAGCGCGAGCACTTCCGCCGCCTTCTGCATCCGGACGACAGGGACGCGGTCGACGAGAGATCGGCGGCGTCTAAGCACACCGGCGTGGACTGGACGGCCCTGTACCGGGTCTTCCGGCGCGACGGCGAGGTTCGCTGGCTGTATTCGGTCGGCCGCCAGGTCGCGCCGCCGGATGCGCACGTGCAGGTGTGGCAGGGGGTCGCGATCGACGTGACAGGGATCTACCCGTCCGCCGACTCCGCACCGTCGGCCTCCGAGGGCGCCCCGTTCACCGCGCCGTAGTCCTCGCCGCCGCCCAGGCACCACCACCTCGACGAGCGTCGGGGAGGTCCTCGTTCACCGTGACGGCGCCAACACCTGCGCGCGTTCGGGCAGGTACGGATGCAGCTTGGCCGGCAGCAGGACCGAGCCGTCCTCCTGCTGGTGGTTCTCGAGGATCGCGATGATCGTTCGTCCGATCGCCGTCGCCGTTCCGTTCAGCGTGTGCAGAACCTCCACCGTTCCATCGGCGCGTCGCAGCCGCGTCTGCAGCCGGCGTGCCTGGTAGTCGGTGCAGTTGGAGCACGACGTCACCTCGCGGTACCGGCCCTGTCCGGGGAGCCAGGCCTCGACGTCGAACTTGCGGGCCGCCGAGCCACCGAGGTCCCCCGCCGCGGTGTCCACCACCCGGTACGGCAACTCGAGGTTGGAGACGATCTCCTCCTCGATCGACAGGATCAGGTCGTGCTCGTCCGCCGACGCCTCGGGCGTGGTGAACGAGAACATCTCTACCTTGTCGAACTGGTGGACGCGGAACATGCCGCCGGTGTCCTTGCCGTAGGTGCCGGCCTCCCGCCGGAAGCACGTCGAGTAGCCCGCGTACCGAGCCGGCAGCCCGCCCTCGTCGAGGATCTCGGTCATGTGGAATGCGGCCAGCGGCACCTCCGACGTGCCGACCAGGTAGAGCTCGTCCTCCTCCAGGCGGTAGATGTTGACGGCGTCGGTCGGCAGGAACCCCGTGCCGAACATCGCCTCCTCGCGCACGAGCACCGGAGGGATCACGGGGAGGAAGCCGCGCTCGACCAACAGGTCCAGCGCATGCCGAACCAGCGCGAACTGCAGGAGCACGAGGTCGCCGAGAAGATAGACGAACCGCGACCCGCTCGTGCGAGCCGCCCGCTCGGTGTCGAGGATGCCGAGCAACTCGCCGAGGGCCGCGTGGTCGCGCGGCTCGAACGCGAACTCGGGCACGACGCCGACCCGCTTCAGCTCGCGCGCGTCCTCCTCGGTGAACCCGTCGGGCGCGTCGGGGTGCGGGACGTTCGGCGTGGTCGCCAGCAGCTCGGCCAGAGCAGCCTCGGCCTCGGCGAGCTCCGGCCCGATCCGGTCGAGCTCGGCCGAAACGCCGGCCGCCTCGTCGATCAGCACCTGCCGCCCCTCGGGCGCCGCCCGGCCGATCGCCTTCGAGGCGCGGTTCTGCGCGGCGCGGAGCTCCTCCGCCCGCCTCGTCAGCTCGCGCCGGCGCTGGTCGGCGGCGAGCAGCTCGTCGACGGCGTGCGCGAGGTCCCGCCGCGCCAGGCCCGCGCGGAACGGCTCCGGGTCTTCCCGGATCTTCTTGACATCGAGCACGTCACACCTTCACTTGATCGGGTCTCTCCTGGGACTTGTCGGTGGCCGGCGCGGACGATTCGCGCGAGGCGGCCTGCGAGGAGGAGCCCGACGCGGCGCCGGCGTCCATGATGCTCTGGCCGTGGAAGACGCCGCCCTCTTCGACCACGAGGGTCTTCGAGGTGATGTTGCCGTCGATCCGGCCGCCGCGCGCCAGGTGCGCCTTGCCCTTCACGACGATGTTTCCCTTGAACCGACCGGCGACGCTCACGTTCTGCGCGCGGATGTCGGCTTCGACCTGGCTCTGCTGCGACAACGCCACGTCCCCGTCGGCGTTGATCTGCCCCTTCACCTGGCCGTCGATCCGGAGCGACCCGGCGGAGACGACGTTGCCCTCGAGTCGGGCGCCGGCGCCGACGATCGTGACCTCACCGTTGTCTGCCATCTGCGTCTCCCTCCGCTCATCGGCGACGTCCTCGGGCGCCGCGTCCGCTTCCTCGCGACGCCAGATCATCGCGCGTTCACCGCTTCCTGGCCGTCGCCCGCCATGGCCCGACGTATCGCCTCTTCCTCCTCCTCCGAGAGGTTGTACGAGCTGGTGCCGTTCGCGACCGGTTTCGCGTACACCCGCGTCTCCTGTCTGCCGTTGATCGATGTGAGCACCATGCCCGTCCCGTGCTCGTCGAGCAAGGCGCACGAGAACGACAGGCGCCCACCGACGTCATCGAAGGCGTCGTAGCGGAGCAGCGCGACCCGGCGGATGCTGCCGTCCACCAGGACCTGCTGCCGCTTGTCGGTCTGGTTCAGCGTACGCACGGCGTTCTCGATGCGCTCGATCCGGCCGAGCAGCGCACCCACGGCCTCGTCGCCGGCGAGGTGTTTCGGCTCGGAGGACCGCTTTCCAGCGCCGCCGGCGATCACGAGCGCGATCGACAGCACCGACAGTCCCCCGGCGATCAACGCGACCAGCGTCAGCGTGTGGTTGGAAAAGGTCATCCGTCGCGCCTCTCGCGGCCGATCACCGCAGGTCGGGAAGGGTTCCGAGGAACCCGGAGTATACGATGGACCGTCGCCCGGATCGCGCGGGCGCTCAGGTCACGTCCCGGGTGCGGAACGCGAAGAGCGCCACCCCCAGCGAGATCGCGGCCCACAGGAGGATCACGACCCACGCACCGCGGAACGTCAAGATGATCGCCTGGGCCTGTCCGATCAGCTGCCCGTTCGGACCGAACGTCGCCGTCACATTCGGGTCGCGCAGCGGCTCCTTCGAGACGATCACGACCGCGGCACGCACCAACAATCGTGGCTGCAGGCCCGTCCACAGGTTCGACAGGAACCCCTCGACGAGGACCAGATAGCCGAACAGGATGCCCATCGCCGCGACCGTGGAGCGCCCGAACGTCGCGATGGCGTGGGCGACGATCGCGGTCAGCGCCGCGACAGCCGCGATCCGCACGCCGTACCCCGCCGTGGCCCCGAGTAGGTCCGGGGCACTGCCCGCGGTCGTGCCGGCGATCGCGACCCCCACGCGGAAGACAACCGCGAACAAGGTCAGGGCGAACGCGGCCATCACGAACGCCACCGCGGTAGCCACGGCCGTGCGGACGAGAAGCACGCGGATCCTCCGTGGTTCCCACGTCAGCAGCGTGCCCATCGTCCCGGCGGTCCAGTCGGCCCCGCCGAGCGTGGCACCGAGGAAAGCCCCGAGGAGGATCACGATCGGACCCATGCCCTGCACGAGGTGCTCCAGCTCGGCCCACCTGATCTCGTTCGAGTCGTAGTTCTCGATGTGCACCTGGTCCGCGCAGAAATCCTGGAGGGTCGCGTACTGCCTGGGCAGCTGATCCGCCGGGATGAACTCGCCGCGCAGGCAGCTCGCGAGCTGGTTCTCGTATTGCGCTTGTCCCGATCCTCTGTCGGAGTTCCAGGTGGCGATCCCGACGCCGATCACGACGCCGACGATGATGCCGACCACGAGCATGCGGATGACCCGACGCGACAGGGCACGCAGCACTTCGGCGGACAGCAGCCGCATCACGAGGAGAGCCCTTCGTCGCGGGTGAGCTCGAGGAACACCGTCTCGAGGTCGACCTCGTCGGGGCGGAGCTCCGAGACGTAGAGGCCTTGCGACGCGAGCGCCTGCGTGATGCGGGCTCCGTCGGCGGGCGGCACCGCGACGCTCAGGTATCCGTCGGTCGTGAGCGCCTCCATGCCTGCCTCGCCGAGGACGCGCCTGCCCGCATCCAGGTCGTCGAGCCGCACGCGCATCCCCATGGCGCGGCCGCCCGACAGGACCTCGGCCACCGGCCCCGACTTCACGCACCGCCCTCGCGCCAGGATCGCCACGCGGTCCGCCGTCTGCTGGACCTCGGACAGGATGTGGCTGGAGACGAACACGGTCCGGCCCTCGGCGCCGAGGCTCCGGACGAGCTCGCGCACCTCCACGATGCCCGCCGGGTCGAGCCCGTTGGCGGGTTCGTCGAGGATCAGCAGCGAGGGGTCCTTCATCAGGGCGGCGGCGATCCCCAACCGCTGCTTCATCCCGAGCGAGTACGTTCGAACCAGGTCGCGCTGGCGCTCTTCGAGCCCGACGCGCCGGAGCACCTCGGTGATCGTCGACGCGCCGACCCCCTTTAGCCGAGCGAGGATCTCCAGGTTGCGCCTGCCGGAGAATCGCGGGAACAGCGCCGGCTGCTCGACGATCGACCCGACATCGCCGATGGCGTCACCGAGGCCCCGGGGGACCTCGGTCCCGAGCAGCCGCATCCGTCCTCGGCTCGGGCGCACCAGCCCGAGCAGGCAGCGGATCGTGGTCGTCTTCCCCGCACCGTTGGGGCCGAGGAACCCGAAGACGCCGCCCTCCGGGACGTCGAGGTCGAGGCCGTCGAGGGCGACCGTCCTGCCGCCTCGGACGCGGCGGTACTCCTTGCGAAGCCCCTCCACCTCGATGACCCCCATGCCGAGCGCACCATACCCCGCCCCTTGCCTCGCGGCAGGAGGGGTGCCGAGGTAGCATCGCCCTCCCATGGCGGAGCAGCGGACCGCTTCCCCTACCCGCGCCGGCTCGGTGCTCGCCGGCCGCTACGAGCTTCGAGCCCTGCTCGGTCGCGGCGGGATGGGCGAGGTCTACGAGACGGCGGACCTTCGGCTGGACCGAACCGTGGCCGTCAAGGTGCTCCGGCCCGAGCTCACCGCCGATCGCCGGTTCGTGGCGCGGTTCCATCGCGAGGCGAGGACCGCGGCACGACTGGCACACCCCGGAATCGTCGCGGTCTTCGACTTCGGCGAGGAGGGCGGCGTGATCTATCTCGTGCTCGAGCACGTCACCGGCCGCACCCTGACCGAAGAGCGGCGTGACGGCGGACCGATGGCGCCCGCGCGTGTGGCGCGGATCGGCGCGGACATCGCCGACGCTCTCGCACACGCGCACGCGCGCGGCGTCGTGCATCGCGACGTGGCGCCGGGCAACGTGATGCTCACCGTGGACGGCGTGGTGAAGGTGCTCGACTTCGGGATCGCGGGGGCGGCGATCGGGTCGGGACACGGCAGCGCGCTCTCCGCACAGGGAACGCTCGCCTACGCCGCCCCGGAGGTGCTCGTGGGCGGCGTCGGCGACCAGCGCGTCGACGTCTACGGGCTCGGGGCGGTCCTGTACGAGCTCCTTGTCGGACGGCCCCCGTTCGTCGGTGGGCCGCGCGACGTGGCGAAAAGGCTCCGCGTGGCCCGCCCCGTGCCGCCGCACGCCTGGGCCCCGTCCGTTCCGCCCGGCCTCGAGGAGACGGTCATGCGGTGTCTCGATCGTGACCCGCAGCTCCGCGGGCACGGCGCGGCCGCGCTCGCCGACGAGCTGCGGCGGCTGGCCGTCTTCCTGCCCGAGACCCCGAGCGCGTCGGCCCGCACCGAACCCCTGCCCCGGACGACCACGGCAGTGCTTCCCGTGGCCAGGACGCTGCCGATGCCACGCACGCGCGGGCGCTGGGCGCGAAGGCTCACCTGGGCGTTGATCGTCGCCGTCGTGGCGGCCGGCGTGCTGGTGGCCGGTCCGTCGCTCCTGGCCGCGCGCCGCCCGCTCGATGCATCCGTACCTGGCGCGAACCCGCTGCCGGCGCCGGCCGGCGTGACCGCCACGGCCTCGTGCGACGGGTTCCTGTCCACGGGCGTGGACGTCGGATGGGCTGCCATCGCGGGCGCCGACGGCTACGAGGTCTGGCGACGAAGCGCGAGCGGCCAACAATGGAGCGCGGTCGCCACCACGGGACCGGCCGCGGGTGCGATCCGCGACGCCGACCTCGGCGTCGACGCCTCCTACGTCTATCGCGTGCGGGGGCTGCGCGCCGGTGCGGGCGGCTCGTGGTCCGACGAGGTCACCGTGGGCACGCCGCTCCTCTGCCTCACCTAGACGCGACCGCGGACGGATGCAGCAGCGGCACGGCGCCGCCCCAGCCGGCACGCAGGACGTCGACCAAGGACGGGGGCGTGATCACCCGGGCCCGACGCGCGGTGGGACGAGGAACGCATTCGGCGTACCCGGACGGCGTCCATCGCACCAGGTTCGGGCCGAGCACGAGGTGCGCATCCTCGTTGTGGAGCACGAAGACGCCGTCGGGCAGGTCGACGAGTTGCGCGGCATGGTGGCGCTGGACGCGCGTCAGCGGGTCGAGGCGCTCGGCGTGCAGCTGCGCATCGATGGCGTCGGCGCCCACCCGCCCGGGATGCGATCGGCTCCAGATCGCCGTGAACCGCCGGTAGTCCTCCCGCCGGCACAGCGCACACGGGCGGTGCCCGGCTGCGAAGGAGGTCGCCTCGTCGAGGAAGAATAGCTCGGTGAACCGGCCGGGTTGCATCAGCGGCGACCGGTGCCAGCCGCGGAACCGCAACCGGCAGGCGATCCACCGCCTGCTGGCGTAGCGCCGCCGGATCCGCCCCGTTTCGTCGTGCAGGCAGCCCCGGTTGCCGTACACGAGGCCGCGAGCAGGGTCGGCGATCAGCTCGCCGAGAGGCGTGACCCGGTTCTGTCGTGGCATGGATTCCTCGTCACCACAGTTTGTCGACGTCACCCGAGTAGAGGTCGATCCGAGCGCCGACGAACAGATCGGCATCGGATCGCGCGCGTGGGCTGAAGAACGCCGCCATCGTCACCTTGTCCAGAACGTCGCTGGGGAACGGCGCCTCCGGCGTCCCCCCGACCAGTACGGTGCCGGGAAGGCACCGCCACCCCGCGCGCTCGTAGAACTCTTGCAGATGCCGGTCGCACGTGAAGATGCCCAGATCGGCACCGCTCGCTTCGATCGCGCCCCGCGCCCGCTCGACCAGCGCGTGACCGTATCCGCGGCCGCGAAGTGCGGGATCGGTCACGACCGCGCTCAGCCCGCTGGCCACGTACGGACGGCCTCGATGGGTGACCTCCTTGGTCAGGATGTCGAGCGCCGCCACGACACGGCCGCCGTCGACGGCGAGCATCGAGATCGGCTGAAGCGCAGGGTCGTGCCAGGGAGCCGGCCCGGACGGCTCACTCGACGGCCACGCCCGATCCTGCAACGCCACCTGCTGCACGCGAAGGTCCGGCGGAACCTCGGCCTCGGGGTACGACTGGATGTGCACGACCGGATTGTGCCGCGTGTTCCAGGCACGCGATCCGTGGGCGAGGGGGGACTTGAACCCCCACGTCCTTTCGGACACAGGAACCTGAATCCTGCGCGTCTGCCAAATTCCGCCACTCGCCCGTGGGGGAAAAGCGATGGTAGCAGCGCGCCCGACGCGGGCGGCCTGTCCCACGGACGGGGGAGCGGCGGAAACCGACCGAAGTCGGGTGCGCCCGACGGCCTGGACCTGCCGATAGAAATAGGAGTCCTCGGGGATGAGGAGGGACCGATGCCATCGCCCAGACGTATCGACTTCGACGATCTGATGCGCCACATCATGGTCCTGGGGTTCCTGGCGCTGGCCGGGTGGTCGCTGGCCGCCGTCGTGGGCTTCCTGAGCCGCTCGTTCCAGATCGAGCCGCACGCCACGCTGCGCTTCCTGCTGGCCGTGCTGGTGCTGGTCTTCGCCCGGCGCACGTACTGGGAGTTCGCGGAGTGGCGCTGGCGGCACCTTTCGCCCGACGAGAGGTTCGGGTTCGCGAATCCGCTCTTCGAGCACCCACGCTCGTGGGAGGCCCGTCGCACGGACGTCGACGCATCGCAACAGGCCGCACACTGAGCGCAGGGTAGGATTGCGCCGTTGCGCGGCCGAGGCCGTGCCCGTGCGCGATGCCGAACCTCAGAGATTTCGAACGCCGGCTCGGAGGGCTCGTCGAAGGGCTCTTCTCCAAGACGTTCCGCTCCGGCGTTCAGCCGATCGAGATCGCGAAGCGTCTCGTCCACGAGATGGAGAACGGCCGCCAGGTCGGCGTGAACGAGGTCTGGGCGCCGAACCGGTTCGAGATCTCGCTGTCCACCGAGGACGCTCCCCGTTTCCGCCAGATGGAGTCGGCGCTCGTGGCCGAGCTGAAGGAGGTCGTCCGCGAGACGGCTGCGGAGCGCGGCTGGGGCCTGGTCGGTCCTCCTGAGGTCGAGTTCTTCGTCGACGACACCCTCCGCAAGGGCGACCTGGCGTGCGAGAGCTCGATCAAAGAGGGTGAGGGCCAGGTCGCGCCGGTGGCGGCCGTTGCGCCCCGGCCCGCCAAGCTCGTGATCCACGAGGAGGGCGACGCCCGCGAGGTCCACGTTGGGAAGGGTGTCGTCACGATCGGCCGGATGGCCGACTGCGACATCGTGCTGAAGGACAAGGGCGCTTCGCGACGCCACGCGCAGCTCCGTGTCGACGACGACGTCGTCACGCTGACCGACCTGGGCTCGACGAACGGCACGCGGCTGAACGGCCAGCAGGTGCAGACGCGCCAACTCCAGGACGGCGACAAGATCACGGTCGGGACCACGGTCTTGGAGTTCCGGAGGGAGTAGCCGCATGCTGGCGGAAGGCGTCACCCCCTTCGCGCTCTCCGCCCTCAAGTACGGGCTGCTGGCGCTGCTGTTCCTCTTCGTGTGGCGATCGATGCGCTGGGTGGTGCGGGGACTGAACGTGGACGCCGGCTCGGCTGCCGCCCCCAGCCGGCCCGGCCGAAGGGGCGGCGAGGTCGCGGCGCCGAACGCCGTGACGGTGACGATCCATCCGCCCGATTCGGGGAAGACCAGGACGATGCGGCTGGACGCGAGCTCGGTCATCGGCCGCGCTCCCGAGTGTGAGGTCCGCCTGGACGACACCTACATCTCCCAACAGCACGCGCGCATCTTCGGCAAGAACGGATCGTGGTACGTGGAGGACCTGGGCTCGACGAACGGCACATACGTCAACGAGCAGCGGCTGGCCGCTCCCGCCATGCTCCAGCCCGGGGACCGGATCCGGGTGGGGACGACGATCGTGGAGCTCCGGCGATGAGGATCGAGGCCGGCGTCGCCACCGACATCGGACGGGTCCGCGAGCGCAACGACGACTCCTACCTGGTCGAGCCGCCGCTCTACGCGGTAGCCGACGGCATGGGGGGCCACCGAGGCGGCGACGTCGCCTCCCAGCTCGCCCTGGTGACGATCGAGGAGCTCTTCCGCAGCGGGCGAGGGTCGCTCGCCCAGCAGGTCAAGGAGGCGAACGCCACCGTCTTCGAGCGCTCGTCCGCCGACACGGCCGTCGCCGGCATGGGGACCACGCTTACGGCGGCGCAGATCGAGGGCGAGCAGGCCCACCTGGTCCACGTGGGCGACAGCCGTGCCTATCTCCTTCGTGCGGGCGCCCTTCGCCAGCTCACGGAGGACCACACGCTCGTCAACCGGATGGTCCGCGCCGGCGAGATCACGCGCCAGGAGGCCGACGTCCATCCGCATCGCAACGTCCTCACGCGCGCGCTCGGCACGGAGCCCGACGTCGACGTGGACGAGTCCGATCTCGGGTTGCTCGAAGGCGACCGGCTCCTGCTCTGCTCCGACGGGTTGACCGGCATGGTGACCGAGGAGCAGATCCAGGCGATCCTCGAGGCCACCGAGACGCCGCAGGAGGCCGCCGACCGGCTCGTCCGCGCGGCCAACCGTGCCGGCGGGATCGACAACATCACCGTGGTGGTGCTCGACGCTCGGGAAGGGGAGCCGGAGACGGTTGAGGGAGGGGTAACGGGGCGGCCCGCCGGCGCCGGGGGCCCCGGCCATGCCCCGCCCTCCCCCGAGTCCCCCGGCACCGGCGGACCAACGGCTCTGGATCGCTCATTGTCCGATCCTTCGGGGTCAGCTCCTTCGAGGACGGGGCGGCGGCTGTGGCGGTGGGGGATGGTCGCCGGGCTGCTCGTGGTGGTGCTGGTGGCGGCGTACACGGGGCTGCGGGTGTTCGTCGACCGGCAGTGGTACGTGGGGGTGGCGAACGGGCACGTGGCGATCTATCAGGGGATCCCGGCGGAGATCCTCGGGTTCTCGTTGTCGCGCGCGGAGGAGGAGACGTCGATCTCCGCCCAGGACGCCCTGGCCACGCACAAGCACGACGGGCTGACCGAGGGTGTGAGCGTCGACAACCTGGATGAGGCCAGGGTGGTGGTCGCGACGATCGAGAAGGACGTCGAGGTCTACCTGCGGCAGCAACGGCGAGGGAGCCAATGAGCGCGGCTACGATCGAGGCGCCGGCCCGACGGGCGCCGACGGGGTTGGGCCTGCTGCTGCTCGCGTACGTCGCCTCGATGCTGGCCTACGCGCTCGTCGGCCTCGGCCTGGACAAGCAGGTCCCGAACGACATCGTCACGTACGGGATCGCGCTCGCGATCGGGTTCGGTGCCGGGTTCGCGGCGATCCGGATCATGGCCAAGCGCGCCGATCCGGCGCTCTACCCGGCGGCCGCGCTCCTCGGCGGTCTGGGGCTCGCGATGCTGTTCCGGCTGCGCCCCGAGGTCGCCGCCCAGCAGGCCGCCTGGCTGATGGCCGGCGTCGGCGCGATGATCGTGACGCTCTTCGCGTTGCGCGACCATCGACAGCTCGACGCGTTCACGTACACCATCGGCGTGACGGGGCTGGTCCTGCTGCTCCTCCCGATCGTCCCCGGGATCTCACATTCCGAGAACGGCGCGAAGCTCTGGATCGAGGTCGGCCGCTACACGGCCCAGCCGGCGGAGTTCGGCCGGATCCTCATCGTGATCTTCCTCGCCTCCTACCTCGCGGACAAGCGCGAGTTGCTCGTCGCCGGGATCGGCCGGTTCGGGCTCCCCCGTGTGAAGGACGTCGGGCCGCTGTTGCTCGCGTGGGGCACGTCGCTCGCGGTGCTGTTCCTCGAGCGGGACATGGGTGCGTCGCTCCTGCTGTTCGGCCTATTCGTCGTGATGCTCTGGGTGGCCACGGGCAAGACCGGCTATCTGGTCCTCGGCCTGGTCCTGTTCGCGATCGGCGCCGGGATCGGCTTCGTCGCGTTCGGCCACGTGCAAGACCGCGTCGCGTACTGGCTGCACGCGCTCGACCCGGCCAAGGTGCACGACATCGGGTACGGCCAGCTCGCACAGAGTTGGTTCGCGATGGCGACCGGCGGCATGGTCGGCACCGGGCTCGGGCAGGGGTCGCCGACCCTGATCCCGTACATCGGATCGGACTTCATCTTCGCCGCGTTCGGAGAGGAGCTGGGCATGCTGGGCACGTCCGCGCTCCTGCTCCTGTACCTGGTCGTGATCGGCCGCGGGCTGCGGATCGGCCTGGAACGGTCCGATCCATTCGGGAAGCTGCTCGCCGTGGGTCTCACGACCGTGCTGGCGCTGCAGACGTTCGTGATCGTCGGCGGCGTCACGCGGCTGATCCCGCTCACCGGCGTTCCGCTCCCGCTCGTGTCCTATGGCGGATCCAGCCGCGTGGCCACGCTGGTCCTGCTCGCGTTGCTGCTGCGCGTGTCGTCGGGGGCGTGGACCCCCAGGCCGAAGGCGGTCACCTGATGGACCGCCAGATCCGGCGGCTCGGGATCGTGTTCGTCCTGCTGTTCGCGGTGCTGTTCGGGCAGATCGCGTACGTGCAGGTGGTGGCGGCCGATCGGATCGCGAACGATCCCGCCAACTTCACCCGCCAGATCATCGCCGAGTACCAGACCCAGCGGGGCCCGATCCTCGCCTCGAACTCGGTGATCCTGGCGCAGAGCGCCGAGGCCGCGGCCGGCTCGCTGTTCAAGTACGAACGTCAGTACCCGCAGGGCGCGCTCTACGGCAGCATCACCGGGTACTACTCGCGCGTGTTCGGCCGCTCGGGGCTCGAGCAGGCGATGCAGCCCTACCTCTCCGGAACGGCCCCCGAGCTGGCGGCGTCGAACATCACCGACCTGATCCTCGGGCGGCCGAAGAAGGGCGGCACCGTGGTCACGACGATCGTGCCCAAGCTGCAGCAGGTGGCCGCCCAACAGCTCAAGGGTCTCAGCGGCGCCGCGGTCGCGCTCGATCCGAGGACGGGAGACGTCCTGGCGATGTACTCCACGCCGGGCTTCGACCCCAACCTCCTGTCGAGCGGCACGGCCCAGGAGATGCGCGACAACTGGGACAGGTTGAACGCCGCGCCCGACAAACCGCTCCTGTCCAAGGCGATCGACGAGCTCTACCTGCCGGGCTCGACCTTCAAGCTCGTGACGGCGTCGGCGGCGCTCGAGAACGGTTACACGCCCGACACCGACATCCCCAACCCTCACGTGCTCCACCTGCCCCAGTCGACGGCTGTCCTCAAGAACTTTGGCAACGAGCTCTGCCACGGCGGCACGCCCACCGTCACGATGCTCCAGGGGTTCGAGTCGTCGTGCAACGTCACGTTCGGCCAGATCGGACTCGACCTCGGACCGGAGAAGCTCTCGAAACAAGCCCACGCGTACGGTCTCTGCCCGACGCTCCCGCCTGAGCAGACGACCTGCCTGGAGGACACGATCCCGTTCACGCTTCCCTGGCAGACGGGACGGTTCCCGGAAGCCGCCTACTTCGCCGACCGAAAGCCGGCGGTGGCACTGTCCGCGGTCGGGCTGGACAACGACCTGCTGAACCCGATGCACGAGGCCCTGATCACGTCGACGATCGCCAACGGAGGCACGATGATGCAGCCCCGCCTCGTGAGCGAGGTCCGCGACCCGCAGGGACGCGTGGTGAAGGTGTTCGACCCGGCGACGTACGCACGGCCGATCTCGCTCGACACGGCCCTCGCGATGCGCCAGATGATGGTCGGGGTGGTCCAGGTCGGCACGGGAACCGCTGCGCAGATCCCGGGGATCACGGTCGCGGGCAAGACCGGCACGGCGACGAACGGGCCGAACACCGCCCCGAACGCCTGGTTCACGGCGTTCGCGCCGGCGGCGGAGCACGACACGCCGAGGATCGCCGTGGCCGTTATCGTGCTCGACGGCGGCAACCTCGGGAGCGAGGCGACCGGCGGACGCGTCGCCGCGCCGATCGTGCGCGCGATGATCGAGGCAGCCCTCGGCTGATGGACACGACACGGGAAGGGGCGAGGCGGGCGGCGTGAGCCAGTCGGTGCTGGGAGGCAGGTACCGCGTGGAGGCCCGGATCGGCTCCGGTGGGATGGCCGAGGTCTTCCGCGGGCTCGACACGGTGCTCGATCGCACGGTGGCGATCAAGGTGCTGCTGCCGCAATTCGCGCGTGACGCCGGGTTCGTGGCGCGGTTCAGTCGCGAGGCGCAGGCCGCGGCGCGACTCAACCATCCCGACATCGTCGGCGTCTACGACACCGGAACCGACGGCGACACCAAGTTCATCGTGATGGAGTTCATCGAGGGCCGCACGCTCGCCGAGTTCCTGGCCAGCGGCGGTCGTCCGAGCACGACGCAGGCCGTCGACCTGGCGCAGCGGGTGGCTCAGGCGCTGTCGGCGGCGCACGCCCAGGGGATCGTTCACCGCGACATCAAGCCCGCCAACATCATGGTCACGCGCGACGGGTCGCTCAAGGTCATGGACTTCGGCATCGCGCGCATGTCGACGGACATCACCGCTCCCCAGACGTCGTCGGTGCTCGGCACCCCGACGTACCTCTCGCCCGAGCAGGCGCAGGGCCAGCCCGTGGACGCGCGCTCGGACATCTACTCGCTCGGCATCCTGCTCTACGAGCTCCTGGTCGGGCGGCCGCCCTTCACCGGCGACTCGCCCGTGGCGATCGCCTACAAGCAGGTGAACGAGACGCCGGTCCCGCCGTCGCAGCTGAACCCCGACGTTCCGCCGCGGCTGGACGCCGTCGTGATGAAGGCGCTGGCGAAGAACCCCGCGAACCGCTACCAGACGGCCGAGTCGCTCTACGAGGACCTCGAACGCGTGAAGCGCGGGCAAGACGTGGAGGCGACGCCGCTGCTCCCCGCCGGGGGCGACGCCACGCAGGTGATCTCGCGGCCGCAGTCAACGCAGGTGCTGCCGCCGCAGGAGGAGCAGCCGGGCTCGGGCCGCAAGGTCTGGCTGGGCGTGCTGATCGGGATCCTCGTCGTGGGGATCCTGGGAGCCGGCGGCTACTTCCTGGCGAGCGCGCTGAACGACAGCGGCGGCGGCTCGGTCTCCATGCCGAACCTCGTGGGAAAGCAGTTCGAGGACGCGAAGTCAGAGCTCATCGCCGACGGGTTCACCGCGGACACGATCCAGCGACAGAACAAGGAGAGCGACAAGCCCGAGGGCGAGGTCCTTTCGCAGAGCGAGGACCCCGGAACACTCGTGAGCACCGACACGACGATCACGCTCACGGTCGCGGTGCCCATCAAGCAGTTCCCGGTTCCGGACCTGATGTGCAAGACGGTCGACGAGGCGACGTCGTTGCTCGCCGACCAACACCTCACACTCGGCACGCAGACCCCGGTGACGAGCAACGACTGCGGGGGCGTGCAGGGGATGATCGTGTCCCAGTCCGTCGCGAAGGACACGCCGGTCGACCGGAACGCCCCGATCGACGTCGAGGTCTCGACGGGCCCGGCAACCATCCAGATCCCCGATCTCACCTGCACGCCGATCGGGGCGGCGATGAGTAGCCTGCGTAACCTCGGGTTCACGAACATCACGACCGGAGACCCAGTGCCGTCGCTGTCCCAGTGCCCGAACCCCGTCAACATCGTCTCGCAGGAGCCGCCAGCGGGCACGGACGTGTCACCGGACACACCGATAATCATCCACCAAGGAGGTGCGGTCTCGCCGAGCCCGAGTCCGTCGCCATGACGACCTGGTACGCCACCGAGGACTTCACGCCCGAGGAGCGGCAGATCCTCGAGCCGCACTTCACCAGCCTGGACGGCCCGGTGTTCGCGCTGGTCGACCTAGCCGAGGCGGTCAAGGGTGCGATGTTCGCGCGGTACTCGCGCAGCACGAAGTCGCTGCGCAGGCTGTTCCTCGACGAGTTCGCCGAGGACGTCGGTCCGGGCGCCGCCGGCACCAAGACGGGAAGCGCTCGGGCGGAGAAGCTCTACGACCGCGTCTTCGTCGAGTACGGCGACGACTCGGTCGCCCAGCTCGGCGGCGTGCACCTCGCGTGCGAGCAATCGTCGCAGCTGCTCGCGAAGGCGCTCGAATGGGGCCGCTTGGCCGCCTACCTCGAGCAGTCGACGCGCTACATGCGGTACGACGACAAGCCGGGCGGACGCTGGCGCGCGACCGTCCCGGCCGAGCTCGAGGGAACCCAGCTGGAAGATCGGTACCTCGACTTCCTCGACGAGACCTTCGCGATCTACGGGCGGATGTTCGAGCGCCTTCAGCCGTGGTTCCGCTCGCGGTTCCCGAAGCAGCCGCAGGACTCGGAGTTCGTCTACAACCAGACGATCCTGGCGAAGACGTGCGACACGCTGCGGATGATTCTGCCGGCCGGCACGCGCTCGAACCTGGGGATCTACGCCACCGGGCAGTCCTACGAGCAGCTGCTCATGCGGCTGGCCGTGCATCCGCTTGCCGAGGCCCGCGAGTACGGCGAGCTGATGAAGGTCGAGCTCCGCAAGGTGATCCCCGAGTTCCTCAAGCGGGTCGATGCCGACGACCGCGGGGTCGCCTGGTCCGGGTACTGGAAGGACGTCCGCGAGCGCACCGATGAGCTCGCTGCCAAGCTCGTCGGAGACACCGACCCCGAGCCTCGGGAAGAAGTCAATCTACTTGACTATGACCCGGACGGCGAGCTGAAGGTCACGGCCGCCGTCCTCTACCAGCACACGAACCTGCCCGACGATCAGCTGCTCCGGCTCGTGCGCGCGATGAGCCCGGACGAGCGCACGGCGATCCTTGCCGCCAGCGTGGGCGAACGCACCAACCGCCGGCACAAGCCGGGCCGGGCGTGGGAGCGCACGCAGTACCGGTTCGACGTGCTCTGCGACTACGGCGCCTTCCGCGACCTCCAGCGACACCGCCCGCTCACGCTCGAGTGGCAGCGTCTCACGCCTGCGTTCGGATACGACGTCCCGGCAGAGGTCGACGAGGCGGGGCTCCGCGCCGACTGGGATCGGGCGATGCAGCTGTCGAAACAGACCCACGACACGATCGCCGCGGGCGGACTGCTCGACGTCGCGCAGTACGCGGTCTCGATGGCGTACCGCATCCGCTTCGTGATGCAGATGACGGCGCGCGAGGCCATGCATCTGGCCGAGCTACGCTCCCAGCCGCAGGGTCACCCCGTGTATCGCCGCGTCGCCCAGGCGATGCACCGGCAGATCGCCGAGGTGCACCCGGCGATCGGCGAAGCGTTCACGTTCATGAGCTACGAGGACGTCGACCTCGAGCGTCTCGAAGCCGAACGCCGCACCGAGCGGAAACGACGCGCCTAGCGGGCGGGTCCGGGGTTCCCCCATTCCGGTACCCTGACCGCCTCCCATGGATCGCGACGCCACCTTCCTGTTCGCCCTCGTCATGCTCGCCGTCGCCGCGCTCGCGGTGAGCGCGAGCGGGTGGATCCTGTTCGCTCGGGATCGTGCGGCATGGATGACCGCGAAGGCGTCCGACGCCCATCCCGAGACGCACGAGGAGACCTGATGCTCGAGCTCCTCGACCTGCGCGAGCGGGGCGGGCGGCTCGAGCCATCGAAGCTCGAGATCGATCCCGCCGTCTCGGAGACCGTGCGCGCGATCCTCCAGCGCGTCTTCGTCGAGGGCGACGACGTGTTGATCGAGCTCGCGGGCCGTTTCGACGGGTGCGACCTGCAGGCTCGCGGCGTCCTCGTGACCGAGCGCGAGCTCGCTCGCGCGGCCGACGACACGCCCTCCGACCTTCGGCGCGCGCTCGACGGCCTGGTCGACCGGCTGCGGGATCTGGCGGCGCGCCAGCTCCCCCGCGAATGGTGGGACGAGCGCGACGGGGTGCGATTCGGCGAGGTCGTCCGCCCGCTCGCGTCGGTCGGCTGCTACGTGCCCGGGGGGCGCGCGGTCTATCCGTCCACCGTCTGCATGACCGTCGTGCCGGCCGTCGTCGCCGGCGTGCAGGAGATCGTCCTGTGCACGCCGGCGCTGGCCGACGGCACGATCCCCGCCCCGGTCCTGTACGCGGCAAGCCGGGCAGGGGCGACCGACGTGGTCAAGTCCGGTGGCGCGCAGGCGATCGCCGCGATGGCCTACGGGACCGAATCCGTCCCGAGCGTCGACCGCATCGTCGGGCCCGGCAACGTCTACGTGACCGAGGCCAAGCGACAGGTGGCGGGCATCGTCGGGATCGACGGGCTGGCCGGTCCGTCCGAGCTCGTGATCGTCGCCGACGGCGACGTCGACCCGCGCCTGGCCGCGCTCGACCTGATCGCGCAGGCCGAGCACGATCCGGAAGCCCGCACCTTCTTCCTCACGCCCGACCAGGCGCTGGCGGAGAAGATCGACGTCGCGCTCGAGAACGAGATCGAGCGCGCCGAACGGCGGTCAGTCGTGGATGTGTCGATCGCCCGCACGAAGGTCGTGCTGGTGCGCGACCTCGACCAGGCCGCCGAGGCGGTGAACGACCTCGCCGCCGAGCACCTCCTTGTGTTGGTCTCCGATCACGACGCCTTCCTGGCCAAGGTGCGCAACGCAGGTGCGATCTTCCTCGGAAGCTGGAGCGCGGTGCCGTACGGCGACTACGGCGTCGCCACCAACCACGTGCTTCCCACGGCGGGCACGGCGCGGTTCTCGAGCGGGCTGCGCGCATCCGACTACGTCACGGTCTCGTCTGTGATCGAGATGACCCCCGCGGCGGTCCGCAGGTCGACGCCCGGAACCTCCGCGATCGCGCGGGCGGAGGGGCTGTTCGGTCACGCACGGGCGATGGACGCCCGCGCCGAGGAGGCCGAGGAGGCCGAGGAGCGGTGAACGCCGAGCCGAGGCCCGGCGTGCGCGAGACGCCGCGCTACGTGTCCCCGCAGATGGACGTCGCGGCGCGCCTCGCGACCAACGAGTCTCCGTGGCCGCTTCCCGAGGACTTCTTCGCCGACCTCTCGCGCGCCGTTCGCGATCTCCGCCTGAACAGGTATCCGGACGGGCAGCTCCTGCGCGTGCGCGAGGAGCTCGCGGCCATGACGGGGCACTCGATCGAAGGGACCTGGGCGGCCAACGGCTCGAACGAGATCCTCCTCCACCTGCTCCAGGCCTACGGCGGCCCCGGCCGGAGGGCGCTCGTGTTCGAACCCACGTACATGATGCATTCGCGCCTGTCGTGGATCACGAACACGCAGCTGGAGCGGCGGCACCTCCCGGACGACTTCGTGCTCACCGACGCACAGGTGGCCGAGGCGCGGGAGGTCGCACCCGACGTCACGTTCGTCTGCTCGCCGAACAACCCCACCGGGAACCTCCAACCGCTTGAGGTCGTGCGCGCCCTGGCGGGAGCGTTGCCGTCGTCGTTGGTGGTGGTCGACGAGGCCTACGCGGAGTTCGCGCCCGGGCACAGCGCGCTTCCGCTCGTGGCGGAGCACCCGAACGTCGCCGTCACCCGCACGTTCTCGAAGGCCTTCGCGCTGGCCGGCGCGAGGATCGGCTACCTCCTGACCAACCCCGACGTCGTCGAGATGCTCCAGCGCGTGCGTCTGCCGTATCACCTCTCGGCGCTTACCCAGGCCGCGGCCATCGCCGCGATCCACCATCGTGAGGAGGCCCTCGACATCCTCGATGCGATCCGCCAACAGCGGAACCGCATCGCGAAGGAGCTGGGTGCGATCGACGGGTTCACCGTGTTCCCCTCGGACGCGAACTTCGTGCTGTTCGTCCCTCCCGGCGACGCCGTGGCGCTGTGGCGGGCGCTGCTCGACCGCGGCGTCCTGATCAGAGACATGACCGCACTGGTTTCCAATGCGCTCCGTGTCACGGCCGGCACCGAGCACGAGACCGACCTGTTCCTGCGGTCGATCCGGGAGGTGCTCGCGGTATGAGCAGGTCCGCGAGCGTCACCCGCACCACGTCGGAGACCGACGTTCGGGTCGAGCTGGCGCTCGACGGCGAGGGTCACGCCGAGGCCGACACCGGGCTGCCCTTCTTCGACCACATGCTCCAGCAGCTCGGAAAGCACGCCGGGTGGAACCTGTCGATCACGTGCAAGGGCGATCTCGAGGTCGACGGCCACCACACCGTGGAGGACGTCGGCCTGGCCGTCGGCCAGGCGCTTGCCGAGGCCCTCGGTGACAAGGCCGGCGTGCGGCGGTTCGCCTCGATCACGGTCCCGCTGGACGACGCCGCCGTCGAGGTCGCCCTCGACCTGTCCGGGCGGACGTACGTGGTGCACGAGGTGTCGGTGCCCGCCGACATGATCGGGACGTTCGACACCGGCCTAGTCGAGGACTTCGTGCGGGCGCTGGCGCAGGCCGCGACGCTCACGGTGCACGTGCACCTCAAGCGCGGCCGGTCGCCGCACCACGTCTGCGAGGCCGAGTTCAAGGCGCTCGCCAAGGCTCTCGGCGACGCGGGCCGGATCGCCGGCGACGGCGTCCCCTCGACCAAGGGCGGCTTGTGAGCCGGATCGCCGTCCTCGACTACGACAGCGGGAACCTTCACTCCGTCGCGCGCGCGCTCGCCGCGGTCGGGGGCGACGTGCACGTGACGAGCGATCCGGGCGCGGTCGCATCCGCGGACGCGCTCGTGATCCCGGGCGTGGGTCACTTCGGCCAGTGCGTGCGAGCGCTCCGCGAGCGCGGTCTCGACGCCGCCGCGAAGGACTTCGTGGGAACCGAACGACCGGTGTTCGGCGTCTGCGTCGGCATGCAGGTGCTCTTCGCGGCGAGCGACGAAGATCCCGAGCCCGGTCTGGTCGTGCTACCCGGGCGGGTCCGGCGGCTGGCGGGCGGCGTGAAAGTCCCGCACATCGGCTGGAACCAGGTCACGTGGCGCGGCCAACACCCGTACCTCGAAGGGATCGGCGACGACGCCTGGTTCTACTTCGTCCACTCCTTCGCGCCGTCGCCGGACGAGATCCAGACCCTCGGCGTCACCGAGCACGGGGCACCGTTCGCGGCCGTCGTGGCGCACGATCGCATCTTCGCGACGCAGTTCCACCCGGAGAAGTCGGGCGCGACGGGACTGCGCCTGTACGCGAACTTCGTGAAGGCCGTCGCATGATCGTGATCCCCGCGATCGACGTGCGCGGCGGGCGCGCGGTGCGCCTCGTGCGCGGCAACCCGGACGAACAGACGGTCTACGACGACGCGCCGGCAGAGGTGGCGGTCCGATTCCAGGAAGAGGGCGCGCGGAGGCTCCACGTGATCGATCTGGATGCCGCCCTCGGCGAAGGGGACAACCGCGAGGCGGTCGGCACGATCTGCCGCTCCGTGCAGGTTCCCGTTCAGGTGGGCGGTGGCGTGCGAACCCTGGACGACATCAAGGCGATCATCGACCTCGGGGCTTCGCGCGCGATCCTCGGCACGAGCGCGGCCCTCGATCCGTCGTTCGTCGAGCGTGCGGTCGAGGAACATGCCGAGCGCGTGCTCGTGGCGATCGACGTGCGGGCTGGACACGTCTGGGTGAAGGGATGGACGGAGGAGGGGCCCAAGCTCGAGACCACGGTTCCCGCGCTCCACGACGCGGGGGCGCCCAGGTTCCTCGTCACTGCGATCGCGCGCGACGGGACCCTGCACGGTCCCGACCTGCGCCTGTATCGTCGCGTGCTGGAGCTGACCGACCGCCCCGTGATCGCCAGCGGCGGCGTGCGGACCGCGGACGACATCTGGGAGCTCCGAGACATCGGTTGCGAGGCGGCCGTCGCCGGCAAGGCGCTCTACGAGAAGACGCTGAAGCTCTCGCAGGTGACGCGGGGATAAGGACGTGCTCGCCAAGCGCGTCATCCCGTGCCTGGACGTCGACGCCGGCCGCGTGGTCAAGGGCGTGCGCTTCGAGCACCTGCGCGACGCCGGCGACCCGGTGGAGCTCGCCGCACGGTACGACGCCGACGGAGCCGACGAGCTCGTGTTCCTCGACATCACCGCCACCGTCGAGGGCAGGGCCGTCACGCTCGAGGTGATCTCACGCACCGCCGAGCAGGTCTTCATCCCGCTCACGGTCGGGGGCGGCGTACGCACCGACGGCGACGTCCGCGATCTGCTGCGAGCCGGTGCGGACAAGGCGTCGCTCAACAGCGCCGCCGTTCGCCGCCCGGATCTGCTGCAACGGTGCGCCGACCGGTTCGGTACCCAGTGCGTCGTGGTGGCGATCGACGCGAAGCGGCGTGAGGGCGGCTGGGAGGTCTTCGTGGACGCGGGACGGACGCCGACCGGGCGCGACGTGGTCGCGTGGGCGGTCGAGTCCACGACCCGGCGTGGAGCCGGCGAGGTCATGCTGACCTCGATGGACCGCGACGGAACGGGCGAGGGGTACGACGTCGAACTGCTCGAGGCGGTGAGCGGGGCGGTTCCCGTGCCGGTGATCGCGAGCGGGGGCGCAGGCGAGCTGCGCCACTTCGCCGAGGCCCTCGCCCCAGGACGGGCCGACGCCGCGCTCGCCGCCGGACGGTTCCACGACGGCGATCTGACGATCGCCCAGGTCAAGGAGCACCTGGCCGGCCGGGGCATCCTGGTGCGGCGATGAGTGAGCCCGACCGCTCCCCGGTGCACCTCGACGGCCTCAGGCTCGACGGGCGCGGCCTGATCCCCGTCGTGGTCCAGGACGCCGGCAGCGGCGACGTGCTGATGCTGGCGTGGGCGAACCGCGAGGCGCTCGAGCGCACCCTCGCCGAAGGCCGGATGGTCTACTGGTCGCGCTCGCGGCAGGAGCTCTGGCGCAAGGGCGACACGAGCGGTCACGTCCAGCACTGGGAGGAGCTCCGGGTCGACTGCGACGCGGACGTGGTGCTCGCGCGCGTGCATCAGCAGGGTGCTGCCTGTCACACGGGAGAACGGAGCTGCTTCTTCCGGTCGCTCGAGGCCGCCCCGTAGACTTCCGCCGCATGTTGAAGCTCGTGATCCCGAAGGGCTCGCTCGAGGCCCAGACGCTTCGCCTGTTCGAAGAGGCGGACCTGCACGTCCGGCGTGGATCCGAGCGCGACTACCACGGCTCGATCGACGACGACAGGATCGACCACGTGAGCATCCTTCGGCCGCAGGAGATCCCGCTCTACGTGCAGGACGGCTTGTTCGACCTCGGGATCACGGGCCAGGACTGGATCGCCGAGACCTCGGCGGAGGTCGAGGTGCTCGCGACCCTCGCGTACGCGAAGACCGGTACCGGTCACGGTACGAGGATCGTGCTGGCGGTCCCCAACGAGCATCCGGCGTCGAGCGCGAAGGAGATCCCGGCGGGCACCCGCATCTCGACGGAGTTCGTCAACCTCACGGAGCGCTACTTCGAGGACCTCGGCATCCCCGTCAAGGTCAGCTGGTCCTACGGAGCCACCGAGGCGAAAGTGCCGCAGATCGTGGATGCGATCGTCGACGTGACCGAGACCGGCAGCACGCTGCGGGCCCACGGGATGAAGATCGTCGAGACACTGCTCACCTCCGATCCCGTCCTGATCGCGAACGCCGCGTCCGCCGCCGACCCCGTCAAGCGAGCGGCGATGACCGACGTCACGACGCTGCTGCTCGGCGCCCTCCGCGCCGAGGGCAAGGTGCTGATCAAGCTGAACGTGGCGGCCGACAGGCTGGACGACGTGCTCGCCGTCGTGCCTTCGATGAAGGCCCCGACGGTCTCCCAGCTGTCCGAAGGAGGGTTCGCGGTCGAGACCGTCGTGGAGAAGCGCGGCGTCAATCGGCTGATCCCGGATCTCAAGTCCGCGGGCGCGACCGACATCCTGGAGCTCCCGATCTCCAAGATCGTTCCCTAGCGGGTACCCTCGAGCCCCTCCCCATGATCAAGACGACCCTTGTGCTCGCCACTGTGGTCGTGGCGCTCGCGCTTCCCGCGACGGCGGCGCCCGGCGACCTCGACCCGGCCTTCTCCACCGACGGCATCGCGTTCACGTTCCCCCACGGCGCCGTCGCGACGGCCATGGGGATCGACGGGCGCGGCCGCATCGACGTCGCCGGGTACACCATCGGCGACGACACCGACGTCGCGGTCGCTCGCTTCCGTCCGAACGGCGCCCTCGACAAGACGTTCGGCAGGAAGGGCCGCATACGGATCGACCTGGGCGGCGACGACTTCGGCCTGGATGCCGCCGTGCTCGGCGACGACGGCATCGTGATCGTCGGCCGGACGATGACCGTCCGCGCCGACGCCGCGTTCGTGCTCCGGCTCGACGCCTCGGGAGCGCGCCTCTCGTCGTTCGGCGGTGGCGACGGCCTCGTCCGCCTCGACTTCGGCGGGAGCTCCCAGTCGGCCAACGCCGTCGCCGTCACGCCGAAAGGACGCCTGGTGGTCGGCGGGTTCGCCTCCACGACGACATCCACCATGACCGCGTTGGCTCGCCTGCTCGGTTCCGGCCGGCTCGATCGTTCCTTCGGCGGCGACGGGAAGCGGACGGTGGAGCTGTCCCCCGGCTCCGAGCAGATCTCGGATCTCGCGGTCCTGCCGGGTGGGAAGGTGCTCACCGCCGGCGACGCCGAGGCGAGCGACCTGCCTCGTTTCGCGCTTGCGCGTTTCGACGCGAACGGGACGCTCGATCGAACCTTCGGCGTGCGCCGTGGGGCCACGCTGACCAACGTGTCCCCCGGGGCCGACCTCGCGAACGCGATGACGATCCGGCCCGACGGCAAGATCGTCCTCGTTGGGCGCGCCGGCAACGGCGGCGCATCCGACTGGGGGCTGGCTCGCTACACGGCCGAGGGCAAGCTCGACCCGCTCTTCGGCGGCGACGGGACGGTGGTCCTGCACTTCACGCCCGCGGTCGAAGAGGCGAACGCCGTGACGCCGCAGGGCGTCAAGGTCCTCGTGACCGGACGGGTCCGGGGGGCGACGTCGGACGACCTCGCCGTTGCGCGGATCCTGAGGGACGGCAGGCTCGACCCGACGTTCGGCACAGGCGGGTCGGTGCTCGTCGATCGGTACGGGGGCTCCGACGCCGCCGCGGACCTCGGCCGGCAGACCGACGGGAAGATCGTCGTCGCCGGGGCGGGCACGCGGGGCGGGACCCTCAGGTTCGTGGTGGTTCGGCTGCTCGCGGCCTGAGGGCCGACCGTTGACCTCCCCGCCCAGGTCTGAGACCATGACCATCCATGTCTGAACGACCGTTCAACGGCGTAGGCACCTGACGGCGCGACCGCGGCCGATCGGCCGCGCGCGCGCCCACCTCTCGCGGCTCCGCCCGGGGGGTCTTTTTCGTTTCCGGCGCACGGGGGTAACGGGAGCACACACCATGGACGTCAAACGAAGGATCGAGGAAGAGGCCGAGGACCTGCGCCGCAGGTGGGAGACCGACGAGCGGTGGGCCGGCGTCGTCCGCCCGTACGACGCGGAGGACGTCGTCCGTCTGCGTGGACGCCTCCGCGACGACCACCGCTTCGCGCGGGCGAGTGCCGAGCGGCTCTGGAACCTGCTCACGGGCGAGGACTACGTCGCGGCACTCGGGTGCCTTACCGGGGGCCAGGCCGTCGAATGCGCGAAGGCGGGATTGCGAGCGATCTACCTGTCGGGCTGGCAGGTGGCGGCCGACCAGAACCTCGCCGGGCAGACGTACCCCGACCAGTCGCTCTACCCGGTGAACTCCGTGCCCGCGGTGGTGCGTCGTCTGACCAACGCCCTCAAGCGCGCGGATCAGATCGCCTGGGCCGAGGGGCGCGACGCCGATCTGCTCGCGCCGGTGGTGGCCGACGCGGAGGCAGGCTTCGGGGGGCCGCTCAACGCGTTCGAGCTGATGACCGCGATGATCGAAGCGGGCGCAGCCGGGGTGCACTTCGAGGACCAGCTCTCGAGCGAGAAGAAGTGCGGACACCTCGGCGGGAAGGTGCTCGTGCCCACCTCGCAGTTCATGCGCACGCTGACCGCCGCCCGTCTCGCAGCCGACGTCCTGGACGTGCCGACGCTCGTGATCGCACGCACCGATGCGCTCGGGGCGACCCTGCTCACCTCCGACGTCGACGAGCGCGACCGCGCTCACGCGACTGGCGAGCGCACCGCCGAGGGCTTCTTCCGCGTACGGGGTGGGTTGGACGCGGCGATCGACCGCGCGAACGCCTACGCCCCGTTCAGCGACATGCTCTGGTGCGAGACGTCGACGCCCGATCTGGACGAGGCGCGCGCCTTCGCCGAGGGCGTGCACGCCGAGTTCCCCGGCAAGCTGCTCGCGTACAACTGCTCGCCCTCGTTCAACTGGAAGCAACGGCTCGACGACGACACGATCGCGCGCTTCCAGAAGGAGCTCGGCGCGATGGGCTACCGATTCCTCTTCATCACCCTGGCCGGCTTCCACGCGCTCAACGCGAGCATGTTCGACCTGGCCAAGGGGTACGCGGAGGAGGGCATGAGCGCCTACGTGCGGCTCCAGCAGCACGAGTTCTCGCTCGAGCCCGACGGGTACACGGCCGTGAAGCACCAGCGCGAGGTCGGCACCGGGTGGTTCGATCTCGTCTCCAGGACGATCTCGCAGGGCGGCTCGTCGACCCTCGCGCTGGAGGGCTCGACCGAGACCGCGCAGTTCGGCTGAGGCGCTTGCGCCAACAGGGGCTACGCTCGACTGGTACGTCACCGCGGGAGGTGCATGGATGTCCGGTCGACTCGAGCACAAGAAGATCGTGGTGCTGCTGGCGGAGGGGTTCGAGGACCTGGAGTTCTGGGTCACGGTGATGCGACTGCGCGAAGAGGGCGCCGACGTCACGGTCGCGGGACCGCAGACCGACACCGTCCAGGGGAAGCACGGGCTGATGGCCAAGGCCGACGTGCGCGTCGACGACGTCGACGCGGGGACGTTCGACGCGATCGTCGTGCCCGGCGGCTGGGCGCCGGACAAGCTCCGGCGCTCCGACGCCGTGAAGGACCTCGTCCGCAAGATGCACGACCAGGGCAAGATCGTCGGCCAGATCTGCCACGCGGGTCTGGTCGGGATCTCGGCGGGGATCGTGGCGGGGCGTCGCGCGACCGGCTCGGAGGGCATCAAGGATGACCTCGTCAACGCGGGCGCCGGCTGGGTCGACGAGCCCGCCCTGCGCGACGGGAACCTCGTCTACGGGCGCGTGGTCGAGGACATCCCACAGTGGTGCGCGCTCCTGGTCGAAGCGGTCGCCGAGGGCTGAGCCAGGATCGCTATTCGGCGCGCGCGCTGATGTGGATCAGGCGGGCGACGGAACGGTAGGAGGTCCGGCGGCCCGCCTCGCGCTCGAGGGCGAGGAGCCCCTCGAACCGCTCCTCGTCGAGCTCGTCCGGGGCCTTGTCGGAGAACAGCCGGATGCCGACCCACGACGTGGCGCGCCAGCCGGCTCGGGCCAGCAGCGACCGCCACGCCTCGAACGTCCGCGCACGGTTCGGGATACCGAGGTTCCCGGACGCGACCGGATCAACGAGCAGGCGTCGCGCCTCCGCGTACTCCCCCGCCAGCCCGGGGCGCATCGCGAGCCCGCCGCGGTTCTTCTCCAGCAGCGAGAGCGCGCAGCCGGGAGCGGCCAGCGAACGCAGCGTCACCAGCGCCGAGAGCGGGTCGTCGAGATACATGAGCACGGCGTGACAGCAGATGCCGTCGAAGTCGCCTTCGAGGAGGGACGCCGCCCGCCGGATCGACCCCCGTGTGAGGTCGACCTCGACGCCGTCGCCGCGCGCGCGCCGCTCGGCGATCGCCAGCATCGCCTCCGAGGGGTCCAGCAGCGTCACTCGGTATCCACGCTCGGCCAGTGGGATCGCGAAGGCGCCCGAGCCCCCGCCCGCATCCAGCACGCGGGCCGGTGGTGACGGGAACGTCTCGTCGATCCGCTCGAGGACCAGCCGCAGGCGAACCCGTCCTCTGACAGAGGCGTAGTGCTGATCGAACCACTCCGCTCGCTCGTCGAAGGTGGGAGCCACGGAGCGACTGTACCGGCGTGGCGAGAGCGTCTCGGGTAGCGTCACGCCGTGTCGATCCGGTATCTGGACGAGGCGCCGCGGTCGGCCGACCTCGTGGTGGTCGGTGGCGGCGTGGTCGGTGCGGCCGCCGCCTTCTTCGCGTCGCTCGAAGGGCTCGACGTCGTGCTCGTCGAGACGCGCCCACGGCTGGCGACGCTTACGACGGCGGTCGCCGCCGGGGCGTTCCGGCTGGAGTTCGACGATCTCGAGGAGCTCGAGCTGGTGCGTCGGTCCGCCGAGCTGTTCCTCGACTTCAAGGAGGCGACCGGACAGCGCGACTACGACCTGGGCCTGGCACTCCACGGCTACCTGTGGCTCACCACGGAGGAGGCAACGGCCGCTTCCCAACGAGCGTTGGTGGCGCAGCTGCACAGATGGGGACAGACGGACGTCGAGATCCTCGACGGCGACGAGGTTCGCCTGCGTTGGCCGTGGGTCGCGCCGGAGGTGATCCAGGCCCGCTGGCGTGCGCACGACGGCTTCCTCGATACCCGTCGGCTCACCCACGGGCTCGCCGCGGGCTCGAGGGCCGGCGTGCTGACCTCGGCGCCCGTCACCCGGGTCCTGCTCGACGGAGAGCGCGTCGCGGGCGTGGAGACGCCGCGCGGGCCGATCTCCTGCGGCACGGTGGCGGTGTGCGCGGGCCCGCTCTCCGCCCCGGTCGCCGCTCTGGCCGGCGTCGACCTGCCGCTTATGACCGTCGCGCGTCAGAAGGTCATCCTTCCGAACGTCCCCGAGGTGACCCCAGACGGGCCGATGACGATCGACGAGGACTCGGGCGCGCACTGGAGGCCGGCGTACGAACACGGCGCCTGGCTCCTGTTCACCGATCCGTCGACGCCCCCCTCCGACCCGACGACGGACGTTCCCACCGATTACCGTCACGCGTTCCGCCTGTTGGACCCCGCCTCCCCGGTCGGAGTCGCGCGGACGGCTCCGTTCTGGACGCGCGTCTGGGACCGCGGGTCCGACCACTGGATGCTCCAAGCAGGGCAGTACACGGTCAGCCCCGACTACCGACCGTTGATCGGCCCCACCGAGATCGGCGGACTGTTCGTCGACACCGGGTACAGCGGCCACGGCATCATGTGCGGTCCCGCCGGCGGCGAGGTCCTGGCTCGCTCCATCGTCGACCCAACGGCGCCGAACCCGTTCGATCCCCGGATGCCACGGACGGCGACGCCCCAACCGACCCTGTAGACCCGCCCGCTGTCCCGGAGCCCCGGTAGCCTCGAGCGATGGAGCCAGAGGACCGGTTACCGATCGATCACCGGTGGTTCGCTCGGTTCCAGACACGCGAGAGCGAGAAGGCCGAGGCGAAGGGGGGCGCGGAGCACCGGCGGAGGATGCTCGCCGGGCTCGCCGGGCGCGTGCTCGAGGTGGGCGCGGGCAGCGGGATCACCTTCCGCCACTACCCGCCGACCGTTCGCCAGGTGCTGGCCGTCGAGCCCGAGCCGCGCCTTCGTCGAACGGCGGAGCGGATCGCGGTGGCCGCGCCCGTCCCCGTCGCGGTCGTCGCGGCCCGCGCGGAACGGCTGCCCGTTCCCGACGGGTCGTTGGACGCGGTGGTCGTCGCCGGGGTGCTCTGCAGCGTGCCGGACCCGACCCGCACGCTGGCCGAGCTCGCGCGGGTGCTCCGCGCCGGTGGGGAACTTCGCTTCTACGAGCACGTCGTCTCGAGGCATCGGGCCCTGGCATCGCTCCAGGCGGGGCTGGACGCCCTCGTGTGGCCACGGCTGTTCGGCGGTTGCCACACCACGCGCGACACGGAAGCCGGGATCCGGGACGCCGGCTTCGATCTGGCCTGGATCGACCGGGTGTCCTTCCGGCCCACCCTGCTGTCCGTTCCGGTCGCACCGCGGATCATCGGCAGCGCCCGCCGGATCTGAGCCCGATCTTCGTTGACGTGCTATCGGGATCCTCGTACTGTATCGATACAGACTGAATCGATACAGATGACCGAGAGCGACCCACGAGACGAGACGGTGACGATGGCCACCATCGCGAAGACGCTTGGTGTGTCGCGGACGACCGTGTCCAACGCGTACAACCGGCCGGACCAGCTCAGCCCGGAGCTTCGGGCAAAGGTGCTCGAAACGGCCCACGCGCTCGGCTACGCGGGGCCCGATCCGGTGGCGAGCACGCTGCGCCGCGGACACACCGGCACGATCGGCCTGGTCTTCGACGAGGCGCTCCCCTACGCGTTCACCGACCCCGCGCAGGTCCTGTTCCTGCAGGGCGTCGCCGACACGTGTCAGATGCAGGGCTCGGGTCTGCTGCTCGTCCCGGCCGCGGGGCCGGGGGCGGGCCGCGAGGTCATCCTCGCCTCGCTCGTCGACGGGTTCGTGGTCCTCGGCCTGCCGGCCGACGACCGTCGGATCGAGGCCGTCAAGGAGCGAGGGCGGCCATTCGTCGTCGTGGAGGGAAGGCCGATCGAGGGCGTCCCCTTCGTGGGGATCGACAACCGGGGTGGCGCGCGGGCGATCGCCCAGCACCTGCTCGACCACGGGCACCGGCGGTTCGGCGTCGTATCGCTCCCGCTCTCGCCCGACGGGTTCCAGGGCGCGGCCTCGATAGGGCGGCAGCGGACCGCTCGTTACGACATCACGGCCGACCGCCTCGGTGGATACCGGGACGCACTGGAGGCCGCCGGCATCGACTGGAACGACGTCCCCGTGGACGCTCGCGTCAACCGGTTCCGCTCCGGGCAGGTGGCCACGTCCGCCTTGCTCGATCGGCCCGATCCACCGACGGCGCTGCTGTGCATGAGCGACGAGCTCGCCCTCGGCGCGATCGAGGAGGCGAGGACGCGAGGGCTGGACGTTCCCCGCGACCTCTCGATCGTGGGCTACGACGACACGCCGTCGGCGTCGCGGAGCCACCCGGCGCTCACGACGGTGCGCCAGCCGCTCGCCGAGAAGGGAGCGGCGGCGGCGCACGTGCTGCTGCACGACGGACCGGACCACCCACGGTCGGTCGAGCTTCCGACCGAGCTGGTCGTCCGGTCGTCGACCGGGCCGGCGCCGACACGACCAACCGTTCGAGGAGCCAGGAAGGAGGTGTAGAGATGCTCGACCCTCTCGCATTCGCGATGACGCCGATGGCGCTGGACCGCCAGCGTCGACGGTTCGACGGACGGAAGGACGTTCCGTCCACCGACGCGTCACCGTCGCTGGGTCGCGTCCGGCTCGGTATGGCACGCAGGCTGCGAGCCGTCGCCGACCGGATCGAACCCGTCACCGGCGGGGAGACCGGTCGTTCGCCGGCGATGGCGTTCGACCGGCGCGACGCCGCCTAGCGACCCCGGGCCCCCCGGCGGTGAGTGGCCCGACGCTAGACTCCTGCGCCGTGTACGAACGGTTGTCGGGAGCGATCGCGGCGGGCGTGACCCCGCTGGGGGACCGGGGGGCGGCGGTCGACGAGCACGGCATCTACTCGTTGGTGGCGTTCCTGGTCGAGGGCGGCGTCGACGGCGTGCTCACGTGTGGGACGACCGGCGAGGGCATCCTGCTGAGCGTCGAGGAGCGGCGTCGCGTGACCGAGCGATTCCTCGCAGCACGCCCCGCAGGGTTCCAGGTCGCGGTGCACGCGGGCGCTCAGACCACCGCCGACACCCTGGCGCTCGCCGCCCACGCCGCCGGTGTGGGCGCGGACGCGGTGGCCGTGATCGGCCCCCCCTACTACTCGCTCGACGACGACGAGCTCGTCCACCACTTCCTCGCGGCGGCCGATGCGTGCGACCCGCTGCCTTTCTACGTGTACGAGTTCCGCGCGCGAGCCGGCTACCCGATCTCGTTGGACGTGATCGCGCGGCTGCGTGAGGCGGCGCCCAACGTCGCCGGCCTGAAGGTCTCCGACACGCCGTTCGACGAAGCGCGCCCGTATCTGATCGAGGGCCTCGACGTGTTCATGGGCCAGGAGCCGCTGGCGCTCGAGGGCATGGAGCACGGGGCGGTCGGGTGCGTCAGCGGGCTTGCGACGGCGTTCCCGAACGTGGTCGCGTCGCTCGTGCACCACAAGGACCCGGAGGCACTCGATCGCGTCGTGGCGCTCCGCGAGGGCTTGGCCGGCATCCCGTTCCTCGCGGCGATGAAGCAGGTCCTGATCGACCGCGGCGTGCTGACCAGCGGCGACGTGCGGCCGCCGCTTCGAGGTCTCACTCCCGACGAGCGCACACGCGTGCGCGCGCTCGCGGGGTGAGTCGGACCGTCACGCTCTCGGCTCCAGGAGGATCTCCAGCAGCTCGGCCAGGTCGGCGATGCGACGACCGTGCCAGTCGTCGGCATCGGGGATCAACCGATCGACGGGATCGACGGTGGGGTCCGCGATGAGGTACGCGGTCATCCCGACCGCCTCCGCGCCGGTGAGCTCCCGGTACGAGCCGTCTCCAACGTAGATCGAGCGCGCGGGATCCACGCCGAGTGCCGTTGTGCATGCGTGGTAGATGGCGGGGTGCGGCTTTCGAAGACCGCTTTCGCTCGAGAAGATCGCAACGTCGACGAACGGGGCCAGCGCGGAGGCATGCCACAGCGGCGGGGTGTCCGGAGCGCACATCGAGATCAGCCCGACCGCGTAGCCGCGTCGCTTGAGCTCCGCGAGGGTGTCGACGGCACCGGTTCTGGGATGGAACCAACGCCGGTACATGTCGGCGCGTGGTTCGAGCGCGTATACAAGGGTCGAGTCGTCGGCAGCGATGCCCAACGTATCGCAGATCGCGCGCACGTTGCCGACCATGCCGTCCGGATAGCCGCCCGTCTGACGGAGCACCGCGGGCCGGCTCCACTCGGCCTGGAAGGCGTCCAGATCGCACCCGAGACGGTCCGCCATGGAGCGGACGGTCTCGAAGAAGGCGGTCTTGCCGAACTCGGGGACGAGCGTTCCGTAGAGGTCGAAGATGGCGGCCTCGAAGGGGCCCGTCAACCTGTGGACACTCCCCAGGCAGCACCACGCAGGATCGTGTCAAGAGCCTCACGACAACGACGGTCGACGTCGTGAGGACGTTGACAAGGTCCCGTGCGGACCGCACCGCGTCGTGACGAGCGGTTGACAGGGGGGCCGCACGCGGTCTTCAAGGCAGGCCGTGCCACTCGCGGTCGAGCAACCCGTAGGCGACCAGGTCGTGGTACCCGCCCAAGCCGGAGCGCTCGTCCTCGCGAAGGACGCCCTCCTGCGTGAACCCGAGCCGCTCGGCCACCGCGCGGCTCCGCGCGTTCGCCACGGCTGCGCGGATCGCCACCCGGTGAAGTCCCATATCCCCGAAGGCGTAGTCGATGAAGCGCGCACACGCCCTCGTCACGAGCCCCCGGCCCTCGCACGCCCCGTCGATCCAGTAGCCGATCTCCCCCCCATTGCTCAGCGGGTCGATCCGCATGCCGATCCCGCCTGCGAGCGACCCGCCGGCCAGCCAGATGCCGTTCGCCTCCAGATCCGTCTCCGACCGGAGCGACCGCTCGATCCAGTCCCGCTCCTCCTCGACCGTCCGGTTCTTGTCGGCCCAGGGCATCCACGGAGCCAGCCGGTCGTGGTTCGCGAGCACGAGCGCCAGCAGCGCCTCGGCGTCATCGGGGGTGTATGTACGCACGAACGCGTCGTCGCCCAGCGGCCAGTACAGCGTCTTCACGACACCGCGGTCCCGGCCCTCCGGGTTCGCTCCTCCTCGAGCAGCACCCGGCGCAGCACCTTCCCGATCAGGGTCTCGGGCAGCGAGTCGCGGAACTCCCATTCCTTCGGCACCCGGTACCCACTCAGCCCACGTGCCGGGTCGCGGCACCACGCGGCAAGGTCCTCCGCCGTCGCGGTCTGACCCTCCTTGAGCACGATGTACGCCTTCACCCGCTCGCCGGTGCGCTCGTCCGGCAGGCCCACCACAGCGGCGCGCAGCACCTTGGGGTGATCTGCCAGCACCTCCTCGACCTCGGTCGGGTACACGTTGAATCCCGACACCAGGATCATGTCCTTCACGCGGTCGACGATCTGGAAGAACCCGTCCTCGTCCATGATCGCGACGTCGCCGGTGTGCAGCCACTTCCCCCGGATGATCTCCGCGGTAGCCTCCGGACGCTTCCAGTAGCCCAGCATCACCTGCGGCCCCGCGATGCAGAGCTCGCCGCGCTTGCCGGGACCGAGCTCCCGGTCGGGGTCGGAAAGGTCCACGATCCGGACGTCCGTGTCGGGGAGCGGCAAACCGATCGTCCCGTGGTGCGGCGCGTCGAACGGGTTCACGTGGGTCACGGGAGAGGTCTCGGTCAAGCCGTAACCCTCGACCAGGTTTGCGCCGCCCGTCACCCGACGGAATTCGTCGGCGACCGCTTGCGGCAGCGGGGCCGCGCCGGAGATGCACGCCTTGAGGGACTTCAGGTCGTACTTGGGCGTCTCGGGCGCCTCGTTCAGCGCCACGAACAAACGCGGCACCCCGGGGAAGAACGTCGGCTTCTCCTTTGCCACCTGCTTGAGGGCGCGATGCAGCTCGAAACGAGGCAGCAGGACGAGCTTCCCGGCTTGCGAGATCCCGTAGTTCATCGCGACAAGCCCGAACGAGTGGAAGAACGGCAGGATGCACATCACGCCGTCGCGCCCGCGCTCGAACGGGATGCACGGCGCCACCTGCCGCACGTTCGAAACGATGTTGTAGTGCGAGAGCATCGCGCCCTTCGACAGACCGGTGGTGCCACCCGTGTAGACGAGCGCTGCCGGATCGCGCCTGGCGTCGACGGGGGTCTGCGGTGGCGGGGTACCGGCCGCCTTCATGGCCTCGCGCCACCAGCGCACCCGAGCGCCCGGCGGTACGGGCGGCCACCGCTTTCCCTCGCGCTTGGCGTCGCGGCGGAACCGCAGCGGAGCGAGCAGGTTGAGGGGGAACGGAAGGTAGTCGGTCAGCTTAGTGACGACGACGTCCCGCACGGAGGTGCCCGCACGGACGGCGTCCCAGGTCTCGTACAGTTGGTCGAGGACCACCATCAGCGAAGGGTCGTGGTCGGCGATCTGGTGGGCCAGCTCGCGTTGGGTGTAGAGCGGGTTGTTGCCCACCGCGATCGCGCCCAGCCTCTGACACGCGTACCACGCGATCACGTATTGGGGGGAGTTCGGCAACAGCAGGCCGATCCGGTCGCCCTTCTGCACGCCGAGACCGGCCAGCACGCCACTGAACCGCTCGACCTCGCGGAGCAGCTCCGCGTAGCTGATGTGCTTGCCGAGGAAGGCTATCGCCGTCGCGTCGGGGAAGCCGGCCGCGGCGTCGGCCAGCAAGGAGAAGACCGACGTCTCCGGGTACGGCTCGAGCGTCTCGGGCACGCCCGCCCGCCAGACGCGGAACCACGGTCGGTGCTCCGTCATGTGCCGCATGATAGGGGGCCGATGGCGACGACGGTGACACGCCCGATCCCCGTCGAGGAACGGGGGCTCTTCACACGAGGCATGGGCCTCGTGGTGAGCTACGTCCGCGCGCACCCGCGGCCGTTCCTGGTCTCGGTAGCCGGCGCGGTCTTGTTCGCCGTGGCCTCGATCGGGCTCACGACCGCTCTCGGGAAGGCCACCGACGGGGCGCTCCGACCCGCGTTCGAGGGGCACGTGACCGGGCGGCAGCTCTTCCTCTCGGTCCTCGCGATCATGATCGCGGGCTGCGGACGGGCCCTCGGCATCATGATCCGCCGCTACTACAGCGGCGTCGCGGGCGAGCGCGTGATGGCGACGCTCCGCACCAGCGTGGCGAACCGCTATCGCGACCTGGCGCTCCAGTACCACCGCGAGACGCCGACGGGCGAGCTTCTGGCCCACATGGAGGCCGACGTGAAGGCCGCCGTCGACGTGTTCTGGCCGGTCCCCTTCGCCACCGGCGTGGTGGTGCTCGTCTTCCTCGCGATCGGTGACCTGCTGCTGGCCGACCCCTGGCTGGCGCTGGTCGGGCTCGTGCTGTTCCCCTCGCTCGCGCTCATGAACCGGAGCTTCGCCAAGCGGATGGAGGGGCCGGCGCGCCGCGCGCAGGAGAAGATCGGCGAGGTCTCCTCGGTGGCGCACGAGTCGATCGACGGCGCCCTCGTGGTCAAGACGCTCGGCCGGGAGGACGCCGAGACGGCGAGGCTCCGAGAGAAGGCGGCGAGCCTGCGCCACGAGCGCGTCGTGGGCGGCTACGTCCGCGCCACGTTCGAGGCTGCGCTCGACGCCCTCCCCACGGCGGCCACCGCGCTCCTTCTGGCGGTCGGAGCCTGGCGCGTGTCGGTCGGGGCCGTGACGCTCGGCCAGCTCATCTCGTTCGTCGCGCTGTTCGGGCTCCTGTCATGGCCGATGCGGTTCATCGGCTGGATCCTCGCGGAGCTGCCGCGGGCGGTCGTCGGGTACGCGCGCCTGGAGGAGGTGTTCGCCCAGCAGGTGACGGTCGTGCCGCCGGCCCAGCCGATCGAGCTGCCGGAGGGGCCCCTGGGCGTGGAGGTGCGCGACGTGCGCCACGTCTACGACGGGCAGGCCGTGCTCGACGGGGTCTCGTTCGAGGTCCGGCCGGGAGAGTCGGTCGCGATCGTGGGGCCGACCGGCGTGGGCAAGAGCACGCTGACCCAGCTGCTCGTGCGGCTGGCCGACCCCGACAGCGGCGCGATCCTCGTCGGAGGCGTCGACGTGCGCGACGCCGACCCCCTGTCGCTCCGGCACACGGTCTCGATCGTGTTCCAGGAGAGCTTCCTGTTCGCCACCAGCGTGTCAGACAACATCGCACTCGACTCCGGCGCGTCGGCCGACGACGTCGAGCGCGCCGCACGCATCGCGGCGGCCGACCGGTTCATCCGCGCCCTGCCTCACGGCTACGAGACCGTGGTCGGGGAACGCGGCTACACGCTGTCGGGCGGCGAACGCCAGCGCGTCGCGCTCGCGCGCGCCCTGGTGCGCACACCGCGCGTCTTGATCCTCGACGACGCGACCTCGGCGGTCGACCCGTCGATCGAGGCCGACATCCTTGCGGCGCTCCGCGATGAGCTCCGGACCACATTGATAGTCGTGGCGTACCGTCTCTCGACGATCCGTCTGGCAGACCGCGTGATCTACCTCGAGAACGGGCGGGTGCTCGGGACCGGGTCGCACGACGACCTGCTGGCGACCCAGCCCGGGTACGCGGCGATCATCCATGCCTACGAGCGAGGCGAGCGATGAGCACGACGATCGAAGCCATTCGCGCCGAAGACGACATCGCGATCCCCGAGCATCTGTCGGGCGCGTGGGCGGTGCTGCGCCGTGGCCTTCGCGAGAGCCCGGAGCTCCGCCGCGGCCTCGGCTTCACCGTGATCGTCTCGCTCGGCGTCACGGTGGCCACGCTGATCACGCCGGTGCTGATACAGCAGGTGTTCGACCACGGCTTCACGGGGGGCTTCCGTCCCCGGTTCGTCTACACGATGTGCGGGCTCGCGTTCGCGCTCGTGTTCCTCGCGTTCGTCGCGGCGCGCGCGGCCGGACGCCGGCTGGTCACGGCGTCGGAGAACGCGCTGATGAACCTTCGCGTGAAGACGTTCGCGCACATCCACCAGCTGTCGATCGCGGCGCAGTCCGAGGAGAAGCGTGGCGTGTTCGTCGCTCGGGTCACGGCCGACGTCGACGCCCTGCAGGAGTTCATGGAGTGGGGCGGGATCGCCTGGATCATCTCGCTGGCGCAGCTCGTCGGTGCGCTCGCGCTGATGCTGGTCTACGCGTGGCAGCTCACGGTCGCGGTGCTCGTCTTGGTCGCCCCGCTCCTGTACGTCGTGTCGCGGATGCAGGTCCGGCTTTCGCAGGCCTTCGATACGGCGCGGACCCGGGTCGGCGAGATGCTCTCGGAGGTCAGCGAGAGCGTCATGGGCGCGGCGGTGGTGCGCGCCTACGGTCTCGACGAGCAGACGCATCGCAAGGTCACACACGCGATCGACGAACGGTACCGGGCGGAGGTGGTCGCGCACTTCCGCGCAGCAACGCTGTTTCCGCTCGCCACGGTCTTCTACGCGATCGCCGTGTCGGTCGTGATCGTGCTGGGGTCCCTCTACGGTCCGGACACGTGGTCGCTCACGTTCGGCCGCGTCTCCGCGTTCCTGTTCCTGGCCGACGCCTTCCTGCACGTGTTCACCGACCTGCCCGAGATCTACGCGGAGACGCAGACCGCGATCGCCGGATGGCGGAAGATCCTCGGCGTCATCGATCTGCCGGTGGAGATCGTCGAACCGGACCCAGGCGTCCAACTGCCCGGAGGCCCACTCGCGCTCGACGTCGACGGCGTGGAGTACGAGTACCTGCCGGGCAACCGCGTGCTGCACGGCATCACCCTGTCGGTGCCCGCCGGCGCGCACGTCGCGATCGTCGGCGAGACGGGGTGCGGCAAGAGCACCTTCGCCAAGCTGATCTCGCGGCTGGCCGACCCGGTCGCCGGGCGGATCTCGATCGACGGCGTCGACCTCCGGCGGGTGGAGGCCGGCTCGCGCAGAACCCGCGTGCGGATGGTGCCGCAGGACGGATTCCTGTTCGACGCCACGGTGCGCGAGAACGTCCGGTACGGGCGCCCCGGCGCGACCGATCGGGAGGTCGACGACGCGTTCGTGAACCTGGGGCTCGGCGACTGGGTCGCCTCGTTGCCCGACGGCATGGACACCCGTGTCGGGGAGCGGGGCGAGGCACTGTCGGTGGGAGAGCGCCAGCTGGTCGCGCTCGCGCGCGCACAGATCGGCGACCCGGGGCTGCTGATCCTCGACGAAGCCACCTCCGCGGTGGACCCGGCCACCGAGCGCCGCATCACCGAAGCGCTGCGCCGCCTCTCCGCCGGGCGCACCACGGTGACGATCGCGCACCGCCTCTCCACCGCCGAAGGCGCCGACCACGTCTTCGTCTTCGACGGCGGACGGCTCGTCGAGGAGGGCACCCACCCGGAGCTCGTCGCGCGTGGCGAGGTCTACGGCCGCCTCTACCGAAGCTGGCTGGGGAACGTGCGGGTCGGCCGCGCGGACACGGCCGCGCCGTGACCGACTTCGTCCAGACGCTCCGCGCGCAGGCCGCCGCCGCGTCCTTCCCGGAAGAAGGCGAGCTGACCGTCCCCGGTCTGACGGCGCCGGCGAGGATCCGCCGCGACCGGTGGGGCGTGCCCTACGTCGAGGCGGCGTCGCTGGACGACCTCTGGTTCGCCCACGGCATGGTCACCGCGGGCGAACGGCTCTTCCAGCTCGACCTCGCGCTCCGCACGGCGAACGGCCGGCTCTCGGAGGTCTTCGGCGAGCGGACGTTCGCCGACGACCGGTTCGCTCGCACCGTAGGCTTCCACCGCGCCGGCCGCGCGTACCTTCGGGGGTGGACCGAGACCGACCATGCGATGCACGCGCGGTTCCGCGAAGGCGCCGCGGCGTGGGTGCGATCGATGCCGGCGCCGCCGATCGAGTATCAGCTCCTCGACCTCACGCCCGAGCTCCCGGAGGACCCCGCCGCTTGGGCGGCGTGTTTCGCCTACCTCGCGTGGGGGCTCTCCAACAACTGGGACAAGGAGCTGCTGCGCGCCGCGATCGCCGAGCGGGCCGGGCCCGAGGCCGCCTCGGTGCTGCTGCCGTCGAACGCCGGCGGCAACGGGCGCGGCAGCAACGAGTGGGCCATCGCCGGCACCCGCACGGCTAGCGGGATGCCACTCGTCGCCAACGACCCGCACCTGGCCGCCCTGCAACCGGGACCCTGGCTGGAGGTGCATCTGGCCGCACCCGGGTACCGGGTGCGCGGCGTCGCCCTCCCGTTCTGTCCCGGCGTGATCCTCGGCGCCACCGAGCACCACGCGTGGGGGGTCACGAACGTGACCGGGGACGTGCAGGACCTGTATCTCGAGCGGCTCGACGAGGACGGCGGCGCGGCGCTCCACGCCGACCGATGGGAGCCCCTCACGGTCCATCGAGAGGAGATCGCGGTGCGGGGCGAGCCGCGCCCTCGACTCGTGGACGTCCGCACGACGCGCCACGGCCCGATCCTGGAGCATCGGATCGACGGCATCGTGCACCCGGTCTACCGGGAGCTCCCGCAGACCTACGCCCTCCGGTGGACGGGCTCGGAGCACTCGCTCCGCCCCTCGATCGCGCTGGAGGTCGCGCGCGCGACCTCATTCGCCGAGTTCCGCGACGCCGTGCTCCGGGTCCGCTGCCCGGGCCAGAACTTCGTCTACGCCGACGTCGACGGGACGATCGGCTACCAGTGCACGGGGCTGCACCCGATCCGCCGCGGCGGCGACGGCACCGCCCCGGTCCCCGGGTGGACCGACGACCACGAGTGGGACGGCTTCGTCCCCACGGCCGAGCTGCCGTGGGTCGCCGATCCGCCCCGCGGGTTCGTCGCCACGGCGAACAACCGGATCCACGACGACGACTACCCGTACCTCATCTCGGCGGACTTCCACGAGTCGGGGCGCGTCCGTCGCATCGGGGAGCTGCTCGATCGTCGCGACGATCACGATGTCGGCTCGTGTGCCGCGATCCAGACCGACACGCTGTCGCTCGCGGCACGGGCGACGCTTCCGATGCTGTTGGCCCTCGACCCGCGCTCCGAGGACCGGCGAGCGGCGATCGAGGAGCTCGCCGCCTGGGACTGCGAGATGCGGGCCGACTCCGGCGGCGCCGCGGTCTTCAACGTCTGGTGCGCGGAGATCGCGCGGCGGGTACTCGCGCCGAGGCTCGGTGAGGAGCTGTTCGCTGCCTACCACGCGTGGCGCGAGACGTTCCAATGCCGCGTGCTTCCCGGGCTCATGCACGAGCCCGACGGATGGCTCGACGAGGACCTGCTGCGCGACGCGCTCGACGACGCCCTCCTCTGGCTCCGCGAGCGGCTCGGGCACGACCGCAGCACGTGGAGCTGGGGTGCCGTGCACGTGCTCCAGCTCGCGCACCCGCTGGCCGCGATCCCGGGGCTCGAGCCGCTCTTCGTCGCCGTCCGTGCGCCGTTCGGCGGGGACGAGCAGACCGTGGCGCAGGGCGGCTTCGACGGGATGCAGGGGTTCCGCCCCGCGGTGATCCCCTCGTGGCGGGTCGTATGGGACCTCGCCGACCTGGACCGGAGCGTGGGCGTCGTGCCGGCGGGGGTCAGCGGCAATCCCGGCTCCGCGCACTGGAACGACCAGGCCCCGCTGTTCATCGCCGGACGAACCAAGGAGCTGCCCTTCAGCCCGGCCGCGGTCGACGCGGCGGCGGTCGCGTCCTTGTCGCTCGACCCGGGGCTAGCCGGTACCATCAGCGGGTATGCCGAAGTCGCGGAACCGACAGAAGTCCAAGGGCGGCCGCTATCAGCTGGAACCCCAACGCAAGCGCAAGGCGCACAAGAGCCCGCGCTGGTACGGCCCCGTCGTCCTGGGACTGATGGGCGTGGGTGTGATCCTGATCGTGTGGAACTACACGCGGGGGGACAACGCGAGCAACACGATCCTGCTGAGCGGCCTCGGCCTGATCGCCGTGGGGTTCTTCGGCACCACGTTCTGGAAGTAGCTCGCGAGGTCGCGACGTGGATGCCGCCGCGTGTTCGGCCGCTGTTCGCTTCCTGTGGAAAACCCGGTGGATCCGAACGTGCCAAACGTGGAAAACCGTCGTGGATAACGGCGCTAGCGGGCCGCCGGACGCCGTACGACCTGCATCTTCTCCCCGCAGTGCCGTGGGATCTGGAGCTCGCCCAGCCGTGAGACCTTGAGCTCCGTCCCGCACTCCGCGCACACGAGGTAGACGCCGAGCTCGTCGACGTCCTCCGGCTCGGCAGGGGCGGGACCGTCGTCCTCCACGCCCGGGGGCGGCGCGGACAGCGACCGAAGCGTCGCGATCCCGACCTTCCAGATCGCGAACCCGAGAGCAACCGCGCCGATCGCCAGGACCCAGGTCGGCATGGGAGCCACCGTAGCACCGGCCGGGAACTCGAGGTCCGTCGGTCCCGGCGTCGCGAGGTCGGTCGGTCCATCCGCCAAGACCTTCCAGGGCATAGGCTTCCGACATCGGAGGTGCAGTGTGAGCGATTACGTGACCAAGTTGATGACCGGGGTGCTGGCGAAGAATCCCGGAGAGCCCGAGTTCCACCAGGCGGTCCGGGAGGTGGCCGAATCCGTCGAGCTGGCGATGGAGCGGACCCCCCGCTACCGGACGGCCAGGGTCTTCGAACGGATGCTGGAGCCCGAGCGCGTCGTCATCTTCCGCGTGCCTTGGGTCGACGACGCCGGAGAGGTCCGGATCAACCGCGGGTTCCGTGTGGAGATGAACAGCGCGATCGGGCCGTACAAGGGCGGGCTCCGGTTCCATCCGACGGTCTATCTGGGGATGCTCAAGTTCCTGGCGCTCGAGCAGACCTTCAAGAACGCCCTGACGACCCTGCCGCTGGGGGCCGGCAAGGGGGGCGCCGACTTCGATCCCAAGGGGAAGTCCGACGCCGAGGTCATGCGGTTCTGCCAGTCGTTCATGACCGAGCTGCAACGGCACGTCGGGCAGTTCACCGACGTGCCGGCCGGGGACATCGGCGTGGGCGGGCGCGAGATCGGTTACCTGTTCGGGCAGTACAAGAGGATCCGCAACGAGTTCACCGGGGTCCTGACCGGGAAGGGCCTCAATTGGGGCGGATCGCTCGTCCGGCCGGAGGCCACCGGGTACGGAGCGGTGTACTTCGCCCAGGAGATGCTGGCGACGCGGGGCGAGACGCTCGAGGGGAAGCGGTGCCTCGTCTCCGGATCCGGCAACGTCGCGCAGTACACGGTCGAGAAGCTGCTCGATCTCGGTGCCAAGCCGATCACCCTGTCGGACTCCGGCGGGTTCGTCTACGACAAGGACGGGATCGACCGGGAGAAGCTCGACTGGGTCATGGACCTGAAGAACGTCCGTCGTGGACGGATCATGGACTATGCGCAGCACTTCCCCGGCGTCGACTTCCAGCCCGTCGACCCACGGCACCACTACAACCCGCAGTGGGCGATCGAGGCCGACTGCGCCTTCCCCAGCGCAACCCAGAACGAGATCAACGCCGAGGACGCGAGCAGCCTGCTCGGGGCCGGGGTCTACGTCGTGACGGAGGGCGCCAACATGCCGACCGTCCCGGAGGGGATCGAGCGCTTCATCGCAGCGGCGATCCTGTACGGGCCGGGCAAGGCGGCCAACGCGGGCGGGGTCGCGGTCTCCGGGCTCGAGATGTCGCAGAACTCGGAACGGCGGGGCTGGTCACGCGAGACGGTCGACACCCGGCTCCAGGCCATCATGCGCGCGATCCACGACCAGTGCAGCCAGACCGCCCAGGCCTACGGCGTGCCCGACAACTACCTTCACGGGGCCAACATCGCCGGCTTCACGAAGGTGGCCGACGCGATGCTCGACCAGGGCATCGTCTAGACGTCGAGGTCGCGAAGACCGGGCACGTTCTCGCGCAGGAACGCGAGGATCGCACGATGCTGCCGGACGTCCTCGTCGATCACGAACGAGCCGTGTCCGGTGCTGAACAGGTACGTCTGATGCGAGACGCCGCGAGCCACGAGGGCGTCCACGTACGCCAGCGCCTGGCCGGCGGGACATCGTGAGTCGTTCTCCCCGATCACGAACAGCACGGGGGCCTGCACGCTGTCGACGTACGTGAGGGGGTTCGATCGGCGGTACCGGTCGGGCACGTCGGCCGGCGTCCCGCCCATCAGACCGCGGTCGAGAGCCTGGAGGGTGGGGGCCTCCTCCTCGTACGCGAGCGCGTAGTCTCCGACGGGAACGATCGCGACCCCCGCACGCCACAGCTCCGGGTTCCTGCCGACCTCCATCAGCGTGACGTATCCGCCCCATGACCGGCCCGCCACGACCGCGCGCGAGGGATCCGCCAGTCCGCGGTCCACCAGGTCGCCGAGCCCGGCCGTCACGTCGGCGACGTCGGCGAAGCCCACGTCGCCGGTGAGCGCGTCGCGCCAGGCTCGCCCGTACCCGGTCGAGCCCCGGTAGTTCGGCATCGCCACCAGGAATCCCGCGTCGGCGAACGCCAGCGCGGCCGGGAGGTACTGCTCCTCGTACAGCCAATGGGGCCCGCCGTGGACGAACAGGATCACCGGCCACGGCGGCTCTCCGTTCGGCTCGATCGTGAACCCGTGCACGGCCTGCCCGGCGTCACCGCGGAAGTGCCACGACGTCCACGCGCGACCCTGCGGGGGTGGAGGGCCCGGAACCGCGATCGGTGCGCGACCGGCGTCGTCGAGCACGCGAACCGGATGCACACCGTCGGTCTGGAGGAGCCACACGGACCCGTCCGGCCGCACCCTCGCGTCCTCGATCGAGCCCGGTGAGGACTCGATGCGCGTGAGACCTCCGCCGCGGGGATCCGCCCGATAGAGCTCGTGTCTTCCCTCGAAGGAGTGCCGAAGCAGCAGCGCAGAGCCGTCGGGCCACCAGTCGATCGGCGTCACGTCGCCGGGAAGATCGAAGGGCAGCTCCGTCCATTCGAGCGTGGCGAGGTTCCAGATCGCCGGACGGAGCCGATCCTCGGGCTCGTGCTCGATCGCCAGTCGCGCGTCACCCGCGACGGGCGACCATCCGGCTGCCGTGATCGCCTCGGACCCGTCCCCGCGTTCGGCGACGACCGCGCCGGTTCGCGGGTCGACGATCCGCAGCGACAGGTGCGTGAGGTCGCCGTACTCGGCGTGCTGGAGCGCCAGGAGGGCGCCGTCGGACGACAGGCCGATCCGGTCGTCGCCCGCCTCGCCGCCCTCGGCGACGCCCATCCACTCCGTGCTCCGCGCCACCTCCTTCGCAGGCGCGCCGTGGACCGACACGTAGATCGCGAAGCCGTCACGGGTGGAGATCCCGGTCGCGATCACGCCGGCCGCCTGCGAGAACCCTTCGTGCCAACCTTCGGGAACGCCCTCGAGGAGAGGCTCCGACGCGCCACGGGCGAACGGCTGCGCCATCCATCGACCCATCTCGTCGCCCGAGTCCTCCTGCCAGAACACGACCCGGGCGCCTCCCTGTGAGGCGTGCCCCTCCGTGACCCCCACCGGATGGTCCGAGACCTGGCGACGGAGCCCGGACGCCACATCCCAGCAGTGCACCTGCCAGATGCCGCTTTCGTTGGACGAGTAGACCGTCCGATCCGGAGCCTCCCGCGACCAGTGCGGAAGGTTCATCCGAGGCGCACGGAACCGGCGCTCCCACACGGGGACGTCGCTCATGCGCGCACGCTACCGCACGTGAGGAGGGTGGCGACGACCGGCGGTCACGAGCCCGTGGAGGGGGGGCCGTGCTCGCCCGCATGACCGTGAGACGAACCCGAGTTCCCGTGCTCCTCGCCGGATCGGGCGGCGGCCTTCTCGGCCTTCGCCGCCTCGTGGTCCTGATGACGCTGATAGTTCGCGACGAGGTGCTGCAGCGCGACGATCAGCCCGGGCGCCTGCAGGTTCTTCTGGCAGTTGGCGCCCACCACGTTGATCGCGTTGGCCAACCCGGTCGCCTCGTCCGGCGACGGCAGGTCGGCCTGGACGTCCTTGACGGCATCGGTGCAGTCGGCCTGCGTGTGCGAGGCCGCCGCGGCCGACAGGTCGCCGGTCGCCTCCGGCGCGTCGGTCGGTTCCGGTGCCTCGGTCGGTTCCGGTGCCTCGGAGGTCGACGGGCTGGCGTGGGTGGCGTGCTCGTTGGGCGTACCGCCGGGGTTCGCCATCGCCACCCCGCCGAGCGCCATGGCCAGGACCAGCATGGCCGCGACTCCCCCCGCCGGCCCACGAAGGCGGCGCGCGATCGACGTCCGCAGCGCGTTCATCCCCGACAGTGTCGGCGTTCGAGCCGGCGGGGGCAAACCCGTCAGAGGTCGCGAACCCGGCGCGGGGCCTCCTAGGCCGTTCGGCCCGCGAGCGCTCGGAGCACGCGTTCGGGACTGCACGGCATGTCGATGTGGCGCACGCCGTGAGCCCTGAGCGCATCGATCACCGCGTTCTGCACCGCCGGCGCCGAGCCGATCGTGGCGGACTCCCCGATCCCCTTCGCACCGAGCGCGTTCACGGGCGTCGGCGTCTCGGTGTGCGCGATCTCGAACGCGGGCAGATCGGCGGCCGACGGCATCAGGTACTGGGTCAGCGTCCCGGTCACGGGGTTGCCAACCTCATCGAACAGCACTTCCTCGTAGAGCGCCTGTGCGATCCCCTGGCCCAACCCGCCGTGCACCTGTCCGTCGACGATCAGCGGATTGAGGATCCGGCCGCAGTCGTCCACGGCGACGTGCCGGACGAGCCGGACCGCGCCGGTCTCGACGTCGACCTCCACCACGGCGATGTGGGCGCCGAAGGGGAAGGTCGTGCCCGGATCGCGCGACACGCCACGCGCCGAGAGCACTCCGTCTCCCGCGTTCCGCGCCGCGACGGCCAGCTCCGCCCACCCCACCGACCGATCCGGGGCACCGGCCACGCGGAAACCGCCGCCGCTCGGCCCCTCGATGTCGGCCTCGTCGGCCTCGAGCACCGAGGCCGCCAGCCGGCGCCCCGCCTCCACGACCTCGCCCGCGCGCGCGACCACCGCCGAGCCCCCGGCCTGCAGCGACCTCGATCCCCACGTCCCCTGGCCGCGCTCGACCAGGGCCGTGTCCGAATGGATCACGCGGACGTCCCCGAACCCGACCCCCAGGATCGCGGCCACGAGTTGGGCGAACGCCGTCTCGTGCCCCTGTCCGTGCGACGACGTCCCCACGTACGCGGCGACGCGACCGTCGTCTTCCACGTCGACGCGCGCGAACTCCTTCGAAGGGAAGGCGGTGATCTCGACGTAGGTGGCGACGCCGATGCCGAGCTCCAGGCGGTCACCACGCGAACGGCGGCGGCGCTGCTCCGCGCGCAGCGCGTCGTACCCGGCGATCGCGAGTGCCGAATCGAGCGACCGTTCGTACGCACCGGTGTCGTAGGTGGTGCCGACGGCGGTCGTGAAAGGGAAGGCCTCGGGCGGCACGAGGTTCGCTCGACGGAGCGCCACCGGATCCATCTCGAGCTCGGCCGCGACCAGATCGACGGCTCGCTCCATGAGCGCCGCCGCCTCCGGCCGTCCGGCGCCCCGGTAGGCGCCGACCGGCGTGGTGTTCGTGACGACCGCTCGCCCCCGGTACGCCACCTGCGGGATCCGGTACACGCCGCCGAGCATCTCCGCGGTCGTGGTCGGCATGTACGCCCCGATCGGATAGGCGCCCATGTCGGCGAGCAGCTCGACCCGCATCCCGACCAGGCGTCCCGACCGCGTGGCACCGACCTCGACCCATTGGATCTGCGCGCGTCCGTGCGTCATGGAGAGCATCGACTCGCTCCGCGACTCGAACCACCGCACGGGGCGCCCGAGCAGCTGGGCGGACTTCGCCGTGACGACGAACTCCGGATAGACGACCAGCTTGGCGCCGAACCCACCGCCGACGTCGGGCGCGATCGTCCGTACGCGATCCCGCTCCACGCCGAGGAGCTCAGCGAGATCGTCGCGGACGTCGAAGGGGATCTGCGTCGAGACCCACACGCTCCAAGACGCATCCGGTCCGGGGACCACGGCGATCCCGTTCGGCTCCATCGGGACCGGCGCCACCCGCTGGTTGACGAATCGCGCCCGCACCACGACGTCGGCCTCAGCCAGAACGTCCCCGTCCCATCCGTGCTCGAAGGCGTGCGCCACGTTCGTGCCGATGTCCGGCCACAACAGTGGCGCGCCGTCGGCCGCCGCCTCCTCGGGATCGATCACCACCTCGAGGGGCTCGACGTCGGCGTGCACCAGCTCCGCCGCGTCCTCGCCGTGGCCGAGCGTGTCCGCGATCACGACCGCGAAGGGCTCGCCGACGTACCGCAGGCGGTCCCGGGCCAGGACCTCGCGGTGGAAGGGCAACGCCAGCTCCTCGCCGGGCGCCTCGACATTGCCGGCCGGAGGTTGCGCCGCCACGTCAAGGTCCTCGGCCGTGAAGACCGCCACGACACCGGGCATCCCCCGCGCCCGTTGCAGGCCGTCGATCCCTCGGAGCACGGCGTGCGGGAACATCGAGCGGACGAACACGGCGCGGAGCGCGCCCCGTATCTCCACGTTCTCCAGGTACCGTCCTTCGCCCCGAAGGAACCGGGGATCTTCGCTCCGGAGAACCGGATCACCGAACGCCGAGGGCGGTACCGTGGTCACCCCGGGCATGCTCCCACGTTCGAAAGGATGCCGATGCGAACGTCGCGACGCCGTCTCCTCCTCGCCGCCCTGCTGGCCGCGATCCTTGCCGCGCCGCTGCTCGCAACGACGTCCTCCGCGCGTGTTCGGTCCACGAACGCCGCCACTGCCGTGAAGGTGGTGCCCGTGAAGCGGGGCCTGAACGGTCCCGCCGGGTTCACGATCGCGCCGAACGGGCGCATCTGGTACCTGGAGCGAGCCACGGGCAGGATCCGGATCATCAACCCGGCGACGGGTGCGAACCGGCTGCTCGGCACGATCACCCACGTGAACGGAGACGGCGAGCGGGGGGCGTTGGGCATCGCGTTGCACCCGAGATGGCCCCACCGTCCGTTCGTGTTCGTCTACGTCACGCGGACCGACCACGGCACACTCGTCAACGAGCTCCTGCGCATCCGCGTCCGCGACGGTGCGATAGCCGGGTGGCGACCCCTGTTCAAGTGGGCCGTAACGAGCCACACGAACCACAACGGTGGGCGCATCCTCTTCGGCCCGGGCGGGAAGCTGTTCATCGTGACCGGAGAGAACGCCGACCCGGCCAACAGCCAACGGAGGAAGAACCTGCGGGGGAAGATCCTTCGGATCAACCAGGACGGTTCGATCCCGAAGCACAACCCGTTCGGAACACGGATCTGGTCCTTCGGTCACCGCAACTCGTTCGGCTTCGCGTTCGACCCGCAGACCGGCCGTCTGTGGGAGACGGAGAACGGCCCGTCGTGCAACGACGAGATCAACCTGATCCGGAGGGGAGGCAACTTCGCGTGGGGCCCGCACCAGAGCTGCGGCTCGCTCCCGGCGCCTCGCGATACGAACCGAGACGGACCCGCTCCGCGGATCCTCCCGCAGACCTGGTTCGACGCCACGATCGCGATCACGGGCGCCGCGTTCTGCGACGGCTGCGGCCTCGGGCCCGCGGTCTCGGGAGACCTCGTGTTCGGCGATGCCAAGACGGGGTCGATCCGGGCGATCCAGCTCAACGCCGGCCGCACCGGCTTCGCAGCGCCGTCTCGGATCATCGTGAGTGCCGGCACACCGGTCTACTCGATGGAGACGAGCCCGAAAGGCCGCATCTACTTCACTGGCCCGACCGGGATCTTCCGATTGGCCCGGGCGTGAACCGGGTAGTGCGGCCAGGTAGTGCTTTGGGAGGTTCCGCTCCGTGGGCCCCTCGGGGTAGGCTGAGTGTCCGCCCGCGGGAGGGCCCCGGAGAGCGGCGGAGGTCATCGTGAACATCGGTCGCCCCAAGCGCATCATCGAAGTGGAGCCGGCCTCGCTGCCGCTTCCCGACCCGCACTTCCCCATGCCCGAGCCGGCACCCTCGCAGCCCGAGCAGGTGCCCGCCCCGATCGAGCAGCCTCGTCCGTGAACGCGAACGTCTCGCTCGCCCGAGACCTCGAGAGGTCGGTGTCCACCGAGCCCGTGCTCGCGTGGCGCGCCTGGGCGCTGACGGGGCGGCGCGACGGCACCGACCTCCTGCTTCGGCCGGTGGCCGGCAGGTCGAGACCCTGGCGGCCGGTGGAGCCGACCGAGGCGGCGTGCAAGCACGCACGGTTGCACAGCGCGCCCAACGTCGACTGCTCGTGCGGGCTGCACGCAACGCATTCGGTCGACATCCTTCGTCACACCCGTTGCCCCGCCGCCCTCGGCCGCGTCGCGCTCTGGGGCCGCATCGTCGAGCACGACCTCGGCTACCGGGCCCAGTTCGGCTATCCGCAGAACCTCGGTCTCGTCTGCCAGTTCTGCTTCTGGCAGTGGGGAGCGCTGGGCGCGCGACCCACCGTCGTCGGCTGGTTCCCGCGGGATGAGCTCGTGCCGCTGTGCTGGTCGCACCTCGCGGCCGCCTCCCGTTACGGCATGGAGCCGCGGCGACTGCTACCCGCCGAGGAGATCGACGTGCGTCTGCGCGAGACCTACCTCGTCGACGCGCTCGCGATCTGACCCGGCAGCCCACCCGTTCCCCCTCCGGCCCGTCATCCTGGGTCGACCCGGCCCTAAGGACCCGAGGCCGAGGTGCCGATACAGGTACCTCGACGAGGTGCAGGGGGACGAACACCGTGACGAAGACCTACATCAAGCGCGTCGTTGCGCTGGCAACGCTGGCATCCATCGGCTACGTGTCGCTGCCCGCGCATGCGGAGACGGCGATCGAGGCCGCACTGCGCGAGCGCCGGGAGGCGGCGGAGCGGATCATCGAGCTCCGGCAGATCCTGCACCACAACTCGCATCGGCTGCTTCTCTCGATCCGACGGACCCGAGACGTGGTCGAGCAGGCGATGGGCGGCAAGGTCTCCGACGGACACGATCTCAAGACCACCCGCGTGTGGGCACGCCAGCGGGTGCAGGAGCTGCGCGCGCGGCTGCACGGGCTGCGGCACTGGGTCCACGGGCGGATCGCCGCGCTGATGGACCGACGCGTGCAGCTCGCCTCGTGGCTGCAGAGCTCAGTGATCTTCAGGGTCTGCCCGGTGCCCTCGTACACGTCGATAGCGAACAACTTCGGCATCATGGTCCGGCTGCCCGGCGTGCCGGTGCACCGGCATATGGGCGACGACGTCTCGGCGCCCTACGGGTCGCCGATCCTGGCGCCCTTCGACGGCTATGCCTCCAGCGGGTCGAGCGAGCTCGGCGGACTCGAGGTTCGGGTCCGCGGCCAGCTCGGCTACGTGTACAACGCGCATCTGTCCTCGCTCGGGAACCTCGGCTACGTGCACACCGGCGACGTGGTCGGCTACGTTGGCGACAGCGGCGACGCCGTGGGGTCCCACGATCACCTCGAGTGGCACCCGTGGAACGGTGCGGCCGTGGATCCCCAGCCCTACCTCGCGACGGCGTGCCTGCCGATCTGATCTGTTCAGATCTATCGGCCGTTCGACGAGAAGTGCTGGTAGTCGGGCGTCGGCCAGTCGCCGCCCCACGGCCACCCGATCGCGTGGAACGCCCACCACACGCGGTCGCCGTGGAAGATCATCCCCTTGCGGCGGACCGACCGGTCCACGTACGCGCGGCCGTTGGGCGGTGAGACCCCGCCGGACCAGACCTCCGGGTTCTCGACCGGGTTGACGTCGATCGCCTTGCCGTAGGCGTGCATCGACCACGTGCAGCACACGCCGTTGCGGTACCTGCAGTTGTACGCCGACGTGTTGTCGTGCTTCATCGACACCTTGTCGTCGGCGCCGTAGCGGTCGACCAGGTGCATGCGGTGGATCGGGAACCGGTCCGCGTAGAGCTTCGCGAAGACGCGGGCGACGCGCACCGCGAACCAACGGTGCACGACGAGCCTGCCCCGATGAGGCGCCCTGTCGAACCCCCGATACGTCAGCCGGATCAAGCGCAGGTCGTCGATCGCGACGGGACAGCCGGGCCGCCACGACGAGCCCGTCATGCGGTCGCGAAGCCGCGGCGGGATCCTCGACACGATCGCGTGGTAGCCGTTCCCGCGGTCGATCCTGATCCGCGTCGACGTCACCGCGCTCGTGCCGGATGCGCCCGGCACCGGGACCGCCACGAAGCTCACGGCGGCCAGAGCGAGCGCTACGACGAGGCGACGCACCATCGCATCATGCCCCACGGGTGGGTGATCGAGCGAGCCTCAGGCCTCAGGACCACATCGGCCGGTCGTCTGAGTCGTCCCCGCCGATAACGCCTTTCTTCCGTGCCGCCGACCGGGCCAGCCGGTAGCGGAGGCTGCGCTCTGCCTCGGGGTCGGTCGTCGGGTCTCCATCGGGCGTCGGGAGGTCGGGGGCCGGTTCGTCGGGCTCGGCGCCCACTCCGAGACGAGCGGCCGCGACGTCGGCCTGCGACTGCGAGGCGCGCACCTCGGCGGCCTGCGCCCGGTCCATCGCCCGGGCGAGCTCGTCGCGGAGCCGCCGGATCTCGGCCTCGGACGCGGGGTCGATCGCGACGTCTCCACGATCCTTCGCGAACTGCAGCTGGGCGCGCGCATCCTCGGCGTCGGCGTACGCGCGACGCAGCCGGACACCCATCGACTCGAGCTCCTGCTCGGCTTCCTCGAGCGCGCGCTGCATCTCGTGCACCTGTTCGTCGCCGGGCACGGTGGCGCCCGGCTCGGGCGACACATCGGCGGCCGGCCGGGCCTCGGCCTCCGCCGCCCGCTGCTCAGCCGCTTGGAGCGCTGATCTCGCCTCGCTCAGCTTGGCCTCGAGCTCCGAGACGCCCCCTTCCAGCGCATCCCGCGCCTGCTCGGCATGGGTCTCCGCGGCCTCGGCACGCTCTCTCGCGTCACGGTTGGCAGCCGCAGCCTCCTGGAGATCCTCCTCCATCTGCCCGATCTTCGTCTCGAGCTCGCGCGCCTGGTTCTCGAACTCCGCCGCCCGCGCCTCGAGCTGCTCCGCGTGGGCGCGAACCTCCTGCGTGGTGGCATCGGCCTGACGCGCGTGGGTCTCCGCCTGCTCGAAGCGGAGCTCGAACTCCCGGGTCCTCGCGTCCAGTTCCTGCGTCCGGGCGTCGAGCTCCCGAGCCCGGGCATCCAGCGCCTGCGCGCGATCCTCGGCATCCCGCGCGCGGGCGTCGGCGATCTGTGCCCGCGTCTCCGCCTCGTCGGCTCGTGCACTCGCCTCGGTTGCGCTCGATGCGAGCTCGGCCGCGGTCGCTCGCGCTTGCGCGATCTCGTCCTCGAGCACGCGTGCGCGGTCCTGCAGGCTCCTCTCGAGATCGGCCGCCCCGGCGCGCGTCGCCTCGAGCTCGGCGCGCACAGTCTGCTCGCTGGCGTGAAGTCCCGCGAGAGCGGCCTCGAGCTCGGCGACACGAGACGCGTCCTGCTCCAGCTCGGCCGCGCGAGCGCGCAGCTGCTCCAGCTCCGCGACCCGGGCCCGAACCTGGTCGAGCTCCGCACCCGTTGCCAGCAACTGCCGCTCTGATTCCTCCCGGCGCTCGACCTCCTCGCGACCCGCGGCCTCGAGGTCGGAAAGGCGAACGAGAAGCTCCTCTGCGCGAACCTCCGCGTCGCGCAGCCGCTCGCCGGTCTCCTGCAGCTCGGACAATTTCTCCTCGGCCCCGATCGCACGGGACTCCGCCTCCGCGACCCGGGACTCCGACTGCGCCGCGCGAGCCTCTATCAGGCGCACGCGCTCATGCTCACCTTCAAGCTCGGCTCGAAGGGTGGCCGCCTCGGTGGATAGCTCGCTCGCGGCCGACGACAGCCGATCCTCCGACGCCTGGGCGCGCGCCTCCGCCTGACGGACCCGCTCGTCGGCTTGCTGCAGCGCCGTCCGTGCCTCAGCAAGCTCCGACTCGACCGATGCCTTCGCCCGCTCGGCTTCCACCATGCGCGCACCGAGCGCGTCGGCCTCCTCCCGTACATGAACCGCGGCCGCGTCGCGTTCACCGCTCGCGGCCTCGAGCGCAGCGAGCCGCTCTCGGAGCCGATCCCGATCGACCGTCACCGCCTCGAGCTCGGATCGGACGCTCTCGACCGCCTCGGCGCGGCCGTTCGCCACGCGGGCCAGCTCGGCGGCATCCCGCAGCTTGGCCTCGAGCTCCTCCGCCGTCCGCTCGGCCTCATGGGCCCGCGAGCCGAGCTGCGCTACCTTCGTCTCCAGCTCGGACCTGGCAGCCTCGGTCGCGGCTGCTCGCTGCTGGTGATCCCCAGCCCGACGCGTGACCTCCTCGACCTTCGCCTCGGCCTCGACGACCTTCGCCTCTGCCTCGGCCGCCCGCTCCTCGAGCGCCTTTGTCTTCTGCCCAACGCTCCCGTGCTCGGCCTCGAGCGCGGCGGCTCGTGTCTCGGCACGCTCGGCGCGTTCGGCCATCTCGTTCGCCCGCCGTTCGAACGCGCCGGCGCGGGCATCGAGCTCGTGCAGTCGAACCTCGAGCTCGCCCGCGCGACGCTCGGCGTCGACGGCCTTGCCGTGAGCGGCCTCGAGCTCCCGAACGATGCCTTCGGCGTCCTCCGGGACGACCAGCCGCGACGCCTTGGACTCGGCGTCGGCAGCACGAGCCTCTAGATCGGCCGAGCGCGCCTGGAGCTCCGCAGCCCGAGCCTCCAGATCGCCCGAGCGAGCTTCGAGATCCTTGGCCCGTGCCTCCGCGTCTCGCGAATGCTCCTCCGCCTGCTGGAGCTTGCGCTCGGCCTCCTTCGCGCGCTCCTCGGTTGCACGCATCCGCTCGTCGCCGTCGCGACCGCGCGAGTGCGCCTCGTCGGCCCGGCGCGCCGCTTCCTGGAGCTGCGCGGCGAAGTCGCGTGCGGCGTTCGCTGACTCCTGGTCCTTCTCGAGGAGCTGCAGCCGCAGCTGCGAGATCTGCTCCTCGAGCGCCTCACGGACCTTGGCCTCCTTGGATCCACCGCTCGAGGGGCGGGCGGCGGCGGGATGGAAGCCCGACCCCGCGGCCATCCGTTTGCCCATCATGGTCTGCGCCAGACCGTAGAGCGACAGCAGGAACAGGGCGATCGCCAGCCCGAATGCGCCGAGCTGCACCATCGCCCACGGCTTCTTCGCGGCGTCCTCGATCGGCTTGTACTTCTCGTCGACCTGCACCACGGCCAAGGGCTTGGCCGTCGGTCCGGGAAGGGGCGCGTAGGTCTCGAGCAGCTGCAGGGACACCGAACCGCCCCCGTCCCCCGTCGCGACCCGATCCGCATCGACCGCGCTGGTGGTGACCCCTCCGACCCCAGCGCGGATCGCATCGAGATCCCCAAGGTTCTTGGAGCCGATCGCGTCGCTGTCGTCGGTGGAGTAGATCAACACGCCTTGCGTCGAGTAGACGCGCACGCGGACGACGTCGCCGCTGCCCAGGGTGCCACGCTCGAGGCGTTGCGTCAGGCTCGCGGCGTCCGCTGCGTTCAGCGGCTTGGAGGGATCGGAATCGCCGAGCGCGACCCCCATCGTGTCGGCGGCGAACGTCGTGACCTTGTCCTCCGCCGTCTGGGTCTGCTGCTCGAGCGCGCGCTTCTCGAAGATCCCGCCTCCGATCGCCACACCCGCGCACACGAGCGCAAGGACCCCGTACAGGGGCCACTTCGCGCCCTTCCGACCCGTGGTCACACCGATCATCTGGTCTCATCGGCGGTGGCCGAATGTCGGCCCGTGCCCGCCTTCTGGTTCAGCTTCGGCGTTCCGGGCCGCCTCCTGAACCCCCGTTTCGGGGGACGCCTTTCGGCCGGTGAGGGGGATGGCGGAACGCTCGCGTGGAGGATGGTCCGGCTGGTCGTGAGCCGACTCGCGGCTACCGCTTCACGAGACCCCCGTGCTACGGTCGGCGCCCGTCCGCACGGAGGGTCGAGCCATGTCCCGGAAGTTGCGTACCTTCGTAGCCGCGCTCGCCGCCATCGCTCTGTTCGGTCTGATCTCGCCTCCGGCGGGTGTTGGCGCACCGACGTCGCGAGAGGGCATCCCCCGGCTCGGTCACGTGTTCCTGATCATCGGCGAGAACACCACCTACTCCCACCTGAAGGGGACCAATGCCCCGTATCTGCTCGGGAACGTGAAGCCCAGGAGCGCGTGGCTGACGGAGTATCGTGCCGCGACGCACTGGTCGCAGGCCAACTACGTGGCGCTGACATCGGGGCAGTTCACCAAGTGCGAGCAGCAGGACTACGGGGTCGCCTGCCATCAGAACGTCCCGAACCTGTTCCACCAGCTCGACGCCGCGAACGGTACGTGGCAGGGCGCCTGGAAGACCTGGCTCGAGGGCGGCACGGCTCGCTGCGACACCGGGTCCGGGGCGCTGTGCGAGCCGCAAGGTCCCTGTCCGCTCACGGGGTTCTACACGACCGGGAACCCCGCGATCCTCTATGACGACGTCGAGGGTGTCGGCGGCGTCTGGTCCGAGACCGACAAGTCCGAGGAGTGCCTGCACAACGACATCTACGCCGGCGGCGAGCAGCATCCGATGGGCCGGTTCAACCGCGCGCTCGCCAACGGTACCGTGCCTTTGTTCAACCTCGTCCTCCCGAACGGATGTGAGGACGGCGAAGGCAACTGCCAGCCGATCAACAACCGGTACCTCCAGTTCGATCGGTTCCTCGAGCGCGAGATCCCGAAGATCGAATCGTCACCCGCGTTCGGCGACGACGGTCTGATCGTCGTCACGTACGATGAGGACCAACGCCAGGACGGGCTCGCCAAGAAGTGGGGGTTCGGGATGGGCGGGCATGTCGTGTGCGCCCTGATCGGCCCGCAGGTGGAGCCGGGATCCTACGACGGCACCTTCTACCACTACAGCCTGCTCCGCACGCTCGAGGACGGGTTCGACCTGGCCGGGTACGCGGGGTACGCGAACGACGTCACCCCGATCGCCGGCATCTGGCAGCCGTAGTTCCAGCTCGGGGGGTGCGTCGCCTCCGCGTGTGTGCTAAGACCCATACCGACGGTCGACAGGGTCGATGGTCCCTCTCGTGGCGGGACGTTCTCCACTGGGGGCGGGCCGCGCCCGCCCGCGAAGGTCTCCTCTTGGAGGACTGATGACGAGAACCGTTCGGATGGTGAGGTCGTGGACCGCGCCCACTATCCGCGCCGCCGTCATGCTGGTGGTGAGCTGGATCGTCTTCCTCCTCGTCCCGAACCGGTTGCTCGGCTATCTCTCGGTCCACCTCGTCCCCACCGCCCGCGACCTGCTGATGGTGGTCTGGTGGGTCGTCGCCTTCGTCTTCGCGTGCTGGCTCTTCGTTCGCCTTCAGCGAGGCGAGCCGCGTTGAGCGGCGTGCGGTTCACCACACAACAGGTCGGCGGTGAGTGGTTCGATGACAACGTCCCGTGCACGCGGGCGTGCCCGGTCCTCACGAACGCGGGTCGATACGTCGCGGCGATCGCCGCCGGCGACGACCAGCTCGCGTACGAGATCGCCCGCCTTCCGAACCCGTTCCCCTCGATCTGCGGCCGGGTGTGTGCGGCGCCGTGCGAGCTCGCATGCCGTCGAGGGACGATCGACGAGCCGATCGCGATCCGGGCCCTGAAGCGGTTCGTCTGCGAACGCCACGGCGTGGAGAGCCGCGACGGCGACCGCACCTACCGGGCCATGTTCCCTCGGCTCGCTCCCCGGGAGGAACGGGTCGCCGTCGTCGGGGCCGGGCCTGCTGGCCTCGCCTGCGCGCACGACCTCGCGATGTACGGCTACCGGCCGGTGGTCTTCGAGGCGCAGGACCGTCCGGGCGGCATGATGGTCCTCGGGATCCCGCCCTACCGGCTTCGGCGCGAGGTATTACAGGACGAGGTGCGGGCGATCCTCGAGCTGGGGGTCGAGCTCCGGACCGGCCGCCGGCTCGGCGAGGACTTCTCCCTGCGGTCCCTGCGTGAGGAGGGGTTCGGGGCGGTGTTCCTCGGGGTGGGGGCCATGCGCGGCCGCGACCTGTCGATCCCGGGTGTCCAGCTCGACGGCGTCCTCAACGCCGTCGACTTCCTCCTGAACGCGAACCTGGGCTACCGCGTCGAGCTCGGCGACGACGTGCTCGTGATCGGCGGCGGCAACGTCGCCCTGGACGCCGCACGCACCGCCATCCGCGAGGTGGCGGCGGGGCGCGCCCAACCGGAGGCGACCGACGCCGCCGAGGACGTCGAGGCGGCCGCGGCAACCGCCTTCGACGTGGCCAGGGTCGCGATCCGGATGGGGGCGGGACGCGTCCGGCTGGTCTCGCTCGAGGACCGCTCCGAGATGCCCGCCCACGAGTTCGAGATCGAGGAAGCCGAGCTCGAGGGGATCGAGATGCTGCACCGCCTCGGGCCCAAGCGTGTCGTCGGCACCGAGCACGTCGAGGGTCTCGAGACGCTGCAAGTGTCGTCGGTCTTCGATCCCGACGGTCGCTTCAACCCGCGGTTCGTCGAGGGGACCGAGTCCATCATCCCGTGCGATTCGGTGATCCTGGCGATCGGCCAGACCTCCGACCTGACGTGGCTCGATCCCGCCGACGGCGTCGACATCACGCCGCGAGGCACCATCTCGATCGACCGCGAGACTCTCGCGACGACGCGCGACGGGGTGTACGCGGGTGGCGACGTGGCCTTCGGACCCCGCAACCTGATCGACGCGATCGCCGACGGCCGGCGGGCTGCGGCATCGATTCATCGGCAGATCGCCGGCGAGGAACCGCCCCGGCCCACCCTGGCGGGGCGGCGCATGCTGCCGATCGTGTCGGTGAACCGCGGGCCGGTCGCCTCCATCTACACCGAGCGGTCCCGCGAGCCGGTTCCCTCCGAGCCGAGCGGGCGCCGGATCGGGTCGCCGGAGATCGAGCTCGGGTTCACCGAAGAGCAGGCCCGACAGGAGGCCGGCCGGTGTCTGCAGTGCTTCCTCAACATCATGCTCGAGCCGACGAAGTGCATCCTGTGCGGCGGCTGCGTCGACGTGTGCCCCGAGAAGTGCATCCGGATCCTCCCGGCCGACGAGATCGACGGGCTGGTGCCCGACCAGCCGTCGAGCGTGCTCGTGCTCCAGGAGGAACGCTGCATCCGATGCGCGCTGTGCGTGGAGCGCTGCCCGACCGACGCCTTGTCGTTGGACGGATGGAACGAGGCGTCGAGCGCACCCATCGCGCTCGTCCCGGTGAGAGGCTGAACATGGCGACGGGCGACCGGTTGCGCCAGCGGACATGGTTCAAGGCGATCTTCCATCCGGGCGAGGCGTTCAAGCAGAGCGACCTCTACGGCTCGGCGATCCGTCACCCGAGCACGTCGACGCCACGCGGCCGGTCGATGACCTCGTTCCACAACTTCTTCCTGCACGTGTACCCGGTGAAGGTGCCGCCCGAGATCGTACGGACGCGAACCACGCTTCGGCTCGGGTTCATCGCGGCCGTCTTGTACACGATCCTGTTCGTGTCCGGGATGTACCTGATGTTCTTCTATCACCCGGCCGCTCCCGACGCGTACTTCGACATGCACACGCTGTCGACGTCGGTCGCTTTCGGGCAGTTCGTGCGCAACGTTCACCGATGGTCCGCGCACCTGATGGTCCTGGTGGTCGCGGTGCACCTGATGCGCGTGTTCTACGCCGGCGCCTACCGGGCGCCGCGACAGTTCAACTGGGTGATCGGGGTCTTCCTGTTCGTGCTGACCCTGCTGATGTCCTTCACGGGGTACCTGCTTCCCTGGGACCAGCTGTCGTTCTGGGCCATCACGGTCGGAACGAACATCGCCGGCTACGTGCCGGTCTTCGGCAGCCAGACGCGCTCACTGCTGCTGGGCGGCAATGAGGTCGCCGGGCCTGCGCTGCTGCGCTTCTACGTGCTGCACATCTATCTGGTGCCCGCGCTCATGGTCGTGCTCATCGCGATCCACGTCTGGCGGGTGCGCAAGGACGGATTCGCCGTCGTCGATCGGCGGCGAGAGCCCCACGAAGAAGCCGCGACACGCAAGGAGACCGCCGATGCCTGAGCCCGAACCGAACGGATCGCGTTATCGGCTGCTCGGCGTCGTTCCCCACGACGGCGGGCGCCGGGAGGAGCAGGAGCCGGACGACGACGTGTTCACGTGGCCGCACTTCCTCGTACGCCACGCCGTGGTCGCCGGACTCACGGTGGCCGTCGTGTTCGTCCTGGCCATCCTGTTCGACGCGCCGTTGAAGGACATCGCCAACCCCAACCAGACCCCGGCGGTTGCGAAGGCGCCGTGGTACTTCGCGGGCCTCCAGGAGCTGCTCGCCCACGTGCAACCGATGGTCGCAGGGGTGCTCGTGCCGGGCGCCGCGCTCCTGTGGCTGCTGGCGCTGCCCTACCTCGATCGCGGCAAGGGCTGGCGGATCCGCGATCGGAAGATGGTGGTGGTCGTGTTCACCGTGCTCGCGGTGGCGGCGTTCGTGCTGACCGTCGTCGGGACGTTCTTCCGGGGCCCCGAATGGTCCTGGGTATGGCCCTGGCAGCACCTCTACGCGGAGTTCTGACGATGACCGACGAGCAGGAGACCCACGGGATCGAGCGCCGCGTGTTCCTCAACGGCACCTGGAAGGTGCTCGGCGTCGCGTTGATCGCCGAGGCCGGATGGACGAGCTACGACATCTTGAAGGCACGGCCCGCAGCGGGGTTCGGGGGTGTGGTCGACGCGGGTCCGGTGAGCGACTTCACCGAGGAAGGCGCCGTCAAGTACTTCGTCAACGGACGCTTCTACGTCACGCAGCACGAAGGAGGACTCCGCGCTCTGTACCAGCGGTGTCCCCATCTCGGGTGCCGCGTCCCGTTCTGCTCGAGCTCCGACCGCTTCGAGTGCCCGTGCCACGGCAGCATCTACAACATGATCGGCGAGTACGTCGCCGGTCCCGCCCCACGCGGCATGGACCGGTTCGAGATCTCGATCGAAGAGGACCACGTGATGGTCGACACCTCGACGATCGTGGAGGGTCCTCCACGCGGCGTCCTGACCGGGCCGAGCGAGGCCGCCGGCCCCTCGTGCGTCGCCGGGTCGGCGGACGAGGGAACGACGGGAAGCGCCAACCCATCGGCGAGCCCGGGAGCGTCGCCGTGACCGAGAAGATCGACGAGCCCGGGGCGGTGCTCCGATCGACCCGCCGCTGGCAGCAGGCGGGCGTATGGACCTTCCTCGTGCTCGTGCTGTCCTTCCCGATCTACAAAGCGACCGAGAGCGGACGCCGGGCCGACGCGCTCACGGCGCAGCAGTCGGCGCAGATCTCCGCGGGCGCCCAGCTCTGGTCCCTCAACTGCGCGTCGTGTCACGGCACGCTCGGCGAAGGCGTCGACGCGCCGGCGCTCAACTCGCAGCAGTTCCTCGGCAGCGTCACCGATCAGCAGATCCAGGGGATCGTCGCGGGCGGGATCCCGGGGACCGAGATGCCGGCGTGGCTGGACGAGTACGGGGGTCCCCTCACGCAGCAGCAGATCGCCGCCGTGGTGACGTACATCAGGTCCTGGGAGCCGAACGCGCCGAGCGTCCCCGACTGGCGGGCGCCGGGTGCGGGGGGATAGAGGGGCCGGCATGCCCGGACGGACGCGAACCCGACCGTGGGCGATCCCCCTCGCGGCGGCCGCGGCCGCGCTCCTGACGGGGTGCCTATCGGAGTCGGGCAACCTGGCGACGGTGGCCGAGATCCCCGGCTACCAGCCGGGAACGACCGTGGCGGCGGCGCCGATCCAGGGGTATGCGGCGTCGACGCCACCCACGGTCACGGCCTCGTTGGGAGAGACCGACGCCACCCACATGTTCATCCACCTGTCCCAGCCCTACGCGCCCCAGGGCAAGGTCTCGTTCCTGGTCACCAACGACGGCACCAAGACCCACGAGTTCGTGGTGCTTCAGACCAAGACCCCGGCTGCTGACTTCCCGATCGTGAGCTTCGAGGGCGAGGCCAACCGGATCGACGAGGACGCCAAGGGGGTCACCAACGTCGGGGAGACCGGCGACATGGAGGTCGGCACCACCCAGATGCTCACCCTGGATCTCCCCCCCGGGCACTACGCGGTGGTGTGCAACCTCGCCGGGCACTACGCGATGGGGATGCACCAGGACTTCTGGGTCACGCCGGCCGGGGCGACCCCGGTCACGGCCTCGTTGGGAGAGACCGACGCCACCCACATGTTCATCCACCTGTCCCAGCCCTACGCGCCCCAGGGCAAGGTCTCGTTCCTGGTCACCAACGACGGCACCAAGACCCACGAGTTCGTGGTGCTTCAGACCAAGACCCCGGCTGCTGACTTCCCGATCGTGAGCTTCGAGGGCGAGGCCAACCGGATCGACGAGGACGCCAAGGGGGTCACCAACGTCGGGGAGACCGGCGACATGGAGGTCGGCACCACCCAGATGCTCACCCTGGATCTCCCCCCCGGGCACTACGCGGTGGTGTGCAACCTCGCCGGGCACTACGCGATGGGGATGCACCAGGACTTCTGGGTCACGCCGGCCGGGGCGACCCCGGTCACGGCCTCGTTGGGAGAGACCGACGCCACCCACATGTTCATCCACCTGTCCCAGCCCTACGCGCCCCAGGGCAAGGTCTCGTTCCTGGTCACCAACGACGGCACCAAGACCCACGAGTTCGTGGTGCTTCAGACCAAGACCCCGGCTGCTGACTTCCCGATCGTGAGCTTCGAGGGCGAGGCCAACCGGATCGACGAGGACGCCAAGGGGGTCACCAACGTCGGGGAGACCGGCGACATGGAGGTCGGCACCACCCAGATGCTCACCCTGGATCTCCCCCCCGGGCACTACGCGGTGGTGTGCAACCTCGCCGGGCACTACGCGATGGGGATGCACCAGGACTTCTGGGTCACGCCGGCCGGGGCGACCCCGGTCACGGCCTCGTTGGGAGAGACCGACGCCACCCACATGTTCATCCACCTGTCCCAGCCCTACGCGCCCCAGGGCAAGGTCTCGTTCCTGGTCACCAACGACGGCACCAAGACCCACGAGTTCGTGGTGCTTCAGACCAAGACCCCGGCTGCTGACTTCCCGATCGTGAGCTTCGAGGGCGAGGCCAACCGGATCGACGAGGACGCCAAGGGGGTCACCAACGTCGGGGAGACCGGCGACATGGAGGTCGGCACCACCCAGATGCTCACCCTGGATCTCCCCCCCGGGCACTACGCGGTGGTGTGCAACCTCGCCGGGCACTACGCGATGGGGATGCACCAGGACTTCTGGGTCACGCCGGCCGGGGCGACCCCGGTCACGGCCTCGTTGGGAGAGACCGACGCCACCCACATGTTCATCCACCTGTCCCAGCCCTACGCGCCCCAGGGCAAGGTCTCGTTCCTGGTCACCAACGACGGCACCAAGACCCACGAGTTCGTGGTGCTTCAGACCAAGACCCCGGCTGCTGACTTCCCGATCGTGAGCTTCGAGGGCGAGGCCAACCGGATCGACGAGGACGCCAAGGGGGTCACCAACGTCGGGGAGACCGGCGACATGGAGGTCGGCACCACCCAGATGCTCACCCTGGATCTCCCCCCCGGGCACTACGCGGTGGTGTGCAACCTCGCCGGGCACTACGCGATGGGGATGCACCAGGACTTCTGGGTCACGCCCACCTGAGCCGCGGGCTCAGGGCCGGCCAGGGCGCACCCGGGTGCTGACGAAGTCCAGGTGCAGCGGGATCCGTCCACCCGGCAGCAGCAGATCCACGCCGTCGGGCGTGTCGAGCCGGTTCGGCGACGTCCCCGCCACGCCCGCCAGCCCGTACTGCCACACGATCCTGTCGGTCTTTGGGTCGATCAGCACGACACGGTCGCCGTAGTCGTCGTTGACCGCCACGAGGCCGTTGGGGAGGGGGGCGCCGAGGCTCGGGTGGTCGAGGACGCCCGGCCCGCTGGACGGGGCATACCTCCACAGGACGTGCCCGTCGGGCCGGAAGCGGACGACCTCACCGGGATACCCATAGTCCACCGCCACGATCGAGCCGTCGGGAAGCATCTGGGGATCCGACGGAACCCCGAGACCCGGGATCCGCTGTTGCCAGACGGGAGAACCCGATGACGTCACGCGCGCGACGATCCCTCCGTACAGCTCCGTCACCAGGAGATCGCCGTTGGGCAGGGGCGTGCTCGCGTTCGGATACCCAACGGTTGCCGGCAGCCCCGGCGTGCAATCGCCCGTCCGCCCGATCTGACGGGTCGGCGAACCGGCTGCATCGAAGAACAGGATGCGGCAGTTCCTCGCGTCGGCGACCACGAGGCCGCCGCCACGGGCGGGGTACGGGTACAGGTCGTCGGGCTGATGCACGTACCCGGCCGACGATCCCGGGACACGCGGGTGCCCGTATGTCCAAAGCGTCCTGCCGCTCGGGTAGGCGATCTCTGTCAAGACGTCGTTCTCCTCCTCGTTGACCAGGATCGCGTGACCGCCGTGCACCCAGAACGCGTCGTCGGGGAAGTAGAAGGGCACGGGTGGTGCGGGCAACGTCGGGCTCGGGTACTGCCACACGACGCGCTTGTGGCTGTCCACCACCAGCAGCCGGTCGTTCCCCCGATCGGCGATCAACAGGAGCCCGGCGAACGGGCGCCGCGTCTCCGCCGTCGTGGGGTCGACCCCACCCCTGGCGCTCGAGGCCAGTGTCTTCGCGCTCGGCCGCGTCCCCACCACGTCCGTCACCGCGCCACCGCGCGACCCGCCGATCAACATCGCGCCGTCCGCGGTCAAGGCGACCGCCGCATCCGAGACCGGCTGAGGAAGCGCATGCGCCCGCTCGAAGGCTCGGCCGGCGGGATCCACCGCGTAAACCGAGGCCAGGGTGTTGCCCGCCGCGTCCTCGCCGCCGGCCACGTAGACCGAGCCGCCGCCCGGGAACGCCATGGCGTGGGCGAACGGCGTCGGCAGCTTGGCGATCGACGTGGTCTTCCCGGTCGTGGTGTCGAACGCGAACACGGCACGAGAATCAAGCCCGTCGGCGAGCAGCCCGCCGGCGATCACGAGCACCGAGCCGCTGGCCGCGACCGCTGGATAGCGCAGCCCCACGGGCAACCGGCCCACCCGGCGGAACGAGCGTCCGTCCGAGGTGGCCCACACCGACGAGGAGAGCGCCGTTCCGTCCCAACCGCCGACGAGGTAGACGGTGTCGCCGATCGTCGCGGCGGCGAGGTCGGACAGTGGACTCGGCAGCCGGCCGAGGATCCGCGCGCGATGCGTGTGCAGGTCGAAGGTCTGGACCGCGTCGCTCGACTGCCCTGTGCCACCCCCGAAGACGACCAGAGACCCGCCGACGAGCGCGCCTGCGGCGTCGTGGAACGGCTGCGCCATGTCCCCCACCTTGTGGATCGCGCCCGTGGCCGGGTCCATCGCGAACACGCCCGAGACCGAGGCCCCCGACGCGGTCAGCCCACCGGCAATGTAGACGGTGCCGCCCGCCTCGAGGGCGACGGCTCGCTCGACCGGAGCTGAAAGCCGGTAGCCGGCGGGAACCAGTTCGAGGGCGGACGGAGGGGCGGGGGAAGCGGACGCCGGCCCCGAGGAGGGCCGCCCGCCTTCACGAGGGCTGTGCGAAACGACCGCGGTGGTGCAGGCCGTCGCCACGATACAGACGGACGACACCAGGAGGGCGAGGCGGTGGCGGACCGATGTCATCCGCGGCGGAGTCTAGGCGCCGGACGTTAAGGGGACGCTAAGCGCGAGGGAGGTTGCGAGCGCGAGCCCGCGGCCTCCCCGACCGGTTCCACGGCGAAGATGCTGACCGCGTCGATCGCCACGTCCACGACGTGGAGGTAGTGCGATCGAACTCGCCAGGTCGAAGCTGCTGGAGCGAACCCTGGATGCATCGAACCCGATGCGTGACTCGTCGCGTGGTGGGTATGTCCATCGCACACGAGGACCGGATGCGACGGCGAGGAGGCCCATGGAGAGATCGACGGAGTCACCGACGGGCGAGCCCGAAACGAACGATCCGATCCCGCCCGACGCGCCGGTCGAGACGCCGGAGGCCGACCCGCGAACGAAGGGTGCGCCGGACCCTGTCGATCCCGCCGGCGACGAGGACGAGTCCGACACGCCCGGCGAATGAACGGGCTCGACGAGAAAGGAAGAGAGATGCCGAAACGGGGAGTCGTGGTCCGTGCAGGAGAGAAGGTTCTCTCGACGGACGTCGCCCAAGCGGTGGTGGCCGGGGCGGTTGATTCGGTCGAGCGAGTCGCCGTCGATAAGGCAGACGATGCCGCCGAGGCGGTGAAGGACAGCGCCCGAAAGGCCGGAGCACGCGGCAAGGGCTCCCGCGGCCGCTCCACCCAGAAGGGCTCCAATGTCAAGAAGGCGACGGCGAAACGAAGGAGTGCGAAGAAGACGACCGCGAAGCGGTCAACTCCGAAGAGATCCACGGCGAAGCGGGCGTCTGCGAAGAGGTCGACGGCGAAGCGCTCGACCAGCAAGAAGGCGACGGCGAAACGAAGCAGTGCGAAGAAGACGACGGCGAAACGCTCTTCCGCCAAGAAGCCGACTTCGAAGCGGTCGACGGCCAAGCGCGCAGCTCGATAGCCGGGGGCGCGGCAAGCCGAGGTGGAGGGAGATCAATGAGGACCACCGTTGACGAGGCGACCGGCACTCAGGACCCGCGGAGCCGCTCCATCGGGCAGCTGATGCGCGACCTGACGAACGACCTCACGGAACTCATGCACGAAGAGATCGAGCTCGCCAAGGCCGAGATGACGGAGAAGGCGCGGCTGGCCGGCCTCGGTGCCGGGCTGTTCGGTGGCGCAGCCGTCGCAGGGCTCATCGGGTTGGGAACACTCACGGCGTGCTTCATCGCGCTTCTAGCGCTCGTCATGCCGGTCTGGGCGGCGGCGCTGATCATGACCGCCGTATGGGCCATCGTGGCCGGCGCGCTGGCCTTGACGGGAAGGGGACGGGTCCGCCAAGCGAGCCCACCCGTCCCGATACAGGCCATCGAGACGACGAAGGAGGACATCCGATGGGCAAAGACTCGGATGAGATCCGGGCGAACATAGAGCGCACGCGGCGGCACATGGGCGACACCGTTGAGGCGCTCAGCTACAAGACCGACGTCATGAGCCGCGCGAGGGACTGGATACGCGAGAAGTCGCGGTCCGTTCGAGAGACAGCTGGCCGAGCGGGATCGGCTATCGCGAACGCGACCCCGGGTCCCGACGATGTCAAACAGGTAACTCGAAGCGCGCTCTCGAGGCTGACGGAATCGAGGGCTGGCTCCTCGACATCCTCGCCATCGTGATCCGGGCCGCGACGATCGGGAGGCGGCTGCGAAGTTCGACGGGCTTGCTCGCTCGCATCGATGCCGACTGCGACGAGCACGGTCCGATCGCACTGCTCCGTCTTCGAGCAGACGCCGTCTTGCCGGTGGCGTACAACCTGGTGCTCGAACACCGGCTGCGGACCCCCGACGCGATCCATGTGGTCGTCGCGCTTGAGGAGTCCCCGGTGCTGGCCGGAGACGATGATGTGGTGTTCGTGACGAGAGACGAAGACCAAGCCACCGCCGCGCGAACACGCGGCTTCACCGTGAACTGAAGAACCGGTTCGCGCACCGGAAGGTCAAGTGGAGACGAGCGGACTCGAACCGCCGACCCCCTGCCTGCAAAGCAGCCGAGCTTGAGCGCTGTGCTAACCCCCAGGATCGCACGTATCGCCGATGAGCGTGCGGCCGAAGTTATCGTCTGTGACCAAGCGCATGTATACCCGTCCTGAAGAGTCGATCAACCGCGTCGTCAGCAGATGACCACGACCTTCCATCTCGTGATCCCTGACGTGGCGGGTCTCCGCGTGCTGCTAGTGGAAGAGGAATCGGGTTGGTCGCTGCCTCGCGTGACGAGCACGGAGCGTTGGGGGGTTGTGAGCTCGATCCGACGATCGATACGTGCGCGGTTCGGCCTTGAGATCATCGTTCTCCGAAGCATCGTGGTTGGCGAACGCGAGGAGGAGGGTGCGGACAGCGATATCGAGTTCCGCTTCACAGAGAACGTCGGCGACGATGCTGCCGATCTGTCGGGTTGGTGTTCGGAGCCGACGCTCGGTGGTCTTTCGATGTCGGATGAACGCGATCGTGCAGCCGCCCTCCGGTGGTTCGCCGAGCGACGAAGCGGCGGACCCCAACGGCTCGAGCCCTGGCAACGCGAAGGGTGGTTCGCGGAGGTGGAAGCATGGGTGCGCTCGTCCCTGCCCGGCGTTGGAACCGTCGAGCAATACTCGAGCTGGAACGGGTCGGCGCTGCTCCGCATCCAGACCGATTCCGGCCGCTGCTACCTCAAGGCCTCGCCCGGCTACTTCCGCCACGAGGGACCGGTCACCGAGCTGCTCTCGAGGCATTTCCCCGAGACGGTGCCTATGCCGATCGCCCTCGACCCAGAGCGCGGCTGGATGGTGCTACAGGACTTCGGCGATGAGGACGTCGGGGACATGGGGCTCGAGCATTGGGAGGAAGCGCTCGCAGCGATGGCATCCATGCAGCGTGCCAGCGTCGCCTTGACGGAAGAGCTGCTTGCCGGTGGCTTAGCCGATCGCAGGCCTGCCGTGCTCCTCGGCCAGATCGAGGCGTTGGCTCGAGGCGACCTCGGCGACATCCCCGATGGGTATGCTGTCCGACTCCTCGACGCGATGCCCGCCTTCGAACGGCTCAGCCTCGAACTCGAGGGTGCGCCGATCCCGTTCACGCTCGTGCACGGAGACTTCCACCCGGCGAACATCGCGATCAAGGACGGTCGCTACGTGATCTTCGACTGGACGGACGCTTGCATCGCGCACCCCTTCGTCGATCTGCAGACGTACTTCCACATGTTCGGACCTCCCACGACAGATGCTGATGCGCGGGAGCGCCTACTGCGTCGCTACCTCGACACCTGGTCAACCGTGATGCCCGGTGACGAAGCGACACAGCTCTTTCGCAGGACGGCTCCATTCACGACCATGCACCACGCCATCACCTATCAAGCGATCCTGAGTCATCTGGACGCCACGGAACGCTGGCAGTGGGAATCTCATCTACCCTGGTGGATCGAGAAGGCGCTCGGGGGCCTCGCCTGATCTTCTTGCTCCCCGGCGGCGGGACCTCTCTCGGTGGAGACGATCGGACTCGAACCGACGACCCCCTGCTTGCAAAGCAGGTGCTCTACCAACTGAGCTACGTCCCCGTCGTGACCTGCGGAAACGCTCCCGTGGGTGGACGCACACCGTTCGTACAGCGCATAATCCATCCCGTGAAGACGACGGCGCAAGCCATGGGAACGAGTGTAGAGGAGCTAACCGCGTCCTTCATTCGCTCGCTGCGAGCCGAGAACAAATCGCCACGGACGATCGAGACCTACGGCGAGGCGTGCCGTGCCTTCGCGCGGTTCTGCTCCAAGCGCGGGATGCCATCGGCCATCGATGCCGTCGCACGCGAACACGTGGAGGCTTTCATCGAGGATCTGCTCGCCCGGTGGAAGCCGGCAACGGCGCAGAACCGCTACCGCGCCCTCGCCCGGTTCTTCGCGTTCACCGTCGAGGAGGGCGAGCTGCGCGAGTCGCCGATGCGGAACATGAAGCCGCCGCGGATCCCCGAGAACCCGCCCGCCGTCCTGGACGACGACGTGCTCCGGAACCTGCTCAAGGCGTGCGACGGCAACGATTTCGAGGATCGTCGCGACGCCGCCCTGATCCGGGTCTTCATCGACACAGGCGCGCGCCTGAGCGAGGTCGCCGGGTTGCGCGTCAGCGACGTCGGCCTCGACCAGCTCACGCTGCTGCTGACCCAGACGAAGGGGCGCGCTCCCCGTCTCGTCGGCATCGGGAACCGAACCGCGAGGTCGCTCGACCGCTACTTGCGGATGCGCAGGACGCACCCCGAGGCACACATCGACGCGCTCTGGCTCGGTCGTCGTGGTGCCGTCACACCGAGCGGTGTCCGCCAGATCACGCGGCGGCGCGCGGCCGACGCTGGCCTCGAGCACCTCCACCCTCACCAGTTCCGCCACACGTTCGCCCACGATTGGCTCGCGCACGGCGGCGCCGAGGGCGACTTGATGCGGCTCACCGGCTGGCGGTCGCGGGAGATGGTCTCGAGATACGCCGCGTCGACGGCGCAGGCTCGCGCCCTCGCCGCACACCGCCAACGTGCTCCCGGTGACAGGCTGTGAAGACCACACCTTGGTACGACATCCTCGTGCGGGGTCTACTGCGGCGGGCACCACCGGCGACCCCGACTCGCCGGTGAGGTCACCCGGACCGCGGAGGGGGTCGAGTTCCAGGTGACCACCTGGGAGGGACCCCCGCGCCCCGTGCCGGGGGTCGACCTCGCGAAGGTTACGGGCGGGCATCGGACGACGAACCGATCGACGCGGAGCGAGCTGGTCCCCGATCAGGGCGAGGTTGTCGGGCTCTGTCCGGAGCATGGTCGCGTGCCGGTCAGCGTCGTAGAGCTCCGCCGACACGCCAATCTGGCACGGCGATCGGGGAAGACCCAGACGATGCCCTGCGGTCTCGGGCCGGATCCCCGCCTGGCGCTAGCGATCCGGTCGGGGCACACGCGGGGCCATTCCCGAATTTGGCACATATCCAACTTTGTTCGCCCACCGGGGGGGCGGATGTCAAGCGCGGCCGGGAAGCACCAGCGGGCGCCAATCTTCGCTTCGAACGAAATCAAGTGCGAGGAGAACGGCTCCGATGCCAAAGCCGCCGCCACCAAGTGGGCTGTACCTCGTTCGCGAGGTGCTCCGCCTGAGCTCGTTCTTCCTCCACCTTGTGCTGCTCGTCCGCGGCTGCCTTGCTCATATCGGGGCGGATGCCTCCGCCAGGAGGAATACCGGACCAACCCATTGGTCGAACGTAATCGGATGCGAACCGGCGAGCAATGCGGTCGGGTCAACCGCCAGGGGGACCATCAGAGTCTTGGGGTGCCCCCGGACGACTCGGCGGACTCTCGCGCACACAGCGGGTGGCGCGAGGCGGTGTGCACGCGATGTCTCTCGTATATGGCAATCCTCACCAAGGAGGGGCTGATGGCCTGCTCAGCATGCGAATCACCTGACCGCCGGAGCATCGAAGAGGCCATGCGCTCCCCTCCTACGGTCGCGCCACGCGAGCGTTCTCGAGGAGCGATCGGGCAATGACTGGCGGGTGGTCTCCCGCTACGGATCCGCACACATGCGGGCGTAGCCCTCGATGAGCTTGTTGCCAACGGGCGTCGGGTGGACGACTGCGTGTGCGTGAGATCGGGCCGCCGTTGGTGCTGCGGGTCGCGGCAGGCGTCTTTCTCGCCCTCCTGGCGCTCGTACTCGCGGTCGCGATCGTGCTGCTGGTCTTCTAGTACCTCCTAACACTCGCGCATCTGACTGCAGGATCCGTCCGGTCGGGGACCAAGCCGGCTACGACTGGGCCGACATCATCGACGCGCTGACGATGCATCCGGCCGTGCGCCGCCGGGTCGTGCGGTTGCTCGGGGAGATACAGGCGAGTGACTGAACAGCGACGCGCCGATCAAGCGCCGGCTGCAGGTCCTTGCCGTAGACGAACGACCGGCTCGTCGGGAAGTTGCGAGCCACCGCCTACCCGCGTTCAAGGGGTCTGCCGAGCCAACTCAGACACGGTTGGGATCGGGGAGGCCTGGATATTCCTGGCACGATGAGAGGTGAGAAATGACTGGGCGAGTTCGGAAGCGGTTGGACAATGTGGCGTTCTGGGCTGTGGTGGCGCTGGTGGGCGGGCTGTTCGTTTGGGCCTATCTTCAAGACGCCGAGGCAGGCTCTTCTGCGAGCGCTCCCTACCCCAGCCGAAGCGAGTCTGTTTCCCAGACACCCGCGCTGGTCCCCACCCCCGGCTCCGCACTCGGTGGGCCCGACCACCCCCGGGTAGCTCCTTCCCCGAGCGTGACCTTTGTGCCTGCCCTGCTGCGCGAGATCTCGTCGGAGCAACCCTTACCAGCACTCCCGCAGTCGTCGACGAGTTCAAACTCATCGAGTTCAAACTCATCGAGTTCGACACCGGTATTCATAACCCCTGGGTTGCCGAGTCCTGCTCCATCCCCCAGCCTGAGTCCTTCTCCTTCTTCTCCTTCTCCCAGCTCGTCACCGAGCCCGACAGAGTCTCCAAGTCCTTCCCCGAGTTCGACCCCGGGCCACCCAACTCCGCCGCCCTCGCACAGCCACAGCCCAAAGATGTCCGCCGCTACCTGATCGCGGACCAGCCTGACCGAGACGCGATCTCCTCGCGGCTGATGCGCTACCGCGACCAGGCCGGCTACGACTTGGGCCGACATCATTCGACGCGCTCACGCTGCATCCCGACGAGCGCCGGCGCGTCGTGCGGCTGCTCGGGGAGCTCGAGGCCGGGTCCCTGACTGGCAGGGCGCCACCAAGCCGAACCGACACCGATACCAAGTACCGAAACGGGCGCCTTCTGGCTTCTTCCTTTATCGGGCGGATCAACGATCCATCTATTTCCGCAGGTCAAGACGGTACGGTGCAGATGCTTGCAATGTTTGAGCCAAACTGAAAGCTAAACCCGTTATACTTCAAAAGTCCTGGGTAGGAACTAACTATGAATCACACGGGTAGAATTTTAGCGAGTTGGGGAAGGGTTAAAAAGTGGACGTCGAACGGTTCAAGAACTCCCCGATAGGACGCCTCGTCCCGGTCAAGGTCACGGATCGGGGCAAGGACTTCGAACACTACGCCTACGTGGCGGATCCGCTTCCTTCAGAGATCCCGCTAACACCCTCGGCTCAGCGGCTGCACCAGGAGGCCCTGCTCTCCCTCGGGCGACTTGATGGTCTGGCTGGTCAATTGCCCGCACCGGGCAATCTCGCGAGGCCTGCGATCAGAGAAGAGGCCGTAAGCACGTCGGCTCTAGAAGGCACGTACTCGACTCTGCCTCAGCTCTTCGAGGCCGAATTTCTCGAAGAAGACGAGATGGATCGCGGCCTACGCGAGGTCAGGAACTATGTGCAGGCGGCTGAACGCGGCCTCGCCGCCATCCGAGAAGAGGGTGCCTCCATCACGCTATGGCTCGTTCGCGGCCTCCATCAGATCTTGATGGATGGGCTCGGCGTGCATCCGTCCGACGTTGGCCAAATTCGGGACAGACAGAACTGGATAGGTCTTCGGCGTAGCTCGCCGATCACCGAGTCCCTGTTCGTGCCCGCCCCGAACGGGGATGTCCTTCAGGATGGCCTAGAGAGCTGGGAGCGTTGGATCCACAACGAGGACATACCGCTGCTTGTTCGGGTTGCGGTGGGGCACTATCAGTTCGAGACCCTTCACCCGTTCATCGACGGGAACGGCAGGATGGGACGACTCGTCGCTCAGCTCCAACTGGTCGAGGGCGGCATCCTGCGGCATCCGATTCTCAATCTTTCGCCTTATCTCGAACCTCGAGGAGACGAATACAGAGAACACCTTCGAGAGCTCAGTGCGACAGGTGATTGGGATCCGTGGGTTACGTTCTTCTTGATCGCCCTTCGCGTACAGGCGGAAGTGGCGTCGAGGCGGACAGTTGCTCTTCTTCGCCTCCGAGACGAGTTTCTTGAGATTGCGAAGAATCAACGTATCCGGGGCGTCGGAGTCGAGATAGCAGGTGGCCTGATTGGCTATCCCGTCATCACCGCAACCTTCGCCGCGAACATATACGGCGTCACGTATCCTGCGGCCAACACAGCAATCGCGCGGCTTGAGGCCGCCGGCATTCTGCGTGAGGTGACCGGGAAGTCATATGGCCGACTCTTCATCGCGCCGCGGGTTCTTGACTTGATCGCGCCCGAGGTCCCGGTGCCGGAGGCTGGCATATCATGAGCACATAACTTCGTGAAGTTCGTTCGGCAATCACCATCGTCTTTGCAGGTCAGCACAGCGTCTAGGCCGGCGTGCTTGCAAAGCAGGTGCTCTACCAACTGAGCTACGTCCCCGCGTCGGGAGGGTTTCAACGCCTCCGTCGCTCGTCGAGTCTAGCGAGCATCTGATGGAGGCGGGGTGAGATCCATCCGGAACATCACCATGTCCCGCGCGCGGATGCCGTTCTCGACCACGGGAAGCGGATACGTGTCGAAGTAGCCTTCGCGGACCCCGTCGAACCGGAAGCCGGCCTTGCGGTAAAAGGCGATCGTGTCGAGGCTGCAGTCCGAGGTGCCGACGGTCAAGCGGGAGGCGCCGTCCCGCCTGCACCGTTTCGCAAGAGCCTCGATGGCGGCCCGGCCGAGCCCTCGGCCGCGATGCTCCTCGGACACGGCGATGTTCCAGATCTCGACCTCGTCGCCTTCGCGGACGAGCACGGCGACGCCGACCATCCCCTCGCCATCGTGGATCTCGAGGAGCTCGCCGCGGTCCAGGTAGCCGCGCATGTGCTCTTGTGCGTCGTCGGCCTCGAGCAGGAGCGGGAGATGCCGCTCGCGGTCGAAGTGAGCAGGAACCAGAGATACCATCGACGATCACTCTAGGAGACGGGCCTACTCAGAAGGCCCCGAGCAGGGGGGGTGCGAACCATGATCAGCCCGCGGCGTCGAGCGCGAGCGCGATCACCTCAGCCAGATGCTTCGCCTTTCGATCGGTGTTCTGCTCGATCTGGGTCCGGCACGAGAAGCCATCGGTGATCAGGAGCGTGTCGTGCGCCGCATCGCGCACGGCGGGCAGCAGCACACGTTCGCCGGCGGCGATCGAGATGTCGTACTTCTCGCCTTCCTCGAAGCCGAACGAGCCCGCCAGTCCGCAGCACCCGGAGTCGAGGATCTCGTAATCGAGACCCAGCCGCTTGAGCACCTGTTCCTCCGCGTCGAGCCCCACGATGGACTTCTGGTGACAGTGCCCGTGGTAGACGGCCTTGCGTTCGAGCCGGGGCATCTCCCAATCGTCCGCGTATTCCTGCAGGAACTCCGACAGCATGTAGCTCTTCTGCGAGAGGCGCCGAGCGTTCATGTCGTCCGGGAACAGGTTGGGAAGCTCGTCGCGGAACGCCGCCAGACACGACGCCTCCATCCCGACCATCGGGATGCCCTGCTCGATCGGGCGCGCCAGCGTTCGGAGTGTCTGGCGGAACAGCCGCTCAGCGGTGTCGAGCATCCCGTAGTCGTACAGCGGGCGGCCGCAGCAGAGGGGGCGGGGCGGCAGCACCACGCGGAATCCCGCTGCCTCCAAGACGCGCACGTGCGCCTTGCCGATATCGGGATGGAAGAAGTTCGTGAACGTGTCGGGCCACAGAAGCACCGGCGGACCGGTCCTCGACCGTTCGGCTCGGGACCCGAACCACTCGACGAACGTCTCGTGCGCGAACCGGGGCGCCGCCCGACGGGGATCGATCCCGCCCGCCCGCTTCGCCATCGTCGACAGGCCCGGCGCCTTCAGCACGAAGTTCGCCAACCGCGGGACCCACGACGCGATCCGCGCCCACCAGTAGATCAGGCCCATCGCGTAGGCGACGCGGGGGCGCACGCGTCCCCGGTAGTAGTGCGAGAGGAACTCGGCCTTGTAGGTCGCCATGTCGACGTTCACCGGGCAGTCGCTCTTGCATCCCTTGCACGACAAGCACAGGTCCAGGGCGTCGTGCACCTCGTCGGAGCGCCACAGATCGATATCGGGGTTGGTCCCGCGCATCATCTCGAACAGGATCCGGGCACGCCCGCGCGTGGAGTGCTCTTCCTCGTGCGTGACCATGTAGGAGGGGCACATCGTCCCTCCCGAGTCGTGGCGGCACTTCCCGACGCCGACGCACCGCAGGGCGGCGTGGGCGAAGGATCCGTGGTCCTCCGGGTACGAGAAATGGGTCCGCACGCGAGGCGGCGCGAAGTCCGTCCCCAGGCGCAGGTTGGAGTCCAGAGGATACGGGTCGATCAGCTTGCCCGGGTTCATCTTCCAGTCGGGGTCCCAGGTCGACTTGAACTCGCGGAACGCCGCGATGATCTCCGGCCCGTACATCTTCTCCAGCAGCTCGCCTCGCGACTGTCCGTCGCCGTGCTCGCCGGAGAGCGACCCCCCGTACTCGAGGACGAGGTCGGACGCCTCGTCGATGAAGGAACGCCATTTCTTGATGCCGGCGGCGGTGTGCGGATCCCACGGGATACGCGTGTGCACGCACCCTTGGCCGAAGTGCCCGTACAGCGCGCAGTTCTCGTAGTCGTAGCGCTCGAACAGGTCCCGGAGGTCCTTCAGGTAGCCGGGCAGGTTCTCGGGCGGGACCGCAGAGTCCTCCCATCCCTCGTACGTGTCCCGCTGATTCGGCACGTACGCGGTGGCGCCGAGCCCGGACTCACGCACCTCCCAGATCTTCTGCTCCGCCCGCTTGTCGTCGTAGAGCTTCTCGCCCACGTAGCCATCGGCGTCTCGCAAGTGCTTGAACAACCTATTCGCCTTCTCATCGGATTCGCCCTTGTCCTCACCTCCGAACTCGGCCATGAGCCAGCCGTTCCCCTTCGGCAGGAGCTCGAGCTCGTCCTCGTGGATCTGGAGGGCCTTGTTGTCGTCGATCAGCACGCGGTCGAAGCCCTCGAGTGCGATCGGCTCGAACTCGCGCACCGCGGGGATCTGCGCCGCGGCCTTGTAGAGATCCTCGAACCCCACGATCACGAGCGATCGTGCCGGCGGGCTGTCGACCAGATGCAGCGTCGCTTCGAGCACGGTCACACACGTGCTCTCGCTTCCGACGAGCGCGTACGCGAGGTCGAACCCGAGGTCGGGAAGCAGACCGTCGAGGTTGTAACCGGAGACGCGACGAGGAAACGTCGGGAAGCGCTCCTGGATCTGCACCGAGTACCGATCACGGATGTCGCGCAGCCGCCGGTAGACCTCGCCCCGCCGTCCGCCACCGGCGACGATCCGCGCCAGCTCGTCGCCGGGCGTCTTCCCCACTCGCATGCGCGTCCCGTCGTAGAGCAGGATCTCCATCTCCGCGACGTTGTGCGCCATCCGGGGCCCGGCTCCGTAGAACTCGGACATGATCGAGTAGTTGCCGCAGGCGTTGTTGCCGATCATGCCCCCGATCGTGCAGTGGTCGTGGGTCGAGGGAGTGGGGCCGAACGTCACGCGTGGCTCTGCGGACTCGCCGAGGTTCCGCAACGTGTCCAGGACCAGACCCGGCTGCACCCTGGCCAGCTTCGCCTCGCGATCCAGGTCGAGGATCTCGTTCAGATACTTGGACATGTCCATGACGACGGCGGTGTTGCAGCACTGACCGGCGAGGCTGGTGCCGCCCCCCCTGGACAGGATCGGGAGCTCGTGACGGCGGGCGGCGGCCACCGTCGCGACGACGTCGTCGATGGTCTTCGGGATGATCACGCCCACCGGCAGCTGCCGGTAGTTCGATGAGTCCGTGGAATAGATCGCGCGGTCCCCAGGGTCGAACCGGACCTCACCCTGGATCTCATCACGCAGCTCCGCGGCGAGCGCTCGGCCGCGTTCCATCTCCTCCACGGTCGGGGCCATCTTTCCCAGTGCGGGGTCGGGACGGAGCGGAATGCGGCGCGTGGCCGGCTGCGGAGTGGTCATCCCATCGGTCTCCTTCGTGACGCGGCGCGACCCACCGACGGGCTCGCGGTCCACGAGCAGGTTTCCCGATCTGGCGCGAGCTAAGCGGAACGGGCGCGGAGCCGCGGGACGGTGAGGACCGGCACGTCGGATCGGCGACGCACCTTCCGGGCCATCCCGGCCCCCAGGAGCTCCTCGACCAGGGGGCGTCGGTGGAACCCGAGCACGATCAGATCCGCCTGCTCCGACCTCGCGGCGTCGACGATCTCCTGCGCCACCTCGCCGGGACGACCGCCGCCACTGATCGCACGGGCCCGTACCCCCTCGGATCGTAGCCGGCGGACCACGCGGTCGAGCAGCCGCCTGGCCTGCCGCTTCCCTTCGACGAACGCGCCCTCCCCCAGGATCCACTCCGACCCGCTGAACGGCCATTCCCGGACGTGGAAGGCGACGATCGTGGCGTCCAGGCCACGGCCGAGCTCGCTCACGAAGTCCATGACGCGGCTCGACGCCGTCCCCGAGGAGACCGCGACCAGGATCGTGTTGATGCACTTCGTGCCATCAGCTTGTTCGACCCGACGATCAGCTCGATCTCGGATCACCGCGTGGGCGTTGTCCCCGGTACGGAAGGCTCGGGTCGAACCGCTCGGTACGTGTGCTTCGGTCCGATCCATCACACACTCAGTGTGCAGGCGCACCGCCGGGGTGCGTCAAAGACGTGACGGGAGGTGATCCGTGGACGAAGGGGATCCCTTCGCCGAACGGCTCGAGGAGCTCGAAGAAGACTGTCGGGATCTCGCCGTGCGGCTCGAGCGGCTGCGCGAGGCGGTCGCTCAGATCCGAGCCATGCGCGCCGAGGGACGGCCGGTCTCGGAGATCGTCGGAGCCGGGCCGGGCGGCTCCGCCAGGCGCGAGGTCCGCGACTCCTGGTCCCGGGTCAACCGTGCCCTGCACGAGTACCGGGTGCAGGTGGTGAAGACCCTGGTCGACGACGAGGGCTTCAGCATCGCCGACGCCGCCCGGTGCACCGGGAACGCGCGGCAGGTGACCTCGCGTCTGTACCACGCCTCGATGGGCTGGTCGGACGCCGACGACGGATGACCACGTTCACCGGACGGTCACGTCGCAGCGATAAGCGAGCGGCCCGTGATCAGCGCGAGACGAGGTGGACCTGCGCCCAGTCGACGAGCGCCAGCAGCGGTCCCCGCAACGCCTCGCCGTCGTCGGTCAGCCGGTAGACCGTCGCGAGCGGCGGTCCGGGCTTCACCTCCCGCTCCACGAGGCCGAACCGCTGCAACTCGGCCAGGCGCGTGGACAACATGCCCTCGGTGATGCCCGGGATCCCCTGCGCGAGCTCGCCGAACCGGGCCGGACGCTCCAGCAGGGTGCCGATGATCACGCCCGTCCACCGCTTGCCCAGCAGCGAGAAGACGCTCGACAGCGCGGTGTCGCAGTGCACCGGATCGACCTGGACGCGTTCCACCCGGCCATCGTACCGGGCGGCTCTGCTAGTCTCCTAGCTACTACGAAAATCGGAGCCAAGCGAGTGGGAGGCGGGCAGGCGGCATGGCGATCCAGGTGAAGGAGCTCGGCCATCTCGTGCTGTACGCCCGAGACCTCGAGCGGTCCCGCCACTTCTACCGCGACGTGCTGGGCTGGAACGAGGTGATCGAGTCGCCGATGCCGGGCGCGGCGCTCTTCTCTTCGGGCCGGACCCACCACGAGCTGCTGCTGCTCGAGGTCGGGCCGGGCGCGGCGCCGATCCCGGAAGGCCGGCGCGTCGGCATGTACCACTTCGGGCTGAAGATCGGCGAGACCGACGACGAGGTCCGCGACGCGCTCCAGACCCTGCTCGACGCGGGCGTCGAGATCGTCGGCACGGCCGACCACACGGTCACGCACAGCATCTACGTGCTCGACCCCGACGGGAACGAGATCGAGCTGTACATCGACGTGCAGCCCGAGATCTGGCGCGACGACCCGTCGGCGATCCTCGCGCCGATCCGTCCTCTGCGCATCTGAACCGCCCGAGTGTTTGACCCTCCCCGGGGCGACCGGTAGCTTCGGCGAGGTCGTGACCGCCGACGTGCTCGCCCCCCCGACGTTCCTCGCGGCCGGACTCCTCGCGGTCGCCGGCGCCGCGAAGCTCGCCGACCCCGGCGCCGCCGCGCAACTGCTCGCAGACGTCGGGGTCCCCCACGGGCGTGCGGCGGCGCGACTCCTCGGGGCAGCCGAGGTCGCGGCGGCGGGCTGGGCGCTCCTCGCCCCCCGCGGCGCGTACGCCGTGGCGTGCGCCTACCTCCTGTTCTCGGCGTTCCTCGCCTACGTCCTGGTCGCGCGCCCGGACGCCGGCTCCTGCGGATGCGCCGGCTCCAAGACCGTGCCGCCCAGCGCGCTGCACCTCTCGCTCGACGTACTGGCCGGGGTCGCGGCGCTCGGTCATGCGCTCGCCGGCGGCTCCGGCGGGTGGGGTTGGATAGCGTCGCTCGGAACGGGCGCGGTGCCGGTCCTCGGCGGGCTCGTCCTCGCGGGTTGGGTCGCCACGGTCGCCGTCGCCGAGGCGCCCGGATCGTGGCGGTCCTGGAGGCCGGGCGGTCCCGAGGAGCACGACCACCCCGCCCACGACCACCCGCGCGCCGACGAGGCGCTCGCCCTCGCCGGGATCGGACCAGGGCACCCGAGCTTGTGGCCGAGCACCGCGGGCGAGGGCGGGGACCGGACGGCATGACCTCGGCGGTCCTCGAGCGGGCGATGCGCGTCGTCGAGCCCAGACGGTCGCGCCGTCGCCGGCTGGAGCGATTCGCGGAGGCCGCGAGCGCCCTGTCGGTCGCCCCGCTCGCGTACACGGCGCGACCGGTCACCGCGCGGTCCGTGCTTCACCGTACCTGCTCGTCCTGTCCCTCGGGATCGCGGTGCTGCGGCGGATACACAGCCTTCTGCTGCACGCTGCCGGGCGGGTCCAACTTCGGGTGCCCGCCGAACACGTTCGTCGGCGGCTGGTGGCAGTGCAACTACGGCTCGGGCAACCTCTGCTCCACGACGAACGTGCGCTACTACCTGGACTGCTCGATGAACAGCGGGCACGCCTGCCCCGGCGGCTGCCATTGCGGGAACGACAGCTGCGCGAACTTCAAGACCTGCTGCGTCGTCTTCCGCTACGGGAACTGCAACACCGACATCCCCTACGTGACGCCGATCCTCTGCAGGCTCGTCACGTGCGTGATCCCCTGCCGGATCGATTGCCTGGACTGCAATTGCAGTGCGGCGGTCGACCAGACGACGTGCCGGCACGAGGCAGGCTGCCTGTGAGCAACAGCGTCCTGACCTCGCTCGTCGTGGTGGAGACCATCCTGCTCGGCCTGCTCGCCGTGATCGTCGTTGCCCTGCTGCGGAGCCACGCCGAGATCCTCCGCCGGCTGCCGGCCTCCGAGGACCCCTCGGTGGTGCACGACGGCGACGAGCCGACGACGATCCCCGACTACCTGCCGCACCCGACCGGCCTGGTGAGCGTCGCGCACGACGTCAGCGGACCGACCGTGGACGGGCAGCAGGTCACGATCTCGATGACCTCGGGCACGGACACGCTCGTCACGTTCCTGTCGACCGGGTGCCTCACCTGCCGGACCTTCTGGCAGGGGCTGCGCGAGGGTGCCGCCTCGACGCTCCCGCGACGGCCGCGCGTCGTCGTCGTGGTCAAGGACCGGGCGCTCGAGAGCCCGTCCAAGCTCCTCGAGTTGGCACCCTCGGACCTTCCGGTGGTGCACTCGTCGGAGGCGTGGACGGCGTTCGGGGTCTCGATGTCGCCGTACTTCTGCTTCGTCGACGGCAGCACCGGAGAGGTCCGCTTCGAGGGCGCCGCCACCTCGTGGCCCCAGGTGGCGTCGTTGCTGCGCGATGCGCTCCTCGACGAGGAGATCGCTGCCGGCGAACGAGCGAGGGGGTGACGATGGACGCGTTGTTGGCGATGGGGACCGTGCTCGCGCTCGTGGCGGGCGGGCGCTCCACGTGGTCGCCCTGAGGAGCCTCGATGCTGGGAAGCATCACCCCGCTCGGCGAGCGGGGACGCGGCTCCAGGTGGTGGCTCACCGTATCGGCGTACCTCGTCGGATCGGTCGTCGGGGGGTCGTTCGCCGGCGCCCTGGTGGGGCTCGCGGGTTCGATCGTCGTCGGCAGCCTCTCGATCGCGGTGCGCCTGACGATCCTGGTGGTCGGGCTCGTCGCCGGGCTGGCGCTCGAGCTCGGCGCCTTCGGGCTCCATCTCCCGACCGCGCGGCGGCAGGTCGACGACGAGTGGCGCACGCGCTACCGGGGATGGCTGTGGGGACTCGGGTTCGGACTGCAGCTCGGGGTGGGTGTCGTGACGATCGTGACGACGTCGACCGTCTACGCCGTCTGGCTGGCGTCGGCGCTCAGTGGGGGCATCCGGGCGGGGGCCCTGATCGGGACGGTGTTCGGGCTGGCTCGTGCGCTGCCCGTCCTCACCGTCGCCGGCGTGCACCGGCCCACGCAACTGCTCCGGGTCGATGCGACGCTCGCGCGGTTCGCGGCGCCCGCGCGCAGGATCTCGTACGCGGCCGTGGGCGGTCTGGCCGCGCTAGGGGTCGTGGGGGTGGTTCGATGGTGACCGTGCAGGGTCACGGTCTCGCCGTGCAGGTGGCGAACGGATGGGAGGCGCGGATGTGGCTGCCCGGTCTGCCACCGCCGGCGATCAACCGACCTGTGATCCGTCTGGCCAACTTCGCGCTGCCGTTCTCGCGCGACACGTACGCCGACGACGTCGCCCAGGCTCTCGAGGCCGGAGCGGTGGTGGCCTCCCTCGTCGAGTTCGAGCCCGCGCTGGCGGGCCGGGGCCTGTACTCGGCGGCCGGGGTGCCGGCCTTCGGCGAGTCCGACCTCGATCCCCGTGCCGTTCAGGTCCAAGGCCACGGCCGCGCGGGGATGCAGCGGTTCTTCTCCGTCGCCGGACGTCCGTTCAGCCTGTACGTCGTGGCCCGCCGTGGCCGCGGACTCGGGCGTGCCCTCGATGAGCTCGCCGCGATGATCCGATCCCTCACCGTGGAGGCGCCGTGACGCTCCTGTGGATCGCGGTGGCCGTCCTGGGGGGCCTGGGGCTCTGGCTCGGGCTGGCTCTGGCGGGCGCCGTCCGCGAGCTCGTCGTGCTCCGCGCACGCGTCGACGCGCTCGAGGCCGGGGCCGGCGCGCCGGACCACCTCGCGTCGGGACTCCCGCCGGGCGCGCCGGCCCCGGCGTGGGAGGCGATCGACGCCGACGGGTCGCCGGTCTCCTCCAGGATCTTCACCGGCCGCCGTCACCTGCTCTTGTTCGCCGACGCCGACTGCGCGGCGTGCGACGACATCGTTCCGTTCGTGGTGCGCGCGTCCGCGGAGGGGTCGCTTCCGCCGGCGGCGGTGATCGCGGGCGAACCATTGGACCACGCACCCGCCACGTGGCGCCCGTCGGCGGGCCGAGGCACGGTCGTGGTCGGGGCGGAGCGCGGGCGCGACGTCTCCGCGCGCTACCACGTCGACATCACCCCGACGGTCTTCGTCGTGGACGAAGGCGGGTTCGTCGCAGCTCGAGGAGCGCCGACGTCGCCGGACGAGACGCGCGACCTGGTCGCGAGCGCGGACGGGATCCGGATCGTCGCGGGAGCAGGCGATGGCTGATCCGATCACCCGGCGCGGCTTCCTGTCCCGCACGTCGGCGGCGGCCCTCGTCGGGTTCGCGGCGGTCGCCGGCGTCGGTGGTGAGCGCCGGGCGTCCGCGCACGTCCGGCCCGCGCCGTGCCGGGTGCGCTGCGAGCCGATCAGCCGGACGGGCTGCGCGTGCGGCGGCAACCTCTATCGCTGCTCGGGATGCGGAACCAGGTTCCACGCGTGCGTGCACCGCGGCCGGTTCGGCTGGTTCTGTCTCAGGCGCTCCTGCTGAGTCAGACCCCGGAGCGCATCCCCACGAGGTAGGCGGAGAAGCCGATCTGGTAGCGGTCGAACGCCACGCGCCGGACCCCGCCCGAGGTGACCGCCAGCGACGGCTCGTCGTTGATCCGGTACGGCAGGTTCGACGCGTCGGTGAGCCGCTGCGGGGCGGGCCACGTCCGCCCGTCGCTCGACTCCGCGAAGACGACGTCGACGCGGGCTCCCGCCGGTGCCGCGCAGTCGTTGCTGAGACGCGCGTTGCGCCTGCACGCGGCCACGGCGAGTAGCAGGGCGGAGTTCCCGGAAGGCAGCACGGCCGGCCCGTACCCGTCGGTGTAGATGGTCCCTCCCGCCGTGAACCCCCACGTCGCGGCGACCGTTTCGTCCCCGAGTCGCCGGGTGTCGAGCACACGCACCCCGATGCCTCCCGGCGTCGCGTAGGCGAACGCAACCCTCGGGGTCGCGGCGTCCGCGGAGCCGCCCACGGCCGGGTACCGCAGGTCCGGATGAGGACTGGCCGGCGTGAGCTCGACCGGGGTCGACGTCGCGCCGAGGTCCGTGGCGTCGGCGTCGGAGGTGAGCGCCACCTGCCTGCCCGCCGCATCGGCGATCCAGCCGATGCCCACGAGCGCGCCACTGGCCCCCACGTCGGGAAGGCCCGCGAACCCCGTGACCGTCGCGGCGCCCATCGTGGTGGTGCCGATGCTCCGCCGCACCCAGGTACGGCCGGCGTCGGCGCTTCGAGCCAACCTGATCGCTCCCGAGTTCGCGTCGGTCCACACGGCGTACAGGTGCCGGCCGCTGGCCGCCAGGCGCGGATAGTCGACGCGCCCCTTCGGGGGGGACAGGCGGATCGGCTTGCCCCAAGTGTCACCTTCGTTCCGGGTCACACGGACCCAGAACGCGCGCGGCGCACGGGGTCGGAAGTGCACGTATCGCGTCTGCGTGACCCACCCGACCACCACGACGTTGCCGGATGCGGCGATCGCGGCGCGTTCGGCGTGACGGCCCTTCGGGCTGATGCGCCGGGGTTTCTTCCAGGCGACCGGCGTGCCCCCCTGCCGTCCCCGCTGGACGAACACGCCCATCCACGGCCCCCTGTTCGTGGCGCACTCCTCGCTGGGCGGCGGGCAGTCGCTCGCCCACACAGAGAAGATCCGGTGGGTCGAGACCGCGAGCCCCTCGCCCGGGTTCCAGGACCATCGCGCGCCCGCACGCTGCGCCGGGCCGAACGAGACGGCCGACGCCGGCGCGGACAGCAGCGCGATCGCCCCCGCGACCACGAGCGCCGCCGCGATGCGCGCCTGCCGACGCCTCAACGCATCGTCCAGGTGGGCTGCTTGTTCGGGTCGAGGAACTGCACGAAGGGCGACCCGTCGTTCGCCAGGCCGACGACCACCCGCAGCTCGCCACTCGGATCGAGCAGGCGCAGCACGGGCGACCCGGCGGCCGCCAGACCGAGCCGCACGCGGACCTTCCCGGCGTCGTCGTAGAGCCCCAGCGTCGGGGAGCCTTGCTCGGCGAGCTTGTAGCGGTGGTGGAGCTCGCCGTCCTCGACCTCGATGCCCATCGTCGGCGACGCGTCGGAGCCCAGTCCGAACTTCGCGCGGATCCGCCCGTTCTTGTCGCCGAACGCGAGCGAGGCAGATCCGTCCGAGGAGAGCCCCAGCGTGGCCCGCACCTTCCCGTTGTCGTCGGCGATCGCGAGCCCGGCGGCTCCGTCGGACTGCACGCCGAACCTGGCTCGCACCGAACCGTCGTCGTCGAGCATGGAGAAGAAGGGCAGATCGTCGTGCGACAGACCGATCCGCAGCCGGACACGGCCCTGCTCGTCGACGACCTCGAACTCCTCGGCTCGGACGACGCGCTTCTTCATCGGGGACGGATGCGCTGCGCAGAAGGACTCCGCACCGCGCACGTCATCGTCCCGCACGCGCGGCGCCCGCTCAAGCATGGAGGGCGCACAAAGTGAGAAGTCGCCGGAACCCGAGGGCCCCAGCGACTTCTCGCCACGATTTCTACCCCGGCCGGCCGAAACGGTCAACCTGGGGACCGGATTTTGTCACTCTTTTCCCCCGGGATCAGGGGATCCGCACCAGCAGCCGGGTCCGTTGGCTGGTGGCGTCGCCTTCGGCGCCGAGCACCAACGATCGGATCGGATCGAGGTTGGGGCCGACCTGATCGTCGAACTGAGCCCTGCTCGTGGGGTCGAGCTGGGCGCGGACGGCCGCGACGATCCGGGCGACGTCGACGTACAGGACGGCATCCGAGCTGGGCATTCCCTCGATCGCGGCGCGATAGCCAGCGTCGTCGGCGAGCCCCGACCCACCGGCCGCGAGGTCGACCAGCCGTTCCAGGTGTGTGGGCGACGTCGCGACGACGGCAGCGTGACCCACCACGGCGTAGGCGACCTGGACCGTCGCCCCCGAGGAGGCGTAGGTGATCTCGGTCCCGTGATGGGTCTCGGTCTTCCAGACGACGTCCTCGTGGCGCTCGCGCAGCTCGCCCTTGGGCGTCAGCCGGTAGGAGGTGGCCCCCAACGGGAGCGAGCCGAACAGCGAGTCGAGCGTCCCGTGGACCGCCCCCGGATCGTCGATGCCCACCAGGACCGCTGCCGCCGGTTGCGTCGAGGCACCGTCTGGAGCCGCCTCGACGGCGACATCACCCGTCATGTGCGCGATCAGCCCGTCGGGCCCCGTGACGCCGGCCCGCTCCAGAGCGTCTGCCACACCGGGGTCGGCGGTCTCGAGCTGATCCAGCGAGGCCGATAGGGATCGATCGACGTGCTCGATGGCGAACGCGCCGTACGCATCGGCCGGCACCATCTCGAGGAGCGGGTTGGCGTGATCGGGCGCCGAGAGCGCGTCGCGCGACTCCGGGGTGAGCTTGGTGTCGTCGTACAGCGTGACCGAGTCCATCGCCAGCCCATCGGGCTCGGCCGAGATCGTCAGGGCGGCCGATCGGATCGCGGCGACGTCGCCCGTGAGCAGATCGGGAGCTCCCAGGGCGCCGGTCGCCCCGAGCGAGTCCTGCATCAGCCCCAGGATCGGCTGGACGTTCGCGTAGACCATCCCGAGCTTGCCGCTCGGCAGCTGGGCGAGGGTGTCGGCGAAGGTCGCGTCATCCCGGATCGCCTGATGCGAGCCCCGGGACGTGTCGATCACGCTCGCGACGACGTCCTCGGTGGTGCCGAGCACAACGGTGCCGTCGAACTGCGCGAAGGCGGGAGCCGTGCTCCCGGCGTCCGTCGGCGACGTGATCGCGACGCCGTCGTGGTCCGCCGTGCGCCACGTGGTTCCGTCGGAGGACCTCTTGTCCTGGAGACGCCTGAGCGCGTCGCGCGCGCCGGCGTCATCGTCGCTGTCCGCCAGGACGCCGACCGCGGGGTCCTGCTCCTGACGCAGATCGACGAACACGGCGACCTCCACGCCGACCCACCCGACGTCGCGTTGGTCCAGCCCGAGGCTCTCGAGCGCGGCATCCAGCGCGTCGTCCACCTGCCGGCTCAACCCTGCCGGATCGCTCAGACCGGGGAACCGTGAGGCCATCCGGAAGAGGTTGGCCTTCTGCCCCGCGGACGGGTCGAGGTAGGCGACGGCAACGACGTCGGCGTCCGCAGGGATCTTGCCCAGCAGCTCCTCGCTGCTGCCGCGCATCCCGAGGAAGCCCGCCGCGGCGGTGCCACCGGCGACCACGGCGACGGCGACGATGACGGCGACGATCGCCCGTCGCCTCCCGCGACGCGGTGGCGTTTCCGGTGTGCTGGCTGCGCTCGGCTCAACGGAGTCGAGGCTCCAGGAGTCTCCGGGCTGTCTGTCGGGTGGGGGCGGCGGGACGGAGGCGTCGCCGCCGGGGGGGTCGATCTGCATGGTCCAGTGGTCCTTCCGGTCGGTCCCGAGCGCTCCCCCGGAGCATCGACCGGGCGCAACGCTCTACGAGAGCGTTTCGGTCCGGTTCGTGCAGGCCTTGAGGCGCTCGGGCAGCGGCTCCACGCCGATCCCCGGACCCGTCGGCACCCCCATCGTGCCGTCGGGGGCCAGCACGAACGGCTCGGTCAGGTCCTCCGGGAAGTAGCGGGCCGACGCGCTGGTGTCGCCGGGAAGGGTGAAGTTCGGCATCGCGGCAAGCGCGAGGTTGGTCGCCCGCCCGATGCCGGTCTCGAGCATGCCTCCGCACCAGACCGGTACGCCGGCGTCGCGGCTGACGTCGTGCACGCGCCGGGCCTCGAGCACGCCGCCCACACGCCCCTGCTTGATGTTCACGATCCGGCAGGCGCCGAGCCCGATCGCCGCCGCGGCGTCGGCCGCGCTCCGGATCGACTCGTCGAGGCAAACGGCGGTCCGCAGCTGCGCCTGCAGCCCGGCGTGGAGCACGATGTCCTCGTGGTCGAGGGGCTGTTCGATCATCAGCAGGTCCAGCTCGTCGAGCGACCGGAACACGTCGATCTGCTCCGGCGTGTACGCGGCGTTCGCGTCGACCGACAGCAGGATGTCGGGGTGGTCGGCGCGGATCGCGGCCACGCGCTCGACGTCCAGCCCCGGCTCGATCTTGAGCTTGATCCGCTGATAGCCGTCGGCGAGGTATCCGTCGACCTGGGCGCGAAGCTCGTCGGTGGTCGCGGCGATCCCCACAGACACTCCGCAGGCTACCCGGTCCCTGTCCGCCCCGAGATACGTCGCGAGCGACCGATCGCGGGCGCGAAGCTCCGCGTCGAGCACTGCGTCGACGAGGGTTGCCTTCGCCATCCGGTTTCCACGCACGAAGGCGAACACCCCCTCGAGATCCTCCGCCGAGACGTCGCCGGCCCGAAGCAGGGCGGGCCCGAGGAAATCGGCGATCGCTGCCCACACGCTGCCGTTCCATTCCGCGGAGAACCCCGGCTCTTCCTCGGCGACGCACTCCCCCCATCCGTGGCCGTCCTCGGTCTCGACCCGCGCCAGCACGCAGACCTTCTCGGTCGATGTCCCGAAGGAGGTCCGGAAGGGGCGCACGAGCGGCAGGCCGATCAGCCGGAGCTCGATCGCGCGAACGCGGGTCACAGCCGGTCTCCCGCCGTGCAGACGTAGGCCGTGGTCGCCGTGAACCCGGTGACGGTCAGCCCCGCGTCGAAGCATCGCCGGAGCGCGTCCGCAACCGCAGAGCGCCAGTCGGCGGCGAGCGCTCGGTCGTGCTCTCGAAGGTCGTGGTACTCGCGCGGGATCCGCACCAGGCAACGGTCCCCCGCCGGATCGCGGACCTCGGTCGGTCGCGGCGCGTCGTTCCGGCCCGTTCGTCCGAGCACCTCGAACCCATCGTGCTCGCGAGCGCCGGGGGTCATCGCGTCCAGGTCCCACCGCACAACGAGCCGGTCGCTTCGCTCCCCGCGATTGATCTCGTCGACCATGTCCCCGTAGAAGTGCTCGTGGAAGCGGTCGGCCGTGGCGCCGAGCTTCCCGAGGTTGAACCAGGCATTGCGCGCGAGCATCGGGTCGAACGTCCACCGGACGAGACTCATCCCCTGCTCGAGCGCCTGCGCCCGCTGGGCCAGCTTGAGCGCGAACCCGACCCCCTTGTGCCGCAGCCCGGGAACGGTCGCGAGCATGTGGGAGTGCACGTGCAGGCCGTCCTCGGCCGTGACGCCCGCCCATCCGAGCACGAACCCGATCACCTCGTCGTTCGCGCACGCGCCCCACGGGACGTTGCCGCTCTCGACGAGCGCCTTGATGACCTCGCGATCGAGCTCCTGTCCGCCCCACGTCGCACGGATCACGCGGTTGATCGCGTCGGCGTCGGGCAGCTCGGCGAGGGGACGGAGCGAGACCCTCGCGGTGCGGGCGGCCGCGTGCGCGACGTCCCAGGCCTCGGACATGGCGCGGAGTGTATCGAGGGCCATACGGCAGAGAGCCCGCCGGCAGGCGGGCTCCCGTGCGCTGCTTCCCGAAGGAGGGCTCAGCCGCCCGCGGGCGGCGGCAGCTCCTGCCATTCGACGTCGTCGAGATCCTGGCCGCGGCGCCGCTTGAAGAACTGCATCACGGCCGCGGCGATCGCTGCGATGAACGCAAGCTTCATGAGCTTGCGGAAGAACCCGCCCTTCTTCTTCTCCGTGGCCTCGGTCTCGTCGGCCATGGACCCCTCCTTCCGAGAAGCGGGTCGGTTGGAATCGGAACCAACGACCTCTTCGCTCGTCCTGGAGCTTCAGAGCCTACTCGCTCGGGCGGTATCGCGCGAAGGCCGGCGCGTTTCCCTCGCGGCATCGCCGGACAACACCCCGACACTGCCCGAACCGAAGGGAGAACGACATGGGACTCTTGTGGACGATCGTCGTGGCGGTGTTGGTGATCGCGGTCGTGCTCTGGCTGCTCCGCCGCGCCTGAGGATTCATCGAGGTTGCCCTCCCCCTCGTTCGGTGCGAGCCTCACGGCACGGGACGAGGAGGGAAGGATGGGTCTCACGATCCGGAGCACGAGCATCGCGGACGGACAACCGATCGACGAGGTCTACGCCGTCGCCGTGGCCACGCCGGAGGGTCGCGCGGAGATCGGCGGACGTGACCTGAGTCCCCACCTCGCCTGGTCGGGCGAGCCCGAGGGCACGCGGTCGTTCGCGCTCTCGGTGGTCGATCCGGACGTTCCGGCCGACCGTACCCGCATGGGGGTCGAGGGTCTCGTCCTCGGCGACGACGAAGCCCGCGTCCGGTTCGCGCACTGGCTGGTCGCGGACATCCCCGTCGACGTGCACCAGATCCCGGAGGGCGCCGACGGGGACGGCTTCATCCCGCACGGCAAGGCTCCCGGGCCCATGGCGGTCGGCGGCATCAGCGGCGCGAACGGATATCGGGGCCTGTTCGACGGGAACCCCGACCTCGAAGGCACGTACGGTGGCTGGGACGGTCCGTTCCCACCATGGAACGACGAACACATCCACCATTACGTCACGACGGTCTACGCCCTTGATGTCGACACCCTCGGTCTGTCCGCCGGGTTCACCCTCGACGAGTTCGAAGCCGCGATCGATGGCCACGTGCTCGATAGCGGCGAGATCGTCCCCACCTACACCTTGAATCCGTCTCTACGAACCTGACGGTCGCAGTACTCCGGAAGAAGACCCGGCGCCGGGAGGCGCCGGATGGAGACCGACCTTGAAGGTCCACCAAGCATTAGTCCCTCGGATACTTCGGCCCGGTGCAGTCGGTCCGCAGCGGCAAGGGGTCGGGGGGACGCGGCGGCTGACCGAAGTCGAACGCCGACAGCAACGGCGTCGCGTCGTGGTCGCGCGCGGTCAGGTTGCGACCGAGCCGCCAGTTGTCCTCGATGAACCGGAGCACGCTCGAGAACTCGCCTTCCTCGTGACTCACGACCCCCTTCTTGGCATAGGGGCTGATCAGCAGCATCGGCACGCGGAACCCAAACCCCATCCGATCGATGTCCGGCGGCGGCACGTGATCGTAGAACCCGCCGTAGTCGTCCCACGTGAGGAAGATCGCCGTGTTCTTCCACAGGGGACTCCGCATGATCGCGTCGATCACCTGGGTCGACCAGTTCTCGCCGTGGCAGAAGCTGTAGTCGGGGTGATCGGAGAGCTCGAAGCGCGGAGTAACCCACGTGACGGGCGGAAGCCTCCACTCGCGGACGTCGTCCACCAGCTCGTCGACCGGGCGGACATAGCGCGCCCAGTTCTGCGGGCGTTCGCGATAGCGGCGGATCGCCGAATAGGCCGACCAGATGTAGCCGCGCTGCTGTTCGGTGGCCGCGTAATACGCCCATGGGACGTGCGCGCGGTTGAGCAGGTCGCCCTCGGTCAGGAAGTCGAAGCACGGCGGCACCCTCACGACGTTCCCCTCCGAGTCGTAGACCTCGACGGTCTGTTGCGGGGGCGCATCGCACCCGAACGTGTTCGAGTCGGTGTGCCCCCGCCGCGGGTTGTCGCGTGCGCCGCCGGACTGCGCGGCGATCGTGTACAGGTGGTTCGGGAACGACGGGCCCCACGCCGACGCAAACACGTCGTCGAACAGCACGTTGGTCCGCGCCCAGTGCCAGTAGTTCGGCAACTGATCGCGGTAGAGCTGGGTGTAGGCCCAGCGTCCGTAGAGGCCCTGGTCGAACCGGTCCATGGCACCGTGGTCCCAGGCGATCTTGGAGCACGAGTAGCAATGCACGATGTCGCCGGGAACGCGCCCGTCCGTGCCCCGGATCAACGGCCGCGGCTGCCCGTGATCCCTCCCGACCGACGTCCCATTCGCTCCCGGAAACGTGCCGAACAGGTTGTCGAACGTGCGGTTCTCCTTGATCACGAACACGACGTGCTTGATCGGCCAGCGCGTCGGGAACGTGCCGGCGTTCACGATCGGCGGCGGCGGAGCGCTGGTCGTCGGGGCGCCGGGAGGCGACGAGGCCGCCACGGTCGACGTCGTGGAAACGCCGTCGCAGGCGGCGAACGTGAGGACCGCGGAGATGAGCGCTACCAGCCCACGGATCGATGGTGGCCGATATCGATCACCTCGCGGATGCTTCCGGACGGCTATGCCCTGTTGGTCTAGCTGGTTCTGCACCCACGACCTTCCTGGTCACGTAGCCCTTAGCAGGATCCTGTCCCTTGGACCGGTTACGAATCAGGGAACGCCGGGACGGCGAGGCGCGTCGACGACCGGCTCGGGCGCATGCCACACGGCCTCGACGTTGTTCTGATGCAAGTCATTGACGAACGCCGCGTAATACCTCTCGGAGTACTGCGTCCAGACCCCGGGCTCGCCGCGGACGGTCGCGCCGTTTGCGACGGCGGCCGCGAAGAATGCATCCACGGCGTCCCGACCCTCGGTGGCGAACGCAACATGCGCCGCTGTGGTCACGGGCTCCCCACGGCAGATCGTGAAGTCGTCCAGTTCCTCGGCCCCGTAGGAGACACAGTCATCCTGAACGTAAAGCTCCTCATAGCCGAGTGGGGCGAGGGCGGCTGTATAGAGCCCCCGGCTCGCCCCCAGGTCTGCCACAACGAAGAGCACGTGATCGACGACGACGCGGCGAACCGTCATTGGTTCACGGTATCAACGGCGGGCCTGGGGTCGCTACTGTCAGGAAGCCACGCGCTTACTGGACGACTGCGCGGGTAGGGGTTGCAAGGGAGCAGGGCGACACCTCGCCGTGATGCGCGAGTGTTCGGGAATGTCCTCGAAGGCGGAGGCTGCCTAGGACGTTGTCATCGGGCGCGACGCGATCGCGATCAAGTCGGCGACAACTTCATCGAGCGATCGGCTGGCATCCAGCTCATGCGTGCAGCTCGCTCTGAGCAGCGGCTCGACCCTGGCGAGGTCATCCAAGATCATCGCTCGTTCGACTGGGCTCTTCCCGTAGTTGTTCGTCGTTCTGCCCTCGATTCGGTCAAGGATCACGTCAGCAGGGGCGCTGAGCAGGACGACCGCGTTGAACAGGTCGTAGAACTTCGACTGGTTCCTCACGCACCCTTGAACGAAGAGCGAGCGACCATCATCGGAGTCCAGCAGCCCTGTGATCCTTTCCTCGACCCACAGCCACTCCCCGCGGTGCAACTCGTCGGAGGGCTCAACATACTCGCGATACTCGCGCCAGCCCGGATCATCGGTGTCTACGACGCGATAGCCGCGTCGGCCAAGTTCGGCGAGCGCCGCCGACTTGCCCGTTCCCGACATGCCGGTCACTAAGATCCTCGACATCGAGATAACGCTACCGAGTGTCAAGCGACGGCGTGGCCGTGTGCGCGAGGGTTGAGAATGGCTCGCGAGACCGACATAGAGCTCGCCGACCCGGAGGTCCAGGTGTGGCTTGGTGAAGTCGCATGTGACCTCGGCGGCCAAGGGTCCTGACGACCCGTGCGAAGTCAGTCGAGTCGGCCCGCTCCGACGGAGAGCCCGACCTGGCCCCCCATTCCCCGGTAGATGCCCTATCGCATCCACCTCTCCGAAAGTGGACCTGGATGGACTTGAACCATCGACCTCTTCCTTATCAGGGAAGACCGACCCAACGCCTTCACCATCACTTTCGCAGGTCGGTCGTCCCTCGGCGGTTACATGAGTGCCGTCGAGTTCCGTCTGATTCAGTCGGCTCCTTGACCGGATGTTGACCAGCACGATCGCCCTCAGGACCTCGATACGGTCTCATCGCAGCCTGCGCGTTCCAATCCGGCCGGAGTCCGCTTCTGCCGTCGACGATCGCGAAGCGGTGGGGCCTTGCGCTCGTCGGAGGCGACCGCGAAGTAGCGCGGTAGACGTCCGAGACGACGAGCGGTCCCGGCGTCAAAGGTCCGTGCTTTGAGTCTGCGCGCGGTTCGTTCTTCCCGCTCGCTACATCTGCGAGCACGCATCTGCGAGTTGCCGTTCGAGCCCCGCGAGCACGAGTTGCTGCTCTGCGAGCCGCTCCTGCAGTCGCTCTCGATGGAGCTGAAGTACCGGTGCACCACGACGGGATCGACGCCGAGCCTGAACACGCTCCTCAATCTTGGCTTCTTCGCTTGGGATCCGTTCGCTCGCATTCTCGGCGGGCGCGGTCGAGACATCGACGGGACGACGTGCTCGGACGCCCACGTGTAGTCGCAAGAACTCTTGAGCTTCGGTCCCACCGGTCGTGGTCGTCTCGCCGATTCTAGGTGCGCACAGAACGAGGCTTCCCTCAGATCAGCTCGGAGGCGATGGCGTCGCGGTCGGGCTGGGTCCGCGATCAGGTAGCGGCGAGCTCTCGGTTCGATCGCCTGGAGAGCGAGTGGGAGTTCGTCGTCGTTCACCATGGGACTTGGGCTATGGGCCGGGTACCCATCCAGCGGGCGGAACGTGCTTGTTCGGTCTCGACTTCACGACCTTGCCGCTTGATAGGCGTACGCGAAACCGCCGCTCTACGTCCGTGACATGAGCCACAGCGGCGGCCGGTAACCATGTCTCCCAAGACTCTTCCGGCTTGAGCCGCTTCGGCGTGGGTCGCTGGGCGGGCATGACAGGGATCCTGGGACTTGCTGCGACCCATACGCCAGTCACCTCGACGTCGCGAGCAAGTGAGAGGTTCGTGACGTTTACGAACCATTGAGCCTGCTGGTCCCCCTGAAAGAAGGCGATATGAACCAGAACGCGGACCTTACGTCGACGCTGACCGAAACCACGTAGGGAGTCAGCGAGCCACAGCAGGAGTTGCGTCATGGACGTCCTGCCGTTGGGGTGTCAAGCGCTCCAAGCGCCTGCGGCCAGTCGAACAGCTTCACCATCCGGACCCAGGTCTCCCATGTCGCCGAGTCTTCGCCCTCGACGAGCTCACGGTACTCCGGACGCTCACGCCGAGGATCCACGAGAGCCGGGCGACCGAGAGGCTGACGCGGCGGCGATCCTGCTCGAGCCGTTCCCGGCACGCCGACGGCATGAGTGAATGGTAGACGGAGAGCCATTGGGGTCCTTGTCAGCCGGGTCGCTTCAGCACACCTCTTGTTCGGTCCCCCGCTGCGTCAGCTCGTTTGCGAGGAGCTTCTGCATCTGGATGGTGTCTCCGCAGCTGACGACGGATCCGCGCCATCGAGACCGGGTGGCCGGTCGAGGTCGACGCGTTCGGACTCCGCGCCGCGCTCAGTGGGCTCGATGTCCGCGATCCGGCCGTCGAGTACGCCGAGATCGATGGCACGCGCTTCGTCGTCCATGCGGAACGGGCGGATATCGGCCGGCGTAAAGGGCGAGAAACGGGAACCGGCGCCCCTTCCTGGGCGCCGGCTTCGTGCGATGAACGTACCTAGGGTCAGGCGGTCGCGCCTGCGTTCTCCCTCACCGTGAGCGTGTCGGCCTTCCTCGCGTGGCGGAAGCCCAGGATCGCCAGGACCGCGAGCACGATGCCCGCCGCGATCAGGAACCACCCGGCGAACAGCGCGATCGTCGCGACGGTCCACCACCCGTAGGCGTTGAGCATGATCGAGCGGAGCGTCTCGCCCTTGAACAGGACGTCGGCCTTGCCCTGCAGTTCGGCCGCGGTGTCGGCGTCGAGTCCCTCGGCGCGAGCGGCGGCGCTGGTCTCCGCGTAGGTCTTGCCGTCGTTGACGCCCGCGAGGTGTCCCGCGATGTAGGTCGCGAAGGCCTCGGCCTCGGGGCCCGTGTCGACCTGCTGGCCGGCGAACTGCCCGACGCTGGCCTTCTCCTCCGGCGTCATCGCGTCGTACGGCGCGAACGTCACGTTCTCCGGCTGCAGCCGGTCACGCACGCTCTGACGGCCGAAGTTCCCGCCGAACACGGCGAGCCCACCGACCACGATCAAGGCGACGGCGACGACCGCGGCGACACCGCTGACGAGCCGGTCCCACGTGGATCGTGCGGCGTTCGAGCCCGAGGACCCTCGTCGATCCTGGTCGCGTAGCGCTTGGCGGTCAGTGGTGAGATCGACCCGATCCGCCCCGTCGGCAGGCGCTGGCAACGTCTGAGTTGAGGATGCATCCCGCGGCTTTACCGCGTCGTTACTGTCGTTACTTGTGAGCGCCACAGCGCCCTCCCTTTCATCGGGGGGACCCCGCGGCCTCATCGTAGAAGTCCCTTGTTCCTTGAATTCATCTTCTCACAACGACACGACGGGACGACCGCCAGCGTCGATCCGGCAACACTAGCGTGGACCTGCGCGCTACCGAGGCCTCTCGACACTCTGGAGCCAGCCATGCGGCACCTCCTGCCACTCCAGCCCGCGCGTGGCTCCTGCTACCCGCGTGCTACTCGCTGCGGCAGGTCGCTCCGTCCGGTGTCCCGGCGGGTGAGGCCGCCTGGCCTCCCTCCCCTGGTAGACGGCCCCGGCGGATTACCCAGTTGCTGAGTGGGCCTGGATGGACTTGAACCATCGACCTCTTCCTTATCAGGGAAGCGCTCTAACCGAGCTGAGCTACAGGCCCCATCGCGGTGCGCGGCCAGCCTAGGCAGGGTCCGGAAACTGTGTCAATCGACGCCGAGCTCAGCGCGTGAACCGCTTGGGGCGCTCGGAGAGCGTGACCTCGACACCGCCGAGGATGTCGCTGATCAGGTTGTAGATCAGCGCCACGAGCGTGGTGACCGCCGACCACGCGACCGCCAGTAGACAGCCGCCCAGGAAGATGTAGGTGAACACGACGGCGCCGTTGATGTGCACCGGCTGCGGCCCGCGGTTGCTGATCTGGCCCGAGTCGAAGAAGTACCCGAGCAGCCGCTCGAACGAATCCAGGGCTCCGGCGGCTTGCAGCACCAGATAGATGATCAGCAGGGCCAGGAAGACGATCAGCATCCCGCAGAACGAGAACAACAGCGAGAACTTGAAGACCGACCAGATGCCGACCCGGCGGATCTCGACGCGGGTGCGACGAGGACCCGGTGGAAGGTCGGACAGCGGTCGGCGGGCCCGGCGCGGACGCCCGAGCTCCACGCCCTGCGTTCGCTCCCCCACGTCCGGGGTCGCGGAGGACGCCACGAACGTGGCCGGCGCTGGGGGCGGGTCGCTGCCCTGCGCCACGGGGTCGTCTGCGGTCTGGGCCATCGTCAAGCTTCTCGCGAGAGGTTGTAAGGGTACGCCGACGCGAACGCAAACACCCGCAAGGTCAGGTTCTGAACGGTCCTCCGGGCGCGAAGAGCGCCCTGACCTGCAACGGTACCGCAACACCGAGCACCAGCGGCGCCACGATCCACGATCCCAGGCCGACGTCGCCGACCACGAGCAGTCCCCCCAGGGCCACGCCCGCGCCCGCTGCCGCTGCGATCAGGGTCATGAGGACCCCGGAGATCCTGCGGCGCAGGACCGACGCGCCGATCGCCAGGGTGGCCGTGGAGAACGCGACGATCGCCCAGCCTGCCACATCGCCCATGGCCGCAAGGATAGGCCGCACACGGCTGCAAAGATGCACGCGTGAACGCCCTTCGTGACGACGAACGGGCCCGCCGCGGATTCGCCCTCGCGCTCGCGGGCGCCGTCGGCATCCCCGTTCTCGTGGCCGTGCTCGTCGCGCTCCCTCAGGGGTGGCGGAAGGCTGTCTTCGTCGTCGGGATGGCGGCCGTGTGCGCGGCCAGCCTGCGTGGCGGGACGATGGCGCGCACGGCCATGCTCGGGACCACCGGGCGCCGCGGCTTGGCCGTGGCCGGCACCTTCCTCGGGCTGATCCTCGGCGTGACGACCGCCGTGTTCCTGTTCTGGACGCTGGTGAGCCTGGTGGCTTGACGCGCGGCCGCGATCATTCCTCGTCCATCGAGATGATGACGGGGGCGATCGCGGCGACGGTCTCGCCGGGCTCGACCCGCATCGTGCGAACGCCCTGGCTGGACCGGCCCACGCGGCGGATGTCGGCGGCGCCGACGCGCTGCACCTTCCCCGCGGACGAGATCGTCAGCAGGTCCTGATCCTTCGACCCGACGAAGGCGCCGGCGAGCAACCCGGTCTTGTTCGTGATCTGGTGGCCGATCACGCCCTTTCCGCCGCGGCCCTTGACCGGATAGTTCGTCAGCGGGGATCGCTTCCCGTAGCCGTTTCGCGTGACGCTGATCAGCTCCTGCCCCATCGTGGAGAGCCCGAGCGAGATGACCTCGTCGTCGTCGGCCAGGCGCATACCGATCACGCCGGCGGTGGCGCGGCCGATGGGGCGCGCCAGCGCTTCCCGGAACCGGATCGCCTGCCCCTTGCGCGAGACCAGGAACACGTCGTCCTTCCCATCGGTCAGCCTGACGTCGATCAGCTCGTCGCCGTCGTGCAGGTTGATCGCGGCCAGCCCCGTGCGCGGCGAGTCGTATTCGGTCAGCTTGGTCTTCTTGATCATGCCGCGCCGCGTGGCGAACAGCAGGAACCTGCCGTCGTCGTAGTCCTTCAGGTCGAGCACCGCGGAGACCTTCTCGTCGCCCGCGATGGCCACGCCGGGAAGGTTCGCCGCGTACAGCCCGCGAGCGGTGCGGCTGGAGTCGGGGACCTCGTGCACCTTGACCCGGTAGACCTTGCCCTTGGTGGTGAAGAACAGCAGCCAGTGATGGGTCGTGGTCGTGAAGACATCCGAGACGACGTCCTCTTCCTTGAGGTTGGCGCCTCTGATGCCCTTGCCGCCGCGGCCCTGCCTGCGGAACGTGTCGATCGGCACGCGCTTCACGTAGCCCGCACGGCTGACCGTGATGACGACATCCTCCTCGGCGATCAGGTCCTCGACGTCGAACTCGCCCTCGTCGGCCTTCAGCGCGGTGCGCCGCGGGTCGCCGTACTTCTTCTTGATCTCCCCGAGCTCGTCCTTGATGACCCCCCGGAGCTTCTTGGGACTGCGGAGCAGCGACTCCAGGTACTTGATCCGCGCGAGCAGGTCCTTGTGCTCCTGGTCGAGCTCGGCGCGCGCAAGACGCGTGAGCCGGCGCAGGGGCATGTCCAGGATGTGGTTCGTCTGGACCTCGCTCAGCTTGAACTTCCGCATCAGCTTGGTGCGCGCTTCCTCGGAGTCCTGCGAGCCGCGGATGATCTTGATGACCTCGTCGAGGTGGTCGAGCGCGATCAGCAGGCCCTGCACGATGTGGTCGCGCTCTTCCGCCTTGCGCTTCTCGTACCGCGTGCGCCGCGTGACGACGTCGATCTGGTGATCGACGTAGTAGCCGATCATCTCGGCCAGGTTCAGGGTGCGCGGTACGCCGTCGACGAGGGCCAGCATGTTCGCGCCGAAGGTGTCCTGCAGCTGCGTGTGCTTGTAGAGCTGGTTGAGGACCACGTGCGGGTTCGCCGAGCGCTTGAGCTCGATCACCAACCGCATGCCCTCGCGCCCGCTGGAGTGGTCCTGGACGTCGGAGATCTCCTTGATCCGCCCGGCCTTCACCAGGTCCGCGATCTTCTCGGCCAGGCGCGCCTTGTTGACCTGGTAGGGCAGCTCCGAGACGACGATGCGCGAGCGGCCGCCGCTGCCCTCCTCGATCGAGCAGACGGCGCGCACCTTGATCGAACCGCGGCCGGTCTCGTAGGCGTCGCGGATGCCGTCCTTGCCCAGGATGACGCCGCCGGTCGGGAAGTCGGGGCCTTTCACGAACTTGCGCAGCTCTGCCGACGTGGACTCGGGGTTGTCGATGAAGTGCACGACGGCGTCGATCACCTCGCCGAGGTTGTGCGGCGGGATGTTGGTCGCCATCCCGACGGCGATGCCGCCCGACCCGTTCACCAACAGGTTCGGGAAGCGGCTGGGCAGCACCACCGGCTCCTGCTCGTAGCCGTCGTAGTTCGGGACGAAGTCGACGGTCTCGGCGTCGATGTCACGCAGCAGCTCCAGCGCGATCGGTGCCAGCCGCGCCTCGGTGTAGCGCATCGCGGCCGGCGGGTCGCCGTCGACGGAGCCGAAGTTCCCGTGCGGGTCGATGAGGGGATGCCGGAGAGACCAGTCCTGGGCCAGCCGGACCAACGCGTCGTACACGGCCTCGAGCGCGTGCGGGTGGTACTTCTTCACGACCTCGCCGACCGCCCAGGCGGACTTGCGGTGCGGGCGGTCGGGGCGCAGCCCACCCTCAAGCATCGACCAGAGCATGCGGCGGTGCACCGGCTTGAGCCCGTCGCGCACCTCGGGCAGCGCGCGGCTGACGATGACCGACATCGCGTAGTCGAGGTAGGAGCGCTGGATCTCCTCCTCGAGCTGGACGGGCTCGATGTTGCCCGCGAACAGACCTTCCTGCGGCACCGTTTCCCCTTACACGTCGAGGTTCTGGACGTACTTCGCGTTCTGCTCGATGAACTCCTTGCGGGGCGGCACGTCCTCACCCATGAGCACCGTGAACAGGTGGTCGGCCGTGACGGCATCCTCGAGCGTCACCTGCAGCAGCGTGCGGCGCTCGGGATCCATCGTCGTGTCCCAGAGCTGGGAGGCGTCCATCTCGCCGAGACCCTTGAACCGCTGGGGGTCGAGCTTCTTCCCGTTCCCGTTCGCCGTGCGGTAGTCGTCCCACTGTCGCTCGGTGTAGAAGTACTCCTCCTTCTTGCCGTCCTTGACGAGGTACAGAGGCGGCTGGGCCAGATAGACGTACCCCGCGTCGATCAGCTCGCGCATGTACCGGAAGAAGTAGGTGAGCAACAGCGTGCGGATGTGCGCGCCGTCGACGTCGGCGTCGGCCATCAGCACGATGCGGTGATAGCGGGCCTTCTCGATGTCGAACTCGTCGCCGATACCCGTGCCGATCGCGGTGATCAGCGCCTGGATCTCGTTGTTCTCGAGGATCTTGTGCAGCCGCGCCTTCTCGACGTTGAGGATCTTCCCGCGGATCGGCAGGATCGCCTGGGTGGCCGGGTCGCGCGCCTGCTTGGCGGAGCCGCCGGCCGAGTCGCCCTCGACGATGTAGATCTCGCACGCCGCAGGGTCACTCAGCTGGCAGTCGGCGAGCTTGCCGGGAAGCGACCCCGACTCCAGGAACGACTTGCGCCGGGTGAGGTCGCGCGCCTGCTTGGCCGCCAGCCGCGCCTTCGCGGCCGATGCCGCCTTCGTGACGATGCGCTTGCCGTCGCCGGGGTGCTCCTCGAGCCACTCGGCGAGCTTCGCGTTGACGGTGGTCTCGACGAACGAGCGAATCGACGCGTTGCCGAGCTTCGTCTTGGTCTGCCCTTCGAACTGAGGATCGCGGAGCTTGACCGACACGATCGCGATGAGGCCTTCGCGGACGTCCTCGCCGATCAGGTTCTCCTCTTTCTCCTTGAGCAGGCCCTTGCCGCGCGCGTACCGGTTCAGCACGTTCGTGAGGGCCTTCTTCAGACCCTCCTCGTGCATGCCACCCTCGTGCGTGTTGATCGTGTTGGCGAACGAATGGAACGACTCGGCGTAGGAGTTGTTCCACTGCAGCGCGATCTCGACCTCGGCGGTGCCGTCGGGCTCGCCGGCCTCGAAGTACACGACACGGTGCAGGGGCTCGCGCCCCTCGGCCAGGTACTTGACGAAGTCGACCAGGCCTCCCATGGCCTTGAAGACCTCTTTGCTCTTCACCCGCTCGTCGACGAGCTGGATCTCGACGCCCTTGTTGAGGAAGGCGAGCTCCTTCAGCCGGTCGGCCAGCAGCTTCGTCTCGAACTCCACGCCTTCGGTGAAGATCTGCGGGTCGGGCCAGAAGCGGATCAGGGTGCCGGTCTTCGTCGTGGCCTTGCCCTTGGTCAGCTTCTTCGTGACCTTGCCGCGGCTGAACGCCATCATGTAAGTGGTGTGGTCGCGCTGCACCTGCGCCTCGAGCTTCTCGGAGAGCGCGTTCACGACCGAGACGCCGACGCCGTGCAGGCCGCCGGAGATCTTGTAGCCCGCGCCGCCGAACTTGCCCCCGGCGTGCAGCACCGTGAGCACGACCTCGAGGGCGGGCCGGCGGTCCTTGCGACCGGGGATCGGCTTGACGGGGATGCCGCGGCCGTTGTCCAGAACGCTGGCCGACCCGTCCGTGTGCAGGGTGACGACGATCTTGTCGCAGTATCCGGCCATCGCCTCGTCGATCGCGTTGTCGACGACCTCGTAGACGAGGTGGTGAAGTCCGCGGGAGCTGGTGGTGCCGATGTACATCCCGGGCCGCTTGCGGACCGGCTCGAGCCCCTCGAGGACCTGGATGCTGCTGGAGTCGTACGCGGGCTGCTGCTTGGTCTTTCCCGTCCTTGTGGTGCGCTTCGCTGGGGTTGCCAACCGTCCTCCGTTCGGGCCGCGCTGCGCCTGCCGCAGCATGCGGGGAGGCGTGCGCGGAGTTGCCGCACGAACACCATCCATTCTACCCGACCGGAGGGACGTTCGACGGACTTTCGGGTACCCAAATCGGCCCGTTGACCTGCGGTTTCAGCGATCCGACGGCCCTCTGCCGACCACGACGCGCACCCGCGTCACGACACCTCCTCCGAGCGCGTCGTCGGCGCGCTTGCGGATCTCGTCGGCAAGGAAGGAGGCCTGCGCCCCCCACGGCCCGTCGTTCGCCCGCACGACCAGCACGCCCGCCTGAAGCGACGCCGGCTGGGTCGCCCCGGCGAGCCGCTCTCCCACCAGTTGCGGCCACCGCGCGGCCAGCTTCGCGATGGGCATCCCGCGGCTGAACACCTCCTGGGCGAGCAGGCCGTCGACCACCTCGCCCAGACCGACGGGGTCCTCGCTGCGCCGCTCGCGTCGACGCCCGTAGCCCTTCGAGTGCGGCATCAGGCGGCCTTCCGCGGCGTGACGGAGCCGGCCGCCACGTCCCACACGGCGTCGGCGTGCGCCGGCACGTCGTCCTCGTCGGCGACGCTGATCACCACCTGACCCCCGCGTCCCGCAAGTCGCTCGCCGATCCGGTCGCGACGGCGCGGGTCGAGCGCGCTGTACGGGTCGTCCACGAGCAGCAGCGCCGGCTCTCCGAGCTCGTGCTCCACGGCGGTCGCGAGCCCGAGCCGCAGGCAGAGCGCCGCCGCCCACGTCTCGCCGTGGGAGCCGAAGGCCCGGGCGCCCATGTCGCGGACCGCCAGCTCGAGGTCGTCTCGGTGCGGCCCGACGAGCGAGGTTCGCCGCAGGAGCTCGTCGGCGCGGCGCTCCGCCAGCCGTTCGCGGAACGCAGCCTCGACGTCCTCGGCGGCGGGCACGTTCGGCTCGTACCGCACCACCAGCTCGTACCCGGCCAGGTGCAGGAACTCCTCGCTCGCGTGCGGCGCGATCCGTTCCGCGGCGTCGGCGCGGGCTCTGATCACGGCCATGCCGGCCTGGACGAGCTGGTCGTCCCACGCGTCGAGGCCGGCCGGCGCGCCGCGTCCCTCGTGCTCCTTGAGGAGCCGGTTCCGCTGTCGCAGGACCTTGTCGTAGGCGGTCGTGAGCGTGTCTCGCGCCGGATGCAGCTCGACGACCACCTCGTCGAGGAACGTGCGCCGTTTCGAGGGATCGCCGATGACGACCGGGAGATCGAAGGGACCGAAGAGCACCGCCCGGACCTGCTTGCGGAGATCGCGCTTGCGCCGGACCGGTGAGCGGTTCACGTGCACGCGCGTCGCGCCACGACGCGGGATCTCCACCTCGACGAGAACGCGGCCGAGCAGCGTCTCGAACTCACCGCGCACGTATGCGTGCTCCGCGCCGTGTCGCACGAGCGACTCGCTCGAAGAGGCGCGTGGGCTCCCGAGCGCGTAGAGCAAGTGCATGCCCTCCAGAAGGTTCGTCTTGCCCTCCCCGTTCGGACCGACCGCCACGATCAATCCGTCGGGCACCGGGTCGATCGCGGTGTGGGCGTGGTTGCGGAAGTCGCGAAGCTCCACCCACGCGAGCCGCATGCGGGAACAGCCTCGCGGAACCGGCTCAGGACACGGCGGCGGGCAGGCGGACCGGCATGACGAGGTACGTGTACGCGTCGGACTCGCCTCGCACCACGCCCGGCTTCAACCCGTCGCGGACGTCCAGCCTCACCGTCTCGCCGACCGAGGCCGTCAGCCCGTCGATCAGGTACTGGGGGTTGAACGCGACCGTGAGGTCCTCTCCCTCGTACCGGGCTTCCACCGTCTCGATCGCCTGCCCGAGATCGGGCGACGAGCTCGACAGTTTCACACCGAGCGCGTTGAACTCCAACCTGACCGGCGTCGTGTCGCGCGCGAGCAGCCCGACACGACGAACCGCGTCGAGCAGTTGCTGGCGCGAGACCGTGAGCCGGCTCTCGTGGACGTCGGGCAGGAGCTGCCGGTAGTTTGGGAACTCGCCCTCGATCAGGCGAGACGTCAAGGTGAGGCCGCCCGCGCGGAACGAGACCTGCGCCTCGTCGACGAGGATCTCCACGGTTCCCTTCTCGTCGGTGGACGCCGCGCGGCCGGCTTCGGACAACGCCCGCTCCGGAACGATCGCTCGCGCCTCGCCGTCGGCGCTCGCGAGCAGGTCGCGCACCGCCAGCCTGTAGGAGTCGGTGGCCACGAGCACGCACCCTTCGCGACTGACCTCGATCAGAACCCCGGTCAGGACCGGCCGCGCCTCGTCGCGGCTGGCCGCGCGCCCCACCTGCGAGACGGCCTCCGCGAACGCCGCCGCCTGCGCCTCGACGCGGGTTCCGCCCGGCTCCTGCAAGCCGGGGAAGTCCTCGGCGGGGAGAAGTCGCAGCGACCCCTCGTAGGCGGCGCACCGGATCCGCGCCTGCGATTGGTCCGTCTCGAACTCGACCGGCGCGTCGGAGAGCGACTTCACCGTGTCGCCCACCAGCCGAGCGGGCACCAACCCGACGCCGGGCTCGGTCACCTGCACGTCGACGGACAACCGCGCCGACACCTCGAGGTCGGTGGTGGTCATCGTCAGCGTGCCGCTCTCCGCGGCCTCGAGGAGTACCCCGGTCAGCGCCGGGATCCCGGGGCGGGACGACACACCGCGCTGGACCGTCTGCAACGCCTCCGACAGCGCGTCTCGATCGCATCGGAACTTCACAGCGTTCCTCCCTGTATCTGAATGGTCTTTCCTTCACCCCAGTAGTGGTAGGGCGTGTGGAACGGTGGAACACTCACCCGTTCCCGCAGCGTAGTGGGCCCGTCCGACATGGGGACGGAGTGTGGACAATGTGTCGTCGCGATTCGGGCTCGCCCCGATCGGGGCGAGGGCTCCCCGGTCCATCCCAGGCTTGTCCACACGCTCACGCGGCACCTCGGACCCGTCCGCGCACGATCCTCGTGAGGTCCTGGACCTGACGGAACGTCTGGTCGCGGGCGCGCATCTCCTCCTCGACCTTCTTGATGCCGTGCAGGACGGTGGTGTGGTCGCGACCGCCGAAGATCTCCCCGATCTTGACCAGCGAGAGCCCGGTGCACTCGCGCATCAGGTACATCGCGATGTGCCGCGCCTGGGTGAGCGGCCGTGAACGCGACTTCGACGTGAGGTCGCCGGTGCTGAGCGAGAAGTACTGGGCCGTCTCCTCCATGATGAGCGGGGGTGGGATCTCGTGTTCGGTCTGCGGGATCAGGTCCTGCAGCGCTCGCTCTGCCAAGACCTGATCGATCGGCTGGCCGGTAAGCTCGGACCACGCGACGACACGGACGATCGCACCCTCGAGTTCGCGGACCGATTGATCGAACTTCGAGGCCACGAACTCGATCACGTCGTGCGGCACCGTCAGGCGCTCGCGCTCGGCCTTCAGCTGCAGGATCGCGATGCGCGTCTCCAGGTCGGGAGGCTGCACGTCGACGCACAAACCCCACCGGAACCGGTTCACGAGTCGTTCCTCCAACCCCGAGAGCTCGTGGGGTGGACGGTCGGACGCGATCACGATCTGCTTGGCGCCGGCGTGGAGGTGGTTGAAGGTGTGGAAGAACTCGGTCTGCGTCTCCTCGCGCTTGGCGAGGAACTGGATGTCGTCGACCAGCAGGACGTCGACCTCACGGTACTTCTGCCGGAAACGGTCGCCCTGCCGCTCGCGCACCGACGTGATGAACTCGGTCACGAAGCGCTCCGACGTCACGTACTTCACGCGGATGCCGGCGCTCAGCCGGTACATATGATGACCGATCGCGACGAGCAGGTGCGTCTTTCCGAGCCCGACTCCCCCGTAGATGAACAGCGGGTTGTACGCGGTCGAAGGCGGTGCTTCGGCCACGGCCATCGCAGCCGCGTGCGCGAACCGGTTCGACGGACCCGGCACGAACGCGTCGAAGGTGTAGTTGGGGAACGGTAGCCCGGGGGCGCCCAGCGGCTTGCTCTGCGCTTGCGGCTCGGCGACCGCGGGAGCCCCGATCGCGGCGTACGAAGCGGGGGGTGCGGAGCGCGCGACGGGGACGTCCTCGAGCGGGTGGCGAAGCCCCTCCTCCACCTCGAAGTCGACCTTGACGGGGCGGCCACACGATGTCGCGACGGCCTGCTCGATCATGCTGAGATGGTTGTGCTGCAGGCGTTCCCGAACCATGGCGCTCGGCACCTTCAGGGTTAGGACGTCGTCTCGGATCCGCTCGGGGCGTACGTCGGAGAACCACATCACCACCGTGGTCTCCGGAAGCTCCGCCCGAGCACGCCTCAGCACCAGGGACCAAGCGTCACGCACCGCGTGATCAGGGTAAGCGTGCGCCATGCCTATTCCACAGGACCTTTCCACATCGGTGGATAACCCAATAGGGAAGGGTCTCCACGGACGCCGGACGGTCGTGGACCGTCTCGCCGGGGGGAAGCGGCCGTGAACATAGCACGGTGATTTTCCACACCGCACGCCCGCAGCGGGGTCTTGGCACACTTTCTCTTGTCAAGAGGTTTGTCCAGCGAGGATGACTCCCCGCTATACTCGTCGCGGCCGGCCCCGCCGGCCCTTCGCATCGAGAGGACGCACCATCATGGCCAAGGGGAAGCGCACCTACCAACCGAACAACCGGCATCGCGCGAAGACCCACGGGTTCCGTCATCGCATGCGCACGCGCGCGGGCCGGGCGATCCTGGCGTCGCGCCGACGGAAGGGCCGCGAGCGGCTCGCCGTCTGAGGCCGCCCCGCGCGAGCGGCTCGTGCGCGCCAGCGAGGTTCGACGCGTGCTCGGCGAAGCCCGTCCACTGCACGGAGAGCGGGTGGTAGTGTTTCTCGCGCTCGGGAGCGGAGGAGCCGCATTCGTGGCCGGTCGTCGTGTGGGCGGCGCGGTCGAGCGGAACCGGGCGCGACGAATCCTGAGGGAGGCCTGGCGCGTGGTCGCGCCCCAGGTCGGGGACGGTTACGACATCGTCCTGGTCGCCCGATCGGGCATCCGGGGCTCGAAGACGCAGGATCTGGTGGCCGAGATGACCGAACTGCTCCGGGGACGCCCCCGCCCGTGAACCCCGCGCGTCGCACCCTGTGGAACGCCGGTGCGCCGGCGCGCGCCGCGCTCGTGCTGCTGATCCGCGCTTATCGGGCCACGCTGTCGGGGTGGCTGGGTGGGCAATGCCGCTTCTACCCCACGTGCAGCGTCTACGCGGAGCACGCGATCCGGAACCGCGGTGCGATCCGGGGAGCGCTCCTTGCGACGTGGCGTGTCCTGCGCTGCAACCCCTTCGGGACGGGTGGTGTGGAGAGCCCGCCCAACGCGCGGTATGACGGCGTCGTACACACCCACGAAGGAGCGGACGCCTAGTGCTCGCGATCGCCGCGTGGCAGACGCTCCTGGATGCCTTCGGCTGGGCGCTCGCCAAGGTCTACGACGTCGTCCCGAACTACGGCGTGGCCATCATCATCCTGACGCTGGTCATCAAGCTCATCCTGCTGCCGCTCGGCATCCGGCAGATCAAGTCGATGCAGCACATGCAAGCGATCCAGCCGAAGATCAAGGAGCTCCAGAAGAAGTACAAGAACAACAAGGCCAAGCAGCAGGAGGAGACGATGCGCCTCTACAAGGAGGCCGGCGTCAACCCGCTGGGCGGCTGCCTCCCCTTGCTGCTGCAGTTCCCGATCCTGATCGCGATGTACGCGGTGATCCGAACACCGGTCCCGAACGCCGACTACGTCTCGCCCACTGCGACGCCGAACGTTCCCGCCTACCTGAACAATCACTTCCCCGTGGGCTCCGAGCTGTACCGCGTCGTCACACAGCACGACACGGCCGGCACCAGTTTCCTCTACATGAACCTCCAGTGCTCCCTCAGCCAGTCGGGGACCAAGGTGCAGGTCGTGGCGTCGGACAAGCAGCCGGCGACCACTCCCGACGGCCAGCCGATACTGCTGGACTGCGGGGACAAGAAGTTCCCCGACGTGATCCCCTACGCGCTCCTGCTGCTGCTGATGATCGCGTCCACCTTCTATCAGCAGCAGCAGATGCAGCGCGCGAGCCCACCGGGCGCCCAGTCGAGCCAGCAGCAGCAGATCATGCGGTTTTTCCCGCTGATGTTCGCTTTCCTCGGGCTCACGTTCCCGTCCGGATTGGTGCTCTACTGGACGTTGTCCAACCTGTTCCAGGTGGGCCAGCAGAGCTTCCTGATGCGTGCCGGGCACATCGGCCCCGACGCGCTCGAGCGACGGATGGCCGAACAGCGCGAGAAGATGGCCAACAAGGAGAACCAGCCGGCGAAGCAGGGATTCATGGCCAGGATGACGGAGCGCGCTGAGCAGGCGCAGAAACAACGCGACCAGAACCAGCGACGGACCCAGCCGAAGAAACCGCCCCCGAAGGGGCGGAGCCGGCCCAGAACGACCAAGCCGCAGCGTCCGCGTCCGAACAAGGATCCCAAGCCGCCGAAGGACGAGGTATGAGCGGCCGCGGCGACACCGGCGAACCCCAGGAGCCCATCGAGGAGGACCTCGAGGAGCAGGCCGACGCCGTGGCCGACTTCGTCGAGGATCTGCTCGGGCACATGCAGATCGACGCGATCGCGGAGCCCTCGCAGCACAGCGGGCGGATGTACGTGGACATCCTGGATGGCTCCGAGGACGATATGGCGCTCCTGATCGGCAAGCACGGGCAGACGCTCGACGCGATCCAGGAGCTGGCCCGCCAGGCGGTGGGTCACCGTCTCGACGAGCGGATCCGGGTCATCGTGGACGTTGAGGATTACCGCAAGCGTCGCGAGACCCGGCTCGAGGAGCGGGCCAGGGAGGCCGCCGAGCGGGTACTCCAAGAGGGCGGCGAGGAAGAGCTCGAGCCGATGAACGCCCTGGAGCGGAAGATCGTCCACGACGCGGTAGCGGGGATCGAAGGGGTCGAGACGTTCTCACGCGGCGAGGAGCCGAACCGCTTCGTCGTGATCAGCCTGCTCTGATCGCGCGAAGGCCGTCGCGAGCACCGGGAGATGTTTCACGTGAAACATGAGCCTTGGAGTCGCGCCGGGCTGGACGTGGACGCGCGGCAGGGCGCTCAACTCGATCGGTACGAAGCGATGCTCCGCGAGCGTGCCCTGCCGCTTGGGATGATCGCGAGGTCGGACGTCCACCGCCTCTCCGACCGTCACGTCCTCGATTCCCTGCGGGGGGCGCCCCTGGTCCCCTCCCCCGCTGGATCGGTCGTCGATCTCGGATCGGGTGCCGGTTTGCCGGGGATCCCCATCGCGATCGCGCGGCCGGATGCCTCCGTTGTCCTCGTCGAGGCGCGTCGGAACCGTGCCGCCTTCCTGGAGCTCGCGGTGCAGGAGGTCGCCCTCCCCAACGTACGGGTCGTCGGGAGCCGGGTCGAGGACCTCCCGGAGGCGAGCGCCGACGTGTGTCTGGCGAGGGCGTTCGCTCCCCTCCCCGTGACCTGGTCGGCGGCCCGCCGACTCGTGCGACCCGCCGGGCTCCTGCTGTATTGGGCCGGGCGGACGTTCGATCTGCGAACGGATGCGCTGCCGGATGCCGTCATGACGCTTTCCGTGACATTCCCGCTTGCGGATGCCGGTCCCATCGTTATCATGACTCCGCAGTGAGCAAGCCTTCTTCCGGCGCTTCTTCGGCGTCCGCACGCTCCGCCGTCTCCGGCGGCGCGTCTGCGGCAACCGTCCCTCCTCCCGAACGAGCGACAAGGAAGGCGCGCGTTCCGACGCCGCCCGATACCCCAGGGGTAGCGCGGATCGTCGCGATCGCCAATCAGAAGGGCGGCGTCGGCAAGTCCACGACCGCTGTGAGCTTGGGGGCGGCGTTAGCCGAGCTCGGCTACCGGATCCTCGTCGTCGACATGGATCCGCAGGGGAACGCGTCGACCGGGTTGGGGGTCCGGCACGATGCGCGCGAGGCGTCCGTCTACGACGTGATCGTCGCCGAGGCCCCGTTGCTGGAGGCGATCGTCCGGACGCCTATCGAGGGGCTGCACGCGATCCCCTCGACGATCGACCTGGCGGGGGCGGAGATCGAGCTCGTCAGCCAGTTCTCGCGCGAGACGCGTCTGAAGAAGGCGCTCGAGCCGGTGCGCGAGGGCTCATACGACTTCGTTCTCCTCGACTGTCCGCCCTCGCTCGGCCTGCTCACCGTCAACGCGCTCACCGCGGCGGAGGAGCTCATCGTGCCGATCCAGTGCGAGTACTACGCGCTCGAGGGTCTCGGGCAGCTCCTTCGCAATGTGAACCTCGTGCAACAGAACATCAATCCGGGTCTGCGGCTGACGGGCATCGTGATGACGATGTACGACCCGCGAACCAAGCTCTCCGAACAGGTGGTCGAGGAGGTGCAGCGGTTCTTCGGCGACCTCGTGTACGACGTCATCATCCCGCGCACCGTGCGCCTGTCCGAGGCTCCCGGCTACGGACAGCCGATCACCGTCTACGACCCACGATCCAAGGGCGCGGAGACCTATCGGGAGCTGGCGCGGGAGGTGGCGCTGCGGCCACCTCCCGACAGCCCGATGCCGTCGTTCGAGAACCTGCCCACCGTCGTGATGCCGGCGGTGATGGAGGACGCCGTCACACGGGAAGCGCCGACCGACGATGCCGTCGACGACGTGCCCACGGTGCACTCTCTCGTCGAGGAGGCGGCCCCGGCACCCGAAGCCAGGTCGGTGCAGGATGCGACCCGCGAGGTCGAGAGCGCGCACACCGAACCGGGCCACGCCGAAGACGCCGACGACCCCCCGCCCTCCGCTCCCGCGCGCGAGGGACGTCACGCGGCTCCCGCATCCGCTGTCGAGGAGGTCGCGGATACGCCCGAGGGGCGTCACGTGGCGCCGTCACCAGCCGACGAGGAGCTGTGGGATGAGCCCGACGTGGAGCCGCGGGTGCGACCCGCACGGTCGACCTCCCCGCCGGGCCAGCCTCCCGAGCGGCGCGTGGTGGTCATCGACGAGGACGCCGACATCGACATCAGGGCCGCACAGGAGCCGCTCGTGCAGCATGGAGGCCCGGCGGGCCCCGTTGACGAAGCGGAGATCGGTGCCACGCTGCGGGACGCGAATCAACGGCGAAAGCGCCGGTGGAGGCTGTTCCGCAAGGGAGGGGACGAGTGATGGCGAAGCGGGGTGGGCTGGGTCGAGGCCTGTCGGCGCTGATCCCGGGTGCTCCGGAGGCGGGCGAGGCTACCTCGGGTCTGCTCGACGTGCCCATCAACGCGGTCGGTCCGAACCCGAAGCAACCCCGCACCAGGTTCGACGATGAGACGATCGAGTCCCTCGCAGCCTCGATCCGAGAGGTCGGGATCTTGCAGCCGATCGTCGTGCGCCGAGCGGGCGACGGGCGCTACGAGCTGATCGCGGGCGAGCGGCGACTCCGCGCCGCGAAGGTGGCCGGCCTGGCCACGGTCCCGGTCGTGTTGCGTGACTCCGAGGACGCCGACGTCCTGCGCGAAGCGCTGATCGAGAACATCCATCGCGAGGACCTCAACCCGATCGAGCAGGCCGAGGCGTTCCGGCAGCTCCTTGAGGAGCTCGGTCTCAAGCAGGAGGAGCTCGCCGACCGCGTCGGTGTGTCGCGGTCACACATCGCGAACACGATCAGGCTCCTCGGGCTTCCTCTCGAGGTACAGCAGCTGCTGGCGGACGATCGGATCACCGCGGGTCACGCGCGACCGCTGCTGACGCTGGGGGACGCGGACGCGATGCGAGCCCTCGCGTTGCGGATCGCCGCCGAGGATCTGTCCGTCCGCCAGACCGAGGAGGTCGTGCGCCGTTTCGTCGAGGCGCCGAAGGAGACGGCCGCCGAGAAGCTGGCGAAGCCCCCGGCGGATTCGGGGGACGTCGGATTGGCGGAGGTTGAGGAGATCCTGTCCGAGCAGCTCGCTACGCGGGTGTCGATCCAGATGGGGGCGAAGCGGGGAAAGGTAGTCATCGAGTTCGGCTCGGCCGACGACCTCGAACGGATCGTGTCGGAGATCGTGGGGTCCGGCCCCGGTCTCGCTCCGGACTAGCCGGCCAGGGGGTGGCTGGCGCTTTGTAGGATAGCATCACACAAGCCGTCGAGCGACATGCCGGCGGAGGCCGCGGCCATCGGGACGAGGGAGGTCTCGGTCATCCCGGGGGAGACGTTCACCTCGAGCACCCAGGGATGGCCCTCGTGGTCCACGATCGTGTCCACGCGCGTCACGTCGCGAAGATGCAGCGCCTCGGCTGCGCGCACCGACGTCGATCCCACGTCCGTCGCGACCTCGCCGGCGAGCCGCGCCGGCGTGAAGTAGTCGGTCGCCCCCGCCGTGTACCGGGAGGCGTAGTCGTAGACGCCGGACTTCGGGACGATCTCCACGAGGGGGAGTGGCTCGAGGGGACTGCCGACGAGCGCCGCCGCCACCTCCGAACCCTCGACCTTTGCCTCGATCACGGCCGCACCGCTGAAAGAGAGCGCGCCCATGACGGCGGCCGGGAGGTCCTGTTCCCGGTCGACGAACCCGACGCCCAGCGCTGAGCCGCTCCGCGACGGCTTGACCACGCAGGGCAGGCCGATCCGATCGACCGCGGTGTGGAGGGCGGCGCCGGCGCCGAGGTCGCGAAGCGCCCATCCCTCGATCGCCACCCAGGGAGGCGTCGACACCCCTGCGCGCGCCAGGGCATCCTTTGCGAGCAGCTTGTCGAAGGCCACCTCGCAGTCGAACGCCCTCGTGCCGGTGTAGGGGATCTGAAGCAGGTCGAGCAGCCGCTGGATCGTGCCGTCCTCGCCTTCCTTGCCGTGCAGGGAGAGCCAGCACAGATCGGGAGCTCGCTCCTGGAGCGCCTCCGTCAGCGACGTCTCGCCCGGGTCCACGAGCCAGGCGTTGTGGCCGAGCTCGGCGAGTGATGACGTCATACGCCGCCCGCTGCGGAGAGAGACCTCACGCTCGGGCGTCCGCCCGCCGGCCAGGACGGCGACGTTCATGAAGGGTGCAGGCTCCGGTAGAGCTGCTGCTCGTCGGCAAGGAGCGAGCCCAGTCGGGCCACACCCTCGCGGATGCGGTCCTCGGTGGGGTAGCAGAAGGCGAGGCGCATGCGGTCGGCGCCCCGCCCGTCCGGGTAGAACGCGGTCCCCGGGACGTACGCCACTCGCCGCTCGACAGCGGCCGCCAGCATCGCTCGCGTGTCGAACCACGACGGCAGCCTCACCCACACGAAGAACCCGCCGGACGGGACGGTCCACAGCGCGCCGTCAGGGAAGCTCTCCTCGATCGACTCGAGCATCGCGTCGCGCCGCGCGCGATACGTCTGAACGAGGCTCGCCAGGCTCGTGCGCCAGCGAGCGTCGTCGGCGAACCACCGCTCGGTGACGAGCATGTTGAGGTTCGAGCCGCAGAGATCCGCGGCCTCTTTCGCCAGGACGAGGCGTTGCACCACCGATTGCTCCGCCAGCGCCCAGCCGACGCGCATGCCGGGAGAGAACGTCTTCGACACCGTGCCGAGGTAGATCACGTTGTGCGGGTCCAAGGACTTGAGACTCGGTAGAGGCGCTCCCTCGAACCGGAGGAGCCCGTACGGGTTGTCCTCGACGATCGGGATGCCCGCCTCGCGGCAGAGCGCAACCAGCCGTTCTCGCCGCTGGAGGGTCATCGTCACCCCGGCGGGGTTCGCGAAGTTCGGGACCGTGTAGACGAACTTCGGTCGTTCTCCGTGGACGAGCGCATCCTCGAGGTCGTCGACCATCATGCCGTCCTCGTCGAGATCGATCGTCAGGTACCGAGGCTCGTACGCGCTGAACGCGGTCAACGCGCCGACGTAGGCGGGAGCCTCGACGGCGATCAGGTCGCCGGGATCGATGAAGATCTTGCCGATCAGGTCGAGAGCCTGCTGGGCGCCCGTCGTCACGACGACGTCGTCGGGATCGGCCCTCAAGCCTTCCTCGGCCATGAGCATCGCCAGCCGCTCGCGCAGAGCGAGCTGTCCCTGGCCCCCGCCGTACTGCAGGGCCGTCGTCCCCGACCGCTCGACCACCTCGCGCAGCACCGCCTGGACCCGATCGGTGGGAAGCGCCTCGACGTAGGGCATCCCTCCCGCGAGGGAGACGACCTCGGGGCGGGATGCCACCGCGAAGAGCGCGCGGACCTCGGACGCGGACATCCCGGAGGTCCGGTGCGCATACAGCTCGACGAAGCGATCGATCGAGAACTCGGCCATGGGGAGGGGCGCCAGCGTAGCAGCGGTCCCGGCCCGGCCGAGTAGCGTCCGAGTCCGCGTGACCTCAGGCGGCGGGGGGCGGCGGTGGTGGGGGCGGCGGGGGGACCGTCCTGCCGCCCGGCCGCGTGGCCGAACGGGCGTCGCGAGGAGGCCGCCCGATCGCGAGGTAGAGGATCGCCCCGATCGCGCTGGCGAAGACGATGACGAGGACCCAGATCAGCTTGTTCCCGCTCTGGTAGAGCGAGTCGTCCGGCACCTGGATGCAGTCGACCAGCGCCCAGATCCACAGGACGAACGCGCCGAGCCAGAACACGCCGAAGAACAGGAAGAACGGCGCGAACAGCCAGTGCATCAGCGCCCCCGCGTACCGGTCACGGACGCACCCTCGGCAGCACCTCGCTGGCGACGAGATCGAGCATCTCGACGTCATCGTAGAGGTCCATGTTCAGGAAGATCCGCTGCACGCCGGCATCGGCGTAGGCGTCGAGCCGCTCGACGGCGTCATCGGGTGTTCCGACGATGCAGTCGGTCTCGACCCCGGTGCGGTACTCGTCGAAGGATCTCCCGCCGGGGTCGATCGCGTGAGCGCGTCGGAGCTCCGCGACGTACTCGTCGTGGGTCGGGGCCACGAAGAACCATGTCATCAGGGAGGTCACGAGCGCTTCGGGATCCCGTCCCTCCGAGTCCACGCCCGCGCGGGCCCGGCCGAAGCGCTCCCGGACCTCCTCGGGCGTGCCACCCACCGTGTTGAACTCGTCGGCGTATCGCCCGATGAGCCTGCGCATCGTGGCGCCCACCCTGGTTCCACCGAGGATGAGTGGCGGTCGCGGCCGCTGCACCGTCTTTGGCAGGAACTCGCAGTCGCGCACCGTGTAGAAGCGGCCCTCGTACGTGAACCGCTCCTCGGTGAGGAGTCCGTGCACGATCTCGACCTGCTCCTCGAGCCGCGCGAACCGGTCGATCGTGTCGGGGAACGGGAACCCGTGCTGCGTGTGCTCCTCGGCCCACCACCCGGCGCCCATCCCGAGCTCGGCGCGTCCGCCACTGATCTCGTCGACCGTTGCGACCGCCTTCGCCAGCAGGGCGGGTTCCCGGAAGGTGATGGGTGAGACGAGCGTGCCGAGGCGCAGCGTCCGCGTGCGGGCGGCCAGCCCGGCCAGCAAGGTCCATGCGTCCGTCGACCCTCGTCCCGAGACCCCCCGCGCGCTGAAGTAATGGTCCGATCGGAACAGCCCCTCGAGCGGAAGTCGTTCGCACGCGTCGGCCAGCGACTGCCAGTCGGTCCACGTGACGCCCTGCTGGCCCTCGATCATCAAGCAGGCTCGCACGCGCGTAGCCTATACACGCCGTGTCCGCACACGAGATCCTCGAGCCTTCAGAACGAGCCCGCGCCGTGCACGCGATCGTCGTGGGTGCGCTGCTCGGGCTGTTCCTCGTCGCCGCCGCGCGGCGGCGCTAGCCCGATCTCAGCAGCGGAAGAACCGTCGGACGCCGGCGGCGACCGCCCGGCCGACGCGCTGGGGGAAGGCGGGATCGGCGATGAGCTCGGCTTCGTCCTCGTTGGTGACGAACAGCGGCTCGATCTGGACGGCCGGCATCCGCGTCTCCCTGAGCATCGAGATCGTGAGCCGCTGCAGCCTGCCGCGCCGGTCGAACTCTCGCTCGAGCTCTTCGAGGATCAGCTCGGCGAGGTGGCGTCCACCGGGCGAGTGGGTCGTGGACGAGCCGAAGTAGGAGCACGTCGGACCGCTGCCCTCCGGCAGGCCTGCGCCGAGGTGCACGGACAGACAGAGCGACGCGCCGAGGTCGTTGGCTGCCCGGGCTCGATCCGGCTCGGTCGGGTTCTCGCCCGCGTCGCGGAGCATCGCGGGCTTCGCGCCGAGGTCCGTCAACTCCTCGGCCAGCGCGTGCGCCATGGCCAGGTGAACGTCGGGCCGTCGGTCTTGGGCGGAGTGGCCGGGGTCGATCGCGACGATCTGTCCCTCGATCGATGCGCGCATCTGACGCAGCTCTTCCGCCTCGCGCACCAACGCGCGGCTGGGGGCGTTCTCGATCGGGCGCATCCGTTCGAGGGTCGCGAGGGTGTGCAGGCCCACGACCCCGTCGCCGCGGTCGCCGACGTTGCGCTGGAACTCGCGGATGGCGCGATCGGTGCGAGGGCCGTGGACACCGTCCTCGCGCCCCGCATCGAACCCGAGGGCATTCAGCTTTCGCTGCAGCGTCCGAACGTCATCGCCGCGGAAGTACGGCGCGTGCAAGTAGAGCGTGCGGTCGCCCAGATGGAACCCGGCCTCGACGAGCTGCTCCCAGGTGTCGCCGCCGACCCGTCCGTCGACCCGAAGGCTGCGCAGCTCCTGGAAAGCGCGCACCGCTTCCTGCGTGGACGGCCCGAACCGGCCGGTCAGCTCGGCGACCTCGATGGCCCAGCCGAGGGCCATAAGCCGCTGCTGGATGTCGAGGACTTCGGCGCCCTCGTCGCCGAGACGGAAGATCTGCACGTGTCGAGTCTGGCCCCGTGCGCGGGCACCGGCAACGACGCCGGCCTGCTCCTCAGGTCAGATGAGGCTCCAGGTCGCGCAGGATCGCATCCTTCGGCTTGGCGCCGATCACGCGTGCGACCTCCTCGCCGCCCTTGAACAGGATGAGGGAGGGGATCGACATCACCCCATACGTGCGGGTGGCCTGCGGGTTCTCGTCGATGTTGAGCTTCGCGACCTTGAGATCGTCACCCTTCTCCTGGCCGATCTCCTCCACGACCGGGGAGACCATGTGGCAGGGCACGCACCACTCCGCCCAGAAGTCCACCAGGACGGGCGTCTGCGAGCCGAGCACCGAGCTCTCGAACTCCTGATCGTTCACGCTGCCGATGTTCGCCATGTCTTCTCCTCGCACCTCGATGGCTGGCCGCGGGAACCCCGCGGACACCCACTACCCAGAACGCCCGACCGAGGAGCCGGCATTCCCTGTTGCTCAAGCGCCCTCGTGTGACTCCGCCTCGAGGAACCGCTCCGCGTCGATCGCGGCCTTGCACCCTTGACCCGCGGCGGTGACCGCCTGACGGTACGTGTGGTCGGTGACGTCGCCCGCGGCGAAGACACCCGGCACGCTCGTGGTCGTGCGAGGCTCGTTCACGAGGACATAGCCCGCGTCGTCCAGATCGAGCCGGTCTCGGAACAGGGCGGTGTTCGGATCGTGGCCGATCGCCATGAACACGCCGTCGGTGGCCATCGTGCTCGTCTCGCCGGTGCGCACGTTGCGCAGGCGGACGCCGGTGACCGCATCGTCGCCGAGGATCTCCTCGACCACCGTGTCCCACACAACGCGGATCTTGGGGTTCGCCATCGCCCGATCGGCCATCACCTTCGACGCGCGGAACTCGTTGCGCCGGTGCACGATCGTCACGGCGCTCGCGAACTTCGTGAGGAACGTTGCCTCCTCCATGGCCGTGTCTCCGCCACCGACCACGACGAGCTCGCGGTCGCGGAAGAAGAAGCCGTCACACGTGGCGCACGCGCTGACCCCGCGGCCGCGGAGCTTGCCCTCCCCCGGGGCCCCGAGCCACCGGGCCGAGGCGCCCGTGGCGACGACGATGGTCCTCGCGCGCCACTCCTGGTCTCCGGCCTTGACCACGAACGGTCGGCGGGACAGATCGACCTCGGTCACGTGCACCGGAAGGATCTCCGCGCCGAACCGCGCGGCCTGCTTCTCCATCTGATCCATCAGCTCGGGCCCCAGGAGCCCGTCGGCGAACCCCGGGTAGTTCTCGACGTCGGTCGTGAGCATCAGCTGGCCACCGGCGTCCAGACCCTTGAGCACCAGGGGCTCGAGGTTCGCTCGTGCCCCGTAGAGCGCAGCGGTGAACCCGGCCGGTCCCGACCCGATCACGATCACGTTGCGCACGTCTCGCATCGGAATGAATCCTCCCATAGCCAGGAACGCCCGCCTATTCCCCCGAACGCTCAGAGCGAGGCGCGCGTGGAGTTCAGGATCGCGCAGCCGTCCCGGGCGACGACCCAGATGCGGACGGTGTCCGGCGCCTGGCCGGCGCCGGGACCCTCGAGGTACACGCCGATGTATGCGGCGGTTCCCTCGAACCGGGCGCGGATCAGGCGCACGAGCGTTCCCCCGGTGCTCGGGGTCGCGCCGGACAGGCACGACTCGGCGTCGGGTGTGATCTCTTGCGAGAACGCGGTCGATCGGTCGGCGCCGCCGGCCGTCGCCTGGGCGGGCGGCGCCAGGACGCCGGGTGCCGTGCTGGGCGAACCGTAGGAAAGCGCCAGGGCGCTGATGTCGGCTGCGTCGTAGTCGTGGTGCACGACGTCGATCGTCTCGGCGGCCGAGGCGTGCTGCGAGGCTTCCGAGGAAGCTCCGCCCACGTCCGCGCGTTCCTGGGCCGGGCCGCCTCCGAGATGGGGGAGGGCGAGCGCCGCCACCACCAGCGCCGCCGCCGCCGCGGCCCCGACGGCCCATCGGTACCAGACCGGGGCGCCCCGCCGGGGGACCGGCGTCGGGCCGCCCGAGCCCGCCGAGCGTGCGGCCTCGTCGATCGCCGCCGCGGCGACTCCGGGGGGAACTGCAGGCTCCACGAGCGAGGCCAGCGCCGAACGCGCCTCCCCCGCGAGCGCCACCTCGGTCCGGCACCGTTCGCAGGTCACGAGGTGCCGCTCCACGGAGCGCCGGCCCTCGGCCCCGAGCGTGCCGTCCACGTACTCGGCGAGCAGTTCGTCGGGATGGGTCATCACGTCTCCTCGGACGCTCCGGCGACGTGCCGAGGTTCCCCGACGCTCGGTCGCAGCACGCGGGCCAGCGCGATCCGGCCCCGGTGGACCCGGGACTTCACGGTCCCCAGCGGGACGTCGAGGACCTTGGCGATCTCCTCGTAGGGCAGATCCTGGACGTCGGCCAGCACGAGCGCGACGCGGAACTCCTCGGGCACCGAGGCCAGAGCCGCGGCAACATCGGCGCCGGCCGCGACCGCGTCGGCATGGTCCGGGTGCGGCGGACCTGGCTCGAGGTCTCCCGCCTCGTCGTTCGCGACCGCGCGCAGCATCGGCGCTCGCTTGCGGCGCCGCAGGATGTCGTAGCAGGCGTTGACCGCGACGCGATGCATCCAGGTGGTGAAGGCGGCCTCCGCGCGGAACTGGTCGAGCTTGCGGAGCGCCGTGACGAAGGCGTCCTGTGCCGCGTCGGCAGCGTCGTCGGGGTCGGCGAGGATCCGCAGGCACAGGTGGTAGATCCTGGCTTCGTGCCGCCGCACGAGCGCGGCGAACGCCGAGACGTCGCCGTCGAGGAAGCGACGGATCAGCTGCTCGTCGCGCTCCGGGTCGGTCACGACCCGAACCTACAACGTGCTCGGACCGCGAGTTTCCCGTTGCGTGACGTGCGTCAGATCGCGCGTGAACGACAGCCGACCGGCCACGACCGTATGCGCCTGCTTGCGGACGGCCACCGTCGCTTCGCCCGTCCGCGCGTCGATCGTGCATCCCTTCTTGGGGACCGTGGCGCCCGCGTCGTCGATCTTCACGGAGTCCACGGCGGCCTGACAAGCGGTCCTCACGTTGTGGCTCGACTTGTACGCGTTCGCGGCCTCTGTCGCGGCGTTCGATGCCGTGTCCGACAGCTGGAACCTCGTGAACACGATCGACGCCGTATCGATGCCGGCGATCCCGAGGGCGCCGACCATGACCAGCCAGATCACGATGATCTTGCCGACCATGCCCGCCTCTTCGCGGAGCCTCACCGCCGGAACCTTCCGAGCAACGCCTGCCTCACTTCATCGAGCTCCTCGATCCGCACGATAAGCGCGACGCCGAGGAAGACAAGCACTCCCGCGCCCACGGCCACGCCGACCTGCAGCAGGCGGATCCCCGGACGGCCAACGTCCAGGACCGCGGCGACGACGGCCGCGACCAGATAGGCGGCGACCGCTGTGGCCGCGGCCGCGGCGACGGTGCGTGCGATCGTCGAGGTGATGCGACGTCCGTCGGCTCCGTGCAGTCGCCGCCGGACGATCCAGAACAGCACGGCCGAGCCGGTCAAGTAGGAGACCGCGTGACCGAGGGCGAGCCCGGGGACCCCCCACCCGAATCCGAATGCGAACACGACGTCGGCGACCAGGTTCACGATGGCGGTGCCGCAGTTCACGATCGCGGGCGTGCGCGTATCGTGCATCGAGTAGAAGGTCCTGGTCAGCAGCTGGAAGGCCGAGAAGAACGGAAGCCCGACCGCGAAGGCTGCGAGCGTGTGGGCCAGCAGGACGCGGTCGGCGCCCGTCACGGCACCGTAGTCGGCGAACAGCGCCACCAGTGGTCCGGCCAGCACGATCAAGCCTGCGGCCGCCGGCAGCATCACGATCTCGGTGTCGCGCAGTCCGCGCGAGAACAGGTCGCGGACCCCGTCCAGCGCGTGGCTCGACCATCGCTCGGCGAGCCCGGGGAGCAGCGCCGTGAAGATCGAAACGGCCACGATCGCATGCGGCAGCGAGAAGAAGATGAAGGCCTGCGAATACGCCGTGTACGCCCCTTCGATGTCCAGCCGGTAGTTCAGGTTGATGATCACGATGTACGCGAGCTGGTTGGCGATCACGTAGAGCGCGACCCACCTCGCAAGGGAGAGAAGACGGCGCACCGTCTCGTGGCGCCAGTCGAACCGCAGGCGCCAGCGGAACCCGATCCTGCGCAGCGCCGGCCACAGCGCCACCGTCATGGCGAACACCCCGAACGTCGTCCCTGCGGCGAGCAGCGTCTTCTGTGGGCCCGAGATGCTCTCCACCGTGGGCGGAGCTCCGTGCGTCATCGCGATGAACGCGACCATGGTCGCGATCACGGCGACGTTGTTCAGGACCGGCGCGAACATCTGCGCGGCGAATCGGCGGTTCGCCGTGAGCACGCCGGTCGCCACCGCGCCGAGCCCGTAGAAGACGATCTGGGGCATGAACCATCGAAGGAAGAACGCCCCGAGGGCGACCTCCTGCGCTCGCCGTACGGGATCGGTCTCTCCCGTGAGGTAGAGCCGCATGATCCACGGCGCGAACGCGGCCCCCAGCGCCGCCACGACGGTGAGGACGACGAGCGTCATCGTGAGCAGGCGGCTTGCCACCTCCCACGAGGACTCGCGCCCGTGGGCCTTCGCCCACTCCACGATGATGGGCACGAAGACGGACGTGAGGATGCCGCCGAGCACGAGCTCGTACACGATGTTCGGCGTCGTGTTCGCGGTGTTGTACGCGTCGGAGAGCGCCGTCACGCCGAGCGCCGCGAGGGTCACCGAGACCCGGACGATGCCGGTGAGGCGCGAGATGGCCGTGCCGATCGACATCACGGCCGCGTTGCGAACCGTGGCGTCGCGCGAGTCCGCGGGAGTCAGCTGGAGATCCTCCGCCGTCGGAACCACCTCCTCGCGTACAGGAGCACGAGCAGCACGGCCGCCCCGAGCGTGACCCGCAGCGCGATGCCGTTGAGCGCCGTCGTCCGCACGACGAGCCGCTGGTCGCTGATCACCTTGCCCGAGGGTGCCCGCACCAGCACCTGGATCGCGTTCTGTCCCGAGGCCTTCGCCTGCACCCGGAACGTGACGATCTGGTTGGGACGCTCGAGGACCACGCGCTGGAGGTCCCCGTCGGGGAACTCGAAGAACGACGACTGCAGCTGGACGTCCACGCTGAGCGGGATGCTTCCCGGATCCCCCATCCGAAGAGGGATCGTGCCCTCTCGTGACGTGAGGGTGAACACCTGGTTCACCTGTGGTTGGGCCCCCGCGAACGCAGCCGAAGTGGTGGAAGACACGGCGTCCAGCCAGGGTTGGCCCGACACCCAGTCGGGGCCGACGTATCCGTTCCACTCCGCCGTGAACAGATCGGTCCGCAGCTGAGCCGGTGCCGCGCTCTCGGGCGGCAGCATCGACGCGTACGCACCCACATCCTCGCGAAGCGACCGGATCGTGTCGGCGTACGTGGGGTCGAACGACGACGTGGAGGGAGCCCGGAGCGTGGCGGGCTCACCCGGGGGGTTGACGTCGTCGACGAGGACCTGCGGCCGCACCGTTCGCAAGAAGGGCGCGCCGCCGAGCCGATCGGTGAGCGGTCCCCACACGCCGGGTGGCAGCGACGTCGGCAACGCGAGTGCGAGCCCGCGCACGTTCGGTTCCTCCGGGACCGGCGCCTCCTTCCAGATCATCGCCAGCTCGCCGAGCACGGCCTGAGCGGCCCGGACGTGGTCCTCGAGGAGGTCGGACCGTCCCAGGAGTGCTTCGGCGCTCGGATCGGGCAGCACGATCGAGACCGAACGGCCGGCGGAGGTCGGAAGGGTGGCGGTCGGCGGCGGGGAGAATCCGTCGGACAGCGACGGCCGGTCGACCTGGTCGCTGTCGCCGAGGATCGTGGTGGTGCCGTGGCCGTCGAGCCAGTCGACCGCGTCGTTGTCCAGGTCGCCGGCCGCCGGACGCGCGACCTCTGCGACGGGGTCGGCTCCGAGGCGATCGGTGACGGTCGCGCCGCCCAGGGCGGCCTGCGCTCCGAGCTCCGATTCCAGATCGCTCGAAAGCATGGCCGGCATGGAGGGGCTCGCGTACGGCTGGGCCACGACCTCCACCCGGCTCTGACCGGCCAGAGACGCCAACGCGGCGAGGAAGCCCGTGGCTGCGGCGGCTCCTCCCGTTCCGGCCGCGACCTGGGTGCCGTCGGACAGCTGGTACCCGTTCGTCAGCCGGGCGACCTGGTCGAGCAGCATCGGCTCCACCACCAGCTCGATCGGCTGCCGCGGGTGAGCAGAGTTCAGGGCCCGAAGTGCGTCGACGGGGGCACGAAGGGCGCCGCCGGGCGAGAGCGCCGCCTCGATCCCGGAGTCGGTCAGCCGCCCACCCGCATCGAGTATCGGGCCCCACGTCAGCTCGGTCCACCACGAGAAGAGCATCGGCTTGTCCGGCGTGCGGACCACGTAGACGACGGCCGTGTTGAGAGACGCGACGGGGCGGGTGCCGTCGAGCAGGACGATCTCCGCCGGGTACACCTTCGTGTCGAGCTGACTCACGCTCGCCACGGCCGTCAGGTCGGCGTGCACCTTGATCGTGTGCACGCTCCCCGGCGCCAGGTTGGCGGTCACGCGTCGCGTCGTCACGAACGGCTGCGACGAGGGGGGTTCGGTCAGGATCGACTCGTACTGCACCAGTGAGTCGATCGAGTCGCCCAGCGCGAGCCGGATCGACGGGTGCTCCAGCGATTCGGTTCCCGTGTTCGCCACCGCCACGGCCGCCCGGAGCACAGGTCCGCCGAGCTTGGGAACCGGCGAGTTCACCGGCGTCTGGGACACGAGCGTCAAGGAGATGGGTGTCTGAGCCGACGCGGGGGCGGGCGTGAGCGCCCACGACGCGGACAGGAGCAGGATCGGCGCGATGCGAAGGATGCGCCGCAGATGATCGGTCCTCATGAAGGCGGCCCCATCGTAACGGCGCCGGTCAGCCTCGGAGGAGACGGAGCACCTCGCCGACCCCGTAGACCACCGCGACCAGGAGGAGGAACACCCCGACCATCGTCCGCAGTGTCCGTTCTCGCGCCCCGAGTGCGAATCTCGCCCCGATCCTCGCTCCGGGCACGACCCCGATGGTCAGCACCAGGAAGATCCGCCAGTCGATGTGGCCGAGTGCCGCGTGGACCAACGTCCCCGGGACGGCGATCGAGGCGATCAGCACGAGCGACGTGCCGAGCGCACGCTTGAGGGGCATCCCGAGCATCGTCGTGACGACCGGCACGAAGACGATCCCTCCGCCGACGCCGAGGAGCCCCGACACGAAGCCGGTCATGCCCCCGATCGCCGCGTACTGCCATGCCGTGATGGAGCCCCTGGGGCGGGCAGTGTACCTGGCCCCCTGCCACACCCGCACGGCCTGCCAACCGATCAGCACGGCGGTGACGAGCAACAGCCAGTGCGGGTCGATCGCGGCGGTGAACCAGGCGCCCAGCACCGCGGCGACGACGCCGGGTCCGGCGGCGAATCGGAGGGCGCGCCAGCTCACCTCGTCGGCGCGCGAGTACGTGTAGCCGCCGACGATCGCCGTCGGGATGATGACGGGCAGCGGCGTGCCCAGCGCGATGTAGGGCGCCCCCCCGAGCAGGACCTGGATCCCCGGCGTCGTGATGACCCCCCCGCCGACGCCGAAGAGGCCCGAGAGGATGCCCGCGACGAACCCGATCACGACCCCGAGGAAGGCGTGGGCCGTCGTCACCGCAGGAGCTCGGCTGCGCGCGCGATGACCTCACGCTCACCGCGGTAGGCGGCACGCTTGAGCGCCCGCTCGAGCGGGAACCAGCGGATCTCCTCCATCTCGTCGTCGCGGTCGTCGATGTTGCCACCGGTCCACCGCATCAAGAAGAAGTGGACCGTCTTGCGGATCCGGACGTCCCCCCAGACGTAGATGTACTTCGTGTCGCCCAGGTCGGCTTCGATCTGTGCGACCAGACCCGTTTCCTCCTGGACCTCCCGCCGGGCGGCGTCCTCGCGTGACTCACCTTCCTCGATCCCGCCCTTCGCCAGACCCCAGGCCAGCTCGCCCTTGCGCGTGCGACGCGAGGCCAGCACGAGGTCGATCGCGCCGTCGTCGTTGCGCCGGTAGACGACACCGCCCGCCGAGACCTCCCGGGTGGTGGGCAGGCGCGGCCCGGTGCGCCGCCCGGCTTTCTTCCGGGAGGGCCGCTTCGCGGTGCTCGCGGCCGGCTTGGGGCTTGGCCCGACGGCCTTCTTCGCCCCCGCGGAGGCGGATCGCCTCCGCCCGCCCCTCCTCCGCCGGCGCTTCGGCCCGTCCGGTTGTTCGTCGGTCCCTTCGGCGCCCATGACGGGCCGATTCTAAGGGGGCTCAGGCTCGGGCCCGGACGTGCCGAAAGCAAACCTGGACGGTCCCGACGGGGGACCCTTGCCCGCGGGCTGGTGCACCCATGAACATCGACGAGCTGCTCCGACACACGGTCGAGCGTGGCGCGAGCGACCTGCACCTCAAGGTCGGCAACGTGCCCTTCCTTCGGATCGACGGTGAGCTCGATCCGACTGCCTTCGACGTCCTCACGGCGGACGAGACCGCCGCCTCGGCACTGCAGGTCATGGGCGACCACAAGCGTCGCGAGTTCGAGGAGACCAACGAGGCGGACATCGGCTACACCCTGCAGGGCGTGGGCCGGTTCCGGATCAACGTGTTCCGGCAACGAGGACAGGTCGGCCTCGCCATCCGTCGCGTTCGTTCGGAGATCCCCACCTTCGAGGAGCTCCGGATGCCGACGGTGATGCGCTCGCTGGCCGACTCGCCGCGCGGGCTCGTGCTGATCACCGGTCCGACCGGCACCGGCAAGACGACCACGATCGCCGCGATGGTCGGGCACATCAACCGTTCGCGGCGAGCACACATCGTCACGATCGAGGATCCGATCGAGGTCGTGCACGACGACGTGTTGTCGATCATCCAGCAGCGCGAGGTGGGCATCGACACGGAGTCCTATGGGGCGGCGTTGAAGCACGTGGTCCGACAGGATCCCGACGTGATCTTCGTCGGCGAGATCCGCGACGCGGAGTCGGCGCTGTCGGCCATCCAGGCCGCGGAGACCGGGCACCTCGTCATCTCGACACTGCACACGATCGACGCCATGGAGACGATCAACCGCGTGCTCGACCTGTTCCCGGCCCAGCAGCAGAAGGAGGTTCGCACGTCCTTCGCCGGCGCCCTGCGCGGGATCGTCTCCCAGCGGCTCGTAACGCGATCCGACGGCAAGGGCCGGGTCCCCGCGGTCGAGGTGCTCGTCAACACGGGCCGTGTCTTCGACCGGATCGTCGACCCCGAGCAGACCGACGGCATCATCGACGTGATGGCCGAGGGCGGGTACTACGGCATGCAGAGCTTCGACCAGGCGCTCGTCCAGCTCGTGAAGGAAGAGCTCGTCGCGGTGGAGGACGCGCGTCGTGCGGCGACGAGCCCGCACGACTTCGACCTGCAGCTCGCGGGAGTCCTCGACCGCCGAGCGGGCTATTCGGAAGAGCAGCAGGCAAGCGGCATCGCCTACTGAGCCGACCCCGCCGCCTCGCCTCCTCGAGGTGCCTCCCGGCTATCCTCGTCCGATCATGGCCGAATCGACGCCGGCCGGCGCCGTCCTGGACGTTCCCCCCCTCGCGAAGGAGCTGGGGGAGCGGTTCGCCGCAGACGGGCACGAGCTGTTCTTGGTCGGGGGCAGCGTGCGGGACCTGATCCGGAGTCATCCGGCCAGGGACCTGGATTTCTGCACCGCCGCTCATCCGCGTGAGATCGCGGGCGTCCTCCGTGGCTGGGCCAACCAGCGGTACCTCGTCGGCGTCCGGTACGGCACCGTGGGGGCGATGAAGGACGGCGTCCTGCTCGAGATCACGACGTTCAGGGAGGAGGTCTATGCCGACGAGCACCGCAAGCCCACGGTCACCTTCGGCAAGGACCTCGAGACCGATCTGTCCCGCCGCGATTTCACGATCAACGCGATGGCCCTGCGGCTGCCGGAGGGCACGCTGATCGATCCCTTCGGCGGGGTCCGCGACCTGGCCGGACGCGTGCTCGATACGCCGCTGGACCCGGAGGTCTCGTTCTCGGACGATCCGCTGCGCATGATCCGGGCGGCGCGATTCGTCGCCCAGCTCGACGTCGCTCCCGCCGATCGCGTGCACGACGCGCTCGTGGCCATGCGTTCGCGTCTGGAGATCGTCTCCGCCGAGCGGATGCGCGACGAGCTCGACAAGCTGCTGCTCGCTCCTCACGTGGCGAAGGGGCTCGCTTTGCTGGTGGACACCGGTCTCGCGGATCTGTTCCTTCCGGAGCTGCCTGCGCTCGCGCTCGAGCAGGACCCGGTGCATCGGCACAAGGACGTCCTGCGCCACACCTACGCGGTGGTGGAGCGATGCCAAGCGGATCTCGTGCTTCGCCTCGCCGCTCTGCTGCACGACATCGGCAAGCCCGCCACGCGACGCATCACGCCCGAGGGGGTGACGTTCCATCACCACGAGATGGAGGGCGCGCGGATGGCACGCCAGCGGCTGCAGGCGCTCCGGTACCCGAAGGCCGTCGTCGACGGCGTGTGCGCTCTGATCGAGCTCCATCTTCGCTTCCACGGGTACGGGGAAGGCGTGGGGTGGACCGACAGCGCGGTCCGCCGGTACGTGCGCGACGCCGGCCCGCTGCTGGACAGGCTGAACCAGCTCACGCGGGCCGACGTGACGACCCGCAACGAGCAGCGAGCGGAGCGCTTCCGTGCCCTCCAGGACGACCTCGAGGAACGGATCGCTGCGCTGGCCGAGGAGGAGAACCTCGAAGCCATGCGCCCGCCCCTGGACGGCCGGCAGGTGATGGACCGGCTCGGGGTGGCACCCGGGCCGATCGTCGGCGAGGCGCTCGACTACCTGATGGACCTGCGGATGGAGCGAGGTCCGATCCCGCCCGACGAGGCCTACGCATTGCTCGACGCCTGGGCGAAGGAACGCGACGGCGGCGGCTAGGGAAGTTCGGATCGGCGCCGACCGAACGAAGCGAGCCGCATGATCCGCTCGAGCGTGCGAGGGTCGCCGTGCCAGTGATCGCGGACGACGTCCTTTCCCGCCGTTCTCACCAGGTACCGCAGCACGAGCGCCGCGACGACGGCATCGTCCAGTGGTCCGACGACGGGAAGGAACTCGGGGAGCAGGTCGATCGGCGATGCGATCCACACCACGCCGACCCACAGCAGGATCTTCGAGCGGATCGGGACACGCGGGTCACGAAGCAGTCCGCGGAACAGTGCCAGGAGGTTGGGAACGAGCGTCGCGAGCGTCCGTGCCGCGACGCGACGTCCCAGGACGAACAGCGCCAGGATCGCGATCGCGTAGATCGCGAGCACGATGACGAGCGCGACCACGACCGAACGCATCGACCGAGGGTATCGTCGGTCTAGGCTTTGTCCATGTCCGTGCAGGAACGCGCCGAGGTCGACCCGGTGCGCGGGCTCAGCTCCGAGGAGGTCGCGGAACGCGTCGCGAGCGGCGCCGTCAACGACGTCCCCCCCGTCCCCACCCGGACGGTGGCGCAGATCGTCCGCGCCAACGTCTTCACACGGTTCAACGCGATCCTGGGCGCGATGCTCGCGGTGATCCTCGTGGTCGGGCCGCTCCAAGACGCGCTGTTCGGGCTCGTGCTGGTCGCCAACACATCGATCGGGATCGTCCAGGAGCTGCGCGCCAAGCGGACGCTGGAACGCCTCACCGTACTCACCGCACCGAGCGCCCGTGTCGTTCGCGACGGCAGCGTCGGGGAGATCGCCGTCAACCACCTGGTGCTCGACGACGTGCTCGAGGTCTCGGCCGGATCGCAGATCGCCGTCGACGGCGTCGTCGTCGCGGGCACCGCGATGGAGGTCGACGAGTCGCTCCTGACCGGCGAGTCCGACCCCGTGCCGAAGCAGCCCGGCGGCGAGTTGCTCTCGGGCTCGTTCGTCGCCGCGGGCGCCGGACGCTATCGGGCCACGCGGGTCGGCCATGACGCGTACGCGGTGCGACTCGCGGAGGACGCACGCCGGTTCACACTCACGCGCTCCGAGCTGCGATCCGGGATCGATCGGATCCTTCTGTACGTCACGCTCGCGATCGTGCCCACGGCGGCGTTGCTGTTCGTGAGCCAGCTGCGCACGCACGACAGTTGGCGCGCGGCCGTGTCGGGCGCCGTCGCGGGCACCGTCGCGATGGTTCCCGAGGGGCTCGTCCTGCTGACGTCGGTCGCGTTCGCGGTGGCCGTCATGAGTCTCGCTCGGCGTCGCGTGCTGGTCCAAGAGCTCCCCGCCGTCGAGGGGCTCGCGCGGGTCGACGTGCTGTGCATCGACAAGACCGGAACGCTGACGGAGGGACGGCTCGAGGTCGAGCGGGTCGATCGGTCGCCACACGCCGATGCCGCGGCCCGCTCGGCGCGGTCGCCGGCGCCGACGCAGCGCCGAACGCCACCTGAGGGCCATCGCGGCGGCGTTCGCCCGGCCCGACGGGTGGGACGCGGATCGCCACGATCGCGTTCTCCTCGGGCGGGCGTGGAGCGCCGCCGCGTTCCGGGATCGAGGCACGTGGGTGCTCGGCGCGCCGGAGGTCCTGCTCGGCCCCGTCGACGGGCGCCGCGACGCGCTGGACGATCTCGCCCGGCAGGGCAAGCGCGTCGTCCTCCTCGCGAGGGCCGAGGCGCCCGACGATGAACGCCTGCCGGTCGGTCTGCAGCCCGTCGCCGCCGTGATCCTGGCCGACCGCATCCGACCCGATGCCGAGGCGACCCTGCGGTACTTCGCCGAACAGGGCGTCGAGGTGAAGGTCCTATCCGGCGACAATCCGCACACCGTCGGAGCCATCGCGGGCGCCGGCTCGGCCTGGCCGGAGCCGGCTCGCCGTTCGACGCCCGCGAGCTCGCGGAGGGCGGATCGGGGCTCGCCGAGGCGCTCGAGACCCGCAGCGTGTTCGGACGGGTGACGCCGCGGCAGAAGCGCGCGATGGTTCGTGCCCTCCAAGAACGCGGCCACACGGTGGCGATGACGGGTGACGGCGTGAACGACGCGCTCGCGTTGAAGGAGGCCGACATCGGGATCGCGATGGGGAGCGGCTCGGAGGCGACGCGCGCGGTGGCACAGCTGGTCCTGCTCGACTCGACGTTCGACTCGATCCCGGCGATCGTGGCGGAGGGCCGGCGCGTCCTCGGCAACATCGAGCGCACCTCGGGCCTGTACCTGACCAAGACCGTCTACGCGATGATCCTGGCGCTCGCGACGGGTGCGTTGTCCTTCGTCTTCCCGTTCCTCCCGCGTCATCTGACGCTGATCGGCGCCCTGACGATCGGCATCCCCGTCGTTCTTCCTCGCGCTCGCACCCAACACCGAGCGGTTCCGGCCGGGGTTCGTGCGGCGCGTGCTGCGATTCGCGGTTCCCACCGGGGCGGTGGTTGCCGTCGCCACCCTGTTCGCCTATCGGCTGGCCGCGCGTGAGCCCGGGGTGACGCTCGAGCAGGCGCAGACGGCCGCAGTGATGACGCTGACCTGGATGGGCTTCGCGGTCTTGATGATCGTGGCGGCGCCTCTGACCGCCTGGCGACTCACGCTGGTCTGGGCGATGGCCGGTCTGTTCGTCCTGGCGGTCGCCTTCCCCGCGTCGCGCGCGTTCTTCGCGCTGTCGATCCCCCCGCTGATCGTGTGGCTGGCCGGCATCGGGATCGCGGCGATCACATGGTCGCTCGCGCGACTGTTCGTTCCGGAGGAGCGACCGGTCGGCCGGCGCTGGCGGGAGATCCAGGGATAGGCGGGGGCTCAGAACCCGCCCATGTGCGAGGGGGGCCACGCGATCAGCACGGCCTTGCCGATCACGTCGTCGATCGGGATGAAGCTCACGCCCTCCTGCTTGGTGGGGTTGACGCCCAACGTCGGGTAGCGCGAGTCGAGTGAGTTCGCCCTGTTATCCCCCATCACGAAGAGCATGCCGTCGGGGACGTGCACTTTGCACCTACAGGGGAAGTCGCGCGTGCGCTGCGTGAGATACGGCTCGGCGAGCTGCACGCCGTTGACGAAGACGTGTCCGTGCGCGGCCCAAACCGTGTCCCCGGGAACCCCGATCACTCGCTTGATGAAGTCCTCGTTGTCGGGTTTCTGAACGCCGAGGTGCTGCCCCAGCCAGTGCACGACGCCGCCCACGAGCCCGCGATCGGGCTCCTTGCCCGGTTTCGGGTCCGAGAACACGATCACGTCGCCGGCTCGGGGGTCATGGAAGTAATAGGGGATCTGCGTGACCAGGACGCGGTCGCCGACGTCAAGGGTCGCCTCCATCGACTGGCTCGGGATGAAGAACGCCTGCAGCAGGAAGACCTTGATCAGCAGCGCCAGCACGAGCGCCATGAGCACGAGGCCCGGAAGCTCGCCGAGGAATCGGAGAACGGGGCCGTGGCGCTTCTCCGCCGCCGCGTCCGGACCGGGAGAGGAGGGCGCCGAACGCTCGGCGTCGGTCTTCACGGACCAAGGGTACCGGGTTCGCTCGACGGAACCCGCAGGCTCACCTCGACCGCCTTGAACGACGCGTACGCATGCACGCCCTCCCGGATGCCGAGGCGATCGACCGAGCCCATCGTGATCTCCGCGACGACCGGCGGGGTGCTGTCCAGGCGGACGCGTGCGCGCTCGCCGTGCACCGCCACCTCGGCCACGCTTCCCTGCAGCACGTTGCGCGGCGACCCCTCCGGCCGGTCGCGATGAAGCGCGACGTCGGCGGGGCGCAGGGTCGCCAGCACGCCGGGGCGGACGGCGCGTTCGAGGTCGTCGGGCCAGGCGACCACGACCGAGCCCTCGGAGGTTCGCAGGCGACCGCTGCCGTCATCGAGCGGTTCGAGCGTGCCCTCGAACAGGTTCAGGCCGACCAACTCAGCCGCGTAGGGGGTCAGGGGTGCACGGCGGATCTGATCCGGCGTGCCGGTCTGCACCAACCGTCCCTCCTCCAGGATCGCGATGCGGTCGGCCAGTGTGAGCGCGTCGACCGGGTCGTGGGTCACGAGCACGCAGGGCCCCGCGAACCCCTGGAGGACGTCATGGAGGAGTCGGCGAAGGTCGCCCCGAGCCCGGACGTCTACGGCGGACAGCGGTTCGTCCAGGAGTAGCAACCGCGGCTCCGACGCGAGCGCTCGCGCCAGGGCGACGCGCTGGCGCTCGCCCCCCGACAGCCCACGCGGTCGCGCGTCCGCCCGCACCGAGGGGGCGAGCCGTGTGAGCAGCCCGCCTGCTCGTCGCCGCGCATCGCCGGCCCTGTCGCCGCGCGCACGAAGAGGGAAGGCGACGTTCTCGATGGCGGTAAGGTGCGCGAACAGCAGCCCGTCCTGGAAGGTGATGCCGATCGGCCTGCGCTGCGGCGGGAGCTCGTGGATCGCGCGACCGTCGAGGACGATCGTGCCTGCCCTGAGCGGCACGACGCCGGCGAGGGCCTCGACCGCGGTCGACTTGCCCGCGCCGTTGGGGCCGAGGAGCGCGAGCGTCTCGCCGTCGTCGACCGAGAGCGCCAGCTCGACGTCGAACCGCGGCCGTTCGACCGTCAGATCGGCTTCCAGCGCCACCGCTCACCGGGCCCCGGTCAGGCGGTCGCGGAGCGTCACGAGCACCACGATCGAAAGCACCACCAGCAGCAGCGAGAGAAGGATCGCCCCTCCGGGGTCCGTCTGGCGCGCCTGGTACACGGCCAGGGGGAGGGTCTGCGTCCGGCCTCGGAGGTTCCCGGCGAACGTGATGGTGGCTCCGAACTCTCCCAGCGCTCGTGCCCACGTGAGTACGGCGCCCGCCGCGACCTGCGGACCCACCATCGGAAGCGTCACGCGGCGGAAGACGTAGGCGGGCGACCCGCCGAGTGCCGCCGCCGCGCCCTCGTACCGCTCGTCGAGCGAGCGAAGTCCGGCCTCCGTCGCGAGGACAACGAGCGGCATGGACACGAACGTCGCGGCGACGATCGCTCCCGCCGTCGTGAACGTGAGCTGGATCCCGAGAACGTCGTGCATCCAGCGACCGGCGACGCCGGCGCGCCCGAGCGCCGCCAGCAGCCCGACGCCCCCCACCACGGGTGGCAGCACGATGGGAAGCACGACCGCCGCGCGTAGGATCGATCGTCCCGGGAACCTCCCCCGAGCGAGCAGCCACGCCAGGGGTACCCCGAGCAGGATCGAGATCGTGGTCGCGGCCAGCGACACGACGATCGAGAGCCGGAGGGCGGTCGAGGCGCCGACCCCCGTAAGCGCGCTCCACAGATGGCTCCAGGGCGCGCGCACGAACAGGGCCACGACGGGCAAGACCACGAACCCGGCGCCGAGGGCGGCCAGGACGAGCACCGGAAGGGGAAGGCGCGCGCGCATGTCAGCCAGGCGGCCCGAACCCGTAGTCCCCGAGGGTGGCGACCCCGGCGCTCCCGGCGACGTAGTCGATGAACGCGCGCGCGGCGTCTGCGTGCGCCGAACCGTCGACCACGGCGATCGGATAGGAGGCGAGGACGTTCACGTCGTCGGGAACGTCGACCGACCGGAGGCCGGTGTCGGTCGCCGGCGCCACGTCGGAGGTGTAGACGATCCCCGCGTCGGCCTCACCGCCGGCGACCTTCGCGACCACACCGGCGTCGTCCTCCTCGTTGGAGACGACGTTGGCGAGTGCGGCGTCGAGGATGCCGGCGCGGCCCAACGCAGACCGCGCGTAGTCGCCGACGGGAACGCCGTCGGCGGCAAGCACGAGCTGGATGCCCGGCCTCGCGAGGTCGGCGATCGACGAGATCTCTGCGGGGTCGTCGGGCGGAGTGACGATCACCAGCCGGTTCGTGGCGAAGGTCGTCCGGTCCGTGACGCCCGGATCGCTCTGGACCGTATCCATCGCCGCTGTGTTCGCCGAGGCGAAGACGTCGGCGGTGCCCTCGCTCTGGATCTGGGCCGCGAGGTCCGTCGACGAGCCGAAGTTGTAGGTGATCGTGCCGGAGGATCCGAGGTCGGCGGCGATCCGCGTGAAGGCCGGTCCCAGGGACGAGGCGGCGAACACCGTGAGCGGCGCGGGAGTGTCTTCGGCCGTCACCGAGCTCGGGGCCGGCGCGCAGGTGGTGGCCGCCAGCACGATCACGGAAGTCGTGACGAGCGTCCGGATCGACTTCATCGATCGGGGACCTCGACCATCACGCTGGTGGCCTTCACGCTCGCGACCGCCTCCATCCCGGGCGCGAGCTTCAGCTCGTCCGCGGCCTCGCGCGTGATCAGCGACACGACGCGGTGCGGTCCCGCCTGGATCTCGACGAGCGCGGAGACCTTGTCCTTCGTGACCTTCGTCACCACGCCGGGGAACGCGTTGCGCCGGCTGACGGCGCTGGGCGCGTGGCGCGGGCGTCGCTCGGCGAGCATGCGTGCGACCTCCGCCGCCGGGACGAGCCGCTGTCCCCCGGCGCTCCTGACGGTCGTCAGCGCTCCGTCCCGTTCCCAGCGCCGCAGCGTCTCGACGCGCACGCCGAGGACCTTCGCTGCCTCGCCGATCCGATAGACGTCCTGGTCCTGAGCCATACGACCGCTACCATACAGACTTTCCTGGTGAACAGTCGCTTGAAAGCTTGCTATCGCATCCGCTCGGTTGACTGTAGACGACACCCGCGCCCTCCTCATGGAAGAGCGCGTCGAGGTCGTCGTTGTTCGCCTTCGCCGGCGGTCGCGGCGACGTTGCCGCGGATGCCACCGCGGAGGCGTTCGCACGGGCGATCGCGCAGGGCGACCGGCTGCGCGACCCGATCGCCTGGATCTACCGGGTCGCCTTCCGTGTGGCGATCGACGAGCTCCGCCGGGAAGGCCCTCGGGCGGACGAACGCGACCATGTCGTACCTCCTCCCGAGCTGACCGGGCTCGTCGCGGCGCTGCAGCAGCTGTCACCGAACCAACGCGCGGCGGTGACGCTTCGGTACGTGCTCGACCTGGACATCGAGGAGGTTGGGGATCGGATGGGCATCGCCGCGTCCACCGTCCGGGTCCACCTCTTCCGCGCCCGGAGGCGGCTCCGCCGGCTGCTCGGCACCGAGGAGGTCGACTGACGATGCCCGAACGTTGGCAGCACGAACTGGAGAAGCTGCGCACGGTCGGCGCTCCCTCGACGTTGCGTACGAGGATCGAGGCGGGGCCGACCGAGGATGGGGTCCCTCCGGTGCCGGGGAGGCGGCAGCGCATCATCGCCGGCGTGGTGGCGTTCGCGCTCTTCGGCGGCGCGGGGGCCCTCGCCTGGGGTACGTTCGGACACAGGACCTCCCCCTCCGGCGTGACGGCGGGTGGTCGCGACGCCGTAACGCTCCGGCTCCGTGGTGGGGACCATCCGAGCTCGCAGCTCCGGTATGGAGATCAGACCGCCGACCCGCAGACCGGCTCGTACTGCTGGGCTTCGAGCGGCGCCCAGATGTGTGCGGATACCGCCTTGCATCCCTTCCGGGCGGGCAGCTTCATCAGGGTGCCGGTCGGGACCGCGCTCACCGTGGACGCAGACACAGAACGCGTAACGCTCGGCTTGGCGCAGGGCGACGATCCGGCGAGCTTCCTCCGACGGACACGCCTCGTGCGACCCGCCGGTGACGCCTTCGACCAGACTGGACGCTGGCTCCTGGTGGTCGATGTTTCCTGGGAGCAGGGCGGCGTCCAGTTCTTCTTCCCTATCGTGGTCACGGGCCCGGCCAACCCACCGATCTCCGCTTCGATGGTCGAGGTTCCCGACCTCATCGGCCTGGGCGACCAGGGGGCCCTGGAGTCGTTGTTCGACCGTGGGCTTCACCCGCTGGTGGCGTACCGCGAGGTGGGTTCGGTCGAGAACTGGCACGTCGCGACTCAGGAGCCCGCAGCAGGGTCGCTGGTCGATCCGAAGACGGAGGTGCGGCTCGTGATCGCGACCCCTCGGATCACACCGCTCCCGGCGGGCGCCGAGGATGGGCTCACCTGCCCGGCATCCGATCGCGTCGCGTTCGGGGGACCGAGGACGGTGATCTTGCCTGCCGGCGAAGCATTCGTGCGAGGGAACACCGGCGGCATCGAGCGGAGCGACCAAGTGGTCCAGGCATCGGCGGGCTCAGACCTGTGGCACGTGGTCCGCGACGGTGCCGTCATCGCGGTGGTGGACTATCGGACGCTCGACGGTGTTGCGTGCGCCGGGTCGGGGGTCGGAGGTGCCTGACGTCAGACCGCGAACCGGACGTGCAGGATGTCGCCTTCCTGCACGACGTAGTCCTTGCCTTCGACGCGGAGCGTGCCCTGGTGCTTCGCGTTCTCCATCGAGCCGGCCGCGACCAGCTCGTCGTAGGAGATGACCTCGGCGCGGATGAAGCCGCGCTGCAGGTCCGTGTGGATCACCCCGGCGGCCTCGGGCGCCGTCGCGCCGCGGCGCACCTGCCATGCGCGCGTCTCGTCCTCACCGGTCGTGAGGAACGTCACGAGGTCGAGCGCCCGATAGCAGGCCGCGATCACCGTCTCGAGCCCGGGCTCGATCACGCCGAACTCCTCCAGAAGGGCGCGCGCCTCCGCGGGCTCCATCTCCGCCACCTCGGCCTCGATCGCGGCGTAGACGCCGACCGCGCCCGGAAGCTCGTCGGGGACCGAGGTCCCCTCCTCGAGGTTGGCCACGACGATCTCCGGCTTGAGGGTCAGGGGCGCGATGCCCTTGATCGTGGGGTCGTCGGCGCGGACGTCCGCCTCCCGGAGCGGCCGTTCGGCATCCAGGGCCTCCTTCGCGGCGCGCAGCACGGCGACGTCATCGCCGGGTTTGCCACGAGCGCGCTTCTCCGCCTTCGTCAGGGCGCTCTCGATGACGGCCAGGTCCGCCAGGACGAGGTCGGCCCGGACCTCGGCCAGCTCCGCCGCGGGCTGCGGGTCGGCGCCGAAGCACCGGACGACCACGGCCAGCCCGTCGGCCTCCCGGAGCTTCGCCAGTCCCTGCGCGCTCGAGACTCCGCCGGGGACGTCGACGAACTCCACCTGCGCGTGGACGGTCTTCTTCGAGTGCTCCATCTCGGTGAGCACGTCGACGCGCTCGTCCGGGACCGGCACGACCGCGACGTTGGCCGCTCCCCCGTGCGATCCCGCGTGCGTGAGCGCGGTGAACAGCGTGGACTTCCCGCTGAACGGCACCCCGACGATCCCGACCTCCCTCACGGCGGAGGAGGCTAGCAGCCGTTCCTCGCGAGCCGTCCCGAGGGCGGCTCGAGCGTTCCCTCCGTCGTTCGTCCACCAGGAACCGACTTCCGGCCCCTGTGGTGGGGGGAGGAACCCTGCCGATGTTGCTGTCTGAGACCGGACCCGCGGCCGGGGCGCCGCCAGACCCGCCCCGGCCGCTCGGTCTCATCGTCTGGCGACGAGATCGTGCGGGCGGGCGGGGAACCGACGGCCCCGCTCGCCCGCCGTTTCTCGGCGGTCTAGGACTTCGTCTCCCAGAAGATCTTCCCGATCTCGTCGACCATGTCCAGGAGCTTCTGGCCCTGGGCGGGATCCTCGGACTTCTTCGCCAACCCGGCCTCCTTGGTGGCGTTCCAGAAGAGGTCGTGCAGCTGCGGGTACTTCTCGGTGTGCTCCGGCTTGAAGTAGTCGGTCCAGAGCACCCAAAGATGGTGCTTCACCAGGTCGGCGCGCTGCTCCTTGATCGTGATGCAACGCGTGCGGTAGTCCTCGACGGTCTCGTTCGCGGACTTCGTCTTCTCCGCCTCCTGGTAACGGGTCTGGATCGCCTTGACCGATTCGGCCTCGATCCGGGCCTGCGCGGGATCGTAGACGCCGCACGGAAGGTCGCAGTGTGCGTGCACGACGCGCTTCGGGGTGAAGAATGCTTCGAGCATGAACCAGCCTCCTTCGGACAGCCCTTCCCCTGGAAACCCACGCTACCATCGGGCTCGGCGAGGGGTGATGGGAGCGGCCGCCGGCGCCGTCGCGGTCCTCGCGGCGACCGGTGTCGCGTTCGTCCGGTTCCGTCCATCGCGCGTGGCGATCGAGGGCGCGAGCATGATGCCGACGTTGTTGCCGGGGGACTGGGTGCTGGTCGTGTCGCCGAACCGCTATCGGCGGGGAGAGGTCGTCGTGGTCGAGCACCCGGGGCGCCCGGGCTACGAGATGGTCAAGCGCCTGACCGGGGGCCCTGGGGACACGGTCGGAGACCGCGTGCTCGGTTCGGATGAGTGGTGGGTCGAGGGCGACCACGCGCCGTCGTCGACCGACAGCCGGCACTTCGGGCCGGTTACGGGGGACGAGCTGATGGCGAGGGTCATGCTCGTCTACTGGCCGGTGCACCGGCGCCGCGTCCTGGGTCCCCTTGTGAGAACCCGACCTGGGGCGTAGCATTTGCACCTGCAAATGGTGTGCACACGTGAAGCCGGTACCGTGGGGGCCATGATCCCCGACCGCTGCTGCTGTCCCTGCTGACACAGGGCCGCGCGGGCGTGACCGCACGCCGGCGTCCAGACGCACCATCTCCTTCCCGCACAACGTCTTCCAGGAGGTCCGCCGCCCATGAACACCGTCGTCACCACCGTCGATGCCCGCGGGCAGTCCTGCCCCGGGCCACTCGTCGCGCTCGCGAAGGCTCTGAAGGACGCCGCCCAGGGTGACCTGCTCGAGCTCCTTGCCACCGACCCGGGGTCGAGGTCCGACGTGCCGAGTTGGGCCGAGATCAGCGGGAACGACCTGCTCCAGAGCGAGACCCGTGACGACGGCTCGTTCCGGTACGTGGTCCGGAAGGTCGCCTGACCATGACGGCCACCGAGGAACGCCTCGCCGACCCCGTCACGTTCACCGACCTGCTCCAGCGCGTCGAGGCGCTCGAGGCGAACCAGGACAAGAGCGTCCAGAAGAAGAACAAGATGACGATCATCGCCTGGGGCGGCGACCTCGACCGGATCTGGCCGACGACGATCCTCGCGACCACGGCGGCCGCATCCGGGATGGAGGCGAGCGTCTTCTTCACCTTCTGGGGGCTGTTCGCGATCGTGAAGCCGGACGTCCGGGTCACCGGGGAGAACTGGATGCAGAAGATGATGTCGGTGATGAATCCGGGCTCGGCGCAGAAGGCCAAGCTCAGCCGGTACCAGTTCGCCGGCGCGGGCCCGGCGATGTTCAAGAAGCTCGCGAAGGACCGCCAGGTGGCCAAGCCCGACGAGCTGATCGGCCTCGCTCAGGAGCTCGGCGTCCGCTTGATCCCGTGCCAGATGACGATGGACCTGCTCGGCCTGAAGCGCGAGGACCTGCTGGACGGACTGGAGGAGCCGATCGGCGCGGCGACCGCGATCCGCGAGATGCGCGACGCCGCCGTGTCGCTCTTCATCTGAACGGAGCGAGCGGGGGCCTGCTCCTCTCGACCCCCGCTCGCGATGCGTGGAGTCGGTCAGACCCCCAGCTCCGCGCGAACCTTCTGGAACCGCTCGATCTGGAGCGGGATCTCCTCGCCGACCGTGAGCAGCTCGACCTCGAAGTGCTCGACGAGCATGGTCGCCTTGTTGAGGAGCCGGAGATACGTCTCCTCCTCCATCAGCCGGAAGATCTCCGGCGCAGGCCCCTTGACGATCCAGAAGCCGGTCTCTTCCTCGAAGTCGCTCGTCTTGAGGAAGTAGGGCTCGAAGTACGTGATCTCCTGCCGGGTGAGCTTGGCGGTGAAGTACTGCCGCGCCTCCTCGAACAGCTCGATCGCCGTGACCTCGCGCCCCGGGATCACCTTCCCGTAGCGAATCAACAGTCCGACGTCCACGGGGTGACACCCCTTTTCCGGCGGCGGTCGTACCATCCGCGATATCCGGGCGGCCCCCCATCACCTCCCGCCGGAGCCGGACAGCCCAGCCTTGCCCGCGACGCCCCGGTGCGCAACGGCCGGACGTCCCGACGGTTGCGGGACCGAGTCAGCCGGCTCGGCGGGCGGTGATGTCGAGCCGCACGTAGTCGATGGCGGGCTCCGGCGGTGGCTCCGCGACCTTGCGCACCACCTCGGCATGCCGTGCCGCCGTCATCCCGCCGAGCACGTCGCCGAGGCAGATCGTCTCGAGGTACGCCTCGAGATCGTCACGGGGAAGCGGTGTCGGCTCGTCGTGCAGCCAGCACCGGACCTCGACGAATCCCGCGCACGCCAGCCGGCGCTCCGTCTCATCGGGCGTTGGGAAGAGCTTCCCCGCCATCGCGTCGAGCCCGATCACCGCCAGCGCCGCCCGGACGTTCGCGATATTGCCCGCACCTCCGCACTGGGCCTCGAGCTGCCCTCCGGGCCGAAGTACGACGGCGAGGTTCCGGAAGAGGAGGTCGTGGTCCACGATCCAATGGAAGACGGCTGTGGAGAGGATCGCGTCCACCGGCTCGATCGGGATCGGTCTGCGGAGGTCGTGGACCAGGTACTCCACCCGATCGTGCCCGAGCCGCCTCCGGGCGCGCTGGATCATCGATGCCCATCCATCGAGCGCCACGACGCACCCGTGCGGGAGCCGCTCGAGCAGAGCAGCGGTCACCCGACCGGTGCCGCATCCGGTGTCGAGACCCGCTCGCTCCCGCGGAGATCGAGCCGCTCCGCCACCTCACGCCCCCAGCCGGTCATCGGGATGGGCAGGCGATCGTAGGTGCCGGCGTCCCAGTCCCGGGCCATCGTCACGGGAGGTACTGCTGCTGGATCGACGTGATCTTCCCCGAGGACACCGTGATCCACCACCACGCGATCTGGGGGTCGGGGTAGTCGGTCTGCACCTCGCCGTTCACGGAGGCCGTCCATGCGTCGAGGTCGCCCTTCTCCGGCTGGCAGCACACCGTCTGGGGAACGTAGGCGACGGCCGCGCCCGCAGCGATCGGAACTGTCCGCAGGCGGGGGTTGTCGTTCACGATGTAGTAGCCGCTCTCCGGCGGCGGGTCACCTCGCTGCGCGGCGACCTGGACGGCCCGATCCCCCTTGTAGAAGTACGCGAGGTCGTATGTCAGCGCGAGCCCGCTCTCCGTTCGCTCGACGTGACTCGTCTGGACGAAGAACCGGCCGTCGGCGACCACGTCCGAAGGCGAGGCGGTCGGCGAGTCCGAGACGGAGGGAGATGGCGAGCGGGTTCGCGGCCGGGAGGGGCTCGCGGACGTGGCCGTGGTCCCTCCGTCCTCGACGCCGGCAAGGGCGAACCCGCCGACGAACGCCGCCGCCCCGATCACGCCGATGATCGCGATCGCACGGTTCCGTTGTCGCCGGGCGCGGGAGGAGCCCGATCGGTTGCCGTCCTGGGACATCGACCCTCCGAGCCGCCGAAGCGCCCACCATAGCGGGCTCCCCGGCTCGCCGATCATCACCGGCTCGATAGTTCGAGTCGCTAGTTAGCTTTCCGTACTATCATGAGAAGTCGTGAGCCCGACCTCCGTCTCTACGCCGCCCGACGCCGAGCTCGCCTCGCGCCTGCGGGTGGCCCTGTGGCGCGCGACCAGGCGTCTGCGCCGGGAATCCGATCCGGGACTCACGCTGACGGCGCACGCTGCGCTCGTCTCGATCGAGACGCATGCGCCGATCACGCCAGGACAGCTGGCCGCGCACGAAGGGGTCCGCCGCCCGACGATGACCCGCACGATCCAGGCCTTGCTCGAGCGCGGTCTCATCACCCGCGCCCCGGACCCGCTCGACGGTCGCGTCTCGTGGCTGCAGGTGTCGCCCGAGGGCCGTCGCCTGCTGAACCGCGCTCGTGTCCGCAGCGACGCCTACCTCGCGAAGCGCCTGAAGCAGCTGAGGCCGAACGATCGCGAGACGCTCGCGAAGGCTGCCGAGGTGCTCGACAGGCTGGCCGAGGCCGAGGCGTGAGCCCTCGGATCCGAAGGGCCGTGGGGGAGACCTTCTCCTCGCTGCGCGGGTCGCGCAACTTCCGTCTGTATCTGACGGGGCAGTTGATCTCGGCGGTGGGCACCTGGATGACGTTCACCGCGACGTCCTGGCTCGTGCTGATCCGTCTGCACGGAGGCGGCACGGCGCTCGGTCTGAACGCGGCGTTGCAGTTCGGGCCGATGCTCGTCCTGGGTGCGTTCGGCGGTGTGCTTGCCGACCGCTACGACAAGCGGAAGATCCTGATCGGGACCCAGGCGGCCTTCGGCGTGATCTCGCTCACGCTCGCGACGCTCGTGTTCACCGACGTGGTTCGTCTCTGGATGGTGTTCGGGCTGTCGACGCTGGACGGGATCGTGATCTCTCTGGACAACCCGTCGCGGCAGAGCTTCTACGTCGAGATGGTGGGGGAGGGGACCCTCACGAACGCCGTCAGCCTCAACAGCGCCACCTTCACGGGTGCGCGGATCATCGGGCCCGCCGTCGCCGGGTTGCTGATCGCGAGCGTGGGGATGGCCGTCTGCTTCCTGATCGACGGCCTCTCGTACATCGCCGTGATCTCGGCGTTGCTCGCGATGCGCGCCGACGAGCTGCATCGACAGGCGCGGTCGACGCGCCGGGGTGGCCATCTGATGGCAGGACTGCGGTACGTATGGAACACCGACGAGCTGCGGAGGCCCCTGATCGTCATGGCCGTGGTATTCACGCTGGTGTTCCAGTGGCAGATCCTGATCCCGCTGCTCGCCGAGCGCGTGTTCCACGGGGACGCCCTGACCTTCGGAGTGCTGTCGGCGGCCGCCGGGGGCGGTTCCTTCCTGGCTGCGCTCGTGATGGCACATCGCAACGTCACCCCGACGATGCGCCGGCTCGGGCTGTTCGCGATCCTGATCGGCGTGGCCGCCGCGCTCGTCGGGTTGGCGCCGGTCCTTCCCGCTGCAGAGATCCTGATGGTTCCGCTCGGCTTTGCCGCCATGACCTTCATGATCACGGGCAACACGATGCTGCAGCTGACATCGCGGCCCGAGGCGCGCGGCCGGGTGATGGCGCTGTACGGCATCGTGTTCCTCGGCTCGACCCCTATCGGTTCTCCGATCGTCGGAGTGATCGGCGACCACCTGGGGGCGCGCGCGGGGTTCGTGCTCGCCGGACTCGTCGCGTGCGCGATGGGGGCGGCCGTGCTCTGGGCGCGCCAGCGCAGGATGGCCGCGCGGATCGTCCAGCGGCAGGAGGCGGGGCTCGAGATCGGGACCGCCTGAGACGCGGGAGCGATGGCACCCTACGCCGGAGGACCGAGGAGATCCTCGCGCTCGCGGTCGATACTCCAGCGATCCCCGGGATCGGGTCTGCTCACGTCCAGCACGGTGCCGTCCTGGAGGAGAAGGCTGAACCGACGACGGCGGATGCCGTCGCGCTCGTCGAGCCAGGTTCGCCGCACCTCGACGGGTTCCTCCACGCCACCCCACACCACGGCGCGGGGCCACTCCTCCGCGCGCCCTCCTTCGTAGAAGCGCAGCCGGATCTCGGGTGCACGGCCGATCCATCGCGGCAGGACGGGCGCGTACAGCAGGAAGGCGAGCGCGATCACGGCGACCGACCATCGTGTTCCCAGCGCCGGGAACATCGGGATGGCGATCGCTGCCGCCACGACCCTCGCGGAGTTGTAGAAGACGTCGTACACGGCGAATACCCGTCCACGGTATCCGTCGGGCAACGACTCCTGGACCATCGTGTCGATCGGGATCTTCTTCCACGCGAAGGTCGTCCCGACCACGAAGCTCGCCGCGAGGATCGTCCACCCCTGGAGCCACGCCGCGGTGCCCAGCAGCGCGAGGCCGCCGACCACGAACGCGCCCGCCACGATCCGTTCCTTGTCGAAGTGATCCTCGAGCGGACCGACCGTCACGATGCCGAGCAGCACGCCGAGCCCGCCCGCGCCGATCACGTTGGAGAACGAACCGACCCCTTCACCGAGCTGCTCGCGGAAGACGACGAGCGCCAGCGTCAGGATGATGCCCTGCCCGAGCTGATCGAGCGTGATCGAGGTGATCGGGCCGATCGCCCGGGGTGTGTGCGCGAGCCGGCGGACCCCGTCGCCCATCTCCACGACGATGCGTCGCAAGTCGCTCCGTAGCCGGTCGATCCGATCCGGCAGGACCATCGGTGCGAGGTCGCTCCGGATCCGGGTGGCGACGAGCGCGACGGCCAGCCATCCAACGCCGGCCAGCACGACCACCGGGACCGTGCTGTCGAACCCGTCGGCGATCTTCCCGCCTGCGAACACGCCGACCAGGAGCGCCAGGGTCCCGCCGACGGTGGCGAGCGAGTTCGCCATGAGCAGATCCTCGGTGGGAACCACGCGAGGCGTCACGGCGACCGCGGTCGCCAGGTAGAACCGGTTGACCGACAGCAGCGCGAGCGTCCCCAGGTAGAAGGGGACGGCATGCCGCGACGGGTCGAACAACGCGAACCCGACGAGCGCCGCCTTGAGGATCGGGGCGATCGCCAGGATCCGTCGCCGTCGCCAGCGATCGATGAACACGCCCACGAACGGGCCGAGCACCGTGAAGGGCAGCGCCACGATCAGCCCCGCCTTGAACAACCCGACCGTCGTGCTGCCCTCGTCTGGCGAGAACACCACCGAGGCCACGAGCGCCGCCTGGAAGAAGCCGTCCCCGGCCTGCCCGACCAGACGGATCGCGAGCAGCTTGCGGAAGTCCGGGCTGCTCAGCGCCCCGCGCGTGCGCGCGAGCGTTCCCGGCCTCGACGTGGCTACGCCTTCGAGACGTCGAAGAACTGCGTCCAGTCTGCGCCGGCCGCCTCGCCGTTGCCGACGATGAACTCGTCGACCATCTCGCGCGCCATGTCGTCGCTGAACTGCACGGGCGGCGACTTCATGAAGTAGGCAGACGGCCCGATCAGCGGGCCACCGACGCCACGATCCTTCGCGACCTTCGCGCACCGGAGGGCATCGATCACCACACCGGCCGAGTTCGGCGAGTCCCACACCTCGAGCTTCAACTCGATCGAGATCGGCACGTCGCCGAAGTTGCGCCCCTCCAGGCGGATCATCGCCCACTTCCGGTCCTGCAGCCACGGCACGTGGTCGGAGGGCCCGATGTGGATGTTCCCCTTGTCCAGCGGCTCCTCGAGCTGGGATTGGACCGACTGCGTCTTGGAGATCTTCTTCGAGGTGAGCCGGCTGCGCTCGAGCATGTTCATGAAGTCCATGTTGCCGCCGAAATTGAGCTGGTAGGTACGGTCGAGCTCGGCGCCGCGGTCCTCGAACAGCCTGGCCAGCACCCGGTGCGTGATGGTCGCGCCCACCTGTGACTTGACGTCGTCGCCGACGATCGGGACGCCGGCGTCACCGAACTTCTTCGCCCACTCGGGGTCGGACGCGATGAAAACCGGCAGGCAGTTGACGAACGCGACGCCGGCGTCGAGCGCGCACTGCGCGTAGAACCGCGCAGCTTGCTCGGAGCCCACCGGGAGGTAGCTGATCATCACGTCGGCCTGCGTGTCCCGAAGGACGTGCACGACGTCGGCCTCGGGGTCGTCGGACTCGACGATCGTTTCCCGGTAGAACTCGCCGAGCCCGTCGAGCGTCCGCCCGCGGAGCACGCTCACGCCCAGGGGCGGAACGTCGGAGAACCGGATCGTGTTGTTCGGCTCCGTGAAGATGGCTTCGGAGACGTCCTTGCCGACCTTCTTGGCGTCGACGTCGAAGGCCGCGACCACCTCGACGTCGCCGACGTGATAGCCGCCGAGCTCTACGTGCATCAGGCCGGGAACGCGGTCGGCGGGGTCGGCGTCCCGGTAGTACTCGAGCCCCTGCACGAGGGACGAGGCGCAGTTGCCCACGCCCACGATCGCGATGCGAACGGTGGTCATACCGAGTGCTCCTTCCGTCGAAGCGTCGCGGTCGCGCGACGCTGGGACCCCCGATAGGAGGCCGTCGTTGCCGTCTTGCTTCGCTCCGCCTGGATCAGACCGGTGAGCCATGCGACGTCGGATTCGGCCGCCACTCGACCGTGCTCCATCAGCGCGCGCTTGTAGTCGTCGGCCCCCTCGGCCTCGCGCAACACCTCCGTCAGACCGTCCAGGCGCTCCTGCACCGCAGCCCGCCGCCGCTCGAGCAGCCGGATCCGGGTCTCGGGCGGCAGGTACCGGAAGAAGGCGAGGCGAACGCGGAACCGCGCGTCCTCGGCGGCCTGGCCGTCGTTGGGGGTCTCCTCGAGCAGTCGGATGAAGAGCTGCTCCCCCTGGCGCGTGATGCGGTAGACGGTCTTGCGCCGGCCACCCCCCGTTGGCGCCTCGGCCTCGACCGCGCCGTCGCGCTCGAGCCGGCGAAGCGTCGGGTAGAGCGAGCCGAAGCTCACCCGCCACAGACCGCCGAGGTCGTCGGCGAGCTGGCGAGAGAGCTGGTAGCCGTGCATCGGCCGGTCCTTCAGCGATCCCAGGATCGCGAGTTCGAGCATCAGGTCCTCACTCTCGGTACGATATATCGGGTCGACATAGCGAGCCGACATGTATGTACCACGGACGCGGGCGGGTGTCCAATCAGGAATGCCGGTCCGCCTGGGCCGGTTGGCACGACCACGAGCGGGAGGGAGCGTGCGATGACGGATCGAGACGTGATCCAGAGCATCAACCGGCTGGCCGAAGAGGAGCACGAGCTGTTCGAGAGGGAGTCGCGTGGCGCGGCCTCCGACGCGGACCGCGCCCGGCTGACGGAGCTCGGGGTCCAGCTCGACCAGTGCTGGGACCTGCTTCATCAGCGTCGTGCGCGGCGCGCCGCGGGCGGGGATCCGGACGGTGCAGCCGTTCGCCCCGCGGATACGGTCGAGGGCTACGTCGGCTGAGCGACCGCCGTGATCGGCACCGGCCGTCGACCCGCCGCCAGGGCCAGCCAGGCGGTGACGACACCGAGCGCGCCGCACCCCAACCACAGCGCCGTTGGCGAGAAGTGGTACACGCTGGTCCCGGCGATCGGGCCGATCACCGCGGCCATCGCGTACATCATGCCCAGGGCGCCTTGGTACCTGCCGCGCGCGTGCTCCGGCGCCCGGTCGGCGATGAACGCCGACGTGGCGGGAGACTCGACGATCTCGCCGGCCGTCCAGACGAACACCATCAACGCGAGCCCCTGAAGAGACCGAGCGAAGACGAGAACGGTGAACCCGACACCGTTGAGCAGCGCCCCGAGGGCGATCACGCGCGTGCGGGGCCGGTGCTGCGTCCACGACGAGATCGGCAGCTCGAACAACACCACCAGGGTGCCGTTGGCTGCTTGCAGCAGTCCGTAGGTGGCCGCGGAGAATCCGAGGTCGCGCACGTGGAGGGCGAACGTGCTCGCGTTCTGCATGTAGACGATCGCGGTCAGGAACACGACGGCGAGGATCAGGAGCAGCCCGACGTCCGCACGCATCGACGATCGCGCGCTCTCGAGATGGGCCTCCTCGTGCCTGGCCGTGCGCGTCCCGTGGGGCAGCGCGAGGTAGGCGATCACGCCGAAGCCCAGGCTGGTGATGGCGTCGCCCGCGAACAACAGGTTGGGGCTTCGGTCGAAGAGGAATCCGCCGAGTCCCAGCCCCACCGCCCAACCCACGTTCAACATGAGCCGGTAGGCGCTGAAGGCGGCGACGCGCGCGTCGGTGTCGACGAGGTCGGCGATCAGGGCAGAGGACGCCGGCCGGTACAGCTCGCCCGCGAACCCCATCAGCGCGACGACGGCGACGATGCCCCAGAGGCTGTGGATCGCGATCAGGGACAGCGCGGCCGCCGCGCCTCCGGCCATCGACATGGCGATCGCGTTGCGTCTTCCGACGCGGTCGGCGAGAAGGCCGCCGACGCCCTGGGCGCCGATCGCCCCCACCCCGTACGCCGCGATCCCCAATCCCGCCTGCGGGGCGGAGTAGCCGCTGTCCCGCAGGTAGAGAGTGATGAACGGAAGCACGAACGTGCCGAGTCGGTTCACGAACGCGCCCGCGAACAGGATCCAGGCGTCGCGAGGCAGACCGCGAAGGTTCTGCCGCAGCGTCGCGCGCGGTGCCTGACTCACCGGGCGGCGCCGGGGCGACGATAGGCCGCCAGGTACCGGGGAACGTCGATGCCGGCCGGCATGTCGTCGGCGGGCTGCGGTTCGCCCGGCGTGAGGCTGAGCGGAAGCACGCCGACCCACACTGGCGCGTCGGCCTCTTCAGGATCCTTCGGCCCACCGGTCCGGACCTTCGCGCTCGCCTCGTCGATCGGGAGAGCGAGCAGGATCGTCTGGCGGTACTCGTCGTCGGTCGGCATCCGCGCGTCGTCCTCGCGGCCGGGCGCGACGTGGGCGGTGATGGCGCGGGCCGCGACGAGTCGCTCGTCGGGATCGGTCACGTCCCGCGCCCGGCCGTAGACCACCACCGACCGGTAGTTCATGGAGTGCGCGAAGGCGCTGCGCGCCAAGACGAGTGCATCCACGATCGTGGCGGCCACGCAGACCTCGGCCCCCGTGGCGACCGCCGTCCAGGCCCGGGCTGCGCGGGACCCGTGCAGGTAGAGGGTGTCGCCGACGCGCGCGTGGATCGTCGGCAACACGCGGCTTCGTCCGTCGCCGTCGGTCCACGCGACGTGGCAGATCAACGCCTCGTCCAGGATCGCATCGATCGTTCCCCGCTCGTAGTCGGCCCGTTCGGGATGACGGTGGATCTTCGTCCGCTCGGTGGGGGCCTGGGCCATCAGGGCATGCTACCGGCCGCGCCGTATGCGGCGGGCCTCAGGAGAGGTCGAGGTGCATCCGCCGCGCCGCGCGGTCGAGCGCGGCGAGCGCCGGCCGGGCGAGCACCAGCACGAGCGCCGCGTTGCCGGCGGCGCGGAACGTGTCCCACACGAGAGATGTGGCGGCGTAGAAGGCGGCGTAGTGCCGGAGGTTCGTCGCGAAAGCGGCGCCCGGGTCCCACGCGAACGCCGTGCCGTCGGTGAGGAACGGCCACGTCCACAGGTTCATCACCGCTCCGTAGAGGAAGCCGGCTGCGATCCCGTAGACGGCGAGCGTGCCGACGCGTCGTCGCGTTGTTCCGCCGCGCGGCAGCATGCCTGCGCCGGCCCCCACCCATCCCACCGCGACCATCTCGAACGGCAGCCAGGGCCCGAGGCCGCCGACGAAGAGCCCGCTCGCGAACGTGCCCACCGCGCCGAGGAGGAACCCGAACGCGGGACCGAACGCGTTGCCGGCCACGAGCACCACGATGAACATCGCGCTGAAGCCCGCGACGAATCCCGGCAACCGGAGTGCGACCATCGCGGCGCCGAGCACGCCGAGCAGCGCGACCGCCTTCGGCCCGAGACCGCCCCGTCCCAGCTCGAGGAAGAGCAGGGCGGCCAGGATGGCCGCCAAAGCGAGCAGGACCCACGGGCCGTCGTCCTTGTGGTTCTCCGCTGCGGAGCGAGCGACCGCCGGGAGCACGAACGGCCAGACGAACGCCGCGACGCCCACGACGTTGGCCGCGACCAACAACGCCGCGCGGCCGAGCGAGACGCGCGCGCCGGAGCGATACAGAGATGCCGGCGTTCGGAGCGCGATGCTCACGCGATGGCCCCCGCCACCTGCTCGGGGGTGAGCCAGCCGGGGCCGAACACGCGGGTCATCTGTGGCGCGAAGACGTGCGAGTCGCCGAGCACCGCCGCCGGCTCGCCGTCGGCGACGACCTCGCCCGCCGCGAGCATCACCACGCGCGTGGCCACCGCCGCCGCGAGCTCCACGTCGTGCGTCGCCACGACGGTGGCTGCTCCTCGGACCCCGCGCCGTCGCAGGAACCCGACCAGCCGCTCCTTGGCACCCGGGTCGACCCCGCGCGTCGGCTCGTCCAATAAGAGGAGTGGCGCGCCCGTGGCCGCGACCGCCGCGACGGCTACCAGCAGCTGCTCGCCCTCGGAGACGTCGCGCGGATGGCGCCCGGCGATCCCCCTCACGCCGAGGTCGTCCAGCCAGGGAACCGCGTCGTCGCCGACGCCACGGGCCACCAGCGTCGCGCGGACCTCGTGCTCGGCCGTGTCGGCGAACAGCAGGGAGCCGGGATCCTGGGGGCAGAGCGCGGCGTCGATCCCGGGGCGGGGGCGTCGTCCCCCGACCGTCACCTCGCCGCGATCCGGCGAGTGCACCCCGGCCAGAACCCGCAACAACGTCGACTTGCCGGCTCCGTTGCGGCCCAACACGGCTACGACCTCTCCTTCGCGAACGGTCATGTCGACGCCGGCGAGCGCCGTCACATCGCCGTATCCGGCGACGATCCCTCGCGCGCGTGCCACGACGTCACCGGCACTGAACGGCGTGGCGACCGACGGCGACAACCGCCCGAGCCCCGTCGCCGCCCGTCTGGCGTCGCGCACGGTGAGCGGGACGGGGTTCCATCCCAGCATGCGCCCGAGCCGTGCCACCGGCGGTCCGGGGGCGAACACGGCGATCACCTCGCCGGGCGAGCCGGCGGTGACCCGCCCTGCGGCGAACCCGAGGGCGAGGTCGACCCAGCCGGCGACGCGCTCCAGGCGGTGCTCGGCCAGCAGCACGGTCATCCCGTGCTCGTGGACCAGGCGCTGGAGCGCCGCCAGGACGTGTTCGGCGCCCTGCGGGTCGAGCTGGGACGTGGGCTCGTCCAGCACGAGGATCCGCGGGCCGGCGGCGAGCGCGGCGGCGATCGCCACGCGCTGACGCTCGCCGCCGCTGATCGCCCGGACGCTCCTGCCGCGGAGACCGGACAGGTCGAGCAGATCGAGGACCTCCTCCACCCGACGTCGCATGTGCGCCGGTGCGACGCCCAGGTTCTCCATCCCGTACGCGAGCTCGTCCTCCACCCGATCGAGCACGAACGACGCTCCGGGGTCCTGCGGGACAAAGGCGACCACGTCCGCCAGCCGGCGCGGCGGGTACGTGCGGGTGTCGCGTCCGGCGACCTCCACGTGTCCCGTGAACGATCCACCCGTGAAGTGCGGCACCAGCCCGTTCGCGGCGCGAAGGAACGTCGACTTCCCCGCGCCGGTCGGCCCGAGTGCCAGCGCGAAGGTGCCTTCCTCGATGGCGACGTCGACGGCGTCGAGGGCGGGCACGTCGGCTCCCGGGTAGGTGAAGGCCACCCCTGCGTAGCTCAGGGCGGCGGCCGTCATCGAGTCGTTCTTCCCACGAAGCCCGGCACGGCGAGCGCGGCGACCGCCACGAGGAGCACGGGGTCGGCCGGGGGCCAGGCCAGGGGGGAGATCGTCGGATGCAGCTCGGCCCACCCCCCGGCGGACGCGGACACGAAGACGGCCGCCGCCGCGGCCGCGGTCGCCGCGATTGTCACCGCAGCCGCGGTCCATCGTTGCGGCCGGTACCGGGTTCGCCGCCCGCGGCCGTGTCCGCGCGCGTCCATCGACTCGGCGAGCGTCACCGCGTCCTCCATCCCGGTCTCGAGGATCGGGACGGCCAGCCCGGGCACCGACCGGAGCCCCGTGGTGCGGATGCCACGAAGCCGCTGCGCCTCCCGGACGCGCGAGACGCTCGCAACGGTCCGCGGCGCGATCGACAGCGCGAGGGCCGCCGCGAGGGCCGGTTCGTGGAACCGGCGGGGCGCCAGCCGTACGACCCCGAACGGATCGGTGACGGCGTTGAAGGTGCCGAACACGACCAGGATCGTGGCCAGCCGGAGCCCTTCCAGGAAGGAGTAGACGACGTTGGCCGCGTTGACCGTTCCGAGGAACACCAACGCCGTTCTCACGCCGACCGAGACCAGACCCGCAATCAGGAAGATGCGGAACGACCGGGCCTCCGGTCCCGCGCCCCGATGCGTCGCGTAGACGAACCACGCGACGCCCCAAAGCGGCAAGAGGTAGGCGGGATCGGTGGTCACGAACGCCACGAGTCCGGCGCTCGTCGCCCACGCGATCCACGCGCCCGGATGCAGCGCCCTGCCGATCACGAGTGGATCTTCCGGGTCGAGCGGATCCGCAGCCAGCCGGCGCCCGCCAGCACGAGGAGGAGACCGAGCGCCAGGAACAGACCCGCGGGTGACCCACCGCCGCCGCCCGGCGGGACCTGTCCGGCGGCCTGCACGACGGTGTCGACGGAGCTCGTGCGGACCGCCGTGGTCTTCGTCGGGGCCGTCGAGACGCTCGGACCGCCCGCGGGCGGGGGTGTGGTCGTCGCGATCGCGGTGGCGATGGCCGTCGATGCGGCGCGAGGCGAGGTGTTGTCGGGAGATGCCGTTGCGGCCGTGGCTGAGGGGGTGGCCGTCTGTGCCGCGCAGACCTCGGCGGCGGTGGTCGCCGGGGGACGACCGTGCGTGGCTCCGGAGTCACCGGTGCCCCAGACCCAGCCGTCGATGTCGCCGTCTCCGACGTCGGTGTCCCCCGGGCCGGTAGCCGACCATGACCAGCCGCCGTGCCGGTCGCCCTGCCAGTAGCCCCAGAAAGACGGGTAGGACGCGAAGCAGTCTCCGCCGCCGGGGCCGGTGCCGGCGAGACGGCAGACCGCCTGCCCGCCGAACCCGAACGCGTAGGCCAAGCCTCGCTGCGTGCCCGCCAGCTCGATCAGGTGCGATCCCGAGACCGACGGCGCATCGAGCGTGACGCAGAAGGTTCGAACGGCCGAGCCGGTGTCGACGACGAGCGCAGCGTGCGGCCCCGCCGCCGTCGCACAGGCCTCCGGGATCGTCACCGCCGCCGGGACGAGCACCGCTCCGATCACGACCAGACCGATCGCGATCGCGCGGAACCGACCGGTCATCGGCAGCGCGCCGTGGCCGGAGCGAGCCCGATCGCGTGAGGCGGCGTCTGCACGATCGGGAGCGGGATCCGCAGCAGACCCGGCACGGCGCCCACGGTCGCACCGGCGTTGGGAGGCGTTCGGCTGCCCGAATCGGTCCACGAGAACGCGAAGGCTCCGCACCGCCGGTACTGCAGGCGGCGCAGGGCGGCGAGCGACCCGTGCGGCAGCGACACGGACGCCGCAGCGTACGCCTGGACGACGAGGGCGGTGGAGTTCGCATCCGTGTCCCTGAACCCCCACGTATAGCCCCAGCCACCCCGTGAGTCGTCGCGGATGTGCGTGAAGAAGGAGAACGGATGGCCGGCCCATCCCGCCCCCGGAAGCGACAGAGCCATCACGGCGTACGCCGTCGTGTTCGTGTCGGAGCGGAAGAAATCCTTCGGGTTGGACGGATCGCCGCAGTGCCGGCCTTCGCTGGGCCGGTGCGGCCGGTCGAACTGCCACCCTCCGTCCGGGCACTCGGCGTTGCGCAACCACGTCGCCGCGGGCACGTCGGGTGTCGTCGTCGACGCGTAGACGGCAAGGATCGCGAGCGCCTGATCGAGGATGGTCGCGTTGCCGTAACGCCCGTTGAGCCGTCTCGTCTCGGTGATCTCGCCGACCAGATCGTGACCGCCGAAGTCGTGGGCGTTTCGGCCCTTCGTCGCGAGGGCGAGCACCACCTTCGCCTTGAGACCGGTCGTGTCGACGTTGCCCTTCGCGGTTTGCCGCCGCAGATACCGGAACGCCGCTTGTTCCACGTCGGCGCCGACGTCGGCGGCGCGGACGGCGAGGATCGTGTCGGCGGTCGAGCCGATCGGCGAGAAGCCGGGCATCGACCCGTTGGCGAGCTGCATGTGCGCCAGGAAACCGATCGCCCGTCTCGCACGCTGCCGGTCGGTGAGCGCCGACGCGGCGTGACCCGGGAGGGTCAGGGACATGGCTGCGACGACGACGATCGAGGCGACCCGTCGGAGGGTCCGGCCCATATGGGGGCTCCTTTCCGGGCGTCCGCGCGCCCACTCGGAACGGACCGGAGAGCAAGAGCCGGTTCGCTCGGGCGGGTTGCCCGGCGGCCGCCGGCCCCCATGCCTCGAGGGTCCGTTCAGCCAGTGCGCGGCGGAGGGCGACCGGGCTCGCGCGTGCCCGGGCCGGGTGCCCGGGGCGCGCCTACCGTTGCGGGACAGCGCCGGATTCCGACCGGCTTCGCCTCCGCGGCGCGTGTGCACGCGGACGATAGCACCCTCCCGGCGTTCGCAGCATTCGTGCCCGCGAACGGACGGAGCTCCCTGACCGACAGGAGCCACCGTTCGGCTGATTGGCCCGCCCCGGGAGCTTCGTCTACCCTGCGGCCAGGAGGTGTCGCGTGGTCGATCGGACGGCAGGCGGCTCCATCGTGCAGGAGAGCGTCGACGCGCGCATCGATCTATCCGACGGCACGTCGATCACGTGCCCGGTGAACGAGATCGAGCCGTCCGAGCAGGGCATCAGGATCGGTCTTCGCTTCTTGCCGTGGCATCGCGTGGTGCGGTACACGTGCGACCTGGGCTCCTCCGGCGGCGGAGCGAGCGCGGCGCCGGCGCGCGTGCTCGTGCGCGTGATTCTCGAGGACGGCAGCGCCGCCGGCGAGGTTCAGGAGGTCTCGGCCGACCAGTTCGAGGCGGGGCCCTGGACGCTCAACCTCATCGTCGACACCACGTCCGGCGACGGTCGCGCGTCGCGCCGCAAGCTCTTCGTGCCCTGGCATTCGGTTCGCGAATACGAGCGACTTCCGCGCGACGCCGAGGTGCCCGACGCCTCGACGCTGATCCCTCCCGCCGGAGGCTGAGGTCAGCCGGGCGGGTTCGCGCCGCCCCCGTCCTCGCTCCGAAGGAACCGCTCGATCTCGGCCGCGAGGTCGTCGCCGGTCGGGATGCCCTCGTCGCTCATCCCCTCGAGCCGTTGCAGGATCTCGCGCACGTCGCCGTCGGCCTCGACCGCGGCGTCGAGCCGTTCGCGCTGCGCCGCGGCTTCCTCCTCGAGATCGCCCTCCGGCAGGTCGGCCTCGAGGTGCCGTCCGAGGTGGCGCAGGAGCGACAGCGACGCGGCGGCGTAGGGCCCTCCGACGTAGTGCGGGACCTGCGCGAAGAAGCCGACCGCCGGGATCCCGCTGCCGGAGACCGCGAGCTCGACCGCGGACAGGGCGGCCGACGGGACGCGGAGCAGACCCCGCGGCCCTTGCGTCTCGGCCTCGTGCAGCGTCGCGTCGTCGCTGGCCGTCGCAAGGACGGGAACGGGCCTCGTGTGGGGCACCGCAGCGGGGACCGCGCCCAGGCTCACCCATTCCACGACACCGAGGCGGTGGCAGAGCTCGACGATGTCGTCGCCTAGCTCCTTCCATCGGAAATCGGGCTCGGCACCGTGGAGCACGAGCACGTCGCGGTCGCCGAAGGTCCGGCGATGCAGCGAGAACTCCGGCCACACCAGACGGGTGAGCGAGCCGTCGACGACGTCGAGGACCGGGCGGCGCGACCGATAGTCGAAGAGCACGTCGGCGTCGAACGTCGCGACACGCTCCCCGCCGCGGGCAAGCCGGTCGGCCACCTCGCTGGCCGCTCCCGCCGCGTCCACCCATCCGTCGAACGCGGCGACCATCGCGGGCCGCGCGTACGGCGGCTCCGAGGCGTCTTCGAGCGTGTACAGACCCACCACGGCAGCATAGTCATCGGGTCGCGGTCCACGATCGCGTGGGGTGCGACCCAGTAGAGCTCCGGCGGCGCGGGTACGCTGCGAGCGATGGCATCCGAGCATCCCGCGCTCCAGGTCCGCTCGTTGACGAAGCGCTACGGCGCCGTCACGGCGGTGGATGGCCTCTCGTTCGAAGTACCGCGCGGGAACGTCACCGGGTTCCTCGGCCCCAACGGTGCCGGCAAGACCACGACGATGCGCGTGCTGCTCGGACTGGCGAGGCCGACCGCCGGCGAGACGCGCGTGCTCGGCGTGCGCTACGAGGAGCTTCGCGATCCGCTCCGCCGCGTCGGCGCGTCGTTGGAGGTCACCGGGTTCCACCCCGGGCGCTCGGCCCGGAACCACCTTCGCGTCACCTGCGTCCAGGGCGGGCTCGATCGGGCCCGGGCCGACGTGGCCCTGGCCGCCGTCGGGATGGAAGGGTTCGCGGCGCGGCGGGTCGGCTCGTTCTCCGCGGGTATGAAGCAGCGGCTGGCCCTCGCGACGGCGCTGCTGGGCGAGCCGGAGGTGCTCGTCCTCGACGAGCCGGCCAACGGGCTCGACCCCGCCGGCGTCGCCTGGTTGCGAGGGTTCCTGCGGCATTTCGCGTCCGGCGGCGGGGCCGTCCTGGTGTCCAGCCACATCCTGTCCGAGGTCGGAGCGGTCGCCGATCGCGTCGTCGTCATCCACGAGGGGCGCCTCGTGACCGAGGGGTCGGTGCGCGACATCACGAGCGCCGCCGGCGAGAGCGTGGTCGCGCGTTCGCCCCAGGGCGACCGGCTCGCCGAAGCCGTGGCGGGAGCGGGTGGGGCCGTGGTCCGAAACCCGGACGGATCCCTCGTCATCTCGTCGCTCCCGATCGAGCGTGTCGGCGAGGTTGCGGCGGCCAACGGCATCACCCTGCACGAGCTCAGCCGACGCATCTCGTCGCTGGAGGAGGCGTTCTTCCAGCTGACCGCGGACGTGCCCCCGCCCCCGTCGGGCACGGGGGACGGCGCCGCGTGATCCGGCTCGTCCGCGCCGAGCTGTTGAAGCTGGTGACGACCCGTCTATGGTGGGGTCTGGCGCTCGGCGCGGTGGTCCTCACCGGGTTCGCGGCGATCGCCACGCTCGTCGTGGCCAACACCGCGCAGGGCGCGCAGAACGGCGTGACACCCGTGCGGACGGCGAGCGACGTTGCGGACTTCATCGCGGTCGGGACCACGGGCGGCTTCTTCGCCCTGGTGCTCGGCATCACCATGGCGACGGGCGAGCACCGGTACGGCACGGTGGGCTCGACCTACCTCGCCGTACCGCGTCGGACGCCGGTCCTGGCCGCCAAGCTCGTGGCGGCGCTGGCCGTCGGGGCTGCCTTCGCCTTCGTGGCAACCGGGCTCGCGCTCGCCATCGTGGCCGTGAAGTTCGTGCTGGACGGGTCGACGCTTCCCCTCTCGTCCACGGTGGTGGCTCGCTTCTTCGCCGTCGTCCTCCTCGGCGCCTACAGCGGGGCGGTGGGCGTGGCGATCGGGGCCGTCGTCCGCAGCCAGCTGGTCGCGATCCTCGGCGTGCTCGGCTTCCGGTTGATCGCGGAGCCGCTCCTCGGAGCCCTGTGGCACACGCTCGGCAAGGTGACACCGTTCTCCGGGACGGAGAACGCGCTCACCCAGACCGGACGCGAGGCGGCCCTGCACCCGGCCGAAGGGATGCTCGTGATGCTGGCCTACCTCGCGGTCGCCTCATCCGCCGGCGTGTGGTTCGAAGGGCGACGGGACGTCTAGCCGGTCGTGCCGGTCGCGGCCTCGCATTCGGACCGCGTCGGTTGCTGTACCGTGAACAGGTCCGTCCCGAACCCGACGTCGTCGGTCTTCGTCACGAACACGGTGCTGTACTTGACCGGTGCGGTCCCGTAATTGGTCTGCGTGTCCGCGCGCTCGTCCGGGAAGAGCTTGCAGACGAGGTCGGGGTTGACGACGAACACGATGACTACGCCGATGCCGGCCCCGACGCGCAGGCTCACGGGCCGGAAGAGCGACGTTTCCTCGAGTCTGGGGGTCGACCCGTTGCCCAGGCGGATCTCACTGGGGATGAACGGCTCCTGCCCTACGTCGCCCGGGTCGCCGATGCCGTCGATCCGGATCGGGAAGCGTCCCTCGTTCACCAGCGTGGTCGCGACGTAGATCTCCGCGCCGCGTCCCAGCTGGAACACGGGAGGGTCACCCGTCCCGGTACCCGATCCCGCGTTGCCACCCACGGCGTAGTTCCCCGTGCGGATCGCGTCGGTCGATTCGATGTAGGCGACCGCCCCGCTGATCGCCAGGATGACCACGACGAGGAGGGCGATGAGGGCCTTCGCGAGCGCTCCGCCGTCTTCCCGCCCCATCTCCTCAGAGCATAGGGCGCGGGTCCGGCCTTCGGAGCGAGCCGGCGTGATCAGATGACGTCGTCCATGCTGAGCAGGCGGCGGCGCCCGGGCTGCTCGGCCCGCCACCGTTGGATGACGGTCTCGACGTCGCTCGCCCGGCCCGCGACGGCGATCGTCCTGACCTCGAGTCTCCCGTCGGTGTCGTGTCGATGCCCGGGGTCGGGAAGCCGATCGATGCAGGATGGGCACACGACCCCGACCGTCTCGGTCCAGTCCTCCGCGCGCCAGCCGCGCTCGAGGAGGAGCTCGGTGAGCCTGCCTGCGTCCTGCGGATCCGCCCCGGCGACGGTCGCGACGACGGTCGGGATGCCGGAGCCCTCCGCGCGCGCGTGGGCGGCGAATACGGGATAGGAGACGCCGGAGAGCTCGACCTCCGTGACCGGCTCGGGCAGCACGACGATCTCATCGAGCCAGCGGAAACCGCCCTTCGGGCTGGGGATCGAACGCAGGACCACCCGATCGGGCTCGAGGCGCTCGCCCCACACGAGGTCGCCGTCCTCGAACCCGATCAACACGAGGTCGGGTTCGGCGTTCCTGGGCATGGGTCGAGCGTATCGGTCGAGAGGGGTGTCGTTCAGTCGCGTTCCTCGACGATGCTTCGCAGACGGGCGAGTCGCTTGTCCCACTCGGCGCCGACGTCTGCGATCCAACCCATCGCTTCGGCCAGCGGCGCCGGCGACGGGCGGTAGGTGCGGCCGCGCACCGCGCCGGTCGCCTCGACGAGGCCCGCTTCGCGCAGCAGCGTCAGGTGCTTCGAAACGGCCTGGCGCGACACCGGGAGGCGGGTCGAGAGCTCGGCGAGCGTCGTGGGCCCCGACTCCGAGAGCGTACGAAGGACGGCGCGGCGTGTGGGGTCGGCCAGGGCCTGGAACACGACGTCGGGCTCCGGACGGTTCGTCATCGGTTCGCCGTCGCTCCAGCGAGGGCCCGCGAGACCTCGGGCCTGCCGGCTTCGGTGGCCCGGACGCGTGTCCCGTCGCCCTCGGGCTCGAGCTCGATCGTCACGGTGGAGGGGGGTCCGACCACGAGGTCGAGGCCGGCGCCGTGGAGCTCGCGCCAGCGCCATGTCAGGCGCCGGCCAGGCTCCACGTCCTCGACCAGACCGCGTCGCTCCGATCCGTCGGGGAACCGGAACCGCAGCGGCGCTCCCGTCCGGGGCTCGAGCTCGGCGTCGGCCCCGAACCACGCGGAGAGCACGGCCGGATCGGCCAACGCCTCCCAGACGTCGGCGGGCGGCGCGGCGATCGACACCTCGCGGACGGCGTCGTGGGATCCCGGGTCTCTCATTCGGCAACCTTACGGTTGCCGAATGATACGCGTCGCGGTAGTGTTTCGGCAACCGGCCAGTTGCCAGGCTACCCGGAGGTCGCCATGCCATCCACGCGCCAGCAGGTCCCGACCGTCGTCGAGCCATTCGAGCGGGGCGAGCGAGCCTTCGACATCTACTCGCGGCTGCTGCGAGAGCGGGTCGTGTTCGTGGGGTCCGAGATGGACCAGGAGCTCGCCAACGTCGTGGTGGCCCAGCTGTTGTTCCTCGAGTCTGAGGATCCGGCGCTCGACGTCTCCGTGTACATCAACTCCCCCGGCGGTGACGTGAACGCCCTGTTCGCGATCTACGACACGATGGAGGCTGTCCGCCCCGACGTCGCCACCTGGTGCGTCGGGCAGGCCGCGAGCGCAGCCGCGGTCCTGCTCGCCGCGGGCGCGCACGGCAAGCGCCACGCCCTGCCCAGCTCTCGCGTGCTCCTGCATCAGCCGCACGGAGGGATCCAGGGCCAGTCCGAGGACATCAGGATCCACGCGGTCGAGATCGTCCGCCAGCGGCGGCTCATGGAGGAGATCCTGGCGCGACACACCGGGCAGACCGCGGAGAAGGTGCACGAGGACCTCGACCGCGACTTCATCCTGATGCCCGAGGAGGCGGTCGCCTACGGGATCGTGGATCGCGTCGGCGGCCGGCCGCGGCCGGTCTGAGCCCGCGTTTCGCACGCCGGCTCGCCGGGTACGAGCCCGGCAGAGGTGATCTCCATGACCATCACGCGAGGCCCGCTGCATCTCGTCGAAGAGGCGTTTCCCCTCCCGAGCGTTGGCGAGGTGCCCAACCCTCCGGGCGAGCCCTCGCCGATGCCGGGCCCGATGCCGACCCCGAACCCGCAGCCGCCACAACCCCCGCGTCCCGGACCCGGCGAGGTGCCCCCACAGCCCGGACAGCCCCAGCCCGGCGAGGTACCTCAGCCGCCGTCCGCTGCCTGACCCTCCTCAGGCGTCGCGCGCGCGTTCGGCGAGCACGCTCTTCAGCGTGGCCATCGCGTTCATCGCCGGTGGGAACCCGGCGATCGTCGCCGTCTGCAGGATCACCTCGCGAAGCTCGTCCGGCGTGAGGCCCGCCTTCAACGACGCCCGCAGATGCTGGGGTACCTGGGACGAGCGCCCGAGCGCCACCAACGACGCCACCGCCGCGATCTCTCGATCGCGGATCGAGAGGCCGGGCCGCGCGTACACGTCCCCGTAGGCGAACTCAACGATCGCCCGACCGAGGTCGCCGAGCCCCTCCACGGTCGTCAGCGCCTTCTCGTCATGCACCTCGAGGAAGCGCTCGCGTCCCCGCTCGTATCGATCGCTCATGGTGCCTCCTTCACGTCCGCACCCGAAGGCCCTCGAGCCCGCGGATGATGTAGTTGGGCTTCCACGCGGGCTCCTCGATCGGCTCCATCGCGGGGAAGCGCTCGAGGAGGGTGCGCATCGACGTCTGCAGCTCGAGGCGCCCGAGCGGCGCTCCAAGACAGAAGTGGATCCCCGCGCCGAACGTGAGGTGCGGGTTCGGGGCGCGATCAAGATGGAGCTCGTCGGGCGACTCGAACACGGCCGGGTCGCGGTTGGCCGACCCGAAGACCAGCCCGAGCTCCGCCCCCTTCGGGATGAGGGAGCCATGCAGCTCGAACGGCTCGAACACCCATCGCTCGAACAGCTGCAGCGGCGTGTCGATTCGCAAGAGCTCCTCGACGGCGGAGGGCACCAGCGTGTGATCGGCCCGGAGCTTCGCGAGCGCGTCGGGGTGACGGAACAGCGTCCACCATCCGATCACCGTCGCGTTGACTGTGGCCTCGTGTCCGGCGTTGAGCAACAGCACGCACGTGCCGATCAGCTCGTCCTCGGTGAGGCGGTCACCCTCGTCGAGCACCTGCGCGAGCGCCGAGATCAGGTCGTCGCGAGGGCGCGAACGCCGTTCCCGCGACAGGGCGCGCAGGTACTCGGAGAACTCGACGCTCGCCCGGACGGCGTCGCATCTCGCCTCGACGGGCGGGTCGAGCTCGTACATCTTGCAGATGTCGGCCGACCACGGCCGCAGCAGGTGCTGCTCCGCCGGGGGGACGCCGAGCATCTCGGCGATGATCGTGACCGGAAGGGGCTCGGCGATCGCCGGCAGCAGGTCGAACTCACCGGCGCCTGCGACAGCGTTGGCCAGCCCGTTGACGATCTGCTGCACGCGCGGGCGCAAGCCTTCGACGAAGGCAGGTGTGAACGCCTTCGACACCAGCCGGCGCACGCGCGTGTGATCGGGCGGTTCCATGTCGAGGATCCCCGAGCGGATCAGATGCCAGAACGGCTCGTGCCATGCGGGGTCATCCGGTCTGCCCATCTCGGCATGGCTCGTCGCGTGGAGGTAGGTGCGGCCGAACCGCCGGTCGCGGAGCAGCGCGTTCACGTCCTCGTACCGGGTCACGAGCCAGTGATCGGTCGCCTCGTCGTAGAGGACCGGATGCTCGTCGCGGAGCCGCCTATATGCGCCGTACGGGTCCGCGACGAACCCGGTGTCACGAGGCGCGAAGAGCATCACCGGAGGGTAGCGCCGCGGCGACGGCGTGTGGCAGCGAGCTCGGACGGGTACCGCCACCGAACGAGGAGGTGACGATCATGGCCACACGCAAACAAGTCGCGGCGGCGAAGCGCAACGTGAAGACCGCGCGCAAAGCTGCCACCCGCAAACGCACCATCGCCAAGCTTCCGAAGTCGGTGCGATCGGACCTCGGCAAGCAGGGAGCCGCCGGTCGCAAGCGCGGCGGACGGCCGGGCTCCTCGCTCGAGGACCGGAACCGGCAGCAGCTCTACGAGCTGGCGAAGAAGCGCAACATCTCCGGTCGCTCGAAGATGGGCAAGTGGGATCTGATCGAGGCCCTTCGCAAGGCGGGTTGAGGCGTCAGTTGGCGGGTCGTCGCCCGTCGGTGTCCGGTGGATGATGGGAGGATCGGGGGCGTCCCCGTTCCGTCGTTCGCGGAGGAGGCTCGCATATGATGTACCGCACGCTGGGGAGCACGGGTGTCAGCGTCAGCTCGCACTGCCTCGGCGCGATGATGCTCGGCGCCTGGGGCAACACCGACGTCGACGCGTGCGTGCGGATCGTCCACGCGGCGCTCGATGCCGGCATCAATTTCGTCGACACCGCCGACGTCTACTCGCAGGGCCAGTCCGAAGAGATCGTCGGAGCGGCGATCCGTGGTCGCCGAGACGACGTGGTCCTGGCCACCAAGGTGCACGGCGAGATGGGGGCGGGACCGAACCAGCGCGGCAACTCGCGCGTGTGGATCGTGCGCGAGCTCGAGAGCTCGCTCCGGCGACTCGGGACCGATCACATCGACCTGTACCAGATCCACCGTCCCGAGGCCGAGACCGACGTCGAGGAGACGCTCGGCGCCCTGACGGATCTGCAGCGCAACGGGAAGATCCGCTACTTCGGGTCTTCGACGTTCCCAGGGTGGCAGATGGTCGAGGCGCAGTGGATCGCGGAACGCCGCGGTCTCTCGCGGTTCCGGACCGAGCAGCCGCCGTACTCGATCTTCGTGCGTTCGATCGAGCACGACGTGCTGCCGGTCGCCCAGCGGTACGGGATGGGCGTCCTCGTGTGGAGTCCACTGTGCCGTGGATGGCTGACGGGTCGCTACCGCAAGGAGTCCTTCGACGAGTCTGCCGACGCTCGCGCCGCGCGCACGAAGGAGCGCGGTGGCGCGATCGCCAAGCAGTTCGACATGTCGCGCCCGGAGAACGTGCGGAAGCTCGATCTGGTGGAGGAGCTCGCTAAGATCGCCGCCGACGCGGGCGTGTCGATGACCCATCTCGCGATCGCGTTCACGCTCGCGCATCCCGCGGTGACGTCGGCGATCATCGGTCCGCGCACGCTGGAGCAGCTCGAAGACCTGCTGGCGGGTGCCGACGTCCGGCTCGACGACGCCACGCTCGACGCCATCGACGAGCTCGTTCCACCGGGAACCGCGGTCGACGAAAACGACCGGGGGTTCGAGCCATGGTGGTTCGAACCGTCGGCCAGGAGGGGATCCAGCGCGTGACCGCGGAGGCGCACGTGCTCGTCGACGGGTACCTGGGCGAGGACGACCGCGTGGGATCGACCGTCGGGTTCGCGCGCGACGGCGACGTCCTCGTGGTGATCGATCCCGGTCTGGTCGCGAGCCGTGCCGCGATCCTCGGTCCCCTCGACCGACTGGGAGTCGGCGCCGACGACGTGACGGACGTGGTGATCTCCCACCACCACCCCGACCACACGCTCAACGTTGCGTTGTTCGCGAACGCCCGCGTGCACGATCACTGGGCGTGGTACCGGGACGACCACTGGGTGAGCCGCCCCGCGGAGGGGTTCGAGCTCGCTCCCGGGATCCGGCTGATCGAGACGCCCGGACACTCGCCACAGGACGTCACGACCCTCGTGACGACCGGCGACGGACTCGTGGCGTTCACCCACCTGTGGTGGCAGGCCTCCGGGCCGCCGGAGGACCCGTACGCGCCGGATCCCGCCCTGCTTCACGAGAACCGTCGTCGGGTCCTCGAGCTCGACCAGCTCGTGCGCATCGTGCCCGGGCACGGACCGGCCTTCCAGTCCGGAACCGACGTTCCTCGCTGAGTCCCGCAGACACACCGCCGGAAGGCCGATGGCGCAGGCCTCGTGCCCTGTCCCATACTCGGGGCCGGACGAGGGAGAGGAGTCCGGGGATGCAGACCCAGATCCATTTCGTCGGGGGCGCGCTCGAGACGTTCGACGAGGCCGCCGAGGTGAAGATGACGGCGCACGGCGTGGAGATCATGGAGAAGGACGGCGAGGACACGATCCGGGTGCTGTTCCCCTGGAACCGGATCGAGAAGGTGGAGCAGCGGGGGCAGGAGATCGGCGCGATCTACCACTTCTGAGCCGGTCCATCCTCCGACGCGGCCTCCGCCGCCGGGCTGGCCCCTAGACTCGGCGGATGGCCGCCGAGCCCGAAGCCGAGCACCTCTCCGTCCGGTGGCGCGAGGTGTTCGCGGGCAGGCGCGGCCGCTTGACGGCCGGCCTCCTGCTCCTCGAGGCGGTCGTCGCCGTGCAGCAGCTCGTGGTCGCGACGATCATGCCGAGCGTCCGGATGGACCTCGGGATGATCGGGCTCTACGGGCTCGCGTTCACGGCGCCGAACCTCGCCACGATCGCCACGATCCCGATCGCGGGACGGGCGGTGGACCGATTCGGCGCGCGGCGCGTGCTCGTGCCCGTCCTTTCGCTCTTCGCCGCCGGCTTGCTGGTGGCGGCGACGGCGCCCTCGATGCCCGTGTTGATCGTCGGGCAGTTCGTCGCGGGGGCGGGCGGTGGCGGGCTGTACGCGATGTCGATCGGCGCTGTCGCGAAGACGTACCCGGACCGGCTCCGGCCGCGCGTGCTCGCCCTGCTCGCCTCGATGTGGATCCTCCCCGGGCTCGTCGGGCCGCCGCTCGGAGCCCTGATCGCGAGCACCGTGGGTTGGCGATGGGCGTTCCTGACGCCGTATCCGGTCCTCGTGGTCGGGTGGATCCTCATCGCTCCCTCGCTGGGGCTGATCCCCGTCGCGGACTCGGCCACCGAGAGCCTTCCGATCCGGTGGCCGCTGCAGCTCATGCTCGGCGCGGGATTCACCTTCGTCGCGCTCACGATCGTTCGGCCGTGGTCGCTGGCGATGCTGGTGGCCGGTCTCGCGATCGGCCTTCCGGCGCTACAGCACGTCGTGCCGCGTGGGACGTGGCGGGCAGCGCCCGGTCTGCCGACCGCCGCGCTGTCGGCATTCCTCCTGTCCGTCGGGTTCCTCGCGGTCGACGCGTTCGTCACGCTGATGCTCACGGAGGTGCGTGGCTTGTCCCTGGGGGCGGCGAGCATCGCGATCACGTCGGCGACGGTCACCTGGGCGGTGGGGAGCGCGTGGCAGTCGGGCCGCGCCGAGCGCTGGCCCCTCGGTCGTCTGCTCGCGACCGGGGTCTCGCTGGTCGCGATCGGCGAGGTTGCCGTCGCCTCGGCGTTGGCGGCGAGCGTGCCGTCGGTCGTCGCGTACGCGGGTTGGACCGTCGTCGGCTTCGGCATGGGGATCTCGTTCCCGACGATCCCGCTCGCTGCGATGCGGACGGCGGTCGTAGGGGAGGAGGCCGGGGAGCTGTCGTCGGTGTTGCTGATGGACGTGCTGGGCGTGGCCACGGGCGCCGGGGTCGGCGGCGGCATCGTTGCCCTCACCAACGCGCTCGACCGCCCGATCCGCGAAGGCCTTCTCGGATCGTTCGGCGTCGGTCTGCTCAGCCTGTTCGTGCTCCTCGCCTTGGCGGGTCGCCTGGACCGGCCTTCGTCGTGACCTCGCCGGATCGTCTGGCTCCGATCGGGTGCCGGGGCGTAGTCTGCCCCCGCGATGGCGCAGCCCGCGTTCCTCTTCGACCTCGACGGGACGCTCGTCGACAGCGTGTACCACCACGTCCTCGCCTGGCAGGAGGCCCTGGTTGCCGACGGCATCGAGCTCTCGGTGTGGCGGATCCACCGGAAGATCGGCATGAGCGGCGGGCTGCTCACCAACGCGATGCTCCGCGAGACGGGCCGGGCCGTCACGCCGGAGGACGGCGCCAGGCTCCGGACGCTTCACGCCCAGGCCTACGCCTCGCGCGTCGCGAACGTCCGTCCGCTGCCCGGCTCCCGTGAGCTCCTCGCGACGCTCACCCGCCTCGGTGTCCCGTGGGCGATCGCGACGAGCAGCTACGGCGAAAGCGCGCGGCTGACCCTCGAGCAGCTCGGCGTTCCCGACGAGGCGCCGGTCGTCACGCGCGACGAGGTGGAGCACGCGAAGCCGGATCCGGACCTCTTCCTCGCCGCCGCGGAACGGCTGGGCGCCGACGTCGAGTGGTCCGTCGTGGTCGGCGACAGCGTGTGGGACCTGCTGGCCGCTCGCCGCGCTCGCGCCCTGGGGGTCGGGTTCCTCTCCGGCGGGTACGGTCGCGAGGAGCTGGAACGGGCGGGCGCCTATCGCGTGTACGAGGACCCGGCCGATCTGCTGGCGCACCTCGACGAGGTCGGCGTGCGCTGACCTCCGCCGGGTACCGTGGGGGACATGAAGAACGGGCGCGACATCCGTGCGCTGCTGTTCGACTTCGACGGGACGATCTGGGACTCGGAGGCCGCCGTGTTCGACGCCTATCGCCGGCTGTACGAGGAGCACGGGCAAGAGCTGCCCGTCGACCGGTGGACCTCCGGCGTCGGCACGCTCGACGGGTTCGATCCCGCCGAGGAGCTCGAGACGCTGATCGGCAGGGCGCTCGACGACGGGGCGATCGACCCGTGGGCGTCGCTCGACCACGTCGATCTGCGTCCGGGGGTGCGCGACTACATCGACGGCGCGCGGCGACGTCACATGTCGCTCGGGATCGTCAGCAGCAACAGCGCGGAGTGGATCGGGCGGCACCTGCTCCGCCTGGGGATCGCCGACGTCTGGGAGGCGATCGTCACCGCCGACGGTGATCCGAGCATCGCCAAGCCCAACCCGGTGCTCTACCGCGAGGCGCTCACCCGTCTCGGCGCCGCTCCCGAGCACGCCGTCGCGATCGAGGATTCGCCCAACGGCATCGCGGCGGCGAAGGCCGCGGGCATCTTCTGCGTGGCCGTTCCGAACGAGGTGACCGCGAGGCTCGACGTCTCCGCCGCGGACGTGGTGGTGCGTTCGCTGGACGAGTTGCCGTTGGACGACCTGCTCGACCTGGTCGCGGAGCGATCCTCGAGCTGATCCGATGCGCCACGCGGCCTCGGTGTGTCCCGGGTGCGGGCTGGCGATGCCGGCCGGTGGGCGGCGGTTCGACGACATCCCGACCGCATCGCCGGAATGCTGGGACCTCTACGGCGAGGTGAGCGCGAGGGTGCTGAACGACGCGAACCTGCAGCGGTTCCAGCAGCTGCGCGTCGACACGTATCTCGCGCAACATCCGGGACCCGAGATGTCCGACCTTTCGATCGCCTTCGGCCTGATCGGCCTGCACCTCGCGTTGGACCGGGGAGCGACCGGTCCCGAGGTTCGAGCCGTCCACCAGCGGCTCGGCAACGCTCGGATCGCGTGGCCGCACATCGCCGCCCCGGACGACCGCGGGCCCGTCACCGTGCGCGACGTGGCGCGCGCGGCCACCCCGGACCGATTCGCGCAAGAGCTGCGTCGCTGGGCGGAATCCGTGTGGGCCGCGTGGGCGCCGCAGCACGCGACCGTGCACGGGTGGCTGCGACGCGTTCGCCTCTGACGACCCCCGGGCCCGAGCGGCCCCGGGCGGGGGGACCTTCTGCCGTTGGAGACCGCCCTCGGCTGACGCAGGCTTGAGCCAGCAAGACCAACCGGGGGCGAAACGCTCCTGGCGATCGGGCTCGTCTTGATCTTCGTCGCCTTCGGTCGGGCACGGGAGGCGGGCAGGTACGCATGAGCCGACGGGATCCGCTCGGATGCGGCGCACGAGGCGTGCGCCGTGCCGGCGGTACCCTCGAGAGGACGCCCGCGCGAGGGCGCGGGACGTCGGGGAGGTGGTCCACATGGTCGCGACGGCGAACGACGTCCGCGAGACGATCGAGCGGGCGAAGGACACGCTGACCGTCAAGCGCGTGTTCGGAGACCCCTACGAGAAGGGCGGCGTCACGGTGATCCCGGCCGCCCGCGTCCAGGGCGGCGCCGGTGGTGGCACCGGCGAGGGTCCCGAGGGCAAGGGTGGAGGAACGGGGAGCGGTTTCGGCGTGAACGCCAGGCCGGTCGGCGCCTACGTGATCCATGAGGACGAGGTGCTGTGGCGGCCCGCGGTCGACGTGAACCGCGTGATCCTGGGCGCGCAACTGGTCGCGATCGCGGCGCTGTTGCTCGCACGCGCGGTCGTCAAGTCGCGCACCGCGCACGCCTGAGCGGACCTCGCTGCCTCAGGTTCGCCCACGACCGGTCCGATGCCTCGGTGGGGTGCTCAAGAACCAATCCGCTTCGGCGTCGGCCGGTCTCGGCGCGGGTCGCCTGTTCTCGGCGGCCCCCGAGGCTCTGTTGGTGCTGCGCGGCAACGTGGTCGCAGCCGCGAACGACCGGATGGCGCAACTCGCCGGGCGGGATCCGACCGGGCTGCAGGTTCACGCCCTCGTCCCCGAGTGGCGGGCCGCGCCGGACAGTGAGGTGCCATTCGAGGCCGTGCTCCGAACCGCCACAGGCGGCGGGGTGCCGGTCGAGGTGCGGGTTCGGGCGCTGGGTCAGGACGAGTCGATCGTGGCCGTCCGTGACGCCAGGGAGTTGGTCTCAGGCCGGCGTGCGGAGGCCGCTCTGGCCGAAGCCGAGACCCGGTATCGCACCTTGGCCGGTGAGCTCACACAGGCCGAGGCGCGGGTCGCGCTGCTCGCGTATCACGACGCGCTGACCGGCCTGGCGAACCGCGAGCTGTTCGAGGAGACCCTGACGCTCGCGGTCGAGCGCGCCAAGCGCGACGCGAGCGTGGTCGCGGTCCTCTCCTTCGACCTCGACAACTTCAAGCTCGTGAACGAGTCGCTCGGGCATCACACCGGGGACCTCCTGCTCGTCGAGCTGGCCGAGCGCCTGCGCGAGAGCACGCGAGACACCGACCTGGTGGCGCGTCAGGGCGGCGACGAGTTCCTGATCCTGCTGGCCGACCTCGATCGAGCCGGCGCGGAGGACGCCGTGCGCGCGGTCGCCGCACGGGTCGAGCTGGCGCTCAGCGAACCCTTCGACCTTCGCGGGGTCGAGTTCCACGCGCGCGGCTCGACGGGGATCAGCATGTATCCGCGCGACGCCCTCGACGTGTCCGCGCTGTTGAAGAACGCGGACATCGCGATGTATCGCGCGAAACGGATCGATCCGGGCGGACACACGTTCTTCGCCGCCGACGCGGACGACGCGGTCAAGCGCATGTCGTTCGCGTTGCGCTTGCGGGAGGCGGTCGAGGACGAGAACTGGGTGCTGCACTACCAGCCGGTCGTCGATCTCTCCGACCGTAGGATCGTCGGCGCCGAGGCCCTGATCCGCTGGAATGACGCCCGTGGCATCCTGCCACCGGGCGAGTTCATCTCCGCGGCGGAGGAGTTGGGTCTGATCGAAGCGATCGGCGACTGGGTCATCGAGGAGGTCGCTCGCCAGCAGCGCGAATGGCTGGACGAAGGCCTCGACCTCGACGTGTCGTTCAACCTGTCGCCCCGGCAGCTCTGGACGGCGGGGTTGGTCGAACGGCTGCTCGGCCAGCTGGACGCCGCCGGTGTTGCGCCGTCGTCGATGACCGCGGAGATCACGGAGTCGACCGCGATGATCGACCCCGATCGGACCCAGCGCGTGCTCCGCGACCTGCACGCGTGGGGCCTGCGCCTGGCGATCGACGATTTCGGCACGGGCTATTCGTCGCTGGCCCGCCTCAAACACATGCCGGTGGACGTGCTGAAGATCGATCGCGAGTTCGTCCGACACGTCGACCGCGACGTGCGGCTTGCCGGCATGGTACGGGCGATGATCCAGGTGGCGCAGAGCCTGGACATGGTTCCCCTCGCGGAAGGCATCGAGACCAAGGGGGAGTACCTCTTCCTGCGCTCCAACGGTTGTCGCTTCGCTCAGGGATTCTGGTTCGCACGGCCGGTCCCGGGCGCGAAGTTCCGCGAGCTCGTCGCGCGGGGCGAGCCCCTCGGTCTCGCTCTGTGAACGGTCTGCGCGCGCCCGTAATGTCCTGAGGCGCTAGCCTCGGTTGGGTGAACCGCCGCACCGATCTGCACGTCGATCCCGCGACCGCCTCGGCGTCGTTCACCTCCCGCTACCGCCTCAACCGTCCCCTCGGCCGGGGTGGCATGGGTGAGGTCTTCGCCGCAACCGACCTCGAACTTCGTCGGGAGGTCGCCCTGAAGCGGCTCGCCGAGCCGTACGCGACGGACGACGTCGCCCGCCGCCGGTTCCTCCGCGAGGCATGGGCACTGGCTCGGGTGAACCATCCCAACGTGGTTGCCGTCTTCGACGTCGGCGAACACGGCGACCGCCCGAGCTTCGTGATGGAGCTGCTGCACGGACGCAGCCTCGCGCAACGGTTGGAGGCAGAAGGGCCGCTGCCACCGGCGGAGGCCGTTTCGATCGCGCGCGACGTCGCCGCCGGCCTCACCGCCGTGCACGCGGGCGGCATCGTGCATCGAGACGTGAAGCCGTCGAACGTGATCATCACCGATGACGGCACGGTCAAGATCCTCGACTTCGGCATCGCGCGACTGGACGACGTCACGAGGCTCACCCGCACCGGACAGGCGTTCGGCTCGCCCACCTACATGTCGCCCGAGCAGCTCACGGGCGATGGCGGTGCCGTCGACGGTCGCGCGGATCTGTACGCGCTCGGCTGCGTCCTGTTCGAGATGCTCGCAGGCCGGCCACCGTTCACGGGGGACGAACCGATCTCCGTCTCGTTCCGCAAGGTGCACGAGCCGCCGCCGCCGCTCGACGCGATCCGGCCCGGTCTGACGCCGGAGCTGGCGGCGCTCGTCGGACGGCTGCTTGCGAAGGATCCGAACGACCGCCCCGGCGATGCCGCTGCCGTCGTTGCGGAGCTCGACGTGCTTCGCGGGGTCCCGGCGGGAGCCGCGGCGCCCGACCGCGTCGCGACGCGCCCGCTCCCCAGCCGCGTGCAGCGGCACGAGGGCCGGCGCTCGACGGCCTGGATCGCGGTTGCGCTGGCCGGTCTGGGTGCGCTTGCGCTCCTCGCGGTGCTCGTGGGCTTCGGCGTCGGCTCGGACAGGGCGGATGCGCCGGCGGGTGACTCGCCTTCGGTCTCAGCCACCGATGCCTCGCGCGCGACGTCGCCGTCCTCCGTACCCATCGTGGGCGGTCCCGTCCTGGCGTCGGGGGCGCTGCTCGATCTAACGAACCGGCTGCTCGACTCGGGGCTGATCGACCAGCACACTGCATCGGACATCCAGCACGCGGTCGACGAAGCGCTTCGCCACGGCAGCGAAGATCACGATCTGGGGAAGGGGCTGGACCGGCTCGACCAGCTTCGGGACAAGATCGCCGAGTCAGTCGACAAGGGTGAGGTGGACCCGGGCGCTGCCGCCCAGCTCGACGCGGCGATCGCTTCGTTCGAAGCCACGCTCGGCGGGGACTGACGTCATCGTTGGCTAGACTCGCCGCCGACCTCGGGGAGATAGATGCGGTTCGGTCTCGACATCGCGCAGCACCAGCTCACGTTCGACGAGATCGTGGCTCGCGCCCGGTTGGCCGAAGAGGCCGGGATGGACGGCGTTTGGGTCTTCGACCACTTCAAGGCGCTCTACGCGGACCCGAAGGGCCCTTCCCTGGAGGCCTGGACGCTGCTCGCCGGCGTCGCCCGCGAGACCTCCCGCGTTCGGCTGGGCACCCTGGTCACCGGCATGACACATCGTCACGCCGCCGTCCTCGCGGCCGAGGTAGTCACCGTGGATCACTTATCGGGCGGACGCGTCGAGTGTGCGGTCGGCGCGGCGTGGAACGAGGTGGAGCATCGCGAGCTGGGGATCCCGTTCCCGCCGCGAGCCGAGCGGATGGACCGTCTCGAGGAAGGCGTCCAGGTCCTGCGTCTGCTCTTCACCGAGGACGACGTTACCTTCGAGGGACGTCGTCTTCGGCTGGATCACGCCACCTACAACCCCAAGCCCGTCCAGCGCCCGCACCCACCGATCTGGATCGGGGGCGAGGGACGCACGCGGACGTTGCCGATCGCCGGCCGCTATGCCGACGCCTGGCACGGGTCGGTTCGCGACGCCGCCGAGCTCTCTGAGATCAAAGGGATCATCGACCGGTCTGCCGAGGAGGCCGGCCGGGATCCGTCGTCGATCCTTCGCGCGTCGAGCCTGTCGATCTCCGAGCCATGGGACGAGGTCAAGGCCGCCTACGGATGGATGGTTGCGGGCGGGATCGGCTACCTCGTGGTCGAGTGGCCGGCCGAGGGCAGAGCACGTCTGGAGGAGTTCCTGGAGCAGGTCCTGCCGACCCTGTAGCCCGCCGTGCGAGCTTGCGGGGTCGATCATGACGTCCACGTCGTTCCTTCGGACCAGGGCGCCATGTCGCAAGGAGGGGGAGGGCAGGCTCACCCGCCGACGAAGTAGAACGAGACGGCCATGATCACGAAGGCGGCCAGGAGCTGCACGCCCTCGAGCCAGGTGCTCCTCCCGTCGCGCGCCAGCACCGTGACGATGACCGTCGCCAGCGCGACGGCGCCGATCTCGAACGGCGTGAAGACGAAGTCCATCGGGTGACCCAGGAGAAGGCTGAGGAACACCACCAGGGGCGCGACGAAGAGCGCGATCTGCGTCGAGGACCCGATCGTGATCTCCATCACGCCGTCCATCTTCCCGCTCAGCGCGAACCGCACCGCCGACGAGTGCTCGGCTGCGTTGCCGATCGTCGGGACCACGATCAGCCCGACGAACAGCGGCGAGACGCCGAGCGACTCCAGGGCGCCCTCGAGGGTCCCGACGAGCAGCTCGGCCTCGACGGCGACCACGGCAACGGCCGCGACGAGGACGATGACCGACGCCCGCTTGGACCATTCCGGCGTCGCCACGTCCTCGGGTGCGACGGGCTTCGCATGGGTGACCAGCGTGAACAGGAGCATCGCGCCGTAGGCCAGGATCAGCACGCCGGCCACGGTTCCGCTCACGACCTCGCGTTCGACGACGGTCGGCGTGCCGGAACCAAGGACGAACAACGCCGGCATCAGCAGCCCCGCAACCGCGAGCAGCAGCGAGACCGCGTGGACCGAGGCGGCGCCGGCGTCGAACTCCTGCTCGTGGTTGCGGATCCCGCCCACCAGGAAAGACAGCCCGAGCACCAGCAGCAGGTTCCCGAGGATCGAGCCCGTGAAGGACGCCTTCACGATCGAGGTCTCGCCCTTCAGCACGAGGAAGATCGCGATGATCAGTTCGGTCGCGTTTCCGAAGGTGGCGTTGAAGAGGCCGCCGAGCCTCGGCCCGACGGCGAGGGACAGCTGGTCGGTGGCCCTGCCGATCAGCCCGGCCAAGGGCAGGATCGCGATCGCGGCCGTCACGAACGTCGCGAGATCGCTGTCGAAGACGAACCTGGTCACGATGGGCACGGGCACCATCACGAGCACCCAGTCGAGCGGCCTGATGCGGCGGGCCCACGTCGGCATCGCCCCACCCTACGGGCGACGTCTTCGAGGGGTGGTGATCCGGGCGGTCGACCGAACCGCGGCGTCGGTAGGCTGGCGGAGGCATCATGAGGATCTTCTCGGGCATCCAACCGACGGGCAACAAGCACCTCGGCAACTACAGCGGAGGCTTCCGCCAGTACGCCGCGACGCAGGCGCTCGGTGAGGCTTTCTTCTGCATCGTGGACCTCCACTCGATCACGGTGCAGCACGATCCTCGGGACCTGCACGACCGCACCCTCGACCTGGCGGCGATGCTGTTCGCCACCGGGATCGATCCGAAGCGGTCCGTGGTCTTCCTGCAGAGCGAGGTCTCCGCCCACCCAGAGGCCGCATGGCTGCTCGGCTCGGTCACGAGCGTCGGTGAGCTCCGGCGGATGACGCAGTTCAAGGACAAGTCCGAGCAGCAGGGGTTCGTGTCGTCGGCCCTGTTCACCTACCCGGTCCTGATGGCCGCCGACATCCTGCTGTACCAGACCGACAAGGTGCCGATCGGCGACGACCAGCGACAGCACCTCGAGCTGACGCGCGACATCGCGCAGCGCTTCAACGCGCGGTTCGGCGAGACGTTCCGCATCCCCGAGGGCATCTATCCAGAGACGGGGGCGCGCATCATGGACCTGCAGGAGCCGGGTCGGAAGATGTCGACCACCGGCGGCACCGAGCTCGGAACGGTCGGCATCCTCGATCCTCCCGACGTGCTCGTGCGGAAGTTCAAGACCGCCGTGACCGACTCGGGTCGCGAGGTCCGGTTCGACCGGGAAGGGAAGCCGGGGGTCTCGAACCTGATCGAGATCCTGAACGTGGCGACCGGGGAGCCGATCGACCAGATCGTGGCGCGCTTCGACGGTAGCGGCTACGCGGCCTTCAAAGAGGAGGTCGCCGACGCGGTGGTGTCGATGCTCGAGCCGGTTCGTCGGCGGTACGAGGAGCTGCGCGCCGACGAGGGTGAGCTGCGTCGCCTCCTGGGAGCCGGCGCGGAGGCGGCTCGCGCCGCATCGGCGCCGACGCTGGAGCAGATGTACGAGCGCATGGGCTTCGTGCGCCCGCGCGCCTAGGCCGAGCCCGACACGGACCGCCGGTCACGGCCGGCCCTCGCGATCCCAGGTGACCAGCAGATCGGCGGTCATTGTGCCTGCGCGCTCCAACGGCGCCCGGCTGCGTTCGAGCACGATCGCCGTCAGCGCGCCCATCGTGAGCGTGCGCTGTCGGACCGCCCAGTCGAGTGGACGCGCCAACCCGCCCCCCCGCGCCGGCCGCTCGAAGAACCGCTCCACCTCTCGGATGAAGGACTCGATCTCCTCGCGCGCCGGGTGCTCGCTCGTACCGATCTCGATCAGGCAGTTGTTGTACGGGCATCCGGCGAACCCGTTGCCCTCGCACCAGTCGGCCAGGACGTCCCAGAACTCGACGAGAGCGCGCAGGGGCTCGGAGCCGCGGGACTCGAGTTCCCGAGTAACGACGTCTAGCCACCGCGCCGCGGGGCTGCGGAGCCACGCCACGATGAGGCCGTCCTTGGAAGGGAAGTGACGGTAGAAGGTCGCCTTCGCGACCTTCGCGCGATGGATCACCGCGTCGACGCCGACCGCGAGGAGCGCCCTACTTAGATGCGCGGCTCCTGGCGGTCGGTTCCCGCGATGAACAAACAGACGAAGGCCGTCCCGATCGTCCCCGCGACCGGCGCCGCGAGAGCCGCGAGCGGAACCGTCGTCGGGTCGGCGCCCGAGACGAGGCTCGGCGCCCAGATCGACGCGACCGCGACCACTGCCCAGATCGCGCCGACGATCAGCGCGAGCGCCCCCCACCGCCCGTCGTCGACGTTTCGGCCCATCGCGCCGGTCATCAGGATGAACGCCGTCGCAAACACTCCTTGCAGCCACATGGTCATCGCGGCGATCGGCACGTGATCCTGCTCCGCGCCGCTCACGAGATCCGGTGCGAACAGGCTCGCCGCCCCGACCGCCACCCAGACGGCCGCAACTGCGAGCCCGAGGAAGAGGAATCGGTCGTTGCGAACGGGCGGAGGAAGCGAGGCCTCGCTCTGCACGGGACGCGTCTCGACACGCATGTGAATCCCTCCTTCAACGCGCTTCGCAAAGCAAGCCTCCGGCGAGCCAGCAGGTCCGTCCCGTGCCTGAAGACCCACGCCGGGAGGGCCCTTCCGACTCTGGGCACCGGCGCGCCCGGTCGTAACGTCCAGTCATCCAGTGCCGAGGGGGCCATCCATGGACACGAAGGTGCACCACAACGGTCACACGAGGCAGCGGATCACCTTTGCGGCCGACGAGCGGATCACGCCCCGCCGACCGCAGACGATCGCCGGAGCGCTGCTGGCCTTCGCTGGCATCGGCATCCTCATGTCGATCATCACGAACGAGGCTCTGTATCCGGCCGAACGTCACTACGACACGTTCGCGAACACGATCAGCGACCTCGGTGGAACGATCCCGCCGAACAGCTACATGGTCGAGCCCAACCGGCTGATCTTCATCGTCACGATGGCGGTCGGCGGCGCGCTCGTTCTCGCCTCGACCGCGCTGCTGTGGCGGGCCCTGGCTCGCCGCGGGTTCCTCGTGGCGCTCGGCGCCGTGGGCGTCGGCCTGGTCGGGATCGCGGTCTTCCCGGGGAACGTCGCGACCTGGCATCCACTGCTCGCCCTGCTGTGCTTCGTCGGCGGTTCGGTCGCGGCGATCCTGTCCGGTAGGTTCCTGAAGCGGCCCCTTCGGTACTTCGCGGTCGGGATGGGTGCGGTCGCCCTGGTGTCGACCGTCCTGGGCCTCGACGCGTTCGAGGGACACTGGCCGCAAACGATGATTGGACTGGGCGGCGTCGAGCGGTGGATCGCCTACCCGGTCCTGCTGTGGATGGTGCTGCTGGGCACAGTGCTCATGGCGCGGAAGGTGGAGCGCTGACCGAGCAGGTCTACGTGGCGCCTTCCGATTCGAGCAGCCGCTTCAAGGTGGCGAGGTCGCGGCCGACCGATCGGCGTACCCCGGCGGCGAGCATCGGGCCGGCGACCCGGTACCAGCCGGCGGCGTCGCCCTGCACGCGGACGCTCGCCCGTGTGCGGCCGTTCGCATCCTCGAACGCGTAGGTGACGCGCATCGGGAACGGGCTTTGAACCGACCGCATCTCGAGCACCTCTCCCGGCACCAGCCGCTCAACCTCGTTGACGTACTCGATCGGCTTGCCCATGAACGACGCCACGCGCCGCACCCGCGTGCCCTCGCCGATCGGCGGCGCGCCGAGCAGCTCGCTCTGACTGATCCCGCCGATCCACACCGTGTCGTTGCGATGGTCGAACACGTAGGCGGCCACCTCCTCGCGAGGCCGGTCGATGTCGATGCTCGACGTCACGTCGATCGCCACCGCGGCACCCTCACCCGAGAGCCGGCGTGGCGGTGCCCGTTTCCGCGAGTTGCTTCAGCCGCTCGAGGATCGCCGCCCACGTGTGCACGATCGTCGCGTGGTCCCAGTCGGGCTGCTCGTCGGGGAACCCGGTCTGCGTGAACAGCAGCCGCGTGCCGCCGTGCTCGGGCTCGGGGCCGAGCTTCCAGGTCACGGTCGTTCCCTCCCAGAAGGGGAAGTCGCCGAGGCAGGTCCAGCGCACCTCCGTCGGCCGATCGAGCTCGTCGACGCGCATCCGCAGCGGTACGGGAGCTCCCGGGAAGCCGAAACGCGCCTCGCTTCCGACCGCTGGTTCGGCCACGGTGTCCGACGTCCAGAACGACGAGAGCCCGTCCTTCGTCGTGATGGGGTCGAAGACCGTGGCCGGGTCCGCATGGATCTCGATGCCGAGCAGGATGTCACGAGTCATGGGCCGCTCCTTTCGTCCGACCTCCTTCTTAAGGCATGTCTTAAGCTCCTGTCAAGCCGAAGTTGGTGCTTAAATACCCTGGTGCAAGAGGTGCTCGATGCCATCAGCAGCCCGAGACGTCGCGAGATCCTGCGGCTCGTCTGGGACCGGGAACGATCCGCTGGTGACATCGCGGGCCGGTTCGAGGTCAGCTGGCCGGCCGTGTCGCAGAACCTCCGCGTGCTTCGTCGCGCTGGGCTCCTGACCGAGCGGCGCGACGGCACCCATCGCTTCTACAAAGCCGATCCGCGATCGCTCGGCCCTCTCGAAGCGGTGCTTCGCGAGATGTGGGAGCAGGACTTCGACGCGCTGGCGCGGACGATCGAGGCGGACCAGCATGGCTGAGCGCGTCGTCGAAGTGGTCCGACGGATCGCGGCACCGCCGGACGTGGTGTTCGCCTTCCTGACCGACCCGGAGAAGTACACGCGTTGGAAGGGGGTCGCGGCGGAGCTCGACCCGCGGCCCGGTGGCGTATACCGGGTGCAGATGTCCGCCGACGCGTTCGTCCGCGGCCAGTTCGTCGAGGTCGAAGCACCCTCGCGCGTCGTGTTCACCTGGGGCTGGGAGGGCAACGACGCGATCCCGCCGGGATCGACGACGGTCGAGGTCGTCCTGGAGCCCGACGGCGACGAGACGATCGCGACGCTCCGGCACAGCGGGTTCCCCGACGACGGCGCGGCAGACGAGCACGGTCAGGGCTGGGAGCATTACCTCTCCCGGTTGGCTCCCGCGGCCCAGGGCGGCGACCCGGGTCCGGACCCGCTGCTCTCGGGCGCGTAGCCGGCGCTCAGCGACCACGCGCGAAGGCCAGGACCGCCGCGTTGAACGCGGCGGTGGCCTCGATGTTGCTCTGATGGCCGGCCGCTCGGATCAGCGCCAGCGAGGAGTCGGGGATTCGCTGGTGCATCTCCTCGGCGACGGTAAGCGGTGACCGCCGATCCTCCTCCCCGCACACCAGGAGCGTCGGCACCGCGATCGTCGGCAGGACGTCGCGAAGGTCGGCCTCGGCCATGGAGTGGAGCATCGTGCGAGCCCCGGCGGGGGGAAGGCGGACATGATCGCGACGAGCTCCTCGACCATCGTGGCCGGTGCTCGTTCGGTCGGCAAGGTCGGCAGCCACTCACGAACGAACGCATCGGCGGGCAGCTTCAGCATGCGGAGGTTCGCCTCCAGGCGCTCGGCCAAGATCTCGGGCGCGAGCGAGCCGGCCCAGCCCGCGTAGGCGGCCATCAGGATCAACGAGCGCGGGACGTCGGGCCGTCGTCGATAGAGCTCCAAGCGTCCGACAGGTCGTCGATCTGGCGGCGCCACTCCCGGTGATCCGAGAGCCCGCCGTGAAGCAGGACGAGCGATGCCCCCTCACCCGTGCTCTCGAACGCGATCGTGAGCCCCTCGACATCGACCCGTTTCATCGAGCGACATTGTGATACGTCGAGCGATGAGTTTGGGCCGACCCACACGTCGGTAAGGGAGTAGCGAGATCATCGGTCGACAGGAGGGATAACACATGCCCCGGATCACCCCGAACCTGTGGTTCGACACCCAGAGCGAGGAAGCGGCTGAGTTCTACTGCTCGGTGTTCCCGAACTCGAAGATCACGAACGTCTCGCACTACGGTGAGGCCGGTCCTCGCGAGGCCGGCATGGTGCTGACGGTCGACTTCGTGCTGGACGGACAGGAGTTCACCGCGCTCAACGGCGGACCCGACTTCACCTTCGACGAGGCCATCTCGTTCATGATCCACTGCGCCGATCAGGAAGAGGTGGACCACTACTGGTCGAAGCTTTCCGAGGGTGGAGAGGAAGGGCCGTGCGGTTGGCTGAAGGACAGGTTCGGCGTGTCCTGGCAGGTCACGCCCGACGCGATGGGTGAGCTCATGAGCGATCCGGACGAGGCACGCGCCCAGCGAGCCATGAAGGCGATGCTCGGCATGGGCAAGATCGACGTCGCTGCGCTCTACGCAGCCGCCGACGCGAGCTAGCGGTGCGCGTCGTCTAGAGCGAACGCTCCTTCAACCAGGCGAGCACCGCGTCGGCGACCTCGCGCCACCCGTGATCGATGCACAGCGAGTGCCCGCGATCGGGGAACTCCTTGAGGTCCGTGATGGCGGGTGACCTGTGGTACTGCTTCCGCGTCGACCTCACGATGGCCGGCGGCACGGTGTGGTCCCTGCCGCCCGACGTCAACAGCAGCGGTCCACGGTTCGCGTTCACCGTGTTCACCTTCACCGGAGAGCCCGGCACGAGGTTCGCTGACGCGGCCTCGAACAGGGGCTTCCCGGGCGACGGGATCGTCCAACGCTCGAACAGCTCGTTCGACTCCGCCTCGGGGATCGCGTTGCCGAACCCGTAGCGGAACTGCCTGTTGGTGAGGGAGACCGCGCGGTTCCTGTTGGCGGGGTTCCGCAGCGCCACGGACGCGACGCGTAGCGCGGACGGGGGCAGGTAGACGACGCCCTTGATCGGGGCAGCGTCGATCCCGACCCCGACCGACGCCAGATCCTCCCCGAGCAGTCGCTGCGCGACGATCCCACCGAATGAGTGGCCTATCACGACCGGCTTCGCGCCGAGCTCACCGATCAGGCGCGCGTAGTGCGCGACCACGTCGTCGATCCCGCGAGCGGCGGTCGCCTCGGCGTGGGCACGGGTCTCCTCGACCGTGGCCGCGTCTCCAGGCCAGCCCGGCGCCTGCGGCGCGTATCCCTGCTTCTCGAACAGGTCGACCCACGGACCCCACGAGTCGGCGTGGAGCCAAAGCCCGTGGATGAACACGACGGGGGTCGGTGTCGAGGCCATGGCGTCGAGTCTCTCACCAGGCACCACGGCGGTGAGCCCTGTCACGGTGGATCCGACGCTTCGCCGGATACGCGAGACAATGGCGTGGCCGGCACGAGCAGAGGAGGGGCGCTATGGACAAGGTCGTGCACTTCGAGATCACGACGGACGACGTCGCCAAGGCGAAGCAGTTCTACGGCTCCGTCTTCGACTGGGAGCTCAACGACGCCGACATGGGCGGCGGCCAGAGCTACACGACGATCACGAGCGTCCCCGTCGACGAGTCGATGACGCCGAAGGAGCCGGGCGCGATCAACGGCGGGTTCACGAGGCGCTCGGCCGACACGCCGCACCCGGTCATCACGATCAACGTCGCCTCGATCGACGAGACCCTCAAGAAGATCGAGGCCGCCGGCGGCAAGACCGTGCAGGCTCGGACGGAGATCCCCGGCATGGGCGCGTTCGCCTACTTCCGTGACCTCGAGGACAACACCCTCGGCCTGTGGGAGAACGGCTGAGCTCCGACCCGCACGATCCCACGGCCGCGTTCCTCGAGGCCCTCGTGTCCTGGGGTCGTGCGGGAGCCGTCTATATGGTGGGGCGGAGGTGATCCCCGAGCCGAGCGAGATCCGCGTTGCCTAGCGGGCGCATCGCGACGTCTACGAGGATCGTTCGTTTGATCCTGGGTGTCGTGCTTCTGGCGGCGGTGCTGGATCTTCGCGCCTACTCGCATCCGCCGGTCCGATGCCAGACGACGCCACCCACCCCCCTCCCGTCGCCGGCTCCCGCGCCCAGTCACGACGGCATCCACAAGATCCGTCACGTGATCGTGGTGATGCAGGAGAACCGGTCCTTTGATCAGTACTTCGGGACGTTCCCGGGCGCCGACGGCATCCCCATGCGCGACGGCGTGCCGCTGGTGAGTGTCCCCAACCCCGTTACGGGCGGGTGCGATACGCCGTTCCACGACACGAACCTGGTCAGCATCGGGGGTCTGCACAGCGAGGACACGTCGAGGGCGGATATCGACGGGGGAAAGATGGACGGCTTCATCGCCACCGCTGAGTCCCAGACCGAGGAGGGATGCACCTTCTATCCGCAGCACCCGTGCAAGGTCGACCCGCAGCGGCCCGACGTGATGGGCTACCACACGGCGCAGGAGATCCCGAACTACTGGGCCTACGCGAATCGGTTCGTGCTGCAGGACCACATGTTCGAGCCCGACTTCGGCTCCAGCCTGTCCGCTCACCTCTATCTCGTGTCGGCATGGTCGGCGTACTGCCCCGACCACACCGACCCGATGAGCTGCGTAAGCGAGCTCGATCCCGGCAAGTCGCTCGACCCTGACAACCAACCCGGTCCGGACGAGGACTTCGCGTGGACCGATCTGACCTATCTGATGCACCGCCACCACGTCAGCTGGCGGTACTACGTGGCTCCGGGCACGCCGCCCGATTGCCCGGACGGCGTCCACGACTGCCCTCCGGACGACACACACGTGCACGGGACGTCCCCACTCTTCAATCCGCTCCCCGACTTCGTCACCGTTCATCAGAACGGGGAGCTTCCGAACATCCAGTCGTCCGTCAACTTCTTCCGGGCGTCGCGGCAAGGCGATCTTCCCGATGTCTCCTGGGTGATCCCCAGCCAGGTCAACAGCGAACACCCCGCGTCGTCGATCGCGGACGGTCAGGCCTGGGTCACCAAGGTGATCAATGCGGTGATGGCGAGCCCCGACTGGACGAGCTCCGCGATCTTCCTGGCGTGGGACGACTGGGGCGGCTTCTACGATCACGTTCCCCCACCGGTGATCGACGCCTCCGGGTACGGGATCCGCGTCCCCTCGCTGGTCATCAGCCCCTACGCGCGGGAGGGGTTCATCGACCACCAGGTGCTGAGCTTCGACGCGTACCTCAAGTTCATCGAGGACGACTTCTTGGGCGGGGAACGCATCGACCCCGCGACGGACGGTCGCCCCGACCCTCGACCGGACGTCCGCGAGGTCGATCCGGCGCTCGGCGACTTGGTCCGGGACTTCGACTTCTCGCAGTCTCCTCGATCGCCGTCGCTCCTCGAACCGCGGCCGTGAGTCGGCCCTCGGTCAGAGGGAGAAGCCCGGCGGCGTCGCGAGGCCGGGGTTCTGCTCCTCGAACGCGCGGGCGGCCTTCAGCGTGCGGACCCAGTCGTAGTAGACGGCCTTGCAGGGCGCGAGCTCGATGCCGCGGTCGCGGAGGCGCGCGATCCCGGGAAGGTGCGCTGCGAACGGCGAGTACACGGCGTCCTCGACCACCACGACTCGGTATCCCTCGTCCGCGAGGCCCACGGCGGAGTGGGTCACGCACACGTCTGTCTCGTAACCGGTGAGCAGAGTGGTGCGGCGCCGCGTCGCTCGGATCGCGTCCATGATGTCGGGACAGGCGGCCAGCCCGAAGACCGGCTTGGTGAAGACCGGCGCATCCGGTCCGAGGGCCACGAGGACCGCGGTGTCGGTGCCGCCGTTCTTCTCGGGGTCTTCTTCCGTCGCCACGCCCGGCACACCCAGCGCTTGCGCGACGCGGGCGAGCCAGGCGGCACGGCGCGCCGCTTCCCGGGCGCGTTGCAGGTCGGCGGCGTCGAGGCGGTCACCCCAGAAGCGCGGCTGCAGGTCGACCACGACCAGCAACGAGTCGTCTCTATCGATCAGGGGCATCGAAGCCGACACTAGCCGCCCGATTCAGGTGACGTCGACGCTGATCGTGTGGTCGCCGGTGGCGCCGCTCGGGAAGATCGGCGTCTCGTCGGGCGTCTGCACCGCACCTGTGCCGTCGGTCGCGCGGGCCGAGATCGTGTGCGATCCCGAGGTCGCGTTCCACTGGTAGACCCACTGGCGCCAGGTGTCGGAGGTGTCCTCCTCGGCGAGGGTCGCCCGCGCCCACGGTCCGCCGTCGATCGAGACCTCGACCGCGCCGATCCCACGGTGCTGGGCCCAGGCGATCCCCGCGATCGGGATCGTGCCGGCTTGCAGCGTCGCGTGGTTCTTCGGGGTGTCGATCCTCGACTCGGTCTTGATCAGGACCTGCTGTGCCCACCCACGCTTCACCCAATACGGCGAGAACGCCTCGAACGTCGTGAGCTCGATGTCGGTGATCCACTTGCAGGCGGACTCGTAGCCGTACAGACCCGGGACGATCATGCGCACCGGGAACCCGTGCTGGAGCGGGAGCGGCTCGCCGTTCATCGCGATCGCCAACATCGAGTCGCGGCCGTCCAGCGCGACGGATGTCGGTGTGCCGGCGGTGAACCCGTCGGTCGATTTCGCCACGATCTGGGTGGCGCCGGTCTGCACGCCGGCCTCGTCGAGCAGGTGCTTGAGCGGGGCGCCGATCCACCGCGCGTTGCCGATGTACTTCCCACCGACGGGGTTGGACACGCAGCAGATCGTGATGTCGCGCTCGATCAGCGGCCGGGCCAGCAGCTGCTGGTAGTCGATCGTGAGCGGGCGGTCGACCATCCCGTGCACCGTGAGCTTCCATCCCGTTGCGTCGACCGACGGAACGAACAGGGCCGTGTCCACCCGGTAGAAGGGCGCGTTCGGCGTGATGAAGGAGCTGAGTCCGGGGATCTTCAGATCTGCGCCGGCCGGCGGCAGCGGCGCGGCGTCTCTCACCTTCGGGATCCGGACGGCCGCGCGCGACGCGCTGGCGTCGGAGCGACGAACGAGGTACTGGCCGAAGAAACCCGTGGTCGCGGCGAGGACGGCAGCCGCACCGCCCGTATAGAGGAAACGGCGTCGGTCGAATCCCGGTGGAGCGGTGGTCGGGCGATCCGGCGGAGGAGCGGCGGGAGACGGGTTCAGGCCCGCGGTCCGTCGAAGCCAAAGGAACGCAGCGATGCCGGCGGCCGTGCCCGCGATCGCCGGGATCGCCGCAGCGAGGCCGTTCGCCGGCCGGGTGACGGCCGCCACCGCCCCGATCGTGCCCAGGACCACGAGCCCGACGATCCCGGCCCTCGGGCGGCGGACCGACACGATGCCCAATACCGCCGCGGCGACGGCGAGCACGATGCCCATGCCGATCAGCAGCGCCAGCTTGTCGTTCGATCCGAACGTGCGGATCGCGAAGCCCTTCAGCCACTCGGGGGTTGCGTCGATCGCGGCCTCGCCGACCGCGATCATCGGCGACGAGGCACCTCCCACGAGCCCGGCGATCAGCTGACCGATCCCGAGCGCGACGGCACCCGCCAGCAGCCCGATGGCCGCGCCGAGCGCTGCCCTTGGCCCATGGTCGACGGGTCCGGGCGAGGCAGCGGTCGCGGCCCGTGCTCTCGTCTGCGTCATGCTCGACCCAAGCGTAGAGCTTCATCCATTACGACATGCGAACGGCGGAACGGGGAGCTTCCGTCGGTAGCAAGATTTCGTCCACCGCAAGCGGTGCGTAAGAGAACCGTAAGGCCCGCCCCGATACGGTCGCGCAAGCCGGTCACAAGGAGGCAGGATGCGACAGAAGCTGCTGGCGCTGTTGGTGGTGGCCACGATGGGGGTCTTGTGGGCGCCGAGCGCCTCGGCCGCCGCGCGGAGCCACATCACGATCAGGTGGAACGCCACCACGGAGCACTTCCACGGCAAGGTCAGGTCGGGCAACGCGAACTGCATCGCCGACCGGGTCGTGAAGCTGTTCAAGAAGACCGCGGACGGACGGGTGCTCCAGGGCAAGACGCACACGAACGAGAACGGTCGGTGGAGGATCGAGGTCATGCACCCCCACGGTCACTACTTCGCGAAGGCGCCGAAGAAGAAGCTGATGCACGGCACCTGCCTGGCAGCGCGATCTTCGCTCATCGACGTGATGTAGCGAAGCGAGCGGTCGATCGGGAGTGCGGGCAGACCCCCGATGGCTCGGAACGCGACGAACCTGTGACGGGTTCGTCGCGTTCTCGTTGTGCGGGTTCCGTCCGGACGTGTGCCGGACGATGCTCAGGGCATGGATGCCACCGTGATGTGGTCCTTCGTCCTGATCGGCGCCGGCGCGTTGATCGCGGGGATCCTCGGTATCGTCCTGCCCGCCGGCGAGCGGCTGGCCGCCTTCCTGACCCTCGTGATCGGCGCCGGCGTCGGTGTCGCGGCGCTCGCGATCGGTGGCCACAGCGCCGGCAACGCTTCGACGGACCAGGAGCGCGCGCTCCTCGTCGCCTCGGCGCTCGGGTTCGTGGCGGTGCTGGTGAGCGCCGGGCTGGTCTTGCGGCGTGCGCGTCCGCGGCCGGCGCCTCCTCCCCCCGACTGACTCACGAAGCGGGGCTTTCCTCCAAACAGGCCGATCACGGGCGGCCTCGTGCATGCGATGCTCCGGTCGTGACCGAACGAACGCTCGAGGGGTTCGAACTGCGCCCGGCAACGCTGGACGATGCGCCCTCGATCGCGAAGCTCATCAACGACGACGTCTCCGGTGAGATCGGCGTTCCGTGGACCAACACAGAGGAAGTCCGCGACTTGCTGACGTCCCCCGGCGTCGATCCGGACCTTGCCCATGCCGTGCTCCTGGACCGGTCGTCCCGCCTCGCGGGGTTCGTCGAGTTCCACGTGACCGAAGAGCCGTTCGAGGTCGCCGTGCTCGTCTTCGTCCGCAGGGACCTCCAGGGCACGGGAGTGAGCACAGGCCTGATCCGCGCTGCCGAGGAGCGCGTTGCGGCGAAGGCAGGCACGGGTTCGCCGGCGCGCATGCACGTTTCCCGCTTCGCAAGCAACGCGGCGGCAGGACGGCTGTTCGCGTCGCTCGGCTACGCATACGTCCGCACGTTCTGGATGATGCGGATCGACCTGGATGCGACCCCGCCGGCCATGCGCGTCCCGGACGGGATCGAGATCCGTCCGTTCGACCCGGCGACCGACGACGCGCGTGTGCACGCTGCCCTTTCGCAGGGCTTCGCAGATCACTGGGGTCCACCCTTCCCTCCGTTCGAGGAATGGCGCCACCTGGCGATCGACGGCGAGGGGGCCGCCTTCGATCCCGGCCTCTGGTTCCTCGCCGTCGACGGTGACGTCGTGGCAGGAGCGATCTCCGCACAGACGAGCGCGCGGGACGCGGACGCCGCGTACGTGGGCGACCTCGCCGTCCTCCGTCCCTGGCGTCGGCGCGGGATCGGGTTCGCGCTCATGCAGGCGGTCTTCGCCGAGGCGCATCGTCGCGGCATCCCCACCGTCGAACTCGCCGTCGACTCGGACAGCGTCACAGGAGCGACGCGCCTGTACGAGCGCGCCGGGATGCGGACCGCGTACAGCTGGGAGGTCTGGGAGAAGCTCCTCGGCTGACCTTCCGCCGCGTCAACCGACGCGTTCGAGGAAGGCCAATGTGCGTTCCTTGAGCAACGCGGCTGCCTTCTCGTCGTAGTCGCCGAGGCTCGGGTCGGCGAAGAGGTGGCTCGCGCCCGGGTAGAGGAACAGCTCGGCGTCGTCGGCCTCCTTGACCAGTGCCGCGGCTGCGTCGCGGTCCTCGTCGCCCCACGGGTCGGCATCCATCATGTGGATCTGAACGGGAACGCCGTCGGGCCACGGCCCCCCGAACTCCGAAGGCGGCATGCACGAGTGATAGAAGAGCGCCCCTCTTGCCCCCGGCCGGGTCTGGGCGAGCGACTGCGCGGGCATGCCACCGAGGGAGAACCCTGCGTAGACGACGTCGGTCGGAAGCTCGTCCGCAACGGCCGTACCGCGGCGGACGATCTCGTCGAAGCCGATCTGCCGGGCGTGGGCGACGCCCTCCTCGAGGTCTCCGAAGGTCTCGCCGTCGTACAGGTCCGGCGCGTGGACCGTGTGGCCCGGCTCTCGCAGCTCGTCGGCGAACGCGAGGAACCCGGCCGTCTGCCCTTGGGCGTGGTGGAACAGGAGTACCGTCGTCATGGATCCAGGTTACCGCCGATGACCCGAGTCAAGATCGCCGACCTCCTCGCCGACGCCCAGATCGATCCGGAGCGTCACCTGGACCCCGAGCGCGTGGAGCACTACCGGCGTTCGATCGACGCGATGGACCCCGTCGTCTTCGACACCGATCGGGGGCTCCTCTTGGCCGACGGCTACCATCGGGTCGCCGCCGCCCTGAAGGAAGGGCGAGAGACCGTCGACGCCGACGTGCGGGAGGGAACGCGCCGCGACGCGCTCGAGTATGCCGTGAGGGTCGGGGCCGCGCAGCGAGGGATGTCGCCGGACGACGTCAGGAAGCGCATCCTCGGGCGGGATCAGCGCTCGCCCGAACCGGACTAGACAGCCCGGATCCAGCGGTCATCCGGCGGGCAGCGGCTGCAGCACGCAGAACTCGTTGCCTTCCGGATCTGCGAGGACGACCCAGGTCACGTCCTTCTGCCCGATGTCTGCGCGGGTTGCTCCGAGGTCGAGGATGCGCCGGACCTCGGCGTCCTGGTCCTTCGGTCGCAGATCGAGGTGGAGCCTGTTCTTGACAGCCTTCTGGTCGGGCACCTTCACGAACATGATGTCCGGAACCACGTCGGCTTCCGGGCTCCCTTCCTGCGGCTCGATCGCCCACTCCTGGTCCGACCGATAGGTGATCCGCCACCCGAGCACCTCCGACCAGAAGCGCGCCTCGCGCTCGAGGTCGTGGGAGTCGATGACGACGTCCTGGATCCGGATGTCCATCGCGCGATGCTACCCGGTGCAGCTAGGGTGGCATCCAGACGATGACCGAGGTCGCGCTCGACGCGTGGGCGCGAGGGCGCTTGACCACGCATGCACGGCCCGTGAACAATCTCGACGAGGAGGTGGTCCACATGCCGAAGTACCTATTCGCAGCGTCGCTGACCCAAGACGGGCTCCGAGGCGTCCTGAAGGAAGGAGGGACCAGTCGGCGGGAGGCCCTCAAGAAGACCGCGGAGAGCGTCGGCGGGACGCTGGAGGCCTTCTACTTCGCGTTCGGAGAGAGCGACGTCATCCTGATCGTCGACGTGCCCGATGCGGCATCGGCCGCGGCGCTGAGCATGACCACGTCGGCGACCGGCACGGTGCGGGTGAAGACGACGGTCCTGCTGACCCCGGAAGAGATGGACCAGGTCAAGACGAAGTCCGTGGAATACCGGGCGCCGGGGGCCTGACACCGACTCGACCAGATCTCGGCCGTGGGCGACGACGGGTACTTCGACGAGCCGGTCGCCGCTCGGTACGACGACTCCGAGGGTGAGGAGTTCGACCCGGCCGTCATCGATCAGGCGGTCGACTTCCTGGCCGAGCTCGCCGGCGACGGGCCCGCGCTCGAGTTCGGGATCGGAACCGGGCGGATCGCGCTGCCGCTCGCGCAGCGCGGTGTACGGGTGCACGGCATCGACCTGTCCACCGCGATGGTCGAGAGACTGCGCGCGAAGCCCGGCGGCGGCGACGTCGGCGTGACGATCGGAGACTTCGCAACGACCACGGTCGACGGGTCGTTCTCCCTTGCGTACCTGGTCTTCAACACGATCTCGAACCTGACCACCCAGGACGCGCAGGTTGCCTGCTTCCGCAACGCGGCGGCGCATCTCGAGCCCGGCTGCTGCTTCGTGATCGAGGTCGGCATCCCGGACCTCCAGCGCCTGCCGCCCGGGGAAACCTTCCTCGTCTTCTCCGCGAGCGAGCGCCACTGGGGGATCGACGAGTACGACGTCGCGAACCAGGGCCTGATCTCGCACCACCTGACGATCGTCGGCGACCGGCTCGAGCGCGTCTCGATGCCGTTCCGTTACGCGTGGCCCTCGGAGTACGACCTGATGGCGCAGCTGGCCGGCATGCGGCTGCGCGAGCGCTGGAGCGGATGGAGGCTGGAGCCCTTCACGAGCGAGAGCCGCAAGCACGTCTCCGTCTGGGAGAAGCCGAAGACTCAGGCGCGATAGCGCAGGTGGACGAAGCCGCTCGCGAAGCGGCGCTCGTCGATGAGCTCGAGATCCAGGCGTACGCCGTCGGGCGACAGCGACCGTGTGCCGCCTCCCACCAGTACCGGGGCCAGGAACAGCTGGTACTCGTCGACCAATCCCGTCTTGATCGCCTGCGCGGCCAGCACGGGCCCGCCGATGCTGATGTCACGGTCCACGCGCGTCTTCATCTCGCGGATCGCGTCGGGGTCGAACGCGCGCTCGATCCTCGTCCTGGCGCTGGACACCGTCTGCAGCGTGGTGGAGTACACGACCTTGTCGGCGGCCTGCCAGATCTGCGCGAAGTCACGGACGACGTCCGGCTGGCCGGTCAGGTCCGGGTTCTCCCAAAAGACCAACGTCTCGTACATGCGGCGTCCGAGCAGCAGCGTGCCCACCGGGCGCTCGAGATCATTGACGAGCGCATGCACCTCCTCGTCGGGCGCCGCCCAGTCGAAGTTGCCGTTCGCGTCCGCGACGTATCCGTCGAGCGACGTGATCGCCGAGTAGATCAGCTTGGCCATGCGATCGTCCATCGCCATATGGCATCACCCCTTCGCCTGCACAGTGTCCGCAGCCGTGCTGCCTTCCAAGCTATGCCGATGGCTGCCCGAAATCCGCGGGACCATTGGCCCTTCCACCGTCGCACCTCGAAGGATAGGCCCGCGTCATCGCTCACAGAGGGGAGACGTCATGGCTCGAGCACATCCTGTGATGGAGGGCCACCCTCACGGTGGCGAAGGTCGACATGTCGCCCCCTTCTGGCGGCACTTCCTGGAGATGCTCGCCGTGATGGTCGCCGGGATGATCGCCGCGGGCTACATCGTGGTGCGCGCTGTGGGGCTGACGTCGTGGGACGCGGCGACGTTCCAGTACCCGACCCAATGCCTGCTGGCGATGGCGGTCGGGATGAGCGTTCCGATGATGGTCTGGATGCGGTTGCGTGGCATGGGGACGAGGAGCTCCTACGAGATGGCGGCGGCGATGATCCTGCCCGTCATCCCGTTCCTGTGCCTGGTCTGGTTCAACGTCACCGAGGGTGCGCAATGTGGTGCGTACTGCATCGCATCGGTCGTGGTGATGTTCGCGTTGATGCGGTTCCGGCCCACGGAGTACGCGCACCACTGACACGCGGTGAAGGAGGCCAAGGTGAGTCCTCGGTATGCGTACTTCTACCTGATGAAGGACGACCCAGGCGTGGGCGCCACCGTGCCGCGCCACGTCGCGCACTGGCACGATCTGCGGTTGCGTGACTACCTCGGCGGGCCGTTCCAGGACCGGAGCGGTGGGTTGATCACGTTCGAGTCGGCCGACGCGCAGACGGCCCAGGAAGCCGTGCGATCCGACCCCTTCCTCGAGGGTGGCCTGCTCACCTCCCACTGGTTGAAGGAGTGGGCGCCCGACGAGAGGGAACGTGACTCGAAGAACGGCCAGCCTGCAGGCCTGTCGGCTCAGGAACGTCCGGCACACGTCGGCCCCTAGCTCTTCGAGACGCTGGGCGCGTTTGGATCTCGAAGTGAGGCCCGCGAAGCTCGCGATCGTCCCGCCGCCGACACTCGCTTCGGTCAGGGTGTTGAGCCGGCTTCGCGAACGCGTCTGACGGCGTCGGCAACGGTGCCCGCCCACGGGTCGCCGTGCCCGGGCAGTGCGAGGTCGGCCTGCACGTACTCGATGCGCGCGAGCGACTCGAGCGCCTGGGCCGCGTCCGCCGTGAACGGCGCGATCTGCGGCCCGCGCTTGCCGGTCGTCACCGCGTAGGTGGCGAAGGCGTCGCCGACCAGGAGGGCGTCGTGCGAGGCGAAGTGGAGCGCGGCGCTTCCCGGCGTGTGACCGGGCGTGAGGATCACGCGCGGGCTGCCGGGGACGTCCAGGGTCGCGCCGTCGCCGAACGTCGTGACCTCCCCGAGGTGTTTCGTGCGCAGGCCGCCCCGCAGCAGGGAGTACCAGAGGAACCCGGCGAGCGGCGCGAGCTTCGTCGGCCCGAAGCCCTTCGAGGGGTTCGGGACCTCGCCGCGAGCAAGCGCGGCGTCCGCCTCGTGAACGGAGACGGGGACCTTCCCTTCGGTGCGGAGTCGCTCGGCGAACCCGATGTGGTCGCTGTGTCCGTGCGTCAGGACCAGCGCGCGCACGTCGGCGAACGAACGTCCCATCGATTCGAGCTCGTGCGGGAGATCCCGGTACAGACCCGCGATCCCGGCGTCGACGATCGTGACCTGGCCGGCCTCCTCGACCAGATACGAGTTGATGATGCTGTTGTCCCCGACGCGATGGATGCTCGGCGCGACCTGCATGAGACCCCGTTTCGGCGTGGTCGCCTGATGTTGGGTTACGAGGAGCGTACGACGCTCGCGGCCAACGCGAACTGTTAACCGAACCGAAACACGAAGACGCGAGATTCCCGGCCCCCAGTGCCTCATAACCGAGCGAGCGATCGTGAAGGAGGGACCGCATGGGTCAGATCGATTCCGGCGACACGGCGTGGGTGCTGGCCGCCGCCGCGCTCGTCTTGTTCATGACACCGGGACTCGCGCTCTTCTACGGCGGGCTCGTCCGCTCCAAGAACGTGCTGGCCACGATGATGCAGGCGGTTGCGGCCATCGCGGTGGTCTCGATCGTGTGGGTCCTGATCGGCTACTCGCTCGCGTTCGGCCATGACCTCGGTGGTGTGATCGGAGGGCTCGAGCACGTCGGCTTGCGCGGCGTCGGTGCCCTTCCCGTGGCGCTCGCGCCGACGGTCCCGCAGTCGGCGTTCGTGGCGTTCCAGCTGATGTTCGCGATCATCACGCCCGCGCTGATCGCCGGCGCGTTCGCGGAGCGCGTGCGGTTCGGCGGGTACGTGCTGTTCGTCGCGCTCTGGTCCGTCGTCGTCTACGCACCGCTCGCACACTGGGTGTGGGGCGGCGGGTTCCTCGGTGCAGACGGCCTCGGCGCGCTCGATTTCGCCGGTGGCACCGTGGTGCACATCAGCGCCGGTGCGGCGGCGTTGGCGGCAGCGCTCTATGTCGGGAAGCGCCGTGGCTACCCGGGGGGGAACTTCGCGCCGCACAACGTCCCGATGGTCGTGCTCGGCGCGGGCATCCTGTGGTTCGGCTGGTTCGGATTCAACGCCGGCAGCGCGCTGACTGCCGGCGGCCTTGCGTCGAGCGCCTTCCTAGCGACGCACCTCGCGGCCGCGGCGGCGATGCTGTCGTGGCTCGCCGTCGAGCGACTGCGCCACGGCAGCGCGACCGTGGTCGGCGGAGCGTCCGGTGCCGTCGCGGGGCTCGTCGCCATCACGCCTGCCTCGGGGTTCGTCGGGCCGCTGGCCGCCATCGCGATCGGGCTCGCGGCCGGCGTCGTCTGCTTCGCGGCCGTCGAGCTCAAGGGGCGGTTCGGGTACGACGACTCGCTCGACGCCGTCGGCGTGCACCTGGTCGGCGGTCTGGTCGGGGCGTTGCTCACCGGTGTTTTCGCCAGCCTGGTGGTCAACCCGGCCGGCGCGGCCGGCGGCGCCGTGCAGGTCCTCAAGCAGGCCGCCGCGGCCGGCGTGACGCTGACGTTCGCGTTCGCGGCGACCTTGCTCATCCTGAAGGTGGTCGACCTGATCGTCGGGTTCCGCTCGTCGGCCGATGCGGAGGACGAAGGCATCGATCTTGCGGAGCATCGCGAGACCGCCTACGAGCTGCGGGAGACGTCCCGACACCGGGTTCCTGCTCCGCAGATCGGCGACGAGGACCTTGCGAGTCTGCGCGAACGGCTCGTGCTGGAGGCGACGGCGCGAGTGCTGGACGCCGTACGGTTGGGCGCCGCGGAGCGGGAGATCGACGGCCGCGTCGAGTGATGCTCACCGGCCGTAGCGTTCCGCGAGCTCGGCACCGATCCGTGCGAGCGTCGCGCGCACCTCCGGCGGGTCGATCGCCTCGACGTGGTCGCCGTAGGCGGCGAGCTCGTACGCGGCGGCCTCGACGTTCCAGCTTCTGAGGTCCGCCTCGGTCCGGCCGTCGCCGGCCACGTCGCGCACGGTCAATCGGTTGCCGAAGCTGCCGCGCACCCATCCGAGCGCGCGCTCATCGATCCGCAAGACGACGCGCAGCGGCACGCGCCCCTCGTCGATCGTCGCTTTGATCGACTCCCAGGTCTCGGCCAGGTCGAAGCCATCGGGCCGCCGAACCGGGTCCTCGGTCCGCGTCATCCCCCGGACCCGTCCGACCCGGAAGGTCCGCAACCCCGCCTCGGTGTCGGCCACGAGGTACCAGACCGACGCCTTCGCCACCAGGCCGAGCGGATGCACCACGCGCTCGGTCTCGCGTCGCTGTCGGTCCGCGTAGGCGAGGCGCACCTGCACGCCGTCGACGGTCGCTCGTTGGAGCTCGTCGAGGAACGGCGGCGTCGGCGCGCTGGCCCGATCCCAGCTGGTCGGATCCAGGACCACGGCCGAGGCGGCCGCTTCGGCATCGGCCCGGAACGGCTCGGGCAGGGCTCGGACCAGCTTGCGGAGCGCGGCCTTCACCTCGGGCGTCGCCGATGCCGACGGCCCGGCCACCAGGAAGAGCGTGCGGGCCTCGGCTGCCGTGAGTCCGCTGAGGTCGGTTCGCGCGCCGCCCACGAGCGCCCATCCGCCGCCGCGCCCCGCCTGTGAGTAGACGGGGATCCCGGCCATCGAGAGCGCCTCGAGGTCCCGCCGGGCCGTGCGCTCCGAGATCTCGAGCTCCTGCGCAAGATCGGCGGCAGTCACGCGGCCTCGGGCCTGCAGGATCAACAGCTCGGCCACCAATCGATCCGCGCGCCCCCGTGGATCTTGTCACGAAAACCGGTCAAGAGATGGCCAGTTACTCGGGGCATGATGCGTCGTCAGAGGTGGAAGCACGGCCACCACGGGAGGAGGACGACCGGCATGACGGCTCCAACGATCGAGGCCGAGGGCCTCGTCAAGACGTTCGGATCGGTGAAAGCGCTCGACGGTGTGGACATGGTCGCCGGCGAGGGCACGGTGTTCGGCCTTTTGGGTCCGAACGGCGCCGGCAAGACGACGTCGATCAGGATCCTGACGACCCTGCTCAAGCCCGACGCGGGCCGCGCGACGGTCGGCGGGTTCGACGTTGTCAGTCACCCGGCCGACGTGCGCCGGCTGATCGGCCTCACCGGCCAGTACGCGGCGATCGACGAGCTCCTGTCTGGGAAGGAGAACCTGTACATGATCGGGCGGCTGCTCGGGTTCTCGTCGGCCGACGCGCGCGCCCGCGCTGCGGAGCTGCTCGAGTCGTTCGAGCTGACCGATGCCGCAGGGAAGTTCGTCAAGACGTACTCGGGCGGCATGCGGCGCCGGCTCGACCTGGCAGCGAGCCTCGTGGGGCGTCCAGGCTTCCTGTTCCTGGACGAGCCGACGACCGGCCTGGACCCGAAGAGCCGGCTCGAGCTGTGGGGCATGATCCGGGCGCTGGTGGCCGAGGGCACGACGGTGCTCCTGACCACGCAGTACCTGGACGAGGCCGATCGGCTCGCCGACGAGCTGGTCGTGATCGACAGAGGGAAGGTGATCGCGGCCGGCACGCCGAAGGAGCTCAAGACGCGCATCGGCGGCCAGGTCCTGCAGGCCCAGCCGGCCGACCCCGCCGACCTCGAGGCGACCGAGCGGATCCTCGCGGAGTTCGCCGACGGCGAGGACCCGTTCCGCGACGACCTGTTGATCACGATCCGGATCGCCGACCGCGCCGTCCTCGGTCAGGTCGTCCGAAGGCTCGACGACGCGGGCGTCGCGGTCGAGGACCTATCGCTCCGCCGGCCGAGCCTCGACGAGGTCTTCCTGAAGCTGACGGGTCACCTCGCGGAGGAGAGGACTGAGGACGACGAAACCGCGAGCGAGGAAAGGAGCACGGCATGAGCACCGTTGCGCTCGCCCCGTCGGGCCGCTCGAACGTCGTGACGAACACGCTGACGATCGCGCGCCGCAACCTGCTGCACATCAAGGCGAACCCCGAGCAGTTGGTCGAGATGACGATCCAGCCGCTGATGTTCTTGGTGCTGTTCGTCTTCGTGTTCGGCGGCGCGATCGCCGACTCCAGCCGGGAGTACCTGCAGTTCGCGCTGCCGGGGATCCTGGTGCAGGCGATCGCGTTCACGCCGTTCACGACGGCGCTCGGTCTGAACGTGGATTTCCAGCGTGGGCTGATCGACAGGTTCCGGTCGCTGCCGATGGCGCGCTCGGCCGTGATCGGTGGCCGGATCGCGGCCGACGGGGTGCGGATCGCATGGAGCGCGCTGATCATGACGACGTTCGGCGTGGCGCTCGGGTTCCGCTTCCACGGGGGCGTGGCGGGCGCGTTCGGCGCCTTCGCGTTGGTGGTCGCGTTCGGCCTGACGCTCTGCTGGCCGATGGCGTTCATCGGGATCGTCGCGCGGGCGACGGAATCGGTGAACACGTGGGGCTTCATGATCATCCTGCCGCTCACATTCGCGAGCTCGGCGTTCGTGCCGGTCGAGACGATGCCGGGATGGCTGCGAACCTTCGCCTCGATCAATCCGGTCACGCACGTGATCGACGCGACCCGGGGCCTGATGCTCGGCGGCCCCGTCGCCGAGCCGGTCGTGAACTCGCTGCTGTGGATGGTGGCGATCCAGCTCGTGTTCGCGCCGCTCGCGATCGCGCGGTACCGGCGCCGAACCTGACATCGCACCGGGGTGCAGAGCCGGATCTCCGCAGCGTCGGTGGCTCGTCGGGCGTTCATGGCGCAGGATGAGGGCCAACCTGCGATCCGTTCCCGCGGAGGCCGAGGATGACGACGTGGCGAGACGGTGCCGAGCTTCGCGGAGTTCCACGAGGCCACGTACCGCCGCCTGTTCTCGGCGCTTTGCTTCACGGGTAGCCGTCACGAGGCCGAACAGGTCGCCCCAGGAAGCGTATGTTCGCGTGTTCGAACGCTGGGACCGGGTCGGGACGCTTGAGGATCCCTGCGGACCTGTTCCGGGTCTCGATGAACGCGATCTGGCTCAACGAGCGTGCGCGGCTCGTCGAGGTCTCGCGGTGATCCCTACAGGTTCGGGCGCTCCCGCGTGTTGAACATGCGTGATGGGTGAGATGGCTCCCCTGCGGGGAAGGCGGCAGGCTCGCGACGAGCCGGTTTCGCTCGAGAGCGCACCCCCGGTCTTCGAGGCCTTCTTCGAAGACGAAAAGGAGCGCCTGCTCAGGGCCCTCTACCTCATGACCGGCAGTGCCGGTGAGGCAGAGGACCTCGCGCAAGAGGCGTTCACCCGCTTGTACGAGCGATGGGAGGCGGTGGCGGTCATGGACGACCCGGCCGGGTACCTCCACCGGACGGCGATGAACCTGTTCCGCAATCAGGCGCGACGTGCCTGGGTCTCGGTTCGGCGCGCGGTCGGGCTCGGCCCCGAGAAGGACGTGTTCGAACACGTCGAGGACCATGACATCGTCATCCGCGCGCTCGCGCCCCTTACGCCGCGGCAGCGGTCCGCATTGGTGCTGACCGAGGGGCTCGGCTACTCGGGCGAGGAAGCCGGCCGGCTCCTCGGCATCAAGGCCTCGACCGTGTATGCCCTGACCCACCAGGCCCGGACATCCCTACGAGGGACCGCGGAGGCGACCGATGGCTGACCCCCGGACGCAGGTGCGGCAGGAGATGGACCGGCTCGAACTCAACCCCTTCACGCTCGGCGACTTCCACGCGCGGCGCGATCGCAAGATCCGCAGCCAGCGCATCGTCGCGGGCGTCGTCGGGGTGGCGGTGTTCGTGGCCGCGGTCTGGCTGGTGACCACGGGCGGGCCGTCTGATCGCGGCGTCCCGGCCACTCCCGGGCCGTCCGAGACGCCGTATCCGGCCGGCGTGGGCTTGCTCGGTCTGCCTCCCAAGGGCTCGCCACCCAGCACTCCCGAGCGCGGAGAGCTCATCGTCGGCTTCACCTTCGGACACACGGGGGGAGACCCCGGGAGGTTCTCGTTCAACATGTACGCCGACGGGCGGGTGATCTGGCAGCGGCTGGGCGATCTCGAAGCGAACCGGTTGTCGACCGGGCTGATCGAGCAGCGCCTCACGCCCGAGGGCGTCGAGCTCGTCCGAGCCGAGATCCTCTCCACCGGACTCCTCGATCACGATCGCGAGCTCATCGGCGCATACGGCCTGAACTACGGCGGCGTCCAGGTTCGCTCGGGCGGCCAACTCGTCCACCTCACGTGGGGCGGCGCGGGCTTCGAGCAAGGCGCCGACCCCATCGAAACGATCCCGACGCCGGAACAGCTGAGCGCTCTCGAGCGGCTCGATGCGCGGCTCGAGGATCTGGCCTCGTGGCTGCCGGCGGGCGCGTGGGAGCAACAGGAGATGCGCGCGTACGTGCCTTCCAGCTATCAGGTCTGCTACTCGGGATCGGAGGATCCGCTCGGGCGACGCCGCATCTTGGACCTGCTTCCGGCGCCGGCCGCGGACCTGCTCGGCGCCTTAAACGTGACGCACGATGCGTTCCGCGGGCTGTTCGGCCCGATCCCGTACTGGTGCTCCACCGTCACGACCCAGGAGGCTCACCGGCTCGCCGAGATCCTTCAGCGCGCAGGCGCCTCCCGCCGGAGCGTGGAGGGGCCCGCGTACGCTTACGCCCCGTCGTCGGGGCCGAAGACCGTCGAGGTTGACATCTCGTTCGATGCGCTCCTCCCCGACGATCTCGGTCGGCCATGAGAAGGACGGTCTTCGTCAACAGAGGTTCGGGGAACCGAGGGAGGGGGAGCATCATGAGGAAGCGCAGCGGGTGGGTCGTCGGCGCGGCGCTCATCGCGGCGTCCGTGGCCCTGGCAGGCGTCGCCGCGGCGACGGGTTCGAGCGGCTCCGTGGTGTCGGAGGTGATCGGCGCCGGATCGATGTCGAGCGGGGTCGGCTTCGTCGCCGCCCGCGGAACGAACACCGTCGTGGCCGACTTCACGTTCGGCCCGAACTCCTCCACAGGGTGGCACACGCACCCGGGCAAGACCCTCGTCACCGTGAAGTCCGGGACCTTCACGGTCTACCACGCGAGGGACTGCGCGCCGGCCGTCTTCGGGCCCGGCGATGCCTTCGTCGAGCTGCCCTCGACGGTGCACGTCGGCAGGAACGAGACCGACGGCGTCGTGGAGCTCGGCGTCGTGTTCTTCGGGGTTCCGATCGGGGGAAGCGCGCGGATCGACCAGCCGCAACCGGAGAACTGCGACGTCGCGTAGGACTGCCCGTGGGTCCGGGGCGACTGCACGGCCAGGCTTGCAGTCGCCCCGAAGGCCCACCAACTCAGGAAGCGCGCGATCTCCCGTAGCGTCGCCGCACCGGATGAGCTGAGTTCGGCCGTTTCGAGGTCTTCTCGTTCGGGACGACGTTTGTGGATCTGTTGAAGAACTCGTCCCGGTGATCGATGAGTGCGTGGACCCCGACCTCCGGATGAATCACTTTTGCTCGTGCCTCGGCGATCTCCGACCACCGGAGCGTGACGTCCTCCTCGGCGGAGGAACCCCAGGACCGGCGCGCGGGGTGGAGTAGACGCGCGTACGCCTCGAACCCGCTCGGGACGATGAAGCCAACGGTCGGCGGGGGTCCGTCTTGCGGGAAGAGCCGCTGTTCGAGCCATTCGTCTCCTCCACGTGCGTCTCGAGGCGGAACGGCGGCGGGGGGCGGGAACGGACGCACGTCGGCAGGGTACGCCCAGGTCCGAACGTCACGTTCGCGTCTCGGCTTTGGTCCCTGGAAGGGGCGGAGGCAGGGCGGGAGGGTGAACCTGTTCGGGGCCTGTGGGGGGTCCTCGATCGCGAGGAGGAAGGCCGATGTTCGACGCAGACGTCCGCGCGGCGCTGGTGCATCCCGTTCGCCGGTATCGAGACGACAAGTCCGAGGGTGAGCGGCGTATCGCGGGGCAGATCCGGAAGGTAGCCATGACCCCGTCGGGGATCACCGAGTTCGCCGACGAGGGGGAGGGCACCGCCGTCCTCACAAGCCATGGCGTGTGCGGAGGTTTCCACGCGGGGCTGTGGACGGGCCGGCACACGCTCGGCGACGAAGGGTTCCGCGTCATCGCACCCTCGCGTTTCGGATACCTCGGGACGCCGATGCCCGACAGGCCGACGCCCGGATCCCAGGCGGATGCGTTCGCTGCGCTGCTCGACCATCTCGGCGTCGACAGAACCATCGTGGTCGGGTACTCGGCGGGGGCGACGTCGGCGATCCGGTTCGCGTTCCGGCACCCGGATCGCACGATCGCTCTGATCTCCGTGTCCTCGAACGTGCCTGGTCCGCACCTGGACAGGGTCAAGCGCATTCCACGGGCGGTCCGGCCGCTCGCCGGGTCCGACCTTGTCTGGTGGGCCTTCCGCACGTTCCTCCGGCAGCGGTACCTCCACTTCATCGGGGTTCCCGCGGGCTGGAAGTACAGCGATGCCGACCGTGCGGCGCTCGACCAGATCGTTCCGGACCTGTTCCCCGTCAGCAACCGGGCCGAGGGCGTGATCTTCGACACCTTCGTCTCGAACCCGAGCATCAACCGGCCGTTCCCGGACGAGCCGATCGAGATGCCGGCGCTCCTCGTGCACGCGAAGGACGACCCGCTCGCGCCGTACCCGGGGGCGGTGCGGCTAGCGGACCGGCTCCCGGGCGCTCGGCTCGTCTCGCTGCAACATGGAGGTCACCTGCAGCTGGGGGACGCGGGCGCGGAGCTCAGGGCGGCGGTCCTGGAGTTCCTCGCCCAGGTGCGTTCGACGTCGGATCCGACGACGCAGCCCGTCGTCCCTCAGGGGCCGGGACGTCCGGCACGCGTCGGCGCGTAGTCCTTCGGTCAGGCTGGAGACGTTGGAACCGGAACAGGGGAGGTGGGGCCGATGCCTGGTCCTGATTCGACGTTCGGATGGCAGGAAGCCGTTACCGCGCTGGCGATCATCACGGTCGTGGCGTTCCTCGTCACCTGGGTCGTCACCGACGTGCTGCATGTCCGCCGCACGCCGTACGTGGCGGTCCTCTCGCTGGTGGTCGCCGCCCTGAGCGCCGGCTACCTCGTGTGGTCGGGCACGTCGCTCGGTGAGCTGGTCACCTCGGGCTGGCGCTGGGGGCTCGTCGCGGGGGTCGTGACGGCCGTCGTGCTGACGCCGTTGCTCTCCAGGCTTCCGCGGCTGGGGCACGCGCACGGCGGGCGATTGGCTGCGCAGCTGGGGTGGGAGGGGATCGTCTACGGCACGGCGGAGGCCGTCCTGCTGGCGACGCTCCCCGTGCTCGCGGCCTGGCAGGCGATGGCCGACGCGGGATGGACCGACGGCGCGTGGGCGAAGGTGGGTTCGGGCGCGCTGGCCGTCGCAGCCGCGCTACTCGTGATCCTCGTGCATCACCTCGGGTACGAGGAGTTTCGGCCGCGCGCCGCGAGGCGGATGCTGGCCGGAGCGCTCGGTGCCTGCGGACTGCAGGCCCTCGCGTTCCTCCTGACGGGGAACGTCCTGGCGCCGATCGTCGCGCACATCCTGCTGCACGGTCAGCTGGTCTTCCGGGGCGACGAGATGCCGCCTGCATCCCGACCCGCGAAGCTCACGATCGTCGAACGGACTGTGATCGCGTCGCGGCGTTCGGCCAAAGAAGCGGTGAGGACGGGCTCGTAGTCGCCGAGCAAGAGCGCGTCAGAGCTCGCGCAGCACCTGGTCGAGGTGCTTCGCGATGCCGATGTGGCCGACGTCGTCCCACACCGTGAACTCGTGCGTCGGGATCTTGTCCGCGATCCGGCGCATCAGGTCGGGCGACGTCACGTCGTCCTGCGCACCGGCCCACACGTGCGCCGGCATCGCGATGTCCTCGATACGGAACCCCCACGGTGCGACCTGCGCGACGAACCCAGGCGCCATGGCCTCGGCACCTTGACGGAGCGCCTCCCTGATGCCCTCGACGAAGCTCTCCGTCCGCTCCGGGTCGTCGAAGAACCATGCGTCGCCGTCGGCGGCCGGGTGTTCCAGGAGGTGCTCCGGGTGCTCGCGGAGGTCCTGCACGAACTCGGCCGCGTCCGCGGCAGCCCGGCGCTCCGCGGTGTCGCTCCCGTGAGCGAGCGCATCGATGATCGCCCGCTCGTCGTCGTCGATGACCGCCTCGCGGAGCTCCGCGTCCTCGTCGAACAGGTACCGGATCGAGGCAGCGCTCGTGGTGACGGCGACGCCGGTGAGCCGGTCGGGGATGAGCGCCGCACAGGCGAGCGCGTACGGCGTGCCGGCCGACCACCCGATCACGCCGAAGCGCTCGATGTCCAGCGCGTCGGCCAGGGCCGAGACATCGGATGGCCAGTCGGCGACCCGGTGCCCGGGCTGCGGGTCGGAGCGGCCCATGCCCGGCCGATCGGGGGCGATGACGTGCACGGCCGCCTCCGCAGCCACCTCCGGCATGGGGAAGGAGAGTCGCGAGCCGGGCATCCCATGGAAGAAGAGGACCGGCCGTCCGGAGAGGTCTCCCCATTCCGCGTAGGCGAGCGTCCGGCCGCCCGGTAGCCGGATCGCGGTATCGACCAGAGGAGCGATCACGTGCCCGACCCTACCCGCGACGGGAGCCTCGCGTTCCAGCGCGGCATACGTCGTGCGGATCAGGCAGCCATGTGCGCGGAAGGGCCCTTGGGTAGACTCCCCGCGTTTCCCGACCTGCGGAGAATCCCGATGTCACGAGTGATCCTGATCGCGTGGGATGGCGCCGACTGGCGCATCCTGGACCCGCTGCTGGAAGCGGGCGCCCTCCCGAACCTCCAGGCCCTGATCGACCGTGGGCAGAAGGACGTGCTGCGGAGCACGATCCCGACCCACAGCTGGAGCGCCTGGCCCTCCTTCCTCACAGGCGTCGACCCGGTCGACCACGGCGTCTACGACATCCTCGAGACCACGCCGGGCACGCACAAGCAGTACCCGGTCACCTACCGGTCGATCAAGGCGCGCACCTTCCTGGACGACCTGACCGCCGCCGGCAAGAGCGTGCTGCTGCTCGACGTGCCGCTCACGTTCCCGCCGCCCGAGATCAACGGAACGCTGATCGCCGGGGGCGTCCTGCCGAAGCACCGCACGTTCACGTCACCGGTCGACCTGACGGGCGAGCTGCTGAAGGCGCGCCTGGAGTGGCCGATTAACGGCATGAGCTGGACCACCTACCGCAACCGGCCCGACGCCTATCTCGATGAGGCGTTCGACGTCACGAAGAAGCGCATCCAGGTCTCCGAGCACCTGATGGACACCACCGAGTGGGACTTGATGGCGAGCGTGTGGGTCTCGATCGACCGCACCCAGCACGCGCTGTCGAACTACGTCGCGCCCGACCACCCCGACTACGCGAAGAACAAGGACTCGCGGATCGGGAAGAAGGTCGCCGACATCTTCCGGCAGGCCGACGAGGCGATCGGCTCGTTCGTCTCGCGGGCGAAGCCCGACGACCTGATCCTGTTCATCTCCGACCACGGCTTCCAGTCGTGCACGCGCACGATCAACATGGATCGCCTGCTGAAGCAGTTCGGCTACCTCGAGTTCTCGGCGTCCAACGCCGTGTTCGGGCCGATGCAGTGGGGGCCGGTGCGCAATCTGGCGCGCAAGGTCTACGACACGCTCGGCCTGCACGGGAAGGTCGCGCTGCCGCAGTCGGTCACGTGGGCCAAGACCAAGGCGTACACGACGATCCGCTCCACCGGCGAGGGCGTGAGCGTGAACCTCGCGGGGCGCGAGATCGACGGCATCGTCGACCCCGCCGACTTCGAGAAGGTGCGCGACGAGGTCATGGACCGGCTCGGCTCGTTCGTCGACCCGAAGACCGGGAAGAAGCCGGTCAAGGAGATCTACAGGCGCGAGGAGGTCTTCAAGGGCCGCTTCGCCGACACCGCGCCCGACATCCTGATGGTGCCGAACGAGGGCTACTCGCTGACCCACGCGAAGAGCGCGCTCGAAGACGCCGACTGGGTAAGTGGCGACCACCGGATCGAGGGCTGCATCGTAGCGGTCGGCCCGAACGTGAAGCCGTTCGAGCAGCAGCCGGCGTTGATCGACATGGCACCCACGTTCGTCGCGGCGCTGGACGCGCCGGCCGCGGCCACGCCCACCGGTCGCGTGCTGCACGAGCTGATCGGCGCGAAAGAGCTCACGAAGCGCGAGTCGACCACGGCGATCCCCGGCATGGGTGCCAACGAGGGACAGGTCAGCGACACCGAGGCCGACGAGATGGAGGACCACCTTCGAGGTCTCGGCTACATCGAGTGAGGTGACGGCCGTCACGGTTCGTTCCGGCCGCGGTGTTAGCCTCGCCGGAGACGGAACCTGCCGTCTGGACCGCGATCGGTCTCGTGGCCGCGATGTCGCTCGGCTCGCTCTTCTACCTGGGCAGCCGGATCGACGCGCTCGCGGCCCGGATCGAGGCGCGCTTCGACGCGATGGAGTCCCGTTTCGACGGGCTCGCGGCGAGACTCGACGCCCATCTCGGCCGCCACGCGGGCTAAGCGTTCGGCCCTGCGATCCCTGGACCGATGGCGGTTGCGCACGGCCGGGCGACGGGGGCACAGTTCAGGGCATGAAGCTCCTCGGGTTCCTGATCGTGGTGGCCATCGCGATCGCGGTCTACGTCTGGGCGAAGCCGCACTACGAGACCATGTACCACCAGGGCAAGACCGACCTGCCCCCGAAGGTCACGATCAACGTGCCCAACCCCGACATGGGATAACCCCCGTAGCATCGGAGGGTGGCGCGGCGCCGAGACTCGATCGCCCGAGCGATGACCCTGTTCGTGGCGCTGGGGCTCGTGGGCCTCGCGCTGGTGGGCGTGGCTGGCGTGGCGGTGATCCGGCGGCTCGCCACGAACCAGGCGATCGACGAGGCGCGCAACGTCACCGAGCTGTCGGCGCGCGTCGTGCAGCGACGGGTCACCGACGGGCTGCTCACCGGGGACGCCGAGGCCAGCGGCGCGGTCGCCTCGGTGGTCGTGAACGCGGTGCTCCACGATCCCGTGGTGCGCGTCAAGATCTGGGCCGCCGACGGCACGATCGTGTACTCCGACGAGAGCCGCCTGATCGGCAAGCGCTACCAGCTGGGGGTCGAGGAGCAGGACGTGCTGCACCACGGCGGCGTCTCCGCGGAGATCTCCGACCTGGGGGCTCCCGAGAACCAGTTCGAGCGGCCCTTCGGCGAGCTGCTCGAGGTGTACACGCCGATCGCCACACCGAGCGGCACGCCGCTGCTGTTCGAGGAGTATCAACGGTTCGCGAGCGTCGTCGGCAGCGGCCGCGACCTCCTTGGCGTGTTCGCGCCCGTGCTGGTAGTGGCGCTTCTCGCGTTCGCCGTGTTGCTGGTCCCGCTCGCGTGGGTGCTGGCGCGGCGGGTGCGGCAGGCGCAGCTCGACCGGGAGCGCGCCTTCGAGCGCACGATCGACGTGCGCGATCGTGAGCGGCGTCGGATCGCGGCCGACCTTCACGATGGCCCCGTCCAGGAGCTGGCCGGGGTCGCGATGCAGCTGTCGGCCCGCGCCGCCGCCAGCACCGAGCCGCCGACGCGCGACGCCCTGGCCGCGTCGGCATCGGCGGTGCGGGGCAGCGTGCGGACGCTGCGCTCGGCGATCGTCGGGATCTATCCGCCCAACCTTCAACAGGAGGGGATCGGCCCGGCGCTCTCGGACCTGACCGAGCGGCTCGCGCGGGAGGGGCTTGACGTGACCCTCGACGTGGAGGTGCCGGGCGGCTTCGGCCCGGAGACCGACGAGGTGCTGTACCGCGCGTGTCAGGAGTCCCTGCGCAACGTCCAGGCGCACGCGCAGGCCTCGGCGGTCTCGGTGCTGCTGCGGCTTGACGGCGGAAGGGCGGTCCTCGAGGTGAGCGACGACGGGCGGGGCGTCACTGTCGGCGACGCCGGCCCGGCGACCGGCGAGGGGCACTTCGGGCTGCAGATCCTGCGCGACATGGTGGCCGACGCCGGCGGAGAGCTCACCGTTGGACCCCGGCCGGGCGGCGGCACGGTCGTGCGTGTGGAGATCCCGGCGTGACGATCCGCGTGGCGGTCGCCGACGACCATCGCGTCGTGCGGGTCGGGCTCGAGCAACTACTTGGGACGTTCGCCGACGTCGAGCTGGTCGGCGCCGCCCCCGGCGGGGAGGAGGCCGTCGCCCTCTGCTCCGCCGAGCGTCCCGACGTGCTGCTGCTCGACCTGTCGATGCCCGACGTCGACGGCATCGAGGTCACGAAGCGGCTCGCGGAAGGGTCCCCGGACACGCGGGTGATCGTGTTCACCTCGTTCTCCGATCGCGACCGGATCGTGGAGGCGCTCGACGCCGGGGCGATCGGTTACCTGCTGAAGGACGCCGAGCCTCACGAGATCGAGGCCGCGATCCGGGCGGCGGCGCGCGGGGAGGCACCGCTGGCGCCGAAGGCGGCCGCGGCGCTGCTGGCCGACCGGTCGTCGCGCTCCACGAGCGACGTCGAGCTGACCGGCCGCGAGCGCGAGGTGCTCCAGCTGGTCGTCGACGGCATGGCGAACAAGCAGATCGCGCGGCGGCTCGGCATCAGCGAGAAGACCGTCAAGGGCCACCTGACGAACCTGTTCCAGCGGATCGGCGTGACCGACCGGACGCAGGCTGCGCTCTGGGCCGAGCGGACGGGCGTCCTGCGCAGGTAGGTCCCGGGACCGAAGTCCCGTTGTGGGCGGCGGTGGGCACACCCACCATTGGGCCATGCGCGCCAAGCGGCTCGTCGTCGCCGTCCTCGTGGCATCCGCCGTGGTCGCCGCGAGCTCGCCCGTCCGAGCCGACGACGAGGTTCGCCGGCGCGGGTCCTGCGTCGGCGGTCCGAGCGAGTGGACGCTGCGCGTGCGCCGGGAGTCCAGGACAACCCTGCTCGTGCGGTTCAAGATCGAGCACTCCGTCCCGGGGCGCACGTGGCAGGTATTCCTGTCCGACGACGGCAGGCGCGTCTTCGCGCGCTCGAAGGTGGCCGACACCGAGGGGGAGCTCCGGGTGCGCAGGCTGATCCGCAACCGCGCGGGCATCGACCGGATCAAGGCGACGGGCGTGGACCTCGTGATCGGTCAGACGTGCGCGGGCCGGCTGCGGTACTGAGGTCCCGGGACGGTCGTCCCGTTGCGACCGCGACCGCGCGACGACCACGCTGAGCACGTCCACCGGAAACGCCGGGGAACGTCGAAAGGGAGGCGCGCCATGTTCGTGAAGCTCGGAGCAGTCGTCGCGGCGGCCGTGATCGCCATGTCGCTCGCCGTGAGCACGCCCGCCGTCGCCAAGGGCGGCGTCGTCAAGACGGGGAACTGCAGCGGCTCGAGCGACTGGAAGCTCAAGCTCTCGCCCGACAACGGCAGGATCGAGGTCGAGTACGAGGTCGATTCGAACAGGGTCGGCCAGACCTGGCGCGTCCGGATCTTCCACGACGGCGTGCGGATCTTCGCCGGCAAGCGTGTGACGAAGGCGCCGAGCGGCTCGTTCACGGTGCGCCTCCTCACCCGCAACCACTCAGGCGTCGATCACTTCCGCGCCCGCGCGCGGAACATCGCCTCCGGCGAGTCCTGCGTCGGCAGATCCTCGATCTGACCCGGCGTTCACCGCCCCCGGACGGCCTCGGCTCCCTCGGAGCCGGGGCCGTTCGGCGTCACCACCGCTCGCGGTGCACGAGCTCGTCGAGCGGACGGCGCTTCGGCTGCTCGATCGGCGTCAGGGGTCGGTCGGCCGGATGGCCGAACGCGATCAGCCACTCGCAGCGCCGGTCCTCGGGGAAGCCGAGCACGCGCCGCGCCTCGTCCTGGTCGCCGACGGCCGCGTGGCCCGAGCCGATGCCGAGGTCGGCGGCCGCGATCATCATGCTCATCGTCGCCTGACCGAGGTCGTACTGGATGACCTCGCGCTCGTCGGGGTCGGTGGCCGCCTCGGCGATCAGCGCCACCGTCGCCGCCGATCGCGCGACGTGCGCCGCGTGCCGCCAGACCTCCGCGAGCTTGCGTAGGCGCTCGCGCTCGGTCACGACGACGAACCCCCATTCCTGCTGGTTCATCGAGGACGGGGAACGCCGTCCCGCCTCGAGGATCCTCGTCAGGTCGTCCCCGTCGATCGGCTGCTCCAGGTACGAACGGACGTTGCGGCGCGCGCGGATCGCATCCCAGGTCTCCATCCCCGCACCCTAGCCCGTGCTCGGCTCGGGCGGAACACGGGCGCCGCGTCGGGTAGGGTTGCGCCGTGCGTCTCCGGCAGCTCGTCCTTGCCCTCGTCCTTCCCGCGCTCCTGATGACGGCGTGCGGCGGCTCGTCGTCGACGGCGGCCGCCTCCGGGTCGTCGTCGTCGACGTCCTCGTCGGCGGCCGGCACCAGATCGGCCGACGACTTCATGGCGGGCTTCTGCTCGGCGGTCAGCGACTGGACCGACGCGATCACGCGGCGGCAGGCGTCGTTCAACACCGACACCACCGATCTGGCCACGCTGAAGCAGGGGTGGCTGGACTTCCTCGACGGCGTCAGCGAGGACAGCGACGCCATGCTCGCGAAGCTGCAGGACCTGGGCTCGCCCGACGTTCCCAACGGCCAGCAGATGGCCTCGAGCCTGAGCGATGCGCTGACCTCGCTCGTCGCCAGCTTCAAGGATCTTCGCGACAAGTCGGCGGACCTTCCCACGACCTCGCCGACCGCCTTCACACAGCAGTTCCAGGCGCTGCTGACGAAGTTCCAGAGCGACGCCTCTTCGTTCGGCGACAGCTTCGACCAGCTGCAAAGCAGCGAGCTCGAGTCGGCGTTCTCGGCGGCGCCAGCCTGCGCCCCGCTCAAGTAGTGGCGTTCAGCCGCGATCGGCCGCGATCGAGGCGGATCTCTCGACCTCCGCGACGGCGCGCTCGATCAGCTCGTTGTCAGGGGAGAGGCGAAGCGCGTGCGCGACGTGGCGCCGGGCCGCGTCGAGACGACCGCTCCGGGAACAACCGATCGCGAGGACGCACGCGTTGGACGCCCGGGCGTCCTTGGCGTGGTTCGAACGGATCGCCTCGCCCGCGAGCCTCAGGCCGTCCTCCACTGCGCCCTGGAGGATCAACGCGTACGCGCGCGTGCCCTTGACGGCCGGCTGGTCCCCAAGGGTGTCGATCGCGTCCTTCGAGGCCTCGAACGCCTCGGAGAGGAGCTCGTGATCGCCGAGCATCAGATCGGTCCAGGCCAGGTTGTTGCGGTAGAGGGCGCGCAGGGCCGGATCGAGGTCGTCGCGACCCAGCAGCGACACGAGCAGGTCCCGCGCCTCCCGGTACCGGCGCAGGTTGATCAGCGACACGGCCACGTCACCCTGCAGCGTCCGCGTGCCCGGGTGGACCTCGAGGCCCCGTTCGCACCACGCCAGGGAGCCGGCGTGATCACCGGCCGCGCGGTCGACGTAGGCCTCGCCCAGGTACCGAGAGACCAGCGCCGCGGTGAGCGCCTCCTCGTCGGCCTCGAGGGCCTGGGCCGCGCGCAGGCCGTCGCTCTTCGCCACCCCGAGCGCGTTGCGCACGTGACGCGGAAAGAGGTTCTCGACGACGACCGCCGACCCGATCAGGACGATGCCGAACGTGAATGTGTTCGAGAGATCGGCCGTGAGCGCCCACAGCACGGTCAGCAGGTTGATGAACGCGCCCGCGAGCGCAACGAAGACGTCGCGCGCCGGCAGCAGCCGCGCTCCCTTCGGGGCGAGCATCGTGTGCCCACCGGCAGGAAGCAACCGCACGACGACCCGCGTCCGTCCCAGCGGCGCGTTCAGCACGAGCGGTCCGACGCCGAACGACACCTCGAAGATGCGGTAGCCGAGCAGCCTGCCCATCAGCGCGTGCCCGAGCTCGTGCGTGACGATCAAGGCGACGATGACCCCGACGCCCGGGGCGATCGCAGCCAGCTGTCCTCCAACGGGCACCACGCCCGCGAGCACGGGCAGCACGAAGAGCACGGCAACGACCGCCCACAACCATCTCGACACCGAGGAGCGCGAACCCTTCACCGGTGCCGGGAGTATCGACCGGCGCTACCCGGCGCTCAAGTCGCCGGCGGCCAGACCCGCGCAGCGGCTACGGGCTCGGCGACGCCGAGGGGCTCGTGACGTTCGCGGTGGCTGTGGCGCCGTTGTTCACGATCACGCGGCCGTCCTGCAGCACGCCGGCGCCGAGAGGAGGCACGGCGAGCACGGTGCATCCGGTCGCGTCTGGAGCGGTCGGCGAGCAGTCCGCGGGACCGACCCCGTCGACCGTGACGAGCACCGACATGAACTGGGCGCCTCGATCGAGCGCCGCGGTCTGGTCGACGTGCACGTTCCCCTCGCGGTCGCCGTTGGCCGTCACGAACCCGATCGTCGTTCCGGCGGAACCGGCGGAGGCGTACTGCCGCATCTCGACCGAGACGGTCTGGTCGGTGCCGATCCCGCCCGCGTCCAGGACGACGGTGGTCGTCACGGGCGTGGTCCGGGCGTCGAAGGTGACCGCCGGCGAGGGCAGGGTGTCGTTCGTCGCGAGCATCGGCGGGACGAGCCCGACCAGCAGCGCGATCGCGAACAGACCGCCGGAGATCGCGGTGGCCGTCGAGAGCAGCTGTGAACGGCTTTCGTAGAAGCGCCGGAGCACCATCGTGTCGTTCGCGTTGCCGTCGGCGCCGCTGGGTGCGTACAGCGCGACCGCGCCGATCGCGAATGCCGCGATGCCGAGCACGATCGAGAAGCCGAGCCATCCCGGCGTCTCGCGCGAGGCCATGCCGAGCGCACCCGAGAGCCAGGTCAGCAGGAGCAGGCCGACCGCGGTGACTCCCTCGACGGCCAGCAGCCCCCCGAGGAACGCCTCGGCGCGCCCGGTTGCCCGGTCGGGCGCCAGATCGGTGGTGGCCGCGTCCTCGAGCACGACGTCCCAGCCGGCGGCGGGTGTGCCGAACACGTCGAGCGGCTCCGGGTCGCCGGTGCCCGTGAACACGACGCGGTGGTACTGAGGGGGATCGCCCTCGGCCTCCGGGCACTCGACGACCACCCGCCAAGGGGAGCCGACGTGCTCCTCGCGGTGACCCTCGTACGTCGGCGTGCGCCGGATCGTCTCGACGATCGCGTCGACATCGGCCGGGGTGTCGGCCAGGCGGTTCGCGAGCTCCAGCACCGAGTACATGCCCTGCGGAAGGACTTCCGTGCGCGGGTGCTCTACCGCCGTGCTCTGTCGTTCTTGGGACGAGAAGCCGAAGCGGCGGCGCGGCTGTGAGGGCTCCGGCTCGTCGGAGATCACGATCAGGTCGTCGGTGCTGCCGCTCTCGGAGGTGGCGATAGCGCGGGACATCGTGGGCCCCGTCGCGCGAAGGTCGTCGAGGTCGTAGAGGCCGGGTCCCCGGCCGTCCGGAAGCTCGCCCACCAGGACCACCGGGGCGTCGAGTGGGTGCGTGGTGCCGGTGAGGATCCGCCGGATCTCGGCCCCGCGCTCGACCGAGCCCTCCGAGCCTACCTTGAGCTGGCTGACGCGTTTGATCACGTCGGCCGAGCTCGCCAGGTACGCCGACTCGCGCGGCAGGAAGCCGAGCTCCAGCCGCACCTGCGTGGTGACGTCGACGGGCCGGATCCCGCCGTCGCGACGGTGGCTCGGGTCGATGCAGAAGTATCGGGTCATCTCAGGGTCCTCCCTCGTCCGGCCGCGCCCAGATGCCGTGCGACGAAGGCCCCTTTCCCCTTCCAGAGAGGAGCGAAACTCGGTCGAAGGTCTCGAGATCGAGCGCCGCGCTCAGCCGTGATCGCGACCGAGGTGCAGGTGGCGCTCACGGGCCTCCCATGCCGGGCGGCTGGACTCGAACGGGTGCACGACGTGAACGGGCCGGTGCCGCTCGGTGGCTTCCTTGAGCAGCCGGACCGCGTTCGCCTTCCGCTTCGCGTTGGCGCGCATGTTGATGCCTTGACCATTGGGCGCGCGGATCAAACATCGCCGGGGTGTCGATATGGAGCGGAGTCGTTCGTCCTCGTGGTCGACCGACGCAAGAGGAGGGGTCGCGATGGCGAAGTACCTGCTGCTCTACAGCGGTGGCAGCATGCCCGAGACCGAGGCCGAGCAGGCCGCAGTGATGAAGGCGTGGGACTCCTGGTTCCACGAGATCGGGGCAGCGCTGGCCGATCCGGGGAACCCGTTCTCGCCGGCGCGGACGAAGATCGCACCGGACGGGTCGACCGGTGACGCCACGTCCGATGCGAGCGGCTACTCGGTCGTCGAGACCGACTCGCTCGACGCGGCGACGGCGATGGCGAAGGGGTGCCCGGTGCTTCAGGGCGGTGCCTCGATCACCGTATTCGAGACGTTCGAGGTGATGTGAACGCCTCCGGGTCGCGGCCTCCTCACACGGGGAGGCCGCGGACCCGCAGGTAGTGGTGCCAGAGGATCCGCGCGGCCACGGCGCGATACGGGTGCCACCGCTCGGCGCGGACCGCCAGCGCGTCGAACCCCGGACGTTCCGGAAGGGCCAGGACCTCCATCGCGGCCGTCGCGAGCGCTTGATCGCCGTGCGGCCAGACGTCGGGCCGGAGAAGGCACATCGTCAGGTAGACGTCGGCGGTCCATCGCCCGACCCCGCGCAGCTTCATCAGCGCCGCTCGCACGTCGTCGTCGGGCAGCCGCTCGAGCGAAGCGAGGTCGAGCCCGTCGCCGAGCGCCAGCGCCAGACCGCGCGCGTAGCCGGCCTTCTGCCCGCTGAAGCCGATCAGGCGAAGCTCGGCGTCGGTGAGCGTCAGGAAGGCGTCGGCCGTCACGGGGCCGAGCGCCGCGCCGAGTCGGTCGAACGCCGCCCGCGCCGACGCCAACGAGACCTGCTGCTCGAGGATCAGGTGCACCAGGGTGGCGAAGCCGGGCTCGCGTGCCCACAGGGGCGGCGGCCCGAACCGCTCGACGCTCGCGCCCAGGTCGGGGTCGAGGCGCGCCAGCTCACGAGCCGCGGCCGGGAGCGATCGTCTCGAGAGCCGGTCGATCACGGCCCGCACGCTAGCAGGCACTTCGAACCGGGCCGAACGGCCGCGAGGCGGCGGGACCCTCGGCGCTCGCCTGGATCGCGGGCGATGTCACGCTGGCGAGGTGGAGGTGAGCTGACCATGGCGATGGATCAAGAGGACCGGCTCCGGCAGACGGCGCTCGAGCGCCTGAAGAAGAAGACGGAGCTCGGCGCGCACCTGCTGGCGTACGTGCTGGTGAACGCCTTCCTGATCGGGATCTGGGCCGTGACGGGGGCAGGCTTCTTCTGGCCAGTGTTCCCGCTCCTCGGCTGGGGCATCGGCGTCGCGTTCAACGTCTGGGACGTCTACCACCGTCCCCCGACCGAGGAGCGGATCCGGCGCGAGATCGACGACCTGAAGGCGCACGGCGTCTGAGGCGATCGAGGATCAGGTCGCCTCGTTCGTCGAGCCGCCGGCCTCCTGCGACTCGGTCGGAGGCCCGAACCGCACGAAGGATAGGGTGCCGTCGGCCTCGAGCACGCCGTGTTTGACTTCGCGCAGGTCGTGGATGCCCTGCATCCGGGCTTCGTCTTGCACTTCGTCGAGCGTCAGGCGTTCGATGTCGAGCATGCTGTGCAGGACGCGGCCGCGGTCGATGATGACCACGGGGATCCCTTCGATGACCGGGGCCAGCCGTTTGAAGCGGTAGGAGAGATATGAGGCAGCGACCGTCAACAGGGCCAGCGTCGAGACCGCCAGCGCCGCGGCGGTCACCGACGTGTCCTGCGCCGTGACGCCCTGCTGGATCAGGTCCCCGATCACGACCAACAGGACGAACTCGAACGCGCTGATCTGCGCGAGCTCCTTGCGGCCGAGGGCACGCATCACGAACAAAAGGAAGAACCACACCAGCGCGGCGCGGATCACGATCGCCATCTAAGGAGCGATCCCCGTCGTGTAGGTGATCGTCGCGACGGGATTGCCGTCTTCGAGCACTGACGTCTGAGCCGAGGCACCGCGCCAGGCCTGCGTCGCGACAAGGGCGTCGATCGTGATCGTCATGTCGTCGCCGGCGGGTGCGACGAACGTCCAGATCACGTCGCGCGCGTCGGTCGTCGCCGAATCGGGCTGCGGCTCCATGTCGTTGAAGTCGAACGTGTCGAAGTATCCGACGGACGTGGACACGCGCACCGACTCCGGCAACCCGCCGTCGCGGTGGATAGAGAGGATCCATTGCACCGACTGACCTGCCCGGCCCATGGCCGGATAGCGCAGCTCGAGCCGGTACCCTCCTCCACTCGCCGACGCGCTCCCGGTCCGGTAGCCGAACCCGCCGAAGAGAGCGATCCCCACGAAGATCATCAACAGCGCGATCGAGATCCGGCGTCCCGTACGAGCGAAGCGGAGCCTTCGAACGGGAACCCGATCGGGATCGGTGGGAATGGGGGTTCGGGGGCGCTCGGCCGTCCAGGATGGCATCCGTTCCCTCCGAAGGATCGAACGAAAGCACGATTCCCCGAGGCCCGGCGGACCAAACTGCTCAGAGGGGCGCGCTGTGCGCTTGGGCAGCGGCGGCGGAGGCGGTCCACGCCCGACCGCTCGCCAACTTCGAGAGCTCGCTACGGAGCGCCTGCAGCGATGCCGCGTCGAGCTCCAAGAGGTCCTCAGGTGGCTCGTAGTACAGGCGGGAGAGCGTGGCGCGGGCGTCGAGGCCGTCGGGCGTGAGCGCCACGGTCTTGACGCGCCGGTCGCTGGGGAGGGATCGGCGCTCGGCGAATCCGCGCTCCTCGAGACGGTCGACCAGCCAGGTGACCTGTGACGCGTCGCAGGACAGCGCGTCGGCGAGCGCCCGCATCGGCCGTGGCTCGGCAGGATCGAGCACGGCGAGCGCCTTCAGGTGTCCGGGTGACAGCCCGAGCTTCCTCAGCTCTGCAACCTGTGCGCTGCGCTGGAAGTTCGCCATCGTGAACTCGGCCATCAGCCGCCACACCTCGGCGGCGAGATCGCGCTTGTTCTTCATCTCACGTTCATCTTACTTGAGATGTTCCGACGATTGCAAGATGTAGATAATTGGGAGACTCCGACACTTGACACTTCTCAATCATATGTGGCAAGGTCACGCGCATGGGTGACGCCGCCATCGTCGTAGAAGGGTTGGTCAAGCACTTCGGAAGCGTCGAGGCCCTGGACGGGATCGACTTCGACGTCCCTGGCGGCACCGTGTTCGGCCTCCTAGGCCCCAACGGTGCCGGGAAGACGACCGCCGTCCGCATCCTGGCCACGGTGCTCCGGCCCGACGGCGGCCGCGCCGAGGTGCTCGGGCGCGACGTCGTTCACCAGGCCGACGCGGTCCGCCGGCGCATCGGTCTGGCGGGGCAGTTCGCCGCGATCGACCCGAACCTGACCGGCCGCGAGAACCTCCAGATGGTTGGGGTCCTGGGCCAGCTGCCCACTCCGCAGATCCTGCCGCGGGCCGACGAGCTGCTCGAACGGTTCGAGCTGACCGAGGCGGCGGGCCGGCCCGCTCGCACCTATTCCGGCGGCATGCGGCGTCGGCTCGACATCGGCGCCGCGTTGATGCGGCGGCCCCCGGTTCTGTTCCTGGACGAGCCGACCACCGGGCTCGACCTGCACAGCCGCAACGAGCTGTGGGAGATGATCCGCGAGCTCGTCCGCGACGGCACCACGGTCCTGCTCACCACGCAGTACCTGGAGGAGGCGGACCGGCTGGCCTCACGGATCGCCGTGGTCGACTACGGTCACGTGATCGCGAACGACACACCGTCGGCGCTCAAGGCCGAGCTGGGCGGGACGGTGGTGGAGCTGACATTCGGCGACGCCGGGCTCGCGGCTCGCGCGGCCGAGCTCCTGCGCGATCGCGTGGGCGGCGACCCCGAGGCGATCGACCGGACGGTCCACATGTCCTACCGCGACGAGGCCCGCGTCCTGATGGACGTGCTCCGCACGCTCGATGCCGCCGACCTGCAACCCGACACGCTCACCGTCCGCGAGCCGAGCCTGGACGACGTCTTCCTCGTGCTGACCGGACATGTCGCCGAAGCAGCATCGATGCCCGACGGCGAACCCCGAGCCGATGCTCCATCCTCCCGAGGTGCGGCATGACGACGACCGCCGTGACCCTTCACCCCGACATCGACCACCGGATCCCCTTCGGGGCGGTTCGCGACACGATCGCGATCGCCCGACGGAACCTGATCGCCTACATCCGCATCCCGCAGCTGCTGGTCTTCTCGACGGTCCAGCCGGTGATCTTCGTGCTGATGTTCCGCTTCGTGTTCGGTGGTGCGATCAAGACGCCGGGAACGCTCCCCTACGTCGACTTCCTGATGCCCGGCATCTTCGTGCAGACCGTGGTGTTCGGGTCGATCGCCACCGCCATCGGCCTGGCGACCGACCTGAAGAGCGGCCTGGTGGAGCGCTTCCACTCGCTGCCGATGTCGCGATCTGCCGTGCTGGTGGGGCGCACGCTCGCCGACCTCGCGCGCAACGTGTTCGTCGTGATCCTGATGGTTGCGGTCGGCGTGCTGGTCGGGTTCCGGGTGCACACCAACGCCGGGCTCTTCGTCGTGTCGTTGCTGCTCGTGCTGCTGTTCGGCTATGCGATGTCATGGATCTTCGCGACCGTCGGGTTGGCGGTGGCCGATCCCGAGACGGCCCAGGCCGCGGCGTTCCCTGTGCTTGCGCCGCTCGTGTTCGCTTCGGCGGTGTTCGTGCCGCTGAGCACGATGCCCGGATGGCTGCAGGTGTTCGCTCGCAACCAGCCGGTGTCGCTCACGGCCGAGGCGGCGCGTGCCCTCGTCAACGGGAACTCACCGATCTTGCACTACCTGGTGCCGGCGGTGATCTGGCTCGCCGCAATCATTGCGATCTTCGCGCCGATCGCGGTGCGCCTGTACCGTCGCGCGGTCTGACCCGGCAACGACCGAGGCCCGCGTATAGGCGCCGGCCTCGGTCGTGCTCCTCGGCGGCAGGATCAGTGGTAAAGGCCGCCGCTCTCGCTTGCGCTCGTCGAGCTGGCGCCCGAGTGCATGACCGCTTCGCCGTTGGCCGACACCAGGAACCAGATCCCGCCGATGCCCTGGCCCTTCGTGTCGCCCGGTGCGTTGTCCTCGGAGTAGGTGTAGAGGGGGTGGCCCTGGTAGGTGACCTGGGTCGTGCCGTCGTCGCGGGTGCTGGTGCTCAGCAGGCTGTCGTCCACCCCGTCCCCGGCGCTGGGCTGCCCGGTCACCGTCAGCGCGGGCCAGGTGGGGGCGCAGCCCTCGTTGCAGGTGCTCTTCGAGGTCTTGTCGTTCTCGAACACGTAGAGGCTCCGCCCTTGTGCGTCGACGAGGATCGACCCGAACTGGCCGGCGTCGGCGACCTGCACGGTCGCGCCCGCGGCCGAGGAGGACGAGGAGGACGAGGAGGACGAGGACGAGGACGAGGACGAGCCGCCGCTCGCCGCGCTGGTGGTGGAGCTGTTCGAACAGGCGGCCAGTGCCACCGAGAGCACGGCTGCGGCCGTGAGGAACATGGTGCGTCGCATCCCAGATTCTCCTTCCAGTCCCTTGGCCGATGTCGTCAAGGGGTACGGACCGGTTCGGAGGATGGTTCGGTCGATCCCGGTGCGCCGCGGCGTCAGTCGGTGGAGCGCACCGGCATGTCGTCGGCGAGCAGCTCCTGGGGGATGTCGGGGATCTGCACCACCTGCTCGTCCGACAGGTCGGCCAGACGCCGCAAGGCCTCGCGCTGGTTGGTCGCCGCCTCGTGCATCCGGATCGTCCGGTCTCGCGCGGCCCGAAGCTCCTCCTCCGCCTCGTGCTGGCGCGCGACGAGGCCGTCGAGGGACGTCTGGAGCTCGCCGATCCGGTGTCGAAGCAGCTGCTCCCGCGCGGCGTCGCCCGCCGCCCGGTGCGATGCGTCAACGACCCGGTCGTCGAGCTCCGCGGCCATCCGGCGCTCGAGCCGGCGCCCACGGACGCGTGCGACCGTGGTCACCAAGGCGAGCGCAGCGGAGGCCGCGAGCCCGCACAGGATGAAGACCCCGGCGGGCACCCCAGGCTCGAACAGCCGGCGGCCGAACGCGGTGAGCGTCTGGCCCCCTCCGTCGCCGCTCTCGACCACGACGTCGACGACGACGGCGGTCCAGACCGCGGCGAGCACGAGGTTCAACCAGGCGAGCATGGGACTAGATGTTCGCGCCTGGACGCCCGAAGGGTCAACCCCATGGGCTAGCGCGTTCGGGGGAGCGCGCCCCGCAGGTAGACGATCGCGTCGTCCGGGGCCTCCACCCGCACGATCGGATCGCGCTCCAGGTCGTCGCGGCCCAGCTCCCAGGTCCCCAGTCCCACGACCGGCTTTCGCATCTTCAGCGCCAAGGCGATCTCGGAGAGCGTCCCGAACTCTCCCCCGACGGCGATCACGGCGTCGGAGCTCCGCGCCACGATCACGTTGCGGGCCTCACCGAAGCCGGTGGCGACCGCCACCGTCAGGTGCCGGCTGGCGTCCACCCGATCGTCGCCCGGCAGGATGCCGATCGAGACGCCGCCGGACCCTGCGCAGCCGCGAGCGGCCGCGTCCATGACCCCACCGAGCCCGCCGCAGACCAGGACCCACCCCTCGGCGGCGAGCCGCCTGCCGACCTCCTCCGCCGTGTCGAGCTCCCACTCCGTTGCGTTGGACGCACCGATCACCGCCACGTAGGTGTCCACGACGGCGAGTATCGCAGCCGGTGACGCCCGGGGATCAACCCCAGGCTTCGCCGAGGATCGCCGCGAGGATCGCGACGGCGGCCGCTTTGTCGAGCGGCTCGTTGCCGTTGCCGCACTTCGGTGACTGCACGCACGACGGGCAACCGTGCGAGCAGGGACAGCCGCGCACGGTCTCGAGCGTGGCCTGCAGCCAGCGACGCGCGTCGTGGAACCCCCGCTCGGTGACGCCGGCCCCGCCCGGGTATCCGTCGTAGACGAATATCGTCGTCAGTCCCGTGTCGGGGTGCAGCGGCGTGGAGACGCCCCCGACGTCCCAGCGGTCGCAGGTGGCGACGAGCGGCAGGAGGCCGATCGCCGCGTGCTCGGCGGCGTGGATGCCCCCGGGAAGGTCACGGGGCCCGACCGCGGCGCGGTCGAGCAGAGGCTGCGTGAGCGTCCACCAGACGGCCCGTGTGTCGAGTGCGACCTCCGGCAGCGCCAGGGCGACGTCGTCGATCACCTCACCGGTCGCAACGAGCTTCCGGACGAACCCGGTAACCTGGTTCGTGACGCGCACGTCGCCGAACCGCATGTTGACGTCGCCCAACGACCGATGGTCAAGTTGATTGACGATCTGGATGTCGGTCATGTCGCGCGCCTGCGTGTAGTAGTCGGGATCCGCCTCCTCGACCAGCGCGACGCGCGAGGTGATGTCGAGCTGCGTGACGAGGTACTGCTCGCCCTGGTGCAAGTAGATCGCGCCCGGGTGCAGGGTGCCGAACGCACGGTGCTCGTCGGCCGTGCCGATCAGCTCGCCCGAGTCGGCCAGCACGATCCGGTAGACGTGACCGGACCCCGCGCGGACGTCGACCTCACGATGCGGCGACGTCCTCCCGGCGTCGTGCCAGGTGTCGCCGCGGCGGCGCAGACCACCGCGGGCCTCGAGCGCGGTCAGCGCCGCCGCAGCGGACGGGCCGAAGAAGGTCTCGGCGTCGGCGGAGGTCAGCGGGTGCTCGCGCGCGGCGCACCGCAGGTGCGGCTTGAGCACGTACGGGTTCGTCGGGTCGATCACCGCCGCCTCCGCGGGACGGTCGAACAGGTCCTGGGGGTGTTGCACGAGGTACTGGTCGAGCGGGTCGTCCTGCGCAACCAGCATCGCGAGCGACTCGGCCTCGCGACGGCCCGCCCTCCCGGCCTGCTGCCACATCGACGCGCGCGTCCCCGGGTAGCCGGTCAGCACGGCGGCGTCGAGCGATCCGATGTCGATGCCGAGCTCGAGCGCGTTGGTGGCGGCAACCGCGACCAGCTCCCCGTCGGCGAGCTGGCGCTCGATCGCGCGGCGATCCTCGGCCAGGTAGCCGGCCCGGTACGCGCGGATCCTCCGGCGCTTCTGCACGTCGCCCAGATCGCGACGCGTGAACTCGGCCAGCAGCTCCGCCGCCCGGCGGGACCGCGTGAAGCCGATCGTCCGGACGTCGCGCGCGACGAGCTTCCCCATGAGCCACGAGGCCTCCGACAGCGCGCTTCGCCGGGCGCCGCTCTCCTCGTCGACGACGGGGGGGTTCCAGAGCGCGAACAGCTTCCTGCCGCGGGGCGAGGCGTCGTCGGCCACGACCGTGCAGTCCAGCCCGGTCAGCCGCTCGGCCAGCTCCGCGGGGTTGCCTATCGTGCCGCTCGCCAGGCACCAGCGCGGCGCGCCGCCGTGGTGGGCGATGAGACGGCGAAGACGTCGCAGCACCATCGACACGTGCGAGCCGAACACCCCGCGAAGCACGTGCGCCTCGTCGACCACCACGAGCGACAGCCGGAACAGGAAGTCCGCCCACCGTGCGTGGTCGGGCAGTAGCGATGCGTGCAGCATGTCCGGGTTCGTCAGCACGAGGTTCGCGTTCTTGCGGATCAGGGGCCGCTCCGCCTGGGGCGTGTCGCCGTCGTACACCGCCGCGCGCACCTGCGGGATCTTCAACGCGCGAACCTGACGGAGCTGGTCGCGGGCCAGCGCCTTCGTCGGGAACAGGAAAAGCGCCGTTGTCTTCGGGGTCGAGATCGCCGCCTCCGCGAACGCGAGGTCGTACACGAGCGTCTTCCCGCTGGCGGTTCCCGTGGACATCACGAGATGCTCGCCGGCCCGGAGCGCGTCGAGCCCCGCTCGCTGGTGCGCGAACAGCCCCTCGATCCCGAGCAGCGACAGGCGGGCGACCAGCATCTCCGGGACGTCGTCGGGGAACGGCACCGTCCGCATCGGGCGGGCCTCGAGCTCGCGGAGGTGCACGAGCGAGCCCTCGGCCTCGGGGTCGGCCTCGAGGAGGCCATCGAGGAACCCGCGCACGTCCACGTCACTCGGCCTTCGTCAGCTGACGGTAGGGCGCCCGCAAACCGTCGCGCAACAGCCGGCGCACCTCAGCGCGGCGCTTCGCCAGCAGCACCACCCCGGTCACGAGGTACGCCGCCGATGTGGCCAGGAGCACCTCGTGATGCCACTGCTGCCCGCCGATCGCGGAGGCGAGGAACTGCACCCAGAACAGCGCGAAGATCCAGCCGGCCTCGCCGAGCGAGAGCGACAGGTTGACGAGCACGGCGATCGCGAAGAGCGACTGCGCGGCCGTGAGCAACAGCTCGCCGCGCTGCGTGTCGGCGATCGGGAGCCCGTGCAGGCTTCCCGACGCGATCGCGAACACCACCGGTAGCGAACCGACCAGCAGCGTCCACTGGTTCACCTTCGAGGACACCAGCGTGCCGAGCGCGCTCTCGGTCTTCAGCCGCCAGGCGAACAGGCCCGCCACGACGAACTCCGGCGCCTCGGAGGCGAGCGGAGCGAGCCACTGCACCAGGAAGAACTCGGAGATCCCGTAGTCCTTGCCCACCTCGACCAGCGCGTGCGCGAACGGCTCCGCGCTCAGCACGATCACGATCGCCGCCGCCACGAAGAGCGCCGCGATCGTGGTTCGTCGCCTCGATGTGCCGAACGTGCCGAGCCACCGGGCGGGCCCGATCAACTGGGGTTCCTCGGCCGGCGCACGCGACAGCCGGACCGTGTAGGCGACGAACAGGCCGACGAGGATCACGGCGTCGATCAGCGTGATGGAGTGCTTGAGTGGCAGGGTCAGCGAATACGCGGTCGCCACGCTGAGGAAGGCGATCTCGACGCTGTGGATCCGGCCGAGGTGGACACCCGACCAGCGCGCCGGCGAGCCGTCAGGAAGCGGCGCTCCGGCGGCTGCCTTCCGGCGCGTCCGGTACCAGGCGATGAACACGACCATCGACCACCCGATGCCGATCAGGAGGCGGTTGGCACCGGTCATGTTCGCCAGGGCGAGCGAGCACGGCGACTCGGTGCCGGGCTCGCCGCTCGGGCACGCATCGCCGTGGAGGGCGACGGACCGCCCTCCCTGCCACGCGAACACGAAGTCGACCGCGTACTCGGGAAGCACGGCGATCAGCGCCAGGATCGCCAGGGCGAGCCCTGCCGAAATGTCGAGCTGCGCCACCTCCGCCGCCCAGGACAGGAGGAAGGCGGCGCCGACGATCGCCAGCCCGAATGCGATTGCTTCGACGGCGTGTGCGAGCGTCGGGCCGGTGAGCTTCAGCCACAGGGCGGGGACGGCGGCGAGCAGCGCGGCGGCGAGCGCCAGCCGAGAGCCGGCCCGGCCGAGCGGTTCGTCGCGGGAGCTGGCCATCGGTTCGGCGAGCCTAGCAGGGGCCCTCCCGTAGGATTGCCCGGCCTATGAACTGGGTCCTGCTCACCCTCTCGTTGGTGGTCATCCTCTTCGGTGCCGAGCTGTTCACCAACGGCGTCGAATGGGTCGGCGAGGGGTTCGGGCTGTCGGAGGGCGCGGTCGGGTCGGTGCTCGCCGCGGTGGGAACCGCCCTTCCGGAGACCATCCTGCCGCTCGTTGCGATCCTGTCGGCAAGCGCGAACGGGGAGGACATCGGCATCGGCGCGATCCTCGGGGCGCCCTTCATGCTCACCACGTTGGCGATGGTGGTGATCGGCGTCGCGGTGCTCGTGGTCCACACGCGGGGACGTCGCGACCTGGAGCTGCGGATCGACGTCCCTGTGATCCGTCAGGACCTCGGGTACTTCCTCGTGATGTACAGCCTGGCGATGCTCGCCGGGCTTCTGCATTCGAAGGTGGTCGACGACGGCCTGGCGATCGTGCTCGTCGTCGGGTACGGCTACTACGTGCGGCGCCACTTCCGAGCGCCTGGGGATCCGGAGCTCGCAGAGCTGGGCGACGACGTGAAGCCGCTGTACGTGTGGACGTGGCTCCGGCGAATACGCTCCTCGCTCCCGGAGTGGACGAAGGACGGACCCCCGGCGGCACCGTTCGTGCAGGTCGGGCTCGCCCTGGCGCTGATCGTGGGCGGCGCCGAGCTCTTCGTGGCGTCGGTCGGATCGATCGCCGACGCGTTCGGCCTGCCGGCGCTCGCGTTCTCGTTGCTCGTCGCTCCGCTCGCAACCGAGCTCCCTGAGAAGTTCAACAGCGTCCTGTGGATCCGCCGGCGCAAGGACACCCTCGCCCTGGGCAACATGACGGGTGCGATGGTCTTCCAGTCATCGTTCCCGGTCACGATCGGGCTGCTGCTGACCCCGTGGGAGCTCGCGCACGAGGCCCTGGTCGCCGCCTGCATCGCGCTCGCAGCCGGGTTCGTCCTGTACGTCACGTTGCGCGTGCGTGGACGGCTCTCGGGGCCGACCCTCCTTCTGCAGGGCTTCTTCTACGTCGGCTACGTCGCCTACGTGATCACGAAGCTCTAGCTCGTCGGCACGTGCGAGCAGTCCCGCTCGCGCAGGACGAGCGGTCGCTGCGGACGCTGCCCGAAGTCGAACGCGTCGAGGAGGTCGTTGGCTCGGCGGTCGCGATCCGTCAGCGACGGGAGACCGTAGAGGACCTCCATGAAGCGCAGCACCGAGGAGAAGTCGCTCGTCTCGTGGAACACGAACGACGGCCTGGCGTAGGGGCTGATCACCAATAGGGGTGCGCGCGGGCCGTATCCGTAGAGGTCGACGTGCGGCGGCGCCACGTGATCGTAGAAGCCGCCGAAGTCGTCCCACGTCAAGAAGACGGCCGTGTGCTTCCAGGCCGGGCTCTGCATGATCGCGTTGAGGGTGCGCACGGTCCAGTTCTCGCCGTTGCACAGCGTCCCGAGGTCCGGATGGTCGGACTCGGGCGTAGGCGGAAGCACCCACGACACGGTCGGGATGTGCCCCGACCGCACGTCGGGGACGAAGGCCGACTCGTCGACCACGCGGGACCACATAGATCCGTAGCGGATGTGCGGGATGGCCCGCAGCACGTCGTAGTAGGCGCTCGGCTCCAGGTAGTACTTCCACGAGATGCCCTTGGCCCGCAGGAGGTCGGGCATCGTCCGGATGTCGTGGCAGGGCCAGCGTTCGACGAACGTGCGCTCGATCCGGTCGACGACGGCGGCATCCTCCAGCCCGAACACCGTGTTCTGCCGTGCCGGCGACATCCTGGGGAACGACCAGACACGCTCGCTCGGATCGTCGCAGTAGCCGCCGATCTCGCCGTCGGTCCCTCCTTGTCCCTCCAGCGGCCGCTCGTTGTCCACGTACCGATCGGACTGCGAGCCTACGATCCAGAAGTGCTCCACGAACGTGGGGCCGTACTCGCTGGAGAAGAAGCGGTCGCCCAGCGTGAACCGATGCGCGTACCGGTAGTAGTTGGGGATCTGGTCGGGCGAGTACTGCACGTAGGTCTCTAACTTGTGCCCGCCGTCGAGCGCGTCGAAGCAGTCCATCTTGCCGCCGTCGATCGCGGTGATGCCCGACAGGAACGAATGGTTCGCCCCGTGCGAGTCGTCTTGCGCCTGCCCAAGCTGGATCTCGTGGCCGTCGCACGTCATGCCCGTGGTGGCTCCGTCGGCGCCGGGGAAGCGACCGAAGAGGTTATCGAAGGTCCGGTTCTCCTTCACGATGAAGACGACGTTGCGGATCTTCGAGCGGAGCAGGCGCACGGTCGCCGCGCTCGGGTTGCCGGGGGTGGGCGGCGGCGCCGCGCGTGCCGAGGGGGCCGGCGTCGAGGCCGCGACCGAGGGGGTCGCCGGGGCCGAGCGACACGCCACGCCGATCAGCGCGGCGGAGGCGGCGAGGACGAGGACGCGGGGTCTACGTCGGATCCGGTCTGGCGGCCGGGGGGATGTCCTTCTTGAGGATGTAGCCATCGGCGCCGATGTCCTGGAACAGAGCCTGGTTCGAGTCGAGGAACACGACGCTCGAGCTCCCCACGGACCCAGAGTGTCCCATCGCGACGAGGTTCGTGACGTTCTTCGGGGGAATCTCCGTTCCGAGGAACGCGAGGTGCATCAGCTCGTCCAGGGGCACCGACGTCTGGACGTTGCGCAGGCCCGCGCCCAGCCACGAGAACAGACGTCCGGGATCGGCGGCGAACTCCGAACGGAACTGCGTCAGGGCCGAGAGCATCGCCCACCCCTGGTCCATCGAACGGTCGAAGTCGCCCAGCGGCAGCGAGTGCCGTGTGCGCACCAGGTCGAGCGCGCCCTGCCCGTCCAGGTGGTGCGGTCCCGCGGGGTACGTCCTCAGATACCCCGCGACGTCGTAGGGCACGCTCACCGTCAAGCCGCCGATGTCGTCGACGGCGGCCTTGAACCCGGCGAACCCGGTCAGGATGTAGTAGTTGAACTTCACGCCGGTGAGGTTCTCGACCGTGGCGATCTCGGCGTCGGGACCTCCGGCGGCCATCGCCCCGTTGATCTTGTTCGTGCCCCCCGTCGAGAGGGGCACGTATGAGTCGCGGGGGATGCCGAACAGGGTCGCTCGATGATCGGTGGGGTTGATGCCCAGGATATGGATCGAGTCGGCGCGACTGTGATCCATCTGCTCGCCGGGGCGCGCGTCCGACCCGAGCACCAGGATCCAGATCGGATCGCCCCCTAGCGCCGGCGCGTAGTCGGCGTGTGCGCGCCCGATCACGAACAGCGGCGCGCCCGACGCCGGGTGCGCCGTGCCGATCGACCCCGCCAGGGTGCCGCCGATCCAGGCGGCCAGCGCGAAGGTCACCGCGAGCAGCCGCTTGATCATTGGGCGCTCTCCGAGGGCGACGCGGATGTCGCCGGCGCCTTGGCCGACTTCTCCGCCCGGTTGACGTCGAAGCTCTCGATCTTCCACGTGTCGCCGTCCTTGACGAGGAAGAACGACCCCGTCGCGGTGATCGTGGTGAAGGAGCCGTCCGTGTGGGTCGCCAGGGCCTTGAACGTGGTGCGGGCGAACGCCCGAAGCTCCGACCCATGAGCGTCTGTCAGCACCCTCACGGTGAGCGTACCGCGGCCGGGATCGACGTAGTCGTACGTGGCCCCGGCGTCCTTGCCGAGCGTCAGGGCATCCAGGTTCGGCTCGATCTGGTCGGCCGCGTCATCGGTGAAGAGCTGGTCGATCTCGCCGGGGTCGCCCCATGTGTCCTGGTCCACGAACGCGGTGGAGTAGAGCAGATCCAGAGTGTGTTTGACGCCGTCGGCGGCTTTGTCGGCGCCCTTCTTCTGGTCGGATGCGCTGCCCTGGCTCTCGACCGGGACGTAGGAGACCCCCTTCATCGTGAACGTGAAGCTCGGCGCAGGCGCAGACGAATCGCCGATGAGCGGCAGCGAGCCGCCGTTGCGCGTGATGAAGAAGACGATGACCGCCAGCAGCACCACGATGGCCGCGCCGCCGATGATGGCGCGGCGGCGCGCAACCTGAGACCGCTGTGCGGTCGTCTGGGAGCGTCCGGACTGTTCGGGCTCGGACTCTCGGAGGGGAGTTCTGCGTTCGGTCGCCAAAACGGGGTTCACCCTACCAGTGTTCTTCGCGCATCCAGCGATTTGGTCGTTGCGAAGTCGTGGAGGCCGTCGGACGGTCCCCGAGCCGCAGCCGGCGTGCCGTCTGGGTAGTCTCTGGTCCGAACGACGGGGTGCCGGGAAGACTGGTCGGCGACAGGAGAAGTATGCCCGACGACCGACTCGAGTTCCGGCGGCCCTGGTCGCGCACCGACCGGCTGATCCCTCGGATCGTCTTGCGTCCTCTTCAAGACTTCCTGGCGACCTCGGTCGCCGGAGGGGTCGCGTTGCTGGTCGCGGTGGTGGTGGCGCTGGTGTGGGCGAACTCGCCGTGGCAGGACGCCTACCAGCGGTTGTGGGCCGTCCAGCTCGGGATCCATGTGGGCGACTGGTCGCTCCAGCTGGACCTCCGGCACTGGGTCAACGACCTGTTGATGTCGTTCTTCTTCCTCGTGGTCGGGCTGGAGGTGAAGCGTGAGCTCGTCCTGGGCCAGCTTCGGAGCCGACGGCAGGCCGGGTTCCCGGTGGTCGCGGCGCTCGGCGGGATGGCCGCGCCCGCGATCTTGTACGTGCTCGTCAATCTCGGTGGGGGCGGTCTGTCTGGGTGGGCCGTGCCGATCGCCACGGACATCGCGTTCGCGCTCGGTGTGCTGACGATCGCCGCGCCCCTGAACGCGCGCGACAGGTTGTCTCCGCTGCTGCTGACGCTGGCGGTCGTGGACGACATCGGTGCGATCGTCGCGATCTCACTGTTCTATACCGGCGGGGTGGAGTGGACGTGGCTCCTGGCCGCGGGACTCGTCGTGGCCGCGATCGTGTCCCTGGAGCGGATCCACGTTCGCGATGCCGCGCCGTACCTGGTCCTCGCCGCACTCCTGTGGTACGCGGTCTTCCGTTCGGGCGTGCATCCGTCGTTCGCCGGCGTGGTCCTGGGACTGCTGGCGCCGGTCCATCCGTTCCAGCGAGCCCGTCCGGTCGGGGCCGAGGCCCGGCGCATCGCCAACGAGACCGTCGACGACCCCTCACCTCCAGACGTCGACGCTGCATGGTGGACCCGCCTGTCGACCCTCGCGCGCGAGGCCGTCTCCCCTCTCGTCCGACTCGAGCACGGGCTCCTGCCCTGGACGAGCTTCGTGGTGCTCCCCATGTTCGCACTGGCGAACGCGGGCATCGTTCTGTCCGCGCATGCGATCGGTTCGGCGTTCGCGAGCAGGGTCGTGCTCGGCATCGTGCTGGGTCTGGTGGTCGGGAAGCCGGCCGGCGTCTGGCTCGCGACCAACCTGGCGGCCGGGCTCGGCGCCGTCGAGCGCCCGGGCGGGATCGCGGTGCGGGACGCGATGGGGCTCATGCAGGTGGCGGGCATCGGCTTCACGATGTCGATCTTCATCGCAGAGCTCGCGTTCCCGGAGGGAACGGATCTCGATGCCGCGAAGGTCGGGATCCTGTTCGCCTCGGTCCTGGCGGCGGCGCTCGCGGCCGCGTGGTGGCGCCTCGGGTCGCGGCGTCCCCGCCGGACGGCGCCCGCCGCGTCCGTGGTCGAGCCATGAGCGATCCGAGGCTCCGACCGACCTGGGCGGCCTCCGATCGGGCGATCCCACGCCTCGTGGTACAGCCACTGCAGCAGTTCGTGCAGACGTCGACGGCCGCCGGCGGGCTCCTGGTCGCCGCCGCGGTCGTGGCGCTCGTGTGGGCCAACGGACCGTGGGGCGATGGGTACGAGCGTCTGTGGACGACCCCGGTCAACCTGTCGATCGGCCCGTGGACGATCGCCGAGGATCTCCGGTTCTGGGTGGACGAGGGCCTGATGACGCTCTTCTTCCTGGCCGCCGGTCTCGAGATCAAGCGCGAGCTCGTGACGGGAGAGCTGCGGGAGCTCCGCGCCGCGGTGCTCCCGATCGTGGGTGCGATCAGCGGCATGCTCCTGCCCTTCCTCATCTACCGGGCGGTGACGCACGGCACCGCGGCCGCCGACGGGTGGGGGATCGCGCTCCCGACCGACCTCGCGTTCGGCCTCGGCGTCCTCGCCCTGGCGGCTCGGGCAGCTCCTCCGGGACTGCGAGCGTTCCTCCTGTCGCTCGCGATCGCGGACGACCTGCTGACGGTTCTGGTCGTGGGCGTGTTCTACTCCGAACACATCACAGGCGCTCCGCTGGCGCTGGCGGGGGCCTCCGCCCTCGCGATCTACGCGTGCCGGCGCGCCGGCATCCGTCACGTCGGCCCGTACATAGGGCTCGGGATCGTGATGTGGGGCGCCTGTTACGCGGCGGGGATCCACCCGGCGATCGTCGGGGCGATCATCGGCCTGCTGGCGCCGACGGTGCCGTTCCAGCGACCGGCTCGCGTCAGCGAAGCCGCTCGCCGGATCGCCGACGCGACCGAGGACATGCCGGCCGACGAGGAGGTCGACGCGGGCCGTTGGCTCCAGCTGTCGTGGTTGGCCAAGGAGGCGGTCTCGCCGTTGTCTCGCGTGGAAGCCCAGCTGGTGCCGTGGGTCAACCTCGCCGCGTTGCCCCTGTTCGCGCTTGGCAACGCCGGTGTCCGCCTGCGAGGCGGATGGGCCGCCGGAGGGGGCATGGCGCTGGTGGTTGGCCTGGTCCTCGCGCGCCTCGTCGGCAAGACGCTCGGGATCTCCGGCGGCAGCCTCCTCGCCGCCCGCGCCGGCTTCGGTCGGCTGCCGACGGGTGTCCGCTCGAGGTCCCTGCTTGGGATGGCGGCCGCGGCGGGACCGCCGTTCACCGTCTCCCTGTTCGTGGCGGAGGCGACGTTCGCCGATCGTCCGCATCTGCTGGCCGCCGCCGAGATCGGCGTGCTGCTCTCGATCGTGATCTGCGCCCTGGCCTCGCTCGCCCTGCTTCGGATCGGCGGACCTACCCGGGAGTCGTGACGAGCTCCCAGTCGGTGTCTTCGCCGGAGATCGTGAGGACGCCCGCGGTGGGGAGCGTCAGGTCCCACATCCCCGAGCCCTTGATCCCGGCGATGCCGGACCACAGGAGGCGGATCGGGATCTCGTGGGAGACGGCCGCGACCTCCTCGCCGGCGTGGCGCACCGAGAGGATCTCGAGCGCCCTCATCATCCGGTGCTCGACGGCCGCGACGTGCTCGCCGTGGGGGATGGTGCTGGCGCGCGGATCGTCCCGGAAGAAGCGGTAGGCGTCCGGGTCGCGGGCGGACGCCTCCTCAGGGGTCAAGCCGGTCCAGTCGCCGTGATCGAGGTCGACGAACTCGTGCATCAGGAACGGCGCAAACCCGTGCGGCCGTGCGATGGCTTCGGCCGTCTGGACGGCGCGAAGCAGCGGGCTGCTGGCGACGGCGACCAGCGCTCGGCCGGCCAAGGCCGAGGCCGTGCGCACGGCCTCGCGCCGGCCGACCTCGTCCAGGGGCGGGTCGGCGAGCCCGCGGAACCGCCCGGTGGCGTTGAGCGCCGTGCGGCCATGCCGCACCACGTGGATCGTCGTGCTCATGCGCGGCGGGTGGTCGGCATCGGCGCATCGTATGCCGGTTGGGTCCGGCCTCGACCGGCACGCCGCTGCGCGGGACCCTCGGGTATCCTCTGCGGGTTCCCCGGCCCGAGGGCCGGCGCCGACGCCGGACCGGAGGGGGCGAAAGCTCGGTTCCCGTGTAGGAGGTTCGATGTTCGGCTTGCTTGCGCAGGAGGGTGGCCCGATCGAGGCGCATTTCGGGTCGGGAGAGAACCTCGCCTTGTGGGTCATCTTCGGGATCTCGCTCATCGCCCTCGTGTTCGCCTACTACCTCGTGCGTGAGGTGCTCTCGGCGCCCGAGGGCACCGAGAAGATGAAGGAGATCGCGCGGGCGATCCAGGAGGGCGCGAAGGCCTACCTGAACCGCCAGTACCGCACGGTGATGGTCTTCCTCGCGTTCCTGACCGTGGCCCTGTTCTTCGTCTTGCCCGCGCCGTCCAACGCCGAGCACAGCGAGTTCATGATCAAGTTCGGCCGCTCGATCGCCTTCATCCTGGGCGCCGGCTTCTCCGCGATCACCGGATACACGGGGATGTGGCTGGCCGTGCGCGCGAACGTCCGCACCGCCAACGCCGCGCGCGAGTCGGGGCTGCGCAAGGCCGTGCGGGTGGCGTTCCGGGCCGGCGGGGTCGCAGGCATGTTCACGGTCGGGCTCGGACTCCTCGGGGCGACCACGATCCTGATCATCTACAAGGGTGACGCCACCAGCGTGCTGGTCGGGTTCGGCTTCGGCGGCGCGCTCCTGGCGATGTTCATGCGGGTGGGGGGCGGCATCTTCACGAAGGCGGCCGACGTCGGCGCCGACCTCGTCGGGAAGGTCGAGCAGGGCATCCCCGAGGACGACCCCCGCAACGCCGCCGTGATCGCCGACAACGTGGGCGACAACGTGGGCGACTGCGCCGGGATGGCGGCCGACCTGTTCGAGTCCTACGAGGTCACCCTGGTCGCGGCGCTGATCCTCGGCGCCGCGGCGTACGTCGATTCACCGAAGGGCGCGATCATCGGCGTGATGTTCCCGTTGTTCGTTCGTGCCGTCGGCGTCATCACGTCGATCCTCGGGATCCTCGCGGTGACGCCTCGGTCCGAGGACGAGCACGGGATGAAGGCGATCAACCGTGGGTTCTTCATCTCCGCGGCGGTCTCCGCGGCGGCGGTGTTCGTCATCTCCGGCATCTACATGGACACGTACAAGCCCGCGTTCGCGGTGCTGTTCGGGCTGATCCTCGCCTCGATCATCCAGATCCTGACGCAGTACTTCACAGACACGAAGTACAAGCCGGTGCAGGAGATCGCCGAGGCCACCGTCACGGGTCCGGCCACGACGATCCTGTCCGGCTTCTCGACCGGGCTCGAGTCCACGGTGTGGTCGGCGCTCGTGATCGCCGGCGCGGTTGTCGCCGCGTTCTTCCTCGGCTCCAACACCGCGGAGCGCCTCTACTTCATCTCGCTCACGGGCATGGGCATGCTGACCACCGTCGGCGTGATCGTGTCGATGGACACGTACGGGCCCGTATCGGACAACGCGCAGGGCATCGCCGAGATGTCGGGCGAGTTCGAGGGCCGACCGGCGGAGATCCTCGGCGGCCTCGACGCGATCGGCAACTCGACGAAGGCGATCACGAAGGGGATGGCGATCGCCACCGCCGTGCTCGCGGCGACGTCGCTCTTCGGGTCGTTCCGCGAGGCGGTGCTGGGCGCGGGCGGTGGCATCGGCGGCGAGTTCGCGATCCGCGTGGACGAGCCGAACGTGCTCGTCGGGTTGCTGATAGGCGGGTGCGTGGCGTTCCTGTTCTCGTCGCTGGCGATCCGGGCGGTCGGGCGCGCTGCGGCGCAGGTTGTGGTGGAGGTCCGCAACCAGTTCCGCGACCACCCGGGGATCATGGACTACACCGAGAAGCCCGACTACGCGGCCGTGGTCGACATCTGCACGAGGACGTCGCTGCGCGAACTGATGACGCCCGGGCTGCTGGCCGTGCTCTCGCCGGTGATCGTCGGATTCTTCCTCAAGGCCGAGGCGCTCGGCGCGTTCCTGGCCGGCGCGATCCTCACGGGCCAGCTGCTCGCCGTGATGCTCTCGAACTCCGGCGGCGCCTGGGACAACGCGAAGAAGTTCATCGAGGAGGGTCACTACGGCGGGAAGGGCAGCGAGAGCCACAAAGCCGCGGTGATCGGCGACACGGTCGGCGACCCCTTCAAGGACACGGCGGGCCCCGCGCTCAACCCGCTGATCAAGGTGATGAACCTGGTGTCGTTGCTGATCGCGTCGCTCATCGTGACCCACGCCGAGGACACCGCGCTCCGTGCCGCGATCGTCGTGGCGTCGGTCGCGGTGCTGGCGGCCATGATCTGGGTCTCGAAGTCGCGCCGGTCCGAGCTCGGGGACGAGATCGAGCAGCAGCGCGACGCCCTGCCGGCCAAGGCCTGATCGTTTCCGGGTAGGCTCCTCGCGGGATGGGGGCCTTCCGTCGCTTCGTCGAACGGCTGACGGAGAGCGATGAAGCGCGCCTCTCGTCCGAGATCCGCGAATGGGCGGATCGGATCCCCGGATCGGTGCGCATCGCCGAGGCGCCGATGCGTCAACGGGTCCGGATCGCGGGCGTGATCCGGCGATTGACCGTGTTCCCGATGCAGGACAACGAGTCGCTCGAGGCCGTCGTGTCCGACGGGACGGGTGAGGTCGTCGTGCGGTTCATGGGGCGCCGCGCGATCGGCGGGCTCACGCTCGGCACACGCGTCGTCGTCGAAGGGGTCCTGTCGGAGCAGCGCGGTGCGCGACGGATGATCAATCCGACGTTCGAGCTCAGCGCGTAGCGGCCGCGGGCACCGGGAGCGCCTCGACCACGTCGCGGCCCACCTGGAACGGGACCACCACGACGTCGACGTGCGGCTCTTGCGCGAAGGCCCGGGCGATCCGCCTGCTCGTCCGATCGTGCAGCAGCGCGTGCCGGCGCTTGCCGAAATGGCGACGGGGGAGGACGAGGGTGATCTCGGTCTGCGGCCCCTCGAGCTGGGCAACGTAGCGGCGCAGGCTGCGGTCGACGTTGCGGTCGTGACACTCCTCGACGTCCAGGGGGATCCCCGCCAGGTGGCCGAAGGCGATCCACTGATCGACGAGCTCGCGGGCGCGCTCGGGGTCGCTCGCCGCGTGCACGGCGCGGATCGTGCCGGCGTCGATACCCTTCGCGTAGCGGCACGCCTTCAGCACCGCCCGATCGAGACGCTCGACCAGGATCAGCGCCACGTGCCGGCGGCGGGGCGTGATCTGGACCTGTCCCTCGCGCCGATGATGCCCGGCCCCGCCGTGGTCGCGGACGACGACGATGCCCACGCTGTGAACGTCGCGGAGCGCCTGGGCGAGCGCCGCCCACCGCCGGGAACGCCGGATCCGTCCGATCGCCGACTCCGCGGCCGGGGCCGGGACGATCACGGTTACCTGGTCACCGGTGGCGCAAAGGGATCGCACGTGCGAGGCGACGGAGCGCTCGGCGTCGCCGTCGACGGGAACGAACTCGAGCCGGATGCGGACCCGCGCGTCCTGCCAGGCCGCCAGCAGGATCGGGTCCACGGGTCCTGCGTGCAGCGCCCTCGCAGCGGTGGGCCGGATCGTCAACGCGTACTGTGCGGCGTGCAGCGTCTTCTCGTCGACGTCGTCCACCAGGACCAGCGCGACGTGTTGCGCGTAGCCGCCGTCGCGGGTCCGGTCGTCCAGACCGATGATCAGCTGACTGTCCTCGGTCTCGTAGGTCCTGTTCACCCGGACCAGGATCGCGACCAGGATCGGGACGGCCACCATCACGATCCATGCCCCGCTCCTGAACTTGACGACGCCGATGACCACGGCGACCACGAACGTGGCAACCGCGCCCAGCCCGTTGATCATGAGTCCGACGCGCCACCCGCGCTCCCGCAACCGCAGGTGGCGCTTCGCCATGCCGGTCTGCGACAGCGTGAACGAGGTGAAGACGCCCAGCGCGTACAGGGGGATCATCTTCGTGACGCTGGCCTGGAACAGCATGATGATCCCGCTCGCGGCGGCGGCCAGGGCGATGATGCCGTTGGAGAAGACCAGGCGGTGCCCCCGCTTCGTGAGCTGACGCGGCATGAACGCGTCCCCCGCCTGGAAGCTGGCGAGCCGCGGGAAGTCGGCGAAGGACGTGTTCGCCGCGAGGACCAGGATCAACGTCGTCCCGATCTGCAGCACGAGGAAGAGCGCGTGTCCCACGGGGCCCGCGCCGTAGACGGCCTGCGCGATCTGCGCGAGCACCGACTTGCTCTCGTCCGCCACGGGGACCACGTGCAGTCGGTGGGCCAGGAACGAGACCGTCAGGAAGGTGGAGCCCAGGATCAGGCCCATGTAGGTCAGCGTGATCTGCGCGTTGCGCCATTCGGGCCGCTTGAAGGCCGGGACCCCGTTCGAGATGGCCTCGACCCCGGTGACGGCCGCGCCGCCCGAGGCGAAGGCTCGAAGCACGATGAAGACGGCGACGGCGCTGGTGCCGAGGGTCAGGCCGCCGCTGGCGGCCTGGGCCTGCGCATCGAACGGCTGGACGTGGCCGGTGAGGACCTCGAAGATGCCCACCACGCACGTGATGCCGAGGCTCACGATGAACAGGTAGGTCGGGATCGCGAAGATGCGCCCCGACTCGCGGACGCCGAGCAGGTTGCCGTAGGCGATCAGCCACACGAAGAACAACGACAGGGCGATCCGCATGGGGATGGCGAGCGGCAGGACTGAACTGATCGCTTGGACGCCCGCGGCGGTCGAGACGCTCACCGTCAGGACGTAGTCCACGAGCAGCGAGACCCCCGCCAACTGCGCCGGGAGGAGGCCGAGGTTGTCCTTCGTGACGATGTAGGCGCCGCCGGCGGACGGGTACGCCTTGATCGTCTGTCGGTAGGAGAAGATCAGGATCGCCTCGATCAGCACGATCACGAACGAGATCGGAAGGACGAGCGAGAAGGCGGCCACTCCCACCGCGGGGATCAGGACGCGCAGGATCTCCTCGGTGGCGTAGGCGACCGAGGACATGTTGTCCGAGGAGAAGATGGCCAGCGCGGTGGCTCTGCCGAGGCGCTCGTGCTCGAGGCGTGCGGTCGCCAGCGGGCGTCCGAGGAGGAGCCGTTTGAGGCCGTAGCCGGCGCCGAGATCGGGGTTGGCGGAGGTCACGACCCGAGCGTAGGAGCGGGTGTCGGGACTGGTGTTCCATGTCGCGTAAGGGATCCGTCAATGCGACGCCGATCGCGTCAAGGATCCGTCAAGACGGGACCGAGGGGTCCTTCGAGGCCTTCCCACACGCGTTAGCCTCGCCTCAGTGTCAGGGTGCCCGAGCAGTGAGATCCCGAACGACCATCGGGATAGCCTCCGTCCGACGGCGGGCTGGCTCATAGCCTCGGTGTCTCCCGCGAGCGGGATGACCTCCATGCGTTGTGCCGCCCGCCGCCGGCGAAGGCCTGCCGGCGTGACTTCATAGGAGCTTGCTTCAGCCCCACTGAGGCGTGTCCGCCGGTGGTCTCACCACCCGGTGTGTGCGTCCAGGAAGGGGGACCAGGGGTGATCGTAGTGGGGATCGATCCGCACAAACAGACCCACACCGCCGTCGCGATGGACGCTGCGACCGGTCGCAAGCTTGGCGAGCTCGAGCTGAAGGCTCGCACCAGGGGGTTCGAGCGACTCCTCGCGTGGGCTCGCGACCTCGATCGGGAGCGGACCTTCGCCGTGGAGGACGGCCGTCACGTCTCCGGAGCGCTCGAGCGCCACCTGATCGCGCGCGGGGAACGCTCGGTGCGGGTGCCGCCATCGATGATGGGCGTGGCTCGCCGGGCCGACCGGGTGCGCGGCAAGTCCGACCCGGTCGATGCCGAGGCGGTGGCCCGGGCGGCGCTGGCCCACCCCGAGCTGCCGGTGGCGACGCTCGCGGGTATCGAGCGTGACCTCGGACTGCTTGTGGCCCACCGTGAGTCGCTCGTGAACGAGCGCACGGAGCGGATCTGCAAGCTCCGGTGGCTCCTGCACGACATCGACCCCGACCTCGCCCCGCCGCTTCGCACGCTTGACCGGTTCACGGTCCTTGAGCGCCTCGGCGCCTCCCTTGAGGCCATGGAGCCGACGACTGCGGTCAGGATCTGCCGTGAGCTCGTGGGTCGCTGCCGCGAGATCACCGTGGGTGCCAACAAGCTCGAGCAGGAGATCACCGGGCTCGTGAAGACCCACGCGCCCGCGTTGCTCGAGATCCCCGGATGCGGCGCGCTCACCGCCGCCAAGATCGTGGCCGAGACCGCGAAGGTCGACCGGTTCCCGACCGAGGGGCACTTCGCACGCTACGCGGGCACGGCCCCGATCCCCGCCTCCTCCGGTGCGACGCATCGGCATCGGTTCAACCGTCGAGGCAACCGCCAGCTGAACGCAGCGATCCACCGGATCGCCGTGACGCAGCTGCGGATCCACGAGCCTGCCCAGGACTACCTCGCGAAGAAGCGAGCCGAAGGCAAGAGCAAGACCGAGTCGATCCGCGCCCTGAAGCGATGCCTGACGAGGGTGGTGTTCAAGACCATGACATCGATGGACCAGCCGACCGACCGCTTGACCGCGGTGGCGGCTTGACATAGGAGCAACACACATGGAGCGTGGCCGTCTTCGCGTCTACGTCGGCTACGCGGCGGGGGTCGGCAAGACCGTCGCGATGGTGGAAGAAGGCCGGCGGCGTCGAGGCCGAGGCACCGATGTCGTGATCGGGTTCGTCGAGACGTACGGGCGGCCGGCAACCCGGGCGGCGATGGGGGATCTGGAGGTCGTGGCCCGGCGACTGGTGGGTCCGTCGGTCGAGGAGATGGATGTGGACGCGATCCTCGCACGCCGTCCGGAGGTGGCCCTGGTCGACGAGCTCGCGCACACGAACGCGCCGGGGTCCCGCAACGCGAAGCGCTGGCAGGACGTCGAGGAGATCCTGGCCGGCGGCATCGACGTGATCTCGACGGTCAACATCCAGCACGTGGAGTCGCTCCGCGACGTCGCCGAGCAGTTCACGAGCACCTCGCAGGCCGATACGGTCCCCGACGCCGTCCTGCGGGAGGCCGACCAGCTCGAGCTCGTCGACATGACGCCTCAGGCTCTCCGTCGCCGCATGGCGCACGGGAACATCTACCCCGCCGAGAGGGTCGACGCCGAGCTCTCGCAAGCGTTCCGGGAAGAGAACCTGGCCGCCCTTCGCGAGGTGACGCTGCTGTGGATGGCCGACCGCATCGACGAGGCGATGGCGCGGCATCGGGGCGATGGCATCCCGAGCGAGCGATGGGAGACGCGAGAGCGGATCCTGGTCGGCATCGCGGGGACGCGCGACGACGACGTGCTGATCAGGCGGGCGGCACGGATGGCGATGCGGCGAGGGCGGGAGCTCCTGGCCGTGCACGTGGTGTCCGCCGCTCGTTCGACGGGGATCCCGCGGCTCGCACCACGTCGCGAGCTGGTGGAGCAGATGGGCGGACGTTTCGAGGAAGTGCTCGGCGACCACGTTCCCCAAGCCTTGCTCGACGTGGCGCGTGCCGAGCACGCGACGCAGATCGTTCTGGGAGCGAGCGACGGAGGTCGATGGAGGGGCCTCTTCGGACGGTCGGTCGTGCGATCGGTGATCCGGGACTCGGGCCCGATCGACGTCCACGTCGTCTCGCAGGGGCCGGGTCTTCGGACCCATCACCCCCGGTCGAAGCGTCGCGGCGACCTGTCCACGCGCCGCCGGGCCGGGGCGGCGCTGCTCGGAGCGATCGCCCTTGCTCTCCTGACGCTCGTGATCGAGTCGTTCGATCGGCAGCTCGCGCTTGCGAGCGTCGTGCTGCTGTACGTCACCGCGGTCGTCGTGATCGCGGCGGCGGGCGGGATGTGGCCGGCTATCGCGGCCGCGGTCGCATCGTCGCTTCTCATCAACTGGTTCTTCACGCCGCCGATCCACACGTGGACGATCGCCGAGTCCGAGGACGTGGTCGGCCTGGTGGTCTTCCTGATCGTGGCAGCCGTGGTCAGCCTCCTGGTCGGCCGCGAGGCGCGACAGCGCGCGGAGGCTCAGCGAGGTCGCGCCGAGGCCGAGGCGCTCGCGCGTCTGGCGGCTCGCCTTGCTGCCGAGGACGACCCTCTTCCCGGTCTGGTGGAGAATCTCCGGGCGACGTTCGGATTGGACGCGGCGGCGGTGCTGCGCCGAGCGGACGGCGACGCCTGGACGCGCGAGGCGGCCGCGGGCGTGGACCCACCCTCGCGCCCGGGGGACGGGACCGATCTGGTGGAGGTCGGGCGAGACACGGTCCTCGTGCTCCGCGGACCCCGCATGCCCGCGGAATCCGTCGGCGTCCTGCAGGCGTTTGGCGCTCAGCTCACCGTCGCGGTCCGCGGGCGCGTGCTTGCTCGCGAGGCCGCCGAGGCCGCGTCGCTCGCGGAGATCGACGCGCTCCGCACCGCCATCCTTGCTGCGGTGTCCCACGACCTCCGCACGCCGCTTGCGTCGATCAAGGCGTCGGTCAGCAGTCTCCGCGATCCCGAGGTCGCCTGGTCGGAGGGGGACCGAGGCGAGTTCCTCGAGACGATCGAGAGCGAGACCGACCGGCTCACGAACCTGGTCGAGAACCTGCTCGACATGAGCCGGCTGCAGACCGGCGCGTTGACGCTCGTCCGCCGGGTGGTCGGATTGGACGAGATCGTGCCGAAGGCCCTCGCGAGCCTCGGCGACTCGGGGCGAGGTGTCGAGGTGGACGTACCGGAGCAGTTGTCTCGTGTCGACGTCGATCCCGGACTCCTCGAGCGGGCGGTCGCCAACATCGCGGCGAACGCGCGGACCTGGAGCGGCGAGCGGCCGGTTCGGATCCAGGGTTCGCAGAGCGGCGGCCGGGTCGAGCTCCGGATCGTCGACCGAGGCCCCGGTGTTCCGCGCGGCGACCGGGACCGGATGTTCCAGCCGTTCCAACGGCTGGGAGACCGTCCGGGCACCGACGGCGTCGGTCTCGGGCTGGCCGTCGCGCGCGGGTTCGTGGAGGCGATGGGCGGCGATCTCGCCGTCGAGGACACGCCCGGCGGAGGGATGACGATGGTCATCGGCCTGCAGGCGGCCTCCAAGTGACGCGCGTGCTCGTGGTCGACGACGAGCCGCAGATCCTCCGCGGGCTCCGCACCAACTTGAAGGCTCGCGGTTACGACGTGGATACGGCGGCCGACGGCGAGCGGGCGCTCGATCTGGCGTCGCGGCAGCGTCCCGACGTGGTGATCCTCGACCTCGGGCTGCCCGGGATCGACGGGGTCGAGGTGATCCGGGCGCTGCGCGTGTGGAGCTCGACGCCGATCATCGTGCTCTCGGCGCGGGAGCAGGAACCCGACAAGATCGCCGCGCTGGACGCGGGGGCCGACGACTACGTGACCAAGCCGTTCGGGATGGGCGAGCTCTTGGCGCGCATCCGCGCCGCGGAACGGCGCGGCGCACCCGTGGAGGAGGCCGAGGGAACGGTCGTGGAGACGGCGTCGTTCTCGGTCGACCTCGCGGCCAAGAAGGTGACGGGGCGCGACGGCGCTGCCGTGCATCTCACGCCGACCGAGTGGCACCTGGTCGAGATCCTCGTCCGCCATCCCGGCAAGCTGGTCAGCCAGCGCCAGCTCTTGCAGGACGTCTGGGGTCCTCGGTATGAGGACGAGACCAACTACCTCCGCGTCTACATGGCGCAGGTCCGCCGCAAGCTCGAGGTCGACCCGGCACGGCCGCGACACTTCATCACCGAACCCGGGATGGGATATCGGTTCGAGCCGGGCGGATGAGCGACGATCAGCCGACGATCATGCTGCGGAGCGTCGGTTCCGACTCGTTGCTCGCGAGAGCGACGAGCTCGTCGCCGGCCGCCAGGACCGTCTCGGGCTGGGGGATCACGACGTGGCCCTCGCGAAGCACAGCGACGATCGCGGAATCCGTCGGCAGCCGCAGCTCGTACAAGGCGCGGTCGGCGGCGGGGGAGCTCTCGGCGAGCTTCATCTCCACGATCGACGCGCGGCCGCCCTCGAGCCGGAGCAGGCGTACCAGGTCGCCGGTCGTCACGGCCTCCTCGACGAGCGAGGTCAGCACGTGCGGGGGCGACACCGCCTGGTCAACGCCCCACTGCTCGTTGAACAGCCACTCGTTGCTCGGGTGATTGACCCTCGCGAGCACGCGCGGGACGCCGAACTCCTGCTTGGCCAGGAGCGACGTCACCAGGTTGTCCTCGTCGTCGCCCGTGGCTGCCACGACCACGTCGGCTTCGGCGAGCTCGGCGCTCTCGAGCACCCACGGCTCGCAGGCGTCGCCGAGCAGGACCGCGACGTCGGGCATCTGCTCGCGCAGGGTCTCGGCGGTGTCCTTGTTCTGCTCCACCAGCGTGACCTGGTGCCCGCGCTGAGCCAGATCGAACGAGAGGTGCCGCCCGATCGCCCCTCCGCCGGTCACGACGACGCGCATCAGTGGTGGTCTCCGGGGTCCTCGAGCTGCTGGTCGAGCAGGTCCAGCGCGGTCTTCTCCATCATCACCACGAGGTAGTCGCCGTCTTGGAACGTGCTCTCGGCGGTCGGGATGAAGCCGCTGCCCCGGCGCGAGATGCTCGCCACCAGGATCTTCCCGTCGACGTCGAGATCGCGGACCGACTTGCCGATCAGATGTGCCGGAACGGGCACGCGGACCCGAAGGATGTTCCCGCCTCCGAGGCTCTCGCGGATCTCCTTGCGATCGTGATGCAGCATCAGCTGGATCTGCTTGATGCCCCAGGTGGTGGTGGCCACCGTCGGGATATTCAGCTTCTCGTAGATCTCGGCGCGCCGGGGGTCGTAGATCCGCGCGATCACCTTGGGAACGTGGTAGTGCTCGAGCGCGACCCGAGCCGACACGATGTTCGAATTGTCCCCGGACGACACCGCCACGAACGCGTCGGCCTCCTTGATCCCCGCTTCCTCCAGGGTGTCTCGGTCGAATCCCAGACCGACGAGCTGGTGCGCGCCGTCGCCCGGCGGGTAGCGCCAAAACGCCTGCGGGTTCTTGTCGATGATCGCGACGTCGTGGCCTCCCTCGAGCAACGCGTGCGACAGCTCGGAGCCCACTCGCCCGCACCCCATGATGACCACGCGCACGGCGCGAGAGCCTACTGCCGGGCTCCTGGTGGTGACATCGGCCGAACGGTCGCGCCGAGCCGGACGCGAAAGGCCCAGAAATGCCCGGAGGCCGGCGGCTGGAGGGAGCCACCGGCCCCGCGGACGGGCTCGGAGGAAAGTAGGTCAGGTGCCTCGCACCCCGGTTCCATCGGATCTGCTCGTTCCGGGGGTGACGGCCGCAACGAACCGAACCGAGCGAAACCTCTTTCCGTAGGAGACTCTCCGGCACCTCGCGTGAGGAGGGCGTGAAGGAAGATCATGACCCCGTGAAGATGTCGTGAAGGGCTCGGATCCGCGGAGGATCGGATCGCATCGTGAACGGGCAGCTCGCGAGCGGTAGCGTTCGCGCGTGAACCTCGACTCGCCTGGACGCAGGATCGGCCTGACGCTGGTGCGCGCCGTGGGCGTGGGGGCGGTGGGCACGCTCGCCGCCGCGGCGCTGGCGTTGCTCGTCCGGGAGCTCCGCCAGCCCAGCGGGGCCGACAGCAGCGTCAGCAGCGTCGCGATCTTCATGCTCGCCGTCACGGTATCCGCGGTCACCGGCGGTCTGTGGGCGGGCGTGGTGGCGGCGATCTTCTCGTCGGTGGCGCTGCCCGTGCTCGAGTCCCAGGGCTCGCGCGACGTCGTGGCGGCGGTCGTCTTCCTTGCCATCGCCGTGGTCGTCGGTCTCGTTGTGGGCAGCGCCGCCGACGAACGTGATCGCGCCTCACGTCGCGAGCAGGAGGCGCGGCTGCTGGCGCACCTCTCTAGCAAGCTGCTGTCGGGCGACCTCCCCGATCGCGTCCTCGACGACTTCGTGCAGGTGCTTCTCGTGCCGTTCGGGTTGGCGGCCTGCCAGGTGACCGTCTCGCTCGACGGCACGGAGGTACGGGCGAAGGCCGAGACCGGGCGGCCGCTGGGCGGTCCGAGCGAGGTCGTCCCGGTCGTGATCGCGAACATCGCGCTCGGGACGCTGATCGCGGAGCGCCCTCCACGCGGGCGGCCGTTCACGCGCGACGAGCGGCTCCTCTTGGAGGCGGCGACGCGCCAGGCCGCCGTGGCACTCGATCGCGCTCGCCTGGAGGCGCGCGCGCGGCTCGCACAGCTCGACGCCGAGACGAGCCAGCTTCGCGCGGCGATGTTCTCGTCGGTCACGCACGACCTTCGGACCCCGTTGGCGTCGATCAAGGCGAGCGTCACGAGCCTGCTCGACGTGGGGGCCACGCACGACGCCGACCAACAGCGCGACCTCCTCACGACGGTGCTCGAGGAGACCGATCGGTTGAACCGCCTCGTCGGCAACATCCTCGACCTTGCGAAGATCCGCGCCGGCGCCCTGATCCCGCGCATGGTGCCCACCGCGATCGACGAGGTGGCGGAGGCCGTGGTCGCTCGCTCGCGTGCGCGGCTCGGCAACGTGCGGGTCGAGCTGCAGATCTCCCCGGATCTCCCGGAGGTGTCGGCGGACCCGGTGCAACTCGATCAGGTCCTGACGAACCTCCTCGAGAACGCGGCCCACCACTCGCCGCGTGGGGGCACGATCCGGATCCACGTGGTCGATGCCGCGGGGGCGGTGCGCGCGCGGGTCGCGGACGAAGGCCCGGGGATCGCGCCGGAGGAGCGTGAGAAGGTGTTCGAAGCGTTCTATCGCGGGCGCGAGAGTCCCGAATCCTCCGGAAGCGGCCTCGGGCTCGCGATCGCGAGGGCGATCGTGACCGCCCATGGCGGGCGCATCTGGGTGGAAGAGACGACCGGGGGTGGCACGGCGATGGTGTTCGAGATCCCGCAGCAGGCGAAGGTGTCGCTGTGAGGGTCTTGGTGATCGACGACGAGCCGCAGATCCGGCGTGCGCTCCGTACCAGCCTGGAGGCGCACGGGTACGAGGTCGCGACAGTCGGCACCGGCGAGGAGGGCGTCATCGCCACCGCGGAGGCGCGCCCCGACCTGGTGCTGCTCGACCTCGGGTTGCCCGACGTGGACGGCACCGAGGTGATCGCACGGATCCGCGGGTTCTCCGAGGTACCGGTGATCATCCTTTCGGTGCGCGAGGGCCAGGGCGACAAGGTGGCTGCCCTCGACGCCGGGGCCGACGACTACGTCACGAAACCCTTCGCGATGGAGGAGCTGCTGGCGCGGGCGCGCGCGGCGCTCCGGCGAGCGGGCCCCGAGGAGCCGCCCGAGCCGACCCTGCGGTTCGCCGCGCTCGAGGTCGATCTGGCGCGGAGGCTGGTGGCGCTGGACGGCGAGACGCTGCACCTCACCCCGACCGAGTACTCGCTGCTGGAGACGCTCGTGACGAACCCCGGCAAGCTCCTGACCCATCAGTGGCTGCTCCGGCGTGTCTGGGGCCAGGGGTACGGCACCGAGACGACGTACCTGCGGACGTACGTCCGTGCACTCCGCAAGAAGCTCGGCGACGACGCCGCCGATCCTGCGTTGATCGTGACCGAGCCCGGCGTCGGCTATCGGTGGATCGGGGAGCAGACGGCCTGATCCTCGTGCGAGCGGGTCGCCTGTGCGTAGCATGCCGCCGATGGTGACCTCGGAGAGGGCCCGCAACGCGGGGGGGTTCGTCAAGCGGATCTTCGTCGGACGGGCATTGACGTCCTACAAGGCGGAGCATCAGCTGCTTCCCAAGTTCCTCGCGTTGCCCGTGTTCTCGTCCGACCCGCTGTCCTCCGTCGCCTACGCGACGGAGGAGATGATGCTGGTGCTCGTCCTGGCAGGGGCGGGCGCGCTCAAGTACAAGGTGCCCCTCTCGCTCGGGATCGCCGCGCTGCTGGTGATCGTGATCACGTCGTATCGGCAGACGGTGCGGGCATATCCGCGCGGAGGCGGCTCCTACATCGTGGCCCACGAGAACCTGGGAACGATCCCCGGGCTGGTGGCCGCCGCGGCGATCCTCACCGACTACACCCTGACCGTGGCGGTCAGCGTCACGGCCGGTACGGTCGCGATCGTCTCGGCGGCGCCGAGCCTCGACGCCTACCGCGTCGAGATGGCGATCGGGCTGGTCGCCCTCGTGACCCTTGCGAACCTGCGAGGGGTCCGGGAAGCCGGGATGCTGTTCGCGGTCCCCACGTACGGCTTCGTCTTGATCGTGTCCGTCACGATCCTGGTGGGATTCGCCCGGTGCCTCTCCTCGTGTCCCGTCGCGGCCACGGCCAACCTCCCGATCGTGCCCACGGCCGTGGTCAGCACCTTCCTGCTGGCTCGAGCGTTCTCCTCGGGCGCCACCGCCCTGACCGGTGTCGAGGCGATCGCGGACGGCGTGCAGGCGTTCCGCCGTCCCCAGTCGAAGAACGCCGCCCAGACCCTGGCGATCATGGGCGTGATGGCCGTCTCGCTCTTCCTCGGGATCACCGTGCTGTCCGAGTTCCTGCACGTGCGCATCACGGAGGAGATCGCGAGCACGAACTCGGTGCTCTCCCAGGTCGGTCGGACGGTGTTCGGGGAGAACCTCCTCTTCTACATCTTGCAGGTGTTCACGGCCGCCATCCTCGTGCTGGCGGCCAACACCGCCTTCCAGGACTTCCCTCGGCTGTCGTCGATCCTTGCGCGCGACCGATTCATGCCGTCGCAGTTCCGCAACCGAGGCGATCGGCTGGTCTTCTCCAACGGCGTCCTCATCCTCGCTGCGTTCGCCAGCATCCTGATCTGGATCTTCCACGCGGAGCTGACCCATCTGATTCAGCTCTACGTCGTGGGCGTGTTCACCGCCTTCACCTTGTCGCAGGCGGGCATGGTCCGGCGGTGGTTCCGTACCAAGGGTCCGGCCTGGAAGCGAAGCGCGGTGATCAACGGTGTCGGTGCGTTCACCACGGGCGCCGTGTTGATCGTCGTCACGATCACGAAGTACGCGGGTGGCGCGAAGTACGTGGTGTGGTCGATCCCGGTGATCGTCGGGTTCTTCCTGTCGGTCCGCCGGCATTACGAGCACGTCGGGAGACTGCTCAGCGCCGGACGCCTGACCGGAGAGACCGAGGCCGGGAACCGGTTCCTCCTCCTGGTTCGCGACCTCGGGCCGGCGACGCTGGAGGCGGTGGGCTACCTGCGGGCGATCCGTCCCGAGCAGGTGAAGCCGCTGTGGGTCGGCGATCCCGACGCCTTCCTGCGAGCCGCTGCGGAGTGGGGAGCGAAGGCGCCTCGGCTGGGTGATCTCGCCGAGCTCGAGGGCGGTCCCCGCCACCTCGTGCGGGCGGTCCGCGCGGCCGTACGGTCCAACCGCGTGAACCGTCAGGACTTCGTGACGGTGGTCGTGCCCGAGGTCGTGGAGGGCGGGCTGTTGCGGTATCTGGTCGGGCGTCGGAAGGCGGTGCTGCTGAAGGCGGCGTTGCTGTTCGAAGCCGGAGCGGTCGTCACCGACATCCCGCATGTGCGGGGCGACGTAGAGGAGTCTCATCCCGAGCGCCCGATCGAGCCGGCGCGCAGCGTGGTGCTCGTGCCCGTCTCGGCCGTCCACGACGCAACGGTCCGCGCGGTCGTGTACGCGCAGTCCCTGCAGGCGTCCTACGCGGAGGCTCTCTACATGGCGATGGATCCGGAGGATCAGGAGACCCTCGTGGAGAGCTGGCACGAGCGTCACCTCTCGCTCCCGCTGGTGATCGTGGAGGCGCCGTTCCGCGATCTCACCGAGCCCCTCCTGCGAGAGGTGCGCAAATACACGGCCCGGTTCGACACCGTCGTCACGGTCGTGCTGCCCGAGCTGGTGCCGCGTCACTGGTGGGAGAACTTCCTGCACAACCAGACGGCGCTCTTCGTCAAGCGGCTGCTGCTGTTCGAGCCCCGGGTGGTGCTGACGAGCGTGCCGTACCACCTGCGCGATCCGGAGGTGGAACCGGCGCCCGCGGGGACGCGGTCCGCGTGAGGCTGCGCTAGCCTTGCGTTCACTACACGGAGGGACCAGCGGCGTATGAACATCCGGCCTGCCACCAAGGACGACGTGCAGTTCCTGAAGAAGATGCTCTACGAAGCAGCGCGGTGGAACCCCGACTGGCCCCGTGAGCCGATCGAGGAGGTCCTGGCCGATCCGGTGATCGTGCGCTACCACGAGGCCTGGGGGCGCCCGGGCGACGGCGGTGTGATCGCCGAGATCGACGGCCGGCCGGTCGGCGCGGCGTGGTACCGCGTGTTCACCCCTGACGCGCCCGGGTACGGATTCGTCGACGAGAAGACCCCCGAGCTCTCGATCGCGGTCGTGCCGCTGCACCGGCGCAAGGGCATCGGCGAAGCGGTCCTGCGGTCCTGCATGGTGCAGGCGCGCGAGGAAGGGTTCCAGGCGCTGTCGCTTTCGGTCGCCGTGCACAACCGGTCGCGGATGATGTACCAGCGCGCGGGGTTCGAGAAAGTGGACGAGACGGGCGACCACTGGACGATGGTGGCCAATCTGTAGCTGGTCGCGCGGCGGCGGTCTCGGGACCGCTTCCCTCGCTCGCCGTCGCCGTCGGCGCGACGATCGCGCGCTCACGGCTCGCTCGGTCCAGATGGTCCCGAGCCCCGCCCCTGCGCTCCCGTCACAGCCTGTGGGTCACGGCCAGGAGGTGCGAGCTGGTTCCCACGACGCTCGGCTCGTGCTCGAGCGCTCGTGCCACGCGCAGGATGTTCTCCTGGCCGGACGCGTCGTCCCAGAGGTCTTGCCAGAGGAGCCAGCCGGGGCCCTCGATGCCGTAGATGCCCTCGACCGTGAGGGCGGCCTCTTCGCATTCGGCTCGGAGCTCGTCCGGATGGTGGAAGAAGGCGGTCGTGAACCATTCGGGGTGGCCGGTCGGATTCCGGTGCTGACCGTCCCTCAGCTCGCCGTCGACGACCGCATCGAAGGCGGGGTCGCCGAGCCAGCCGTTCACCAGCCCGTCGAGGAGCGCCGCGAACCTGGAGATCCCGGCTGCGAGCACGACACCGGCCGGTCGCACCACCCGGTGACCCTCGGCCAAGGCACGGACGCGATCGACCCGATCGGTGAGGTGGTACAGAGGGCCCAGCATCAAGACGGCGTCGAAGGACGCGTCGTCCTGATCCAGGTCCCGAGCGTCACCGACCGCCGTCGTGAACGGATGCTGGTTCTCCCGCGCCAAGTTCGTCGCCTGGTCGACGTGCAGCGCGAGGGCGTCCACCAGGTGCACCCCGTAGCCGCGACCCGCGAGCCACGCCGCGTAGTCGCCCGGGCCTCCGCCGACGTCCAGCACCGTCGCCGGCGCCTCAGGCAGGAACCGCTCGAGGAGCTCTTTCGTCCGCGCGAACTCGATCCGCGACGAGCCTTCGCTCAATCGTCGCCGCTCGTACCCGGAGGCGTAATGCCCGCGAAGCGCTTCGTCGTCCATCCGCGCAGCGTATTCCACGGCCCAGGGCGGCTCTTTGGTCGATGTGTTACGATATATCGCGATAGGAAGAAGAGGTATCGTTCGCAGGAGGATCTGCCATGCATCGCAAGGAATGGGACGAGCACGGGCGCTATCCGCACCATCATGAGGGGTTCGGCCCGCCGTGGGGCCGTCACTGGGAGCGGATGTGGTTGGGGGGTGGCCCGTGGGGCCGCGGGCAGCGCGCCCGCCGCGGGGACGTCCGGATCGGACTGTTGACGCTTCTTCAGGACAAGCCGATGCACGGGTACGACTTGATCCGCGAGCTGGAGGAGCGCAGCGGTGGAATGTGGCGCCCGAGCCCCGGCTCGATCTACCCGACGCTCCAGATGCTCGAGGACGAAGGGCTGGTCACGAGCGAAGATCGGGACGGCAAGCGCGTCTTCTCGATCACCGATGCGGGGACGGCCGAGATCCAGGAGCGGCGCGGCCGCGGAGACGGAGCTCCTCCCTGGGAGTTCGACGCCCTCAGCGAGGGCCTCACACAGCTCCGGGAGTCGGCCTTCCAGCTCGCGGCCGCGGTCATGCAGGTGGCTCGGACCGCGACGGAACCCCAGCGCAAGCAGGCGGCCGAGATCCTCGCCGACGCTCGGAAGAAGGTCTACGCGATCCTCGCCGAGGGGTGAGCCTCGATCGCGTGCGGGTCGGTGGGAGCGGGGCCGGGCGGCCCGGGACCATATGGACCGAGCGAGCCGTGAAGGCGTGGGCCTTGGCGGGCGAGCGTGACGGCGAGCGAGGGAATCGGTCCCGAGCGACCGGACCCGCGACCTACTCCGTCTCGCGCGCGGCGTCGAGCGCCGCGTACTCGGCCCGCACCTGTCTCCACCGCCGAGCGATGAAGACGATCAGCCCGAGCAGCAACAGAGCTGCCATCGCGTAGGCGATGGGGCTGAGCACGTCCTCCACCTTCGTCCACTGGTTGCCTAGCTCGTAGCCGAGCCACGCGAGCCCGACGCACCAGGGAAGCGTGCCGATCGTCGTGTAGAGGGTGAATCGCCAGAAAGGCATCGCGGCGACGCCGGCCGGCAAGCTCACGATCGCACGCACGAGGGGGATCAGCCGCCCGAACAGAGTCACGGCCTCGCCATGTCGCTCGAACCAGCCGTGGGCCCGGTCGACCTCGTGGGGCCGTAACAAGAGGTATCGCCCGAACCGGTCGACGAGCGGCCGCCCGCCGACGAGTCCCACCCAGTAGGCCAGCCAGGAGCCGGCCAGGGTGCCGAGCATGCCCCACAGGACGACGTCGGGCAGGCTCAGCTCGTGGCCGGCGCCCGCGAACCCGGTGCTGGCGAGGGCTCCGCCGAAGAGCATCACGACCTCGCTCGGGATCGGGATGCAGGCCGATCCGAGCAGCATGAGCAGGAAGATCGCGACCAGCCCGTGGTCCCCGACGATCCGGGTGACGAAGTCCTGGAACAGGGCGAGCAACCGGCCTCCTGGGCGTGGTCGGGAATGCGGGGAGGGTAACAGCGCGTTGTTGCGGAACCATAGCGGCCCGGAGGCCCCTTGATCGGTTCGGCGCGCGGCCGGTGGTACCGTCCGCGCGGGATGCTCGACTTGACACCCCTCGAATAAGCCCGTAAAGGAAGCGACCCGTATGGCCAAGACGCTCGTGGTCGTCGAATCACCTGCGAAGGCGAAGACGATCGAGAAGTACCTGGGCGGCGACTACGCCGTCCGCGCTTCGTATGGCCACCTTCGGGACCTGCCAAAGTCGAAGCTCGGCGTGGACGTCGACAATCGGTTCCAGGTCGAGTACGAGGTGCCCGAGGACTCCAAGCGCCACGTGGCGGATCTGAAGCGCGCCCTGAAGGACGCCGACGACCTGATCCTCGCCACCGACTACGACCGCGAGGGCGAGGCCATCGCCTTCCACGTGGCGACCCTGCTCGGCAGGGATCCGGCCACGGCCAAGCGGGTCACCTTCACCGAGATCACCCGCGACGCGATCCTCGATTCGTTCCTGCGCCCGCGTGGGATCGACCTCAAGCTGTTCGACGCGCAGGAGGCCCGGCGCATCCTCGACCGTCTGGTCGGCTACCGGATCTCGCCGATCCTGTGGCGCCGTGTGCGGGCCGGGCTCTCGGCCGGGCGCGTGCAATCCGTCGCGGTCCGGCTGATCGTCGAGCGCGAGCGGGCGATCCGCGCGTTCACGCCGGCCGAGTACTGGAGCGTCGACGTTCGCCTGACCCCCGAGGAGGCCGAGCAGCCGTTCGTCGCGCGCCTGACCGAGGTGCCCGAGGGCAAGCTGGCCGCGTCGCCCGACAAGAAGGGAGTCCTGCTCGGCGCCGAAGAGGCGGCGCAGGCCCACGTCGAGCGGCTCCGGCTTGCGCGCTATCGGGTCACGAACGTCGAGAAGAAGGAACGGAAGCGCTCCCCGGCGCCGCCCTTCACCACTTCGACCCTGCAACAGGAGGCCGCGCGCAAGCTCGGGTTCAGCGCGCGGAAGACGATGACGCTGGCGCAGCGCCTCTACGAAGGGGTGGACCTGCCCGGCGAGGGCTCGGTCGGGCTGATCACCTACATGCGGACCGATTCGGTCAACATCGCCGAGACGGCGATCCGCGAGATCGCGGAGCTCGTCCGCGCGGATTACGGCGAGGCCTACACGTTGAAGGAGCCCCGTCGGTACAAGACGCGCTCGCGAAACGCGCAGGAGGCCCACGAGGCGATCCGACCGACGAGCGTGTTCCGCACGCCGCATCGGCTGGCCGCCACGCTCGAGCGCGACCAGCTCCGTCTCTACACCTTGATCTGGCAGCGGACGGCCGCGACGCAGATGGCCGAGGCGCGCTTCAACCAGGTAGGCGTGGACGTCGAGGCGGTCCACGTCGCGCCGGCGGGCGCGCAGGATGAGCAGGACGCTCGCTACGGCCTGCGCGCAACCGGGCAGACCCTGGTGTTCGACGGGTTCATCCGCGTCTACAAGGAAGGGCGCGACGACGAGCCGGACGAGGACGCCGAGAACCGCCTTCCCGAGCTCACGGCCGAGCAGGTCCTGCGGTTGCTCGAGGTCGTTCCCGAGCAGCACTTCACCCAGCCGCCGCCGCGGTTCACCGAGGCCTCGCTGGTCAAGACGATGGAGGAGCTCGGGATCGGGCGGCCGTCGACGTACGCGTCGATCATCTCCACGATCCAGGACCGCGGGTACGTGCGCCTGCAGGACAAGCGGTTCTTCCCCGAGGACGTCGGGGAGGTCGTGACCGACAAGCTGATCGAACACTTCCCCGACGTCGTCGATGTGAACTTCACCGCTTACATGGAGAAGGAGCTGGACGACATCGCCGAAGGCGACCTGGAAAAGGTGCAGATGCTCCAGGAGTTCAACGGCCCGTTCGAGCGAGCCATCGAGAAGGCGGAGCACTCGTTCGAGCGGTACGAGGAGGAGCTCGACGAGCTCTGCCCGCTCTGCCCGCAGGAGGGCAGGGAGCCCGGCAAGCTCCAGATCAAGCTTGGCCGCTACGGGAAGTTCATCGGCTGTTCGAACTATCCGGAGTGCCGGTACATCCGCAACATGGACGGCAGCGAGCGACAGGAGCCGGAGCTGCTCGACGAAACCTGCCCAGAGTGTGGCCGGCAGCTCCAGCGTCGCGTGGGTCGTTACGGGCCGTTCGTAGGCTGTAGCGGCTATCCAGAGTGCCGCTACATCAAGAAGGACCCGCCCACGTCGCTGGGCGTCACGTGCCCGCAGTGCCACAGGGGCGAGATCGTCGAAAAGCGCACGCGCTTTGGTCTCTTCTACGGGTGCGATCGGTACCCCGAGTGCGACTTCGCCGCCAACAACCCGCCCGAGAAAGACATGCCGTGTCCCGAGTGCGGTTCGGTGCTCTTGCGGCGTCCGAAGTCCCTTCGATGCTGGAACTGCGGCGCCGAGCTCGATCTCGAGTTCAACATCACGAAGAGCGGCGACCCGGAGGCGGAGGCCGAGGTGCGCCGGATCAAGTCCGAGGCTCGCGCCGCCAGGGCGGCCTCGAGGGCGAAGAAGACCACGGCCAAGAAGACCACCGGACGGAAGAAGAAGACCACGGCCAAGAAGACGTCCGCGAAGCGCGCCAAGGCGAAGAAGACCGCCTCGGGCTGAGGTACGACCGCCGGTGTCCACGATCACCGACGAGGTCGCCGCCCTCCGCGGGACCCGCTCGGCGACGCTGAGGGACCTCGTCCTGCACCGTCCTTTCGCCCGCCTGCTGGCGGCGATGACGGTCTCGTCGCTGGGGGACTGGGTCGGGTTCGTCGCCGTCACGACGATCGTGGCGCGCCTGGGTGGCGGGACGGCGAACCTCGCCGTCTCCGGCGTGATGATCGCTCGCACCCTTCCCGCGTTCCTGTTCGGCCCGATCGCCGGCGCCCTCGTGGACCGACTCGATCGGAAGCAGCTGATGATCGTCGCCGACCTCGCGCGCGGCGCAATGTATCTGTCCATGGTCTTCGTCCACGAGCTGTGGGCGATCTATCTGTTGTCGTTCGCGATCGAGTGCCTCTCGCTCCTGTGGTCGCCGGCACGCGACGCCTCGCTGCCCAACCTCGTGCCGCGGCGGCAGCTGGCGAACGCGAACTCGCTCGTGCTGGTCAGCGCCTACGGAACGCTGCCCCTCGGGGGAGCGGTGTTCACCGCCATCGTCGGCGTCTCGACCTGGGTCGGACGCCGGGTCCCGGCGCTCGGGAGCGAGCCCGAGGCACTGGCCCTCGCGCTGGATGCCCTGACCTTCGTCTTCTCCGCGATGATGGTGGCCGGCATCCCGATCCGAACGCCGAGCGGCCGCCACGTCGAGCGGCTGGATGTCTCGCGCGTCTGGCGCGACACCATCGACGGGATCCGGTTCCTCCGCGAGGACTCGATCGCATCGGCGATGACCGGCGGCATCGTGATCGCCTTCGGCGCGGTCGGCGCTGTGCTCGCGATCGGTCCGGTGTTCGTCGCGAACACGATCAACGCGAAGGCGGCCGGATGGGGGGTCGTCGTGACCGCGTTCGGCGTGGGGATGGGCCTTGGGATGGCGACGACGAACCAAGCGGCGAAGGTCCTCGAGCGCGACATCGTCTTCGTCTGGTCATTGGTGGCTGCGGCGGGCGTGCTCTTCGTGCTGGCGGGGACCCCGAATCTGTCGTGGGCCGCGATGTTCGCGGTGTGGCTCGGCGCGTTCTGCGGGCTGGCGTGGGTCAGCGGCTACACCCTCCTGCAGGAGAACGTCGCCGACGAGTTCCGGGGTCGCACGTTCGGATCGCTCAACACGATGGCGCGCATGGTGCTGTTCTTGTCGCTGGCTGCGTTCCCGGCGCTCGCGCAGGTGTACGACGCGTTCCTGGACTGGGCGTTGGGTCGCAGGGATTTCTTCGTGCTAGGGCAGCGGTTCGACCTGTCCGGGACTCGTCTGGCCCTGTGGACGGCCGGCCTGGTCGTGGTCGCCGCCGCGCTCAACACCAGGCGGTTGCTCAAGCGGTACCGTCTGTCGCGTCCCGTCCCCTTGACGCTCGTGCCCAAGCTGAAGCGACCGCCGGCCACCGGGTTGTTCATCGCCTTCGAAGGTGTGGAAGGCGCCGGCAAGGGCACCCAGATCCGTCTGGCGGAGCAGTACCTCCGGGACCGTGGGCTCGACGTGCTCCTCACGCGCGAGCCGGGCGGCACGGCGGTAGGGGAGCAGATCCGGCAGCTCCTGCTCGACCCGGACACCGGCAAGCTCGATGCGCGCGCCGAGGCGCTGCTGTTCGCGGCATCACGCGCGCAGACGGTTGCCAACGTCATCCGTCCGGCGCTTGCGGACGGCAGGGTCGTGATCTGCGATCGGTACGTCGACTCTTCGCTCGCCTACCAAGGATGGGCGCGTGGTCTGGGTGAACCCGACGTCCTGACCCTGAACGTGTGGGCGACCCAGGGGCTGTTCCCCGACCTCGTGGTCCTGCTGCACATTGAGCCGGAGCGCGGGCTCGAGCGCTCCCCCGATCCCCCCGACCGGATGGAGCTCGAGGGACAGAACTTCCACACGAAGGTCGCCGACGCGTACCTCAAGATCGCCGAGGAGCACCCGGAGCGGTTCGTCGTCGTGGAGGCCGACCGTCCTGAGGCCGAGGTGTTCGAGTCGGTGCGCGAGGCGATCGACAAGAAGCTGCAGGAGCACGACCACGCTGCGAACGGGTGAGGACCCAGCCACGATGTCGCGCGGTGTCGGTACGCTCAACGCATGATGGGTGAGGTCCTCGCTCGGGTGGTGGGGCAGGACACTGCCGTCGCATTCCTGCGTGGGGCGGCGGAGCGGCCGCATCACGCGTACGTGCTCGCAGGACCGGAGGGCTCGGGGAAGTCGATCGCGGCGCGGGCGTTCGCAGCGGCGCTCGTGTGTCCGCGCGGCGGGTGCGGGGAATGCCGGGACTGCAGGATCGCGCTCGAGGACCACCATCCGAACGTGTTCATCGTGGAACCGGAGGGAAGGGACATCCACGTCGAAACGATCCGTGAGGAGGTCTGGCACCCGGCCTACCGCACCGCGCCCGAGCCGGGCCGGAAGGTGTTCCTGCTCCGGGAGGCCGACCGGTTGTCGCCGTCGGCAGCGGACACGTTGCTGAAGGTGCTCGAGGAGCCGCCGGCCGACACCGTGTTCCTCTTGCTGTCTGCGCGCGCGCAAGAGCTCCCCGAGACGATCTGGAGCCGTTGCCACGTGGTGACGTTCACGGCGCTCTCGGAGGCGTTCATCGTCGAGCAGCTCACGGGGGAAGGCGTTCCCGAGGTTCGGGCGCGGCTGGCCGGACGCCTGGCCGGCGGCAACCTCGGCCGCGCACGCCGCATGGCGACGGGATCCGACGGGTTGGCGTTCCGCGACTCGGCGCGTGCAGCCCTCGAGCTGGCGGCCACGGGTCCGACCGGTGCGCTCGAGGCGGCGGACGTCGTGATCGAGGCCGCGGCCGGGTACAAGAAGGGGCTCAAGGCGGATCTCGAAGCGGAGGTCGCGCCCTTCCTCGACGAACGAGGCGCTCCGGAGGAGGCCTATCGCGGCGCGATCCGTCGTATCGAGGTCCGGCACCACCGTCGCGAACGACGTGCTGAGCGGGACTACATCGACCGCGTGCTCCTCGGCGCGTCGGCGCTCCTGCGGGACGAGATCGTCGCGGCGGTAGCGGGGAGTGCCGAGCTCTTGTTGAACTCCGACGTCCCCCCTCACGGGTCCATGTCGCTCTCCCGGAGCGCTGCCGGTCTGGCGGGGATCGAGGAGGCCCGTGCGGCGCTCGCCGACGACGTGAACCTCAACCCCCGGCTCGTCCTGGAGCACGCATTCATGCGCCTGGCCGACGTTCCTGCAGCGTGACATCGGTCTGAGGTCCTTCGGCCGATTCACGAGGGGGTCTGCGCACGGTATCGTGGCGGTCGCCGCTGTAGCCCGTTGGGGGGGAAGTTCGAGTGGGCTTGATCGACCGATTCACGAGAGACGAGCGGAGCGCCGCCGTCTGGTGGCCGTTCGCCCTCCTTCTGATCGTGCTCTGCATCGCCACCTTTCCGGGGGCGAACCGGGCGGCCAACGGCGAACGCTCGGCCGCGCAGGACCGATCGGTCGTCGCACTCCAGAGCGTGCTGGTGGGTTCGCTCGGATCGACCGATCTCTCGGCCCCGCTGAGGGACGAACCGGCCGTGACGGCACGAACGGCGCTGCACGACGTCTTGACCGACCCGCGAGTCGACGCCGTCCGGCTCTGGAGCCCGGAGGGCACGCTTCTGTTCTCCACCCTGAACCGCGACGGCATCGGATCGGCGGAGGCCCTGAACGACGCCCAGCTTGGGGCTGCGGCGGCCGATCGCGGGACCCCGGTGTCGGTGATCTCGCATCGGACGCTGACGGGCGCGCCCGCTCGGCCCACGTTCCACACGTATCTGGGCCTGCTGGGAACCTCACAGCCGGCAGTGGGAGAGGTCGAGTTCTCAGAGTCGGTGCTCCTCTCGTCGGTGCACTCCGCATGGCTCGGCTATCGCATCATCCTCGGCATCGGCGGGCTGCTCGTGCTCGGGCTGGCGATCCTGTCGATGCGCGAGCCGGCGGCGAAGATCGGTGCGGGCGTTCCTTTCTACGAGACCTCGATCCCCCACGGCTATTCACTGATGGCTCTGGACGAGCAGGCCCAACTCGACCGGTCGGAGTCGAACGCCAAAGCCCGCCTCAAGCACGTCGAGGCCAAGCTGCGCGAGAGCGAGGGAGCACGGCGCACGGCCGAGGGACAGCTGCAGCGCACGCTTTCAGCGATGGCGACCCGGATGAACACGGGCGGCGTCGAACCGGTGATCCCCCGTCCCGCCTCGGCGGCCCCCGAGATCACGCCTCCTCCCGCCCCCGCGCCCTTCGAGCCGAGCAGGCGGGGGCCCCGGCCCGAGCCCATCGCGACCCCCGCGCACGAGCCTGCCGCGCGGACGTCCAAGAGCGAGCCCGTCGTGGTCCCGGAAGCCGAACCGGTCGGGCTTCCGCAGAGCGAGCCCGTGGCGGAGGTTGCACCGCCGCCGAGGCCACGGCTCGTGGCGGAATCAAGGCCCGAGCCGGTGGCCGACGCCAAGCCCAAGCCGCCGGCCGCAGCCGAGCCGAAGGCCAAGCCGGCAGGGCAGGACAAGGCCGAGCCCGCGTCGCGCGGCAAGCCCAAGACCACGCCGAAGCGCTTGGCTCCACAACCCAAACCGGCTGCCGAGGCCCAGCCCCCGACGCCGGTCCGCGCGAAGAAGGTCGTCCGGTTGCCGGACGTCGACCCTGGGTTCGTGCTGCGGGTGCCCGATGCGAAGAAGGTCCATGACGAGTCGGAGGGCCAGGATGAGTCGGCGGTCGACCTGCTCGAGCGCCTGGTCGACGCGAAGCCTTCACACGCATCGGAGGTCGATCCCGGTGAGATGCGCGCCCGGCTCGCCCGCCTCGCTGCGTCGAAGAAGCCGAAGAACCGCGAACACGGCGAACACGGCGAGGGTGAACACCGCTCGGACTGAGCCCCGCCGTCGGCGGACCCAAGAAGTGGTGCTGGCATCACTGTCGCTGCACGCCTTCGCTGCGACGCTGGATCCGAGGGATCATGGCCGTCCGTGTGCTCATCGTCGACGATCAGAAGCCGTTCAGGCTCGCTGCGCGCATGGTGGTCGACGTCACCGACGGGTTCGAGGTCGTCGGCGAGGCAGAGACCGGAGAAGAGGGGGTCGACCTGGCCGCAACGCTGACCCCCGATCTCGTGCTGATGGACGTCAACCTGCCCGGGATCGACGGCATCGAGGCGACCAGGCGGATCCTCGGCGGGTCCCCGAGCCCGGTCGTGCTGCTCCTGTCGACCTACGAGGAGGACGAGTACGGACCGCGCGCAGCCGAGTGCGGCGCCTCCGCTTACATCCCCAAATCGGTCTTCGCGCCCGACCGTCTCGAGGAGGCCTGGGCGGAGGCCGCCGAGGCGCGAAGCTGATGCCGCTCACCGTCCGCGAACGCTGAGCTCCTCCATGTCCATGAATGTGGTGTTCCCGCGGTTCGAGCGCATCGTCAGCTTCACGTAGCGGACGTTCCGGTTCCCTCGATCGGGCACCAGCCGGTTCAGCCTGCCGGCCCGCAGCGCGCTCTCGCGCGACACTGCGAGGATCCACGCGCCGTGCGCGGTCCGCGTGAAGATGTCGAACGCCTTGACCCCTGCGTCCGGGGGGTCGCCGCAGCTGGCTCCGGGCGCGAACCCGAACGTCGTGACGTCGACCGCTCGGGGGAGCTTGACCACGACCGATCGAGGTCCGGTGACGTCGCTGCCGAAGGTGGAGTTCGGCGCGTCGCTACCCCATCCCACGCCGATGGACCGATCGAACCCGGCGCGTGGGCCGCAGCCGTAGGACGTGTAGTTGGGGGGCGTCGATCGCTGCACGGAAGCCCCGCCGTCCACGGCGGCCCAATCGCGCGTCACCTTTCGATCCACGTGTTCGGTGCCGTTGACCTTGATGCCGTGCAGCACGACGGGTTCGACGCCCCACCGATCGATCACCAGATCCGCGTACGTGTGGAACGGTACGCGCTTGATCCTGAAGCGACCGTCCTTCCCGGTCCGTGCGCGAAGATCGGTGCCGACGAACCCCGAGTCGTGGCCGCCGATCGCCACGCGGACGCCCTTCACCGGCTTCCCCGTCACGGAGTCGGTGATCGTGCCCGCGATCGCGCCGCACCCCGAGGCGGCGCAGGAGGGCGGGCGCGCGAAGTTCTGTGCCGGTGTGACGTCGTTGCCGTCGACCGTTGACGCGAAGTAGCCCATCCCTCGGTGTGCGAACACACTCCAGATCGCTGTGCCGTGCGTCCCGCCGAACACGACGCGGTCGGCTTGCAGGATCGCGTTGCGCATGTCGAGGAACGACGGTTCGGGCGGCGACAACTGCATCGCCCGCGTCACGAGCCTCTCGGTCGTGGCCACGCCGAGTCGGGCCCGCAGATCCCACAGCGTCTGGGCCCAGATCTCGCCGTCGCTGTGCACCTCCGGGCCGGTGGCGATCTTCCCGAAGTCGCCGTAGGTGAAGCCGCCGGCCCCGCTGGCGAAGCCCGACGGGCAGCGCGCCCCCGGCGCGCCCACCGTGCAGTCGATCCCCTGGAACCGGATCCCCTCTCCGCCCGTGATCCATTCGCCCACCTTCACGTCGCCGGCAGGCGCTCCGTCGGTCGCCCAACCCTGGTCCACGAGGAAGTCCATCGCGTACCAGTCGCTCCATGCTTCGCCCATGGCGCCGGACTGGAGCGTGTTGAGCGCCTGCAGGCCGTTGGGGTACGTCACGAGCCGGCTGGAAAGTCCGTGCGTGTACTCGTGGTAGACGACGGACGCGTCGTCACCGCCGAAGGACGAGGGCCAGCCCGGCGCCAGGGCGTCCTTGTGGAAGAGGTACATCTGCATGACGGGGTTCTGCCCATCGGGTGGCGTGAAGAAGTTCGCGTTGTTGTAGTGGTTCACGTCCGGCAGCCCATGGTGGGTCGAGGCCCCGTCCACGATCTGTGCCTGCACCGCGTCCCCGCCACGACCCTTCCCCGAGAGGTTCGTCACCTGGAAGTTCCCCGCTGCCTCGGTGAAGCCGATCGGCTGTTGCTCGAGATGGTCGTGGTACTTGTTGAGGTAGTAGTAGACCTGCACGCCCGCCTGATCGAGGTTGTCCTGCCAGCTGCGGACGACGTTCTTGTTCCAGGTGCACTGCCACCTCGGGTCGCAGTTCTGGTTGGACTGGGTGAACGGCACCAGCGGATAGCTCCAGTCCAGGCGCGATGCCGGTGGGATCTCGTCGGCGGGATCGGCAACGTCGTCGTCGAAGGGGTCGGCGTAGACGTGCGCGTTGTTGCCGAAGAGTCGGTCCGTCTTCGTGACCGGGAACCACACCGGCTGCTGCGTCCCACCGCCGTTGGGCACCTCCGTGCTCGGGTAGTACTCCCAGGCGGATCCGGTTCCCGTTGCGGCGTCGACCAGGTTCGCGCGCCAAAGGATCATCCCCGTCGAGGCATCGACGATCGACAGGTCGCGCTCCCGGTCCGAGACGGCGGTCAGGGTCTGCCAAGCCAGGTGCGAGCGGCCCCCGTGGAACAGGACCAGGGAGGCGGTGTCGTCGCGCGCGGGTGAGGGGTTCGCGCCGACGCTCGCCCGAGCCCGGGCCGTGGCCGATGCGGCCGATACCGCCGTATGCACGGCGACGCCGGCACCGAGCGCGTGGGCGGGCGACCCGGTGACGTTGACGAGCCGCCCATCGGCCGTCACGGCGGCTTCGAGGCCGTTGTCGAACGCCTGCAGGCCGTTTGCGACCTGGATCCAGGAAAGGTGGTGGATGCCGTCGACATCCACGTACTCGTTGCCCAGGACGAACGTCCGCACGTCCTGCTCGGTGAGCCCGAATGCGTCGAGGTGAGCGCGGACGAAGCCCATCGCGATCGACCTGGCGGAACGCGTGCTCGGTGGCGAGAGGTACCCGTCGAGGCGCCCGACGAATCGCGGGGTTCCGGTCCGAGGGTCGAGCTTCACGAGGGTCGTTCGACCGAGCGCCGCCTGTGCGCCCTCGGTTGCGATCGCGAGGCCTTCCGTCGAGGCGATCGGGCGGCGCACGTCCAGGAACGCCTGCAGCGGCCTCGACGCAACGGGAGCCGGCGCCGGGGCGCCGGCGGCGTCCACGCGTCCGAGCAGCAGCAACGACGGCAGCGACGCGACGATCACGAAGCGTCGTCCCGCGCGTCGGTTCGGCGCGCAGCGCATCTCCGCCTCCCTCGGCTCGGAACGCCCGGACCGTATCACGAGGTGTCCGGGAGTCCCGATCCCCACGCGATCCTGGACGATCTGCAGGCCGATGCCGCGGGGCGTCGCAACGGGGTCGAAGCCCGGCCCGTCGTCGCTGATCTCGAAGCAGAGGTCGTTGCCATCGGCGGTCAGCCGCACGAAGTGGTCTGCTCCAGGAGGACGTCGACAGCGTCGGGGGCTACCACCTCGCGCGCACGTCGACCGATCTCCGCGAGCCGTCGTTCGGGCCCGTCGTGTAGGTCGCGCTGGAGTCGCCATCGCTGTTCGTCCCCTGTCCGCACCAGTCGTTCGCGCGACAAGCTCAATGCCTGGGCCTGCTTGTCCAGTTCCTGCAAACGCGCCGTCAGTTCTTGGGTAAGCCGGACGTTGTGCAGCGCAAGGCCAGCCTGCGCTCCCGGGTCCTCAGCAGTCGGCGCTCGTTCGATCCCGTTTCGCCGGGCTGGATGAGGACCCACAGGGGAACCACTGTGGTCGACGACACGAGGATCCAACCCACGACGGCCCACACCCGCGAGCGGGGGCGTCCCGTGGGGAACAGCAGCAGCATCAGGGCAAGCGCGGCCACGACCGGGTAGACGGCGACCTCGTTCACGATCGCCGAGACGCCGACGCTTCCCAGCGGGGTGGCTCGGGTCGAGGACACGTAGTCGAATGCTTCGGTGACGAAGATCACGCAGAGACCTGCTGCAGCGACGTCGAACAGCCAGCCGATCCGGTTGCCCGTCCGAGGAGGATGAGCTGAACGCAGCCACGGCTGCCAACACTGCCCAAGCGGTCGCCCGCCCGGCAGGACCTTGTCCTTCCGCGGTCATGTCGTACACGCGCAGGATGGTCCGACTCGGTTGGCCCTCACCAAGGGAGCGAACGCCCGGGTGGCTTGGATGCTGGTACCCCCCGGACGAGTCGTGCCCGCGCGATCGCGAGGAGCTCGTCGTCGGACCTACGGTGACGTCGGCGAAAGGAGGTGACGATGGCGACGATCGTCGGCAACCGGGGACGCACGGCTCGTCGTTGCGCGTGCGCGACAGCGTGCCCAACCCGGTGCTCAGGTACGCGCAATGCAGCGTGTTGATCGTGGATACCCGCCGTGCGCAATGACCGGTTCAGGCGTGCTCGCGCTCGCGGAGAAAGGCGAGCACCGCCATCACGCGGCGATGCACGTCTGGCTCCTCGGAGAGCCCGAGCTTGTGGAACATCGAGTTGATGTGCTTCTCCACGGCGCGCTCGGTGAGGAACAGGGACGCAGCGATCGCGGCGTTGTTCTTCCCCTGGGCCATGTGCGAGAGGACTTCGCGCTCGCGATCGGTGAGCTGCGCGAGCGGGGAGTGGGTCATGCGATCCTTCGCGGCGACGAGCGACTCCACCACCTTGGGGTCGAGCACGCTCCCCCCGCGCGAGACCTCCTCGAGCGCGCGCACGACCTCGTGGACGTTGGCGACCCGCTCTTTCAACAGGTACCCGAGGCCGGCGGCGCCGTCCTTCAGCAGGTCGTAGACGTAGTCCTCGTCGGCGAACTGCGACAGCACGACCACGCCGACGCCCGGATGATCCGCCCGGATCCGCTTCGCCGCCCTGATGCCTTCGTCGGTGCCGGTGGGCGGCATCCGGATGTCCGTCAGGACGACGTCGGGCTTCTCGCGCTCGACGGCCGCCAGGAGCTCGTCGAAGGTGGTGGCGGTCCCGACGACCTGGACGGCGGCCGCATCCGTCAGAAGCGCGATGGTGCCTTCCCGCACAAGGTAGTTATCCTCCGCGAACACGACGCGCAGCACGCGCGCATCGTACACGTGGGGCAGGTGGCGGCTTGACGATCAGGGTGGTGCTCGGCGAGGACAACGTGCTCGTCCGGGAGGGCGTGCGCGCCCTCCTGGACTCCTACGACGACATCGAGGTCGTCGGCGTGGCTCAGGACGCGCCAACCCTGCTGGAGGCCGCCGGCACGCACGTCCCCGACGTGGTCGTCACCGACATCAAGATGCCGCCGTCCTTCCGGCTCGAGGGGATCGACTGTGCGCATGCGATCCGGCGCGACCATCCCCACACGGGGGTGGTGGTGCTGTCGGCCCACGACGACGAGGAGTACGCCATCGCGCTCCTCGGCGAAGGGCACAGCGGTCTCGCCTATCTGTTGAAGGACCGGATCGCGCAGGGCGACGAGCTCGTCCGGGCGATCCGCGAGGTCCACGCCGGCGGCAGCGCAGTCGACCCCGTCATCGCCGAGCGGCTGACGGGCAGCAAGCACGCCGACGCCGAGGACCGGAAGATCCTGGACATGATGAGTCGCGGCCTCGGCTACGCGGAGATGGCGGCGGAGCTGGCCACGACGCAGGAGGCCGTCGACCGGCGCGTCACCGAGCTCTTCGGCCGGATGGCGGGCGACGGCGGTGGTGCGGGGCTGTTGGGCGAATTCAAGCGGTTGCATGCCGCGGTGGTCGAGCAGGCCGCATCGCGCCGGACGCTCGCCTCCTTCGTCCCGAGCCAGCTGGCCGACCGACTGGCAGCGCATCCCGACACCGCGATCGAACCGCAGGAGGTCGAGGTCTCGGTGCTGTTCAGCGACATCCGCGGGTTCTCGACACTCGCCGAACGGCTGACGGCGCGAGACGTGGCCACGATCATCGGCCGGCACCTCGAGGCGATGGCCGAGGTGGTGCTCGGCTACGGCGGAACGATCGACAAGTTCCAGGGCGACGCGGTGATGGCCGTCTTCGGGGCTCCGGATCCGACGTCCGATCACGCCGAGCGCGCGCTCCGATGCGCGATCGCGATGCAGTCGCGCCAGCGCGAGCTGAACGAGGCCGGGTGGGGGCGCGACGTCCCCGATCTCGGCGTCGGCATCGGCGTGAACACCGGGCTCGTGATCGCCGGCACGGTCGGCGGCGGCGGACGGCTCGAGTACACGGTCGTCGGCGACGCGGTCAACATCGCGCAACGTCTGCAATCCGAGGCAGGAGCCGGCGAGATCGTCGCCGCTGCTTCCACGATCGCGGCCGCACCGGGCGTCTCGGCCACACCGATCGGGCCCCGGATCGTGAAAGGACGAGAGGAGCCCGTGGAGGTCTTCCAGCTGGTGATCACATGAATCAGCGTGCCATCGCGACATCCGTTCGACCAGCTCGGTGGCCGTGGGTCACGCTCGGCGTCTTCTTCTGCGTCGCGATGGTCGGCGTCGCCTTCTTGTCGGCGAACGATGAAGCCGTGGCCACCCAGGTGCCATTCATCGTCGCCTTCGCGATGTTCGGCGTGGTCGGCGCTCTGATCGTCAGCCGTGACCGAAGGAACTTGATCGGCTCGATGCTCCTGTACGCCTCGGTCATCACAGCGAGCAGCTTCCTCGGGGGGGAGCTCTTCACCTGGCTCGTCGTTCGCGGTCACACGGGCGCACCCGCCGTGTTCATGGGCTTGCTGAACAACTTCGGATGGCTCGTGGGGATCCTGCCGGTCATCTTCATTCTGCCACTCGTGTTTCCCGACGGACGTCTGCCCTCGGCGCGGTGGCGTCCCTTCCTCTGCCTCATCGTTGCGTTCCTGGTGGTGATCGGTCTCTCGTTCGTCTTCGGGCAGGCGACGTTGAGCGGCTCCGACCAAGACATCACGCTTCGAAACCCGTTCTACCTCGAGTGGACGAGCCATCTCCCGAACCTCGACGTGATCATCGGCTGGCTGTTCCCCGTGATCTTCCTGACGTCGGTCGGTTCGCTGTTCCGGAGGTTCCGCCGGTCGAGCGGCATCGAGCGGCAGCAGATCAAGTGGGTTGCCTTCGGTCTGACGTTCGGTCTGGTCACGATCGTGGTCACCGGCTTCTCGTCGGAATCGAACTTCCTGGTGGCGCTGGTGGCTGGCGCGGGGTTCCTGGCGTTCCCGGCGTCGATCGGGGTCGCGGTCCTTCGGTTCCACCTGTACGACCTCGACGTCGTCGTCCGCAAGACGGTGATCTACGCGACGCTGGCACTCTTCGCGACCCTGGTCTACCTGGCCCTCGTCGTCGGACTCGGCGCCTGGCTCGGGCGTGGGAGCTCGTCCCTCACGATGATCGCCGCGGTGATCGTTGCCGTGACGTTCCAGCCGGTCCGTGCGCGCGTTGCCCGGCTCGCCGACCGGCTCGTCTACGGCCGGCGTGCGAACCCGTACGAGGTCCTGACCGAATTCTCCGCGCGGCTGGGCGGGGCCTACGCCACCGAGGACGTCGTGCCGCGGATGGCGCAGATGCTCGGCCAAGGTGCCGGTGCTGCGGTCGCTCGCGTCTGGCTCCGCGTCGGCCGGGAGCTGCGTCCCACGGCGTCCTGGCCCGCCGATGCTCCGTCTGCGCAGGCGGCCGCGATAGAGAACGACGAGGTGCCCACGATCCCGGGCGAGTACGCCGTCGCCGTGCGTGACCGTGGCGAGCTGCTCGGTGCACTCTCCGTCGCCATGCCCGCGAGCGATCCGATCAGCCCGGTCAAGGAGCGGCTGGTCACCGATCTGGCGTCCCAGGCCGGGCTGGTGCTCCGCAACGTCGGTCTCGTCGAAGACCTGCGCGAGTCGCGCCGTCGGCTGGTCGCCGCACAGGACGTCGAGCGTCGCAAGCTCGAGCGCAACATCCACGACGGCGCCCAGCAGCAGCTCGTGGCGTTGGCGGTCAAGCTCAAGCTCGTGCACGGGCTCATGGACCGCGAGCTCGAACGGGCGCACGAGCTCGTGACCCAGCTCGAGACCGAGACCCGTACCGCGCTCGAGGATCTCCGCGACCTCGCCCGCGGCATCTACCCGCCGCTGCTCGCAGACAAGGGGCTCGGCGCGGCGCTCGAGGCGCAGGCCCGCAAGTCGATCGTGCCGATCGACGTGGCGGCGATCGATCCGATGCGGTATCCACAGGAGATCGAGTCGGCCGTCTACTTCTCATGCTTGGAGGCGTTGCAGAATGTGGCGAAGTACGCAGGCGCGTCTCATGCGGCGTTGTCCGTCGCCCGTTCCAGCGGTGAGTTGACGTTCGAGGTGGCCGACGACGGCACCGGCTTCGATCCCGCGGTCACGCGGTACGGGACGGGGCTTCAAGGGATCGCCGATCGGCTCGGCGCCCTCGACGGCACACTGTCGGTCGTGTCGTCGCCGGGATCGGGCACGCATCTCCTCGGACGGATCCCGGTCCGGGCCCCGCAGGCTCGCGGAGACGACGCGTGACGGCTCGGGAACGGCCACGCGCGAAGGGACTCCGGCGCGTCGAGCGGTGGCTGGTCGGGTTGGCGCTCGCGGTCGTGGCGTTCGTCCTGGAGCGCATCCTCATGCGGGCCGTCAAGAAGAAGGAGTCGGCGCCCCAGCCATCTGCCCCGACGAAACTGACCTCCAAGGGCGGCGACGTCGACCTCGGGTAGCCTGCGAAGCCCTACTTTCGCTTGCGAACCAGATCGACCAGCAGGCCGAGCGTGAACAGCCCCCCGATCGTGCCCAGCGTGGCGCCGACCCAGGTGGGGACGTCCTGCGAGGTGGAGACGATAGCCATGCCGAGCAGGCCGGCGGCGCCCACGAGCGACAGCGCCAGACGCCGCCCCGCACGGCGCACCGTCTGCTCGAGCGTTGCGGCGCGGAAGTTGACCTCGAGCTTGGCTCCCGGCCGCGCGCCGATCATGCGCTCGACCGCTTCGATCACGCGCATCGCGCGAACCTTGAGCCGCTGCGTCTGATAGAAGAGCGCCTTCGGGTCGATCTTTGCGCGCATGCCGCCGAGCACGCTGCGCATCAGGAACTTGCCCGCCACGTCGAAGGGGTCGACGTCGGGATCGAGCTGAGCCGCGGCCAGCTGCATCTGTGCCAGCGCCTTCGCGGTGAGCGTGAGAGAGGCCGGCAGCGGCACCCCGTGGCGCAGCGAGATCTCGGTCATCTCCTGCAGCACCGGGCCGAGCTGGATGTCCTTGAGGGATGCCGTGCGGTACTTCGCCATCAGTTCGCCGATCTCGCCGGTGAACGTGTCGATGTCGAGGTCACTGCGGTCGATCGCACCCGCCATCATCAACGTGACATCGGTCAGGAAGCCGACGTCCTCCTGCCAGAAGGCCATCAGCAGGAGCATCATCGTCTCGCGCATCTCGGCTCCGACCTCTCCGGCCATGCCGAGATCGAGGAAGTACAGGCGCTCCTCGTCGGGCTGCCACATGAGGTTGCCGGGATGCGGGTCGGCGTGGAAGAAGCCGTCGACCATGATCTGCTTGTAGAAGGACTCGAGGAGCTGCACCGCAGCTTCGGACCGTGCAGCACCCTGCGGAGCGATCGTGATCGGACCTCCGGCGACGTCTCGCATCACGAGGAGCCGCGACGACGAGTAGTCGGGGTAGAGGCGTGGCACCGCGAGCCGCGGGAACCGCGCGATCACGTCGCGAAGGCGCTCCATGTTCCGTGCTTCCTGGCGGAAGTCGAGCTCGCGATGCAGGGATTCGGACAGATGCTCGAAGACGGCTTCAACGTCGATCACCGACTTCAGCTGCGGGCGGTCGCTCACCTTCTCGGCGAACACCTCCAGCAGCGCGAGGTCCTGCTCGATCTGCTCCTTGGCCTCGGGCCGCTGGACCTTGACGACGGCGAGCTCGCCGTTGGCGAGCACCGCTCGATGGACCTCGGCGATCGTCCCGGCCGCCAGGGGCGCGGGGTCGATGTGGTCGAACACGTCCTCCCAGGGCACGCCGAGCTCTTCCTCCATGACCGCGACGACCTGCTCCTCGTTCAGCGGCGGCACGTGGTCCTGCAGGGTTGCGAGCTCATCGATGAACTCCGGCGGCAGCAGGTCGGGTCGGGTGGACAAGATCTGACCGAGCTTGCAGAAGGTCGGACCGAGCTCTTCCAGGGCTGCGCGCATCCGCTTGGCCTGGCGCACGCGCCCGATCGAGCCCTCTTGGTCGGGGCGGCCGAAGAGCTCCTTCAGGCCGTGCTTGGCGAAGACCGCGGCGATCTTGGTCCCGCGCGCCATGAGCCGCGGGTGCGTCTGCGTCTCGACGTGCGAGCTCCGGATCACGGTGGCGGTTCGCGGATCGCGGACGGGCGTCACCACGCCGTCGGTCGTGTTGACGATGATCACGGTGCATCGGGCGTTGTGGCTGATCCGGTTCGGCACGTTCCCGAGAAGGAACTCCTTGCGACCGGCCATGCCGGCGTTGCCCACGACGAGTACGTCGATCTCGGCGCTCTCGGCCGCGTGGACGATCGCCATGGCGGGGTCGTCGTCGATCACGACGTGCGCGCGTCCGCGTTCGCCGGCGATCCTGAGTGCCTCCATCTGGAGCTCGTCGGCCGCGGTCCGCGCCCGGGTCGCCTCGGCGGCGCCGAACTCCGTGTCCGCCTTGGTCGCCGGGAACACCACCTGCACCAGATGCAGCTCGGCCCCGTACCGCTCCGCGAAGGAGGCTGCCCAGTCCACGGCCTTGGACGCCGTGGCGGAGCGGTCGGTGCCGACCATCACACGGCGGATCGGGCCGTCGACGGAGGGCTGTTCCTGCGCGTTCACGCCTGCATCTTCCCTGAACCGGCCGAACTTCCCAAGGGGTTCACTACGACGTTCTTCCCGCGGCTGCACCCCGGCGCGGCGGGATGTTCCCACGAACGCCGTTGGTATCCTGAGCGACGCAGCGCCGGAGTAGCTCAGGGGCAGAGCAACCGCCTCGTAAGTGGTAGGTCGGGGGTTCGAATCCCCCCTCCGGCTCTTGCGGCCACGGATCTCGGTTGCCGCGGGTTCACCTGGTTGCGACAATCGCCGCTTGTGAGGTCTCTTCGCCCGCTCGCCGTCGCACTCTTCGGTCTGGTCGTCGTCGTCGCCGGCTCGGCCGCGGCCTCGGCCCAGACCATGATCACGCCGAGCTCCACCCCGGTGAAGAACACGGGCGGCTGGGTCTATGGGATGGCCTTCCTGCTGGGGGCGCTTGCCTTCGTGGTGGTGCTGTTCCTGATCGTCGGGTACATGCGGTTCGCCCCGCGCTTCGCCAAGGACGAAGAGACCTCCAAGGTCGTCCGCGCCGACCGCGTGCTGCCGGGTCAGGAGCCTCCGCGGCGAACCGTCGACCTCTCCCAGGCGGTGCCGATCGTCGTGCAGCCGCCGGCCGTTCCCGCCGCCGTCGGCGCCGGCGCCCTCGCTCCTCCCGCCGCCGCGCCCGCGCCGTCTACGCCCGCGCCGCCCTCAGCGCCCGCAGCATCCGCGGCTCCCGCCGCCGCACCCTCAGCTCCCGCCGCCGAGCAGGCGCCGCCCTCAGCTCCCGCCGCCGCACCGCCGGCCGCCGCCCCTGCCGCACCCGCTGCGGCAGCGACGCCCCCGCCCGCTGCCGCGGAACATCCCGACGTCACGATCGACCAGGAGACCTACGACTCGACGCTCGCCGAATTGCTGTCCCAAGGCACCGACCGCCGTATCGCCGAAGGCCGGGCACGCCGCGCCGCGATGATCGCCGCGCGGAAGAAGGCCACGGGCGGGTAGGCGGCGGCCTCGTGGCTTCGACGAACGTCGACTGGTCGATGGGCTCGCGAGCCGCGCAGCTCGCCGACTGGTCGACCGCCCTGGACATCGGCAAGCGGGTGGCTGGTCCCGGCCCGCGCGTCGCCCCGGCCGATCGCGCCCGGCTGCGCGAGGACCTCGCCGGCCACGTGGCGCAGGCCGAGTCGCTCGTCACGAGCTTCACCGGGCTGGAGGTGTCGGGCTTCAGGTCGCGCGCCTGGGTGATGGGCCGCGGCGATTGGATCCGGCAGAACGTCAACGGGCTGCAACGACTACTCGAGCCACTGGCCGTCCGGATCCTCGACCGCCGCCCGGAGCGACCCGTCTTGGCGAGGAAGACCCTCGGCGCACAGGCCGGGGCCGTGATCGGCTACGTCTCGCGACGCGTCCTCGGTCAGTTCGACGTCTTCCTGCCGCCCGACGACGAGGGGTTGATCTACTTCGTGGGCCCGAACATCGTCGAGGTCGAGCGCCGCTTCGGGCTGACCCCGGCCGACTTCCGCCTCTGGGTCGCGATCCACGAGGTGACCCATCGCGTGCAGTTCTCCGCGGCGGACTGGCTGCGCGGCTACCTCGGCGGCCTCGTCGACGAGTACCTCGGCTCGATCTCGCTCGATTCGCACCAGCTGATCGATCAGGTGAAGCGAGCGGTGGAAGATCTGCGAAGCGGCGAGGGCCCGGGTGGGATCCTGACGCTCCTCACCCCCGAACAGCGCGAGGTCTTCCAACGCACGCAGTCGATGATGGCGTTGCTCGAGGGGCACGCGTCGTTCGTCATGAACGAGGTCGCGAAGGACCACGTCCACGACCTCGCCCGGATGCGCCGAGCTCTGCAATCACGGCGTCACCCGCAGGGCCTGGAGAAGACGGTCCAGCGCGCCATCGGGTTCGATCAGAAGGTGCTCCAGTACGAGAACGGGGAACGGTTCGTCCGCGAGGTCGTCGCCCTCGCAGGCATGGCCGCGTTCAATCGCGTCTGGGAGTCTCCGGGGAACCTGCCGACGAAGGACGAGGTCGGCGATCCCGGCCGGTGGGTCGCCCGCGTCGCGGGCTGACCATGGCCGGAAGACGACGCCCGCCCGCGGTTGCGAAGGTCCTCGAACGCGTCAAGGCCACGGCTCGGCTGCATGAGCTGTTCCTGCCCGGTCAGATCGTCCTGATCGCGGTGTCGGGTGGGGCGGACTCGATCTGTCTGCTGGAGTCGCTGGACCGGCTCCGGCGGGTGCTCAGGCTTCGGATAGAGGTCGCACACGTCGACCACGGACTTCGCTCGGACTCGGCGCGCGACGCTTCCTACGTCCGCGCCGCCGCGGCGCGGCTCCGGCTTCCGTTCCACCTCCGTGAGCTCGGGCTGGGTACACCGCCCCGGGGCAGTTCCGGCGAGGCATGGGCACGACAGCACCGATATGCCGCGCTCGCCGAGGTGATGCGCGAGATCGGCGCCGAACGGGTGGCGACCGCGCACACCCGCGACGACAACGCCGAGACCGTCCTGCTTCGCCTCCTCACCGGAGGCGGCACGACCGGCGTGGGAGGCATCCGCCATCGCGAAGGACCGTACGTGCGCCCCCTGCTCGACGTGGGGCGCGACGAGGTGGAGGCGTTCTGCCGGTCCTTGCACCTACGCCCGCGGACGGATCCGACCAATGCCGATCCCGGCTACGCGCTCCGCAACGCGCTGCGGCTCGGGGGGATCCCCGCGCTCGAGCGCGCCCTCGGACGCAACATCCGGGAGCCGCTGGCCCGTTCGGCGGAGCTCCTGGTGGCCGACGATCTCGAGCTGACCCGGCAGATGTACGTGGCGTGGGACGAGGTCTACGTCGAGTCCGCCGACGGTGTCGCTCTCGACGCCGCGCGCCTGCTCGAGCTTCCGCGGGTCGTGGCGGCGCGTCTGGTCGCTCAGGCGGTCGTGCGGATAGGCCGGGGCCCTACCAGGGCCGACATCGACGGGGTGCTGGACCTCGCCGCCGGCCGGCCGGGCCGGCGGCGGAGCCTCACCGAAGGGGTCGCGGCGCGCCGCGACCGGGTGTATGTTCGCCTCTCGCTCGCGCCCTCCCCCGCGGGAACGTCCCAACGCCCGTCGCACGAAGGGAGCACGGCGTGAGCACGACCGACGTCGGTACACTCGCCGCCTACGTGGAGGCTTACGAACCCGACATCGAAACCGTCCTGATCTCGTCGGAGGAGATCCAGGCGAAGCTGGTCGAGATGGGTGCGCGCATCACGCAGGACTACGTCGGGAAGTCTCTATTGCTCGTGGGGGTGCTCAAGGGAGCCTTCGTGGTGATGGCCGACCTCGCCCGACACATCCGGCTCCCGCTCGAGTTCGACTTCATGGCCGTGTCCTCGTACGGGGCCGCCACGCGGACGAGCGGCGTGGTACGGATCCTCAAGGACCTCGACCACGACCTCGAGGGGCAAGACGTCTTGCTGGTCGAGGACATCGTGGACTCGGGGCTCACGCTCAAGTACCTGCTGAAGAACCTTGCCGCGCGCAAGCCCGCCTCGCTGGAGGTCGCGGCGCTGCTCCGGAAGGAGGGCATCCAGAAGGTCCCGCTCGACCTGCGATACGTGGGGTTCGACATCCCGAACGAGTTCGTCGTCGGCTACGGCCTGGACTACGCGGAGCGATACCGAAACCTGCCGAGCATCGCGACCCTCAAGCCGTCGGCCTACGGCGGCTGATCGTCCACGCGCCTCCCGAGCACCTCCCGCACCCGCGCGGATCCGCAGGTGGACACGGGCATCCGGTGACGCGTGTCCCTCCCAGGCGTCGGGGCCCGGTGCTACCATCGGCAGCGCGGGCCTAGGGGCTGGGGCGTCCCGGGCCCACAAGCGTCTCCGAAGGCGACGAGCGCCCCGGGAGCCCACGCTGGCACGACAGGACAAGCCCATCAAGCAGATCCTCCGGGCACCCACGATCTGGATCGTGCTCAGCGTCGTCGTGCTCCTCGGATTCCTGTCGTTCGGCGGGCGGTCGGAACAGGCGCAGACCTTCACGAGCTCGGAGTTCCAGCAGGCCGTCCGCAACGGCGATATCCAGGACGCCGTGATCGACGAGGGCGCTCAGACGGTGAGCGGCGACCTCGTGGGCGGCGGCCGCTTCACGACGAAGTACCCCAAGGAGTCCGAGGACGAGCTCACGGCACTGCTCGACAAGCACGGGGTCTCCTACGACACGAAGCCCGCTCAGGGGAACACGCTCGTCTACACGCTGATCACGGTCTTCCTGCCGACCGCGCTGATCATCGGCGCCCTCTTCTGGCTGATCAACCGCTCGCAGGGTGCCGGGGGGCGCGTGATGCAGTTCGGCCGAAGCCGGCACAAGACCGTGACGAAGGACACGCCGAAGACCACCTTCGCCGACGTCGCGGGGCTCGACGAGGCGATCGAGGAGCTCCAAGAGGTGAAGGAGTATCTCCAGAACCCCGGGAAGTTCCAGGCGATGGGCGCAAAGATCCCCCGCGGCGTGCTGCTGTTCGGCCCGCCGGGAACGGGCAAGACGCTGCTCGCGCGGGCGGTGGCCGGCGAGGCCGGTGTGCCCTTCTTCTCGATCAGCGGGTCGGACTTCGTCGAGATGTTCGTCGGCGTCGGGGCCGCGCGCGTCCGCGACCTGTTCGAGCAGGCGAAGGCCAGCGCGCCGGGGATCGTCTTCATCGACGAGATCGACGCCGTCGGCCGGCACCGCGGCGCAGGTCTGGGCGGTGGTCACGACGAGCGGGAGCAGACGCTCAACCAACTGCTGGTCGAGATGGACGGGTTCGATCAGCGCTCCACCGTCATCCTGATGGCCGCGACCAACCGTCCCGACATCCTCGACCCCGCCCTGTTGCGGCCAGGACGGTTCGACCGTCAGGTGATCGTGGATCGGCCCGACCTGGAGGGGCGCAAGGCCATCCTCAAGATCCACGCGCGGGGCAAGCCGATGGACCCGCGGGCCGACCTGGCGATCCTGGCGCGCCGGACCCCCGGGTTCACCGGCGCGGACCTGGCGAACGTGATCAACGAGGCGGCGCTGCTCGCGGCGCGCCGCGGCAAGCGCGGGATCTCGATGAGCGAGATCGAGGAAGCCGTCGACCGCGTCATGGCGGGTCCCGAGCGGAAGTCGCGCGTGATGAGCGAAGAGGAGCGCCGGCTGATCGCGTTCCACGAGAGCGGCCACGCCATGGTCGGCCACATCCTTCCGCACACGAACGAGGTGCACAAGATCTCGGTGATCTCGCGCGGGCGCGCGCTCGGCTACACCCTGACGCTCCCGGAGCAGGACAAGTTCATGATGTCGCGCGAGGAGATGCGCGACGAGCTCGCGATGCTGATGGGTGGGCGCGTCGCCGAGGAGATCGTGGCCGGAGACATCACCACCGGCGCCGCCAACGACATCGAGAAGGCCACCGCGATCGCCCGTCAGATGGTCACCGAGTACGGCATGTCCGATCTGATCGGCCCGCGCACGCTCGGCCAGAAGCAGGGCGAGGTGTTCCTCGGCAAGGACTGGGCCTCCACGCCCGACTACTCCGACGCCGTCGCGTTCGAGATCGACCAGGAGGTTCGCCGCCTGATCGACGAAGCGCACGACGTGGCGCTCGAGATCCTCACCGAGAACCGCGACAAGCTCGACGAGCTCGCCACCCTGCTGATCCAGAAGGAGACGCTCGATCGCGAGGAGGTCGAACGGTTCTTCGCCGAGGTGCCCAAGCGCGCCCCGCGCGAGGCCGAGGTCCGCAGCGCGGGGCTCGCCGTGTCGCGACAGGTCATGCAACGAGACGAGCCTCAGCCCCCGCCTTCGCTACGGTAAGGGGTGCGCTCCGGGCTCGGATCCCCGGCAAAGCTTCCTCGCTCGCCGATGCCGGGCGTCACCCGAGAGGTCGACGACTCCCACGAGCGCGAGTACCGAGAGCCCTCGATATTCACCTCCCCGGCCGGCCATGGCGGCGGTGCCGGCGGTATCTCCGGATCGGGTCGTGGGCCGAGCATCGGCTACCGGCGCTCGACCTCCTGCGTGAACGTTCCCTCGAACGCGATCGGGCCCTGCACCTGGGGCACGCCCGAGAGGTCCATTGAGATGTCGAAGTCTCCCTTGCTCTGCGACTGCAGCAGCTGCTTGGCGTCGAGGTCGACGAAGCTGGTCTGGGTGACGTGGCCCGATCCTGAGTAGGCGATCGAGGCGTCGGCGAGCGCGTCGATGCCGGGGACATCGGTCGTTCCGGTTCTGCGGCCGATCGCGTCGGCCAGTTCCCGGAAATTGAGGGTGAAATCGAGCGGCACCGTCAGATGGGTCTCGATCACCGCGGCATCCAGGTCATCCACCGTCGCGTTGCGGTCGTACGTGCTCGACGCCGTGAACGTGATCGTTCCCGTGCCGAATGGGAAGTCCTGCGAGTAGTCCTTCGTCCAAGAGTCGCCGGGCGCCACCGCCCGGTCGCCATCCGGGAGCAGCGGCGTGATCTGGTCCATGCCGGGAAAGCCGAAGCCCTGGGTCTGCCCGGCGCCGCCGAGCGCCAGGCCACCGGCCGAGACGATGCGGCCGTCCGATGCGACGACGATCTCGATAGGTGGCATTTCGGCCCCGCTCGTGGGCAACGTGACGCCGTTCACGGAGCCGGTGGGGTTCGACACGGTCATCTCGATCGTGGCGAGCCCCTGCTCGTCGACCGACGCCACCTGCCACCGGACCACTTCCGACATCTCCATGCTCATGGGCATCTCGCCGCCTAGCATGTCCGCCGTGACGGTGCCGTCCGTCTTCATGTGGATCGCGTAGCTCACCGATTGTCCTCGCTCGAACGCGAGCGCGAGCGGTTGAGCTTCCGCTGGGGCGCCGTGAGTGAGCACGAGCGCGGTACCGACGACGAGCGCGAGGACGATCGCAACCACGACGACGATCCAGCCGCGCCGACGCTTCGGCCCGCCGGGCTCCGACATGGTGGGTGGAGGTGGTGGGGTGGCATGTGTGCCCAACGACGCGTCGCTCATGAGGATCCTCCCGGGGTTGAGGCCATGGTCTCACAGCGCGCCGGCAGAGCATCCTGCTCCAACCCTCCGTAGGATCGCCCATATGGCAGACTCGTGGGCCACCTTCGACTGCTACGGAACCCTGATCGACTGGGATCGAGGTGTGTGTATGTGCCTGTCGGCCGTGTGGCCCGGCGCCGATGCCGACACGCTGCTCGCTCGGTATCACGAGGTCGAGCCGCTGTTGCAGCGCGGTCGGTCGGTGCCATACCGGCGGGTGCTGGACGAAGCCCTCGCCGAGATCGCATCGGCGTCGGAGCTCCCCCTTCCGGCTGATGCACGGTCGGCGCTCTCCGATTCCCTCTCGTCGTGGCCGCCGTTCCCGGAGACGCACGACGTGTTGTCGAAGCTGCGAGCTCGAGGCTGGCGGCTCGCGATCCTGTCGAACACCGATCCCGATCTGCTCGGGTCCTCGATCGCGTCGATCGACGTGCCGATCGACCTGCGGATCACGGCCGCGGAAGCGGGCTCGTACAAGCCTGCGTTCGGACACTGGGAGACGTTCTTCCGCCAGAGCGGCGCGGACCGGTCACGGCACGTGCACGTGGCGGAGTCGCTGTTCCACGACGTGGAGCCGTGCGCCAAGCTCGGATTGCCGTGCGTCTGGATCGACCGGATCGGCCGGACGAGCGCCCTGCCGCGCGCGGGACGCCTTCCCGACCTGACCGGGTTGCCCGACCTGCTGGACGAGATCGTTCGCGGTTGAACAGCGCCTTCGACCCAGGAAAGCCTGCGACCTAGACTCGGCCGGTGAGCGTGGATCCCCTGCGGGTGTCCTTCGACGCGTATGCGGTCCTCGGCGTCGCTCCGTCGGCGACGCGAGATCAGGTGCATCACGCCTATCGGGAGCTGGTCCGGAAGCTGCATCCCGACGCCAACCCCCGCGACCCGGCGGCCGCCGAGCGGTTCGCCCAGGTGCATGCGGCCTGGCAGCTCCTCGGCGACGAGGAGCGCCGACGAACCTATGACCTCGCGCGGACCGGTGTGGGCGGCGTACGTGCGGTGCGGACGGCCCCCGGGCCGACCGGCAACACCGCGGTCCGAGGGGTGGCGGCTCGCCCCTCCCACCATCCCCGCGAGGCCGTCCCCGTTCGGCAACGTGCCGACAGCGACGAGCTCCGGGTGCTGCGCAGGCTCGCCGTCGTCGTCGTCATCGCGATCGTGTTGTTCGTGGTCGGGGTGGCGATCCTCTCGATCGGGAAGGCTCCCGTCTGCGGTGGCGGTCGGTCGTTCCCGTGTCGGATGGTGCAGACGCCCTCGCCGCCCTAGGACCGGCGTCGTCCGTGGAGCAACCGACCGAGGAGACCCTCCTCCTGCGACGATGCCCAGCTCCCCTCGCCCTGGCTCGGCGCGTCGTCGCTTCCGTTCGTATCGGCTGAGTCGTGTGCCTCGGTGACCCCCTCGTCTTCGACGGTGAGGTCGATGACCTCGTGCTCGTCTGCATCCGGGTCCGGTCCTGCGACCGCGCTCGCCTCGGGGGCGCCCGGTGCGTCCGCCGCCGAGGTGCTCGGTTCGCTGATTCCCGGTTCGTCCGCGGTCATGGGTTCGGCGTTCGTGCGTTGGAGCTCGATCCAGAAGGGTTCGATCTCGCTCGCCTCGTCACCGACCCCGAGTGACGCGGCAACCTTCGGTTCACGTGCCCGGTTGGCCAGCTGGACGATCCGGCGCTCGGCCGCTCCCAGTTGCGCTCGAAGCTCCGTTGCACGGAGCTCTGCCTCCGACGCCCGGATCCGGTCGGCCGCCGCGAGCCGCCGTTCTGTGCTCGCCCGCTCGCGCGCCTCGTTCCGCTCCCGCTCGAGACGAGCGGCCTCCGCTCGCGCGATCGTGGCCGCGGCCATCTCGTCGGCGACGGCCCTGAGGTCGGCCTCGAGCTCCACGCGCCGGATGCGAAGCGCCTCGGCTTCGCCCCGCAGCGCGTCGAGGTGGGTCTGGGCGGCCGCGAGCGCTTGCTCGTGCTCGGTCGCGGCCTCCTCCGCCCGTCGGCGCGCCTCCTCGGCCGATGCGACGCGCGTCGCGATCGTGTTCAGCTCCGCGAGCCTCGCCTCGTACTCGGTGATCTGCGCACGGCCCCGCACCAGCTGCGACGTGAGCTCGTGCTCTCGTTCGCGCGCCGAGCCGAGCATCGCCTCCAACGTGGCGATCCGCTCCTGCGCCTCGCGGACCTTCTCGATCGCCTCGCGCCCACGTGCCTGATCCTGGGGGGCGACCACGTCGAGCTGACCACGAAGCTGGGCGAGGCGAGCCACCAGGCGCTCGGCGCGCGCGAGCTGCTCGCCTTCGTCCCGCTCCGGGCCGACGCCGGGCACCGGTCGATCGGTGTTGTCCTCCATCCTCCCTGCATGCTATGTCCCCCGCTCGCGCGGCTGAAGCCGCCGAACGGGCGATTCGCGCACCGAAATGCCTAGGGCGATGGGCTCTCCCCAGCACGGACCCGGACTGCGTGGCGAAGTTCCGGCCGGTAGCATCCCTGGCGATGGCGAGTGAACGGTTCGACCGCGCGAAGATCGAGGACGGCGTCCGGCTGATCCTGGAAGGGGTCGGCGAGGATCCGGCGCGAGGCGGTCTGCGTGAGACGCCATCGCGCGTGGCGCGGATGTACGAGGAGATCCTGGCGGGGATCGGGCAGGACCCCGAGCCGCTCGTCACCGTCGTGGAGGGCGCGGACTTCGACGAGATGATCATGGTCCGCGACATCCCGCTCACGTCGCTGTGCGAACACCACCTGATCCCGTTCAACGGTCGGGCTCATGTCGCCTACGTGCCGAACCGGACCGGCCAGATCACGGGCCTGTCGAAGGTCGCGCGCGTCGTCGACGTGCTGTCGAAGCGGTTGCAGGTGCAAGAGCGCCTCACGACCGAGATCGCCGAGACGATCGAGAAGGCCCTCAGCCCGCGCGGCGTCTTCGTCGTGATCGAGGCCGAGCACCTCTGCATGACGATGCGCGGGGTGAAGAAGCCCGGCGCGGTGACGGTCACGTCGGCGGTCCGGGGTCTGTTCCGCAGCGACGCTCGCACGCGCCAAGAAGCCATGAATCACATCCGGATGGGGTAGGCGTCCATGTTCACGCCCGCCTCTCTACGATGACTGCATGAACCGGCGCGTCTGGCGTTGCCGCGACCACGTGATCGAGCTCGGCCTGCGCACGCTCGTCATGGGCATCGTGAACGTCACGCCGGATTCGTTCAGCGACGGCGGCATCTTCGCCGGACCCGAGGAGGCCGTTGCCCACGGCGCGCGCCTAGTCGACGAGGGAGCGGACATCCTCGACGTCGGGGGGGAGTCCACTCGCCCCGGATCCGATGAGGTGCCGGCCGGTGAGGAGTTGGGTCGGGTGCTGCCGGTGATCGGAGGCCTTCTCGCCTCCCGACCCGGCGTGCCGATCAGCGTTGACACGCGCAAGCCCGAGGTGGCGGCCAAGGCGCTCAGCGCAGGGGCGGCGATCGTCAACGACGTCACCGCGGGACGCGATCCCGCCATGTTCGAGGTCGTGCGCGAGACGGGCGCCGGCATGGTCCTGATGCACATGCTCGGCGAGCCGAAGACGATGCAGGACGACCCGCGATACGACGACGTGGTGCTTGAGGTGCACGAGTTCCTCCGCGAGCGTGTCGAAGCGGCCGTCTTCGCCCACGTCACTCCCGAGCGTCTGGCGATCGACCCCGGGATCGGCTTCGGCAAGAGCCTTGAGCACAACCTCGATCTGCTTCGGAACCTGTCGTCCTTCCGCGACCTCGACGCGGCCCTGTTGATGGGGGCCAGCCGGAAGCGGTTCGTCGGCACGCTCACCGGCGTCGACGTGGCGGCCGAGCGGGTCGAGGGCTCGATCGCCGCGGCGGTGTGGTGCGTGGGGCAGGGGGCGGACGTGGTGCGGGTCCACGACGTGGGTCAGACCGTGCGTGCCCTGAGGGTGGCCGACGCGATCGTTCGAGGGACGACATGAGCCTCGGCCCCATGCGGACGTTCGAGCGCTCGGGTGGAACCCTCGCGTACCACGAGGGCGGCGAGGGCGCCCTCGTCCTTCTGATCCACGGGTTCCCGACGTCGTCGTGGCAGTGGCGCAGGCTCTACCCCCTGCTCTCGACGCGTTTGCGTGTGATCGCACCCGACCTGCTCGGCTCGGGAGCGTCCGACGCCTCGCCGGACAGCTCGCTCGATCCGGGTGCACAGGCCGGTCACCTGGCTGCCTTGCTCGACCATCTCGATGTCGACAGGGTCGCGGTGGTTGCGCACGGCACGGGAGGAGCGGTCGCCCAGCTGCTGGCGCTCGCGGATCAACGCGTCGATGCCCTGGTCCTGCTCGACAGCTCGGCGTTCGACGTCACCCTCGAGCCGAACGGACAGGACGCACGTGCGATCCTGGAGCGCGGCACGCAGGACTTCGCCGACCTGACCGGCCACGAGCTCGACGGGTATCTCGCGCCGTGGCGCGGTGCTCGGGGCGAGCGTGCGTACGCGCGTGTGAGCGCCCAGCTCGCGACCGAACAGCTGACCGGGCGCGAGGCCGAGATGGCCGCGTGGGTGTTCCCGGTGTTCCTCCTCTGGGGTGAGGACGATCCGTTCGTTCCCGTCCACGTCGCGGAGCGCCTCAGCGACGCGATCCCGGCGTCCACGCTCGGGCTCGTCCCGGACTCGCGGCACTTCCTGCTGGACGACGCGTCCGACACGGTGGGTCCGATGATCGTCGAGTACCTCCGAGCGCGGTACCTGCACGCGCCGCACGACCACGAGGGCGTCGTGATGCTGCAACTCGAGAAGCGGCCTCCCTGGGCCGACGTGTCGCCCTACGAGACGCCCGATCCGCCCCCGCGGGTCCCCGACCCCGCGGAGCAGGAGGTGGGACCGAACGCATGAGCCGTGCGCGGTTGTTCTTGTCGGGGATCCACGCGGAGGGCCGTCACGGCGCTCGGCCCGACGAGAAGGACGTGCCCCAGCCGTTCGTCGTGGATCTCGACCTCGAGGTGGAGGTCGGAGAGGACCGGATCGAGGGCACCGCCGATTACCGAGCGGTGAAGGAGCGCGTTCGCGAGATCGTCGAGCAGGATTCGTTCGACCTGATCGAGGCGATGGCCGAGGCGATCGCCCAGGCGTGCCTCGGGTTCGATCGTGTGATGCGGGTCACCGCCGTCGTGCACAAGCCGAACGCGGCGTCGCGCCTCGAGATCGACGGCGTCGCCGCTGCGGTCACCGTGCCCGAGAGCTGAGGCGGGTGTGCCCCGCGCGTACCTCGGGCTCGGCGCGAACCTCGGGGACAGGCTCACCTCGCTGCAGCGTGCCGTCGATCTGCTGGCGGCCGAGGGCGTACGTGCGTCGGCCTCGTCGCGTGTCTGGGAGACGGAGCCGGTCGGCGGCCCCGCCGGCCAGCCGGCCTTCCTCAACGCCGTCGTGCGGGTCGAGACCTCGCTCTCGCCCGAGGACCTGCTCGCGGCCTGCCATCGCGTCGAGTCCGAGCTCGGGCGTGTTCGCGACGTACGGTGGGGACCGCGCACGATCGACGTGGATGTGCTCCTCTACGACGACGTGACCACGACGGAGCCCGACCTGGCGATCCCGCACCCGCGCATGACGGAGCGGCTCTTCGTCGTGCTCCCCTTGCTGGACATCGATCCCGATCCGACCCTGCCAGGCGGCGTCCACCTGCTCGATGTCCCGACACACGGGTCGGTCGACGGCGCGCGCCCCGTCGCTCCACCGCTGCGCATCCCGTGAGCGAAGCGGAGTTGCGATACTCGGCGACGTGAGGATCGTCGTGCTCGGCGCCGGGCGTGTCGGCACCGCCGTCGCGGTGCTCCTCGCTCGTGCCGGCCACGAGATCGCAGCCGTCTCGGGGCGGGAGGAGACCCGCCGGCGGGCGGCGACGTGGCTTCCCGGCGTTCGGGTGCTGGACCCGGCGGAGGCGGCGGCGCTGGGCGACCTCGTGCTCGTCGCCGTGCCCGACGACCTGATCGGCCGGACGGCGTCGTCCGTCGCCGCGGCCTTGCATCGTGGGCAATGGGTCGCGCATCTGTCCGGTGCGGCCGGGCTGGAGGTGCTGAAGCCCGCCCTCGAGGCCGGTGCGCGGCGGCTGGCCACGCACCCACTCCAGACCTTCCCGGACGTGCAGCGGGCGATCGACGCGCTCTCCGGATGCGCCGTCGCCGTGACCGCGGACGAGGAGGACGGCTACGCGCTCGGCGAGGCGTTGGCCCGCGACCTCGGGGCATCTCCGTTCCGCCTGGCCGACGAGCTGCGTCCGCTGTACCACGCAGCCGCGGTGTTCGCCTCGAACTACCTCGTGGTGACGAGCGCGATCGCAGAACGCCTGTTCACGGATGCGGGGGTGCCCGAGCCGGTCGCCGCGATGCATCCGCTGCAGCGGGCGACGCTGGCCAACGTCGTCCGGCTGGGCCCGCACGCGGCGCTCACGGGGCCCGCCGTCCGCGGCGACGCCGGCACGGTGGCGCGGAACCTGGAATCCCTTGCAGCCCGAGCCCCCGACACGGTGCTCGCGTACGTCGCGATGTGCCGCGCGGCCCTCGGCGTCGGCGTGGAGTCGGGCAGGCTTCCCCTGCACGCACGCGCCGCAGTGGACGAGGTCCTCGACCGGTGGAGCTGACCGAGGGAGCCGACGCGTTCCGGGAGCTCACCGACGCCTGGCGGGGTGGGGGAGAGCGGGTCGGGTTCGTCCCGACGATGGGAGCGCTGCACGCGGGGCACGTGTCGCTCATGCGCAGGGCTCGCGAACGAGAGGACCGCGTGGCGGCGTCCATCTTCGTGAACCCGCTGCAGTTCGGCCTCGGAGAGGACTTCGAGCGCTACCCGCGCCCGCTCGAGGCCGATCTGACCGCCTGCGAGCGCGAGGGCGTGGACGCCGCGTGGGCGCCATCCGTGGACGAGGTCTATCCGCCGGGAATGACCCTTCCCTCGCCCGACCCGGGGCCGATCGGGGAGGTGCTCGAGGGGGCCGCTCGACCGGGCCACTTCGCGGGGGTGCTGACCGTCGTGCACCGCCTCTTCGACGTCGTGGGGCCCGCTCGCGCCTACTTCGGCGCCAAAGACGCCCAGCAGCTGTTCCTCGTGCGGCGGATGGTCGACGCGGAAGGACTCCCGATCGAGGTCGTGCCCTGCCCCACGGTCCGTGAGGCGGACGGGCTCGCCGTCTCGTCCCGCAACGCCTTCCTGTCTGCGGACGAGCGCGACCAGGCGACCTGCCTGTTCCTGGCGCTCACGGAGGCCGCGCGGCTGGCGCGCGAGGGGGAGCGCAGCCCGTCGGTGCTCGTGGCCGCGATGGCGCGTGAGATCGGGGCGACGCCGCTGGCGCGGCTGGACTACGCGGCGGTTGTCGACGACGAGACCTTCCTACCGTCGTCCGAGGTCATCGACACGAGCAGGGCCCTCGTCGCCGCACGATTCCCGAGCGCACGCCTGATCGACAACCTGCTCCTGCCTGCGCCCGGGCGGTGATGCCTTCTCCCACACGGTTGTCGCCCGCCCGGGTGGTCCGCGACGATGGACCCGTTCGCATCGCCGAGGGGGAACCGTGCTGCTCGCCGCAGATGTCGGCAACACCGAGATCGTGCTCGGCGTGTTCGACGGTTCCGAGCTCCGGCGGACGTGGAGGCTCTCCACACGCCCCGAGCGCACCTCGGACGAGCTGGCCCTGGACCTCTCGGGCTTCCTCGCGCAGATGGATCTGTCGCTCCGCGGGATCGACGGCCTGGTGATGGCGTCGGTCGTCCCCGACGTCACGTCGGCCGTGCGCGAGCTGGCCGAGCTGTACCTGCCCTTCTCTCCTCTGATCGTGGGGCCTGGAACCAAGACCGGTGTTCCCGTGCTGACGGACAACCCGCGGGAGGTGGGCGCCGACCGGGTCGTGAACGCACTGGCCGCCTTCACGCGGTTCGGCGGCCCGTCGATCGTGGTCGACTTCGGCACCGGCACGAACTTCGACGTCGTCTCGGACAAGGGCGAGTTCCTCGGCGGCGTGATCGCCCCGGGGCTCCAGATCTCCGCCATCTCGCTGTTCTCGAAGGCGGCGCGGCTGACGCGCGTGGATCTCGTCGCGCCGCGATCACCCGTGGGCAAGAGCACCGTCGAGGCCGTTCAGTCGGGGCTCGTCTACGGCACCGCAGGAGAGGTCGACGGCATCGTGACGAGGATCCGCGACGAGCTCGGTGCCCCGGCGGCCACGACGATCGCGACGGGTGGGCTGGCGCCGGTGGTGATCCCGCATTGCCGCACGATCGACCACCACGAGCCCTGGCTCACGCTCGAAGGGCTTCGTCTCGTCTTCGAGAAGAGCGGGGGAAGCCCGGATGCCTGACGACGATCCGCGCGGGCGCGAGGCCGAGGTCCTCGCGGCCCGGCGCCAGAGCCTGGAACGTCTCGGTCGCGAGCGGGCGTTCGCGCTCGGCCTGGAGTCGGTGCTCGGCGTGGACACGCCGGCGCGGACCGGCGACCTCCGCTCCGGGTTCGGCTCGCTGCCGCCGGACCGGATGACCGAGGAGCGGCGGGTGGTGGCGGGCCGCATCGTGCTGCGCCGCGACATGGGGAAGCTGAAGTTCGCCACCCTGCGCGATCGCGACGGCGACATCCAGCTCGTGTTCGCCGCGGCGTCGATGCCCGAGGATCTGTTCGCGCTGCTCGACGAGATGGATCTCGGCGACATCGTCGCGGCCGAGGGCCTCGTGGGCACGACACGCCGAGGCGAGCTCTCGATCTTCGTCGAGCGATGGGCGATGCTCACGAAGGCGCTCCGCCCGCTTCCGGAGAAGTGGCACGGTCTGCAAGACCCCGAGCTGCAGCAACGCCGCCGGTACCTTCATCTCGCCACCGATCTCGATGCCCGGCGTTTCGTGACAGCGCGGGCGACGGTGCTGCACACGATCCGGCGGGAGCTCGACGCGCGGGGGTTCGTGGAGGTCGAGACCCCGGTGCTGCAGGAGGTCGCCGGCGGCGCCCTCGCCCGCCCGTTCGTCACGCACCACAACGTCTTGGACGTCGACCTGAAGCTGCGGATCTCGCTGGAGCTGTACCTGAAGCGCCTGCTCGTCGGCGGCCTTGAGCGCATCTACGAGATCGGGAGGAACTTCCGCAACGAAGGCATCGACCGGGACCACAACCCTGAGTTCACGATGCTCGAGCTCTACCAGGCGTACGGGGACTACGAGACGATCATGCAGATCACGGAGGACCTCGTGACGGCGAGCGCAACGGCCGTGCGGGGCTCCCTTCGGTTCGAGTTCCAGGGCCGGGAGCTCGACCTGACGCCGCCGTGGCGACGGATCACTGTGCTGGGCAGCGTGAGCCAGGCGCTCGGGGACGAGGTCACCCTCGAGCGGCCCGACCTGGCCGTGCTGGCCGACGAACGGGGCATCGGTGTGGACCCTGCCTGGGGTCCGGGGAAGATCGTCCTGGAGCTCTACGAGAAGCTGGTCGAGCCCTCGCTGTTCGAGCCGACGTTCGTGTGTGACTTTCCCCGCGAGGTGTCCCCGCTGGCCCGGGCGCACCGGTCGAACCCCGGACTCACCGAGCACGTCGACCCCGTGATCGGCGGCGTGGAGCTCGGGACCGGATACTCCGAGCTCACCGATCCCGTCGACCAGAGGACGCGGTTCGAGCTCCAACAGGCGCTGCGGCGGGCCGGGGACGAAGAAGCGCATCCGCTCGACGAGGACTTCCTTCGCGCGCTCGAGCACGGCATGCCGCCCACGGGCGGGTTGGGGCTCGGCATCGACCGCCTGCTGAAGGTCCTGACGGACGCGGCCAGCCTTCGGGACCTGATCCTGTTCCCGCACCATCGCCCCGAGTAGTCGGTGGCGCGGCAAGACATCCCGCGTTACGCTCCGGCCGCCCGTCGAGAGCCGACGAAGAAGAGGAACGAACGATGGCCGATACGCTCGAGAAGCTGCGCAACGTCCCTCTGTTCCACGGTCTGAAGGAGAGCGAGCTCAACCGGATCCTCGAGATCGGCAAGGAGGTCCACCACGACGTCGGCAAGCCCGTGGTCGAGCAGTCGGAGAGCGGCGTCGGGTTCCACCTGATCCTGGAGGGCGACGCGTCCGTCACGGTGGGCGGCCGAGAGGTCGGCGTCTCCGGGCCGGGTACGTATTTCGGCGAGATGTCGATCCTCGACGGCAAGCCGCGATCCGCGTCGGTGGTTCCGGTGACGGAGCTCGTCACCTTCTCGATCCCGGCCTGGAACTTCAACGAGCTCCTCGACCGGAACCCGACGATCGCTCGGGCCCTGCTGGTAGAGCTGTCGGCGAGGATCCGGCGGCTGGACGAGCGGTCCGCCTGAGCCTCAGACCGTCGCTTCCTGCAACGCGTCCACGAGATCGCGCAGGCCCGAGCCTTTCGCGAGGAAGCCGCTGGCCCCCGCCTCGCGCGCTTCCCGCTCCACGCCCTCGTCCGCATGGGCCGTGAGGATCACGACAGGGAGCTCGGGCTGCGTCTCGTGGATGCGCCGCATCGCCTCGATCCCGGAGATGTCCGGCATCGAGAGGTCCATGACGATGACGTCGGGCCGAAGCTGCTCCGCCTCCTCACAAGCGGCGGTGCCGCTTCCGGCCTCGCCCGCCACCTCGACGTCGGCCACCATGCTGAGCGCCGACGTGAGCGCCCGGCGGAACGCGGGGTGGTCGTCGACGACCAGCACGCGCACGGGCACGACCCTACCGGCGTAGGCGAGTTCCGGCGCATCCATCGGGGGCTCCTCCCTTCCCCGAGGGCGATCCTGCCACCGAGGACGTTCATGCCAATGTTCGCCGGGGGACGGGTCGTCGGGCAATCTCCCATCCGGGGGAGATCGTCTGACCCGAACGGGGGATGTCGGGATTCCCTGCCCTCGAATCGCTCATCCCGGCGGCTCCATCGTCCGAAGGTAGACGGGACGGGGCGAACCACCCCGCCGTTCCGGGGGTTCGCGGACCCACGGGTATACTCGGCTACAGGTGGCGCTCGGGCCGAACTCCGACCCCGGCGCCGTACGTACCTCGGGGGGAGGACGTGGTCCCGCGATCTTCGGGGTAACGTTCGGTAGGAAGCGGGCCGTTGCCCGGAGGACGGTGACATGTTCGAGCGCTTCACGGATCGCGCGAGACGGGTCGTGGTCCTCGCCCAAGAAGAGGCGAGGATGCTCAACCACAACTACATCGGCACCGAGCACATCCTGCTCGGTCTGATCCACGAGGGCGAGGGCGTCGCGGCCAAGGCGCTCGAGTCGATGAACATCTCGCTCGAGGCGGTGCGCCAGCAGGTCGAGGAGATCATCGGCCAGGGACAGGCGGCTCCCACGGGGCACATCCCGTTCACCCCGCGCGCCAAGAAGGTCCTCGAGCTGTCGCTGCGCGAGGCGTTGCAGCTCGGTCACAACTACATCGGCACCGAGCACATCCTGCTCGGGTTGATCCGCGAAGGCGAGGGCGTCGCGGCCCAGGTGCTGCAGAAGCTGGGCGCCGACCTCAACCGCGTCCGTCAGAGCGTCATCCAGCTCCTGTCCGGATACCAGGGCAAGGGCGAGCAGGTCTCTCCGGGCGGCTCGGGCGAGAGCGCCGGTCAGGGCTCCGCGGTCCTGGACCAGTTCGGCCGGAACCTCACCCAGCTCGCGCGTGAAGGGAAGCTCGACCCCGTCATCGGGCGCGAGCGCGAGATCGAGCGGGTCATGCAAGTGCTCAGCCGCCGCACGAAGAACAACCCCGTGCTCATCGGCGAGCCGGGCGTGGGCAAGACCGCCGTCGTCGAAGGGCTCTCGCAGTCCATCGTCCGCGGCGAGGTCCCGGAGACCCTCAAGGGCAAGCAGATCTACACGCTCGACCTCGGCGCGCTCGTGGCCGGGTCGCGCTACCGCGGCGACTTCGAGGAGCGCCTGAAGAAGGTGCTGAAGGAGATCAAGACCCGCGGCGACATCATCCTGTTCATCGACGAGCTGCACACGCTCGTGGGTGCCGGCGCCGCCGAGGGCGCGATCGACGCCGCCAGCATCCTCAAGCCGATGCTCGCGCGCGGCGAGCTCCAGACGATCGGCGCCACCACTCGCGACGAGTACCGCAAGTACTTGGAGAAGGACGCGGCGCTCGAGCGGCGGTTCCAGCCGATCGACGTCAAGGAGCCGTCGGTTTCGCACGCGATCGAGATCCTGAAGGGCCTGCGCGACCGCTACGAGGCGCACCACCGGGTCACGTACACGGACGAGGCCCTGGTGGCGGCCGCGAACCTCGCCGACCGCTACATCTCGGACCGGTACCTTCCCGACAAGGCGATCGACCTGATCGACGAAGCGGGGAGCCGCATGCGCATCCGTCGCATGACCGCCCCGCCCGATGTGCGCGAGCTCGACGAGAAGATCGCCGAGGTTCGCCTGCGCAAGGAGTCCGCGATCGACGCGCAGGACTTCGAGCTGGCGGCGCGTCTGCGTGACGAGGAGCGTCAGCAGCAGGAAGAGCGCCAGCGCCGGGAGCAGCAGTGGAAGGCCGGCGAGATGGACGTCCTCTCCGAGGTCGACGAGGAGGAGATCGCCGAGGTCCTGTCGATCTGGACGGGCATCCCGGTCTTCAAGCTGACCGAGGAGGAGACAGAGAAGCTCCTGCGCATGGAGGACGAGATCCACAAGCGGATCATCAGCCAGCACGACGCGATCGGCGCCGTCTCGCGGGCGATCCGCCGTACGCGAAGCGGCCTGAAGGACCCGAAGCGTCCGACCGGCTCGTTCATCTTCCTCGGCCCCTCGGGCGTGGGGAAGACGGAGCTGTCGAAGGCGCTCGCCGAGTTCCTGTTCGGCGACGAGGACGCGCTGATCCAGCTCGACATGTCCGAGTACATGGAGAAGCACACGGTCAGCCGGCTGATCGGCTCCCCTCCGGGCTATGTGGGGTACGAGGAAGGCGGCCAGCTCACCGAGGCGGTCCGGCGCAAGCCGTTCAGCGTGATCCTGTTCGACGAGATCGAGAAGGCGCACCCCGACGTGTTCAACACGTTGCTACAGATCCTCGAGGACGGGCGCCTGACCGACTCGCAGGGTCACACGGTGGACTTCAAGAACACGATCATCATCATGACCTCGAACCTCGGCACGCGCGACATCGCCAAGGGCATCGGCATCGGATTCACGGCGGCGCGCGACGACGCCGTGACCTACGAGGCCATGCGCGAGAAGGTCCAGGAGGAGCTGAAGAAGCAGTTCCGGCCCGAGTTCCTGAACCGGATCGACGAGGTCATCGTCTTCCACTCGCTCCGGCAGGAGGACGTGAAGCTGATCGTCGACCTGCTGATGCGGCGCGTGGAGGAGCAGCTCAAGTCGAAGGACGTCGACATCGAGCTGACCGACGCAGCGAAGACCCTGCTCGCCGAAAGGGGCTACGACCAGGCACTCGGCGCACGGCCGCTGCGGCGGACGATCCAGCGTCTGGTCGAGGACCCGCTGTCGGAGAAGCTCCTGCACAAGGAGTTCCGGGCGGGCGAGACGATCATCGTCGACGCGATCGACGGCGAGATCACCTTCGAGCACACGGGCGGGCTCGCGCCCGACGTGCCGCCGGTGGAGCTCGCGGGCTCGACCGAGTAGTCGAGCCCGCGTCCAGCCGCGTCGCGAGACGTGGCACTCAAGGCCGAAGCCCGGCCCCTTCGGGACCGGGCTTCTCGGCATCTTGGGGCGTTCCGTACTGCCCGAAGGCGGCGCAGAACGCCTCGAACTCACCACGCACCGCCTGGTGGGGCCCTGCGATGAACACGACGTCCTCGCTGGGCTCGTCGAAGATAACCTTGCCGGTATCCAGCAGGACGGCCCCCCCGCCCGGAACGGTGAACTTGTCGAAGACGCCTCTCTGCGTGTACGTGTCGACCGAGCCGTCCGGGTTGTAGGTGAGGACCACCGAGAACGACTCGTTCTGCATCGTCAGGGTAGTGACAAGAGCCTCGTTCCGCGAAGCACGGTCCACGCTCCTTCCTGGATGGCATCCCCCGGGCTTCCACTGCCCTTGGGGGCCTCCTAATCGTGCTCGGGGCCGACGAGCAACGTGTGGTCGTCGACCCACTCGGCCAGGCCGCCGTCGGATACCTTCGCGGAGGTGCCGGATGCGACGTCGATCACGAAGACCGCGTTCGACTCCGTGTATGCGATCCGGCTTCCATCCGGAGACCAGCTCGGCCACGTGATCCCCGCCCCCTCTTTGATCTCCTGGGCCTTCCCGCTGCGGACGTCGAAGAGCCAGAGCCCGTCGGTCGCGGCGGCGGACACCGCGTTGCCGGAGAAAGTGACGGGTCCGAGGGGGGCCACGTAGGCGATCGTTCGCCGGTCGGGCGCGTATGCACCGAAGCCCGCGTTGCGTCGCACGAGGGTCGGCTCCCCGCCGGTGACGGGTACGGACCAGAGATCCCAGTCGACGTGGGGGGCGCCGCGAGGGATATGGAACAGGACCGTGGTGCCGTCGGCCGAGAAGCTCGGTGACAGGAACCACCATTGGTACGAGGTGCTCTGGTCGAGGTGTGTGAGCTGCGCGACCCGCCCCGTCCTCGCATCCACGACGAACAGGTCCCCGATCTGGAAGCCCGAGCCGTCGTCGCGCCCCTGGTACACGAGGGCGGACCCGTTCGGAGACCATCGAGCCCCGTAGGCGTCCACTCCGGGAGGCGTGATCGTCCGTACGTCCGTGCCGTCGATGTTCGCGATGCGGATCTGCGCCGCATGTCCGCAACAGGGACCGAAGGCGATCCGAGAACCGTCCGGTGACACGGCGTGGTAGAAGGCGTGGGCGTTGCCGATCGACGTCGGGAGCGGCGAGGGAGTCCCGGTCCGTAGGTCGACGAAGAAGGAGTCGTCGGGGCCCGGTGTCCAGGCGGTGGGAGCCGGCGGCGACGGGCTCGCGGGGACGGACCCGTGCAGGGCACCGGACAGCACCGCGATCGCGACGAGGCCGATCACGATCGCCGCGGCGACGGTCAGCGCACCGAGCTTCCGGTTGCGCGACCGAAGCTGCTGACGCCGACGCTGGCGGTCGAGGAACCCCGGCTCGGGACGAACCGTCTGGGTGCTTATATGGAATAGCTCTCGCACGTCAGGCATCCGGCACCTCCTCCGTCGATCGAAGCGTCCCTCGCGCCTGGCTCGCCAGGTTGCGGACGGTCGACGGTCGAACGCGCAAGATCCGCGCCGCCTGTTCGGACGGGTACCCGAGCAGGTCCACGAGCAGGAGGGCTGCTCGCTGCCGTGGTGTAAGGCAGAGCAGCAGTCGCCGCACGTCGGCGCGGATCTCCGCCTCGAGGAACAGGTCCGGCGCCTCGAGCGGAGGCAGCTGCCGCCGGATCGCCATCGCCGCTCGGCGGCGTCGTGCCCGGAAGCCGTTCAAGGCGACGCGGAAGAGGTAGGCGGTCGGATCGTGGATCCGGTCGATCGTGTCCCAGCGCTCCCACAGTCGTAGAAAGGCGTCCTGCGCGAGGTCCTCCGCGTCCTGTCGGTTCCCGGTCACGAAATACAAGGCCTTGAACAGCCGATCGTGCTCCTCCTCGACGAACGCCTCGAATCCAGCCCCGCCGTCGACGCGCTCGGTCGGGAGGCCCGCGACCTCACCCCCTGCCTGCATGCGACATGGATGCACGAGGGGCGCTCGGTGTCTAGCTCGCGAAGAAGCTCGGCCCGTTAGGGCCGAGCTCCTCTCACGTCCCGGACGAACGGGGTCTAGTCGTATCGGTTGATCAGGATCTCGTCGTTCGAGACCCGCTGCGGGCCGTTTGCGTCGGTCACAGAGTGGACCGGGAGCTTGGTGATCGTTCCCGTGCGCAGATCGACCGTGCGGAGCTGCATGTAGCAGCAATCGCCGGTGTCTGGCACGTCCCCGATGAACGTGAGGTACGCGATGCTGTCGCCGTTGGGTGACCAGCTCGGAGCCCAGGAACCGCCTGCGTCCACGATCAGCTGTTTGTCGCTTCCGTCTGCCCGCATGGTCCACAGGGCGCCGTCGTTCCAGTAGGCGAGGTGCGTCCCATCCGCCGACCACGCCGGCTCGATGTTCGACACGTCGTTGCGGGTCAGTCGCGTCACCGGACCGCCGGTCGCGGCGACCGTGTAGATCTCGGAATCCGCAGGGCCGCCGTCCGGGCCGGCGTCCGGGGCTCCCCACATCGCGATCGTCCCGTCGACCGACCAAGCGGGGTAGTAGTAGCCCATCCGGTCGGTCGCATGCGTGATCGGGTGTTGATCGCTCCCGTCGGCCTTCATGACCCAGATGTCCCTGCTGTGCGAGTAGGCGAGCTGCGACCCGTCCGGTGACCACGCGAGGTGCCCCGTGGCGTCGCCGCCGTTCGTGTTCCCGATCGTGAGTTGCCGATCGTTCGTGCCGTCGGCATGGACGGTGTGCACCTCGCCGTAGCTCACGTACGCCAACGTGGATCCGTCAGGCGAGAGCTGGAACGAATCGTCGCCGGCGTGCGACCCCACGAACTGCCTGACTGCCGTTCCGTCCGGGGACACGAGCTGCACGCCCATCGGGGGCGTCGTGTCGATCGGCATCGTGGCGCTCACACCGGTGACGGGCGGAGTGTTCGTGCCCGGCAGGCGGATCAGCGCGGCGACGCCGAGCGCGACGATCAGGGCCGCGACGAGCCCGATCGCGCCGAGCTTGCGGTTCCGCGCCGTCCGACGCTGACGTTGGAGCTGGCGCTCGAGCGCTCCCGGTTGGGGTGGGCGTTGCTTCGTGACCATCTCGGAGACCTCCCGCACGTCAGGCATCCGCCACCCCTCTCAGCGCGGTTCGCCGCGGGAGGCGAGCACGCGCACGGAAGTGGCCTGGATGCCGAGGATCTGGGCAGCCTGTTCCGAGCTGTAGTCGAAGATCTCCCTGAGGACGAGCGCGGCGCGCTGCCGGGCCGGCAGCCCGAGGAGCATCGCCCGGACATCCTCGCGAAGATCGATCTCCTCGAAGGCGTCCGGAGGCGAGGGATCGGGAGCAGCTTGCGCGCGGCGACACGGGCGCGCCGTGCGCGCATCCGGGAGCCGTTGAGCGCGATCCGGAACAGATAGGCGGTGGGGTCCGTGATCGTCTCGATCGGATCCCAGCGCTCCCAGAGCCTGAGGAAGGCGTCCTGCATCAACTCCTCCGCATCGTGCGAGCTCCCCGTCACGAAATACAGGGCTCGGTACAGGCGGTCGTGCAGTTCGAGGAAGAGCGCGTCGAAGCTCTCGGCGATCACGGGATCCTCGTGTTCCACACGAAGCTCGACGACGTTGTCACCCCCCTGCACGAAGTCATGGATGCTCGAGGCTCGAGATTCGTTTCGCAAGACGAACGCCTCCTGCATCAGATCGGCGGCGTCCGATCGGTCGGGCCCGCTAAGGGCTGCGGCTCAGATCATGTCGCGGAGCTCCTCGGGAACCAGCTCTGCGAACAGCCACCCCGTCCACAGGTCGTGCGCGATCCGGTCCCACGGCTCGCGCAGGCCGCGGTGCTCGAACCAGTCGCCCACGCGCTTGACGTCGCGCTCGAGGAACGCCTGCGCGTGGCGGTTCTTCTTGGGATCGACCGCCTGCGGGAAGTCGATCACGGTGACCTCGCCTTCCCACACGAGCAGGTTGTACGCCGAGAGGTCGCCGTGGACGACGTCGAGCAGCAGCATGCGTTCGATGGCGCGCCGAACCTGCTCCCACAGGGTCAGGAGGTCGTCACGGTCCTCGTGCTCGTGCTCGTGCAGTCGCGGCGCCGCGACATCCTCGTCACCGACGTACGTCATCAGGATGGCGTCGTCGGTCCCCTCGATGGGTCGAGGCACAGCGAGGCCGGCCGCCGAAAGGGCGCGGAGGGTGTCCCACTCCCGGTGGACCCACAGGGCGCCCTGGACCTGTCGCCCGTACGTCGTCTTCTTGTCCAGGGCGACGCGCATGCGCCGTTCCTTGATGAACTCGCCGTCGCGGTACAGCACGTCGTCGCGGAGGTCGCGGCGGTCCAGCGGGTGGTAGAGCTTGAGTGCGGCCAGGGTCTCTCCAGTCGTGCGCGGGTTCGCGCGGCAAAGGTGGACGCTCGCCTCCTTGCCTCGCTTCAAGGGTCGGATGACCCGTTCGATGAGCCCTTCCTCGAGGAAGTGCTCGAACGCTTCGTCGTGCAACGCTGCTCCCTTCACGGATCGGGGCGTGGACGTGCAAGTCACGTCCCGTGGGAGCGCGTGGGGTTGGTTGGGCGTTACGCGCGCGTGGAGGGACGTGTCGTGAGCACCGAGACCGAGGTCACTGTCATCGTTCATCCCTCCTTCCGTGCATCGGACGAGGCACCGCCGGTCCGTGAAGTGTACCGGGCCGAGGCGGGATTCGCCGTGTCGGCGGGGCCGAGTACGGTCCGCGACATGACGAAGACCAAGACCCTCTATCGGTGCACGGCCTGTGGGCAGCAGCTGGCCCAGTGGGTGGGCCGCTGCCCCGGGTGCGGGGGGTGGGGAAGCGTCGACGAGGTCCTTGTCACGCCGGGCGCCGGCTCGCACGCCCCGAGCCTCCTGGACGTCGACGGCCACGAAGAACCCCGGGTGCCCACGGGCATGGCCGGCCTCGACCGCGTACTCGGCGGAGGCCTCGTGCCGGCGTCGGTCGTGTTGCTCGCGGGCGAGCCGGGCATCGGGAAGTCGACGCTCCTGCTCCAGCTGCTCGGCAGCTTGTCCGCGGCCGGGCGTCCCTGTCTGCTCGTCTCGGGCGAGGAGTCCCGCGCCCAGGTCGCGGCTCGGGCTCGCCGCCTGGGCGTCCCCGGCGACGCGCTCACCTTCGCGCCGGGCCGCGATCTTCCCACCGTGCTCGACGCCGCCCGCTCAGTCCGCCCCTTCGTCCTGGCCGTCGACTCGATCCAGACCGTCCGCGACCCCGAAGGATCGGCGATGCCGGGTGGGGTCTCGCAGGTTCGCATGTGTGCCGACGCGCTCGTCGGACTGGCCAAGGCCGAGGGCATCACGGTTCTGCTGACCGGGCACGTGACCAAGGACGGCGACCTCGCAGGGCCCCGCGCTCTCGAGCACGCCGTCGACGTGGTGCTCTCCTTCGACGGCGACTCGCGCTCGGGCCTTCGCGTGCTCGCCGGTGGCAAGAACCGCTTCGGCTCCGAGGGCGAGACCGCGTGGTTCGAGATGGAAGCCAGCGGGCTGCGGCCGATCGATCCCACCGGTCTGCTCGTCTCCGGCGCCCACGTCCCCGGCGCGGCGGTTGCGCTGCCTCAGGCCGGCAGGCGAGCGCTGGCCGTCGAGGTGCAGGCCTTGGTCGGCTCGCCCGAGGGGCCAGCCCGACGTCAGGCCACGGGCCTGGATCCTCGCCGGTTCCAGTTGACGGCCGCGGTGCTCGATCGCGTCGTCGGTCTCCCGCTCGGTCGGGCCGAGCTCTTCGGGGCCGTCACCGGAGGCGTCCGGGTGTCGGATCCGGCCTGCGACCTCGCCGTCGCGGTGGCACTGGCCTCGGCCGCGACGGGAGTGCCGCCACCGGCCGCCTCCGCTTTCGTCGGGGAGGTCTCTCTCACGGGACTGGTCCGGCCCGCACACGCGATGCCGCAGCGGTTCGCGGCCGCCCGTGCGGCCGGCTGTTCCACCGTCTATTCGCCCGGGGGCGAGCCCGACGTCTGGCCCGACGTGCGGGTGCGCGAGGTCCGCCACGTGATCGAGGCGCTGGATTGGGCACTCTCACCTGCGGGAACGCCCGGATCGGAGCAGCCTTCGTAGGTCGTTCGGACCAACTGCCGCACAGGAATAGGCCTCTGACCTGCGGTTTTGTATTGCGCTGGAAGGGGTCCCCGTGTTACCCTCTGACTAGTCATCCTGCAAGCCAACTCCGCACCTCGAGGGAGGGTCCGTGGCGTTCCGCAAAGGCGACACCGTCGTGCATCCAGAGCATGGTGCTGCAGTGGTCGAGGAGGTACGTGAGAAGGAATTCCTCGGAGAGAAGCGCAAGTACCTGGTGCTTCGCATCGTGTACGGCGACTTGACGGTCCTCGTTCCTACGGACTCCACAGACCAGGTCGGGCTCCGCCCGTGCGTGAGCAAGAACGAGATCAAGAAGGTCCTCAAGGTCCTCACCGAGGAGGAGAGCTCGGTGGCCGCCAACTGGAGCCGCCGGTTCAAGAACAACCTCGAGAAGCTGCATTCGGGCGACCCCTACGAGGTGGCCGAGGTGCTCCGGAACCTCGCCATCCGCGACCGTGAGAAGGGCCTGTCCGCCGGCGAGAAGCGCATGATCACGAAGGCTCGGCAGATCCTCATCTCCGAGGTCGCGTTCGCGACCGGCAAGAACGAGGACGATGCCGAGTCGATGATCGACGGCGTCCTCGACGACGCCCACGGCGTCAAGGTCGCGGCGGCGCAGGGCTAGTTCCCGATGCGCTGACGCGCAACCTCAGGTTCTCCCTCCGTTCGGCCGATGAGGTAGGGCGGAAGGGAGGCGTCCGCCTTCCTCCGTCGCGAGGTCGCGGATGACCGAGGACGAGGGTCGAAAGGCGAAGCTCCGAGGACGCCTGGTCGAGGGCGTCCGTCTGATCTTCATGGCCGTCCTCGGCGCGGCGGGCTATCAGATCGGTGCGACGGCGGCCACGACCGAGGGACACAGCGCCGTCCTGTACGTCTTCCTCGGTGCCGCCTGCGGCTACGTTCTCGGCGGCATCTTCGGCCGCCTCACGCTCCAGGCCGTACGGGGCATCGAGGAGGAGTTCCGGCGGCGGCCGGCGGCGGAGCTGGCCGGCGGCGTCGTGGGCCTCGTCGTCGCGCTGGTCGTGGCGACGCTGCTCTCGATCCCGTTCTTCTTCTTCCCGGTGACCTACACATGGCCGGCCATCATGTTCGTGTTCATCGTGCTCGGCTCGCTCGGGATGCGGCTGGGCCAGGCCAAGCACGAGGACATCTTCGGGTTGGTCGGCATGAAGCCGCGCGCGGCGGTCAACAGGCGAGGCGACCTCCACGTCATGGACACGAGCGCACTGATCGACGGGCGCATCCTGGACCTCGTCACGACGGGGTTCGTCTCGGGAACCGTGCTGCTGCACGACGGCGTGCTGCGTGAGCTGCAAGCCATCTCCGACTCCTCCGACCCGCACCGCCGCGGTCGCGGGCGTCGCGGGTTGGACGTGCTGGTTGAGCTGCAGAAGATGCCCACGATCCAGTTCCAGCTGGTCGAGGAGGCCGGCGTGATCGACGTCGACGCCGCGCTTGTCCGGCTGGCGCGCGAGCGCGGCGCCTCTCTCATCACGGTCGATCACAACCTGGCGAAGGTGGCCGAGGCGCTCCGCGTTCCGGTCGCCCAGATCAACGCCCTGGCGTCGAAGTTCCGCGTGCCCTACGCGGCCGGCGACGAGTTGAACGTGCGTCTGGTGAAGGAGGGCCGCGAGTATGGGCAGGCGGTCGGCTACCTGGAGGACGGGACGATGGTGGTCATCGAAGAGGCCGCCGACCGTATCGGAAGGCAGGTCGACGCGCGGGTTCGCAACGTGATCCAGACCACGACCGGCCGGATGATCTTCGCGAGCATCGACAGCGCCGAGCCCGTCTCCGGCTGACCTCGTCTCCTGGGGCCGGACGGTCTGCCATGCTTCGCGCGTGGGTGAGGGCGCGGTCGCGATCGTCCTGGGCGCGGGGGCCGGGGTTCGTCTGGGTGCCGAGGAGCCGAAAGCCTTCCTGCCGATCGGTGGCCGGCCGATCCTGGCGGTCGCCACCGCCGCAGCCGCCGCGAGCCGTTCGATCGACTCGATCGTGATCGCGGTGCCGGCCGGCTACGAGGACCGCGCTCGCTCGTGCGTCCACGGTCTGGGCGTTCCTGTATCGCTCGTGATCGGGGGCGCCACACGGCGAGCGTCCGTCGGTGCCGCCCTCTCTGCCCTTCCGCCGGAAGCTCCGGTCGTGGCGGTCCACGACGCGGCCCGCCCCTTCGCGCCGCCTGAGCTCTTCGATGCCGTGGTCGGCGCGGTGATTGCCGGCGCCGACGGCGCGGTCCCGATCCTTCCCGTGACCGATACGGTGAAGCGAGTGGCCGCCGGCCGTGTTGTGGGAACAGAGCCGCGTGAGACGCTCGGGCTCGCCCAGACGCCCCAGGCCTTCCGCGTTTCCGCCCTGCGGGCTGCCCACGAGGAGGCAGAGGCGGCGAAGCTCGACCCGACCGACGACGCGATGTTGCTCGAACTGCGTGCAACCGTCGTCGCGGTGGCCGGCGACGCCATGAACTTCAAGATCACGACGCTGCTGGACCTCGCGCGCGCCGACGCACGGATGGGCGGATCCGGTGGATGAGGTCCGTGCCCCTCGCGTGGGCATCGGGTTCGACGTTCACCGGTTCGATCCGGGTCGCAAGCTCTGGCTCGGAGGCGTGCTGTTCGAGTCCGAAAGCGGGCTCGCGGGACACTCCGACGGCGACGTCGTGTGCCACGCACTCGCGGACGCGATCCTCGGCGCGGCCGCGCTCGGCGACGTCGGTGCGCACTTCCCGGACACCGATCAAACCTTCGCAGGTATCGCCGGCGCGGACCTGCTCACGCGTACCCGCGCGATGCTGGGACAGGCGGGATCGTCCGTGTCGTCGTGCGACCTCACGGTCGTCTGCGAACGGCCCGCGATCGCGCCACGACGAGACGAGATGCGTGGCTTGCTGGCCTCGGTGCTCGGTCTCGAGATCGACCGGGTCTCGGTGAAGGCGACCCGCCCGGAAGGGCTCGGGCTGGTGGGGGACGGCGTCGGGTGCCTCGCGGTGGCGGTGGTCGTATGACGCGCGAGGTGCTCTCCGGCCGTCGAGCGGTGTCCGAAGCGATCCGCGCGGGGACCGCGACCGAGGTCTTGGTGGCGCGCGGCGCGCGGCGCACACAGAGCCTGCGAGACGTTCTCGCCCAGGCCGACGCGGCCCGCGTCGGGGTCCGCGAGGTGTCTCGCGCCGACCTCGATGCGTTGTCGAGCGACCACCGCGGTGTGGTGGCTCGGGTTCGCGAGGACGGGCCGCGCGCGCTGAGTGAGCGCGAGCTTGCCACCCTCGACTACACCGAGGACGCGGTAGCGGTCGTCCTCGACGGCGTGGAGGACCCACAGAACCTCGGCGCCGCCGCGCGATCGGCGGAGGCGGCCGGCGCGGTCGTGCTCGTGACGCGCACGCACCGAGCTGCTCCCGTCACTCCCGCGGCCGTCCGGGCCTCGGCCGGGGCGATGTTGCACCTGCCGATCGCGCGGGTGGCCAACATCGCCCGGGCCGTCGGCAGGCTGCAGGACGTCGGGTTCGTGGCGGTCGGCCTGGATGCCGACGCCGGCGCGACCGTGTACGAGGAGCCCTGCCCCGAGGGCCGGGTCGCGATCGTGGTCGGGAGCGAAGCTGCCGGGCTCTCCCGTCTGGTGCGCGAACGGTGCGATCGCCTCGTCGCGCTGCCGATGATGGGACGTGTGGCGTCGCTGAACGCCGCGGCATCGCTGGCCGCGGTGCTGTATGCCTACGTGATGCCGAGCAGGACGGCCGGACGCCGATGACCGGAGGACCGATGGAGCCGAACGACCCGAACGCCGAGCCGCGACCCCTCGTCCCGCCGGGTTCGGACGCGCCCCCGAAATACTCCAAGTACGAGCGGTTCGACATCCCGGTACCGGTGCCGGCGAAGGGTCCGAGACGGCGGCCGCCCGTGGTCACGACGGCCGCGGTGGTGTTGCTGGTCTCCGCGGTCTTCTACGCGCTGGGGGTGGCCCTGCTCGAGCTCGCCGGCGGCTCGGGGAATAAGCTGGCGGGCGTCCAGCTATCGCCGTCGGCCTCAGCGACGATCTTCCTCGGACTCGGTGCACTGCAGGCAATCGCGGGGATCCTCGTGCTGATGCTTCGACCCGTCGGCCGGAGCCTCGGCATCGTCCTGGCTGTCGTCGGGATCGTGCTGGCCCTGCTCGGGGCCGCGTCGGATGCCGTCAACACGCTGCTGTCCCTGCTGCTGAACGGGTTCGTGATCTACGCGCTCGCCACGAGCCGATCCTCGTTCGACCGGGGGTAGACTCGGGCGGCCGCCGGCGTGGCGCAGTGGTAGCGCAACCGACTTGTAATCGGTAGGTCGTCGGTTCGATCCCGACCGCCGGCTCTAGGGTCTACCTGCGGAAACAGTCTCTCAGTGGGAGTCGTTGGGGGAGGCTCCGGGCAAATCCCGGGCAAATCGAGGTTCGAGCGGCTGACGGTCAAGTTTGCCTGCCACAGTTGCTCGGCCTAGCATCCGGTCGCGTCCGCCCGCGAACCGGGGCTCGAGAGTCGCATCTTGGGGCTGCGGGTTTGACTCCCGCCGGGCGCGCACCCGGGGTTGAGGATGTCGTCGGATAGGCCGATAATGACAAGTGCGACTCTCGGGCTAACGCGATACGCGGGAGTCCCAAGGGACTGACAGGGCGGGTGCCTCGTGGCAAGGGGGCCCCGCCCTCAGTCTGTCTAGATGGCCCCGATCTCATCCGAGGTCGCAGGTCGGCGGCTGCGAGATCGCATCCACCGTTCCGCCGAGTTGGTTGCACGTGGTGGTGCTCGCGGTCAGAACGTTCTTGAAGAAGCAGATGTCAACGAAGCCCGCTGCACCCTGAGGGCCAGCAGGCCCGCGCAGCCCTGGCGGGCCGGTGGGACCCTGAGGACCAGTAGGCCCCGGTACTCCCTGCGGCCCACGCGGCCCCTGGGGGCCTGCGGGGATGGCCGCCACCTTGTTCTGAAGCTCGGTGAGCTGGGCTGCCAGGACAACGGTGGACACCGATAGCGCCGCGATCAGAACGACGGCGATGATTGCGAGTGCCCGCTTCACCTAGAACCCCCCAAGTGTCTCCCCGAGGGCCGCATCGACCGCAGCACCGAGTGGCGCGGCCGTCTCCTCGGACGGGTGGAAGTAGACCTGCAGGGTGAACGCGACCGTGGCGTGGCCGGCCATCCTCGAGACGGTCGCCGCGTCCAGATCTGCGTTGACGGCCTGGGTGACGAAGTAGTGCCTCAGGTCGTGGAAGTGGAATCCCGAGACCTTGGCCAGCGTCGCGGCGGCGCGGAACGCCTTCCCGAGGAGGCCCGGGTCTAGCGGCTTGCCGTCGCCCGCGTCGATAACGAGGTCGCCGTCCGCCCACGCTTCGCCGAGCGACAGCCGCCGCGTGGTCTGTTCCTTCCGGTAGCGGCGGAGCATCGACACGGCAGAGGGCGAGAGCGGCACCCACCGACGCCCGCGTGAGGACTTCGGCGAGGTCCGCACGAACGACCCGCCCACGCGCTGCATCCCGCCGTCAACGTGAAGGTGGGGGTAGGTCGGGCAGCCGTTCGTGCCACCGTCGAGTTCCACGTCGGACCAGCGGAGCGCCGAGAGCTCGGACGCCCGGAGCCCGGTCGCGGCGTCGAGGGCCAGCGGCACGCGGTACTCCTCGGGGGCCTTCTCGAGGATCTTCACGACCTGGGCGGGGGTGAGCGCCGGGCGGTCGGGTCGGTGAACCTCGGGCCAGGACACGCCTTCGGTCGGGTTGAGCGCGACCTTCCGCTGCTGCTGTGCCCACCGGAACCCGCCGACGAGCAAGGCTCGAGCCTGCGGGGTGGACCGGGTACGGCCGGCGTCGATCATGGCGTCGGCAACCTTCTGCACGTGCTGAGGCCGCACGTCCGTCAGCTTCTTGGGAAGGTTCGGCACGAGCCAGTTACGGACGACGCCACGGTGCGCGTTCGCGGGCTTGCCCTCGCGGAGCTTCCCCATGCGGATGCGGTTGGCGATGTAGTCGGCGAAGAAGTCTTCGACCGTCTCGCCGCTGGACTTCGAGAGGTTGCCTTTCGCGGCGTCCGAGCGCAGATCGTGGAGCCGGCGTCGGGCGTCCGTTTTGGTTCCGTGGAACCGCTCGTCGAACGCGACGCCATCCACGCGCCCCCGGATGCGCCAGATCCCCCGACCGGCAGCATCGGTGCCGAGCTGGTAGAGCCCTTCACGGCGTTCGTAGGTCATCGCCCTGCCCCCTTCTGGTCTCGGATCTGTTGCTTAGCCATCTCTTGCGCTCGGTCGCGGAACCTTGTCGCGTCGCGGATCAGGCGGTCCACCTCGTTTAGTAGGTCTCTGTTCATCTGCATTTCGGTGGCGGCCCGAAGCAGCCAAGCGGCTATCGGCTGGCCTGGTTTCTCCGCCGTGGCGCCGACGCGCACGACCGGCTTGTCATCGTCGTTCCAGATCGGACGCAGAAGTTCCGTGACCGGAACACCCAGCGCGAAGCCAAGCGCCACGAGCTCATCAGCGTCCACCCCCCTGCCACCCTGTTCGATTGCCGACACGATCTGCTTAGGCCAGCCCTCGCCTAGATACCGCTCAATCTCGGCACCGAGGAGTGCCTGAGTCCACCCTCGAGCGAGACGGGCGCGTCGGACGTTCTGACCGACGACCTCTCGATAGGTGGGCCGGTATCGCGCTTTGGTCATGGTCCGAGTATGAGGGGCCGTGGAGAGAAAGTCAACCGCAGCTTGACCCGAACAAGCCAAAGCGGACTCACCCATGTGGTGGAATGGTCACCGTGACCAGGACTGAGACAAGAACAGGACGACTGCGGGCTATCCGCGAATCGCAGCGGAAAGGGCTCCGCGCCACGGCTCGGCTCGTTCCTATGGACCCGAGCCGGCTCTCGAAGATCGAGCGCGGCCTCGAGCGCCCGACCGTGGACGAGCTGGTCGGCGTGGGCCGGGTGCTCGGGATTCGCGATCTGGTCGAGGTCATCGGTTTGTTCTACTCGCCCCGCCAGAAGGTCAAGGACGAGCCGTCGTGATCGAGGCCGGCCGCGTCTACACCCCGCCCGCGATCTGTCAGGAGACCGGCGCTCCTCGGGCGATGGTCTATGCCGCCCTCGAGTCGGGCGAACTCCGCTGCGTTCGCAGGGGCACCCGGTACATCGCGTCGGGCTCGGCGGTTCTCGCCTGGCTCGACGAGCTCGGCGCTCGGGAAGCGGGGTGAGCGGCTGGTCAGAGCGTGCTGAGCAAGCAACGGACCCCCACTCATCCGCAGGGGTCCGCCGAAACAGACAAGGAGAACTTGACATGCAAGAGCCTACTACATCGCACCAGGGAGAAGATCCGGAGTACCCGCCGGCCATCATCCTGAACGAGGCCGGTGACACCGCCGAGGGCGTCATCGAACGCTGGTCAAAGGGTCCCTCGAAGTTCCACCCCGAGGAGGACATCGTAATCGCGGTCCTTCGCCAGGACGACGGTTCGCTCGGGTCCTTCTGGTTGAACGCGACCGTCCTCACGTCAAAGTTCGCACGGCTCAAGCCGAAGATCGGCGAGCGCGTCATCGTCACGTACAAGGGCAAGCGCGAGGGCGCGACCGCCGTGTACCGCGACTACGACGTGGAGATGCCCGAGCGGGCACCGTTCGAGCCGGACTGGTCGGGGATGTCCGACGAACTCATCGACGACATGGGGGGCGCGACGTGAACCGGGGGGCGGCTTCGGCCGCTTCCCCCCTTCTCGGCCGAGCACTTGAGAACATCGCCACGGCATTCCCCGAAGACCTGCGGATGCTCGGGTGGGCGCTGAGCTATGCGGCGCGTGGATTCAACGTCTTCCCGGTCACGCCGAGGGCTAAGAAACCGCCAATGACTGAGCACGGCCGCACCGATGCGACGACAGATCCCGACCTGATCGTGGCGTGGTGGAAGCGATGGCCCGACGCGAACATCGCGGTTGCCACCGGCCCCGAGTCCAACCTCGCGGTGCTCGACATCGACGACGTGGATGCGCTCAAGGCGCTCCCCGACGAGCTCCCCGATACGTGGATCGTGGTGACGCCCCGGGGCGGGCACCACTGGTACCGATACCCCGCGTTCGAGCTGCGGAACAGTGGCGGCGTCAAGGGATGGCTCGGCCGGCAGTACCCGGGCTTGGACGTGCGTGGCATGGGTGGCTACGTGCTCGCGGTCCCGTCCGTCCATCCGACGGGGGAGGCGTACGCCTTCGCGGGAGAGCGCCGACGGCTCGCTCCGTGGCCCGAATGGCTGCGACCGGCACGAAACGAGGCCGTGAGAGCGACGCAGAGCCTTCGAGCGGAAGGGCCGAAGGTGGTGGGCCGGGCAGATCGGTACGCGGAAGGTGCGCTCAGGAGTGAGGCCGCTGAGCTCGCGTCGATGGCACCGGACACCGGCCGCAACGAGAAGCTGAACGCCGGCACCTACAAGCTCAAGAAGCGTTACGTCGAGGCCGGCCAGCTCTCGGCGGTGTCGCTCGCCGATGCGATGCTCGACGCCGCGCTCGCGTCAGGCCTGTCCGAGATTGAGGCCCGTCGCACCATCGACTCCGCGATGAGGGCTCCATGAGCTTCGGCGAGCAGTACGCGGATCTCGATGTCGTGCCGGGGGGGATGCACGACCCGCTCGGCGTGCGAAGTCTCCAAGACCTGATCGCCGAGGAGAAGGCCGCACCCGAGGCGCGATTCCTGGTCGAGCCGTGGCTCATGTCCGACGACTACGGGACCTACGCCGCGAAGCCGAAGGTCGGCAAGACCTGGCTCGCGTCAGACCTCGCCATCTCTGGTACGACGGGCACGCCGTTGTTCGGTCACTTCGACGTGCCGAAGATCCGGGTGCTGTTCTTCGCGGGGGAGGGGGGCCGGCGCAGGGTTCTCCGGCGACTCGACGCCATCGCACGCTCACGCGGTATCGAACTCGGAGACATCGACGGCTTGCGTGTCAGCTTGCGTGCGCCCGTCGTGGGCGACGAGAACGTCCGGGCCGCCATCTCGGCGGAGCTCGACGCATATCCCGCCGATCTCATCATCGGCGAGCCCTTCTACCTCATGGGTCGCGGCGTCGGTCGCGGACAACTCAACGAGATCGGTGCGGTGCTCGGCGCGTGCCAGGAGGTCGCGCAAGATGCCGGCGCGGCGCTGCTGCTGGGCGACCACTGGAACAAGGGCGGCGAGGGCATCGGCGCGAACCGCATCACCGGGGCCGGGATGCACGAGTGGAGCCGTGTCATCGTCAACGGCATGGTAGAGGACTCACGGACCAACGTTGAGGACCGAAGCACCGTCGTTGACCTCCGCTGGGACGTGTCGGGGGAGATGCCCGAGTTCGGCTTCAAGCTGCGCCGTACGGTTCGTTCGGAAGACCCGAGCGACCCCCGGAGCCGCTTGACGTATGCGTGCGCGTTCCTGGGGGAGCACGACCCGACGACGACGTCGATGCTTTCCGAGGAGGCGATGCGGCTGCTGATCGAGCTCCGCGTCCGAGCGGCGACGGAGATGAATCCAGCCCCGTCCAACGAGATCCGCAAAGCGGCCAACGTGGACTCCAAACGTGCCTCGGAGTTCTGGCAGGAGCTTGAGAACGCGAAGCGGATCGACCGGACCCGAACCTACGGCAAGGCGTTCGATGTCTGGCTCACGGAGGATGACTAGTCGCACCTAGATCGCCGCTTGCACTAGATAAGACAAGGCCGTCTAGACCGCCGCTTGAGGTAGATAAGACCAGGGGCCGTGGTTCGGGCCGGCGCGCGTCCTGAGACGCCACCTAGCAGCACACGGCCCACGGCCCACGGCGGCCGGTTGCCTAGTACCCGCTAGGCGTTCGGGCTCCTCGAGCGTGACAGGTCAAGCCCGCTTGATGCAAGAAGATCCCGGACAATCCGGTCAAGCCTCTTGACTTGTCAAGTCTCCCTTGAGACGATAGCTCCAGCGCGGATGCCTAGGCCGCGCAGAAGGGGGGCCAGCTATGGCCACCACTACCGAAGACCTCACGACCGGCGGGCCACGTGTGCTCGCCGATGTCGCGGAGGTCTATCACAAGCGCGGACATCCGATCCGCGTTCGCATCATGGACGGCGCGCACGGGCCAGCTATCGACGTGCGCGAGTTCGTCACGCCGGATGCCTACCCGACATCCGACACCCTGCCCCAGGCAGCTCGAGCGAAGGGGTACCGCCGCCGCACTCGCGACGACGGCTACACCGGCCCGACGCGAAAGGGTCTGTGGGTTTCGTTGGATGCGGCCGAAGCACTCGCCGACGCGCTCGCGTCCGCACTCGTGCTCGCCGGCAGCATGACCGAAAGCGAAGGTGCAGCATGACCGCTCACGAGGTGTTCCGTTCCACGTTCGGCACCGACGACGACGGCACGATCCGGGGCAACCTCATGACGCCGGACGTGCTCTCGCGTCGGTTCGTCGGACCCTACGCCGTCGAGCTCTCGACGGGTTCGGGGTTCGAGCCCGGCTCCCGGATCTTCGGCGTGACCGTCCTCTTGCGCTCCGGAGAGCGTACAGAGCTCTCCGGGTGCTACCCGACGCGAGAGGAGGCAGAGACCTACATCGACGCGCTCGAGGATGCACGCACGGCGTGGGAGATCGACGCCGAGGAGTGCTTCAACAACGGCGGAGGGTGGGACCGATGACCGCCCTCGCCGACGTGGCCATCAGTCATCGGGAGATGCGCGACGAACGCGAGGACTACGCACGGGCCACGGCGCGGTTCCACGCGGCCGTTCGGTGCGCCTACACGGAGGGCCACAAGCTCGCGGTCATCGCGAGGTCGTGCGGTCTGACCGTCCAGCGCGTCAGTCAGATCGTCGACCGATAGCAGCGAACCGAACCCCTCGAGTGCGTCGAGCTCGGGGGGTTTCGGCTATCCAGACCGCCCGGGGTTTCGGGCGGTTCCACCGCACCACCGCACGGCACCACCACCCACCACCCCCCACTAGTACGGGGGGGTGGTTGGTGGGGCGGACCGCGTGCGGTAGGGGGGTACCGCCCGGGGCGGTTCGGGCGGTTTCCGGGGGGTGGTTTGGTGTCGGTGGCTGGACCGGGTGAAGTCCTTACCAGACAAGCAAGCGAAAGCGTTTGGCAAACCGTTTGGCAACCGGCGCAGATCCCGCCCGAGCTCACCCCGTAACGGAGTCTTACTCAGTAGGCGTACGCGGTCTGACCTGCGACGTAAACGAACGCGGGCAATCTCGCGGGCAATCCGCCGGCCTCGAGCTGGCCTGATCGTAAGGGTAGGTACCCCCTGCCCACCCTGGCCCGCATGATGGACGGTACCCCTCCCCCTGCCGGCCCCCGTACGTAGGGGAAGTGTTGCAGCGCAGGGGGTGGGGGGCAGAGGATGACCCGAGGTCGTTAAGGCGCGCGATGTAGATATATATTGTTACCCCCAAACGGCTTTGCCCTTACCCCGCAACCCTTCTAAGCGAGATCCGAGCCCGGTCTATGCGATGCTCCCGGCGTTCGGAGCCTGATTCCCCCGATTCCTCCGTTGACTTCCCCTAGATGCTCTTCGCGTGGGCGAGAAGTTCTGTAACGGCTGCGAGCGGACCCTTCCAACCTCCGAGTTCGACTACAAGAACCGCGAGAAGGGGTGGCTCTACTCCCGGTGCAAGGCGTGTCGGCGAGAGGCTACCGCTGCGCGTCGTCGAGCCCGTGCGGCCGAGCCTAAGCCCGTCAAGGTGGGCGTCCCGCCGTTCCCGGCCGACGACTTCCACGAGTTCCGGCGGCTGACGACGGCCTACAGGAGCCATCGAACGGGCCTGTACGTGCGGCCCGAGCCGAGCTTCTTCCATCGGGACATGATCGCCAAGCTCGAGACCGAGCGGCGGCTGCTCGCGGTGCTGCCGCCCGCACATGCGAAGACCTCAACCCTGATCGACTGGATCTCGTGGCTCATCATGCGCGACGAGACCCGCTCGTTCCGCGTCGCCATCGTCGCCAAGGCCGAGGGCGAGGCCAGCAAGATCGTCGGGGCCATCGAGCAACGCCTGTCGGACTCCGACTGGTACGAGTTCGTGCGGTCCAAGCTCCGCTCCCAGGGCGACACCGCGCCGTTCGTCAACCCGATAACCGAGTGGTTCGGGGATCGGCCGTTCAAGCCCGAGTCTCGCAAGGTCGGCGAGAAGTGGGGGGCGACGGCGTTTCGCGTAGCCGGTGCGCTCACGAACGAGAAGGACCCGACCGTCGTCGGCTACGGGCGCATGGGGCCGCTACAGGGCGGTCGCTACGACCTGATCGTCTGCGACGACATGGAATCGCCGAGGGACGCTCGCAACTTCCCGCAGTCGAGCGTCGAGACCGTTCACTGGCTCGAGGATGTCGCGCTCGGCCGGATCTCCGACACCCAACGGCTGTGCATCCTGGCCAACTCGTTCTCCGACCACGACATGGTCGCGCGGATGCTCGAGAGCCACGACGAGTTCTCCGTCGTGCGGTACCCGGCGCTCATCCCCCGATGGCTCGCCGAGGGCTTGGGAGAACCTGACGACGACGCGCCGCAGGAGATGACCGAACTCGTTCCGCTGTGGCCCGACTACTGGACGCCCGAAGGCTTGGAGCTGAAACGTAAGGAGGTCGGCCCGAGAACTTGGAGCGTCACATGGATGGCCGAGCCCGCCGGCTCCGACGAGACGGCGACCTTCAAGCGCCCGATGCTCGAGCTGGCACGGGACGAATCGCTGCGGCTCGGCGAGATACCCGAGGACGTGTCGGACATCTTCGTCGGCTGCGACCCCGCCGTGGCCGGCGTCTGTGCGATCTCGGCCTGGGGGTACTCGCGGAAGTCTCAGCGGCGCTACCTCCTCGACCTGTTCGCCCAACCCGGCCTGCGAACCTGGCAGAACGTCGCCGCGAAGATCGTGGAGACGGCCCAGCCCTTCGCGGCCTCGCGAATGCTCCGCTCCGTCGTTATCGAGAAGGCCAGCCAGCAGGGCTCGTTGATCGACGACCAGGAGCTACGCCGCAGCCTCGCGTCGCTCGGGTGCAAGGTGAAGCCCTACGCGACCCGCACCGGCACGGGAGCACGGGCGGAGGCCGAGAACTTCGACATCACGACGCTCGGCGGTCTGTTCGACACGCAGATGATCTCCCTGCCGTACGGGGGGAGCCACGGCGAGCGTGAGCGCGTCGATGCGTTCATCGACGAGTGCTGCGCGTGGCGGCTCAACGAGGACGGCTCGAGCGTGAAGCACCTCAAGCGGGACCGGCTCATGGCCGTGCTGTTCGCGGAGTCCGAGGCGTTCGCCCTTGCCGCCCGGAAGCGCCAGGGTCCGCCCCGGAGGCCATCCCACGCGCCACAATGGGCTCAGGAATCCCGCGTTTGGCGTCAGCACGATCCCGTCGCGGAGTTCCGGCGGCAGAAACGTGCCGAGGCGGAAGCCGCAATCGCCGTCCCCGGCGAGGGGGTCGCGTGAAGTCGCCCCGCGCGCGCGCCCACGAGGAGCTTCGATCTTGCCCACCGGATACCTGCCCCTTCTGCGCCCGCGATGGCCACGAGCACACCGAACAGTGTCCTCGGCTTATCTCCCGCATGTCGGGCATCGCGGCGGACGAGAAGGCCCGCCCGTGATGGTTGACGAGTTCCTTGACGGCATCTCCGAAGCACTCGACGCGCTGATCGTGATGGCACGGGGTACCGATGCAGAAGCCGTCGCCGCGCAGCGTGAGCTCGCCGCGATCGCGGCACGCTTCAAGGGGAACGCGGCTTGAGTCCACGACTGCGGTCACGCTCCGCCTACGAGGTCCGCGTCGTTGACGAGTCCCGCCCGCCACAGCGCGAACTCGAGTACACGCTTCCGATATCGAGCGAACCGCGCTGGCACGACAAAGCCCGATGCGCGGGCCGTGTCACGGCGACGATAGACCCCTGGTTCAACGACCCGGGCTTTCGGGCCATCCCCGAGGCCGAGGGGAGCCACTTCCGCCGGGGCAGCGCGTTCGCTCTCGGTTGCTGCGCCCGCTGCCCCGTCCGGAAGCCGTGCCTCGAGGAAGCACTCGGGCTGCACGTCCGCAACGTGAGCGGCACGAGCTACGCCGCCGCCGCGATCTTCGGTGCTCCCGCCGAGTTCGGGATCTTCGCCGGCGTCCTGGCATCCGAGCGGAAGGACAAGACGGCCGACGACGTTGACGACCTACTCGACATGGCGATGCGCCGCGCGCTCGACCTCGGCCTTGCCCCGACGTGGGCTGCCGGCGTCGAGCCCGTGTCCGCTTTTGTCGTGGGCATTCACCCTGGACCAGGCCGAGGACGGAAGGGACCGGCCGCGCTGATGGCCGACCGTCTCGGCATCTCCGTCCGTACCGCCCGCCGCAGGCTCAAGGCTGCCGCATGACGATCCTCAGGCTGACCCGCGCAACCCGACTCGTGCTGCCCGACACGTTCGAGGAGGGCCAGCACGTTCGGCTCCTCGTGGCCGGCCCCGTCGAGAGCGTGAACGGCGAGGACGTGACAGTGGCATTGTCCGATTACGACTGCAATCCCCGTTGTCCTCGATGCGGTCACGAGGTCTAGCGCAACCGCAATCTTCCATTGACTTTCGCGCGTGAATGAGTGCATGAGCGAGCAAGCGTTGCCATTCCAGGACGTTCGGACGACTGCCGCGCAGCTCGGCGTGCATCCGCAGACGGTTCGCCGCATGGTCCGCTCCGGGCGACTGCCCGCCTATCGACTGGGCCACGAACTGCGCTTCGACCCCGATGAGATCCGCGAAGCGCTGAGAGAGGAGATCCCCGCATGAACTACCTTGACCCCACCACCGTTGAGCAGGCGAAGGGATGGATCGACGAACTCGAACAGATGGCCACTGAGGCCGAGAACATCGGAGACCCTGGCCTGGCCGACGAGCACCGCGACCGAGTTCTTGAGCTTGAGTCGTGGATCGAAGACCACCGCCCGGTCAAACCGAAGCTGACCAAACAGCAATCGCTAAAGGGCGAGTTGAGCCAGGCGAAAGGTCGCGCCGCCCAGCTCCGTGCGGAGGCGGCGGCCGAAACGGACGTGTCGCAGAAGGCCGCGAAGCTGCTCGAGGCCGTGAGCCTTGAGGAGCGGGTCGGGAAGCTTGAGCAGCGCGTCGATTTCGTGGGCGCGACCTCCGAGGCAATCTCACTGACCGCCGAAGATGCGCGGGTGCGCGTACAGGAGCTAGAGCGTGAGGCCGAGAACTGGCCCCGGAACACCCCGAAGCGCAAGCAGATAGAGGGGCAGGCGCTCGAGGCCCGCAAAGAGATCATCCGCCTTGAGCGAGAGGTCGCAACCCGCGTGACTCACGACCGAGCGCGAGAGGGCCTCGCCATCGGGGCGCAGAAGGAAGCGGCTCGCGCCGCCGCCGTGGAATGGAAGGCGACGAAGGAGGCCGAGCTCAAGCAACTCACCGCGCACATCTCCGGGCATGTGCCCGGGTTGCAACTCGGCGACCCCTCAAAGTTCCCCGCGCAGTGGGAGATCGACCGAGCACGGGCCGAGCTCAACAGTCCGCCACCCGCCGACCTTGTTGCGAAGCACCGCCAGCGAATCGACGCCGCGCAAGCGGAGAAGTTCGCCCACCTGAGCGAGTTCTGAGACGGGAGGACGAAGCGATGAGCACGCACTCGCATGGCAACAGCACCCACGATCACGCCGATAGCGACGAGTCGCACCGCCACGGCGGAGACCCGAAGGAACTCGGAGCGTACAGCGGTCTCGTGGCCCGACCGGAGCCGGTGCCCGCTCCCCGAAGGGGCGGAAAGAAGTAGTCGAAGGATTTCCGCTCTGCCGTTTTTGGGCGGATTCGGACGCAGAGACCCCGCTGCGCTCCTCCATCTCGGCGCGTGGGCTACTGCGGTCCGGGGGTTGGAGGACTGTCCTTGTGCAGGGGACGGACGTTCCGTCCGATAATCAGGCATGAAGCGGATCGGTCTGCCAGCGTTGGCCATCGGCATCGTCGCGGCCGCACTCACGTCGTTCTGGCTGGGGACGCGATCCGCCGATCGAAGGCCCCTCCCCCCCAAGATGGTCACGGCCATCGTCTCCAATCAGGACATCCCCGCCAGCGTGAACCTCAGCAGCCTCATTCGTGAAGGGGGCGTCTTCCGGCCGGTCCAGGTACCGGTTGACGTCCTCGTGCCAGGGGCCGTCGTACAGATCAGCCAGCTGCGGAACAAGGTCACGGGTTCCCCAATCTTGGCGAACGAGCAGATCCCGCTGGTACGGATTTCCTCCGAAGGCACGTGCTTGCCACGGGAGAAGGCGACGGTTTGGTACGAGGGGAAGCCCTACGTTCGTCTCGACAACGAGTTCGCGACGGCTGTTCCCTTCGTTCGCAAGGCAACGCTCCCGGCACAGGCGATGCCCGCCGGCGTTCGCCACAGTGGCCTGGCCGTGTGGGCTCTTCCCCAAGTGGGGCCTCCGTCGAGTGTCTACGTCAAGTACCCCACCCACGTGGAACGCTGGCCCATGTTCGCGGGCGTCTGCAACTAGGTGAAGAGGTTCTCGACACTCCGTCGCCGCGCGTACGGAGGCGAACGCGGGACTTGACCGCAGGGGTTACCTAGACAAAGAATTCATCCCGACGAAACGGGAGGGGGTTCTTCGCGTGAGGCGAGCCTTGGTTCTGATGCTGGTTGCCGCTGGTCTTTGGGCTCCAGCTGTGTCACAGCAGACGGCATCGGCGGCGTGTGGCGTCTGGCGCTGGCCCGTGAAGACGCTTTCAGACCCCGACCGACACAAGGTCAACTTCAGTCCGATCGCCACGAAGGTGAAGACGTTCAGGATCCGCTCTCGGCCCGGCATCACCTTCGGGACCAACACACCGCGCAAGGGGGCCGTCGAGTTCCACACCTGGAAGCTGAAGGCGCGCCCAATCCAGGCCAAGCTCGAGGACGACTCGGACATTCACCTTGTCATCTCGGTTCCGACCGCCCCAGCAAAGACGATGATCGTGGAGTTCCCGAAACCGACTTGCGTCTCGTCGCCGTTCAAGCGCCCCAAAATCGCGCACGCGCGCCAACAGTTCCTGAACAACTGCGGGAGCGTCTCATCGTCATCCTGGCTCAAGCTCGGAGGTCGCGTCACGATCGTGGGCGTCGGCTTTTGGGATGAGAAGCACGGACAGACCGGCATCGCCCCGAACGGCATCGAGCTTCACCCGGTCCTCAGATTCAAGGGAGATTGCCACAAGGCGTCAGGCGGCGGCGGCGGTGGAGGAGGCGGCGGAACCTGCACCCCCGGATATAGCCCGTGCCTCGTCTACCACGGTGGCGCCGACTACGACTGCTACGGCGGCGGTGGAGACGGGCCGTACTACACGCAGCCCGGTGTCGTTTACACGGTCACCGGATCCGACCCGTACCGCCTCGACGGCAACAACAACGGACTCGGCTGCGAATAGCGAGCCTGACTAAGCCGCAGCCATCGGTCGTTTGAAGAACGTCAGGTAGACGTATCCCTTCACGTTGCTGCTGAAGTGGCCCGTCAGCGGCACCGTGTCAAAGCTGATCATCTCCCAGCCCTCGGTGCCGAGCCCGTTGAGCCGCTCTTGAAACGCCGCAACTTCCTCGGCTTGCTTCTTGTCTGACCACCGCTCGACGATCTGGGCCGCGTAGACCCGGTACTCCCAACGCATGGCGTCTCCCTTCCGCCCCGCCGCCGACTCCGGTCGTCGTCGCTCCGCCGGGCGTTTCCTCCAAAGGGCGCCCGCTCCGCCTCCGCCCGAAGCATGCGAGGGCCCTGAACGGAGACCGAGCGACGCCGCGAGGGTCGGGGCCGCGCGGACAGCACCACTCCTGGCCTCCCCCTCGTCGCGGAGTCTCGTCCGAACGTGGGTGGTCCGATAGGGCCGTTCGGCACACCCTCCCCGGGCGACACAGGGGTCGCTACGATCGAGTCATGCCGTTATCTGTTCCGGCGTTTCGAGGCAAGCTCGAGGCCGGCGGTCCAGCCATGCCATAGGCATCGAGGCCGTTCGGGGAGGTTGCGCTCGTCTCGCCACCCGGCCGAACTCGGGCTTATGCCGACAGCTCATCCTCGCCCGATACCATGCGGATATGCCGGGTCCACCGAGGCACGAGCTATCGCAGCGGGATCTTCGACGCCTCAAGGGGGCGGAATCGCGCATCAAGAAGCATGAGGACGATCTGGACGAGGCTCACCGAGCGTGGGCCGCTCTTGTCCGCGAACTCGGGCAGGCGGCGTCGGCACGGGCGCTGGACATGACCCCCCAGGCCGTCTACGAACGGCTACGGTCCTGGGAGGGCAAGAAGGCCCGCCGGAAGTAAGTCGGAAGACGACGACGTGGCGGACATCCAGAGAACTGCTAATCGCGACAGACCCCTTTGTCCCGGGGTGAAGCCTTCGACAACCTTTGACATTAGGTAGGTCATCCCTACGGAGAGACCCGGCAAGTGAAAGCAGCGGCTGAGCGAGTCGGCAGTCAACGTCGGGGGAGCGGGCCCCGCGTTGCGCTGAACCGCCGCAGGGCGCGGATCAGTTCACGGATCAGCTGAACCGAGAAGGCCGGACCGAATTGATCGGGGATCTGTTCGCGGGTCAGTTCCGTATTGAACGCCCGCACAGCATCCCCGAACTCACCCCCGAAGTTCGCTGCGATCTGATGCCAGACTCGGTTGTGTTGCTGAACCAGATCGCCCGAGTAGGGCGACCCGGGGGGCATGGGGTCGCGGGACAATTCGCCCTTGAGCCAGTCGTCGATACGGTTAGCCAAGGCCGCCGCTTCCTTCCTCAAGTGCTTGTCAACTCGCTCCTCTCGGGAAGGGAAGAACGCTGCCACGGATGCAGACGACGCAACGACGGTGGCCAGTATTAGCAGGACGACACCGATCCTGAACCAAACGTTAGACATGAGCGCCGGCTTCGGATCTAGGGAGGCCATTTCCTCGTTGCCCAACCACATGAGGGCAGCCCCCGCAGCGGCGATGACGCCCGCAGCGCCCACAAGAACCCCCAGGTGGGCGCGCAATCGTCCCAACGTCGCCGCCGCCCATCGCACGTGACTTCCTCCTAGCCCTAGCAGGGGAACCACGAGAGCGTACGCTTCGATGATGCTCGAAGAGGACGCTGACATCCGCGCTGGCCTCGCGGCTCTCGGACCCGCTGCACTCGCAGACCTCCGCCGCGTCCTCGATGGACCATCGACCTACCGGAACGCGATCCTCAAGGCCCTTATGGCACGGCCTGGTTCGGATGAACTCGCCACCCTGATAGCGATGGCGGACACTGACGAAACGGTGAGGCTCCGGCTGCTACGGGCGATGAGAGATGTCCGGGAGCTGACATGACTAACTCGACTTACGAGGCCTACCGGCTGGCCGCTGAGCGCGTATCGAGAGATTTTGGGGCCATAGACAGGGCTACCGAGGCTCTCAGGACCGTAGGCCGATACCAGATTCCCGCCCTGTCGTTCAACGTCAACGCCCGGTTGATGGAGGCTATGGCTACGCTGGACACCGGAGTTGCCCAGTTAGCGGTACGCGTGGCGGAGGATTTCCAGCGCAACTACCAAGCGATGGAGGCCGTCGCGGGCCGGTTGGCGGAGCAACAGGCCATGATGGATCGCACCGTCGAGGTGATTCGCAAGAGCGTCAGGATTCCCGATATATCCGTCATCACGCCCGAGGTACTTAGCTCCATGCGAGTGGACGCGGTCCACGCCGCGGCGGAGCTGGAGCTAGATGACGCGGAGCTGGTCCAGGAGAGTCTTGAGGAGGTCGACGAGGCCACCCGTGACGAGGCTGAGACTGATCGGCCCAAGCGGACCACGCTTCAGGCAACTGCCGCCCTGCTGACCATCCTCCTCCTGATCCCGGACCCGCAAACACGCGAGAGTATCGAGGCTTACGTCCGAGTTGTGCGCTATCTCCTCGCCCTGATCGCACGCACGCTCGGCGGCGGCTACCAGCCCAGCGCCTAGCGTGGGCAAATCCACGGGCAAATCCATTCCCGCATGTCAGCGGTTCGGCCCTCTCTCGCCCGTACGAAATGGCAGGTCACGGCACCTGACGGCATGACGTGGAAAGGGGGTTGCTGGACTTGTAATCGGTAGGTCGTCGGTTCGATCCCGACCGCCGGCTCCGGAGGCCTCCTGGCGCGCAGCGTTTTCCGTATCGGTCTTTCGGCCGGGGTTGACAATCCCCCATCCGCGGTAGGAAGGTCATCCTTCCGGCGGACGGCTGTGCGTCTGCCCAGCTAGGGGGTGGGTAGTTTGAGAACCAAATCGTTGAGCTTCGGCGTGAGTCGTCGCAGCGCGTGCATCATCATCGGAACTGCCCTTGGTCTCGCTGCGATCCTGCTGCCGTCCCAGGCGGGGGCGCAATCGGTAAATCCGGCGAGCGGCCTTGCGCCCGCAGGCTATCTCACGCTCGGGTTCTCCGGGAGCGATGGTGCCTTCAAGCAGTATGCCGCGGGGGCCACGAATCTCGACACGGCGACGCCGGTCTCGACCCAGACCCTCGGACTCTCCGGGTGTCAGGTGACCAACGTGGGTGGCTCTCTCGCGGCCGTCACCGCGACGGGCTCCCGGCCATCGGAGGTGGGTGAGACGAGCGGCTCCGCGAACTCGTTCGTGGGACTGGGGGTGAAGCAGAAGAACGGCTCGGGCTCGTCCGGAACCTCGTGCGGTCGCGTGGAGACCGGGTCCAACGAGACGTTGAAGATCAGCGTGGGGATCCCAGGCGTGGCGGTCGATAGGGCGGAGATTGACATCGACGGGAAGACCAGCGTCGACGTGAGGGCTACGTTCTCCCTTGGCGGTCATGCCCTCGATCCGCAGCCGAACGTGCTGCTTCACACCGCTGGCGGCTCGGATTCCGGTCCAGACTGTGGACCGTGCGACAACTACGCCTTCTCGATCTCCGGTTTCCTATTCGACCAGATCACGCTCACGCCAGTCGCAACGCAGCAGAACGGCGGCTCGTTCTCGGTGCAGGGCGGCGCCGGCGACCCTGCGACCGGCGGGCTTCGCGCCACGCTGGGAACGAGGAAGTCCGTGTTCGAGCTCGTGACGTTCGACGGGGTGCTTGCTTGCGGCGGCCACGCCACCGAGAGCAGCGGCACGACGAGCAGCACAGTCACGCTCTTGAACTCGACGGGGTGCACGCCCGTGCCGTACTCGCTTGACACGGCTCCGAACCTGGTCAAGTTCCTCAAGGACCTCAGCGGTAACTCCGGAGCTCAGTTCACGATGGACGTCACGTGGGACCCCGAGACGGCCGTGAACCCACCGAGCACGACCCATACGACACAGATCACGTACACAGACGATTCGGGGTACCACGCGCTGCTCTGGTGCGACAACGTCACCTACACGGCCGGGGGAGCCGTCCAAACCGCTACCCCTCCGGGCCTCGAGTTCTGGTGTCTGGTGCAGCACGACGAGACGCTGCGACCGGGCGGCCAGATGGTGGTCCGGGAGCTGATCTTCGGGACTGGGGATCCGGCGGTACACCGAGGCTAGACGAACAAGCTGACGCGATCGAGGGCGGCCCCCGAAGGGCCGCCCTCGGCGCTCATGCGTCGAGCAACGGCAGGGGGACCTCGAGGGTCGCGCGGATGCCGAGCCTGGCAAAGATCTCTGAGCTCTCGGTCTCGAGCTCGTCGGGGGACTCACCCCGGAGGCGTGCGAGGAGTGCGAGAGCGTGCAACGCGCGTCCGACGTCGTGGTGCGCATCCCGAGCCTTCGCACTATCGAGGCTCTGTCGCAGGCTCGCCTCCGCGCCGAACAGATCGTCGACTTGCATCAACGCGTAGCCACGGATCCGGTACAGGAGGGCGTCGAGTACCCCGAGACTGCCCTCGGACTCCGCCTCACCGATCGTCTCCGTGATCGTGCCGAGCGCCCGCCAACCGAGGCCCTCGTATAGGTCACACTCCGCGATCCTCGCGTCGACCTCGATCATGTCTCCCCGGGCACCGAGCGACGCGAATTCCTGTTTCGACCGTTCGAACAGCTCCCGGGCCTCCTCGAAATGGCCGCCCCCGGCGGCGGCACGACCCAGGTAGCTCTGTACCAGGCCGACCAGGTAATGGTCGCCCGCCGCCCGCAGCACGCGCTGCGCATCCGTGAGCACGGCTTCGGCCTCCTCGAGCTCACCGAGGTCGACGAGGAGCTCCCCGATGTTGATCGACGCCTTGGCGGCCGAGACCGGGTCGCCCACACGAGCGAACGACTCCCGCGAGGCGTCGTACAGAACCCTCGCCTTGTCCCAACGGCCCTCCCAATACGCGAGAGCGCCGAGGTTCAGAAGCACGCCGGCGCGCTGGCGGAGCTCACCGATCTCCTCGAAACCCGCCTGCGCCTTCTCCCAGTGATCACCGGATCCGGGGGCACCCATCATCGCGAGTGCGATACCGAGGATGTTGTGCGCGTCCGACAGGGCCCTCTTCGAGCCGGACGATTCGGCCTGTTCGATCGCGCGAGTGGCCCACCGCTCTGCGTCTCGATTCCGTCCCTCTGCTTGCAGCACGGCCGCATACCGAGCGCTCAGCACGGCTACTTGTTGCTGGGCCTCGACGTCGTCGCGGTTCTGAAGTGCTTTGCGCCCGATGGAAGCCCAACGCTTCGCCAGCGACAGGCGGCCGATGTTCTCCTCGATCTGGGATGACTTCAACATCAGTCGAGCACGCCCCAGCGGGTCGTTCCGTGCGAACCGGCGCGCGTCGACGAAGGTCCGCTGGGCGTCCGAGTAGAGGCCGGCGCGGCGCTGCACCTCCCCGAGGGCCTCCGTCGCCCGCAGAAGGTCGGCCTGGCCAACGCCGGACCGACGGGCCGATTCGATGGCCCGCTGGTAGAGCTCGGCGGCCTCGACGTTGGCGTAGAACGAGGCCGCCCGATCGGCGGCGCTCAGCGCGTAGGGCCACGCCCTCTCGTATTCGCCTGCGCGCGAGTAGTGCAGCGAGAGGACACCCGCGTACTCCTCGACCTCGCTGCCCACTTCCTCCTCGAGCTTCTCGGCCGCCTTCGCGTGCAATTGCCGGCGCGTCCGGAACGGGAGCCCGCCGTAGGCGGCGTCGCGCACCACCGCGCTGCGGAACCGGACGAACCCCTCGCCGTCGCTGACGAAGATCTCGTCCAGCCGCTTCCATACGGCGTCGTCGAGCGCCGTGGCGTCTTCGAGGAGCTCGGTCACCAGTCGGTGGTGGAAGCTCACGCCGAGGACGGCGGCGCGACGAACGATCGTACGGTCGCGCGGCTCCAGCCGGTCGATGCGCACGGTGGCCGCCGATTCCACCGACTCGGGCAGCTCGGCGCCGTCCGGACCGGAGGCGGCGTCGACCAGGTCCAGCAGGAACTGCGGGTTCCCCCCGCTTCGCTGGGCGATCCGGTCGACGATCTGGGGCGGCAGCGGGTCGCGTTCCGTCGCCGCGTTGGCCAGCGCATGGGCGTCGGCCTCGGCGAGCGGTTGAGGCTCGAGCCGGATCAGGCACGCGCTCTCCACGGCCGCGAAGCCGCGGTCGCCGTCACGGCGGCTCACGACGACGAGCCAGGGAGCATGGGCGACGTCCTCGCAGATCGCCGCGAGCAGTTCGGCGGAGGCGGGGTCCATCAGGTGGGCGTCCTCGAACTCGAAGACCGTCAACGTCTGCAGCCGCCCGGCGAGGAACGTCCGCATCACCTCGTGTAGCTTCGGCCGGCGGAACTCCGGCGCGAGATCGCGCACCTCCGGCGTCGGCGGCACCTCGACGTCGAACGGCATCGCGAGCAGGGGGAGCCACGGCAGCAGGTCGGGGTCCTGCGCCTTCGCGATGTCGGTCAGCCGATCCAGCACCTCTCGGTCGGCGGCTTCCCACGGGACGTCGATGATCTGGCGACAGACGTCTCGCCACGCGTAGTACGGCGTGGTCGAGGTGTAGGCCTCGCATGTGGCGCGGAGCAGCGTGGACCCCGCCGCGCGGTCGCGGAGCTCTTCGAGCAGCCGGGTCTTGCCGATCCCCGGTTCGCCGACGATCTCGATCAGCGAGCCTGCGCCCGTGGTCGCGCGGTGCAGCGCCTCGTCCAAGAGGGCCATCTCCGCATCGCGACCGATCAGGGGGAAGCGCTCGGCGGGGAACTCGCCGCGTTCGCGGTTCCCGATGGGCCTCCCGACGGACCACGCCTGCACCGGCTTCGCCTTGCCCTTGACCATGAACGGCTCGAGCTCCGTCGTCTCGAACCCTGTGACCGAGAGGTCCAGCACCGACCCGGTCGCGTAGATCTCGCCCGGTGGCGCCTTGGCCATCAGCCGCGCGGCGAGGTTCACCGTGTCGCCCATCACGGTGTACGTGCGCCGATAGAAGGGTCCGATGTCGCCGGCGAACACTCCGCCGCGGTTGACGCCGATCCGCACCGGCAGCCGGCGCTGTCCGTCGGCGATCCGGCGAAGCGCCAGGAGCATGCGCTCCTCGTCGTCGCCGAGCGAGCGGGGAGCGCCCGCCGTCAGGATCAGCTTGCCGCCGTCGGCGTCGACGTCGGAGCCGAGGAAGCACACCTCAACCTCGTCCACGGCCTCCTGCGTGTCGCGCACCAGATGATCGAGCTCGAAGGCGAGAACATCAGGACCCTCGGTCGCCAGGAGCTCGTCGGTGCCGTCGTAGTGGATGAAGGCGACCGAGACCTGACGGTGCTCCGGCTCGCGCTCGCCGGCCAGCAGGTCAGCCCTCGTCGCGAGGGGGATGCTGCGCTGCAACAGGTCCTCGGGAACATCGGGAGGCGTTCCGACCGCGTTGGGGGGCGTTCCAGGTGCGGAGCGCAGGAACACACCCGCCCCCTTGGGCGCGCCAACGCACGAGCCCGGCAGGAGCTCGGCGGTGGCGGGACTGGCCACGACCTCCCCGGCCGCCGCGGTGCCCTCCATCTCGACGACCGTCGTCGCGGCCGGACCGGTCACGATCAGCTCCCGATGGGACCCGCCGACGAGGAAGAAGTCGAAGGTGCCCGTGTGCACCCCGACCGACATCCTGAGCGTGACCCTGCCTCCGGCGGTCTCGAGCTTGCCGATCTCGCGGAGCCGCCGCCGCATCCCGATCGCGGCGCGAGCCGCTCGCGCCGCGTGCTCCTCGGGCTCTACATCCGAGAACAGGAGCAGGAGCGCGTCCCCCCCGAACTTGAGCAGGCCGCCGTCTTCCTGGTACGCGACCCGTAGCAGATCCGTGAAGCAGGCGTTGATGGCGTCGGCCATCTCCTCGGCGCCGACGCGGCCCAGCTTGGCGAGCTTCTCGGAGAGCTTCGTGAAGCCCGAGATGTCGACGAACACGACCGAGCCGTCGACCGCCCGATGGAGGGCTCCGGGGTCCTCCCGGAGCCACTGCAACGTCAGACGGGGCAGGTACGGCGTCAGCCGGGCCCGGATCGTGGCTTGGACGCTCATTGATCCCCTGTCCGTGTGTGCACCGAAGGGTACCCCACGGACTCCGGAACGGGGAAGGTCAGGCCATGCGAACCGTTCTCCCGGCCCGTGAGATCGAGCTCATCCCCGGCTCCCACGCGACGGTGCCGTTGACGACGACCATCACGAGCCCGTCCGGATAGGCATGCGGCTCTTGGAACGTGGCCGTGTCCCTGATCCGCGCCGGGTCGAAGACGACCAGATCGGCGAAGGCTCCCTCGCCGATCCGTCCACGGCCGCGCAGACCGAAGCGATCCGCCGGAAGCGACGTCATCTTCCGAACGGCAGCCTCGACGGGGAGCAACCGCTCGTCGCGCGCCAGCGCGAGCGCGCGGGGGAACGTCCCGTACTCGCGCGGGTGCACCGGCAGGCGTCCAGCGGGACCATGCGGAGAGATGGCCACGCCATCGGAGGCTACGAACACCTCGGGATCGGACAGCATCGTTCGCACGTCGTCCTCGTGCATCGCGTGGCCTATGCAGCTCGTGTCCGGATCGTCTTCCAGGAGACGCAGGAACGCGTCGAAGGGCCGGACTCCGGTCGCGTCGGCGATCGCCGCGACATCGCGACCGCGCCACCGCTCGTCTCGAGTTCCCACGATCACGATCCGGTCCCACCCGATGCCGTCGACCGATCCGGTGAACACGGCCTCTTCGAGCACGCTGCGGTCCTCTCCTGCGAGCGAGGGAAGAGCTCCGAGGGAGGTCCAAGCGGGAAGGAGCGATGCGAGCGAGGAGTTCCACGCCGTATACGGGTACTGGTCGGCGGTGACGTCGTGAGCGCTGTGGATCGCATCGAGCGCGTCCTGCGCCCGGCCCCACACGAACGATGACTCGCACTTGAGATGGCTGATGTGGACCGGCACCCCAGCCCGCGCCCCGATCGTGACCGCCTCCTGGATCGCGCGGAAGAGGCTCCGATGCTCGCCCCGGATATGACTCGTGTAGATCCCGCCCCGCTCGGCCGCCTGGCCGGCGAGGGCGACGATCTCGTCGGTTTCGCTGAAGCTGCCGGGCACGTAGACAAGGCCCGTCGAGAGCCCGATCGCCCCGCCGTCGATCGCGTCGGCGACGAGCGACCGCATCCGGGCCAGCTCGGCTGTGTCCGGCGCGCGCCGTTCCTCGCCCAGCACCTCGAGGCGAACGGCGCCGTGGCCGACGAGCGCGGCCACGTTGCACGCCGGTCGTGCCGCGTCGACGGCATCGAGGAAGTCGGCGAAGCCCTGCCATCGCGGTTGCGGGAGGCCGTCGGTGTTCGCGCTCGTCATCCAGACGGACTCCCGCCATCCGGCGAGGGGCCATGGCGACGTGCCGCAGTTGCCCACCACCACGGTCGTGGTCCCCTGGCGGATCGTGCTGGGCATCTCCGCGTCGACGAAGGGGGAGCAGTCCGAGTGGTTGTGGACGTCGACGAACCCCGGCGCCACGGCGAGACCCGCTGCGGGGACCGATCGGCCCGACTCGGGCGGTGTGACCCGGCCGTGGCCGATCCACGCGATCCGGTCCCCGGCTGTTCCCACCGAGCCGACGAACGGCGCGGCCCCCGTGCCGTCGACGACGAGCGCGTCGGCGATCAGCAGGTCGAGCACCGCGGCATCGTACCGGCGGGCTCGATGGCCCGGGAGGCGGCCGGTCCCGAAGTCCCCCGCGAGCGGGGACCGAAGCCCCCTGAGTGCGACGGTTCGAGCGTCGATGCTTGGCGCGTACGCACGGAAAGGGGTACGAGGTGGAATCCGGCGACGGCACGGTTTCGCTGGTGCTCTTCTCGGGCACCGACGACAAGCTCCAGGCGGCCGCCGTGCTCGCGGTCGGCGCTGCGGCGATGGGCCGCAAGGTCAATCTCTTCCTTCAGTACTGGGCGCTCGACGCGTTCCGGGCCGACCGGATCCTCAAGGACCACGGCGTCTCGGTCGAGGCGGGCGAAGACGGCCTGGCGGCGATGCGGGCCCAGCACAAGACGCACTGGAGCGAGCTGCTCCGCCAGGCGAAGGACCTCGGCGAGGTCCGCATCTTCGCGTGCGCCGACTCGATGGAGATGTTCCAGATCGTCCAGGACGACCTCGATGCGTTGGTCGACGGCGTCTGGGGCGTCGCCTCCTTCTTCATGGAGGCCGACGGCCCGGTGACGTTCATCTGACATGGAGGTGGCAATCATGACGACGACACAAGTGACGCGCTCGATCGACGGACGGGGTATGCCGTGCCCCGGGCCGCTGATGAGTTTGATCGGTGCGATCCGCGAGGGCGTGGTCGGTGACGTGATCGAGGTGCTCTCGAGCGACGAGGGGTCCAAGACCGACATCCCGGCGTGGGTCTCCAAGGCCGGGCACGAGCTGGTCGACGTCGTGCCGGGCGACGACTACGCGCGGTTCGTGGTGCGTAAGGCGCGGTGACCTCGATGCCCGCACGGGTCGTGGTGCTGGGCGGGGGTGTCGGAGGCACGCTCGTCGCCAACCTGCTCGACAAGAGCCTGGGGCACGACGTGCACGTCACGGTCGTCGACCCGACCGGGATGCACGATTACCAACCCGGGTATCTGTACGTGGCGCTCGGGGAAGCCCGGGGACACTGGCTGTCGCGTGACGAGCGCACGTTGCTGCGCGGAGGCGTAGAGCTGGCCGTGGAGCGCGGGATCCGGATCCACCCAGAGGCCCAGACCGTGCAGCTCGAGCGTGGCGGGAGCCTCCCGTGGGACTACCTGGTCGTCGCGACGGGGGCGCGCCTCGTGCACGATGCCGTCCCGGGTCTGGTCGGCGGGGCGTACGGGTTCTACTCGCTGGCCGATGCGGAGCGACTGCGCGAGGCGCTCCGCTCGTTCACGGGCGGACGCCTGCTGATCGGCATCGCGGGCATCCCGTACAAGTGTCCGCCGGCCCCGATCGAGTTCACGTTCATGGTCGAGGAGTACCTGCGGTCACGCGGGCTCCGAGACCGCAGCCAGGTGACGCTGCTGTCGCCGCTGAACCGCGCGTTCACGATCGAGAGCGCGTCGAAGCTGATCCAGCCGATCATGGATCAGCGCGACATCGAGCTCGTGACGTTCTTCAACGTCGAGGAGGTCGATCCAGCTGCGGGCACCGTCTCCTCGCTCGAGGGTGAGAAGCGCGAGTACGACCTCCTCGTCCTGGTGCCGCCGCACAGGGGGCAGAAGGTCGTGAGCGACTCGGACCTCGGTGACGCCGGCGGATGGCTGCCGACCGATCGGGCGACGCTCAACGTGGAGGGGTACGAGCGGATCTTCGCCCTTGGCGACGCCACCAACCTGCCGATCTCGAAGTCGGGCTCCACGGCGCACTTCGAGGCGCCGGTCATCGCGTCTCGGATCGCGTCGCAGGTGCGTGGAACCGCGCCGAAGGAGAACTATGGCGGTCGGGTCATGTGCTTCCTCGAGACCGGCAACGGCCGTGCGACGGCTCTGCGGTTCGACTACGAGCACCCGCCCGCCCCGCCGCCGCCGAATCGCGCATGGCACCTCGCGAAATGGATGTTCAACCGCCTCTACTGGGAGACCGTGCCCCGGGGCCGCCTTCCCGAGAACGCGCCGGGCACGAAGCCGAAGGGAGAATCACGATGAGTACGACCGTCACCAAGACGCTCGATCTGCAAGGTCTTTCCTGTCCGCTCCCGATCGCCAAGACGGCGAAGGCGATGCGGGAGCTCGAGCCCGGCGAGCTGCTCGAGGCCGTGGCGACCGATCCCGGGTCCGTGCCCGACTTCAAGGCCTGGTGCGCGAACACGGGCAACGAACTGGTCGAGCACACGGCCGAGGACGGCGTGTTCCGGTTCGTGATCCGGAAGGCGTGATCGACCATGACCACCGAGACCGAGGCGTTCGACGAGGTCGTCGAGGGCCTTCGCCACGAGCTCGACCAGCATGAGCGCGAGAGCGCTCGACACCGCAAGCTCGTGATCTTCGCCTGGAGCGGCGATCTCGATCGCATCTGGCCGACGTTCATCCTGGCCACGACGGCCGCCGCGATGGGGATGCAGACCACCGTCTTCTTCACGTTCTGGGGCCTGTTCCCCCTGGTGAAGAACGAGGTGCGCGTCACGGGCGAGAACTGGATGCAGAAGATGATGTCGTTCATGAACCGGGGCGGGACCGAGCACCTGGGCCTGTCCAAGATGAACTTCGCGGGGATGGGCCCCGCGATGATGAAGAAGCTGGCGGACGACCACCACGTTGCGTCGCCGACCGAGCTCCTCGAGGTGGCGCGCGACCTCGGGGTCACGTTGATCCCGTGCCAGATGACGATGGATCTGCTCGGCCTGACCAAGGACGATCTGATCGAGGGGCTGGAGGAGCCGGCGGGGGCGACGACGGCGCTGGCCGAGGCACAGGATGCGGTGACGCTCTTCATCTGAGCTCGGCGGGTCACCAAGGACCCGTGGAGCTCGCCGGCCGGGCGGCGGCCGTACCCCCCGCCGCCCGGCCGGTCGCACGTCTCAGCCGCCCGGGAGGAACACGGCGAAGCTGCTGCCGCCGCCGGGGCGATCCTCCACCCACGCGCGACCGCCATGGAGCTCGGCGAACCTTCGCACGAGCGACAGGCCGATGCCGACTCCCGGTGAATGGTTCGCCGCCGACCCGGGCGCCTGGCGGAAGGGCGCGAAGACCTCCTCGCGGAGCTCCCCGGGGATGCCCGCCCCGTCGTCCTCGACGGTGAGCAGGACGCCGCCGTCACGACCCTTCGCGCGAACCCACACGCGTGCTGTCTCGGGCGTGTGCCGAAGCGCGTTCGAGACCAGGTTCTCGACGATGCGCTCCACCTTCGCCGCGTCGATGCTGACCGTGATCGGCTCGGCGTCGACGTCGATCCGACGTTCCCTCGGGTTTTCCGTCTCGTCCACAGCGCGCTGGACGAGCGTCCGGAGCTCGGTCGGTCGTCGCTGTGGGGACACGATCCCGCGCTGGAGACGATCGAGGTCGAGCAGGTCGCCGAGCAGCCTTTCCAGCTTCTTCGCGTTCGCGGCGATCCTTCCGACCAGGTCGAGCGCGTCGTCGTGGGGCATCTCGAGGCGGCTCTGCTCGAGGGTGAGGGCCGAACCCAAGATGGACGTCAGGGGCGTGCGCAGGTCGTGGGACACCGCTTCGAGGAACGTGTTCTTCATGTCATCGAGGGCACGCAGGCGCTGGGCGGCCTCGCGCTCGCGCCGGAACGCCTCCAGGTACTGCCTCTCCGAGGACGCGAGCGCCTGCTCGGCGAGCTTGCGCTCGGTGACGTCGACCATCAGGCCGCGGAGCTGCCGGAGCCCCTGCGCGCCGCCCACGACGTGCACGAGGTCGCGCACCCACACGATGTCCTCCCTGGGGGAACGGACGCGGTACTCGAGGTGCTGGTCCGACCCCGCCTCGATCGCCGCGCGGCACGCCTCCAGCGCGGCCTCGCGGTCCTCTTCGACGATGTGGTCCCCCCACTGGGAGCCCTTGTCCGGCCAGGTCTGCGCGTCCTGGCCCAGTATCGGTCCGGGACGACCGCCGAGGAAGGTCAGCTCGAGGGTGGTCGCGTCGGCTTCCCAGAAGATCGCGTCGAGACTTTCCACTAGCTCATGGAAGCGCTCCAGCTCGGTCAGGCGTCTCGCGTTGCCCAAGGCGAGCGACGTCATGTCGGCGATCCCGCGCGCGAGCTGCAGGTCGCGGTCGGTGAACCGAGTGTCCGATCGCTCCGCGACCAGCACGAGCGCGCCAAGAGCATCGGGGTCCCACCTGAGCGGGGCGATGAGTGCCTCCCGCGGCTCGGTCACGAGATGGAGCCCACGGTGCAGATGGGCGGCCCGCTCGGCCGGCACGAGGAAAGGCTCGCTCCCCTCGGGCACGAACGTCTGGGCGACTGCGGCTGGGACGTCGGCGATGTCGGCGCGCCGGCGCACGATCGTCTCGTCGACGGCGAGCAGACGCGCAAGCCGGAAGTCGCCCGTGTCCTCGTTGCGCACGTATGCACCGATCGCGCTGCTCGGCACGATCGATGGGACCGCCTCCAACGCCTCCTGGAGGATGTCCCCGACGTTCCGCCGCCCTGTGAGCGCCTGCGACAGCCCCAGCAGGGCGCTCGCCGCCTGGGCAGCCTCGCGCTCGGCCTGCAGCAGCCCGGCGTTCTGGAACGCGACCGCGGCGTGCGAGGCGAGGACCTCGAGCATCCGCTGGTCCTCGATGTCGAACTGGGCGAAGCCGAGCTTGGAGAGCACGATCACCCCGACGACGTCCTCCCCCGAGAGCATCGGGACCGCGAGCATCGACTCGAGGAGGTCGTCGTCGGTGCCAGGGATCGTCACCGAGAAGTCGACCAGCCGGGCGTCGGGTGTGAGGAGCGACCGTCTGGTCTCGGCGACGTAACCCGTGATGCCTTCACCGACCTCCGTGATCAGCTCGTCGAGGTTCTCCCGTTCGTAGTCGGTGAAGAGCTCGCCACGGAACGCGATCGGCAGCAGGGTCGTCCGGTCGGCTTGGAGCACGTACACCCGGCAGTTGTGGTAGTCGATGAGCGTCCGGAGCTCCGCGGTGATGGCCGCGCCGATCTCCTCGACGTCGCCGAGCGCGTTGAGCTTGGCCGCCAAGCTGTGGAGCATGTTGAGCTGCGCGACGGAGCGCAGCTCGTCGGTGCTTGCCGACCCGCTCTCCTCGTCCGCCGCCGTCACCACCGCTCGCCCTTTCCGCCCCGCGTGCCCAGATGCTCTCACGGGGTGGGTCACCGCTGTGGGTTTCGGCATGGATGAACGGGTGCTTGAACGGGCCCTGCGGGGAGCTAGCCTCGGATCGTGACCGAACCGATCATCTCTCCCGCAGAGGGCGCCGCGCTGGGGGAGCGGGAGCGCCAGATCCTCGACTTCGAGCGCGAGTCGTGGAAGCTCACCGTCGCCAAGGAGCGCGCGATCCGTGAGCGGTTCGGGTTTTCGGCCACCCGGTACCACCAGCTACTCCGCCGTGCGATCGATAAGCCCGAGGCCATCTCCTACGACCCGATGCTGGTGCGGCGGCTCCGGCGGGTTCGTGAGGCGCGACGTCGCCGCCGAGTCGCGGGCGGGCTCGGCGTTCCCATGTGATGGGCGAGGCTCCTGGCACGGTGGGTAGGATGGTCCGGTGAACCTCGGAACGGCCCGCGTGGTCCTCATCGTGGCGCTCGTGGTCTTCGGCGTGGCCGTGCTCGCGAACGGATTCAGCGACGGAGGTCCTGAGATCGCCGGCTCGATCAGCCCGAGCGTCTCGGGCCAGTCGTCCTCGTCGACCGGGCAGTCGCATTCGAACCACTCCTCCAGCTCGCCCAGCCCGAACCAGAACGGCGTGCTGATCATGGTGCTGAACGGGACCGACTCCACCGGCTTGGCCGCCGACGTCCAGGATTCGTTGGTCAAGAAGGGATACGTCGCGCCGAACCCGCCGGGGAACTCCCCGGTTGCCGGTGTGGAGAAGACGACCGTGTACTACCGGACCGGCCAGCAGGAGGACCAGAACCATGCCGACGCCCAGTACATGGCTGATACCTACGTGGACGGAGCGGCGGTGCAACGGTTGGGCCCCGTGTTCGACGAGATCGTTCCGAACACGGTGACGGTCGTCGTGGTGTTGGGTCAGGATTACGCGACCGCGCACCCCGCCGGCGGGAACTGACCGGCGATCAGGCGTCGAGCACGGCGTCGAGCTCGGCGACGAGGTCCGCCGGGTCCAGCGGCTTCACGAGGAACCCGCGGGCGCCGGCGCTGGCGCACCGTTCCCGCTCCTCGGAGAAGGCCTTGGCGGTGAGGACGACCACCGGGACGTGCGAGGTTCGCTCGTCCTTGACGAGCGCGTCGAGCACGCCGTAGCCGTCCATCACCGGCATCATCAGGTCGAGCACGATCGCGTCCGGGTGCTGGCGCTGCGCCATCGCGACCCCGCGAAGCCCGTCCTCGGCGAGCAGCACCTCGTGGCCGCACCGCTCCAGCGTCATGCGAAGCAACCACCGGACGTCCGGCTCGTCGTCGATCACCAGCACCCGAGCCATGCGCGGTTCCTCCTTCCTCAACCGGGCGGACGGTACGCGGCCCCACGAGAACCATCGACGGGGCTCGGCATCCGCACGATACCCCCATCGGGTGATCGGCCGATGAGCTTGAGTCCCCCGAACAGCCGACACGGTGCCCATGGCGTTGACGTGCAACAACGCCGCACCTAGCCTGAAGGCGATGCTCAAGGTCCCCCAGAAGCTCGAGTATGCGATGCGGGCGATGATCGAGCTCGCGCAGGGCACCCAGACCCATGCCCTGGTTCCGGCTCGGGCGATCGCGGAGCGTCAGCAGATCCCCTTGCGGTTCCTGGAGCAGCAGCTGGGCGCGCTGTCGCGCGCGGGCCTGGTGGAGAGTTTCCGCGGAGCCGGCGGCGGTTGCCGACTGGCCCGCGATCCGGCCGACATCACGGTCGGCCAGATCGCCGACGCGATCGAGGGGCAGATCTACCCCGTATTCTGTCTCGAGCCGTCCGATCACACGTGCTTCGCCGACTCGCGTTGCGGGCTGCAGGGCTTCTGGGCCGACGTCGCACACGCCGTCCAGAACGTCTTCGACGAGACGACGGTGGCGGACCTCGCGGCCCGCCACCGCAGGATGTCTCCGGGGCCGGTGGTGGTCAGCCCCGCAGAGCTGTTGTCGCGCCTGAACTGACGGGCGATCAGCCCGTCCAGCCCATCGCCTTGGCTGCGTCCATCCCCATGATCTTCGTGAGCTTCGTGCCGCAAACCGGGCACGTTCCCTGCATCGCCGGACGCCCGTTCTTGAGCGTCACGAGCTGGCCCTCGAACTCACGCTTCGTCCGGCACTTCATGCAGTAGGCCACATCGGCCATGTGCCGCCTCCTTCCCCTCGGCGGCCGTCCGAGGACGACCGAACCGCCGCCCACCCCGTCGGGCGGGCTCATCCCCCGCGCAACCTTCGAGGCCGCCCTCCAGGGCGGCCTCGTGTCGCGATGGTGCGCCCCCGAGGGGCCCGATGCAAGCACGCGGGCAGGGTCGCGCGAACGACGCCTCCGCGCGTACGATGCCGCGACAGGCCACCGAGGAGGATGACCAGCCGTGAGCGATGCATCGCAGAACATCGAGGCCCTCCTTTCGGAGCGTCGTGTCTTCGACCCGCCCGAGGCTTTCCGGAGCCAGGCGATCGTCTCCGATCCGTCATCCCTCGAGGTCGCGAACGAGGATCATCAGCGCTTCTGGGCGGAGCAGGCCGAGCAGCTGGTGTGGTTCAAGCCGTGGGACAGCGTGATGGACTGGACGCCGCCGTGGGTGACCTGGTTCGCGGGCGGCACGTTGAACGTCTCCGTCAACTGCCTGGATCGTCACGTACAGGCGGGTGGCGGGGACAAGGTCGCCTACCACTGGGAGGGTGAACCAGGCGACGAGCGCGTGATCACCTATCGGGACCTTCTCGAGGAGGTCTGCCGGTTCGCCAACGCCCTGAGGGCTCTGGGCGTCGAGCGTGGGGACCGGGTGAACATCTACATGGGCATGATCCCCGAGCTGCCCGTCGCGATGCTCGCGTGCGCCAGGATCGGCGCTCCGCACTCGGTCGTCTTCGGTGGGTTCAGCGCGGAGGCGCTCCGCGACCGCATCAACGACGCGGAGGCGAAGGTCCTCATCACCGTCGACGGTGCCTGGCGTCGCGGGCAGGTCGTGCCCTTGAAGGACAACGCGGACGAGGCCGTGCGGGAATGCCCGACGATCGAGCACGTCGTGACGGTGCGCCGCTGCGGGAACGACCATGCGTTCGTCGAGGGGCGAGACCACTGGTACCACGAGCTGATCGCGGACCAGCCGCCTGACTGCCCCCCCGAGGAGATGGGCGCCGAGGATCTCCTGTACCTGCTGTACACGAGCGGCACCACCGGCAAGCCGAAGGGCATCGCGCACACGACAGGTGGATACCTGACGCAGGTCGCCGCGACCCACCGGATGATCTTCGACATCCACGAGGACGACGTGTTCTGGTGCGCGGCCGACATCGGCTGGGTGACCGGCCACTCGTACATCGTGTACGGGCCGCTCGCCAACCACACGACGTCGATCATGTACGAGGGTGCGCCGGACTGGCCCGACCGGGATCGTCTTTGGTCGGTCGCGGAGAAGTACCGGGCGACGATCCTGTACACCGCCCCCACGGCGATCCGCGCCTTCATGCGGTGGGGAACCGAGTTCCCCGAGAAGCACGATCTGTCGAGCCTTCGGCTCCTCGGGTCGGTGGGTGAGCCGATCAACCCCGAGGCGTGGGTCTGGTACTGGAAGTACATCGGGGGCGAGCGGTGCCCGGTCGTCGACACGTGGTGGCAGACTGAGACGGGAGCGATCCTGATCTCCCCGCTTCCCGGCATCACGCCGCTCAAGCCCGGGTCGGCCACGTTCCCGTTCCCCGGCATCGAAGCCGACGTCGTCGACGAGTTGGGGAACACCGTTGCGCTCGGCGGCGGCGGCTACCTCGTGCTCAAGCACCCGTGGCCCGCGATCGCCCGCACGATCTGGGGCGATCCGGACCGCTACGTGCAGACGTACTTCGCGAAGTACGGGCCGGAGACCTACGTGGCCGGCGACGGGGCGAAGCGGGACGAGGAGGGGTACTTCTGGCTCCTCGGGCGGATCGACGACGTGATGAACGTGGCCGGACACCGGCTGTCCACCTATGAGATCGAGAGCGCCCTGGTCGACGACCACAAGGTGGCGGAGGCCGCCGTCGTCTCGCGACCCGACGAGGTGAGGGGCGAGGCCATCGTTGCGTTCGTGACGCTCAAGGGCGGCTACGAGGGCGACGAAGCGATGCTCAAGGAGCTTCGCGACCATGTCGCGAAGGTGATCGGACCGATCGCCAAGCCCGACGACATCGTGTTCACTCCCGACCTACCCAAGACGCGCTCGGGCAAGATCATGCGACGGCTCCTGCGCGACGTGGCGCGTGGCGACGTGCTCGGCGACGTCACGACGCTGGCGAACGCAGAGATCGTCGAGCACATCCACGACATGGTCGAGGCCGGCGCGGGCGAGGAGTGACGCACGTGTCCACCGTGGACGCTCCGTTCACGCCGGCCGAGCGCGCTTTCGTCGCTCGGCAACGGATCGCCCACTTGGCCACGACCTATCAGGACGGACGTCCTCACGTCGTCCCGATCTCGCCCGTGCTGGATCTCGACAGGCTCGCCTTCGCGACCGAACGGGAGACGCAGAAGGTGCGCAACATCAACGAGAACCCTGCCGTCGCGATCTGCTTCGACGAGTACTCGGAGGTGTGGAGCTCGCTCCGCCAGGTGATCGTCCACGGCAACGCCTACTTCGTCGACTCGGGGTTCGAGTTCCGTCGTGATCGCGACCTCCTCTACGAGAAGTACGAGCAGTACGAGATGGACGCTCCGATCCAGGAGGAGTCCACCGTCATCGTCGAGGTGCGGATCCTTCGCGCCGCGAGCTGGGGGCTGGGCTGAGACGCTCGTCAGGGAAGCATGATCGGTCGCTCGACGTCGCGGGTCACGGCGACATCGTCCAGCGTCTCGACGGGCACCCATGCCTCCATGAGGGTGCCGCCTTCGGGTGGGCTCGACAGCCTGATCCAGCCCCCCGCCAGCTCCGCTCGCTCGCGGATCGCCGCGAGTCCCATGTGTCCGGGCGGCGCCTCGTCGGCACCCGGCGGGAGCCCGACACCGTCGTCCAGAACCTGCAACAGCAGCCCCCCGTTCTCGGTGTCGAGCGTCACCGAGACGCGTGACGCGCGTGCATGCTTGCGGACGTTCGTCACGGCCTCCTGGGCGATCCTGTAGACGATGACGCGGATGTCCGGAGTCGGCTCGTGCCTGAGTCTGTCCTCGAACGCGATCTCGAACGGGACGTCGGGATCGAGCTCGTCGAGGTAGAGCCGAAGCGCCGCACCGAGTCCGTCGCTGTCGAGGGTCCGCGGGCGAAGCTCGAACAGCAGGTGTCGTAGGCGAGCGATCGACGCGAGCACGGTCTCCTCAAGGCGCGTGAGCATTGCCCGGTGCGCCGGATCGGCGAGCTCGCTCCGCAGGATCTGCAAGCGCATGGACGCGGCCGCCATCACCTGGATCGAATCATCGTGTATGTCCGACGCGATCCGTGCTCGCTCCTCTTCCTGGGCGCGAACCAGATGGGCCAGCAGGACGCGGCGCTCTTCCTCGGCGTGGACGATCCGCTCCAGCGCGCGGAGGTCTCGCGCCGACCGGACGCGCTCCGTGACGTCGCGGACGAACGCGGTCGCGAGCGTTCCCTCGCTCGTCTGGATCGAGGAGAGACCGACGTCGACGGGGAACTCCGAGCCGTCGGCCCTGCGGCCCTCAAGCTTGAGGCCAACGCCCATCGGTCGTGTCACGGGATCGTTCAGGTACGTTCGGCGATGGTCGGCGTGCACGGACCGGAACCGCTCGGGGAGCAGCATCTCGATCGGGTGATCGAGCATCTCCTCGCGCGAATAGCCGAAGAGCTCCTCAGTCTGACGGTTCACCAGCGCGATCCGTCCGTGATCGTCGACGACGACCACGGCGTCGGGTGCCGACTCGAGGAGTTCGCGGAACCGCTCCTCGCTGCGTCGCAGCCTCGCTTCGGACTGCGTGTGTTCCTCTACGTCGTGCACGAGGTGTCCGACGATGTCCCCGAGCAGATCGACCGAGATGGTGGCCTGCTCACGTGCGGCGCGGCGCGTCGCCTCGACGATCTCGGTGGGGGGTGCCCCCTTCACCAGATAGCCGGAAGCCCCGGCCAGGAGCATCTCGAGCACGCTCGAGCGTTCCTGGTACGCCGAGAAGGCGAGCACCGCGCACCCGGGCGCCACGTCGTGGATCGCCCGGGTGCCGGACGATCCACCGCCCCGCATGCGCACGTCCACGATCGCGACGTCGGGCTGGAGCGTCCGAGCCAGGTCGACGGCCTGTTCGATCTCCGAGACGACTCCCGCGACCTCGATGTCGTCGAACTTCGACAGGAGCTCGTCGAGGACGTCGCGGATCGCGGCGTCGTCGTCGGCGATGATCACGCGGACCGGCATGGCGGGCACCCCCTCGCCGAGCAGGGTATCGAGGAGCGCAACATAGGGGGATAGGGACATCAGGCTAGGTGCATCGACCGACGGACCGAATGGCGGATGTCAGCGATACCGGGCGAAGAAGTCCATCACTCGCTCGACGTGGCGGATCTGCTCGGCTATGTCGTTCGCGTGATGCCCGCCCGGGTACAGGGAAACCTCCACCGTCGCTCCGCGGGCCTTCAGCGCGTGCGCGTACGTCATGATCTGTCCGAGCGGGCATCTGCTGTCGTGCTCGCCCGCGATGATCAGCATCGGCGCCCGCACCTGGTCTACATACGTCATCGGGTTGCGCTCGCGGTACAGGTCCGGCAGATCCATGGGTGAGCCGCCCATCACCGCGAGGTCCCAGGCGCGAAGCGACGGCGCGCATTCGTAGTGAGCTGCAACGTAGTCCCCGACCGGGATGCCGGCGGCGACCGCGCGCCAACGATCAGGCCGCAGGCCCGCGTTCAGCGTCGCGAGGTACCCGCCCCAGGACCACCCTTCGAGGAACACGCGCTCCGGATCGGCCACGCCGTCGTCGATCACTCGGTCGAGCGCCGCAACGACGTCCTCGCTCTCGGGGAACCCGATGTTGCCGCGGAGTGCGTCACGGAACGCCACGCCGTAGCCGGTCGATCCTCGGTAGTTCACCAGGAGCACCGCGTAGCCGTGGTCCACGTAGGCCTGTGTGCCCTCGTCGAAGCCGTCGGTGTGATGCCAGTCCGGGCCGCCGTGAACCGACACGATCGTGGGGAAGGGTGGCACCCCCTCGGGCGCGACGACGAAGGCCTGGATCCGTTCCCCAACGGGGTTGTCGAAGAAGAACGATCGGTACGGACGCCCTTGCGGCCGGTCGTCGCCGGGAAGGGTCACGACGGGGTCGCCTCGCAGGTTGGTCCACCGCTGGGGACGGACGCTCGAGTGCGGTCCGATCCACACGTCGCCGTCGGGGCGGATGCCGGCGACGGCGATGGAGCCCTCGTCGTCGAACAGCGGATCGAGCCCGCCGGTCTCGGCGTCGAACGCGAAGAGGCGGTCCTTGCCCTCGTGCCCCTGACGCAGGAGGACCCGTCCGTCCGGGAGCCATCCCTCGGGGAAGACGGCACCGGGAAGAGCCGGGTCGAGGTCGGTCCGCACGCCGGTGGCGACGTCGAAGACGCCTGGTCCCTCCCAGCCCTTGCGCTCGTGGAGAACGAGCAGCCGCTGCTCTCCGAGCCTCGGCGACCAGGCGACCGGGAGCAGCCGTGAGCCGTCGTCCTCGAGGTCGGCGACCCTGTCACCCGAGCGCGCGTCGAGCACGCGGACGGAGGTGCGCTCGATGTCGCCGTGCTCAGCGTGTCGGATCGCCACGAGGGTGGCGTCGGGTGAGAGCCCTCCTCGTCCCTGCGGCCATTCGTCGCCGACGCCCGCCGGCTGCCGGTGGTGGTAGATCTCCCGATGCTCCTCGCCGGCGTGGGCCACGTAGATCCGGAACATGTCGTCGTCGGTGGCCAGCCCGAGGGCCACGTGCTGCCCGACCAGCGACAGCCCGCTCTGCCATCCGGGTGGTACCGCGGGCGCGAGCGGACGCGCGTCGGACCCGTGGAACGGCGACACCATCCAGCGGCCCCGTTCGTTCCCGGTCTCGTCCTCCCACCACACCACGCCGGATCCGTCGGGCAGGACGTGCGCCGCCTCGACGCCGACCCCTGTGTCGGAGATCTGCCGTCGGTCGCCGCTCGACAGGTCCCAAGCCCATGCCTGCCAGGTGCCGCTCTCGTTGGTGACGAGCCCGAGCCGGTCGGGCGCGTCGGCACCCCACGCCAGATGGATGATCCTCGGCGCCGCGAACCAGCGCTGCCAGCCCGGCTCGGTCACGATCCCGAAGCCTACCCATCGTGGCGCCGCTCGATCGGGGGTTGCCATGTCCACCCCGATCGGGGCTACAATCGTTAGCACTCGAAGCCATGGAGTGCTAGCAGTCGAACGTGTGGCTGAAAGCCACGAGGCACCGACGGGAGAACCAGGAGAAAGGGAGGCAGGGATGGCACCGAAGCTCATCTCCTTCGACGAGGACGCGCGGCGCGCGCTCGAGCGGGGCATGGACCAGCTCGCGAACGCGGTTCGTATCACGCTCGGACCCAAGGGTCGCAACGTCGTCCTCGAGAAGAAGTGGGGAGCCCCCACGATCACGAACGACGGCGTCTCGATCGCCAAGGAGATCGAGCTGGACGATCCGCTCGAGAAGATCGGGGCGGAGCTCGTCAAGGAGGTCGCGAAGAAGACCGATGACGTCGCCGGCGACGGCACGACGACGGCCACCGTCCTCGCCCAGGCGATCGTGAAGGAGGGCCTGCGCAACGTGGCCGCCGGCGCGAACCCGATGTCGCTCAAGCGCGGCATCGAGCGCGCGGTCGAGCTGGCCGTCGAGAACATCCGCAACCAGGCGAAGGACGTCGACTCGAAGGACGAGATCGCCAACGTCGGCGCGATCAGCGCGGCCGACCCCGAGATCGGCGAGAAGATCGCCGACGCTGTCGACAAGGTCGGCAAGGACGGCGTGATCACCGTCGAGGAGTCCAACACGTTCGGCATGGAGCTCGAGTTCGTCGAGGGCATGCGGTTCGACAAGGGCTACATCGCGCCGCACTTCATGACCGATCCCGAGCGTATGGAGGCCGTGCTCGAGGAGCCGTACATCCTGATCGCGAACTCGAAGATCTCGGCGGTCAAGGACCTGCTCCCGATCCTCGAGAAGGTCATGCAGGCCGGCAAGCCGGTCCTCGTCGTAGCCGAGGACGTCGAGGGCGAGGCGCTTGCCACGCTCGTGGTCAACAAGATCCGCGGCACGTTCAAGTCCGTGGCCGTCAAGGCGCCCGGGTTCGGCGACCGCCGCAAGGCCATGCTCGGCGACATCGCGATCCTCGCCGGCGGCCAGGTGATCTCCGAGGAGGTGGGGCTCAAGCTCGAGAACGCCACGCTCGACCTGCTCGGCTCCGCCCGGAAGGTGGTCGTCACCAAGGACGAGACGACGATCGTCGAGGGCGGCGGAAAGGACGAGGACATCCAGGGTCGCATCAACCAGATCAAGTCCGAGATCGAGAAGACCGACTCGGACTACGACCGCGAGAAGCTGCAGGAGCGGCTGGCGAAGCTCTCGGGCGGCGTCGCGGTGATCAAGGTCGGGGCGGCCACCGAGGTCGAGCTGAAGGAGAAGAAGCACCGCATCGAGGACGCCGTACAGTCCACGAAGGCGGCCGTCGAGGAGGGCATCGTCCCCGGCGGCGGCGTGGCCCTGCTGAACGCCCAGTCCTCGCTGGACAAGGTCGACCTCGAGGGCGATGAGCTCACCGGCGCGGCGATCGTGCGCAGGGCGCTCGAGGAACCGATCAAGCAGATCGCGTTCAACGCCGGCCTCGAGGGTGGCGTGATCGTCGAGAAGGTGCGGGCGCTCCCCGACGGCAGCGGGCTCAACGCGGCCACCGGCGAGTACGGCGACATGGTCAAGTTCGGCGTCGTCGACCCGGCCAAGGTCACGCGCTCGGCGCTGCAGAACGCGGCGTCGATCGCAGCCCTCTTCCTAACGACCGAGGCGGTGGTGGCCGAGAAGCCCGAGAAGGAGAAGGCCCCCGCGATGCCGGGCGGTGGCGGGGATATGGACTTCTAGTCCCGGCCGCAACACAACCACAACACATCGGAGGCGAACCCATCCGGCCGGTGCGCCGAATGACCGGGTGGAGCCCCTCTCTCCGATCGAAGGCCCCGGGTCAGCGACCCGGGGCCTTCCCTCATCCCGGCTCGATGCCGCCCGTGGGAACATGCGGGCCATGCAGGAGCAGCGGATCCGCATCCGGTGGCGCGACATGGACGACTACGGGCACGTCAACAACGCCGTCTACCTGACCTACCTGGAGGAATGCAGGGACCGCTGGGCTCGCTCGGTGCTGGGCGACGCCTTCGACTTCGTGATCGTGCGGGTTGCCATCGACTACCGGCGGGAGCTGTCCCTGGTCGACGAGGAGGTCGTGGTCCGGTGCCGAGGCACCGGCTATGGAGACTCGTCGATTCGGACCTCCGAGCTGATCCGGACCGCGAAGGGCGAGCTGGCGGCCGAGTCGGAATCCGTGATCGTGAAGCATGATCCGGGCGGGCGCAGCGCGATCGCGCTCACGGATGCCGAGAAGGCGATGCTCGACGCCGCGATCGTCGCCGAGGGGCCGAATTGATCAGCGAGGCATGACCCGGCGCCCGTACACGAAGTGGTCCCGGTACCAGCCGTTGCCCACCCACATGACGGTGACCCCGCCGGGCGTGCTCGAGGAGTCGAGCGAGAAGCCGTCGCCGATGTACGTGTCGACGTGGTCGACGATCCCGTCGCCGTTGCCGTCGTAGAACATCACGTCGCCGGGCTCCAGGTGAGCGAACCGGATCCGCTTGACGGTGTTGCGTGCCATGTCGGCCGACGTTCGTTGGGGGAGCGACCAGCCGGCGTAGGGGCGCGGCGGCGCGACCTTCCAGGCGTAGGTGTCGTTGGCCCGGATCAGCCACCACGTCAGGCCGGAGCAGTCGAACCCGGGGATCGGCTGGCCTCCGAGCGCAAGTGGCTCCAATGTGTTCTTGCCCCATTCGCCGCCCCAGACGTAGGGGTAACCCGTGTAGCGGACGCCCCACTGCACCAGCTTGCGCCGGGCCGCGCCCAGGCGAGGAAGCTCCACGCTCGCGTACTGGCGGAGCAGCTCGGGGACCGTCCACGACGGTTGGGTCGCGGCCCGGAAGAACGAGTACGCGACCTGCGCCCTCGGCATCGGCTGCGACGGCGTCAGGTCCTTCGATTCGACCGAATTGTTGTAGCGAAGCCCCAGGCGGTACCCGAGGACGGTCGTGCCGAACCCCGGCGGAACCTTGAACCCGACGCCGTTCGGCGTGTGGATCCGGTTCAACGCACGCGCAGCCGGCGCCAGCCCGAGGTGCAGGACCAGTGCGCGGTGGACCATGACGAGCGTGACCGGCGAGTCCGGGAGGAACGCACCGTCCCTGGTTCTCGTCATCAACCCGAGCTTCACGGCCACGTTCGCGAAGGGATAGAAGGGGGAGGTAGGGTCGAGATCCGTGAACACGATCTCGGGGTCGGTCGGCTCGAGCGGGGCGAACGCCCGCACCAAGGCTCGGGCGAAGTACTTCCGTGACTCGATCTTCCCCGGTCGGAAGGGATACGTGCCGTCGGCGTTCGCTCGAAAGTCGCGCATCCAGCTGTTGGCGCCGCCGACGTATCCGATCGCCTGCTTGGCCCAGGCGTACGAGCTGTCCACGTCCGACCACGCGATCGGCTCGGAGGACGTGGAGCCGAGGATCGACCGGAGCACGACGGGGACGGGTGGGGGAGCTGTGTCGCGCTCCACCGCCTGGTAGTCGATGGTGCTGCGGGAGGCCGCCACCGCCGCGTCGGGCTGGACGAGCGGCCACAGGGTCGCGATCACCGCGACGGCAAGGGCGAGACGACGACGTCGATGAACGACCACCGATCCCCCCGGAGCCATGTCCTGCTGGTCGGCATCGAGACTTCCAATCTTGAGTCCGGGGAGGCGGGGCACCCGCCCGACCCTAGGCGAGCGCGTGCCGGCCCGCATCCCCGCTGGTCGGCGCGGGTACGCTTCGCGGGTGCTCGGCGAACGCGAGGCCGTCGTCCTCGAGATCCGCGCCGCCGACGTCCACGGCGTCGCGTACGTGGACGTCGCGGTCGGATTCCCCGACCGGACGGTGGCGCAGGCTCGGTTGGGCGGCGAGAGCGTGCCCGAGGGGTTGGTCGCGGGCGAGACCGTGCTCGCCTCGACCGTGATGGGCCAGCTGGTCGGGCTCCGCCGGCCACAGCCCGAGGCCGGCTAGTCCTTGGGGCCGTCCTTCCGGACCGCCTCGACGTGCTTGAGCGCTTCCCGAAGGTCCGCCAGCCAGTCCTCCTGGCGCTCGGCGACCAACCGGACGCACCATGCGAGCGCGTGGCTCCGGCTGCGGGCGACTCCGGCGTCCACCAGGGTGTCGAGGACCTTCCGCTCGGACATCCGCAGGCGCGTCATCGCCGGGATCGAGACGGTCGTGAAGAGGTGGCGCTGGTCGCCGCAGGTCGCGCCCCAACTGATCTTGCGGCCGAACCGGCGCTCGGCCTCGTCGGCGATCCGCATGCGGCGCTGCCGCGTGTCCTCGCGGAACCCCTGGATCCGGGCATCGAGGGCGGCGCCCTTGGTGTCGGCGGTGGCATCGGCGGGAAGCTCCGGCTCGGGCAGGGTTCCGACCACCAGGATCTCCTCGCGGTCGAACGTGACCTCGGCCGGTCCCGCGAACCAGTCGGCCGGCAGCCGTCCCGCGAACCAGCCCTGCAGCGTTTCCTGGAAGCTCGTGTCGGGCGTCATGGAAGCGAGATTACATCATTACAGCTACGCGTCAAGTGGTGCACTTGCGGCCGATTCGTCGAGACCGCTAGCTTGGTTGCCGCGGCTCATCGACATGCCGCGAGCGCGAGGGAGGCGGGAGCGGGCGTTGCGGGTGATCCACGAACGGGGCGGAGCCGTGCGGGCGGGCGCCGGCATCGGCTGATGCGCACGCGCACGTTCCACGTCCGCACGGGCAGCGCGTTCGTCACCGATGTGACGCAGGAGGTCACCGCGTTCGCGCATGAGTCGGGCGAGGACGGCCTCGTCCACGTCTTCGTCCCGCACGCGACCGCGGGTGTGGCCCTGATCGAGACGGGCAGCGGGTCGGAGTCCGACCTCCAGGAGGCCGTCGAACGGTTGCTCCCGCGAGAGGACCAGTACGCGCACCGGCACGGTTCGGAAGGACACGGCGGCGACCATCTGCTGCCCGCCTTCATCTCGCCGAGCCTGACGATCCCCGCGGTCGGCGGGGAGCTTCAGCTCGGGACATGGCAGTCGGTGGTGCTGGTCGACCCGAACCGGGACAACCCCGACCGGATCGTGCGGCTGAGCTTCGTTCCCGGCTAGAGGTACTGCCCGGGCGCGCGATCGGTCGACGGCTTCGACGAGACGGCCTGGACGTCGCGCTCGCGCAGCAACACGAGCTCCTCGCCCTCGAGCTCGACCTCCAGGCCCGAGGACGGCAGGAACAACACACGGTCTCCCGCTCGGGCAACACGGACGTCGGGGCCGACGAGCGCGACGTCTCCCCACTGGAGGCGCCGTGGGGCGGGCATCGCTGTGGCCGGGATCAGCAGGCCGGCGGAGGTCTTCCGCTCCCCGTTCTCCGGCACGCGGACGATCAGGCGGTCGGCGGTGAGCTTGATCTCGGGCGCGGGAAGCGACGCCTTCTTCACGCGTGGCTTCCTGGGCCTCCCTTCCTTCGGTGCGTTCGTGTCGCCGTCCCGTGGCACGACCCGAGTGTAACGACCGGGTACGATGACCCGCCGTGAAGACCCGGAAGCTCCTCGATCACGCGGTCACGACCCTGAAGGCGTCGCCGGCGATCGACCATTGGCAGAAAGGCCGCGAGCGGATCGAGGCCGAGGATCTGCTGGGGTTCGTCATCGGCGAGGAGCCCGACCCCTCCGATCGGATCGGCAGCCGCGCCGAGAAGGAGTTCCTGGCGCTGGTCGCGCGGCGCGCCGAGGGCGAGCCGATCCCCTACATCAAGGGCTTCACCGAGTTCCGCGGGCTCGAGCTGCTGGTCGAGCCGGGGACGTTCGTGCCACGCGATTCGTCGGAGTTCCTCGCCGAGCAGGCGGTGCGCAGGCTCCGCCGGCGGAAGTCTCCCGTGCACGTCGACCTCGCGACGGGCGCGGGGACGATCGCGCTGGCGGTTGCGAACGAGGTTCCCACGGCGACCGTGTACGGCACGGATCTGTCGGGGGAGGCGGTCGCCCTGGCGAAGAAGAACGCTCGCCACCTGAAGGTGCGCGCACGATTCGTCACGGGGGACCTGTTCGCCGCGCTGCCGCAGAAACTCCGGGGCGCTGTGGACGTGATCACGATCCACCCGCCGTACGTGGCGAAGGACGAGATCGACGACCTCCCCGACGAGATCCGGGCGTGGGAGCCGGTGCACACGCTGACCGATCACAGCGACGACGGGCTCGGCATCGTTCGACGCACGGCCGAAGAGGCGCCGAGGTGGCTTCGGCCTCGCGGATGGCTCCTGATGGAGACCGACCCCGACCGCGCTCGAGACGTCAGGAAGGTGCTGACTCGAGCCGGCTATCGCGACGTCGCCAGCACCAAGGGCGGCGACCTTCGCGTGACGCGTGTGATCGTTGGACGGCGGCCACGATGAGCCCACCCCGCGTCGCTCCGTACGGCTCGTGGTCCTCGCCGATCTCCGCGGCAATGCTCGGCTCGAGCCGGATCCGGCTGGGGCAGACATGGTTCGACGAGGGCTCCGCGTACTGGCTGGAGGGACGCGCGTCCGAGGGTGGGCGCAACGTGCTGTGCCGCGCGGATGCGTTCTCGCCCGCGGCCGATCTCACCCCGGCCGGCTTCGACGTCCGCACGAAGGTGCACGAGTACGGCGGCGGGGCATACGTCGTCGTCGGCGACGTCGTCTTCTTCACCAACTTCGCCGATCAGCGGCTCTATCGCCATGAGCCGGGGGCCGGGGAGCCCCTCGCGATCACCCCCGACACCGGCGGCTCCCACCGGTATGCCGACGGGCGGTTGGCGGGCGGCGGCGTCACCTGGATCGGCGTGCGCGAGCGCCACGAAGGCCCCGTCGCGCCCGACGACGTGACGAACGAGCTCGTGGCGATCGCGACGGACGGCTCGGGGATCCGCACGATCGTCGCCGGCCGCGACTTCTACTCGAACCCGCGGGTCTCGCCGGACGGGACGAAGCTCGCGTGGCTGTGCTGGGACCTACCCTGGATGCCGTGGGACGGCTCCGAGCTGTGGGTCGCCGAGCTGGCGCCGGACGGTACGGTGTCGGGCGAGCGCCTCGTCGCCGGCCGCGACGGCGCGGAGTCCATATGGCAGCCGGAGTGGAGTCCGACCGGCGACCTGTATTGGACGAGCGACCGCACCGGGTGGTGGAACCTGGAGGCCGAGCTCGACGGCGAGCGCCGGGCGCTCTGCCCGCGCGACGCGGAGTTCGGCTGGCCGCACTGGGTCTTCGGCGGGTCCTCCTACGCGTTCCTCGGGGACGGCAGGATCGCGTGTCACTGGGAGTCGCGAGGTGCGCAGCACACGGCGGTGCTGGATCCTCGCAGCGGTGAGCTGCTCGACCTCGACATCCCACACACGGCGGTCGGGTACCCGGCGCTCCGCGCCTCGGGAACGCAAGTGTTGTTCGTGGCCGGTGGCCCGACGATCCCCGAACAGGTCGTCCTGCTGGACTTCCAGAGCCGCGCCGTCGACGTGCTGAGCGAGAGCCGGTCGGAGGAGCTCGACGAGGGATCCCTGTCGGAAGCGCGGCAGATCGAGTTCCCGACCGAGGGCGGGGATGTCGCGTTCGCGCACTTCTACGCGCCCCGGAACGCGTCCTTCGCCGGCCCCGACGACGAACGGCCCCCGCTGATCGTGATCAGCCACGGCGGCCCCACCAGCGAGTCGACGCCGACGTTCAGCCTCGAGATCCAGTTCTGGACGAGCCGCGGCTTCGGCGTCGTCGACGTGAACTACGGCGGCAGCTCGGGGTTCGGCCGCACGTACCGCCAGCGCCTCAACGGAACGTGGGGGCTGACCGACACGCACGACTGCATCAGTGCGGCGACGTACCTCGCGGGCGAGGGTGAGGTGGACGGGTCCAGGCTCCTGATCCGTGGCGGCTCGGCCGGCGGCTACACCACGCTCTGCGCGCTCACCTTCCACGACGACTTCGCGGCGGGAGCCAGCTATTTCGGGCTGTCCGACCTCGAGCCGTTCGTGGCCGGCGGCACGCACAAGTTCGAGTCACGCTATCTCTATTCGTTGGTGGGACCGTACCCGGAGGCCGCCGAGGTCTACCACGCCCGGTCGCCGATCCACTTCGTCGACCAGCTGTCGTGCCCGATGCTCCTGCTGCAGGGGGCCGAGGACGAGGTCGTGCCGCCAGCGCAAGCCGAGATCATGGTCGACGCACTGAAGCGCAAGGCCCTGCCCTACACGTACCTCCTGTTCGAGGGCGAACAGCACGGGTTCCGCATGGCCGAGTCGATCCAGCATGCGGCCGAGGCCGAGTTGTCGTTCTACGCGCAGATCCTCGGCTTCGAGCCCGGCGATCCGATCCCGACGCTCGAGATCGAGAACCTCGGCTGAACGCGCTCAGCCGCCGATCATGGACATCGACCGCTCGGGCTGGACGAAGTCCGGATGGTTGATTCGATGTCCGGACCACTTCGCCCAGACGCCCTCGCGGATCAGAGCAGCGAGGTCGTCGTCGGACGCTCCCTCGCGGAGGGGTTCGCGCAGATCCGTCTCGTCGAGCGCGAACAGGCAGTTGCGGAACTGACCTTCCGCCGTCAGCCGCAGCCGGTTGCAGGTGTCGCAGAAAGGCTCGGAGACGCTGGGGATCACGCCGATCAGCCCGGGTGCGCCGTCGGCGAACCGGTAGCTGGTGGCCGGCTCGTTCTCGTGACCCGCCGGCCGCAGCGGATGGACCCTGTCGATCGCCGCGAGGATCCGGGCGGCCGGGACGACCTTGGCCCGCTCCCACGCGTGGTCGGCGTCCAGCGGCATGTACTCGATGAACCGGACCTCGTAGCCGGTCTCGCGCGCCCACCGGGCGAAGTCGACGACTTCGTCGTCGTTCGTGCCGCCGATCACCACGCAATTGATCTTGATCGGCGTGAGCCCGGCGGTTTCGGCAGCGCGGAGGCCGGCAAGCACCTTCTCGAGCGCGTCGCGCCGGGTCATCTCGGCGAAGCGATGCCGAAGCAGCGAGTCGCAGGACACCGTGGCGCGGTCGACGCCGGCCTCGGCGAGCGGCCGGGCCAGTCGATCGAGCAGGACGCCGTTGGTCGTGATCGAGATGTCGAGGTCGGGACCCGCCTCGCGGAACATCCGCACGAGCGTCGGGAGGTCGGCGCGCACCGTCGGCTCGCCGCCCGTCACCTTGAGCGACCGCACACCGAGACCGACGAAGATGCCCAGCAGCCGCGTCAGCTCCTCGAACGTCAGCAGCTCCGCCTTCGGAAGCCAGGCCAGCCCCTCCGCCGGCATGCAGTACGTGCAGCGGAAGTTGCAGCGGTCTGTCACCGAGATGCGCAGGTCGTCGGCGACCCGGCCGAACGTATCGACGAGGGCACCCTCCTGCGGAACGCTGGCGGCGTGGACGTCCATGGCGAACCTCCAGCCTACCCCGCCCGTGCGTGATCGGCCGAGGGGCTAGTCGGTCGCCGGCGGAAGCACCGACCCCACGTCGCGGATCGCAGCCTCCAGTGCATCCATGCGGTCGAGCCCCTGGGCCAGACTGCGCTGTACCGCCAGGCCGAGCAGGAACGTCGAGAGCGGGGTCACGCGCCGCTCGACTCGGTGGGCGACGTCGCGTGCCAGCTCCAATACGTGCGCGGACTCCTGAGGGGTCGGCGCGTCGACGCCCAGTGCGCCTGCCAGCTCGTCTAGCCACTCCATCTCGCCTGCCTCCCTGGTCGCGGATGCCTGGCGAGCAGCCTAGGTGCCCGTCGGCTTGACCGTCGAGGCACGAGGCTCCACGGTGGGCGGGATGCGCGCGCTGCTCGTGGTCGACGGTCGAACGGCCGAACAGACTGGCGCCTCGATCGCGTCGGCGCTGAGCGCGCGCGGGTACGAACCGCGGTCACAGCCGCCCGCGCAGACGTTCGACCGTGACGTGCGCGCTGCGGACCTGCTCGTGGTGGGGTTCGTCACGCAGGGGCTGATGCGAGGCCGGGCTCCGGCGACGGTCGGTGGGTGGGCGCAGCGGCTGCCGAGGATGGAGGACACGCCCGCGGCGGTCTTCGCGGTGGGACGGGGCGCCGACCACGCTCTGGCCGCGGTCACGGAGTCGCTCGCCGCGAGGGGAGCGGAGATCCTGGTCGTCCGGGTCTTCCCGGCAGCCGCGCCGACCGACGGCGCCGTCCCCTTCACCGACGCGTTCATGGAGGCGATCGCCGAGCGACGCGGGTCCTGACGGGCCGCCGGCCACCCTCGCGTGCTATCCATACGCTCGTATGCGCGTCCTGATCCTCTACGAGACCCGCCGGGGATTCACGATGACCGTCGCTTGGTCGATCCGCGACGAGCTGCGATCCCGCGACGTTCTTGCCACCACGGCGCCGATCCGCGGCGTCGACGCCGGAACGGTGGCGGCCGCGGACGCGCTGATGGTAGGCACCTGGGTGCGGGGCCTGGTGATCGCCGGCGTGGGACCGGCGGAGGGGGCGCTCGAGGGCATCGAGCGGCTGCCCCAGCTCGGCGGGCGTCCGACCGTCGTCTTCTGCACGTGCGACGTGGCACCGCGAGGGACGCTGCAGGTGTTGACGTCCCGGCTCGCGGCCAGGGGCGCGAACGTCGTGGCCAGCGCGACATTCCGGCGGAAGAAGAGCCTCCGACGGGTCGGCGCGTTCGTCGACGCCGTGCTTCCGGAGCTCGGGGCAGCTCCGGCCCCCGCCTGAGGCTCACGCGGGGCAGAGCCCCGGTGCGGATGCGAGGATGGGTGTCATGGAGCGATCCCGGGCAGCCGTGGTGACCGTGTCCGACGGTGTCTCGGGCGGGATACGAGCGGACGAGAGCGGCGAGACGGCCGAGTCCCTGCTCCGCGACGAAGGGTTCGACGTCGTCACGCGCGTGGTCGTTCCGGACGAGCGCGGCCAGATCGAGGCCACGTTGCGGAGGCTTGCCCACGATCACGAGCTCGTGGTCACGACGGGGGGCACGGGGCTCGGGCCTCGCGACGTCACGCCGGAGGCCACGAGGGCGGTCCTCGACCGCGAGGCGCCGGGACTTGCCGAGCTGATGCGTAGGGCCGGGCTCGAGCACACGCCGATGGCGGCGTTGTCGCGCGCCGCAGCGGGATCGATCGGGTCGACGCTCGTGCTGAACACCCCGGGCAGCCCGAAGGGCGTCCGCGAATCGCTCGAGGCCGTCGTTCCGGTGTTGGCCCACGCCGTGGAGCTCCTCGGTGGTTCCACCGGCCCGCACCCGACGGGACACGCGGATGCGGACGTTGCGCACGACGGCCCCGGCGGCCGCCGCTGGGTGGAGGCGAAGGCGATCAAGATCATCGAGGGAATGCCGCCGTGTCGCGTCGGCAGCTCGATGTCGATCGAGCCGGGCGGCGCGGTCCACGGCACCCTCGGGTGCGCCGAGTTCGACGCCGCGGCGGTCGACGCCGCGAACCAGGTCCTCGACGCGGGCCGACCGGAGACCCGGGTGTTCCACCACGACCTGGGCGACGTGGAGGTCTACCTCGAGCCGCACCGGCCTCCGTCACCGTTCCTCGTCGTGTCGGCCACCGACGTCGCCCGGGCGGTGCGCCGACAGCTCGGGCACCTCGGGTACGGATCGACCTTGCTCGAGTCGCGCGCGGAACGCGTCACGCCGCAGGACGCCCCCGTGGTGGCGGGCATCCACGACGTCGACCTCGATACGTACGAAGGCGCGATCCTCACCGACCACGACGCCCCCGACGTGACCTCCACGCTCACGGAGCTGCTGCGGTCCCCGGTCGGATTCATCGGTGTCATGGGCAGTCGCCGCCACGTCGCGCACTACGTGCAGGAGCTTCGCGCCGCTGGTTTCTCCGAAGAGGACCTCGCTCGCATCCGCTCGCCCTTGGGTTTGGATCTCGGCGGGCGCGAGCCGGAGGAGATCGCGCTGTCGATCATCGCGGGGGTCGTCGCCCATACGCACGATCGCGCGGGCGGGTGGCTGGATCGGTGATCCGCCGGCGGACCCGGCGGGAGGGCTGAGCGATTGCGGGCTGGCGCGCGACCTGCCGCCGCGCTCACGGTAGCGCTGGCCGCGCTCATCTGCGGCGTCCTCGCGGGCGGCCTGTCGGCGCCCGCCCGCTCGGAGCTGCCGCCGAACTTCGTCGTGATCGTCACCGACGATCAGAGCATCGGCTCCCTGCCGAGCGAGCCACCGGCGATGCCCTGGTTGCAGGAGGAGCTCGCGGACCCTGGGGGACACTGGTTGACCTTCACCGACGCCGTCGTGTCGACGCCGCTCTGCTGCCCGTCGCGCTCGACGATGCTGACCGGCCGCTACGCGCGACACACCGGGGTCGTGGACAACGAGAGCGGTCAACTTCTCGACGACACGGACACGATGGCGGTGTGGCTGCACGACGCTGGCTATCGCACGGCACTGGTCGGCAAATATCTCAACCGGTACCCGTTCGGCGGCGACGTCTACGTGCCGCCCGGCTGGGATCGATGGTTCGCCAAGGAGAACGCGAGCGAGAGCACCACGTACTACGGCTACAGCGTCGCGGACCAGACGCGTCTGGAACAGATCGGGAACGCTCCCGGCGACTACGCAACGGACCTGTTGGGGCGAACGGCGGTGGACTTCGTCCGCTCAACCCCGGCCGGCAGGCCGTGGTTCTTGTGGTACGCACCGATCGCCCCGCACCGACCGTGGACGCCGGCTTCCCGGTACTCGCACGCCTTCGAGGGCGTGGCCGTGCCCCCACCCGAAGACCGGGTCCTCAACGACGTCGAGGACAAGCCCGCATGGGTCCGGGAGCTGCCTGCGATCGACGCCCCGCGGCTGACGCAGCTCCAGCGAGACCGTCTCGCCGAGCGCCGGGCGCTGCTCGCCGTCGACGACGCCGTTCGGCAGCTCTACGAGGCCGTCGCGGCGCGCGGCGAGCTCGATCGGACCGTGTTCCTGTACATCTCGGACAACGGGTACGCCTACGGAGAGCATCGGTGGGAGGGGAAGTTGTGCCCGTACGAGGAATGCATCCGAGTACCGTTCGCGATCCGATCGCCGTGGGCCGACGCGGCACGCGTCGACGAACTCGTCGCGAACCTGGACCTCGCCCCGACGGTCGCCTCGCTGGCCGGGGTCGTCGCCACCCCTCCGCAAGACGGCGTCAGCCTCGCGCCGATCGTGCTCGGCCGGGCCGTTCGCCCTCCCCCCCGAGCGTGCTTGGTGATCGAGGAGCCCAGGTCGTCGCCGTCGGTCCCCTCATGGGTCGGGCTGCGGACGCAGCGGTTCACGTTCGTGCGTGACGGGGACGGCACGCTCGAGCTGTACGACCTCGTGATCGATCCACACGAGCTGCGCAACCTGGCGGCAGAACCGGGCTCCGAACGGACCGTCGGCAGGCTCTCGGATCGGTTGGACCGTTGCCCCGCCTGGCTCCAACCCGCCGGGTAGACTCCCCGCGATGCAACAGCGCCCCGGCCCGATCATCCGGCCGGCCTCGTCGCGCCGACGCCGCCCGACCCGGCGGCAGATCGCACGTCGTCGAGCCGCAGCTGCATTTGCAGTCGTCGTTATCGCATTCGCTGCCTGGCAACTGTGGCCGTCGCAGGAAGGCCCGCAGAAGGCCGGCGGCAAGACCCCCACCGGACACCAGTCCGGTTCGTCGGCGACGCAGCCGGGCGGGAACCCCGGCGCCATCGGCCCGGGCAACCCGATCAAGCACGTGATCTTCCTGGTGAAGGAGAACCGGAGCTTCGACTCGTACTTCGGCAGGTACCCCGGTGCCGACGGCGCCACCGAGGGTCAGACCATGATGCGAGACTCGTCCGGCCAGTGGGTGGACGGCGGTCCCACGATCCCGTTGAAGGTCGCGCCGTACATCCAGCCCCACGACATCACGCACGGTTTCGCGAGCGGGCTGTACGCGATCAACGGCGGGAAGATGAACGGCTTCAACATCATCGGCGACGGGTCGGACCTGTCCGGCTACGTGGAGCACTCGCGCGATACCCTCCCCAACTATTGGAAGCTGGCCGACCGGTTCGTGCTGGCCGACCACCTCTTCACCTCGATGTACGGGCCGACGTTCCCAGAGCATCTTTACACGGTGGCGGCGCAGTCCTACGGCATCGTGGACAACAAGTCCAACGCCGACACGCCCGGCAACTACTGCGACGACCCGAAGGAATACACGAAGCGCTTCCCCATCGAGGATCTCACCGGCACCGATAGCCGTAACATCATGCAGCTCGAGGATCGCATCACCGACCAGATCCCCGGCCAGCTCCTGCACATCGCCCAGTACTGGGAGGACACGCGCACCTGCTTCAACATCAAGGTCCTGCCCGACGAGCTCGAGAAGGCCGGCGTCAGCTGGAAGTACTACGCCAACGCCGACGTCTGGATGAACGGGCTTCAGGCGATCCAGCACGTGCGCAACGGGCCGATGTGGCAGAAGGTGCAGTCGCCCGACACGATCCTCACCGACATCCGGAACCACCAGCTCCCGGAGGTGTCGTGGCTGATTCCCCCGGAGGGCGAGAACGAGCATCCCGGTGCGGGGGTGAGCGTCTGCGTCGGCGAGAACTGGTCGGTCCAGTACCTGAACGCGATCATGCACAGCGACTACTGGAAGAGCACGGCGATCGTGATGGTGTGGGACGATTTCGGGGGCTTCTACGATCACGTCGCCCCACCGCATTACGACGTCATGGGTCTGGGGCCCCGGGCGCCCGCGCTGATCATGTCGCCGTGGGTGCGGCAGGGGAACAACCCCGACGGCGGGTACATCGACGACACCACGTACGAGTTCTCCTCGGTCCTTCGCTTCATCGAGGAGCTGCACGGGCTCAAGCCGATGACGAATCGTGACGCGAAGGCCGACCCCCTGACCGGCGCCTTCGACTTCACGCAGACGCCGCGCATGGACGTTCCCGACCTGCAGGAACGCGACTGCACCGCCGCCCTGGCCGCGTCGAAGTCGCCGTTCGAGGGCCTCTCCTCGGGGACCGGGACCAGCGGCTGAGGTGCGTCCCGGCGCCGCCCTCGCGGTGCTTGCGCTGGCTCCTTTGCTGCTGGCCGCGGCCGATCCCCACGGCGACACGGGCCCGTGCTCGGGCGCTCCCGGACCGGCAGACGAGCGGATCGACCTCGTGCACGCCGAGGGCCAGATCGTCGAGGAAGGTGAAGCGATCCGGTGGACGCTGCGGTTCGCGCAGGCGCTGCCCGCGCCCGACACCCAGGGTCATCCTCTCCGCGTCGACGTCGTCGTGCGCGACCCCACCCTGCCGGCGTTCTCGTTCCGCTACTACCGGGACCTCAACCGGATCGTGCGCTTCGACGACGTGCCGCGGGCCCCCCTGCAGATCGTGCTGATCCCCGAGCACGGCCGCAACGTGTTCGAGGGAGCGACCGTCGCCGGCGACACGCTCACGGTCGAGATCCCCGGCCGAATCATCGTGGGTGATCCGGATCTGCAGGGGCTCGTGCTTCGACGGCTGCGATGGTCGGCCATCGCTCGCGACGAGGGTACGTGTGACTTCCTCGGCACCGGCGCCCCGAGCGAGCGTCTTCGGTTCGCTCCGAGGGAACCGGTGCCCTCGTTCGCGCCTCCGACGGTGGTGCCGCCGCACGGCTTCTCCACCCGGCTCCGCGTGGCGTTGATCGCGGGCGCCGTGCTCGTGCTGGCGATCGCGATCGGGGGGTTCGTCGCTGTTCGCCGAACCAGAGACGGGTGAGGCTCAGCTCCCGACGGGCAGGTCCTGATCCTCCCGGAGCTCGTCGAGCAGCGCGTCCACGCCCGCTCGCATCCTCGCCCGCCACCATTCCTGCCCTTCCTCGGGGAGCGTGGAGATCGGGTCGTAGTAGGGGTACATCCGCGTGAGCGCCTCGGGGTCCTCGGCTTCGATCCCGGTCCGGTAGTTCTTCTGCCAGTAGGAGATGCCGCGGGTGCGGTCGTAGGAGGCCACCTGGTGCACCCAGCGCTTGCCGACGAATGGAACGTCGCACACCATGCGGGGCGTCGCGAACCCCGGTAGGTAGCCCATGATGCCGAACTGCAGCTGCTGCGTCTCCCACACGGACGTCCGCCAGTGCTCCGCGTTGGGGATCATGTCGCACATGTAGAAGTAGTAGGGAAGGATCTTCCCGTGGTCGAGCAGCGTGAAGCAGAGGTCCAACAGCTCGGGCACGGTCGTGTTGACGCCGCGCAGCAACACGCCCTGGTTGCGGACGTCGCGGAACCCCGCGTCGAGCACCATCTCGGTCGCACGTCGAACGAGCGGCGTCACCTGGTTGGCGTGGTTGACGTGCGTGTGCACCGCGATGTCGACGCCGCGCTCGCGGGCGCGGGCACCCATCCGGTCGAACGCCGCGCGCACGTCGTCCTGGAGGAAGTGCTGGGGGATCCCCATCAGACCCTTCGTGGCCAGCCGGATGTCACGGACGTTGTCGATGTCGAGGAGATTCATCACGAAATCCTCGAGGCGCTTGATCGGGACGTTGGCCATGTCGCCGCCCGACACAACGACGTCGCGCACCTGTGGGGTGCGCCGCAGGTAGTCGAGCATCTGGTCCCAGCGCTCGTTCTGCTTCGTCTCGAACTTGTACTTGAGCACCTGCAGCGTGTCCTTGCCGACCAGGTCCATCCGCGTGCAGTGTCCGCAGTACTGCGGACACGTCGGGATCAGCTCGGCGAGGACCTTCGTCGGATAGCGATGGGTCAGGCCCTCGACCGCCCACATGTCCGCCTCGTGCAGGGAGTCACGCGCGGACAGCGGGTGCGAGGGGAACTCGGGCTCGCGCTCGCTGAAGGCCGGCGCCATGTACCGACGGACCGGATCACCCCGGAGGTCGTCCTCGCGCATCGTGTTGATCATCTGGGGCGGCAGGAGCATCGACATCGTGGCGCGCTCCTGCTGGTCGCGCTCGATGTCCGCGAGCAGGTCGTCGTCCAGGAAGTCGCCCAGCGCCTGCTTGAACTCCTTCAGGTTCTTCACCGAGTGGGCCCGCTGCCACTGCGCCGTCTCCCATTGCTGCGGCGTCACGTCGCCGTACCCAGGAAGCCGGGTCCAGTCCGGTTCCACGAACGCGCGCGTCGACGGGTAAGTGAACGGCTGCTCGGCGGCCCGGGCGTGCGACTCCCGGTGGCTCGGCCGGACGTTGGTCGGCATCGGCTGGAACTCGGGGCTCATGGCGCACCTCCCGGGCAGGGCTCGAGCCGCGCCGCTCGACGCAGGCGAGGCATGCTGAACGTTCAACGCAAGAACACTAGTTTACCCGAACGTCATCCGGCGAAACGAGGAGAGAGCCGTGGAACGTTCGGCGGCCGAGGCGCGCGGCGCCTCAGCGACCGCGACCGAAGCCCCGGGCGTCCGGGCGCCGCCGGGGACGCTGATCCCGGATCTCCGGCCCCTGCTTGGGCAGCCGCGCCTTGAGCGGCGCATGGCCCGTGCGCTCGAAACGGACCTGCACGTACTCCGTGGTCTGCGACCGCTCGATCTCGCGCCAGCCGTTGGCGAGAAGGTGCCTGAGCCGCGCACCCGCCGTGCGCCGGAGCTTGTCGGTGCCCGGAACCCGCACGTATAGGCGCTCGTGGAGGACTTCCTTGTAGTCGGACATGCGGCGCACAGCGTAGCAGCCCGCCGCTGCCACTCCCGTCTACAGGTGCGCTCGAGGGGTGCCGATGGTTCCTTGGTATGGGGGCTTCGGAAGTCCGCGGGCAGGCGGTCCCGGCCGCGGCGCGCGCAGCACTGGCGCGCCTGCTCGGGCCCGGTTGGCCCGATGCATTGGAGGGCATCCTTGCCGACCTCGGTGCGGTTGCGGGCGTGGAACGCGTCTACGCGTTCCAGAACCTGCGTGGCCCCGACGGGCGGCTGTGGATGGATCTGCTCGCCGAGTGGACCGCTTCCGGGGTCGGCTCGCTCTTCGAGCAGCCGGACAACCACCTGCACCCCTACTACCCGGACTTTCGCCGGTGGATCGACCTGCTCGGCTCGGGTCGCGTGGTGCGCGGGCACGTGGACGAGCTCCCGACCGAGGAGCGCACGGTGCTGCGACGCGAGGGAACGGCCAGCATCCTCGTGGCGCCCGTCGTCGTCGCCGGTGACTGGTGGGGCTACGTCGGGTTCGATCAATGCTCGTCCGAGCGCGTCTGGGGCGACGAAGATCTGGTCTTGCTCGAGGAGCTCGCGTCCGCACTCGCGGAGGCCGTGGGATCGGCCCGTTCGGAAGAGGACCGGCGTCTGCGCGAGGACCGCTTCAGGTCGATGGTCGTCAACGGCCCTGCCGTGACGTACATCGACGGGATTGATGAGGCCGCCTCGACCGTCTACATCAGCCCCCAGATCGCAGAGCTCCTCGGCTACGCGCCCGAGGACTGGTACGCGCAGCCGGACCTCTGGCCCCGGCTCCTGCACCCGGACGACCGCGCACGCGCAGTCGCCGAGAACGCCCGGCACAACGAGACGGGAGAACCCTTCCGCCTCGAGTACCGGATGTTCGCCCGCGACGGCCGCGTGGTCTGGGTCCGCGACGAGGCCACGATGGTGCGCGACGAACGCGGGATGCCCCGATACTCACACGGCGTGATCATGGACATCTCCGACCGCAAGCGGACGGAGGAGCAGGTCGCGTTCCAGGCGTACCACGACGAGCTCACCGGCCTTCCGTCGCGCGCGATGTTCGAGGAGTTGCTCGAGCTCTCCGTCGCCCGGGCGCGGCGGCACGATGGAGCGGTGGCGGTGCTCTGCGTCGACCTGGACGACTTCCGTCTGGTGAACGATTCGCTCGGGCACCAGGCGGGCGACGCGCTCCTGCAGCTCGTCGCCGAACGGCTGCGCGAGGCGACCAGGGAGACCGACCTCGTGGCCCGCCGTGGCGGAGACCAGTTCCTCTTGTTGCTGGCTGACCTCGATCGTGACGACGGCGGTCTGGACGGCGCCGTGCTGCGCGCCGAGTCGGTCGCTCAGCGGATCCAGGAGTCGCTCGCCGGCCCGTTCCTGATCACCTCGACCGAGCTGTATGTGACGGCGAGCATCGGCGTCAGCCTCTTCCCCGACGACGCGCGCGACGGCGGAGCGCTCCAGCGCAACGCCGAGGCCGCGATGTACGAAGCGAAGAAGGCGGGCGCGACGGGCTACGTGATGTCGGCGCAAGGGACGATCGACTCGGCCGCGAAGCTGCAGTTCGTGACGCGTCTGCGCAAGGCGGTGGAGTCCCAGCGGTGGGTGCTGCACTACCAGCCCGAGATCGACCTCCAGACCGGGCGGATGCTCGGGGTCGAGGCCCTGATCCGGTGGATCGAGCCCGACGGCACGATGGTGCCACCGAACGACTTCATCCCCCTGGCCGAGGAGCTCGGGCTGATCGAGCAGATCGGCGACTGGGTGGTGCGCGAGGTGCTGTACCAGGTGCAGGCGTGGCGGGAGCTGGACATCGACCTCGAGGTCGGGTTCAACCTCTCCCCGAGGCAGTTCTGGCGGCCGGATCTGGCCGGCCGGATCGTCCAGGAACTCCGCAACGCCGACGTCGATGCGGGACGGGTGACCGTCGAGATCACCGAGTCGTCCGCGATGATGGACCCCGACCGCTCTCACCGGATCCTCTGGGAGCTGCACGACGCGGGCCTCTCGATCGCGATCGACGACTTCGGCACGGGCTACTCCTCGTTCTCGCGCCTGCTTGAGATGCCGGTGCGCGTGCTCAAGATCGACCGGTCGTTCGTCAAGAACGTGCATCAGCATCCACAGCGCGGCGCCATCGTCACGGCCTTCCTCGAGCTCGCACGAGGTCTCGGCATGACCTCGCTCGCCGAGGGCATCGAGACGTCCGAGGAGCTGGCGTTCCTCCGGGAGCGCGGGTGCCGGCTGGGGCAGGGCTTCTACTTCTCCCGGCCCGTGCCACCCGAGGAGATCATCGCCTACGCGATCGGCGGCATCCCGACCGCGATGGCTCTCAGCACCGCCTGATCAGGACCGAACGAGGTCGCGTGCGGCCGCGGCGATCGACGGGGCGTCGATCCCGGCCCATGCGCGGAGCTCCTCGGGGGTTCCCGAACCGGGCATGTCGCGGACGCCCAGCTTCGTGATACGCCCGTGGAGCGGCTCGCTCGCGAGTGCGGCTAGGACCGCATCGCCGACGCCTCCTTCGACGCGGTGGTCCTCGACCACGACGAGCGCGCCGGTGTCATCGAGGGCCGTCCGGAGCGCCTTGGCATCGATCGGCTTCACGCTGTAACAGTCGATCACGCGTGCGGAGATCCCCTCGCTTCGGAGCGCGTCATGGGCCGCCAGGCACTGGTGGACCGTGACGCCGGCGCCGACGAGCGTCACCGCGTCGTGGTCGCTCGACGCCAGCGTCTTCGAGCCGCCCAACGGGAAGTCCTCGTCGGCCCCGTAGAGCAACGGCGTGGACTCGCGCGTCGTGCGCAGGTACGAGATGCCTTCCCTGTCGCACATCGCGGTGACGAGCTTCACGGTGCTCGGGCCGTCGGCCGGATACAGCACGGTCGAGCCGTTGAGCGCCCGGAACATGGCCAGATCCTCGAGCGCCATCTGTGAGGGGCCGTCCTCGCCGATCGAGACGCCGGCGTGTGACCCGCTCAGGCGCAGGTTCGCCCGGCTGATGGCCCCCATCCTGATCTGATCGTAGGCCCGGGTCAGGAAGGCGCCGAACGTTGCCGCGAAGGCGGTCTTGCCCAGCGCCTGCAGCCCGGTCTGCGTGCCGATCATGCTCTGCTCGGCGATGTACATCTCGACGAACCGTTCGGGCGCCACCTCCTGGAACTCGTCGGTGTGGGTCGAGTTGCCGACCTCCCCGTCGAGGACGACCAGGTCGGGCCGATGCCCCGCCAGCCACGCCAGCGTGTCGCCGAACGCCTTCCGGGTCGCGACGGGCCCGTCGTAGGTCGGCGCCGGTTCGGCGTGGATCTCGCCCGCCTCGAGCGGGCGGAACTCGGGAGGCGAGGGGGGCGTCACCACCAGGTCGCGCATGCCGCCGAGCTCCGCGATCGCCTGCTCCTCCTTGTCGGCAGGCACCGCCTTGCCGTGCCAGCCCTCCTGGTCGGCGAGGAACGAGACCCCGTAGCCCTTCGTCGTCCGCGCCACGATCAGCGTCGGGCGATCGTCGGCGACCGCGTCCCGGTATGCGCGGTCGACGGCCACGACGTCGTGACCGTCGATCTCGATCGCGGTCCAGCCGTAGGCCTCGGCGCGGTCCCGGAAGACGTCCGCATGCCACCCGTGCATCGTCGGCCCGCGCTGTCCCAGCCGGTTGAGATCGAGGATCGCGGTGAGGTTCCCGACCTCGTGGAACGCAGCGGCCTCGACCGCTTCCCAGACGGACCCCTCCGCCGATTCGGAGTCGCCCAGCATGACCCAGACGCGGCCGCCCGTGCCGTCCATCCGCATCGCCATCGCCATCCCGAGCCCGACGGCGAGCCCCTGGCCGAGCGAGCCGGTCGCGACGTCGACCCACGGGAGGTCGGGGACCGGGGCCGGATGACCCTGCAGGGGCGAGCCCATCTTCCGCAGCGACAGCAGCGTCTCGTCGTCGTAGGCACCGATCGCCTTGAGCGTCGCGTACAGGCCCGGAGATGCGTGCCCCTTCGAGAGCACGAAGCGGTCGTTGCCCAGGTACCCCGGATCCTTCACGTCGAAGCGGAGGTGATCGGCGAACAGCACCGCCAGGAGGTGTGCCGCAGACATCGACGAGGTCGGGTGGCCGGAGCCGGCGGCAGTCGTGGCCCGGATGCTGTCGACGGCGATCTGCGCCGCGAGTTCGTTCCAGAGCTGTGTGCGATCGTCCACGTTGGTTCCTCCTCGAGACACGCCAGCCTACCGCCGTCGATGCATTCACAAGTAGTCGATCGATCCGGACCGACCGGCGTGGTCTGCGTGGCGGTAGCCTGTCGGGTGTGATCGAGGATCCAGCGACCTTCGGCGAGCTCGGGGTCTCCGATCCGGTCGTCGAGGCGCTGACCGCCTACGGGATCACCACGCCCTTTCCGATCCAGGCGATGGTGTGGGAGGACGTCCGCGCCGGCCGCGACACCCTGGCGCGCTCGAAGACCGGCTCCGGCAAGACCCTCGGGTTCGCCGTGCCGATCGTCGAGCGGCTCGATCCGGACAGCAAGCCGCTTCCCGCCGCGCTCGTCCTCGTTCCCACGCGCGAGCTGGCCCAACAGGTGCGATCGGAGTTCCAGATCGTCGCCACTGCCAAGCACCTGAAGGTGCTGGCGGTCTACGGCGGGACGCGAGTGCGAGAACAGGCGAAGGGTGTGCGATCCGTGCACGTGCTGATCGCCACGCCGGGCAGGCTGGACGACCTCGCGATCCGGGGGCTCGTGTCGCTCGACGGCGTGCGGATCCTGGTGCTCGACGAGGCCGACCGGATGCTCGACATGGGCTTCCAGCCCCAGGTCGACCGTATCGTGCGGCGTCTCCCGAAGGACCGCCAGACCATGTTCTTCTCGGCGACGCTCGACGGCGCGGTCGGCAGGATCGCCGATGTCTACACGCGAGACGCCGTACGTCACGAGGTCGGCGGGTTCGACCGTGCGGTCGTGGACGAGGCCGACCATCGGTTCGTTCCGGTGCCGGCGCACGGCAAGCTGGCGAAGCTGGCCGAGCTGGCGAAGGCGCAGAACGGACTCACCCTCGTGTTCGTGAACACGAAGCGCGCCGTCGACGATCTGGCGCGACGCCTCAAGACGGAGGGCGTTCCCGCGCTCGCCCTGCACGGGGACATGCGGCAGGAAGCGCGCGACCGCGCGCTCAGCAGGTTCGCTTCCGGTCACGTCGGGGTACTCGTGGCGACCGACCTCGCGGCGCGCGGGCTCGACCTCGACGACATCACGCTGGTCGTCAACTACGACATCCCGCAGGACGACAAGGCATACGTACACAGGGTCGGCCGTACGGCGCGTGCAGGCCGGACGGGCACGAGCGTCACGTTGGTGACGCCGGTGCAGCAGGGCGACGTCTCGAGGATGGCGGCACGGCTCGAGCTGCACTCCGAGTTCGAGCAGGAGGGCATGAAGGTGGCGCCGCCGCGCGTCGTGTTCAGCGGCGGGCCCAAAGGCAAGCGCAGCGGGCTCAAGCGGCGGACGCGGCGCCGCTGACCGTCAGCCGGCGAGCCCTCCGTCGACGATGCGCAGGCCGCTTCGACGATGCAGCGCGAGGATGTCGCCGGCCGGCACGGGGCGCGAGAACAGGAACCCCTGCCCCAGCGTGCACTCTCGCTCCGCGAGGAAGCGCCACTCGTCCTGGGTCTCGATGCCCTCGGCGATCGGCGTCATCCCGAGGTTCTTCGCGAGCGCGATGATGGCGGAGACCATCGATGCGCTCTGCGGATCGGAGTGAACCTCGCGCACGAAGGTGCGATCGATCTTCAGCACGTCGACGGGCATGTACCGCAGGCGGGAGAGCGAGGAATACCCGGTGCCGAAGTCGTCGATCGCGAGCTTCAGCCCGGCGCCGTGCAGCCCGTGCAGGATCTCGAGCGTGCGGTCGGGGTCGGTCATGGCCGCCGACTCGGTGATCTCGACCGTGATGCTCGAGGGGTCCATGTCCGCGTCGAGGATCGGCGCCAGGATCTTGTCGACCAGGTCGGGTTGCCACATCTGGCGGGGTGACAGATTGAAGCCGATGTCGATCTCGAGGCCATCTGCCCGCCAGGTCTCGGCCTGCCGGCAGATCTCGTCGACCACCCAGTCGCCGATCGCCTCGATCAGCCCCATCTCTTCGGCGAGCGGGATGAAGTCGCCCGGCGGCACGAGCCCTCCCTTGGGGTCGGGCCAGCGGATCAACGCCTCGACGCCGATCATCTCGCCGGTGCCGAGGTGCACGAGCGGCTGGTAGTGCAGCATCCAGACCTTCTGTTCCACGGCCTTGCGCAGACGTGTCGACAGGGACAGCTTCGTGAGCGCGTCGGCGTCCTGGACGATATGCAGCACGTAGCCTCCCGGCCCCAGGCTCTTGGCGCGGAACATCGCGGCGTCGGCGTTACGCACCAGATCCGCGGCGCCCCCCGCATCGCTGGGGAACACGCTGATGCCCATGGAGACGGTCACGTAGAGCTCGGTGCCCAGGACGTCGAACGGCGCCTCCAGCGATTGCTGCACGCGGTTGGCGACGGCCTCCGCGACGATCGTGGCACCGTCGTCGTCGGAGACCGGCGATGTCCGATCGAGGTCGGCCAGCAGCAGGAGGAACTCGTCTCCGCCCTGCCGCGCGACGAGGTCGGTCTCGCGGGTGGCGTCACGAAGTCGCGAGGCGAGCTGCGCGATGAGCACGTCGCCTGCCTCGTGCCCCAGCGAGTCGTTGACGAGCTTGAAGTTGTCGACGTCCACCGTGATCACGGCGACTCCCAGTGCGTGGCGCCGGGCCCGGGCGAGCCCGAGATCCAGGAGCTCGTAGAACATCGCCTTGTTCGGCAGTCCCGTCAGGTTGTCGTGGTAAGCGAGGAACGCGAGCTGCTCCTCCGCCAGGCGTCGTTCGGTGATGTCGAGCATCACGCCCTGGATCTGCCCGGGACGACCCTCCGCAGCGGGCAGGACGACGGCGCTGTCGCGGAACCAGACGATGCGTCCGTCCCTGGCGACGAGCCGATATTCGAACGTGAATGGCTCTGCGGCGTCGCGACCCCGCACGTAGGTCTCGAGCGCGGTCGCGCGATCGTCCGGGTGGAGCATCTGCGACCAGAGGTGCGGATCGTCGATGTACTCCTGCGGCGTGTAGCCGAGGATCGCTTCGATCTGCGGGCTCACGTAGGTCGTCTGCATCGATGAGTCCGCGAGGTCCACGTAGACGATCGCGGGGATCTGCTCCACGAGCGCCCCGTACTTCGACTGGGCCTCCGCGAGTCGCTGTTCGAGGTCTCGAAGGCCCCCCTGAGTGGGAAGAGCGGAGTCCGCCGCCGGGGCGCCGTTCCTGCCCTCGGTGGTGGTCCCCGGTTGCCTCGAGTGGTCCAAGTCTTTCGTGGTCACGTGGTGGGGGCCCGGGTGGTCCCGGGTACCTCGGTTCCATCGGCCGAACGGGGGCGGGGCTTGAGCGGAAACGTTCAACCGATTGCAGGGCATCCCTGCTCGCTCGGTAGGAGCGGCCGGAATACGATCGAGAAACGATCCCTGCCGTCCACCCACGGCGTCAGGTCGTTGGCGGTCTCGGCCACTCGCTCCACAGCGGTCCAGTCCGCGCCCGTGAGGACCGCGCGCCGCGTCGGGTCGGTTCCCCCGGCGGGCTCCCCGATCGACGCCAGGGCGGCATCGAGCGGCCACTCGGCCGGGGGCTCGGAGAGCCGTCCGTTCGGTCGGAACGGGGAGACGAGGATCTCGGCCCGCTCTCCGCGGAAGGGTTGCGAGGGCCCGAGCGACCCATCGGGCAGCCATCCGTCGAGCCTCGCCAGCCGGTTCCGCGGGGGCGGCGCCCCCCTCACAGGTAGACGCCGGTCCGGTACTCGGCGGACGGAGGCGCGGGGTTGGTCTGCACCCGGAACGAGAGCCGCGCGACCTCTCGCCCGTCGACCGCCATGACGAAGGTGTGCTCGCCGGCCACACCGAAGACGAGCCCGTCGAGGTTGAGGGCGAGCGTGGCCGTGCCGTCACCGTCCGGCGACGTGAACGTTGCCTCGAGCGCGTGGCGGGTGCTTCCGTCGGAGTTCTGACCGAAGGGGATCGTCGACCCGGCGGGATCGATCAGGCTGAGCGCCAGCCGATGGGGGCCGGCCTCGGCCGGTGCGGTCCGCACAGCCAGGCCGATCCCGATCCGGTCGTGACGAGCGGGAAGGGCGCCAGCCGTGAGCACGCGCCACCCGATCCCCAGGGCGTGCAGCTTGCCTCCCGAGGCCTGGACCGTGTCGGCGAGGAAGGCGTCGACCTCCACCCGCCCATCCTACGGGGTACGGTTGCAGTGACCTTCGACCCGATACGAGGTGACGACATGGGCGACCCGCTGGACTACCTGCGCGACGAGCTGGCAAAGCTCCAAACCGACGGGCTGCTGCTGCACCCACGTACGCTGGAGGGACCGACGGGGGCACGCGCGACCTTCGACGGCCGCGACGTGATCAACCTCGCATCGAACAACTACCTCGGTCTGGCGAACCACCCACGCATGAACCGCGCAGCATCCGAGGCGGCGCTGACCTTCGGCGCCGGCTCCGGGGCGGTGCGCACGATCGCGGGATCGATGACGATGCACCGCGAGTTGGAGCGTCGGTTCGCCGCCTTCAAAGGGGCTGAGGCCGCGCTGATGTTCCAATCCGGGTTCACGGCCAACGCCGCCACCGTGGCCGCGATCCTCACCCCCGACGACGTGATCGTGTCGGACCGGCTCAACCACGCGTCGATCATCGACGGCGCGCGGCTGTCGAAGGCCGAGATCAAGGTGTTCGAGCACAAGGACCCGGAGCATGCCGACCGTCTGCTCGCCGAGACGGCCAAGCCGGGACGGCGTCAGCTGCTGGTCACCGATGGCGTGTTCTCCATGGACGGCGACATCGCGCCCCTGCCGGCGCTGGTCGAGGTGGCTGAGCGCCACGGCGCGATCATGATGATCGACGACGCGCACGCCTCGGGCGTCCTGGGCACCGGGGGGGCCGGCACGGTCGACCACTTCGGGCTGCACGGTCGCGTCGACGTGCAGGTCGGTACGTTGTCCAAGGCGATCGGCGTCCTCGGCGGCTTCATCGCAGGCGCCCCGCACCTTATCGAGTGGTTGCAGAACCGCGGCCGGCCGTACCTGTTCTCGACGAGCGCGCCGCCATCGGTCGTGGCCGCCTGTATCGAGGCGCTCGACATCATCCGTGACGAACCCGATCGGCTGGAGCGGCTCTGGTCGAACACCCGCGCGCTGAAGGAGGGGTTGCAGGGGCTCGGGTTCGAGACCGGCATGAGCGAGACGCCGATCACGCCGGTGATCACCGGGGACGAGGAGAAGACCCAGACGTTCGCACGCCGGCTCTTCGAGGAGGGGGTCTTCACGCCCGCGATCGTGTTCCCGACGGTCGCTCGCGGTCAGGCGCGCGTGCGGGCGATCGTCACGGCCGACCACACGGCCGAGGACGTGGCCGAGGCGGTCGCGACCTTCGAGCGCGTCGGCAAGGAGCTCGGGCTGCTGTAGCGATCACGTCGCCTGCTCGGCGAGCCTGGCGCGCAGGCCGGCCAGCATGAGGTCGAGCCCCAGCTCGAACTGCTCGTCGGGGTCGTTCGAGGCCAGATGCGGAAGCGCCGCGGCGATGCACGGAAGCTGGTCGGCAGGGAACGTCCGGGTCACGAGCTCGACGTTGGGCGACTCCGCATCGACGGCCCCGGCGGTGAACATCCGACCTGTCTCCATCATCACGAAGCCCATGATGTAACCGCCGAGCACGTTGAACACCTGCACGGCCTCGCGCTCGTCGAGCCCCGTCTCCATGATCAGGGAGAGGGCGTGCTCCATCGGCTTGAGCGCGTCGACATCGGTGACGGGCTTGGTCTGTTCCGCGAACAGCGCGATCACGTTCGGATGGCTCTTGAGGACCGAGCGCCACTCCCGCGCTCCCGAGCGCGCGCGCTCGTCCCACGGTCGGTCGTCGTGCTCGGGGATGTCGAACTCCTGCATCACCAGCGAGCACACGCCCGCGAGCAGATCGTCCTTGTCCTGGACATGGTGGTAGAGGCTCATCGCCTCGACCCCGACCTCGCGCGCGACCCGACGCATCGAGACGGCCTCGAGGCCCTCGGCGTCCATCACCCGGAGTGCGGCCTCGACGACGCGTTCACGCGTCAGCCGCTCACGGTTCGCCTTCCGGTTCGTCACGGTCGTCATGGTTTTCGATACCCTCGGTTGACAGTCTTACGACGTACACCTATCCTCCGTACACCGTAAGCGTACACCGTACGTCAAGCGCCGCCTCGGAAGGGGCCCGAGGAACGAGGGGGTCACATGCGTGTGAATCCGGAAGCACTCGCCAGAGCCAGCAGCCGCCACCCCTGGCGAACGTTGGTCGTCTGGCTCCTGGTCGTGGCGGGAGCCTTCGCCTTCGCCGGGATCGGCCTGAGCGACGTGCTCACGAACGACATCGCCTTCACGAACAAGCCCGAGTCGGTCAAGGCCCAAGATGTGATCGATCAGAAGTTCGGCGGCAAGGCCGACCAGAACACGGAGTACGTCATCGTGCAGTCGGCCGACACGACGGTGGCCGACCCGGGCTTCCAGACGTACGTGAAGCACATGCAGGCCGACATCGCCGCCGCGACCGACATCGTGGCCGAGCCTCCCGTCACGTACTACGACGTGGCGCAGAAGAGCCCAGAGCAGGCGGCCGGGCTCGTCTCGAAGGACCAGCACGCCACCCTCATCCCGGTGGTCCTCGTGGACAACGAGGGCGGCACTGCGGACGAGCTGCGCGACGTCGTGGACTCGAACGCGGACCCCGCGTTCACCACGCAGGTCGCGGGCAACCCGTCGCTCAATGCCGACTTCAGCCGGATCGCCGAAGAGGACGCTCGAAAGGGCGAGAGCATCGGGCTCGGGGTCGCACTGATCGTCCTGATCGTGGTGTTCGGCGCGATCGTGGCCGCATTGTTGCCGATCCTGATGGCGATCTTCGCGATCGGGATCGCCCTCGGCCTCGTGACGCTGATCGGTCAGCTCGTGGAGTTCAACCTGTTCGTCACGAACATGGCCACGATGATCGGGCTGGCCGTCGGGATCGACTACTCGCTGTTCATCGTGTCCCGCTTCCGCGAGGAACGGAAGAAGGGCTTCGAGAAGCTCGACGCGATCGGCGCCGCGGGGGCGACGGCGAACCGGGCCGTGTTCTTCAGCGGCATGACCGTCGTCCTGGCGCTGCTCGGCATGTTCATCATCCCCACGACGATCTTCCGGGCCCTCGCGGCCGGCGCGATGCTCGTGACGATCGCGGCGCTCGCCGCATCCATGACGCTGCTCCCCGCGATCCTCGCCCTGCTCGGAGACCGCATCAACTGGCCGCGCCTGTCGAAGCGGGCCCGGCTCGACACGCCGCACGACCCGCAGGGAGGGGTCTGGGACCGGCTCGCGCGCGGAGTGATGGCGCGGCCGTGGGCGTTCCTGATCACCGGGGTGGTCGTGCTGGGGTTCATCGGCTCCTTCTACTTCCAGCTCAACAAGGGGAGCTCCACCGACATCAACCAACTGCCCGACGTGCCGTCCAAGGCGGCGTTCCTCACGCTCCAGCGTGAGTTCGCCGGCGGCCTCGCCGACCCGGTCCAGATCGTCGTGACCGGAGACACGCAGAGCCCGGCCACGACGGCCGCGATCGACGACCTGAAGCAGGGGATCGCGGCGAACGACGCGTTCAGCCACGACGTCCAGGTGACCCCGGCCCAGGACGGTTCCGCGATCGAGGTCTCCGCCTACCTGCAGGGCACGACGCAGGGAGGTGCTGCCTTCGACGCCATCACGGCTCTGCGCGAGAACATCGTCCCGTCGGCCTTCGGATCCGTCCAGGGCACGCAGGTCTACGTGGGCGGCAACTCGGCGATCTTCCTGGATTTCCTGCACCAGACGGATTCGTACCAGTGGATCGTGCTGGCGTTCGTGCTGGGGCTGTCGTTCGTCCTGCTGACGGTGGTGTTCCGCTCGATCGTGGTGCCGGTGAAGGCGATCCTGCTGAACCTGCTCTCGGTCGGCGCCGCCTACGGCGCGATCACGCTCGTGTTCCAGAAGGGCGTCGGCATCGGCATCTTCAACGCGATCGGGTTCAACTTCCATCAGAGCCCTGCCGTCGAGGCGTGGCTGCCGCTGTTCCTGTTCTCGGTGCTGTTCGGTCTCTCGATGGACTACGAGGTGTTCCTGCTCTCGCGGATCCGGGAGGAGTACGACAAGACGCGTGACAACACCGAGGCCGTCGCCTACGGGCTGCGCACGACCGCGGGCATCATCACCGGCGCGGCGATCATCATGGTGGTCGTCTTTACGGCGTTCGCGTCCGGCCGGCTGGGACCGCTCCAGCAGATGGGCTTCGGGCTCGCCGTCGCCGTCTTCATGGACGCCACCATCGTCCGCATCCTCCTGGTGCCCGCCACGATGCGCCTCCTCGGCGACTGGAACTGGTACCTGCCGAAGTGGCTGGAGTGGCTGCCGAAGCTCAACGTGGAAGGGCGGGAACCCGAGCAGATCCGCGTGATCCCCGAGCGCGGCGACCAGCTCGTGCCGGCCGTCGAGCGCGTGCACGACGACTCGCTCGAACGGTAGACGGTCCGCGCGAAGGGAGGGGGCCCGCGCTCCCTCCCTTCGTCGTCTGTACTCTGCACAAGGCATGGGAGCCGAGCACGATGCACTTCGCCGCGTGCTGGGCCGCGTCGGCGTATGGACCTTCGCGTTCGACGCGCGGAACGCGGCGCAGGTGGCCGAGGACGCGCGTTCGATCGAGTCGCTCGGGTTCCCCGCGCTGTGGGTGCCTGAAGGCGGTGGGTCGCGGGACGTGATCGGGCACCTGGCCTGGTTGCTCGCGAACACCCGGCGTCTGGTGGCTGCGTCCGGCATCGCGAACCTTACGGCTCGCCAGCCGGAGGTGCTGCAAGCGGGAGCGGTGACCCTGGCCGACGCCTACGGAGAGCGCCTGGTGCTCGGGGTCGGCGTCGGGCACGAGTACACGACCGAGCGTCGTGGCGTGGACTGGTCGCATCCGCTCGAGCGGACGCGCGCATACCTGGACCGGATGGACGAGGCAGCGGCCGGCACGTGGTCCTCGTCCGGCGCGCCCGTCCGGCGGCTGCTCGCGGCGCTCGGCGACGGCATGCTTCGGCTCGCCAGCGAGCGCGCGCTCGGCGCGCACACGTACTTCGTGCCACCCGAGCACACCGCTCACGCGCGAGCGGTGCTCGGCCCCGACCCCGTGCTGGCGGTCGAGCAGACCGTGGTGCTGGATGCCGATCCGGCGAGCGCGCGGGCCGTGGCGGCGCCCTGGGCCGCCGACTACCTGGAGATGCCGAACTACGCGAAGAACTGGCATCGGCTCGGGTACACGGAGACCGAGATCGGGGCTCCGAGCGAACGACTGGTCGACGCGGGTGTCGTATGGGGCTCGGCCGACGCGGTCGCCGGGCGCGTACGCGACCACCTCGACGCCGGGGCGGATCACGTCTGCGTGCAGGTGATCGCAAACGACGAGGCCGACGTGTGCCTCCCGCAGCTCGGCCGGCTCGCGCCCCTGCTGCTCGGCCTCTAACGTCGGGCTTCCGTCCGGCAGCTCCTCCGGCCCATGAGACGTCCGAGGATGTCGCGATGCCTCGACACCAGCCGGTACGCACGGTCCGCCGCGCCGGGGAACACCTCTGCCGCCCATGCGAGCGGTCGGCCCGCGGGCAGCTTCCTCAAGAGAGGTGGCAGCCCTGCGCGGCCGGAGTGAACCGCTCCGTCGGGCGTCACGACGTGCATGGACGCGAGCCGGTTCGCCGGCGCCACGGGTCGGAGCAGCCGGCCGCCCTCCTCGCTCTGGACCGGGGCGAACGTCAGTCGCCGGCCTCGATCCCATGCGGCGAACGCCTCCGCCGACCAGACACAGAAGCCGCAATCGCCGTCGAAGAGCACGACGGCCTCATCGTCTCGACCCACGGCACCAGCCTACGGCCTGGGAACATGGAGGCCGTGCGACTGACGGACGGTTCGACGCGCGCGCGTAGTGCCCTCGTGGCGGACCTGGCCGCGCTCCTCGTTTTCGTGCTCGTGGGGCTGCGATCGCATCACGAGGCCGCGATGGCGGCCGCGTTCGCGCGCACCGCGATCCCCTTCGTGGGCGCATGGCTGGTCGCGTCGGCGATAATCCGCACGTATCGTCCCGCGAGGCTCGTGCGGCTGGTGAAGACCTGGGCGATCGCGGTCCCGGCGGGAGTCGTGCTCCGCGCGATCTGGGTGGGGTCGGAAGGATCGAAGGTCGTCGAGTTCCTCTTCGTGGCGATGGCCTTCACCCTGCTGTTCCTGCTCGCGGGGCGGCTGCTCGCGCGCAGCGTCGTATCCCGCTCGCGTAGCCAGCGTTGAGTTTGAAGACGATGCGTGCACGGCGGACGGGCTGCTCGGACGTCAGTAGCGATCGTCGCGGAGCGGCGGGACCCCCCGGTCTCCCGACCCCGCAGGCCCGGGCACATCGGGATCGGTGAACTGCCGGTCCAGCTCCCGCTGGATCTTGCGCACCTGATGCTTGAGCCCGTACCAGACGATGGCCATCAGCGCGACACCGACGAGGGCGAAGGTCAGCAGGATCGCCGCCGCAGCCTTGACCACGAAGCCGAGCACACCCAGCGCCGCCGCGATCAGCACGATCAGGAGGATCAGCCAGGCCATGTTCCCCAGCCTATCGCGACCTGGCGAACCGTTCGACCCTTCTTGCCAGCTCGTCCGGGTGCTGCATGGGCAGGTCGTGGACCCCATGGATCCACGCCACCGTCACGAGGCCGGGCGCCGCGGCGCGTGCTCGCCCGGCGCCGGCACGCTTGGAGGCAAGGAATCCGCGTTCGTCCGGATCGCCTTTCGGCGCTCGTGCGAGCACCGCGAGGATCGGGATCCGCAGCCGCCGGTACAGCGACGAGACGTCCTGTTGCCACATGGCGCGGAGGATCCGCATGTGGTTGCGGCGGGAGAGGAGGGGATGGATGCTCCCGTCCCGGTCGACGCGAACGAGCGAACGCAGGAGCGTCTCGGTCCGTTCGTTCCATGGGATCGGAACCATCCGGCGAGCCCCCTCGAGGAAGTCGTGAAGCGGCATCCCGGACAAGGCGGGCGGTGCCAGCTGTTCCCTGGCTTGGCTCCACGTCATCCGCGTGCGTATCGAACCGACCCCGCCGTCGACGAGCACGGCGCCCGCGACCCTGCCTCGCGACCGGACCGCAACCTCGAGCGCGACGTTGGCTCCCCACGAGTGACCGACGATCACCGGCCGGCCCAGCCGTGTCGCGCGGATCACTGCGAGCGAGTCCGCCGCGGTGTGGTCGAACCCGTAGCCGGCACTGGGCTTGGCTGAGCGGCCGTGCCCGCGCGCGTCGTAGGTCACGACACGATGTGTCCGCACCAGCAACGGCAGCATCGCGTCCCAGATCCGCTGCGAGGAGGCCAGTCCGTGGTGCAGAAGCAGTCCGGGCGCGCTCGCCGATGGTCCGTCGACCACGCGCACCGACAGCCGCACGCCCCCGTCGCCGGACACGTCCCGCCACGTCTCCTGCATACTGCGGCGATGGTAGACGAGCGTTTCCGGTCGCCGCTGTCGCCGGATGCACACGCCGGGAAGGTGGCGGTGGTGACCGGCGGGGGAACCGGCATCGGTCGTGCGACCGCCCTCGAGCTCGGACGGACCGGCGCACGGGTCGCGATCTGCGGGCGGAGGCCAGAACCGCTGCGCGGCGTCGGGGCGGAATTGGGCGACGCCTGCTTGCAGATGGTCTGCGACGTGCGCGAACCCGATCAGGTGGACGCTTTCCTCGACGCCGTCCAGGAACGGTTCGGGCAGGTCGACATCCTGGTCAACAACGCCGGCGGGCAGTTCGTGGCACCGCTGGAGCACATCTCGCTCAAGGGACTCCGCGCGGTGCATCGCCTGAACGTCGATGCACCGTGGACGTTGACGCAGGCGGTCGCCGGGCGGTGGATGATCCCGCAGCGCGGCGGGTTCATCGCGTTCCTCGGGTTCAGCCCGCGGCGCGGGATCCCGTCGATGGTCCACTCGTCGATGGCGCGATCCGCGCTCGAGACGCTCGCGGCGGGGATCGCCCTGGAGTGGTCGCGGTACGGGATCCGGGCCGTCTGCGTCGCATGTGGGCTGATCGACACCGAGGGGATCGAGCAGTACGGAGGGCGTGAGGTCGTGGATGCGTTCGCAGCCCAGGTGCCGATGCGACGCGCCGGGTCGCCCGAGGAGGTCGCGTCGACCATCGCCTTCCTCGCATCGGCCGGGGGCGGCTACGTGACGGGTACCACGGTGGTGGTTGACGGCGGCGCCGACGCGTGGGGTCTTGGGATGGCGCCGCCCGAGCCGGAGCCCTTCCCTTCGGGGCCGGGCCCGGCGTAGGCTCTCTCCCGTTCGCCGGAAGGGAAGGGGTGGAGCCGTGTACGGCACGTGCGCACGCATGGTCGTCAAGCAGGAGAACCGCGACAAGATCCGCGAGATCGTCGAACGCCAGATGCGGCAGCGACAGGTCGCGGGCTACGTTGCGTCCTATGTCCTGTCGGAGGATGACAGCGACAACCAGTGGCTGTTCGTGGTCTTCGAGGATCGCGACAGCTACATGGCCAACGCCGACGACCCCCGGCAGGACGCGGACTTCGGTGAGATCCGGGCGTTGATGGAGTCCGATCCAGAATGGCACGACGGCGAGATCAGCTCGATGTGAGGGACTGACGGTCCGCGGAACACCCGCGATAGGCTTCGGCCGTTCGACACCTCTGGGAGGGATGCACGATGGCCGATGCGCTGCAGAACTACGTCGACGGCACATGGGTCGACGCTCGCGACGGCGAGCGTTTCGACGTGTTCGACCCGTCCACCGGCCAGGTGATCGCCACCGCGCCCGACTCCAAGCAGGCCGACGTCGACGCGGCCGTCGGGGCGGCGCGGCGCACGTTCGACGACGGAAGCTGGTGGCCGGGCTCCGGCGCGCGCGAGCGTGGCCGGATCCTGTTGCGCGCCGCCGATATCGTGCGGCGCGATCACGAGCGTCTGGCCCAGCTCGAGTCACTCGACACCGGCAAGACGATCGGCGAGGCACGCGAGGACATCGCCGAGGTCGCGTTCATGTTCGAGTACTACGGGGGCTGGGCCACCAAGATCGAGGGCGACGTCCAGCACCTCGATCGCGACGCGATGTTCATGGTGTGGAAGGAGCCCGTCGGCGTCGCCGTCGGCATCACGCCGTGGAACTACCCGATGATGATGGCGACCCAGAAGATCGCGCCGGCGCTCGCTGCCGGCTGCACGTTCATCCTCAAGCCGCCGGAGCAGACGCCGCTCACGTGCCTGGAGTTGCCGAAGATCCTCGAGGAGTCCGGTCTTCCCGCAGGTGTCTTCCACGTGCTGACGGGGTTCGGCGAGACCGCCGGCGCGCCGCTCGTGGCGCACGCGGGGGTCGACAAGATCGGGTTCACCGGCTCGCGCGAGGTCGGCAAGCTCATCATGCGAAGCGGGGCGGATACCCTGAAGCGCGTGACCCTTGAGCTCGGCGGGAAGTCACCGAACATCGTGTTCGACGACGCGAACTTCGACGCCGCGATCGACGGATCGGCCAACGGCATCTTCTGGAACCAGGGTGAGATCTGCTCGGCCGGCTCGCGCGTGTTCGTCGAGGACGGCATCTACGACGATGCGCTCTCTGCGCTCGTCGACCGGGCGAAGGGCATCACGCTGGGCGACCCCCGGGACGAAGCCACGACGATGGGTCCGCTGATCTCGAAGGAACAGCAGCAGCGCGTCGAGCACTACCTCGAGGTCGGCGCGGGCGAGGCGGCGATCGCAGTGCAGGGAACGACCCCGTCGGCGGCACCGCTCGCGAACGGTTACTTCGTGCCGCCGACGATCTTCGCCGACGTGCGCAACGACGCCACGATCGCACGCGAAGAGATCTTCGGACCGGTCATGTCCGTGCTCCGCTTCGGCTCGGTCGACGACGTGATCCGGATGGCGAACGACAACGAGTACGGGCTCGCGGCGGCGGTCTGGACGAACGACATCAAGAAGGCGCTGCGCGCGGCCCAGGCGCTGCGGGCAGGGATCGTGTGGATCAACGACACGCAGCCGGCGCCGACGGAGATGCCGTGGGGCGGGTACAAGCAATCCGGGGTGGGGCGCGAGCTCGGCAAGGAAGGCGTCGAGGACTACCTCGAGAAGAAGGCCGTCTACCTGAACCTGGCCGAGTGACGGGTGCTGGGGCGTCCGGCGCCGTCTTTGACGCTCTCGGCGGCCCGCACGATAGACTCCGCGACCATGGCGGGCGGCGAGGTTCAGCTGGTCGACCTGGTCAAGCGGTTCGGCGACTTCACGGCGGTCGCTGGGCTCAACCTGGACATGCCCTCCGGTGAGTTCTTCTCCCTGCTCGGACCCTCCGGCTGCGGCAAGACGACGACGCTGCGGATGATCGGGGGGTTCGAACGTCCCTCGGAGGGGCAGATCCTGCTCGACGGCATCGACATGGCGCAGACGCCGCCGCACAAACGCGACGTCAACACCGTGTTCCAGAGCTATGCGCTGTTCCCGCACCTGTCGGTCGAGGAGAACGTCGCGTTCGGGCTGAAGTACCAGAAGGCGCCGAAGCAGGAGACCCTCGAGCGCGTCGGCCGGGCGCTCGAGCTCGTGCAGATGTCGCAGTTCGCACGGCGGCGGCCGAACCAGCTGTCCGGCGGTCAGCAGCAGCGCGTGGCGCTGGCGCGCGCCCTGATCCTGAACCCGAAGGTTCTGCTCCTCGACGAACCGCTCGGCTCACTCGACGCGAAGCTCCGCAAGCGCCTGCAGATCGAGCTGAAGGCCCTGCAGGAGGAGGTCGGCATCACGTTCATCTACGTGACGCACGATCAGGAAGAAGCCCTCACGATGTCGGACCGGATCGCCGTGATGTCCCAGGGTCGCGTCGAGCAGGTCGGCGAACCGAAGGAGATCTACGAGGAGCCGGCCACCGCCTACGTTGCCGACTTCCTCGGCGTGTCGAACCTGATGGAGGCAACCGCGAACGGGTTCGGCGACGGGGGCTGCCGCGTGAAGCTGGGCGAGTTCGAGCTGATCGGGGGACAGGGTGAGTCCGATGTGCTCGGCCCGTGCAAGGTGACGATCCGTCCGGAGCGGGTCGTGATCGAGGCGCAGGGTGCCACTGGCCAGAACCGGCTCCCGGCGATGGTGGAGCGCGTGGTCTACGTGGGGGCCACCCTTCAGGTGATCCTTCACCTGGCGGCGGGCCAGACGATCCAGGCGTGGATCCCCAACGACGGGGACGTCGAGCCCTTCCGCTCGGGTGACGCCGTCAGCACCCACTTCCCGAGGGAAGCGCTCCGCGTGCTTCCGGAGGGGGGCACCGAGGTGCTCGAAGCCGCCGAGCTCGACACGCACGCGCCTGCGGCAAGCTGAGCGGCGGCTACAGCTGCTGGGAGAAGCCCGCGACGTCGCTGCCGGCCTGCCCGCGCGAGAAGCGTTTGTACGCCACGTAACCGAGTGAGATGACGAGGGTCGTCGTGACCAGCATGAGCGTCGCCGCGGCATTGGTCGCCGGCGTCGCCGACGCGCGGGCGGTCGTGTAGATGAACGTCGAGAGCGGCTGGCTGCTCGCAGGACCGGACAGATACGTCACCGTCACGAAGTCGTCGACGGTGTCGGCGAACACCACCGCTGCGCTCGCGAGGATCGCGGGGTAGAGCAGCGGGAGGAGCACGTTCTTGACCGCCTGTCCCGGCGAGGCACCGAGGTCCATGCCGGCCTCCTCGTACTCCTTCCCGATCGACAGCAGGCGCGCGCGCACGATGATCACCGGGTAGGAGATCTGATACGTCACGAGCGCCATGATCTGAGCGCTCGTGCCGAGCGCGATGAACGTGAACAGGTAGCGGACCACGAGGAGCATCGCCACGCCGATGACGATCTCGGGAAGCACGAACGTCACGAGCATCAGGAAGTTGGCGCCGGCCGCCGGCCGGCCACGCCACCGGTCGAGCCCTATCGCGAACGCCACCCCGAGCGGGACCGCGAAGATCATCGTCGCGAACGAAAGGATGTAGGTCTGCAGGATCGCGCGCCGAAGCACGGGATCCTGGAACAGCGCCTGGCCATCGGGGTCGTCGAACCACCACCGAAGCCCCAACGTCTGCACCTGGCTGTTGGACCGACCCCCGTTGAACGAGATCAGGATCGCGACCACGACGGGCAGGATCGACCACGCGAGGTACGCGATCGTGACCGCTTGCAGCACGCGTGGCTTGCGCCAGGGGTTGCGCCACCAACGCGGTGACGCGCTTGCGGCGGGAGCTCGAGCGGTCATCACGACGTCGCTCATCGTGCCGCCTGGGCCTTCAGGGTGGATCGCAGGTAGTAACCCATCGGGATCAAGAGGAACACCATCAACAGCATCACCAGCACCGCGCCGGTCGGTCCCTGCCCGGGCGAGCCGATCGCGTTGTCGATGAGGTTGCCGTACATGTTCGTCTTCGGCGACCCGGAAAGCAGATCCTGCGTGTAGTAGTCACCGAACATCGGCAGGGCGACGATCACCAGACCTGCGAGGATCCCCGGCTTCGATAAGGGAAGCGTCACCCGCCAGAACGTGCGCGCCGGGCTCGCACCGAGGTCCTTGCCCGCCTCGAGCAGGCTCGTGTCGATGCGATCGAGGAAGCCGAACAACGGCAGGATCATGTACGGGATGTAGCCGTATACGAGACCAAGAACGACGGTGACGCTCTTCCCCTCGAGCCAGGGGATCGGCTCGGCGATCAGGTGGAGCTTCTCGAGCACGATGTTCACGTAGCCCGAGGTATCGAGGAGGTTCACCCACGCCAGCATGCGCATCAGGTAGCTGATCCAGAACGGAGCGATCAGCAGGATCAGCACGAGCGTGCGGTACCTGCCGGCATATCGCGCCGTGTAGTACGCCACGGCGTAGCCGACGACGAGGCAGATCCCGCTCGCGATGACGACGTAGGCCAGGGTCCGGACGATCGTCGGCTGGAGGTAGGCGTTCGCGCCGAAGATGTTCGAAAGCACGTCCCCGACGTACTGACCCGTCCAATACCACGGCTGCCAGACGGGGAGGGGGTTCCGGAACACGTCGATCGTTCCGAATCCCACCGAGATAACCGTGTAGAAGGGCAGCAGGAAGAGCACGAGGAGCCAGACGACGCCGGGTGCGGCGAACGATGGCCAGAACCAGGGCCGTACCCAGGCACTCTGCTCCGACGACCTGTCCCGCCTGGCCTTACGCCGCCTCCGGCGCCCGGGTGGACTTTCCTCGGCGGAGCTCTCAAGCACCGGCCTTGAACTCCTGCCACGCGCCCTGCCAGAGCGCGTCTCCCTGCGGAGAGAGCTCGTGGATACGGAACTGGGACTGGTTCAGGTCGCTCTCTTGAACGACGGCGTCGGGCATCCACTTCGGCACGTAGTCGATCGGCGCGGCCCAGCTGCTCGAGACCTTCGAGTACAGGCCCTGCGTGGACGTCAGCGCGTTCACGTCGGCCTGCTTCTGCGGGGGCTGGTACCCGTTCCACGAGAAGTTGTCCATCGCCGGCTGGAACTCGAGCAAGTAGTCGATGAACTTGTGCGCCAGGACGGGGTTGGGTGCGTCCGCCCCCACCGTCATCAGGTCGTTGTCCGCCGGGCCCGAACGGTCCTCGGGGAACCAGTAACCGATCGCCTCGTACTCCTTCTCCGTGTAGTTGTTCACGTACCCCCACGCGGCGACCATGTCCCCGGACCAGGCCTCGTGAAGCACGTACTGCCCCTGCGGCAGCTTCGCGTATGCCCCGTTGATCGTGGCGCGCACGTTCACTGCGTCGATCAGCTCCAGGAGTGCGTCCTTGGCCTTGTTGATGTCGTCGGCGTTCTCCGTGTTGACGTCGTTGATCCCGATCTTCTGCAGCGCGAAGGCGATCGTGTCGCGATACGAGTTGTAGACACCCACCTTCCCGCTGTAGGTCGGATCCCACAGCATGCCGCGGGGGTTCGCGTTCCCATTGATCTCGTCGTCGCTGATCGAGTCGCGACGGTAGCCGATCCCCGTCGTGTAGACGGTGTACGGCACGGTGTACTGGGCACCCTTGTCGTAGAAGGGATCCTGGAACATGTCCCAGTTGTTCGCCAGGTTGGGGATGTAGCTCTTGTTGAGCGGCATCAGGAACCCCGCGTCGACGATCTTCCCGAGCTGGTCGTAGGTCGGGAAGAAGACGTCGAACTTGAGCTGGCCGGTCTGGATCTTCGCGATGGCCTCCTCCATGTTGTTGAAGGTGGTCCATTCGTAGTCACAGTCGTACTTCGCGCAGAAGTCCTTGATCACGCGCTTCCACATGTAGGCGTCCCAGTTGTAGATCTGGAGCGTCGCACCCTTCTCCGGCTCCATGCCGTCGGCGATCGAGTCTCCGACGATCGGGAGCGTGACCGGGTTGTCGGGCGTTGCCACCTGGAACCCGGCCGAGGAGCTTTCACGCGGGTTGGAGCAGGCGGCGAGGATCGAGGACATCGCAGGGGCGGCGATGGCCGTTCCGCCCATGATCCGGAGCATCTCGCGCCGGCTGAGCGGTCGGCCGGCCCGTCGTTCGGCGATCTCACGCGCTGCCTTCCAGCCTTCGCGCGGGTGACGGCGTGCCATCGTGCCCTCCTCTCGGGGTCGCTTTGACCCACGGTTCAAACAAGTGCGTACCATAGCCCGAACGGACCACGCAAGGGAGGGGCGGCCGCCGCGGGTGTCGCTCCGCTCGGCGTGGATGTATCGCTTCGGGGCAAGGGGGAACGATGGACGAGCACGCCGATAAGGTCCTGATCGCCGAGGATCTGGGACATGTCCGGCGACTGACGCTGAACCGGCCGGGGTCGCTGAACGCCCTGAACGTGGCGCTGATGAAAGCCCTCGAGGCCGAGATCGGCCGCGCCGGTGAGGACGACGAGGTCCGGTCGCTGATCCTTCGCGGCGCGGGGCGCGCCTTCTGTGCCGGCTACGACCTCAACGAAGACGCGTCGGGCGGCGTGCTCGACGCTGCCCGCTGGCACGCGGATCTGCGGCACTCGACGGAGCAGATGCTGCGGATCCTCGACTGCCCGAAGCCCGTGATCGCCCAGGTGCACTCCTACTGCCTGGCCGGGGGGACCGACCTGATGCTCGCCTGCGATCTGGCGGTCGCCGCCGACGACGCCTTCTTCGGGTACGTCGACGTGCGGTTCGGGTCGGGCGTCGTGTCGATGTTCCTGCCGTGGGTCGTGGGCGTTCGGGCGGCGAAGGAGCTGCTGTTCACGGGTGAGGACCGCGTGTCGGCGTCGGAAGCCCTGCGCATCGGGATGGTGAACCGGGTCGTTCCCCGCGACGAGCTGGACGCCGTCACCCTGGCCCTGGCCGAGCAGATCGCCATGAACGAGCCGTTCGTGGTGCAGACGACGAAGCGTGCGGTGAACCGCGCGTGGGACGTCGCGGGCTTCCGAGCGGCGATGGCGGCCAACACCGAGCTCGACGTGATGATCGAGACCGCCAACCTGCCGGCGCGCGACGAGTTCCGACGCATCACGCAGGAACAGGGGCTCAAGGCCGCGATCGCCTGGCGAGACGCGAGGTTCCGGGGCTGATGCCTCGCTGGGACCTCGGACCCCTGCTCGCACCGCGCTCGATCGCGGTCGTGGGGGCGTCGGAGTCGCCGGACTCGTGGGCCCCCGAGATCGAGCGATCCCTGCGCCACGTCGGGTACGCGGGCGCGCTCTACCCCGTGAACCCGAAGTACGAGACGGTGTGGGGCCGTCCCTGCCTGCGCTCCGTCGAGGAGCTGCCACATGGGGTCGACCTGGTGGTGTTCGTCGTACCTGCCCGGGTGGTGGTCGGGATGATCGACGCGTGCGGCGCGCGCGGGGTACGCGCGATCATGGTCGTGTCGTCGGGGTTCGCCGAGGCCGGCGAGGAGGGCCGCGCGCGCCAGCGAGAGCTCCGGGAGCGGTCGCTCGCGGCCGGCATCCCCGTGCTCGGTCCGAACGTCGAGGGATTCGTCAACTACGTTGACCATGTTGCGCCGTACGGAACGACACCGCCGCTCGAGCCTCGACCCGGATCGATCAGCGTGATCTCGCAGAGCGGCACGGTGGCGTGGACGATGAACCAACTCGCATCGGACCGCGCCGTCGGGCTCCGGATCATCCTGGGTGTCGGCAATGAAGCCGTCCTGGGGCTCGGGGATCTGTTCGACTGGGCGGCCGCGGACCCGCACACGAAGGTCGTCGTGTCGTACGTGGAGACGATGCGCGACGTCGAGGGGATCGGTCGCGGGCTCGATGCGTTGCGCGCGGCGCACAAGCCGGTGCTGATCTGCGCGCCGCCGGGACGGAGCGAGGCGGCCCGGCGGTCCATCGTCGCGCACACGGGCGCGCTCGCGGGCGATACGGCGCTCCGCGACGCATGGCTGCGCGGTCATGGAGCCGTGCTGGTGGACGATCCCGTCACGATGTTCGAGGCGGCGGTCCTGCTGTCGTTCGCCACGCGGCTGCGGACCACGGGGGTCGCCGCCGCGCTGCAATCCGGTGGTGCCTGCACCTTGTTCGCCGAGGCGGCCGGGGCGGCCGGTCTCGTCCTGCCCGCCTTCTCGTCCCAGACGACGAGGGCGCTCCGTCGCGCCCTGCCGGATTTCGCCTCGCAGAACAACCCGCTCGACGTCACGGGGCAGGCGGCGGTCGAGACCCGGATGTTCGTCGACGCCCTCGCCGCGCTCGCGCACGATCCGGCGGTGGGGCTGGTTGCGTTCGACGCGTTCCCGCCTCGATTGCCCGGGGAGGAACCGTGGGCGCGGCCCGTGCTCGATGCGGTTCGCAGGCTGCGCAGGGAGACCGGCGTGGTGTTCGCGAGCGTGTCGATGGGCGCCCTCGCCTACCTCCCCGAGGCGAAGGAGTTCACGCGTCGCGAACGCCTTCCCTTCCTCCAGGGGCACCGGGCCTCGGCCGGCGCGATCCGGGCCTTGATCGACCATCAGGAGGCAGCCGCCGGCAGGGCCGTCTGGCAGGCGCCGCACCCGAACCGCGACCGCGCTCGTCGTCTGTTGCGAGGCCGACGCGGCCCGGTCGACGAGGCGACCGCCGGCGCACTGCTCGCGCTGTACGGCGTGCGCCGCCCGCCAGAGCGGATCGTGAAGACGCCGCCCGAAGCCGCGGCCGCGTTCCGGGCCATCCGCGGCACGGTCGCCGTGAAGGCCCTGGCGGAGGAGTTGCCCCACAAGGCCAAGCTCGGAGGCGTTCGGCTCGATCTGACGAACGCGGCCGACGTACAGGTGGCGGCCGAAGAGGTCCTGGACGCGGCCGAACGGGCCGGCGCGCGAGCTCCCAAGGTCCTGGTCCAGCAGATGGTGTCCGGTGTCGAGGTCCTCGTGGGGGCGGTGATCGACGACGCCTTCGGGCCGATGCTCACGATGCGACCGGGCGGTGCCCTGGCCGAGGCCGGGGAGGCCGTCTTCGTGCCGTGTCCCCTGACCCCTGCCGGAGCCAGGCGGTTCGTGCGGGACCAGGCCGCGCGGTGCGGGCTCGATCAGGATCAACACGACCTGGCCGCGGTGGCCCGGGCGGCGGTCGCGATCGGTCGCGCGGCTCACGACCTCCGCGACCGGCTCACCTCGCTCGAGGCGAACCCGTTGCTCGTGGGGGAGCGCGGGGCCGTCGCGGTGGACGCGCTGGCCGAGGCCGGTCCTCCCGCGTGATCTTCGGGCTGGTCGCGGCGCTCGGCTGGGGGCTCGCGGACTTCTTCGGCGCGGTCGGCGGACGCCGGATCGGCGCGTTCGCGACGGTGTTGATCGGGCAGGTGCTCTCGGCCGTGGTCGTGACCCTGCTCGTGGTCGCCAGCGGCCGGAGCACGTCGGCGCTGCGCGACGTCGCGGCGTTCGTGGCGGCGAACGGGATCGCGACCGCGCTGGCGTACGCGACGCACTATCGGGCGTTGACGCTCGGCCCGGTGGCCATCGTCTCGCCGATCGGCGCCTCGTACGCGGTCGTGGGCGTGGTGCTCGCGGTCGATCTTCCTGGACGAGCGCCCCGATGCCATCGCGTACGTCGGCGTGGTCGTGACGGTGCTCGGCTCCGTGCTCGTCTCGACGGATCTGCCCGCGGTCCGCGCGGGCGTGCACCAACGCGCGCCGGGGCTGCCGCTCGCGATCGGCGCAGCGTTCGGCTTCGGGGTCGCCGCGTTCCTGCTCGCCTACGTGGTCCGGCACTCCGACTGGATCGTGGGCCTGTGGGCGTCGAGGCTCGCGCAGGTCGTGTGCTATCTGCCGCTGGTCGCGGCGTTCCGCACCAAGCTGGGAAAGCTCCGGAGCGCCGCCGCGACGGGGATCGCCGTCGCGATGCTCGCGGGAGCCGCAGACATCGTCGGTGTGATGGCGTATTCGCTCGGGACCGAGCGCGGGTTCGTCACGATCGTGCTGGGCGCGAGCGCGGTCTTCCCCCTGATCCCGGTCGTGCTCTCCCACGCTGGTCCTGAAGGAGGAACGGTTGGCGGTGAACCAGTACGCCGGCATCGTGTTCGTGATGGGCGGGCTGCTGCTCCTGGGGTTGGCGTCGGGATGATCCTCAGCCCGTCGCCGCGATCAGCTCGCCGTCGCGCATCGTGAGGCGTCGGTCGAGGAACTCCATCGCGTCGGGGTCGTGCGTCGTCACGAGGCATGCGGTTCCCCGAGAGGCGAGGCCACGGATGCTGCGCATGACCTCCTTCGTCCACGTTTCGTCCTGATGGGCGGTCGGCTCGTCGGCCAGCAGGACGTCGGGTGCGAGCACGAACGCTCGGGCCAGAGCGGCCCGCTGCTGCTCCCCCAGCGAGGCCTCGTCCGGCAGCCTCGACGCCAGCTCGGTCAGGCCGAGTTCCTCAAGCAGGGCTTCGACCGCTCCCACGCCGGCCCCTCCTCCCAGCCGCATCGGCAGCCGGACGTTCTCGGCGATCGTCAGCTCCTCGAAGAGCGCCAGGTCCTGCGGAAGGATGCCGACCCGGTCCCAGGCGACGTCGGCGGGCCGGGGCACTCGCTCGTCGAGGATCGAGATCGTCCCGCCGTCCGGACGCTCCCACCCGCAGAGGACGTTCAGGAGCGTGGTCTTCCCGGAGCCCGACGGTCCGGTCAGTCCGACCACCTCCCCTGACCGCAACTCGAAGGAGGCGGCGCGGAGGGCGTGCACGCGTTCGGGGCCCCGAGCGAAGGTCTTCTCCAGACCGATGGCCCGCAGGACGGCTGCGTCGTTCGCGATCACGGGGGCACGATCCTCAGGTGGTCGTCTCCTCGCTGGATCTCCGCACGTCCCTCCGGAAACAGCGCGCGCCAGTCCGCCGGAAGCTGGATCCTGCCGGCATCGTCGATCACAGAGAGGCGGCGGTCGTTCCGAGCCTCGGCTTCGACGGAACCGTGGCGGAGATGGTAGGTGCGACTGGCGCTCGCCTCTGTCGCGGGATCGTGCGTGGCGATCGCGAAGGCGGTGCCGCGCCCCGAGGCGCTCGCCACGCACGCGAGCAGGTCGCGCGCGGACGCGCTGTCGAGCTCCCCGGTCGGCTCGTCCGCGACCACCAAGGCGGGAGTGGTCATCAAGACGGCGGCGAAGGCAGCTCGCTGTTGTTCCCCGCCGGAGAGCTCGCCAGGGCGATGGTCGGCGCGATCGGTCAGGTTCATGGTGGCCAGCAGGTCGTCGGCACGATCGGCCCAGCCGGCCGACGCCCCGCCGAGCCGTGCGGCCTGTCGCAGATGCTGGCGGACGGTCAGGTACGAGACGAGGTTCTCGGCCGGTCGCTGGAACACGTAGCCGATCGTGCGGCGACGAAGAGCCCGCAGGGCCGAGGGCCGAAGGCCGTTCGTCTCGACGCCGCCGATCACGACCGAGCCTGCGGTCGGGCGGTCGAAGCCGGCGAGGATGCGAAGGAGGGTCGACTTCCCCGAGCCGGAGGGGCCGACCAAGGCGGTGACGGCCGACGCAGGCAGCTCGACGTCGACGCCCTTCAGGGCCGACACCTCTCCCGCCGGCCCCTGGTAGACCTTCACGACTCCGCTGCAGGACGCGGCGGCCGGATGCCCGAGCGTCCGCTCACTCGGCAAAGCGAAGCACCGCCCCGACGTCGGCTCGTTCGGCGTGCCGTTGCACGAACCACGCGCCTGCCACCGAGCAGGTCGCGATCGCGAGCGCGATCCACCCGAGCAGGAGTCCCGGCGCTCGCAGGCCGAGTGCCGGCGTGAGGTCGGGAAGCGGGTCGAGCCGCTTGTACACGAGCACCGCCGTCGCGGTCGCGAGGACCGTTCCGATCGCGAAGGCGGCCGTGAGAAGCCCCGCGATCTCGATGGCGACGGACAGCCGGTGGGTGGCCGAGGACAGGCCCATCCGCCGGGCGAGCGCGTACGAGAGCTCCCGCGACCGGAGCCGAGCCTGCAGGTACAGCAGCAGCCCGATCAACGCGACGATCGCGGTCACGACCCCGATCAGCTCCATGAAGACGAACGACCACGCGAGCGCGCGGAACGCGGGCGTCTGCAGGCGGTCGGCCGCCACGACGACCGAGCCGGGATCGGCGCCCGCGGCGACAAGGAAGGCTCGCGCCTGGCCGACATCACCGTGCGCCAACGCCCGATACTCGGCCCCGTTCAACGCGACGGTGGCGTCGTGCGTCGCCAGGACCGCCCGCAGGGCCGGTGCGGAGACCACGACGGCGAGCCCGCCTTCGTTCCCGGGGAACGCGGATGCCGTCCCCACCACGTCGAGCGCCAGGTGGTAGCCGGCGAGGCTCACCTGGCGATCCGGCTCCGGGAGGTCGCCCCCCACGAGGATCGCGGGAAGCGGCTCCGTGGGCGCTCCGCCGAGCTGCCGCATCAGATCCGAGAGGGCCGAGGACGAGAAGCTGGGATCCCACGACGCCGCGGCTTCGAACGAATCGGGTTCGATCCCGATCACGGTGACCTGGGTCTGTCCGTCACTCCCTGCGCGCACGAAGGGCACCTGGAAGACGTTGGTCGTGCGGAGCGACGATCCGTCGGGAGGCGGGAAGATCGGGCCGGGCGTCGTGGCGGTCACGTCGGCGCCGGTGGAGACAAGGATCTTGTTCCGGATCGACGTTCGGATCGTCGTGACGGCGATCCCCGCGTAGGCCAAGACGCCGATCGCCAGCGCGGAGGCCGTGACGAGGAGCAACGCCCCTCTCGGTGCCGTCGACACGCGGCGCGAGGCGAGGAAGAGCGAGGCCGGCCAGGTGTCCGAGCCCTTGACGCGCAGGAGGGCACGCGCGAGCCCTCGCACGGCGAGTCCGGCGCCGCCGGCCATGAACAGGATCGGGAACAGCAGGAGGAGGCGATCCACCTGAACCTCGCCGGCTCGCGCGGACGTCGCGGCGGTCCCGCGCGTGGAGATCTCGTAGAGGGAAGCCATCGCGACCGCAAGGACCGGCACCTCCCACCACAAGGTCCCGCGTGCGGCCGGCGTGCCCCGCACTCCCTCGCGCGCGGTTCGGCGCGCGGACACGGTCATGACCGTGGCGATGATCACGACGGCTGCCACGACGCAGGCCGCCCCTGCGATGGCCGAGGAGCGGATCGCGCTCGCCTCGATCGTGTCCGCCGGGCCGAGGGTTCGGACCCCGATCCACGTGACGAGCCAACCGACGGTTCCGCCGACGACGATCGGGATGGCCGCTTCCGTCGCGCTCCGACCCCAGAGGGCCTTGCCGGTGATGCCCCGGGCGTCGAGCGAACGTAGCTCGATGCGACGCCGGCGCACACCGTACACACCCGCCGCCACGATGCCGAAGAGCGCGACCAGCACGCCGGCGAGCTCGAGCGTCTGAGTAGGCGGCGTGATCGTGCGCTGCCCGGCCTCCGCGTCGCGGACCGCTGTGAGGATCGGGCTCGTGATGCTCGGACCGCCGAGGGCCGAGCCGACCTCGAGCGCGGGGTCGTTCGCGTCGTGGGTGAACCGCTCGATGCCGTCGGTCAGCGCGGCTGCACGCTCGAAGGTGAGTCCTCGGAGGCTCCCGGACGCGAGCGCGAACGTCCACGTCTGCTTCCCGGCATCCTCGAGCTCGGTCTCGACATCGAGGAAGCCGGCGCGATCGATCAGGGCGAAGTCGGTCGTCCGGCCGGTCGAAGACGTGAACAGGTCCGCCCAGAATGGGTCGCTGCGCGAAGCGGTGAAGACCGCGCCGACCGGAATGACCGCCGACCGTCCGTCGTGGGACACGATCACCCGATCGCCGGCGGCAAGACCCAGGGCGGTTGCGAGGCGGTTCGGGAGCCAGATCCCAGCGGCCTCAGAGGACCCGCCGACGATCTGCGCGTGCCCGGCAAAGCCGGTCCGCATCGCGATCCGCTCCGGCGACCTCCCGCCGCTGGGGCTCCGAAAGACGATCGGCGACCCGACCAGCGTCTCCGTCGGAGGCGCGAGATCCGTCAGGTCCGCCGTCGCGCCTCGCACCTCGCGATCGCGGAGGTCGATGACGTCTGCCGCCAGAGGCCCGCTCCTCGAGACCACCATCAGGCGGTCGCTCTGCGACCCGATGCCGATCGCGACCGCGGCGGTGCCCGTCACCGATCGGAACAGTGGACCCGCGGCCGCGGCGCCGATGAGGATCGCGGACGCGACCGCGGCCGCGGCGAAGATCGCCGGGAAGTGCAGGAGCACGAACGGCCGAGACAGTGGAAGGGATCGTCCGCGCCTCATCCCGCCCCGCTCCACCCGATCAGTCGCTTCCAGTTGGAGTCGCGCCGGACGAGCCATCGTCCGTCGAGGTCGACGACGACGAGCTGGCCCGTGCCACTCAGGGTGGCGATCGCACCGCCCTCGGGTGCCCACGCGATCCCGGCGAACCCGACCGGCGAGAGCATCAGCGCACGTAGGGTCTCCGTTGCCGGGTCGTACACGCGCAACACCGCGCCGCTCGGGCTCACGTCATCGGCGATCGCGAGCAGGTTCCGGCCCGGTTCCCAGGCGATGCGTGGCACACGGAACACGTTCGCATAGGTCTCCTGGAGGACCTCGGTGATCGTTCCGTTGCCATTGCGGACGAACACGGCGAATTGGTCGCCGGCTCGCGCCATGAACGCGAGTCCCGCCGCCCCCCAGGCGGGCACGCCGACCAGCATCGGAGCGGCCGAGGTGGCGAACGAGCGAAGCAGGGCCCGAACGTCGAAGAGCGGTTCGGCCGCCCCGCCGCTCATGGAACGCTGCACCACGTGGTGTCCGTCGGGCGAGTAGACGATGGCTCCTCCTTCCGGGGCGAGCGCGGCCCAGCACCCCTCGCCGCGCCGTACCCATCGCCGAGCGCCCGGGAGGGGAAGGATCCACACGCCCCTGCAGTCGGCGACGACCGCCGCGCGCGCCCCGATGCCGAGCAGGGAGGCAGCCCGCGATCGAACCGCCAGAGCCGGACCGACCGGTGTTGCGGCCGCATCGCCGATCCCGGCGCGGAACAGGCGGGTGCTGGCGCCGTTCGCCGTCAGGATGAGCTCGCCGTGGATCGCGCCGGCGCCCGTCAAGGTGCCACGGTTCACGGCCTCCGGATCGATGGGCGCAGCCACCGTCTTCGCGGAGCCGTCTGCCAGCGTGTAGCGCACGAGCGAGGTGTCGCTGGGCCCCGCCGACACGGTCAGGATCGACCCCGGAGGGAGCGGTGGCGACGGTGCGGGCGGTGGCTGGCTCGCCGTGCAGGAGACCGCGAGGAGACCTGCCGCCGACACGAGGCACCACGCACGACGGCCACGCATCATGGGGTGGGCATCATGTCAGAGAATCCATCCCATCGCGGAAGGACGGACCCGTGAGCGGTCTCCGATGAACATCCGGGAGCGGGCGCAGACGGTCGTCGTCGGGGCCGGGATCGTGGGAGCAAGTGCAGCCTTCTACCTCGCCCAGCTTGGTGTGACCGACGTCCTCGTGCTCGACCACGGTCCCCCGTTCGGAACGGGCGGCTCGACGGCGCACGCGCCGGGACTCGTCTTCCAGACGAGCGGATCGCGCACGATGAGCCGGATCGCGCAGGACACCGTCGCGCTCTACAGGACGCTCGACCTAAACGGCGTGCCGTCCTGGTACGGCGTCGGCTCGATCGAGGTCGCAGCAACGCCCGAGCGGATGCGCGAGCTGATGCGCAGGCGAGGGTTCGGCCGATCGTTCGGCATCGAAGGAGGCGAGCTGCTCACATCCGCCGAGGTCGTCGAGCGGATCCCGTTGGTGAACGCGGATCACATCCTCGGCGGCTACCGCGTGCCGAGCGACGGGGTCGTGGATGCGATGGGCGCGACGGCGGCGCTGACGCGCCGGGCGCAGGAGCTCGGCGTCGCCTTCGAGGGCGGCGTCACCCTCACCGGGTTCGACGTGGCCGCCGGACGGGTCCGGGGTGTCCAGACCGACCGTGGGCCGATCGGATGCGAGCGGGTGTTGCTCTGCGTCGGGATCTGGGGGCCGACCGTGGGTGCGCTGGCCGGCGTGCCGGTCCCGCTCGTAGCGATCGACCACCGGTTCGTGTGGAGCGGGCCCGTACCGGAGCTCGCCGGCGAGACTCGCGAGGTCGCGCATCCGATCCTGCGGCATCAGGACGCGGCGATGTACTTCCGCCACCGACGCGATCGCTACGGCGTCGGTACCCACGGGCACGAGCCGATCGTGACCTCGCCAGGGCCGATCGGTCGCCCGAGCGGAACGGATCAGGTGCCGGCGCTCACGCCCGACTCCAGGCTGGTCGAGGCCGAGCGCCTGCTGCCGGCGCTCGCGGGGCGCCTGCGTCCGGCCGAGCCGGAGCGCTCGGTCGGCTGGAAGGTCTCGTTCACGCCCGACAACGGCCCGATCGTCGGGGAGAGCGCGGCGGTGCGCGGCATGTGGTTGTGCGAGGGCGTCCGGATCGCCCACGCGGGAGGCATGGGCCGCCAGATCGCGGAGTGGATGGCGCTGGGCGAGCCGTCGTACGACATGGCCGAGGCCGACGCGAACCGCTTCTACCCGTTCCAGACCACGCCGCCGTACGTGCTCGAGCGAGGGACGCAGCAGTACCGCGAGGTGGACGGCATCGTGCACCCGCGTCGGCAGATCGAGCGGCCGCGCAAGCTCCGGCTGACGCCGTTCTACGTCCGCCACGTCGATCTGGGCGCCCGGTTCGTCGTGGAGGCCGGGTGGGAGCGCCCGCAGTGGTTCGAGGCGAACCGGCCGCTGTTGACCGGCGCGGCGTGGGAGGAACGGGACCCGTGGGCCGCGACGCTCTGGTCCCCGGTCGAGGGCGCCGAGCACCGGGCCGCGCGCTCGGCCGTGGCCCTCTTCGACATCACGCCGCTCGCCAAGTTCGACGTGCACGGGCCTGATGCGGAGCGGTTCCTGGAGGCGATCTGCGCGAACCGGATCGCCGCGCGCCCGGTGGGCTCGGTGGTCCCAACTCTCACGCTCAATGCGGCGGGCGGGGTTCGGTGCGACCTGACGCTGGCGCGGAAGGCCGACGATCTGTTCCGCGTGGTGACCGAGGGCGCCGCCGGCCAGCAGGTCCTGGCGTGGCTCCGGATGCAGATCCGGGCCGACGTGCAGGTTGCCGTCACCGAGCGCACCGGAGGGCTGTTCGCGCTCGGGCTGTGGGGTCCGCGCGCGCGCGACGTCCTCGCCGTGGTGACCGACGCCGACGTCTCGAACGACGCGTTCCCGTACAGGAGTGCGCGCTACATCAACGTCGGCGAGGTCGGCCCGGTCTGGGCGCAGCGGATCTCTTGCGTGGGCGAGCTCGGCTGGGAGCTCTACGGGCAGATCGCGATGGGCGACCGGGTGTGGGAGCTGCTGTGGGATGCCGGTCGTGCCCACGGCCTGGTGGCTGCGGGGCTCGGCGCCCTGAACGCGCTGCGACTCGAGACGGGACTGCCCTCTGGCGAGAACCCGGGCGGTGACGGTGCATCGGGGAAGCGGCTGACCCGTCTCACGCTCGAGGACCCTACGGCCGTCGTCCTCGCCGGGGAGCCGATCAGCGTCGACGGGCGCGTCGTCGGCTACGTGACCTCCGCCGGCTACGGGTATTCGATCGGGCGCGGGATCGCCTACGGCCACCTGCCGCTCGAGCTCGCGGCCGAGGGGACGCACGTCGAGATCGAGTACTTCGACGCGCGGTACGCGGCAACCGTCAGCGTCAAGCCACTCGTCGATCCTGGCGGCGACCGCGTGCGAAGCTGACGGATGCGACGCCGCCCACCCCGTCCGCGCGACGCAAACGGATGACCGCCGGTCGGCCGGACCGCTTACGGCCCGACGAACTTCGAGGCGATGATGATCGAAGGCCCGCCCGTTCAGGCGAGCCCGCGTCCCGCCGACATCGAGGAGCGTATGCGGATCGCGTTCTGGAGGCGCAGGAAGGGCCCCGTGCTCTCGGAGGAGCAGCGGACGGTCCTGAAGACACTCGTCGCCGACGCGAAGTTCGAGCTGATCCCGCTGAAGAACGCGCTCGAGCGGGCGGAGGGGCTGCCGACCGGGGCGGCGGTCACGGTCACGGCGTCGCCGAGCCACGGGATCGAGGCGACCTTCGACCTGTGTGAGGCGCTCGTGGCGCGTGGGCATTCGGCGGAGCCGCACCTGTCGGCGCACATGGTTCGCGATCGCGGCCACCTGATGGAACTGCTCGACCGTGCCCGAACCGGCGGCATGGCCACGGCCTTCGTCATCGGAGGCGATGCCGTGCAGCGGGGAGAATTCCCCGACGGCCTGTCGCTCCTGCGCGCGATGGACGAGCTGGGGCACCCTTTCGAGGGGATCGGGGTCCCCGCGTACCCCGAAGGGCACGTCGACATCCCGGATCCGCAACTGCTCGCCGCGCTGAAGGCGAAGCAGCCGTTCGCCTCGTTCATGACCACGCAGATGTGCTTCGATCCCGCCTCGATCCGGACGTGGATCGCCAGGATCCGGGCCGAGGGGGTCATGCTGCCCATCCACCTGGGCACGCCCGGGGTCGCGGAGATCACGAAGCTGATGACGGTTGCGGCGAGGATCGGGGTCGCCGGGTCGGCGCGCTACCTGAAGAAGAACCGTTCGATCCTGGGGCATCTGATCCGAGGGTCGTTCGGTCCCGACGGCCTCCTCGAGGCCCTGGCGCCCACCCTCGCCGAACCCGCCGCCGACGTGCGTGCGCTGCACCTGTTCACCTTCAACCAGGTGGCGACCACTTCGGGCTGGCAGCGGGGCATGCTCGCCGAGCTCGGGAGCTGACTCGCCTCTAGCCCAGCACGGGGTGGCCGTCGGACACGATCTCTCCAGGCAGCAGCCCGCCCTCGATCGCGCCGTCGGGCGTCACGGTCACCTCTGCGACCCCCGTCCTCCTGGTCACCGGCGCCAGGCGAGGCCACACGAAGTTGCCGAGGCTGTAGTAGATCGGCCGCCCTCGATAGACCTCCATGGGCTGGAGTCGGTGCGGGTGGGAGCCGAAGATCACGTCGGCGCCGGCATCGATCATGCGACGGGCCTGCGTGACCTGGTACGCCCTCGGCCGTGCGTCGAGCTCGACCCCCCAGTGGATCATGACGACGACGACGTCGGCGACCGTGGCGGCCTTCCGGACGGCGTGCAGCGCCAGCGGGAAGTCGTGCCCCGCTGCGGTCCCGGGGGTGTGCTTCCCGGCGACCTCGTCGGAGGAGTCGACAACCTCGTCGATCCCCAGGACGGCCACCGTCCATCCGTCGATCTCGAAGCTCGCGGCGTGCAGCGCGCGGGCACGATCGGCACCGGCGCCTACGGCGGCGATCCCGCTCGCCTCGATGGCGTCCACCGACGCGACGAGCCCCACCGGCCCCTCGTCTCCGGCGTGGTTGTTCGCCTGGCTGATCACGTCGACCCCGGCGCGGCGCATCGCGGGGAGGGCCTCGGGGTCGCAGCGGATCGCGAACGCCTCGACCTGTTGGTCCACCACGTCGGTCGCGGGGCACTCAAGGTTGACGACCGTGAGGTCGTCGGGCCCGAACAACCCGTCCAGTCCGCTCCACGCCCAGTCGTACCCGTGGACCCGCAGCGCAGGGATCTGCGCCGGGTCCAGGCTCACGTCGCCGGCCCCGTGGATCACCAACGTCCCTCTGGGCGTCGCGCCCGGTGCTCCCGCGGGCTGGGTCGCGCAAGAGGCGAGGGCGAGCACCATGCTCACCCCCGCCATCCATGCGCTTCGCGACCGTCGCACGGTCGCCACCTCCCCGATCAGCACGCGGCGACCGCGACCTTCTGCAGGATGCCCGCGACGCGGCCGTCGACCATCGTGACCTCGTAGTAGAAGAGGTGGGTGAACGGAGTCGTCGCCTCCCGCAGCTCGGTCAGGCCGATCCAGCGGCTCGGCGCCTCGCACATCCCGATCAGCTTGATGTGGACGTCACGGGCGACCGGGAGGGTCCGCAGCAGCGGGTTCACGTTGCGGATATAGACGGGGTCGTACCGCACGTCCTTCCACGCCACGCCGTCCTCGATCGCCGCCCGGTGGGCGTCATCTCCGAAGAACGTCTGGACGACGTCGACCGTGACGGTTGCGCCCTTCACGTCGACGGCTCGAACGTACGTCGGATAGACGCCGTCGGCCAGGGCGTTCGGGTCGGGCGGCAGCTCCGCCGGGGTCACGGAGGGCACCGGGTGTGTGACGGCTACGGGAGCGGCCGGCGGGGGCGTGATCGCGATGCGCGGGTCGCCGCTGGGCGCCGCCGCCGGGGTGTCGCCCGCCAGCGCGGCACGGATGCCGGCGATGCCGAGGCCGAGCGCGAGCGTTGCGGCGACGAGCAGGATGATGCTCCGGCGCGCGCGGGGGCGGGTCGGTGTTCGGATCGTCGTCGTCTTCATGATGGTCCTCCTCTCGATCTGTCTCGATCATGGAAGGCCTGCCGTGGCGGTCCCATGGCCCGGCAGGGACGGTTGCGTCGCCAGGGGGTAGGTTTCCGTCACGATGGGTGACACGCCGGATCCGAGGAGCGGTGGGCTCGGCGGGAACGACTTCCTCGAGATGTGGGTCGGCGGCACGAGCGAACGGATCCCGCTGCGCGGCGACGGCCTGACGATCGGTCAGGCATCGACCAACGACGTGCCGCTGCCGTTCGACCGCACGGTCTCGCACGTGCACTGCGTCCTGGAGCCCGTGGCGGCGCGATGGTGCGTCCGCGACCTCTCCTCGCGGAACGGCACCTTCGTGAACGGAACGAGGATCTTCGGCGAGCAGCCACTCCGAGCGGGGGACGAGATCCGTGTCGGCGCCGTCCGGTTCGTCGTGCGTCTGGACGAGGCCGGCGGCAGCGGCGACGAGACGGTGGGCGCGGACGCCGGGCCCGTCCTGACGCGGCGGGAGCGAGAGATCCTGATCGCGCTCTGCGGTCCAATGTTCTCAGGCGACGTGTTCCGCGAACCCGCCTCGACGAGGCAGATCGCGAGCGAGCTCGTGATCACCGAGGCGGCCGTCAAGCAGCATCTGTCGCGCCTGTACGACAAGTTCGGGATCTACGATCAGGAGGGTCGCCGGGCCCGTCTGGCCAATGAGGCGATCCGGCGAGGTGCGGTGAGCACCGCCGAGATCCTCGGGCGGAACGGGCGCGCCGAATAGCGCTCGTCGCAACACGCCCACGGGCGGTGTCCGGTCGGCGATGATGTCCGCGTGGATCCCGACCAGGTCGTTGGAACGGAGATCGCCGGCTTCGCGATCGAGTCGGTGCTCGGGCGCGGCGGGATGGGGACGGTCTACGTCGCGCGTCAGCGCTCGCCCGATCGGCGCGTGGCCCTGAAGCTGATCACGCCGGCCTTCGCCCACGACGAGGTTTTCCGGCGCCGCTTCCTCCGCGAGGCCGCCGCCGCGGCCGCGATCGAGCATCCGCACATCCTCCCCGTCTATGCAGCGGGTGAGTCCGACGGCGTCCTCTACTTGGCGATGCGGTTGGTCGACGGTGAGGATCTGCGCGAGGTCATCGCGGACTCGCCGCCGCTCCCACTGGGCCGCATCGCCACCGTCATCGAGCAGGTCGGCGCCGCGCTCGACGCAGCCCACGCGCGGGGGCTCGTGCATCGAGACGTCAAGCCGGGGAACATCCTCCTCGCTCGCCGATCCGACCCATCGGATGCCGACTTCTGCTACCTGACGGACTTCGGCGTAAGCACTTGGACCGCTTCTTCTGCCGCGACCGTCACGTCGACCGGGCAGATGGTGGGGACGGCGAACTACGTGGCACCCGAGCAGATCGAGGGAGGCCATGTCGATGGGCTCACGGACCTGTACTCCCTCGGATGCGTGCTGTACGAATGCCTCACGGGGAACCCGCCCTTCGGCGGTCGTGGACCCGCGGCGACCCTCTACGCCCATCTCCACGAGGAAGCCGCGGCTCCGAGCTCGGTCCGGCCGGGGCTGCCGGCCGGGCTCGACATCGTCACGAAGCGAGCCCTCGCCAAGGACCAACACCGGCGTTTTGCGTCGGGCAGGGAGCTCGCCAACGATCTTCGCTCCGTGCTCGCCGGCGCGCCGATCGAGCCGTTCCGGGTCCCGCTCTCGTCGGCGTCACGCCGCGCCACCCCCGTATCTCGATCGCGGGAACGCCGGAGGTGGCTCGTCGTGGCCGCGGTCCTTGCAGCGCTCCTCGTGACCGCAGTGGGCGTCACCATCCTCGCCCTCGGCGGCGGGAGCCCGGGGCAGGGCGCGTCGCCCCCGGCGGGTCAGGCTCCGCGCATCCTCGAGGGTGTGCAGGTCACCGCGAGTCATACGGCGCCGTCCTCGACCGACGCGGCCGGCAATCCGGTCACGTACTTGCCGAAGAACGTGATCGACGGCGACGTGTCGACCGCATGGCGGACGCCGGGCGACGGACGCGGCGAGTCGGTGACGCTGATCTTCGACAATCCGATCGACGTCGTGCGCATCGGGATGATCCCCGGCTACGCGAAGACCGATCCACAGACGGGCGTGAACCGGTTCTTCCAGAACAGGATCATCAAGGCGGTGGCGTACGAGATCCCCGGACTCCCCGACACGAAGCAGACGTTCGAGCCCCAGCCGGTCCCACAGCTCGTGCCGATCCGGCGCACGACCTCGCGGATCACCATTCGCATCCTCGACACGACCCCTCCGGGAGGGCTCGACTACACGGCGATCTCGGAGATCTACGTGTATGGCTACGAGCAGTAGGTTTACTCGCGGTCCGCGTCGTAGGCGGAGACGACGCGCTTCGGAGCGGTCATGCGCCACGCCTCGATGATCAGCTCCTCCATCTCTTTGCGATCGACCCGCGAGATCACGACGCCGATCCACCCGTGCACGCCGACGTACTCGGGTCGGAAGAAGGTCTCGGGATCCTGGGCCAGCACCGCCGCCTGCTCGTCGTGGGTCGACTTCACCGCCGCGCGTTTCCCGTCGGGATCGATCATCAGGAAGATCTTGTTGCGCACGCGGAACGTGGCCTCGCCCCAGGTCTCGCGCTCCTCAGCCTCAGGCAGCGACAATGCCCGGGTTCGAACGGTGCCGGCGCGCATCAGCGTTCCTGCACTAGCTCGTCCGCACTCCGTGACCTGGAGCCCGGTTCATCGCGGGGCCCATTCTTCGCGCAGGATGCCCATGAGCAGTGAGTCGTGGACGTCGCCGTCGAACCAGGCGTGCGCTCGCAGCCGTCCTTCCTCGACGAACCCGGCCTTCCGATAGGCGCCGACCGCTCGTTCGTCGTCGGCCAACACCTCGAGCCGGACCTTGCGCATCGCTAGGTCACGAAAGGCGAAGTCCACCAGGGTCTTCACGGCGTCCTGGCCGAGCCCCCTCGACCAGTAGGCGCGCCCGAGGGTGATGCCCAGGTGACAGGTCTGCTGGAAGTGATCGATGAAATGGAGCTCGCACTCGCCGATCACCTCGTCTTCGACCTCGATCACGAACCGCATCGCCTGGCCGTCGGGCTCCTCGACCCGCCGGTCGAACTGGTGCTCCAGCTCCGCGAGAGACGACGGCCGAGCCGGCTCGTTGGACGCACGCGCTAGCAGCTCGAGGTCGGCGTCGAAGAGCTCGTGGAGGCGAGGAAGGTCTTCGCGCTCGATGGCTCGAAGCCAGACGGTTCGCCCCTTCAGCATCGCGCGAGTGTAGCGACGAGGCGAGCCGAAGCGCGCACGCGGGCTCGGTTTCACGATTGCCCGTGCAGGGCAAGGGTGGGGTACCGTCCGTCGTTTCGGCCGTCGCACGTTCGAGGAGGAGGTGAGCCGCGACATGGCGATCGACTGGTCCGCCGCGCGTTGTCCGGCGTCGTCGATGCTGGACGCGATCGGGAGGACTCCCCTCGTCGCGCTGTCGCGGGTTGCCCCCAGCGGGCTCCAGCTCCTCGTCAAGGTCGAGTGGTACGGGCCGACTGGGTCCGTGAAGGACCGGATCTACCGGCACATGCTCGGCGCGGCCGAACGCCGTGGGCAGCTTCGTCCGGGCATGCGCGTGATCGAGGCGAGCACGGGCAACGCCGGCATCGCCTGCGCGATGGTCTCCGCGATCAAGGGGTATCCGTGCACGATCGTGCTGCCGGCAGCCATGAGCCTGGAACGCCAGAAGCTGATCCGCGCCTACGGTGCCGAGCTCGTGCTGACCCCCGGCGGAGGAACCGACATCGATCTCGCGATCGCAGAGGTGCGGCGTCGCGTCCGGCAGGAGCCCGACGCATGGTTCTGGCCCGCCGAGTTCGAGAACCCGGACAACGTCGCCGCCCAGCGTCTCTCCGGGGAGGAGATCTGGGAGCAGTCCGATGGCCGGATCGACGCCGTCGTCGCCGCACAGGGGACCGGGGGGTGGATCACGGGCGTCGCGCGCAGCCTGAAGGAGCACGCGCCGCGGATCCTCGCGTACGCCGTGGAGCCGGCGGAATGCGCGCTGCTGACCGACCGCTCGTGGGGACGCCACGGTATCCCGGGGATCGGGGACGGGATCGTACCGCCCAACCTGGACCTCGCGGCGATCGACGGCGTCGTCACCGTGTCGACGAAGGAGGCCCTGCGGACCGCACGGCGTCTCGGCCGCGAGGAGGGCATCCTCGGCGGTCCGTCGTCGGGCTGCAACGTCGCAGCGGCGATCAAGCTGTTCGCCCACCACCCCGATCTACGCCGGATCGTGACCGTGGCCCCCGACACGGCGCAGCGCTATTTCAGCGAGGCGCTGTTCGACGAGCCTGGCGATGTCGAGGTGCCCGAGCGCGACCGTATGCTCGACGAGCGCACTCGGGCGGAGCTCGACCGTCACGCTGACCGGCTGGAGGTCGTGCGCTAGGGTCTCCGGCGTGACCGACCCCTGGCAGCTGGGTGCCCGCGAGGCGCTCGCGCTGATGCGCGCCGCGGAGCTCTCCCCCGTGGAGCTGTTGGCCTCGGTGATCGCACGCGCAGAGGAGGTCGAGCCGACGGTCAACGCCTTCGCCGAGCGTCGTTTCGAGGCGGCGGAGGAAGCGGCGCGGGGCTCCGAGGCCCGGTATCGGCGCGGAAGGAGCATCCGTCCGCTGGAGGGTCTGCCTCTGGCGTTGAAGGAGGAGGTTCCCGTCGAGGGCTGGTCGTGGACGTGGGGGTCCGTACCGTTCGCCGATCAGATCGCAGATCACACGTCGCCGATCGCCGAACGGATCCTCGAGTCGGGCGCCGTCGTGCATGCCCGGACCACGACGCCGGAGTTCTCCTGCACCGGCTACACGCATTCGAAGCTCTGGGGCGTCACCAGGAACCCCTGGAACCCCTCCTACGCGGTCGGGGGGTCCTCCGGTGGGTCGGGGGCGTCGCTTGCCAGCGGAACCTCGCTGCTCGCCAGCGGATCGGACATCGGCGGCTCGATCCGCATCCCGGCGTCGTTCAACGGCGTCGTCGGCTACAAGCCCCCCTACGGCAGGGTGCCGCAGGATCCACCCTTCAACCTCGACCACTACTGCCACGAGGGTCCGCTGGCGCGATCCGTCGCCGACGCGGCGCTGTTGCAGAACGTCCTGTCGGGCCCGCATCCGCACGACGAGGTTTCGCTGCGGCCGAAGGTGCGGATCCCTCGACGAACGGGCCGGATCGACGGGTGGCGGATCGCGGTGTCGCTGGACCTCGGCGGGTACCCGGTCACCGACGAGGTTGCGGCCAACACGCGCGCGGTGGCCGAGGCGCTGCGGTCGGCGGGCGCGACCGTGGAGGAGATCGAGCTCGGGTGGGATCGGGGGGAGCTGATCGTCGCGGCTCGAACCCATTTCAAGGCGATCTTCGCGGCGTGGATCGCCGACATGGTCGAACGCTACGACAGCGCCTTGACCGATTACGCGTGCGCATGGGCCGAGGACATCGAGAAGGCGAGAACGGTCTCGTTCGCCGAGGGTCTGGAGCTCGAGGGAGAGGCCGGCGCGATCCTCGGCGACGTCTTGACGCGTTACCGCGCCCTGATCGCCCCGACCACGTCCTCGACCGAACATCGCGCGGGCGACGACTACCTGGGCGCGCTTCGTCCCGACGGCGGACCGCTCGATCGTCAGTACGACCTGTACATGACCGTCCCCTTCAACATCTGCAGCCGGCACCCGGTGCTCGCCGTGCCCTCCGGCTTCGGGCTAAACGGGGTGCCGACGGGGGTGCAGGTCGTGGGACGCACCTACGCGGACGCCGACGTCTTTCGGGTGGGGGCGGCGATCGAGGCGGCCCGCCCGTGGCCGACGACGGCGACGCCCGCCTGACTCCCGTTACCGGTCCACCTCGGGCGGCCCGTATGCTCGGCGGCGATGGGAACCTACCCGCTCTCTGACGAGGACCGAGCGACGCAGGATCGGGCCCGGGCGTTCGTCGACGAGGAGCTGATCCCCTGGGAGCGGCACGCCGAGGAGCACGAGGGCAGGATCCCCGACGACGTGCGCGAGGGCCATCGACGGATGGCGATCGACCTGGGCTTCTCGGGGATGAACCTGCCGGCCGACCTCGGCGGTGGCGGCTACTCGATGCTGCGGCAGGTCCTGGTCTCCGAGCAGCTCGGCCGAGCCACCAACGCGCTCGGATGGTGCGTGCACACGCCCGCGGCGTGGGCGCCCGATGTGATGACCGACGAGCAGATCGGTCGCTGGCTCAAGCCGGCGATCCGGAGCGAGCGAACGGAGTGCTACGCGATCACCGAGGAAGGCGCCGGTTCGGACGTCGACGCGATCGAGGCCACGGCGCGTCGCGACGGCGACGAGTACGTGCTGAACGGCGTCAAGATGCACGTCACGTCGTTCAACCATGCCGACCACATCTTCTTCCAGGCCAAGCTCGACGGCGGCGACCACGCGGGCCAGCACGCGCTGTTCGTCGTCGACAAGGACGTCGCCGGGGTCCGCATGGTCCGCGAGCCGCCGTACACGCACACCTACGCCGATACCCACGCCGTCGTTGCGTTCGAGGACGTGCGTGTTCCCGCCGGGCAACTGATCGGCGCCGAGGGAGACGGGATGTCGTTCAGCTACGCGTGGTTCCGCTACGAGCGCCTGATGATCTCGGCACGCTGCTGCGGCGCAGCCGAGCGACTGATCGACGAGGCGACGGCGTTCGCGACCGAGCGCGTGCAGTTCGGCCGACCGATCGTCGAGAACCAGGCGATCGCGCACATGCTCGCCGACTCGCTGACCGAGCTCTGGGCGGCCCGGCTGATGACCTATCGGCTCGCCGAGAACATCGACGCGGGCGTCGACGTGAAGGTGCAGCACGCGCAGTGTTCGATGGCGAAGCTCTTCGCGAGCGAGATGGCGGGTCGGGTCGCAGACCGCGCGGTGCAGATCTTCGGCGGGCGCGGGTACATGCGCGAGAACGTCGCCGAGCGCTTCTGGCGCGAGCTGCGCGTCGACAGGATCTGGGAGGGCACGTCGGAGATCCAGCGCAACATCGTGGCCGACCAGCTGATCAAACGAGGCGCGCGCACGCTCGCCGGGTGACCTCTCGATGATTCGGGCAGGCTCCTGTGCCGGGGCGGGGGATACCATTGGCGGATGAGGAAGCCGGAGCCGGGGTGACGCGTTTCTGGCATCCATTCGCGGACATGGCGGCCGTCGAGGCCGCCGGCGAGGTGTCGATCGTCCGCGGCGAGGGCGTCCACGTCTGGGACGCCGACGGGAACCGCTACCTCGACGCGTCGGCGAGCCTCTGGTACTGCAACGTCGGCCACGGACGGGCCGAGATCGCCGACGCGGTGGCCGAGCAGCTCCGCCGGCTGGAGGCGTACTCGACGTTCGGCGATCTCACGACCCCGCCGACCTCGGCGCTCGCCGAGCGGGTCGCCGCCATCGCGCCCGTACGCGACTCCCGCGTGTTCCTTACGAGCGGCGGGTCCGATTCGATCGACACGGCGGCCAAGATGGTGCGTCGGTATTGGAGCCTCGTCGACCGCCCCGAGCGCACGGTGCTGATCAGGCGCCAAAGGGCGTACCACGGGATGCATACGGCCGGGACCTCGCTCGCCGGGATCGCGGCCAACCTCGAGGGGTACGGAACGCTTCTTCCCGACGTGATCGAGGTTCCCTGGGCGGACGCGGACGGCCTTCGTGAGGCGATCGAGGTCGTCGGCCCCGATCGGGTGGCAGCGTTCTTCTGCGAGCCGGTCCTCGGCGCCGGCGGTGTCTTCCCGCCTCCGGAGGGGTACCTGGAGTCCGTGCGGAACCTGTGTCGGGAGCACGGAGTGCTGTTCGTCGCGGACGAGGTGATCACCGGGTTCGGACGCTGTGGCGAGTGGTTCGCCAGCGGCCGGTGGGGGCTCGAGCCGGACCTGATGACGTGCGCCAAGGGCATCACGAGCGGCTACCTGCCGCTCGGTGCCGTGGTCGCGGCCCCGACCGTGTGGCAGGCGTTCTGGGCCGAGGGCGCCGGGATGTTCCGCCACGGGTACACGTACTCGGGTCACGCGGCCGCCTCTGCCGCGGCGCTCGCGAACCTCGACATCATCGAGCGCGAGAACCTGGTCGCCCGTGCACACGAGCTCGAAGGAGGGCTCGACGCCGCGCTCGCTCCGCTCGCCGGACACGCCCTCGTGAGCGAGGTCCGGTCGGGGGTCGGGGTCCTGGCCGGGATCCAGCTCGACCCCGAAGCGACCGCGTCCGATCCGGGGCTCCTGGGAAGGGTCGTGCCGGCGTGCCGCAGGCAGGGCATCATGACGAGGGCGCTCGCGTCCGGCGCGATCCAGGTGTCGCCGCCGCTCGTGCTGGACACGGAGGGTCTCGCCGAGCTGGTGGGCGGCCTCCAGGCCGCCTTGGACGATCTGGAGGCACGACGGTGATCGTCGGGATCCCGAAAGAGGTCAAGAACCACGAGTACCGGGTCGCCGCAACCCCCGAGGGCATCCGCGAGCTGACCCACGCCGATCACCGCGTGGTGGTCCAGGCGTCGGCCGGCGAGGGCTCGGCGATCGCGGACGGCGACTTCGCGGCGGCCGGCGCCGAGATCCTGCCCGACGCCGACGCCGTCTTCGCCGAGGCCGACCTGATCGTCAAGGTCAAGGAGCCGCAGCCGGACGAGTATGGTCGGTTCCGTCCCGACCACGTGCTGTTCACCTACCTGCACCTGGCCGCAGACGAGAAGCTGACCCGGTTCCTCGCCGAGCGGGGCGTGCGCGGCGTCGCCTACGAGACGGTCCAGACGGCCGACGGCAAGCTCCCGCTGTTGGCCCCGATGTCGGAGATCGCGGGGCGGATGGCGCCGCAGGTGGGGGCCAAGCTGCTGGAGCGCCCGCAGGGCGGTCGTGGCGTGCTGATGGGGGGCGCGTCGGGGGTCGCGCCGGCGAAGGTCGTCGTCCTCGGTGGCGGGATGGCCGGCTGCAACGCCGCGCAGATCGCCGCCGGCATGGAGGCAGAGGTCGTCGTGATCGACAAGAACGTCGATCGCCTCCGCGAGATCGACCGGATCTGGCACGGGCGGATCGAGACCGTGATGTCGTCTCGTCTGGCGATCGAGCGGCTCGTGCTCGGCGCCGACCTCGTGGTCGGTGCGGTATTGGTTCCGGGCGCGAGGGCGCCGCATCTGGTGGCGGCCGAGCACGTTCGGCACATGCTTCAGGGCTCGGTCCTCGTCGACATCTCGATCGACCAGGGGGGGTGCTTCGAGACCTCCCACGTGACCACGCATGCGGAGCCGACCTACGTCGTGGACGGCGTCGTCCACTATTGCGTCGGGAACATGCCCGGCGCGGTCCCGCGCACGTCGACCTACGCGCTGACCAACGTCACGATCCCGTACGTCCTCGACATCGCGAGCAAAGGCGTCGAGGCCGCCGTTCGCGAAGACCCGGCGCTCGCGTCGGGGGTCAACACGTGGGACGGACACGTGACGAACGAGGGCGTGGCCGAGGCGACCGGCACGACCTTCGAGCCACTCCCGACGCTCGTCGAACTCAGCTGAGCACCGGGGTGATTGCGTGCTCGCCGTCACGGGTATCCCGTGCCAATGACGTACACACGAGGGATCAGCGTGCTCACCGTCATCTACCTGGTGGTGGGCGCCTTCGTCGCTGCGGTGCACCACTACCTGGCGCACGTCGACACGATCAAGCCGATCATCTCGGGCGTGCTCGCCATCCTCTTGTGGCCGCTGGTGCTCTTCGGCGTCAACATGCACCTGTAATCGGCGTCGCGCGCCTCCGATACGCTTCCCGCGGTCCCGGCGATCCGGGGGACTCGAGCATCGTGGGGAGCGACTGATGAGGCGCGAGGAGCTGAGCCGGGCCGAGGCCGAGGCGTGGACCTCGCTCGAGCGCATGATCGACGCCGTGCCGCCCGAGCGGCGGGAGAGCCCAGAGCTCGACGACGGATGGTCGCTCAAGGACGTCTTGGCCCACATCGGGTACTGGTGGAACGATCTGGCCGAGGCCCTGGAGAACGGCACCTACGCCGACGACCCGGAGGACGAGGACGTGATCAACGCCCGCGTGAAGGCGCGGGCGGACACCCTCGGATGGGATCGCGTGCGTGCCGAGACCGATCAGGCGCGCGCACGCATGCTCACGGCATGGCGGGCTCTGCCCGAGCTCTCGGATCTCGCGCGGGATTGGTTCGAGACGGCGACGCTCGAGCACTACCAGGAGCACGTCGGGCAGATCGGCCGGCTCGCCGAGCCGAGCGGGCCGTAAGACGGCCGGACGGTAAGCTCCGCCGCGATGGCGACCCCGGAACGGCTCGCGAACCGCGACCTCGCATCCCATGTGCTCGAGCCGCTCGTCGAACCTCCGGATCGCGCGCGTGTCGTGATCGTCGGGGGCGGGATCGTCGGCTCTTCGATCGCGTATCACCTGACCTCGCTCGGCCTGACCGACGTCGTCGTGCTGGAGCGGAACCGCCTGACCAGCGGCACCTCGTGGCACGCGGCCGGGCTCGTCGCCCAGGTGCGCGGCACGCACGCGCTCACGGCGCTCAGCCGGATCAACGCCGACCTCTACGAGGCGTTGCCCGGACTCACCGGCGTCGAGACCGGGCTGCGCAGGGTCGGAGCGCTCACCATTGCCCGAACAGAGAGCCGCATGAAGGAACTCCTGTACGGCGTCTCGATGGCGCGCGACGCCGGGGTGGAGGCCCGCGTGATCACGGCGCCGGAGGCTCGCGAGCTCTGGCCGCCGCTGGACGATGCCGGCGTCGTCGGAGCGACCTTCTCTCCGACCGACGCCACGGTGAACCCGGGCGACGCGGCGCTCTCGCTGGCGGCCGGGGCCCATGCCCGAGGTACGCGGTTCGTCGAGGGCGTCACGGTTGGTGACTTCGTGCGGGACGGCGCGGCGGTGACGGGGGTGCGAACCGACCTCGGCGACGTGGAGGCCGAGACCGTGGTGCTGGCGGCGGGTCTGTGGACGTCGGAGCTCGCTCGTCTGGCGGGCGCGTCGGTGCCCCTGTATCCGGCGGAGCATGTGTGGGTGCTCACCGAGGAAGCGGCGGGCGCGCGCGAGTCCCTCCCGATCCTGCGCGACCTCGACGGCTCCTTCTACGTGCGCCACTACCGCGGCGCCTATCTGGTCGGGGCGTTCGAGCCTCGCGGCAAGCCGAAGGCTCCGTGGGACGTCTCGACCGGCGGGTTCGCCGAGTTCGGCGAGGATTGGGACCACTTCGCCCCCGTGCTGGCGAAGGCGCGTGAACGGGTGCCGGAGCTCCGCGAGATCGGGTTCGCGCACTTCCTGCGCGCACCCGAAAGCTTCACGCCCGACTCCAACTTCCATCTGGGCGAGCTCCCCGAGGTGCCGAACCTGTTCGTCGCCGCGGGGTTCAACTCGCAGGGGATCATCTTCGCGCCGGGAGCGGGCAGAGCCCTCGCGGAGTGGATCGTCGAGGGACACCCCACGATGGATCTGACCGAGGTCGACGTCGCGCGGTCCGGCCGGTGGCAGTCGAACCGTCCCTGGCTCCACGCGCGCACCGGTGAGTCCCTCGGGCGTCTGTACGCGATGCACTGGCCGGCGTTGCAGAGCGACGCCGGCCGCGGCGTGCGTCGCACGCCGCTGTTCGAGCGGCAGCGCGCCGCGGGCGCGGCGTTCGGCGCTGTAGACGGATGGGAGCGGCCGGCGTGGTTCGAACCCGGCGTGTCCGATCCTGCCTGGGGCTATGACTTCGACCGCCCGTCCTGGTTCGAGCCGGTGGCCGACGAGGTCCGCGCCACGCGCACGCAGGTGGCGCTCTTCGACCTTTCGACCTACGCGAAGTTCATCGTGCAGGGACCCGGTGCGGTCGCGGGGCTGCGGCGACTCTGCACGAGCGAGATCGACGTGCCCGTGGGCCGCATCGTGTACACGACGGTCTGCAACGAGCGTGGCGGGATCGAGCTGGATCCCACCGTGACGCGTCTGGCGCCCCAGATCTTCCTGGTCGTGGCGCCGACCCTGGCGCAGCGCCGCGCGGAGGCCCTGTTGCGCCGGGGGTTGCCCCCGGACGCCACCGTAACCGATGTGACCAGCGCGTTCGCGGTACTGCACTTGGCGGGTCCGCGCTCGCGCGCAGTTCTCGAGCGGGTGACCGACGCCGACCTGTCCGACGCCGCGTTCCCGTTCCTCGCGGCGCGCCGCATCGACGCCGCCTGGTCCCAACCGTGGGCGCTTCGGGTCTCCTATACCGGCGAGCTCGGGTGGGAGCTCTACGTCCCGACGGAGTTCGCCACCGATCTCTACGATCGCGTGGTCGCCGCCGGCGCGGACCTCGATCTTCGGCACGCAGGCGCCTTCGCCTTCGACGCGCTTCGGCTGGAGCGAGGGTTCCGCTCGTGGGGACACGACATCGGCCCGCTGGACGACCCGTTCGCCGCCGGCCTCGGGTTCACCGTGCACCTCGACCGCGACGTGGACCTCGTCGGTGGCGACGCGCTGGCGAAGCTGGCCGGCGCCGCCCGCTCGCGCGTTCTAGCCTCGGTGAGGCTCGAGGACCGCGCGCCGACGCTGTGGCACGGCGAGTCGGTACTCCGCGACGGAGCCCGCGTCGGTCACGTGACGAGCGGTGCGTACTCGCCCACCCTGGGTGCGAGCGTGGGACTGGCATGGGTCCACGAGGACCCGATCGATGCGGAGTGGATCGGAGCCGCCGCGTGGACCGTCGAGGTCCGCGCACGCGAGGTTCCGGCAGCCGTGTCCCTCCGGCCGTTCCCCCTCGGACGGGGCGGCGTGGCGTGAGCGGTTTCACGCTGATCGGCGTGCCGATCGATTCCGTCGGCCGCGTGGGAGGCACCGAGCACGCGCCCGCCGCACTGCGCGCGTTCGGCCTCGCCCAGGCACTCGAAGCGGACGACACCGGGGAACTCGACGTCCGGATCCGTGGCGAGGAACGTGACCCGGTGACCGGGATCGTCGGCAGCGCGGACGTGCTCGCGACCACGCGGGCGATCCGACAGACCGTGCGGAGCGCTGTCGAGCGTGGCGATCGCCCGTTCCTCGTCGGCGGGTGCTGCGCGGAGCTCCCGGGCGCGCTCGCCGGCGTGCGCGACGCGATGGGCCAGGCCCGGCTCGCATATCTCGACGGTCACCTTGATCTCTACGACGGCGTCACGTCGCCCACGGGCGAGGCGGCCGACATGCCGGTCTCGGTCGCGCTCGGGTTCGGCCCCGCCGCGTGGGTCGAGGCGTGCGGCGGCGCGACCGTCGACCCTGGTGACGTGGCCGTACTCGGCTATCGCGACCTGGAGGAGTCCCAGACGTTCGGCATGCGTCACCCCGACTCGATCCCGGGGCTCCGACACACCGACGTGGCCGGCGTGCGGTCGCAGGGTCCGCCGGCGGTCGGCCGGGCCGTTGCCGGCACACTGTCGGGCGGGCTCTGGCTCCACCTCGACGTCGACGTCCTGGACGAGCGGGTCTTCCCCGCCACCGACTACCTGATGTCCGGCGGCCTCGAGATGGACGAGCTCGTCGAGCTGATGCGTCCGTTGCTGACGTCACGTGCGCTGGTCGGGGCGTCGATAGGCTGCTACAACCCCGAGAAGGATCCGGACGGCACGTACGGCCGTGCGCTCGTCGACGCGTTGCATTCCGCGGTCTCCGGTTGACCGGCTCACGCCAGGGCCGCGGCGAGCTCGACCGCCGTGGGCATGCCTTCGCGGGCCCCGGCGACGCGCGTCGAGAGCGCGGCGGCAACCACCGCCCTGCCGACGGCGTCGTCGATCGGTCTGCCCTCCACGAGCCCGGCGGCCAGCACGCCGTTGAAGCAGTCGCCCGCGCCGGTCGAGTCGACGGCCTCCACGGCCGGCGCCCTCACGCGGCGGATACCGACGCCGTCAACGATCGTCGCGCCCTCGGCGCCGAGGGTCACCACCACGACGAGGGACGGGTTCCGCGCCACGATCGATCGAGCGGCCTCGAGGGGATCCGCGGTTCCTGCGTGCAAACCCGTCACCTCCGTCCGGTTCGGCGTGAGGACCGACGTGGTCTCCAGCAGCGCTCGAACCTCGCCGGTCGCCGGAGCCGGATTCAGCACGAAGGCGACGTCGCGCGCGCCGCACCAGTCGGCGGCGGATCGGATCGAACCCATCGGCACCTCGCAGCTCGCGAGCACGACGGCGGGTCGCAGGTCGTCCAGATCGGCTCCGACATCCCGCACCGAGGCGTTCGCGCCGGAGGCGACCGTGATCTGGTTCTCGCCGGCGCCGTCGACGGCGATCAGGGCGACGCCCGTCGCCGTGCCGGCGATCGAGCGGACGCGCGCGACGTCGACCCCCTCGCTCGCGAGCGCGTCGCGGGCCGCGGCGCCCATGGGATCGTCGCCCACCGCGCCCAGCATCGCGACCCGCCCGCCGAGGATCCGCGCCGCGGCGACGGCCTGGTTGCCGCCCTTTCCCCCTTGATGCTGCTGGAAGGTCCCGCCGACGACCGTCTGACCGGGCGTGGGCAAGGCGGCGCCCGAGACGACCAGGTCGACGTTGATCGCACCGAGGACCGCCAGCGAACCCTTCACGCCCGCCGCTCCACCAGCCCTGCGAGTCGTTCGACCATCCGATCGACCACCTCGGCCGCGTCGACGGAGGTCGCGACGACGGCGTTCTCCTCCACCGTCCACTCGGACCATCGGCTGCGCCGGATGTCGTGCAGATCGGTGACGGTCTCTCCTCGTGTCCACCGTCCTTCGAGCTCCACCTCGACGCGCGTGAGGAGCCAGGTGCAAAGCGAGGCGTCGATCATCGCGGCGACGGCGAGCGGGTCGTGCATGCACGCCCCGTTGAACCGGTGGTCGTACGCAGCGTAGAAGTCGATGTAGTAGCCGACCGAGCTGCGCAGGAGCTCGCCGATCGCGGACTCCGGCGCTGGGGAGCACACGCGGGCGAGCTCCTCGCGCCCGAGGACGACCTGCTCGGTGACGTCCAGACCCACGCACCGGGGCAGCCGTGCGGGGTCCGCGCCCGACCACGCCGAGAAGACGCGCGCCGCCGCCTCCGGATCCATCCAGACGTTCGCTTCTGCCCTGGGCGTGACGTTGCCGCCCGAGCCGTAGGCCCCGCCCATCAACCCGAAGCCGCCCAGCAGGTCCGGCAGCCTGGGCTCGAGATCCAAGGCCAGGGCGACGTTCGTGAGGGGACCGGTCGCCACGAGCACGATCTCGCCCGGCCGGCGACGTGCCTCCTCGACGATCAGCGTCGCCGCGTCGCGGCCCGAGGGCGAGCGCGACGGTTCTCGCGGCTCGTACGCGCCGAGTCCTTCGTCGCCGTGGACCACGGGGAAGGCCTCCCACGGCTGCGAGAGCGGCCCCGCGGCGCCCGCGGCAACCTCCACGGTGGCCAGACCGGCCAGCTCCATGACCAGCAACGTATTCCGCGTCGTCTTGGTGACGTGGGCGTTCCCGGTGACCGTGGTCGCCGCGGCGAACTCGACCTCGGGCGACGCGGCCGCGTACAGCAGCGCGACGAGGTCGTCGACGCCGGTGTCGACGTCCATGATCAGCGGCGTGGGCACGGTGGAACGATACGGGTCAGGCGGCCGCTTCGTTCCCGATCAAGCGGGTCGCGACGTCCGTGACGATCTCCTGCATGCGCCGCGGCGTCATCACCGTGTCGTTGAGCAGGACCTGGATCGCGAGCCCGTCGATCAGCGCGCCGATCTGCATGGCGAGGTCGTCCGCGTCGTGACGGTCGGCGGGGAACTCGCCGGTCTGGCGCCCGAACCGGATCACGTCGGCGATCGACTGGACCCATCGCCGGTCGAGCGCCTCCCGTTCCTTGGCCATCTCGGGATCCCGGAGGGCGCGCACCCAGATCTCGAGCCAGAGCGCCCACTCATCGAGCAGCGAGTACTCCTCGAGCATCCCCGGCACAGACAGATCGATCAGCCGCACGAGTCGGTCCTTCGCCGAGGACATCCTGCGGAGCTCGCGGGACAGCCGAAGGTAGAACTGGTCGTTGGCGAACGTGAGCGCCTCGACCAGCAAGCGGTCCTTCGATTCGAAGTAGTACAGGATCAGGCCGGGCGAGACGCCGCAGCGCGAGGCGATGTCCTGGATCCGGGTCTCGGCCAGACCACGGTCGGTGATGACCTGCGCGGCCGCCTCGAGGATCTCCTGGTGCCGGTCGCGCTGTTGCCTCTGCCGGGCCTTCGCCATCTGGCCTCCGTTTGAACGCGGTACAAGATGGGGTCCGTACCGACCACGGACTTGTACGGTGGTTCAGCGCACTGTACCCGTTTGACCAGCGAAGTCAAAACGGCCGCCGCGATCGTCCGAGTTGACTCGCTGTTCAAAGTCGGTGCATGATACGGCATCCGGCAGCTCCGGACTCCCGGCACGGGGCGGCGCCGACCTCTCGAGGACCGGGTGAGACGGGAAGGGGCGGTATGGCTTCGAACGTGTACGACGCGATCATCGTGGGCGGCGGGCACAACGGGCTGGTTTCGGGTGGCTACTTCGCGCGCGACGGCCTGCGCACGGTGGTGCTCGAGGCCCGTGACAAGACGGGCGGTGCGGCCGACACGAGCGCGCCGTTCGCCGACCACCCCGAGATCAAGGTGACGACCTACTCCTACGTCATGTCGCTGATGCCGCCCACGATCATCCGCGAGCTCCGCCTCAAGGAGTTCGGGTACGACGTGACGCCGTTCGGGCCGTACTTCCAGGCGTTCCCCGACGGTCGCGCGATCACGGTGTACGCCGACGACGCGGCACGCTCCTACGACTCGATCGCGCAGTTCTCGAAGAAGGACGCCGACACGATGCCGAAGTGGGAAGCGTGGCTGCAGGGGGTCGCGGACATCCTCGGGCCGATCATGTTGCACGTTCCTCCCCGTGTGGGCTCGCTCTCGATCAACGACCTGCTGCCGCAGATGCAGACCGCGTGGAAGATGCGCAAGCTCGGCGTGCGCGGGGTCGGCGACGTCACGCGATTGTTCACGATGAGTGTGACCGACCTGCTGAACGACTGGTTCGAGTCCGACGCGATCAAGGCGATGCTGACGATCAACGGTGTGATCGGCACCTGGGCCGGCCCCGACGAGCCCGGCACCGCCTACGTGATGCTGCATCACTCGATCGGCGACGTCGGCGACGGCCACCTCGGCTCGTGGGGCTACCAGCAGGGCGGGATGGGCGGCGTCTCCGATTCGATCCGCAAGGCCGCGGAGTCGTTCGGGTGCGAGATCCGCACGGGTGCCCGGGTGAAGAAGATCCTGGTCCGCAACGGACGGACGGTGGGAGTGGCGCTGGACGACGGCCAGGAGCTCCGCGCACCGGTCGTCGTCACCTGCGTCCATCCCAAGATCGGGTTCCTCGACCTGATCGACCGGCACGAGCTTCCGCCCGACTTCGTATGGGACATCGAGCGGTGGAAGACGCGCTCGGGCGTCGTGAAGATCAACGTCGCGATCTCGGAGCTTCCCGACTTCGTGGCGCAGCCGGGGAAGGAGCTCCAGGACCACCACACCGGCTCGGTCGAGCTCTGCTTCTCTCCCGAGTTCGCCGAGCGCGCCTTCCAGGACGCGCATATGGACCGCACGCCCTCGGTGGCTCCGTTCGTCGACGGCACGATCCCGACGACGCTGGACAAGCAGCTCGCGCCCGACGGCGTCCATGTGTTCTCGATGTTCACGCAATGGGTGCCCGACGACTGGAACACCGAGCCCCACCGCGACGAGCTCGACGCCTACGCGAAGCGGATCTTCGATCTCTACGACGAGCTGGCGCCGAACTTCAAGAGCTCGATCATCGACTACCAGGTGATCGGCCCCTACGACATGGAGCAGGAGCTCGGGTTGATCGGGGGCAACATCTTCCACGGCGAGCTGTCCGTGGACCAGCTGTTCCACATGCGCCCGTCGCCGGGTTATGCGGACTATCGCACGCCGATCCGGGGCCTGTACCACGGGTCGTCGGCCACGCACGCCGGCGGGGGGGTCAACGGCATCCCCGGCTGGCAGGCGTACCGTCAAGCAAAGAAGGACAAGGCGGTCGCCAAGAAGAAGTAGCCGTGGCCAACGCCACCCCAGCCGAACCGGATGATCGGACCGCCCTCGAACGGATGCTCGAGGCACGGTCGGTCGCCGTCGTGGGTGCCTCGGTCAAGGAGGGCTCGCTCGGCGCCGCGATGATGGTCGAGCTCCGCCGCGGCCGGTACGACGGCGCGGTCTATCCGGTGAATCCCGGCTACGACGAGGTGTTCGGTGATCGATGCTACCGGTCGATCCTGGACGTTCCCGAGCCGGTCGACCTCGCGATCCTTGGGGTCTCGAACCAGCGGATCGAGCACGCGATGCGGGAGGCCGCTGCGGCCGGCGCGGGGAGCGTCGTGACGTTCTCCTCGCTGTACGAGGAGACGCCGCCGGCGCCCGGCGGGCCCGTGCTCGCCGAGCGCGTCGCCGCGATCGCCCACGAGCACGGGATGGCCCTGTGCGGCGGCAACGGGATGGGATTCCTGAACGAGGAGCACCACCTCCGCGCGACCGGCTTCCCCACGCCCGATCACCTGCGGCACGGGCCGGTCGCGTTCGTCTCCCATTCGGGATCTGCGTTCGCCGCGTTGGCGTTCAACGACCGCGGGATCGGCTTCAACCTGATCGTGTCCAGCGGCCACGAGATCGTCACCACGATGGACGAGTACATGGCCTATGCGCTCGATCTGGAGAGCACACGCGTCCTGGCGCTCCTGCTGGAGACCGTACGCAACCCCGCGGCGTTCATCCGACAGCTCGGCCTGGCGGCGGAGCGAGGCATCCCCGTGATCGCGCTCAAGGTCGGCCGCACGGAGTCGTCGAAGGAGATGGTGACGGCTCATTCGGGCGCACTCGCCGGCGAACACGGCGCCTACGAGGCAGTATTCGATGCCCACGGGGTGCATCAGGTGGGAACGCTCGACGAGATGGCCGACACGATGGAGCTGTTCTCGTCGCCTCGGCGCGCGTCCTCGGGGACGGGCATCGCCAGCGTGCACGATTCCGGGGGGGAGCGAGCGCTGTTCTCGGATCTGGCCGCCGACCTCGGAGTGCCGTTCGCGCACGTCTCGCACGCGACGCTCGAACGGATCCGCGACGTCCTCGATCCGGGGCTCGAGGCGGCCAACCCCCTCGACGCCTGGGGGACGGGGATCGACGCCGACCGGATCTTCCGTGAGAGCTTCCGGGCGCTGCACGACGACCCGGCCACCGCAGCGCTCGTCTTCTCGGTGGACCTCACTCGACAGGGCGAGCCTTACGACGAGGGCTATCTGCAGGTCGCCCGCGACGTGTGGGCATCGACGACGAAGCCCTTCTGCATCGTGTCGAACCTGGCGAGCGCCGTGGCGAACGAGGAGGCGTCCTTGCTCCGCGACGGCGGGATCCCCGTCCTGGAGGGAACCGATTCTGGCCTGCGGGCGCTCCGGCACATGCTTGCCGACCGGACCGTTCGCGAGCGCCCACCGCCTGCGCCTGGGCGAGTCGTACACGCGGACGTCCGCGCACATTGGCGGTCTCGGTTGGAGGGGACCGGTGGGATCTCCGAGGCGTCGGCGCTCGGGCTGCTACGGGCCTACGGCATCCCCACCGTCGAGGCCGCGTCGGCGACCTCGTTCGACGAGGCGGCGTGGGAGGCGGAACGGATCGGCTATCCGGTCGCGGTCAAGACCGCGCAGCCCGACGTCGCCCACAAGTCCGACGTCGGGGGCGTGCTCCTGGGGATCGAGGACAAGCGGGCCCTCCTGGACGCCTACCGGGACCTGGCAGCCAGGCTCGGCCCCTCGGTCACGGTGGCGGCCATGGCGCCGCCCGGGATCGAGGTCGCCCTCGGCGTCGTTCGCGACCCGACCTTCGGTCCCCTCGTCGTCGTGGCAGCGGGCGGGCTGCTCGTCGAGCTGCTCCGCGACCGTCGATTGGCGCTCCCCCCGCTGGACGGACGTGCCGCGTCACGGCTGATCGACGCGCTTGCGATGCGCCCCGTGCTCGACGGCCATCGCGGCGGGCCGCCGGCCGACGTCGGAGCCCTCGCGGAGGCCATCGTCGGTCTCTCCCACCTCGCGGTCGACCTCGGGGACCTGGTCGACGGGCTCGACGTGAATCCCGTGGTCGTCTCGGAGGCCGGCTGCCTCGCGGTGGACGCCCTGGTCGTCCCCTCGGCCCGCCCGGCTCGCGACGACCGCCCGTGATCAGGTCCCCCGAGAGGCCTAGGCCGGCGGCCGCTTGCCGGGCCAGGTTCCGGTCCGTCATCATCCAGACACGATGGCCGGCATCTTCGGGAGCTCGGGCAAGACGGCGAATCCTGTGGGCTCGCTGGGGGTCGTGACGGGCCTCGTCGGCGCCGGGTTGTCCGCGTCGCTGTGGCTGGTCCACTTCCAGCCCGACACCACCGTGCTCGGGCACTACGGGGCGCAGATCGCCACCGGTGGCGCGCTGGCCGATCAGATCCGGCTGCTCGCGTCGTTCCTGGGAGTGATGGCGGTGCTGTTCGGGATCACCGGCGGGCTCGGCGGACACGGAAGCGCCTCGACCTTCGCGTCGCTGGTCCTCGGGATCGCAGCGCTCTCCTACCCGGTCTTGACGGCGCTGAACGTGGTCCAGCGCTACGTGCCGAACCCTCTCAGCTGACGAGGATCAGAACGAGCTCGGGTCCGGGACCGTCCCCGGAGGCCAGCCGGGGAAGTTCACCGGGAAGTGATCGAACACGCCGAAGGTCTTCACGCGCTTCCCTGTCACCGACGGCGGCCGCGGCGGCTTCCTGAAGTCGAAGACGTGCTCGAAGTTGTGGGTGTCGGCGATCCGCGGCGTCAGGTAGTCCAGACCCCAGTTGTCGGCGATGAACTTGAGCGGCGAGGAGAACTCTCCCGTCACGTCGTCGATCGCCCCTCGGACCGCGAACGGGCTGATCGTGAGCATCGGCACGCGGAACCCCATCCCCACGTGATCCACCTGGGGGGGCGCGAGGTGATCGTAGAAGCCGCCCCACTCGTCCCACGTCACGAAGATCGCCGTGTGCTTCCACTGGTCGCTCTTCATGATCGCCTCGACGAAGTCGCTCACCCAGTTGTGCGAGAAGGCCGAGCTTCCCGGCGGATGGTCCGACAGCTCGAAGCGCGGCGTCACCCACGTGACCGGGGGCAGCGTTCCCGCGCGGGCGTCGTCGATCACGTTCGCGACGTCGCGCGTGTGCTCGTGCCACAGGTCCGTGTGGAAGACGTTGGCGACCCCGTTGTACGCGTTCCAGAAGTACCCGGGGGTCCCCGGAGCGGCCGAATAGAAGGCCCAGTCGACCCCACTCGCGCTCAGCTGCTCGCCGACGGTGGGGAAATCGAAGCAGGTGTGGTGCTTCGCGAGGTTGCCCTGGTCGTCCAGCGTGAAGACGTACACCGCGTCGCCGACGGCGTCGCATCCCCAGCTCTTGAACGTCCGCCCGTCATCCTCCTTACGACTCCCGATGTTCTCCGGGTTGTCCATCGCGCCCCCGGAGGTCCCGGCGACGAGGAAGAAGTGATTCGGGTAGGACGGCCCCATCACGGAGGCGAAGAAGTGATCGGAGATCACATACTCCCGTGCCCAGTGCCAGTAGTTCGGGATCTCATCGCCGGAGAACTGCGTGTAGGCCCACGGGTCGCCGTACTCGCCGTTGCCGAAGCCGTCCTGCGCGCCTTCGTTCAAGCAGGTCAGCGCGCCGGCACGGTCGTGGGGTAGGTCGCCGGGCAGCCAGTCGGGGCAGCGCCTCATGGGACGCTCCTTGCCGTCCAGGACGCCCGTGGTCGCCCCCGCGACGCCGGGGAACCGCCCGAACAGGTTGTCGAAGCTCCGGTTCTCGAGCATCAGGTAGACGACTCGCTTGATCGGCCATCGCGTGTCGATCGCCGCGACCCTGTCGGACACCTTCGGGACGACCTTGCCGCCGGTGCACGAGAAGAGCACGCCCCCGGCCACCGCCATCGCCGACCGCTGCAGGAATCTCCTGCGGCTGATCGGCAACGGATGCCGGTCGCGCCGCTGCTCGTCGAGCGGGAGGACGCGTTCGTCGGCCATGACGAGCCGGGGTTCGGTGGGGGTGCCTTCCATGGTTCGACCGGTATCCTCCCAGAGCTTTGCGTCCTCGTACGGAATCGGCGGTCTCTCGGCATGCGCTCGTGGCCGTCGCGATCGCGCTGCTCTCCGGGTGCACGGGCGGGGAGACGCCGACCATCCCGAGCCCGCTCGGCCGGGGCGTGACCCCCTCGCAGGCATCGCCCACCCCGCCGGCCCTGCCGGACAAGCCGCCACCGACGTCCGGTGCGGCGAGCGACACGTGTCAGGACGGCTGGCACACGCCCGTGAAGGGCTCCGATCAATGGGTCCGGCCCCTCGGGATCATCCGGCGGACGACCTCGGAGTCCGGGCCGCTCGTCGTGGTCGACATGCGCACGTTCGTCGGTCCCGAGTCCCCCCCTTCGGACAAGGGCTATCTGCGTGACATCCAGCGGTGGTACGTCAAGCTCTACGCGAAGGACGATCCGTCGTTCCAGGGGAGGTTCCTGGTCGAGAAGCGTGCGTTCGGCTCGGGGCTGGCCGCGGTCGCCGCCTACGACACGAACGGGTTCCGGTCGCCCGACTGGGTCGGCTTCCAGTGGAACTCGGCCGACCGCACTCGGCGGATCTACCCCTCGCTCCCCGGACGGTGGGAGGGCATCGCCTACGACTTCGTTCGCGGCGGGGCGGGGCTCGACCTCCCTGGCCTGCCGGCGGAGCTCACCGGGTGCCTGGACGGCACCTGACGGTCACATCGAGGACCAGCCCGTGTAGGCGCCGGCGCCACGCTTGCGCAACTCGTTGAGGATCACCGTCCGCTGGATCTCGGACGTGCCCTCCCAGATCCGATCGACCCGCAGCTCTCGCCACAAGCGCTCGACCGGGTACTCGCGCATGTAGCCGCGTCCGCCGTGGATCTGCACGGCACGGTCGGCGACGCGCCCCGCGGTCTCGCTGCACAGCAGCTTCACGGCCGAGGCCTCGGCATGCAGGGTCTTGCGCGCGATCCCGCCGCGCGCGGCCTCCCAGCACACGCGGTACAGCATCGACTTGGCGGCCATGATCTCGGCCGCCATGTCGGCCAGCATGAACCCGACCGCCTGGAAGTCCGCGATCGAACGGCCGAACTGGCGTCGCTCGGTGGCGAAGACGAGCGACTCGTCGAGGCATCGTGTCGCGGCGCCCACGGTGCGCGCACCGATCATCAGACGCTCCTCGACGAACCAGTCCTTCGTCAGCTCGAGGCCCTGTCCCACCTCCCCGAGGAGCTGCGCGTCGTCGACGAACACGTCGTCGAACGCCACGATCGGATGCTCGAAGACGAAGGTGTGCGTGTACCGGGGCGTCCGAACCACACGTACCCCCGGAGTCTCCTTGTCGACGAGGAAGACCGTCGGTTTGGCGGCGTCGCCGTCCGCGATCGCGTGCACGAGCAGGAAGTCGGCGACGTCGCCCGCCGTGACGTGCCACTTCTCTCCGGTGAGCAACCATCCGCCGTCGACCCGGTTCGCCGTGGTTCGCACGGCGCCGACGTCGGAGCCCGCGTCCTCCTCCGTCACGGCGTAGGCGTCACGCCGCAGGCCGGCGCAGGCGGGCCGCAGGTACCGCTCCTTCTGCGCCGGGGTCGCCGTCGCGAGGGGGATCGCGGGCCGCCACGGGATGTCCCAGAGGCACCCCGTCGCGCGCCCCCACTGCTCCTCGATCAGCATCTGCTCGAACACATCGTGGCCCTGACCGCCGTCCTCACGCGGATGGTTGATCGCGTTGAACTTACGGGCGAGCACCTCGTTCCGTGCGGATGCATGGCTCTCGGGTGACAGGCCCGCCTGGAGCTCGCACTCCGATTCGAGGGGAACGAGGACCTCCTCCACGAAGGCTCGAGCCCGCCGTTGGATGGCGACGTCGTCGCTGGTGAGGCGGATGTCCACGCTCGCTCCGGTGTAGGGTCCGCCGGAAGTCTAGGTCGGCACCGGAGGTGGATGCATGGTCAGGACGCTGTTCCGGGGAGGATCGGTCTTCGAGGGCACGGGGGCGCCTCTCGCACAGGCCGACGTCGTCGTCGAGGACGGGAGGATCGTCGCCGCTGGACCGGGCCTGGACGGCGACGAGGTCGTCGCGTGCGAGGGCAAGGGAGTTCTGCCGGGGCTGTTCGACTGCCACGTCCACCTCGCCTCGCGCTACGAGGACATGGACGAGTACCGGGTCATGAACGAGCCGTTCTCGCTCGCGTTCTTCCGCATGGCCGAGAACCTTCGGCGCACGCTTGCGCTAGGCATCACGACTGTTCGCGACGCGTCCGGGGCCGACGCCGGTCTGAAGGCCGCGGTCGAGGAGGGCACGTTGCAGGGACCGCGGATGCAGATCAGCGTGACGATGCTCTCGATGACCGGCGGCCATGCCGATGCCTGGATGCCCAGCGGCACCGTGGGGCCCTGGGGTACGCAGTATCCGGGGATGCCGAGCGGGGTCTGCGACGGCATCGAGGGCGTGACCGCGAAGGTCCGCGAGGTGATCCGGGCGGGCGCCGACGTGATCAAGATCGCGTCGAGCGGCGGGTTCCTGTCGCCTTCGGACGATCCCCGCCAGCCGAACTTCTCCGAAGACGAGGTCGTCGCGATCGTGCGGACGGCAGCCGATCTGGGCCGGTGGGTGATGTCCCACGCGCACGGCGCCGAGGGGATCAAGCGCGCCGTCCGCGCCGGGGTCCGGTCGATCGACCACGGCACGTTCCTCGACGACGAGGGGATCGAGCTGATGCTCGAGCGTGGTACGTGGCTGGTGCCGACGCTGACCGCGGGCGACACGACCGACGAGATCGCGAACAACGAGAAGGTGCCCGAGGCCGTACGGAGCAAGATGCGCGATCTCGGGCGACCCGAGCTCCAGACGTTCGAGCGCGCCGCGGCCGCGGATGTCAAGGTCGCGATGGGCACCGACTGCCCCGTCGCCCCGCACGGCACGAACCTCCGGGAGCTTCAGCTGATGGCCGAACACGGGTTCACGCCCGAACAGGCCCTGGTCGCCTCCACCTCCAGCGCGGCGGCGTTGATGGGGCTGCAGGACGAGCTCGGCACCCTCGAGCCCGGGAAGCGTGCCGACCTGGTGGTGGTCGACGGCGACCCCCTCGCCTTCGACACGTTGAAGGACCGGGTCGAACAGGTGTGGAAGGACGGCGTGCGTGCCGTCTGAACGCGACGTGGTCGTGGTGGGCGGCGGGCACAACGGTCTGGTCTGCGCGGCCTACCTGGCGAAGGCGGGTCTCGACGTGCTGGTGCTCGAGCAGCGCTCGGTGTTGGGCGGCGCCGCAGCCACCGAGGAGATGTGGGACGGCTACCGGATCTCGTCGGCCTCCTACGTCGTCTCGCTGATGCCGGACCGGATCGTCGAGGACCTTGCGCTGAAGCGCCACGGGTACGGCGTGTCGATCATCACGCCCGACTACTTCGTGCCCTTTCCCGACGGCACCTCGCTGACGCTCTGGGGCGACCTCCGCCGGGACGCGGCCAACATCGCGCGGCTCAGCGCGCACGACGCCGACGCATACGTAGCGTTCGACGCCGCCTTCGAGCACTTCGCGGCGCTGATGCAGGACCTCCTGTTCGTGATCCCGCCGAACGTGCGCGCCACCGACCTTCTCTCGTGGATCCGCACGATCGCCCGGTTCCGCGGGTGGACGGGTCGCGACGTGCACGAGATCGTGCGGCTGTTCACGATGAGCGCGGCTGACTTCCTCGACGAGTGGTTCGACGACGATCGGGTCAAGGGAGCCCTTGCGACTCAGGCGATCATCGGCGGCTGGTGCGGACCGATGACGCCGGGCTCGGCGTACGTCTTGATGCATCACTGGATCGGCCAGGTCGACGGTCACTTCGGGGCGTGGGGCTGGGTCCGGGGCGGGATGGGCGGCGTGTCGGCGGCCATCGCCGAGGCCGCCCGGTCGGCCGGAGCGGAGATCCGGGCCGACGCGGCGGTCACACGCGTCGTGATCAATGGGCAGGGCCGGGCGACCGGCGTGGAGCTGGCCGACGGCTCCACGATCCCAGCCAGGCAGATCGTCTCGAACGCGCACCCGAAGACGACCTACCTCGACCTCGTGGGTCGCGACCGGTTGCCCGCCGACGTCGTGCGTGACGTCGAGCGGTTTCGCACGCGCAGCGGGAGCGTCAAGGTCAACCTCGGGCTGTCGAGGCTTCCGGTCTTCCGGGGCTGGGACCAGGATGGGGAGCTGCATCGGGGCCTGGCTGCGATCTCGCCGAGCATCGAATACCTGGAGCGCGCCTTCGACGACGCCAAATACGGCAAGCCCTCGCGACATCCGTACGTGGAGATGATGTTCCCCACCGTCCACGAGCGAGACGGTCTTGCGCCTCCCGGCAAGCACGTGATGCTCGCCTTCACGCAGTACTTGCCGTACGGGACGCCAAACACGGATCAAACACGCGACGCGTGGGGGAAGAAGGTGATCGATGCGATCGCCGAGCACGCGCCCGGCATCGCCGAATCGGTCGATCACCTCGAGGTGCTGACGCCGCGCGACATCGAGGAGCGCTTCGGGTTGCTCGGGGGCAACATCATGCAAGGCGAGCTCTCCCCGGACCAGCTGTTCTCGTTCCGGCCGATCCCGTTCTTCGCGGACTACCGAACCCCCATCAGGAACCTGTACCTGTGTGGGGCCGGCACGCATCCCGGCGGAGGCGTGATGGGGGTCCCCGGGCGCAACGCGTCGACGGTCGTCCGCAAGGACGCGCGTCGCGAGAACCTGACGGACCGGGTCGGCGCCTTCGTCGAACGGGGCAAGGCGTTGCTGGCGAGGGACTGATCGCCGGCATGGCCGACTGGTGGCGCGACCTGTTCGGTTCGCCGGGCTGGCAGTCCGTGCAGCTCGCATGGTCGCAGGTCGAGGACGAGGTCGAGCAGGCGGATCGGGTGGTGAACGCACTCGGTCTGGAGCCGGGCATGCGTGTGCTCGACGTGCCCTGCGGAACCGGCCGCATCGGCATCCAGCTCGCCGCGCGCGGCTACGACGTGGTCGGAGTGGACACCACCGAGCGGTTCCTCGAGGAAGCTCGCGTCCGGGGGCCGAACGTCCGGTTCGTGCGCGCGGACATGCGCGCGCTGCCGTTCGCATCGGAGTTCGACGCCGCGCTCTGCTTCTGGGGGTCGTTCGGATACTTCGACGAGGGCGGGAACCTGGCGCAGGCGGAGGCCGTGGCTCGATCGTTGCGCCCCGGCGGCAGGTACCTGATCGATACCCCGACGCTCGAGACGATCCTGCCGCGCTTCCAGGAGCGAAGCTGGTTCGAGGTCGGGGAGACGACGGTCCTGGAGGAGCGTGCGTTCCTCGTTGCGAGCTCGCGGATCGAAACGACCTGGTCCTTCCTGCGCGGCGCAGACCGGGAGACGCAGCGGTCGTCGATGCGCCTGTACTCCGTGCGCGAGCTGACCGACCTGTTGCGCCGCGCCGGGTTCGGCACCTTCGCCGCGCGTGACGACGAGTTGGAGTCGTTCGGGATCGGCTCCGACCGCCTATGGCTCGTCGCGACGACCTAAGGCCGCGACGATGTCGGCGCCCTCATGTGACGGTCCAGCCGTCGACCGCCACGGCCGCCCCGGACCCCGATGCTCCGGCGCGGCCGACGACCACGAGCCTCACGGTATGAACGCGGTCGCCGAGCCCGGTCACCGCTCGTGGAACGACCTTCCCGGTCGTCGACGAGAGGTCGAGCGAGCGAACGAGCTTGCCGTCCACCCAGAGCTGTGCTCTGCCGAACGCGGGGCCCACCCGCGTCGACAGCGTGACGCCGACGCCTCGGAAGCGCACCGAGGTCCACGCGCCCGCGACGTCGGCAACCGCGTAGGAACCCTCCGACGCGTCGGGCGCGGTCACCTCGCCCCACATGGCCGAGCGCTGCTTGGGCGCGGCGTAGGTACGGGTTCCCACCACGAGGGCGTCCACCCCGACCCGTGACCCCGCGGCCTTGGCCGCCGCCCCCCCGGTGGCGGTGACGGTCAGGGTGTGGCCGCGGCGACCGAGGTGTCGCCACGTTCGGTCCTTCGTCCCGAACCGCGTTGCGTACCCATCGATCGTCGCTCGGAACCGACCGTCGATCGCGACGCGTGCCGTGCCGAACGCTGGCCCCACCACCGTGCGCAGCGCGACGGAGGGGCCGTCGAAGCCGAAGGTGACCGAGGCCCCCGCGCGATGGTCCGCGGTGTAGGACCCGCCGGTGACCCGGGGATCCTGCCGGACGCCCCATGCGAACGCGATCCCCGGGGCCGCTTGGTCGAGGGTGGTCGCCGCGCGGAACGGGACCTCGCCCGCCGGGACGGGCAGATGGGCGCGATCGACCACCGGCGCGACGCCCGCGGGGTCGATCGACGCGACGTACGACTGTCCCGCCACGAGAGGGTCGCGAGGACGAAGCGTCGCCGAGACGACGTCGCCGTCGGCGCACGACACCCGATCGCTCTCCGTGTCGCGACAGACGAGCGCGGCGTCGATCGCGACGCTCTGGCGCCGCAGGACGAGGTTGCGCCTGGTGACGTTGCGGACGGGCTCGCTGAACGTGACGCGCACGGGTCCGTTCAACGCGATCGGTGGCGTGATGATCGCCGAGGGCGGAGCGAGATCGGCGAACGTCACCGCGACCGTTCGGAGGCCGTCCATCGTCACGGTGCAGTCGTTCGTGCCGGTGCAGCCGCCGCTCCATCCGTCGAATTCGCTCGCGGTGTCCGGCGTGGCGTGCAGGGTCACCGCCGAGCCCGCCGGGAAGGGCACGATGCAGGTGTCCGGACACTTCACGCCGGCGGGCGTGGAGGTGACGGTGCCGGCGCCGTTGCCGGTCTCCGCCACCGCGAGCGGGTAGCCGAACGTCGCCGTCGCCCTCTTCGTGTTGAGAGCCGTCAGCGTGCAGACCGGATCGCCGCCGCCGCACGCCCCGCTCCACGACAAGAAGACCGCGTCCGTGCCGGGCGTCGCGGTGAGCGAGACGCTCGCGCGTGGATCGAACAGCGCCTCACAGGTCGCTCCGCCACCGCAGGCGAGCCTGCCGCTCGCGTCGGACACCGCGCCACCCGCTCCGGTCTGAACCTGTACGCGAGCGATCCGACCGATCCCGAGGTTCGCGCCCTGGAGCTTGTCGCGGTCGATGCTCGTCGTGACGCCCGGCACGCTGCCGCCGCCGGTGACCTTGTATTGCCAGAACAGCCAGCCTCGCCCCTGCCAGTCGTCGGCCGGGACCGAAGGCGTGACGGCGTCCCAGTGCGCGATCCACAGCGGGTAGCCGTGGTCGGCGAACCAGGTCGAGTTCCCCATGTAGGTCGTCCAGAAGTGCGGGCTGGAGTAGATCATCGGCCGAACCCCGAGCACGTTCCTGACGCGCGTGACCCACGCCTTCACCCACGCGACGAGCTTGCTGGGCGTGAGGCCGTTCGCTTCCTCGATGTCGAGCGCCGGGATCAGCTGGCCCGCGTGCGGCGCCGCGACGGCGAGGAAATGGTCGGCCTCGATCCTCGCGTCGCCGAGCGATCCGCTCGTGGTGGCTCGATGGTAGGCGCCCACGACGATGCCCTGGGCGCTCGCACCCGCGACGTTGGCATCGAACGTGGGGTCCTGGTAGCTCTGACCCCGGGTCGCGCGGACGACGGCGAAGCGGATGCCGGCGCCGGCGACCTTGTGCCAATCGATCACGTTCTGCCACTTGGATACGTCGATCCCCGGGACCGACGTCGTCGCGGCCCGAGCGGGGCCGGCCGATGCCGCCGATCCGAGGGCGATCGCGAGCGCGATCACGCCCGCGACGCCACGCTTTGAAGTCACCCGATGCAACGTCACCCCCTGCCGGTCGGCCCGACAGCTTACGGGCGATCGCGGCCCGTGTCGGGAGCGTTCTCGGGGCCGATCGCGTAGCCGAGACGGCTCGGCATCCGGGCGAGCAGTTCGGTGACCGGATCGGCGGGGCGACCCGCCTCGAGGAGATCGTCACGCCGGACGATCGCCCGCTGGACGAGGGCCGCCCCGACGGAAACGAGCGGTTCAGGCGGGAATCGCTTGGGCTGCAGTCCGACGAGCGGCAGGGTCGTGTACTCGTCCTCCACCCCCAAGGTCAGCCCGGCGAGCACCTTGCCTCCGAGGTGGCACGGTCCCACTCCTCCTCCCGTGTACCCCAGGCCGAAGTGCATGGCGCCTCCGGGGAGCGTCCCGAAGAACGGCAGGTGCAGCGCCGTTACGTCGATCGGACCGCCCCACGCGGCCTCGAGAGGCACGTCGTCGAACGACGGGAAGAGCCGGCGGAGGTCCCCGACCGCCCGTGCGACGGAGCGCCGGTCGTACCGGAGGCGTGGGCCCAGGCCGGTGCCGACCCCTGCCGCCGATCCCACCACGCCCAGCGCGATCCTTCCGTCCGGCGTCGTGCGTGCGTAGTGCAACGCCGTGCGGAAGTCGTAGATGCCCTCGCCGCCCGTCCATCCGAGGTCGGCCAGGCGCTCGGGAGCCGGCGCGGTGATCACGATGTAGGAGCCACGCGGGACGATCGTTCGCCGGAAGCGGGGGAGCGCGGCCGCCCACGCGCCGACGGCCAGGACGCCGCGGTCCGCGTGCACCCGCCCTCCGGGCGTCTCGACCAGGACCGGCGGTCCCGCCGAGAGCCGGCGCGCCGGGGAGCGCTCGTAGATGCGGACCCCCCGCTCCAGCAGGGCGACCCGCAGGCCCAGCGCGAGACGGGCAGGCTGCACGGTGGCCGTCCTCGGCGTGAACAGACCCGCGCCGAAGGTGGGGCCGTCGCATCGGGCTCGCACTCGGCCGGCGTCGAGCTCGACGAACCGGCCCTGAAGGACTCCCAGGCGGCCGGCCTCGTCCACCAGATCGCGCCACGCGCCCTCCTGCGCGGGCGACGTCGCGACGCCCAGGTGTCCGTTCGGCGTGTGCCAGGCATCGACCCCGCGTTCCCTGCACCAGACTCCGATCTCGTCGATCGATCGCTCCGCCACCGCGCCCACGCGAACCGCGCCGAGGTCGCCGAGCGTGTCGACCAAGAGCGGCAGCTCTTCCCACAGGCCGTTGCAGAAGCCCCCGTTCCGGCCGCTGGGACCGCTGCCACACGTCTCCGCCTCGAGCAGCACGACCTGGAGCGATGGGTCGCGCTCGAGCAGGAACCACGCCGTCCACATGCCCGTGTAGCCACCGCCGAGGATCACGACGTCGGCCCGAACCCCTGCGTCCAACGGCGGACACGTCGGCGGATCCGAGAAGGCGGGATCGGCCAGCGCCTCCTCCATCCACCAGGAGACATCCGCCTGGCGGGGGAGCTCGGTCACGGGCCGAGATTGTAGCCGAGCCTGCGAGGAAGCTTCGCGACGAAGTCCACGAACGGGTTGGCGTCTTCGCCGGCGTCGTGGGCGCGGTCGCGGCGGAGTATCGCGTGGTTGGCGACGAGCATCCCCGACGACCGGATCGGTTCGGGCGGGAACCGCCTCGGCTCCATGTCGACGAGCGGCAGGCGCAGGATGTCGCCGTCGCGGCCGAGCGCCCGGTGAGCGAGGATCTGGCCACCGAGGTGAGAAGGGCCGACGCCGTTTCCGGTGTAGCCCATGCCGTAGTGCACGTTGCCCGACTCGGTCGTGCCGAAGAACGGCAGATGTGTCCCGGCGACGTCGATCGGACCGCCCCACCCCGCCTCGATCGGGACGTCGCGGAGCGTCGGGAACATCCGGTGCAGGTCGTCGATCGCCACGCGGATCGAGCGGTCGTGGTACGCGTAGCGCTGGTCGATCCGGCGCGCGAGGTCGGGCTGCATGCCGCCCAGACCGAGGGCGATCCGACCGTCGGGCGTCGTGCGGACGTAGTGCAACGCGGAGCGGTAGTCCCACACGCTCAGCCCGTCGGTCCAGTTGATGGCCTCGAGCTTCTCGGGTGCCGGCGCGGTCAGGGCTATGTACGAGCCCCGGACCGTGATCAGCCGCCGGAAGCGCTTCCAGTGCTTAGCCCATGCGTTGACCGCGAGCACGGCCGAGCCCGCGCGGACGGCGCCCTCCGGTGTCTCGGCGACGGCCGTCGCGCCCTCCCCGAACCGAGAGACCGGCGTCCGCTCGTAGATCCGCACGCCGCGCTGCATCACGAGCCGCCGGAGGGCGCGGGCCAGGCGGGCCGGCTGCACCGTCGCCCCGTATCGCGTGAGCACGCCGCCGCGGAAGACCGGCGAGTCGACCCGAACGCGGACCTCGTCGGTCGAAAGCACCTCGAACGCGTCAGAGATGCCGAGTCGGTCGGCGGCGATCACGATGTCCGCCCACTCGCCGACCTGGACCTCGGCGGAGGCCACGCCGAGGTCGCCGTCGGCCCGGTACCAGGCGTCGATGTCGCCCTCGGCACAGAACCGCCCGATCGCGCGCACCGACTCCTCGCCCGCCTCGCACAGGCGGAGCGCTTCCGCGTCTCCCAGCACATGGCACAGATGCGACAACCCGCTCCAGAACGAGTTGAGGAACCCGCCGTTGCGTCCGCTCGGCCCGCCGCCGCAGATGTCTTGTTCCAGGACCACCACGTCGACGCCGGGATCGAGCTCGGTCAGGAACCACGCCGTCCACAGGCCCGTGTACCCGCCGCCGAGGATGACGACGTCGGCCGTGGTGTCGCCGCGGAGCGGCGGAGCCGGCTCGCCGGCGAACTCGGGGCGCGCGAGCGCCTCTCGGAGCCACCAGCTGCGGCCCTCATTCGCCGGGACCCGGACGTCCTGCATGTGGCCCGGAGTGTACGGGCACCCGATCCTCGTCCGGGTGATCGAACCGGTCGGGATCCTCCGCCCGTTGCTACCGTGAGGGAACGCGCGGGAGCGCGACGTCTGCGAGGAGGGCTCCGGGTCCATGGCGCAACGAACCGGTCGTCCCAAGAGTTGGGAGGTGACCGAGGGGCCACAGCGGGCGCCGGCGCGCGCGATGCTCCGAGCGGTCGGATTCAGCGAGGACGACTTCGGCAAGCCGCAGGTCGGCGTCGCGAGCAGCTGGAACGAGGTCACGCCGTGCAATTACCACCTCGACAAGCTGGCGGCGCTCGCGAAGGAGGGCGTCCGCCAAGCGGGCTCCGTTCCCGTCGAGTTCACGACGATCGCGGTCTCCGACGGCATCGCCATGGGGCACGAAGGCATGAAGGCCTCGCTGATGAGCCGCGATCTGATCGCGGACTCGGTGGAACTCGTCATGCATGCCGAACGCATGGACGGATTGGTCGGCATCGCCGGCTGCGACAAGTCCGAACCGGGCATGCTGATGGCGATGGCCCGTCTGGACCTGCCGTCGGTGTATCTGTACGGCGGCACGATCCTTCCCGGCACGTACCGAGGACGCGACATCACCGTCCAAGACGTCTTCGAAGCCGTCGGCGCGCACGCGAACGGGACGATGTCCGACGAGGAGCTCCTCGGCGTGGAGCGTGCGGCCTGCCCCACGACTGGATCGTGCGCCGGCATGTACACCGCGAACACGATGGCCGCGGTCGGCGAGGCGCTCGGGATGTCGCTGCCCGGGTCGGCGTCCCCGCCCGCGGTCGACTACCGGCGCGAAGTCGCAGCACGGGAATCGGGCGTCGCGGTTGCGAACCTGCTGCAGCTCGACCTGCGGCCACGTCAGATCATGACGCGCGAGGCATTCGAGAACGCGATCGCGATCGTGATGGCCCTCGCCGGATCCACCAACGCCGTGCTTCACCTGCTCGCGATCGCGCGGGAGGCACACGTCGAACTCGCGCTCGACGACTTCGACGAGATCTCGCGCCGGGTCCCGCATCTGGTCGACGTCCGGCCCGCAGGGCGCTTCGTGATGAGTGACCTCGACCGCGTCGGCGGGGTTCCCGTCGTGATGAAGGAGCTGCTCGATATGGGTCTTCTTCACGGCGACTGCCTCACGGTGACCGGGAAGACCGTGACGGAGAACCTCGTCGCGCTCGCGCCACCGGCACCCGACGGCGACGTCGTCCGGCCCGCGTCGGAGCCGATCCACGCGGAGGGCGGCATCGCGATCCTGCGCGGCTCGCTCGCGCCCAACGGCTCCGTGATGAAGATCGCGGGCGCGGCCAGCCTGGAGTTCCGGGGCCGGGCGCGGCCGTTCGACTCGGAGCAGGACGCCTTCGCTGCGGTGACGTCGGGCGCGATCGTGCCGGGCGACGTCGTCGTGATCCGGTACGAGGGTCCGAAGGGCTCTCCCGGCATGCCCGAGATGCTCGCGGTGACCGCGGCCGTCGCCGGGGCGGGGCTCGGCAAAGACGTGGCCCTGATCACCGACGGCCGGTTCAGCGGAGCGACGAAGGGCTACAGCGTCGGGCACGTCGCTCCAGAGGCGTTCGTCGGAGGGCCGATCGCGCTCGTGAGCGACGGCGACGAGATCGTGATCGACGCCGAGAGCCGACGGATCGACCTCGCGGTCGATCACGAGGAGCTCGAGCGGCGGCGGGCCGCATGGACGCAGCCGGCTCCGCGCTACACGCAGGGAGCGCTGGCCAAGTACGCCCGTTCGGTCTCCGGGGCCGACGAGGGGGCGACCACCTGGTGACGCGCACCGCGACGCTGGACAATCCCGCAGCTCTGCAATGCCGCATCTGCGGCCAGCAATACCCGGTTGAGCCGCTCACGATCTGCGAGGAGTGCTTCGGTCCGCTCGAACCCGCGTACGACCTTCTGTCGATCGACGGGAAGCGGTTCCGTGATCGGGCCGAGGCGGGCCCGCGCACCCTCTGGCGGTACGAGCAGCTCCTGCCGGGGGGCCCGGGGATCGACCGAGTGGATCTTGGAGCGGGTCTGACGCCGCTTCGCCGGGCCGACCGGTTGGCGGAGCGGCTGGGGCTGCGCCGGCTGTGGGTGAAGGACGACTCCGTCAACCCGTCGAACTCCTTCAAGGATCGCGTCGTCACCGTCGCGATCACGATGGCTCGCGCGTTCGGTTTCGAGGCGATCAGCTGCGCATCCACCGGGAACCTCGCCAACGCCACCGCCGCACACGCGGCGAAGGCCGGCATGCCCTGCTACGTCTTCGTGCCCGAGGATCTGGAGCGCGCGAAGATCCTCGGCACCGAGATCTACGGCGCGAAGGTCGTCGCGGTCAAGGGCACCTACGACGACGTCAACCGCCTCTGCTCCGAGGTCGCCGACGCGCTCCCGTGGGGGTTCGTCAACGTCAACATGCGCCCGTACTACGCGGAGGGCTCGAAGTCACTGGGGTTCGAGGTGGCCGAGCAGCTCGGGTGGCGCCTGCCCGACCACGTCGTCGTGCCGATCGCCAGCGGCGCGCTCCTGACGAAGATCCACCGCGCCTTCAGCGAGCTGATCGCGATCGGTGCCGTCGAGGAGAAGGCCTACCGGGTGAGCGGCGCCCAGCCGGAGGGATGCCGGCCGGTCGCCCAGGCGTTCCGCGACGGGGCGGACGAGGTCCTCCCGGTCAAGCCCGACACGATCGCACGGTCCCTCGCGATCGGGAACCCGGCGGACGGCTACTTCGCGCTGCAGGTCGCACGGCAGACGGGGGGCGCGATCGAGTGGTGCACGGAGGAAGAGATCCTCGACGGCATCGGGCTGCTCGCTTCCACCGAAGGCGTCTTCACGGAGACGGCCGGCGGCGTCACGATCGCGAACCTCCGCCGCCTGGCGGAGCGGGGAGTGATCCGCCCTGAGGAGGAGACCGTGGTCTTCGTCACCGGCAACGGGTACAAGACCGTCGAGGCGCTCGAGGGCTACGTCGAGCCCACCTACCACGTCGCACCCGACCTCGACGAGTTCCTCGCGGTCCTCGACCGCTGAGCCGTCCGTCAAGCCGGGATCAGCGCGAAGCCTCCGTCGGTTCGTTCCACCGAGCCGGTCACCAGCATGTGCGAGCCCGCGAGCGTCAGACGGCCTTCGCCGGCCCGCTCCAGGAGCGCCCGCCTCGACGTCTCGTTCTCCCCCGGGTCCATGTCCGCCGCGGACGGCCACTCCGGATGCGGCACGTTCGATGGATGGACGAATGCGTCCCCGGACCACAGCAGCGCGCCGCCGACGACCACCGCCAGGTGTCCCGGGGTGTGCCCGGGGGCATCGATCGTCCGGACGCCCGCGGAGACCGAGACCTCGCCTTCGGCGGCGTCGAGCAACTCCGCATCCAGCAGCGCGGAGAACGCCGCCCTGGCCGCGGATGCGGCGTCCCGAGGAAGCTGTGCGGCCTCGGCCGACCCCCAATAAGCCACCTCGCGGTCGCGCACGACGTGCCGCGCGTCGGGGAACGCCGGCTCACCGCGCGGACCCAGAAGCCCACCGACGTGGTCGGCGTGGCCATGCGTGATCACGACGTGACGCACGTCCCACGGTCGGATGCCGAGCGCGCCGAGCCCCGCGTGCAGGTGACCCCCGTTGAAGTCGCCCGAGCCCCCGCCGTCGCCCGTGTCGACGAGGACCACGCCGGCGCCGTCTTCGACGACCAGGCAGGCGACCCGGCTGGCCAGCCTGCCCGCGGGGTCCAGCTCGCTCCGGATGGCCGGGCCGTGTACCCCCTCGTCGTAGTCGCGGAACACGAACCTCGGCGACACGGCACGTGTTCCGTCGACCACGACGTGACAGCGGATGCCGCCGGCGTCGATCACCGCACTAAGGAACGATGTTGAAGATGAAGTCGTACTCGGTGCCACCGGTGCGCGCCCTCAAGACCATCGCGCCGCGGGCGTTGCGGTAGAGCCCCGTGCCGCCGGTGATCGCCAGAACGCTGCCGCGCGTGTCGTAGAACGGACCCTCGACTGTGATCGAGCCACCGTTGAGGAACGTGACCCAGCGGCATTCCCAGCTCCCTGCCCTGGGCGCGATGCGGATGCAGTCGCCCTGATCGTGCCCGACCCACCTCGCGTTCGCGGCATCGAAGACCGGGTTGTGGAACGTGAGCAGGTCCCCAGAGCTGTCCCCCGCCCTGCCTGTCTCGATGACCTTGTCCGTCTTCGCGTGCTCGATCACATGGACCCGCGTCGACGCTGTTACCTGCGCGGTGGTGGCGAACGAGATCGTCACCATCCCCACGACGAACACCACCAAGACCGCAGCCGCGACCGCGACCTTCCTCCGCATGGGACCCCTCCCTTCCGGCGGACGCTCGTCGTCCGCCGTCGCCGGAGCGTATCCCGGCCGGCCAGGTCGTGCGATAGGCGGTGATCAGTGGGCGTGGTGCTCGTGCTGGTCGCTGCCGCGCTCGCGTACCAGCGCCATGCCACAGATCGGGCACGTTCCCGCCTGGCTCGAGCGGACCTCGGGATGCATCGGACAGACGAACTCGCCGCCCTCGCCGCCTTCGCCTTCGGCGGGCGTGTCCATCATCGCCAGCATCTCGCGACCACCCGTCCGGAAGAACCGGATCAGCAGCGCGGCCGCCACGATCAGGAAGACGACGTTCAGCACCGTCGTGTAGTTCAGCGTGATGTCGGCCTCAACCACGTCGGCGTGCCTGGGGCCACTGGGCACCAGGCCGAGGCCGCCGAACACGATCTCGACCACGAATCCCGCCAGGACCATCGTCAGGTAGAACGTCGCGAGCAGGAACAGGCTCATCCGCCCGCCGTAGTACTTGCGGTAGATGTTCAGGATGGGCAACACGATCAGGTCGGCGAAGATGAAGGCGATCACGCCGCCGAAGCTGATGCCGCCGTTCCACAGCACGGCGGCCAGCGGCACGTTCCCGATCGAGCAGACGAACGACAGCATCGCGACGAGCGGGCCGATCAGCGGACCCCACAGCTTCGCCAGGAAGGGGTGGTCGACGAGGAAGAACCCTTGCCAGAAGGATGCCGGAACCCATGCGGCGAGCGCGCCCGCGATCAGGAGGCCGATCACGATGTCGCGGATGATCGCCGCCCAGTCCATCACGAACGAGTGGCTGATCGCCGTGAAGCCGCGCGGCGACAGGATCCGCGAGGTCACCGAACCCCCGGTGACCGACATGTCCATCTCGGCGTGCCCCTCCATCGATCCGAGGACGCCGCGCTCGGCCTGCGCTTGTGCCACCTCGACCTGCGAGGCACGCAGCCGCCACCGGAACAGCGCCGCGAGGATCGCGATCATCACGAACCCGCCGAAGAACTCCGCAACGGTGAACTGCCACCCGATCAACAACCACAGGATCACGCCCAGCTCGATCACGAGGTTCGTCGACGCGAATTGGAACGCCATCGTCGCGCTGAAGTTCGCTCCCTTGCGAAAGAGCGATCGGGCCAACGCCACCGCCGCGTACGAACACGAGGACGACGCGGCACCCAGGCCACACGCGATCGCCAGGGTGCGCGGCGAGTCATCGGGGAGGAGCCGCGTCATCTCGCGCTTCGAGACGACAGACTGCACGACCGCGGACAGGGTGAACCCGAGGACCAGCGCCCACAAGATCTGCCAGGTCATGCCCAACGTCAGGTCGAGCGCATGCCAGATCGCATGGATCACGTGTTCAGATCCAGCCTCGGCGCTTCAACAAGAGCACCCAGCCCGCCACGGTCGTGACCAGGGCGACGACGAACACGAAGCCGAGTGTACCGGGTGCCTCCGCCAGGCCATGCTCCTACCCGCCGAGGGGGGGACCGATGCGGCGGGAGGCCTCGCTATCCGGACCCGCGGCTGGCACGTCGTGTGTGCGCCAGGTACCGTGCGAACCTCGACATCGAAGGGCTGGCGTGACGGACGAACGGAAGGGATCGGCGTCGGAACCGAGGCGGCCTCCACGGCCCCGCGCAGCCTGTCCGAACTGTGGTTCCGTCCACACCCAACCGTTCACGCACGCGGGCCCCGCGGCACGCAGGAACATGAAATGCCTTGACTGCGGGCATCTGTTCCACGATCCGAATCGCGGGCTCTCGACCTCCGGCTAACGCCTCTTCGCGGCCGCCTTCCCGCCCTTGCGTCCCGCCGCCTTCTTCTGCGCGGTCGTGCCGCCCTGCTTCGAGCTTGACCCGGAGCCTGAGGCCTTCCCACCGCGTGAGGACGCCACCGAACTGTTGGCGATCCGAGCGGCGCGCTCCTTCGACATGCCCTTCTTCTTGAGCCCCTCGTACTGCTTCCGGTTCTTGATGTTGCCGCCACGGTTCCCGGGCATCGCCGCCTCCCATCGTCCGTTCATGGATCAGTGCCCGTGTCTGAGGCGAGGGAAACGTCCGGGCACCACGGGTTGACAGGCCAATCAGGACCTCTAGACTAATTGAGCCATGTCGACCAAGGCTGTGTTCGGGCGCAGCGACCTCGTACTTATTACGTAGGCGCGGGCGGGGCCAACGGCCCCGACATCCCCGCGCCGACACCCCTCGCCACGCGAGGGGTTTTTTCTACCCCGGGAACAGGTGTCCACACCAGGAACGGGCCCCGACCACACGGGGACCCAGGGAAGGAGCAGGACCATGCGGTACGAGTTCGAACGAGACGGCACCGTTGTCGCGAGCGTGCTGTGGGAGGGCCCGGGCCAGGTGATGGTGGAGGCCGCCGACGCGCCGACGAGGACCACGGTCGACCGCTACCTCTCCTCTGAGGTCGTGTATCTGGGCGGGGGCTGGGACATGAGCGACGTCGACCAACCCGATCTGCTGGAGACGCGGCGCCGCGACTGGACGCCGTGGGAGTTCGAGCGGGCCTGTCGCAACCTCGGACACCGCCTGCAGGCAAACGTCCGCCGGGTCGAGACGGGGCCGGTCGAGGACCGTAAAGCGGCAACGGGATGAAGGTCACCGGCGCCCAGGCGCTGTTCAAGTCGCTCGAGGGCGAGGGGGTTGACGTCATCTTCGGCATCCCGGGCGGGGCGATCCTACCCGCGTACGACCCGCTGCTCGACTCGAGCGTGCGCCACGTGCTCTGCCGGCACGAGCAGGGCGCCGGGCATGCGGCCGAGGGCTACGCGTGGGCGACCGGGAAGGTCGGCGTCGCGATGGCCACGTCGGGCCCCGGCGGGTGCAACCTCGTCACGCCCCTGGCCGACGCGAAGATGGACTCGGTCCCGATCGTCGCGATCACCGGCCAGGTGCCCACGCCGGTGGTCGGCAACGACGCGTTTCAGGAAGCCGATATCACGGGCATCACGATCCCTGTCACGAAGCACAATTTCCTCGTGACCTCGCCCGCCGACGTCGCCGAGACGATCCGCGAGGCCTTCCACATCGCACGTACGGGTCGCCCGGGCCCCGTGCTCGTCGACATCCCGAAGGACGTCTTGGTGAACGAGACGACGTGGTCGTGGCCCGAGGTCGTGGCGCTTCCCGGCTACAAGCCGACGACCAAGGGAAACCAGCGACAGATCGTCGAGGCGACCAAGATGATCCTTCGCGCGAAGCGGCCGGTCCTCTACGTGGGCGGCGGCGTGATCAAGGCCGATGCGCACAGGGAGCTCTTCGACCTGGCGACGACCGGGCGGCTGCCGGTCGTGACCACGCTGATGGCGCGTGGCGCCTTCCCCGACTCGGACGAGCTCTGCTACGGCATGCCGGGCATGCACGGCAACTTCACCGCGGTCACGGCGATGCAGAAGGCCGACCTGCTGGTCGCGCTTGGCGCGCGGTTCGACGACCGCGTGACCGGCAAGCTCGACGCGTTCGCTCCCGGCGCCAAGGTGATCCACGTCGACATCGACCCGGCCGAGATCGGCAAGAACCGCGCCGCCGACGTGCCGATCGTCGGCGACTGCAGGGACGTGATCGGCAAGCTGGCCGCCGAGCTCGCGACGCGGCAGGACGAGGCCGGCGGCGTGCCCGACCGGTCGGCATGGCTGGCGCAACTCGACGCATGGCGCGAGGAGAACCCCTACCGGTACGACCAGCAGCCCGACGGGCCGCTCAAGCCGCAGTACTGCATCGAACGCCTGTACGCGCACGCCGGGTCCGACTCCATCGTGGTCTCAGGTGTCGGGCAGCACCAGATGTGGGCCTCACAGTTCTGGCGCTTCGATCACCCGCGAACCTGGATCAACTCCGGCGGCCTGGGCACGATGGGGTTCGCGGTGCCCGCCGCGCTTGGGGCCGCCGCCGGGCGGCCGGACACGCGCGTGATCGCGATCGACGGCGACGGCTGCTTCCAGATGACGGCGCAGGAGATCGCCACGTCGACGACCGAGGGGATCCCGTTCGTGACGGCCATCATCAACAACGCGCACCTGGGCATGGTGCGGCAGTGGCAGGAGCTCTTCTACCGGGAGCGGTACTCGCAGGTGCACCTGAGCTACGACGTTCCCGACTACGTGAAGCTCGCCGAGGCCTACGGCGCGGTCGGCCTTCGGGCGGACTCGCCCGACGACGTCGACGCCGTGATCGACAAGGCGCTCTCGGTGCAGGACAGGAGCGTCGTGATCGACTTCCGCGTGGACGACCGCGAGATGGTGTTCCCGATGGTCCCCGCGGGTGCCTCGAACGACGACATCATCGTCGGTCCCGAGTCGCTGCAGCCGGTCGACGATCCCGCGGAGGCTCCGATCGCATGAGCAACGGCCACAGCTTGCACACGATCTCGGTCCTCGTGGAGGACAAGCCCGGCGTGCTTACCCGCGTGGCGGGTCTGTTCTCCGCACGCGGGTTCAACATCGACTCCCTCGCCGTAGGTCCGACCGAGACCTCGGGGATGTCGCGCATGACGATCGTGGTCAACGTCGATCGCAAGCCGCTCGAGCAGGTCACGAAACAGCTCAACAAGCTGATCAACGTGATCAAGATCCTCGAGCACGAGCCCGGCTCGGCCGTGGAGCGCGAGCTCATGCTGGTGAAGGTGCGCGCTGCGCACGACAAGCGGCAGCGCGTGATGGAGATCGCAACCGTGTTCCGCGTCAACGTCGTCGACGTCACGCACACCACGCTCACCCTCGAGGCCAGCGGCAAGACCACGAAGCTCGACGCGCTGCTCGAGCTGCTCGAGGACTTCGGCATCGTGGAGCTCTCGCGCACCGGCCGCATCGCTCTGTCCCGCGGCGACCGCGGCATCAAGGAGCGCGTGCTCAAGGCAGCGAAGGCCGCGGGCGCCGAGGATGTCGCCTGGGATGGCGGCGGCGCCTGATCGACCCACCGACCCGGAAGGACGCGCCGATGGCAATGATCTACTACGAGAAGGACACCGATCCGGGCGTCCTGGGGGACCAGCGGATCGCGGTGCTGGGCTTCGGCTCGCAGGGCCACGCCCACTCGCAGAACCTGCGGGACTCCGGGTACGACGTCCGCGTGGGGCTCCGGCCCGGCTCGCCCAGCCGCGCGAAGGCGGAGGAGGCCGGTCTGCGGGTCCTCGACACCCCCGACGCCGTCGCCGAGGCCGACGTCGTGATGTGCCTGCTGCCCGACACGGCCCACGGCGCCGTCTACGCAGAGGCGGTGGCCTCGCACCTGAAGGACGGCGACATGCTGATGTTCGCCCATGGGTTCTCGATCCACTTCGGCACCGTCGTCCCTCCGGGGGGCGTCGACGTCACGATGATCGCCCCGAAGGGGCCCGGTCATCTCGTCCGCCGAACGTACGAGCAGGGGATCGGCACGCCGGCCCTCGTGGCCGTGCACCAGGACGCCACCGGCAAGGCGCGCGAGCGGGCCCTCGCCTATGGGGCCGGGATCGGCGCAGCTCGCGCGGGCATCATCGAGACAACGTTCAAGGAAGAGACCGAAACCGACCTGTTCGGCGAGCAGTCGATCCTGTGCGGCGGATTGTCCGAGCTGATCAAGAGCGGCTTCGACACGCTGGTCGCCGCGGGCTACCAGCCGGAGATCGCGTACTTCGAGTGCCTGCACGAGGTGAAGCTGATCGTCGATCTGATCTACGAGGGCGGGTTGTCGTGGATGCGGTACAGCGTCTCCGACACGGCGGAGTGGGGGGACTACCAGAGCGGGCCACGCGTGATCGACGACGGGACCCGCGAAACGATGCGACAGATCCTGTCCGAGATCCAAGACGGCTCGTTCGCGAAGCGGTGGATCGCCGAGGCCGAGGGCGGCTTCCCCGAGTTCCTCCGACTTAGGAGCCAGGCGCGCACGTCCCGGCTGGAACAGGTGGGACGTGAGCTGCGCCAGATGATGCCCTGGTTGGAGAGCGACAGGAAGGTGCCCCCGACATGAGTACCGACGACGTAGACGCGCGCTCGAGCAGCGAAGCGGTAGCGCGCTCCAATCTGGTTCAGATCTTCGACACGACCCTCCGCGACGGGGAGCAAGCTCCCGGCATCGCGCTCACGAAGCCCGAGAAGGTCGAGATCGCCGAGCAGCTCGGGCGGCTCGGTGTCGACATCATCGAGGCCGGGTTCCCGATATCGTCCCCGGGCGAGTTCGACGCGGTGCGCGAGATCGCCGACGCCGTCAAGGGGCCGGTGATCGCGGCGCTCGCACGCACCGCCACCGGCGACGTCGAGCGTGCGGCGGAGGCGCTGAAAGGTGCCGAGCGCTGGCGGATCCACACGTTCATCTCCACCAGCGACGTGCAGCGCGAGTCGATGCTCAGGATGTCCCCCCAGCAGGTGCTCGATGCGATCCGCGACAACGTCAGGCTCGCCAAGAGCTACACGGAGGACGTCGAGTTCTCCGCGCAGGACGCCACCCGCACGGAGCTCGAGTTCCTGCTCGAGTGCAACCGTGTGGCGGTGGAGTGCGGAGCCACCACGATCAACGTGCCCGACACCGTCGGATACGCGACCCCGACCGAGTTCGGCGAGCTGGTCCGTGTCGTCCGCGAGGCGCTGCCCGACCACGTCGTCGTGTCCACGCATTGCCACAACGACCTGGGGCTGGCGGTCGCGAACGCGCTGGCCGGCATCGAGAACGGCGCCCGGCAGGTCGAGGTGGCCGTCAACGGCATCGGCGAACGCGCCGGCAACTGCTCGCTGGAGGAGATCGCGATGGTCGTCCGCACGCGTGGGGAGCATCTCGGCGTCCGCCACGGCCTCAACCTCAAGGAGATCGTGCGCACCTCGCGGCTGGTCAGCATGACGACCGGCTACTCGGTCCAGCCGAACAAGTCGGTGGTCGGGTCGAGCGCCTTCGCGCACGAGAGCGGCATCCACCAGCACGGCGTGCTCGCGAACCGTGCGACGTACGAGATCATGGACCCCGTCGAGATCGGGCTGGAAGGCAACCGCCTGGTCCTCGGCAAGCATTCCGGACGCCATGCCTTCGTCGACGCGATCGGCAAGCTCGGCATCGAGCTGGTCGACGACCAGCTCAACCGTGCGTTCGCTCGGTTCAAGGACCTTGCCGACCGCAAGATCACGCTCACCAACCAAGACCTCGAGGCGATCGTTTCCGAGGAGGTCGGCACCGGGAAGGAGGACGTTCTCGTTCTCGAGGCCATCCAGGTGGGCGGCGGGACCGTGTTGTCACCGTCGGCGACGGTACGCCTCCGTCGAGGCGAGGAATTGATCGAGGAGTCGGCATGGGGTGACGGCATGATCGACGCGGCCTGCGGTGCCATCCAGCGCGCAGCCGGCGTCGAGGCGCGCCTCATCTCGTTCAACGTGTCGAGCGTCACCGGCGGATCGGACGCCTTGGGCGATGTCGTCGTCCAACTCGACGTCGACGGTCGTCGCGTCACCGGGCGTGGCGTCGCCACGGACGTCGTCGAGGCGAGCGCCCGCGCCTACCTCGCAGCGATCAATCGCGCGCTCATCGTGGAGGCCGGCGAGGCCACGCCGTGAGGCGTTCGCACACGATCGGCGTGATCCGCGGCGACGGCACCGGACCCGAGGTCGTTGCCGAGGCCTTGAAGGTGCTCGACGCCGTCAGCGACGGCTTCGAGGTCGAGCTCGTGGAGCTCGACCTCGGCGCGAACCGGTACCTGCGGACCGGCGACGTGCTTCCCGACGACGACCTCGCTCGGCTCCGCTCGATGGACGCGATCCTGCTCGGCGCGGTCGGCGATCCGCGCGTGCGACCCGGCATCCTCGAGCGCGAACTCCTGCTGCGCATCCGGTTCGAGCTCGACCAATACGTGAACCTCCGCCCGGTCATCCGCTACCCGGGTGCAGAGACCCTCGTGCCGCGCCACAGCGAGGACGACGTCAACTTCGTCGTCGTGCGCGAGAACTCCGAAGGGCTGTACTCCGGTGCCGGCGGTTTCCACCGCAAAGGCACGGCGCACGAGGTCGCGGTGCAGGAGTCGATCAATACGCGCCATGGTGTCGATCGGATCGTCCGGTACGCGTTCGACGTTGCTCGGACCCGGCGCCAGAAGCTGACGCTCGTCCACAAGACCAACGTGCTCACGTTCGCGGGCGATCTGTACCAGCGGGTGGTCGACGAGGTCGGCGCCGAGTATCCGGATGTCGAGCGCGACTACCTGCACGTCGATGCGGCATGCGTCTTCTTCCTGGATCAGCCCTCTCGGTTCGACGTGATCGTCACCGACAACATGTTCGGCGACATCATCACGGACCTCGGCGCGATGATCCAGGGCGGGATGGGCGTGGCCGCGGGAGCGAACATCCGCCCCGGCGGCGTGTCGATGTTCGAGCCGATCGGCGGTACGGCGCCCGACCACACCGGGAAGGGCACGATCAACCCGCTGGCGGCGATCGCCGCGTTGCAGATGATGCTTCAGGTCCTGGGCGAGAGCGACGCCGGGGATCGCGTGCACGCGGGCATCGGCTTCGCCACCCAACGGATGAAGGGCATGCGCGCCGGCGAGATGGGCTACTCGACCGCGCAGGTAGGCGACCTCGTGGTGGAAGGGACGTCGGCGTGAGCGCCGAGGCGGCCCCGGCGGTGGAGCTCTACGACACGACGCTGCGCGACGGCGCCCAGCGGGCCGATCTGTCGTACTCGATCGAGGATCGCCTGCGGATACTGCACAAGCTCGATCAGGTGGGCTTCCCCTACGTCGAAGGGGGCTGGCCAGGTGCGAACCCGCGCGACACCGAGTTCTTCCGCGTGGCCACGCAGGAGACGCTCGAGCACGCCTGTCTGACGGCGTTCGGCATGACCCGCAGGGCGGGCGAGCGCACCGAGGGATCTCAGGTGCTTCAGGACCTGCTCGGCGCGGGAACCGAGGTCGTGTGTCTGGTCGGCAAGGCGTGGGACCTGCACGTCACCGAGGCACTCCGCACCGACCTCGAGGAGGGCGTGGCGATGGTGCGGGACTCGATCGCGTTCGTGCGGTCCGACGGGCGGCGCGTCTTCTTCGACGCCGAGCACTTCTTCGACGGCTACCGGGCCAACCCGGCGTTCGCCCTGCGGGTGCTGGAGGCTGCGGAGGAAGCCGGCGCCGAACGCCTCGTCCTGTGTGACACGAACGGGGGTGCGCTCCCGTTCGACGTGGCGGCCGTCGTGCGTGACGTGCGCGCGCGCACGTCGGTACCGCTCGGGATCCACGTGCACAACGACGCGGGATGCGCCGTGGCGAACTCCCTCGTCGCCGTCGACGCGGGTGTCTTCCAGGTGCAGGGGACCGTGAACGGTTACGGCGAGCGCACAGGCAACGCCGACCTGATCCCCATCGCCGCCGACCTCGTGCTGAAGATGGGCGCGGCCGGTGCCCTTCCCGACGGCGCCGTCGAGCACCTGACCGAGCTCGCACGCTACGTGGCCGAGGTCGCGAACGTCACGCCCGACTCCCACCAGCCGTACGCGGGGCGTTTCGCGTTCACCCACAAGGCCGGCCTGCACACGAGCGGGGTCGCCCGCCTTACGAAGGCGTACGAGCACGTCGAGCCCGAGATCGTCGGGAACCGCCGAGGCGTCGTCGCCTCCGACTATGCGGGCGGGTCGACGATCCGCATGAAAGCCCGGGAGCTCGGCGTCGCCGTGGCCGACGACGCGATCCCGGCCATGGTCGACGAGCTCAAGAGACTCGAGTCGCTCGGGTACGCGTTCGACGTGGCGGAGGCATCGCTCGAGCTGCTCATGCGGCGGGCGTCGGGCTGGTCCCAGCCGTTCTTCCGGGTGGACAGCTATCGCGTGCACGTCGAACGGCGCACCGGCGACGAGGAACCGCTCGCCGAAGCAACCGTCAAGGTCGTTGCCGACGGCGGCCGCCACATCGAGTCGGCCGAGGGTCACGGGCCCGTCGGCGCGCTCGACAACGCGTTGAGGAAGGCGCTCACGAACGCCTACCCGGAGCTCGAGCAGATGTCGCTCGAGGACTACCGAGTCCGCGTGCTCGGAGAACAGGGCGGCACCGGCGCCGTCGTGCGCGTGCTGATCGACACCTCCAACGGCGAACGGGAGTGGACCACGGTCGGCGTCAGCGAGAACATCCTCGAGGCCTCGTGGGAAGCGCTCGTCGACGCCTACACGTACGGGCTGTTGCACCCCCGAGACGCGATGCAGGTCTGATGGGGACAAGGATCCGCGCCGCGGAGCCCGCCGACGCCCGCGGCATCGCTGAGGTCCACGTTGCGTCGTGGCGCTGGGCGTACGCGGGAGACCTTCCCCAGCAGGTGCTCGACGCCCTCTCGGTCGACGAGCGCGAAGGCATGTGGAGCGACGTGATCTCGGATCCCGCGGCATCGATCGCCGTGGCGGACGAGGACGGTCGCGTCGCCGGGTTCGCGAGCACCGGCGCCACCCGAGACGCCGACGCCCCCGCGTCGACGGGTGAGCTGTTCGCGATCTACCTGGCCCCCGAGGCCGCGGGCAGAGGGGTCGGCCGGGCCCTGCTCGACCGCGCTGAGCGCGGGTTTCGCGAGGCCGGCTTCGACCGAGCGACCTTGTGGGTTCTCGCCTCGAACGACCGCGCGCGACGGTTCTACGAGCGCGCCGGCTGGCGATGGGACGGTACGACCGGCAATCACCAGGTCGAGTGCGCGAACCGGCCGATCGTTCGGTACGCACGCGACCTGACGTAGGGGCGGGGTCCCCCGTGCGTCACGATCGGGTCGTGGACGACGGCCGCCGGTTCGCATGGAGCTCGAACCAGACCGCCGCCGCCCCGTGGATGGAGGTCCCCCACCGGTCCGCGAGCTGGTCGACGATCCGAAGGCCCAGATGTTCCTCGTCGAACCGGCCGCGCGGCGTCGGCCCCTCCGACCCGGACCAGTCGCCTCCGTCGATCACGACGACGCGCAGGACCCCTGCTTCGCGCTCGAGCCGAAGGGAGATCGTCCGATCCGGTCGCGCGGGCGCGTGACGGACTGCGTTGCAGACGATCTCGCTGACGAGCAACCCGAGGTCGTGGCGTCGTCCCTCGTCCAACTGGGGATCGAACGCCTCGTGGGCGAGGGACCGGGCCAGGCGTGGAGCCGCAGGGGTGTGGGGAAGAGCGTGCTCGGTGGCGTGCGCCAAAGGGGACCCCTACGTCTGTTATCAGACATTATCCCCTGGAGGCCGACCCCAAACGGCCCCACCCGTCAGATCGGGACGATACGTCGGTACTCGTCCTGGACGGCCTGGTAGCAGCCACACGCCGCCGCCTCCAAGCCTTCCCGGTCGAGGATCGTGATGTGGCCTCGGGCGTAACGGATCAGGCCGGCCTGCTGCAGAGCCCTCGCGGCGACCGTCACCGAGGGGCGCCGAACGGCGAGCATGTCGGCAAGGAACTCCTGGGTCAGACCGAACTCGTCGGACGGAACGCGGTCGTGCGACTCGAGCAGCCAACGAGCGCAACGCTCCTGGATAGGGTGCGTCCCGTTGCACGCCACGCTCTGGGAGATCTGTGCGAACAGGGCCTGCGTGTAGGCCATCAGGATCTCTCGGAGCTTCCCGTCGCCGTCGACGAACGCTCGGAAATGATCCGAACCCACGCTGATCGCCTCCCCGGCGATCTGCGCGAGGGCCTGTCCGTTGCCGATCGACCGACCCCCGAGCAGAACGGGCACGCCGACCATCCCCTCGTTCCCGATCGTCGCCGTCTCCACCCACGCGCCCTCCTCGGTCGGAGACATGAGCGACACCACCCCCTGCAAGGGGAAGTACACGCGCGCGATCCTCTGGCCCGGCGCGTACAGCATCTGGTGCGGCTCTAGCGGGACGCGCTCGGTGCCTTCGAGGAGCGGGTCCGCTTCCGATGCCGGAAGTGCGTCCAGGATCCGGTTACCCGTCCGGGTGTCGTCCATCTCGGGCCTCCCTCGTCGGGGAGCTTTCGAAGCTCGAGGCCGGGAAGGACGACTGTGCCGTGGAGCCCGTGGATCAGGGCCTGGAACACCGGAAGCTTCGGTGTGTTGCTACATCGTACACATCGGGTTGAGGCCCAGGACCGGTTTCTGGGCGAGTCGGGTCGGCGCGTGCGGTGACGGACGGACGGATCCAACGGATCGGCATAGCCTTCGTGGTGCGTGGCCCATGCGGAGGAGCCGTGCCCTTCCACATCGAACCGGACCCCAATCGAGGCGCGCTCCGGCTGGCCGGGTCTTCGAGATCCTCGGGATCGATCGCCTGCCCGATGTCGAGATCCGGCGGGAGCCCGTCGCACGTCGCCGAGGGTGGGGCCTGGCCCCAGACGGCGAGCCAGCGAGCAACCGCTCCGAGAGCGTCGTCAGGACGACGGCCGAGGATCGGTCGCGTCGGCGGCGATGACTCGGACGATCTGGTTCTCGATCTTCTTCGCCGCGTACTCGTCGAAGCCGTTTGAGACGATGGAGAACTCGACCCACCCGCCGGCGGCCGCGGCGTAGACCCAGCCCGACAACGCGGAGGCGTCGTCGAGCGTGCCGGTCTTGACGTGGAGACGGATGTTTGCAAGGCGATCCTCGAGGGTTCCCTGGCCTCCCGTCGGGAGCGTCCGCCGAAGGACGGGACCCCACGGCTGCATGTCGGCGTTCCACAACAGCTGCAGGATGCCGAGCGCCGAGACGCGGTTGGCGTAGGAGAGCCCCGACCCGTCGTACAACGTGAAGTCCTGTCCGCGCCGGCGCGCATAGGCCTCGATCGCACGTGCGCCCGCTGCGATCGTCCCCCTCCCGTACACGGCCAACCCCAGGTACTTGTTCAGCACCTCCGCGAAGAAGTTCCGTGAGTGCACGTTCATCGTGCGCAGGATGACGCGCAGGCCCGCGGACCACCGGACGCCGAGCTCGTGCACGGGCCTCGAGGGCACGCCCGTCCCGGGGTCGCCGTCGACGCGAACACCGAGCGAACGGAGTCGCTTCGTCATGAATCTCGCTGCGAGCAGTTCGGGATCCGAGACGTGCACGCCGTTCGCGTCGACATTCGTATCGAACGTCAAGGCTGTTGGACGCGCGACGTAGTAGGCGGGGAAGTACGACTTCCACCCGGTCGCCCACCAGTCGCGCACGAAAGGCCGTCTCGTACCCATGACCGATCCCGGCACGCGTCGGAGCCCCGCTCTCCGCAGGTCCTCCGCGAGTCCCGCGAGCTCCCGCTTGTTCGTCTGAGGGTCGCCGTGCCCGAGAAGCCAGAGGTTGCCGGACAACACCCCGTGCTTCGGGTTCGTCGCCGCCATCGCCTGCGTTCGGATCTTCCGCTCCGGGCTGAACCGATCGAGAAGGGCCATCGACAGGAGCAGCTTCTCGTTGGAGGCCGGAGGCCGCCGGACCCACGCGAGGTGACGGTACCAGTAGTCGCCGTCGAGTCCGATCGCGACGGACACGGGCCGGTCCCCGATCGCCGCCGAGATCTGCTGTATCCATGAGGCTTTCTCGGCCGATCGCGGCGCATCGGGGGTCGCCACGGCAGCGGTCGGCGCGGCCGTCAGGGCCGTGACCACGACGAGCAGCGTCAGGACGGAAGACGAGACGCGGCGGGCTCGTGTCACGGCGAAGGATGCTACCCGCTCGACCGCGTTACCGTAGGAACGAGTGCATCGCCCGCCTGCTCGCCTGCCCATCGCGGTTCTGTTGGTCCTCGCGCTCGCGCCGGCGTGCGCCGTCGGAGACGCCCCGTCGCCGCCCTCGCCCGCCGCGCAGTCGAGATCCGCGTCGCCCACGGCCGCCCGCGCGACGCGCTCGGCGCCGGTCGTCGTCGCGGCGGGGGACATCGCCTGCGACCCTTCGAACCCCTCGTTCGACGGCGGGCGGGGGACCGTATCTGCCTGCCGGCAGGCGGACACCTGGGCGTTGATCAGACGGATCGATCCATCCGCCGTCCTCCCGCTCGGCGACGAGCAGTACGACGAGGGACGGCTCGCCGCGTTCCGGACGTCGTACGCGAAGAGCTGGGGTCGCGAGCGCTGGCGGTCACACCCCGTTCCAGGCAACCACGAGTACGCGTCGGGAGGCGCTGGCTACTTCGCGTACTTCGGACCCGCGGCCGGCCCGTCCGGCCGAGGGTGGTACTCGTTCAACCTCGGTTCCTGGCACGTCGACGCCCTCAACTCGAACTGCTGGGTCGCCGGATGCGCGCCCGGAGGCGCCGAGTACCGATGGCTGCGCCGCGATCTGGCGGCGCACCCGCGGACCTGCCAGCTGGCCACGATGCACCACCCGCTCTTCAGCTCGGGCCCCCACGGCGACGACTCCTCGCACGCGCGGTCGCTGTGGAGGCTGCTGTACCGGCGTGGTGTCGATGTGGTCCTGACCGGCCACGACCACATCTACGAGCGGTTCGCCCTGCTGCGGCCCGACGGCACGCACGACCCCGGACACGGCTTCCGGGAGTTCGTCGTCGGGACGGGAGGCGCGCAGCACTACCCGATCGTGCGACGGCACGCGTTCAGCCAGGTGCGGAAGGGGACGGCCTTCGGTGTGTTGAAGCTCCGGCTGCGCCGCGGGTCGTATCGATGGCGGTTCGTATCCGTGGTGGGGTCGACCTTCGCCGACGCCGGGACGAAAAGCTGCCACGGTCCGCCTTCGCACTAGACTGCGGCGACCCCGAGCAGGAGGACCGCCGTGAGGACGATCGACCGGGCTCGTCTACGCGATCTGACCGAGCGTGAGCGGCAGACCTTCCGCGAGCGCCACCCCCGGTCGGGGGAGCTTGCCGCGGAGGCGAAGCGGAACCTCCTCTACGGCGTTCCGATGAACTGGATGGTGCGCTGGCCCGGCGACTACCCGGTATTCGTCGACCGCGCCGAGGGTGCGCGGTTCTGGGACGTCGACGGCAATGCGTTCGTCGACTTCTGCCTCGGCGACACCGGAGGGATGGCCGGGCACGCGCCGAAGATCGCCGTGGACGCGATCGCCGAGCAGGCGGGCAAGGGCATCACGCTGATGCTGCCCACCGAGGACGCCGAATGGGTGGGCGCCGAGCTGGAACGGCGGTTCGGCCCGCGGTATTGGTCGTTCACGCTCACCGCGACCGACGCCAATCGGTTCGTGATCCGCTGGGCACGCGACCTGACGAAGCGCCCGAAGATCGTCGTGCACAACTGGTGCTACCACGGGACGGTCGACGAGACCTTCGCCACGCTCGACGCCGACGGCAACGTCGTGGCGCGCGCGGGGAACAGCGGACCTCCGGTTCCGCTGCACGAGACCACCCGCGTCGTCGAGATCAACGACCTCGATGGCCTCGAGCGGGCACTCGCGGCCGGCGACGTCGCCGCCTGCCTGTTCGAGCCGGCGCTCACGAACATCGGCATCGTCCTGCCCGACCCCGGTTACCATGAGGCGGTACGCGAGCTCTGCACGCGTTACGGCGTGCTGCTGATCATCGACGAGACGCACACGATCAGCGCCGGGCCGGGGGGCTGCACGAAGGCGTGGGGGCTCGAGCCCGACATCGTGACGATCGGCAAGACGCTGGGCGCGGGGATCCCGAGCGCGGCCTACGGCATGACCGAAGAGGTCGCGCATCGCGTGTACGACGCGACCGACTGGCCGAACGCCGACGTGGGCGGGACCGGCGGAACGCTCGCCGGCAACGCGCTCTCGCTGGCGGCTATGAGGGCCACGCTGGGTCAGGTCATGACCGACGAAGCGTTCGCCCGGATGATCCAGCTCGGCGAGCGGTTCGAGCAGGGCATACAGGGCGTGGTCCGCAGCCGCGAGCTGCCGTGGCACGTCGTGCGCCTCGGCTGCCGGGTGGAGTACCTCTTCCGCCCGGATCCCGCCGGGACCGGCACCGAGGCCGCCGCCGGGCAGGACGACGAGCTCGATCCGTTCATCCATCTGTTCATGCTCAACCGGGGCGTCTTGATCACGCCCTTCCACAACATGGCGTTGATGTCGCCGGCGACCACCACCGACGACGTCGACCGACACACGGAGGTGTTCGCATCGGCAGCGGACGAGCTCACGGGGGCCTAATCCGGATGTGCCGCGCGGCCGTCGTGGGCGCCGCTCTCGTCTCGGCGTCGATCCTGTGCGGCCAGGCCGCGTGGGCGCTCATCACGCCGGTCCCTGTTCATAAGGCGCCCGCGTCGCAGCTGGACCCATCGCGCAACGCGACCTACCTTGCCTTCTCGTCCAACTCCGTCGCGCACCCGAGACGCTGGAACGCCTACGCGTCGCCGCTGGACGGCGCCGGGCGTACGAGGTTGAACGCGGCCGGCACGCAGGGGTTCGCCGGCGGCTTCGATCCGGCCGGCACGAACGTCGTCGTCTATCAGCAGGTCGAAGGCGCATCGTCGGACATCTATTCGTTCGATCTGGACGCGCGGGTGCGAACGCAGCTTGCGGGCGTGAATACGCCCAAGCGGGAGTGGAGCCCGCGCGTGTCCAGCTCGTACTACGCCTTCTTCCGCGATTTCAGGTCCGGTGGCGTCTGGTACACGAGGCTTCTGCTCTACGACAGGGCGACGTTGCGGCTGCTCAGGATCGCCACGTACAACGCGGGCACGTACGCATCGCTCGGCTCGGTCGGAGACCGGTACGTGGCGTGGAGCATCTGCACGAGGAAGACCTGCTCGGCGTTCGTCTACGACGCCGTGGCCGGGACCCTTCGGAAGATCCCCACGAGGCGTTCCAAGCCCCAGTACGACCCCGTGGTGGACGAGGCCAACGCGATGGTGTTCTTCTTGCGGTCCGGGTTCGGCTGCGGCCTGGGCGCGCGGTTCCTCTCGGCGCCGCTCGACACGCTCCGTCCGTCGACGAGGATCGCGGCGCTCCGGTCCGGGGTCGACGTGCAGTCGGAGTCGCTCTCCCTGAACCCGGACACCGGCCGGTTCGACCTGGTATTCGCCCGGGTGCCGTGCGCCACGGGCAACGGCGACATCTATCGTCTGTCCGGCGTCTCTCCCGGCGGGCCGTAGCCGTCAGCGATTTCCTTCGCGGAATCGGCGCATGAACCCGGCGAGCACGCGGACGCCCTCGGCCGGCATCGCGTTGTAGATCGAGGCGCGGATCCCGCCGACGCTTCGGTGCCCCTTGAGCCCGATCATTCCCTCCGACGATGCACGTTCGACGAACGCGGCGTCCTGCTGGGTGGTTGGAAGACGGAACGTCACGTTCATGAGCGAGCGGGATCCCGTCAGCGCGTGGGGCCGGTAGAAGCCTTCGCTCTCGTCGATCACGTCGTAGAGCAGGGACGCCTTCTCCGTGTTCGCCGTGTGCATCTTCTGGAGCCCGCCGACCTCGTCGCGGATCCAGCGTGTGACGAGGAGCAAGACATAGATCGAGAAGACCGGCGGTGTGTTGAAGAGTGAGCCGTGCTCGACGTAGGTGCGGTAGTCCATCATCGCCGGAAGTCCGTCGGGAACGCGAGCCAGCAGGTCCTCGCGCAGGATCACCACGGTCACGCCGGCCGGGCCGGCGTTCTTCTGAGCGCCCGCGTAGAGCACACCGTAGCGAGAGATGTCGACCGGGCCAGACAGGAAGTCCGACGAGACGTCGGCGACGATCGGCGACGTGTCCGGCACGACCGGAGTGTCCGGGTACTCCACTCCCTGGATCGTCTCGTTCGTCGTCAGGTGGACGAACGGGGCCTCGCCGCTGAGCGACTCGAGCAGCTCCTCCGTGTCGGGCACACGCACGAAACGCTCGTTCTCCCCCGACCACGCCACCCGGACAGGCCCCTCCTTCTCGGCTTCACGCAGCGCCTTGGCACCCCAGGACCCCGTGAGCACGTACTCGGCCGGCCTGTCGGCGCCTCGGAGGAGATTCATCGGAGCCATGGAGAACTGCATGGTTGCGCCCCCCTGGCAGAAGAGGACTCGGTGCGTGGATGGGATCGCGAGAAGCTCCCGGAGGTTCGCCTCCGCTTCCTCGATCACGCCGGTGAACCAGGCACCTCGGTGCGACACCTCGAGCGGGGAGGCCCCAACCTCGGGCATCGCTACGAGCTCACGCTGCGCCTGCTCGAGCACCGGCAGTGGAAGGACCCCTGGACCGGCCGAGAAGTTGAGGACGCGCTCGCCCATCGCGCCAGGCTACCCGGCGGCATCAGGCGGACGGCCCCGGTGCCCCCGCCGGATGCGCCCGCGCAGGCGTACGCCCCGCCGAAGGTGGATCCTGCTCGGCAACCGCCGAACGCGCGTTGCCGGACGTTCCCACCCACGAAGCGACGACGGCAGCACGGACGGACGCATGACGACACCTCCTGTTCGCCGACTCCAGCGTAGATGCCGGCATGCGCTGCCGGGCAGGACATGGGTCCCGTCTCCGGGGGGACCGGCCGGGTGCGCGGTCAGTGCTTGTGGTCGGTCGCGTGGGAGCTCTGGTGCACGTTCCCCTGCCCGTGCGCGCCCGAGTGTCCGGGCGGGTCGCCAGCGTGACCGTGCGCGCCCGAGTGTCCGGGCGGGTCGCCCGCGTGACCGTGCGTCCCCGGCGGGTCGCCCGCGTTACCGTGCGTGCCCGAGTGTCCGGGCGGGTCGCCCGCGTGGCCGTGGTGGTCCGGCGCGCCGGTGCCACCGTCCATGTGCCCGGGAGGCCCGCCATGGGGGTTGTGGAAGGCGCTTTGTCCGGGCATCGTGGCCGGCGGAGGGTTCCCACTGCCGTTCCCGCCGCCCCCGCCGCCCCCGCCGCCGTCGTTCCCGCCGCCGCCCCCGCCGGACCCCGAAGCCTGGCCGCCGCCGGTGGTGCCGAACTGACCTCGGGTGAAGGGATTCGTGCCGTCGCCGACCGAGGCGCTGCCGCCACCCGCTCCCTCGAGAGAGGTTTCGGTCCCGCCGACCGGTGTCTGCGGGACTTGGCTGCCGGGTTGGGTCGGCCCGCCCGGACCACTCGGACCGCCCGGCGGGTTCACGACACCGCTCGGCGAAGGCGTGTTCGGAGCCTCCGCGACGATGTGGCCCTCGATGCGAGACCCGCCGAGGATGAGGGCCAGTGCCAAGATGGCCGCCGCTGCGGTGCCGCCGAGGGCCATCGTCCCGAGCCTGCGATCGCGCTCGCGGGTTCCACCCCCGGTAGCCCGGCCCGCGGCCGCGGCAACGGCGTCGGGGAGCACGATCACGGGTTCTTCGGCGGCGGCTGCTCGCCCCGCGTTCGCTCCTACCGGAAGGATCACGACGGCTGCGTCCTCTGCGGACCGTGCAGCACTGGCCGCGGCGGCCCCAGGATGGAGGCGACGACCCCGCCGTTGGAGCTCGGTCACGCTCGGGCGGCGGTTCTCGATCCCGCCGCGGGTGGCCAGCATGTCGCGTAGCGCAGCCGGATCCTTCCGCACGCGCTCGACCCAGTCCGGGCGGATGACTCCGGCCAGAGGGATCGCGACGCCCGCCACCTTCGCGACCGCTGTGCCCAGGTCACGAAGAACCTCGGAGGGGTCGACGCGAGCATCGCCGCCGATCGGAACGACGGCACCCGGCCACACGAGGATCACCTTGGTGGCGGGGGAGACCTCGCGGGCCATCTGCACCGCGGTCACGCCGATGCCGTCGTCGAGGACGACCACATCGGGCTGGTGGATGGCCAAGACGCGCGCGAGCTCGGCGGAGGTGGCGGCCTCGCTCACGACCTCGAACCCGTCGCCCTCGAGGACGAACCGGAGAAGGCCCTGTCGCATCGACTGGCCCTCGCCCACGACGACACGCACGCGGTGTTGGCTCATCGTCCCGCTGACCCCTCCTCGAGCCGGCGTGTCCGACGGGCGCCCCCGAACACCCATCCCCCTTCGGACAGCAGTAAGCGTACCCCGTCGTACAGAGGCGAGCCACGTCCAGAAGTCGTGCGCCGTGGGTGATTCGGGCCTCGCCCGAGCAGCCTAGGCCGTTGGGCGGACCGTCCTCGCCCGCGAGCGTCGTGCCGGCTGGCAAACTGAACGGGTGGACGCTGCCGAGCTCCGTGCGTTGCTCAGCGGGGGCCCCCTCCTGGCGGACGGCGGGATGGGGACGTCGTTGATCGCGCGTGGGGCGGGGGTGGACTCGTGCCTCGAGGAGTTGAACGTCCGCGACCCCTCTGTGGTGGAGCAGGTGCATCGCGGATTCATCGGCTCGGGGGCGCACCTCGTCCTGACGAACACGTTCGGTGCGAACCGGTACCGGCTCGAGCGCCACGGCCTTGCCGGGCGCGTCGCCGCGTTCTGCGCCGCCGGCGCCCAGCTCGCGCGACGCGCCGGAGCGACGGTCGTCGGCGGCTCGATGGGCCCGCTCGGCGTGCGCCTCCAACCGTACGGCCGCGTGCGCCCCGAGGACGCTCGCGACGCCTACGGCGAGCAGGCGGCGGCCCTGGCGGAGGCCGGTGTCGACCTGCTGATGATCGAGACCCAGACCGACCTTCGCGAGCTCGAGGAAGCCGTGGCGGCGGCTCGCGCGGCGGCACCCGGCCTTGCCGTGATGGCGAGCGCGACCTTCACGCGGGACGATCGCACGCTGCTCGGCTCCACCCCCTCCGAGGTGGCCGAGCGACTGGTCGCCCTGGGGGTCGATGCGCTCGGCGTCAATTGCGGCGAGGGCCCCGCGCAAGTTCTCCGGGTCGTTCGTGCGATGGCGCCGTTCACGGGGGGCGTGCCGATGCTCGCCCGGCCTAACGCGGGGGGCCCGGCCGAGGTCGCGGGACGGTTCGTGTACCCGGCGACACCCGAGTACTTCGGCGAGGTGGCGCACGGACTGCTGGGCGAAGGAGTGTCCGTCATCGGAGGGTGCTGCGGCACGGGACCCGCCCACACCGCGGCCATCGCTCGCGCCCTGGTCGATCGGTCTCCTCACGCAAGGGTGGAGTTCCCGCGCGAGCAGGAGCCCGCGGAGGTCGCTGGCTCGCGCGACGTCGTGACGCCGCCGACCGGATTACAGGCGGCCCTGCAGCGGGGCGCATTCGTCGTGACGGTCGAGATGGAACCGCCACGGTCGACGAACGCGGCCCAGGTTGTGGCCGCGGCCGCGACCCTCCGCGACGCCGGCGCCGACGCGATCGACGTGGCGGATTCGCCGATGGCGAAGATGCGGATGAGTCCGTGGGCCGCGAGCCGCTTGATCCAGGAGCAGGCGGGGGTCGAAACCGTGCTCCACTTCCCGACGCGCGGCCGCAACCTGCTCCGTCTGCAGGGAGACCTGCTCGGTGCGTACGCGCTGGGGGTCCGCAACCTTTTCGTGTGCGTGGGCGACCCCGTGACGATCGGGGACTATCCACACGGCTCGAACAACGTCGACGTCACGGCCACCGGTCTGCTGGCGCTGGTGACCGAGGCGTTCAACGCCGGGGTCGATCGCGCGGGGACGTCCATCGGCGAGCCAACCGCCTTCTTCGCGGGCGCGGCGGTGGCTCCTAGCGCCATCGACCTCGAGCGCGAGGCGCGGCTGCTCGAACGGAAGGTCCGTGCCGGGGCGAGGTTCCTCCTGTCACAGCCGTTGTACTCGGCCGATCCGCTCCACGCGCTGATCGAGACCTACGCGAAGGTGACCGGTGGCCCGCTCGACGTGCCTCTGCTTGCCGGCGTGCTGCCGCTCTCGTCGGGTCGTCACGCCGAGTTCCTGCATAACGAGGTGCCGGGCATCGAGATCCCCGAGCAGATCCGCGGCCGGATGCAGGCCGTCGGCGACGGCGACACCGCGTGGCGCGAGGGTCTGTCGATCGCCACCGACCTGGTGGCGACGCTTCGCGACGAGGTCGCCGGGATCTACGTGATGCCCCAGTTCGGCCGGTTCGACCGTGCGGCCGAGCTGGTCGAGGCGGCGCGGCGAGCTTGAGCGACCGGGCCGCGACCGCTCGGTGCTCGACGCCGCGACCTGCGACAATGAGTGTTCGTACGAGCTCCCCGCTCCGGGGCCGCTTGACGACGACGAGGCGCCGAACGTGGCCGACACCGCCCAACAGACAGAGTCACCCCAACCCGCCCACGAACCCATCATCGAGGAGCTCCTCGCACGCATCGCCAGCGAGGTCGAGGCAGAGCTTCGTGACGCCATCGCGTCGTTCGCGAAGGCGCTCCTACGCCGGTTCGGCGACGACGATCTGGCCGAGCTCGGTGTCGAGCACCTGTTCGGGCTGGTGCGCTCGTCGTTCGGGTTCATGCAGGAGCGAGGGCTCCATGCGTCTGCCGTGCGCGTCTTCACGCCGACTGTCGGGAACGACGGCTATGCGAGCGGGGGATCGGTGCTCGAGACCAACACCGACGACTCCCCCTTCCTGGTGGACTCCGTCAACGAGGAGCTCACCGCCCGCCAGCTGACCGTACGGCGACTGCTCCATCCGGTCGTCGGCACCGTCCGTACGGAGGACGGATCGATCGAGCGCGTCATGTCGGGCCGTGACGCGGCGCACCGGGAGTCCTTGATGCACTTCGAGATCGATCGCCGACTCGACGAGGAGCAGCGCGCCGATCTGGAGGCGACGGTCTCCAGGATCCTGCACGATGTCCGGCTCACCATCCGCGACTTCGAGCCGATGCAGGAGCGCGTCAAGCACATGATCGAGATGGCCCGAGCCGCCGCGGTCCGGTACTCGCCACAGGAGGTCGGGGAGACCGTCGATTTCCTGGCCTGGCTGCTGCAGCTCAACTTCGTCCTCCTCGGCTATCGCGAGTACGAGCTGACGGAGACCGATGGCCACCGTGCGATCCACGCCGTTGCGGGCAGCGGCCTCGGGATCCTCTCCGACACGTCGACCTCGACGTTTGCTGAGCCGACTCTGCTGGAGGAGCTCGACCCCGACGTCCGCAGGCGGATCGAAGAGGGCGACTTGCTCGTGATCACCAAGACGACGGCGTACTCGACCGTGCACCGTCGCGCGCGCATGGACTACATCGGCGTGCGAAGGATCGCTGCAGACGGCGAGATCGTGGGCGAGGCGCGGCTGATCGGGTTGTTTACCAGCAAGGCGTACATGGAACCCGCCGCGAAGACCCCGCTGTTGCATCACAAGCTCGACCAGATCCTCGCCGCCGAGGATCTGATCCCCGGCTCCCACGACTACAAGCAGGTCGTGGAGCTCTTCGAGTCGTTCCCGAAGGACGAGCTCTTCCAGGCCGGCCCCCAGGAGCTGCGCCGGTTGGTCGTGGGGCTGCTCGCGCTGGAGAAGCACGGCGGCATCCGCGTGCTCGTTCGCAAGGACCTGTATGGAGGCCAGGTCTCCGTAGTGGTGGCGCTGCCGCGCGAGCGGTTCAGTGCCTCCCTCCGAAAGCGCCTGCAGCAGATGTTCCTCGAGCGGTTCCACGGGGCGACGATCGACTACCACCTTTCGCTCGGGGAGACGGAGTCGGCCAAGATCTTCTTCACGGTTCATGTCGGACCCGGCCAGCAGATCCCCGAGGTCCGGTACGAGGATCTCGAAGACGAGGTCGAGCGTCTGTCCCGGACGTGGGACGACGACCTGCTCGACGCTCTGGTCGATGCGGCCGGCGCCGAGCGAGGGCGGGCGCTGGCGGAGAAGTACGCGTGGCGCTTCCCCGACTACTACAAGTCCTCGGAGATACCCGACTGGTCGCTCGTCGTCCAAGACGTCCTTCGTCTGGAGGACCTGGAGCGCGCTTCCGACGGCTTCGTCGTGGGCGTCGGCAACGAATCCGTCGGGGAGCGGTTGACACGTGTCCGCCTGTACAAGACCGGCGGAAAGGTCGATCTGTCCGCCTTCATGCCATTGCTCGAGTCGCTGGGGCTTCGCGTGGTCGAAGAGATCCCTGTCGCGATGCTCGGCGACGGACGCGTTTATATCCACGACTTCGGTGTCCTCGATGCCCGAGGCGCCGTCTTGAACCTGGAGGGACAGGCCGACCTCGTCACAGATGCGCTTGGCGCGATGTGGCGAGGCGAAGCCGAGGTCGACTCGCTGAACCGCCTCGTGATCTTCGCGAGCCTCACCTGGCGAGAGGTCCAGATCCTGCGCGCGTATCGCCGCTACCGCGTCCGTGTGTCGTCCCGCTTCACCGAGGAGTACCGCAACGACGCGTTGGCCGAGAACCCGCACATCGCAGCGCGGCTGATCCGGCTGTTCGAAGCGAAGTTCGATCCGGCGCCCGGCGCAACGAGCGCGGATCCAGAAGATCTCAGGGCGCAGATCGTTTCCGACCTGATCAACGTGCGCTCGCTCGACCAGGACCAGATCATCCGGTCGCTGCTGGGCACGATCGAAGCCACCGTACGGACGAACGCCTTCCTGCCGGAGCGGCCCTGTGTGTCGTTCAAGCTGCGTTCGGCCGGCGTGCCCGAGATGCCCAAACCCCAGCCACTCTTCGAGATCTACGTGTACTCACCTCAGACGGAGGCGATCCACCTTCGGGCCGGGCTGGTCTCTCGAGGCGGCATCCGGTGGTCGGATCGGAAGGAGGACTACCGCACGGAGATCCTGGGGTTGATGAAGGCCCAGAAGGTCAAGAACGCGGTGATCGTCCCCGACGGATCCAAGGGAGGCTTCATCCTGAAGCGCCAGTTGGCCACGCCGGAGGAGCTGCACGAGGAAGTGGTCGCCCAGTACGTCGCCTTCATGGAGGGCATGCTGGACATCACCGACAACCTCGTGCACGGCGAGGTGGTCCACCCCGAGGGCGTTCGCGTGCTCGACGGCGACGATCCATACCTCGTCGTCGCAGCGGACAAGGGCACCGCGACCTTCTCTGACGTCGCCAACGGGATCAGTATGCGCTACGGGTTCTGGCTCGGCGACGCGTTCGCGTCGGGCGGCAGTGCAGGCTTCGACCACAAGAAGCTCGCCATCACGGCCCGGGGCGCGTGGGAGTCGGTGAAGCGGCACTTCCGCGAGCTCGCGATCGATGTCACCCGCGACACGTTCACTGCAGTCGGCATCGGCGACATGTCCGGAGACGTGTTCGGCAACGGCATGCTCTACACGGAGCGCATCCTGCTCGTCGCGGCTTTCGACCATCGCGACGTCTTCGTGGACCCCTCGCCGGACCCCGTCGCGTCGTTCGCTGAGCGCAAGCGTCTGTTCGAGGTCCCAGGCTCGTCATGGAACGACTACGACCGTGCGGTGCTCTCGGAGGGGGGCGACGTGTTCAGCCGCGCCGAGAAGAGCGTGACCCCATCGGTGGGGGTCCGTGCGGCGCTCGGGATCCCCGACGAGGTGCCGGCCGCCATGACGCCGAACGACCTGATCCGGTGGATCCTCACGGCGCCGGTCGACCTGCTTTGGAACGGCGGCATCGGCACGTACGTGAAGGCGTCGGCGGAGTCCCACGCCGACGCCGGGGATCGAGCGAACGACCCCGTGCGGATCGACGGCAACGAGGTCCGTGCGCGCGTGGTCGGCGAGGGCGGGAACCTGGGGTTCACGCAACGCGGGCGGATCGAGTACGCCCGCGCCGGAGGACACATCAACTGCGACTTCATCGACAACTCCGCCGGGGTGGATACGTCCGACCACGAGGTCAACTGGAAGATCCTGCTCGGACTTGCGATCCAGCGGGGTGAGCTGTCGCTCGAAGACCGGAACAGGATCCTCGGCGAATGCGCCGACGACGTCGTCCGGCTGGTCCTCTACGACAACTATCTGCAGGCTCAGATCCTCTCGCAGGAAGAGGAGGTCTCATCCGCGCGGCTCGAATCGTACGAGGACCTGATGCGGCACCTCGAGGCGGAAGGAGAGCTGGAGCGGGACGTGGAGTTCCTTCCCACCACCGACGAGATGGCCGAGCGTCGTACGAGCGGTCAGGGCATGACCCGCCCCGAGCTGTCACTGCTGCTGGCCTACTCGAAGCGCTCGCTCTACCACGAACTCCTCCAGAGCGATCTTCCCGACAGCGATTATCTCGCGAGCGACCTCATGCGCTACTTCCCGATGAAGATCGTGGAGCGGTTCGGGCATCTGTTGCCGGAGCACCCGTTGCGCCGCGAGATCCTGGCCACGATCGCCGCGAACGACGTGGTGAACTCGCAAGGGATCTCGTTCGTCTCGCGGCTCGTGACCGAGACCGGAGCGCGGGCCGCGGACGTGGTGCGGGCGTTCCGGATCGCGCGCGACGTGACGGGGGCGGTCGAGCGGTGGGACGGCATCGAGGCGCTCGACGGCGCGATCGACCCCGGCGTGCAGAACGAGCTGATGAAGGGTGTCGACTGGTTGGTCGAGACGACCTCGAGGTGGTACCTGGTGCAGGCCGCCGGTCAGCGTCTCTCGGAGGCCGTGGGTCAGGCGCGCGATTCGTTCGCCGAGCTGTCGAGCGTGATCGACGAGATCGGTCCGGACGCCTGGCGCGAGGAGCACGAGCACGAAGCGCGCCGGTTGATCGCCGAGGGGGTGCCCGAAGACGTCGCGCGGCGGCACGCGTTCCAGGGAGAGCTCGTCCACGGTCCCGACATCATCGCTGTGTCGCACGCCACCGGTCGGTCACCGCACGAGGTCGCCCGTGGATTCTTCTTGCTCGGCGAGCAGTTGCACCTCGATTGGCTCGAGCATCAGCTCGACGGCCTTCAGGCGGGGAGCAGATGGCAGCGATGGGCGAAGCAGTCGCTCGAGGACGACCTGTTCGCGGTTCGCCGACAGCTGTGTGAACGGGTGCTCGAGAGCGCGGGCGGTGCCCCGATCGACGAGGCCGTCCAGGCGTTCATGGCCTCACGCGAAGAGTCGTTCGCACGGCTCGAGCGCTTCGTCAACGGTCTGGCGATGGACGGTGTGAACGATCTCTCACAGCTGACCGTCGCCGTGCGGCAGGTGCGCTCGCTGCTTCCATGAGCGTCGGCCTCAGCCGACGAAATCCATCGTCACCCAATAGGCGCCGCGTGCCAGCGCGACGCCGATGCCGATGATCTTGAACCGTGGATTCAAGAGGTTCGCTCGATGCGGCGCGCTCTTGCGGAAGCCTTTGAACATCCCCCACAACGAACTGGACACGCCGATGTTCTCGCCCCAGTACCTCGGATGCCACGACTGCAACTTCGTGGCGAGGTCGTAGGTATGGAAAAGCGTGCGCTCCTTCGACATCGCAACCGAGTGCCGCCATGCCATCCGTCGGAGGTCGGCATCGGCCGAGAGTCTGGCCACCCCATGGTCCAACCGGTAGGTGTTCGTGAACCGCAGGAGTTTCGCGCTCCAGTGTCTCGAACGGGTTCCGGCCTGCGCGGAGACGACCGGTGCGGCCGCGAGGAGTGCAGCGGCCAGGAAGATGAGGCAGATCGTGCGTCGGGCTCGCACTTCGGCCACCCTACCCACGAACCGCCGCGCGGGGCAAACCGCCTGGTCATAGACCGCTGGGATACGCTTGCGGCGTGCAGACACGGGTGATGAGCGGCGGGATGCGTGCGACGGCTCGTGCGCTCATCCTCGTCCTCGCGCTCGCGATGACCGGCTGCCTGAAGCTCGACATGCAGCTCGAGCTCTCGCCTGACGACACGGCCAGCGGCACGACGACGTTCGCCCTCGACAGAGATCTGGTGCGGCTCTCCGGAAGCACGTTCGATCAGTTGACGGGAGGTGAGACTCCGTTGCCGTCGGGCGTCGACGTGACGTCGTCTGACTACGAGGACGGTCAGTTCGTCGGCAAGACGTACGCGTTCCGTGACGTGCCGATCGAGCGGATCAGCGATCCGACCAGCGCGGACTCACTGCAGATTCGCCGAGAGGATGACACATTCGTCGTCGACGGTGCGCTCGACCTCACGACGGAAGCGCTCCAGGGGGGCGAGGGCAGTCAACTCGGGCAGAGTGCGCTCGAGAGCGCGCAGGTTCGGATCGCGATCACGTTTCCGGGCGAGGTGCGGTCGGCGACTGGCCAGGTGGACGGTCGCACCGTGATCTGGACGCCGAAGGTCGGGGAGCGCACCCGGATCTCTGCCGTGGGGAGCGCGATCGCGACCGGTGGCGCGAACATCGCGCTGTGGGTCGCGATCGCCGTGCTAGCGGCGGTCGCGATCGTCGCTGGAGCGATGCTTCTGCTCCGGCGTACTCGCCGCCCACCGGAATCGCCGATCCCGGGGTTCTCTGGTGCGCCGTCGACCCCGCTGCCCTCGACCCCGATGCCCGGCGGGCCGACGCCGGGTGCGCCGCCCCCCTCGACGCAGGGAGGCGTCCCCTCCGCGCCGGCCCCGGAGCAGCCGACCCCCCCGAGCCGCGCTCCGGATCAGCCGGTCGAGGGTCCCGTCCCCGAGCAGCCGGTCGAGCCTCACCGACCCGTCGCCCCACCGGGCACGGCCGGCGATCGCCCCGAAGACTGATTGGTGGTCTCCGCTCCCGCGGGGTAGTCCTGCCCTGTGCGGATCCGGATAGGTACGAGCGGATGGGTCTACGCCGACTGGCGCGGCGTGGTCTATCCGGCCGGCGTTCCCCAACGACGGTGGCTGACGACGCTCGCGAACCGGTTCCCGACGGTCGAGGTCAACGCCTCCTTCTATCGCCTGCCCGAAGCGGACACGTTCGCGCGCTGGCGGAGGGCGGTCCCCGAGGGGTTCGTCTTTGCCGTGAAGGCCAGCCGGTACATCACGCACATCAGACGGCTCAGTGGCTGCGACGAGGCGGTGGCCACCTTGTGGGAGCGGGCCGGGGCCCTGGGACCCGCGCTCGGTCCCATCCTGTTCCAGCTGCCGCCCCGCTTCGCCGCGGACGAGGGGCTGCTGTCGGCGTTCCTTCGAGACCTTCCCGAAGGGCTCCGCGCGGCGTTCGAGTTCCGCGATCCCTCGTGGGACAACGATGCGATCAGGTCGCTCCTGGACGATGCGGGCGCGGCATGGGTCCTCGCGGATCGCCCCGGCGCACACGTGCCCCTGCACGTGAGCGGGGGATGGTCCTACGTTCGGTTCCACCGGGGGCGACGCGACGCGCCCGGGTACACGCGCAGGAAGCTGCGTCGCTGGGCGGATGCGATCGGAGGCCTCCCCGCGGACGACGTCTTCGCATACTTCAACAACGACCAGGAGGGTGCAGCGGTGCGCGACGCCCACCTGCTGACCGCGCTGTTCGAACGGCGAGCGATGCGAGGCATCGAACGGACCCGCGCGGGGTAAGGAAACACCGTAGTTCCCGCGATCGGTCGCACCCATCTGGGCGGCTCGCGCGGTCAGCCCGCCGAGCGCGCGAGCCGCCCCGACGATGGGCGTTTCCCGGTCCGGCTTGCGGGACAATCGACTGGACGTGGATCTGAAGGGGCTGATCCGGCGCGTCGATGACGTCCAGCGCGGGCATCGATGGACGGCGTTCCTCGTCGGCGTCGTTCGGAAGTTCGCGGACGATCGTGCCGGCCGACTCGCCTCGGTGATCGCCTATCACGGGTTCTTCTCCGTGTTCCCGCTGCTCTTGGTGTTCGTCAGTGTGACCGGGTTCGTCCTGCGAGGGAGGGAGGACCTGCAGCAACGGCTGCTCGAGTCGGCGCTTGCGACGTTCCCCATCGTCGGAACGGAGATCGCGCAGAGCGTCCATGAGACGACCGGATCGCCGCTGGCCATCGCGGTGGGTCTGGGCCTCGCGCTCTGGTCGGGCCTGGCCGTGGTCTCGGCAACCCAGGGCGCGCTCAACGACGTCTGGGGGGTCTCGCCGGATGCTCGGCCCTCGCTGATTCCGCGGTTGATGCGCGGGCTCCTGATGCTCGTCTCGTTCGGCATCGCGCTGACCATCTCCGCCGTGCTGGCCACGTTCGGATCGAGCGGGGGGTGGCTGTCTCCCGCGATGAAGACGGCCTCGCTGATCGGGTCCTTCGCCGTCAACGTCGCCTTGTTCCTGATCGCGTACCGCATCCTCACCGTGGTCGACGTTCCCATCCTCGGCCGTCTCCCGGGCGCAGTCGTGGCCGGCGGCGGGTGGACACTCTTGCTGACGATCGGCTCGTGGTTCGTCGACCGACAGGTGCGCGGCGCGTCCGACGTGTACGGCGTCTTCGCCGTCGTCCTCGGTCTGCTCGTGTGGATGAATCTCGGTGCGCAGATCCTGTTGCTGGGGGCCGAGGTGAACGTGGTTCGGGCCCGGCACCTATGGCCGCGTTCGCTCGTTCGAGCGTCGGCACGCTCGGCCGCGGCGGGGAGCGGGGGAGGCGAACCCGGCGATCGGGGCGAGGTCGTGGACTTGCCGGCGGCGGACCCGCGGGACCGTGCGTCGGACGCTTCCCGAGGGCGCAGCTCGGGGCCTCCCTAGAAGGTGCCGGGAAGTCCGAGGTCCCGAGCCACGATCAGGCGGTGGATCTCGCTCGTGCCCTCACCGATCTCGAGCACCTTCGCGTCGCGGTAGAACCGAGCCACGGGGTACTCCTCGATGAACCCATAGCCCCCGTGGACCTGCACGGCATCGCGCGCGCACGCGACGGCCGTCTCGGTCGCGACGAGTTTGGCCACCGACGCCTCGACGACGTGGTTCCGACCTTGGTCCTTCAGCCACGCGGCGCGATAGGTCAACAGACGCGAGGCCTCTACTCCTGCCCGCATGTCGGCGAGCTTGCCCTGGATCAGCTGGCGCGAACCGATCGGGGCGCCGAACGCACTCCGCTCCAGGGCGTAGCGGACACTTTCGTCCACGCACGCCTGGGCCAGACCGACCGCGAGCGCAGCGATCGTGATCCTCGCGCCCGTGAGCACCTCGAGGCACTGCGCGAACCCACGGCCGCGCTCACCGAGCAGCGCGTCGTCGGGCACGCGACAGTCGGAGAACACCAGGCCGTGCGTGTCGCTGGCGTGCCACCCGAGCTTGCGGTAGGCGGGCTCGACCGTGACGCCGGCGTTGTCCGCCGGAACCAGGAATGCCGAGATTCCCTGCGCGCCACCGCCCGGCTCGGTCGCAGCCGCGACGACGTGCAGCCCGGTCATCGGCGTGCCGCTGTTCGTGATGAACGCCTTGGCGCCGTCGATCGCCCACCCGTCGTCACCGGCTCGAGCGGTCGTCGCGACCGCGGCCGCGTCCGACCCGCCGCCGGGCTCGGTCAATGCGAAGGACGCCAGGATCTCGCCGCGTGCGATCGGCCCGAGCCAGCGTCGCTTCTGCTCCGGTGTGCCGAAGCGGTGGACCATCGATCCTCCCAGCCCGACGGCCGCCGACAGCGTGATGCCGACCGACTGGTCGACGCGACCGAGCTCCTCGATCGCGAGGCAGACCGTCACCGCGTCGGCGTCCGAGCCCCCGTACGCCTCGGGGAAGGGCAATCCGAAGAGGCCGAGCGCTGCCATGCGGTGAACCACCTCGAGCGGGAACTCCTCGCGCTCGTCGCGCTTCGCAGCCCCGGGCCGCACGACCTCCTCGGCGAACTCCCGGACCACGTCGCGGAACGTTCGCTGTTCCTCGGTGAGGTCGAAGTTCATGCCGGTCCGAAGCCACGAAGGTCCAGGATCGATCCGGTGCGTTCGCCCGCGACGAGGACGTGGACAGCCATGCCGATCTCCGGGTGCTCGATGCCCACGAGCCGGTGCAGCAGCAGCGTGTCGGCCCCGTCCAGCCGCACGAGCCCCAGCACCTCCGGCTTCGGTGTGGGCCTGCCGTCGACGTCGAGGCTCCCGACGGTCCACGAGGCGAGGACCCCTTCGGGGCCGCACTCCGTGTCCGGCGTCAGCGCCGAGAAGCACCGCTCGCAGAAGGCGCGGCAGGGCAGATAGGTCACGCCGCAACCGGAGCAGCGCGAACCCACCAACACGCCTCGGTCGCGGAGCGCCTCGAGGAAGGCGGTGTTCCCCACGCCCGGCGTGTAGCGGAACGAGACGGGGAGCGCCCCCGGCACCTTCCGGCTCGTCACGGTGTCGCCCCCCGCAGGAGACCCTGCTCGACCGGCCGGAAGTAGGCGATGTCGAGTATCGATCCGGTCCGCTCCGCCTCGGGCTTCCAGACGGCCTCGACCTCCATCCCGATGCCGACGTCCTCGGGCGCGACCTCGCTGAGCATGTGCAGGAACCCACCGTCGCTCGTGTCGTGCAGCCTGATCACCGCCGGCAGCTCGGGTTCGTCGAGCGGCCGCATGTCCCACGTGACGTGGCAGATCGAGAACGTCTCGACCGCCCCGCGAGCGAGGACGTCGGCACGTCCGTCGGTCGGGCGGAAGCAGCGTTCGCAGAAGGCGCGCGGTGGCACCAGCGTCCGACCGCAGGACGAGCACGTCGTCGCCACGATGCGGCCGTTGCGGAGGCCGTCGAGGAAGCCCCCGATCGCTTCACCCGGGTCCCACGCGTACTCCACGTCGAGTCGGTCCTCGACGGCTCCGGTTGCGCTGCGGAACGCGGCGTCGCTGAGGGGGGTCGCGCGCGGTTCGCGCGGCGGTGTGGGGGCGCGCGAGGCGGTCGCCGACGGACCGCCGTCGGTGCCGAGCACGACGACCGTGCCGACCTGCATGAGGTCGCCCCATGCCTGGGCCACGCCGCGCTCCGGGGTTCCGGGCACCTGACGGGCGCCGGCCTCGCCACGCAGCTGCCAGAAGAGCTCGGCGACCTTCATCAGCCCCGCCGCCGCGATCGGGTTGCCGACGCCGAGCAGCCCCCCGCTCGGGCAGCACGGCAGGTCACCGTCGCGGGCGGTCACGCCGTCGGCCGCCGCCTCGGGCGCCTTCCCCTTGTCGAACAGGAGGAGACCCTCGAGGTGGTGCAGCTCCTTATAGTCGAAGGGGTCGTACGGCTCCGCGAGGTTGATCTGCTTGCGCGGCTCGGTCACGCCGGCCATCTCGTAGGCCATACGAGCGGCGCTCTCCACGTACTGGGGGTAGACCAGGTCGCGGTTCGTCCAGTAGGTCGTGTCGAGGTTCCATCCGACGCCTTGGACCCAGACGGGAGCGTCGGTGAGGCCGCCGGCGATGTCCTCGCTCGCGAGCACCAGGGCCGCCGCGCCGTCGCTGATCGGCGAGACGTCGAGCCGCTGCACCGGCCAGGCGAGCACCTCCGAGGCCAGCACGTCCTCGAGGGTGATGTCGGGCTGCCCCAGCAGCGCCGAGGGGTGATCGGCGGCGTTGCGCTTGTTCTTCACCGCCACGCTGGCGATGTCGCGCTTGTCGAGCCCGTAGGCGTGCATGTACCGCTGCATCTCGAGGGCGAAGATCCACAGCAGGTTCGGGCCGAGCGGCCGCTCGATGATGTTGTCGAAGATGGTCAGGAACGCGCCCTGGGGGTGGGGCTGGCACGACGACATCTTCTCCTCGGCCACCACGAGGACGACGTCGGCCATGCCGCTGGCCACCGTGTACCAGCCCTGGATCGCGGCGAAGACCCCGCTCCCGCCACCGACGTACGTGCGGATCACCGGCTTGCCCCAGCCGCCCGCCCCGTCGGACAGGTACTCGCCCTTGCGATGCACCCCGTCGAAGGCGTCGGGCGCCGACGTCAGGCACACGGCGTCGACGTCGTCGAGGCCGACCCCCGCCGAAAGGAGGGCCTCGCTCGCCGCGATCCACGCGAGCTCCTTACCGGTCTCCTGGGCGCGCCGCACGAACCGCGTCATGCCCGCCCCGATCACGGCGACCCGCCTAGCCACGCGTCAACACCGCCACCGCGCCGGAGGTGCTGGGAGGTCCGCGCCAGGACTGCGCCACGGCGACGCGTCCGTCGGCGGCCCGCAACCGCTCGATGCAGGCGAGTGCGCGCGCGAGCCCGTTGGCCTCGTGGAGGTACCCCTCGCCGAGCGCGCCGCCCGAGACGTTCACGCGGTCCGGGTCGAGGGTGCCCAGGCCCATCGCGTCCAGATGCTGGAGCTGCTTGTAGGCGAAGGTGTCGTCGACCTCCGCGAGGTCGACGTCTTCGGGGACGAGACCCGCGCGCCCGAACGCCTGGGCGGCCGCGCGCTCGGCATAGCCGGCCCGCTCCCAGTCGCGCGACTCGAGCGTGGGCGAGTCGGCGTTCCAGCCGACACCGTCCACCCAGACCGCCGCTCCGCCGGCGCGGGTCTCCTCGGCCAGCACCACGACCACGCAGCCGTCGGCCGACTGGGCGGCCTGATCGCGAGTCAGCGGGTCGAACAGCGGGGCGCGCCCGACGGCGTCGGCGAAGGACGCGCGGGGGTTGTCGTGCGCGTGCGCGCGGTTGCGCGCCACGACCGCCGTGCAGTCGGCTTCGGTGCGGCCGGATGCGTAGAGATACCGGCGCATCTCGAGGCCGGCGATCGCCAGGACCGAGACATCCAGCGGACGATTGAGCACGGGGTCGAGCGCGAAGGCATCGATCCGTCCCTGCGTGAGGACGTCGGAGGCCTTCGAGTGAGCCTCGACGGCGACCACGCCCGCCACCCCGCTTCGGATCAGCATCACGCCCGTCACCAGCGCGTGCAATCCGTCGCCCGCCACTGTGTGCACCGGCCGCTGGACCGCGCCCAGCTGGTCCGGCACGTACTCGTCGAAGATCGACGTCCCTTCCTGGATGTCCTCTGATGCCGCCACGAAGGAGTCGATCTCGCGTCGCGCATCCACGCCGGCGTCCTCGTAGGCGCGCGACGCTGCCTGGAACATCAGCTCCTTGTAGGAGGTGCCGTCCGTGGATGGGGCGAACCCGGCCCATCCGACTCCGGTGACGGCGACGCGCGGCTCCACGAGAAACGGTTCTACCATCTCTCCGTGGATGACGTGCTCTGGTCACCGTCACCCGAGTACGTCGAGCGGGCGAACGTGACCCGCTTCATGCGCGCGCACGGCATAGAGACCTACGACGAGCTGGTCCGGCGTTCCGTCGCCGACATCGGCTGGTTCTGGGACGCGGTCGTGGCCGATCTCGGGATCGAGTGGATGCGCCCGTACGAGCGCGTGCTCGACGATTCGCGTGGGCCGGAGTGGACGACGTGGTTCGTGGGGGGCCGGACGAACCTCGCGCACCAGTGCGTCGATGTGTGGGCGGAGCGCACGCCCGACGCGAACGCGGTGCGGTGGGAGGGCGAGGACGGTCAGACGCGATCGTGGACCTACGCCGAGCTTCGCCGGCAGACGGACCGGCTCGCGCACGTCCTGGCCTCGATGGGCATAGGCGAGCGCGACGTCGTCGGGATCTTCCTGCCGATGGCGCCCGAGACGGTGGCGGCCGTCATGGCCTGCTCGAAGCTGGGTGCCATCTGGGTGCCGATCTTCAGCGGGTTCGGCCCCGACGCGGTGGCCGCGAGGCTGGGCGACGCCGGCGTGACGGTTCTCGTCACCGCGGACGGGTCGCTTCGCAAAGGGAAGACCGTCCCCATGCTCGAGATCGCCCGGCGCTCGATCGATCTCGTGGGCAGGCCGATCGAGCTTCTCGTGTGGGACCGGCTGGAGGGCGGCGCCGCCTGGTCCGACCGTCTGGCGGTCGCGCCCGAGGGGTACCCGACACGCCCTCTCGACAGCGAGCACCCCTTGTTCATCGGGTACACGAGCGGGACCACGGGACGGCCGAAGGGCGTGCTGCACGTGCACGGTGGTTTCCTCGTCAAGATCGCGGAGGAGGTCGCCTATCAGGTGGACCTGCACCCCGACGAGGTGCTGCACTGGGTCACCGACCTCGGCTGGATCATGGGGCCGTGGGAGATCGTGGGGGCTCTCGCGCTCGGCTCGACGGTGCTGCTGTTCGAGGGGGCGCCGAACCATCCCGGCCCCGAGCGCCTGTGGTCGTTGGTGGAGCGTCACCGCGTGACAACGCTCGGTGTCTCGCCCACGTTGATCCGGGCGCTGATCCCCGCCGGCGTCGAGCCGGTTCGCGCCCACGACGTGTCGAGCCTGCGCATCCTGGCCTCGACGGGAGAGCCGTGGAACCCCGACCCGTACCGGTGGCTCTTCCGCGAGGTGGGCGGGTCGAAGCTCCCGATCGTGAACCTCTCGGGCGGAACCGAGGTCGGCGCGTGCTTCCTGTCGCCGCTCCCGATCTGCGACCTGAAGGCCTGCACGCTCCGCGGACCCGCGCTCGGCATGGACGTCGACGTGTGGGGACCCGATGGCGACCCCGTCCCCGCGGGCGAGGTCGGAGAGCTCGTGTGCAGACAGCCGTGGCCGGCGATGACCCGGGGCGTTTGGGGCGATCCCGAGCGATATCTCGACACGTACTGGCGACGGTGGCCGGGCGTCTGGGTGCACGGTGACTGGGCCAGCCGCGACGAGGACGGCTTCTGGTTCCTGCACGGCCGCAGCGACGACACGCTGAACGTCGCCGGGAAGCGACTCGGTCCTGCCGAGGTCGAGAGCGTGCTCGCCTCGCACCCCGACGTCGCGGAGTCTGCCGCCGTTGGGGTTCCTGACCCGGTCAAGGGGGAGACGATCTGGTGCGTGGTGGTCCGCACGCCCGGCGCGACGGTCGGCGCCGAGGAGCTGCGGGCCCTCGTGGGCGATCACCTCGGACGGTCCTTCGCGCCGAGCCGGGTGGTGTTCGCCGAGGAGCTTCCGAAGACCCGCAGCGCGAAGATCGTCCGGCGGGCGGTCCGGGCGGTCGCGTTGGGCGAGGATCCGGGCGATCTGTCCAGCCTGGAGAATCCGCAGGCGCTCGAGCGTATCCGTGAACGGATGGCCTCCACGCAGGGCTGATCGGTTGCCCCGAATGTTTCTCTTCCCGTGCACGCGTTCATTTCGCGTACGCTGTCCGTATGCCGGACAGCTACGGGAAGCGACAGCGTCGCGAGATCAACGCGAAGAAGGCGGCCGCACGCGAGGAGCGACGGCTTGCCCGTTCCCAGCGGCGCAAGGATCGAGAGGCCGGCCTGATCGAGGCGGGTGTGCCGATCGCCCCGAGCGAGGACCCCTTCGCCGGCATCCAGCCCGCCTCGCGGGAGTCCGAGCCCTCCTCCGACGACGCCGAGGCCGAGCGGCAGAGCTGACGCGCGAAGCCGCCGGTCCGCGGACGGTGGCTGGTCCCCCCGGGTGGGCAACGACCGGGCATCGAGACATCCCAGACCTTCGCGCTCCTGCGCTGGTCTTCCGCCGGGCCGGTCGGCGGGTTCCCGAACGGCGGCGAGTGAGGGTATGGTGTCCACGCTGCCGAGGGCGGGGCTTCGGCGATCCGGACGAACGGGAGGCGATCGCGATGGCGAGCAAGGACAAGGGCGGCAGCAAGACCAGCAAGAAGCAGCCGAGCCAGACGCTCAAGCAGAAGCGCGAGGCGAAGAAGGCGAAGAAGGCCGCCGGGCGCTGACGCGCCCGGTCACGCGTCGCGCCGGATCGCGGCGTGACGGCGTGAGACCGTGACGGCCATGGGGGCTCCGCAGCGCAACCTCGTCCAGATCTTGGCGCGCGACTTCGCGTCACGTCTGGCGACGGCCGTGTTCCTCGTGGACGAGTCCGGTGACCTGATCTACTACAACGAGGCCGCGGAGCTCGTGCTTGGCCAGCCGTACGTGGAAGGTCGCACGATGAGCGCCCGCGAGTGGTCGACCGACTTCGATCCGCAGGACGACGAGGGCGAGGCGCTTCCGCTCGAGCAGCTACCGCTCGGCGTGGCGTTGCGGGAACGCAAGCCGGCTCACCGGAAGCTTCAGATCCTCGGCGGCGACGGCGTGCCGCGCAAGATCGAGGTGACGGCGTTCCCGCTGTTCGCACACGCGGACGAATTCGTGGGGGCCGTCGCCATCTTCTGGGAACGGTCCGAGGAGCCGTAGGTGCGGGTCCGCGTTTGGGGGAGCCGCGGATCGATCGCCGCGCCGGGTCCGGACACGGTCCGCTACGGAGGCAACACCTCGTGCGTGGAGGTTCGCCTCGACGACGGGTTCATCGTGATCCTCGACGCGGGCACCGGTGCACGCGCACTCGGCATGGCGCTGCAGGAGGAAGCTCCACCCCGCATCGATCTCTTGCTGACGCATCTGCACGTCGACCACCTCCAGGGCCTCGGCTTCTTCCGCCCGATCTGGTCGCCGGAGACCGAGCTCCACATCTGGGGTCCGCCGTCGACGATGACCTCGCTCCGCGAGCGGGTGGAGACGTACTTCTCCCCGCCGTTGTTCCCCGTGCACCTGTCGCAGGTGCCGGCGCGGACGGTCTTCCACGACGCGCCCGAGGGGCAGTGGACGATCGGAGGCGCCACCGTCACGTCCCAACCGATCGTGCACCCGGGGCCGACCCTCGGGTTCCGTATCGAGGTGGACGGTCGCGCGCTCACCTATCTGACCGACCACGAACCCGGGCTGGCCATGGATCTGTCCGCCGTGGCCCCGGAGTGGATCTCGGGGTTCGCGCTGGCCCAGGACGCCGAGGTGTTGATCCACGACTGTCAGTACACGGACGAGGAGTATCGGGCCCACGTCGGCTGGGGGCACTCGAGCACGTCCCAGGTGGCGACGTTCGCGGAGAAGGCGGGTGCGCAGCGTCTCGTGCTGTTCCATCACGATCCCCTGCACTCGGACGACCAACTCGACCGCATGCGTGACGAGGTCGCCGATGCCTGGGGCGTCACCGACGGGCGATGCGTCAGCGCGGCCGAGGGTATGGCCTTCGAGGTGTGACCACCGAAACGCCCGCCACGCGCGCGCTCGGCGACGCCGGGATCGCGGCCGACGTCGTCCAGACCGATCGACCGAGCACGGCGGAGGAGAGCGCGTCCCTGCAGGGGATCGATCTTCGCCAGTTGATCCGCACCATCGTGATCCGCCGTGGCCGCGAAGACTACGTCTTCGTCCTGGTGCCCGGCGGCCGTCAGATCGATTGGCCCAAGCTGCGCTCGCTGCTCGGCGTCAAACGCTTGTCCCTTCCCGATGCCGACGAGGCGAAGGAGGCGACGGGCTACGAGCGGGGAGCGATCACGCCGTTCGGCGCGTCGCGGCAGTGGCCGGTGATCGCGGATGCCACCGTGCGCGACGTCGAGCGTGTCGCGATCGGCGCGGGAGCTCGGGGCGTCAACGCCCACCTGCGGACCGACGATCTGTTGCGCGCCCTGGATGCTCGTGTGGCCGACGTCACCAAGCCCGTGTGACCAGGCCTCAGTACTGAGGTCGCGGGATCGCGAGCAGCGCGAGGCCAGCGCCGAGGGCGAAGACGATCGAGACGATCACGAACAGCTGCGCGCTGCTGCTGATCGCCAGATCGACCGACAGGTGAGACCCGAGGTCTTGATACACCTGCGTCAGCTCGGTCGCCGACTGCGCCGTGAACGAGGTCGCGTGCGTGCGATCGGCGATGTCCTGCAGCAGGGCGGCGTCGGCTCCGCCGCGCACGTTGGGGTCGCCCAGCACCACCGTGTACACAGGAACGCCGATCGATCGCGCCCGGTCCGCCGCGTCGGCGGGAGCGATGAAGCTGCCGGTGTCACGCCCGTCGGAGAGGAGCACGACGGCGGACGGCCGCTCACCGTTCTGCCGCCAATCCTGTTCGATCGTGTCGAGCGCCGATGTGAGGCCGTCACCGATGAAGGTCTTCTGGTCAGTCGTGAGGCTCGCGAGCGCCGTCTCGACCTCGTCGCGCGAGACCGTCGGCGGCACGTCGACGGAGACTTTCCCGGTGAAGGTCACCAGACCGACCCGGAACCCGACCGGTACCTGCTGCAGGAACGTCTCCGCCGCCGACTCCGCCGCGGATAGGCGATCCGGCTCTACGTCGGTCGCGTTCATCGAGTTCGAGACGTCCATCGTGAGCATGACGTCGGCGTCCTTCACCTCCCGGTGGAGGCGGAACTGCGCGACGGCCAGCGCGAGGAATCCGATCGCCCCAACCAGGAGGATGGCCGGGATGCGGCGGCGCCAGGGCGAGGCGCTCGCCGAACGCTTCCGGGGATCTCGTCCGCCGAGTGCGCCCAGGAGCAGGTACGTGCCCGCCATCAGCATGGCGACGAGGACCATCGAGAGGAAGACGCCGGAGGTGAACATCGGCCGTAACGGTACGCCACGCCGGCCGCCCCGGCGGGCAGGGTCCGCGGGAGTTCGATCAGCGCTCAGGGCTGGACCCTTCGCAGGTTAGGAGATGCTCGGGCGCGGCTGAGAGCCGCCTGTGGTTCACGCGGCGGATCGGGCCGGGAACGACGTCTCAGCAGATCCTCAGGGTCAGCGCACCGGTCTCCAAGTCTCCTCGGGTTGACTCTGAACTCGAGACGGCAGGAGGCCAGCCCGTGGAAGGAACGCGTTCGCTTCGCTCGAATCCAAGGAGACATCGCCGCCACGCGGCCGCGCGCGCTCGGGTGGCGGCGGGCGTGATGAGCGTTGCGGCGTTCGTCGGTCTGGGCGCGGCCGTCGCGGCACGGACTCCCGCGTCTGCGGTCGCCCGCGCGAGCAACGCCCGCTCGAACGCCGCGTCCTCATCCACGACGACCGAGGCTCCGTCGTTCGGCTCCGCGGTCTCGGGCGGGTTCGCGGTCGGCGACACACCGGTGACCACGAGCCATGGAAGCTGAGACCCGGTTCCCCGCGATGGGGTCCGAGGTTCAGGTGATCGTGGTGAACGGGACCGTTCGGTTGCTCGACCTCGCTCGGGAGCTGATCGAGGACCTGGAGGCGCGCTGGAGCCGGTTCCGCCCCGACAGCGAGGTCAGCCTCATGAACGCGATGGCCGGTCATCCCGTGCGAGTCTCGACGTGCACGCTCGAACTGGTGTGTCGGGCGCTCGAGGGTGCCCGCCTCACGCAGGGGCGGTACGACCCCACGGTGCTCGGCGCCGTGCTCCGCGCCGGGTACGACAGGAGCTTCGGCCTCCTTCGCCCCGATTCGCCGCGGCCGGAGTCCTCGCTCGGGCGCGGGTTCACCGGGATCGTCGTCGATGCCGCATCGTCCACCGTCACCCTTCCCGAGGCGGTGGGCTTCGATCCGGGCGGGATCGGGAAGGGCTTGGCGGCCGACCTCCTGACGCGGTCCTTGATCGCAGAGGGAGCGGGTGGCGTATGCGCCAACGTCGGCGGCGACCTTCGCGTCGAAGGCCGGGCGCCGGGAGGAGGATCCTGGGTGATCGGCATCGAACATCCGCTCCGCCGCGATCCGATCGCGGTCGTCGGCCTCGTCCGGGGCGCGGTGGCCACCAGCAGCCGGACCCGTCGCGTATTCGGTCCCGAGGAGGACCGCCGCCACCACCTGATCGACCCGCGGACGGGAGAGCCTGCGTCGTCGGGGATCGCGGCGGCGACCGCGATCACCGCCGAGGCCTGGCAGGCGGAGGTGCTCGCGAAGGCCGCCTTCCTTGCGGGCGTGACCGGCGGCGTCGACCTGCTCGAACGCACGTGTACCGGCGGCCTCGTGGTCGACGACGACGGACGTGTCCATGCGAGTCGCTGTCTCGGCCGGCTCACCGGGGCGTCGCCCGCGGCCGAGGAGCCCGACGCCGTCGGGAGCTCACGGTGAGCGCTCGGCTGGTCTGGTATGTCGCCCGCGCCGGCGGGCTCGTCGCCTGGGGACTGGCGGCCTCGTCCGTCCTGTGGGGTCTGCTGCTGTCGACGCGCGTGCTCGGCGGCCGCCCCCGCCCGGCGTGGTTGTTCGACCTGCATCGCTTCCTCGGCGGCGCCACCGTGACGTTCACCGCCGTGCACGTCCTGGCGATCCTGCTCGACGACTACGTCCACTTCGGGCTGGTCGAGGTGCTCGTCCCGTTCACCGGGACGTGGCACCCGGCGGCGGTCGCATGGGGGATCGTCGCGATGTACGTGCTGGTCGCGGTCGAGCTCACCTCGTTGGCCAGAACGCGCATCTCAACGCGCCTCTGGCGGCGCGTGCACACCGCGAGCTTCGCGATGTTCGCGCTCGGATCGATCCACGCGATCACGGCAGGCACCGACGCGAGCGGCGGTGTCTATCGGACGGTCGTGCTGGGCGTATGCGCCGTGGTGGTTGCGCTGACCGTGGCCCGGGTCGCGAGCCGCCGTCCTGCGGCGTCCCGGCACCCCGCGACCGCCGGGCGTCAGGCGGACCGCAGTCGGGTTCCGCCCCGTCCGGACGTGACCACGGCGACCTACGGGGGCGGTGGAGGCATCGTCCCGTCTCGCGGGAGACGGACCTCGAAGGTGGTGCCGCCGCCGTCCCGGGACAGCGCACGAACGGAACCGCCGTGGGCCTCGACGATCGCTGCCACGATCGATAGCCCGAGCCCCGCGCCCCCCGTGTCCCGCGATCGGGCCGGATCGCCGCGGTAGAAGCGCTCGAACACTCGGGCGGCCACGTCCGGAGCCATGCCGGGGCCGGCATCGGATACGTCGAGGACGACCTCGTCTCCGTCCGTGGAGACCCGTACATGCAGGGGCGAGCCGGCAGGTGTGTGCACGCGAGCGTTGTCCAGCAGGTTGTCGATCACCTGCCGCAGCCGACCTTCGTCTCCGGTCAGGTCTGCCTGTGACTTGGCTTCGAGCTCGATCACGCGCCCAGGCTCGATCGCCCGGGCGGCGTCCACGGCAGCGGCGGTGACATCGGCGAGATCGAGATGCTCGCGCTCGAGCGGCCGGCCCTGATCGAGCCGTGCCAGGAGCAACAAATCGTCCACCAGCACACCCATCCGCGACGCCTCCTCTTCGATCCGGGACATCGACTTCGCGAGATCCTCCGGACGCGATTGCGCACCGCGCCGGAACAGCTCCGCGTAGCCGCGGATCGACGTGAGCGGGGTTCGCAGCTCGTGCGACGCGTCGCCGATGAACCGCCGGAGCCGCTCCTCGGAGCGCCGCCGCTGCTCGAACGCGGCCTCGATCTGGGCGAGCATCGCGTTCAGCGCGAGCCCGAGCCTGCCGACCTCCGTGCGCTCCTCGGCAGGTTCCACCCGTCTCGACAGGTCGCCGGCCGCGATGGCGCCGGCCGTCCGCCCGATCCCCTCCAGGGGCTGCAGGCTGAGACGAACCAGCCACGACGCCAGACCGGCCACGAGGGCCAGCACGATCAGACCCACGAACAGCTCGACCCCGACGAGTCGCCGGAGGGTGGCTCGCACGTCGTCCAGCGGCGTCGCGACGACGAGGGTGCCGCTGGGCTGGACGGCCTGCGCGAGCACGCGGTATTCGACCGATCCGTCCGTCGAGGGCGCGGAGAACGTCGTCGGTCCCGCGGCAGAGGACGACGACGACCCCGGCAGATCGGCAGGCAGCATCGGCGCCGGCGGAGTGGCCCCGCCGCCGTAGAGCGGTGCTTCTCGAACGAGGTTCCCGTTGGAATCGATGTAGGCGGCGTACGACCTGCCCGCAAGCAGCACGTCGGCGTCCCCAGGGGGCCCGAAGGCACCACCGTGTTCGATCGCGCCGGCGGCCAATCCTCTGGCCGCCACGAGCTGTTGATCGACGCGGCGGACGAGGAATCTGGAGAGGTATCGATACGTCGCGACGTTCGCGACCAGGAGCCCCGCGGCCACCAGCACCGCGGTCACGACCAACAACCGTGCCCGCAGGGACACGGTTACCCCCGTGGGAGCCGCAGCACGTAGCCGACGCCGCGGACGGTGTGGATCAGGTGGGGCTCCGCGGCGTCGACCTTCTTGCGCAGATAGCTGACGTACGTCTCGACGATCGAGGCGTCGCCTCCGAAGTCGTAGTTCCAGACGTGGTCGAGGATCTGGTTCTTCGAGAGCACGCGGCGCGGGTTCTCGAGCATGAACCGAAGCAGGTTGTACTCGGTGGGCGTCAGCTCGATCGCCTCTCCGGCGCGCCATACCTCGTGGGTGTCCTCGTCCATCTCGAGGTCCTCGAAACGGAGGCGCTGCGAGCCCTCCCCCTGGCCGACGCCGGCGCGGCGGAGCACCGACCGGATGCGCGCGATCAGCTCCTCCAGGCTGAACGGCTTGGTGACGTAGTCGTCGCCGCCGATCGTGAGGCCGCGGACCTTGTCCTCGGTGGCGTCGCGAGCCGTGAGGAACAGCACCGGGATGCGCCTGCCCCGGTCGATCAACCGCCGTTGCACCTCGAATCCGTCGAGGTCGGGCAGCATCACGTCGAGCACGATCAGCTCCGGACGGAACGATTCCACCAAGGCCAGCACGTCCCGTCCGTTGCCGGCCGCCTCGACCTCGAAGCCCTCGTACCGCAACGCCGTCGCGACGAGATCGGTGATGTAGGACTCGTCGTCGACCACGAGCACGCGCACCGCATCCGAAGGGGTGCCGGCTCGGCCGGCCGACGTCGTGGGCTCGCTCACGAGCATCCGCCTATCCCGCCTGGGGCGGCGAGCCGCCGGGCGCCGCGCTCATCGAGTTCCCGTTCCCATCGAGGTCGCGCGACCGCTGTAGGAACTCCTCGCGGTCGAGCTCGCCGCGAGCGTATCGGATGCGGAGCTCTTCCAGGGCGGGGTCGCGAGGCATCGGAGGCATCGGCCGGGAACCGATGGAGTGGGCAGAGGGGCGAGACGAGAAACGCAACACCGCCCACACGGCCACCCCCACGAGCACGAGAAACATCAGGAAGGAGAGCAATCCGAAGAACCAGAACCCGTTGTGGTAGTAGCCGGGATCGAACCGCATCGCGTGCCTCCTGTCTCCGATCCACTGTCGATGATGTCAGTGGACCACCCCAACCTGGGAGAACGCTGTGAGCCCCCGCAGCGTTCGAGCGGCCGGCCGTACGCTCAGGCGGCACGACGAGCCCGACGGGAGGAGCCATGATCGTTCGAACGCCCCGGACCCGGTCGCATCACCCTGCTCTCGTGGACTTCGCGGAGATCCGTGCGCGGAACGTCCAGAACCGTATCGCTGACGCGATCACCTCGTTCGCCGGATCCATGTGGTTCGTGTACATCCATGTCGCCTGGTTCTCGATCTGGATCGCGGCCGGCGTCGAGAGCTATCCGTTCGGACTGCTCACGATGATCGTCTCGCTCGAAGCCATCTTCCTGTCTACGTTCGTGATGATCAGCCAGAACCGCCAGGACGAGGCACGGCGGCACCTCGCCGACCAGGAGTGGCGGATCGTTCAGATCGAGAAGCAGCAGAACGAGGAGCTCCTCTCGCTGTCGAACCAGATCCTCGAGTTGACGAAGCAGATCCACACCCTCGCGCAGGCTCGGGGGGCCGGTGGATAGCCGCGGTGGCCGCGTGGTTTGCGAACCAGACGTTCTGGGAAGGCCTTGGGGGATGAGGCTGCTGATGACCGGCTGCGTGCGTTGCGGGGCGTACAGCTCGGCGGTCGACGGGGTCTGCGACACGTGCCGGGCTGCGCGCGACAAGGGGCAGGGTGCTCGCGTCATCAGACAGCACGGACGCCGGGTCCAGGTTCGCAAGCGGGCGTCCTGATCCTCGCGACATGGCACGGCGAGATCGATCGAGTTCGCCACGTATCGAGGACCTCGCCCTCATCGGGGACACGCAGACCGCCGCGCTGGTCGACCGCGACGGCTCGATCGACTGGCTCTGCCTGCCAAGGTTCGACTCGCGTGCGTGCTTCGCATCGCTCCTCGGCACCGAGGAGCACGGGCGGTTCCGCCTCGCCCCTGCGGCTGCCGGCGTGGAGGTCGAACGGCGGTATCGCGCCGAGACCCTGATCCTGGAGACCGACTTCCATACGGACGAGGGCTCGATCCGGCTGATCGACCTGATGCCGATCCGCGCCGAACGCCCGGCCCTGGTTCGGGTGGTCGTGGGGCTCCGCGGACGCACCACCGTGCAGATGGACCTCGCGATCCGTTTCGACTACGGCTCGATCGTTCCGTGGGTTCGACGGATCGACGACGCGCTGGTGGCGATCGGGGGCCCCGACGCCCTGTGCCTGCGAACGCCTGCCGAGCTGCACGGCCGCGGGTTCCGAACGGCCTCCGAGTTCGTCGTCGAGGAGGGGGAGCGCATCCCGTTCGTGCTCGAGTGGTTCCCGTCCTTCGAAGATCCGCCCCCGGCGCTCGACGCCGACGAGAAGGAAGCAGAGACCGAGCGCTGGTGGACGGAATGGTCGGGCCGATGCACCTACGACGGTGAGTGGCGTGACGAGGTGCTTCGCTCCCTGATCACGCTGAAGGCGCTCACGCATTCGGGCACCGGCGGGATGGTCGCCGCTCCGTCGACGTCCCTCCCCGAGGCCGTCGGAGGCACCCGGAACTGGGACTACCGCTTCAGCTGGCTGCGGGACTCGACGTCGACGCTCGAGGCGCTGATGGCGGGCGGCTACGAGGACGAGGCTCGGGCCTGGCGCGACTGGCTCCTGCGGTCGGTCGCCGGCGACGCCGCCCACACGCAGATCATGTACGGGGTCGGCGGCGAACGACGTCTGCCCGAGCAGGAGCTCGATTGGCTCCCTGGGTACGAGGGCTCCACCCCCGTGCGGATCGGCAACCAGGCCTCCACCCAGCGCCAGCTCGACGTTTACGGCGAGACCCTCGACGCGATGCTGCAGGCGCGCCACCACGGGATCCACGGCGATCCCCACTGGTGGGAGATGGAGCGGTTGTTGGTGGACCACGTCGAGCGCGAATGGCGCAAACCGACGTTCGGCATCTGGGAAGGCCGCGGCGGAGAGCAGGACTACACCACCTCCAAGGTGATGGCCTGGGTGGCGCTGGACCGGGCGATCACGACGGTCGAGGAGTACGACCTCGACGGTCCGATCGATCGCTGGCGGGCCACCAGGGACGAGATCCGCGAGGTGGTGCTGACCGGGCACTTCGACGAGGAGCTGCAGGCGTTCACGCAGTACCCGGGTTCGGGTCGCCTCGACGCGAGCGTCCTGTTGATGCCGCTGACCGGGTTCATCCCGGCGAGTGACGAGCGGTTCGCGCTGACGGTGAAGGCCATCGAGGAGCGGCTGGTGGAGGGCGGCTTCGTTCGCCGCTTCGAGCCCGACCAGGACGACGACGCTCTTCCCGATGAAGAGGGCTCGTTCATCGCATGCACCCTTTGGCTCGCCGAGGTCTTCGATCTGATGGGTCGTCGCGACGAGGCGCTTGACACCTTCGAGCGCGTCATCGGGATCGCCAACGACGTCGGTCTCCTCTCCGAGGAGTGGGACGTTGGATCGGGACGCATGGTCGGCAACATGCCACAGGCGTTCTCGCATCAATGGGTGGTGCTCGTCGCCCGTGATCTTGCCGGGAGGCCCGAGCGAGGAAGGCACGCGATCTGAGCGGGCGTGTGACGGGCCTCGGACCCGGGTAATCGAAGCAGGTGAGCCAACCCGTGGAAAACAAGGTCGTCGTCGTGACCGGTGCCTCCGCAGGGGTGGGCCGGGCCACCGTCCGCGCGTTCGCGCGCCGTGGTGCGCGACTCGGCCTCCTCGCGCGCGGACCGGAAGGGCTCGCCGGTGCGCTCAAAGACGTCGAGCAGGAGGGGTCGGCAGGGATCGCCGTACCGACCGACGTCTCGGACGCCGAGGCGGTGGAGTCGGCCGCACGAACGATCGAGGACCAGCTGGGGCCGATCGACGTGTGGGTCAACGATGCCATGGTCACCGTCTTCGCGCCGGTGCATAAGGTGACCCCGGACGAGTTCCGCCGCGTTACCGAGGTCACGTACCTGGGCGCCGTGTACGGCACGATGACGGCTCTTCGGCGGATGCTGCCGCGCGACCGGGGGGCGATCGTGCAGGTCGGGTCGGCGCTCGCCTACCGTTCGATCCCGCTGCAATCGGCCTACTGCGGGGCGAAGCATGCGATCGAGGGCTTCACCGACTCGCTCCGGTGCGAGCTGCGACACGATGGCTCGCATGTTCGTTTGAGCACCGTGCAGCTGCCGGCCCTGAACACCCCGCAGTTCGGCTGGTCGCGCAGCAAGATGCCGCGCCGCGCGCAGCCCGTGCCACCCATCTATCAGCCCGAGGTCGCGGCCGACGCGATCGTCTGGGCGGCAACCCATCGCCGGCGTGAGGTCTACGTGGGCGCCCCCACAGTCGCCACGATCTTCGGGCAGCGAGCCGTGCCGGGACTGCTCGGCCGATACCTGGCGCGCACCGGATACGACGCCCAGCAGACCGATACGCCGGAGGATCCGAACCGCGACGACAACCTGATCGAGCCGATCCCGTTCGATCACGGGGCCCACGGGTCGTTCGACGACGTGGCCCACGGCCGGAGCCCGCAGCTGTGGGCGTCGAAGCATCGCCGGTGGCTCGCGGGCACCGGCATCGCGGCGGTGGCCGCAGCAGCCGCGGCCGTCCGAGGGCGTTCGTGAGGACCGGTCCGCAGGACCGACCGGCGGCTGCCGACTTCGACGAGGAGGTTCGACGATGAGCACGATCGCATCCGAGCTGCTGGTGGAGCGGCTGATCGACTGGGGGGTGGATACCGTCTTCGGACTTCCCGGCGACGGGATCAACGGCATCATGGAGGGGCTCCGACGCCACCGCGATCGGATCCGGTTCGTGCTCGTGCATCACGAGGAGGCGGCGGCGTTCATGGCCACCGGCTACGCGAAGAGCACCGGCCGGCTCGGTGTGTGTCTGGCGACGTCGGGTCCCGGCGGCCTGCACCTGATCAACGGGCTCTACGACGCGAAGCTCGATCACGTACCCGTGCTCGCCATCACCGGCATGCAGGCGACGACGCAGTTGGGCACGGCCTACCAGCAGGAGGTGCATCTGGATCGCGTGTACCAGGACCTTGCCGAGTACAACGCGGTCGTGACGGTGCCGGTGAGCATCCCGACCCTCGTGGACATCGCCGTGCGCACCGCGGTTTCACGGCGCGGCGTGGCCCACATCACGTTCCCCGTCGACATCCAGGAGGCAGATGCCGATCTGGCGCCATACGAAGGCGGCCTGGGGGTCGCCCGAGCCCCGATGACGGCGCCGACGTACGAGCCCCCGATCGTGGTGCCCGAGGACGAGGCCCTCCGGCGGGCGGCGGACGTGTTGCAGTCGGGGTCGCGGCCCGTGATCCTGGCGGGGGCCGGTGCGCTCGGCGCCGGGGACGAGGTGCTCGCGGTCGCGGACCTCCTTGGGGCGCCGATCGTCAAGAGCCTGCTCGGGAAGGCCGTCGTTGCGGACGATCACCCGCTGACGCTCGGAGGCCTCGGCCTGCTGGGTACGCGTCCCTCCGAGAGCGCGATGGAGGACTGCGACACCCTGCTCATGGTCGGGACCAACTTCCCGTACACCTCGTACCTGCCCGAGAAGGCGCGCGTCGTGCAGATCGAGATCGATCCCACGCGTGTGGGCAGCCGCGTCCCGGTCGAGGCGCCACTGGTCGGGGATGCAGGACGGACACTCGCCGCGTTGCGTCCGTTGCTGCGGCGGCGGGAGGACCGCGGCTTCCTCGAGGGGGCACAGAAGGACATGGCGTCCTGGCGCGAGGAGATCGCGGCCCTCGAGAGCGCCGATCGCGAACCGATCCAACCGCAGTACCTGATGCGCATGATCGACCGGCACGCCAGGAGCGACGCGATCCTGGCATCGGATTCAGGCACGATCGCCACCTGGGCTGCCCGGCACTTCGACATCCGCGGCGATCGCCGGTTCATGCTCTCGGGGAACCTGGCCACGATGGCGCCGGGCCTTCCCTACACGATCGCCGCACAGGTGGCCCATCCCGAGCGGCAATGCATCGCGTTCGTGGGTGACGGCGGCTTCGCCATGCTGATGGCGGAGTTCCTCACGGCCTCCCGCCTGAGCGTGCCGATCAAGGTCTTCGTGGTCAACAACGGGGAACTCGGACAGATCCTGTGGGAGCAGATGGTGCTCGGTTTCCCCGAGTACGGCGTCCGGTGGGAGCGGCCCGCCGACTTCGCGATGTGGGCCCAGGCGTGTGGCGGTCTCGGCCTTCGGGTCGAGAAGCCGGCCGACGTCGAGTCGGCGGTCGTCCAGGCTCTGGAGCACGACGGGCCCGCGCTCGTCGACGTCGTCGTCAACCCCGACGAACCGCCGATGCCGCCGAAGGTGCACTACGACCAGGCGAAGGGGTTCGCCGAGGCCTTCCTGAAGGGACAGCCGCGCCGCGCGACGATCGCCTCGACGGTGTTCCGGGACAAGGTCGACAAGCTGAAGAGCTGATGGGCGTGCCCGAGGTCGCCGTCACGGGGCTCGACGTCGCGGCGTTCACCGTGCCTCTGGGTCAGCCGGAGGCCGACGGCACGCTCAGCTGGGACGCCACCACGGTGGTCGTCGTGCACGTCTCGGCGCCGGGCAGGCGGGGCATCGGCTGGACGTACGGCAGTGCGGCGTGCGGGACGGTCGTGCACGAGCTCCTGCGCGACGCCGTCGTGGGCCATGACGCGCTCGACGTGCCCGGGGCGTGGGAGTCGATGGTGCGCGCGATCCGTAACCAGGGGCGGCCGGGGATCGCCTCGATGGCGATCGCCTCGGTCGACATCGCCTTGTGGGACCTGAAGGCGAAGCTGCTCGATCTGCCCCTGCACGTGCTCCTCGGTGCCGAACGTCACGAGGTGCCGGTGTACGGCAGCGGGGGGTTCACGTCGTTGACCGACCGAGAGCTTCGGGACCAACTTGCGGGTTGGGTCCACGGGGACGGCATCCCGCGTGTCAAGATGAAGATCGGGTCGGCCTGGGGCGCCGAGGAGCAGCGCGATCTGGAACGAGCGGCTCTGGCCCGCGACGCGATCGGCCCGGACGCCGAGCTCTATGTCGATGCCAACGGTGCCTACACGCGGAAGCAGGCGGTTCGCGTGGCTGACGGACTGGAGGGCCTCGACGTCACGTGGTTCGAGGAACCGGTGTCCTCCGACGACCTGGCCGGACTTCGCACCGTGCGTGACGCCACGCCGATCGACGTCGCGGCCGGCGAATACGCCTACGACCTAGCCTACGTCGAGCGCCTCGCGAGCGCGGTCGATGTGATCCAGCTGGACGTCTCCCGCTGCGCGGGCATCACCGAATGGCTGCGCGCCGCGGCCGTCGCTCGGACGCATGGGCTCGACGTGTCCGGCCACTGCGCGCCGTCGTTGCACGTCGCTCCCGCGTGCGCCACGGCGAACCTGCGTCACCTCGAGTACTTCGCAGATCACGCACGGGTTGACCGAATGCTGTTCGAGGGCGTGCTCGACCCGGGTGGTGGCGTGCTGCGTCCCGACCCGGCGCGGCCGGGCATCGGGCTGGAACTGCGGCGCGCCGACGCCGAGCGGTTCGCCGCGTAGGCCCACCCGCGGTTTGCGGGATGGATTGCGCGGGAAAGCAGGCGGGGTGAAGGGCCGAAGCGGGACGCGGCAGGCGGCGATCTGGCTGTTCGCCTGGGCGGCTTCCTTGATCGTCTGGCTGGCCCTCGTCGACACCCTGGCGACACAGGAGGTGCTCGCGGGCGCGCTGGCCGCCGCGGTCGCCGCCACCGCTGTGTTCATCGTGCGCAGCCAGCAACTGGTGCGCCTGCGGATCAAGGCGCGATGGCTGGTCAGCCTCTGGAGGCTCCCGCCGAGGATGGTCGCCGACACGGGGATCGTCCTGATGGCGGTCCTTGGGCACCTGGTCCGGCGACGCCCGCTGAACGGCTCGTACCGCCGGGTCCCGATCCGCGTGGGGAGCAGCGATCCGGGCTCGGTGGCGCGGCGTGCGGCGCTGACGGCCGCGGGTTCGTTCGCGCCGAACACGATCGTGATCCGCTTCGACCGCGAGCGCGGAACCATGTTGGTCCACGAGCTCGTTCCTTCTCCACGAGGTCGGAAGGCCCGCTCGTGACGATGTGGCTCGTCGCCGGCGCGGCATTGCTCCTGGGTGTCGTCCCCTGCGGCGTCGTGTGCGTCCGCGGCGACCCGTACGAGTCGGTCGTGGGCCTGCAGGCGGCGGGCACCGTGATCACGCTGGCGCTGTTGGTGCTGGCGGTGACGTTCGGGTCGGTGTTCGTCGACGTGGCTCTGGTGCTCGGCAGCCTGTCGTTCGTCGGCGGCATGGTGTTCGTCCGGTTCCTGGAGAGCTGGCGATGACCCCCCGCGAGGTCGTCGAGGCTACGTTGCTCGTGGTCGGAGTGGCCGAGATGCTCGCCTCCTGCGTCGGGGTCGCCGTCGCCGGGAACGCGCTGGCCCGGCTGCACCTGCTGTCGGCCGTCGGGACGCTCGGTCCCGCGGCGATCGGCGCGGCCGTCGTAGTCCGCGACGGGTTCGGCCCGCTCGGGATCAAGGCGATCCTGATCGTCGGGATGCTCTGGATCTCGGGTCCGGTGCTCGCCCACGCCATCGGGCGCGCCGCGTGGCGCCAGAGCGAGTCCTCGGGGGCCAAGGCATGACGGTCCTCCTGACGATCGTCTTCCTGCTCGTGGCCGGCGGCGGTGCCGCGGTCGTCTTCACGCGCGAACCCTTCCGGCAGACCGTCATGGTGGGCGTGTACGGGATGCTGCTGGCCGCGTTGTTCACGACCCTGCAAGCCCCCGACGTGGCGCTCTCGCTCGTCGGGGTCGGGGTCGTGGTGCTCCCGCTCATGCTGCTTCTGACCCTCACGAAGATCGGGGGTGGAAGGTCGTGACCCGTCGCGTCCGTGCCGTGTTGCTCCTGATCGCCGCTGTCGGCCTCGGCTTCGTCCTGGTCCGGGGCGTTGCGGCGCTGCCCGCCTTCGGCCGGTCTCAGCACGCGTACGCATCGCTGCTCAACCGGGTCGAGGTGGCGCAACGCCACGCCACGAGTGTGGTGTCGGCCGTCGTCTTCGACTACCGAGCCGTGGACACGATGGGTGAGGAGTTCATCCTGTACGCGGCGGTCGTGGGGGTCGCGCTCCTGCTGCGTCCCAGCCGCGAGGAGGTCGAACGCATCCCGGGCAAGCGCAGAGAGGAGCGGACCCGTCGCACCGCCAGCGAGACGGTCCGTGCCCTCGGCGTCGCCGTGATCGGGCTGTCGGTGGTGCACGGCATCTACGTCGTCGTGCACGGCCATCTCTCACCCGGCGGCGGGTTCCAGGGGGGCACCGTTTTGGCGGCCGCCGCCGTCACGGTGGCTCTGATCGGGGGGTTCGTCCCGTTCCGCGCGATCGCTCCCGAGCCGGTCATCGACGCGTCCGAGGGAGTCGCGGCAACCGCGTACCCGGTCGTCGGGGCGCTCGCCCTCATCTCGGGCGCCGCATTCCTGACGAACATGCTTCCGTTCGGCACACCGGGAGATCTGCTCTCGGGAGGGACGGTCCCCGTCCTGAACGTCTGCGTAGGGCTGGAGGTCTCGGCCGCCTTCGTCCTGATCCTCTCCGAGTTCCTCGAGCAGACGCTCGCGATCCGCCGCGAGAGCCCGCGATGAGCGTTCTCCCGTACCTCGTCGCGGTCTGGCTGTTCCTCGTGGGGCTCTACGGCATCGTCACGAGCCGCCACCTCGTGCACCTGATCGTGTGCCTGTCGGTCGTCCAGTCTTCGACCTACGTGTTGCTGCTGGGGATCGGGTATCGCACCGGATCGACGGCGCCGATCTTCAAGGACGTCCCCGTGGGAACGCCCGCGGTCGATCCGGTCGTGCAGGCGCTCACGCTCACCGACGTCGTCGTCGGAGTCACCGTCACGGCGCTCCTGCTGAGCCTGGCGATCCAGGAGCACAAGCGATTCGGGACGCTCGATCCCGATGAGCTGCGTTCCCTCCGGGGATGACGGATGCGTCTGCTCGTGGTGCTGGCGGCGGTGGTCCCGCTGGTCGTCGCCGGGCTGCTGGGAGCGGGAACGTCGTTCTTGCCCCGCCGCGTGATCGACGCGCTCTCCATCCTGACCTCCGGGGCGGTCGCCGTGATGTGCGGGTGCGTTGCGGTGGGCACCGCGGCCCAGCCGGTCGTGTACTGGTTCGGCGGATGGACGCCCCGCGGGGGCGTCGCCATCGGTGTCTCGTTCGTCGCCGAACCTCTTGGCGCCGGGGGCGCCACCGTGGCCGCGATCCTCGTCACCGCGGCGCTCGTCTATTCCTGGCGGTACTTCGAGGCGACCGGCTCCTTCTATCACGCGCTGGTCCTCGTCTTGCTGGCCGGCATGGTCGGGTTGTCGCTCAGCGGCGACCTCTTCAACCTGTTCGTCTTCCTCGAGCTGACAGCCGTCGCGGCCGTGGCCCTCACGGGCTACCGGATCGAGCAGGCGGCGCCGCTGCAGGGAGCGTTGAACCTCGCCGTGTCCAACGCGATCGGCGGGTTCATGGTGCTGATCGCGATCGGACTCGTCTACGGACGCACGGGCACCCTCAATCTCGCGGCCGCCGGACGCTCGCTGACGGGCGCTCCCGCGGACGGGCTCGTGATCGCCGCCTTCACCCTGGTCGTCGCGGGCCTGCTGGTGCGGGCGGCCGCGGTCCCGTTCCACCTGTGGTTCCCGGACGCGCAGTCGGTAGCGCCGTCTCCGGTCGACGCCGTGCTCGCGGGCGTGTTCGTCGAGCTGGGGCTGCTGGTCCTGGCCCGCATCTGGTGGACGGTGTTCTCGAGCACGGGGCTGACGAGCGAAGCGGTCCGAACGGCACTCCTGGTCATCGCGGCGGTCACCGCGCTCGTCGGAGCGATCATGACCGTCGAGCAACGGCATCTGAAACGGATGCTGGGGTTCTCGACCGTCGCGACCGTCGGCGTGCTGCTGATGGGGGTCGCGATCGGCGATCCTCGCTCGATCGGCGGTGTCTCGCTGCTGTTCGTCGAGCACGCGTTCGTCAAGGGGGGCCTGTTCCTCGTCGCGGGGATCGTCCTGCATCGCCTTTCGGCGATCGACATCCAGTCGCTGGCTGGGCGCGGACGGCGTCTCGTCGTTCCCGGGATCGTCTTCGCGCTGGGAGGGCTGGCGCTGAGCGGCCTGCAGCTGCCGGGAGTGCCCTCCGGTTTCGGGATCATCGCTGCGGCGGCATCCGGCGAGGGCATCGCGTGGGTCGTGGTGATCGTCGTCGCAACGGCGCTCACAGGTGGCGCGATCCTTGGCGCCGCGGGCCGGATCTTCCTCGGCTGGGGCCCGCCGCGGTCTCGGGCGTCGCGCCTTGCCCAGCCCGCGAGGGAGCGAGAGCTTCTGGTCTCGCGCAGGCGCACGCCCCCGATGCTGCTCGCACCGCCGGTCGCGTTGCTGGTGATCGGGGTTGCCGCCGGCAACGCGGCCAACCTGGCCTCACGGGCCCAAGCCGCAGCGCAGGCGTCGATGGATCGCGAGCGCATCGCCGCCGTGGTGCTCGACGGCGGCTCGCCCGCGCCGATCCCGACCCGCGATGAGCCGGTTCCCGGCGCCCTGCCGGGGGCGATCGCCACGGTGGGCGCGCTGATGGTCGCGTGGCTCGTGATGTTCCGCCAGCGGCTCAGAGGATCGGTCCGCGATCCCGCGCGGCGGGCAAGCGCTCCGTTCGTTGCTGCCCTTCGCGCCGCGCACAGCGGGCACATCGGTGACCACGTCCTGTGGCTCACGGCCGGGACGGCGGTGCTGGGACTGGCGCTCACTTTTTGGTTCCGCTGAACGCACGGCGGCGAACGCCGGTCACGGCGTCGGCGTCGGCGACCCAGCAGCCCCCGGGTTCGGCGACAGGGACACCGAGGGCGACAGCGATACCGAGGGCGACGGCGTGGCCGACGGGGAGAGGGTCACCGTGGGGGAGGCGGTCGGCGAGGGAGTGACCGACGCGGTCGGCGAGGGCGTCGCTGTGGCAGACGGTGTCGTCGCGACGCCGGCGATCGGCACGGCGGAGGGGGCGGCGGGCGCGGCGCGCTGGACCTCGAACGGGTTCTGCTGCTGCACGCCAGGTTGGGATCCGCCGAACCCGATGATCGCGGCGAACGCTCCGACCGCGGCGAGCGCGGCGGCCACGCCGACCACATAGGGGGCCGCGCGCCCCAATCGTTCGCGCATCCACTCCGTGCGACGCCGGCGCTCGAGCTCGGGGGTGAGCGCGGTCCGCGTGCTCATCAGCGACATGAAGGGAGCGGTCGCGTATACGGAGCCCTGCCACACGAACAGCCCGACGAGGAGCGCCGACGCCACGCCGTGGAGGACCGTCAGCGCCGCGGCCGCCCACAGAAGTCCGACGAGCAGGGTCTCGACCCGCGCGGTCCACAGCGCACTCAAGGGATCCCGCCGCTCCGCGGTCTTCGGGGTGCGCATGAACACGCCTCGGCGCCTCAGCAGCCCCTGCACGCAGGCGATCGCCACGGTCCACGACACCGACAGCCAGTTCGCGAAGGCGAGCACGGCTCTGCGCGCGCCGATTCCCGTCTGCACGCGGAGCGTCCACAACGCACGTACGAGTCCGGACGCGATCAGCGCTGCGGGCAGCACGGCCGCCGCGCCGATCAGCGGCCGGATCGCGACCGACCCGTTGGTCAGCAGCACCACGGCCGATGCGAGCAGCACGGCCGTGAAGGCCAGGTAGATGAGGTCGTTCAGCCATTGGATGCCGCCGAGGATGTAGTCGAGCCGCTGCGCGAGCGTCAGATGGTTCGACGGGTCGCGGTTCCACGGCGCCAGATCCCTCCAGTGCATCCGCAGGATCTGCATGCCGCCGAAGCACCACCGGAACCGCTGGCTCTTGAAGGAGCCGAACGTGAGGGGCATGATCCCGCGCCCGAACGACGTCGCCACGTAGACGCCCGAGTAGCCACGCTGCAGGATCCGCAGGGACGTCTCGGCATCCTCGGTGATGCACCACTCGTTCCAGCCACCGAGCTCTTCGAGCACCGAGCGACGCAGCAGACCCATCGTTCCGGCGAAGATGATCGAGTCCCGCTCGTTGCGCGACGGCATCGTGGTCGTGAAGAAGTAGCGGTAGGCGTCGTAGCAGGCGGTGAGATAGGGGTCACCCTCCCACTCCCGATAGTCCTGTGGGCTCTGGACGTACGCGACCTGAGGGTCGGCGAAGTAGCCCACCAGGCTGTCGAGGTAGGCGGGATCGACCAGATAGTCGGCGTCGATCACGCCGATGATCTCGGCTCGCGGGTCCGTGTGCTGGCGCAGGGTCAGGTTGAGCGCCCCCGCCTTGAATCCCGGCCAGTCGTCGACGTGCAGGAAGGTGACCCGCTCGCGTTCCCGGCAGTAGTCGGCCACCGGCTGCCAGACCTCCGGGTCGCGCGTGTTGTTGTCGATCACCACCACCTCGAAGTTCGGGTAGTCGATCGCCTCCACCGACTGGATCGTTCGGATCAGCATGTCCGGCGGCTCGTTGTAGGCGGCGATCTGCAGCGAGACGAACGGCCGGAAGGTGGGGTCGGGGTCCGGGATCTCCCGGCGCCAGCGTGCCCGGGTCGCGACGTCCAGGCTCTCGAACGCGAAGGAGACCGACAGCGAGAGCGCCCCGAGCTCCAGCAGGAACAGGAGGAACGACGCGACGACCCCGAGCGCCGGAAGGCCGGTTCCGAACGTGACGTACGTCGCGAAGGCCAGGTAGACGACCGCGGACAGCGCGAACGACCCGAAGAAGACCTGGCCGAAGGGGTTCCAGTCGCGCCGCCCGATCACGACGACCAGCGAGGCCACCACCGTGAGCGTCTCGCCCGCGTGGACGAGCCTGGGATCGAGGCTCCAGATCGCACGGACCGCCTCGCCGGAGGCGATGGCCACCGGCACGGCCAGCACCACGCCGAGAGGACGCCAGGCCACGTGGACACGGTGGCCGAAAGCGAGCAGGAGCACGGTTGACAGCACCAGGGCCGCCGCGCACACGAGGAAGAGGGTCAACAGCATGGTCGCGCCGTCGAGCTCGTCGACAATGGGTCCCGCGGAGCCGAACGATCCCACACGCGGGGGTGGTTTCCCTCCAACACGTTTGGGAAACCCGACGGATTGCTGAGGAAACGTGACGAGCACGGGAGGACGACGGCTAACGGAGATCGGGTGCACACGGTCCAGCGAAGAGCATCGGCCCGAGGGACCTCGTGCGGCTCGCCGCGCGGGCGGAGGAGACGGGGTTCGACTTCGCGACGATCTCGGACCACTTCCACCCGTGGACCGACAGGCAGGGGCAGAGTCCGTTCCTGTGGGGCGTGCTCGGCGCGATCGCCCACGCCACATCGAGGATCCCGGTGATGACCGCCGTGACGTGTCCGACCATCCGGATCCATCCGGCGGTCGTTCGCACAGGCGGCGGCGACGGCCACGTCGCTGATGCCGGGCCGCTTCGTGCTCGGCGAGGGCTCCGGCGAGAACCTGAACGAACACGTCGTCGGCGCCAGGTGGCCGGCGGCGGACGAGCGGCAGGAGATGCTCGAGGAGGCCGTCAAGGTCATCCGCCGGCTCTGGACGGGGGAGGAGGTCACCCACCGGGGGAGGCACTATAGGATCGGGGGGGCTCGCCATCTACAGCACCCCGCCTGAGGTCCCGCCCGTGATGATCGCGGCCGCCGGCCCCAACGCGGCAGAGCTGGCTGCCCGAGCCGGCGACGGGGTGATCGGTGGCGGCTCAGCGCGTCGCATCGGGAAGCGGGACCCGTCGGAAGGTCGCGTAGATCAGGCCGTCGTAGACGATCTTGAGCGAGCCAGCGACCACGAACGGCGCGCCGAGGGCGACCGTCATCAGCGCGCCCCCGATCGCGGGCCCGAAGGGTCTCGTCACGTAGCGCGCCGTGTTCGTGAACGAGGCGGCCGCGACCCGTTCGTCCGAGTCGACCATCGCGACCACGTAAGCCTGCCGAGCCGGAACGTCCATCTGCGAGATGGAGGATCGAAGCATGAGCAGGACGATCGAGCCCCACAGGACCGGCGAGAACGGGATCGCCATCAGGAACACGTTCGAAGGGATGTGCGTGAACACCATCGTCTCGAGCATCCCGATCCGGTGCGCGAGCCGCCCGGACACGATCGACGAGGCGGCCTGGAGGAGTCCCACGGCGAAGAACACCGTCCCCATCAGCTCGGTGCTCGCCCCGAAGCGCCGACCGAACCAGAACACCATGAACGCCTGGACGACGAATCCGCCGGCGAACGAGTCCAGCGAGAACAGGGCCGCGAGTCGGAATACGGTCGTCCGCGACCGGTGCAGCGGTGCCGTCCCGGCACGCTTCGTCAAGGCCTCCACCGCGCCGGAGAGCCGGGAGGCGAGCGCCGCGCAGACCACGGCCAGCACGGGGAAGAGCAGGAGCCAGGTGCGCGGCGCTGGCGCCCACGAGACCGCGCCTTGTGCGAGTGCCGGAAGGGCCGCCGAGAGCGCGCCCGCGGCTCCGGCGAAGTAGGCGATCGCGTTGTACCGGCCGAACACGCGCGTCCGCGCGTCGGCCGGCGCGTGGCCGATCATGGCCTGCTCGAGCGACGTGATCGGGCCCGACTCGTTCGGATCGGTCGAGAGCGTTCCGGTGAGCGCGGCGAGCACCAAGACCGGCGTCGCGTCCGTGAGCGCGTAGACGGTTCCCGCCATGCCCATCACCAGCAGGAGGGACCGATATGCGCGTCGGCGGCCTACCCGCTCGCCGAGGAGCCCGACGGCGATAGACGACGCCGCCATCCCGACGAGCATCGCGGTGAACACGGCGCCGACAGCGACCGCGCTGACCCCGTGTGCGGCCAGGGTTGAGCCGATCAGCACCGATCCGAACCCGTAGAGGAACGCACGCAGCGCCTGGATCCAGAGGATGGTCCGCAGATCCCCTTCGATCGGGTCGGCCATCGGCATCGGATGCATCAGGTCCATCCTCTCTGACCGGGACGGGCGTCACACGGATCCGGCCCGACGCCTCGACCCGAAGGGCACTAGCATCAAGGCCGTTGTCGGACGAAGGAGGGCGCACCATGGGAGAGGACCGCACGCTGACCGACGAGGACATCAAGACCGTGATGCCCGGTACCGGGATCGCGACCACGGCGCAGATGAAGGACACCGACGGCACCGACACGCCGATGGGCGACGGAACCGACGGCGACAGCACGGACAGCACCGACGGCGACGCACGCGACGCCGACGGCACCGACACGCAGGACCAGGACGGCACGGACACGAAGGACATGGACGGGACCGACTCCGCCTCGTGAGCGTCGGTTCCATCGACCGCACGGACGCACGCGGCCCGCTCGAGCGCTGCACCGGTGACCCGGACGCGTTCCTGCGGGACGCGTGGGGCGCTCGCGCCGTCGTGCGGGCGGGCACCGATCCGGGCGGATTCGAGGACCTCCTCACGCTCGACGACGTCGACCGGTTCCTGACGAGCACCGCGCTCCGCACGCCGTACCTCCGCGTCGTCAAGGCCGGCGAGGTGGTCCCCGAGTCCGCCTACACGCGCTCCGGGCGCACGGGCTCGCGCGACGTCTCCGGCATGGCCGACCCTGCGCGCATCGCGGCGCTGTTCGAGGACGGAGCGACGCTCGTCTTGCAGGGCCTGCACCGGTGGTCGGAGCCCGTGACGCGGTTCTGCCGCGATCTCGAGCTCGATCTCGGCCACGCCTGCCAAGCGAACGCCTACATCACGCCGCCTGGCGCCCAGGGACTCGCTCTGCACGAGGATCCGCACGACGTCTTCGTGCTGCAGGCGTTCGGACGCAAGCGCTGGGAAGTGCACGCGGCACCGGCGGAAGGTGATCGAGATCCGCTCGACGCGGAGGTCGGTTCGGGAGACACGATCTACATGCCGACCGGGACACCGCACGCGGCCTCGACTCAGGACGTGCTCTCGGGGCACCTCACGATCGGCGTGCACGTCAGCTCCTGGCGCGACGTGCTGAGCGGCGAGTGGGAACGCGCGAGCGCCGACCGGGCACTCGACGGAAAAGTGCCCGCCGGGTGGACGAAGGATCCCGACGGCTTCCGGCGGGAACTCGCGGACCGACTCGGCGCCGCGGCGGCCTCGCTGCGACGGGTCGATCCCGCCGAGGTCTTCGAGCGGCGGCTCGAGCGCTTCTGGTCGAACCGCCCTCAGCTCGCTCGCGGGCAGATCGCCGAGCGGGCGGCGCCGCTCGTCGTCGACGATTCGACCGTCGTCCGGCGGCGGCCGGGCGCGATGTGCGAGGTGCGGCTGCGGGACGGCGCGCTCGTCGTCCTCCTCGGCGACCGGAAACTCGAGATGCCGGCGTTCCTCGAGCCGGCGGTGCGCCGGGTGGCCGACGCGGAGTCGTTCGCGGTCGGCGACCTCACGGATGACCTCTCCGATGCCGATAGCCGCGCCGTGCTGGTACGGCGGCTGATCCGCGAGGGTCTCCTGACGGCGGCGCCCTGAGGTGGCGGTCGCCGACCGCTGCTCCCTCCGCAGCCGAGCGAGGGGAGAGCCGCTCGCCGGCACGGCCTCGACGATCCACACCTGGCTCCTGGTCGAGCACCCCGGGCCGTGGGGCGTCGACGCGCTTCGAGACGCGAGGATGACCGACCGAGTGGGTCGTTCGTTGCGTCGGATCGAGCGCGAGTCCGAGGCGCGGGTGCTGCTCATCCGCCGGGTCGATCGTCGTTCCGACGGCTCTGTCACGTGCTTCGCGGTGGACACGCGCGACGCGTGGGCCGGACGTCGCCGGTTGGAGACGATCGAGGACGTGGGCGAGATCCATCTGTCCGATCGCGCGACCTTCGAGCCCTTGCGCGACCCGATCGCGGTCGTCTGCACGCATGGGCGCCGTGACCCATGCTGCGCGGAGCGCGGCAGGCCGCTCGCCCAAGCGCTTGCCGCGTCGTTCCCCGAAGCGACGTGGGAGAGCACCCACGTCGGGGGCGACCGGTTCGCGGGGAACCTCGTGTTGTTCCCGCACGGGCTGTACTACGGGCGCGTGGAGCCGGAATCGGCGGCCGGCATCGTCGACGCCTATCTCGAGGGCCGCGTCGTGCTCGACAACTATCGGGGACGCTCCCGCGACCCCTTCGCGGTCCAAGCAGCGGAGCATCACCTCCGAACACGGCTCGGCATCGACGGGATCGACGCCATCACATCGGAGCACGTGGACCGCGAGGGTCGAACCGTGCGCGTGCGGTTCGCGACACCCGTCGGGCCCCACATCGTGTCGATCGAACGGCTCGACACCGAACCGATGCGGCTGACGTGCCACGCGGAAGGCGAGCAACGTCCACTCGCGTGGCGGCCGCTGGAGATCGATCCGGAGCTGGGCCGGTAGATCCCCAGGGCACCTACCATCCCGGTCTTGATCGTGATCCGGGGCGAGAGGGTCGTCTTGCGTCCGTTCCGAGCCGATGAGCTCGACGAATGGTTCGAGGCTCGGTTGGCGAGTGCGGACGATCAGACGGTGTCTCCGGCAGGTCCACCGGATCGGCAGAGGCTCGCTGATCGGATCGCGCGCTCGGGGATCCTCCGCGACGGGGCGCTCGACCTCGCCGTCGAACTCGACGGTCGGCTGATAGGGGAGATCGGAACCTACGCAGAACCGGGTCATACGATGCGGCCCGGATTGTTCTTCCTCGCGATCGGGCTCTTCCGGCCGGAGGATCGCGGCCGGGGATGGGGCACGAAAGCGATCCAGCTCATGTGCGATTGGTTGTTCCGTGAAGCCGGAGCCGAACGGATCGAGGGCGGGAGGGCGGTCACGAACATCACTCGCTCGCGCCTGAGACAGCCGTGCACTAGGCCGCGACCGATATCGTTCCTACGACGCAGCCGTCGCGAAGGGGACCGGGTCGGCGACGAACCGATCCATGCACCCGGCGCTGCAGAAGTAGTACGTCCGGCCCTCGTGGGTCGCTCGGTAGTGGGCGGTCGCGACCTCGACCGTCATGCCGCACACGGGGTCGATCTCCTCGTGGTGCTCCTCGGACACGGCGGTGGCTGCCGGGGCCGGCAGCTCACCGCTGGCGCGCAGCTGCACGAGCTCGGCCAGGATCGCCACCGCGATCTCCTGGTTCGGCAGGCGGCCGAGATCCAGCCCCGCCGGCGCGTGCACCCGCGCGAGGTCCTCCTCGGCGACCCCCCGGTCGCGGAGATAGCCGAGGACCGATGCCGCTCGCTTCTTCGAGGCGACGAGCCCCACGTACGCGGCCGGCGTCTCGAGCGCCCGCTGCAACGCGTCCTCGTCGTAGTGCCCCTGGGTCGCGACGACGACGAACGACCGGTCGTCGACGTCGGCGCGGGCGAGATCGAGCCTGGTCACAACTGCGCCCGGATGGTCCGCTTCGGCGCCGCCGTCGTCGACCACCACCGTCCGCCAGCCGAGCGCGGCGGCCATCCCGGCCAGCGCGTCAACTGCGGGCGAGCGGCCGATCACGACCAGATGCGGCGAGGGCAGGACGGGTTCCACGTAGACCTCCAATGCCCCTTCGCTCTGACAGGCGATCGGGACCGTGACGACGCCGGCGCGCTGCTGTCCCTCCAGCTCGTGGGGCGGCCCAAGGAAGAGCAGCCGCGGCGCGCCTTGCTCGAGGGCAGACAGCGCTTCGCGGATCACGACCGGCTCGGCGCAAGCGCCGCCGAGCCAGCCGCGGACCGTTCGGTCGGGCGTGATCAGCGCGGTGGATCCCGGCTTGCCCGACGACGGCGACCGTGCCCACACGACCGTCGCGAGCACGAACGGCTCGCCGTGCGCCGACAGGTCGGCCGCGAGGTCGAGGATCTCCTTCCTCACGAGCCCGCTTTCGCGTCCTGCATCGCCTGCCACACCTTCGCCGACGTGAGCGGCATGTCGATGTTCGTCACGCCGAGCGGCCGCAGCGCGTCGATCACCGCGTTCACGTAGGCGGCCGGGGACCCGACGGTGGCCGACTCGCCGACGCCCTTGGCGCCGATCGGGTGGTGCGGCGACGGCGTCACCGTCTCGCCGAGCTCGAACCGCGGCGTCTCCCACGCGGTCGGCAGCAGGTAGTCGGTGAAGTTGGCGCCGATGCAGTTGCCGTTCTCGTCGAACGTGATCAGCTCCATGGCGGCGATCCCGTATCCCTCGGTCAGGCCGCCGTGGATCTGCCCCTCGACGATCATCGGGTTGATCCGCACGCCGCAGTCGTCGACCGCGACCATCCGCCGCACCTTCCACTGCCCCGTGTCTTCGTCGACCTCGACGGCCACGGCGTACGTCCCGAACGGGAAGGTCAGGTTGGGCGGGTCGTAGTAGTAGACGCCCTCGAGCCCGGACTCCATGCCGTCGGGGAAGTCCGAGTACGCGGCGAAGGCGACCTCCTGGATCGTCTTGGCCTTGTCGGGCGCGCCCTTGACCGAGAACTTCCCCTTCTCGAACTCGATGTCCTCCTCGGAGACCTCCAGCAGGTGGGCGGCGATCTTCGAGGCCTTCTCGCGGATCCTCCGGGACACCATCGCGGTGGCCGCGCCCGACGTCGGCGTCGACCGCGACGCGTACGTGCCCAGGCCATAGGGCGTGTTGTCCGTGTCGCCGTGCACCACCTTGATGTCCTCGGGCTGGATCCCGAGCTCCTCGGCCACGATCTGCGCGAAGGTCGTCTCGTGCCCCTGGCCCTGGGTCTGGCACGAGAGCTTGAGGATCGCCTTGCCGGTGGGGTGCACGCGAAGCTCGGCGCCGTCGTTCATCGCCAGGCCGAGGATGTCGTACTGCTTGTGCGGACCGGCCCCGACCACCTCGGTGAACGACGCGAGCCCGACGCCGTAGAGCTTCCCCTCGGCGCGCGCGGTCTCCTGTTCCTTACGGAGCTCGGTGTAGCCGATCTTCTCGAGGGCGAGGTTCATCGCGGTCTCGTAGTCGCCCGAGTCGTAGACGAACCCCGTCGCCGACGTGTAGGGGAACTTGTCCTTCTCTATGAAGTTCTTCTTCCGCAGGTCGGCCGGGTCCATGCCCAGCTCGTACGCGGCGTTCTGGACGAGCCGTTCGATCAGGTACGAGGCCTCGGTCACGCGGAACGAGCAGCGGTAGGCGACGCCGCCGGGGGCCTTGTTCGTGTACGCGCCCTCCGCCGAGACGTAGGCGGCCGGCAGGTCGTAGGAGCCGCTGACGATGTGGAACAGCCCGACCTTGAACTTCGACGGCTGCGCGTCGGCGTGGAAGGCGCCCTCGTCGGCGAGCAGCGACGCGCGCAGGCCGAGCATAGTGCCGTCGTCCTTGAGCGCCAGCTCGCCGTGCATGTGGAAGTCGCGCGCGAAGCCCGTGGAGATGAGGTTCTCGGTGCGGTCCTCGATCCACTTCACCGGATGGCCGAGCAGCAGCGACGCCGCGGTGGCGATCACGTAGCCCGGGTAGACGGGGACCTTGTTGCCGAAGCCACCACCGATGTCGGGCGAGACGATGCGGATCTTCTCCTCCGGCAGCCCCGCCACCAGCGCGAACACCGTGCGGATCGCGTGGGGCGCTTGCGAGGTCATGTAGATCGTCGCCTGGCCGGTGGCGGGGTTGATGTCGGCGATGCAGCCGCACGTCTCGAGGGGCGCCGGGTGGCAGCGCGGGTAGAACGTGTCGAGCGAGACGACCTTGTCGGCTTCGGCGAACGCCCTGTCGGTGGCGTCCTTGTCCCCGGTCTCCCACTCGTAGATCCGGTTGTCCTTTTGGTCCTCCTTGTCGGTGCGGATCACGGGGGCATCGATTTCCAACGCGCGCTGCGGCGTGACCACCGGCTCCAGCGGGTCGTAGTCGACGTCGATCAGCTCGAGCGCGTCCACGGCGACGTACGGGTCTTCGGCGATCACGGCCGCGACCTCCTGGCCCTGGAAGCGGACCTTGTCGGTCGCGAGCACCGCCTGCGTGTCGTAGGAGAGCGTCGGCATCCAGGCGAGGTTGTGCTGGGCCATCAGCTCGCCGGTGACGACCGCCACGACGCCGGGCAGCGCCTGGGCGCGCGAGGCGTCGATCGAGTTGAGCGTCGCGTGCGCGTACGGGCTCCGCAGGATCGCCATGTGGAGCATCCCCGGGAGGTTGATGTCGTCGATGTAGTTGCCCTTGCCCCGGATGAATCGATCGTCCTCGACCCGGCGGACGCTGTGTCCGACCCCGCGGATCTCCTCAGTCTCGGTCGCCATCGTTCGGCTCCTTCCCTCGCGGTCTCAGGCGTTGGCCGGCGCGGCGGACGCCTCCGCCTTCGCCTTCGCCGCCGCCTGGATCGCCGCCACGATGTTCATGTAGCCGGTGCAGCGGCAGATGTTCCCCGAGATCGCCCAGCGGACGTCGTCCTCGCTCGGGTCGGGGTTGCGCTCCAGAAGCGCGGCGCCCGTCAGCATCATGCCCGGCGTGCAGAAGCCGCACTGCAGCCCGTGGTGCTCCTTGAACGCCGCCTGTACAGGATCGAGCGCGCCGTCGCGCATGAGGCCCTCGACCGTGGTGAGCGCCCGACCGTCGGCCTGCACCCCGAACAGGGTGCACGACTTGACGGGCGTTCCGTCGAGCAGGACCGTGCAGGCGCCGCAGCTGGTGGTGTCGCAGCCGATGTGCGTGCCCGTGAGTCCCAGCTCCTCGCGGATCAGGTGGACGAGCAGCATCCGTGGCTCGACGTCGGCCGTGCGATCCGCACCGTTGACCGTAACCGTGATCTCCATCGTGCTCCTCCGCTCAGGCTGCTGTCGCTTGGTCGAACGCCGCCTTCAGGCCGCGACGGACGAAGACCTCGACGACATGACGCTTGTAGTCAGCGGGGCCGCGAACGTCCGTCACGGGGTCGGCGGCGGCCGCCGCGAGCCGGCCCGCCTCGGCGAACGCCTCGTCCGTTGGCTCCGCGCCGTCGAGCGAGGCCTCGGCGTCGCGCGCGTGGATGTTCGTGAACCCCACGCCGGTCAGCCCGATCCCAGCGCGGGCGATCGAGCCGTCGGCGAGAGTGAGCGCCACCGCGACGCCCACGGTGGCGAAGTCGCCGACCTTGCGTTCCATCTTCAGGTAGGTGCCACCGGATCGAGGCGACGCGACGGGGACGCGCACCTCCGTGAGGACCTCGTTCGGCGCCGCGGCGGAGGTGAACGTGTCGACGAGGAAGTCGTCGATCGCCACCTCGCGCTCGCCACCCGTGCTCGTGAGCACGACGCCGGCGCCCAGGGAAAGCATCACCGATCCGAGATCACCGGCCGGGTCGGCGTGCGCGAGCGAGCCTCCGATCGTCCCGAGGTTGCGCACCAGCGGATCGGCGATCTGCGGTGCGGCGCTCGCGATCGTCGGATATCGCGCGACCACGTCGGAGCTCGCCAGCGTGTTGTGACGAACGAGCGCCCCGATCGCCAGCGTGCCGTCGCGCTCCTGGATGCCGTCGAGCCCGGGCACCGGGTTGATGTCGACCAGGTGCGCGGGATAGGCGAAGCGGAGCTTCATCAGCGGGATCAGGCTCTGGCCGCCCGCGAGGACCTTGCCGTCGTCGCCGTAGGTGTCCAGCAAGGCGAGCGCCTCGTCGAGCGACGCAGCGCGGTGGTACTCGAACCGGGAGGGCAACATCGTCCGGACTCCCTTTCTGCTTCCGATCGAGCGGCCACGGCCCCGTGGCCGCTCGATGGATCGCGTGCGTGACCGAATCTGACCACGCGGGGCAGAAACGGACAAGCCAGGGCTCACCGGGTCGTCGGGCGGAGCGAGACGACGTCCCCGTCGATGCGGACCTCGAAGGCTGCCACCGATGAGCTGGCGGGCGCTCGGACCACCGCCCCGTCGGTGAGGCGGAACATGCTGCCGTGCGCCGGGCACGTCACGGTGGCTTCCGAGGAGCCGACACGCACGACCCCGCGGTCGAGCGGGGCGCCCTGGTGCGTGCACCTGTTCCCGATCGCGAAGATCCGGTCGTCGGTTCGATAGAGGAGAACCGGGGTGCCGTCGAGATCGACCCGGGTGGCGCGCTCCGGCGGCAGATCGGCGAGTGTGACGACCTGGATCCAACCCTCGTCGGTCTGTCCCGACTGCACGGCCGAACGATACGGGAGACGGGTCCGGCGCGTCCGCGCCGGCACGCGTACTGTCGGGAGATGCCGGACCCACGCCGAGGGTTGCTCGCGCTGGCTGTCTCCGCGCTTACGGCGTGCACGGCGTCCGGATCGCTTGCCACCGCCACGGCGACGGGCGGCGAACGCCCGGCTTCGCGCCCCCCCGTGTCTTCGTCGGCGACCGCCGCCCCGGCGGTCTCCGAGGCGGTGATCGACGCGCAGTGGACGCGAGCGATCGACGGGGTCGCGAACGGCGCGAACGTGTCGGTCGCGGTGGGGGTCGGCGGCACCATCGTGTACGAGCGCGACGGGAACCGCCCGCGACGGCTGGCCTCGAACGAGAAGCTGTTGACGTCGATGGCGGCGCTCGACATCGAGGGGCCGCGGCACCGTTTCCCGACGCTCGCCGCCGCGACGCACCGGCCGGTCGACGGCGTCCTCGATGGCGATCTGTGGCTGATCGGCGGTGGGGATCCCGAGCTCGACACGGCGGATCTCGGGAGGCTCGCCGTGCGTCTGCGCGCCGCCGGTCTTCGGACGGTCTCCGGGTCCGTCCTCGGCGACCGGAGCGCGTTCGACCGAGGCTGGTGGGCGCCGGGGTGGCTTCCGGGGATCTCGCGTTCCTACGTCACGCGTCCGACCGCGCTCGCGTGGGCGGGGAACCGTTCGGCCGACCCGGAGGCTGCCGCCGCGGCCGCGCTGACGTCGGCGCTCCGCCACGCCGGAGTCGAGGTGGACGGGGGCGCTGGCTCCGGCGACGCCCCGGCGGGGCTGACCGCGCTCGCATCGGTACGCTCGGCTCCGCTGGCCGAGATCCTGCTCCGTCAGAACCACGACTCCGTGAACCTCGATGCGGAGATCCTCGTCAAGGCGCTCGGTGCGAAACGCGGCCACGGGTCCACGGCCGCCGGCGCCACGCGGATCCAGACCTGGGCCCGCCGCCTCGGCGCCCGTTCCACCGTGCGGGACGGTTCGGGGTTGTCGGGTCAGGACCGTACATCTGCAGCGGGCGTGGTCACCCTGTTGCTCGCCGCTCGTCGGCGACCGTGGTTCGGGGCGTTCCTGGCATCGTTGCCCGAGCCGGGGGAGGGAACGCTGGCCGGACGGCTGGCCGGCGTGTCCGTCCGAGCGAAGACCGGAACGTTGTTCGTCCGTCCGACGTCGGCGCTCTCCGGGTACGTGCAGACCATCGGCGGGACGCTCGCCGCGTTCTCCATCCTGACGGAAGGCCTCTCGTCGCGCGACGGTGAAGCCCTCGAGGACGCGGTGGTGCGGATACTCGCTGGCGCGCGCATCGGCGGGAGATGACCGAGGGAGCTGCTGCTTCCGGTCTTCGCACGGTGGCTGTTAGCGTGCCCGGCGTGGGACCGCGCAGCCTGTTCCGCGCTCTGTGGCCGGCGGTGGCCGTCACGCTCGCCGCCACCACGTGTACGACCGCGTCGTCCTCGGCGCCGACGTCTGTCGCGTCGAGCACGTCGGCGCCGGCTGCGATCGGCTCTCCCTCCGTCACCGGCAAGCCGCCGATAGCGGTCAGCACGAGCACGGTCACGCTGTCACCGCCCGGCGGAGGCTCCTTCCTGCTGCACGGCGCGTATCCCCAGACGCCGTCGCCGTGCGTGCACGCGAAGCCCGCGACGCTCACCGCCCGGTACCCGGGAGCCCTTTCGATCGGGCGAGGGGACGACGGCACGTTGACCCTCACCGTGACGCTGGCGTTCGAGCGATACCTCGAGGGGATCGCCGAGGTGCCCCCGTCGTGGCCGCCGGCGGCGCTGGAGGCACAGGCGATCGCGGCGCGCAGCTATGCCCTCGCGTCGACGGGCTGGGACGGCGCGCAGGGCGAGACGCTCGCCACGCCGATCTGCGCCACCACCTCCTGCCAGGTCTATCGGGGGATCCCGGTCCCGCCGGAGCCGTCGATCGGTCGCTGGTATGCGGCCGTCCGCAGGACGAGCGGTCTCGTCCTCGTGTCGGGGGACCGCCCCGCCGACACCGTCTACTTCTCCACATCCAACGGGCACACCTATGGGAACGAGCAGGTGTTCGGGAGCGCCGCGCTTCCGTACCTGCGCCCGGTCCCGGAACACGACGACGGTGCTTCTCCCGAGTCCTACTGGCGTGCGTTCCTTCGGTTCCCGGACCTCGCACGCTTCCTTCGCAGGGCGGGCGTGTGGCCAGCCGGCGTTCCGGTGTCGAACGTCGGTCGGAGCGGCTCCACGGTGACGGTCTCGGGAGACGGCACGTCGCGCCCGCTCGACGAGAGCTCGTTCCGGAGCGCGGTGAACACGTGGGCGCCGTGTCTCGAGCCGGGTCGCTACCCAGGCCACAACGGCAAGGGCGGCGACCTCCCGACGACGATCCCGTCGGGATGGTTCACGGTGTCGTCGGCGACGCACGGCGTCACCGTCACGGGACGTGGCTGGGGACACGGTGTCGGGATGGTGCAGTGGGGGGCGTACGGCAAGGCGCGGCGCGGGCTCTCGGCCGCCCAGATCCTCTCCTACTACTACGGCGGGTTGCGGCCGCAGCGGTTCGCCGAGCCCGGCACGATCCACGTCCAGGTGGCCACGGGCCTCGACTCCGTTCGCATCGCGGCCTCGGGTCGAGGGGCGAGGATCGACGGCGAGGCTCTCGGCGGACCGGTGCTCGTCACGGGCGGCGAGGAGATCACCGTGGTGGCGGCGGAACCCTCCGGCCCCTGATCAGGACGGCTTCCGCCGGCAGTCGTCGGGGTCGGTCCGCCCGTCCGACGGCCGCATCCCCCGAAGGGGCCCGCCACGATAGCGACGGGGGATGCTGCAGGGCCCCATACGGGCTCTGGCAGGCACCGTACGCCGAAGATGCGAGGAGCGGTTTGCTCCTGCAGGGCAGAACATGCTGGTGCGCCGTCCCGGCGGTGGTTGAGGTGCCCGTCAAGGTCGGGACAAGATGTCCGAAGGGTTTCGTACGGAACCGCTGCGCGGCGAGTGCGCGGTGTCCTGGAGGGTGTGCCGGGTGAACCAGCAGCCGATCGTTCGGGTGGTCCTGGGTGAGGCTGCCGAGCCGCACCCCGGACCCGTGCGCTGGACGCTCGACGTCGAGGGTTTCGACGTCGTCGGACAGGGCACGTCGCGAGCCGAGCTGGAGCGCGTCCTCAGGGGCGTCGAGCCCACGGTGATCGTCGTCGACGACGCCATCCCCGCATCGGCCGTCATGGCGCTCCGCGCCAAGGCGCCCTCGGCAGGCGTCGTCGTCGTGTGGCCGGCCGGCGTCTCCTCCCGAGCGATCGCCGACGCGCACGTCGACCCGGGCTGCATCGAGGAGGACCTCGCCCACGCCGTGCGCAGAGCGGCACGGCGCGGCACGCCGTCCGTCGCCGATCCTCCGGTCGTCGTGGGGGAGCCCGTCCTCCTCCTCCCCGATGCCGAGCCGTCCCCCTCGCTCGCGTCGACCGGTTCTGCCGTTCCGCGCCGGAGCGCCCGGGTAGTGCTGGCTACGGCCGCGGTACTGGCCTTGATCGTCATGATGGTCGGCGTGTCTTTCGCCTTGGACGCGACCCGCCGCCGTCCGGCTCCCGGATCCGCGCCGCCGACCCACGTTCCCGCCGTCTCGACCGTCCCTGTCACGTCTCACGCGGGGTCGGTCACCGACACCGTGGGCGCCGCGGGGCAGGATCGCGCCGACTGCGGTCCGGCCGTGGTTCCGGGCTCGAAGGCCTCGGCCAATGCCGCGAAGGCGCAGTCCGGCCGCGCGGGGAGCGCGGCGACCCGTGCGCACGCTGATGCGTGTGCGGGCGGCTCGCACGGTGGGGCGCAGCCGCACGCGCACGGGAACGCAACGAGCCCGCACGGGAACGCAACGAGCCCGCACGGGACGCATGGAACGGGTGCCGGCGGTCAGGGCACAGGGAACGGTCACGCGACGACACCCACCCCCCACGGCAACGCCGGCTCGCACGGCAGCGATCAGAGCGGGGGTCGGGGCGGGAGCGGCGACCAGCACCCCGACCATCCGGATCACGCTACGGGCGCTGGTTCGTCGGCCGGCGCCGGTCGTTCCGAGTCGTCGAGCCCCCACGACGGCGCGGGCGCGTCCCACGTGAACGGGCACTAATCTCGTCGGCACCGCGAGTCAGGGCGGCCGCTCCCTAATCGGGGTGGCCGCTGCCCTGAGCCGCTGCCCTAACCGGGGACCGACGCATCCACGGCGACGGTGGCTCCCGCCGAGGCGAGCGGGACCACGTTCCCCTCGATCGTCCGGCCGTCGACGTCGAGGGAGCGGACCCGCCCGTGGGTTCCCGCGGGCTTGCGCACCAGGATTCGGTATGTCGCTCCGCGGAAGCGGCGCGTCGCCGTGAAGCCGTCCCATGACGAGGGCAGGCGCGGGTCGATCCGCAGCCCGTCGTGCTCGGGGCGGATGCCGAGGATCCACTGGGTGATCGCGACGAAGTTCCACGCCGCGGTGCCCGTGAGCCAGGAGTTCTTGGCCTCGCCGTGCGTCGGTGCGTCCCTTCCGGCGATCATCTGCGCGTAGACGTACGGCTCGCACCGGTGCACGTCGCCGATCGGCTCGCGCGCCGATGGGTTGATGCGCAGGTAGTAGTCGAACGCGCGATCGTCGTTGCCGGCGAGCGTCTCGGCGATCACGACCCACGGGTTGGTGTGGCAGAACACACCCGCGTTCTCCTTGTACCCGGGCGGATAGGACGTGATCTCGCCGAGCTCGAGCCGGTAGCTCGTATAGGCGGGCTGCACCAGGACGATGCCGTGCGGGGTCGCCAACCGTTCCGCCACGGCCTCGAGCGCGCGCGCGGCCCTGCCGTCGTCCAGCCCGATCCCGGCCATCGCGCACATGCCCTGGGGCTCGATGAAGATCGATCCCTCGTCGTTCTGGACGGAACCGACCGGTGCGCCCGCGTGATCGTATGCGCGCAGGAACCAGTCGCCGTCCCAGCCGTGCTCACGGACGGCTGCGGCCATAGCGTCGCGAACGGCACGATGGCTCGCCGGGTCGCCGCCGCGGCCGAAAAACTCTGCCACCTCGGCCAGCTCGGATGCGGCCAGCGTGAAGAGCCCGGCGACGAAGACCGACTCGGCGACCCTGCCCTCGCGGTTCTGGGTCGTCTGGAACGATTCACCGGGTGTCTCGGAGAAGCAGTTGAGATTGAGGCAGTCGTTCCAGTCGGCGCGCCCGATCAGCGGCAGTCCGTGGGGGCCGAGGCGATGGAGCGTGTAGCCGAGCGCCCGCTCGAGGTGCTCGGCGAGCGTCGTCTCCGAGCCCGGCTGGTTGTCGTAGGGGATCGGCTCGTCGAGCACCCCGCCGTCGCCGGTCTCCTTCAGGTAGGCGGCGACGGCCAGCACGAGCCACAGCGGGTCGTCGTTGAAGCCAGAGCCGATCGCGTCGTTGCCCCGTTTCGTGAGCGGTTGGTATTGGTGGTAGGCGCCGCCCGACGGCAGCTGGGTCGCGGCCAGGTCGAGGATCCGCTCGCGCGCGCGCCCCGGAACCATGTGCACGAGCCCGAGCAGGTCCTGGTTCGAGTCGCGGAACCCGATCCCGCGGCCGACGCCCGATTCGAACAGCGACGCCGAGCGGGACAAGTTGAACGTGACCATGCACTGGTAGGCGTTCCACACGTTCACCATGCGGTCGGTGTGCTCGCTCGGCGTGGCGACCTGGAGCGTCGCGAGGAGTTCGGACCAGCGCTCGCGGAGCCCCGCAACGGCGGCATCGACCTGGTCGGACCTGAGGAAGCGCTCGAGCACGGTGGCCACGCCGCGGGTGTCGAGCCTTCCGGAGCCCGGGGGGTCGAACTTGGCCTCGGGCGCATTCTCCGCATACCCGAGCACGAAGACGACATCCCGGGTCTCGCCCGGGTCGAGCGCGAGCTCCACGTGGTGGGAGCCGCACGGAGCCCATCCATGGGCGATCGAGTCACCGGACGCGCCCGTCTCCACCACGAGCGGACGGTCCCATCCCCGATAGGGGCCGAGGAACCTGTCGCGGTCGGTGTCGAATCCGGCGACACCCGCCGAACAGGCGAAGTACGCGAAGTGGTTCCGACGCTCCCGGTACTCGGTCGTGTGGTAGATCACGCCCTCGCGCACGTCGACCTCGCCCGTCGAGAGGTTGCGCTGGAAGTTCGTCTGGTCGTCCCAGGCGTCCCACAGACAGAACTCGATGGCGCTGAAGAGCGAGAGTCGCGCGGGCGTGTCGCGCATGTTCGTCAGGCGCGTTCGCCAGATCTCGAGCGACTCCTCGAGCGGGACGAGATAGAGCGTCTCCGTTTCGATCCCCGCGTATCGCGATCCGATGATCGTGTAGCCGAGGCCGTGGCGGCAGCGGTAATCCTCCACGTTGGTCCGCGTCGGCTGCCACGATGGCGACCAGAACTCGCCGGTAGCGTCATCGCGGACGTAGAGGTAGCGGCCTCCCTGGTCGGCCGGGACGCCGTTGTACCGGTACCGCGTCAACCGGCGAAGTCGTGCGTCCCGGTAGAACGAGTACCCGCCCGCGGTGTTCGAGATGATCCCGACGAAGTCCTGGGTGCCGAGGTAGTTGATCCACGGCAGCGGCGTGTCCGGCCGCGTGATGACGTACTCACGGGCGGCGTCGTCGAAACGCCCGAACCGTCCGCGGGTCACGTCGTCGCGCGCTCGCTCCGCCGCTCGGAGAGCTGGTCGGCGACGCCGATCGCGGTGAACGGAAGGACCGGGCCGAGCAGCAGCCCAGCCGGGGTCGCCGTCCTGACCAGGACGAAGGAGTAGACGCACGCGGCAGCGACGGCCAGGGCGCGCGCCCGCCAGGAGTGTTGGGGCTCCGCGCGGATCACCACGATCCCGCCGGCCCCGACGCCCGCGACGAAGCCCGTGACGACGTCCCCGGCGAATCCCAGGACGGGAGCCCCGATCAGCACGGCGAGCAGCAGAGCCTTCGCGGTCGCGCTGGCCGGTCGCGGGTGCTCCGACAGGAACGCCAACAGCAGGAACACGAACGGCAGCAGGGCCAGGCCGAACGCGATGTACGGCGCGGCCAGCGGCGCGTTCGCCTTGTCGGAGCCCTCCGCGACGAGCCCGGTGAGCAGCGACCAATACGCGGGGACGAGCATCAGCGTCGACAGGAGGATGGCGCGCCACTTGCGTCGCGGCGACAGCGGTTCTGCCCCCGCCAGGACCGATCGTCTGGCCCTGGTCACCCCGTGGCTCATCCCTTGACGGAGCCTGCTGTCAGCCCGCGGACGAAGTACTTCTGCAGCGAGAAGAACACGATCAGCGGGAGCGCCATCGAGATGAACGCGGCCGCCGTGAGCAGCTGCCACGTCTCACCGCGGGCGCCGTTCAGGGCCGCGAGCGCAAGCGTGAGCACCTGGACGTCCTTCGTGCCGCCGAGGAACACGTAGGCCACCAGCAGGTCGTTCCAGACCCACAGGAACTGGAAGATCGCGAACGCCGCGAGGGCCGGAACGGACAGCGGCACGATCAGCCGCCAGAAGATCGTGAAGTGGTCGGCTCCGTCGATCTTCGCGGATTCGATGATCGACGAAGGCAGCGACCCGATGTAGTTCCGCAGCAGGTAGACGGCCAGAGGCAGACCGAACCCGGTATGGGCGAGCCACACCGCCAGGAAGGTCCCGTTCAGGTTCAGGTCGGGGAAGATGACCCGGTCGAACAACGTGCCGCCATCGACGTACAGCTTGAGGATCGGGATCAGCGCCATCTGCAGTGGAACCACCAGCAAACCGACCACGGTGACGAAGAGCACGTACCGTCCCTTGAACTCCATCCACGAGAACGCGTAGGCGGCGAAAGCGGCGATCGTGATCGGCATGACCGTGGCGGGGATGGTCACGGCCAGGCTGTTCAGGAAGGCGTTGCCGATGCCCCCGTCGGAGAGCGCGGCGCGGTAGTTCCCGAGGGTCCACTGGCTCGCCTGGAACGGATGTGCCAGGGCGGTCCACCAGCCCGTCGTGTTCACGAGATCGGGCTTGCGGAACGAGGTGATCAGGACGCCCGCCGCGGGGATCAGCCACAGGATGACGATGACCAGGATCGCGATGCGGACGAACCACCCGCCCTCGCGCACCTCACCGATGCCCTTTGCGGCCGCCTGCCCGACGACCGACTCCGCAGCCTCGGCGTCGCCGACCTGAGCCATGCTCATCGGATCAGCTCCTCCTCACGGAACCGCTTGACGTTCCAGACCATCACAGGGATCACTGCGAGGAACAGCACGACGGCGATCGCGGCGCCCCGTCCGTAGTTCCCGCCGATGAAGAACCAGTGGATCATGCGCTCGGCGACCACCTCCGTCCCGTTCGCCTCCGTGTTGCCCATGACGAACACGATGTCGAACACCTTGAGGGCGTTGATCACCATGTAGGTGGACACCACGACGATGGTCGGCAGGATGCTCGGCACGATGATCCGCCGGAACACCTGCCACTCCGACGCACCGTCGATGCGCGCCGCCTCGATGATCTCGTCCGGGATGGCCTTGATCGACGCCGACAGGACGACCATCGCGAATCCGGTCTGCATCCACACCATGATCACCATCAGGTACAGGTTGTTCCACGGATGCTGCGTCAGCCAGTCGACCGGGTTCTTCCCGAGGCCGAGCATGACCCCGTTCAGCAGGCCGATGTTCGAGCCGAACCCCAATGGCCGGAAGCTGTAGATCAGGCGCCACGTGATGGCCGCACCGGCGAACGAGATCGCCATCGGCAGGAAGATGATCGACTTCGCGACGGCCTCGCCTCTGCGAAGCCGGTCGGCCAGCGTGGCGAACGCGAGCCCGATGCTGACCGCCACGATCGGCACCAGGATCATCCAGCCGAGCGTGTTGCGGATCGCGCGCAGCATGCTCTGGTCGGTGAAGACGAACTTGAAGTTGTCCAGGCCGACCCACTTCTGCGAGTGCGCGTCCTTGAAGCTCAACAGGACCGTGTTGATCACCGGATAGACGAGGAAGACGCTGAGCAGGACGAGCGCCGGCCCCACGAAGATCCACGGACGCACGCCCTCGCGGTAGCGCTCCGGCAGCAGGTTGACGAGGTAGTTCATGCCCCAGTACAGGAAGAAGACGCCGGCGACGCCGACCACGATGGCGACGCCCACGACGATGATCCGGTTCGCGTCGGCTTCCCGGAGGAAGTTGAAGCTCGCCCACAGGACCCAGAGCGTGGCGATCGGGATCACGAGCACGGCGACCACCCGCAACACGAACCCCCATGCTGGGTTCCCGCCGGATGATGGGGCCGCCTTGGCGGCCCCATCATCGGTCGGCGGTCGATCGGCGATCGTCACGTCGCGATCCTCAGCTCGACGGCCAGCTCTTCTCGATGTCGTCGAGGATCCCTTGGATCGAGTCGGGACCCTGCTGCATGTACTTGATCATGCCGGTCCAGAAGCTGCCGGAACCGACGGCGGCCGGCATCAGGTCCGAGGCATCGAAGCGGGCGGTCCCGGACGAGAGGCCTTCCTTCAGCACGTCGGAGGCGTCCTTCAGGATCTGGTTCGCATAGCAGTCGTTGGACACGTTGATGTTCGGCGAGATCCGCGAGGACCCCACGTAGCCACCCATCGCGCACTGCACATCGGTGCCCGAGAAGCGCTCGAGGGCGTCCTTCACCTCGGGCGCGTTGCGGAAGGCCATCGTGACCTCGCCGCCGAACAGCGGTCCGCCCGGGGTGTCGATCGACGGGAACGGGAACCAGTCGTAGTCCACACCGGCCTGTGCCGTCGAGGGGAAGAACGCCGTGATGAAGCTCGCCTGCCGGTGCAGCCAGCACTTCGGCGGGTTGTCGAACATCGGCAGCGGCGCGTCACCGAACGCGGTGGACGCGGTCGCCGCGGCGCCACCCAGCACGTAGCCAGGGTGGAACATGATGTCGCCGAACTTCTGTGCGGCGGCCAGCACGGCCGGGTCGTTGAACGGGATCTCGTGCTTGTACCACTGGTCGTAGACGTCCGGGCCGGCGGTGCGCAGCATGATGTCTTCCATCCAGTCGGTGGCCGGCCACCCCGACGAGCCCTCGCTCTGGAATCCGACGCACCACGGCGTCGACCCGTCCTGCACGATCTGATCGGACAGCTTCATCAGGTCGTCCCAGGTCTGCGGCACCTGGTAGCCCGCCGCGTCGAACGCCTGCTTCGGGTACCAGATCATGCTCTTCAGGTTGATGTTGGTCGGGATCTCGTAGTGCTTCCCGTCCACCACGCCGAGGTCCATGAACGGCTTACCAAAGGTCTGTTCGAGCTGGCCGATGTCGAAGCCCATGTCCTCGAGCGACACGGCGTTCCCGGTGGCCACGAGGTCGGGAAGGGCTCCGGGCTGGGGCAGCATCGCCAGGTCGAGCGTCCCGGCCTGTGCGCGGATCTTGACGTCCTGCTCGAAGTTCCCGTCCGCCTCGATCTCCACCTGGTAGTCCGACTGCGCGTTGTTGATCTTGTCGTCGAGGATCGGCTGGATCTGCTTGCCTTCCTTGGGGTCGACGGCGCTCAACAGGTTGACCTTGCCGGTGTTCGGCTGGTCCGGACCGGCTCCGGCTGCCCCGGTGGTCTCGGTCTTCTTGCTGCACGCGGCGGCGATCATCAGCACGATCGCCAGCAGCGCGACGAATCTCAGTCGACGCATCAGTTCCCCCTCCTTGCTCCGACGCTATTGCCTCACATGTACAGTCCTACGGTCAAACCCGTCCGCGGGGACGGAGGGTCACGGGACGGACGCTCGTTCAACGACGCGGACACCTCCTATGGTCGATCGGCGCACGATCAACTCCGTCGGCAGGATCACGCGACGCGGCCCTGCGTCTGGGTCTCGCACGAGCTCGAACAGCGCGTTGGCGGCCTCCGTGCCCTGTTGGCGAACGCCCTGACGCACCGTAGTCAGCGGGGGGTCGAGCTGCTCGGCGAACTCGAGGTCGTCGAACCCGGCCAGCGCGACGTCGTCGGGAACCCGCAGCCCACGGGCGCGGATCACCTCGAGCGCACCGGATGCGGTCGCGTCGTTGGCACAGAAGATGGCGTCGACGCCTCGGTCGAGCAGCTGGGTGGCCCCGAGGACGCCGGATGCGCCTGTGAAGTCGCCCTCCACGACGAGCCCGTCGGTCGACAGCCCCGCCCTGCCCATCGCGCGTCGGTATCCCACGATCCTGTCTTCCCCCGCAACGGTTCCGCGCCGACCCGAGACGTGCCCGATCTTGCGTCTGCCGAGCTGCACCAGGTGCGTGGTCACGATGTCGGCCGCCCCCTCGTGGTTGACGTCGACGTAGCTCGCCGTGCGGTCGGCCTTGCGATGACCGACCAGCACGGTCGGGATCGGCGAGGCGACCAACCCGTCGACCAGCGGATCGTCGAGCGTGTCCGCCGTGACGATCACGCCGTCGAGGAGGCCCACGCTCAAGATCCGATTGAGCGTCTGCTCCTTCGAACGGTTGCCGAGCCAGACCATCATGCCGGCGGCACGCTCGGAGAGCGCGTCGCTCATGCCCTGCAGGAGCTGGGAGAAGTAGAGGTCGCGGAACAGCAGGTGCGGGTCGACGTGCATGACCACGCCCACGAGCCCCGAACGGCCCGAGGCGAGCGTTCTCGCGGCGACGTTCGGCCGGTAGTTGGTTCGCTCCAGCGCCGCCAGCACACGCTCTCGGGTAGCGGGGGCGACGGGGCCGCCGTTGATGACGCGCGAGACCGTCGCGCGGGAGACGCCGACCAGGGCCGCCACCTCGTCCAGCGTTCGGACCATCCCCTCCCGCCTCGCGCTTGGTGGAAGCGCTCTCACCCACTCAACACCCGCTCGGACGAGGCTGTCAACCCAATACGGTGTAGATTCGCCGGGAGCGATGGAAGCGCTTCCAGGCAGGCTGATCAGCGAGGCCCAGTTCCCGGACGGATTCGTCTGGGGCGCGGCCACGTCGGCCTATCAGATCGAGGGCGCGGTTCGGGCCGACGGCCGCGGCCTCAGCATCTGGGACCGGTTCAGCCACACGCCGGGCCGCACGAGGGACGGCGACACGGGTGACGTCGCGTGCGACCACTACCATCGCTCCCGAGCCGATGTGCGGCTGATCGCCGACCTGGGACTCGCCGCGTACCGCTTCTCGGTCGCGTGGCCCCGCGTGCTGCCGGCGGGGACTGGCGGGGTGAACGCCGCCGGGCTGGACTTCTACGACCGCCTCGTCGACGACCTCCTGGACCACGGCGTGGCGCCGTGGGTAACGCTCTACCACTGGGACCTGCCGCAGGCACTCGAGGACAGAGGCGGATGGCCGGTCCGCGACACCGCGGAGGCGTTCGCCAGGTACGCCGGCGTGGTGGCCGAGCGTCTCGGCGATCGGGTCGGTCACTTCGTGACGATCAACGAGCCCCGTGTCGTGTCCGATCACGGGTATCGGACCGGGGAGCATGCGCCCGGTCGTACCGAGCCCGCCGCGGCCCTCGCGGCAGCGCATCATCTCCTCGTGGCGCACGGCCTCGCCGTCGACGCGATCCGGGCGGCCGCTCCGGGGACGCTGGTCGGCATCGTCCTGGACGTCGTGCCCGCGCATCCCGCGACGCCGCATCCGCTCGATCTGGAGGCCGCGGCCGTCGAGCACGATCACGTGAACCGCTGGTTCCTCGATCCGTTGACCGGCCGCGACTATCCGGCCGCGTGCGTCGCCGCATGGGGCTGGGACCGCGGCGAGATCCTGGCGGGCGACATGGGTGTGATCGCCTCGCCGATCGACTTCATCGGAGTGAACTACTACTCGCGCGGGGTCGTGCGTTCTCCGCTCCTCCCGCCGAGGCGAACCGAAGCGCGAGCGCGCACCGCGATGGGTTGGGAGGTCTATCCGGCCGGTCTGCTCGAGGCGCTCCGGTTCGTCGCGTCACGGACCGGCACGGTGCCCCTCTACGTGACGGAGAACGGCGCCGCCTTCGACGCCGATCCGGTGCGGCCGGAGCGTGACCCGGCCCGCACCGCGTTCCTGCGCGACCATCTGCGGGTCGCGCTGGAAGCGATCGGTCGAGGGGTTCCGTTGCGTGGCTACTTCGTGTGGTCCCTGCTGGACAACTTCGAGTGGGCGCAGGGGTACGCGCCGCGGTTCGGCATCGTCCACGTCGACTACGCGACGCAGGAACGGCGGATCCGCGACAGCGCGAGGTTCCTTGCGAGGGTGGCGCGAACGGGCGCCCTCGACGCTCAGGAGCCGCCGTCTTCGTAGATCCCGAGCCCCGAGTCGGGGTCGAAGAAGTGCAGGCGGTGAACGTCGACGACCAGCTCGATCGGGTCTCCCATCTTCGCCGTGGTCCTCGGGTTGAGCCGGGCCATGAACCTCGACTCCCCGCTGGCCGCCCCCGCCTCGACCGCCTCGACCGCCTCGGCACCGACGTCGTGAGCGAGCTCCTTGACGTCCTCCGTCAACACGACGGGCGCCTTGATCGTGAAGTGGGCGAGCACGTCCGCGCCCAGCGCTTCGCGCAGGATGACCTGGGTGCGGATCCGACGGTCTGCCGGGGCGTCGGACACGAGCGACGCATCCTCCATGTCCTCGGGCCGGATCCCCACGATCACCCGCTTGCCCTCGTACGCCTTGAGCTGCGGCCGGGCGGAGAAGACCTCGTCGGGGATCGCCAGGCGGAGGCCGCCGAATTCCACTGACGCGCTGCCGTTCGATCGCGTGAGCTCGGCCTCCACGAGGTTCATGGCGGGTGACCCGATGAACCCCGCGACGAAGAGGTTCTGAGGATGGTCATACAGATACTGAGGCGTGTCGACCTGTTGCAGCACTCCCTTGCGGATGACGGCGACGCGGTCGCCCATCGTCATCGCCTCGACCTGGTCGTGCGTGACGTAGATCGTCGTGACGTTCAGGTCGTGCTGGATCCGGGAGATCTCCGACCGCATCTGCACGCGCAGCTTCGCGTCGAGGTTGGACAGCGGCTCGTCCATCAGGAACGCCTTGGGCTCACGGACGATCGCGCGACCCATCGCGACCCGTTGACGCTGGCCACCGGAGAGCGCCTTCGGCTTGCGTTCGAGCAACTCGTCGAGCCCGAGGATCTTCCCGGCGTCACGGACCCGCCGGTCGATCTCCTCCTTCGGCAACTTCCGCAGCTTCAGACCGAACGCCATGTTGTCGTACACGCTCATGTGCGGATAGAGCGCGTAGTTCTGGAACACCATCGCGATGTCCCGCTCCTTGGGCGGCACAGCGTTGATCACGCGATCGCCGATCCGGATCGTGCCCTCGCTGATCGCTTCCAGCCCGGCGACCATGCGAAGGGCCGTCGTCTTGCCGCATCCCGACGGTCCGACCAGGACGATGAACTCGGCGTCCTGGATGTCGAGGTTGAGATCGGTGACCGCCCGGGTGCCGTCCGGGTACACCTTGGCGACGTCCTCCATCACGATCTCAGCCATGCTTCCCCCTTCGGATGGCCCGCTCCCGACATTCAACCCCACCGCGTACCGCCAGGTCGAGTCCGCCGGTTGCGTGAGGAGGCAGTGGGAGTCAGCCCGCGAGCGCGGCCAGCGCGTTGGGCACGGTGTCTTCGGGAGTGACCCGGTACCACGCGCGCTCGATGCGGCCGTCGGCGTCGATCAGGAACGAGGAGCGGAGGATGCCCATGAAGGTGGTGCCGCGCCGGGTCCGCTCGCCCCACGTGCCCCACTCGTCCGCCACGACGTGCTCCGGGTCGGCGAGCAGGGGGAACCCGAGCCCGTACTTGCGGTCGAAGGCGAGTTGATCCGCAGACGTATCGGGAGAGATGCCGACCACGTCGACGCCCAGGCCCGCCAGATCCTGACTGTGGTCCCGGAGGTCGCACGATTGCGTCGTGCATCCCGGCGTGTCGGCCGCGGGATAGAAGTAGACGAGGACCCGTCGTCCGCGGAAGTCCTCCAACGAGACCGTCCCGCCGTTTTGATCGGTGAGGGCGAACCCGGGGGCTCGATCGCCCGGCTGCAGGCTGGCCATGCATCCATGGTAGCCAGGGATGCGCCATCGGTCCTTCGATCGGCGTGAAACTGGCCAAGCGGCCGATGTCGCAGGCCAACGGCGCACGGTACGGTGGTGGCCGAGAAGGGACGGGCAGCCGCGGATGGACATCGAGGACCTCGAAGCGAACGAAGCACGCCTGCGCTCGCGGGATCGAAGCGGCTTGCGGGCACGGCTGTCGGGCCGTGTCGTCGAGTACCGGCAGGTCGAGGCGGCTCTCCGCCAGGCGATGGCCGAGCGCGAACGGGTCGAAGCTCCGCCGCAGCGACACCGTCGGTCCCGCGGCTGAGTCGGGTTTGAACCGCATCACCCGCGGGGAGACCCTTTATGGGGAGGATCTCGGATGACCTACGTGATCGCGGAGCCCTGCATCGACGTCAAGGACAAGGCCTGCGTGGACGAGTGTCCCGTCGACTGCATCTACGAGGGTCCTCGGATGCTCTACATCCAGCCCGACGAGTGCGTCGACTGCGACGCCTGCATGCCGGTGTGCCCGGTCGACGCCATCTTCCCCGAGGACGACCTTCCGGGCGAATGGAAGCCCTTCACGGCGGTCAACGCCGAATGGTTCGCTCAGACCGGCCTGGGATCGCCGGGAGGCGCCGCCCAGGTCGGACCGCAGCCGACCGACCATCCGACCGTGGCCGGTTGGGCCGCCGCCTGACCTCGGGTCCCGGGGGCCCCGAAGCTCCCGCCGCAGGTCAGCGTGCTGCACAGTGACCATCGGCCCTGACCCGGTGCCCGTTCGGCCCGGGCCCCAAGACCCACCGAGACCGTGACCCCCGACCCTCCGTGCTCGCTCTCCCGTCGACGACACTGCGTCCATCGGAAATGGCAGCCCGTCAGAAAGGGGTACGTCATGAACAGGAGGGCATGGGACCAGCTCGTCAGCGGCACCGCCGCTGTCATCGCCGTGGTCCTCATCGTGGTCGGAGGGCTCGCCGTGTTCGGCGGGAACTTCGGCAGGCAGAGTGTGCGCGACCGGCTGGCGCCGGAGAACGTCACGTTCGCGCCGTACGAGGCCATGTCGCCCGAGGAGCAGGCGACGATCGGTCAGTTCGCGGGCCAGCAAGTGACGACCGGCCCGCAGGCCGAGGCGTTCGCCCGCTACATCGCCGGTCACCTCGAGGGCGTGAACGACGGCAAGACCTACGCCGAGACGAGCGCGGCCGCGCGGGCCGAGGGCCTGTCGCCCGACGCCGCTGCGGAGCTCGCGGGGAAGGCCGACACCCTGTTCAAGGGTGAGACGCTCCGCTCGATCATGCTGAACGCCTACGGCTGGTGGACGGTCGCCACGATCGCCCTCTACACGGGGTGGTTCCTGGTGGCGGCGGGGATCGTCCTGGCGGGGCTCGCATTCTTCGGCTTCCGCCACGCGCAGAAGAAGGCAGGCGTGGTCAAGCCGGTCGAGAACGCGCCCAAGGAGCTCACGACGGTCTGATCGCACGGACGGAACAAGGCCGAGGGGCCGGCGCCAAGGCGCCGGCCCTTCGTCGTGTCGGGAGGGGTCGCTCCCGGGATGACTAGTCAGCTTCCAGCAGGTCGAGGTCGGCCGCTCCCCGGGGGCTCCCAGCCGTCCGCAGTACCCACACCCGCCCGTGGTTCGGGACCGACGGCCACTTTCTGTACCGGGCCGATCGCCCGATGAAGCGGATGACACCCGACGAGAGGCGGAAGCACGCATGGAGGAGACGGAGCGGACGTGGGTCACGGTCGACCAGGCTGCGCGCGAGGTGGGCATCAGCCCGACGACGATCCGCGACTGGTACCGGGCCGGCACGGTCGCCACCGTCGCTCACCCGTCGGGCCGGGTCGTCGACCTGGAAGAAGTGCGCACTCGGGCGATGGGCTTCGCGGCACCTCGGCGGACGCGCGCCGGCATCAAGGCCCGAGTGCACGGAGGCCTGCCGCCCAAGGCGCCGCCGGGGGTCGAGGGCGGGTCCGCGGTGAACGTCGAGGAGCTCCAGCAGCTGGCGCGCCAGCGTCTTGAGGCCTAGGAAGACGCGGGAACCGACCCGCGCACGGACGTGCCCTCGAAACGTCAGGTGCCCGTCCATCTGGAGCAGCCGGATCTCGGCCCGTGCCGCCGAGGCGTACTCGGCCGCGTTGTTGAGGGCTTCGAGCGTGCAGAAGTAGACGGTCGCCTCGACGTCTTGTGGGTAGCGGGCGACGCCCTCGGCGTGGACATCCGTCGGCATCGAGGCCTTGCGCGCCTGCGCCGAACGACTCGCCGCTTCGTCGCGCATCCAGCCACCCGATCATCGCGCCCGAGACGACTCCGGCCAAGGTCAGGCGAGGATGGCTACGCGAGCAGGAGCAGCCGTCGCTCATGCGTCGTCGAGACGTCCATCCGATCGTTCACGCCTGAATGGTGCATCGGTTGGACGACCGCCTTCAGGGGCTCGTCGAACCAACCCCGGATGCTGCCCGTAGACCCGGTGTCCGATCGTCGCGTCGTGGCCTCCGCCGGAAGGCCCTTCGCGAACCCGATCCATCATCCGGCCGGGAGGGGAGCGATGTGAAGCGACTGTTGGTGCTGTTCACGGGGGCGCTGCTATCGGTGGCGCTGGTCGCCCAGGCGCCGTTCGCGCAATCGAAGGGGCACAACGTCCTCGAGTTCCAGAGCATGGCACCGGTGACGGGTCCGTACGTCGGCGCCGCGAATCCGATCCGCGGGATCGTCGGCGGCGGCCTGCCCTGGCAGATCGTCTCGGCCCGCGGCGAGCTCTCGAGCGCCGGGCACCTGGAGGTCAGGGTCGTCGGACTCGTTCTGTTCCGCGGCGACCCCGTTCCGGCGCCGCTGCAGGGGACCAACCCGATCCCCACGTTCCGGGCGATCGTGAGCTGCCAGACGATCGACGAAGGCGTGGCCACGGTCACGAACGTCGCGACCGATCCGTTCCCGGCGAGCACGAACGGCAATGCGAGGATCGAGGCCACCATCGGTCTGCCGGATCCATGCATCGCGCCGATCGTCTTCGTTGGCCCGGCGACGTCGGCCACGCTCGCCTGGTTCTCGGCGACCGGTCGGTAATCGTCTGGGCAAGGCTCGGCGCCGGCGAGGCCGCGCTCCTCGCCGGCGCCGGTCTCGCGTTCGGTCATCGCCCGCGACGGACCGGCGCGCGCGGGGTGGGGATATCCTCAGCCCGATGGAGCACTCTAGGGGAGTCGCGTGCCTCGGACCGGAAGGGGTCCTCAGCGCCACGCGGACCTTGGTGACCACGGTGCGGGCCTGATGGCGGAGCCGCGGGCGGAACCGGACGAGCAGGAGAAGGAGCGGCTCAACCGCAAGCTGATCGAGCTGCTGAACGAGCTCCGCATCGCGCTCCCCGGGGTGCAGGTCCTCTTCGCCTTCTTGTTGATCCTGCCGTTCAATGGCGGATTCTCGAGCACGACCCATGCGCAGCGCGTCGTCTATGGCGCATCACTCGTGAGCGCGGCCGTCGCGTCCGCGCTGCTGATCGGACCCGCGGCATACCACCGCCATCGCTTCCACCGGCTCGAAGAGGAGACCGCGCGGGACAAGGAAGAGATGATCATCGCCCAAGACCACATGGCATCGGCAGGCCTGTTCGCGCTCTCGCTCGCGATGTCGGGTGCGATCTTCGTCGCGCTCGAGGTCGTGCTCAGCACGCTCGTGGCGGCGGTCATCGCCCTCGCGCTGGGGGCCGTGTGCGGCTGGTTCTGGTACGCGCTGCCGGCGTCGCGACGCATCCGCCGGTCGGGCGGGCGCGGCTGACGGTCGATCACTCGTCGTCGGCGCGACGGAGTCGCTTCGTGAGGCCGTGGCGACGCTTGTCGGCGAGGCGCCTTTGCACGGCCGCCTGGCTCGGTCGCGTGGGGCGACGCGCAGGCGGCGGGGGAGCGATGGCCGCCGCGAGCGTCTCGGCCATGCGTCGGAGGGCGGCCTCCCGGTTGCGCAACTGGGAGCGGTGCTCGGACGCGGCGATCGTGAGCACGCCGTCGACGAGCCGCCCCTCGAGACGCTCGAGCGCCCGCGTCCGCTGGATCGGCCCGAGGGACGTGGTGGCGGTCACATCGAGGCTGAGCTCGACCCGCGAGTCGGCGGTATTGACCGACTGGCCTCCCGGCCCCGAGGAGCGGCTGAACCGCCACCGAAGCTCGCGCTCGGGCACCACGACCGAGCGCGCGACGCGGAGTGGGCCGACCACCGAACGGTCACTCGGCATGACGCCGTGTCTACCACGCCGCGACGCGCCATATGTGGTGTGTCAGCGACTCGAGGCATCGCGGTGCAGCCGGTTCCAGATCCATCCGCCACCGAGCGCGACCGCCGCCACCGCGAGCCCGATCCACCCGAATCGCGACAGCACGGTGTCGACCACGTCGAGGTTGCGCCCGAGCACGTACCCGATCAGCGTGATCGCGGTCGCCCACACCGCGACGGTCGGGAGCATGAACGCCACGAAGCGACGGACGGGCATCTCCGACATGCCGGCCACGAACGGGACGAACGCCGCCACCCCCGTCGCGAACCTGCCGAGCACGACAGCCTTTCCGCCGTGATGACGGAAGAAGTCTCGCGTGTGATCGACATGACGCTCGAGACGGTCGGAGAAGGGGAGCGCGCGCACCACGCGCCGGCCGTGGCGGTTGCCGAGCCAGAACCCGGCCGCACTCCCGCTCCATGCCGCCACGATGCCGAGCGCCAGCACGATCGGCAACGCGAGGTCGCCGCTGGCCGCGTAGACGCCGCCCAGGGCGAGGATCACGTCGCCCGGAACCGCGATCCCGACCAACGCGAAGGTCTCGAGGAACACACCGGCGGGAACGATCACGTAGCCGGCGGCCTGGAAGAATCCGCCGGCGAAGTCGACGACCTCGCGTACGAGGCCCAACCCTCGCACGCCGGCCTCAGCGTCCGCGGTTGCCGACGATCAACGATTCCAGGGAGTCGGGCACCTTCACGAGACCGCCGGGATCGGGGGCACCCGCCAGTTCCGCGGTCACCGGTCCTCGCACGTCGTTCCCCCCTTCCAGCAAGTCCACGTCCTGGAGCCTGCCCCGAAGGCGTAGGTGCGAAACCCAGGGGGCTCAGTGGATCGTCTCGGCGAGCCGGCGCATAGAGCGGCCGATCAGCCACGACAGCAACGGGGCGTACAAGCGCGCGGCAAGCGCGCCGCCCACCGGAACGTCGAGCGTGACGTCTTCGATCCAGGTGAACCGCGTGCCGCGCTCGGTCGCCCGTAGCATCCACGTGCCGGTCCCCACGACGGGACCGCCGTGGCGGATCGCGAGGCTGCGAGGTGGGTCCCACCCGACGATCTCCATGGGTTCAGTGAAGGCCGCGATGCCGAACAAGCGGGTCCGGACACGGAGCCGGACCCCGATCCCCTCGCGGGAATGCGAAACGACTTCGACGCGGTCGGCGTCCGCCATCCAGTCGGCCTGACGTTCCCAATCGGTCAGGTGCGACCAGAGGTCCTCCGGAGCGGCCGCCAGCACGATGGAGCGCTGCGTCGGCACCCGACGAGTGTATGGGCCGAGTTCCGGGGGGCGATGCGATCAGGTGCCGCGCGCGAAGAGCCCGCTCAGCCTGAGCCAGCGCCGCTGTGCGTGAGACGTCGCCCAGTCCGGGTGCTGGATCTTTCGAAGCCGCGTCGACAGGTCGGCGAGTCGTTCCCGGTCGACGTGTTCGGCAGGTTCGACCGGCTCCCCGACCTCCGCGAGCCGTCGGCGGAGCTCGTCCTCGAATGCACGGGCGATCGACGGGTGCTGGCCGACGAGCCGGAACAACGCGGTTGGCGCCAGCTCGAGCGTGAACGCGGAGCTGGTCGCGACGATCGTCGCCGTGCGCGGTGCATCGTCGATCACGGCCATCTCGCCGAAGTACGAACCCGGGCCGAGTACCGCGACCTGGGATCCGTCGACGGTCACGCTCGCCGTTCCTCTCGTGAGCACGAAGAAGCCCTTGCCACGCTCCCCTTCACGGATGATCGCCCCACCGTTCTCGAACCCGATCCCGTGGGTCGATCGCAGGACGGCCATGAGGTCGTGCCTGGACAACCCGGAGAACAGGGGGACGGCGCGGAGCGTTTCGACGTGCTCGGATCGGATCCAGCGAAGCCCGAGCCACGCGGCGACGATCACGACGACGAAGATCACGGCAGGAACCGCCCACGCGTTCATGGCCCTGCGCCTTTCGCTCGAACGACCTCGGCCGCCATGGAGGAAACGACGTTACCTGGGGGGCATGCGACCTGTAAACGGGAGCGGGGCCGGGATGACAGAACTGTCATCGGCCTCCCTATCGCAACCGGATGACTGTGGGTACGGTATGGCCGGGGAGACGGAGGAATCGAGGACATCCATCGTCAACGTCAACCACGCGCTCGAGGAGCCGGGCGTCGCTGAGCCGAGGATCCTGCTGATCGACGACGAACAGCGCATCCTCAACTTCGTGCGGCGCGGCCTGGAGGCCGAGGGGATGTCCGTCGACACCGCCGCCGACGGACGACGCGGCCTGCGCCTCGCGCTCGAGCGTTCGTACGACTTGGTGATCCTCGACCTCGTGATGCCCGATCTGGACGGCCACGAGGTGCTGCGGCGCGTCCTCGAGGCGGAACCGTCTCAACCGGTGCTCGTCCTCTCGGCCCTGAACGACACGAAGTCGAAGGTGCGATCCCTGGAGCGGGGTGCGGAGGACTACATCTCGAAGCCGTTCTCCCTCGATGAGCTCCTGGCGCGTGTTCGCGTTCGGCTGCGGGCCGCCGCGCGGTCGGAATCGATGCGCTTGGTCTGTGGCTCCCTGGCGCTCGACATGGTCCGTCGCGAGGTCCAGACCCCCGGCGGGTCGGTATCTCTGGCGGAGCGCGAGTTCCTGCTCCTCGGAGAGCTCATGCGGAACGCCGGCAGAACCGTGTCCAAGGAGCGGCTGCTCTCGGCGGTCTGGGGATACCATTTCGATCCCGGCTCCAACGTCGTCGACGTGTACATCCGTCGGCTGCGCGCGAAGATCGGGGCTGCTGCGATCACGACCGTCAGGGGTGTGGGGTACAGGATCGATGCCGCGTAAGCGCTGGGATTGGCCCCGCGAGCGCTGGATCGACGTCGGGTGGGCGGTCTTCGCGATCGTCAACCTGGCCGCGATGCTGCTCATCCCCACCTGGGAGACCGTCCCCTTCCACTTCATCTGGGTGAGCCTGACGCTCCTCTACGGATTCCGCGTCTGGCAGGGACGATCGACCCTGACCGTGCTGGCCGTGGTGATGGTGACGACAGCGTCGCTCATCGCGATCGATGTAAGTCGGGGCCAGCAGTCGCCGGATGAGATCACCGAGGTGCCGCTGATGGCCGCGATGTTCCTCGCCATGGTGTGGCACGCCCAACGTCGGTTGGCCGCGGTCGAGGAAGCCGAGCGAGTCTCGAGGGCGAACGTCCGGCTGCTGGAGCGCCAGCGCCGGTTCGTCCAGGACGCGTCCCACGAGCTTCGGACGCCCGTGACCGTGGCGCTCGGGCACGCGGAGCTGATCGGGCGGACCAGCGGGGACCCGACGATCGTCGAGGACGCGGCGGTGATCTCCGACGAGCTGATGCGGCTGCGGCGGCTGGCCGACCGGCTCCTGCTGCTTGCCGGGACCGAGGACCCGGAGTTCCTGCACCGTACCTACGTCGACCTTCCCGCCATCGTGGAGGACGCGCTGCATCGTTGGGGCGCGGCCCCTCGTCGCTGGAGCCTCGGCACGCTCGACGACGCCACGGTCCTCGGCGACGCGGAACGGCTCGGGGTGGCGCTCGACGCGCTGATCGAGAACGCGGTGGCTCACACGTCCGAGGACGACGTGATCGAGCTGTCGGTGCTCAGCGACCCTCGTGAGGGGATCCTTGCCGTCCGCGATAGCGGGATGGGGATCTCCCCCGAGAACCTCGACCGTGTCTTCGACCGGTTCGCACGGGCTGATCCGGGGCGGAGCAGGCACACCGGTGGCTTCGGGCTGGGCCTTCCGATCGTCAGCGCGATCGCGCAGGCGCACGGGGGAAGCGTGCGGGTGCAGAGCGAACCGGGCGCCGGATCGACGTTCGAGATCCGGCTTCCGACGCTCGCCTCGGCTCCGTTCCAGGTCGAGGTGTCCACCAACGGCCACGTCCCGCCGCCGACCGGGACCACCCATGACGATGAGGTCACCGAGGCGATCGATGCCCACGGCATGGTTCCCTGACCCCGGCGTCGTCGCGGTCACCGCATCGGCCACGTTCGTCTACGCGCACGCGGAGAGGCGTGCCCGGCGCGGACGGCCCGCGACCCGTGCGCAGCGCAGTCGCCGGTTCGCCTTCTTGGTCGGGTCCGTGGTGGCGCTCGTGGCGCTCGTTCCGCCACTGGACATCCTCGCCGACCGATCCCTGTCGGTCCACATGGTGCAGCACCTGCTCCTGACGATGATCGCGGCCCCGCTCCTGGTGGCCGGGGCGCCCGTGACCGTCGCCCTTCGTGGGTGGACGGACGGTCCGCGGCGCGCGCTCAAGGCGTTCCTCCGCAGCGTGCCTGTTCGGGTGCTCGCCAATCCGATGACCACGTGGGCCTTGTTCGTCGTGGTCCTGTGGAGCACGCACTTCACCGGCATCTACGACCTGGCGCTCCGCAACGACCTCGTCCACGCGGCCGAGCACACGGCGCTCCTCGCGACCGCCGTGCTCTTCTGGCTCCCCGTCGTCGGGATCGACCCGATCCCCGGTCGCCTGTCGCCTCCGGCGCGGATCCTCTACCTCTTCCTGGCGATGCCGGCGGTGGCGTTCCTCGGTCTCGCGATCTCCACCGCGCCTCACGTTCTATATCCGACATACGCTCAGGTCGAGGGCGCGAGGGCGGCGCTCGCCGATCAGCGCCTCGGTGGAGCGATCATGTGGGGAGGCGGGATGGTACTGATGGTGATGGCTCTCTCGATGGTGCTGTGGGACTGGATGGGTGCCGACGAGCGCGAGGCGGCGCGGGTCGACCGGCGGCTCTCCGCGGCCGGCGGCGCCGCCTCGTTGCACGGAGCGGAGGCCCGATGACCGCGAGCGATCGTTGCATGCGATGCGGCGGCCCCGTCATGTGGGGCCAGTCGGTGTGCCGCCGCTGCAACCCGGCGGGCCTGCCCAGTCCCAGCCGTTCGCAGTACCACGCGACGGTCTTCTTCGCGATCGTCGCTCCGTTGGTCGTGGTAGCGATCTGGCTGATCGCCCGCGGTTAGCGGTCAGGAACGGCGGCTGGGATGCGCCCGCAGGACCTCGCGTAACCAGCCGCCGGCGGCCAGCGCGAACGCGAGGACGCCGACCACCAGGATCCATCCGTTCACGATCACGCCGAGCATCAGGATCACTCCCGCGATCGAGAACGCGAACGGCCAGATCGTGGGAGTCACCTGGGCCTCCGGCTCCTCTTCGGCTCCCGTCTCCTCGCCCTCGCCCTCGATCGAGTGCTCGACGAACCATCCGACGGAGGCCAGGTAGCCGAATGTCACCGCCCCCACGATCAGGAGCGGCGCCCCCGCGTACTCCTTGCTCGTGAACCCGTACACGAGCCCCGCGATGAGGAGGAACACCCCCAGGGCCAGCCACACGCGTGAGGCAGCTCGCATCCGGTTACCTCGGCGTCAGGAGGTAGAAGACGGTGAACAGACCGATCCACACGACGTCGACGAAGTGCCAGTAGATCGTCCCGGCCTCGAAGGCGTCGTGCTGCGTGCGCGTCAGGAGCCCCGACGCCGACTGCCCGAACACGAGCGTCAGGAACACGACGCCCCCGAACACGTGTGCCATGTGCAATCCGGTCATGACGTAGAACAGGGTGCCGTAGACGCCGTCCTTCACGCCGAAGTCGAGCGTGGAGTAGTCGTAGAGCTGTAGGGCCAGGAACAAAACGCCGAGCGCGATCGTCCCGCCCAGGAAGACCGTGCCGCGCCTCGGATCGCCCGTCCGCATCCTCAGCAGGCCGATCTGGAGCACCACGCTGCTCGAGATGAGGATCGCCGTGAGCACTGCCGGGATGCCGATCTCTGGCGCGGTGATGCCCGCGGGGGGCCACTGGTCGAGCGACGACCTGATCGTGAAGTAGGCACCGAAGAACGCGCCGAAGAACATCGCCTCGGACGCGACGAACAGCACCATGCCGAGCACGGGACCGCTCAGCTCTCGGGGAGCCCGTCCCTCTCGAACTCCGATCGACTTCACGAGGCCTCACCTCGGCCCGTGCGAAGGTCGTAGACGGGACGATCGGACCGGATCACCGGCAGCGAGTCGAAGTTGTGTTCGGGCGGCGGCGACGTGGTTGCCCACTCGAGCGTGTTCGCCCCCCAGGGGTCGTCCGGCGCCGTCCTCGGCTTCCGCAGCGAGAGGAAGATGTTCAGGAAGAACAGGATCATCGAGATGGCGATCACCACGGCGCCCGCGGTCGCGAGAAGGTTCAGGAAGCTCCACCCGCGGTCTGGCGCGTAGTCGGCGATCCGCCGCGGCATGCCGCGGAGCCCGAGGATGTGCATCGGGAAGAACGTCAGGTTGAAGCCGATCAGCTGCAGCCAGAACTGCCAGATGCCGAGCGTTCGCCCGAGCATCCGCCCCGTCATCTTGGGGAACCAGTAGTACATGCCGGTCATGACGCCGAAGATCGTGCCGCCGAACAGCACGTAGTGGAGGTGCGCCACCACCCAGTACGTGTCGTGGATCGCGAAGTCCATCGCGGGAGAGGCGGCCCAAACCCCGTTGATCCCACCGATCAGGAACATGGCGATGAACCCGAACGCGAACAGGAGGGGCGGTTCGAACCGGAGCTTCCCCCGCCACATCGTGCCGAGCCAGATGAAGAACAGGACCCCCGTGGGGATCGAGATCAGCTCGGTGGTGATGCTGAAGAACGGGAGCTCCACGGCGCCCGTCGCGAACATGTGGTGCGCCCACACGGTGAACGACAGTGCGGTGATCATAAGGAAGGACAGGACGACCCCGCGGTAGCTGAAGATCGGCCTGCCGGAGAAGACCGCCACGACCTCTGTGACGATGCCCCAGGCGCCGAGGATCAGCATGTAGACCTCGGGGTGGCCGAAGAACCAGAACACGTGCTGCCAGAGCAGCGGCAGCCCTCCCTGGGTGGGGTCGAAGAACGCGGTCCCCAGCCGGCGGTCGGCGAACACCATCACCAGGCCCGCGGTGAGCGATGGCGCGGCCAGGATCACCAGGAGCGACGTCGCGAGGATGCTCCACGAGAAGATCGGCATCCGCATCATCGTCATGCCGGGCGCGCGCATGCGCAGGATCGTGACGATGAAGTTGATCCCGCCGAGGATCGACGCCGTCCCGACCAGCAGCAGACCCGCGATCCACAGGTCCTGCCCCGTCCCCAGCTGCTCGGCCAGCGGCGGATACCCGGTCCAGCCGGCCGCGCCGGCGCCGCCCGGGACCAGGAACCCCGCCAGGATCGTCAGCCCACCGGCCGGCAGCAGCCAGAACGACAGGGCGTTGATCCTGGGGAACGCCATGTCCAGGGCGCCGATCTGCAGCGGAACGAAGTAGTTCCCGAACCCGGCGAGCAAGGGGAAGATCACCAGGAAGATCATCAGCGTGCCATGCAGCGTGAAGAGCTGGTTGTAGGCGTGCGGCGCGAAGACCTGGATCCCCGGGCGCGCCAGCTCCGTGCGCATCAACAGCGCGAAGATGCCCGCGATGACGAAGAACGAGAAGCTGTTGATCAGGTAGAGGATCCCGATCTTCTTGTGATCGGTTGTTGTGAGCCAGTCGAGGAGGCGACCGCGTTCGGGCTGCGCCATCGCCCGCTCGGGCGCGTGCGTTACGGCCATCTCGTCACCTCGTCACCTCGCATCGCCTCTGGGGGTCATTTGACGACGAACGATCCGGACATCGACGGCCCGTGGACGTCGCACTGGAAGTAGTAGTGACCGGGCGGGAGCCCGTTCACGTTGAGCGTCTCGCTGGCCGGCCCCTCCAGCCGAGGCGATTTGAAGAAGGTCTTCTTCTGGAAGAAGCTGTCGTAGATCGAGAAGTTGTGCTCGATGCCGCTGTCCTCGTTCGTGACATTCACGGTGAATGGCTGGTTCGCCGGCACGGCGAGGCAGTTCTTGTCCCAGGAGATGTTGTGCGCCACGAGCGACAGCTGCGTCCCGTTCGGGTCGCACGTGATGCTCGCTGCGGCCTTGCGCTCCTTCAGGATCCAGGCCTGGTAGTCGGGCGGGGACACGACGTGGACCTCGAACGTCATGTGCGAGTGCCAGAGGCCGCAGAACTCGGCGCACTGCGCCGGGAACGTCCCGATCTTCGTGGGTGTGAACGAGAACGTGGTGGTCCTGCCGGGGATCGCGTCGCGCTTGAACAGCAGATCGGGGACGAAGAACGAATGGATCACGTCGCGACCGGTGAGCTCGATCTGCACCGCCTGACCGACCGGCAGGTACATCTCGGCCGGTACCTCGGGCTTGTCGGGTGTGGCCGTCTCTCCCGAAACGAAGATCCCCTCGTTCTCGTAGAGGAACGTCCACTCCCACTGGAAGCCCTCGGCCTTGATCTTGACGAGCGGGGTCTCCTCCTTCTGTACCTTCATGAGGGTCGCTTCCCCGAAGGGGAAAAGCGCGGCGACGATGAGCGTCGGGATCGCGAAGAACACCAGGATCGACCGGTTGCCGCCGATCGTCTGAGGCGGGCTCTCCTCGTCCCGCTTGCGGTAGCGGAACCAGCACCACAGCAAGCCAGCCCAGACCCCGACGACCACCGGCGCGGCCAGCGCGAAGATGATCCCGTACAGCTGGTGGACGTCCTGCGCCTTCGAGGTGATCCCCTGCTTGGCGCAGCCAGAAAACACGACCAAAGCGGCCGAGCCCAGGCACGATCGGCCCACGTATCTCCAGCGGATCAGCCTTGGGCTCGGCCCCATCTCACCTCAAGAGACCGTGAACTCGGCGACCATGCCCTTGGCAGCGTGGGGAGGACCGTTCTCGCCGCCACCCTGCTCACCGGTCTGCCAGCACGCGAAGGCGTAGTGGCCGGGCGGCAGGTTCAGGACCTCGACGAGACCCGCGCCGGTGGCGGCTGCTCCGAAGTCGCCGCCGATGTGCAACCAGTTGTCCTCGTCGTCCGGCCCGTTCGCCTTGGCGCCGTCGATCACGTCCTGCGCCGTCTTCCCCTCCGGCAGCGCGATCGGGATCATCTCGTGGTCGATCGGGAACGACTCGTTGTTCTGGAAGAGCAATGTGACAACCCCGGAGGGGAGCGTGTCGGGGACATTGTGGAAGGAAAAGTTCTGGGCGAAGATCGTGGCCGCCGGCGTGATCCCCGCGCTGCTCGAGTCGTTCGAGCACGACGTCGCGCTGAGTACGACGACGCCGACCAGCGCGGCGGCCTTCCAGCCGTACCGCAACGAACGCGTCATGTGCATCCTCCCGTGTGCGGGCCCCTCCCGCGTCACACGATGACGATGATGACCGCGTCCGGTGGGGGGCAACCTCTATGACAGGTCTGTCATGGGGCTGCCCCCGCGCATCCTGCGATCGAGGGTGCTTGATGTCGGGATTGTCATGGACGAGGGGCGTCCCCCTGTCGCAACGCGCGGCCCACGGCGGACGCGAGCCCTGCGACGAGCCCCGTGAATGCCAGAGCTTGCAGCCAGTCCATGACGGTCGCCGGCGCGATCACGCTCGTGCTCCCGCGCCGAACCCGGAGATCGTGTCGGTGACGTGGAACCCTGCGTCCCGCATGTCGGTCTCGTCCATCCCGTGCCTCCTTCCAGCTGGCGACGCCCGGTGCGTCGCTCACCTGGATGCTGGAAGGCCGGCCTCAGCGTGGGCCCGGGGACCGCTCAGAGGTTCCTGGGGAGCTACAGGTCGTCGTCGCCGTCGATGATGGCTTCGGTCGACTGGGGACTGAGCCCGAGGCGTTCGTGCAGCTTCGGTGGATCGAAGATGAGCACGCGTTCGAGAGTCGGCTTCGAGAGCCGCAGCAGCCTGCGGATCCGAGACTTGGGCACGCCGTCGTCGGCGATGTCCTCGATCCGTTGCTCGATCTGCTCCTGCCGCGCCTGCGCGATCTTCTCGAGGCGCGCGAGGCTCTCCAGGTCCTCGCCGAGCTCGCGCAGTTCGGTGTCGTCGGTCTCCCAGGTCTCGTCGCGGTTGTCTTCGGTGTCCATGCATGGATGTCACCCACTTCGGCGTCACTCGAAACCTCTCGACCCGAGGCCATCTGGAGTCAGCCGAGCACGGCGTTGACGAGCCGGGCGAGGACGCGATCGACGGCGCCGGGCGTCGTCCGGCGCGCGCCGGAGACGCGGCCGATCCCTGCGTCCTCGACGAGTCGTCGCAGGTCGGGGAGGTACCCGGGCGTCGCGAAGGGGACACCGTGGTCATCGGTCGCGTGGCCGTGGGCCGACCTCCAGAGCTCGGTGACGACTCGCGCCTGACTCTCCTTCCGCAGATCCTCGAGGCGACGGGTGGCGTGCACCCCCATCGGGCCTCCGTAGTCGTAGGGATCGCGTCCGAACCACCGTCCCACCTGTTCGGCGACGCCGGCCAGCAGCTGGGCCTCACCGTGCTGGCTCTCCCAGACATGCGCCAGCTCGTGGATCAGCGTCGACTCATACGGCAGATCCGCGCTCTCGCTGGGTCGCTTGAATCGGATGACGTTGTTGCAGGTCCAGGCCGTGCTGGGTGGGCCGGCGACGGCCCTGCTCGACCGCACAGAGACCGGCGCGAAGTCGATCGAAGGCCCGTAGAAGATGCGGGCGCGTGTCAGCCACTCGTCGATCGGAGCCACCGTGACGTCCAGGCTCACGGCCGTGTCGCCGCAGGAAGCGGTCACGGCGTGCACGCCCCCCGAGGCGAACGCGGTCACGAACCGGCGGCCGGCGCCCGCTGCCGGATCGCCGCCGCCCGCCCATCGGATGTCGGCCTCGGAGGTCCCGGCCGGGGGCGTGGCTTCGAGCTCGATCGACTCGCCCGGGAACGCGGCCCGGCGCGCCGCGGTCACCGTCAACACGGCGGGGCTCACGGGGTGAAGTGGCGCCTGCACCGCGCCTGGTACTTCTCCACGCCGCCGACGTGCTCGGGAACGAGGTCGGTCTCGTTCGCGGACCCGGATGCGATCCGCGTGTGGAAGATCGCCTCCTCGCCACAGACCGTGCAGATCGCCGTCAGCTTGTCCACGCGCTCCGCGAGCGCAATGAGCGACGGCAGCGGCTCGAACGGCCGGCCTCCGAACGTGACGTCGAGCCCGGCCACCACGACGACCAAGCCCCGGGCAGCGAGCTCGCCGACAACGTCCTCGAGACCCGGTCCGAAGAAGTGCGCCTCGTCGATCGCGACCATCTCGGTCGCGTCGTCCAGCGCCGACCCGATGTGCTTCGCGGACCGGACCGCCACCGACGGGTGCCCCAGGCCTGCGTGTGACGCCACCCGGTCCGTTCCGCCGCGCGTATCGAGCGCATGGGTGATGACCCGCACCTGCCGCCCGGCGATCACGGCACGACGGACACGCCGCAGGAGCTCCTCGGTCTTCCCGGCGAACATCGGGCCCGCGATGACCTCGACCCGACCCTGCTGCGCACGCACGTGCACATCATGCCGGAAAGACCGAGGGTGCTTCTCAGCAGAAGATGCTGACGCCTCCGGGTCCGATCAACAGACCGATCACGATCAGCGCGATGCCCCACAGGACCCCGCCTCGCACGATCGTGAAGATGCCGTAGATGACCAGGATGGCCGCGATGATCCACAGGATGGTCGCGGTGGCGCCTCCACACCCTTTGGCGGCGAGCAGTACGTCCACGGTGTTCCTCCTCCTTCGTCGAGGGCGCCGACGACATACCCCGATCGGCCGCTTGGTAAGACATCTGCGACCGAAGATGTCCCGACGAGGCATCCCGGGTAGCCTTCGCGGGGTGGCGACGCCCGCCGACAAGCGCGTGCTCGTGGCGTTCCTCGCCGTGGTGGCGCTCGGCGGGACGAACCTCGTGCTGGTGGTCGACGTGACGCGGCATCTCGATCCGCTGTGGGGCGCGGGGCTCCGTTTCGCCGGAGCGGCGATCATCGCGCTCCTCGCGACGGCGGCGTCCCGTCAAGTGTTCCCGAGGGGCCGAGACCTCGCGGTATCGAACGCCTACGGGATCCTCGGCTTCGCGTTGGGGTTCGGGCTGTTCTTCTGGGGGGCGCGGCAGGTACCGGCCGGGATAGCGTCGGTCATCATGGGGCTCGTCCCATTGCTCACCTTGCTGCTCGCGGTCGCCCAGCGTCTGGAGCGATTCCGCGTGCGCGGGCTCTACGGGGCCGTCCTCGCGGTGGTGGGCATCGCGGTGATCTCCGCCCGGCCGCCATCGGGATCCCTGCCGATCCTCTCGGTGCTCGCGGTGGTGGGCGCAGCCGCTGCCTCCGCGCAGGCAGCGATCACGGTCCGCCGGATCGCGGGCGCCCGGCCGCTGCCCGTCAACGCCGTCGGGATGTCGGTCGGCGCCGCCCTGCTGCTGGCCGGGTCGGTGGTCACAGGAGAGTCGTTGGAGGCGCCGGCGACCGCCGGCGTCGCTGCAGCATTGGGCGTGATGATCGTGACCTCGCCACTCCTGTTCGTGCTGTACGTGTACGTGGTGCAGCAGTGGTCCGCGTCGGCGGCCGCGTATCAACTCGTGCTGTTCCCGCTCGTGTCGATCCCTCTGTCGGCCGTGCTGCTCGACGAGCCGATCTCGGCATCGCTCTTGCTGGGGGGGCCGCTCGTGCTGGTCGGGGTGTGGGTCGGGGCGCTGAGCGCCGACCGAGGGCCGCTCGAGCGCGACCAGGAACAGGCCGTCGGCACGGTCGCGGTCCGGGTGGAGCGATCGCCCGACGCCTAGACGAGCTCGCGAGAAAAGGAAGTGGCCCCAGGTAACCTCACTGGACCGGCTCGGTTTCCTCCCGGTACCTCGGCTTTGGGGGTTCCCAGGCTCCCCGCAGGCACAAGCAGTTGGCTTTCCCGCTCATACCCACAGGTGCCCCGAGTTGCCTTACGGCTCTAGCCCGCTCGGTTCCCTGCTTCGATCTCTTTCGGCCACCTGGGGCCAGGGATGAACGTACGGGGGCGACGCGGCGACGTCAAGGTGCCCTGACCTGCGCAGATGTGCCTCTACCTGCGAGAACGCGCGAGGGAGAAAGAGTGACAGAACCGACGCTGGAGTCGGTCCTCGGCAGGCCGTATCGTTCGGCTCGTCCACCGCCGCGCTCGAGCTGAAGGAGGTCCGGTGCCGAGGGTCGTCCTGATCACGGGCGGCGGCGGCGGGATCGGCCGCGCCGCCGCGGATCGGTTCGCAGCTCTGGGCGACACCGTGGTCCTGGCGGACCGTTCGGCCGATGCGCTCGCCGACGCCTATCCGGGGTTCGACACGATCGTCGCGGACGTCACCGTGGTCGAGGACTGCGAACAGATGGTGGCCGAGGCGGTCCAACGCCACGGCCGGCTCGACGTTCTGGTGAACTGCGCCGGCGTGTGGGTCGAGGGTCCCACCCGTGACATGACCGAAGAGCAGTGGGACCAGACGATCGACGTGAACCTGAAGGGCACGTTCTTCGCCTGCCGCTACGCGATCCGGCACCTGGAACGAACCGAGGGCTGCATCGTGAACCTGTCGTCGGACGCCGGGCTCGTGGGGACCGTCGAGACGGCCATCTACACCGCGTCCAAGGGGGGAGTCTCGCTGCTGACCAGGTCGCTCGGGCTCGAGCTCGCACCGAAGGGCGTGCGCGTGAACGCCGTCTGCCCGAACGACGTCGACACCCCTATGCTCGCCGGGCAGGCGCGTGACTTCGGAGGGGACGATCCGGAGGGGTACCTCGCGACACTGCTCGCGGGATATCCCCAGAAGGAGCGCGCACGCTTCATCCGTCCCGACGAGATCGCGGCGCTGATCGTGTACCTGGCGTCGCCCGATGCCGCCCCGATCACGGGGGCGTGCATCCCGATCGACTTCGGCAGCACGGCCGGCTACTGAGGCGGGTAGCATCCGCCCGACATGACCGAGGCACGCGCGATCGCCGAGCTGTTGGCGGCCGAAGCCGAGGCGTGGACCGAGGTCCGTCGTCTCATGGACCCGCTCACGCCCGAGCAGGCACAGAGACCCGGGTACTTCCGGGAGGGGTGGTCAGTGAAGGATCTGCTCGGCCATCTGGGGAGCTGGCTTGCCGAGGCCGGCATCGCGCTGGAGCGGATCCAGGCCGGTACCTACCGGGCCGGCGAGATGGACATCGACGCCAAGAACGATGAGTTCCTCGACGCGCTCCGCGCGCTGACGCTGCAGGAGACACGAGCACAGGCCGAGGCCGCCCGAGCGCGCATGCTCGGCACGCTGCGGACCCTCCCCGAGGTGTCCGAGATCGCTTCGTGGTGGATCGCGAAGGCGGGTCCGTCGCACTACGAGGACCACTTGCCGCGGTTGCGCGAGTGGTGCGCCGAGCTCCGATCCGGGGCGTGAGGCGCCGATGGCCGGGACGACCGCCGGGCGCCTGGCCCTGGACCGGCGGCTCCGCCGCCTGTTCGCGCTCGCCTGGACGGTCTTCTCCGCGTTCCTCCCGTTCTTCGTGCTGTGGCTGCGCGACCGCGGGTTCTCCCCGTCACGGATCGGCGTCGTGCTGGCCGCCACGTCGCTCGCGGCGGTCGCGGCGGCGCCCCTCTGGAGCCACGCGGCCGACCGACTCTATGGCACGGTACGAACCCTGCAGGTCGCGTTGCTCGCGGCGGGGGTGCTGGCCCTCGCGCTGATGGTGACGGGCTCGTTCTTCGTGGCCGTGGCGGCCGTGGCGGCGGCGCTCGGCGCCGCGCAGTCGCCGCAGACGCCGCTGACGGATGCGCTGGCGATGACCTCTCTCGGCCCCGAGCGCCTGCACGAGTACGGAACGTTCCGCCTGTGGGCAAGCGTCGGGTGGGGCGTGGGCGCGATCGTGTTCGGCGCCGTCTTCCAGGTCGCCGGGCTCGGCCTGATGCTGCCGGTCTACGCCGCCGGTTTGGTGCTGGCCGCGGTGTACGTCGGCCGGTTCGCGAGCGTTCGCCCGGGCCCCCAGGAACCGGGATCTCGGCTGGGCTCGGTGGGCGACGCGCTCGCGCACGTGCCACGGTTGCCGCTGTACCTGGTCGGCGTGTTCGTGTTCGGCGCGTCGACCCGTGCGTCGTGGGACTTCGTGCCGCTGCGGATCGCGTCGGGTGGTGGCGGTCCCCTTCTCGTGGGTATCGCCGCGGGTGTCAGCGCGTTCGTCGAGATCCCCTTCATGCGGTCCAGCCGGTCGCTGCTGGAGCGGTTCGGGATGCGAGCCGTGTTCGTGGCGGGCGCGAGCGTTTACGTCGCCGCATCGCTCGGCTGGGCTGTGATCGCGGCGCCCGTCGCGGTGACGGCGATCCGCATCGCAATCGGGATCGGCTTCGGGCTGACATACGTGACGCTCGTCGTGATGACCGGGACCCTGGTGCCGGAGCGACTCCGGAACACGGGTCAGACGCTGATGCAGGTCAGCGCCCAGGGCCTTGCCCCGATCCTCGGCAGTATGGCCGGCGGCTTCGTCTACCAGCACATCGGCCCTCCTCAGCTGTTCGTCGGCTCCGCGGTCGGGATCGTGCTCGCCGTTGCCATCGTCTGGGCGGCGACGCGGGGGCTTCCGAGCGGCGTGGCGTCCGGGTTCGAGGCAGCAGCCGATCCCGTCGGGGGGTCCGAGGGGATCCGGACCCCCCGACAGAACGGCGTGGTCGAGCGTCCCGAGTCTTAGACGACCGGCGTGGCCATCTGCCAGATGCGCGCCGGGACCACCTCGCAATGGAAGGTGAGCGGCGGCACCGGGATCTCGATCGCGTCGCCTCTGTCGACGGCGGCGTCGAGCGTCGCGTCGGTGAGGATGTGCTCGTTCGCCGCCTCGGCCGACGTGAAGAGCACGATCACCGGCTCCCAGGCGATGTTGAACTCCGACCCGCCGGGGAAGTCCATGATGTGATCGTGTCCGTACACGCCCTCACCGTAGACATCGGGCATCACCTGCTGGGCCAGCGCGGCGACCGCGTCGCCGTGGCTGGGGCAGTTCTCCACCGGCACGTGCATGCAGACCAGCATGCCCACCGATCCAGCGGCCGACATCGGATACACGGGCAGGTAGATCGGTGCCCATGAGCGGGGGTTGGACTTCACGGGGTCGGGCGCCTTGTTCGGAACCATGAGGAACCCGAGCTCCCCGGTCTCGTCGTTGTAGACCGGCTCGAGTCCGTTGTTGTGGAACATCCGTTCCCCGGTCGGAACAGTCGGCGCAGCACCCGCTGGCACGGCCGCGACGATGAACAACGCGCCCACCATCGCGAGCACGAACGGCAGCTTCCTGACCATGATCCCTGCCTCCCTTGGCGACACGGGGGGTCGCCAGATTCATTCCAGGCAATTGTCGGGACCTGTGTCAAGCCCCGGCCGATGCCCGGCTGCCGTTTGAAACGTGGTCGAAGACTCCCTCCAGCTGGTTGGGCGACCGGAGGACGTGGATCCGCGGCAGGCGCTAGACCGAGGGGACGTCGATCACGATGCGATCGGCACGCTGGCCGCCGGCGTCCCAGTCGCGGATCGCCTCCGCGGCCTTGACGATGAGCGCGACCCCGCCGATCGCCTCGATCGCGCGGAAGAGGGGATACCGCCGCAGACCCGGGATGCGGAACACGAGCGGCGCCGCGACGATCACGCCGACGGCGAGGCCCCGGCGGAATCGGACGCCGGCCGGGGAGGATAGGAACGCCCGCACGTCGTCGGCGGCGAGGGTCACACGTTCGCGGGTGCTCTGCATCACGATCGCTACCCCTCGAGGATCTCCTTCAGGTTGCCGAGGACCGCCTGCCAGCTCTGCTCGGACACCCGCTTGGCTCCGGCGGAGGGCAGGTTGCGCTCGGCGATCGAGAGCGTGGTCTTGCCATCCTCCTCCTCGACCGTCCAGGTCACCTCCTGGTAGTTCTCCGGGAGGTCCTCCGTGCCGGACACGTCGCTCCAGTGTGTGTGCGCCAAGACCTTGGGCGGGTCGAAGCGAAGGATCTCGCCCTTGTCGACGTACGGTCTGCCCTGGTAGCTGCCACGGTGGATCAAGGGGCCGCCGACCTCCCAGGTCGACTCCGTGTCGACCCCGAAGAACCACTGCTTGATCGTCTCGGGCGTGGTGATGGCGTCCCAGACCGCATCCGGGGGAGCGTCGATCGTGATCGAGCGCTTCAAGCTGTTTGCGTCCGCCATCGCGCTTCCCCCCAGTCTCCGTCGCCTCCGGCGGGGGTTTCCCGTCGAAGGTTCACGACGAAACGTCGGTCGCGGGTGCCTCGGTCGCCGGGATCGGGAGTGTTCCGGTGACGGTCGTGCCCCGGCCCGGAGCGCTTCGAACGTCGAGCGTACCGCGGACCGCGTCCAGGCGGTCGGCCATGCCCTGCAGGCCGGTCCCGTAGCTGGAGCCGTTCGTCGCCTCGCGAGTGGCGGAACCGGGTCAAGGAACAGGCGAGCGACGCGACGATCAATAGCGGAGTGATGCCGAGCCCAAGGAGGAAGAAGGCCACGAGCGTCGCCGCGCCGATACCGTGGCCGAGATCCGCGTTCGAGAACGGATCGTTCCAGCTTGCTGTCGCGAGGGCGAGGGAGACCAGCACGGACACGATCCCCATCACGACCGTGAACCGGACCACCAAATTCCATCTCGATGAGGGGACGTCGCCGGTCGGGAACCACAGGAACAGGAAGATCAGCGCGATTAACGGCAACGGCGACAGCACCGTCTGGATCCACGCCGCGAGGTTCCCTCCGGCGACCGATGCCGGCTGCACGAGGAGCGCGTGCGTGGCGTAGGCGCCCAAGAACTGCGTCATCCCGAGGACCAGGCCAACGCCCAGGAACATCCACCCGATCCGGTCCTCGGGTCGCCGGATGACCAAGAGCATCCCGAGGATCGGCGTTCCGAGGTTCACCGCGGATCCGAGGACGTCCGAAAGGATCCACTGGCCTGGATTGGGTCAGGGCGGCCGTCGGCGTCGGCTGACCACCCCTGGACGACCTTGGCATACTCCTTCGGGTATGGCGAAGATGACGCCGGAGGAGGAGTGGCGCGAGCTGCTCAGCGGGACCCATCCCGGCCTCAAGCGCTCGCCGTTCCGGTTTTTCCCGTCGAACCCGAGGTGCAAGCTGTGCAAGGCGCCGTTCGGAGCGCCGGGGTCGGCCGTCTTCCGCCGGTACGGCTACTCCCCCTGGGATAAGAATCCCAACATATGCGGCAGGTGCTTCCGGTCGCTCGAAAACCACTCGAAGCTCTGCCGGAACCTCGACGACGGCGAGGTGAGCGGCGCCGAGGTCGAGGTCTCGATGCTGTTCGCGGACGTCCGCGGATCGAGCAAACTCGCGCGCCAGATGTCGACGTGGGACTTCACGCGGCTGATGCAGCACTTCTACCAGATCTCGCGAGAGGTCCTGATCGGCGAAGACGCGATCATCGAGAAGTTCGTGGGAGACGAGGTCGTCGGTCTCTTCCTCCCGCTGCTCACCGGCCGAAATCACGCGGGACGCGCGGTGAAGGCCGCGCAGGACCTGCTGCGCGCGACGGGTCACGGCTCCGCGGACGGACCGTGGGTCCCGCTGGGCGCGGGCGTGCATACGGGCACGGCGTTCGTCGGGATCGTCGGGTCCGGCGGGGTCAGCGACTTCACCGCGCTGGGTGATCCGGTCAACATCGCGGCGCACCTGGCGTCGCAGGCCGCGATCGGGGAGATCCTGGTCACGACCGACGCCGTGGCCGCCGCGGCCCTGCCCGACGCGGCGCTCGAGCGGCGGCACGTGTCCCTCAAGGGCCACCCCGTCGACGCGGTCGTGCTCTCAACGCAGGAGGCCCAGGCCCCGTAGTGGGAGCGATCGGGCGCGCGCTCGAGGTTCGCGCAGGGGAGACACGCCTGGTCGTCGTGATGGTGGCCCTCTGTTTCATGGCCTCCGCCGGCTTGGCGATCGGCCAGAGCGGCGCGAACGCGTTGTTCTTCGAGCGGGTGGGCACCGATGCGCTCGCCTTGATGTACCTGCTCCAGGGTGCGGCCGCCTTCGCGCTGATGGTCGCCCTGACCGGAGCGCTCGGCCGGGTCGACCGGCGTCGCGCGTATCTGTCCGCGCCCGCGTTGCTGGCCGTCGTCGTGGTGACCGAACGTGCCGCGCTCGTCGTCGATGCGGCGTGGATCTACGGGGTGCTGTGGCTCACGGTCGCCCTCGCGATGCTCGTGCTGGCGGTGTTCGTGTGGGGGATCGCGGGCGTCGTCACGGACACGCGCCAGGCAAAGCGGCTGTTCCCGCTGTTCGCCGCGGGCGGGATCCTCGGATCGGTGGCCGGGGGCGTGATCACCGGTCCGCTCGTGCGGCTGGTCGGGACCGAGAACCTCCTGCTCGTGTGGGCCGGCACGCTGGCGGCCACGCTCGCGCTATGCCGCGCGGCACTGCCGGCGGCTGCGCCTCGGGCATACCCCCGTCGCACGCAGAGGACCCCGTCGGTGATGCGCGACCTCTCGGGGGCGCTCCGCTACGTGATGCGGTCGCGGCTACTCGCGTGGATGGCGCTGGCCGCGGTCCTGTTCTCCGTCCTGTTCTACTCGCTGTTCCTGCCGTGGGCGACGGCCGCCACCGAGCACTACCCGAACGCGGACGACCTCGCAGGGTTCATCGGTCTGTTCTGGGCGGCGACGACCGGCGTCGCGTTCCTCGCGTCGGTGTTCCTGGCGAATCGTCTGTTCGGCCGCTTCGGGATCGCGACGATGGTGCTCGTCCTTCCCGTCCTGTACGTCGGCTCGTTCGGGGTCCTGTTCGTGAGCTCGACGTTCGTGAGCCTCGTCGTCGTCCGGTTCGTCACCGGCGTGTGGCTGCAGGGCGTCGCGTCGCCGGGATGGGAGACGCTCACCAACGTCGTGCCCGAGGCGCGCCGCGACCAGGTGCGCACGTTCTTCAACTGCGGCCCGTCGCAGGCGGGGACGGCGATCGCCGGTGTGATCGCGATCGTCGGCCAGCAGGCGTTGTCGACGCGGCAGCTCGCCCTCGTGGGACTGATCGCGGCCGGGCTGACGGTGTACGCGACCTGGCGGATCCGCGCGTCGTACGCGTCGGCGCTCGTGGAGGCGCTGCGCGCCGGGCGTCCCGAGGTGTTCCCCGAGTCGACGCTGGCCGGGGCGCCCGTGGTGTTCGACCGCGACGCCGAGGCGGTGCGGTCCCTGCTCGCGGCCTCGACGGACGAGGATCCCTCCGTTCGACGGCTCGCCGTTCAGCTGCTCGCCGACGTTGCGGACGAGCGGGCCCGATCATCGCTGGAGCGCGCGCTGAGCGACGACGACGCAACGGTACGCGCGGAGGCCGTGGCGGCTCTCCGCCCGCCGAACGGTCGCCTCGGCCTGGTTCGACCGCTCGTTTGGGACGACGACCCGCGCGTCGCGGCAGCCGCCGCCGCCCTCCTGGCCGGTCGCGTCGATGACCCGGAGCCCGGGCGCCGGCTCCGGGAGCTGGCCGGGGATCCCGACCCGGCGGTCCGGGCCGCCACCGCCGACCATCTTCGGATGGCATCGTCCGGCGCGGCGGCCCCGATCGCCTTCATCCTTCTGGACGACGAGGTGCCCGGGATCCGTGCCGCGGCGATGCGGCGACTGGCATCGGCCGATCCGGAACGAGCGCTCACCGCCGCGATCCGGCTGCTCGAGGACCCCAGTCCGACGGTCCGCGCGGCTGCGGCCTCCGCATGCGCGACGATCGGCGGGGGCGCCGTCGATCAGCTGCTCGCTGCGCTGAACCGGCCGGCCGCGCGCAGCGCCGCGCTCCGTGCGCTCGCGCGTGTCGATCTCGACGGCCGGGAGAGCGGTGTCGGCGGGTTCGCCGCCGGCCGAGCCGCGGAGGCCGCGCGCGACCTCGAGCTCATCGCGGGCGTCCCGCCCGGCGGCGCCGCGTCGGGCCTCCTTCGTGCCACGCTCCTGGACCGGGCCCGCAGGAACGGGCGCGCCGCGCTCATGGCGACGTCGATCGTCAGCGCCGACGGTTCCACGATGCGCGCGGCGATCGACAACCTCGACACGCGCGACGGGGCGCAGCTCGCGAACGCGCTCGAAACGCTGGAGGCCACCGCGGAGGCCTCGCTCGTGCGGCCGCTGCTCCCGCTGTGGGAGCCGACCGAGCGCACGCACGGGGTGGTTGCGCAGGACTGGCGCGAGCGCATCCTGAACGACGAGGATGCGCTCGTCAGGTCATGCGGCGAGCTGCTGCTCGCCGCCGAGCGAGGAGAGGACGGGATGGCTCGGGCCCGCGCGGTGGTGCCGTCGATGGAGCGGGTGCTTTTCCTGAGGAGGGTCCCGCTGTTCGATGCGCTCGCACCTGCCGACCTGCAGGCGATCGCCGAGATCGCCGAAGAGGAGACCTTCGCCGATCGCGAGCTGCTCGCGATCGAGGGGGAGATGGGCGAGAACCTGCACATCGTGGTGAACGGCGAGGTGACCGTGGAAGCCGACGGGGCCGAGCTGGCGCGCCGAGGCCCGGGCGACGTCGTGGGGGAGATGTCGCTCATCACGCGGAGCCCGCGGATCGCATCGGTCGTTGCCGACGGCGACGTGCGGGCCATCCGGATCGACCGCCACGCGTTCGAGAGCATGATCCACGACCGCCCCGACATCGCGCTCGGCGTGATCCGCGTCCTCGCGCACCGTCTGGCCGAGCATCACCCCGTCACCGGGTGAATCGAGGTCGACGTCGTTGCCATTCGCCGAGGTCTGCGGCAGCATGTCTGGCACGAGAGGAAGGAGGTGGTCCGACTGCATATACAGCACGAGACCCTCGAGGTGACTGGCTGCTGATCGCCTCAACGGACCTGCGTTTCGCCTGGTCACACCACGGGTGATCTGCAGAATCCCAACCAGCTCACCGACCTCGCGGCCTCCGGCCTGGTCTCACCGGACGAACCCTCGTTCAGAGGACGGACCCGCTGCCGAGGCACGAAACGAGAGAAGGACCGGGCCCATGCCGGGCCCGGTCCTTCCTTCTCCGCTCGTCAGGACGTCTTCGCGAAGAACGCGTCCTCGCCGTGGCCGGTCACGCCACCGAAGGTCACGTCGTTGCGCATGTCCGTCCAGTACGCGACCACGCCGCTTCCGTCGGGCATGATCGCGATGTTGCTGTAGTCGCCGAGGAACGCCGTCGCGTTCGGGAAGTTCTCGTTCGCGGTCCGAGCGAACCATCGATCGCCGGTCGTCGGATCGCTCGTCGCCGTGGACACGTTCGCGGTCGTGAACGCGAGCGACCCCGGGGCCGTCTCGGTCGCGAGCGTGTACGTGTACAGGTGGTTCGCTGGGTCGATCGACCGGTCGAAGGTCCCGATCCGCAGCAGCCCGTTCGTGTCGTAGGCGCTCCACTGCTGGAACTGGTCGCCGCTGAGCGTGAGCGCCACCGGCGCCGACCAGGTCTGGCCCGCGTCGATCGACTGGCTCACGATGACGTCGGAGTTGGTCGTCGTCGAGTACGGGTCGGTCGGGGCGGGCAGGGTGCTGTTGCGCATGTCCGACCAGACGACCGCCAGGTGCGAGGCGTCGGTCGGGTCGGCCGCGATGTTCCCGGCCGCCCAGCTGCGGAAGACGCTGTCCTGGTAGGTCTGCCGGCCGAACGCGATCGGGTAGTCGGTGAAGCCGTCGATCACGGTGGCGACCTTCACCGGATCGCTTACGGCGGTCCCGATGTCGGGGTCGACCTGCACGACCTCGTAGTCGTCACGCCCCGTGGTGAGGTCGGTCGTGTTGAGGAACGAGACGAAGATGCTCCCGTCCGCCGCGACCACCGGCGTGGAGACGAACGCCTCGTCGAAGCTCCCGGAGATCACCTGTGGCGTCGACCAGGTCTTGCCGGCGTCGTGCGTCACCGAGGCGAAGATCCGGGCCGAGACGAAGCTGCCCTTCTGTCCCAGGCGGAAGTCGCCGTAGGTGACGATCGCGTTCCCGTCACCCCACGCGGCGACGTATTCCTTGTCGAGCAGATCGCCGGGGCTTCCCGCGTTGCCGGTCCCCGCGGCCACCCGGACGACCTTCCACGTCTTCCCTCCGTCGGCGGAGTGGGAGACGAGGACATCGGGGTTCGTCGCGTTCACGGGACCGACGAAGCGGAACCCGAGCGTGCCGTAGTAGGCGTTCCCCGCGTCGTCGAACGCAACCGCAGGGTCACCGGTGGCTTGGTACGTGGAGCTCGAGTAGAGCGGATACATCGACCAGGTCTGGCCGCCGTCGAACGTGACGTGCGCACGGGACAGGACGGTCTCGCTCACGTGCCCGCCCGGGTTCAGCCCGAGCTGGTAGTCGTTCGCTCCGCCGATCATGTTGTCGGTGTCCGTGGGGTTGACCGCGATCGAGGTCTCGTTGTGCGGTCCCGTCGAGGTCGTCTCGCAGTCCGTGTTCGCGTTCGCGCCGGTCTGCGTGGGCGTGGTGCAGATCGCGGTGCCGGTCTTCACGGCAGGTGCCGTGCCGAAGACCGCGCCCGGGATGGGCGCCGGCGCGTTCACCACGTTGTGTACGAAGTCGACCGGTTGTGGCTCCTCGTCCGCGTAGGCGACCGAGGCGGTCAGGGCGAAGACGCCGACGACCCGCCACGACCAGCAACATCGGGTGCTTCCGATGTCCTCGCATGCGGCTCCTTTCCGCGGCCGGCGGCTTTGCCGGCCACTCGTCGCGACCTCCCACGGTAGGTCGGCGCCGGAGTTGGGACCACCCGCGCGTTTCGCCACGTGGCCAGTCGAATCCGCAGGTCAGAGCACGTGTGCTTCGCACAAGTCGGACCATGAGCCGGCCCCGATAGAGATTCCGAGCGATGGCGTTTTCGTGTCGGCCGCCACACGAGCGGATCCAAGCCCGGCCTCTCCAGGGCGAGCGGTCCTGATGTCGCGGGTAGGCTTGCGATCGGGAGGTGAAGCCTGATGGCAGAGTCGTCGAAGGATGCCTGGGTCGATGTGGGTGAGCGTTTCTCGTCCTGGGGACGGCGCTTGTCCGATCGCTACAACGAGACCGGGGGCGCCGAGACACGGGAGACCCAGCGCAAGCTGGAAGAGGCGGCGCATGAGATCGGCGAGCAGCTGAACCGCGCGTTCACAGCGCTGGGCGACACGCTTCGCGACGACGCGGCGAAGCAGGAGCTCCGCGAGGCTGTCGGCGCGATCGGCGAGGCCGTGTCGGCGACCGTGAGCGAGGCCGGTACGGCCATCCGCCAGCGCGTCGCGAGCGGTTCGTCTGCGTCGGAGCGGCCCGACGAGCCGACTGAAAGCAACTGATCAAAGGAACGACGGTCTCGCCCGCGTTCAAAGGCGGTGGAGCAGGCGCGCGCCGACGAAACCGCCGGGATCGGTCCCGGGCGGCACGGCGAAGATCCCCGAGGCCACATGCACGAGGTACTCGTTGAGCGCGTCCCCCGCCGCGAGCCGGCGCTGGATCGGGATGAACTGGTGGCGCGGATCCCGCTGGTACGCGATGAACGCCAGCCCCGCGTCGTAGGCGCCGCTGCCGGGCAGCAGTCCGTCGTGGAAGTTGTAGCCGCGGCGCAGGATCCGCTCACGCTCGCTCGCTTGCCCGCTCCGAGGGTTGGCGAGGCGGACGTGGCTGTCGCCCGGCAACAGGTCCGGCTGGACGGGGTCGAACTCGTCGAACCCGCCGAACGGAGCGCCGCTCAGCTTGGCGCGGCCGATGACCTCCTGCTGCTCGCGCAGGGAGCTCGCATCCCAGGCCCTGAGCCGGAGCCGGATCCGCCGGTAGACCTGGTACGTGCCGCCGGCCATCCACGCCTTGCCGTCGGAGGCGGCTGCCCACACGTGGCGATCCATCTGCGCGCCATCCATCAGGTCGGGGTTCGCCGTACCGTCCTTGAACCCGAGCAGGTTCCGCGGCGTCCCCGGGGGGCTCGGGGGCTCGAGCGAACCGGACTGCACCCAGCGCACGGTGGTCGCCCCCGCGCCCACGCGGGCGAGCGCCCGGACGGCATGCTCGGCGACGATCGCGGAGTCGGCGCACGCCTGGACGGAGAGGTCCCCGCCGCCCCGTGCGGGATCGAGGCGCTCGCCCGGGAACGGCGGCAGATCCACGAGCTGGGCGGGTCGCGCGGCGCGCAACCCGAACCGGTCGTCGAACAGACCGGCGCCGAACCCGATCGTGATCGTCAGCAGTGCGGGGTTCTGACCGATCGCCTCGCCGGTGTCGGCCGGCGCGTCCCCGAGTGCGTCGCCGTCGTCGACGAGGGAGCGTCCCTTCGTGAGGAGCTCGATCGCGCGCTGCCACGCGCGCAGCAGATCGACGAGCGAACGGCGATCCGTGGCCGTCACATCGAACCCGCCCAGCTGGAGGAACCGTTGTGGAGGCGTCGTCACTCCCGCCTGGTGCACCCCGTGGCAGGGAACGATGCCGTGGAGAACGTCGGCGGTCAGGCCCGTGCGCGCCCGGGTCTTGGTGAACGCGCCGCCGATCCCGACGGCAACCGATCCGAGGAACCGACGTCGAGAGAGTTCCACCGCCCTCCTCCCGTTTACGCGATCGGTCGGGCAGAAAACAGCGCTCTCAGGTCGCGAACTCGTCCATCCCCTGCTGGTCGGAGAACTGGAGCCAGGTCTCGGTGATCTTCCCGTCCCGGATGTGCATCACGACGGTCTGATCCTGTTGCAGGGCCTTGCCGCCGCGCATCGCGGTCGACTTGTTGAGCACGACCGCGTGGTCGTCGTTGGCCAACAGGTCGTGGGTCTCGATCTGTGGCGGCGCGTCGAGCATCTGCATCTGCTGCTGGAACAGCTTCGCGACGCCGTCCTTGCCCCGATAGTCGCCCGCCATCGGCCCGCGGCCGGGGAAGTGGATCACGACGTCGTCGGCATGCAGGCCGAGGAACGTCTCCATATCGCCCTTCGACAGCGCCTCTCCCGCGCTCCGAGCGATCTCCTCGTTGGGGTGTGCCATCTCACGCTCCTTTCCGGTCGGTGCGACGAGGATACGCTCAGTCGCGTTCAGGAGGTCAAGGACGTCCTCGACGAGCAGACTCGCGGGCCATGCGATTCGAGGACGCGCCGATCCGCTACGCGTCACGCCGCGACGGGCTCGTGGTCGCGCATCAGGTGGCAGCTTCCCGGGTTCGCTCGATTCCTCACTCGGCTCGGCGGCTTCTCTCGACTGATCATGTTCGACCGGCCGGGCAACGGCCTCTCCGACCGGGGACCGACCGGTCAGGTCTTCGAGGACCGGCTGGACGACATCGTGCGCGTCATGGATGCGGTGGGTCGGAGCAGGCCGCTTCTTCGGGTGTCATCTCGGAGGCCGGCTGGCGTTGTTGTTCGCCGCCACGTACCCGCAGCTGACCCGGGCGGTGGTGACCTTCGGCGCTCACCCGACCACGTTCGCCGACGAGGACTATCCCTGCGGCATCACGCCCGGCCCTCCAGCTCGTCGAGTGATCCGCGAGGACGTCACCGAGGAGAACCATGGTCTCTTCTTCCGGCAGCTGGCGCCCGACGGCGGCGTCGGCACGCTCGGCCTGCAGGTTCGTATCGGGCTGCACGCCGGCGAGTACGAGATCCACGGGGACGACGTCGGCGGGATCGCTGTCCACATCGCGGCACGGGTGATGGCCGGCGCCGGAGAGATCCGGTGCTCGCGTACGGTGAAGGACCTGACGGCCGGATCGGGCCTCGCGTTCGAGGACCTCGGCGAGCACCTCCTCAAGGGCGTGCCCAGCCCTGGCAGCTGTTCGGCGTCGTCGGCTGAGTCGAGATGACTCAGCGGCAGGGCGTCCAGGGTGTGTCGAACAGGTCGTACGTCTTGAGGATCGCGTTGCGATCCGCGGCGTTCGCCGGAGGACAGAACTTCTTGGGCTTGCGCTTGTACTCGACCTGGAAGACTGCCTTGCCGGCGTCGATGAACGAAGAGGTGTAGGCGCCGCACTCGCCGTACTGCTGGCATTGCTCGTTGATCGCGTAGTCGAAGTAGGGCTCGAGCTCAGGCACCTGCTCCACGTCGTTCTTGAGCGCGAACGTGAGCCCCTTCGCGTGCGCGAGGTTGGCGAGCGCCGTGTTGTACAACAGCTGCGTGTCGGGGCTGATCGAGAGGCCGGTCTTGTTGGCCCATTCGTCGACCACGTCCATCTCCACGCCGTCGAACCCGTTGGCGACGCACCGATCCAGCCGTGCCGACATGCGGCCCAGGAGGAAGTCGCGCTGCCCGTGGTCGTTGTTGATCTCCACCCAGAACTCGTCGCGGAACCCGGAGACCGGCCTCCCGAACAGGCAGCCGTCACAGGCGTCGTCGAAAGCCTGGTACATCGGGAAATCGGGCCGGAAGGTCTCCGCGCCACCTGCGTCGATGTAGCAGATGGCCTTGGCGCCGTTCGCGTGGATCGCGGCGACCGCCGCGGCGTTCTCCTGTGTGATGGTGCCGCCGGTACACGTGCCGTCGGTCTGGAAGTCGATGTCGAAGACGGCCGGCGCGACCGCCGGGCCACCCATGAACGGCGTGCCGGTGATGCCGACGTCGATGCCGCCAGTGGTGGGGAAGAGACAGTCGCCCTTCTTGGTCCGCGCGGCCTGCAGTTGGTACTGCCACCGCGTGGCGACCGCGGGCATCCAGCACCCTCCCGCCGAGGTGTCGCAGGGCACAGGGGCCGCGCATCCTGCGGTGGCGCAATCGGCGACGGCCGGCGGCGCGGTGACGAGCGGTGCGAGCGTCGCCGTCCCGACGGACAGGATCACAAAGAGGCCGACGCGTCTGAGCACGTGGTTCCTCCGGTCCCCGGCACCTCGCCCCGCAGCCCAGCGATTGTCCGTCGGCCCGGCGCGCAGGTCAATGCGGAGGCGGAGCGAAGCCATGCGCGTCATGCTCAAGAGTTGCCGCAGGCGCCCTACTTCTTGATGAACAAGAAGTAGATGGCGTAAAGCGCCAGTCCGCCGCCGAGGACGGCGATGCTCGCGATCAACAGTCCGCCGTTTGACGCGATCATCGTGCGGAACCATATCAAGAGTGGAGACGTCCTCGACGTTGGATTTGACGTACCCGGCGACCGTCCTCATCGTGAATCGGTTCGCGCCCACATCGGGACAGGAAGGGGCCTGCTGTGGACCTCACCGACGATGACCTCTACCAGCACCCCCGGCTGCGCTGCGATCTCGTGATGAAGGGAGGCATCACGAGCGGCGTGATCTATCCAAAGGGCGTCTGCGAGATCGCTCGCGTCTACCGGCTCCGCAACATCGGCGGGACGTCGGCGGGAGCCGTTGCGGCGGCCGGCGCCGCCGCCGCCGAGGCCGGACGCGCGTCTGCGGGAGGCGGTTTCGCGCGTCTCGCGATGTTGCCCAAGCGCCTGTCGGGTTCGATCGACGGCCAGCGCTCCGTGCTCTTCAACCTCTTCCAACCGTCGGGGACAACGCGGCCGATCTTCGACCTTCTCACCACGGTGCTCGAGACGAAAGGGCAGGGGGCCACGCGGCGCGCGCGGAAACTCGCGTCGAAGGTCGTTTCGGCGCAGCCGCGGGCTGCTCTCTTTGGATCCGGGTTCGGGCTCCTCATCGTCGTCCTGCTCCTTGCCGAATACCTCACACACTCGGGGAGCCATTCCGAACCTTTGACGCTCGTCTCCGTCGGTCTTGGGGTGGTCGCCGGGCTCGTCATTGCGCTGCTGGGGATGGTTACGTTCGCGACCTATCGCCTCGGCAAGCGGGGACTCGGTGACACCGTCGGGAACGGATTCGGGATCTGCTCTGGCTTCGCGCCGGGGACCGAGGCACCCGGCGTCGCGGCGAACCGGGACGATCTTCAGCTCGACCCGGACGGGAACCTGGCGCCGAAGCCGCTCACGACGTGGCTGGCGGACGAGTTCGACGCCATGGCAGGCAAGGCTGACCCGGCTGCACCGCTCACGCTGGGCGACCTCGCCGCACACGGGGTCAGCTTGAAGATGTTCACGACGAACCTCACGGATGGCACGCCGTACACGCTTCCGTTCAAGACGCGACAGTTCTTCTTCGCTCCGAGCGAGTTCGGTGATCTGTTCCCTCCGCGGATCGTGCGATGGATGATGGACCACGCGCCGGGTCCGGGCGACGCCGAAGAGACGGACACGTTCGTCCGGATGCGGAGGCACGAGCCGTCCTTGCTGCCCATGCCGTTGCCAGCCGATCTTCCGGTGGTCGTGATGACGCGGATGAGCCTGAGCTTTCCGGTTCTGTTGTCGGCGGTGCCGCTTTGGGCCCTCCTGTGGTCGGAGGAGTCGGCCGGAGTCGTCCCCACGCACTGTTGGTTCTCCGACGGTGGCATCACCAGCAACTTCCCCATGCACTTCTTCGACAGTCCGTTGCCCCGGTGGCCGACCTTCGCCATCAATCTGGGACCCGGCGACGACCTGGATCCGACCGAACAACGCAAGAACATCTGGGCTCCGCTCGGCAACGACCAGGGTGTCGAGGCGAGATGGGCGGAGATAAGGACGATGCCGGCGTTCGCGCACGCGATCTTGGACACGATGCAGAACTGGATGGACAACGCGCAGGCGCGCGTCCCCGGGTACCGCGATCGGATCGTTCTCGTGAAGCACACCGCAGAGGAAGGCGGGATGAACCTCAATATGGACGAGGAGAAGATCGAGGGACTCGTCGAGCGCGGTCGCCGGGCTGGAGAGTTCCTGGTGGGGCGGTTCGCGAACAACCCATCGACGAACGAAGGCGACACGATGGGATGGGAGAATCACCGCTGGCTGCGCTACAGATCGCTCATGGCGCTCGTCGAGGAGATGGTGGTGGGGATCGCCCGAGGCTACGATTGGGTTCCAGAAAGAGAGCTTGCGCGACCGTACGCTGCCCTGCTTTCTGTAGCGGATCTGCCGAGCTATGCATGGTGCTCGGTCGGCCAGCGTTCACGAGCCGCCGAGCTCACGGGGGCCTTGCTCGAGATCTCGAGGGATTGGGGCCATCTCTCCGATCCGGTGCCCTCGGAAGTAGCGCCGATCGATCTGTCGCTCCAGGCCAGGGACGACGCGTTCAACGGCGACCGACCGTTCTCGTGCCGCGCCCCTCGTCCGAGACCGGCCATGAGGATCGTCCGCGACTTCTAGCCGTGGAGAGCCGCTGGTGGTGGCTAGACTCCGACCATGGCCGTCCGGCGGATCAAGCCGAACATCCTCTCCGAGCGCTTCGACGAGAGCCGAGCGTTCTACACGGGCGTGATCGGTCTCGAGGAGGGAAGTGGCCTCGATTGGATCCTGTTCTTCGGGGGCGGGTCACGGCAGGTGCAACTCTCCGTCATGCACCTCGACGTTCAGGCCGGGATCCATCCCGATGTCTCCATCGAGGTCGACGACGTGGACGAGGTCTACCGCCGCGCAGTCGAGTCTGGGGCCGAGATCGTCTACTCGATCGCCGACGAGGCCTGGGGCCTGCGTCGGTTCTTCGTCCGCGACCCGAACGGAGCGGTCATCAATCTGACGCAGCACGCCGAGTGACGGGCCGCTAGGCGGTCGCGCGTTCGCGAGCGATCGTCCGCAGGGCGGCAACCACGTAGCGTGCGTGGAAGGCCTGGCGCGCGAGGTGCCGATTGTGCCGGCTGGCGGCGGCCGCGACCTTCCGCAGACGTTGCCTGCGATGGAGCTCGTCCGCGTTCATACGACGAACACTACCCCGAGTCGCACGATCGCGCACCCTCGGGCGCGATCGTCAACCCATTGACACCGGTCGGTCCTCTTCGCGCGGAGATCTGTAAACATCCTCACGACGTCGACCTGGGTCGCTATCGGTAGGGGTTGACACATTCCTGCGCGGAGCCCGGCGAGGAGCGCCTCGCGACCACGTCCTCAGTCGGGGAGGAGCGGGACGCTCAGGCCTTCGTGGCGGCCGAGCAACACCGCCCGCGTGACTGCCTTCGAGCCGAAGCGGTCGACCAGCCCGTCGATCGTCGCGTCGATCGCCGATGTCGATGACCCGTCCAGCGGCAGTGCCAGCTGGACCGCGTCGTCGGAGAAGAGGTTGCCGAACGTGATGCCGATCAAGGTGACCCCGCGCTCGCGGATCATGGGCAGCGCATCGACCAGCAGGATCCGCGCGACGGCCAGCAGCCGCCACGTGTCGCCGGTCGCGTCGGGAAGGGTGTGCGAGCGGGTCGCGCGCGAGAAATCCCCGAACCGGAGCCGAAGCGTGACCGTGCGGGTCACGCGGTGCGCCGTCCTCAGGCGGCGCGAGAGCCGGTCGACCAGCGCGATCAGGTCGACGTCGAGCGTCTCGGGGGCGCGGGGCCGCCGGCCGAGCGCCCGCTGGGTGCCCATCGAGCGACGGCGGCGACCCGTTTCGACCTTGCGCGGGTCGCGGTTGTGCGCGAGGGCGTGCAGGTGCCGGCCCGCCGCGCGACCGAGCAGTTCCACGAGCTCGGGCTCGCCCAGCCGCGCGACCTCGGCCACCGTCGTGATCGCCCGCTCGCGGAGCTTCCTCGACGTCACCGGCCCGACGCCCCACAACCGCTCCACCGGCAGCCCGTGGAGGAACTGGAGCTCGCCGTCGATCGGCACCACGAGCAGGCCGTCGGGCTTCGCCACCCCGCTCGCGACCTTCGCCAGGAATTTCGTCCGCGCCACGCCGACCGTGACGGGGATGCCGACGCGCTCGCGGACCTGTTGGCGCAGCCGCACCGCGATATCGGTCGGGGTACCGGCGCTCCGGCGCAGCCCGCCGACGTCGAGGAACGCCTCGTCGATCGAGAGTCCCTGCACGAACGCCGATGTGTCGTTGAAGACCTCGAACATCGCCTTGCTGGCCTCGGAGTACGCCTCCATCCGCGGCCGCACCACGATCGCCTGCGGGCACAGGCGCCGCGCCTGGGTCTCGCCCATCGGCGTTCGCACCCCGAACGCCTTCGCCTCGTAGCTGGCGGCGAGGACCACGCCGCCCCCGACGATCACCGGCCGGCCGCGCAGCTCCGGGTCGTCCCGCTGCTCGACCGACGCGTAGAAGGAGTCGGCATCGGCGTGCAGGATCGTGCCCTCGTTCGACACCAGCCGATGCTCACACCGGCCACCGACACGCGCGAGGGTCAGCCTAGGACAGCGCGTCGAGCTCGGCGTGCGTGAGCTCGATCTGCAGTGCGGCCAGGTTCTCCTTCAGATGCTCGGATGAGAGCGTCCCCGGGATCGGCAGCGTCGCAGGCGAGCGCCGAAGGAGCCACGCGAGACGGATCTGCGCGGTCGTCGCGCCGTGGCGCTCGGCGATCTCCACGAGCGCACGGTGGTCGTTCCCCTCGAGGGGCGGAAACGGGACGAACACGATGCCCTCGCGCTCGCAGTGATCGACGACGTCATCCCACCCGCGTTCGGCGAGGTTGTACTCGTTCTGGACCGCGGCGATCGGCACGATGGCGCGGGCGGCCTCGATCTGGCCGATCCCGACCTGCGAGAGTCCGACGTGACGGATCTTGCCGGCGTCGCGGTACTCGGCGATCGTCCCGACGCTCTCCTCGAGCGGTGTGTCGGGGTGCACGCGGTGCAGGTAGTAGAGGTCGATGACCTCGGTCCGCAGACGACGGAGGCTCTCGTCGATCTGGGTCCGCAGCACCTCGGGGCGTCCGGTCCCGGGCGCATAGCCGCCCTTCGTCGCGACGATGCACCCCTCCGGGACGGGCGACAGCGCGAGGCCGATCGTCTGCTCGCTCTCTCCCCGCACGTACGTGTGGGCGGTGTCGACCATGCGGACGCCGAGCTCGATCGCCTCTCTGATGAATGCGACGTGCTTCGGCGTGTTGCTGAGCCGGTCCGTCCCCAGCCCGATCCGGAGCAGATCTCTCTCGCCGAGTCGCACCGTCGTGTCGTCCATCACGATTGGAAGAGCCTACCGGGCAGATCCGTAACGGTCGCCGTCTCCCGGAGACGGTGAAGGTGTCGCGACGATCCTCACGAACACCATCGAGACCAACGGGAGGGTTCACATGCGTCTGCTTGCACGACTGGGGCTCGCTGCCGGCCTCGCGACCGTCGTCACCGCCAGCCTCGTTGCTGCGCCGACGATCGCAACCGCGGCGACGCCCGTCGTCGGCCATGTCTACGTCAACGACAACACGGCGGGAACGAACACGATCGGCGCCTTCGACCAGCACGCCGACGGCTCACTCACGCCGTTGGCAGGATCGCCCTTCGCGACCGGCGGAGCCGGGACCGGAACGGCCGTCGGGTCGCAGGGATCGATCCAGGCGACCGCCGACGGCAACTGGATCCTGGCGGCCGACGCCGGGAGCAACGAGATCTCCGTGCTGGCGATCGGGAACGACGGCTCCCTCGCGCTCGCGGACTCCGTCTCATCCGGTGGGATCGAGCCGGTCAGCATCGCGGTGCACGACGATCTCGTGTACGTGGCCAACGAGGGCAACGGCAGCACCGGCAGCAACTACACGGGGTTCACGCTGGACGGCGAAGGCCAACTCACACCACTGGCGGATTCGGCCGTCCCGTTGCCGGGCACGGCACTCCCCGGCGACATCCTGTTCAACGGGACCGGCAGGAACCTGATCGGCGTCGAGGTCGGGACGACCGACCCCAGCACCTTCCTGATCGACAGCTTCAAGGTCGGCGCTGACGGGCGGCTGACGCCGGCGGCGGGATCCCCGTATCCGGCCGAGGCCGCGGGACCGTTCGGGAGCGCGTTCTCGCCGACCGACCCCCACCACCTGTACGTGTCGAACGCCCACGGCGGCGCGGGGAACGGATCGGTGTCCGCCTTCTCGGTGAACCCGAACGCAAAGGTGAAGTCGATCGGCGGCTCGCCCTTCGCCAATGGGGAGACGGCGCCCTGCTGGGTGGAGATCTCCCACGACGGGCGGCATCTGTTCGCGGTGAACACCGGAAGCACGACGCTCTCGAGCTATCGCATCCTCCCGAACGGCTCGCTGCAGCTCGTCGGTACCACGCCGATCAGCGGCACGGACGTCCGGGCGTTCGATGCGCGCCTCGATGTCGCGGGCCGGTACCTCTACGTCGTGGACGAAGGGCTCGCGTCCGTGAGCGCGTTCGTCGTGGACGGAGGCTCGCTGACGGAGCTCGCGTCGTCTCCGACGGCGCTCCCGTCCGGCGCGACGCCGTTCGGGATCGCGATCCTCGCCGCCTGACCAGCGGACCCGACCGGTTGAGAGGGGCCGCGGGCCTTCGGGCTCGCGGCTCCTTTCGCGAACCTCGGTAGGGTGGCGGACCTATGCCCATCCTCGACCAGGCGCCGCGCTCGTTCGACGAGTACGTGGCGGCCGGCGGTGGACGCGGCCTCGAGATCGCGCTCGGCGCCTGGCCGGAGGCCGTCATCGAGGAGGTCGCCAAGAGCGGCCTCCGCGGCCGCGGCGGCGCGGGGTTCCCCACCGGCGTGAAGTGGCGGGCGGTCCGCGCGATCGGGGCCGGCCCGCGCTTCGCAGTCTGCAACGGCGCCGAAGGAGAGCCCGCGACCTTCAAGGACCGGACGCTCCTGCGCACGAATCCCTATCAGGTGCTGGAAGGGCTCGCGATCGCCGCGTACGCGGTCGGCGCCGAGGCCGCGTACCTCGGCATCAAGGAGACGTTCGCGCGGGAAGGGGAAGCGGTGGCGCGCGCACTCGGCGAGATGCGGAGTGCCGGCGCGCTCGGCGACATCCCGATCAAGGTCGTGCTGGGCCCCGACCACTACCTGTTCGGCGAGGAAACCGGTCTCGAAGAGGTGATCGAGGGACGCGCGCCCCTCCCGCGGACGGCCCGGCCGTTCATGCAGGGGCTGTTCGCGAGCGCTCCCAACGACGATCCGACGCTCGTCAACAACGTGGAGACGCTGGCGAACGTGCCGCACATCCTCGCCGACGGTGCCGACTGGCTCCGCGCGAACGGCACCGACGCGTCGCCCGGGACGATGGTCTTCACGATCTGCGGCGACGTGCGGCGCGAAGGCGTGTTCGAGCTGCCGCTCGGGACACCGCTCCGTCACCTCGTGGAGGAGCTCGGCGGCGGGCCGCCGGAGGACCGGTCTGTCAAGGCGATCTTCCCCGGCGCGTCGAACACGGTGCTCACGCCGGAGGAGTTCGACGTTCCGATGGACTACGAGTCGATGCGCCAGGTCGGTTCGGGTCTCGGCGCCGGCGGGTTCGCCGTGTTCGACGACACCGCGTGCATGGTGCAGGCGGCGTACCGCTACTCGCGGTTCCTCTCGGTCGAGTCGTGCGGGCAGTGCCCGGCGTGCAAGTTCGGCACCGGTGAGGCCACCGAGGCGCTTCGCCTGCTGGAATCGGGGACGGGCACGGAGCAGGACGTCGAGCTCGTGCTGGTGCGCGCACGGAGCTCCACGGACGGGCAGAAATGCGCCCTGCCGACCGGCGAGAGCCTGTTGATGCAGAGCGTGATCCAAGTGTTCACGGACGAGTTCGAGGCGCACGTGGGGTCGGTGTGCCCGCTCTCACGCGAGCTTCCGTTCCACAAGATCCTGGACTGGGATGCGGCCGCGGAGCGGTTCGTCTACGACGCGTCCTACGGACGCAAGCAGCCCGACTGGACGTACGCGTGAGGACCTCGCGCCGGCCGGCCGCGTGAGACGACCACGAGCCCGCGCTACCTCGACTCGGCGGAGACCCTCCTCGGGCGGGACGCCGCGAATAGCGCGGCCGAGCCCGCGACGTCGACGTCCACCTCCTGGAACGACTCGCTGAGGATCTGGCGCAGACCGTCGGCGGTGTCGCCGAGGTTGTCGAAGTCACCCTTCTTGTTGAAGGCGCGGAGCACTCCGCGGGCAGAAGGCGTGTGCTGTTCGGCCGCCCCGAGCACGGTTCCACCGAACAACACGCCCTCGGGCGTGAGCACGTCGGCGACGTTCCTTATGGCGAGCGCCTTGTTCGACATCGGGCCGCGCAGACAATGCAGGACGAAGCTGAGCGCCGCAGAGTCGAACTGGCCGCTCACGGGGAGCGGCTTCATCACGTCTGCTTCGACGATGCGAGGCCCCATCGCGGCCAGGCGCCGGGAGGCGTGGCGGAGCACGTGCCGGTTCGGATCGAGCAACGTGATCTCGGTCCCGGCGGGTGGCTCGGCCTTGAGGATGAAGAAGCCGGTACCTGGTCCCACGTCCAGGTGCCGACGTCCGAGGTACCGGCGGTAGCGGTCGACCACCAGCGGGGTCTGGGTCCGCCACACGGCCCGAGCCATGAAGCCGATCACCCACGGGTCGTAGATCGCGAGCAGGAACGGGTTGTAGCCGGCCTGTCCCTTATACGCGGGATCGTGGCGGTCCATCACGCCCCCCTGGTCCGCTCGCTCGCCCCGACCACGCGGCGCCGAGCGTCAGTGGCTGCCGCACGCGCAGGAACCACCGCACGCGCACGCGCCGGTCGAGCTGCCGAGGCCCGCGACGGCGCCCGACGAGGTAGCGAAGAGCGAGAAGCGACGTCGCGTGCGATCGCTGCCACACGAGGGGCACGCGATCGCCGTCTCGACGCCGGCCGTCATCGAGCGCCGCTCCTCGAACGAGCGTTCGCAGGCCAGGCAGACGTACTCGTAGGTCGCCACCCGGCAGAGGATACGACGACTTCATCGATCCCTCTTCCCTCATCGAAACCGGAGCCGGTGCTAGCGTCGTGTCCATGACGGAGGCCAGGATGCAGGAGGGGGTCGCCCGGACGTACCGGACCGAGCGCATCGAGGTCACGTGGGCTCCCGGACGCTGCGTCCACGCGGCCGAGTGCTTCGGCACCCTGCCCGAGGTCTTCGACCCGCACGCGCGCCCGTGGGTCCGGCTCGAGGCCGCGGATCCCGAAATGATCGAGGACACGGTTCGGCGCTGTCCGAGCGGCGCCCTGAGGTTCCGGCACACGGAAGACTGAACATCAGCGCCGTCGGCTCAGGAGCGTGACGAGCGCCAGGCCGTCGGGGCGCTGCCGGTTCGCCGCTTGAACGCGCGGCTGAAGGCTTCCTGCGAGTCGTAGCCGACCCGTCGCGCGATCTGCGCCACGCCGAGGTCGGACGACGCGAGCAGCTCGGTGGCGACGTGCATCCGCCACTCGGTGAGGTAGCGGATCGGGGACAGGCCGAGCACGGTCCGGAACCGCTGATCGAGCAGCGAGCGGGAGACCGCCGCCTGGTGCGCCAGCGCCGGGACCGTCCAAGCGCGTTCCGGGCTCGCGTGCAAGCAGGCGAGCGCCGGCGCCAGGACCGGGTCACGGAGTGCCTTGATCCAGCCGTGGTCGGTCGCGGGGGCGGTCGACAGGTGGAACCGGAGCACCTCGAGCAGCAGCAGCTCGGGGAGACGCGTCGACGTCGGGTCCGACGGGACCTCGCCCGACGAGATCGCCAGCGCGTAGTCGACGCTGGCTCGCACCCAGCGCAACGCCGGCTCGCGCAGCCGCACCACGAACACCGGCGGCAGGGCGCGCATCCGAGGGTCGAACAGCGGATCGTTCGAGTCGAGGTACCCACACACGACCTCGCTCCGCTCGCCGCCCTCGCCGTGGTGAAGCACGGGGCAGCGTGGTCCAGGGAGGCGGTGCGAGCAGCGAGAAGATGGGCACGGTGGTCGCCGGCTCGACGCCGCCCATCTCGTAGGCGTCTCCGTAGGGGGGCACGATCACGTCGCCCTCGTTCGCCCAGTGGCGTTCGCCGTCGGGCCCCGCCACCCAGCACGAGCCCGTCGCGACGATGTGGAACATGATCAGCCGCCGCGCGCCAGGCCGGACGGTCTCGGCAAGTTCGCCCGCGGCGGCCGGCGAGGAGAAGGCCCAGGCTTCCGTGAACTCCGATCGGAAGAAGATCGCGCCGTCCAGCTGCAACCCGTCCAGGGCGCGTTCGAGCGTCGCGGCCATTCCCTCGGATGGCGTCTCGATCATGGTCCTCGGTGCCTGGGTCATTCACGCCGGATCGGTTCCGGCAGACCATGAGTGTGCCACCGGCGGATCACCGAGTCAGCCGGACGAAGGGAAGGAGAGAGCGATGCCGCTGTTCATGGATGTGCACCGATCGCTTCCGGAGGGTGCTACGGCCGACGACCTCGTCCATGCGCACGAGGCCGATCTCGCGACGCAGGAGAAGTTCGGCGTGCGGTACGTGAACTTCTGGGGGGACCCGGAGGGGGGCAAGGCGTTCTGTCTGGTCGAGGCGCCCGACGCCGAGACCGCGACCGCCGTGCACCGCGAAGCCCACGGTTTGCTCGCGGACGAGATCTACCCGGTCTTCCAGGGCTAGGAGCGGGTTCACAAGACGTCGGTGGCGAACGATCCGGCTCTCCTAGAGATGCCGGAGCCACGCCGAGGCTCGCGACTGCTTAACCGGATCGGATGAGTCAGCCGCGTACACGAGGACGTTCGTGTCGACGCACTTCGTGTCAATCCGGTTAGCACGGATGATGCAGGTGGTAGCCGTCCGAGGATGACATCGATGCGTACCTGCGGACCGGTGGGGCCACCGACGACGCCACCTCGTGACACGAGGTGAACTGATGATCGGCCTCATCCGAACACACTCCTAGACGAACAAGTTGTGTTGGATGCGGCCAGGTAAGGCGACGCAGCCACACACACGTCAGATCCACATCTGAAGGATCGCGCGGAGGAGGTGTTGGTTCGGTTTTGCTTGGAGTGGATGAGGTAACAAGTCAACGGGAGGAGAAGGAACATGTCTGCACAACCACGGTGGGATCACACCGAACCCTCTCGACGTCCGGTCGAAGTGCCGGCGCGCGGGATGAGGGCGGAGCCTGATCGGAACGCCGCCCGGATCGTGTCGGTGATCGCCCTGACCAGCATCGCAACGGGTGCGATCCACATCGCAGCCGCCTCGACCCTCGGGAGCGACAACACCCAGAATCTCGCGTTCTTCGGGGTTGTCGCCGCGGCGGAGATCGTCTGGGGATTGGTCGCGCTGGCTTGGGCTCCGCGTTGGTGGCTCGCGCTCGGCGCGTTGGGCAACGCGGTCGTCGTCGCCACCTGGGTCGTCTCCAGGACGGTGGCGCTTCCGTTCGGCCCGTACGCCCACGTCGTGCTCCCGGTCGGCTACGCGGATGTCCTTGCCACGATCCTCGGAACCGTGACCCTGATCGGTGCGGCAGCCCTAGCGGTTCGTGGGTCGGGTCCGACCCGCGCGGCGATGCGGGTGCGGAGCTTCGCGCTCGCGGCCGCGGTGGTGATCGGAGTGCTCGGCCTCAGCGGCGTGCTGTCACAGGCCAACGCGTTCTCGTCCGGCGGTGGCGGAGGTGGCGGCCAGAACGTCCCGACCAACCCCTACGGCGGGAATGGTGGAGGCGGTGGAAACGGTGGAGGCGCTCCGGCCGGAGGCTACGGCTACTGACCCGAACGGCCCTCGACGAGCAACGAACGCCTTCGCGCGGCGCTCGACCGGATCCGGTCGAGCGCCGCGCCGCGTCCGGAGGGTTCCTCTAGACCACTCCAGCCCGTAGCACGTGCACCGTTTCGGATACTCCCTTGAGCTCCACCGGGCCGATATCGGCGAACGCGATACCCATCTCCTGCGAGGCGTCGGCTACCGCTTGGCTTACCAACACCTCGCCTTGCCGCGCGTAGTCGGCGATGCGCGCGGAGAGGTTCACGGTCTGGCCGAAGTAGTCGCCCTCCTGGAAGAGCACGGGCCCCGCGTGCAGGCCGACGTGGGCCGGTGGTAACCCGGCGGCGGCCAGCCCGTCCACCATCTCGAGGGCGGCACGCACCCCGAGGCCCGGATCCCCGAAGCAGAACATCACCCGGTCGCCCAGCCACTTGATGGGCTTGCCGCCGCGCTGCACCGAGCTGCGCTGTGCTTCGACCGGTCCGTCCGGGTCTGCACACGGGAGAGATCGGACTCGAAGGCGGGTCGCCGTGCGTTTGCTCGTCGGTTCCCGGGGGCAATCGGATGTCGATGGAGCGGGGAGGGAGGTAATCGTCGTGAACGGGCTCACCGAACCAGAGTGGATCGAGGTCGAGAAGCAGTACTGGCAAGCCCTCAAAGACCAGGACAGCGATGCTGCGATGCGTATGACCACCGATCCCTGCATCGTGGCGGGAGCCCAGGGCGTTTCGGCCATCGATCGCACGACGTTCGCCAAGATGATGGAAAGTCCCTCATGGCGGCTCCAGGATTTCGAGCTCGACAAGGTCCAGGTCCAGCGCGTCGCCGATGACGTTGCGCTGATCGGCTACGAGGTCCGGGAAGATCTCACGGTGGAAGGGGCGCATGTGACGCTCCAGGCAGCCGACACCTCAGTGTGGGTTCGCCGCGACGACGCGTGGCAGTGCGCGCTGCATACGGAGTCGATCCTTGGTGATCCGTTCGGCCGCGACCGTCGTGACGGCCGGCAGACTTAGCTTGCCTGTTCGGAGCGGCACACGGACGGGGAACCCTGGTGGGCGAAGAGACTCGCTCCGTCTGTGAAGTAGCGTGAGCCGAGCTCAGCACTCGATCGGCCCACGTTCACCGGGCGATCCTAGACTCGAGTCGTGCGAGCCGGATCGCGGGTCGGAGTTTTGGTGACGGCGGTGGCCGTCGTCCTCGGCGCGTTCGGACCTGAGCCGGTTCGCGCGACGCCGACGGCGACGCTCGTGCAGGTGAGTCGCGACCCCTTCTCGACACGCGGGTTCGAGCACGCGACCGAGGTCGAGCCCGCGATCGCGACGGATGGCCGGACTGTCGTGTCGGCGTTCCAGGTCGGCCGCGGGCAGGAGGGCGGCGCCGTCGACATCGGGGTCGCGGTGTCGACGAACGCAGGCGCCGCGTGGTCGGGGACGATGCTCGACGACATCACGAAGACGACGGGCGGTCCGTTCGAGCGCGCGAGCGACCCGAGCGTCGCGCGCGATGCACGGACCGATTCGTGGATGGTCGGGTATCTCGGCATCACCCTCGGCGGACCCTTCCAGGAACCCAAGCGCTCCGCCGTCATGGTCGTCCGGTCCACCGATGGCGGCGGCTCCTTCGGCGCCCCGAGCACGGTGGCGCGGGCGCCTCGTGGCCTCGTCTACGACAAGCCGTGGGTGACGTGCGACGAGCACGAACGGAGCCCCTTCTACGGGACCTGCTACGCCCTGTGGGACTCGTTCGGCCTGCGTTCGGGTGCGTCACCGGTCGTGCACGCCTCGACGTCGCGCGACGGAGGCCTCCACTGGAGCGACCCCGTGCGGACGGCGGACCGGGGCCGAGGCTTCGGCATGGTGCCGGTCGTACGTCCCGACGGGTCGGTGGTCGTCGTGTATCTCGGGCTGCAGCATCCTCTCCACCCGCGCGTGTCCGCTTTCGGATCCGAGGACGGCGGAGCACATTGGGGTGCATCGGTCAGGATCGCCGTGCAACACCGCACCGAGCGGCAGTTGCAGGTCGTACGCGATCCCGGTCTGCCGGCGGTCACCGTGGACGAGCACGGAACGGTGTGGGCTGCCTGGTCCGACTGCCGCTTCGAGCCCCGCTGCGCGGTGGACGACCTCGTGCTGTCTCGTTCCGACGACGGCGCATCGTGGTCGCGACCTGCGCCGGCGGTCTCGGGATCGCGGCCCACGAGCGCGTCGCTCGTCACCCCTGCGTTGGTCGCGGACGAGCACGGTGGGACGACTCGACTCGCGGTCGTCTACTACACCGTCTCGGGTGCGCGCTGGGGCGACACGTTCAGGCCCGCGCCGTGCGCGATCACCATCGGCTTCGCATCGTCCGTCGACGGCGGGAGCACGTGGGGATCGCCGACGACGATCGGGTGGCGGATGAAGCTCGGCTGGTTCCCACCGACCAGGCAGGGATACATGTGGGGCGACTACGTCTCGGCCGCGACCACGAACACGGGGAGGGTGGTGACGGTGCTCCCGCTCGCGCATCGCCCCGTACGGAATCTCGACGTTGCCATGTACGCGCCGGTTCGCGGTCTTCCCATCCGGGCGCACTCCTGATGCGGGACGGTCAGATGACGATCGGTGAGCTGCCGGCGCCCACTGCAGCCTCGCGCGAGTTCATCCGCGTGACGATTGACAGAATCTTCTCGCTTCTATAAGCTCTAGCTTCTAGAAGGTAACGCTTATGAACGTGGCGACGACCGAGATCACCGAGGAGCAGCTCGATGTGGTGTTCGGGGCCCTGGCGGACCGGACCCGGCGGGCGATCCTCGCTCGGCTCGCCCAGGGTGAGGCCTCCGTGAACGAGCTCCGCGCCCCCTTCGCGGTGTCACAACCGGCGATCTCCCAGCACCTGAAGGTGCTCGAGCGCGCGGGCCTCATCTCTCGCAGCCGAAAGGGGACGGCCCGGCTGAGCCACCTCGAGGCCGAGCCGCTCAAGGAAGCCGTCGCGTGGCTGGGGGGGTATCGGGAGTATTGGGAGGAGAGCTACGAGCGGCTCGACGAGCTGCTCGGCGCGATCCAGGAGGACCGGTCGGACCGAACCGACCAGGGAAGGAGTACGTCATGACCGAGCTGAAGGTCATCGCGGAACCGAAGTCACACGACGTCCGCACCGAGCGCGAGATCGACGCACCCCGCGACCTCGTCTTCCGGGCGTTCAAGGAGCCGGAGTTGCTGGCGCAGTGGCTCGGACCCCGCAGGTACGAGATGGAGATCGACACCTATGAGTTCCGCGACGGCGGGCGGTGGCGGTACGTCCACAAGGACGACCAAGGCAACACGTTCGGGTTCCACGGTGTCTTCCACGGCGATCCCTCGCCCGACGGCATGGTGCAGACGTTCGAGTTCGAGGGCTACCCCGGACACGTGTCGCTCGACACCGCCGTGCTCGAGGACCGCGGCGACAAGACGCTCATCCGCATGGTCAGCGTCTTCCAATCCGTCGAGGACCGCGACGGCATGGTCCAGAGCGGGATGGCCGACGGCATGAGGGAGGCCTACGAGCGTCTCGACGAGCTCACCGCGAAGCTCGCCGCGAACAGCTGAGAGGAGAACCAGCGAGAGTCCCGGGCTCAACGCACTGCGGTTGTGCGAGGTGGCTCGTCAACTGCGTACAACGTCATCTCCCTGGCGCGCCGGCCCACATCGTCGACGCGATCCGCCCCACCGCGCATAGCACCGCTATCGGCACGTGGCGCGAACCTTGCGCTCGGGAATCCCATCACCGACAGCCGACGGCCTCGGGGGAAGCCGCCCCGGACCGGCCCTCGCCGAGTCAATCGGTGGATCGGTATAGGTAGTCCCTTTTCGAGAAGCGACTCACGTGGCCACAGTTTCGGCAGGACTCCAGCGGCCTGTCCAACCGGATCTGCTCGAAGACGCTGGGCTCCATCTGCATGGCGGAGTCGAAGGTCTGCCCACACTTCGGGCACACCAAGCACAGCACGACCTTCCCGTACGCCACACCTCATCCATCGAGTGAGGCGGGCCCGAATGAACGCTTCGTCGAAAGAATCGTTCGGCGTCGTGCTCGTGGGTTGCACCTGCGTCCTGAAGGCCTAGCCCGCCGACCCCGCGTTCCCCGACCAAAGGGAGCGACCTGCCATCGCGCCGATCCGCGACCGACGACGGTATCGGCGACCTACAGCCGTGTCCCACACTTGGACTCCCGCACGTCGGAGAGGAGCGCGGAGATGCGGTCGTTGCACGTGTCGCTCGACCCCAGGATCGGACGAAGGCTCGTCGTCAGCTGCATCGCGCTTGCCCTCGCCGCGTGGCTTTCGCTTCCCGGGACGAGTGCCCATGGCTCCACGAGTACCGCGTCGTTCATCGTGCGTGCCCCCGAGGCGGTCGCGACGCACGCGATCGACCTACTGGGCGGCTCGATCACCCGCGCGCTTCCCTCCATGGACATCGTGGTCGCCGACCTCCCCACGAACCGGCTCGACGCGCTCCGCGCCACCCCCGGCGTCCTGTCCGTGACGCCGAACGCCAGCGTGCGTCTCCTCGGCACCGTCGACGGGATGGATCCGAACAAGTACCCGGGATCGTGGCTGAAGGTCGCCCACAACACCCATCTCATCGACATGTGGCACAACGGATGGACGGGCAAGGGCATCGACGTCGCCCTGATCGACTCGGGAGTCGCACCGGTCGAGGGGATCGCCGTGAACGTGATCAACGGGCCGGACCTCTCCTTCGAGTCGCAGGCGACGAACCTGACGGACATCGACACGTACGGCCACGGGACGCATCTCGCCGGTCTGATCGCCGGGCGGGACAGCTCGATCGGTCCGGGGCGCGAGGACGAGGACGTCAACAAGGCATTCGTCGGCGCGGCACCAGGAGCCCGCATCGTCAGCCTGAAGGTGGCCTCGAGCGACGGCGCCACCGACGTGTCGCAGGTGATCGCCGCGATCGACTGGGTCGTGGAGCATCGGAACTCGGACGGACTGAACATCCGAGTCCTGAACCTGTCGTTCGGCACCGACAGCACGCAGGACTACCAGCTGGACCCGCTCGCCTACGCGGCCGAGGTCGCGTGGCTGCACGGGATCGTGGTCGTCGTCTCGGCCGGGAACTCCGGGCTCGATGCAACGCAGCTCAACGATCCCGCCTACGACCCGTACGTCATCGCGGTCGGTGCCGACGACACGAGGGGCAGCGACGACCCGAAGGACGACGTCACGCCTTCCTGGGAGTCGCGCGGCAACGCGACCCGGCACCCCGACGTCGTCGCGCCTGGGCAGTCGATCGTGAGCCTTCGGAACCCGGGAGCGTTCGTCGACGAGGCTTATCCAGGAGCTCGAGTCGGAACGAGCCGGTTCTTCAAGGGCAGCGGCTCGTCGCAGGCCGCCGCGATCGTCTCGGGCGCGGTCGCCACCCTGCTTCAGCAGCGTCCCTGGATGACGCCCGATCAGGTGAAGGCGCTCCTGATGAACACGGCGTCACCGCTCCCGAGGGCAGACGCGGTCGCCCAGGGCGCGGGGCTGATCGACCTGCACGACGCTCGCTCCAAGCAGCCGCCGACGTCCGCGGACGCGGCCCAGACATGGCCGCGCGCCAGCGGGTTGGGGTCGTTGCAGCAGGCGCGCGGCTCACTCGTCGCCTCCGACGGCGACGTGGGGCTCACTGGCGAGCAGACGATCTTCGGCGACACCTGGGACGCGGCGACGTGGGCGGCGGCAAGCTGGGAGGGGACCGCGTGGTCGGGCGGCACGTGGTCGGGCCGGACGTGGTCGGGTGATTGCTGGTGCGCCGACAGCTGGTCGGGCCGGACGTGGTCCGGGCGCACGTGGAGCGGGAACGCGTGGTCCGGGCGCACCTGGAGCGGCCGGACATGGTCGGGTCGCACCTGGAGCGGCGTCGGCTGGTCGACCGGGGAGTGGGGTTCGTCCGATACGCCGTCGTCCTTGAGCACCGGCGCCTGGGCCGGCACGATCTGGGGAGACTGAGCGTGCAGGTGGATCGGCCCCGCGGCGCCACCCGCGTCTGGGTGCTGGCCGGGATCCTGGGCGCCCTCACGGTGCTGGGTCTGATCCTGCTCGGGCCCGATCACGGAGCCGTGCTGCAGGGCCCTGCGGTCTCGTGGGCGCTGCTGGCGCTCGGCTTCGGCCTCGTCGAGGTGTTCGTGATCCACATCCGGATCGGACGCGACGCGCACTCGTTCTCCCTGTCGGAGCTTCCGCTGGTGATCGGTCTCGCGTTCGCGCCCCCGGTCACGCTGGTGCTCGGTCAGGCGCTGGGGGTGGGGGCCGCGCTGACGTTGCATCGCCGGCAACGGGTCATCCGCACGGTGTTCAACCTCGCCCAGCGGTCGGCCACGACGACCATGGCGGTGTTCCTCTTCGGCGCCCTGCACGGCGCGCTCGGGTCGACCTGGCCGGCCGTATGGGCGGCGGCCGCCGTCACGACGATCTGCGTCGACGTCACCTCGGCGCTGCTGATCAACCTGGCGATCGCCTTCTCCGAAGGCGGCGCGAACCTGTTCGACCAGGTGCTCGGTGTCGGAACCGTGTGGACCCTGACCGCGACCGCGCTCGGGCTCGTGGCGGTGATGGTGATGGCGGTGGAACCGTTGGGTCTGGTGCTGCTCCTGGCGCCCATCGCGACGACCGTGCTCGCGGGCCGCGCGTACGCAAACCTGCACACGAAGCACGAGGAGCTCATCATGCTGCAGCGGTCGACGCGGCTGGCCGACGTGTCGCTGGACCTGGAACAGATGCTGCCGCCGCTCCTCGATCAGGTTCGACGGATCTTCCACGCCGACATCGCCGAGCTGGTGCAGTGGCCGGAGGACCCGGGTGCGGACCATCTCGCCACCCAGGTCGGCCCGAAGGACGAGCGGTCGGTCCTTCGCCCGCAGGGTGCCGCCCCTCATCGGGGCGTCTGGGCTCGGGTCTCCTCCGAGCGCGAGGGTGTCTTGCTCGCCCGGCCGATCCGGAACACGGCGCTCGCCACCTATTACGAGGAGCGCGGGATCGTCGACGCGATCGTGGTCCCGATGCTCTCCGACGGCGACGTCACCGGGATGCTCACCGTGGCGAATCGGCTGGGCGACTTCGCGACGTTCTCCGAGGACGATCTTCGGTTGCTCCAGGTCCTGGCCAACCATCTCTCGATCTCGGTGCGCAACGCGCGGCTCGTCGAACAGCTCGGCCATGCGCTGGAGCACGAGAGGCATCTCGCGTCGATCAAGGACGATTTCGTCGCGACGATCTCGCACGAATTGCGCACGCCGCTGACGAACGTCCAGGGATATATCAAGACGTTGCTCAATCCGTCGGTGGCGCTGTCGCCCGAAGAGCGGCGCGACTTCCTGGCGTCGGCCGACCGGCAGTCGGAGCGCCTCAAGGCGCTGATCGAAGACCTCCTGTTCGCGTCGAACGTCGAGGCATCGGCAACGCCCGACGCGTCCGAGAGCCATCCGCTCGGCGAGCTGATCGAGGGCATCGTCGACGACCGCGCCGGCCCGCACCGAGTCGATCGGATCGAGCTCTCCGTTCCCGACGACCTACCCGTCGTGCGGACGCGAGTGGAAGATCTCTCGCGGCTGATCGGCAACCTCGTCGACAACGCGCTCAAATACTCCTCGGCGGTGGTCCACGTCGGCGTCCGATTCGAGAGCGTGGGCATCCGCGTGTCGGTGACGGATGAAGGATGCGGCGTGTCCGCCGAGGAGGCGGAGCGGATCTTCGATCGCTTCTATCAGGTCGACGGCAGCAACACGCGACGGGTCGGGGGTGCCGGCATGGGGCTCTACATCTGCCGTCGCGCGGCCGAGGCGCTCGGGGGCCGGGTCTGGCTGGAGCACTCGGACGGCAACGGATCCACGTTCTGCGCCTGGCTGCCGTTCGACGTCCCGTCGCAGGGCCGGCCGGCTCTGGTCACCGTGGGCGCGGACCGATCCGCGTAGATCGTCAGGACTGATCAGGGTCGCGTGAGAAGTTGCGTCCGAACCAGGTCGATCAGGTCCGATCTGGCGACGTATCCCTCGTCTACGGTCTCGCCGGACGCCGTCTCGAGCGCCCAGAAGAAGGTACCCTCGGCCTGCTTCCAAGACGAGACGTAGAGCGTGCGCTCGCCGCGGACCCGACGGAACCCGATCGCGTGCGGATCGGCCTCCCAGTGGTCGACGGGGAGGACCTCGGCACCCAGGGGAGAACGCGTCACTTCCTCCACAAGAGAAGTGATCTCGTCGGACTTCGAGGTGATGCGGGTCGTCATCTTTTCACCCATCGTGAATCCAGAAGGAGCTTCCGCACGCGCGGATCCCCGCTGTCGAGCGCTGCACGGATTGTACGACCGAGGTACTCTCCCGGAACCAAGCGACGTACCTGCGCCCTGCGGAATCTCGATATGAACTCGGACACAGTGAGGTCGGTGTGCTCCAAGATCTGCTGTGTGGCGGGACTCTCGATGCGCAGTCCCCAACGTCGTGCTTGCCGATGATGCTCGTCCACCGTTCCCTCGACTTCGGGGAGGCGGGCAATCGTACGAGGACCTTCCGACGCGCATGCTCGGGTCGCCGGGCGTCCGTCTGTGAGCTCGGTCACATCAGACGTCAGCCTCGTCCGGTCCTCTCGAGGTAGGTGGTGCCCGATCACGACTTGATGCGCTCGCGAGCGAGGCCGGGCTCGGGCACGCCGTCGTCCCTGTGGAGGACGATGACGGCGTCCTCGTTCTCAGCCTCCAGGCCGGCCTGCTTACTCCGCATCCTCCTCGGCAACATCGTGACGACCACGATCAGGGTCGCGAGGAGGATCGCACCACTGATGCGAAACCCCGACGTGACGGCGTCGACGAACGCCGAGTTGGCTGCCGAAACGACGCCGTTGCCCGCCGGGCCCAGGCCTGGCCGGCGACCACAGCGCCGCCGATGCCCGACTTGGCCGACTCGATCACCTGTGGGGAGGCAGAGCCCATGAGCGCGTCGCCGATCTTCGCCGCGTAGTTGCCGTTGACGACGGCACCGATCACGGCGACCCCCAGCGCGCTGCCCAACTCCCTGCTCACGCCGTTGACCGCCGAACCGACGCCTGCGTCGTTCACGGGGACCGCGGCCATGACCGTATCGGTAAGCGGGGCGAGCGCCAGTCCACCGCCCAGCCCGAACATCGCCAAGGGCACTATGATCGCCCAAACGTTCGACCCCACGGCGATCGTGCTGAGCGCGAGCATGCCCCCCGCCATCGAAGCGACCGCTGCGACGTTGAGAGTCCGAGGACCGACTGAGCTGCCGGCGCCCACTGCAGCCTCGCACGAGTTCATCCGCGTGACGGGCTCGACGGAGTCGATGGAGACGTTCCTGCGGATCTTCGCCCTGCCTCCGCTCGAGGTCCCGGCGACCGCCTGAGCGACTGCCCGGGGTGACGTTCCTGGCACCGGAGTCGCTCTCGGTGACGCCGCCGGGATCGACTCGACGGCAGTTTCCTTGGGGAGTAGCGTCGCGTCGCTCACCATTCACGATTGCGCCGCTCATGGAAAGGCGAACGACCTCTGACTCGCCTAAGCATCGCCTGGATTTTGTCGTTGCTCCTCCTTGCGGGTTGCTCGTCAGGGTCGGCAAGCGAGTCGGAGCAGAGCACCGGATCTGCATCGAGCACTCAGTCGACGGCAGCTGGGGAAGGATCGAGCGCTTCGGTTCCAACCGGCGGGCCGGCTTTGACGACGACGAAATTCCAGACCCCGTAAGGCAACATCGGGTGCTTGTTCGCACTTGGGCAGTTGCGGTGCGACATCAGCAGCGGGCTCTTGCCGGCTTCTACCCGATACAAGTGTCCGTCGTCCAGTCATTGGGCGGGAGTCCGCCTCTCAAGCGCCGACGCCGTGCCGAATTGTGCAGGCGATACCGTCGTCGATCCGTCCAGTCCGGTGCTTCATTACGAAGCGGAATGGCGGCGGGGAGACTTCACATGCGTCTCGCAGCAGTCGGGGCTACGGTGCGTGAACGGGGAGGACACCGGGTTCACGCTCGCGCGAGCAGGGTGGACCACCTTCGAGGAGGGCGGTCAGGTCCTAACGACCGACCTGTACCAAACTCCGTCTGGAAACATCGTGTGTGCCTACCTTCTTCGGATGGTTCGCTGCGATCTGCACAGCGGCCTCACGCCGGAGCCTGTCGCCCCGTGCCCCGTCGACTGGGTGGGCGTTTGGCTCGAGTCCGACGGGACAGCCGGCCCAGAGTGTGCAGGTGACGCGATTCCTGCGGATGGCGTTCAGATTCTCGAATACGGGCACAGCTGGCGGCTCGACGGCATAACGTGTTCGTCGGAGTCCACGGGGCTCACCTGTCGTAACCCGTCCGGCCACGGCTTCTTTCTGTCGCGCGCTTCGTGGAGCACGGACTGAACGAGGAGACTCGGCGCCCGCTTGGACGATCTCTCCGCATTCCTGCCCCGTACGCCCCGTCGGAGCACGGGCACATCATCGCACCGCAGGTCATCCCTTACGCTGACGTCCCGTCAGCCCACGTGCACGTGGTACGTGGCGCTGTATTCGCCGTCGCCGACGAAGCTCACCGCTCCTTCGATCACGTGATCGCCGGGAGCGAGCGGGTGGAGGAAGACCACGTCGGCGCGGATGGCCGTCCGGATCGAGCCGGTGCCGACGCCGATCGTGTCGTAGAACCCCCCCGGTTCGGACATGATGTCGTACGCGCCGGTGTCGAATTCCCGCAGCGGCAGCGCCTGCCCGTCCAGCGACAGCTCGTTCGAGGACGCCGTGAAGCCTGTAGCCGCGGCCGCCTCGAGCTCTTGGTCCGTATCGCCGTCGATCCCCTGGGTGGCGAAATAGCCCGCGTGCGAGAGCACGATCGGCGTACCCGCGGGCACGTCGCAGTCCAGCTCGACGCCGAGGTCGATCGGCGCGGCCATGAAGAAGACGCCGTCCATCAGCTCTCCACAGTCACCCTCGAGCGCTGCGAACAGCGGGTTCGACGCGTCGCCGAGGAACCACTGGCCCACCATCCTGCTCCAGCCCGTGTACGAGACACCGTGTGGCCGGGAGTTGTACGGCAGGACGGGGCCGGCGACGGCCGGAGGAGCACCTATGACCAACGCGAGGCCCAACACTGTGGCAACGGCGAGGACGTTCCGTCGCATCTGACCCTCCCTCCTCATCGACGGCCGATGGAGCGTGTGCGACCGACGGTTGCGATGGCTACGACAGCGTCAAGGTGCCGGTGAGGCTCGAGTGACCCTGGTCGCCGCCGTTCCGCGCGCTGTCTGTGCCGCTGCCCTTCGCGCCACGGAAGACCCCGGTGCCGCGGTCGACCGTCCACGTCGCCTCGATCTCGGCGGGGTTTCCGAAGGACACCTGCGCACCGTTCGTGAAGAACGACTGACCCGGGAAGCACACGGTTCCGACCTCGCCGAGCGTCAACGTGCTGCCGTCCGACACGAGCGTGATCACGCGGGTGGCCTCGATGTCGGCGCAGTTGGTGCCTTCGATCGGAGCGAAGTCGATCAGGTCGAACGCGCTCGTCGCGCTGCCGTAGCCGGTCACGGTGCCGACACCGCACAAGAAGTGGTTGCACGGCTTCGAGCTCGCGCGGCCGAACGTCTCCTTGAACTCGGCGCTGAACGCAACGGTCGTCTTCGCTGATGCGGGGAATGCCGCGAAGACGGCAGCTGCGACCAAGCCCATCACGAACACCTGCATGACTCTCCGCATGGAGCCCCTCCCGTCGAAAGCTCGATGCTAGGCCAGGCAACCCGTTGCGCGCAAGGGGAATGTCAAAAATCGACCGCTGTCGCGAGGTGATCGACCCCTATGCCCCCTATGTCAGCACATCTTCTTTGAAGGCCGATTCGCTCAGGTGGCGGCGGACCATCGCCGGACCTCGCGATAGAGGGTCTCGGGAGGCGAGGTCAGCGCCGTTCGGCCTGTCACCGTTCCAGACGAGGCGTCGACGCGAACGCGATGAGACACCACCGGGTCACGAAGCGCTTCGAACATCGGCCCCCACAGCCGGTCTTCGACGTCGATGACGCCCCTTGGGCCGTAGTCGAAGCGAAGTCGGAGTTGGTGGTCGCCCACGACCTCAGCGTCGGTCACCGTTTGACGCAGCATGGGCTGCCCGCCTGTGCTAACGCCTCGTCGTAACTGCGGTATCAGTCTCGAGATCCGACTCGATGTAGTCCGCGTCGAACTCGAGATGCGCCTCGGCGAACAGCTGAATGAGTCGCTCGGAGAGCACCAACGATGGCGGTGACTCGCCGAAGTAGCCGACGAACCCGACCCCGCTACCCAAGGCCGCCTGACGCGATGCTACGGCTGGAGGTTGGGGTAGTCGGACCACACGGCCCGGGCGCCCGAATGCCCGGCCTCGATCACGACGACGAGCACGGCGATCGCGGCGACGACGAGCAGGATGCGCGCGACCGTCAAAGCCGGCGACGTCCAGCTCGGGGCTCCTTCCCGCCAGCTCGCGGGCGCCCGGCGACTGAACCACGCCTCCGCGGGCGCGAGCACCGCCGTCGCCGGCGCCCGGCGCCGGAGATCCAGCGCAACGACGGCGAACAGGCAGAGTCCGAAAAGGGCGGCCACCCACTGGACCCGGTCGCCGGCAGCCGCGTGGGCGGCGATGACCTGCGAGTCGGGTAGCCGGGACGCCAGCGATTCGCCCGATTGCGTCGTGAGCGGCACGAAGAGCGTCACGAGGAACGTCGCGACGAGCGTGGCGATCCCGAGGTGGTGTCGGTACCGGGCCCAGAGCGCGACGAGGAGTGCCGCTGCCGCCGCGACGGGAAGCAGCACCACGACGACGTGTTGCTCCAATACGTGGGTGGGAAGGCCGAACAGGTTGTCGGGCATGGTATCCGCCGTTCTTCCTCAGGACATGTCCACGGTAGGGGGAGTGCGGGCCTACCGACATCTCGCGCCTGAGTGTCGAAACGCAGGCGGGCAACCGCCCGCGACCGAGTGTTTCGGCAGGGTCCCATTTGGGTGGCGTGTGAGTCAGCGCTTAAGCCATCGAGACCCACAGCGAGGATCACCGTGAGATGGGGACAGCTGCGGAGATCTCCCGGTGTCCAAGGAGTGGGGCTCAACGCCCGCCCGTGGTGCGGGGTGGCTCGTCAACCCTGTACAGCCGGCGAGCGGCCGGGGACATGCGCGCCACTCAGCGGCGCTGATCGCCGGCGACGGCGTTGGCGTCTGGGTCATCAGCCTGGCACGCCGGCGTCGCTCCGGCTCGTGTGCTGGCTCCGGCGCAGGTGGCCGGGGAACGTGCGGGTGCCGCATGGTCGGCCGTGGCATCGGCACCACGATGCCCAGGCCCGTTGGGGTGCCGCCACAGTTGCGTGCGGCCGGATCGCGGGGTGACGATCGGGTGAGAAGCCTGCGCTAGGGCCGCGTCCAGGGCCTTCGCGCCCGGCGGTCCGCTCGAGCCGCGCGGAAGGCCTGCCAGCCGGGGATCCCGCTGACCCCGCCGCCCGCGTGCGTTGCCGACGATCCGTGGTACAGGCCGGCGATCGGCGTGCGGTAGTCGGCGAAGCCTGGCGAGGGCCGCATGTGGAACAGCTGATCGACCGTCAGCTCGCCGTGGAAGATGTTCCCTCCGATCAGCCCGAGCTCCTGCTCCATCTCGTAGGGGCCGATCACCTGGCGGTCGATCACGGCGCCGCGGAAGTTCGGCGCCAGCTCGGTGTACAGGTCGATCGCGCGGTCCGCGTACGCCTCGAGCTCGTCGCGGCGCGGCTCGGCGCTCCACTCGTGCGGCACCCACTGGCTGAACATTGAGAACACGTGGATCCCCTCCGGCGCGAGCTCTCGGTCGAAGGTCGTGGGGATCGCGCCGTCCACGAAGGGTGCTCGCGCCGCGCGACGTTCCAGGTGGGCGTCCTGGAACGCCCGCTCCGCGTACTCGCGCGACAGGCAGAGCTCGACCGAGCCTGTGTGATGGTCCTGCGGCTCGGTGCCGGGGTTCGCGATGAAGTCCGGCAGCTCCGACATCGCCACGTTGATCTTCACGACGCCCGACCGCGTCTTCCACCGCTCGATGTCGAACACGAACCCGTCGGGCAGCTCCGTCCGGTCGAGCAGTCGGAGGAACGCGACCTGCGGGTGGACGCAGCTCACGACGATCGGCGCGCGGAGCTCATCGCCGGACTCCAGCGCTACGCCGACCGCACGGCCGCCCTCAACGAGGATCCGGGCGACGCGGGCGTCGGTGCGCAGCTCGCAGCCGGACGAGGACGCGGCGCCGGCGATCGCGTCGGCGACGGCGCCCATGCCACCCTGCGGGTAGCCCCAGTTCACCGTGTGGCTCGTGCCGCCGACGCTCCCGATCGCGTGGTGCAGCAGCACGTACGCGCTCCCGGGCTCGTCGGGTCCGGACCATTGCCCGATCAGCCCGTCGACCATCATGATCGTCTTCATCTGCTCGGACTCGAACCACCGGTCCAACAGCTCGGACAGGCTCATCGTGAATAGCCGCGTCGCGTCGGCGACACCGCGCGATCCCAGTCCGCGCATCGACCACAGCGCCTTCGTCTGCGACAGCAGATCGCCGAACGCCCTCGAGCCGACGTTGGGCGGGACCTGGTGCAGCAGCGGGCCGACGACCTCCGTCACCCCGTGGATCCACGCCTCGTACGCAGGCAGTGTCTCGGCGTCCTTCGCCGAGAACTGTGCGACCGATGCCGCGGTCTTGGCGGGCTCGTCCCCGTAGATCAAGATCGACCGGCCGTCCGGGAACGCTTGGTAATACGGGCCGAACGGCGTGACCCGGTAGCCGTGCCGCTCGAGCCCGAGCTCTTCGACGATGAACGCCGGCATCAGCGACATCACGTAGGAGTAGGTCGAGACCTTGATCTCTGGGTGCTCGGGGAAGGGGGCGCTGGTGTCGAGCGCCCCGCCCATCTTCGACCGCGCCTCGAGCACGACGGTCCGCGCGCCGGCCTTCGCGAAGTACGCGCCGGCGACCAGCCCGTTGTGGCCGCCTCCGACGACGATCGCCTGGTAGGGCTGCGCCATCAGATCCCGTGCAGGCGCCGCACGTTGCCGGCGAGCACGCCCCGGCCGATCGACACTGCATCGGCCTCCGACAGGAAATCCCGGTCGACGAACGCGCCGAGGACGCGTTCGAGCGCCTCGCGGACGAGCCGCGCCGACACGGGGAACATCTCGGGCTCGGACGACTCGTCGCAGCCGTGCAGCACCTTCGCGCCCGGCACCGCGCCGAGGATCATCTCCAGCGAATGGTCGATCTGTCCCCAGCCCCACGGCACCAGCTCGGATAGGTCCAGGTACACGTTCGGCAGCACGGTCGGCACGTAGGTCGCCTCGGCCACCCACGGCCATCCCGAGTGGATCATCACGATCGGGATGTCCTGGTGCTCTACGAAGAACGCGAACGCGTCCTGCGGTCTCGCGTGCGTCAGGTTCACATCGGGATCGCCGGCGCCCACGTGGACGTGGAACACGCGGTCGTGCTCCTTCGCGATCGCGAACGCGTGGCGCAGCAGGAAGTCGCGGACGGGCTTCGCGTGCTCACGACTCTCGCGCCACCCGTCGGCGCGCCACCGCTCGAAAGCGGCCGACGCGTCGGAGGACGACGGGTCGGTGATGTCCAGCCCCGTGCGGTAGGCGATGATCGTCTTGTACGCGATCAGCCGCGGGTCGTCGCCCGCCTCGCGCGCGAGCGACTCGAACGCGCCGACCGTGCCTTCGAACGTGCCCTGCTCGCGCGCGGTCACGATCCACGGCTCGATCCGCCCGACCCGGTGCACCGGGACGCCGCCGAGCGCCTCCTCGAAGTCGGCCCGCGGGATCGTCGGCTGCGGGTAGCCCTCGTCGGCGACCACGGCGACCACGTTCTCGGACTCCAACAGGCCGCGAACGTACCCGGGCGGGTCGGCGCGAAGCGCCGCGTCCCGTGCCCGCACCACAGCGTCCTTCGTCGACTCACACCCGAGGTGCCGGGCCAGCCACCGCCGGAGCGCGAGCCCGAACATCGTCGTCTCCGTCAGTTCCTCGGCGAACGCCGCGAGGTCGTGGTCGGCGTGCGCCGAGGAGATCAGGGCGGTCCCCAGGAACATGCATCGGGTCTCGAAGGCGTTCGGGTCGCGGTCGAGCAGGTCCTGACTGCGGAACGGGTGGCAGTGGGCGTCGACGACGTCGGCGCCGGTCAGGTCGATCGTCATGCTGCTCCCATCTCCTGAGGCGGCCGGTCAGAACCGCCAGCGGGTGCGTCGGATCAGTTCCTGGTCGTCGAGCCCGGCGGTGGCCTCGACCTCGCCGCGGCGGGTGGCCAGGAACGTCTGGAACAGGAACTCGCCCATCGCCTCGCGCAGCACGGTGGACGCTGCGAGCCGCTCCGCGGCCTCGCCCAGCGACGCTGGAAGCTGCTCCACGCCGCGCTCCTGGGCGACGTCGTCGGGGAGCTCGGTCGGGTCCTCCTCCGTCGCGGGCGGCAGTCGCAGCCCTCGGTCGATCCCGTCGAGCCCCGCGGCGAGCGTCGCGCCCATGGCGAGGTACGGGTTCGCGGTGCCGTCGACCGGCTTGATCTCGACGTTGGCGGCGTCGGGGCTCGATGCGCCCGCGATGATCCGCAGGGACGCCTCGCGGTTCTCGACGCCCCAGCAGCGCATCGCGCCCGACCATCGGTGCGGCTGGAGCCGCAGGTAGCTGACGGGGTTCGGCGCCGCCACCGCGACGAGCGCCGGCAGCGACTCGAGGATCCCGGCGACGAAGGCCTCTCCGGTGAGCTCCATCCCCGCAGGCCCCTCCGCGCCGGACAGCACGTTGCGCTCGCCCTCCCACAGGCTCAGGTGCAGGTGGACGCCGTTGCCCGTGTCGGCCTCGACGCGCGGGGCGAACGAGGTCACCCAGCCGTGCCGCCTCGCCACCGCCCGGACCGTCTGACGCAGCACCATCGCCGCGTCGGCCGCAGCCACCGGATCCCGCGGGGCGATCGACACCTCGAACTGGCCGTCGGCGTACTCGGGATGGAACTGCTGGAGCCCCAGCCCCTGCCGCTCGATCGTCGTGATCAGGTCCAGCGCGAACTCGTGGTTCGCGACGAGCGCCAGGTCGCTGTACCCGGGGCCGATGTGGGCCGGTTCGAAGTGCCCGTCCTCTCGCCGGGTCCCGACCGAGAACTCCGCCTCGTAGGCGGCCCGCACGGAGAGCCCTCGCTCCGCGTAGCGCGCCACCATCGCGCCCGCGAACGCGCGCGGGCACGCCGGGAACGGCTCGCCGTCCTGCGTGTACTGGTTCACTGGCCCCCATGCCCAGCCCGGCATCGCGGCGAGCGGGACCGTCGCGGCCGGATCCGGCCGCAACCGCAGGTCGCCGCTCGGCCCGTCGATGAACCCCTCGACGAGCGCGAACCGGTCGTCGGACATCGCAACGTTGAAGAGGATCGAAAGGCCCACGCCCTCGTGCGCCACGCGCGCGAACCGTCCGAGCGGGATCGTCTTGACGCGCACGATCGCCGCGGGGTCCACGAACGGGAGCGCGACCACCTCCACCCCGGCGTCCCCCAGCCACCGGGCGACTTCCACGGGATCGGTGGGGCGGGTGGCGGGGTCGATCATCCGCCGATCACCTCGTGCATCGACTCGAGCTCGGTCACCCTGGTGCGGCCCGCGTCGCCCAGGAGCACGATGACCTTGGCCGCGATCACCTCCGTCAGCGCGAAGGCGCCCAGCATCGAGTCCAGCGGCGACGCGGAATCGACGTGGGAGATCAAGACGTGGCGGGCGTGCTCGGCGGCGGGGGACAGCCATGGGTCGGTGAAGACCACGACCTCAGCCCCGCGCTCGCGGGCGACCTTCGCCGCCGCGATCGTATCCGCCTGGTACCGACGGTAGTCGAACGCGCACAGGACGTCGCGCCGAGCGATCTCCATCGTGTCGAGCACGCGTCGCGAAGGCTCCTCCCCGACGATGCCGCACCCGGGCCGGATCATGCGCAGTTGAAGCGCGAGGTACGTCGCCACGAGCTGGCTGAACCGCCCTCCCACGAACCAGAGCCTGCGCTTGCGATCGGTCAGCAGCGTCACGACGGCGGCGAGGTCCTCCTGCAGCGAGGCGGATCCGAGCGTCGCATCCACCGCCCGATCGAACGCCTCTTGGCTGCGGCGAAGCACGTCGTCGTCGCGGACGGCGGCGCGCGTCGCGTAGAGCGACGGCAGTCCTTCCGAGCGCGCCTGCACCTCTTCGCGGAGTGACCGCTGGAAGTCCGGGTAGCCGTCGAACCCCACCTTGCGTACGAAGCGCAGCACGGTCGGGCCGGTCACGCCGGCGTTCTCGGCCAGCTGTGGCAGGCTCTCGAGCCCCGCCGACGGATACGTCGCCAGCAGGGCCCGCGCCACCCGGCGCTCGGCGGGCGTCATCTGGCCCAGCCTGCCGCGGACCTCCTCGCCGATCGTCTCGCTCGTCCGCGCCATCGCGAGCTCCCCGCCATGTCGACACGTTCCTTACTTGTAGAACACCAAGGCGGATGGATGGTAACGGACTTGACACACCGACGAAAGGGGTTTGTGATGCACCGGTTCGAAGGGGGAGGTCGTCCATGATCCGCAGAACGTCGGCGCTCGCAGCGGTACTCGTCCTGCTCGGCGTCGCTTGCAGCACCTCGAGCAGCAGTGGCCAGGGAGGCGGGAGCACGAGCGGCTCCCCCTCCGGCAGCCCCATCGTCATCGGGTTCCCGGCGGACCTGACGACCGACTGGGCTTACTACGACAAGCCCATGGAGCAAGGGGCCCAGTTCGCCGTGGACCAGCTCAACGACGCCGGCGGCGTGCTGGGCCGGCCGCTCGAGCTCAAGACCGTCGACATGCGCGACGACGTGGCCGAGGGCGCGAAGGTCACCCAGCAGCTGATCGACGACGGCGCCGTCTACCTGATCGGCACGGTCGGCGACGGCATCCTGGCTGAGGGTCAGGTCGCGTGCACGACCGGTGTTCCGATCTCGACCGGCCTGGGGACCGCGCCGACCCTCGTCGGCAGCATGGGCGACTGCGCGTTCCAGCTCGTGATGAGCGACAACATCCAGGCCGCGGTCGACGCCGAGTACGCGCTGAAGCAGGGCTACCACAACGTGTACGTGCTCGGCTCGAACGAGATCCCGTACACGAAGGACCTCCCGACGTACTTCTCCGCTGCGTTCGAGAACGGCGGCGGCACGGTCGCGGGCACGGACGAGTACAAGATCGGCGCGGGCGACTACTCCGCGGTCGTGACGAAGGTGCTCAGCGCCAGTCCGTCGCCCGATGCGATCTTCACGCCGATGTTCATCCCCGACAGCGTGGTGTTCCTGCGGCAGCTGCGGCAGGCGGGCTCGACGATCCCGGTCATCTCGACCGACGGGAACGCCGACCCGGCGCTGCTCGACGCGGGCAAGAAGGCGATCGACGGACTCACGTTCACGAACTCGGTGTGCACCGCCGAGGGTGACCCGAAGGTGCAGGGCTTCTACGACGACTACCACCAGCGCTACGGGAAGGACCCCGCGTCCTACGTCGCGGTCATCGGGTACGACGAGGTGAACCTGGTCGCGAAGGCGATCGAGGGGGCGGGCAGCACCGACGCCGCGGCGCTCCGCGAGCAGCTGGCCCATGTCGACTACACGGGCATCTCCGGGCACGTCGTGATGGATCCGGACACGCGGCGGGCGAACAAGCCGGCGTCCCTGATCCAGATGCAGGGAACGACGTTCACGTGTCTCGGCGTGCAGCCGTTCCCGAGCTTCGTCGCGCCGCCCGCCACGTGAGCGTCGAGGCCACCGAGCAGCGATCGCCGGGCGAGCCCGCCCCGCTGCTGGCGGTCGACGGGCTGACGGTCGCCTACGGTGCGGTCGTCGCGCTCCGCGACGTCTCGCTCGAGGTGCGCTCGGGCGAGATCGTCGCGGCGCTCGGCCCGAACGGCGCGGGGAAGACGACCCTCCTGCGCACGCTGGCCGGCGCGCTTCGGCCGCGCTCCGGCTCGATCCGGCTCGACGGTGCCTCGATCGCGGGCATGACGCCGGAGGCGGTCGTCCGGCGCGGCGTTTCGCTGATCCCGGAGGGCCGCCGCGTGTTCCCCAAGCTCACGGTGGAGGAGAACCTGACGGTGGGGGGGATCACCCGGATGGACCGCGAGGAGCTGCGGGCCGACGCTCGGCGATGGCTCCAGCGGTTCCCGATCCTCGGCGAGCGGTCGGGTCAGCTCGCCGGAACGCTCTCCGGAGGCGAGCAGCAACAGCTCGCCGTGGCGCGGGCCCTCATGTCGCGGCCCAGGATGCTCCTGCTCGACGAGCCGTCGCTCGGCCTGGCGCCGATCTTCGTCGACCGGATCTTCGAGCTCGTCGGCGAGCTTCGCACCTCGGGCACGACGATCCTGCTGGTGGAGCAGAACGTGCACCGGGCGCTCGAGATCGCCGATCGCGCCTACGTGCTTTCGGTCGGTCGCGTCGTCGCCGCCGGGCCGACCGCCACGCTGGTCGAGGGCGAGCTCGAACGGTCCTACCTCGGCATGAGCCAGGGGGGCTGAGGAGATGGCCCGATGAGCCCATCCGAGTTCGTCCAGCAGCTCGTGAACGCGCTCTCCCTCGGCAGCATCTACGCGCTGTTCGCGCTGGGCCTCTCGATGGTCTACGGGGTGCTGGGCATGCTGAACTTCGCCTACGGCGAGCTCGTGACGATCACGGGGTACTCCATGCTGGCGGCCACGGACGCCGGGCTGCCGTTCGTGGTTGTCGCGCTGATCGGCGTGCTCGTGGCCGGCGTCGCGTCGGTACTGATGGAGCTGATCGCCTTCCGACCGCTGCGGAACGCGAGCTTCGTGTCCCTGCTGTTCACCTCGTTCGCCGTCTCGCAGCTGATCCAGGGAGGGTTCCGCCAGGCGGTGTCGGTTCGCGCGCGCGGCGTCCCGGTGCCGGACGTGCTGGGGGAGGCGGTGCAGCTCGGGCCGATCCGGATCAGCGTGCTCTCGATCCTGACCGCCACGATCGGCGCGGTCTCGTTGCTCGCGCTCTCGATGTTCCTGCGTCGCTCGCGCGCCGGCGTGGCGATGCGCGCCGCCTCGCAGGACTTCACGACCGCCCGCCTGATGGGCGTGCGCGCGAACCGAGTGATCTCCCTGGCGTTCTTGATCTCCGGACTGCTCGCAGGTGTGGGCGGCGTGCTGTGGATGGCGCGGACCACGTCGGTCAACCCCGCGACCGGGTTCGTGCCCGTGATCGAGGCGTTCATCGCGTCGGTGATCGGCGGGCTGGGGAACCTGCGCGGCGCGGTGCTGGGTGGCTTCTTCCTGGGGGCGCTCGAGGTCTTCCTGCAGGCCACCCTGCCGGGGTCACTGCTGCCGTACGCGCAGGCCGCGTCGCTACTCGTCATCGTCGGGATCCTGTACGTGCGGCCGCAGGGCCTGTTCGGCCAGCGGGTGGTGACGTGAGGAGCCCGATCCCCCTCACGCGCCTGCGGCCCGCCCTGGTGGGGTGGGGAGTGATCTCGCTGCTGCTGCTGGCGGCGATGGCCGCCGTGCAGCGGTTCGGGTCCGTCGCGTCCTCGCGCACGTTCGTGGTGTTCGTCGTCAACGTGATGCTCGTCGTCTCGTTGCAGGTCTTCATCGGCAACAGCGGCATCGTGTCGTTCGGCCACGTCGCGTTCATGGGCCTCGGCGCCTACACGACGGCACTCGTGACGATCCCCACCGTGCTTCGCGCCGCGCAGCTGCCGGAGCTTCCGTCGTGGCTCGGAAAGGTGGACGTCGGGACCGTTCCGGCGATCCTTGCCTCGGCGCTCGTGGCGCTGGTCGTGGCCGCGGTGTTCGGCGGCGGCATGATCCGCATGTCCGAGTCGACGATGGCGATGGCCACGCTTGCCCTGCTCGTCGTCGTGCACACGTCGTTGCAGAACGCCACGACGTTCACGCGCGGATCGCTGGGCCTGGCGGGCGTGCCGGTCCGCACGACGGTCGTCGTCGGCACGGTCGCCGCGATCCTCTTCGTGCTGCTCGGCCGGTTGTACAAGGAGTCGGGACCGGGGCTGCGGCTGCGCGCGACGCGCGAGGACTCGCTGTCCGCAGCCGCGCTGGGGACGAACGTGATCCGGACGCGCTACGGCGCGTGGCTGCTGAGCGCCGCGATGATGGGAGCCGCGGGGTCGCTCTGGGCGCAGAGCGTGATCGCGTTCAACGCGAACCAGTTCTACTTCGCGATCACGTTCGCGCTGCTGGCGATGCTCGTGATCGGCGGGCGAACATCGGTGGGCGGCGCGGTCGCCGGCGCCGCCATCATCACGTTCCTGACCGACACGCTCGCCCGGGTGGAGCAGGGCGTCAAGATCGGGCCGTGGACCCTCCCGCGGATCAGCGGCACGGTGCAGTTCGCGATCGCGCTGCTGATCATCGTGACGCTGATCCTGCGCCCCGAGGGGCTCTTCGACCGGTGGGAGATCGACGACGTGCTTCGGCGGTTCGCGCCCGCCCGGTGGTTCGGGCGAGCGCCGCGCGCCACGGTCCAGTCGCTCCTGGTCCGCGAGGCCGGCGAGACGGGCGACGCCGAGATTCCCGTCCTCGTCGGCCGGGACGTCGCCAAGAACTTCGAGGGCATCGCCGCGCTCGCCGGCGTCGACGTCGAGGTCCGGCCGGGCGAGATCCTCGGCCTGATCGGGCCGAACGGGTCCGGAAAGACGACGTTGCTCAACGTGATCTCGGGGGTGTCGCATCCCACGCGCGGGCGCATCGCGTTCCTGGAACGGGACGTGGCGGGCCTGTCCGCGCACCGCATCGCGGCGTTCGGGCTGTCGCGCACGTTCCAGAACATCCGGCTGTTCCCCCAGCTCACCGTGCGCGAGAACGTCGAGGCGGCCGCGGCCCCCGGAGCGGACGAGGCGAGCGTGGACGCGGTGCTCGCCTGGTTCGACCTGGCGGCGAGCGAGCGCGAGAAGGCGGTCAACCTTCCCTACGGCATGCAGCGACGCCTCGAGATCGCGCGGGCCGTCGTGCGCCGGCCGACGCTGCTGCTGCTCGACGAGCCGGCCGCCGGCATGAACGAGACGGAGTCCGACGGGCTGCTCGAGAGCATCCGGCGGATCCGATCGGAGCTGGGATGCTCGGTGGTCGCGGTGGACCACGATCTGCGGCTGATCATGAAGCTCTGCGACCGGATCCAGGTGCTGGACCAGGGCCGAACGATCGGCTCCGGTACGCCGAGCGAGATCGCGCAGGACCCCGTCGTCATCGAGGCGTACCTGGGCGGCCCGTCCACGAAGACCGCGTAGCCGGGCCGGGTGGACGCCATGGACGCGACGCGCATCCGCGACCTCGAGGCCTACATGCGCGGACGCGAGCAGACGTTCGTGGATCGGTTGGCCGAGCTCGTGGCGATCGACAGCGGGACCGGCTCGATCGCGGGGGTGAACCGCGTCGTCGACCGGTGCGCGGAGTGGCTGGAGGCGGAGGGGGCGAGCGTGCGGCGGCCGCCGCTCGAGGGCTTCGGCGACCTCGCCGTCGCCGACGTGGACGGCCGAGGTGGGCCGGGCGCGGTCATGCTCATTGGTCATACCGACACGGTGTTCGCCGACGGGACGGCGGCGGAGCGCCCGTTCCGGGTCGACGGCGACCACCTGCTCGGCCCCGGCGTGTGCGACATGAAGGGGGGGTTGGTCATCGGGATGCTCGCCATCGAGGCACTGCGGGCGACCGGCACGCCTTTCGGCCGCGTGACGTTCGTGCTGGACCCGGACGAGGAGGTCGGCTCGCCTTCCTCACGCGAGTTCGTCTCGGTTCGGGCGAAGGAAGCCGACGCCGTGCTGGTGCTCGAGGCCGCCCGCGAGAACGGCGCGGTGGTGACGGCGCGAAAGGGCGTCACGAACGCGCGCATGGAGTTCCGCGGTCGCGCCGCCCACGCGGGGGTCGAGCCCGAGAAGGGCCGCAGCGCCGTGCTCGAGGCCGCGCACAAGACGATCGCGCTGCACGCATTGAACGGCAGGTGGGACGGGACGACCGTCAACGTCGGGGTCAGCGCCGGCGGCACCAGGGTCAACGTCGTGCCGGAGCACGCGGCGCTCACGGTCGAGCTCCGCTCGATGACCGAGGCCGCGCTGTCGGCGGCCGAGGAGGAGCTCCGGCGGCTGGCGGTCGAGGCCGTCGTGGAGGGCGTGACGGTGTCGCTGGAGATCTCGCGCGAGCACGGCCCGATGGAGCGGAGTCCCGGCACCGCGGCGCTGTTCGAGGCCGCCAGGACGCTGGCCCTCCAGCTCGGCATGACGATCGAGGAGTCGGCGACCGGCGGGGCATCGGACGCCAACATCACCGCGGCGATGGGCATCCCGACCCTCGACGGGCTCGGGCCGGTCGGCGGCGACGATCACTCGCCGGCCGAGTGGATCCAGCTCTCGAGCGTGGTGCCGCGGACCGCCATGCTGGCAGGGCTGATCGGCTGGGTCAGCGCGGGATCCGCAGGTGATGCGATCAGGGTGCGGTGACGCCGGACTCGCGTTCCTTGCCGGGGTCCACACGTCTCCCGCATTCCAGTGGTCGGACGGCCTTCGACGCGGGAGCCATCGGGACCTCTCACCCGATGGCCGGCGCCGATATGAGCGCGGCCAGGATCGCTGCTTTGACCTCGAACGCTCGGAGCCATCCGATCCGTCTCACCGTCCACTCCGTTCGATGACCCTCACAGCGATGCCTAACCCCCGACGCCACCGGTCAGGTCTCAAGCAGAGGGTAGACGTGGGCGTGGATGGGCGGGTAGTGCTCGTATGTCTCGACGAGGGAGAGGGTGTCGTCGGTCGGCACTCCGAACCGATCGGCCGCTGCGTCGGTGATCAGCGCGTAGGCGCCGTGGCCCACGAGCGCCGCCGTCGATCGGCCTGGAAGGCCGTCATTCGACCACGGCGCGCGGCTCTAGGACGACGACCGCCGTCTCGTGAGGGCGTCGCGCAGCGTAGCCATCGAGGTTCTTGTCCAGCTCGCGCCAGTGCTGCCACAGCCGGTCACGCTCCTCGCCCACCGCGGCCCTGCCGAGCACCTCACGTTGGTTCCCACCGGGCAGCTCGACGACCGCCTCCGGATGGGCCTGCAGGTTCAGCCACCAGGCCGGCTCCTCCGCACCCCAGCCGTTCATCGCCATCGAGACCACGTTGGATCCGTCCTCGTAGTAGCCGAGGATCACCTGCCGCGGCTCGCCGCTGTGCCGTCCGGTCGTGGTGAGTCGCAAGGTGCCCCACTTGCCGGGGCGGGGAGGCCACAGCCCCTTCCGCCCACCGGTGATCCGGACGATCCGTCGGTGCACGTGCCAGGCGGTCACGATGAACCACCGCGGTGGCAGACGCCCTTTCTCTCCCGCCATGCAGTCGCTCGCATTCAGTCGACGCGTGTCAGCTCGATCCGATGTGTCAGCTTAAGTCCCAGCGGACGGGCCACGGGTCGCTTCCGCAAGCTCGAACGACGTGTCGGGAAAGGCAGCGAGAGGCAGCGGGCGGAGGCGACCGACTTGCAGCGCAAACAACCCGGCCCTTCAGCAGGACCGGTGGAGGTGGTAGCCGGGGAAGCGCGCCTTCGCTTGCGCGAACGTTGTGAAGTGCACCAGGTAGGTCTTCGACAGGTCGTGCCAGGCGGGGTCCTCGGCGCAGTAGATCGTGGAGGCGGTCGGGTAGCTCGACGCGTAGAAGCCGCCGGAGGAGGGCCCGGGCGAGCTGCCGGCCGAGGGCGGCGCCCCGACATACCTCCGGTACGCCGCGACCCAGTTCCGGGCTTCCTGCCGCTGGGCCGACCGGAGCGGGAGGCGCCCCTCGCACACCAGCTCGTGCAGCCGGTTCTCCAGGGCGTCCTTCGTTCGCGCGCCCCATCGACCTGCGTACGGCTCGGGCCAGAGGTTCCGGATCGCGTTGGAGCCTCCGAGCTCGAGCGAGATCAGGTGATCGACTTCGTGCTGGTACGGGACCCACTCGACGCCGTAGCGAGCGTAGACGGCCGCCTTGTCGGCATCGGAGACGTCGCGGATCGAGCTCGCATACCCGGACGTGCACACGCGGGCGCGCGACACGGTGAGGATGACCCCCGGTGTCAGCGCGGGACGGGGAAGGTCCGCGGCGGGGATGCCCGCGTCGGTCCGCGGCCGTGGGTGGGCCGGTGTCGCGCTGGGCGCGGGGGTCGGCCGGGGCTGCGTCGCGTGATACGTGGGCGTGTCGGACGCTCGAGGCGAGTGCGAGATCGCTCCCCGCTCTGCCCCTCCTGGGGACGAGACCGACCCCGAGCACGCGGCGAGCATCGCCGCAAGCACGAGGCATGTCAGTGCAGAGGTGGATCGCCGAGCCAGGGGGAGTCTCCTTCTGAAGGCACGATAGCCATCGGCACCGACGCGATCGAGGTGAATCTCCGGGCCGGTCTCGACGATCGAGGATCGATCGTCGAGCGAGAAGGGGAACGGCGTACAGTGCTGCGATGCGCGACCCGCGGACGATCGTGTTCTTCCCCGAGCCGGGGGCCTGGGGGCCGACGAACAACTGCGTCGCGATCGCCGAGGTGCTCCGCGAGCGGGACCACCGCGCCGTGTTCGTCGTCGACGCGAGCTTCGAGGGCGTGCTCGAGGCGAAGGGCTTCGAGGAGCGCGTCATGCGAATGGCGCCGCCCGAGGAAAACGCGGATCCGACGGCCGACCCGTGGGCCGAGTTCATCCGCGTGACCGCGCCGGAGTTCCGCAAGCCGACGATCGAGCAGCAGGCGACCGTCACCAGGCCGATCTGGGAGGCGCTGGTCGCCGGCGCGCGCTTCGCCCACGAGCGGCTGATGGAGATCTGGGATGACGTCCGCCCCGACGTCATATGCACCGACAACGTCACGGGGTTCCCCGCGGTGGAGCTCGCGGGCTGCCCGTGGGCGCGCTTCGTGTCGGCCAACCCGCTCGAGATGCGCGACCCTGATCTGCCGCCGCCGCTCTCGGGGCTGTCAGTCGCCGACCGCAGCGAGTGGCGGGCGTTCACCGACGAGTACCACCGGGTCCACGCGGACCTGCTCGACGAGCACAACGACTTTCGGGCGTCGGTCGGCGTCGCGCCGTGCCCGCCCGACGAGTTCAACACGCATTCGCCGATGGCTGAACATGTACCTGTTCCCCGAGGTGGCGGACTACGCGCGAGCGGTACCGCTCGACCCGACGTGGCACCGGTTGCAGTCCACGGTCCGCACGAGCGAGGAGGCGTTCGACGTCGAGGACCGCCTGCCCGGGACCGGCAAGGTGATCTACCTCTCGCTCGGGTCGCTTGGGTGCATGGACGTAGAGCTGATGCAGCGCCTGATCGACGCGCTCGCCGCGACCGAGCACCGGGCGATCGTGTCGATGGGGCCGCTCATGGACCAGATGTCGCTCGGCCCGCACATGTACGGTGGCCCGTTCCTTCCCCAACCGTCGATCCTGCCGCAGTGCGACCTGCTGATCACGCACGGCGGGAACAACACGACCTGCGAGGGATTCCACTTCGGGCTACCGATGATCGGGCTGCCGCTGTTCTGGGACCAGTACGACAACGCGCAGCGCCTCCAGGAGACGGGGTACGGGCTGCGGCTGCCCACGTACGACTGGAAGGAAGAGGAGCTGATCGACGCGGTCGAGCGTCTGCTCGCCGACGACGATCTCGCGGCTCGCATGCGCGCGAACGCGGTGGCGATCCAGGCCGATCCGGGTCGCGTCAGGGCAGCAGACCTGCTCGAGCGATCGGCTTCGTCATAAGGTTCAGGACGTTGCGGGAGCGACGGCCAAGCCCGCGTCGGCCGCCGCGCGCGCGAGGCGGTGGTCCCAGGTAAGGAGCACACCGTCCTCGCCGGCCAGGACGGCGAGTGCGGATCCTAGGTGGACGGCGTCCCCGCCACTGAGGACGAATCCGTCGGCGAGTCGCCCTGCCACTCGTGCGACCTCGTCCGTGAGCTCGACGAGCTCCAACTCGGAGAACACGCCGTCCAACTCTCTGCGCGCCCGCCCATGAAGGTGGGAAGAGATCCTGCCGGCGCGCGCCGCCGAGGCGAGAGGGGGAGAACGACACAACTCATGAGCTACGACATCACGAGAACAGAACTGGTTCGGGGTGCCTCTTAGGCTCTCCTCGATCTCAACTGTCACTGATACCTCCCAATCAGATGTGCTGCTCGCCGGCCGATCTGCCTTCGCATCGATCGTGGAGAATAGTGCGTGGCAGTGCACGAGCCATCTGCCAGGGAATCGGCGGGATGGATCCGTCGCCCCTGTCGGCAAAGGGCCTGGGTCGGCTTCCGGGAAAGCAGCAAGCACCACAGGATCGGTACAGTCACGTGCACCATGAATCAGCCGTGGCAGACTCCCTTCCATGGGCGACGAAGAGCTCATCGCTCGGGCCGAGGAAGCCCTGACCGAGATCAAGGTCAACCAGGGCCTATCCGAGCGGCATGCTGCCGTGCTGGCCGCGCTCCGGATCCGGCTGAAGGGGACCGCCGACAAGTCGCTCGAGGAGATGCTCGCCGCGGCGGACGACCGGCCGGATACTCTGGAGCAGAAGCTCGCGGAGGCCGAGCGCGCGTCCAAGACGTCGCTGGATGACCTCCTGAACACCGAACCCGAGAAGCCCGAGTGGCCGTCTTGAGAGGACGCGAACGATGACCAACCGGAACGCGGCCGCGCCCGCCGGCGCGATCTACGGGCTCGGCATCTTCGGCGCGTGGGTGTGGTTCTTCCAGCAGGCCGACACGTTCTGGCAGTACGTGTGGGCGTTCTTCCAGGGCATCGTCTGGCCGGCGTTCATGGTCTACGACGTCTTCAAGGCTCTCCACTAGCCGATGTCCGAGCGGATCCGCACGGTCGCGCGCTGGGTCGGGATCGGGCTCCTCGTCGCGGCGATCGTCGACCAGCTCCGCCGCGACCCAGCCGAGCGCACGTGGAAGGGCAGGCTCGGCGGGATCGTCCCGTACGACTTCCGGATGCCCACGCTCGAGCGCGCGCGATCCCGATGGTGGAACCCCGACGACGACCGGCTGTTCGTGCCGCAGGTGTTCGGGGTCGGCTGGACGGTGAACTTCGCCCGGGTCGCCCGGCTCCTCGGCGCGGGCACCTGACATCATCTCCCGAGGCCGCTGACGGCCGTGTCGGTGCCGCTCCCTATCGTCCGAGTGTGGCGATCCGTGGCGTTCGTTCGCTCGACGTCGTCGCGGACGAGGTCCGCGCAGCACGCCGCGCGCAACTCAGCCACTTCGACGCTGTGGACACCAAGGCTGGCGTCCTGCTCGGGTTCGCAGGAGCCGTCGTGGCTCTTTCGGGCGGAGCGACAGGGGCCCTCGTCGGCACGGTCGTTGGATCGCTGTTACCGCAGGCCTGGTGGCCCTCGCTTCCTTCTGGCCGCGAAAGTAACTGGACGACCGATCTCCGTGCGCTCCGAGATTCCTACCTCTCTGCGGAACCGGCGTTCGCTCGTCTCTATCTACTCGATGTCTGCCGGGCTGGCGCTAGATTGACCGTGGAGGATCCGATGGAACGAGAGCCCGAACCGACTTCCGACGAGACGCAGCCGCCCGACGAGCTGCTGCCGCCGTTCGAGCCCGATCCCCGGCTGTTCGCCCACCTCGAGCGAGGCGGAAAGCCAAGCCCTGCAGAGATCGAGCGTTTCCTCGAGCACGGCAAGTAGACCGAGGAATCGCTCGCCGTCACCGCGCTGCCCCAGACCTATGCCACTGCCGGACCCGCATGGCACGCCCTTGGATCTGTGGCATACTCTGCAGACATGGCACATCTTGGTGCTCCTGTTCGGCTTGGACCCCAGGGCCGCCTCGTCGTTCCCGTCGAGCTGCGGCGTGACCTCGGGCTCGAAGAGGGCACGGAGATGACGATCCGGTCGGACGGTCGCCGGCTGATCCTCGAGCCTCGCGCCGAGGTGCTGCGCAGGCTCAGGCGCAGGTTCGAGCGTGCGAAGCCTGGAGGAGTCAGCCTGGCCGGCGAGCTGCTCGCGGATCGGCGCGACGAGGCGCGCCGCGACGCCGAAGAGTGAACGATCGGCCGGTCGTACTCGACGCGTCCGCCCTGCTTGCCCTGCTGCAAGGTGAGGAGGGAGCGGATCTCGTCGAGTCCGCCCTCGACGGGGCGCTGATGTCGACGGTCAACCTGTCCGAGGTGCTGCAGAAGGCCGAGCAGCACGACGTCGACAACGAAGGTCTGGAGTTCGACCTGGAGGCGCTCGGGATCCACTTCCGAGCGTTCGAGATCTCAGATGCTCGTGCCGCCGCCGCTCGCTGGATGCGGGGCGCCGGGCTGTCGCTCGGGGACCGCGCGTGCCTCGCCTTGGCGGCCGCGGTCGGGGCGACGGCGTTCACGAGCGAGCGGCGCTGGGCCGACCTGGCCCCGGATGTGTCGGTGACGGCGATCCGTTAGCACCGTAGCGGTGCGTCAAGCGCGTGACTCCGTCGGCAGCGGGCATCCTCCAGATCGATACACGCCTCGTGTACCTCTACCTCGAGGACGAGGATCGGGTCGTCGTCGTCACGATCCAAGACGGTCGGTCGTCCCGTTTCGGCTAGCGCCGTGATCCTCGTCACAGACTCCGGAGACCATGCGCGGTTACATCACCGGTCGAGGAGGATCCGATCTGGGAGATGGTCGGCGCCGACGACGTGGAGCCCACTCCCGTCGACGACGTCGTGTACCGGTGATCGTCGTCGACAGCTCCATCTGGATCGCGCCGCGGAACCGGCGCGACCGGCACCACGACGAGGCCGAGGCGCTGCTGCGATCGCATGGAGACGAGGCAGTGCACGTCTCGGCCGAGCTCGAGGATCGAGCGCTCGCCTGGCTCCGACGCCACGACGAACGCGAGTGCTCCTTCGTGGACGCCACCAGCTTCGCGCTCATGCGCTCGCTGAAGATCCGCCGTGCGTTCGCTTTCGACGGAGACTTCACGGCTGCGGGCTTCGAGGAGCTCCGACCCCGTCCGTGAGCCGCAACTGCGTGGCTCTGGCGTCTCAGGCTGACGGCGCGGCGGGCGGTCCTGCCGCCAGCCGCTCGCGGACCTCTGCGAACCGTGCCGGACCTTGGTGCGGCATCTCCCACCGGGTCTCGAGCCACCAGGTGCAGCCGGCTTCGGCCCAGGGCGCGACCAGGTCGTGCGCCCCGACCGGGTCGCGCGCGGGGGTCTCACCCTCGGCGATCACGTCGAGGTCCTGCCGCGCACCGTGCGCGGCGAGCCACGCCCGCATCTCGCGGATGTCCGCGGGCGTCGGTTCCCGGTCTCCGAGGTCGTACTGCGGCACGATCCCGTCGCACCGGATGACGCGGCGCATCGACGTCGCACGCGGCCAGAGCCCCACCACCCAGATCGGCACGCGTTCCCGCACCGGTCGGCCCGTCTCGAGCAGTGACCGGTCGGCCTCGAACCGGTACCGGTAGTGCCGGCCCTGGTATCGGGGGCTGCGATCCCACAGGGAACGGATCAGGTCGATCCCCTCGTCCAGGGAGGTGGCTCGTTCGCGGAGCTCGGTGCTTTCGCCCACGTCGGGCAGGTCCGGTGATTCCACCGCGCCCAGCCCCACGCAGAGGATGGCCCGTCCGTTCGAGAGCTGGTCGAGGGTCGCGACCTGGCTCGCCACCTTCCAGGGGCGTCGCCACGGGAGGGGCGTGAGCAGCGTGCCGAGCCGGACGCGATCGGTCCGGACCGCGATCGCCGCCAGCAGGCTCCACGCGTCGACCCCGTACGCGGCTTCCCAGACGAACACCCCGTCCCAGCCGGAGGCCTCGGCGAGCACCGCGAGCTCGAGCTGTTCGGGGGCCGTTCCTCCCGGCAGGATCATCCCCATGCGCATGGAAGCATCTTGCCTACGTGTTCAGCTCGTTGTCTCCAACCCCGAGGCGATCGAGGACCCTGACAACGCTCGGCCGCCGAGCGGGCGTCGACGGATGCGTTTCGTCAGTGGCTCCCAATGCGTTCGCTGCCGCACGAAGGGCACGGGATCGCGGTCTCGACGGTAGCCGTCATCGAGCGCCGCTCCTCGAAAGTGCGCTCGCAGGACAGGCAGACGTTCTCGTAGGTCGCCATCGAGCCGAGGATACGCAGTTTGGTGGTCAGCGGCGCAAGAGCCGGTGTCCGAGCTCCAGCAGCAGGGGGACGTCCTCGTCCCGGGTGGTTCCGCTCGGCTGGGCGGTTCCGCCTTTGACACCGGAACGTTGCCGGCCTAGGTTGGAGGTACTTCCACGTGAGATCGCGCTACGCGATGAACCGGTCGGCGCACTGCGTCGACGACCGAAGGGAGGCCCCCTACGTCGCACTTGGATGACGGCATCCGTGATCGGCGCCGCGCCGAACGATACGGCGACGCGAGCCTGAGCGCCACGCACGGTGCGGACGCACCCGACCCGAACGATCCCGCGCAGCCGCTCGATCTTCCGATGCGGATGCGCTCGCTGATCGATGCGAGGATCTCGCGACGGCGCCTGTTGGGGGGTGCGCTCGGTGCCGCGGGGGTCGGGGCTCTCGCGGGTCCCACGATCCTTGCGGGATCGGCGGCAGCCCAGCGATTCGACGCGGTCGGCGATGCCGAGACCCTCAACGAGGCGATCGATGCCGAGTATCTGGAGCACGTGACGCGAACGGTCGCCGGTTTCGGTGACACTCCGATGGGATGGCGACCCGGCGGATCGCCTGCCAACCTCCAGACGGTCGACTGGATCGCATCGGAGATGAAGGCGGTCGGGCTGCATGCGGTGGCCACCCTTCCCGTTCCGATCGATCGATGGGTCTTCGGTGGGGCGGATGTCAGCGTTGACGGTGGTCCCTCGTTCGAGGCGAGCTCTTGGGGCGGCGTGCCCGGGACTCCGCCCGGCGGCATCCACGCCGAGGTCCTCGATCTCGGCCAAGGAAGGGCGGTGGACTACGAGGGCGTCGATGCCACCGGAAAGATCGTCCTCGTCAACTGGGAGTTCGGCGACCTATGGGTGAATCGGCACGGGCATCAGGCCACGCTCGAAGGCGCGCGCGGCGTCATCTTCTACACCGGAACGACGGCGGCAGGCGCGTTCTACAACAAGCGCGATGACGGCCTGCTCAGCTTCGACGGCACCTACGACGACGACTGGGTGCCGTTCGTCTTCGTCACCCGCAACGCGGCGAACGACCTGCGAGCGCGGATCGCGAGTGGTCCGACGTTCGTCACGCTCACCTCACACGTCGAGTTGACGCGCGCCGAGGACGGAGGCGTCGGCTACAACGTCCTCGGCAAGATCCCGGGCACGGATCGCACCGACGAGTTCATCGTCTTCACCGGCCACCACGACGCGTGGTTCCACGGCGCGGCCGACGATGCCACCGCGATCGCCGCGATGCTCGGGATCGCGAAGGCGATCCGCGACACCGGCTTCCGTCCGCGCCGCACCCTCTTGTTCCTCGCCAGCACGAACGAGGAGTACGGATACACCGACGCGTACTACGAGTGGTTGATCGGCTGCTGGTACGCGGTCACGCATCAGCGGACCGACCTGCAGCGCAAGGCGGTACTCTCGCTCGACTTCGAGCTCCTCGGCACCGGGGACCCTTCGGAGCGACTGCTGATCCGTACCCACTCCGAGCTGTTCGATCATGCGATCGCTCGTCTCGAAGAGGACCCGAGTCGCACCCCCTTCGGGACGGCGAGCGCGAACGTCGTGTGGGCCAACGCCGACCACTTCACGCTCACGGCAGCGGGGATCCCCGGCTTGTACTTCAACACCGTCGGCACGCAATACCTGACACGGAACTACCACACGAACTTCGACGTGATCGACGCCGTGAGCTTCCCGTACCTGCGCCAGAACATCGAGGTGATCAACGACATCTGGGTGGACCACGATCGTTCAACGCTGCCGATGCTCGACTTCGTGGCCAGAGCGGTCGAGGCGGAGTCTCGGATCGACTTCCACCCCGAGGCGGCGCTCGGTCCTCCGAACCCGAACCCGGGCGTCCGAGACCTCCCGGGCACCGACCAAGCCGCCGTGGACGACCTCGAGGCGGCGGTCGCCGAGTTCCGCGCGGCCGCGGAACAGCTCGAGGACCGGATCGACGCAGGGCAGGTCCGAGCCAAGCGCCGGGTCGGCCGAGCCATGCTCGCGGCCGAGCGGGACATCCTCACGAACCTGGTGGCCCTCGACGTCTTCGATCAATACGTCTTCCCGCATCAACAGACGCAGCGCGATGCCACACGGATGCAGCTCGGGCTCGATCGGTTGCAGGCCGGCGACCCGACATCGGCACAGGAATACGTGCGGAGGACCGGCCTGACCAGCGCTGGGCGGCACTTCGCCTACGAGACCTACACGGCCGAGCTGGCTCGGCACGATCCGAGCTTCGACCGTTTGCAGTGGGGTGGGCAAGCGCACCTGGCGCCGTACGTCGACCTCTGGCGGGAATACCACGCGATCGGCGCGAAGATCGCGGACGGCAAGACCGATCCCGCCGACTTCGCAGACGAGATCGCGTCGATCGGGATCAAGCTGGGCGTCACCTACGATCGGATGAACGAGCGGCTCGCGATGATGGCCGGCGTCTTCGGGCGAGCAGCTGCAGATCTCCGGGACGCACGCCGGTTCGCAGGCTAGCCGCGAGTCGACCCGCTCGGGACGCGCAGGCACCGAAGCCAAGCCATAGAGTCGGAGCGTTCACGGCACGCGACATGGTCGGAGGGAAAATGAAGAGGGCACTCGCGATCGTCGTCATCCTCGGGTTCCTGCTCGTGGACTTCTTGTTCTTCCACGACCTCTTGAAGCCCGGCGAGGTCGTGACCTTCCCTCAGTACCTCACGGGCTTGCTGAGCATCCCGGTCATGGTCGTGTGCATCCAGTTCCTGGTGAGAGGCGGGGACGAAGCCCGCGACTCCCGGTAGTCCGGCAGCAGAGTCCGATCCATGTGACCGAGGTCAGGCATCAACCGCCGATCACGCGGTACAGGTGCCAGCGCTCGGGCACGCCTTTCAGGTCGTGCTCGCCCGTGCTCTCGAACGCGAGTCCGGAGCCGGGCACGAGGTCCTTCACGGTCTGCGAGACGAGGACCTCCGATGCGCCGGCGAGGGCCGCGATCCGCGCCCCGATCGTGACGGGCAGGCCGCCGACCTTCCCGTCGATCAGCGTGCAATCGCCGACGTGCACGCCCGCCCGGATCTCGAGACCGAGCTCACGGACGCGCGCCCCGATCTCGAGCGCGCATCTGACCGCCCGCGCGGGTCCCTCGAAGGTCGCGTAGAAGCCGTCGCCGGCCGTGTCGATCTCGGTGCCGTGCCAGCGCTCGATCTCGTGTCGCACCGCCGCGTGGTGCCGCTCGAGGAGCCGTTTCCAGCCGGCGTCTCCGAGCGACGCCTGCTTCTGGGTGGACCCCACGATGTCGGTGAACAGGACCGCCGCGAGGACCGAGTCCAGGTCGGTAGGCGGAGGCTCGATCCCCATGAAGCGGCGGATCTCCTCCACGCCCACCAAGAGGCTTTCGTCGGTCCACGCTCCCGGCGGGACGTCTCGTATCTCCGCGTTCGGCATCAGCGAGGCGATGTGTGCGACCTCCGCCCGGCTGTACCCCTCCCTGGACAGCAGGAGTGCAGGGCACTTGACCGACGGCAGGACCCCTCGCACGTCGATGTCGAACCAGATCGCAGAAAGCTGCTTCGCGACGTCGGGCGTGCAGGCGTTGCGGCTCTGCTTGGAGGCGACGCTCGCCAGCTCGACGGGGAGCACGTTGCCGAACGCCGTCTCGAGCTCGACGTGGGCGCGTCCGTATCGGGACGTCCCCCAGAGCTCGAGGTGACGCGTCTCCGCGTCGCGATACTCGGCGCTCGCCGCCCACGGGTAGTCCGGTGTCCACGCGGTGCGCGCCGACGGGTCGATCCAGACGAGCGAGTGCGCCCGCTCCGGATAGGTCGCCGCGAACAGGGCGTTGACCGCTCCCGTGTTGTACAGGCCGCACAGGACCACGCGATCCATGCCGGCTGCGTCGAGCACCACCCGCAGATCCGCCGTCCGCGTCTCGAGATCGGCGGGCGCGACGTTGCGGCTCGACAGCCCGATGCCGCGCTGGTCGTGCGTGATCACCCCTGTGAGGGAGGCGAGTTCGCGCAGGAACGACACGCCACCGGTCCACACGTCCCACTCGAAGTCGATGTTGCCCGGCCAGTCGGGCTGCCAGACGATCGGCGGGTCGCCGGTGCCCAACGTCTGGTACGCGAGATAGACGCCGTCGGGAGCGATCGCGTAGCTGGTCTCGGGGTCCTCCACGAGCGCATCCTGCGCGCCGGTGCGTCATCCGGGCAAGTCCGGACGGCCGCGGCAGACCGCGACGCGATGCGGTGTGGCGTAGGATTCGGCGACCGGTCGAGGGGAGGGGACATGCGGGTCCGCGGTGCGATCGCCGCCGTGGCGGTTGCGACGTCTCTGATCGCGGCCGGCTCGATGGCCCCGGACGTCGCCCGGGCGGGCGGTGACTGCTCCAGCTGGGGAGTGCAACCGGTGGATCCCGGCGCCGGGACGGCAGAGCTCCTCGACGTCGCCGCCGCGGGTCCGTGCAACGCGTGGGCGGTCGGCACGTACGTCGACGGCACGGGCGTGACGCTGATCGAGCATTGGAACGGTGCCCGGTGGGCGATCCAGTCGAGCCCGAGCCCGGGCCTGAACGCGACGCTCCGGTCCGTGACCGTGGTCTCGGCGAAGAGCGCGTGGGCGGCCGGCAGCTACCAGGACGGGGCCCATTCGCTCCCGCTCGTCCTGCATTGGAACGGCTCGGCGTGGAAGGTCCAACGGGCGCCGGCCATCCAGGACGGCGACCTCTACGGCGTCTCGGCGACCTCGGCCGGCAACGCGTTCGCGGTGGGGAGCGTTGCGAAGACGTACTACCGTCTCCTCTTCCTGCGCTGGAACGGCACGAGCTGGAAGCGACAGCCCAACCCCAAGCAGGCGGATGTCAACTACGAGCTGTTCGACGTCGACGCCTCGTCGGCGAAGAACGCCTGGGCCGTGGGAGAGTCCGCGTCCCACACGCTGATCCTGCACTGGAACGGCACGGCGTGGCGTCGCCAACCGTCGCCGACGTTCGGGATCAACTACGACGACCTGTGGGGCGTGACCGCGGTGTCGGCGTCGAGCGCGTGGGCCGTCGGCGACTTCAACGGCGCGTCCGGCGACCACACGCTCGTCCTGCATTGGAACGGGAAGCGCTGGAGGCGGCAGACGGCTCCGAGCCCGGGCGAGTACGGAGCGTCCTTGCGCGCCGTCGCGGCCACCTCCGCATCAAGGGCCTGGGCGGTGGGGTCCTACGAGGACAAGTTCGTCGGCCAGCAGACGCTGATCCTGCGCTGGGGTGGATCGGGTTGGACGCGGGTCCCGAGCCCCAACCCAGATCCCGGGGGCGACCAGAACCTGCTCTACGGGGTCGCGATCGTGCCGCACGACGGCGCGTGGGCCGTGGGGGTCTACGGCCCGCCGCCCGGCGAGATCTTCGCGTTGCACTGCTGCTGATCGGCCATAGTCTTGCCGGCGGGAGGTGGCGACGATGCCCGACGCCGCAAAGGATGCGTGGAACGATGTCGGGGAGCGCTTCTCCTCGTGGGGACGACGGCTCGCCGACAGATACAAGGAGACGGTGGGCTCTGACGCGACGCCGCAGGAGGCGCAGCGCAAGCTCGAGGAAGCCGCGCGCGAGCTGGGCGATCAGCTGAGCCGCGCCTTCACCGCCCTCGGCGACACGCTCAAGGACGACAATGCCGAGCAGGACCTGCGCAGCGCGGTCGGCGCGATCGGCGACGCGGTCGCGGCCACGGTCACCGAGGCCGGCGCCGCCCTCCGACGGGTCGGCCAGGGTGGCCCGTCCACGCCCGAGCGGCCCGACGAGCCGGCCGAAGGATGAGGCGACGGCCGCTCCGGGAACGTCGCCCCGAATAGACAGGCCGCGTGAGCGCCCGGGCCGGCGCCGACGATCACCGTTTAGCGCGACCCGACGGCGTCGAGGACCACCGGCGCGTCCCGGGTCTCGGGTGCGTCCATCGAGGCCCCCGAACCGCTGGTCACGCCGGGGAAGGGAGATCGACTACGCGGCCGTCGAGGTGGCCGTAGTCCCACACGTCGATCCCGGGCGGTTCGATCCCGATCGTCGTGAGGGCGGTGCAGATCTGGCTCCGGTGATCGGTTCCGTGGTGCAGCGCCTGCGCGATCCGGATGCTCACGGGCGCGTCCGTGCTGGTTCCGTCGTTCCGGTGACGTCTGAGCACGGTGTCGGGGTCTGGCTGCTCGGCGAGCACCGCGGTCCAGCCGGGGCCGTTCTCCTTCATGACGGCCTTCAGCTGCCCCAGGTCCATCGTGTCCTCATCGACGCGTTCGACGCCCGCTCCGCCGATCACGAACAGGTACGAGCGGTCGGCGCCGACGGTGTGCCGCGTCGTGTCGAGGATCGATCCGTACGTCCCCGGGACGGACGTCTCCAACTGCGCCGGGCCGAGCCCCAGGCAGACGTCCAGCAGCGTCAAGGTCGCCCACACGTGATGCCCGAACGCGTCGTCCAGCAGCGATGTCCTCATGGCGGCAACGTAGCAGAGCGCGCTGTGCTCACATCTCGTGACGGAAAAGGCCGGCTGCGCGCTCCACCAGGCGTCGCGGAAGCGAGCGGTCCTGCCATCGTCCGGCCTCGATCGCTTCGCTGCGCTCCAGATCCTCGTCGAACTGGTCGTCGAGCACGCGAACGACCTCCGGGTCGAGCGCCACCAGATTGATCTCCTCGTCGAGCTCGGTCGAGCGGGCGTTCAGATTGGCCGACCCGACGTTCGCCAGGATCCCGTCGACCGTCATGATCTTCGCGTGCAGCATGGACGGCTGGAACCGCCAGATCTCGACCCCGCAGTCGAGGAGCCGCTCGAACGAGGACTCGCCGGCCATCTGCACGAAGCGCTTGTCGATGTGCGGTCCCGGCAGCAGGATCTGGACGTCGACACCGCGCTCCGCCGCCGCGCAGAGCCGGTCGTTGAGCTGTGTATCGGGGACGAAGTAGGCGGTGGTGATCCGAACCCGCTCCTGTGCGAGCTGGAGGAGCACGAGGAACAACGTCGAGATGTCGCTCCATCCGGTCTCGGAGGCACCCCGCACCGACTGGACGAGCGTCGAGCCGTCTTGCGGCTGCTCGGGGAACCGATCGACCTCCGGCTCGAAGAGCACGTCGTCGGTCTCGAGCCAGTTGTCGAGGAAGGCCGCGCGGAGCCCGTCGACCGCCGGGCCCCGGACACGGAAGTGCGTGTCGCGCCACTCGTGCTCGTCGCGTGCGTCGCCGTCCCACTCGTCGGCGATCCCGACGCCGCCTGTGAACCCGACCGCCTCGTCGACGATGAGGACCTTCCGATGCGTCCGATGGTTCGCCTTGTGCAGCTGGAAGCGCGCGAGCGGACGGAACCAGCGGATCTGGACGCCCGCACCCTCCATCAGCGCGAGCAGCGACCTCTCGATCGAGTGCGCGCCCCAGGCGTCGAGCAGCACGCGGACCCGCACACCTGCTCGAGCACGATCGGCGAGCGCCTCGGCGAATCGCTCGCCGACCTCCCCACGCCAATAGACGAAGGTCAGCAGATCGACCGTCCGACGTGACTCGGCGATGCTGTCGAGCATCGACGGGAAGATCTCCTTCCCGTTGCGCAGCACCTCGACGACGTTCCCCTCGGTAGACGGCACGCCGATGGTGCCCTCGAGCGCGCGCCGCAGCCGGTCGGTGCGCCGGATGGTGTCGTCCACGTGGGCCCGGGGCGGTGCCGACAAGGTCACGATGCCCGCTCCAACGCGGAGCGATCCCCGTCGAGACGTGCTGCTCGTGGCTCCGACTCGAGCACCTTCTGCTCGCTGTCGGGGGACGCCGCACCGGCACGAACGGCCTCGAGCTGCGCGGCGAACGCCGCACCCATCAGCAGCGCGAGCGCGGAGAAGAACGACCAGAACGCCAGCGCGATGACCCCGGCGAGCGGTCCGTAGGCCGAGCCGAAGGTCGTGCTGAACCGGAAGAAGAGGTCGAGCGCGAGGGTGACGAGCGCGAGCAGTCCGACGGCGACCATCGCGCCGAAGGAGAGCCACGACCACCCGGGCTGCCGCCGCCTCGGAGCCCAGCGGAAGATAAGCGCGATCGCAGCAACCAGCAGCGCGATGCCGATCGGCCACCGGACCACGTTCCAGATCGTGCGCGCCGTGCTGCCGCCGATCGAAGCCGCGATGGCACTGCCGAGCGCCAGCCCGGCGAACGCGAGCACGGTCAGGGTCCCGGCCGTGACGGCGAGTAAGAACGCGCGCCCGTACTTCTGGAGGGTGTTGCGGTCCCGCTCCACGCCGTAGATGCGGTTGAGGGCACGTTCGATCTGGCCCATCAGCGTCGTGCCGGTGATGAGGGCGCCCACCGTGCCGAACGCGATCGCGACCCACTGGCCGGACGAGCCGGCCTGGTGTGCTTGCTGTACGGCGTCGGTGAGGACGCGGCCCGCGGGTCCGGGCACGATCGTCTGCAACACCGTCACGATCGCCTTGCTCAACGTGCCGCTGCCGAGCGCGCTCGCGATCCCGACCGCCGCGATCACCCCTTGCACGAACACGAGGAAGGCGAGGAAGGCCATCGACCGCGCGTGGCTGAAACCGTCGGAGTACCGCAACCGCACGATCGCGTCCTTCACGAGGTCTCTGCGGTCGGTGTGGGCGAGCGCTTCCTTCGCGTCGTCGCCGGTCAGGTGCCAGGTCTCGGGGACCAGGTTGGCCGTGCTCATCGTGCATCCTCCCCCTCCGGAACGCAGACCGAGATGGCGGCCGGCTTCACCCGGAACTTGAGTCGCTTCGTCTTGGGGCGATCCCCGCCGTCGAGCTCGTACGGCGTCTTGGCCTTCAGCTCGACGACGATCTTCGTGGCGGTGGTGGTCCGCACGAACGGTGAGGACGTCGTTCGGCCGACGGCGGTCTTGCCGAGCACGCGCGCCCAGTCCAGGAGCCCGTCGGCGTTGACGACCCCGAGGTTCAGCCGGCCGTCGTCGGGGCGAGCGTCGGGGAACGCGGCGATGCCGCCGATCACATCCCCCATGTTGCCCACGAGCACGCAGCTGGCCGGCCCCTTGAACCAACGCCGGCCGTCTACCTCCACGCGTACCTGGACCGGGTCTCGCCGAGCGGCCCGCACACCGGTGATGACGTAGCCGACCCGCCCCAGGTGGTCCTTCAGGCCGGCGTCCGCGTCGCGGATCATCAGGGCGTCGACCCCCGTTCCCGCCATGACCGCGAACGTCTCGCCGTTCACGACACCGACGTCGAGGGCACGACGCCGCCCCGAGAACCCGATCCGGACCGCTTCGTCGAGGTCCTGGGGGATCCCGAGGTTCGAGGCGAACAGGTTCGCGGTACCCGCGGGCAGGATCGCAAGGGTCACCGGCGCCTTCCCGATCGCGTCGACGCATCGCTGGACCATGCCGTCGCCGCCCCACACGAAGAGGAGGTCGACGCCGTCCTCGATCAGCTTCTTCACTTGCTTCGGCGCGCGCTTGCTCTTCGGGACCTCGCGCCAGGCCGGGTCGTCGACGCCGTGCTCCGCGAGTGCGTCCCGCAGCGCACCGAGACCGCCGCCGAGCTCCTTGCGAGCGTGCGCGATCACGCCGACGGAGGTCACGACGCTGCCTCGAGCGGGACCTCGTGGCTCTCCAGGTCCACCGCTTCATGACGTTCCTCGGATGCTGCGACCGCGCTTCTCGTCGCGAGCAGCGCGAACAGCAGCGCGCCGCACCCGAGGAGCACGCTTGCGAGGACATCCGTCAGGTGATGCATGCCTCGATAGAGCCGTGAGGTCCCGACGAAGATCGGGAGCGCGACGGCGATGATCCACGCGATCGCTCGGACGGCCGTCGAGCGCACCAGCGACCAGATCACGAGCGCCAGCCCGCCGTAGAGGGCGATCGCCGCCGCCGCGTGCCCGGACGGGTAGCTCGACGTGGGCGGCGTCGCGTCCAGCCGCGGAACCATGGGACGCATGCGGTCCACGAGCGCGGTGGACAGCAGGAAGACGGTGAACTCGAGCGATAGAGCGCAGGCGAGGAACCCGATCTGCCGCCAGCGCCTCCCGATCGCGAGCACGATCCCGGCGAGCACCGCGACCCCGATGATCACTCCGGTCGAGCCGAGGTCGGATCCGATCGAGGTCACGGTGTCCCACGCGGGCGTTCGGCGCAGCACGAACCAGCGACCCACGGTCGAGTCGAGGCGTCCGCCACCGGCCGGAGACAGCACGTGGGTCAGGAGCAGCCCCAATCCCACCATGACGCTTCCGAGGACGACGAACGCCACGAACCACACGGCCATCGCGGCCGCGATCGGGCGGTGACCCCGCATGCGGTCGCCGATCCGCACAGCGACGGTTCCTTTCCTTGGGGTGAACACGGGGTCGTCCCCGTGCGATGTAGGGCTCATATCCGATGCGCCTCCTGCGTTGTCGAGTGACTGTCGTTTCCCACGATCGGAGCTGGGGTAAACGCTGCCGACTGGCGGAGGGGCTCCTGCGCACCTCATGTCGGAAGGAGCGCAACGTGATCGAGGTGGCGCTTGCGGTGGGGATCGGGCTCCTCGTCGGCGTCGGTTGGGGGTTGGCGGTTCGGGCGGTCCCGCACGCGGACCCTGCGCGCTCGGCGTCCGAGCGGGTTGGCACCGAGCTGGCCGAGCGTGCGGGGCTTCGCCGGTTCCTGCGGGCTCGGGTGGACCCCGAGACCGCGACCGGCCTGGCGCTCACACTTGCCTTGTTCGCCGTGCTCGCGGCCGCTGTCGTCGTCGGCGTCCTGGTCGCGATGATCCGCAGACACGCGGGCATCGTGAACATCGATGTCGCCGTGACTCGGTGGGCGGCCACGCATGCGACCGGCTTCTCCCTGAGGGTGTTCGGCTCGATCACCTGGGCCGGAAGCACGATCGTGGTCGTCCCTGTTTCGGTGGCCACCGCCCTGTACGCCGCGCGTCGATGGCGGACCGCGCGCGTCGCCCTGTTCTTCGTCCTGGTCGTCGGCGGTCAGTTCCTGCTGTCGAACGCGGTCAAGTTCGCGGTCGCGCGCGTTCGCCCCGACGCGCCACCGTTCCACGTCGTGTCCGGCCCGTCGTTCCCGAGCGGGCACGCGACAGCCGCCGCGGCGACATGGGCGGCGGTTGCTCTCGTGCTCGGTCGGGGGACTTCGGTCAGCGTCCGAGCCGTCCTCGCCGGCGTCGCCGCGGCGATCGCCGTCGTGGTCGCCTGCTCGCGCGTGTTCCTCGGCGCTCATTGGATGTCCGACGCCGTCGGTGGCCTGCTGCTCGGCTGGACCTGGTTCGCCGTCTGCGCGGTCGCGTTCGGCGGTCGGGTGCTCCGTCTCGGCGAACCGATCCGGGCGGCGACCGACGCCCCTCAACCGACGAAGGCGGCTCGGTCGCGCACCCACGCCGCGTAGGGCAGACTGGACCGCTCGGGCGGTTCCACTCGGAGCCGACGAGCTGCCGGGGCTCGACCGCCGCTCCGGTACGCGCTCGGGCATCCTGGCCTGCCTCGGCGCGTGGCGATCGGGCGGTGTGGAAACACGACGGCGCTCACCGCAACCGTAGGTCGGGGGCTCTCGCGCAGAAGTCCGTCAAGAGGTAACCGACAACCTCCCTAGGACGATATCGGTAGGAGGGTGAAAGACCTCCGCGTGGCGCACGCGACTATCTCGGGGCCAGTTCTGAAGTCGGCGGGAGGCTCCTCCGTGCAGCTGGCATCGCGGGCGTAGGTCACGTCTTAACCCGTCGGGTCGGTCGCCGACATGAACACGCCACCGACGCCCGACGGGTGCGCCGTGACCGTCGCGTTGGTCGGCGTGAATGTGAAGGTTCTGACCCGACCCGAGACCGTCGTCGGGGTCGATCTCGACCGTGAACGCGGTGATTGTCCCGGCGGCCCGGGCCGGTGCGGCGACCGCGACGATTCGGGCGGCCAGTACGAACGCGATCGCGACCCGCCAGATGTTCGTCTTCGCCATGACTGCCCCCCTGCCACCTGCCCGATTGAGCCGAGTCTCAGCCCGCGCGGAGGGGTCGTCCATCCGCACAACAACTCATCCAGGTTGCCGAAAGGACACAGATCGTTGGGGTGTCTTCGTCGCCGGTGCCCGCAACTGGGCTGTATTCATGTCCGGTGACCTCAGCGGCCTGTGGCGCTGGCCGCTCGCCGGCGATCCACTTGTCAGCCGTCTTGGGGCTCAAGGAGCTCCCCCATCGTGCCGACATTCCGTAGGTGGCTCAGCCGATGCAGCACCGTGTCGCGCTCCGCGCGGTCAAGGACATGGACGTCTTGACCTGGGACGTCCCGCCTGAGCGGGCCAACGAGCTCCGGGCACACCTCGAGGCACACGGATGGCGCGTGTCGATCGACGACGGCGACGGGCCCCGTCGAAGGTGTCTTCCGCGCGTCGAGCGCCTCGCCTCGTATACCCCTGAGCGGTGACGTAGTTCCCGAGCGGTCGAGCGGGCTGGAGCACGGATCGTTCCGGCTCGACCGCCAGCGAAGTCTGTGCTCGCCATGCGGCCGTAGCATCGGCTGCGTGGACACGACCGCGCCGACCGTCAAGGCCGTGTTGTTCGACATCGACGGCACGCTGATCGACACGGGAGGCGCCGGGGCGCGGTCGTGGCGGTGGTCCTTCGAGCGACTTCACGGCGTGGCCGTGGACATCGGGAGTTCCTCTTCGGCCGGCATGACCGACCCGGAGGTGGCGGCGCGCTCCTTCGTGTCGGCGCTCGGTCGCGAGCCGACCGACCACGAGCTGGCCCGGATCTACGCCTGGTACGTGTACCGGCTGCAGCGGGAGGTCGCGAGCTCCGAGGGATACCGCGTGCTCGACGGCGTGGTGAGCACGCTCGAGCGGCTCATGGACCTCGGCGTCGTGCTCGCCATCGTGAGCGGCGGGCTCGAGGGCAGCGCGCGGATCAAGCTCGAGCGAGGGCACCTGAACCGCTACTTCCCCGTGGGGGCTTTCGGCAGCGATTCGCGCGATCGCGCCGAGATCACGCGGGTCGCCATCGCGCGGGTCTCGATGATGCACGGCCGCGACATCGATCCCGGCGACGTCATCGTGGTCGGGGACACCCCGCTCGACGTCGAGGCGGCGAAGGCCGTCGGCGCCGTCTCGCTGGCCGTGGCGAGCGGGAAGTCCGGCGTGGAGGAGCTCCGCGCCGCCGGCGCCGACCTCGTGCTCGGTTCGCTGGAAGAGCCGTTCCCCCTCCTCACCGAGCACGACGATTGACCGCCTGCTCGCGCGGCGATCCGTGACGTGTTTGCCTCGCCGCCGCCGGGGGGACTCACCGTGCATGGACACGACGACGTGGTACGACGTTCGCTCCGAGTTCCGGCGGCGCGGTCCCGGCCGCTTCGCCTCCGACGTGGTCCGGCGCTTCCGAGAAGCCGATGGTACGAGCCATGCGCGCGCGCTCGCGTACCAGGTGGCGCTCGTATCGATCTCAGGGTTCATCGGCCTGGTCGGGCTCGCCAGCGTGCTCGGCGTGAGAATGGTGCGCGACGTCGTGGTCGAGCTTGCGCGCCGGGTCTCGCCCGGTCCGGCCTCGCGGCTGCTCGAGGAGGCCGCCCGCCAGGGCTCATCCAGCGGCTCGACCGCCATGCTCGTGGGGCTCGGCGCCGCCCTGGTCGCAGGCACGTTCGCCATGGCGCAGGTTGAGCGGTCTGCGAACCGGCTCTTCGGCTCCTCCGAGGATCGCCCGAGTGCCGAGCGCTACGGCATCGCCCTGGTCCTCGCGATCACGGCGGGCCTCTTGATCGGGCTGGGATTGCTGGTGATGGGAGCAGGGAGATCGGTGTCCAGCAGCGCGGTGTGGACCGTGGTGCGGTGGCCATTGGGGATCGCCATCTCGGGCGGCGGCTTGTATCTGCTCTTCCGCGCAGCCCCCCGTATCCGCCCGGCCTCCACCACGCCTACCGCGGTAGGCGCCGGCGTGGCGATCGTCCTCTGGACGGTGTTCACGCTGCTGCTGGGGCTCTACTTCTCGATCTCCAGCTCCAGCACGCAGACGTACGGTCCCCTCCTGGCGGTCATCGCCCTGTTGCTGTGGTCGGTGCTGACCTCGCTCGCGGTGCACCTCGGCCTAGCGGTCACCGCGGAGCTTTCCGGCGCCACGCGCTCCGACCGGGTGATCCGCATGCCGGAGGGCGTCTCGTTCAGCGCCGCCGATCGCTGAGCCGGCCGTGCGACCGCTGCGCCGAGGAGCCCGGCTCAACGCGCGCCGGTAGGGCGGGGCGGGACGTCGATCCCGTACAGGCGGCGAGCGGCCGGGGACATCCGGGCCCACTCGGCAGCGCTGATCGCAGGAGACGGCGTTCGTGGTTGGGTCACCCGCCTGGTGTGTCGGCGTCGCGTCGGCTCTTGCGCAGGCTCCGGGGCAGGTGGCCGAGGAACGTGGGGGTGCCGCATGGCCGGCCTCAGCGTCGGTGCCGCGATGCCGAGGCCCGTTGGGATGCCGCCCACGACGTTGTCCTCGACGGATTCGTCGACAGGGCCGGTGTCGGGCGAGGACGGCGGCTCTTGCGGCTGCCACCGCTCGGCGACCGCTCGCTGGCGCCGCTCCTCTTCGTCGCGCCGTGCGAATTCCGCGGCGTACCATTCCGCGCCTCTCCTGGCCGCCGACCGCTGGGCGTACGCGAGCAGCGCGAGCGCCGTCGCCTCGTCGTTCTGGATGTCGGCCCTGAGCATCGCGGAACCGGCTCTCTGCCCCATCCCGTCGACGCGATCCGCCACGTCGCGCATGGTCCCGTTATCGGCATCTGGTGCCCGAACCTTGCGCTCCGGAAGTCCCTTGGCACGTCTCTCGGCTGACCGATCACCTCACGGTGAAGCAGCCGACGCACGAGCCGACCCCCTTGTCCGGGTTGACGACCTTCACCGTCCTGGCTCCCGTCGTCGCGCCAGAAGAGATGGTGATCTTGGCGGTGAGCTTGCGCGAGTTGACGAAGATGGTCGAGTGCACCCTGACGCCCGATCCGAACTTCGCTCTGGCCACGGCCCGGAAGCGCGACCCGAGGATGTCCACGGTAAGGGTGGTGCCTCTTGCTCCCTTCTTCGGTGAGGTGGACGTCGGCGCCGGAGCCCGGTGGATGTTGAGACATCCCGTGCACGTGGCAGAGCCCGCGCCCGTGGTCACCGTCACGTTGCGGGCACCTATGGGGGCCTCGGCCGCCGCCCTGACCCTGATCGTCAGCTTGCTGTCGCTGACGAAGGTCGTGGAGACCACCCTGACTCCCGTCCCCGACACGGAGGTGGTGGCCCCGGATCGGAAGTTGGTGCCGTGCACGGTCAGGCGTCGGGTGCCGCCCCGGCCCACTGCGTTCGGGCTCAACGTAGTGATGGTGGGCCCGTCGGTGCTGCCGGTGACCGTCAGGATGCCGTTCCCCGTTCGGGTCTGACCGTCCGGGTTCGTGACGGTGATGCTCTGGGCGCCGGAGGCGGCGCCGACGGTGGAGACGTTCAAGGTGAGCTGCGCAGGGCTATCGAAGGTCATGCTGTTGACGGTCACTCCGCCGCTGACCGCAGCCGTGATGTGGCTGAACGCAACGGCGCTTCCACCCAGGTTCGAGCCCGGGTCGTAGAACCCCGACCCCGCCGTCTGGATCCCGGTGATGGTCACGGTCGCGGAGGACTGTCCGGCCGCGACGCTCGCGGGGCTGGCCGACGCTGGGGTGGCGGGCGACGGTGCGATCAGCTTCACCACCCGTACCGCCCATGAGTTCGTCGCGTTGCTGAACTCCTGCACCGTCCACATGGTCATGTCGTCGACCGGGTCCAGCGAGGTGTACGAGTAGTCACCCCACCGTTGGATCGGCGAGGCCTGGGGGCCGTATGTGCTCGTGCTGTTCGTGGAGAGCTGCGTGGTCCCGACGGTTCCGAGCGCGTCGCCGGCCAGACGCCCCACCGTTGCCGCGTTGGGATGCTCGCTCGACCCGGATGTGGAGAACCCGAAGGCGGCATGCCCCTGGCCGGACACCGTCACCGAAGGGATGAAGAAGAACCGCGGGCTCGAGGCGGCCCCGTCGAAGATGGTTCCGGCCTGCACGAGCGAGGGTGTCTCGCCGGTGGGGATGCCCGTCAGCTCGTACCACCGGACACCGGTGCGGGTCGGTGAGCTGGCCACCCCGGACCCGTTCACCCCGATGTTGTGCGCCGTCCAGAGGCTCCCGTCCCGGAAGGTGGCGGCGAACAGCCGGTCGTCCAGCGCGTCCAGTTTCTTCCCGCTCCCCGTCTGGGGCGCGGCCAGCGGGAAGGCGGTCGACGGGACGGTGATGAGGACGTTGGAGGAGATGCTCGGCGTGCCTCCCGGATCGGCGACCCGGCGCAGCGCCAGTTCCCCGAAGAACGCGTTGCTCACCCCGATGAACGCTCCCTCGGTCGCGTTGGGATCGACGTTGTCCACCCCCTGTGGGGTGAAGGGCCCCTCTCCGGTTCCGGTCGCCAGGTTGCGGAACACCGTCACCACGATGGGGCCGGCTCCCAGCACCGAGCTCTTGCGGACGACGTACGCGTCCGTCCCTTTGAACGCCCCCGTTCCCGAGAAGACGTTCGTCCCGATGTACAACGCGTTCGCGTCGATCCCCAACGTGTCGTAGTCGGCGAAGTCGGAGGTGGCACGCGTGGGCGCGGTCGAGTCACTGGGGATGTCGAAGAACGTGAAGTTCGAGGCGCTCGCGATGGTGCTCCCGCTGCTGACCGCCAGGAGGATCCGGTTGTTCGTGCTGTTGACGTCGATCATCGTGATGAACCACCGCCCCGACAGCCGGTCGTAGCGGACGCGAGGGTCGCTCGTGGCCGCGCTCTTGACCGAGCTGAAGAACACGTCGGGGTCCACGTTCAGCGCTCCGTCCGCCAGCCCGGTGGTCTTGCTGAAGCTCCGGAACCGGCCGTTCACCGTGACGAGGTACTGGCTCGCCCCGACCGCCCCCATGGTGTCCGGGGGCACGAACCCGGACGTATCCGCGATCGTCGCCCCGGTGAAGCTCGTTCCGAACGTCTGTGGGGTCAAGAGCGCCGTCGATGACGACGCAGCGCCGCCGGGGAGCCGCGACACGTTCGGCGAACGTGGGTTCTCGGGGAGCGATCTGCGGAAGTCCCCTTCCTCCTCGGGCCTCGGGCTCACCGGCGTTCGCCCGGACCGGTCCGCGATCCGCTGCTTCCGCATGAGGCCGGCCACGGACACGGTCAGGCTTCGCGCTCCGGTCACCGGGGTGCCTCCCTGCCAGATGGTCTCCGCGGCGGATCCCGGAGCCGGTGGTGCCGAACGGATACCGACGAGCGAGAGAAGAGCGATACCCACCAGCAGAGACGCGACCCGAGCCACGACCTTGCGCGACGAGCGAGAGCTCCGAAGGCGGTCAGGCATCACGTTCCTCCTCGGTCTCAGGCGGCATCGTCGTCAACCGGGAGGGCCTTCTGGAGGACGGCGATACCGGCATGGGCGCGGCTCTTGACCGTTCCGCGGGGGATCCCAAGGAGCTGAGCCACCTCCTTGGTCGAGCGCTGGCCGACGTACCTGAGCTCGAGGACCGAGCGCTGACGTTGTGGCAGGCGCGCCATCGCCTGGCTCGCTCGCTGGAAGAGGTCAGCCACCACCGCGTGCCGCTCGGGTCCCGCCTCGTCGGACGCTTCCGACACCTTCAGCCCGGAGGACAGTTTCCGTGCTTCGAGGGATCGACGACGGAGGAGATCGATCGCCAGGCTGCGGGCACTGAGCAAGACCCATGGGTCGAGTCGCCCTCGGATCGGATCGAACGCCGAACCCGTACGCCAGATCTTGAGGAAGGTGTCCTGCACCAGGTCTTCGGCGTCCGTCTTGTTCCGGAGGAGGAACATGCCTAGTCCATAGATGCGCGACGCGAACCGATCGTAGAGCTGGCTGGTCGCGTCGGGCTCCTTCCGAAGGAAGGCGGACATCAGGTCGGCGTCGTCCCGAACCAGGTCCTTTGCCATCGGAGGTGTCACGGTCGTCCCCTTCCGTTTGCCGAGTGTCGTTGAGATCGGGATGGAAGCTACGCGGGTGGGGGACGTCCGCAATCGATGAAACCCGTACGTTTAAATGGTTCGGGCCGTGGACCAAAACGGGGGACACTCGCCCAGCCGGGGGTGGCCGAGGAACGGTCGCTAGCGCTCCGAGAGCCGTCGCGACAGCTCCGTCCGCGACCGGACCCCGAGTTTCTGGTAGATCCGGCGGAGGTTCGCCTCGACCGTGCTGACGCTCAGGAACAACGCATGTGCGACTTCCCGGTTGGTGCGTCCGCTTCCCACCAGCTCGGCGACCTCCCGTTCGGTCGGGGTGAGGTCGAGGGGGCCCGGAGACCGTCCTCCGATCCTGGCCACCTCGGTCGTGGCCTTCTCGGCCCAGAGTGCCGCGCCGAGCCGATCGAAGATCGCCAACGACCGACCGAGCGATTCCCTCGCGAGCCGCCACTTCTTCATGCGGCGGAACGCTTGACCCTGTGCGAGGAGCGTCCGACCGAGCTCGAAGGGTTCGTCGAGCATCGCGTGACGCTCGAGGGCCCGGTCGAACGCGGCGAGCGCGTCCGGAAGGTGGCCGATCGACGCGTCGAGCAGGCCCCAGCCTCGCTCGGAGGTCGCGATCGCCCAGGATCGGTCGAGCGTCGTCGCTTGCGCCGCGAACGGCTCGAGGATCGAACGCGCCGTGTCGAACTCGCCGATCGCGATGAGCGCCTCGATCTCGTCCGGGATGAACCGGAGCACGCCGGGCTCTCGCAGCCCCGAGGCCAGGACGCCCTCCGCGAGGGGCCAGAGGAGGTTGTTCGTCTCCTTCGGGTTGTCGAGCGACAGCTCGAGGAACCCCAACGCCGCGAGATTGAACTGACTCGCCTGGACCAAGCCCGATCGCTGCGCGAGCTCGAGCCCTTCGGCGGCCGCGGCTCGCGCAGCCTCCGCGCGACCGAGGTGTCCATCGACAAGCGCCCTCGTCGCCAGAGCGATCGAGCGGTAGGGCAGGTGGCCGGTCCACGCGGTGATCGCGCAACTCTCGTCGGCGTACGCGCGGGCATCCGACCAATTGCCGGCCAAACGCTCCACCTCGGCGAGCATGAACAGCATGACGGCGAGCGACCCTTCGTCGCCCGCCTCCCGGCAGCGCTTCGCCAGGTCAACGAAGGTCGATCGCGCGACATCGAGCTCGTCCATCCACAGCGACAGACATGCTTGGCGGAAGGTCGGGCTCCGGAGCGGCCGGATCGACGCCACCGCACCTTCGAGCTCCAGCGCGCGGCTCATCGCGCTTCGTGCGCCGTCCTCGCCGGCGAGGAAGTCATGGAAGCCGACCAGCCCGAGGGCTTCGGCCACGATCGCTTCGTCGCCTTGCGCCTCCGCCAGGGCAACGGCCTCGCGGGCATGCGTCCTCGCGCGGGCGCGGTCGCCGACCGCTTCGGCGGCCGCAGCCAGCTCGAGCTGGAGATGCGGCTTCAGCTCCTCGTCGTCACCGACCTCCTCGACGGCCTGCTCCGCGAGCGCGAGTGCCGCCCGGGCGTCGTGGCTGTGGTACCGGACCCGAGCGAGGAACAGCAACGCCTCGGCGCGCAACGGTCCCGGGGACGTCGCCGCAACGGCCTCTTCCAAACACACTTGTGCCTTGTCGAGTTCCCCGGCCTCGAAGGCGAACTGGCCGGCGTGGATCGTCCGATGGATCCGCTCCTCGGCGTCATCGGTCGGGGTCAGCTCGCGAGCCAGATACGCCAGCTCGGCCGCAGCATCCGGGGCCCCCCGAGCGCTCGCCTGGCGGGACGCAGCCTCGAGCTCAGCGGCTACAGGCTCGTCCGGCCGCTCCGTGGAGAGCGCGAGGTGACGCGCCCGCTCCTCCTGGTCGACCGCCACCGCCGCGAGCCTGCTGTGAACATCCCGCCGCTCGTGCCCCGACGACACCGAGTACTGAACGGTCGCGAGCAGCGGGTGAGCCGGCCTGATGCGCCCGGCGCTCGCCTCGATCACGCCGTCGTCGAGGGCAGCTTCGATGTCGTGCTCGGCATCGGTGCCACCGATCGCGTGCGCGACGAGGGACGCGGTGGGCTGCGACGCGGCCGCGGTGACCAAGAGCACGTGCCGGACCGGATCGGACAGCCCGGACAACCGGTCGGCGACCAGGTCGACGAGCGTCGATGGCACCGGAAGCGAGTCGCCGGGCTCCAGATCGATCCCTTTCCTGAGGATGGCTCGCCCCAGCTCCAACGCCAAGAAGGGATTCCCTGCGGCCGTTGCGTGGATCTGCACGAGGGCGGAGCGCGGCAGACGCGTCGAGAGCTCCGCACTCAAGAGGTCGCGGGTCGCTTCCTGCGTGATCGGACCGACGAGGAGTCGGTGGATCCGCTCGTCGGGGAGCGCCCGATCCAGACCGAGCGGGAGCGGGTCGTCCTCGATGGTTCGCGCCGTGATGAGGATCCCGATCGGCACGTCGTGCAGCCGACGGATCGCGAACTCCAACACGCGGGCCGAGGGAAGGTCCAGCCATTGTGCGTCGTCGATCGCCAGCAACAACGGACCGGCCGTAGCGAGGGCCATGAGAGCCCCGTGGAACGCGGCCGAGAGGGTCCTGCGATCCGGCGGGGACCCGGGGGCCTCTACCCGGAGCAGGGCGACCTCGAGGGCGGCTCGTTGAGGTGAGGGAAGAGCATCGAGCGCCTCGTCGACGACCCCTTCGAGGAGATCTCCGAGGGCCGCGAAGGAGAGCTTCGCCTCGGACTCGGTGGGCCGAGACGAGAGGGCACGGTAGGAGCGGGCTCGAGCCTCTGCGAGGGTGTCGAGCCACAGGGCACTCTTGCCGATGCCCGCGTCGCCTCCCAGGATCAGGGCCTCCGGCCCGGTGGGGACGGCATCGAGGAACGATGAGATGCGGGCGAGTTCGGGCAGCCGGCCGAACCGAGCGCGCTCCAATAGGACACCCCCTTCCCCGGGGCTTCCGGGTCATTATCGCTCTCGGCGTTCCGCATCGCGACGGCTGGAGTGGCCGTCCGCCGACTCGACCCGGACAGGTGCCACGGAGATCTGGGCCGTTCACGCGGTTCGGCCGTATTCCTCCCAAACGACCGGTCGATCCAGGGCAGCTCTTCCGAGCTCGGAGGGCTCCGTCAGCGAGGAGGAACAGATGGATCGGATCAGAACGTGGGGCAGTTGGCCCGTCAGAGGGCTTGGGCTCCTTCTGGCGGCGGCCGTCTTGTCGATCGTTGCATGGGGGTCGTCGACGGCGCTTGCCGCAGGTTCCACCGTCGGATTCGGCTTCAACGCACCGGACGTTTCCGGCTTTCCCGCCGGGAGCGTCGCTCTGACGGGCGGCGGCGCCTTCAACCTCAGCGCCGCGGCCGGTTCCGTCCACGCGGGAGGCGGATTCAGCTGCACGAACGACGTCGGTCAGAGCTTCCTCGCCGGCTGCTTGCAGGGAGAGGGTGTCCGGTGGGACACGGAAGGCCTCCTGTCGAGCACGATGTTCAAGTGCACGGGTGCCGTGGGTGAGGCCTTGAAGCCCGCGACCACGGGGCGAGACACCGTCGTCCTGCAGGCGGACTTCTACCGGGCGGGCGACGCCAACGACGAGTCGTTCAGCGCGCAGATGATCGTCTCGACGCGGGACATCGCCGGCGACATCCAAGGAGTCCAGAACGTCTGGGTCCAGGGCGTCGGTTGCGGATCCGCAACCGTGCATTTCGGCGCCTGATCGCATCGACGAGTTCGTGGAGGTGGTCTGTATGAAGAAGATGCGTGTTCCTTCGAGGATCGGGATTGTCCTGCTCACGGGTACCCTGATCGTCTCCCTCACGGCCGGGGCCGCACTCGCCGTGCAGGGGAACCCGAACGGCGCGGGAGGTCAGAGGCCGGTCTTCTACGAGGGCCGTCTGGTCACGGTCAACATGTTCGAGGTGCCGGCTGCCGAGGGGTCGTTGCTCGACAAGAACCCGAGCACGAACACGATCTACGCCTCGAACGATCTGGACGAAGAGCAGGACTTCATGTCGGTGATCGATGCCATCCAGGGTGAGGATTTCAATCCCTTGTGGCAGCAGGCCCTGATCGTCTTCAACCAGGGATTCGCGCCTCACCAGTTCGTGTCCGAAGCGCAGGTCCTTGCGGCTGCGGCCGGGGCCCATCCCGAGATCACCCTCGTCGCGACGGACGAGGTCTACCGTTGCTCGATCGTCGGACGAAAATAGCTGCGGTACCCAGACGGCAAGCTCGGCGACGCCAAGCTGGCGAGTGGGATCTTCCACCCGCCAGCTTTGGCGATCGCGGGAAGAGCGCGGTCTTCATCTCAACTCCGGTCCAACCGTTCGCGAGATCCGTGGCAAGGTGAAGCCATGCGGTTCGTCCGGCCGGTCATCGGTCTCCTGCTGATCGTGGTCGGTGTCGTGTGGGCGATCCAGGGGCACGGGACCCTGAAGGGCAGCTTCATGACCGGCTCACCCGTCTGGATGTGGATCGGGATCGCATGCGTGGTCGCCGGCGTCGCGATACTCCTAACAAGTCTCGCTGCCACCAAGAAGTGATCGCGGGCTGCGAGCCGGCTCGACGAGCCCGGCTCGAGTAGCTTCCTCCCCGTGGGCACGGACTTCGAGCTCCAAGAAGCGACGATCGTCGATCTCGCCGCACGGCTCCGTGCCGGCGAGCTCACGGTTCGCGCTCTGACCGAGGCCCACCTGACGCGGATCGACGCGCTCGATAGATCGGGACCGACGCTCCGATCCGTGATCGAGACCAACCCCGACGCCCTCGCGATCGCGGACCAGCTCGACGCCGAGCTCCGCCGGGGTGGCAGCCGCGGCCCGCTCCACGGCATCCCGGTCCTCGTGAAGGACAACATCGACACCGCGGACGGCATGAAGACGACCGCCGGATCGCTCGCGCTCGTCGATGCTCGTCCCGCGGCCGACGCTCGACTCATCGCGCATCTGCGGGACTCGGGGGCGCTGCTGCTGGGCAAGGCGAACCTCTCGGAGTGGGCGAACTTCCGCTCCCCACGTGCGTCGAGCGGATGGAGCGCGCGAGGAGGCCAGTGCCGGAACCCGTACGCGCTGGATCGCAACCCGAGCGGATCGAGCTCCGGCTCAGGCGCGGCCGTCGCCGCGAGCCTCTGCGTGGCGGCGATCGGCACCGAGACCGACGGATCGATCGTCAGCCCCTCGTCGGCGAACGGCATCGTGGGCATCAAGCCGACCGTGGGCCTGGTGAGCGGTGGCGGGATCGTCCCGGTCGCGCACACGCAGGACACGGCGGGGCCGATGGCCCGGACGGTCGCCGACGCCGCGATCTTGCTCGCCGCGATGATCGGCGACGGATCCGTCCCGGCGCCCGATCCGGCCTCGCTCCGTGGGGCCCGGGTGGGGGTCGCGCGGAACCTGGGCGAGTTCGAACCGCGTGTGGAGGCGCTCTTCGAGCAGGCGCTCGACGCGCTCCGCGCCGCCGGCGCCGAGCTGATCGACCCGGCCGACGTGCCGCACGCGGATGAGTACGAGGAATGCGAATGGGAGGTCCTGAAGTACGAGTTCAAGACGGACATCGAGGCGTACCTCGCGTCCGTCGAGGAGGAGGCTCCGCGCACCCTCGCCGACCTGATCGCGTTCAACGAGGCGCACCGTGCGGACGAGCTTCCCTTCTTCGGGCAGGAGACCTTCGAACAGTCGGTGGAGAAGGGCCCGCTCACCGACCCGACCTACCTCGAGGCGCTCGCCACGTGCGGGCGGCTCTCACGCGAGGAGGGTCTCGACGCTGCGATCGCACAGCACACGTTGGATGCGATCGTCGCGCCCACTCGAGGGCCCGCCTGGTTGACCGATCTCGTCAACGGCGACCACCACGGACTCGGCAGCAGCTCGTCGCCGGCCGCGGTCTCGGGCTATCCGAGCGTGACCGTCCCGATGGGATCCATCGCCGGCCTCCCGGTCGGGCTGAGCTTCATCGGTGGTCCCCTGCGCGAGCGCGAGCTCATCGGATACGGGGTTGCATTCGAGCACTCGACGAACCACCGCGTCGTGCCACGGTTCCTCGCCACCGCTGACCTCGCCGTGTCCTGATCACACGTGGTTGGACCTCGAAGCCGCGACCCGTCACGCCGTGGGCGGGAACTCGACCACGCGGTGGTCGAGGAAGCCGTAGTCCCAGACGTCGATGCCGGGTGATTCGATCCCGCGCATCGAGAGCGCGGTGCAGATCTGGCTGCGGCGGTGGGTGCCGTGGCGGGGCTGCTCGGCGAGCAACTGGGTCCAGCCGGGGCCGTTCTGCTGCATGACGGCCTTTAGCTGCGCCAGATCCATCGTGTCTTCGTCAGCGAGCCGCTCATCGCGGGCGACGTATCATCCGGCCCGTGATCGATCGGCCGATGGACCGCGACACCGCCCATGCGTTCGCCCGCGAGCGGTGCCTGAAGGAGACCACCTACCGGCATCTGATCTCGGTCGAAGGCGTGATGCGCTCGCTCGCTCGCCGGTTCGGCGAGGACCAGGACCTCTGGGGTCTCACCGGCCTGTTCCACGACCTCGACCAGGACCACACCGGTGACGACGGCGCGCAGCACGCGCGGCTCGCCGCCGGCTGGCTCCGCGAGGCGGGCGTCGACGAACGCGTCGTGAACGGCGTCCTCGCCCATGCGTACGAGGAGTACCGCACCGACCTGATGTCGAGGGCGATCGTGCATGCCGATGCGGTCGCCGGCCTGCTGGTGGCGGCCGCACTCGTTCGCCCCGAACGGTCGGTCGGCATGAAGGTCTCGAGCGTGAAGAAGAAGCTCAAGGAGCGCTCGTTCGCCCCCGGGGTCAACCGCGACGAGGTCAACGACGTGGAGGCGAGCCTCGGCCTGCCCTTGGACGAGTTCCTCGCGGTCGCGATCGAAGGCCTGCAGGAGGTCGCCCCCCAGATCGACCTGTAGCCGCATGGACGAGGTCAGAGGTGCTGGAGCTTCTCGGGGTTCGCGACCGCGTGGATCGTCTGGACCTCATCGTCGGCGATGTTCAGCGCGACCACGGCGATCGCCCGGCCGGCGCCGTCCTCGAACACGCAGCCCGGCTCGCCGTTGATCTCGACCTCGCGGATGCCGACGACGCCGAGGCGCCGGCCGACCCGCGAGGCGCCGATGAGCAGATGCGCCACCTTCTTCTTGCCGTGGACCGGGTGCCGGGTGGCCGGAGCCAGGCCTCCTCCGTCCGCGTACGCGACGGCGTCCGCGGCGAGCAGCTCGAGGAGGCCGTCGAGGTCGCCGTCCATCGCCGCGGCGAAGAACCGGCGCGCGAGCTCCTCCTTCCGGGCGCGTGATGCCTCGAAGCGCGGCTTGCCCTCGTGAACGTGCCGGCGCGCCCGCACCGAGATCTGGCGACAGTTGTCCTCGGACTTGCCGACGATCCGCGCGATCTCGTCGAAGCCGTAGTCGAACACCTCGCGCAGCAAGAAGACCGCGCGCTCGACCGGCGTGAGGCTCTCCAGGAGCACGAGGAACCCCATCGAGAGCGAGTCGGCGGTCTCGGCGTGCAGGGCGACGTCGTCCTCGTCTTCGGTCAGGATCGGCTCGGGGAGCCACGTGCCGACGTAGCGCTCGCGTCGCACGCGCGCGGACCGCAGGTGGTCGATGCTCAGCCGTGTGGTGACCGCCGACAGGTAGGCCTTGGGCGAGTCCACCTCGGTGCCGCCGCTGGTCTCCTTGTGGAAGCGAAGGAACGCTTCTTGGACGATGTCCTCGGCCTCGGTCGCGCTCCCGAGCATGCGATACGCGATCGAGAACATCAGCGGTTTGAGCTCTTCGTACACCTCGTTCACGCCGGCCTCCGGGTGCGAGCGGTTCCTTCCCTAGACGGAACAGCATGCGGCGTTGTGACACATCGTGACGTGTCACTTCATCGGGGGCTGCCTCGTCTCCACGTGCAGGAGTCGTCGACGAAGGAGGAGCCAGATGGCACGCAACGAGATGCTCGAGACCACGAAGGAGCACGAGGGCTGGGTCGGTCCGGAGTTCCCCAGCCTGGGGTCGATCGTGCTGGGGACGTTCCTGTTCGCGACGGGAGGCATGCTGCTGCTGACGGTGATCTTCACGCCGCTCGGCATGGTGCTGCTGCCGCTCGGGGTCGGCCTGCTGACGACGCCGAAGAAGCCACGTCGGTGACCGCCCGGGGCGCGGTCAGACGTGGTTGGACAGCCGCATCGACCATTCCCACGAGGTGTGATCGTCCGCGTTCCACCATTCGTTGAGGATCCCGACCTCGCCTCCCGGCATGATCAGCGGGAGGCCGATGTCGTCGTCGGTTGGCCAGATGTCCTCGCGCGTGATGTGCCCGCCGGTCATCGTGAGCTTCGTGATGGGCGTCGACGACCCCTTCCGCACGAGATCCCGACCGGACGCAACGAGTGTGGAACCGTTCTCGTACACCTCGACCGTGAGTGCCTCAGGCGCGGCGTGCGCCAGCAGCGCCGGCGTCGGATCGAGAAGGCCGCGGGCGAACTCCATCCCCGTCGCGGCGGCGAACGGATATCGAAGGCTCCAGATGTGGACGACCCCGGTCACGCCGCGAGCTTACGCCTGGGGACGCAGAACAGGCACACCGTCACCGCGATCCGCTGACGAACCAGCGTCACCGTCGGCACGTGGCAGAGAACACCCGTGATCGGTGCCGCACGGCACCGCCAGCGCGACGACGTCGACCTACGGTGACCTCGTCGGATCGGAGTACGAGGAAGGGAGGTCGCGATGAGCGCTCAGACGGTCGAGATGGGAGCGGGTCACCGGATCGGTTCGAAGTGGTGGGTCGTCGCGGCGGTCGTCGTCGCGTTGGTGGTCGCGATCCTGTTCGTGAGTGCCGCGCTCGCCGGCGACTCGGGCGGGAACGCGGCGCCCTCGAGCGCCGGAGGGTCGACCCAGACACACGACATCGGTGTTTGGCACGAGGGCTCGGATCCGATGATCCAGGTCGGCGGCGGACCGGCACGGTTCAAGGTCCTGCCGTGAGCTCGCGGCACCTCTGAATCCGCCCGTCGCGGTCGCGGCGGGCGGATTCGTCTGTCGGCGGAACCGCTTCCGACACTTCCCAAGGCGTCAAGACCCCGAGGACGCGTGGTGACAAAGTCTTCCGCGAGCGGTCATCATTGCCGCACCTGACGGGTGGTCGCCGAGGGGCGGGATGAGCGGGACGTCAACGCCAGCTGAAGAGCGATCCGCATGGCCGTTCGGCCTCGATCGGCTGCGGCTGCGGTTCCGGGACCCGGCCCTCGAGTCGGCGTTCCGGGCCGACCTGTTCGGTCACAACCTGGGGAACATCCGCTTCGCCTTCCTTGCCGGGGTCGCCCTCTGGGTCTCGTGGGGGCTGCTCCTGCGCCCCCACATCCTGGCCCTCTCCGACCAGAGGCTCGACCTGCTCATGCGGTAGGGGGTCTTCATCCCGATGCTGATCGTCGGCTTCGGGCTCACGTACACGCCCGTCTTCCAGCACATCTGGGAATGGGTGTCGGCCGCGATCGCGGTGGGGACGATCTTGCTGTGGGTCTACTACGTCTCACACGTGTTGACGTTGCCCGCCGAGTACGGGTACGTCGGTGTCATCCTGATCACGGCCTTCACCTACACACTGCTGCGGCTCCGGTTCGTCCTGGTGGCGCTCGTCACGGTGATCGGCGTCGCCGCCTATCTGCCGTACGCGTTCACGGCCCAGTACATCGTCCCCGTGAGCCGAGTGTTGGCGACGCTCTTCCTCATCTCTTTCGGGATCCTGGGCGGGCTCGCCGCCTATCGGATGGAACGGTTCACACGTCAGCTGTTCCTCCGAGAACGCCAGCTCGATCAGGAACGGGCGCGGTCGGATGGCCTGCTGCTCAACATCCTGCCGCAGGTCGTCGTCGAGCAGCTCAAGGTCGCGTCCGGCAGGCGGGTCGCCCAGGCGTTCGATGAGGTGAGCGTGATCTTCGTCGATGCGGTCGACTCCACGGGGCAGGCCGCTCGGTCCTCGCCGGAAGCGTTCGCCGATGCCCTGGACGAGCTCTTCCGCCGGTTCGATGAGATCGCGGACCGGCATGGCCTGGAGAAGATCAAGACGATCGGAGACGCGTACATGGCTGTCGCAGGCGCGCCGGTTCCGGTGGCCGACCACGCCGATGCGGCAATCGCCATGGCGCTCGATGTCCTCGCCGAGGCGGGGGAGGTTCGGTGGCCCTGCGGCGACCCGATCGTGGTGCACGGCGGGGTGGCCTCGGGGCCGGCCGTCGCCGGCGTGATCGGGCATCGCAAGTTCGCCTACGACCTGTGGGGCGATACGGTGAATCTCGCGAAGAGGCTCGAGGAGTGCGGAGAACCCGGCGAGATCCTCGTCTCGGAGTCGACGGCCGGCCCGTTGACCGACCGCTACGCGTTCGGACCAGCCCGGATCGTGGACGTGAAGGGCAAGGGACCCACGCCGGTCCGAGTCCTTCTGGACCCCCACTCCGACCTTCCGGTCACGGTGTCGTCCCCCTGAGGATCATGCGGCTCGCAGCGATCCTCGTGGCGGTGTGCGCCGCGGTATCCGGGTGCAGCGGATCCGACACCGGCGCGCCGGCGCGCGCCTCCGGTGGAGCGAAGGGGACGATCGTCGTCGGTGTGTCCGGCGCCTTCACCGAGAACCAGATCGTGGCCGAGATGTACGCGCAGGTACTAGAGCGGGCGGGCTATACGGTCGAGAGACAGTTGAGCTTGCGGTCCCGGGAGGTGTCGCAGAACGCCCTCGAGTCGGGACAGATCGACCTGAAGCCCGAGTACCTGTCGTCGTTGCTCCTGTTCCTGGATCGAAACGCGCAGGCCTCGAGCGATGCCGCCGATGTCGCGGACAAGAGCAGCCAACTGCTCAAGCCTAGAGGGATCACCCTGCTCACACCGTCGCCTGCCCAGGACAGGAATGAGTTCGTGGCGAACCCGACGACCGCCCAGCAGCTCAACCTGACCACGATGAGCTCCCTGGCCCCCGTCGCCGGCCGGCTGACGTTCGGCGGGCCTCCCGAGTGCGCCCAACGAGCGCTCTGCCTCCCCGGGCTGAAGAACGTCTACGGGATCGTCTTCGACGACTTCGAGCCGCTCGACGTGGGAGGGCCCCAGACCGTCGCCGCGCTCAACAGCGACGCGGTGCAGATCGGCTTGCTCTTCTCGACGGACCCGAGCATCGCGCAGAACGGGTTCGTCCCGTTGGTCGACGACAAGCACCTCCAGAACGCGGAGAGCATCACGCCCGTGATCCGCTCGGAGAAGCTGAACCACGAGGTTCGGAGGTTGCTCGATGCCGTGAGCGCCCGGCTCTCGACCGAGACGATGACCGGACTCGTCGGGAAGGTCGTGATCGACGGGCAGGACGTGGCGGCCGTGGCCAAGGAGTTCCTGACCGTGAACGGCCTGCTCTAGAGCTGGCGCGCGTGCCGTTCGGCGAGGGCGGGCGGCGCGCACGCCAGCCAGCCGTCGACGATGGCGTCCTTCAACGCGCTCTTGCCGACTCGGCGGAGCTCGATCAGCACCGCGGCGTACCCGTCGAAGTGCGGGATCGTGAACACACCCCGCGTGCCGGCGGCGAGCACCGCCTCTTTCTCGACCAGGTCCTCCACCCGGACGGCGAGGATCGGCTGCCTCGGCGGCGTGTCGTCACCGAACCGCCTCAGATCCGCCTTCGAGTACGGGCGCTCCCACGCGAACGTCTTCCCGGTCACCGACCACGTGCGGTTCCCGTGCCGCTCGGCTTCGACGACCTCGGGCAGCCCCAGCGCGATCCGCGCGGCGTCGTCGAGCGTCGCCATGGTCAGCCTGCTACGCCGCCGCCGTCTACCGGGAGCGCCGCGCCGGTGATGAACGACGACTCGTCGCTCGCGAGGAACAGCACCGCGCGCGCCACCTCCTCCGGTCGTCCGATACGGGGGATCGGGCGGCCCTCCGAGGCCCACCGCTCGTATCGCTCCCACGTCCAGCCCTTGCGCGCGGCGTCCTCGTGCTCCATCGGCGTGTCGGTGTCGCCGGGGCACACGGCGTTGACGCGGATGCCCTGCGGTCCGTGATCGAGCGCCATGGCCTTCGTCATCACGACCATGCCGCCCTTGGCCGCGCAGTAGGCGACCGCCCGCTCGCCGCCGACCAGTCCCCAGCCGGACGAGCAGTTCACGATCGAGCCCGAGCCCTGCGCAACCATGTGGGGCAGCGCGAATTTCGACATCAGGAACGCGCCCTTCAGGCTGGTGTCGACCTGCGCGTCCCACTCCTCTTCCGAGCAGCCGATCGCGTCGTTCTCGACGTAGACGCCCGCGTTGTTGAACAGGACGTCGAGCCGCCCGAACGCGCCGACGATCTCGTCGACGGCGCGCCGGCAGTCGTCGGCGTTTCGGACGTCGGCCCGGACGAACAGGGCCTGCCCGTTGTTCGACCGGATCCGCTCCTCGACGGCGTGCCCCCGGCCCTCGTCGCGGCCTATCACGCCGACGGCCGCGCCCTCCTCGGCGAACAGGATCGCGGTCGCCTCGCCGATCCCCGACGTCGCCCCGGTGATCAGCGCCACCTTGCCGGTCATCCGCATCGCTCCACCCCTTGGGTCGTTGTCGGTCGCGACGATATCCGATGCGTGCGAACCGGCAGATCTCGGCGTGAGTCGCTTCAGACGATCCCGACGGACGTGTCGAGATCGCGGCCGACCGGCGCCCCCGTCCCAGCGCGTCGCGTGAGCTGGTTGACGACGTAAGCCGCATCGCGCCCCACTCCGGGCAGCGCGTCCGACGCCAACGCGAACTGAAACGGCAGGCCGACGAAGTACAGACCCGGCTCGCCGGTGACCACGCCGCGCACCTGCATGGGCCTGCCGTCCTCGCCGAAGACCGGCACGTCGATCCACGACAGATCGTGGCGGAACCCCGTGCACCAGATCACGTTCGTTGCGTCGAGGACGCGGCCGTCCTCCGTGACGGGCGCGCCGTCGCGCGCGGCGACGGTCCTCGGCACGCGCTCGACGCCGGCGGCCAGGAGCTGCTTCGGCTTGACGCGCACCAGCGGATCGCCTCGGCGCGACGCCCGGGCCATGGCCTTGCGTCCGAGCGGCGTCCGGATCGTGATCACGTGCCGCCCCACGAACACGACCACCCGCGACGCGACGAACTTCGCGAACCTCGAATCGATGTCGAGCGGCAAGTGGCCGCGGTCTGGGCCGGAGAGCCAGGTCGGGTGGGTGCGGACCACCTCGTACGCGATGTCCCCGCCGGAGTTGCCCGCACCCACTACCAGCACGCCGCCCTCGCGCAGCTGCGACGGGTTGCGGTACTCCGACGAGTGCAGCTGGACGATCGCCGGATCCAGCTCGTTCGCGATCGCCGGCACGCGTGGGTCACGGTGCGCGCCCGACGCGACGATCGCGTTCGAAGCCTCGTATGTGCGCCCGCCCGCGCTGATGACGTAGATGTCGCCTTCGCGGCGGAGGCGCTCCACTCGGACCCCGGGCCGCACGGGCAGTGAGAACCTGGTTGCGTACGACTCGAGGTAGTCGGCCATCTCGTCCTTCGTCAGCGTGGCGGATCCCCTTCCCGGGAAGCGGCCGCCGGGCAGTCCGCCGTAGCGGGCCGGCGTGAACAGGCGAAGCGAGTCGTACCGCTGCCGCCAGTTGTCACCTACGCGCGCGTTCCCGTCCAGGATCACGAAGGACCGCCCCGTCCTCCGGAGGTGGTATCCGACCGACAGTCCGGCCTGCCCCGCCCCGATCACCACGGTGTCGAACCGCTCGACGTCCATCCCTCCGACCTCCCCTTCGTCCATGGCAGGACGGTAGGCCGGGAGTCATGGCCTCCTCATCGCGGGAAGCAACCAACTTCCGAAGCAGAGCTCGTGGTGAGAACGCACCACACCTCAGGTGAGGCCGTGCTCGTAGGCGTAGGCGGTGGCGGCCGCGCGAGAGCCCACGCCCAGCTTGGCGAAGAGGTTCTGGAGGTGCCGGGCCACGGTGTGCTCGCTGATCACGAGCTCCACCGCGATGTCTCGGTTGGTCCTGCCCGACGCCACCAGCCGAAGAACCTCGGCTTCGCGCAGGGTGAGGCCGCCTGGCAGGGAATCGGGTCCCCGCAGCAGCCGGCTCACGGCCTGCACGTCGGGGACGGCGCCCAGCCGTTCGAGCGTCTCGAGAGCCGCTCGGTACTCGGCCCGGGCGCCCGCCTGGTCGCCGCTCGCCTCGAGCGCCCGCCCACACAGGACGCGCGCCCTCGCCGACTCGTACGGGAGCTTCTGCTCATTCCACAGGTTCACCGCCCGGCGCAGCGGTCCCAGCGCGCCCTTCGCATCTCCCTGCGCGAGGTGGAGGGACCCGGTCGCCGTTGCAGCGGCTGCGGCGAACGCCGGGGTCGCCGCCTCGGCGGCCATCGCGTCGAGCTCGTCGACCGCCGCCCGGGCGGCCTCGTGATCGTGATCCGCCAGCGCCACCTCGACCTCGGAGGCGAGCAACCGCGCCCGCCGGGCCGGCCGGTGCTCCTCCGCCAGCGTGAGCGCCAGCGAAGACGCCGCCGCTTCGACCTTCCCCTGCACGAGCCGGAGGAGGGCGAGTCCCGGTTGCGGATCGGCGCCGAGTTCCTGGGCACGGACGAACGCCGCCTCGGCCCCCGCCAGGTCCCCGGTGCGCCGGCGAACCTCGCCGATCTGGACGAAGGCCGCACCGGCCAGCCCCGGATCGATCGCCTCCAGCTCCCCGGCGGCCGTGCGCGCCTCGGTCTCCGCCTCGGGCCAAGCACCGCGCAGCCGGGCCACCTCCGCTCGGTTCACCCTGCACATGCCGGGGAACGGCGAGTTCGGCAGGAGCGTGTCGCACCACGCGCGCGCCGCATCGCTCCACTCGGCGGCGCGGCGCAGGTCGTTCAGCTCGAGGCATGCCGCGATCAGGCCGCAGTAGATGATCCCCGTGAAGTACGGGTCGAGCTCGCCGGCGAGCACGCCTACCATGGCCTCGTCCATCAGCGCGAGGCCTTCGGAAACCCTGCCGCCACCGACAAGGGCAAGCCCTTCTGTGTGGATCGCCACTGCGACAAGGTCTGGGACGCCGAACCGCTGGCCGATCTCGATGGCATCGCGGGCGCGCGCGACCGCGCGGTCGGGGTCGCCGCCGAAGCGGGCGACGTTGGCCTCGACCATCGCGAGGAACCCCACCTCCGGACACTCGGGGAGGCCCTGCGCGTGCCGCTGCGCCCGCATGAGATACCCGGCGCCGATCGAGGGCTCGTCGTGGACGAAATGCTCGATCGCCAGCCTGGCGGCGGCCCTCGTCGCGGCGCGGTCGTCGCCGGCCGAAGCGTACGCCGCGTACGCGCGCTGGCGAGCGTCGAGCGATTCGTGGGGCCGCGAGATCCACCAGGCGGCATCGGCCAGCCCCTCCAGATCGCCCGGTGTGAGCGTCGCGGGATCCGCGGCGGTCAGGCGCTCGAACGCGACATCCCACGCACCCTCCACCAACGCCGCACGGCCTTGCTCGAGCGCGGCAACGGCCCCGGTCGCATCGCCTGCTGCTGGTGTCATCGTCCTAGCGTAATCAGACCCGGGTCGCGCCCGGCGCTAGGCTGATGGCGTGGCGTACGACGAGGACCTCGCGGAGCGGATCCGCGCCCTGGTGGGCGGCCAGAAGGGTGTCACCGAGATGAAGATGTTCGGCGGGCTCGCCTTCCTGGTGGGGGGCAACATGGCCGTGGCGGCCAGCGGGGAGGGCGGGATCCTCGTTCGGGTGGATCCCGCGGAGTCGGGCAAGCTTGTTTCCACGACGAAGGCCGAGCCGATGGTCATGCGCGGGAAGCCGATGGACGGGTGGCTGCGCGTCGACGCCGACCACGTCCGCGAGAAGCGCCAGCTCGCCCGGTGGGTCGAGCGCGGCGTCGCATACGCGCGCTCGCTGCCCGCCAAGTCCTGACCTAGCTGGTCGAGATCGCTTCCGATCCGGCGATCAGCGCGACGAAGGCGGCGACCTTCTGTCGCCATCCTTCTTCCAGCGGCCCCTTGAGGTCCGTCACGTAGACCTTGTCCTCAGCGATCTTGACGAGACCGTTGCGCTGCAGCTCCTCGTTCATGATCGGGCGGACGTGCTGGAACTTGCAGATCTCCTCCTCGGTCGGCATCCGCCCGGTCTTCTTGTCCGGCCGCGGCGCCATCTCCGTGGTCAGGATGGCGTACTTCGTGCCGGCGGGCAGCGCCAGGTCCTTCAGGAACCGGCGCATCCCGCGGATCGGTCGACCCATCCGTCCGGGTGAGCTGAACAGATACAGATCGGCGGGCGGCAGCTCCTTGGGCTTGCGATCCCGGATGTGGTGCACCTCGACCGCGACGCCTCGCGCAGCCATCTGCTCCTTGAACTCCTCCGCCACAGTGGCTCCGTTGCCGAACCTGGACGCGTGCAGATATTCGATCTTCACGTTCCTCGCCTCCCCGATCAGTCTCACGTTCGGCAGCAACGCGAGAGAGGGCCCAAAGACCCAGGGTCGGCGGGCCACCCATGCCTCTGACCAGTCCTGCGGAGCGGTACCAACCAGAGTAGGCTCGGTCGATGCCAAGCACGGGCGACGCCAAGCACTTCCCGTGGAAGAAGATCGTCGGGGTCGTCGTCTCGATCGTGATCGTCGGCGGCATCTTCGTGTGGGCGATCCCCAAGTTCGCCGACTACGGCGACGTGATGGACGCCCTCGGCACGCTGACGCCAATCGAGTTCTGGTCGCTGTTCGCGGCGATGGTCTTCAACCTCATCACCTACTGGTGGGCGAACCAGGCCGCAGTGCCCGGCCTCGGGATCGGCAAGGCGGCGGTTCTGACGCAGACGACGACCTCGGTGGCCAACACGATCCCGGCCGGCGGCGCGATCGCGGTCGGGCTGACGTACTCGATGCTCAACTCGTGGGGGTTCTCCGCCACGAACGTCGCCCTCTACGTTGGCGTGACCGGGATCTGGAACATCTTCACGAAGCTCGCCCTGCCGCTACTGGCCCTGGTGCTGTTGGCGGCGACCGGGCACCTCACGATCGGCTACGTGACCGCTGCCGTCATCGGCGTCATCGTGCTCGGTGTCGCCGTGTCGCTGCTCGCGATGGTGTTCCGCAGCGAGCCGCTTGCCCGGCGGGTCGGTGACCGCTTCGGCCGCATCGTCTCGTGGTTCCGCAAGCTCGTCCGGCTCACGCCGGTGACCGAGTGGGGGGAGGGCGCCGTCCGGTTCCGCCGGGACACGATCGCGCTCGTGCGGTACCGCTGGTTCCGTATCACCTGGACCACGGTGCTCAGCCAGGTCGCGCTCTTCTTCGTGCTGCTGCTCGCGCTCCGGCACATGGGGGTCTCGGAGGCGGACATCAGCACGTCGGAGGCCTTCGCCGTCTACGCCTTCTCGCGGTTGCTGTCGGCGGTGCCGATCACGCCGGGCGGCGTCGGGTTCATCGACATCGGCTACATCGGCGGCCTGTCGGCCTTCGACAGCGCCGAGAAGGCGCAGATCGTGGCGGCGGTCCTGCTGTTCCGGGCGCTCACCTACGGGATCCAGATCCCGCTCGGCGGGTTCACCTACATCATCTGGCGTGTGAAGTCGGATTGGCGCTCCCCCGAGGCATCGCAGGCGCAGGGCGCCCGCGCGACCTACGGCGCCTGAGCCGGCCTGTCCCGCTCGACCCCGAGCGCCAGGTTCACGACGCCGCCGATCGCCAGGCCGACCGCGGCGCCACCGGCGACGTCGAGCGGATTGTGCGCGCCGAGGTACACGCGGGCGAACGCGACCGCGGCGACGACCACCCACGGCACGATCCGCCACGCGCCGCGCAGGTACGGCGTGATCACCCACGCCAGCGCCGTGACGAGCATGACGTGGCCGGACACGAACGAGACCCCGCTCGTCGCCGTGCCGCCGCGGACGATCGCACCCGGGACCGTGGTGCCCGGACGCTCACGGTGGATGTCCAGGACGTTCCAGATGACGCGCTCACCGGCGAGCTTGAGCACCGTCACCAGGATCGCGGCGAGCGCCAAGCGGTAGCGACGGAGCCCGAGCGCGATCACCGCGACGATCGGGCCGACCGAGAGCACACCGAGGAACTGCACGAAGCGCATCGGGCCGGAGAGGGAGGACGGCAGGCCGTTGATCGCCTCGAAGACACTGCGCTCCACGGCGCCGACACGGCCGGACGACGCCACGGCCGCGCACGGCACGAACGCCGCGACGCCCACCACGAGCGCGACCGCATCGATCGGCCGGCGGACGACCGCGCGTTGGTGACAACTCACCGGGCTGTCATGCTGCTCGGATGCGATCGGAGGGCGAAGGCCGGGAGGAACCGGCCCGGATCGTGGATCCGGTCCGCGAGGAGCGGGTGCTCCGCGATCATCGTCGGGCCCTCGGCTGGGCGTTCCTGTTGCTCGCGATCTGCCTGGCCGCCCTCATCGCCGTCGGCCGGCATCCGTCCGAGGCGGCGCCAACCACCACCGTACCCTTCGTCGGTCGGTTCGACGCCGACGTGCACCGCTGGATGGACGACGTCCGCGATCCGGTCCTGACCTGGATCGCGAAGGGCCTCGACCGCATCGGCGGCGGGGTCGTCACGATCCCGGTCCGGATCGTCGCGGTGTTGCTTCTCGTGTTCCGTCGGCGCTGGCGACACGTCGTCGCGTTCAGCCTGACGTGGGCGGTCAGCGAGGTGGCGCTCAGCGCGTTGAAGGTCTGGTTCCATCGCGGACGGCCGCCAGGTGCGCTCGTTGCGACGGCCGGGTTCTCGTTCCCGTCGGGGCACGCGGTCGCCGCGTCGGCGACGGCGGTCGCGCTGGTGCTGGCGTTCATACCTTCGGGGGAAGGGCGGCGCCTCTGGGAGTGGTTCGCAGCGGCGTTCGCCTTCGTGATGGCGGTCTCACGCGTGTACCTGAGCGCGCACTGGCTCTCCGACGTCGTCGTCGGGACGCTGCTCGGATCGGGGATCGCCGTGCTGATGGCGGCGGCCGTCACGGAGGTCCGCGACGTCTGGTTCCGGCACGAGCAGGTGCCGATCCCCCCCGACGACGAGACGCCGCAGGACGACCTGGCGCTGCGCTGAGCTCCGAGCTCAGCCACAGTCCGCGCCGGCGCCGCACAGCGCGAGGTCCGACTCCCTCTCGACGGTCGCGACCAGCGTGGAACGGTCGACGAACGACAGCCCGCCGCCGGGTTCGAACGACGCCCCGGGTCCCTGGTCGGCCGGGAGCGACGTCCGGAACAGGACGCAGCCGCCCGGCACGTCCATGGTCTCGGCCAATGGATCGGCTTCCGTGGACGGGCACGTCGTCGTGAGGACCACGTTCGTCGTTGCGGTCCGCGTGTAGCCGCCGACCTCTACTTCGATACTGTTGCCGCCTGTGAAGCCGGCCTCCAGGTCGAATTCCGCGCGGCCGCGCTGGACCCTCGTGGCGGTGACGTGCCAGCCGAGCGGCAGCTCCTCGACGCACGGCAGCCGCTCGGCGGTGGGGACGGCCTGGGCCATCAGGATCATCGTCCGCGTCGACTTGCACGACGCCGCGAGGACGTCCGCCCGGCTGGGGAAGAACAGCGAGATGCCGTAGCTCGCGGCGATGCTCACGACGGTGATCGACGCGACGATCCAGCCCAGACGCTTCCAGCTGAACCGCTGGATCGCGACGCGCCGACGCGCCGGGGCGAGCGCCCGGAAGCGCGTGAGCAGGTTGCGGCCGTCTTCCTTGAGGGAGTTGCGAAGCTGTGTTGGGCTCGCCACGCCGCGCGTCGCGGCGAAGGCCTCCGCCAGCTCGTCCGGCGTGAAGTACGCGAGCGCCTTGTGATACACGGTGTCGGCGTCGGCGCGCAGCGCGAGGACGAGCATCATGTTCCCGAGGTCCACTGCCTGGCGCCAGGGCGACGGCCGGACCTGCACGAAGAACACGTCGATCAGCTTGAGATGGCCGTCCTGGACCATGAGGTTCGCGGGCTTGATGTCGCGGTGCGCGAGCCCCACGTCCCACATGCGCCGGATCATCTGCAAGCCCTCGTCGATGATCGTGTCGTCGACCTCCGCGTCGCCGATCTCCGTGGCGCCGTCGAAGAAGTCCATCGCGATCAGGTACTCCGTCTCGGGCGTGATCTCGACGATGCCGAGGGCGGCCGGTGTCGGGAACTCGTAGCCGCCGAGCAGTCGCAGGGTGTAGTCCTCGTACTCCACGAACCGGCGGACGGTCGTGAACGGCGTTTCGTCCTCGAGGTGCCCGTACAGCATGGTGCGGCCGAGCTTGTACCAGCGGTCCGCGCGAACGTGGTTCTTCGCATAGAGCTTCGCGAAGATGGTTCTGTCGACGCTCTCGTCGTCCGTCACGACGAGTCGCAGCGGCGTCGAGCCGCCCGACCCTTCGAGCCCGACCGGCTTCATCTCGCGGATCGTGAGGCCGAGCTGATCCTGCAGCGCCGCGCGGATCGCCTCACCGCGCTTGCCGCCGACGTCGAGGTGCGCCGTCTTGCCGCGCGCGCCGTACCGCACCGGGAAGATGTCGCTCGGCGTGAACGCGCGGAACAGGGCGACCGGTATGGACACGCCCAGCAGCACGGCGAACACGAGGTCGGTCGGATGGTCCACGCCGAGGTAGATCCGGATCAGCGACACCATGAGGAGGAAGCACGCGATCCCGACCTTCGCGCGCGAGCGCAGCCGGCCCGCGGGGACGAGCATGTACGCGCACGCGATGAACACGGCGGCGACCGCCGCAACGGGCAGCGAGGGCGCTGCGAATCCGTCCCAGTGTCCGATCGCGACCACGTCGTAGGGCCGGGGCCGTTGTGCTCCGATCGCGATCAGCGGGCCCACGATGTCGAGGATCGCGAGGGCAACCATGAACACGATCAGGTGCCGCCACCGACGGAACCAGGCGACCAGCGCGACGGTCACCAGACCCCAGATCGCAAGTCCGTAGCGCGACCAGACCGAGTTGATCGCCTCCGTGACGGAGTTCAACCACCCCGTGCGGACCGCGGTGACGGCTCGGATGATCGGGGCGTCCACCCGGTCGAGCGGGCCGGTGGCGAAGTGCAGCCAGACCGACCCCGACACGACCACCACGAGCATCGCGCCGAGCCACAGCTTGCCCGTCACACCGATGGTCTTCGGCAGCGGGGGCGGTGCGCCTGTCGGCCGGCGCTGTCGATGGTGCACCTCGGGCACGACGATCGCGTCCCCCGACGCGTTCGGGTGCTCGACCTTGGCCATGTTCCCCCCTTGGATGAACCTGGATCCTGCCACGATCGCGCTGGGACCGATACCCGCTGGTCGACCGATCGCCGGCCTGGGCGACACGCTCTCCTCAAGGGTAGCCGTCCTTTTTCCGATGAGCCAACGGACGTTCATCCTTGAGGAGTCGTGCATGGCAAGGTTGTTTCGCCGTCTGGTCCGGTTGCCCCTGTGGGGCGCCGCCTTGCTCCTCCTCGTGTCCGCGTGCACCGGACCGGCCGCGGCACCGGCCACTCCGCGCGTCGACGTCACGCTCAACGATTTCCGGATCGACTCGCCCACGCCGTCCGTCGCCGTGGGGGACGTCGCGTTCCGGATCCACAACGACGCTCCCGCCACCCACGAGTTCGTGGTCGTGCGGACCGACCTCGCCGCGGACAGGCTGCCGATCGCCACGGACGGCCTCAGCGTCGACGAGGAAGCCCTCGAGCCCGTGGGCGAGCTCGGCGAGGTCGACGCCGGGACCGTGGGGTCGCTCTCGCTGCACCTGACGCCGGGTCGATACGTCTTCTTCTGCAACCTGGAAGGCCATTACCTCGGCGGCATGCACGCGGTCCTGGAGGTCACCGGTGGCGACTAGGAAGCGTGTTCGGGAGCGGCTCCTGGCCCCGGGCGCACTCCGTCTCGACCGGCGGATCGGCTGGATCCTCGCCCTGTATCTCGTCGTGATCACCCTGATCGTCGGCTACGACGCGCGGGCCATCGCGCACCAGCAGGGCTCTGCGATGATCGTGAACGTCGCGGCCCGACAGCGCGCGCTCGCCGAGCGGTACGTGAAGGACGTCGTTCTGCGGACCCAGGGTGCGCAGGCGGACCCGGCAACCGACGCAAACGAGCTTCTCGCCAACGCCGAGTCGCTCCTTCACGGGGGCATGGTGATCGCGGTTCAGGGGGCCGACGAGGAGGTGGCGATCCCACCGGCCAGCACCGATCCCGTGGTCATCGCGAAACTCGACGAAGAGGGCCGTCTGATCCGGACCCTCGTCGCCTCCGGCGACCGGCTCCTGCACATGCGTGATGGCGACGCGCGCTATCAGGACGAGCTGTTGCACCTTCGGATCGTCGGAGCGCAGGTCACGAGCGTCTCCAACGACGCGGTCGGGCAGATGACGCGAGAGGCCGAGGCGGCTCTCGGCCGTCTCTTCGCGGTGGTGATCACGCTCGGCGTGCTGGGCGCGGTCGCGGCGGTCGCGATGGGCCTGCTCCTGCGCCGGACGGCGGCTCGGCGGGCCGCCCAATTCCGGTCGCTCGTACACAACGCCTCGGACCTCATCACGGTCGTCGACGAGTCGGGGCTCATCCGGTACCAGAGCCCGTCCGCGGAGTGGCTGCTCGGATTGGCGCCCCACCAGCTCGTGGGAACCAACTACTTCGCGCTCGTGGATCCCGCCGACGAGGCACACCTGCGGTCGATCGTGCTCGACCTTGCGACATCGACCGGGTCCACGGCGACCGCCGAGTACCGCGTTCGGCACCTGGACGGCTCCTCGCGGTACGTCGAGAGCATCGTGAGCGACCTGACGGCCGACGGGACCGTGAAGGGGCTCGTCCTGAACACCCGCGACGTGACCGATCGGAAGAGCCTGCAGGACGAGCTCGCCCATCAAGCCTTCCACGACTCGCTCACCGGGCTTTCGAACCGCGCCGTCTTCCGCGATCGCATCGAACACGCTCTTCCGCGCGGAACCCGCCATGACAGCCGGCTGGCCGTGCTCCTGCTCGACCTCGACGGCTTCAAGACCGTGAACGACAGCCTCGGGCACGACGCCGGCGACGAGCTGTTGATCGCCGTCGGCAGGCGGCTGAAGGCGTGTGGCCGGTCCAGCGACACGGTCGCTCGCATCGGGGGGGACGAGTTCGGCGTCCTCCTCGAGGACGAGGTGGACGAGGCTCGCGCTCGATCGGTCGCCGATCGCCTCTTGTCGGAGTTCACGACGCCGTTCGAGGTCCGGGGACGCGAGCTTTTCGTCCGCTCGAGCATCGGTATCGCGCTGAGCGTCCCGGGCGCCTCCAAGACCGACGAGCTGATACGCAACGCCGACGCCGCGATGTACGCAGCGAAGGCGGCGGGGAAGGGTCGCTACGAGTTCTTCCGTCCGTTCATGCACACCCGGGCGTTGGCGCAGTTCGAGATCCAGGCCGACCTCGAGCGTGCCCTGACGCGCGGCGAGTTCGTCGTGCACTACCAACCGATCGTGGACTTCGCGACCGGAAGGAGCCTCGGGATGGAGGCGCTCGTTCGCTGGGAACATCCGAGGCGAGGGCTCCTGCCGCCGATCGAGTTCATCCGCGTCGCCGAGGAGACCGGACTCATCGTGCCGCTCGGGGCGTGGGTCCTCGGTGAAGCCTGCAGGCAGGCGGCGGCCTGGCGCTCGGAGCTTCCGGGCGCCGCGGAGCTGTACGTGAGCGTGAACCTGAGCACGCGGCAGCTGCTCGAGACGGACCTCGTCACCCAGGTCCGCGACGTCCTCGAGGCGACCGCGCTCGATCCATCTGGGCTGACTTTGGAGCTCACCGAGGGAAGTCTCATGCAGGATGTCCAGGAGACCGCGACCACGCTGCGCGCGCTCAAGGATCTGGGCGTGCGACTCGCCATCGACGACTTCGGTACGGGCTCCTCCTCGTTGGCGTACCTGCGGCAGTTCCCGATCGACGTCCTGAAGATCGACAAGTCGTTCGTCGACGGTGTCGCCGTCGCGGACTCCGAGGGCCCTGTCCTGGTGCGCGCGATCATCCAGATGGCGAAGACGCTGCGGTTGGACACGGTTGCCGAGGGCATCGAGGAGTCCGAGCAGCTTGCCGAGCTCGCGTCGGCGGGCTGCCGGACGGGTCAGGGCTACCTGTTCGCGCGGCCCCTCGTAGCCGCCGCCATGGAGGCCATGATCCGTGGCAACGATGCCGGCGGTGACCACGCCGAGCACGTCCCCAGCCTCTCCACCTGAACGCGTTTCCGACGAAGCCGCTCCCTGGCGCACCCGCGCCCGCAGGGTGTATGGTCCAGCGGTATTTGGACTAGACATTCGACCATTGAGGACGGGATGCGTTTGGACCTCGAGAAGCTCGACGCCGAGATCGACGAGCGCGCGCATGGCGCGTTCTCGTTCCTGGAACGGCTTGTCGCCGTGCCCAGCACCGTTGGCGACGAGACGGATGCTCAGGCGGTCGTCGAGCAGGAATTGAAGCGGCTCGGGTTCGAGGTCGAGCGGCTACCGATCTTCGACGCGATCGCCGACGATCCGCTCGCTGGCGTGCCCCAGACCTCCTACTTCGGCCGCTACGACCTGATCGGGCGGCTCAACGACACCGCCACCGGCCCATCGCTGCTGCTCAACGGGCACATCGACGTCGTCCCGGCCGAGCAACCCGAGCTGTGGACGTCGCCGCCGTTCGAGCCGCGCCGGACGAAGGACCGGCTCTACGGGCGCGGCGCGGGCGATATGAAGGGCGGGTTCGCGATGGCCGCGCTGGCGCTGGACGCACTCTTGGCGGTTGCGCCCGATGCGATCACCGGTCCGCTGGCGTTCGCCTCGGTGATCGAGGAGGAGTGCACGGGCAACGGCACCCTGGCCGCCGCCCGGGCGGGCGTCCTGGCCGACGCCGTGGTCCTGCCCGAGCCGACGGGGCTCGACCTGCTGCTTGCCGGCGTGGGGATCCTGTGGCTCGACGTCGAGGTCACGGGCAAGTCCGCGCACGCCGAGTCGGCGGATCGGGCGGTCAATCCGGTGGACCTGGCGATCCGGATCGTCGGGGCGCTTCGCGACCTCGAACGCGAGATGAACGAGGACCGTGAGCCCTCGATGGACGGGGTCGCCCACCCCTACAACCTGAACGTCGGCACGTTCGAGGCCGGCGACTGGCCCTCGAGCGTCCCGGCCACCGCCACCCTCCGCCTGCGATTGGGTCACCCGACCTCGTGGACCCCGGACGAGGCAGAGGCCAGGGTCCGAAAGGCGATCGACGACATCGGCGATCCGTGGCTCCGCGATCACCCGCCGACGATCCGCCCGTCGGGGTTCAAGGCGCGAGGCTACGGGCTCGCAGATACCCACCCGGTCGCCGAACGGCTCGTCAGGGCGCACGAACGCGCGCACGGCGCCAGGCCGCACGCGACGGCGATGGCCAGCACGACCGACGCCCGCCTCTACCTGAACGACTTCGACACGCCGGCCGTCTGCTACGGACCGACGGCGCACGACATCCACGGGATCGACGAGTGCGTCGAGCTGCGGTCGATCGTCGATGGCGCGAAGACCCTCGCGCGGTTCGTCGCCGACTGGTACGCGGGGGAGCCGGACCGATGACCACCGCGCCGATCCTGTCGATCCTCGAGCCGGTCAAGCTCCGCAGCGGCGGCGAGCACGTCGCCGACCGGTTGGTCACCGCGATCGCGCTCGGCGAGTTCGTGCCGGGTCAGCGGCTGCCGTCGGAGCGCGAGCTGGCGTCGACGCTCGAGGTCAGCAGGACCACGGTTCGCGAGGCGATTCAGCGGTTGGCGGCTCTCGGCTACGTCGACGTCAAACGGGGCCGCACGGGAGGCGCCTACGTACTGGACGGCATGGGGCCCGAGGCGAACGAGATGATCCGCCGGACGCTCCAGCCGGAGTGGGCGAACCTCGAAGGGCTGTTCGACTTCCGTCAGCTGGTGGAGCCCTTGATCGCTCGGACGGCCGCCGAGCGGATCGCGGACGAGCACGTCGAGGCGATCCGGGACGCCCTGTCCGGCTACCTCGACGCCGGGGACGATCGCGAGGCTTCACGCGCAGCCGACCAGGCGGTCCACGCCGCCATCGCCACGGCGACGGGCAATCCGTACCTCGCCAGCCTGAGCGCGCAGATCCGCCGGCAGATCAGCCTGGGGTTCGGTGCCGAGCCCTACAGCCGCGCGATCCGGGCCCGCGCCGTGAAGGACCACACCGCGCTGGCCGAGGCCGTGATCGAACACCGCGCCTCGGCCGCCGCGAAGATCGCCGCGCGCCACTTCCGGCTGACCGAGACCGTGCTGCGCGAGCTGATGTCGAAGATCGGCGAGCGCGGGGGAGGCGAGCGATGAGCCCGCGCGCTCGGTTCGTCGTGCGGCGCCTGCTGCTGGCGATCCCGGTGATCGTCGCCATGAGCGTCTTCGTCTTCCTGATCATCCACCTGGTGCCCGGGGACCCGGTGCAGACGATGCTCGGGTTCCGCGCCACGCCGGAGAACGTGGCGACGGTCCGCGACCAGCTCGGCCTGGACAAGCCACTGCTGGCGCAGTACCTGGCGTGGGCGGGCGGGCTGCTGCACCTGGACTTCGGGCAGGACTTCATCAGCCACGCGCCCGTTTCGACGCTGCTCGCGCAGCGGTTGCCCGTCACGATCGAGCTGACGCTGCTGTCGATGACGCTCGCGGTGCTGGTCGGGGTGCCGCTCGGCGTCCGCGCTGCGTCGCGACCGGGGGTGGTCCGTCAGGCCACCGAGGGCTTCGTCGTGGCCGGCATCGCGATCACCGATTTCTGGCTGGGGATCATGCTCGTGCTGTTGTTCGCCGGCATCTGGCAGCTGCTGCCGCCTTCGGGGTACGTGCCGTTGCTGAAGGACCCGGTGGGGAACCTGCGGTACCTGGCGCTGCCGGTGGTGGCGCTGGCCTTCGGCGAGGCGGCGTACATCCTGCGAACCACGCGCGGCGCGATGGAGGAGGTGCTCGGGACCCAGTACATCTCGTTCCTGCGGGCGAAGGGGATCGCCGAGCGCCGGATCGTGTACCGACACGCGCTGCGTAACGCGGCACCGCCGATCGTGACCGTGATCGGGATCCAGTTCGGGGTCCTGCTCGGCGGCGCGATCGTGATCGAGACGCTGTTCGCGCTGCCCGGGGTCGGGCGGCTGATCGTGACCTCGATCCAGCAGCGCAACTACGTGGTGGTGCAGGGCGGCGTGCTCGTGGTTGCGGTGCTGTTCATCCTGGTGACGCTTACGACCGATCTGATCGTCGGGTGGCTCGACCCGCGGACCGAGGAGGGAGCGGTGTGAGCGTCGCGGTCCAAAGCATCGGCGGGGCGTCACGAGCGATCTGGCGCCGGGGGATCCTGGCCTCGCGCAAGGGCCGATGGGGGTTCGGCATCCTGACGGCGCTGGCGTTGGTCGCCGTCTTCGCGCCGCTGCTGGCGCCGCACGATCCGAACGCGATCGACGCGTCGCGGATCCTGGCGAAGCCCGACCTGGCGCACCCGTTCGGCTCGGACGCGCTCGGGCGCGACGTGCTGTCGCGCGTCATCTTCGCGTATCGCGTCTCGCTCGGCGTCGCGGTCGGCTCGACCTTGCTGGCGTTCGTGGTCGGGGTGCCGCTCGGGCTGTATGCGGGCTATCACGGAGGGTGGGTCGACACCGCGATCATGCGCCCGATCGACATGGTGCTGGCGTTGCCGGCGATGCTGCTGGCGGTCGCGCTGATCGCGATCATCGGACCCGGCAGCAACATCGCGCTGCTGGCGATCGCGATCATCTACATGCCGATCCTGGCCCGCGTCGTGCGGAGCTCGACGCTGGTGGTGGTCGCGCAGACGTACATCGAGGCGGCGCGCGCCCGCGGCACGCGGTCGCGGGCGATCATCGCGCGCCACGTGCTGCCCAACGCGATCGGTCCTGCGATCGTGCAGGCCACGATCCTGATGGGGTTCGCGTTGCAGATCGAGGCGGCGCTTTCCTTCCTGGGACTGGGCGCGCAGCCGCCGACGTCGTCGCTCGGCGTGATGCTGGCCGACGGTCGCGACGTGCTGACCCAGGCGCCGTGGGTCGAGGTCTTCCCCGGGCTCGCGATCGCGATCACCGTGCTGGCGTTCAACTTCTTCGGCGACGGGCTGCGCGCGCGGCTGGATCCGACGGGGGTCGCGCATGAGCGATGACCTGCTGACGCTGGAGCACGTCGACGTTGGGTTCGCCACCGACGGCCGGCGGGTCTCCGCGGTGAGCGACGTGTCGCTGTCGGTCGCCGAGGGCGAGATCTTCGGGCTGGTGGGGGAGTCGGGCTGCGGGAAGACCACGCTCGCGATGGCGACGATGGGGCTGCTGCCGCCGAGCGCGACGGTGTCGGGGTCGGTTCGGTTCCAGGGACGGGAGCTCGTCGGACTTGCCGGCGAGGACCTCCGCCGGCTGCGCGGGGACCGGATCAGCATGATCTTCCAGGACCCGATGACCTCGCTCGACCCGACGTTCCCGATCGGCGAGCAGGTGGCCGAGACGATCACCGCGCACCGCGACGTCGACCGGTCGTCGGCGCGGCGACGGGCGCTCGGGCTGCTGGCCGACGTGGGGATCCCCGAAGCCGGGCGGCGGTTCGACGACCCGCCCCACCGACTGTCGGGCGGCATGCGCCAGCGCGTGGTGATCGCGACGGCGCTGGCGAACGAGCCCGCCCTGGTCCTGGCCGACGAGCCGACGACGGCGCTGGACGTGACGATCCAGGCGCAGGTCCTCGACCTGCTGCGCGACCTGCGCAGCCGCCTGAAGACGACGATCGTGCTGATCACGCACGACCTCGGCGTGATCGCGCAGATCTGCGACCGGATCGGCGTGATGTACGCGGGGCAGCTGGTCGAGGTGGCGCCGGTGCGGCAGATCTTCCGCGCGCCGCGCCACCCCTACACGCAGGCGCTGCTGGCCGCCCTCCCCACGCACGAGCAGGTGCCGGGCTCGCTCCGCGTGATCCCTGGGCGCGTGCCGAACCTGGCCGATCCGCCTCCGGGGTGCCGGTTCTCGACGCGGTGCCCATTCGTTCTCGAGGAGTGCGCGACCGTGCCGCCGCTTGCGCACGAGACCCAGGAGCACCTGATCGCGTGCTGGCTCTCGGAGGCCACCCGGCAGGCCGGCGGGCTGCCCACCCGGACCGTGTCGGGAGGGGCGGCGTGAGCGACCTGGCCACGTTCTCCGACGAGGTCGCGCCGGTGCAGCCGGGCGCGCCGATCCTGGAGGTCCACGGTCTCGTGAAGCACTTCCGCGCCGACCACGGCACGTTCGGGGGCGGCGCCAAGGTGCATGCCGTCGACGGCGTCGACCTCGAGGTCCGGCCGGGCGAGGTGCTGGCCGTCGTCGGCGAGTCCGGTTCGGGCAAGAGCACCCTGGCGCGCTGCGTGCTGCGGCTGATCGACCCGACGGAAGGCCGGGTCGTGTTCGACGGGCGCGACGTCACTGCGCTGAAGGGGCGGGGTCTCGCTGGGTTCCGCCAGCAGGTGCAGCCGGTGTTCCAGGATCCGTTCAGCTCGATCGACCCGCGCTGGCGCATCGGCAGAAGCGTCGGCGAGGCGCTGGCGGCGTTCGGCATCGGCACGAAGCAGGAGCGGCAGGCGCGCGTGCTCGACCTGCTGGACCGCGTGGGGCTCGACCCGTCGTTCGCCCACCGGCACCCCCACGAGCTGTCTGGCGGGCAGCGCCAGCGTGTGGGGATCGCCGCCGCGCTCGCGCCCGAGCCGCGGCTGATCGTGGCCGACGAGCCGGTTTCCGCGCTCGACGTCTCGGTGCAGGCGCAGGTGCTCAACCTGCTTGCCGACCTGCAGCGTGACCTCGGCCTGGCGATCCTGTTCGTGGCGCACGACCTGGCGGTCGTGGAGCACATCAGCCACCGCACGGCCGTGATGTACCTGGGCAAGATCGTCGAGACCGGGCCGACCGAGACCGTGTTCCGCGATCCGCGGCATCCCTACACGAAGGCGCTGCTCGCGGCGATCCCGCATCCCGACCCGGAGCGACCGCTCACGGGGTCTCCACTGGAAGGGGAGATCCCGAGCCCGATCGCGCCGCCGTCGGGGTGCCGGTTCCGGACCCGTTGCCCGGTGGCGATCGAGCGGTGCGTCACGGACGAGCCCGCGATGACCAGGTTCGGCACCGGCCACACGGCCGCGTGCCACGTCGCCGAGGCCGAGTTGCGAAGGCCGGCCTGAGGAAGAGAGGAGCCAAGATGCCGAGGGCGAGCGTCAACGGGATCGACATCAACTACGAGCTCGAGGGGGACGGGCCCGAGACCGTCGTGCTGATCAACGGATTGGCCGACGACCTCGAGACCTGGGTCTTCCAGGTGGAGGCGCTGCTCGAGGCCGGCTACCGCGTGCTGCGGTTCGACAATCGGGGCGTCGGGCAGACGACGGCGCCGTCCGGCCCGTACACCAGCCGGATGATGGCCGACGACGCGAAGGCGCTCGTCGACGAGCTCGGGATCACCGGCTTCCACCTGATGGGGACGTCGATGGGCGGGATGATCGCCCAGGAGTACGCGATCAACCACGGCTCGGACCTCAAGAGCGCCACGTTCTCGAGCACGTACGCGGCGCCCGGCCCATTCTGCTCGCGGATGTTCTCGATGTGGCAGGACATGGCGCCGGTCAACGGCCCGGCGTTCATCATGCGCGACGTCACGCTCTGGGCCTTCACGGTGCCGTTCTTCGAGGAGCGCGAGGACGAGCTCAAGGAGTTCGAGGCCGAGATGGCGGCGCTGCCGATGTCGGTCGAGGCCTACCTGGCGCAGCTGAGCGTGATCCAGACGCACGACACGACCGGGCGGCTCGACCGGATCACGGGATTCCCCGTCCTGGTGATGGCCGGCGAGCAGGACATCCTGATCCCGGTCCGGCTGTCGAAGCGGTTGCAGGAGGGCATCCCCGGCGCGGACTGGGCCACGTCGAAGGGAGGGCACGCCTGCATGTGGGAGCACCCGGCGGAGTTCAACCGGACGTTCATCGGATGGCTCGGCGAGCACGCATGAGCCCACGCACGAAGGAGGGGGCAGGGATGGACGGGAACGAAGAGCAGCGGGCCGAACGGCTGGTCCGGAGCTTCCTTGGCGGCCACGTCTCGCGACGGCAGTTCCTGCGGCGCGCCGGCGGATTCAGCGCGGCGGCGATCGGCGCGACGAGCCTGGGCGCCGTGCTTGCCGCGTGCTCGAGCTCGAGCAGCACCGGCACCGGCTCGAGCGCCTCGACGGCGGCGCCGACCGCCGGCGGCACGCTCAAGGCGGCGCTCACCGGCGAGCCGGACACGATCGATCCGGCAACGTCGACGATCTACACGGGCGCGCAGGTCTACGACAACATCTTCAACAAGCTGATCGACCTGGACGAGTCGAACGAGTTCTACGGGCAGCTGGCGACCGCGTGGAACGCGCCCGACGATACGACCTGGGTGTTCGACCTTGTCGATAACGCGACCTTCCACAACGGCGAGAAGTTCACGCCCGGCGACGTCGTCTACACCTTCGAGCGGATCCTCGACCCGAAGACCGCCAGCTCCTACGCTCCCCTGTACACCGCGATCGACACGGTGGAGGCGACCGGGCCGAACCAGGTGACGTTCCACCTGAAGACCTCGTTCGGGCCGTTCCTGTCGAACCTGGCGAACAACGGCGAGATCGTGAACCAGAAGGCGATCGAGTCCGGCGACCCTGCGAGGACGGCGGTCGGGACCGGCCCGTTCGAGTTCGTCGAGTGGGTGCAGGGCGATCACATCACGCTGAAGAAGAACGAGAACTACTTCCTGGACGGCAGACCGTATCTGGACGGGATCGAGTTCCGGTTCCTCCTGGTGGACCAGAGCCGGGTCGACGCCCTTCGCTCGGGCGACCTGAACTGGGCCGACGCCGTGCCGCTGCAGCAGCTGACCACCCTGAAGAGCGACCCGTCCTTCAACTACGCGACGTCGGCCACGTCGGGCATCCCCGACTACATCGCGATGAACACGGCCAAGCCGCCGTTCGACGACAAGCTGGTGCGCCAGGCCGTGTACTGGGCGCTCGACCGCGACGCGATCCGCCAGCTCGCATACTTCGGCGCCGGCGAGTCCGGCATCGAGGAGGTGCCGACGGGATCCAGCTGGTACGACGGCGCGCCCGTGGTCACGCGCGACGTCGAGAAGGCGAAGTCGCTGCTGCAGCAGGCCGGGATCAGCGGGACGCTCGACGTCGAGTATCTGGGGCTGCCCCAGTACCCCGAGCTGCTGAAGACCGGTGAGGTGATGCAGCAGCAGCTGAAGGACGTCGGCATCAACATGAGCATCAAGCAGGTCGATGTCGGCGTCTGGTTCAACGCGTTCATCAAGGGCAACTACCAGATCACGTCGGCCTACCAGGAGCGCACGATCGACCCGGACAACTTCTACGCGCTGGTGATCCACTCCGGTGGCGACATCAACACGACCGCCTACTCGAATCCGGACGCCGACCGGCTGATCGACCAGGCGCGCGCCGAGACCGACACCGCGACGCGGATGGACTTGTACAAGCAGATCCGCCAGATCGTGTACGACGACGCGCCGATCGTCTTCGTGCACTTCGAGACGATCAACTACCTGATGCAGAAGAGCGTGGTCGGCTCGACGGTCAACCCGACACTCGAGCTGCGCATGGGGGAGGTGGGCTTCACGGGTTCGTCGTGAGGCGGGTGGCGCGCCGGGCGGCTGCGAGTCCGCTCCCGATCGCGCCCTCGATCCAGCCGGCTCCTTCGGAGGCAATGTCCGAGCCGGCGAACGCGAGCCGGCCTTCCGGTGCGTCCAGCGCCTCGAACGTCCCGTCGCTGAACCAGCTCGGCGGGACCGAGAGCCACGTGCCCTTCGAGAACGGATCGTTGATCCAGTCGTGGCCGTCGGTCGTGAGGACGGTTGCCTCGGGGAGGTGCGCGTTCACCGCTCGGGCGACCGCGTCGTGATCCGCGAGGTCGACCGGGTCTTGGACCGAGAAACCCATGAACACGTTCCCGTCGGGCGCCGGCGTGTTGATGAACCCGGCGTTGATCGGCGTGTCCCACCCGAACGCGGCGAACCGCTCAGGCGCGCCCTGGACGACCGCGAGGACCTTCGAGACCGCACCCGGGTGCCGCTCCGTCGCGGCCCGACGCTTCGGACCGGAAAGCGGCGGATCGAACGCGACGTCGGCCCACAGGTTGAGCGGCAGCGCGACCACGGCGGCGGACGCGTCCAGGACGCCGCCGTCCTCGAGCGTGACGCGGACGCGGCCGTCGTCGTGCTCCACCCGCCGGACCACGCGGCCGAACCGGATGTCGAGCCTCGAGGCCATGGCGTCGATCAAGCTCTTCGTCCCGTCGGTGAAGAGCTCACCGACGTCCACGAACACGTCCGTCGGCCCGTAGCCGAGCTCAACCATGTCCCAGAGGAGGGGGAGGGCCGATATGGCCTCCAGTCGTGACCCGCCCATCGCGACCATGAACGCGCGGAGGAAGTCCGCGGGGTCGTCGGAGGCGCCGAGCTCGTCGACCCAGCCGCTCGCAGGCACGTCCTGCACGACCAACGCGGTTCGGTCCTCGGCCGCGAGCGCCTTCGCCGTGTCGGCGAGCGCGTCGCTCAGCCGCGACGCGTCGAGCGCAACACGAAGTTCCTCGATCGCGGCGTGGCCCTCACGGCGGTCGGCGCCCCGGATCCACGCAACGGCGTCGGGCACGGTCGCCGGCGTCACCGCGATGCCGTAGCGCTCGATCTCGGCCGCCAGGTGCGGCTGGGTGGTGCGGGAGAAGAACATTCCCCCGTACTCGACTGCGACGCCGGCACCGGGCATCTCGCGGTACCAGGTGCGTCCCCCGATCCGGTCGCGGGCTTCGAGCACGATCACGCGCCGGCCGGCGTCATGGAGCTCGCGCGCGGCCGCGACCCCCGCGAACCCCGCACCCAGGACGAGCACGTCCGCGTCCATCGGCGCAGGAGCCTAGCAGCGCGGCCGACGATCCAGAAGCGAAGGCGGTCTCGAGGGCCCTTCCTTATCCTTAGCCTCGATGGGTTCCCGCGCCGATCCTCGTCGAGCGCTGCGTCTGCACCTGATCGACGCCGTGATCTTCGACATGGACGGCGTGATCACGGATACCGCATCCGTCCATTCCGCGGCGTGGAAGCGCCTGTTCGACACCTATCTGCGCGAACGCGCGGATCGAACGGGTGAACCGTTCGTCCCATTCGACGTCGACGAGGAATACCGGCGATACGTCGACGGGAAGCCCCGGTACGACGGCGTTCGGAGCTTCCTCGCGTCCCGGGGGATCGAGCTGCCGGAAGGCGACCCGGCCGACCCGCCCGACCGGGAGACCGTCTGCGGGCTCGGCAACCGCAAGAACGAGATGTTCCTGAAACACCTGCGCGAGCACGGGGCCGAGCCGTACGGCTCGACGGTGGAGCTCGTCCGGGAGCTGGCGCGGCGGGACGTCCCGACGGCGGCGATCTCCGCCAGCCGGAACATGTCCGAGGTCCTGGAGGCGGCCGGGATCGGGGACCTGTTCCACGTCCGCGTCGACGGCGTGCTCGCAGACGAGCTCGGGCTGCCGGGCAAGCCCGACCCGGCGGTGTTCCTCGAGGCAGCGCGGCGGCTGGATGTCGGGCCCGCACGTGCCGCAGTCGTCGAGGACGCGCTTTCGGGCGTGGAGGCCGGGCGGCGCGGCGGGTTCGCGCTGGTGATCGGGGTGGACCGCACGGGCGACGCAGACGCTCTCCGCGACGCCGGCGCGGACTTGGTCGTGACCGATCTCGGGGAGCTGGAGCTCGAACCCGAGTCGGTGTCGACGAACGTCCGCGATCTGCCGCTCGCCCTCGATCGCACGGAGGAGATCCGTGATCTTCTCTCCGGGCGGCGCCCGGCGGTCTTCCTCGACTACGACGGAACGCTCACGCCCATCGTCGAGCGTCCGGAGGACGCCCGCCTTCCCGAGCGAACCCGGGACGCGATCCGGCGGCTGGCGCGGATCGTCCCCGTGGCCGTCGTGAGCGGCCGTGACCTCGCCGACGTCCGGGGCATGGTCGGTGTGGACGGCATCGCGTACGCCGGGAGCCACGGGTTCGATCTGCTGCGGCCCGACGGGTCGGCCGAGCAGCGAGCCCGCGACTTCCTCCCGGAGCTGGACGCCGCCGAACGCACGTTGGAACCACGATTGCAGCGGATCCCGGGTGCGCGGATCGAGCGCAAGACCTTCGCGATCGCCGTGCACTACCGGGAGGTCGAGGAGGATCGCGTGCCGGAGGTGGACGCCGCCGTGGCCGAGGTCACCGCTACCCACCCACGGCTTCGGCGGACCGGCGGGAAGAAGGTCTTCGAGCTGCGCCCGGACGTGGATTGGGACAAGGGCATGGCGTTGCTCTGGCTCCTGAACTCGCTCGGGCTGAAGGGAGACGACCTGCCGGTCTACGTGGGCGACGACGTGACCGACGAGGACGCGTTCCGGGCTGTCCGGGACCGGGGCATCGGCGTGGTGGTGCGCGGCGAGGGCGACGACCGGCGGACGCTCGCCCGGTACGGGCTGCGCGATCCGGACGAGGTCCGCGCCTTCCTCGAGCTCCTCGCCGAGGCGTCGGAGGGGGGCTCCGCGTGAGCGGGTGGTCCCTCGCCTACGAGGATTTCCTACCCGAGCGCGAAGGGCTGCGCGAAGCGCTCTGCACGCTGGGCAATGGGGTCTTCGCCACCCGCGGCGCCGCCCCCGAGTCCACGGCAGACGACGTGCACTACCCGGGGACGTACGCCGCCGGCGTCTACGACCGGCTGCAGAGCGAGGTCGCCGGCCGCACCGTTCAGAACGAGGACCTCGTGAACCTCCCCAACTGGCTCGTCCTCACGTTCCGTCGGCAGGGCGAAGAGTGGCTGGACCTTCGTCGAACAGAGCTCATCGAGCACCGTCAGGAGCTCGACTTCCGCACCGGCCAGCTGATCCGCTCGTTCCGCTTCCGCGACGGTGCCGGCAACACGACGTCGGTGACCCAGCGCCGCATCGTGAGCATGGCGGATCCACAGCTGGCCGGGCTCGAGACGACGATCGTGCCCGAGGACTGGTCGGGACGGCTCGACGTGCGGTCGGCGATCGACGGCACGGTCACGAACTCCGGCGTGGCTCGGTACCGGAGCCTCCGCGGCGACCACCTTGTTCCGCAGGTCGCCGAGGCGCTCGACGACGAGCGGATCCGGGTCGTCGTCGAGACCCGTGACTCGCACGTGCGGATCGGTCAGGCGGCCCGGACCCGGCTGTTCCGAGGCGACGAGCGGTTCGAGGCCGAGCGAACGCTCGTCCTCAGGGATGGGTACGTCGCGCAAGAGATCGGTCTCGATGTTCGGGCGGGCGAAGGGGTCACGGTCGAGAAGGTCGTCAGCCTGGTCGCGCAGGGGGCCCCGGCGATCTACGAGCCGGGGACGACCGCCGCCGAGCTCGTCGGACGCGCGGCCGGGTTCGACCGCCTGCTCGAACGCCACGAGCTGGCGTGGGATCATCTTTGGCAGCGGTTCGACATCCGGATCGAGGACTCCGTCAGGGCGCAGACGATCGTGCGTCTGCATCTGTTCCACCTGCTCCAGACCGTGTCCACCAATACGATCGATCTCGACGTGGGGGTCGCCGCGAGGGGACTCCACGGCGAGGCGTACCGCGGACACATCTTCTGGGACGAGCTGTTCATCTTCCCGTTGCTGAACCTCCGCCTGCCCGCGCTGACCCGGAGCCTCCTGAACTACCGCTACCGGCGCCTCCCGCACGCGCAGCGGGCGGCCGAGGAAGAAGGTTCCGAGGGTGCGATGTACCCGTGGCAATCGGGGAGCGACGGACGGGAGGAGAGCCAGCGGTTCCACCTGAACCCGCGCTCCGGCCGGTGGCTCCCCGACAACTCGTGGCTGCAACGTCACATCGACATCGCGGTGGCGTACAACGTGTGGCAGTACTTCGAGGTGACCGAGGACGTGGAGTTCCTCCGGTTCCGCGGGGCACCGATGCTGATCGAGGTCGCCCGGTACTTCGCGAGCATCGCCACCTACGATCGCGCGTCGGGCCGGTACGAGATCCGAGGCGTCATGGGTCCCGACGAGTACCACGACGGCTACCCGGATCGAGAGGAGCCCGGCCTTGACAACAACGCGTACACGAACGTGATGGTCGTGTGGCTCTTCTGCCGGATCTTGGAACTGCTCGAGCGTCTTCCCGATCACCACCGCCAGGGCTTGTGGGAGACCCTGCACCTGTCGCGCGAGGAGATAGACCGCTGGCAGGACATGAGCCGGAAGATGATGGTCCCGCACCACGACGGGATCATCAGCCAGTTCCAGGGCTACGAGCGGCTCGAGGAGCTCGACTGGGATGCGTACCGGCGGAAGTACGGTGACATCCAGCGGCTCGATCGGATCCTGGAGGCCGAGGGCGACACGCCGAACCGCTACAAGGTCTCGAAGCAAGCCGACGTGCTGCTCCTGTTCTACCTGCTGTCGGCCGACGAGCTCCGCGAGCTGTTGGGGCGCCTCGGGTACGAGCTCCCGCCAGAGGCGATCCGCCGCAACGTCGACTATTACTTGGCGCGGACGTCGCACGGCTCCACGCTGTCGCGGGTCGTCCATTCGTGGGTGTTGGCCCGTTCCGATCGGGAACGGTCCTGGGAGCTGTTCTCCCAGGCCCTGGAGAGCGACGTCGCCGATATCCAGGGCGGGACGACGCCCGAGGGCATCCACCTCGGCGCGATGGCCGGGAGCGTGGACCTGCTCCAACGCGGGTACACGGGTCTGGAAGTTCGGGGCGGCGCTCTGTGGTTCAACCCGGCGATCCCCGAAGAGCTTCAGGCGTTCGAGTTCGAGGTGCACTACCGTGGGCACCGGCTCCGGGTCCGGATCACGCCGAAGCTCCTGCACGTCAGCACGATCGCGAGCGACGTGGCCCCGATCCGGGTCGGGTTCCGGGACGAGTTGGTCGAGCTCCCGCCCGGCTCGACCCAGGAGTGGCCGCTGACCTCATGAACGCGCAGATGGGACGGCGCGATCGCCTGACTAGATCGGGTTGATCTCGTAGACGCGGACGTCGCGGCTCACGCCCTTGAGCTCGATGCTCTCGACGGCCGTCGCCTCGACCAGATCGCGCACCTCCGACAGCGTCCGTTCGGTCACGAGGATCTGCCCCGCGGTGGCCCGGTCGGAGAGCCGCGAAGCGACGTTCACCTCGTTGCCGAGCACCGTGTAGTCGCTGCGTGCGGCCGAGCCGATGTCGCCGACCGTGACCCAGCCGGTCGAGATGCCGATCCCGATCTCGAACGACTCCCGGTACCGCCGGTTCCAGCGATCCTGCAGGCCCTCCATCCGCTGGCGCATCTCGAAGGCCATCTTGACGGCGCGCTGCGCGTGGTCGTCCTGACGAACCGGGTCGCCGAAGAACACCATGACGGCGTCGCCGACGTACTTGTCGAGTGTGCCTCCGTAGGTGAAGACGATATCGGTCATCTCCGACAGATAGTCGTTGAGCTGGTCGATCAACTCCTCAGGCTCCATCGCCTCGGACATGGCCGTGAAGCCCCGAACGTCGGAGAAGAAGGTCGTCAAGTACTTCCGACGCGGCGCCAGGTCGAGGTCGCCTTCGGTGGCCACGATCGACTCCGCGAGCTGCGGCGACAGGTAGCGCTTGAGTCGTGACACCCGCTCGAGTTCGGCCACTTTGACATCAACGGTGTGTTGCAGGTCCGTGTTCAGCGTCTCGAGGTCGTGGTACACGCCCGAGAGCTGCTGCGCGGTTCGGTTCAGGTTGGTCGTGAGGTTCCCGAACTCGTCCCGGTTCGGCACGCTCACGCGCGCGTCGAAGTCGCCCCCGGCGATCCGCTCGAGCGCCGAGTCGACGCGGCGGACGGGCCGGATCAGCGACCACGACAGCACCGCCCCGAGCGCCAGCGCGGCGAGCAGGCTCGCGCCCGAGAAGGCCGCGACCACGATCGTCAGGAAGCGCCGGTGCCCCGCGAACGACGACGTCTCCGCCGCGAACAACGTCTGGGAGTCGGCGATCAGCACTTTGAGCTTGTCCTCGAGCACGTGCGACTGCGTGTGCTCCTGTTCGATGTGCAGGAGCAGCGCCGTGCGCACCCGGTGGTCGTCGTACAGCTGCGTGACCCGGTCGCTCCACGCGCGGAAGACCTCGTTGTCGTGCGCGAGGCCGTCGAAGAACTCCGGTTGCGAGGGGATCGCATAGGTGCGGATCTTCCCCAGGTTGGCGTCGAAGTCGTTCTTGGCGAGGTAGATCTTCTCCGTCCACGACGGGTCGTGGGTCAGTAACGCCATGGCCCGGTAGTGGCTCTGCGCCGTGACCTCGTAGATCATCGTCTGGGCCTGGGCCACCTGATCGCTCAGCAGCGTGAGCCTGGCGACCTGCTGGTTGATCCTGTTCAACACCACGATGCTCACGATGCCCATGGCCAGCAGGAGCACCGCGATCACCAGGAACCCGGCGAGCAGCTTCGTGTGCACGGTGGCGTTGATCCGCGCGACGCGGTCGACCAACGGCCGGACGAACCACGGCAGCGGCCCGATCTCCGATCCCTCGGACATCGGGTCGCCGTCCGCGACGGCGGCTGCAGCGTTGCTCGACATTTCCCCCCTCCGAACGTGACGCCCAACCTGGCGAGGCCGATCAATCTAGTCCCAGCCGGTGCATGCGTGCCAGCACGGGCGACCTGTCTTTCTTGCGCTAGGACGGATGGTTGACATAGCCTCCCGTAGCCGGCCGGTGCGGCCGGCGACGGCACGGGAGGGGATCCGATGATTCACGCATCCAAGCGCTCGCTTCGCCGCGTCGTGCTGGCGGCTTGCACGGCGGCGATCGCCGTGCTCGCGGCGAGCGTCCCCGCCGGCGCGATCACCGGCGGCACGGAGGACCTCGTGAATCACTACTCCAATGTCGGGATGGTCGTCTTCTACCAACCCGACGGTCGATTCCGCTGCTCAGGCACGCTGATCGCACCGCGGGTGGTGCTGACCGCCGCGCACTGCACCTTCCAGGACATCGGGCAGGTGGTCGTCACGTTCGACCCGCTGATCTCGCGTACCGAGGAGGAGGCCGAGGTCGACATCCCGAGGGCCGCGGACGACAGCGGTCCCGACGACTCGCACTCCGACGTCGGGTTCGTCGCGAGCGACCTGGTCCCGCCGTCCTACGAGGGCGAGCAGACGTACTACCTCGGAACGCCTCTCACGCATCCCAACTACAGCGACTTCACCGACATCAAGAACTGGAACGACACCGGCGTGGTCATCCTGAACGAGGCGCTCGGCCTCCCGACCTCGCCGCTCGCCCCCGAGGATTTCCTGGACGCATTCGCCCAGCCGAGGCTGAACTCGACCGAGTTCCTCATGATCGGCTACGGCACCGAGGTCCGCAAGGCCGAGTCCGGGCCACAGACGCCTACGCCGCAGCGTGAGCCGATCGTTCGCCGCTACACGACCGAGATCGGGCAGAAGCTCACGAACCAGATCCTGCAGACCAACGGCAACGAGCACGACAACCGGGCCGGCGGCGGCAGCTGCTTCGGGGACTCGGGCGGCCCGACGATGCTCGAAGGATTCCTGGTCGGTGACGACAGCTACGGGTACACGAACAACTGCCGGTACCTCGGTGGGTACCAGCGGGTCGACATCCCGATCGTGCGGGACTGGTTGCTGGATTGTCTGGCCGACCTGACCTGTCCGACGAAGGCGGGCTAGCGCGCGCGGCAGGCCAACGCGGCGCCCCGGTCCGTACTACGGTTAGCGAAGGATCCGTGGAGAGAGTGGCTCTCCGCGGATGGCAACCGTGATCGCGGCGATCGACAACGGGATGGGCCTGGTCGGCTTCGCGGCGGCGTCGAGGTACATGGTGACCGCGCTCGTACTGCTCGCGGCCGTCACCATCGACGCCCTCGCGCGCCGCGGTCGCGTAGCGGGAACGTAGCACGCGTGGATCGCCCGTTTCAGCGGGCGATCGCGTCCGGATACTCGGGGAAGTACCGTGCGATCACGCCCAGCTCGAACGACAGGAGGATCGACTCCTTCGTTTCGCGCTCGAGGAGGAACGCGAAGCTCGCCTCGACGAGGTCCCTCCCGGATGCGTAGCCGCGCCCGAAGCGCTCCCAGTCTTCGGCGCTCACCGTCACCTCGTGCTCGGTCGTCGAGCGGTCGTCGCCGGTCACGAGCACGGCGAATCGCTCGCCGACCTTGTCTGCCGCCACGACCTCGACCGTCGTCATCGGTGGTGCCAGCCTAGCGATGGGTTGCGGGACACGGCAGGCGGATGCACCCTGGACGGGTGAGCGTGGCAGCAGCCCTCTCGCGCGTCGTGGGCGACGACCTCCCGATCGGGATCCGCGCCTACGACGGCAGCTCGCTCGGCCCGGGCGACGCTCCGGCCACCGTGATCATCCGGTCGGCGGACGCGATCCGGCGGATCCTCACCGCGCCCGGCGAGCTCGGGCTCGGGCGCGCCTACGTCGCGGGCGACATCGACGTGGAGGGCGACGTCTTTGCCGCACTCTCGGCACTCCGCGACCGTGTGCCCGGCGCCTCGATCCGGCCGGCCCAGCTTGCGGCGCTGGCCAGGCTCGCGGGAACGACGAGCCTGCGTCCGCTTCCGCCGCCGCCCGAGGAGGCGCGTCTGCGCGGGCGCCGGCACACGAAGCAGCGCGACGCGGCCGCGATATCTCATCACTACGACGTCTCCAACGACTTCTATCGGTTGGTGCTCGGGTCCTCGATGACCTACTCGTGCGCCGTATGGCCGAGCCCCGACGCCACGCTCGAGCAGGCGCAGGCGGCGAAGCACGAGCTCGTCTGTCGCAAACTCGACCTGCGGGAGGGCTCCCGGCTGCTCGACGTGGGGTGCGGCTGGGGCGGCATGACGATGCACGCCGCGCGTGAGCACGGCGCTACCGCGGTCGGGGTGACGCTCTCCCGCGCTCAGGCGGAGTGGGCGCAGAAAGCCGTGGCCGAGGCCGGCCTCGGTGACCGGGTCGAGATCCGGTACCAGGACTACCGCGAGGTGCGCGACGGCCCCTACGACTCGATCAGCTCGATCGGGATGTTCGAGCACGTCGGGCTCGCGAACGTGGGCCTCTATTTCGACCGGCTGCACCAGCTGCTGCGACCCGGCGGGCGCCTGCTGAACCACGGGATCTCGCGTCCGTCGCGCCCGGGCCGGATGCGCACGCCGTCGCGCATCCGGCGGCGGAGCTTCATCGATCGCTACGTGTTCCCCGACGGCGAGCTGCACGAGGTCGGCGCCGTCGTCTCGCGCGTGCAGGCCTCCGGCTTCGAGGTCCGTCACGTCGAGAGCCTGCGTGAGCACTACGCGCTGACGCTGCGGGCGTGGGTCCGCAACCTCGAGGAGAACTGGGAACGGGCGGTCTCGGAGGCTGGCGAGCCACGGGCACGCATCTGGCGTCTCTACATGGCGGGCTCGGCGCTCAACTTCGAAGCCGGCCGAACCCAGGTGCACCAGGTGCTGGCCGTGCGGAGCGACGGCGGGGCGAGCGGTATGCCCCTGCGGCCGATCTTCTGACGAGATGGCGCGTACCCCGAACGTGCGGGCGGCCCTGGTGCTCGGGGCGTCCGCGGCGCTCCTGACCTCGTGCACCGTCGTCTCCCGCTCGAGCCGCGCTCTCCCGGTGCCGCCGTTGGTTCCGTCCGCCGACGTCGCGGGCGACCGGCTGGTCGTGTTGCACGACGACGGGAATCTCGTCACGCTCGGCCCCGACGGCGGCGACCTGCTCCAGCTGACCACCGATGCCAGCGTCGCGCTCGTCGTGCAGCAGCCCGTGCCGTCTCCCGACGGCCGGTTCGTCGCCTGGGTCGAGATCCAGGGCACGGCGAGCAGCGTCGTGATCGAGTCCCGCGACGGCGCCGTGCGGCATCAGGTGGATCTCCGCTTCGCTCCCTTCTACCTGCAGTGGGATCCGACATCGTCCAAGATCGCGTACCTGGGGAACGTGAACGCGAGCGTCGGCCTCGGCGTGATCGAGCACGCCGTCGACGCGCCCACCGATCACCCGGTCGGTGGCGGCCGGCCCCTCTACATCTCCTGGTCACCGGACGGCACGCATCTGCTCGTGCACGTCGGGTCGAACCAGCTCGGACGCACGAACCTGACCGACGGTCTCGCGCCGGTCGGCGAGCTGCCCGGCACGTTCCAAGCGCCGGTGTGGCTCCCGGACGGACGACTCGCGTACGTGGCGCGCCACGGCGGACAACAGCAGCTGGTGGTCGCGGGTGGCGGTCGACGTCTCGTGGTGGCGACCTTCCGGGGCGGGGTGCTCTTCGAGGCGAGCCCCGACGGCAAGCGCCTGGCCTACCGCCTCGATCGGCCCGGTGGATCCCAGGAGGGCGTCTTCGTCGCCGACATCGACAGCGGCCGGTCGACCCTCGTGACGCGGCGCCGAACGAGCGCGTTCTTCTGGTCGCCGAAGGGGGACGCCCTCCTGTTGATGACCGTCGAGCCGCGCGCGGCGGTCAGGCATACGCACCGCTGGTGGATCTGGGACGGACGCACGCGGTCGGTGTCCAAGCCGTTCCTCCCCAGCCCGACGTTCTTCGAGAGCTATGTGCCTTTCTTCGATCAGTACGCCCAGGCGCTCACGCCGTGGGCGCCCGACGGGTCCGCGTTCGCGTTCGCGGGGTTGATGGGAACCCACGCCGGGATCTGGGTGCAGCCTGCGGACGGAGCGAAGGCGACGCTGGTGACCGACGGCGGGTTTGTGGCCTGGTCACCTGCCTCGCGATGACGGCGCGCCGTCGATCGTCTTGCTAGCGTCCCGCCATGGCGAACGACGGCGAGGTGCGCTGGGGGATCCTCGGCACGGCGGGGATCGCCGAGCATTCGTTCCTGCCCGCGCTTCGCGAGGCGGGCGAGGGCGTCGCCGCCGCGGTGGCCAGCCGTGATCGCGGGCGGGCAGAGCGGTGGGCCGCCGATCAGGGTGTGGCCCGCGGCGTGGAGGGATATGCGCGGGTCGTCGAGGATCCGGAGATCGACGCCATCTACATCCCGCTGCCCAACGGCCTGCACGCGGACTGGACGATCGCTGCGCTCGAAGCGGGCAAGGCGGTCCTGTGCGAGAAGCCGCTGTGCGTCATGCCGGAGGAAACGAGGCGGGTCCTCGACGTGGCCGCGGCGTCTCCGGCTCCGCTGTGGGAGGCCTTCGTCTTCCCGTTCCACGAACAGATGGCACGGATCCGCGAGGCGGTCCGGAGCGGCGTGATCGGACAGGTCCGCGAGGTCTCGTCACGATTCCATTTCGTCCTCGACGACCCGAAGGACATCCGCCTGTCGGGCGAGCTCGGCGGCGGATCGCTCCACGACGTCGGCTGCTACCCGATCAGGCTGGCACGGCTGCTGTTGGCGGACGAACCGGACACCCGCAGGGCCATCGCGGACGCCGCGTGGGCCTCGTCCGGGGTCGACGAGGAGCTGTGGGGCGCGCTCGCGTTCTCCGGCGATCGGCGTCTCGTGTTTTCGTGCGGGTTCCGAGCGGCCTACGACACGTTCTCGCGTGTGCTGGGCACGTCTGGTGAGATCCGCATCACGAACCCCTTCCACCCCGCTCCCGGCGACACGTTCGCGATCGTCCGCGAGGGAGCCCCGCAGGAGGAGCACCCGGCCGCGCCGGAGGGGGGGCATTCGTTCACTCCGATGATCCGGCACGTCCACCGCGTGCTGCGCGGCCAGGAGACCCCCAGTTACCTAGCGATCGACGACGCGATGGGAAACGCCCGCGCGATCGCGGCGCTCCTCGATGTCGCGCGCCCCGCGTAGCCTGTTCGCCGGTGCAAGGGATCAGCGTGGAGGAGCGACGGGCGCGGCTGGGCGCCCGTCATCTCCTCGCCAGGCGGGCGAGGTCGGTCGAGCGGGTTGCCGAGGCGCTCGTCGCGCTGCATTCGAGCGACCCGGTCACCGTCTACCTGTCGGTGTTCGCGCGCGTCGCGCGCTTCGCGCCGGTCGATCTCGAGGCCGCGCTCTACGAGCGCAAGACCCTTGTGCGGATGCTCGGGATGCGCCGGACCCTCTTCGTCGTGCCGCGGGACGTCGCCGCGACCATGGACGAGGCCTGCACCAAGCAGCTCGCGCCCGCGCAACGACGGAGGCTCGTGCGCATGCTCGAGGAGCAGGGGATCGCCGATGACGGCGAGGCATGGGTCGACCGGGTCTCCGAGCGTACGCTCGCCGCGCTGCGCGAACGCGGCGAAGCGGCCGCGGCCGAGCTGACCAAGGAGGTACACGAGCTTCGGACGAAGCTCAGGTTCGGCGAGGGGCGGACCTGGGGCGCGGAGGTGGGCGTTTCCACTCGCATCCTCTTCCTGTTGGCCACGGAGGGGCGGATAGTGCGCACGCGACCGCGGGGTTCGTGGATCTCGGGTCAGTACCGGTGGGCGGAGCTCGAGACCTGGCTCGGGGGGCCCCTGCCCACCGTCGGGGGCGCGGAAGCGAGCGCCGAGCTGCTCCGCCGGTGGCTGCGCGCGTTCGGTCCCGGCACCATGACCGACGTCCGCTGGTGGACCGGGTGGACGGCCCGCCAGACGAACGCCGCGCTCGAGGCGGTCGACGCGGCCGAGGTGGACCTCGACGGATCACCCGGGTTCGTCCTGCCCGACGATCGCACACGCACCCGGAAGCCCGGCCGGTGGGTTCGTCTGCTACCCGGTCTGGACCCGACGGTCATGGGGTGGAAGGAGCGCGACTGGTACCTGGGGCCGCACGGTCCGACGCTTTTCGACCGCAACGGCAACGCCGGGCCGACCGTGTGGGCCGACGGTCGCGTGGTCGGTGGATGGACGCAGGCGGCCGACGGCACGGTCCGCGTCGAGCTGCTCGAGAAGGTCGACCGGGAGACCCAGGCTCGGGTGGGCCGCGAGCGTGAGCGGCTCGAGGCCTGGCTGGGCGGGACGCGCATCGTCACGCGATTCCGGACCCCGTTCGAGCGTTCGCTGATCGGCTGAGCGATCCCCGTGCGGACCGCTCATCAGCGGGTTCCCGGATCGCGGTGTCGACGCACCGCGTCGGTAAGGTGATGGGTAGCCATGCCTTCGCCTCTGCGCGACGCTCGGACGCGGAACGAAGCGATGCCCGCGATCTCCGCCGCCCCAGAGGGGCGGCCCAGGGCGCGCGCGTTCCTTCGGCGGGCCCTCCGCGTGCTTCTCATCGTGGGGACGCTCCTTGCCGTCTCGGCGGCGTCGATCGCGATCGCTCTGCTGCTGACGCCCGACCAGTCGGTCTCCGCGCTGGGGCAGACGGTCGACGTCGGGGCGGCGCCGCCGAGCCTGAGCGTCTCGGGGCCGGGCCAGGTCGTCCTGTTCGGCCAGCCGGTGGCGACGGGCATCGACTTCATGGGTCCGGTCCGGCCGAGGCTGGTGCTGACGGACATCAGCATCAACGAGCAGGTCGGTCAGCTGCTGAGGACCGGCGCGGGCGCCGGCACAGCCGACGCGCTCGGCAACGCGCTGGCGAGCGGGTGGAAGCGGTACTTCGTGTGGGAGTTGGTGGTCGCGGGTCTGGCCGCGTTGGTGTTGTTCGGGGCGATCGCCGGGTGGCGTCGCCACGGTTGGAGGAAGACCCTCGTGACGGTCCTCGGCGGCCTGCTTTTCGTGGAGGTGGTCAACCTCAGCGCGATCATGGTCACCGCCTTCACGGCCCCGGGCATCCTGCGCGGCGTCCGCACACTGAGCGAGGTGGTCGGTCGCACCCAGCAGCAGCCATTGGCGCCGGCGCCGGGGCCGTCGCTCGGGCGCTTCCAGGCCGTCGTGATCGGCGACTCGACCGCGGCCGGGCTCGGCGGCCCACCCCTGACCGACGGGACGGCCTCCGACGTCGCCTGCCGACGGAGCTCCAGCGCCTTCGCCGAGGTGCTCGCACGCGTCAACGACTGGAACGTCCAGAACCTCGCCTGCAGCGGCGCGACGATCGCACACGGGATCCTCGGCCCGCAGACGGAGGGCGGCCAGACGCTGCCGGCGCAGCTGGCCGTCGCCAAGCGCGCCAACGGCGCCCGATCGATCGTCGTGAGCGTCGGCGCCAACGACATGCAATGGAACGCGATGATCCGGTTGTGCGTGGGGTCGGACGCCTGCGACAACCGCGCGTTCACGGCATACTTCCAACGCTCGCTCAACCGGTTCACGCAGGACTACTACGACCTGCTCCGCCAGCTGGCCGAGTTGCCCGGCAGCCCTCGCGTGCTGATCAACCAGTACTACGTGCCGTTCGACCCCACACAGGACTGCCTCGACTCTGTCGGTCTCACGACGGACAAGATCGGGGTGCTGCTCGACCGTCTGGGTGCGCTGAACCTGGTGCTGGCCAACGGCGCCCAGACCTTCGGGTACCAGACGGTACAGCCGGACTTCAGCGGACACGAGCTCTGCACGGCCCAGCCCTACGTCCAGGGTTTGGACGAGCCGGCGCCGCTGCATCCGAACGCTCGCGGACAGCTCGTGATCGCCCTCGCGGACGAACGAGCGCTCCTCGGCGCGAAGTGACGGGCTGCCTCGCGTATCGGCGGGCCTATCGGACCAACAATCGGGCGCCGAAGAGGACCAGGCCGAGGGAGCCGGCGGCGACCCCGACCCCGACGCCGAGGATGACCCCCGCGAGCTTCGCGACGGTGCTCACCCGTCGAGGCCGGTCGCCCTCGTCGGGCTCGAGGAGGTCGGGCAGCCGCGCGAGCGGCAGCAGGAGCGTCTCCATCCGGCCGACCGGCGCGCCGATCACGAACGCGTCACGGGGAGGACTCCGGTGCGGATCGGCGGCGACGGCGCTCATCGTGTCTCGCCATTTTCCCCGTCCCCGCGCATGGGAAACCAGCCGGACGATCCTGCGTCGCCGGGTTGGATCAGCCGGACGGTGTCCCTGGCACCGGAGGCATCGTCGACGGGTCGGGCGGTGCGGGGAGCGCGACGGCGCCGGACGACCGGTCCCAGATCCTGTTCATGTGTTCCTGGACGTAGACGCCGTTGCCGATCGAGACGAACAGCATGATCACGATCGTGAGCGCCGGCTCGAGCTCCGGCTGGATACCGAGGCGTTGCTCGGCCGTCTGGACATGCTTGGCCGTGTTGTACATCGCGATGAAGGGCGGCACGATGATCAGCCATCCGAAGATCATCGCCATCAGCGAGCGCGTCGGGCTGATCGTTTCGTCGCGCTCGAACCGCCGCAGCTCGTCGTTGATCGCCCAGTACCAGTAGAAGAAGTAGATCCCGATGGTGATGAACGACAACCCGAGCACCCCGAGCGGATTCCTCCGCAGATAGGACTGGCCACCGATCGTGATCGTCTCAGCCATCGCGGGTCAGCCTACGCGGTTGGTCGTTGGCTGTCGTCCGGGGTCGGCGGCGCCGGCCGGCGCCCGAGCGCCTCTTCGCCGTGGGTTGCGGTCGGGGATCGCGCACCGGCGTGCCATTTCCGACGTGCGCGAACTCGGCGTGGAGCTCGAGCGTCTTGGCGATGCGGCCGACCTCGAGGCGCTGCTCCGGCGTCACGAACGTGACGCCCTCGCCGCCGCGGCCCGCTCGGGCCGTCCGACCAACTCGATGGATGTAGGCCTTCTCGTCGGCCGGGGCATCGAAGTTGATCACGTGCGTGATGTTCTCCAGGTCGAGCCCGCGCGCGGCGACGTCGGTCGCGACGAGCACGTCGTTGGCCCCGGACGCGAAGCGGCCGAGCGCCCGCTCGCGCTGTCCCTGCGACAGTCCGCCGTGCAGCTCTCCCGCGCGGAACCCCTCCTTGCGGAGGTTCCTCGCCAGGCGGTCGGCTCCACGCTTGGTTCGGACGAAGACAAGCGTCAGCCCGCGGTCGCCGGCCAGCTCGCGGACGAGCGCCTGCGTCTTGCGCGGCTGCTCGACGGCGATGAAGCGGTGCACCGCGTCGGTGATCGTCAGTCCTTCCTCGCCGACCTCGTGCAGCACGGCGTCTCGCGTGAAGCGCTTCGCGAGCCGGCCGACCTCGCCGTCGAGCGTCGCTGAGAAGAGCATCGTCTGGCGGTCGGGCCGGAGCATCTCGAGGATGCGCGTGACGTCGGGGAGGAACCCCATGTCGAGCATGCGGTCGGCCTCGTCGAGCACGCAGATGCGGACCCGGTCGAGGCGCAGCAGCTTGCGCGCGACGAGGTCGAGCAGGCGCCCGGGCGTCGCGACCACGATGTCGGCACGACGAGCGCGCTTGGCCTGCGGGCCGATACCGACGCCACCGTAGACGGCGGCGATCTGCAGCCTGGTCACGTCGGCGATCACGCGGAACTCCTCCGTGACCTGGCTCGCGAGCTCGCGCGTCGGCGCCAGGATCAGGGCCGAGGGGCTCCGGCCGTTCGGGGTCAGCTGCTCCACGATCGGGACCGCGAATGCGAGCGTCTTGCCCGATCCGGTCCTGGATCGCCCGAGCACGTCGCGTCCCGCGAGGGCGTCGGGGATCACGCGGGTCTGGATCTCGAAGGGGCGTTCGGTCCCGCGCATCCGCAGGGCCCGTACGACCGGCCCCGAGACGCCGAGGTCGGCGAACGTGGGCGTGGTGTCTTGACCGGGCATCGGCTCGGTCAGTGGTTGGTGCATGTCGTTCCTTCCTGTCGTCCGTGCGCGGGCGCGTCGATGACCGGCGGCTGACCGCGCAAGGGCGCCAGGAGCGGCGGAAGTGCGAGGGATCGCGAGACGTCGTCGCGCGTGTCTCAGGTCGAGACTCGCAAGGTGTGTCCGTTCAAGGGTAACAGCCGACGGAGCTCCTAGGCCGGAAGGTTCCCGATCTGTCGTTCGGTGAGCCGTCTGGTGCCTTGTGCAAGGCGAAGGCCCGCCATGCCGATCGGTGCGGAGCGCCATGCGGACGCCTCGAGGAGGTCCACCGACAGCCGCCCTTCTTCATCGCGCGATACCCGGAAGACCGTCCCGGACTCGGTCCGATAGAAGTGCATCTCGATCGCGCTCTGCACTGGGCCTCCCTCGATCGGGCCAGGCCCGCGACCGCTTCGCGGGCCCGCCCTCACGACCATCTTCTCATGCTCAGCGCCCGGCCGGCTCGCGAGGCTTGGTCACCTCCACCGTGACCGTGACCGGCGCCGGCGTCGGCTCCTCGGTCTCGGCGCCCTCGACCCGCAGTTTGGGCAGCCACTCGAGCCACCTCGGCAGGTACCAGTTCCAGTCCCCGAGCAGCCGCATGCTGGCGGGGACCAGCAGGACCCGGACGATCGTTGCGTCCATGAACACCGCGACCGCCAGCCCGAACCCCATCTGCTGGAACTGCCCGAGCCGCCCCGCCGCGAACGACGAGAACACCGCGACCATGATCAGCGCAGCACCCGTGATGATCCCTGCGGTCGTCCGCAGCCCGTACGCCACGGCTTCCGTGTTGTCGCGGGTCTTGTCGTACTCCTCGCGGATCCGTGTCAGCAGGAACACGTGGTAGTCCATCGAGAGGCCGAACAGCACCGAGAACAGGAACAGGGGCAGCCAGGCCTCGATCGCCTCGACCCGCTTGAACGGGAGCCCCAGCGCGTTGAAGAACCCGATCCCGACACCCTTCTGGAACACGAGCGTCACCGCGCCGTACGCGGCCGCGACCGAGAGCAGGTTCATGAGGATCGCCTTGGCCGGCACGACGATCGAGCGGAACACCACCATCAGCAGCAGGAACGAGAGCGTCAGCACGAACGCCAGCACGATCCACTGGTAGCTGTCGACGACGGTGAGGAAGTCGGTGAACATCGCGGTGTCCCCGCCGACCAGCACGCTCACTCCCGGGACGTCGGCGAACGCGCGGGGAACCAGCGTGCTCCGGAGGTCTCGGATGCCCTGGAATGCCGCGTCGTTCATGGAGTCCCCGGCGAAGTAGGCCGAGACCATCAGCGTGGCGCCGTCCTTGGATCGAGCCGTGTCGGTCTTCTGCGAGAACACCGGGTCCGAAGCGATCGCGTTCTGGAGGTCGGCGACCGCTGCCTGCGCCGCGGGGCTGGCGACGTCGCCCGAGATCACGATCTTCGCCGGCTCGGTGGCGCCGCCCATGTCGAACTCCTGCACGAGCGTCAGGAACGCTTGCCGTGAGGGGAACTCCGCCGGGAGCGCGCTCACGTTCTGCGTCGTACCGCGGTGCAGCTGGAAGTAGAACGCGCCGAGCGTGCCGAGCACGAGGACGCTCGTCACCAGGAACACGACGGGCTTGGCCATCACCCCGCGCGTGACGGCGTCCCAGAAGCCACCCTTCGGGTCGTGCGACGAGTCCAGCCGAGCGCGCTTGGCCAGCCGCGGCCAGTTGATGCGGTCGCCGAGCAGGGCGATGATCGCCGGCAGCAGCGTCATCGACGCGGCGATCGCGCTAAGCGTCACGAGGATCGCGCCGCCGGCGAGGCTCCGGAAGATCGACACCGGGATGATCAGCATGCCGAGCAGCGCCAGCACGACGGTCATGCCGCTGAAGAAGACCGCGCGGTTCGCTGTCGCCCCGGACCGGCGGATAGCCTCGAGCTTCGCGAACCCCTTCTTCCGCTCCTCGCGGAACCGCGACACGATGAACAGCGAGTAGTCGATGCCGACCGCCAGGCCGATCATCGTCACCATGTTCGAGACGAACAGGTTGAACTCGAAGACCTGGCCCACGAGCGCGACCAGCCCGAGGGCGACCGCGATCGCGAACAGACCCATGACGATCGGAAGCAAAGCAGCCACGATCGAGCCGAACACGACGATCAGCACGATCAGCGCGACGCCCAGCCCGATCGACTCGGACTTGCGCATGTCCTCCTCGGCGAGCTTGGAGAAGTCCGTGAACAGGGCCGCCTGACCGGCGAGCTGCACCGTGTAGCCCTGGCCGCTCGCGCGGTCCGCGACATCGCGCAGGTCGGCGACGATCGAATCGGACTGATCCGTGATCGGCACCAAGACAAGCGTCGTGTGCCGGTCGGTCGAGATCAGCGACGATGCCTGCTGCATCGCGTCGAACTCGCTGAACGGCCGGGCCGTCAGGTCCGCGCCGGCCGTGTGGACGACGACGGTCTCCATCTGCTGCACGGCATCGAGGAAGGATCGGCTGCCGATCGGCGAGTAGCGCGAGCGCACGATCAGGAACGCCTCGGGTGGGTCCGGCTGCGCGGGTGCGCCGCCGGGCACCCCCGACATCTTCGCCAGCTCGGAGGCCGAGAGCACGTTGGCGCTGAAGTAGACCGGGGCCGCCTCCGACACCGCCTGGTCGAGGCGGGCGATCACCGGCTGAGGGTCGCCCTTGATCTGCAGGACCGAGAGGATGCCCTTCCCGTCGGGAGTGAACAGCAACTGCTGCATCGCCTCCGCGTCGGCGTAGGTCGTGATCGGTCCGGCGAGGTCGGACGGCCCAAGCGTCTCCGCGTCGGCCTTCAGCCCCTGGACGAAGGCCGCGTACTGCTGCCCCCAGGTCTGCGTCGGCGAGTGGACGACGAAGAACTCGGTGTCCTGGTTCGCGGTCCCGAAGTTCTGCTCGATCACGTCTTGGGCGCGCGCGGACTCGGGCCGGTTCGTGAACGCCACGTCGTCGTTCAGGACGCCGCCCAGCAGGGTCGAGCTGACGACGCCCATGCCCACGATCGCGACGAACCACGCCGTGAGGGTCCTCCACGGGTGGCGGCTGCTCGCGCTCGCGAACGTCTCAGGGTTGAGCTTCATGGTGTGCCTCCCCCAGCAAGCTGCTCTCGCCCCACGCTAAGGAGGAGGGCCCCCCGTCCCTAGGGTCGAAGGTCACGCCCCGGCCGAGGCCTCAGGTCCCGAGAGCGCGAGCACGGGAGACCTGCTCGGCCGCACGCATCACGCGCAGGACGTTGACACCGGCGATCGCGCGCAGGTCGTCCTCGCCGTACCCCCGTTCCGCGAGCTCGGCGAACAGCGCCGGATAGCGCGAGACGTCCTCCAGACCGCTGGGCATGCCCGGAGAGCCGTCGAAGTCCGAGCCGATCCCGACCGCCGCGACCCCGGCGACCGCGCGGACGTGGTCGATGTGGTCGGCCACGTCGCCGACAGTGGCGGGGGGAAGGGGCTGGGTCTCCTCCCACGCATCCATCGCCTCGTGGACCGCGTCGGGATCGTCGGGATGATCCCGACGGAGGCTATGGGTCATCTCCCACATCTCGGTGTTGGCGCGAGCGCCTTCCGGCGTCAGGAACCATGGAACGAACGTCACCATCACGACGCCGTCGCTCCGCCCGACGAGCTCGAGGACGTCGTCGGGCACGTTGCGCGCCACGTCGCAGAGCCCCCGCGCCGAGGAGTGCGAGAAGAAGGCCGGTGCCTCTGAGACCTGGATCGCGTGCCTCATCGTGTCGTCGGACGTGTGCGAGAGGTCGACCAGGACGCCTACCCGGTTCAGCTCGCGCACCACGTCCTCGCCGAACGTCGTGAGTCCGCCGTGGGAATGCTCGCCCGTGGCGGAGTCGGCCCACGGTGTGTCGTCGTTGTGGGTCAGGGTCATGTATCCAGCGCCGAGCCGCGCGAGGATCCGAAGCGCGCCGAGCGAGCCGCCGATCGAATGGCCACCCTCGACGCCGATCATGCTCGCCACCTTCCCCGTGGCCGCGATCCGCTGGACGTCCTCCGCCGTCCGTGCCAGCTCGAGGCGGTCGGGATGCGACCGCACGAGGGCGAACAGCGAGTCGATCTGCTCGAGCGTCTGGATCACGGCCTGGTCGGCGGGGAGATCGGACGGCACGTAGACCGACCAGAACTGGCCTCCGACGCACCCATCCGCGAGCCGTGCCAGGTCGGTCTGCAGATGGGGAACCGGACCCGCCACGCCGGGCTCGGCGTCGCCTCGCTCGCGGGCGGCACGCAGCTCCCACAGCAGGTCGTTGTGCCCGTCGATCAGGGGAACGGATCGAAGCAGCTCCCGGACGTCGGTCATGAAGGATCCGCCAGCTCGGCCTCGGCCTCGGGCACGAAAAGCTGTGCGTCGCACTCGACGAACAGATCCCGCGCGCGAGTGAACGTTGCCGTGGGATCGTCGCCGGCGCGGCGTTGCGCGCGCCCGAGGTCGAGTAGCGCCCGCCCATGATCGATCCGCGTTCCCAATCTCTCAAAGGTCTCTGCCGCGGCGCGGAGCTCGCCGACCGCCACCGAGGGCTCTTCGGCGAGCAGGCCGTCCACGACCCCGAGACATGCGCGGGAGAACGGAGCGGCGCCGCGCGCCAGAACGTCTCGGTACCGCGCCGCCTCCCCACGATCACCGCGGCGACCCAGCTGACGCACGAGCTCGAGGATCACCGCGGGATCCACGTCGACGGTGTAGCGACTCGCGAGGTCGGCGCCGCGACGGAGGTCGTGGAGAGCATCGTCGTCGCGGCCCTGGGCGAGCCCCAGCAGCCCGGCAACCCCGGCGCGTGGGATCTCGATCTGCGGTTCGGGCTTGTCGTGCAGGATCTCATCCGATCGAGCGAGCGCGGCCTCCGCGTCGTCGATCCGACCACGCCACAACAGGATCCGTGCCAGGTTCATGCATCGGGTCCCCGTCAGGGGCTCATCCCCGGCGACGACCGCGTTGTGGATGGATTCGTTCGTCTCCCGCTCCGCCTCGTCGAGGTCGCCGAGGGTCGCGGCGATCTCCGCGAGGTTTCCCTGTAGCCACGCCATCCAGCCGAGACCCTTGCCCTTCCGCGCGAACTCGAGCCCTTCCCGGCCGATCGCCTGAGCGCGGCGAAAGTCGGACGCGAAGTCGGCCAACACCGAGGCGAAGTTGTTGTACGCCCGCTGGAGGTTGATGGGGTCCCCGGCCTCCTTCGCCAACCGGAACGCTTCCTCCATCGTCTTGAGCGCTTCCTCGGAATGGCCCGTCTGGGAGAGCTCGACGGCGAGGTCCTGCATCGCCGCCGCGTGGACCGCGATCGCGCCGACGCGCGCGGCCATGTCTGCTGCCCGCCGCGTGTAGGCGCCGGCTTCCGATGAGTTGCCCCGTCGCCAGTGGAAGTGACCCAGCTGCCGAAGCGTCTGCGCGAGCTCCGGCGTCTCGCCGAGCGGCTCGAGCCGCGCGATGGCGCGGTCGCCGTACGCGAGCGCCTCCTCGTCGCGTCCCTGTTGGAAGAGGATGAGCACCAGCCATGCCTCTGCCCACCCCGCGCCTCGGTCGTCCCCGGCCTGCTCGAAGAGGGCCAGGGCGTGCCGGTTCCGTCGCTCGGTCTCGTCGGTCGGCGCCGTTCCCCAGCTGACCGTCGCCAGCGCCTTCGCGAGGGATGCGCGCTCGGCAACCGGAGCGCCGATCGCCTCGGCCAGCCGCAGGGCCTCCTCGTACCAGCGGATGCCCTCGGCCGGCAGCCACAGGGCCGTCGCGCGATCGCCGGCTGCCCCTGCCCACCGGGAGGCGGCGCGCTCGGCGTCCGCGCGGGCCGGCGACGTGTCGCCCAGCTCCTCGAGGTAGCGGAGCGCCTCAAGGTCGTGCGTGGCGATGAGTTCGGCGAGCTCGGCGGCCCGGTCTCCGGCGCGCTCCTCCGCCCACCGTGCGATCTGCGCGTGCTTCCGTGTTCGGAGGGATTTCGGCAGCGAGTCGTACGCGCTGTCGCGGATCAACGCGTGCCGAAAGGTGAACTCGTGCTCGTCGGAGAAGCTCGAGGGCTCGTTCGGGAGGACGAGCTCCTTGACGCGGAGGCGCCCGAGCGCGTCGCGAACTTCCTGCACGGTTCGTCCGGTAAGTCTCGCGACGGCTCCCGTCCAGAACACCCGGCCGATCACCGCGGCGTCCTGCAGGACCGCCTTCTCGTCCTCGGGCAGGGCGTCGAGCCGCGCCGCGACCAGGCCGTGGATCGAGCGGGGGAGCACGACGTCGTCGACGGGCCTGGCGATCTCCCACCGTGATGCGCCGGTCGCCCGGAGCACCCCGTCGTCGATGAGCTTGCGAACGATCTCCTCGACGTAAAGAGGGTTGCCCTCGCTCCGTTCCGCGATCGCCCGGCGCAGCTCGGCCGTCAGGCCGCCGGCGAGCAGATCGTCGAGCATCGCGGAGCTCTCGTCGGGGGACAGTGGCTCAAGCGAGATCGAGGCCGCGTTGCGCTTGCCCCCGCCCCACGTCGTCCGGGCATCGAACAGCTCGGGCCGCGCGAGCGTCGTGAGCAGGATCGGGCCCTGCGCCCAGTCGGCTGCATGCTCGATGAAGTCCAGCAGCCCCTCGTCGGCCCACTGGATGTCCTCGAAGACCATCACCAGGGGGTAGCGCGCCGCCATGCGCTCGAGGAACCGGCGCCACGCCTCGAAGAGGTCTTCCCGACTGAACGATCCGGGTTCGCCCGCCCCGACCAAAGCGGCGACCTCGGGTGCGATGGCAGTGTCGCCGAAGAGCTCGCGCACGGCGTTCTCTGTCTTCTTGACCGCGACGTCGGTCGCGTCGTCTTCGAAGATCTCGCATTGCGCCTTGATCGCGTCGGCCAATGCCGAGTATGAGGTGTTGCCGTACGCCAGGCACCGGCCGCGTCGCCAGTAGACGAACTCCGGCAGTCCTTCGACGAACCGCTCGAGCTCGCGCACCAGCCGGGTCTTGCCGACGCCCGCAGGACCGACGACGGTGACGAGCGCAGGGCGCCCTTCGCTCTGCACCCGCTGGAACGTCTGCTTCAGCACCGCGAGTTCCTCGTCGCGACCGATCAGCTTCGCCTCCATGCCGAGCTGGGGCCGTTCGCCGCGCTGCTTCGCCTTGACACGGAGGGCGGCCCACGCGGGAACCGGTTCCATTTTGCCCTTCAGCTGCAGCGCGGGGAGCTCTCGATACTCGATCACGTCCTTGGTGGCGGTGTACACGCTCGGACCGACCACGACCCGGCTGGGGTCGGCGGCCGTCTGCAGGCGGGCCGCGGTGTTGACCGCGTCGCCCGTGAGCATGCGATGCCGGGGGCCGCTCGCACGGTCGACGTCGACCAGCACCTCGCCTGCTTCCACGCCGATCCGCATCTCGAGGCGCGGCTTGCCCTCCTCGACGAAGCCGCGGTTGAGCTCGGATAGGACGGCCTGCATCTCCAGGGCCGCGCGCACCGCGCGCTCCGGGTCGTCCTCGTGCGCGCGGGGGACGCCGAAGACCGCGAGGATCGCGTCGCCCATGAACTTCTCGAGGAGCCCTTCGTACCGGGCGATCTCGTCCGCCAGCCGGTCGAAGGCCCGGCCGACGACCTCCTGGACGACCTCTGGGTCCTCCCGCTCCGCCAGCGACGTGGAGCCGACAAGGTCGGCGAAGAGCGCGGTCGCGTACTTGCGCTCGCGGCGGCGGCCCTCTCCTTCCGCCAGCGGTTCGCCGCAGTTCAGGCAGAAGCGCGCCCGGTCCGGGTTTTCCTCGCCGCAGCGCGGACACGCACGCATGGCCAGCAGCGTAGGGGCATACCCTCGATGCCGTCATCGAGCGGGACGCGGATCACGGCGTGACCGGATCCGGCTGTGTGCTCTCGATCGTCCCGACGGGGTGGGGACTCGTCGTGGCCGAGACCACGATCGAGGGCGACGAGTCACCGAACGTCCCCGTCGCGACGACTCGATAGAAGTACGTCGTTTTCGGTGAGAGGCCCTTGTCTGCGTACGCGGTCACGTCCAGACCCGTCGTCGCGATCGGGACCCACTCCGTCATCCCGTCGCTCGAGCGTTCCACCCGATAACCGGTCTCGTCGGTCACGTCGGCCCAAGCGAGGTCGATCTCGGTGGGCGACCCCGACGCCGCCGTCACGGAGAGCGGTGTTGCGGGCACCGTCCCGGTGGTGGCCGACACCACGTCCGAGGGCGGAGAGTCACCGACCTCCCCGGATGCGAACACGCGATAGAAATAGGTCGTGTCCGGGACGAGACCTTTGTCGTCGTACGCGGTCACGTCGGGTCCGGTGGAAGTGATCTCGGTCCACTTCCCCAATCCGTTGCGCGAGCGCTCGATGCGGAACCCGACCTCGCCCTGCACGTCGGACCAGGTGACCTCGATCGCCGTCGTCGCGGTCGCGACCCCGGCGACGACGGCGGGGCCCTGCATCGTATGGTTGGTTCTCGGCTGGACGTCGCTCCCGGCAGGGGCGGGCGGTTCCGCCCGCGCGTCGGGCTCCGAGGAGCGAGCGCTCGCGGGCGTTCGGTCCTGCAGGGTTGCCCTCGGCGTCCCCGCCAGTGCCTGGTCGTGAGCGCTCGAGGGGCCCAGCGAGGCACGCTCCGCCGGGCTGCTCTGCGGCCGGATCGACCCGACGACCGGATCGACCGCGGACGCGATCACTCGGCGGGCGTGCGGGCTGGCCACCACGGCGAACGAGAAGGCGAGGATCGTTGCGAACGCGACCGCGCCGAGCCGTCGGGCGAACGTTCGCCTGGACAGGAGATCGACCCGGGGCTCGCCGAGATGCCAGAGCCGTTCCAGGTCACGGATCTCGCGACGGCTCCTCCGCACGTCGCGCGCGACCGTGATCGCGAGCCCCGCAACCACCATGGCATCCACCGCGACGATGCCCGCGACGATCCTCAGAAGGATCCGCACGATGCCCAAACCTTACGTCGGATCGGCGGCCGATGGGCGGTCTCGCGGCGAGCACACCGGTAGGCTGCCGCCCGTGATGCGGACCGACCCCGCCTTCCAGCCGATCATCACCGACCGATTCTCCTTGCGCCGCTCGCAACCTGAGGACGCGGAGATCATATCCGACTATCGCCGCGATCCCGAGGTGAATCGCCAGCAGGGGTGGGAGCGCACCGACCCCGACGGGGTTCGCATGGAGATCGAGGAGATGGCGGCCCGGGCGCCCGGAGAGCCCGGCGGATGGGTGCAGTTCACGGTCGTCGAACGAGCGACCGGACGGGTCGTGGGCGACGTCGGGCTGAGCCCGGCCGATGGCGAGCCGGGCGTGATCAAGGTCGGGTACACGATCGCACCCGCCTTCCAGGGGCGCGGGTTTGCCACGGAGGCGGTCGGCGCGCTCGTGCGCTACGCGTTCGACGTGCTCGGCGCCGACGTCGTCCGGGCCTACGCGAGCGCGGAGAACGTCGCCTCGATCCGGGTCGCCGAGAAGGTCGGGATGCGGCTCGAGGAGACTTTCCGCCATCGCGAGGGCGACGAGGTCTGGTTCGGCGTGCGGTACGAGCGCAGGCGCCCGAGGGCATGACGCCGCGCTCCTCCTGCGCAGCATTGGCCCGCCGAAGTACCCTCCTGACCACGATGGGAGGCGACGGGTGACCTGCTCGGCGTGTGGGGCCCAGAATCGTCCCGGCCGGAAGTTCTGCGCCAGCTGCGGTACGCCGCTGGCGATCCTGTGTCCTTCGTGTGGCTCACCGAACGAGCCCGGCGACCGCTTCTGCGGCGAATGCGGTTCGCCCCTCGCGCGGGATGCGCTCGCGACGGCGGGCCCCGCTGTCGCCGCGACGGAGCGACGTCTCGTATCGGTACTGTTCGCCGACCTCGTGGGGTCGACAGCTCTGGCGGAGGGCCGCGATCCCGAGGAGGTGCGCGACCTGCTGTCGACCTACTTCGAGTCTGCGCGCGAGACGGTCGATCGCTACGGGGGGGTCGTGGAGAAGTTCATTGGAGACGCCGTGATGGCCGTGTGGGGAACGCCTACGGCGCACGAGGACGATGCCGAGCGCGCCGTCCGCGCTGCGCTCGAGCTGCTCGACGGCGTCGAGGCCCTTGGTGCGGCGGTCGGGATGGAGTTGCATGCGCGAGCCGGCGTCCTCACCGGCGAGGCGGCGGTGACCGTCGGGGCCGAGTCACAAGGCATGGTGGCAGGCGATCTGGTGAACACGGCATCACGTGTGCAGTCGGCGGCCGAGCCCGGCTCCGTACTGGTCGGTCAGGACACCTTTCACGCCACCTCACGGGCGATCGCTTACGAATCGGTCGGCCAGCTCGCACTGAAGGGAAAGGCAGAAGGCGTCCTCGCATGGCGAGCGCTCCGGGTGGTCGGAGAACGTGGCGGTGCGAACCGAAGTGAGGCGATCGAGCCGCCGTTCGTCGGACGGAGCGAGGAGCTCCGATCGATCAAGGAGCTGTTGCGCTCGACGGGTGCCGAGCGCCGGCCGCGGCTGGTCTCGGTCACCGGCATCGGTGGGATCGGGAAGTCGCGGCTCGCCTGGGAGTTCCTGAAGTGGATCGACGGCCTCGTGGAGACGATCTACTGGCATCAGGGCCGGTGTCCCGCCTACGGCGAAGGTGTCACGTTCTGGGCGCTCGGCGAGATGGTGCGGATGCGAGCGCGGATCGCCGAGACCGACGACCTCGCTTCGTCGCGGCGCAAGCTGGCGGCGGCGGTGATGGAGAACGTCTCTGACCCCGACGAACGGCGGTGGATCGAGCCGCGCCTGGCGCATCTACTCGGCCTCGAACCCGCGCCGCCCGGCGATCGTGAGGAGCGCTTCGCGGCCTGGCGAACCTTCTTCGAGCGCATCTCGGACCGAGGCCCGACCGTGATGGTGTTCGAGGACCTGCAGTGGGCGGACACAGGCTTGCTCGACTTCATCGAGTCGATGCTCGAATGGTCGAGGAACCACCCGATCCTGATCGTGACGCTCGCCCGGCCCGAGCTCATGGAGCGACGACCTGGATGGGGCGCCGGGCAGCGCAGCTTCACGGCGCTGCATCTGGAGCCGCTCGGGGACGACCTGATGGAAGCCCTCGTCGGCGGGCTCGTTCGCGCGCTGCCGACGGAGAGCGTCCGGCGCATCGTCGCACGGGCCGAAGGCGTACCGCTGTACGCGGTCGAGACGGTCAGGATGCTCGCGGACCGCGGGGTGCTCGAGGGGCGTGGCGACGCGTACGAGGTGGTTGGTGAGATCGGTAAGCTCGAGATACCCGGCACGCTGCACGCGCTCATCGCAGCGCGACTGGATGCGCTCACCGTCGAGGAACGGACCCTGCTCCAGGACGCGTCGGTGCTCGGCAAGAGCTTCACGGTCGACGCGCTCTCGGCGGTCGCTGGGCACGGTAACAACGACGTCGAGCCACGGCTGCGCGAGTTGGTGCACAAGGAGTTCCTGGAGCTCGAGGTGGACCCCCGGTCTCCGGAACGTGGCCAATACTCGTTCACGCAGGCGATGATCCGTGAGGTCGGATACGCGACCCTGGCCAAACCGGACCGCCGCAGCCGGCATCTGGCGGCCGCGCATCATCTCGAGTCGCTCGATGACGAGGAACTCGCGGGCGTGGTCGCGACGCACTACGTGGAAGCCTACCGAGCGTCGTCAGTGGGACCCGAGGCGGAGGCGCTCGCGGCGCGTGCACGTGATTGGCTCTCGCAGGCGGCGCAACGTGCCCTGTCACTCGGTTCGCCGGAGCTAGCGCTCGGCTACGTCGAGCTTGCACTCGACGTGACTCCTGTTGGACTTGAGCGCGCGGCGCTCCTCGAGACCGCCGGCCAAGCCGCGGCGATGGCTGCCCAGCTCGTGCGCGGCGAGTCGTTCTACGACGAGGCGATCGAGATCTACCGTAGCGCCGGTGACGCGGCGGGCGCCGGACGGGCGTCGGCCGCGCAGTACTTGGTGCTCGCGCCGCAGGACCGGCGCGCCGAAGCAGCCGAACGCATGGAGCGTGCGCTCGAGGCGCTCGGTGAGACTGGCGATGAGCGCGCGACTGCGGAGCTGTGCGCGAACCTGGCGCAGGCGCGAGCGCTCTCCGGCGCCACGCAGGAGACCTTGGCGTGGGCCGAGCGATCGTTGCCGATCGCCGAGCGGCTCGACCTTCGGGAGGTCTTGTTCCTCGCGCTCGATGCGAAGAGCAATGCGCTCTTCGCTGCGGGAAGGCATCGCGAGGCGACCATCATCGCACGCGGTCTTCATGGCATCGCCGACGAGTTGGGAAGCCTCCGGTTGCGTGGTGCGGCGCTGCTCGCGATCAGTGTCTATGCCGTCAAGGACGACCCGGCGGGCGCGATGCAAGCCTCCTTGGACGGAGCGGATGCGTCGCGGCGAGCCGGCGATCGCCCGCTCGAGATGATCAGCCTGCCGAACGCCGCGGAGTTCGCGGTCGAGCTCGGACGGTGGGAGGACGCTGATCGCTCCCTCGCGCGCCTGGACGAATACGAGGTCACCGGGACACCTGCCGACGGCGTATCCCTCTGCCGCGCCCTCCTCGCGGCCCATCGCGGCGATCCGGACGTGGCTTCCGAGCAACTCGGAAAGGTCGCTTCGCGCATCGACTCCGCCGAGCTCATCCCGCTTCGCACGTGGTTCGCGCGTGCTCGATCGCTCGTGTTGCTGGTACGCGGTGACGTCGACGGCGCGTTCGAGGCGGCGATGGGAGCCCTGGAGCTCGATCCGACCGGGATGAACGCGCCCCTCGCGGTTCGGGAAGCGGCGCGCGCTGCCGTCTGGTCTCGCGACCGGGAGCGGCTGCGGCGGGCCATCGACGCGATGACCTCGCTCCGCGGTCGCTGGATCGACGCTACCCGGCAGACCGCTGAAGCAGGCCTGGCGGCGCTGGAGGGTCGTCGCGACGACGCGCTTGGGAGCTACGATCGCGCGATCGAGGCCTGGGTAGCCCTTCAGGCACCCCTCGACCACGCGATGTGCGCGATCGACATGGCGGTCGTGGTGCCCGATGAAGAGGTCACCCACGAGACCGTGCGCGACGCGCGGGCGTTCCTGACGTCGATCGGGGCTGCAGCATTGCTGGAGCGGCTCGACGAGATCGCTCCTGCCACGACAACCGCGGTATCGAGCGCCTCGTGAGGTCCGGCGACGCACCATCGCGCCTTCCTAGACTCGACTGATGCAGGAATGCGTCCTGACCGAACGCGGTCTCAACCGGGCGCTCCTCGCGCGGCAACTCCTGCTCGAGCGGGCCGATCTCACGATCCCGCGCGCGCTCGAGCGGCTCGGCGGGCTGCAGACGCAGTACGCACTTTCGGCCTACGTCGGCCTCTGGTCGCGGCTCGGGCGGTTCGAACGCGCCGATCTCACCCGCGCGCTGGAGCGCCGAACGGTCGTGCAGGCGACCGCGCTCCGCTCCACGATCCACATGGTCACGCCGCGCGACTACCACCTGTTCATGGCCGGCATCCGCGAATCCCGCCGGCGGTGGTGGCTCCGCATCCGCGGACACTCAACGCAGGCGCGGAGGATGCGGACCCTCGCGAGCCGTCTCCGCGCGATCCTCGCCGACGGGCCCCGGCGGCGAGCGGAGCTCGTCGAGCTGCTCGGCATCGACGCGACCACGTGGAACGGTCTCGCCTCGTGGGTCGACCTGGTGCGCGTGCCGCCGTCGGGCACGTGGGACCGAAGGCGGGCCGACCTCTATGCGCTCGCCGAAGACTGGATCGGGTCGTCCGACGCCACGGAGGACGAGGGGCTGGAGCATCTCGTCCGCAGGTACCTCGGCGGGTTCGCGCCGGCGACCGTGGCGGACATCGCGAGTTGGGCGGGGGTCCCTTCGGCGACCCTGGCGCCGGCGCTGGACCGTCTCCAGCTGCGTCGGTTCCGCAGCGAGGACGGCGCGAAGCTTGTGGACCTTCCTCGTGCGCCGCGCCCGGCCGAAGACGTGCCGGCGCCCGTGCGGTTCATCCCGACGTTCGACGCCACCCTCCTCGTCCACGCGCGCCGGACACAGATCCTGCCGGAGCGACATCGCCCGCGCGTGTTCGACACCAGGACCCCGCACTCGGCGCCGACCTTCCTCGTGGACGGGAAGGTCGCCGGCATCTGGCGGTTCGAAAAGAGCACGATCCGTGTCGAGCCGTTCGAGCCGCTCACGAGGCGGACCCGCGAGGCCCTCGACCGGGAGGCCGAACGCCTCGTCACGTTCCACTCGTGATCAGGCGGACAGCCGCTCCGCCAGGTACTTCAGGCTGAGCGGGTAGCGGTACTCGATGCCCATATGGGTGGCGTCGAACAGCTCGAAGAAGTAGTCGGTGACGCCGGCCTTCTCGAGCTCACGGCGGAACGCCTCGGCGCCCAGGTCCAGGAACCACTGGTCCTTCTTCCCCGCGTCGATGTAGATCGCGCGCATCGAGCGCAGGTCGTCGGCGTGCGAGGCCACCATGCGGACCGGGTCCACCTGCAGCCAGCGATCCCAGATCTCGGGGATCAGCTGCCCGGTCGCGGGGTCGAACGGCAGCCGCACGGTCCCGTCGGGGTCGGTCGAGTAGCACGCCGCCATGCACCAGTCGTTCAGCAGGTGACCGTCGCTGTCCTTGGACATGGCGGGTCGGCTGCGGAAGTCCTTCCAGAAGCTCTCGAACGAGCCGTCGTACTCGTCGCGGAGGACGCGCGCGGACTCGCGGAACTCCGGCAGGTAGCACGTCTCGAACAGCGCGTCGCCGGCGTGGGTCGCGAGCCCGCCCCAGAGCTCTGGGCGGAGCATCGGGACGACCATCGCACCGTAGCCGCCGCTCGACTTGCCCTGGATCCCGCGGTGGTCGCGGTCGGCGATCGTGCGGTACCGCCCGTCGACGAACGGCACGACCTCGTCGCACAGGTAGGTGAGGTAGTTCCCGGTGCCGGGGGAGTCCAGGAACTGACTGCCGCCGAGCGAGGTCCAGCAGTCGACCCAGGCCACGACGACCGGCGGCGCCTCGCCCCGCGCGAAGAGCTCGTCCGCGAGCTCGGGGAAGTTCCGCCGGAACGGGGTGCGGTTGCGCCACATGTCGAGCTGCCCCGTCAGGCCCTGGATCACGTAGACGGCTGCATATCGCCGTTCCGGCTCGTCGTCGTAGCCGGGTGGCACGTAGACCCACAGCGGCCGTTCGTGTGGGTCGCCGAGCGCGTTGCCACGCAGCGCCTCGCTGGCGAACACGTGCTCCTCGAAACGTCCCCGCGGCTCGAACGACCACGGCTCCACGGCGATCCCTCCTCTGGGTTGGGTTCCAGGTCAGTATCCGTCGGGCGGCGTCTCCGTCCCCAGCCGGCGCAGCAGCGCGGCTTTGATCGACGGCCGGGACCCGAACACCAGCAGGAAGAGCGCCTCGCGGGCCAGCCGCTGTGCGTGGTGGTCGATCAGGATCGAGCGAGCCCCCGATCGGACGGCCAGCGCCGACGCCGCTCGGACGGCGAAGAGCGATGCACGCGCTCGCAGATCGGGCAGCGCGTCGTCGGGGCCGCCGGTCAGATCCGACCGGATCGCGTCGAGCTCGGCGTCGAGCGCGGTCGAACCGAGGAGGCGACAACACCGTCCGGCAACGCCGAGCGCCAGGAATCCGTTCGTGCGCAGCGCCGCCGCGTCGCGCGCCATGACGTCCGCGTGCGGCTCCACGCTCACCACGCGATCCGCGGCGATCGGATCCGCGCGGAAGCGCAGCGTCACCGTCCCGCTGGCGTTGGCGGCGACAAGGCGCAGCGGTTCGACCTCCAGGCTAGGGCGAGCATCGGCGTCGACGAGCGCGCGTACGACGTCGTGGCCGCGGCGCGCGGCCACGAGCACCATGTCGATGCGCCCCCAGCCGGTCACCCACGGCGCCTCGCCGTGCAGCAGGTACCCGCCGTCCGAAGGCTCGGCGGTGAGCACCGGGGGACCGGGCCGCTCTGCGGCGAGTGCGATCCCGGCCCTCCGATCTCCGCGCGCGAGCGGCTCGAGCCATCGCTCCGCGAGCCCGGGCGTCGGAGAGGCGGCCACCCCACGCAGCGGGTTGTGATGCTGGATCCAGACGAACGTCGTCGTCAGACATCCCCCGGCCAGCGCTTCGACGACGCGGTCCGCCTCGGCACGGTCGAGGCCCCAGCCACCCGCGTCGGCGGGCGCGGCCATACCGTAGAACCCCTCGCGCGCCAACCGGTCGAGCGTGGCGACCGGAACGAGCTCCGCTGCATCGGTCGCCAGCGCCTGAGGGAACAGAAGCTCGTCGGCCAGCGCGCGGGCGTGCTCGAGATGGTCGTCCACGCCGTGCACGGTATCCGACGATCAATCGGTCGGATGCCCCGCTCTCGCGTGCTCGGGCGTGTGTGCCGACCCATCCGCCAGCTCCTCGCCGATCGTGAACAGTGCATAGGACCGCCGCATCACCGGCTGCGAGACGTTTCGGACGCGGATGCCGCCGGGCGTGATGCCCCACTCGGTGCCGCGGTGTGCGTGCCCGTGCAGGATCAGATCCGCGCCGGCGCGGTCGGCCGCCTCAGCGAACAGATAGCTGCCGAGGAACGGGTAGATCTCGGGCGGCTCGCCGTGCAGCGTGTCGCGGACGGGGGAATAGTGCAGCAACAGCAGACGGAAGGGCGTCCCCAGCCCTTGCAGCATCCGGTGCACGTCGTCGGCGGTCTCGCGCGTCGTCCGCATCAACGTCTTCATCTCCCGTTCGCCGAACTCACTGCCCGACGCGATGCCTCCCATCACCAGGAAGGGAGCTCGGCGTCCGTCATCGCCACGAGCGCCTCGTCCAGTACGTGCAGCAGCACGTCCTCGGTGACCTCCTCGTCGCCGTCGTGCTCCACGCGCATCCCCATGACGCCCATGGACTACCCGGGCGGGATCCCCGCAATCTCCGAGGCCGCGTGGCCCGGGGCGCCCGGCGTGGGAAGGGCGTTTCGCTCGGCCCGCCGCCGGGAACCTGTCGGTCGTGAGGACCGCCTCCCGCGCAACGTCGAACCGCATCCACCGCATCGACTGGCACCGCCCCGGGATCCGCCGGCGCCGTCGCGGCAAAGGATTCGTCTACGAGGGACCGCGCGGCGGGCGGGTGAGCGACGACGCGACCCTCGAACGGATCCACGCGCTGTCCATCCCGCCGGCCTGGGAGGACGTGTGGATCAGCCCCGACGCGCGCGGGCATCTGCAGGCGGTCGGCACCGACGCGGCGGGGCGGCGTCAGTACCTGTACCACGAACGATGGCGCGCACAACGCGACCGGGCCAAGCACGAGCGGATGACGCGCTTCGCGAGGAAGCTGCCGGGGCTTCGCGAGCAGGTGGGGCGAGATCTCGACGGTGGGGGCTTCACGCGCGACCGCGTTCTGGCCACGGCGGCGAGGCTCCTCGACCGCGCCTTCTTCCGCGTGGGCGGGGAGAGCTACGCCGATCAGAATGGCTCGTACGGCCTCGCGACGATCCGCAAACGCCAGGTGCACGTACGCGGCAACACGATCACGTTCGACTACGTGGCGAAGGGCGGGATTCGCCGTCGGACCGAGGTCGAGGACGCCGATGTCGCCCGTGCGATCCGGGGCCTGAAGCGGCGGCGCGGCGGCGGCGGCGAGCTGCTCGCGTGGAAGGACGACAAACGATGGCGCGACGTTCGCTCGGCCGACATCAACGCGTATCTGAAGGAGCACTCCGGGGAGGAGTTCTCCGCGAAGGACTTCCGGACCTGGCACGCAACGGTGCTCGCCGCCGTGGTGCTGGCCGGTAAGGACGCGGAGGCGACGACCGTGACGAGCCGTCGCCGCCTGGCCAGTGCCGCCATCAAGGACGTCGCGGGCTACCTCGGGAACACGCCTGCCGTGTGCCGAGCGTCATACGTGGACCCGCGCGTGATCGACCGGTTCATGGACGCGGAGACGATCGGCGAGGACCTCGCGGACCTGGGCACGGACGACCTGGCGGATCCCGGCGTGCAGGCACGGTTGGAGGCCGCCGTCCTCGGCCTGCTCGAAGGGGATCGCGGCGCTTCCTCCGGGTCGCGCGCCGCCTGAGGCGATCGGCGGGCCTACCAGTAGCGGGCGGTCGCCATCAGCAGCACCGCCAGACCGACGAACGTCAGGTTGACCTTGGCCAAGGCGGCAGAGCGGGTCTGGAGCTGCCGGAGCTCCTCCGCGAGCTCGGGTGCGGGCGGGCCTTCCGAGGCGGCCATCTGCCGGCCGAGCGCCAGCATCCGCATCGTCGCCGGTCTCGTCGCGACCACCCCGATCGTGAACGCGATCAGCGCGGACAGCGCGCCGAGCGTGAGACCGAGCCCGAAGGATGACCCGATCCAGTCACCGAGGCCGCCGTGGTCTCGCATGTCCTTCACGTAGACGAACAGCCCCGCGACGATCGTGACGGCCGCCATCGTGAGCAGGCGATCGACGAGCCGGCGCCGGCCCATGAGCTCGGCCACGAACGGCGCCCCGGCGGGGGCGATGGCCTTGGCGCTCGGCTGCACGTAGGCGACCAGGAAGAAGACCGAGCCCGCCCACGCCACGCCGGCGCCGATATGGATCAGGCGGAACACGAGCATGAACCAGTCGAGCCCCAGCACGGGGCGAAAGCCTAAGGGTCGCTGCGTTGCAAAGCAAGGAGCGGCTGGACCATCCCGCCCCGGCAGATCCGCGTATCCACTGTGCGTGATGCCCCACCCGCCCCGTCGGCGGCTGGTCGCCCGACACGCCCTGCTCACCGTGCTCTCGCTGGTGCTTGCGGCCTGCAGCCAGCCCTCGACCGGATCGCCGGGTCCGACCTCGTCGTCGAGCGCCGACCTGCCCGCATCCCCGTCGCCGAGCTTCGCGCCGACGCCGCTGCGCGCGCCGTCGAAGCGGTGTGCGTTTCCGAAGGCTCCGGCGAAGGTCTTCTGGTTCCGGGCCGCGGACGGCACGATGCTCGACGGAGCAGTCCTCGGCTCGGGGTCGACCGGGATCGTGCTCGCGCACGAATACCCGGCCGACCTGTGCGGATGGTGGCCCTACGCCGTGACCTTGAGCCGGCAGGGGTTCCGCGTGTTGCTGTTCGACTTCCGCTGTGCCGGTGTCGCCGAGTGCCCCAAGGGCGGCCTCGAGCGGATCGCGATGGATACTCCCGCGGCGGTTGCGAGGTTCCGCGCGACCGGCGTGGACCATGTCTTCCTGGTCGGTGCGTCGCTCGGCGCGGTGGTGTCGCTCGTCACCGGCGGCACGATCCGCCCGGCGCTCGACGGGGTCGTGAGCCTCTCCGGGGAGAGCGATCTGACCGCCCGCGTCGGCGCGCCGCTCGACGCACGCGGATCGGTGCCCGGACTCCTGGTGCCCGTCCTGTTCATGGTCGCGCGGGACGACCCGGCGGTAACGCCCGCGGCGACCCGAGCCATGTACCGGCATGCCGGATCAACCGACAAGCGGCTCGTGGTCCTGCCGGGGTTCTTCGGTCACGGATGGCTGATGCTGTCCGACGCCGGTGGAACCGCGACCCGGGCGAGCGCGATCCTCGTCGACTGGATCCGGGCACACGCGTCCTGAAGACCGTGCATCACGCCTGCAGGTCGCGTCGGAGGAACGCTCCGTGCGCGATCACGTACATGACCAGGGCCACCCCGCAGAGGACCGCGATGTTCGCTGGATGTAGCCCGGTCGTGAGCGGGTCGGGCTCCATGTACCAGCGCACCGGTGAGTACGAACGCAACGGTTCGAGCCACGCGACGCTGGGAGCGAGGGCGTTCACGATGAACGCGACGACGGCGAGGCCGCTTGCGACCGCGTTCGCCAACACGCGCCGCCCCGTCGCCGCGCCCACGGCGAGTGAGATCGAGCCGAACGCGGCGCCGAGGAGAACCAGCATCGTGCACCCCGCCGCGAGATCGGCGATCGGCATCGACAGGTGGAACAGCGGTCCGAAGAGCCCGACGGCCGCGAACGTGGCGCTCCCCAGCACCACGAGCGTGAGGAGCGAGGCGATGGCCTTGTCCACCAGGATCTGTCCGCGGCGGGTCGGCGTCGACAGGAGGAGGTCGAGCGTGCGCTGTTCCTCCTCGCCGGCCGTGGCTCGCGACCCTGCTCCGATCGCGAAGATCAGGATCAACACGGGACCCATCGTGGAGAAGAGCTCGCTCCGCAGATACCCGGCGGGAGACGTGTAGTCCTCCCCGCCGATCAAGGTCTTGATCGCCTCGGGCAGCTTGTTGACGTACTCGCGGAGCTCGGCGGCGCTGTTCCGGATACTCGGGTAGACGGCCGCGTACATCAGCGCGACGCCGATGACTCCCAACGTCCAGACGATCATCGAGCGCCGTTGGTCGCGGAGCGACTTCGTCATCATCGCGCTCATCACCCGTCGCCCCCGTTGCGGTACACGTCCAGGAACACGTCCTCGAGGCTTGGCTCGTGGGTCTCTACCGTCACCACGGTATGCCGCGCGGCTTCCTTGATGACCTGGTCGAGGGGGCCGCGGATCGTCAGCCGGATCTCGTCGCCGTTCGCTTCGACCGCCACGACGGAGGCGAGCGACACGAAAGCATCTGTCGGCACCGGCTCGGCGAAGTGCAGGTCGATCTTGCGCAACGCGTTCGACTTCAGCTCACCGATGTCGGCCACCTCGACCAGGCGACCCTCGCGGATGATCGCTACTTGGTCGCACACGCGCTCCACCTCGGGCATCACGTGGCTCGAGAGGAAGACCGTCGCGCCGCGGGCACGAGCTTCGTCGATCAGCGCGTAGAACTCGTGCTGGACGAGCGGATCGAGCCCCTGGGTGGGCTCGTCCATCACCAGCAGGTCCGGTTCGTGCATCATGGCTTGGATCAGCCCGACCTTCCGCTTGTTCCCGTGCGAGAGCGATCGGATCCGCACGGAGAGATCGAGCTTGAGGCGGTCGGCGAGACCGCTGATCACCGCCCACGGCACGCCGCCGCGGAGTCCGGCGAAGGTTCGCAGGTACTCGGCCCCGGTCCACCGTTCGTACAGACCGAATTCCCCCGGCAGGTACCCGACGCGCGCACGCACGACGGGCCCGTCCTCACGGGGATCCAGACCGAAGACGCTGATGTGGCCGGACGTGGGCCGGATAAGGTCGAGCATCGTCCGGATCGTCGTGGTCTTGCCGGCGCCGTTGGGTCCGAGATAGCCGAACACCTGCCCGGAGGCGACCTCGAAGGAGAGGTCGACGACACCGCGAGCCTTTCCGTACGACTTCGTGAGGCGATCGGCCTCGATGACCGCCCGCATCGCGATCCTCCTTCCGTGCGAGCGCGCGACGCACGACCCCGTCGCCATCATCTTCGGGGTGGCGCGGCGCCCGAGCAGCGCTGACCGGCCCGGACCTTGGAGGACCTCGGGACCGAGACAGCACGTACGATGCGGGCCATGTCGCCAACCCCGACGATCGAGCAGATCCGCCGGGCTCCGAAGGCGCTCCTCCATGATCACCTCGACGGCGGGGTCCGGGCCGCCACGATCGTGGAGCTGGCCGACGAGATCGGGTACCGGGATCTGCCGACGGACGATCCCGGCGAGCTGGCGCGGTGGATGACCCGCGGTGCCGATCGCAAGGACCTCGTCCTGTACCTAGAGACGTTCCGGCACACGCTCGGTGTGATGCAGACGCCGGACGCGCTCGCACGGGTCGCCCGCGAATGCGCCGAGGACCTCGCCGACGACGGCATCGTCTACGCGGAGGTTCGCTTCGCGCCGGAGCTCCACCTCGAACGCGGTCTGTCGCTGGACCAGGTGGTCGAGGCGGTGCAGGAGGGGTTCCGCCAGGGCTCGGAAGGCCGCGGCATCACCGTTCGCACCCTGCTCACGGCGATGCGTACCGCCGCTCGAAGCGTCGAGATCGCCGAGCTCGCGGTGCGGTGGCGCTATCGCGGGGTGTGCGGGTTCGACATCGCCGGCGCGGAGGCCGGCCACCCACCGTCGCGTCACCTGGCCGCGTTCCACCACGTGATGGAGGAGGACTTCCACATCACGATCCACGCCGGGGAGGCGTTCGGGCCGCCGTCGATCTGGGAGGCGGTGCATCTGTGCGGCGCCGAGCGCCTCGGCCACGGCGTGCGCATCGTCGACGACATCGAGGTGGCGCCCGACGGCTCGGCGCAGCCCGGCCGGCTGGCGGCGTGGCTGCGCGACCGTCGCGTGCCGTTCGAGCTGTGCCCGACGTCCAACGTGCACACCGGCGTCGCGGAGACGATCGCCGAGCATCCGATCGGGTTGCTCACCGCCATGCGGTTCCGGGTGACCGTGAACACCGACAACCGGCTCATGTCCGACACCACGCTCACCAACGAGATGGCGAGCCTCGTCGACGCGTTCGGCTTCGGCTGGGACGACCTGCAATGGCTCACGATCAACGCGATGAAGTCGGCGTTCCTGCCGTTCGACGAGCGGCTCGCCGTCATCCAGGACGTGATCAAGCCCGGGTACGGGGCCGTTCGAACCTGACGGTCCCGTCCCGGTACGGGTGCGGTTGCTCGCCCGGGTAAGGTCGTCGGGTGGACGTGCGCGCGGTGTCGATCAGCCAACCGGACGGCGTGGTCGTCGACGGCGACCTCGTGGTCCCCGGCGACGCGCCCGGCATCGTCGTGTTCGCCCACGGCAGCGGGAGCAGCCGTCGCAGCCCACGCAACCGGATGGTCGCCGAGCACCTGCAGGGTCGCGGGCTCGCCACGTTGCTGTTCGACCTGCTCACCGAGGACGAGGAACGCATCGACGCCCGGACGGGAGCGCTTCGGTTCGACATCCCCTTCCTGGCCGCTCGGCTCGACGGGGCCGCCGAGTGGGTCGCCGCGGATCCCGCCACCGCGCCGCTGCGGGTCGGCTACTTCGGGGCCAGCACGGGAGCAGCCGCCGCGCTCGTGTCGGCCGCCATGCGCACCGATTCGATCGCGGCGGTGGTTTCGCGCGGCGGCCGGCCGGATCTGGCCGGCGATGCGCTTCCGGCCGTGCGCGCGCCCACGCTGCTGCTGGTCGGCGGTCGCGACGTCGAGGTCCTCGAGCTGAACGGCCGCGCGGCCGCGCAGATGACCGTCGAGCACGACCTGGAGGTCGTGCCCGGCGCCACGCATCTGTTCGAGGAGCCCGGAGCGCTCGAGGAGGTCGCGCGTCGTGCCGGCGACTGGTTCTCCGTCCACCTCGCGAGACCGGCCGGCGGCGCCTGAGCGTCAGGCCTCGGTGCGATCCTCGATCTCCCACGCGTGATCGAGCACGTGCCACGCGGATCGGCGGACGAAGTAGCGAGGCGTCCACAGCGCTCCGCCGCGCGGGCCGTGCGCGGGGAGCCCGTCGCGGACGGCAGAGGCGAGCGCGCCGAGGATCGTCGCGCGGGGGTCCTTCGACGCGGCATCGAGATCGTTCGGATCCGTCTTCGGCGGCCGGCCCGCGATCTTCCGCACGTACGCGGCATCCGCGTCGAGGACGTGCTCCACGATCGCATGCAGCGACCGTCCGCCGCCACGCGGTCCCTTCGCCAGCTCGAGACCCTCGGCCTCGCTCGCCGCCCGGTCGAGCGCTGCCCAGCAGGCCCGCATGATCGCGCTCGCGCGTGGGAGGTCCGCCTCGGTCATGGGTCGCGCGTCGACCCGGGGAGCGATGGAGGGCGCCCCGAAGTCGGTCGTGCCGTCCCCTTCGAGCCGCTCCGACACCTGCAGCGGCGTGGCCGATGCCACGGAGAACCCCAGCCTTCGCCCCGCGAGCACGCGCGCGTACCGCGGCGCATAGGCCTCCAGGGCGGTCACCGCATCGGCCTCCGTTCGTCTACTACGACACCAGCCGGGCCAGTCGATCGCCCCGGCGAACACCCGCTTCGTTCCGATCTCGACGAAGACCTGCGTCGTCATGCGTCACTCCAGGCTGCTCGAACCTCGTCTGAGCTGTCGACCTGTTCGACTCCCTATGTCTACCAGCCTCTCTTCGCTCTCGTAGACCCACGATCCACCGCGCGGGCCCGCGGCTTACTCTTCCCGTCGACATCCGGGAGGGACGCGATGCATGTGCGCTCCGCCACCTTCGAGGTCATCCCGCGCGCCGCAGGCGTCGTCCTCGCTTGGCTCAACGCCGGCTTCCCGGTCGTGGTCGTGCACGACGATGACGACCCGGTCGCGTGGGCGTCGGCGCCGCCGTACCGGCCCGACCGGGAGGCGTACGCGCGGGTCGCCGAGTGCTCGGTCTACGTGGCTCGGAGGCGGCGGCGGGAGGGACTGGGGCGGGTCGCGCTCGAGGGGGCCGGTCGCGGCGTGCGAGGCGGCCGGGTATTGGAAGCTCGTCAGCCGGCGGCTCTGCGGCTCGGTCGGGTTTCGCGAGGTCGGGGTCTGCCGTCGTCACGGGAAGCTCGACGGTGGGTGGAAGGACTACGTGACGTCGAAAAGCTCCTCGGCGAGGCCTCGCTCGGGTAGGCCGAGGGGCACGCGGCGGGCAGGCCCACCGGCGCTGTCGATCCCACGGGCGACGTCGCAATGTGGTCTTTGCGGCGGACCAAGCGCAGGCGATCTGCACCGCCCCCGAGGAGGCTTCGACCATGACGACCGACGTGGTTCTGGACAGCAAGCGTGCCGATCTCGCCGGACCGGGGATCGGCAACTACGACGAGATCGAACGCGTCCTTCCGAGGAACTACGCATCGGAGCTCTCCCCGCGTGAGACGCAGCAGGCCGTCTTCGCCGTGAAGCGGTACATCGAAGACAACCTCTGCCGCGAGCTGAACCTGATGATGGTGCAGGTGCCGCTGATCGTCGACGCCGAGTCCGGCGTCAACGACATGCTGGACCGCGACGCGTCCAGGACGCCGGTGCAGTTCCACATCGAGAACGACGGCAAACACCCGATCGAGGCCCAGGTGGTGCAGGCCGCAACCAAGTGGAAGCGGACGGCGTTGCGACAGTTCGGCATGCTGCACGGCGAGGGCCTGTGCACCGACATGCGCGCCGTGCGCAAGGATTACTTCCTCGATCACGACCACAGCTCCTACGTGGACCAGTGGGACTGGGAGAGGGTCATCGCCCCCGATGAGCGGAACCTCGACTTCCTCAAGCAGGTGGTCCGGACGATCTGGAAGGTGTTGCGCGGAGCCGAGGCGCACGTGGAGTGGCTGTTCCCGCAGCTCCGGGACGAGCGGTACCGGCTGCCCGAGGAGATCACGTTCCTGCACGCGGAGGACCTGCTCGCGCGCTATCCGGATCTGCCCAGGAAGGAGCGCGAGACACGGATCCTGCAGGAGATCCCGGCCGTCTTCATCATCGGGATCGGCTGGACGCTCGCCGACGGCTATCCGCACGAGCTGCGGGCCGCCGACTACGACGACTGGGTGACGGAGACCGTCTCGGAAGACGGCCGGCCGACGCACGGGCTCAACGGAGACATCCTCGTGTGGAACCCCGTCACGAAGCGGCGGCACGAACTGTCCTCGATGGGGATCCGGGTCGATGCCGCGTCGCTGCGACGGCAGCTCGAGATCACCGGGCAGCTCGACTGGCTCGATCTCCCGTACCACCGTGGGATCGTCGACGGGACCCTCCCGCTCTCGATCGGGGGAGGCATCGGACAGTCGCGGACGCAGATGTTGCTCCTGCACAAGGCCCATCTCGGGGAGGTCAGCGCCACGGTGTGGCCGCGCGTGCTCACGGAGATGTGCGCGCGACACGGCATCCACGTGATCGAGTGACGGGGCTGGCCCGCGGAAGGAGGGACCTCCGACCGTGTCGGCGGACGGTTCCCGTGCGATCGTGAAGGTGGTTCCGAGGAGTCGACAGGTCAGCGGCTCTCGGCATCGCCCTCGTCTACGACCTGGCGCACAACCTGGCCAAGCTCGAGGAGTACGAGGTCGAACGTCGGCGCCGGCTGTTGTGCGTGCACCGGAAGGGGCGACACCAGCGTTCGGTCCGGGCCTTGCGTCGCTGCCCGACGCCTACCGTTCGATCGGCCAGCCCGTCCTGATCCCCGGCAGCATGGGCACGGCATCGTTCGTGCTCGTGGGAACCGTCGAGGCCGAGCAAGCGTCGTTCGCGTCCACCTGCCACGGCGCGGGCAGGACGCTCTCGCGGACACAGGCGCGGAAACGGATCGACGGCCGCGAGCTCGCGCGGCAGCTGGAGGGGCAGGGGATCACGCTCGCTCCTGGATCGCCCAAGCTGCTCGCCGAAGAGGCGCCGCTCGCGTACAAGGATGTGGACGAGGTCGTCGATCGTGCGAGGCCGCCCGGCAGGCTCGCAGCGTCGCGAGGCTCCGGCCGGTCGGTGTCGTGAACGGGTAGAGGACACGGGCTCACCACCCGGCCCGGATGGGATGCTCATCGCGAGCCCGCGCGAGGCGCGCAGCTCGCCGTGCCGAACGCAGCGGCTCGGGCGTGCGGACCCGCCCGACGCTCTCTCGCACCAAGCCGATCGCGGTCTCGAGATCGGTCCTCCACGCGGGATGGACGGCCAGCGGCCGGACACCGGCCTGCGTGCGCAGCCATGTGGCGACGATCTCGCCTGAGATGGCGAGCGGCGACGTCGCCCATCGCGCGGCAGCCGGTTCGCCTCCCGTCGCCACCAGGGGCCGGTCGGTGACGCCGACGGTCGGGATGTCGAGGAGGGCGCCGAGATGCAGCGCGAGGCCCGCCCGACGGGGATGGTCGCGTCCCGTCGCGTTGACGAGAAGGACATCCGGTGGCGCGGGGAGAGCGCGAACCGCCGCCGCGATCAACGGTCCCTCCCTGAGCGCCAGCGAGCCGGCGACGTATCCGGCACCGGTACGGCCGCGGACGATCGCCTCGGCCGTGACTCGCCCGAGGGCGAACGCCGCAGCCCATGCCGGCTCTCCCGGTTCGTTCCCTGCCGAACCGGTGGGCGCCGTGAACCACACACCGCCGATCGCGATCGGGCCGGCGGGGCGTGACCACGGGCCCGGGGTCCATCCGGCGATGATCTGCTGGAGCGCCTTGAGATCCTCGGGCGTCGCCGGCCACCCGGCGGGCCCGTCATCCTCGAATCGTGATCGCGAAGGCTCCATATCCGACCACCTCGTCGGGGTCGCCCGCGGTGTCGCCCGAAGTCCGCAGATCGAGCAGGCTCGTCACGCCCCCCCGCTGCCGGGTGAGCTCCACCAGTCCGCGGAGCGCGAACATCCCGCAGGCGTCTTCCGAACCGATCGTTGCAGCGTCCCCGGCGAGCACCGCGTCGGCGGTGCGCCGGTCTCGGCGACGCGCGTCGTCGGCGGGCAGGTAGTGGCTGAGGTCGGTGGAGACCACCACGAGGTCCGCGACGTCCCCGACCGTCCCGATCAGTGCTGCGGCGGACCCGGGTGAGCACTTGCCGACGGCCACCGGCACCATGCTGGTGGTCGGTCCAAGCGCGATCTGCAGCCACGGGAGCTGCACCTCCAACGCGTGCTCGTGGGCGTGGGGAGCCTCATCGAGCGCGGCTCCCGCGGCGAGCGCGTGCCTCCGAAGCGCCTCGTCGACCTCGACGTTCCCGATCGGCGTCTGCCACACGGCTGCCTCGCTGACCGCCGCGCCGTCGAGCGGGACGAAATGGGAGGGGCCGAACAGGGCCAGGCCGCGGGTCGATCCCGCCCAGGCTCGCAGGTATCTATACGCCGAGGCGGCGACCGGGCCCGAGAATCGATAGCCCGCGTGCGGGACGATCAGCGCGTACGGCCGGTCGGTCTGCGCCGGCTGATCCACGGCGCTGAGCATCGCGTGCACGTCCGCCCGAAGCCGCACCGGATCCGCGGGATAGAAGACGCCGGCGGCAACGGCAGGACGAACAGTCGCCGTCACCGGACGTCGCCCGCGAGCCGAACGGGCACCCGGCGCGCTCCCCACGCGCCTGGGCTCCGGTCGAAGACGCCCGGACACGGGGTTCGACACCCCGCACAGCGTCCTTCCTCATCGAGGCCCCAAGCCGTGAGCTCGTAGCCGTCACGCCCGATCAGGATCGCGCCGCACGCCGAGCACGCGGTGGTCTGCCCCGATGGGTCGTGCACGTTCCCCGTGTACGTGTGGTGGAGCCCGTTGGCGATCGCGATCTCTCGTGCGCGACGCAGCGTGGCCGCCGGGGTCGGCGGTCGGTCTCGCATCCTCCAATCGGGATGGAACGCGGTGAAGTGCACCGGCACGTCGGGTCCGAGCCGCTCCGCGACCCAGCGGGTCATCCGATCCGTCTCGTCCTCGTCGTCGTTCAACCCGGGGATCAGCAGGTTCGTCAGCTCGACCCAGACGTCGGTCTCGTGCACCAGGTACTCGATCGTCTCCAGGACGGGGGCCAGGGACGCGGCGCACACCGAGCGATAGAAGCGGTCTGTGAACGCCTTCAGGTCCACGTTGGCGGCGTCCATGTGCCGGTAGAACTCGTCGCGGGGTTCGGCGCAGACGTATCCGGCCGTGACCGCGATCGCCGCGATCCCGCGCGCTCGACATGCCTCGGCCACGTCGATCGCGTACTCGTGGAAGATCACGGGATCGTTGTAGGTGAACGCCACGGCCCTGCAACCGAGCCGCAGGGCTGCCTCCGCGATCTGGTCGGGCGAGGCTTCGTCGGCGAGCGTGTCCGTCTCGCGCGACTTCGAGATGTCCCAGTTCTGACAGAAGCGGCATGCGAGGTTGCATCCCGCGGTCCCGAAGGAGAGCACGGAGGAGCCGGGGAGGAAGTGGTTGAGCGGCTTCTTCTCGACGGGGTCGACGCAGAAGCCGCTGGACCGACCGTAGGTCGTCAGGACGATCGCGTCGTGCTCACGCTTGCGGACGAAGCAGAGTCCCCGCTGACCCTCGTGCAGCGAACACGCCCGTGGACACAGGTCACAGCGGATCCGTCCGTCGGCGAGCGCGTGCCACCAGCGGGTGGGCTGCGAGGGCTGCGAGAGGGACATCGTCGAGCGGACCTCCACCTACATCTTGCGCCTTCCGCACCGGAGGAGGCACCCCGAGCTACTTCGCCCCGTCGCCCATGATCGAGCGGCCGCGGAACACGGCGCCCTCGGCAACGACCAGGGACGTGCATCGCAGGTCGCCGACGACGTCGGCACCGGGGCCGAGCTCGACCTTGTCGTCGGCGACGACGTTGCCCTTCACCGACCCCTGTACGTGCACGCTCCGGGCGTGAACGTCGCCGTCGACGCGGCTCCGCGGGGGCAGGTTCACCGCACCGGGGGCGGTGAGGTTGCCGCTGATCCGGCCCGCTAGGCTGATGCTGCCGGCGTTGATGTCCGCCTCCACCTCGCTCTCGGCCGACACGGAGACCTCCCCCTCCGCGGAGATCTCCCCCTTGACGTGACCGAAGATCCGGAGGGAGCCGCTCGAGACGAGGCTTCCTTCGACGTGGGCACCTCGACCGATCACCGAAACGTCGCCGTCTTCGCGAGGACCGTCCATGATTCTCCTCCGGGTACGTCTTCGAGGATCCTCGCTGAAGCCTACGGCCATCTCCCGCCACGAGCATGCGGGCTGAACGCCGCCGAGCGGGTGCCGGGTCGTGACCCGGCGAGCCGAGACTAGGCTCCGGCGAGGGCGGCCGGGGCGCCGGGAGCAAGCAGATCGTCGACGGCCTGGGCGACGTCGCGCGGATCGAAGGGCTTCGTCATCACCAGGTCAGCCCCCTCGGAGAGGCAGCGCTCGCGTTCGCGCGACATCGTCACCGCGGTGAGGACGAGGACCGGGGTGCCCCTCGTGGCGTCCTCCTCCCGCAGCACCTCGAGCACGTCGTGGCCGGTCACCGCGGGCATCATGAGGTCGAGCACGATCACGTCCGGATGCTCCGCGCGCGCCATGTCGATCCCGGTCCGGCCGCCGTCGGCCACCACGGTCTGATGGCCCTTGGCCTCGAAGGCATAGCGAAGGATGACCCCCACCACCGTCTCGTCATCGATCACCAGCACACGCGACATGGCCTCATCCTCCGGTCGCCTTCGTGATGCATCGGCTGGAGCGGCCGAAAGCTGAAGGCCCCCCACGGGCCACATCGGTGTTCCAGGCGGTAGAACGCAGGCATGCGGGACGCGCCGGCGACGACGTTCCGCCGCGCCCGCGCGGCGGTGGCCGCGTCGTTCGCGAGCCATGCGGTGGTGGCCGGCTCGCTCGGGCCGTGGATACCCCAGCTGAAGCAGCGGACCGGCTTGGACGACGGGGGTCTCGGGCTGGCACTCTCGGGGTACGCGATCGGCCTGGTCGCCGGGACGCGGCTCGCAGGGCCGGCTCTGCGTGCGGCGGGGCCTCGGCCGGTGGTTCGGGTCGGCGTGCCGGGGCTCGCCGTCGGTCTTGCGGCCCTGCCGCTGGCCTCCGGTCTCGTGTCGCTCATCTCGATCCTGGTCGTGATCGGGCTGGTGAGCGGCCTCCTCGACGTCGCGATGAACACCGAGGCGGTGGTCGTCGAGGACCGGTTCGAACGCCGGGTGATGTCCTCGTTGCACGGCTCATGGAGCCTGGCGATGCTCGCCGGCGCGGCGGCCGCAGCGGTGTCGATCGCTGCCGGGATCCCGATCGCGGTGGAGCTGCCCGGGGTGGCCCTCCTGCTGGTCTCGGTGAGCTTCCCGGTCCTGCGCTGGCTCCCGCCTCTGGGTCAGTCCGGACGGCCGCTCGCCGAGGAGACGACCACGACCGGGCGGTCCCCGAGGGCGCGCGTCCTCCTCCTGAGCGTCGTGGGTTTCGCCTCGTTCCTCACCGAGGGGATCGCCTCGGAGTGGAGCGCCGTCTACCTGCACGAGGTCGCCGGGGCGAGCCTTCGCGTTGCCGGCGTCGGCGTGGTCGCGTTCACGGTGGGAATGACCGTGTCGCGCTTCGCCGGCGACCGGTTGACCGGCCGGTTCGGCCCGGCGAGCGTCGTCCGCGCCGGGGCGGCGACGGGGGCCGTCGCGCTCGGCGTCGCGATCGCCGCGGGTGACACCGTCGTCTCTCTCGTCTCGCTCACGGTCCTCGGTCTGGCCCTCGGGCCGGTCGTCCCGGCGGTGTTCGGCGTCGCGGGCAGGCTTCCCCTGGCATCGGGCCGAACGGCGCTGGCGATCGTGCTCACCGCCAGCTACGTCGGATCGGTTGCCGGGCCGATCGCGGTCGGGGTCACCAGCGTGCAAGCGGGACTTCGTGCAGCGTTCCTGATCCCCACCGGGATGTGCGCCGTGGCCGCGGTCGCCGCCGGGGCGACCCGTGGAGGTCGCGGCTGACGCCCGATGCCGGAGGGCGCTACGAAGCTTCCTCGAACGCTTCGACGAACTGGCTCTGGTACAGCTCGTAGTAGAAGCCGCGCCGGCGCAACAGTTCCTCGTGGTTCCCCTGCTCCACGATCGATCCGTGGTCCATGGCGAGGATCGTGTGGGCGTTGCGGATCGTCGAGAGCCGGTGCGCGATCACGAAGCTGGTGCGCCCACGCATCAGCTCGGCCATGCCCTCCTGGATCAGCACCTCGGTGCGCGTGTCGACCGAGCTCGTGGCCTCGTCCAGGATCAGGATCTGCGGCTCCGCCAGGAACGCCCGGGCGATCGTGAGGAGCTGCCGCTCGCCCTCACGATCGGCACCCCGCACCTCTACGACGTGTCCGCGGCGCTGCTGTTCGGCGGTAGGCGTCGCGCATACGGAGCGTTGGTGATGGCCGCCGGCGTGCGGCGCGGCGACCGAGCCCTGGAGGTCGACTGCGGTACGGGATACCTCGCGCGGATGCTGGCTGCAGCCGTCGGCGGCCACGGGTTCGTTACAGGCATCGATGCGGCCCCGGAGATGGTCGACCATGCCGAGCGGAAAGCCCGCTGCCTGAGCAACTGCCGGTTCCAGGTCGGCGTGGCAGAATCGCTCCCATTCCCCGATGCCACGTTCGACGTCGTCACGTCCAGCCTGATGGTGCATCACCTCCCGAGGAGGAGCGCCTCACGTCGGTACGCGAGATGGTGCGCGTGCTCCGTCCCGGCGGAACGCTGCTCCCCGCAGACCTCCGGTCGCCCGAGCGCGGCGTCTGGCGTGTGCTGGGGTCGCTGCATAGGGTCGCGTCCATGCAGCGACGGGTCCCGCCGCTCGAACCGCTGGTCGCGCATGCGGGCTTGGTCGAGCTGCGCTCCGGCGACGCTCCGCCGTGGCTGCACTACGTTCGCGCACAGAAGCCGTGATCGCCAGGGGTCGAGATGGAGCGCTGAGGATCGGCGACCGTGACGGAGGTTGGCAGATGTCTGACTGGAACCGAGGGATCATCGAGGAGTTCCGCGCGAACGAGGGGCGAGTGCGGGCGTTCGCGCGCCAGCCGCTCCTGTTGCTCACGCACACCGGCGCGAAGACCGGGAGGAAGCGCACGAACCCGCTGGCGTACTTCCCCGACGGCGACCGGTACGTCGTGGTCGCGTCGAAGGGCGGGGCGCCGACCAATCCGCATTGGTACCACAACCTGCTTGCGCACCCGCACGCCTCGATCGAAGTGGGAACGGACGAGCTCGACGTCACCGCGCAGGAGGCGAACCCGCAGGAGCGGGACCGTCTGTGGACGATGATCACCCAGAGGAACCCGGCCTTCGGCGAATACCAGGAGAAGACCGCGAGAACGATCCCCGTCCTGATCCTGACGCCCTCCGGCGGCAGCCGGTCGTAGGGACCTTCGTCCCTACGACGCCGCCAGCGAACGCACCACACTGATCTCGTGGGCAACCGGTGGCCTTCCCGTGCGGGCGGACGGCGGCGGCTCTCGACGATCCTCACGTTCGCCCTCGTGGCCGTGGTAGGCGGATGCGCCCCGTCCGGGTTCCAGCTCGTCGCGGCTCATCCGGACCCGCTGGCGTTTGGCCATCACGGCCGCAGCGTGCTCACGCTCCCGATCTCGGGCCCATGCATGATCCCCACGCTGCAGCCGGGGGACCGTGTCGTCGTCGACACCGCCGACCGCACCGTCGAGCGCGGCAAGGTCGTCGTCTTCGTCACCCCGCCCGGCTCGTCGTCGTGCGTCGCGTCGACGCTCGATTGCCCTGGCCCCTTTCCCTGCCTCGTGAAACGGGTGATCGCACTCGGGGGCGAGACTATCGAGATCCGCCACGGGACCGTCTTCATCGACGGCCAGCGACTGAGAGAGCCGTACCTCAACCCGGTGAAGGACCTCCGCGACTTCCCGCCGACGACGGTCCCTCCGGATCACATCTTCGTCATGGGTGACAACCGGACGGACTCGGACGATTCGAGGTTCTCGCTCGGCCCCATCCCGGACTGCGACATCGTCGGCACCGTCGTGGACGTCATCCATGCGTGACGGATCCGCTCGCCGACACGACGCCTTCGTCGAAGGTGGTGCGTCCGCCTAGAATCCGGGCCCCATGGGCGAGAACGACGGGCTGCGCGCCTTCGAGGCCGAGAACCGGCTGCTCCGCCGGGTGATCGAAACGATCACGTCGAACCTCGATCTGGACACAGTGCTCGCCTCGCTGATCGACCTCGTCACTGAGGCGACTCGAGGCGACGCCTGCTTCCTGCTGTTGTGGGACCCGGAAGAGGAGCGCCTGGTGCTGCGAGCCGCTTCCCACGAGTTCGAGAAGGCCGTGGGCTCGGTCCGCCTGCGCTTGGGCGAGGGCGTCTCAGGCTGGGTCGCGCAGAACCGGGAAGTGGTCGCGATCCCCGAGGACAAGTGGTCGGACACCCGGTACAAGTACAACCCGGAGCTCGGCGGCGAACGGTTCAACTCGATGCTGTCGGTCCCCGTGGTCTCGAAGACCGGCGCGCTCCTCGGCGTCTTCAACGTCCACACGCTCGGCCGGCGCGACTTCGACGAGCGGGACATCCGGTTCCTGCGGCTGACCGCCTCGCTCGTGGCCGAGGCGATCGAGCACGCCAACCTGTTCGGGGCGCTCGCCGACAAGGAGTCGGCGCTGGAAGCACTCGTCCGCACCACGATCGAGGCCCAGGAGGAGGAGCGACGTCGCGTGGCGACCGAGATCCACGACGGCGTGACGCAGCAGCTCGTGTCGATCTGGTACCGGCTGCACGCGTGCGGCCGGACGCTCAGGCTGGATCCCGCCCGCGCCGAACACGAGCTGGCGGCGGCTCGTGAACTGGTCGACGAGGCGCTCGACGAGGCGCGGTCCGCGATCCTCGACCTGCGCCCGTCGCTGCTGGACGATCTGGGGCTGGCTCCGAGCCTGCGCGCGCTGGCGCTCGGGCAGCTGGATGGGGAGGTCGACCTCGATCTGCAGATCGACGACATGCCCGCCCTACCGCCGCATTTCGAGGTGGCCCTGTACCGGATCGCCCAGGAGGCCCTGACCAACATCCGTAAACACGCGCAGGCCTCGCACGTGAAGCTGAGCCTCAGAGAGGCCGGCGGCGAGTTGGAGCTCGAGATCGGAGACGATGGCCGTGGGTTCGCCACTCAGCCGGGGCGGTCGCGGCGGCCACCGACGTCGTTCGGTCTGACGGGCATGGGCGAGCGGGCGTCGTTGATCGGCGGTGAGCTGTCCGTGCGGAGCACTCCCGGGCAGGGCACGGTCGTCACCGTTCGCCTCCCGACACAGGCGGAGATCCGCACGTGACCGGGCCGATCCGGGTGGTGCTCGTCGACGACCACAGGGTGGTGCGTGAGGGCCTGCGTGCCATGCTCGCCGACGTTCCCGAGCTGGAGATCGTGGGCGAGGCGGAGGACGTCGGCGGTGCGCTCGTCGCGATCGAGAGCGGCGAACCCGACGTGGTATTGCTCGACGTGCGGCTGCAGCGGTCGAGCGGGCTCGATGCATGCCGCACGATCCGCGAACACCACCCCGAGGTGAACGTCGTGTTCCTCACCGTCTACGAAGACGAGCAGTACGTCTTCGAGGCCCTCCGAGCCGGGGGGAGCGGATACATGTTGAAGAAGGCCCTGCCCGAAGACATCGTTCGGGTCCTCACGGCGGTGCAGGGAGGCGACATCGTCATCGACCCGGCGCTCGGGGGGCAGATCGCGTTGCGGGCCGCTGCCCTGCGCGGTGGCGACGAGTGGCCCGGCGCCCATCTGGGCCTGACGCGACGCGAGGGCGAGGTGCTCGGCCAACTCGCCAAGGGGCTCGACAATCGCGCCATCGCCCATTCCCTCTACGTCAGCGAGGAGACCGTCAAGTCTCACGTGAAGGCCATCCTGCGGAAGCTCGGCGCCAAAGACCGAGCACAGGTGGTCTCGATCGCCCTCCGTCAGGGTTTGGTTCGATAGCTTCCGGTCGCTTCCGGCGACGGCCGCCGCTCGGGGCCGGTGGCGGAGCGTCGAGCCGCCAGCACGGCTCGCCGCGCGGCCGAGCCGGACGCGAAGCGCAGGAAGGCCTGCGCCGGTCCCGGCAAGAACCCGTCGTCCACGTACTGCAGGAACCACCGGCGCCGGATCGGCGTCTCCCGAACGCGCAGGCGCGCGAGGGTTCCGGCGGCGAGCTCCAACGCCACGGCCTGGGCCGAGATGAGGGTCACGCCGAGCCCCACCGCGGCCGCCTGCTTGACCGCGCCGTTGCTGCCGAGGTTCAGGGCGCGCCGAGGCTCGATCTCGTGCCGCGCGATGAACTCTTCGGTGGCCGAACGTGTGCCGGAGCCGGGCTCGCGCAGAAGCCAGGTGTCGCTGAGCCGTCGAGGGTCGATGCGCGATCCGCCGGCCAAGGGGTGGTCGGGTGCCGCCACGATGACGAGGTCGTTCGCCAAGAAGGCCGTTCCGGCCACTGTCCCCTCGGCGGGCGGGCGTCCGCTGACGGCAAGATCGGCCTCCCGCGCGAGCAGGCGCTCCAACACCAACGCGCGGTTCCCCACCTCCAGTGCCGGGTCGACCTCCGGGTACCGTTCCTGGAACGCCTTGAGGATGGGGGGGACCACGTACTCGCCCGACGTCGTGACCGCGGCGAGCCGGAGCCGGCCCCGGCCGGGATGGGCGGCGGCCACGGCCGAGTCCCTGCCCTGCTCGGCCAGCGCGAGGCATCGGCCCGCGTACCTGGCCAGCGCCTCGCCCGATGGCGTCGGACGCACCCCTCGGCGATCGCGGACCAGCAGTCGGACTCCGATGTCCCGCTCGAGAGCGGCGACGCTCGCGGAGACCGCGGGCTGCGTCACGTAGAGCTCGGCGGCGGCCGCGCTCACCGATCGATGGCGAACGACCGCGAGGAGCGCTCGCAGCTGGGCGAAGGTCATAAGACCACCTTATACGACAACGCGAAATATTCAATTGCGTCTGATGCCGCGTGCCCGTATCTTGGCGTCCATCCACGGGAGGAGCAACCGGATGGGCGCGGGCCAAGCCACGAAGCTGTTCGACGCAGGTGTGAAGCTCTACAAGGACGCGGGGTACTTCGAACCGGGGTACGCGCCGAAGGAGACCGACGTCCTGGCGGCATTCCGGGTCACGCCACAGGAGGACGTCGAGCCCGAGGAGGCCGCCGCCGCCGTCGCCGCGGAGTCCTCGACGGGCACCTGGACCTCGGTCTGGACGGATCGCCTCACGGACCTGGAGCGATATCGGGGCCGCTGCTACCAGATCGACGCGGTCCCGGACCAGCCGAACCAGTACATCGCGTACGTCGCCTACGACATGGACCTGTTCGAGGAGGGCTCGGTCGCGAACATGACCTCGTCGATCGTCGGGAACGTGTTCGGGTTCAAGGCGCTGCGGGCCCTCCGCCTGGAGGACCTCCGGGTTCCAGTCGCCTATCTGAAGACGTTCCAGGGGCCGCCCCACGGGATCCAGGTGGAGCGGGACAAGCTGAACAAGTACGGCCGCCCCTTGCTCGGCTGCACGATCAAGCCGAAGCTCGGGCTCTCGGCTCGCACATACGGGCTCGCCGTGTACGAGTGCCTGCGGGGCGGCCTCGACTTCACCAAGGACGACGAGAACATCAACTCGCAGCCGTTCATGCGCTGGCGAGACCGGTACGAGTTCGTCATGGAGGCGGTCCTCAAGGCCGAGGAAGAGACGGGGGAGCGCAAGGGCCATTACCTGAACGTCACCGCCCCCGGGTTCGAGGAGATGATCGAGCGAGCCGAGGTCGCCAAGGAGTTGGGCGCGCCGATCATCATGGTCGACTACCTGACGGTCGGGTTCACGGCGTTCACCTCGCTGTCACGTTGGTGCCGGCGCAACGGCGTGTTGCTGCACTGCCACCGGGCGATGCACGCGGTCATCGACCGCCAGCGCAATCACGGCATCCATTGGCGAGTGCTCGCCAAGTGGTGCCGGATGATCGGTGGCGATCATCTCCACAACGGGACCGTGGTCGGAAAGCTGGAGGGCGACCGGGGCGCGACGACGGGGGTCAACGACCTCCTCCGGGACGACTTCGTCCCCAGGGACCCCTCGAGGGGGATCTACTTCGATCAACCGTGGGCGTCGCTTCCGGGCCTGTTCCCCGTGGCCTCGGGAGGGATCCACGTCGGGCACATGCCGGATCTCGTGGCCATCTTCGGCGACGATTCGGTGCTCCAGTTCGGCGGCGGAACGCTCGGCCACCCCTGGGGCAACGCAGCCGGAGCGACGGCGAACCGGGTGGCGCTCGAAGCCGTGATCCAGGCGCGGAACGAAGGTCGTGAACTCGCAACGGAGGGCGCGGACATCCTTCGGGGGGCGGCCGGGCATTCTCCCGAACTCCGAGTGGCCCTCGAAACCTGGCAGGACGTGTCGTTCGAGTTCGACACCGTCGATGCCCTGGATGCAGCTCCGGTGACGCCATGACGAGCTATCTCCCGCCGCCGCTTACCGACGAGCAGATCATCGCGCAGGCGGGATCGATGCTGGAGCGTGGGCTGATCCCTGCGATCGAGCACTCGACTGACCTCCGACCCCGCGAACACTACTGGAGCCTGTGGAAGCTCCCGCTGTTCGAGGCGGAGACGCCGGAGGAGGTCATGGCCGAGGTGGAGGCGTGCGCGCGAGCCAACCCCCACGCATACGTGCGATTGACCGGGTTCGACACGAAGCGCCGGGGGCAGGTCGCCAATCTCATGATCCGTCGTCCCGCCTGAGACCGCCGAGCTCTCCCCCTGGAGGGGGAGACGCATCTCCCCCTCGCCCCCCTCCGCCTCGGTGATTGAGACCCCGGGAACCTCGCCTACCGTGAGCGGATGAGACCGGTCATGCTTGCGATCGTCGGAGACAGCGCTGCCGGCAAGACGACGTTCACCCGGGGCGTCGTGCAACTGGTCGGTGAAGAGCGTGTCGCCGTGATGTGCACCGACGACTACCACCGCTACGACCGTGTCCAACGCCGTGAGCTCGACGTCACGCCCCTCGATCCCGCGGGCAACTACATGGACATCATGGAGCAACACATCCGGCTGCTCGCTGCTGGTGAGCCGATCATGAAGCCCGTCTACGACCACGGTGAGGGCGTGTTCGCGCCCGCCGAGTACCTGGCAGCGGGGCAGTTCATGATCGTCGAAGGGCTCCTCGGTCTTTCGACCAAACCGATGCGCGAGTGCTATGCGGTGAGGGTCTATCTGGATCCACCCGAGGACGTGCGTCGCCAGTGGAAGATGCAACGCGATTGCACGAAGCGCGGGTACACACCGGAGGAAGTGCTTGAGCAACTGGAACAACGCGAGCCGGACTCGGCCGCCTTCATCCGCCCCCAGCGTGGCAGCGCGGACATCGTCGTGCGCTTCGAGCCCCCGAACGGCTTCGTCGACAGCGCTCGCATGTCGATGCGCCTGGTCTTGCGCCCGACCATCTCTCATCGCGATCTCACCGAGCTCGCCGCGAAGGCGCGCGCGGATGGATGCGAGTCGATCCGGCTCGAGCTGGGGCGCGACGAAGGACACCCGGTCGACCTCCTCGACGTGTCCGCGGACATCTCCGCCGACGAGACGGAGCATCTGGAATCGCTCCTATGGCAGCGTATGGATTTCGAACACCACCTCGAACGCGACGAGATCGGCACCTTCATCGAAGGCAACCGCCCTCGTCATTCGGACTGCCTCGCGATCGCGCAGCTGTTCATCACGTATCACCTTCTGAACGCCGCCGCGAGCGGGCCGTGATGTCGGGCGCTTCCTCAACTTCAGCACCTTGGGCGGGCGGGGCCGCGTGGCGCGCGCCGGTGGTGGGCCACAGCGCGTCGGCGAGCTGCGCGGTACCGATTACCGCGAAGGCGAAGAACATCGCGTGCGCCGGCAGCAGGTAGCGCACGTCGATGCCCCTCGTGCCGAACTCCGTGTTGTTCAGGAGCGCGACGAAGACCAGCCTCGCGAGGGCGCCGACCAACAGAGCGAAGGAAAGGACGGAAAGCCCGGCCCGAGACCACCGGGCACGAACGACAGGCATAGCGGCGCCGACCAGTGCCGCCACGAAGAGGAAGGGGATCAGCAGCCGGTAGAGGAACGAGAGGAGCCGGTAGGGCCAGTCGTTCGCCAGGTAGTTGCTCACGTGATCCTCGCCTGCGGACAGGCTGTCCGGAAGCCCTCGCACGACCTGCGCGTACATCGCACGCTTCGTCGGGCTCGACCCGACCCATCCGGTGTTCGGTGGTTCGTAGAAGCCCGTCGAGGTGAGGATCATGCCTGCCCAATGCCCCAGGTACCCGAAGAACCGGCCGGCTCGGAACAGCTGGAGGGACTGCAGCTGGGTCGGGAGTCGTCGGGTGCATCGCAGCTGTCCGCTCAGGCAGCCGGCCTGGATCTGCGCGTCGAGCTCACCGAAGAATGCCTGCACGTCGGATTCACTGGCGAAGTGGCCGATGTCTGCGGCCGCGTCTCGGAGACCCGCCCAGACCGGCTCACCGCATGCTGCCCTCGGATAGGCCTCCGGGCACGCGCCGGGAGGATCCAGATAGGGCTGCAGTGACCTGGCCGCGGAGCTGACCTCATAGACGGCCTTGCGCTGGGCCCGTGTGATCGGGTCACGCGGTGTCGAGGCCCCTCCGGCCACCCTTCTCCAGTCGGCATAGGTGCGTGCGTATGCGCCGTACACGAGGTCGTTCGTGATGGCCACGCCGTAGCGGCTCTCGTTCATCGTGGCGGCCTTCACGATCGGCGCGACCAGCACCACTCCGATGACCACCAGGACGAGCACGATCCGGCCGCCGGCGCGCAGGACCCGGCCGCGCTCGAGCCGAGCGCGTGGGCTTGCGAGCCACCATCGCGCAGCTACCAGGAGCGGGAGCCCCGCAAGGACAAACACGATCGCCGGCGCGATCCAGAGAGGCTCCTCGCGGCAGAGCCAGAAGGCACCGCCGGTCAGCCCCGCCAGCACCGAGAACGCGATCACCCATGGCAGCCGCACGTGGGTGACTGCCGCGTTGACGGCCAGGAAGACCGTGGCGACCAGGAGCAGCGAGAGCGATGAGTACCACCCGTCCCGCGTCACCCGGGACGCGTACATCGCGAAGTTGACAGGGTCCAGGGCGAGAACGACGTACGCCACAAGAGCCAGGACCGTTCGCCGCGTGACGATCCACACGCACGTGGCGAGGGCCGCAGCCGCCAGCAGATAGGTCAGTTGCTCGCCAACCTTCAGCGGGACGCCCCATCGGAACATCGAGGCGACGAAGCCTGGGTAGGCGGGGCCCTTCAGGAGCGTGTACTGGTCGAAGGGACCCAGCCATCGACCCTGGACCAAGAACGTGGCGATGCGCACGTAGAGGCGATCGTCGACGATCGCTCCGGCGCTGCTCAGGGGAACGCCTTGGCGCAGCGCCACGCTCAACACGGACGCGGCCACCGCGACGACGACGACGATCAGCGCGGGTGACCAGGGCGGCCAACGGGTCGACCGGCCGACCGGAGCTTCACCAGGTGCGTCGTTCATCGGATGGGTTGAGGCACGACGCAACCCTATCGGAGTCAGCCCGTTTCGGGCGGAGACCGCCGAACGTCCGGCCGCGCGGCGACGAACGTGATGTCGCCCAACCACCCGACGGGGACCTTCGGATCGATGACGTCGGCGATGGCTGATGCGACCGTTCCCATCCGCGGAAGCGAGGTGCTTGCCCTGCGGGTGATGTAGGAAAGGTGGAAGGAGCGAGGAGCGATCTTCCATTCGACCATTCGGAACCCGGCGCTCCGCAACATCGCCGCCAGCGTGTGCTCTCCGAAGTAGTGCAGGTGGGACCTGATGAACCAGGGCCAGTCCTCACCCCGAAGGCTGGCATGCAGGCCGTCCAGGTTCACGGTGGAAAGGACGAGAAGCCCTTCCTCGTTGATCATCCCCCGCAGGCGCCGGAGCGCGGCCAGAGGGTCGTTGAGGTGCTCCAGCACGTCGAGCATCACGATGACATCGGCGATGTCGGTGCCCGCCTCCAGATCCTCCACGGCACCTTGCTCGAGCTGGACGCCGAACCGGCGGATCCCCTCTTCCACGGCCCACTTCGACGGTTCGACGCCGCGCTCGTCCCACCCGTGCTCGCGAGCGACGTCGAGGAACAGCCCCACGTTCGCCCCCACCTCGAGCAGCCGCCTTCCGGGCAGCGCGAAGGCATCGATCTGGCCGAGGAACCACGCGAAGAGCTCCCGTCGTGCCGGCTCCTCCTTCAGGTACTGCTCGTCCACCACCTGCGTGTAGTTGTCGACGATCTCATCGGGGCGGAGCGTGGGGATGGACGACACCATGCCGCACCTCAGGCATTGGGCTACGTCGTCGTGCTCGGACAGCGCACCCGTCGTACACGCGAACTCTTCCACCGGGACGGAACCGGTGGCGGTAGCCGGATACACCAGCATCATCGTCGGTCGCCCGCAGAGAACGCACGTGTGCTCGCGTGCCGGTCCGGTGCCGAGCAACCGGCCTCGCTTGTTCTTGCGATCGGTGACAGGGGTTCGCCGGCCTCGCCTGCCTCGCTCCGCGAACCTGCGGGCCGTATAGGCGAGGCTGAGGACGACGTACCGCAGCGAGCGAAGGATCGAGATCGAGGAGGACTCCTTCGTGTACCGCGTGATGATCGGGACTTCGACGACGCGCTGGCCGCTCGTCACCGCGTCGACCAGCAGCTGCGTATCGAACACGAAGTCTTCCGAGTAGCCGAGGAACGGAAGCGACTCGAGACACTCTCGCGTGTACGCGCGCAGTCCGCTGTGCATGTCGGTGAATCTGGCACCGAGCATCCAGTTCTCCAGGCTCGTCGTGAGCCGGTTGCCGATGAAGCGATAGCGAGGCATGCCTCCGCCCAGGGGGTCTCCCAGGCCCGCGAAGCGCGAGCCGAACGTCATGTCCGCGTCGCCGGCCAGGATCGGTGCGATCAGGAGAGGGACGGCCTTGGGGTCGTATTGATAATCGGGATGCAACATGACGACGATGTCCGCCCCGGCCTTCATGGCCTCCTGATAGCACGTCTTCTGGTTGCCTCCGTAGCCCCGATTCGCGTGATGGACGACCACACGTATCCCCAGGGCGCGCGCAACCGTGACCGTGTCGTCGGGGCTTGCATCGTCGACCAAGATCACCTCGTCGGCGACGCCCGCAGGGATGTCCGCGAGGGTTCGCTCGAGGGTTCCCTCGGCTCGATATGCGGGGAGCGTGATGACGACGCGCATCCCTGAGGGTTCCCTCCTGTTGCTTCCGACCACGTTCTGTCGTGGCGCATGTTCCGGAGAGGCGCAACTTACCTCATCCGCGTACGGATGAGTTGGATCCTGACAAATGTTGCGTGCGCCAACGCTGCCCTCGCTACCTCGTGATCGAGATATCGCCGACCTTCGGACGGACGAGTCGCTCGAAGTCCACGTAGGAGATGCACATCGTGAGGTCGTGGGTGCCCGCCTGGAAGACGAAGTCCTTACTCCGCTGCATCGCCTGATCCGTGTACACAGGCAGCCCGTACAGATCCCCGAACGGAGGCATCGCGCCCGGTTCGCAGTCGGGGAACGCCCAAGCGAACTCGGGCTCGCGGGCCAGGCGGACCTCATCGGCACCCAGCAACGCCGCGACCTTGGAGAGGTCAACCATCGAGGTCGCGGGCAGGACGAGCATGACCAGTTCGTCGCCGGCGTGCGCCATCACGACCTTGGCGAACCCTCGGCCGGGGATGTGTTCGGATGCTGCGATCCGCTGCGCCGTGAACGCCGTGCGATGCTCCGTGACCTCGAAGGGAACGCCCTCGTCCCGGAGGTACTGCTCGAGTCGCTGTCTGCAGTCCATCGTCGAACCTCCTTCTTCGTCGGCCGTTCTCTTTCACGTCCCTGGATGTCCGATCGGAACCACGTAGAGGGGCTGCTCGTCCCCCGCGACCTCGATCGCGTCTCGGATCACGTCATCGGAGAACGCCCCCATGGGCACGGCGGCGAGCCCCAGGGCCGTCGCCTCGAGCAGCAGGTTCTGGCAGACGTGCCCCGCTTCGAGCTGCACGTATCGTGGGGCGCGGGCGCCGTACTTCGCCGCGGTCCGGGAGGTGATTGCGGTGATGACGATCAAGACCGGCGCGGCTCGTGCGGGATCCTGGTTCGTGGCGTCGGCGATGAGCGGGCGGCGGTCCTCACGTGCCAGCTCGATCGTTGCGTGCTCGGCGGACACGTAGCGACGGAGCGATTCGGAGGTCGCGACGTAGAGCTCGATCGGGTAGAGGCCTCCCGCAGACGGCGCGGTACGCCCTCCCCATCCAGCCGTCATGCCCTGGGCCGCCCATAGGAGCCGAGAGATGTCCTCCTCGGCGACCGGTTCGGTCGTGAAGTCCCGGATCGACCGGCGCCGCGCAAGCACTTCATCGAGGAGGACCCGCCGGCCGGGCCCCGGTGACCGCAACGGGCTGAGCACGGCCTCGACGGCCGATCGCGCCGAGCTGCGCTCGGTGCAAGCGCCGGCCAGCGCCAGCGCTCCTGCGGCCAGGAACGTACGCCTCCGCATCGGCGCCCCCCTCCGCGGCGACACATCAACTATGGCTTCGAGCGGAAGAACCGTCAGCGCCGTTGGCCCCCTGTTCGGTAGGACGACCGAAGAGGCTCCGATCGGTCGACCGATGACGGTTCTCGCGTTGGGATCGGCCCAGCGCCCTCGCCCTCGTGCCCTTGCCCTCCATCCGGGACGCGTTTCGCGCGAATCCAGGACGCCTGTAGGCCGTTAGCCCTGGTGCTCGATAGAAGAGGGCGCTCTCCGGACTGGCGTGTCAACGGGAACGGGCGATCCTCAGATCTGACGCATGCCCGCCCGAGACACGGCTTCCGAGTCCTATCGAGTCCTCGTGTCCGACTGCCGTGTGCCCGCTGCTATGTCATCGCTCGCGGTGACGGAAACCTATCCGCGAGCGACGCAAGTGTTCCCCCGCCGGGGATCGCATCCGGACCGCCCGCCCCGCACGATGGTCACGTTGGACCGCCGCCATGGATGCCCGAAAGGAGGCATCGTCATGAAGACCGTGCGGATCCTCCCAGCCGCGGCGCTCCCGCGTGGTCGCGGCTTCATCGTGTTCGTCGGCGCGCTCGCGTTGCTTTCGGCTGTGCTCTCCAGTTGCGGCGCGCGAACCGGCTCATCGGCGGCTGGTCCTCCGAGCAGTCCGTCGGTGATCTCACCATCCGCCACGGCGACCCAAACCAGCCCGACGCCGTCCGTGACGCCGGCCAGGTGGCGGCGCATCGCGACGCCGCCCTTCCCGAGCGAGCGGACCGCAACGATCTGGGACGGCACCGAGATGCTCGCCGTACATTTCACCGCGTCGCCGACGGGTGAGCGCTGTCGGGAGGTCGCGGCCGCGTACGACCCATCGACCGACATCTGGCGCTTCCTTCCCGCCCCACCGCCACCGCGACACGAGGCCTGTTACGACAGCGACGGGGACCAGGCGGTTTGGACAGGCAAGGAGATGCTGCTCTGGGGCCTTACGAACACGGCATACAACCCGTCCACGAACAGCTGGCGGCGGTTGACCGACCCGCCGACCGACGGCAGAGCACCGCAGGTTCTCGTTTGGACCGGTCTCCAGACGATCGGTTGGGCCCATGTCGGATGCTGCGGGATCGCCGACACCTCCGGGGAGTCGTTCACGCCGGCGACCGGATCGGCGACGCGCCTTCCGGAATCGCCGCTCTCGGGCGGAGGGGGGCCGTCAGCCGTCTGGACCGGGGCGGCGTTGATCGTCGCTGGGGGTGACGAACCCGAGGGCGGGCTCACGTTCGCCGAGGCAGCCGCCTACTCACCAACCACGAGGACTTGGAAGACCCTTGCCTCCATGCCGATCTCGCGACATGGGGGCACCGCCGTCTGGGATGGGACTGAGGTTTTGATCTTCGGCGGCTGGGGTGGGCCAAGGACCGAGGAGGTTCGGTGGAGCCCGACGGGACCACTTGCCCGCGGCGTGGCCTACGACCCTCAACCGATAGCTGGCGATGGATCCCTGCGCCGGAGTTCCCTCGCGACGATGCCGTGTACGCGTGGGACGGCCGCGAGGTGTTGATGTGGGGTGGCCTCGGTCTGGACGGATCCGTCCCCCCGCACGGTGAGGCGTACGACCCCGCCACGAACACGTGGTCGTCGCTTCCGCGGGCGCCACTGCGCGGCCGTGTCGCGGCCAACTCGGTCTGGACCGGAACCGAGCTGATCATCTGGGGCGGATTTCCCGCCCGGACCGCAACGCCGGCGGGGAGCTGGGAGCAGGACGGCGCAGCCTTCACGCCTGCTTCCATGTAGGAGATCGATCGCAGAGGAGGCGATCATCATGACCAAGAAGAGGAAGATCGCGAGTCTAAGACCGCACAGGAAGTCGTTTGCCATCGGCTTCGTCGCGGCATGCACCCTGATGACGATGTGGGCGACTCCGGTCCGCGCCGCTCCGGGAGCTCTGGACTCGGCGTTCGGTGGCGACGGCAAGGTCCGCGTGCCGGCGTTCAGCGGCAACGCGGTCGCGTTTCAGCCCGACGGCAAGATCGTCGTGGGCGGCTCCGAGTGGGTCGGGGATAAGCCCGCGCTATTCGCCGTCGCCCGGTTGAACGCCCGCGGCGGGCTCGATCCGACCTTCGGCGGAGACGGGGTCGTCTCGAGGCCGTTCGGTTCCGGCGGGGGATGCTATGGGGCCGTGTACGGCCTTCAGGTCCAAACCGACGGCAAGATCGTCGCCATCGGCAGCTCCTGCGGCGGCGCGCTCACCGTGGCGCGGTTCAACGCGAACGGGACCCTGGACGGGAACTTCAGCAACGACGGCAAGGTGCTGACCGACGGAGGTTTCGCCCACTGCAGTCTCAGGTCCTGGGGCATCGCCGGCGCGCTCGGAGTCCATGGAAGGATCGTCGTGGCCGCCTGGGGCGACTGCGGAGGATCACGGACCTCGTTCGTTGTGATCCGCCTGCTCCACGACGGGACGCGCGACCGGGGTTTCAGCGGGGATGGGCTGGCCAAGTCCTCCTTGCAGAAGGGCGTCTTCGGGACCGCGATCGGGAAGGGGCCGGTCGCCGGTGTCGCCGTGCAGCCCGACGGCAAGATCGTCGTGGCGGGCTCGGCTCAGTACTACTGCCCGCCCGAGGGTGAGTGCTCTTCCGACTTCGCGGTCTTCCGCTTCAACGTCGGCGGCAAGCTCGACAGCGCGTTCGGCGGAGGGGACGGCAAGGTGACGACGATGTTCACCAGCGACCCCCGCTGCGGCGGCGGAGGCGAGGCCCAGGGTCTGGCCCTCCAGCCCGACGGCAAGATCGTGGTGGGGGGCATGGCCGGATGCACGGCTGGCCCGGGCACCGGGTCGCATCCGAGATGGGCACTCGTTCGGTATCGCCCGAACGGGGCACTCGACCCCACTTTCGGAGGCGACGGCAAGGTGGTGTCGATCTTCCTGAAGGAGGAGGGCGGTGACGCGATGTACGGGGGGCTCGCCCTGCAGTCCAACGGGAAGATCGTCGGAGCGGGCAACCTGAACTCCTCGAAGGGCGGCTACTTCGCGCTCGCCAGGTACCGGGCGAACGGACGCCCGGACCTCACGTTCGGCAACCGCGGGATGGTGCAGGTCGTGGGTTGGGATGTCGCGATGGCCGTGGGCGTACAGACCGACGGGAAGATCGTGGCGGTCGGGGATGGCGTGGCACGCTTCCTGCCGTCCTGACCCACTGAAACGAAGGTCACAAGCACACGCGCTTGTGTGCTGAGGCAAGAGGGCCGGTCTTCGGAACCGGCCCTCTTTCTTGTCTTCCCTCGGCGTCCGACTGGGTCGTCGGCCACGCCAGACTTGTGAATGCCGTCACGCTCGCACGCTGCCAGGCACGAGCACTCAGCAACGCCGCCTAGAATCCTTCCGCCGTCCATTCGATAGTTCGATAGCGTTGCCAGCAGATCCGGGACGCGCGACGGCCGTGACCGTGTACGTGGAGCCAAGTCCGCGGGCAGAGATGGTGGCAGGCAGTTTCGCTGGGACGCGGAGAGGAGGAGCAACGGCATGATCGCTTGGCATTCTGTAGTTGACGGCGGCCTCGCGCGCCCAGGCGCGAGCAGTAGCCCTCGCGGCCGCCGGGACCGGCCGAAGTCGGGCTCCGACCGTTCCCGAGCGACAGCCGTATGCACCTTTCGTTGCGGGCTCGTGGAGAAAAGGCGCGAGGGTGGCGTTGATCTGCATTCGCGACATACCCTGGTGTTGAGTGTGTGGAGGCCGCTCAGACGAGGGCTCAGTCGCCGGAGAGGAGAGGGAACGTGAAGAAGGCACTCGCTGTCGCTCTCATCGTCGGGTTCTTGCTGGTGGACTTCCTCTTCTTCCACGACCTCTTCAAGTCAGGAGAGGCAGTGACGTTCGCGCAGTACCTCACTGGAGTGCTGAGCATCCCAGTGCTCGTCGTCGCCGCGCTCTACCTCTTGCGAGGCACCAGCACCGTCCAGACCTAGTTCCCCCTGGAAACGGGCGGTAACGTCCACGCGCCCTCCGTCCTCCCTTTCCAGGTGTACGCACAAGGAACTTTGTCGGCGGATCGCCAGGTTGAGAGGTTCGGATGGTGGCGGCGGCCACTCTCGCTCCCGCAGGTGAGGCCGTGGCGACGTGGCCGCGTATCCATCCCCCACGCCCCGACCAAGGCCAGGACTGCCGTGAGAATCCTTCCGATTGCCGTGAGCCAGGCGGCTGCATCGGAACTATCGGCAGATCAGAGGGAGCCGTCACACTGCATCCATCTCGCCGAGTAGCTTTGCAACCCGCCTCCGCGCATCTGGGTACATGGTCAGGAAGTCGATGATGTCGGCCCAATCCTGCCCGTTCTGGTCGCGGTAGCGCATTAGACGAGAGGAGATCGCGTCGCGGTCGGCCTGGTCCCGGATCAGGACGCCGCGGACGTCGTCCCGGGGCCCATCGGGGCAGCTTCGGCCTTCGAGGACGGTGAGATACGCGCAGGAGTGAACAGCCACGAAGCGGATATCGACCGCTTCGTGGCAGAGGGCAGAGGGCAGATCGGAAGGTCGGCCGGAACGCGTGCCTCGGCGCCCACCGCCCGACGGGAATGGGCGCTGGCTGTGGCGAATACTCGCCACCTCATGTCAGCCAACCCGCACGAACGGCGCGACTTCGAATGCCGTCGAGACGTCTCGGTCGTCCTGCAGCAAGTCGATCCTCAGCTGGTTGCCGACGATCCGGTACGTGAACCTGAACTCGCCCGAGAGGTTGTGGTCGCCGGGCGCACTAACGAGGGTGAAGGTGTGGTCGTCCACCACCGTGTACAGAGCATTCAGCCCGGCCACCTGCTGCTGCGGGGGATCGAACAGGAGCAGGTGGCCGTCATGGAACCGGGCGATACGCACGAACGTGGCCGGGGCGCCCTTGCATGGGTCCTTCTTCGGTGGTGGCTTCGCGGCACCCTCTTCTCCTTGAAGCTGTCGGAGTATCCAGGGGGCGGCACCGATCCGAGTCATCGTGCGGACGATGTCCTGGCACGTGGCCACCTGGCGCCATTCGCCCTCGAGTGGATCCCGGTGGGTCGAGGACGAGGTGGGGAGCGCCGTCGGCGCCGGGCTGGCTGGTTGGACGGGATGAACGCTCCGGACGAAGTCGATGACCCGCGGCGCGACGAGCACCACAGCGACGGCAGCGGCCGCGGCGAGAGTGGCCTGAGCGATCCGATGCCTGATGACCAGTCGCTTGTTCTTGCGGCGGACCGCTTCGAGGTTCTCCTCAGGATCCGGATCGACAGCCCCGGCCGAGCCCCGGAGGGATCGGCGGAGGCGCTCGTCAAGGGACATCTTCGGACACCCCCTCGTCCAGAAGCTCCCCCAGCCGGGATCTGGCCCGATGCAGGTGCACCCGGGCGGTGGCGGGGGCGCATCCCATGATCTCGGCGACCTCTCCCACCGGCAGGTCCTCGAAGTAGAACAGAACCACGGCCGCCCGCTGCATCCGCGGGAGGGTGCGGATCGCCTTCATCACGTCGACGTCGACCGATCCGGATGGTACGGGGGGATCGACCTCGCGCTCGAGAATGGATCGGAGCCGCTCCCTCCGCACCGACTGCAGGGCCAGTCGGATTGCCACCCGGCGTACCCAGGCCCCGGCCGCTCGTAGCGCGAGACCTTCTTCCAATGCCGGAGCAGCTGCACGAACGCATCTTGGGTGATGTCCTGGGAGCGGTTGGCGTCATGGCAGATCAGGAACACCGACCGCATGACGGCCGGGAACTCCTCTCGGAACAGCCACTCGTACTCGGTGTCGGAGTCCACGACCGACATGCGCTCCCTCGGATCCCCCCGGGGAGACCATGCCCATCGTGGCCCACCGGCCAGAGGGACACAAGGTCTGCCATCAGTAGGCACAGGGCCTGGAGAGCCTCCGCGTTTACCCGCGTCACCCTCTCCTTCGTCGGAGCCTCAGTGGCCTGTCGGGTGAAGTGGTCCATAACGGCGGCGCAAGACGGCGAGCCCACCGAGATGGTTCGATCAGTCGGTAAACGTCGAGCGCGTCCCGCTCCTGTGTGGTGATGCCATGCCGAGACGGGGAGAGGGCGAATATCCGTGGGCGGGTGGGGTGACAGACCTCGGTTACCGGAGGCGTGGCGTGGGCTCACACAGCGAGGGAGGTATCGGATGAGATGGACCTGGCAGCTGATCATCGGGATCGCGTTGTCCTTGGGGATGGTTGCAGTCGGTTCACCGGCTGGCGCCAGCTCAACTGCAGCGAACGGGAGGATCTCATTCAATCGCTGGAGCCCCGACGGAGCCCCCAGCGCCTTTACAATCAACCCTGACGGGTCGAATGAGCAGCAGATCGACCCGAACCCGAGCCCGCCCATCCTAGCGGTCTCCTGCGAGCGGTTCGCCCCGGACGGAAGCAAGCTGGTCTGCGGCGCCTGGGACGAAGTGGGAGTTCAGCCCGCCACGGTCAACCCGGACGGCTCGGACTTCACGCTGCTGAACCCAGAACTTCCCATGGATCTTTACTGCGCGTTCTGGTCCCCGGATGCCGCCCGACTCCTCTGCCATAACGAGGGGCTCATCCATGCGGCCGACGCCGGCCTGTACACCGTGCGGTCCTCGGATGCGGGCGACCGCGTGCGGGTCACCGCGACGCCCGAGGGCTTCAATGACTCCATGCGCGGATACTCCCCCGACGGCTCCCGCATCCTGTTCAACCGGGTCGATTCCAACGACAAGGGCACCCTGTTCTCGGTCAACCCCGACGGCACCGACCTGCTTCAGTTGAGTCCTCCGGAACTGCCGGTCGTGGCCACGAACGCGGAACTCGAGGCCGACTGGTCACCCGACGGGTCACAGGTGACCTTCGCCGCCCAGTGGAGGTCGTCGCCCGGACGTGGGATCGCTCTGTACGTGGTGAACGCCGACGGCTCCGGCTTGCGCCAGATCACACCGTCCGGTCTGGGAGCCGTCTCGGCGCCGTGGTCGCCGGATGGCCAACTGATCGCGTTCACCAGCAAGCTTCGGGCGAGGCCCCAGGTGTGGGTGGTGCACCCGGACGGCACCGGCCTGAGCGAGGTCACGTCGGACAGCGACGGCTCCATCTCAGGATTCCCGGTGTGGACGCCCGATTCGACGAAGGTCCTCTTCGGGCGAACGACCAAACATGGCGAGGCGCTCTGGATCGCGAACCACGATGGTACGGCGCTGTATGAACTCACGGACATTCCCGGGGACACGAGTTATGCATGGGGGACTGCGCCGCGTTCGTGAGTCGAGGTGGATCCCCAGAGGCGATATGAGGGTCAGCCCGGACGCGGCAGGCCCCTGCCTCGTGCGACGATCTGCGCGTCCCTCTAATCATCGTTGACGACCACGCGGGCCTTCCCGCAAGAGCCCGACGTGCCTGATCTCCCCGGCGGAACCGTTACCTTCCTCTTCACCGACATCGAGGGCTCCACGAGCCTCCTCAAACGGTTACGCGATCGGATTGCGCCTGGAGGCGGTCTCCACTGATGACGGCAGTGAGTTCCGAAACGAGGGGCTCACAGCCACTGTCACCGCTCGGGGCCCCCGTCACCGGCTGATCCGGGCCGGCCGACCTCCAACGGGGCCGTCAGGGCATCTAGGGCTAGGGCCTACGCTTGGGTGTACGCACAAGGAGCGTTATCCGCGGATCGAGAGGGTGAGGGTCGCGGATGAAGGCGGCCTCTCGCGCCCCAGCGCGATGGCATGGCCGTTCAAGCGTCGACTATCCGCATTTCAGATGGAAATAGTCGAACTCCACGGCGATCTCGCCCGGGTCGGGTGTCCCGTTACCGTTGATGTCGTCGTAGGTGACGTGATAGCCGGCGTGGATGGACAGTGTTCCGATGGGCGAGTCGTCGGCACCGAAGATGGTTCGTTGGTCCTGAGACACGAGGTTGAAGATGGAATGCGGCGGGTTCGCAACGAAAGCGTACAGATCGCGGTCGAGGCCACTCTCAACGTAGCGCCCGTCCGGAAGGTCCAGCAGGTAGTCGTACGTGTTGACACCGTGCACGACGAAGACGTTCTGGCCGGTGTCGACGACCTGACCAGTAGAAGTCTCGGTGAGGATTACCGTGCCGACGAGATCGTCCGAGAGACAGCCTTCCAATGGAGCCGTGAACGTGTCGGTTTGCGTGCCGGAGAATCGCATGATCGTTGCTTGGGCCCGTGCCGGGGTACAGGGAATCAACATGGCTCCCGCGACCAGTACGACGCCTGCGAGTGAACGCCGAACACTGCGTGGCGCTGTGGCTGGTCTCGTCATGTTCGACACCTTTCTTCGCCTGCGGCGGCGGCTCTTTGATCGGTCGAAAGAAGAAGCCCTACGGATGGCGAATCGTTGAGTGGGGGAGCAAGATTGGGCCGGATCGGCACTCTTCGTCGATCGCTCTCAACGTTTAGTCGTCAGAAGGACTTCTTCTATGGGGTGAGTGCTCGGATCCGGCTCGCGGCCAGCAAGGGCAGGCGCATCTCGGCCACCGGAGATGATGCCTTGACATTCGATGCCTTCTTCGAGACCGAGGCCGAAACGCTGTTTCGGCGGATGTGTCTCGTTACAGGCGATCGGTTCGAAGCCGAGGAGGTCGTGCAGGATGCCTTCCTCGCGCTCTTCGAGAACTGGGATCGCGTGCGCGGGCTGGACGATCCCGTTGGTTACCTCTACCGATCCGCCTTCAATCGCTGGAAGAAACGGTCCCGTCGCGCGGCCCGGCAGCTCCGGGAGGCCATTCGTATTGCTCCCAGGATCGACGAGTTCGGATCGGTAGACGATCGCGAACTGATCGACCGCGGGCTCGCACGGCTCACACCGCGTCAGCGGGCGGCGATCGTCCTGACCGAAGTATTGGGTTACACCTCGGTGGAGGCGGCCCAGATCATGAGCGTCAGAGACGTCACGGTGCGAGCACTCGCATCACAGGGGCGCACAACGATGCGAGCGGTGTTGGAGGTGAACGATGAGTGACCTGAGAGACCGGCTTGTGCGTCGCAGCGAGCGATTCCACCTCGAACCCGGGGCGCTCGATCGCGTCTTCGATCGACGTGACAAGATCCAGCGGCGGCGACGGCTGGCGGCGGCAGCGCTCGCTCTTGCGCTCGGGGTTGGCGGAACGTTGGTCGTGGTCTCTGCATTTCGCGGCAGCGCTCCGCTGCCGGCTGACCACAGCTCTACGAGTCCGGCGACCCTTCCAGCGATCCCTGACGGGGTGTACTGGACCCCGTCGGTCACGCGAGCGGACCTGGTCGCCGCGATGACCGGTGCCGGATTCTCTCGGTCGGAGGCCGAGAAGTACTACTTCGAGGCCTTGTCTATCCCCTTCGATGGGTCGATCCGGCAGGGACTCGTGATCCAGGATGGCTTCTGGTTCCAAACGGCCAGGAACGCGGCCGGTGAGGAGGAAGCGGGCTGGGGCGGAAACTTCGTCGTTACCGGACCTCACACGGTCCAAGCCTCCGACAACGTTTGCACCATCACGTATCGTTTTTCTATCTCGGGTGACTCGCTCACCCTTCAAGTGCTTCGCGATGTCGGCGAGGATGCGCAATGCCGTACCGCGGATCTCGCGGCCCAGACCGCGATCTTCGACCCAGTCCCATTCGTCCGAGAGTCTTCTTCGCATTCTCCGGCGGCGGGCTGATACCGGGAGCTTTCACCTCGACGAATACTCCTATGTAGTGGAGGAGATGAGTTTCGTATCTTGACACCCATTGCCGCAGGAGCTTAGGGACGACGCTGCCGTCTTAGCCGCCTTCTTTGGTGTACGGATAAGGTCTGTTTTCGGCGGATCGAAGGGGTGCTGGGGTCAATGCCAGGCGTCCTCGTAGAGCTTGTTCAGTTCGTCCGGGAAAGCACAAGCGAAATAGTCAAGGCGGCTACCGTCGCGTAGCCAAACGCTGAGCTGAAGGCCATCTCCAAAGCCCGCGTAATCGCAGCGCACGGGGGCCGGAAAGGGCGACGGGATGTCGGATCGGACATCGTCGAGAGCCTGACCCCCAAAGCGAGTGGGCGCGGCGGAGAGTGGAGGAGGCGGTGAACCTTCGGGAACCGGGTACGCCTGTACCTTCACAATCGCCGAGTACGAAATGTCGAGAGGTGGTGATGGGGGGGCACCCGATCCTCTCGTGAGCGCGAAGACGACCACGCCTACGACGAGCAGCCCGGCACACAAGGCAACGAACCGCGAAATACCGTGCACGAGATCAGAGTGTCAGCCCCGGCGGGCAACACTTCAACGCAGTCTCGTCGAGTGCGTGTACGTCGACGGAGCGGGCTGCGTGGATCAAGAGGGTGTTCCGGTCGTTCTTATTCGCCCAAGGCATCCGCGTAGAGCGACTCCAACCTGCCTGGGAATCTGCATGCTAGGTAATCGAGACGGCGGCCATCGGTGAGCCAGACGCTGAGCCCTGACGCCGTCGCCCCCGAGGTCCCAGACGCGGCACCGAGCGGGCGCAGGAAACGGCGACGGGATGTCGGCCTGCACTACGGCGAGGGGACGCTCGAACTTCTCGAGAACTTGGGCGAGCGGAGGCGGATTCGAGCCTTCCGGCAAGACGTATGCCTGGACCTTCGCGACCTCGCCGTACGAGATGTCGAGCGGGGGCGGCGCGCCCCTTCCTCGCGCGAGCAGGAAAACGACCGCTCCACGATCAGCACAGCACCAGCGCCGAGGGGAGCCCTCCAGTCCCTGCTGTTTCACACACCTCTGAGTGTCTTCCTGGATGGACACGACTGCAACGGAGGCGACGCGAAGACCCGCGCTCGACTGTTGGTCGGAATACGCAGACGGTGCGGGCTGCGCGGAAGAGCGGATGGGGAATGCCGCTGAAGGGCGGTCTCTCGCGCTCCGGCGCGTGGACTATTGTGCCGCGAACGGATCGCGGTCGGAGTACCCTCGCCCAAGCTCGGCGATTCGGTGTCTACATCGACTGGTATGGCGTGAAGAGCTGGACCGGGCCGTCCGCCAGATTCGCTCGCAACTCTGCGCTCGCCTCGCCGAGCAGCTCGCCGTGAACCACTGAGACCGTTGCAAGGATGGTTTCGGACAGGTCGCGAACGTTCTCCCAGTGCTCGATGGCCGCCGCGGAGTCCCTGTACCGCTCGATGACCATGCACTCGGACTCGTCGTCGTTCAGGTAGGTGTCGAACTGCAGCGTTCCGCTGTCCTTGGTCCGCACGATCTCCATGGCCTCAGCGGACAAGCGCTTGTACTCCTCGGCCTTGCCCTCGTGAAACTTGAAGCGAGCGATGCCTAGAATCTCACCCACGGCTCCGGCCTCCATTCTGTGGTGCGGGGATCGACGCGATCGGTTACCGGGCGAACGCCCGACAAGTGTCACACGAGCGTGACAGGAAGGCCACTCGTAGCGATTCCATGTGCCCGAGCGGAGTCACCCCAGGGGCGTGATCAACAGCTGAACTTCGAACTGATCGTTCCTTGGCGAAGGTGTAGCGTCTGCGGTGTGACGCGCTTCGTGGTTGATTGCGAGACTCTGCTCCGCATCGCTGCTGGCGAGATCAAGGTCGCCGCCGAGCACAAGCTCGTCGCGCCGACACTCGTGCGCTCGCAGGCACTCGCGGCAATGTACGAGGCGGCCCGGCGAGGGGAGATCTCGGCTGCTGAGGGCATCGAGCAGGTGACGCGTGTCAACTCGCTGAAGGTTCGCTTCCTGGGCGACAAGGTGCTTCAGCGTAAGGCGTGGAAAGTCGCGGACCAGCTGGGGTGGGAGACAACGTACGACGCCGAATTCGTGGCGCTCACGCAGCTACAAGCGGACGTCCTCATAACATCGGACGGCGATCTGGCGCGCACGGCCTCCCGGCTCGTCCAGACGGCGACGATCGATGCCCTGCGTACGGCCTGAACGGCGGGTCATAGCTTCGCTCTGAAGATCGCCTTGGGCTGCGCGAGTGTTCAAGAATGTCCCTCGACAGGAACTGCGGAAGGGCGTTAGCCTCCTAGGCCGAAGCCATCGATCCCTCGGTCACTTCCCCCTTGTGCGCTGCGAAGGCCGCAAGGACTTCATCCTTCTCGCGCGCAGGGACATCGAAATGATCCAGTGTGCGTCCCAGCTCCGCTGCGACTTCGTCGAACTCCTCGGGGGTGATGTGGAGATCGCGATGGGCCTCTTCCAGCCCGAGGGGGGTGCTCCCTGGCTTCGTGGCAGCGAACGTGAAGGGTCCACCGGCGACGTTGCAAACCCACAGGGTGCGCATGAACTTCAGCCCTGGCAACCTGTCCAGCTGTTCCGTATGCCATTGACGAAGCTCAGGGTTCGTCGATGCCCGGCCGACCATGGGGTTCTGAACGACCGCATCGCTGAAATGGTCGACCACCGCTGCGATGGCGAACACGCCGCCCAATCGCTCGTACAAGCTCGGCTCAGCCATGCTCGTCCCTCCTCCACGTTCCAAGGCATTGCAGGCCCGGCATCACGTGGAGGTCTACGTACGGCACTTAGGCGCGGTTCACATCTCGGGCACGATCTCGATGGCGACAAGCAGGATGACCAGCACGCGACCGAGAGCACGCCTCCGTGGTGTCAAGGTGCCCGCGAACGTCCCCACTCGCTGGCCGCTTCCAGCTCCCCGAGCAACTGCACGACCCCCTGTCAGGCTTACGTCGTCACGGCGCCGGAGGAACTGCGAGGCGTCTGCACGACTTGGGCCGAGTGCGAAGCCGTCGTCCGGCGTGAAGGCGCCCGTCACCAGGGCGTCGACTCTCTCGAGAGGGCCGAGGCGATGCTCGGCGGCATCGTCGTGTTGCCGATCGGCGCATGGGCGTTCACCGACGTCGATGAGGCTTTCCTGCGAATGCCGAACACGCTGTCCGAGCTCGCAGCGCTGTATCGTGCGCTTGCCACGCTCCCGGAAGGGCAACCGCAATGATCGTGCACGACTACGAGGGCATCGGCGCGTGGATGGAGGAGCGCTGGCAGCGCAAAGATCCTGTGGTCGCGGCGATGATCGAGGCGTGTTGGGTCCTGGTCAAGGCTCGGCCACTCAGCCTGACGTTCCAGCTTCAGCAGGGACACCAATCGTCCTGGGCTGGGCGTGACCACTTCGCGTACTGGAACGGACGCGTCGACAGACTCGCAGTCCAATGGCAAGCCTGATCACGCGTCGTTGGGTCGACGCCTGGTCGGCCAGGTATCCGAGCCAGGACGAGCCGATCGCGGACCTCGAGGGCAAGCGCCGCCCGTCGTTCGACGACGTCACGAAGGCAGTGCGCTGGAAGAGTGCGAGAAGCACCGGCTATTTCGCTCGAAACGATCGGACGGAGGTCGAAGCCGCTGTGCGCCGAGCTCTCGCCGAGAAGGATCCCGAAGTGGCGATGGCGGTCCTCCTGCCGTTGCAGGGCGTCCAGGCTCGCATGGCGAGTGCGATCCTTACCGCCTTCGACCGCGACCGCTACACCGTCATGGATGTTCTGGCTTGGCGCACGTTGCGAGCCTTCGGGCGGCTCGCCGAGGCTGAGAGCCTCTCCTGGCGGGCGGCGTGGCCCCTCTACCTTGCAGAGTGCGAGCGGATCGCCAAAGGCGTCGGAGTGGATCTCCGAACGCTCGATCGCGCCCTCTGGGCCGCAGACGGCGAGACGAATCTTCCCTGACCCTCGGAGTCCCATACGAGGTGAACTTGTCGGAGTGACCGCTCATCCGCGCCCGGATCGGGCCGGCACAAGTCCATCGATCAGGTGCTCGCGACTCGTCGACCGTCCGCCTCGTGCCCGCGGTCGCGGAAGGTCTACAAACGAGTAGACGGCGACCGATGAGAGAGAGCGCCCGCCACAACCCGAAACGCTGCAGGCAACCGATCGCGTACGACGAGCAAGTGGGCCGAAAGCGGCACACTGGTGGGTGTCGTGGAGAGATGTCCGTCTGATAGGTCCGGACGCGGCTAGGGCTGCATGATTGCGTCCACCTCGATGGCCAGCTCCTCGAGTAGCGTTGCCGCTTTGAGGACCATGATGCCTTCACACTCGCCGAGCCGAACGAGGTGCTTGTCACCCGAAACGATCCTGTCCGCTTGAGCCTTCATCGCCGCCTCGAGCACGCGATAATCGTCCGGATCGGCATCGATGACGGCGACCCGTTCCGTTGGACGAACGACCGTCCCGATCCTCGCTACCTGACCTATCGCTGCGTCCACCGCTGAGGGATCCCATCCGAACTTGTCGGGAGCACTCGTCCGAACTCAGCGAGCAAGGTAGGTGAGGTCGCGTGCTCGATCCGTCCTCGGATCGCAGCCCGGTACACATACTCCGGAGCACCTCCCGGGAAGATGAACGCGGACGAGGATGTTGGTGTCGAGAACGACTCTCACGCACGCGTTTCACTGATCATGCGCTCGACGTCCTTCTCGGTCCTGATCCCGCGATGAGCCGCCTTTTCGGCTCGGTATCGCTGGAGCGAGTCGAAGGTTCGCATCTCGACGTACGCGCGATAGACCCGGAGCATCTCCCGGAATAGTTCGCTCCGGTTCCGACCCTCACGCTCGGCGAGCCGGTCGAACGCCTCGGCTGCCTCCGGCGGAACCGAAACCGTCAGCACTCCGCTTGTGTGCTTCGTGGACATGTCATACAGCGTATGACTTCAGGAAACGTGCGGTCTACGCCCTACAATAGGCCTGCCTTCGGCCCTCGCCCTCGTAGCTCAGTGGATAGAGCAACGGTTTCCTAAACCGTGTGCGCAGGTTCGATTCCTGCCGGGGGCACTGACGAAAGGGGCGACGTGCCGCGCCCGTTCACGGCCAGGGGTTCCGGGGCCAGCATCACTCGCACCCTAAGCTCGTTCCGCGCAGGAACCGGTTGGAGTTGCGCCGCGGTGAGCTAGGGGGCACCCTCGGTTCGTGCCGTCGGCTAGGTCGATCATCCGCCCGTACAACCCCCAGGACCTCGGGAGGGTCCTGAAGCTCTGGGAGGAGGAGCTCTTCCTGCGGGAGCCCGCGGGAAGCCTGGGGGTTGACCTCGCCAGCGACATCTTGGCCGCGGACCAGACCGTCGCGTTCGTTGCGGACTCGGACGGAGATCTGGTGGGGGTGGCGGTGGGATCCGCTGACGGGCCGATGGGCTGGGTCCTCAGCTTGACGATCCTCGGGGAGGAGCAGGATCGGTTGGCAGACCGGCTACTCGATCACCTCGAGGCAGCTCTGGCCGAAAGGGGAGTTCGGAGGATCGAGGCTCCTCGGGCATCGGATCAGGCCCTTGGGCGGCGCCTCGAGACCCGCGGCTACGCCGTCCTCCCCGACGCCGTGGTGATGTGGCGGGACCTCCCCACAACCGTCGCTGGACCACGGGCCCTGGCCGAGCTGGGCGGGCAGATGGTCGATCCCGACCTCTGGCACGAGCTCCAGGGGATGGAGGAGGCCAAGGACATCATCGAACGGCGAGTCATCCTCCCTCTAGCCCGGCCCGAGCTCGCCGCCCGCCACGGGGTGGTCACCCCTCGGGCCATCATCCTGTTCGGGCCCCCCGGGACGGGGAAGACCACGTTCGCCAAAGGCGTGGCGTCTCGCCTCGGGTGGCCCTTCGTGGAAGTGGAGCCCGCGGAGCTCGCCGGGGAGGGCCCCGAGCGGGAAGCCAAGCTACTGGCCGAGGTTTTCGGCCGCATCCTCCAGCTCCCCTCGGCCGTGGTGTTCGTGGACGAGGTGGAGGACCTGGCCTCGATCCGGCACGAGGAGCGGCGGGTCAGCCCGAGCGTGACCAACGAGTTCCTCCGGCAGATCCCGGGGTTCCGGCAGGTCCCACACCACCTGCTGGTATGCGCCACGAACTGGGTGAGCCGGCTGGATCCTGCCTTCCTCCGTCCGGGGCGGTTCGACTACATCCTGCCGGTGGGGCCTCCCGACGCGAAGGCACGCGCAGCCGTCTGGAGCCGGTACGCTTCCGAGATCACCGATCAGAGGATCGACGTCGATGCGCTGGTGCGGGCATCAGAGTGGTTCACCCCTGCCGACATCGAGTTCGCCGCCCACAAGGCCGCGCAGCTGGCCTTCGAGAGGGAGCACTTCGAGGGCAGCGGGCTCCGGGCTCAGACCGCGGATTTCCTAGCGGCTATCGAGCAGACCCGTTCCACCCTGACCAGCGAGATGATCGAAGGGTTCCGGGAGGACGTGGAGCGCTTCGCCCGGTTCTGACCGCTGGGGCCGGCCCCCTACTGCGAACCGATCGTCGGTTGTTCCGGATGCCCACTGGACCAATCGCAGAGCCGTGACATATGGCCCAGTGGCGCGGTCCTGCTAGAGCGTGCCGTGATCGTCCACCTCCGCGATGCCGTCGATCACATGGCAAATTCCATCGTCGCTCTCGCTCCAGGAACCGTTCGGCATGTCCCGCGCGCACCGGCCAGGTATACCCCAGCCGTTCGCCGTCCCTCCGCCTCTTGGAGCCGAATCGCGCTCGCGCTCGAGGCCGTACGTGGCTTCCACCTGCACGAACGTGACTGGCAATCCTCGTCCCTTTTTTGTCCGGTTCGGGCCGGGGGCAGGGGGAGAAATCGGAGAGGATTCGTGGAGTCCTCGGTTCCTCTCCGATTTCTCCATCGTGGCGGCATAATGCCCGTCCCCGTCACGTCCGAAGTGCCGTCCCCGTCGGCGGCGCGGTCTTGACTGGCGCCGGAGAGAACAGAGCTGACCGTCGAGCGGGCTTGACCCCACGATCGGCCGCATCGTTACGGATTCAGAACCTTCGGGCGACTGCACCGCGCCTAGCCAGGAGACGTACAGGCGGCGCTACTTGAAACACATGTTGCATCATGCGCTCGCACACAGGAGCTGAACCGCCGCCTGGACGACACCCTCCAGCAGACGGCGCACAATACGTTCGGCTCTGTGAAGCAGCGCGTGGCTTCTCCCATCGATCGAGCAGGCGTATAACCGCAACAATCGGCGAGTGCAGGAGGCGGGTTTGGAACGGCAAGATGTCATTGTGGTCGGCGGCGGACTGGCGGGGTTGACGGCTGCGCGCGATCTGATGGCGGAAGGACTCTCGGCCGTCGTGCTCGAGGCTCGGAACCGCGTCGGCGGGCGCATCCTCAACCACACCTTCTCCAACGGTGTCGTCGTGGAGCTCGGAGGGCAGTGGGTGGGCCCCACCCAGGATCGCGTGCTTTCGCTTGCGGCCAAGCTCGGTGCTGAGCTGTTCCCGACATTCGATTCGGGGGACGGTCTAGTCTCGATCGACGGACGAACGAAGCGGTTCGGCGACGACAGCTTCGGGCTCCCCGATGAAGCGCTCGAGGAGGTCGCGCTCACTCAGAAAAGGCTGGAGGAGATGGCGCTCACGGTTCCGCTCCCCGAGCCGTGGGCCGCGCCGGAGGCGCCGCGCTGGGACCGCAAGACGGTGGAGACCTGGATCGAAGACAACGTCACAAGCCCCGAGGCCCGGGACTTCTGGCGCCTCATCGTGGGGGCCGTCTTCGCAGCAGAGTCGTGGGATATGTCACTGCTCCACTTCCTGTTCTACGTCCACTCGGGCGGACTCATCGATCGGATCATCAACACCGCTGGCGGTGCTCAGGAGAGCCGGATCGTGGGAGGCTCCGAGATCTTGGCCACCAGATTGGCCGATCGCCTCGGGGATGCGGTTCGACTGCGCAGCCCGGTCCACGAGATCGACCAGACGCCCGACGGCGTCGAGGTCGTAGCGGGAGGAACCACGATAACCGCGCGCCGGGTTGCGGTCGCAGTCCCACCGGCGCTGGCCGCACGGATCCAGTACACGCCCGCCTTGCCGCCCCTGAGGGATCAGCTGACGCAGCAGATGCCGATGGGCTACGTGATCAAGTGCATGGCGATGTACCCGGAGCCGTTCTGGCGGGCAGAGGGTCTGAGCGGATTCGCCGCCGATCTTGGCGGTCCGGTCGGCATCATCTTCGACAACTCCCCACCCGATGCTGGCCATGGCGTTCTCGTAGGCTTCGTGGAAGGTCAGCATGGTCGGACGATGGGAGAGCTTCCTGCCGAGACACGCAAGGAGATCGTCATCGCCAGCCTGAAGCGCTTCTTCGGTCCACGTGCCGCCGATCCGATCCAGTACATCGACCAGAACTGGGCAGCCGAAGAATGGACTCGGGGGTGCTACGGAGCTCACCTCGCAACCGGCGCCTGGACGCAGTTCGGAGAGGCGCTTCGCCGTCCTTGTGGGCCGATCCACTGGGCGGGAACGGAGACCTCGGACGTTTGGAATGGCTACATGGATGGCGCCGTGCGCTCCGGCGAGCGGGTCGCTCGAGAGATCATCGACGCCCTCGCCTGATTCAACTCTTTGCTGCGCGTAGCGCTCCGCCTTGATGCTGTATCGACCTTCCACCTGGACGAAGGACCTCGACTGCTTTGCCCCTTTCGTCCGGTTCCGACGGGGCACGAGGGAAATCGGGGAGCCGCCTGAGACTCCCGATTCCTGTACCTACTCGTCCTCCCTCGAGGGGTGACCGACCGGACTGCCGGTTGGTAGCCGATCGGCGCCAGGTCTGAGCGCGGGTTCCTTCGGCCGATGCCGGGCGCCGGCCTATCGTGGATCAGGCCCCGCTTGGCGGGACTTCCGGTGAGGAGCCGTACTCCCCCAGTCCGCGATTCAACGAGGCGGCTGTCCAAGGCGCGGTCGCGAGAGGCCCCGGGCCTCCCGCTCGTCGAGACAGCGAAGGGAACTGGGTGCTCCCCGATACCAGATGTCCGCCTTGGCCGGATTGTGAAGAGGCCGGGCGCGGCGGTCAGCCCGCGAGGGCGACGCGGTCGGGGACGGGCCGCGGCATCTTCGGCGTCGGGATCCAATAGCGCACCGACGTGCCGTCGCCCGGGAGGCTGTGGATCTCGCACGATCCACCGGCAAGCTCGGCGCGCTCCCGCATCGAGCTGAGCCCCATGTGGCCGGGCTCGTCGTGGTGCACGGCCGTCTCGGGGCTGAAGCCGACGCCGTCGTCATCGATCTCGATCGCCACGCCGTCGTTCTCGGCCGTCACGTCGATGGTCACGTTCGCAGCTTCGGCGTGCTTGCAGATGTTCGCAAGCGCTTCCTGGGCGATGCGGTAGAGAACGATGCGCGCCTCGCTGGGGGGTTGCTCATCGAGCGAGTCGTGGACGCGGTACGCGAAGGCAACGTCGCGGCCCGAGAGGTATTCCTCGATCGCGGCGCCGATGCCGCGCTCATCCAAGATCGGAGGACGCAATTCGAACAGGAGCTGCCGCATGCTGCGGATGCACGTCTGCACCGACTGGAGGGACTGTTCGAGCTCCTCGCGTACCTCCGGCTCGGTTACGCTCCGTCGCAGCAGCTGGAGTCGCATGCTGACCGCGACGACGCGCTGGACGGGATCGTCGTGCACGTCGCCGGCGATCCGCTGGCGCTCTTCCTCCTGGGCACGGACGAGGTGGGAGAGCAGGCGCTGACGATGCCCGTTCGCGTCCTGGAGCTCGGTGACGGTGGCGCGAAGCTCCTGTGTCTGCTCGGCGACCCGCGTCTCGAGTGAGAGGTTCTGGGCTACGACCTCGTCTCGCAGTAGGCCGATCTCCTCGAGTTGCGACTGCACGCGGTCGTGGAGCCACGCGTTGTGCAGGCGCATCGCCGCGTGCGACGCGAACTGCCGCACGAAGTCGACGACCCACGTCTTGACGCGATCGGAACTCGATTCCACTGCCAGCACGCCCAGGCGAAGACCTCCGCTGGCGAGCAGAGGAATGACGAGCACGTTGCGGGCGACCGGGAGCAGACCCGCGAGACGAGCGTCGCGTTCGGCGTCGAGACCGCGAGCGAGCACCGGCTGGCGTTCCGACCACGCCCGGTCGATCACTCCGTCGAGCGAGGAAGGGTGGGAGTCGTGTCCGGTCTCGCCGAAGGACGCCTGCAGGTCCAGCTCGTCGAGCATCGACGCGAGCACCACGCCCCGCGTGAAGCCGAAGACGTGCTCCATCCGCTCGAGCAATGACCTCGCGATCGAGGCCTGGCTCCGTATGCCCTCGATGTCGGCGACCATGTCGGACAGGTGCTGGAGGTCGATCTTCTGCGTCCTGAGCTCGCGCTCCGCATAGGCGGCGAACGCCGCCGTGACGAGCGTCGCGAGCCACAGCGTGGCCAGGCGCGTCACGACGACGACGTGCATCGCCGAGCCTGTCAGCAACGTCAGGCCGCCTGCCACGGTGTAGACGTGTGAGACCTCCGCCTGGAACAAGACGAGGTACACCAGCGAATGCCAGATGGCCAGCTTGAGGCCGGTACGGTACGAGGCCACGAGCGTCACCGCTACGACATGCACGTACAGCAGCGCGAACATCGGGCTGCCGGTGCCGCCGGTGATCGACAGCAGCCACACGAGGTACACGCCGTCGAGCAGCAGGGCGCCGCCCATCGCGGGGACGAGCCCGCCGGCATGAACGCGCGCAAGCACCTGGGGAAGGGCCGCGGCGGCGAGGTAGCACAGGCTCACGGCCACGAGCGCCGCGCGGCCACTCGCCGTGAACGACGGCACGAGCACCGCCGCGAGGACCGCGGCGCCAACGAATGCGCCGCGCAACATCTCCAGTAGACCCGCGCGCTCCGTGAGCGGAACGAGCTCGGCCCGTTCGGGCCGGCGCCGCACCGCGCCGTGCGACCGGGCGGCGATCATTCGAACCTCAAGACGTCGCTCACGACCGGCGCCATCGCGAGCCGCGGGTCGCGCCGATCGAGTCGGCCCTGGGCCGCGACGAACGCAAGCGCGCATCCGGAGAGGATCAGGAGCGGCAGAACCACTGCCGCCGCGATGCCGGCGACCGCGGCCCGGAACGTCGGGGCGCCCGACGTGCTCGGCGCCCCGTTCCGGCCGCCGACTGTGCCCGGAGGCGTCGCGAGGCTCGTGGGCGCCGTCGCGCCGAGCGGGACGCTCACGCCCGGCGTGCCGGTCGTGCTCCCGCCGTGGCCGTCGCCGCGACGACCCGCGTCGGTTCCGCCCGCTCCGCCGGACGAAGAATCACCGGAACCAGAACTGCTGGAGCCGCCCGAACCGCCAGAACCTCCGCCGGGTGGTCCACCGGGGTCTGGCTCGGTCGACCCATCGCCCAGAACCGCTTCCTTCACCGTCTGGACCGTGTCAGCCACGGCGTCGACGGCATCCGACGCTTGGTCCTCCGCTTGACCGACCGTGTCGTTCACCTGGTCCTGTCCGGTCTGCACCGTGTCGTCGACGGTCGAGGTCGCGTCGCCCGTGGTGTCGTTGACCGTGGAGCCGACGCACGAGACGTCCGTCGGTGCGCACGTCGTCGCGTCCGCCAGCGCAATACCGGAGGTCGTGAGCCACACTCCGCTCGCGAGTACCATCAGCACCATCGCGCGCAGGCCCGCGCGCGCCCCCGCTTTCGTGGCGCTCATGCCCGTTCCTCCCGTGTCGCGAGGTGGGCCGCCTCGGCGGCGACCCGCTCCATGTCGTCAACACCGAGCTCGACCCCGAGCTCGGCGAGTGCGGCGGTGTCCATCCCCGACGAGAAGGTGCTCGCGATCGCTGTCGATCCCAGGTCCGACGCGATCGCCACGAGCGCTCGCACGAGTCGCTCGCGCGGCGCTTCGCCGTCGAGATGGCTGGTGAGCGAGGGGTCGAGCAGCACGAAGTCGGGACGGACCCGCACGAAGAGACGAAGCGTCTCGGCGCCGCATCCCACGTCGCGGATCGCCGTACGGGCTCCGGCGCCGCGCCAGAGGTGGATCGCTCGCTCGACGCCGATCCGATCGAAGACCGGGTTCGGGTCGTCGAGCTGGAGCACGACGCGACCCGTGTCGACCCCGTCGAGCAGGGCGAGCAGCTGCGCCGATCGGGCCGTCTCCGACGACACGCCGATGGCCAGCCACTGGTTCCCGGCGACGTTCGAGAGTTCTCCGAGCGCGAGCTCGGCAAACGCCAGCTCGAGCTGTTTCAGCATGCCCACCGACCGAGCATCGGCGAGGATGGCGGCCGAGCGGCCCCCGGCGGGGAACGACGGGAACGCCTCCCAACCGACGACCTCGCCAGATGCGAGCTGGCGAACGGGCGCGAGGTTGACGGTCATGCCGCCGGCCTGGAGCACCTCCTCGACGCGCGCCGTGCGCAGTTCGTCCAGCGAGGCGTGCTCGTGGCGGTACGCGCGCCATTCGTCGAGCGCCACGACCACACGCTCGATGTCTGTGTCCCCCTCGTCGGCGGCGCCCTCCGCCGCCCGATGGATCGTCCGCAGGATCTCGTCGGTCGAGTCGGCCTTCGAGACGTAGAACCGCGCGCCGGCGCGAAGCATCGACAGCACCGTCTCGACGTCCTCGAACGCCGAGAACGCGATGACCTTGGTCGGCGGCGAGCGCCGCACGATCTCGCGGGTCGCGCGAACGCCACCGCCTCCCGGCATACGCACGTCCACGAGTGCGATGTCAGGCTGCCGCTGCGTCGCGATCTCGATCGCGTCCTCGGCCTCCTCGACAGCTCCGACGAGACGCAGCCCTTCGTCGGTGGAGATCAACGCGCGGAGCACGTCGCGAACTTCGGGCTCGTCGTCGGCGACGAGCACGGTGATCCGCTTCATGAAGCTCCTTCCTGAGGCGGCCAGGGAGTTGCCGAACCGGTCACTACCTGAAAGGTGGTATCGGCTCCGCGGCGGGCGCCGCCGCATAGTCCGTTGTCGTCAAAACGAGTGGGAGCGGCGGGTGCCGCCGAACGGAGGTCGTGCACCGTCGACATGAGACGTTGGTCCGTCCCCGTTCGGGCGACATCTGCTCTGTCGTCGACAGGGACCCGCCTAGGCCGTCGTCGGCGACGGCACGTCGATGCCTCCGTCGATGCGGCGGGGATCAGCATGTCGGTCTAAGCTCGGCGGCGATCCCTTCGCCGTCCAGCATGGTGGCCGATCGAAAGGGATCCGCGCATCTTCATGCCCGATGAGCCGACGCGATCGCGCCGCCCGCGGAACTGCCCGCAACGCGGTCGCCGAACGCATGCCGACCCCCCCACGACAGCTCCCCGTCACTCCCGACAGGCGGGAGCGGACCGGGTCGTCCGAGGTGATATCCCTGACCGAGGCTCACGCCGAGCGCGCGCAGCGTCCGCAACTGCGCGTCGGTCTCGATCCCCTCGGCCACGAGGGTCACGCCGACACCCGTGGCGAACGCCTGGAGCTTCTCGACCAGCATCTGGCCCGCGACATCGGTGTCGATCTCCCGCGTCAGGGCGATGTCGAGCTTGATGAACTCGGGGCGCAACTGCACGATGCGGCCGAGCGTCGAGAAGCCGGCGCCAGCGTCGTCGACCGCGACCTGGAGGCCCGCCCATCGCCACGCGGCGAGGTTCTCCGCGAGCCGATCGGCGCCCGATATCTCGGCCTGCTCGGTCACCTCGACGATCAGTCGATCGAGCGGCTGCCCTGCCACGAGCACCGCGAACTCCGGTGAGGACAACGTCTGCGGCGAGAAGTTCAGCGTGAGGCAGACGTCCAGCGGCAACGACGGGAGCACAGCGAGCGCTTCCCGCGCGGCGGCGACTTCCAGGGCAACGCCGAGCCCCAGCTCACGTGCCTCATGGAACCACCTATCGGGTGTCCTGCGTGGACGGGTCGAGAACCTGCTGAGCGCCTCGACGGCGACGACCCTCCCGGTCCTGAGATCGACGATCGGTTGGAAGACGACGTCGAGGCCCTCTCCGTCGATGAACCGCAGGATGCGCGCGCGTCGGTTGGCGCGCGGAGTGGCGCTGGATCGTGCCGTCAGCTCGTGCGCGAAGGTCTCGGCCACGCTGTCGCGGATCCGCCGTGAGAGCGGCGTCTTCCCCTCGCGGCAGGAGCGGATCGCGCGAACGATGTCGAGCGCCGAGTCGCCCTTCGAAACGTACCCGCAAGCGCCCGACTCGAGCATCGATGTGACGGTTTCGGGGGCTTCGAACGTCGAGAACGCGATCACTTTGGTGGACGGTGAGCGCCGGCGGATGCTGCGAGTCGCCGTGGGGCCGCCCCCGCCCGGCATGCGCACGTCGATCAGCGCCACGTCCGGCTGGTGTTCCGTCGCGAGCTGGATCGCTTCCTCGGCTCGCGTCGCCGCACCCACGAGCGTCATGGCGACATCGTCTTCTATCACGCGTGTGAGCACATCGAGTATGTCGGGATCGTCGTCTGCGATGAGCACGCGGATCTGGTCCATGGGGTCTCCCGTCGTCCGGTCGAACGTAAGGTTCCCGCGAATGCGGCCGGAGCTGTATCGGTCGGTTGCCGCAAATCACCGTTCACTCGTGAGCCCCACAGCGATGACTCGGCCGAACCCCCCCGTGTCCGTGCGGACGCACGGCAGTTCGACGTAGACACTCTGCCGGAGAGGTCGCGTTCGACCCGCACGCCGACGCGATCCCTGGCGATTCGCCCCGATGAGCTTGATCAGGAGCAACCGTGCCGAACATCATGCCGGGACCCAGAACTCAACGGACGTGCCCTCGCCGGGGGGCGCTGAGGATCCGCCGCCATCCTCCCGCAAGCTCGACTCGCTCTCGCATGGACGCTAGCCGGAGGTGCCGAGGAGATCTCCCGGCGGCCTCGGCTGCACGGGATGCCGTCGGCGAAGCAGGGTCACAAGACGACCCAAAACCATGGGAGTTCTGATCATGCTACTCCTCCACCGCGATCTGCGGGTTCCACGCGACCTCCCACAGGTGATCGTCGGGATCTTGGAAGTAGCCGGCATAGCCACCGTAGAAGGTCTCGCCCGCGGGCTTCACGATCGACGCCCCGGCATCGGCGGCCTGCGCCACGACCGCATCGACCGCCTCCTTGTCACCGACGGTGTGTGAGCGATGCAGAACTCGGTCGGGCTGCGAGGGTCTTCGGATCCCCGAATCGTGCGAGAGGGATCTGCGCGGCCACACCGCGAGTGTGCGCAGGTTCGATTCCTGCCGGGGGCACCAAGCCTAATCGTCGCAGGTCAGAGGGAACGTTTGACGTTGCTGTCATCGCTCGTAGCCGAGACCGAACGCCGTGACGGCCGGCTAGCCTGCGCCCCGCCTCCCGCTGCGCCTCCTCACCCGGCGGCAGCGCGCACGGTCGCGAACGGCGCCCGGTCGAAGATGAGGTGGCTGCAGGTGATCTTCTCTCGCCACGCCGCTGCGCGTGCCGACGCACGGACCTATGCGCTTGAGGGACAGCGCTGGCGCTCCGACGCGCTCACTCAGCAGTCGAACACCGACCAGCAGATGTCGTTGCGCAACCGCTGGTCGTCGAGTACGAGCTCGCGGATCGCCTCGGGGAGTTGGTCCCGCTGCCACCGGCACTCGCGCCGCCCTGCGCTCTGGCCCTCTCCTTCCGGCGCTGAAGCACGTGCGGCCTTGATCGCATAGGCGGCCGCACCGAGTTCGTGCGCAGCGACGTGTGCGACGAGCGCCGCCTGGCCGGCAGCGTTAGCGGCATGGCGTGCAGCCCCACTCAGGTCTCTGGCCGCGGCCATGGCGTGGCCGCCCGCCGTGCGAGCCTGGGACATCGTGATCTCGCCGCGCGCCCAGGCGCGGGCCCGCTCGATTGCCTGACGGGGTCGCACGTCCTTAGGCCGAGCCGACTCGAACCGGTCGAGGACGTGCTCCGCGCACGATGCCGCCCACAGGGCGAGGAACTGGTGGTCCGGATCGGTGAGGGTGCCACCGCGGCGGAGCGTCACGAAACGAGGGTCGCGGACTTTCGGGAGGATCAAACCAGAACCCTTCTGCTCGCACCTACCCAACGTCTCGCACATTGAAGTGGGGCGACGTCGCCTATCCCAGCGCACTCACCACCATTGTGCAGACGTCTGCTGGCTCCTCATTGTGCGCGGGACGTTTGGCCTTGTTTCTTCTTCGACAGCCAAGGGTAGGACGTGACCGTAGGAGACCCGAGAAGCGAGTGCGCGGCCCTGCGGCCCGCGACGCGTCATCGTGCCTGGCTGGGAAAGCTGGGCCCAACGGAGGGGGGAGCTCGATGATACGACCCCATAGGTCCCGGGTCGGGACCGTCCTCGGCTTGGTCGGGGTGGTCGTGGTGGCAGCGGCCTTGCTGACGCCCGCGATCGCTGCCAGCGACAGCTCGAAGGCCGGGCTGCAGTTCCGGGTCAAGCTCGCACCGGCGTTGCAGACCGGCAACCTGACGGGTCGTCTCATCGTGGTGGCGTCAACCCAGAGCGGGGACGACCAGCTCTCGTGGATCGTGAACTTCCCGAGCGTCCAGCCGTTCTTCGGGATGGATGTCTCGGACTGGACCCCGGGGTCGACCCAGACGCTTCGAGATGATGCCGGCGTCTACGGCTTCCCGCTTGAGCACCTGATCGACCTGCCCGCCGGCGACTACTACGTACAGGCGTTCCTGAACGTCTACACGCGGTTCAGCCGCTCCGACGGGTCGGTGGTGTGGCTGCCCATGCCGTGCGGCGACGGACAAGACGCCATCAGCTCTCCCGGCAACCTGTACAGCTCGGTGGTGCCGATGCACCTGGACGGAGAGCACACGGGTCTGAAGCAGCTGACGCTGGATCAGATGATCCCCTACCCGGAGGGCACCTCCGTGTTCCCGGAGAACGCGCCCGATCAGACCTGCCAGCAGGGGAACTACGCGGATACGGCCCATCTCAAGCACATCAAGATCCAGAGCCAGCTGCTGAGCGAGTTCTGGGGCAAGCCGATGTACATCGGGGCCAACGTGCTGCTGCCGATGAGCTACGACGAGCCCGGCAACGAGGAAGAGCAGTACCCGGTCGTGTACGACCAGGGACATTGGCCGGGCGGAGGCGTCCTGCGGTTCAGCGAGACCAGCAACTCCGGGTTCTCCGAGTACTGGAAGGACCCCGAGACGCCGCAGTTCATCGCGGTCACGATCCGGCACGAGAACCCCTATTACGACGATTCCTACGCCGTGAACTCCGCCAACCTGGGCCCGTATGGGGACGCCATCACGCAGGAGCTCATCCCGTACATCGACCAGCACTTCCGCACCTACCCCGAGCGCTGGGCGCGGACCCTGACGGGTGGTTCGACCGGCGGGTGGGAGGCATTGGCGCAGATGGTCTTCTACCCGGACGTCTACGGTGGGACGTGGGGCATCTCGCCGGATCCCGTGGACTTCCGCTACCACCAGATCGTGAACATCTACTCGGATCCCAACGCGTACTTCACCGACCGTGAGTGGGTGGACACGCCGAGGCCCTCCTCGCGTAGGACGGACGGAAACACACAGTTCACGATGGTTGAGGAGAATCACTGGGAGCTGGCCCTTGGCACACGCTGGCGCTCCGGGATGCAATGGGCCGTATGGGCAGCCGTATACGGCCCGCAGGGCCCCGACGGATACCCAGCGGACATCTGGGACCAGGATACGGGGGTGATCGATCACTCGGTGGCTGCGCTGTGGCAGCCCATGGATCTGCGCCTGCAGATCGTGAACAACTGGGCCACCCTGGGACCCAAGCTGACCGGCCGGTTCCACGACTACGGTGGGGACGACGACACGTACTTCCTGAACAACTCCTCCGAACTGCTCGAGGCGGCCATGGCCGATCTCACGGACCCGCCCGCGAACGCGGATTTCGTGTTCATCCATAACGGGGGCCACGGGGCGAGCCCGTACAGCACGACGGAGCTGCTGACCATCATGTACAACGCCATGATCGGCGACATGCCATCACCGTAGGGACTTGGACCGGAGGGTCGCAAGAGAGGAGATAGGCAGAGAGGAGCCGGCGACCCTCAGATGTCGGGGTGTAGGGCGGGGTCCGTGTGAAGTGGCCACGGGCCCCGTCCGCCTTGAGAGGGAGGAGCTTTTCCGCCACTTCCTGCTACGACCGGGAGTCACCCGGGAGGCTCCGCATGAGAATTGGCGGCCCAAACCCGCCGGGTGGGCCTGCACCAACTGGGATCGACGGGGTGACGCCATGGCGGAACCCCCCCTACCTTGAGAGATTCGTCGTGGTGAACGACTCGCCCGTACACGCCGCCCCGGACCGGCTGCCGCAGGCCACGAGGCAGCTCGCCCCGACCTCGGTCGCCGGCGCGCAGTTCGACCAATCCCCGGCCGGAACGAACCGCGAGTCCATGCGAGCGACGACATGAGCGACCGCGCCCTCCGCGTCCTTGGCTGGATCGTGTGGCTCGGCTCCGTCGGGCTGGTCGTGAGCGGGCTCGCGCTGGTGTTGCCGCACCACACCCTCACGATCCTTCCCCAGGACCTGGCGAGCGCGTTCATCGGGGTCACGTTCGCCACGGTCGGAGGCTTCCTGGTCGACCGGCGTCCCCGCCACACGGTCGCGTGGCTCTTCTTGGCGATCGGGCTCAGCCAGGCCTTCGCCGTCTTCGCCCTCTACGGGAGGGCGAGCATCGCACTCGGCGGCCGTGCGGGCTGGATGGACATCCTCGCGTGGATGGAGACTTGGACGTGGGAGCCGGGGTTCCTCCTCATCCCGACGCTCTTGCTCCAGCTCTTCCCGACCGGGCGTCCGCTCGAGCCACGATGGGGTTCTCTGACTCGGATCACCATGGTCGCCGTCGCGCTCGGGATCGTGGGCCTGGCGCTGCATCCACAGACGGCGGGCACGACGGCCAGCGCAGACGTCCCCCTCGGCTACGACAGTCCGGTCCCCGCCACCCATATCACCGACGTGCTGGTCATGGTCGCGATCGTCGTCTTGATCGGGTGCGTCATCGCGTCCGTCGTCTCGATCACGCTGCGCTTTCGGCGATCGCGGGGCGAGGAGCGCGAGCAGCTCAAGTGGTTCGTCGCTGCCGCCGCCGGCACCGTCGTGTTCCTGACCGGCGGAGCGTTCCTGCCGGACTCGGGGCCCATTGCAGCGCGCTTCGTCAGGTTCGTCGGCGTGCCGCTGATCCCGGTGGCGACGGCCATCGCGGTCCTCAAGTACCGGCTCTACGACATCGACGTCGTCATCAACAAGACGGTGGTCTACGGTGCGCTCGCCGCGTTCATCACCGCCGTCTACGTGGGGATCGTGGCCGGAGTAGGCGCCCTGATCGGTCGGAGCGACCGCCCGAGCCTTGGGCTGTCGATCGCTGCGACCGCGATCGTCGCGGTCGCCTTCGGGCCCGCGAAGCAGCGCGTGCAGCACCTCGCGAACCGTCTCGTCTACGGCAAGCGCGCGACGCCCTACGAGGTGCTCTCGGAGTTCTCGCGCCGGATGGGCGACGCCTACGCCGGCGAGGACCTCGTCCCGAGGATGGCACGGATCCTGGCCGAAGGGACCGGGGCGGCGCGTGCGCGTGTCTGGCTCCGGGTCGGTGCAGACCTGCGGCCCGAGGCGGCCTGGCCGGCCGTCGATGCGGTCGGAGTGTCGGTGCCGGTGGCGAACGGGCATCTCCCAGAGATCCCCGAGGTCTCGCTCGCGCTGGCCGTGCGTCACCGCGACGAGATGCTAGGGGCGCTGACGCTCACGAAGCCGGCAGGGGAGCGGCTTACGCCCGCAGAGGAGCATCTGGCGCGAGACCTCGCCTCGCAGGCGGGTCTCGTCCTTCGGAACGTCCGTCTCACCGAGGAGCTGCTGCTCCGCCTGGACCAGCTGCAGGAGTCGCGCCGACGGATCGTCGCCGCCCAGGACGAGGAGCGGCGGCGTCTCGAGCGGAACATCCACGACGGCGCCCAGCAGCAGCTCGTCGCGCTCGCCGTGAAGGTGCGGCTCGCACGCCAGCTCAACGACCGTGACCCGATCCGAGCGGCCCGCCAGCTCGAGGACGTCGAGGCCGAGCTCGGCCAGGCCCTGCAGGATCTGCGCGACCTTGCCCGCGGCATCTACCCGCCGCTGCTCGCCGACCGGGGCCTGGCGGCAGCGCTCGGTTCCCAGGCGTCCAAGGCGGCCGTGCCGGTGACGGTGGAGGCCGAGGGCCTCCGCCGCTACCCCCAGGATCGGGAGGCGGCCGTGTACTTCTGCTGCCTGGAGGCGCTGCAGAACGTGGCGAAGTACGCCGGGTCGTCCTCGGTGGTCGTCCGGCTGGAGGAGCGGGGCGGCGACCTCGTCTTCGCCGTGACCGACGACGGCGCGGGGTTCGACCCGGCAACGACCGGCTACGGCACCGGACTCCGCGGGATGGCCGATCGGCTGGAGGCGCTCGGCGGCGACCTATGGGTCGAGTCGGCGCCCGGCCGCGGGACGACCGTCACCGGACGGATCTCGATCGATCTTCCCGATGAGTTCGTGGGCACGCTGCCGTCTTTCTGATGGAACGCACCGGTCACGAGGAGGAGACGATGGCGACGAAGGTTCGAGGTCCCGCAGCGTACTTCCCGTCGATCGAGAAGAAGTACGGGCGCTCGATCGACGAATGGCAAGAGCTCATGGCTGCGACGGGCATCACCGCGCACATGGAGCTCGTCGGATGGCTGAAGCGGGAGCACGGCTCGGGTCATGGACACGCGAATGCGCTCACCGCGCACTTCCTGAGCAAGGGTCGACGCGCTTAGGAGGATCCGGGGACCGAGGGCTCCGACGCCCGCGGTTTCGTCGAGCGAAGGGACCCTACGACTGCAGTTGCAGCAGGATGGCGAGCACCCGTGGGTTGTCGGTCTCGGAGCTCGGCAAGCGGAGTTTCGCGAAGATGTTGGCTACATGCTTCTCCCCGCTTCCCTCGCTGATCACCAGCCGCCCAGTGCTGAGCACGACTGTCGGGTCGTCTGCCGGGCACGCCACTTGACGCCGAAGATCGTCGACAGGACTGGCAGCCGGGCGAGCGTCGTGGGTTAGCGTCCCGGGAAGTGGTGGAAATTCGGGGTGGACTTCCGGGGTGGAAATCCCCGTGACGTAGACGGCCACCGCCATCCTCAACGACAGCACAGTCGGATGAGGAGGGACGATGGCCACCCCAAGCATGGACATCACGTCGTTCGTGGGCAAGCTGCTGGAGCACGACGACGTGGACGCGCTTCGTGAAGGTGTTCGGGTGCTCGCACAGATGTTGATGGACACGGAGGTGTCTTCGCAGATCGGAGCCGGGCTCTACGAACGAAGCTCCGAGCGCGCCGCCTACCGCAACGGCTATCGCACGCGGCGCTGGGACACACGCACCGGCACCATCGAGCTCAAGATCCCGAAGGTGACCGCCGGCGCCTACTTTCCCTCGCTGCTCGAGCCCCGGCGTCGGGCCGAGAAGGCCCTTCACGCGGTGATCGTCGAGGCCTACGTGAAAGGCGTCTCGACCCGCAAGGTCGACGACCTGGTGCGGGCGCTGGGGATCGACGGGATCTCGCGCTCGGAGGTCTCGCGGATCTGCAAGGCGTTGGACGAGCAGGCTCGGGGGTTCCTGTCCCGACCCATCGAGGCCCCCTGCCCTTACGTCTGGCTGGATGCCACGTTCCACAAGGTCCGGGAGACCGGTCGGGTGATCTCGGTGGCGACCGTGGTCGCGATCGGGGTGACCCAGACCGGGGAACGCACGGTCCTTGGTGCGCAAACGGGTCCGAGCGAGGATCACCAGTTCTGGGTCGCGTTCCTGCGCTCGCTCATCAAGCGCGGGCTTCGGGGTGTGCGCCTCGTGATCTCCGACGCCCACGAAGGCCTTCGCCAGGCGATCGTGAAGGTGCTTGGTGAGGCCAGCTGGCAACGATGTCGCGTGCACTTCATGCGCAACCTGCTCTCAACGGTCCCCAAGCAGGCTCAAGACGCGGTGGGAGCCCTCGTGCGGATGATCTTCCTCGAGCCCGACCACGCAACGGCGATGAGCAAGCTCCACGAAGTGGCCACGATGCTCTCGGACCGATTCCCGCAAGCCGCCGAGCTCCTCGAGGACGCCTCCGAAGACGTCCTGGCGCATCTGCACTTCCCGCTCGAGCACCGGCGTCGCCTGCACTCGACGAACCCGCTCGAGCGATTGCACAAGGAGATCAAACGTCGCACTCGTGTCATCGGGATCTTTCCGAACCGCGACTCGCTGATGCGGATGGTCGGGACGCTCCTTGCCGAGCAGGACGACGAGTGGCAGGTGATGGACCGGCGCTACTTCAGCCTCGGCTCGATGACGAAGGTCGACGCGCTCGAAGGAGGTGAGGACCCGAAGGAGTTACTCGCTCAGATCGCGTGAGGAGCGAGGATGGCGGTGATCAAAGTCCACCACTTGACGGGACTCGGCCCGTCGTGGCCAAGGCTGCCGAAACCACAAACGAACCGAGCGCGATCACCCCCCACTTCGCCGGGATCCCCGCGTCCCACCGAACGACGAAGAACGCGATCGCCAGGATCACCGGCTGATGGATGAGAAAGAAGGGCATCGCCTGCCGAGGCTTCGCGAGTCCTGACCTCCAGCTAGGCTTCGATCATGGGGGTCGGTAAGGGTGCCGGAGCTGACGCACCCTTCGCATTCTCATTCAGGGCTATGTGGCTCCCGTCTCGACGACCCAACGTCGTGTTCGCGCTCGAGAAGCGTCGCGGGGACTCGACCCAGTGGGACAACGAGGGCTCCTTCCACACACGCCGAAAGGCCAAGCGGGCGGCTCGCAACCTCGCTCGCAGGTATCCGACTGCGGAGCTTCGGATCCGAACCGCACGTCGACCTCCGGCCGACTGGGACTGACGCTAGGCTTCGGTCATGCCGTCGGCGTTCCGCGACCGGCTCGAGCAGGACCGCCGCCGGTCCGACCTCTCGGTCCCCCATAACGAGGTCACACGATCGATGCCGACATGAACGCGGACGCTCCCGCGCTGAGCCTGGCCCTCCGCAATCTCCTGTTCACCCTCGTCGTGCCGGTATCGGGGGCGGTCGTGCTCCCTCGATGGGTCCTCGCGCGCTTCGACAACGCGGCTGCTCCGGCTGAATGGGCCGCGGTCGGCGTCATCGCGCTCGGGATCGCCCTGCACATGGGTGCCTCTGGCTCTTCGCCGCCGTTGGGCGTTGCACTCCCGGTCCCTGGGACGCGCCACGGCATTTCGTCGCGGTGGGGCCTTACCGGTGGGTGCGCGATCCGATCTACATCTCGGCGTTGATCGTAGTCGTGGGCGAGGCATGGTTGTTCCTCTCCCAGCACTGCTCGCGTACGCGGGCGCGATGGCGATCTCCAGCCACTTGTTCGTGGTCGAGTACGAAGAGCGGACGCTCCGGCGTCGCTTCGGCGAGGTCTACGAGGAGTATCTCCTGACGGTCTCTCGATGGATCCCACACCCGCCAACGCGCAGCTGAGCAGAGCGTCCCCGAGCCCTGTCACATCTGGTCGAACCGGTCACGAGGAGGGTTCGAGGTCCCGCGGCGTACTTCCCGTCGATCGGCGCTCCTGAACGGTAGCCCCCCCGCAAATGCCTAGGTATCGGCGACGCTGAGGAGAACGTTGCCGATCTTTCGACCCGTTTCGACGTATCGGTACGCGTCGACGATCTCATCCAGGCGAAATCGTCGGTCGACGACGGGCTTGAAGGCACCGGTCTCGAGCAGCCTCCTGATGTGCATCACGCCCTCCCGACCGAGGTTCCTGGGGATCGGCATCTTGACGCGCCTGCCCGCGAGAAGCGGGGTGATCAGTCCGAGGATCGGATTCATCCAGAGCGGTCCTAGGTCCGAGGAGAGGTAGATCCCTCGAGGCTTCAACAACCGCCTGCATCGCGTGAACGAGCTCTTGCCCACGGCGTCCACGACCACGTCGTACGTCTGTTCGTCCCGCGTGAAGTCCGTCGCGGTGTGGTCGATGACGCGGTTGGCGCCCAGGCCCATCACGAGCTCGATGTGCGCGGTGTCGCAGGTTGCGGTCACGAGCGCACCCGCGTTCTTCAGCAGCTGCACGGCCGCGGAACCGATCGCGCCCGTGGCGCCGTGCACGAGCACGTTCGTCCCGGTCCGGATGTCTGCGCCGTGGATCATCGTCAGCGCGTAGTGCGATCCTTCCGTGCTCGGGGCCGCCTCCTCGAAGCCGAGGCCGGCGGGGATCGTCGCGATCGCCCCGTCCTCGGGCATCGACAGATACTCGGCATGCGCACCGAACCCGTTCCCGTGATAGCCGAAGACGCGATCGTCGAGCTCGAACGACGTCACGCCTGAGCCCTTGGCCGCGACGGTGCCCGCGAACTCGCCCCCGAGGACCGTGGACTTCGGTCTCGTCAGCCCCGTCAGAGCCCGGATGAAGAACGGCTTGGCCGCGCGGAACCCGCAGTCGGTCCTGTTCACCGTGGCGACGACGACCTTCACCAGCACGTCGCGATCGCCGACCGGGGGCGGTTCGACCTCGGCGATGCGTACGACGTCCGGTGGACCGTATCGGGTGTGAACTGCGGCTCTCATGTCGGCTCGAGCGGCATCGCGCGAGCGTAACCCACGGCCATCGACGAGCAATCGCGCTTACGTCAGCGCAGCCATCGCCGGAGACGTTTGGCTCGGGCGGATCCCCAAGCGGACCGCCACCGGTGTCGCGCGTCGAGGCGTGATCCTCGCTCCCCGCACGACAGCACGCCGGCCCCGAACGCGGCCCCGTCGCTGAGTCGATGGAGTCCCACCGACGTCAGCCGATCTTCCGCCATGACGGCGTCCTGGAGCTCGCCCAGGACGTCCTGCAGATCTTCGAGGCGGTGCACCATCCGGTCGGCCTTCTTGCCGAAGACGCCGGTCGCCAGCTCGGCGACGTAGCGTGCGCGCTTCGCCCGCTTCCGGATCTCATGGAGCGCCGCATCCGAGGGATCGGCGTCCAGACGCTTCACGGCGCGAGGCAGCCGCCGCCAGGCCTTTCGCGCCGCCTTGCGCAGGGGCCCGCGCGCCCGACGTTCCGCGATCACCCCGTCCGCCAGGGGAGGAGAGTTGCTCGCGCCGATCAACGTATCCACGAGATGGACATACCGTGCGGAGCCGAGAGCATCGACCAGCTCGAGATGACGAGCCCGACGATCCTCCTCGAGGACCCCGACGATCGTGGGAACCAGTTCTCTCACCTCGGGTTTGGGGTCAGACCGCTCTCCTACCCGTCTCATCAAGACGTCGAGGTCACGCACGGCACCGAGGAGCCCGCCGATCCACGCGAGTTCGCTGCGCAGCCACGCGACGCGCGTCGGTGCCAGGGGAGGTTCGAGCGCCTTGAGGTCTGACCGCAGCCGACGGGTCGCGACTCGCGCCTGATGGACGGCCTCGGGGTCCGAGCCCAATCGAACGGCTGGGTCGTGTCTCAGCAACCGCATCGTGCCGGCACCGATGGCGATCCGCGAAAGCTCCTCGATCGTCGTGTCCGCGCCGCCGCGAGGAACGACGATCTCGGGGTCTGAAGATCCGTCGAGAACCCTTTCGAGCTTCGAGGAATCGGTTGGGGTGGCTCCGGCCTCGGTGAGCATCACCGACATCGCATCGAGGAGCGGATCCGATCTTGGCCCCGTGGCCTCGACCTCGAGCTGACGAAACGTCGGCGCCGACTGACCTTCGACGGTCGACGACACAAAGTCGTCGCTGATCTCGACCTCACCGTCCTCCGATCTCGACAGTCCGACGCGACGACGTATGGTCGTGATCGTCGCGATCCTTCTCAACGGTTCCCTTCGGACGATCCCCGCGACGAGCGAACGCACGTGTGGCGGCGGAGATTGAGCCGAACCCGTGACGTGGACCTCGACGCGGTCCAGATCGGGGCCCGACCCGTTGGATGGTGTGTCGAGCTTGAGCGTCCAGCCGTCTTCGCTCCCGTCAGATGCACGCCGGTGACGCAGCGTGTGGCCCCACCGCAGCAATCGCCGGTCCCGCGTATCCCAATACTCTGCGGTCAGGGTTACGGTCGATTCGCCGCGGACGGAGACTCCCGGAAGGTCGGGAACCTCGACATCGTCTGCGATGTCGAATTTCCGCTCGCGCTCGTGCTGGATCGCCGCCACAGGCCCCTCCGAACCCCACGAGAGGGGTCTACCCGCAAGGCCTGGACCCCATGCCACGGGGCTATGTGGGATCCGACGCGACCCGGACGGCAACGAGTTCGACATCGCCCTCGGTTGAGCACCCGCGCCGAAGGTTGTGCCATGCCCGCGCCGGCGCCCAATCTGGGCGTGGCCATCAGCCGAGCAAGCGCTCTTCGTACTCGACGCGGGAGAGGATGCGGGGATCGTTGTCGGTGACCAGCACCATATCCTCGATCCGGACGCCTCCGCCACCCTTCACCTCGGGCAACCATACGAGGGGCTCGATCGCGAACACCATGCCCTCCTTGAGCTCGGCAACCCCCGAACCGGGAAGCGTCTCGCCGATGTAGGGCGGTTCGTTCGCGCCCATGCCGATGCCATGCCCGATGAACAGGCTGAAGAGGTGATCCCCGAACCCGTGGTCGCCCACCTTCGCGATCACGGCGTCCGCGACGTCCTGTGTCGTCCGTCCCGGCCGCACCTGGTCGATGCCGGCCATGAGGCCCTCGTACACCGCCGTGTAGATGCGACGCTGGATCGCCGATGGCTTGCCGACGATGGTGGTCCTGCCGATGTCGGCGAAATAGCCGTTCCACATAGCGCCGATGTCGATGAAGCAGAAATCCCCATTGCGGACGATCTTGTCGGTGCAGATCCGGTGAGGCGGCGACATGTGTTCGCCCGTGGCGACATAGGGCGTGATGACGTGGGCCATCTCCCCGCCCAAGTAGAAGAGCGTCTGCATCGCGTCGCCGGCGATCTCGTTCTCTCGCCGCCCCGCTCGTGTCTCGTCGAGAGCGCGCTTCGTGACCGAGTCTCCGATCGCGCACGCTTCCTCGATGACCTGCACCTCGTCCGGCGTCTTGATCAAGCGGACCTGCTGCATCAGCTGGTCGCCGTCCGCCGGCTGCAGGTCCGGCAGGTGCATCGCTATCGACTCGACGAGTGAGTAGTTGACCTGGTCGAGGCCGATGCGTCCGCTGGCGACGCCGAGCTCGTTGACCAGCGGCGCGAGGGTTGCCTTCACGAATCCTTCGACCAGCTCTCGCTGTTCCATGATCGGGATCGGGTGGGCAGCGACGAGCCAGGACATGCCCGTGCGCGCCTTGTCGATCTCACCACCAGAGCACAAGAGCACCGGCCCTGCGTCGCGGGTGATCAGCACGCCGTTGAGCGAGCTCATCTTGCCGGCGATCTGCTGGGCCCGAAGAGACGTCAGATAGCGGACGTTCTCGTCCTTCCACAGGAGCAGGGCGTCGAGGTCCGAGGCCCGAAGCCCCCGTTGCACTGCTTCTACGCGGTGCCGACGGAGACGATCGAAGTCGATCCGATCCTCCCAGTCGACTCCCGAAGCCCCGAATGCGTACCCGGCCATGGCTCTCCTCCAACTGCTGGCCGTGGATGTAGTGCCATGTACGATACATGATGTCGAACGTCGGACCGGCGCCGTTGAGGACCCAAACCGTGACGGACAACAGGCAGAGGAACCCCGAGCGGAGTTGGGCCGACGGGATCGTCGGGGGCCGTCGCACGGCCCACGAGTTCGTCCGCGAGTCCCTCCGGCGGGCCATCCTGCGCGGAGACCTCACCGGTGGGGAACGCCTGATCCAGGGCGATCTTGCGGCGACGCTGAGCGTCTCGACGACCCCCGTGAGGGAGGCGCTTCGAGACCTCGCAACCGAGGGACTGATCACGCTGGATCAGCATCGGGGCGGGACCGTCCGGGAGCTCAATTGGAACGACATGGAGGAGATCCGGGTCATCCGGGCGCAGTTGGAGCCGCTCGCCGTTCGCTTGGCGTGCGAGCGGATCAGCGAGGATCAGCTCCGGGAAGCCGAGAGCCTCACGCGTCAGATGGCGAAGGAGAACGACCTCGGCAATTGGGTGGAGTTGAACATGCGGTTCCACTTCCTGTTCCACGGGGCGACGGGCGTCTCGAGGCTGATCCAGATCCTCACGAGGTTCGAGCAGGCCTCCGCCGTCTATGTCGCGCAGGCCCAGCGGTGGCACCCGGAGATCAGGCGCCGGGCGAACGAGCACCATCACGCGCTCGTGGACGCGTGCAGAGCGGGAGACGTCGATGAGGCGATCCGGATCATGTCCGAGCATGCTGGGCTGCCCATCGAGATGACCAGGCCCGAGGAACGCTCCACGACATGACGGCAACGACGCGGCTCGGCCTGATCGGCCTCGGGTGGTGGGGGGGCGTCCTCGTCGGCGCCGCCCGCGCCGGGGGGGCTGCCGACGTCGTGGCATGCTACGCCCGGACGCCCGAGACCAGAACCTCCTTCGCCGAACAGCATGGGTGTCGGGCTGCGAGCAGCCTCGAGGAGCTGCTCGACGACGACGAGGTGCAGGGTGTCCTGATCGCGACACCGCACTCGACCCACGCCGATCTGGTGGAGCAGGTCGCGGCTGCCGGCAAGCACGTCTACGTCGAGAAGCCGCTCACGCTGACCGTCGGCGACGCTCGCCGCGCCATCGATGCGGCCTCGCGGGCGGGGGTCGTTCTTCAGGTCGGTCACAACGCACGACGGCAGCCCGCCATCCGCCGGATCAAGTCGTTGCTCGATTCCGGGGACCTCGGTACCGTAGTGCAGCTCGAAGGGAACCGATCGGGCCCCGGAGCACACAACCCGAACCTCGCGCGATGGCGGGCCGACCCGCGCGAGTCACCGGCGGGCGCGATGGCCGCCATGGGATGCCACATCCTGGACACCTTCCTGTACCTCGTCGGGCCGTCGCGTCGCGTCTTCGCCTTCAGCTCGGATGTGCTCGACGTGCGGCAGATCGACGACGCGACGACGGTGGCGATCGAGTACGAGAACGGGTCGCTCGGCTACGTCGGCACGTCGTACTTCGTTCCTGCGGTCAACATCACGGCTGCCTACGGCACCGACGGCGCGGCCTGGAGCGAGCAAGATGGAGCCCGCTTCTACCTCCAACGGCGTGACGATCCGGCCCGCTCCGAGCAGGAGGTCGAGCGGATCGATACGGTGGCCGACCAGCTCGCGGAGTTCGCGCGGTGCGTCGCCACTGGAGACACCCCGGAGACGGGTGCCGTCGAGGGATTGGAGATCGCCGCGCTCATGGAGGCCATCGCCTCGAGCGCCGACACCGGACGGGCCGTCGACCTGGCCGACGTGCGCTGACCGACCGTCGTCCGATTCCGAGGCATGCGGACGACTGTCTAGACAGATGACCCACGCATTATATAGAGTGCGCGACACATCATCGCCCGAGGGGCCTGAAGGGCCTGGGGGGGGTCGGTACGGTGCGTCGGCGTCTCGCGTTGGTAGTGGCCGGGTGCTTCGCGCTCACGGGCCTCGTCGCCTGCAGCAACGACGGGGGCAGCAGCAGCGGCGGCAACGGTGGCGGGGGAACGATGAGGTTCGTGTTCTCGCCCGACCCCGTCTGGAACTGGCTGGAGGACCAAGGGATCCTGGCCCAGATGCAGCAGGATTCCGGCTACACGATCCAACGCTTCGAGTCCGAGGACGAGTTCGCGTTCTTCGCCGGCGGCCACGCAGACATCGTGTCCACCGGAAGCTACGAGACTCCCGTGCTCGAGTCCGAGAGCGGGGTCCAAACGGTCACGATCGGCAAGTACAACATGGCCAAGGACATCGTCGTCGTGGCGGCGGACAAGCCCTGGAACTCCTTCGCCGACCTCCCCCAGGGATGCAAGGTCGGAGAGGAGTCGTTCACCGGCTCGTCGATCGTGTGGCAGGCACTCGCCAAGGATCTCGACAATCGGACGCTCGCGCAGAACTCCGACGACCTGCAGATGGTGCTCTCCGACTTCGATGTCGGTCCGGGCCTCGTCCTCAAGGGCGATCTGTGCGCGGCGACGACATCGATCTACGACGTTCTCACCCTCTTGAAGGACGGGAAGGTCAAGGGCCTCTACGACAACAAGTCGGCGGCCCAGCTCTACGCGGACCACTACGAGCCCGGGCACATGGGGATGGACAGCAACAACTTCGTCGTCCTGAAGAGCTGGTACGACTCCCATCCGGGAGAAGTGGCCTTCTTCCTCCAGGTGTGGCAGCGCGGGCTCGACGAGTGGGCGAAGAACAAGGAGGCGATCCTCAAGGCCTACCCGGACGATTTCGGCTACAAGAACGACGACGAACTGGCGTTCCTAGAGAACTGGTACCAGAACCAGTTCGATGAGTTCGTCGACTCCGTCTACCTGGACCAGGACTGGATCAAGGGCGAGGAGAAGGTCACGGAACTCCTGCGGCAGGCAGGTCTCATCAAGCCCGATCAGCCGCAACCGCTCCACGTCTGCATCGATCCCAGCTCCGGCGAGGAAACATGTAGCCTCCCGACGCAGGCCTGAAAGGCGGGGACGACCTCGGAGTCGACCGGCGAGATCGAGGCTCTGGCGACCGGGGAAGTTCGAGACTTCGCCAGGGCAGTACGCGGCACGCGTCGCAGAGCGACCTTCTATTCGATCTTGGGTGCCTGCGCGCTGCTCGCCGCCTGGGCGATCGCATCCAGGTACCGGCCGAGCGAGTTCGAGTTGGTCCCGAGCCCCCTGAAGGTCGCTCGCAGGATGTGGGCGTTGATCTTCGGGGACCCGTCATTGGGGATCGAACCGGGAACGGTGTTCATCAACTTCTGGGAGACGGCCCGCAAGACGCTGATCGGTTTCGCGGCGGGCCTCGTCGTCGGCATCCCGGTCGGACTATTGATGGGACGGTACCGCTACGCGAAGAACTTCTTCTTCGACCTCATCTATCTCGCTGCGAACGTTCCGCTGATCGTCTACGCGATCCTGTCCGTTCTCATCTTCGGGCTGGGCGACACAGGCCCCGCGTTCGTGGTTGCGCTCTTGGTCCTGCCCGACATCACGCTCAACGTTGCCGCTGGGGTGGAGGGTGTCGATCGTCAGCTCCTGGCGATGAGCCGTGTCTACCATCGCCCGACGTCGTCCGCGCTGCGGCACGTCGTCGTTCCGTCTTTCGCGCCGTTCATGTTCGCCGCCGGACGTGCCTCCTTCGCGTCCTCGTGGAAGTTGGCGGCGCTGGCAGAGACCTTTGGAGGAGCGACCGGCGTCGGCGTGCAGATCCGGACGGCATTCCAGACGTTCTCGGTCACGAACATGATGGCTTGGATGATGTTCTTCGTCGTCTTCGTCATCCTGATCGAACGTGTGGTGCTGATCCGGATCGAGCGCTTCGTGTTCCGGTACCGGCTGAGACGAGGCCAGGATGTCCTTCGCTTCTAGAACGGACGATCGCACGCTGACCGAGGGGGCCATGGCCGACCGTGCGCATCGCAACCCCTTGCTCAGGTTCGTGCTCGCACCCCGAACCGCCCGCTGGACGTCCCGCATCGCCTTGATCGCCGTCTGGCAGCTGGCGGCCGGGATCAGCGATCATGTCGCGACGCCGGTCGAGACCCTGCAGTTCATCGTGGACGAGTTCCATCGAACTTACAGGGGCGAGCCCTGGTCGGTGGTGGACAACGAGCTGGTTCGCAACCTGGTGATCAGTCTGCAGCGACTGGGAACGGCTTTGCCTCTGGTGGTGTTGATCGGTCTTCCGATCGGATACGCGATGGGGCGGTGGTGGAGGGCGCAAGCCTTCTTCACCGACGGCGTCACCGTCGGGCTGGCTCTTCCCGCCTACATCTGGGCGCTGTTGGCCGTGATGTGGTTCGGTTTCGGGAACCGCGCTCCCGTGTTCTGCGCCGTGGTCTCGGCCACCCCGGGGATGATCGTCTACGTCCTGCAGGGGTCGCTCGCCATCCCGCGCGAGTTGCGAGACATGTCGAACGCGTACGGGGTGCCGTTCAGGTTCCAGGTCCGATACCTGATCCTGCCCTCGATGGCGGGAGCGCTGATCGCGGCGATCCGTCTCGTGATCATTGCCGCGTGGGGGTGCGTCGTGCTCGTCGAGTGGTTCGGCAGCGACTCGGGCGCCGGGTTCCGCGCGCGCTACTTCTACGATAATGCCAACTACACGGGTCTCATGGGCTGGACCCTGGTCTTCCTCGTCTTCGTGATCGTGGTGGACCGGGGGGTGATCGAGCGGATCGATCGTGCCGCGCACCGCTGGCGTGGCGAGATCGCAGGGTTCGGCGGTCGCGGGGTTGGGGGGTAAGTCGTGGCGATACTGAAGGCAACTCGAGTCGTCAAGGAGTTCCCGCCGCCGACGCAGCACCAACCGACGGTCCGCGCTCTGGACGGGCTCGATTTCGAGATGAGTGGGCAGACGTTCGTGTCCATGGTCGGGCCTTCCGGTTGCGGCAAGAGCACGTTCCTGAACATCGTCTCCGGCGTCGAGGCAGCGTCGTCGGGTGGGGTCAAAGTGTCCGCCGAGGGCGGAGGTCCCGCTCGGCTCGGCTACGTGTTCCAGGACCCTCGGTTGCTGCCGTGGCGAACCGTGCTCGACAACATCCTGTACGTCCATGACAAGAAGGACGATGAGACGCGGGCACGCATCGGGCGATACGTGGATCTGGTCGGGCTGAACGGTTTCGAGCGCATGTATCCGGCCCACCTCTCAGGAGGCATGCAGCAGCGCGTCGGCATCGCCCGAGCCTTCTCGGTCGAACCCGACCTGCTGCTGATGGACGAGCCGTTCAGCCACCTCGACGCGATCACGGCCCGGTTGCTGCGCGAGGAGCTCCAGTCGATCTGGGAGGAGACACGCAAGACCGTCCTGTTCGTGACGCACGACGTGCTCGAGGCCGTGCAGCTGTCAAGCAGGATCATCATCGTCGCCTACGGGGGGAAGAACTTCGCCGATCTCGCGATCGATCTGCCTTATCCACGCCTGCAGAGCGATCCGGCGGTTGCGACGATGCAGGCAGAGATCCTCGAGGTCTTCGAAGAGATGGAGCGTCAACGGCGTGACCTCGACCCGAGGATCGCCGAGCTGGCCGCCGCCCGGCGGGAGCCGAAGAAACCGGCAAACGGGGAGGGCCACGGCTGATGCTGCGACATACAGCGTTGTTCCTGTGGCGTGACACCACGACCGACGCACAGAAGCTGCTAGCCCTCAAGGGGCTCGCCTACCTGCGATACGGATGTCCGTCGGTACGCGAGGTGGACTTCGGCGCCGATCTGTTCGGCGGTTCCACCACATTCCATGCAACGAAGCCCTGGGACCGCACGCCCTTGTGGGACGCTCGCTCCGAGGGGCCACCCTCGAGCTTCGACATGGCGCTGCACCTGGACTTCGACGACCAGGAGGGCCTCGACGCGTACAACCACGACGACGTTCACCATGAGGTCGCCGAGGTCAATATCGCGGCGTGCGAACCGGAGCGTACGGCACGCGTGGACTGGCGCTACGATGGCCCGCCGCGTGGCGATCGGGATGGCGTGCGGCACACGGAGCTCTTCCTGTGGTCCGACGAGGCGACCGACTCGCAGAAGGCCGACGTGCGGGGAGCGTTCTCATCGATCCGGGACTCGATCCCCGGGACTCGATCGGTGCTCGTCGCCGACAACGTCGGCACGCTCCGAACCGACTTCGATCTGATCGTCGACGCGGAACTGGACGACGCGCCCTCCGCCCGATCGTTCATCGAGCACGAAGCCTTCCGAGAGGCGCTCGGACTCGCCGCGGAGGCCACGAAGTTCGAGTGGACGGCAAGGATCACGCACTCGATTCGCTCGGGCTAAAGGCCGAGGCAGGCGTCAGGGCGCCATCAACGAGAGTAGCTCGAAGGCGACGTTCGCCGCAGCGATCGACGTGATCTCGGCATGATCATAGGCCGGGGCGACCTCGACGATGTCGCAGCCCGCCAGGGTGAGTCCACGGAAGCCGCGAAGGATCCCCACCAGCTCTCTCGTCGAGAAGCCGCCGACCTCGGGGGTCCCGGTTGCCGGCGCGAACGCGGGATCGAGGACGTCGATGTCGATCGACAGGTAGAGCGGTCGATCGCCCACGCGTTCCCGGATCCGATCGACGTATCCGTCGATCCCCACCCGCTCGATCTGCTGCGTGTCGAGGACGACGAATCCGTAGCCGGCGTCCTCTTGCAGATCCTCGGGCCCGTACTTGGATCCCCGGATCCCGACATGCATGGAATGGTCCCGGTCGAACAGCTGCTCTTCGGCCGCCCGGCGGAACGGTGTGCCGTGCGTGTACTGCGCACCCATGTAGGTGTCGTAGGTGTCGACATGGGCGTCGAAGTGCACGAGGGCTACCTGCCCGTGCACCTTGTGCGTTGCACGCAGCAGGGGGAACGCGATCGTGTGGTCGCCGCCCAGGGCGAGGACGCGCCTCCCGCCGCTCGTGAGCTCCGTCGCCGAGGCCTCGATCGCGGAGATCGCATCGTCGATCACATAGGTGCTGCAGGGGATGTCGCCGGCATCGATCACCTGATGCCCGGCGAAGGGTGCCAGCTCGAGGTCCGGATGCCAGCTGCGGATCGTGCGAGACCCCAAGCGGATGCCGAGCGGCCCGAAGCGCGCCCCGGGACGGTAGCTGGTTCCGATGTCGAAGGGCACGCCGACGACGGCGACATCCCACCGCGGGACCTGGTCCGCATTCGGCAGCCGCGCGAAGGTGGATGGCCCCATGAACCGGGGGAACCGCCGGCCGTCGGGGGGACCGAGAAAACCGCCGTCGCTCGTGAACTCGACGTCCATCCGAACCCTCCTCAGAGCCCCAGCAGCCTGGCGGGATTGGTCGACAGGATCGCATCCTTCTCCGCTGCCGACAGGCCGGCCAGGCCGTTGATCCATCGAACGGCGTCGTCCAGAATCATCGGCGCCGGGTAGTCGGTGCCGAGGACGACGCGATCGCTCCCCACCGCGTCCAGCAGGAACCGAAGGGTCTCCTCCGTGTAGGTGCACGAGTCGTAGTAGAAGCGGCCCAGGTACTCGCTCGGAGCCTTCTGCAAGTAGGTCCGGGCGTCCTCGAACTCCGGCATGTTCTCCATGGCGCCGGCGCGCCACCCCTTGTCCATCCGGGCGATGCCGAACGCCGTATATCCTCCCGCGTGGCCGAGACAGATCTTGAGCTCCGGAAACTCGTCCATCACTCCGCCGAAGACGAGCGTGCCGAACGTGATCGCCCGATCGGTTAGGTTCCCGATCGTGTTCGGAAGCCCGTATCGCTCGGTGCGGCTGGAGACCACGGTCGAGGAGCATTGGTGGAAGAACACGACCGCGCCGGCCGCCTCCACTTCTCGCCAGAAGGGTCGGAACGCCGGCTCGTCCAGCAAACGCCCGTCCACGTGGTCGCCGATGGTCACACCCCGGAAACCGAGCTCCTTCATCGCGTACTCCATCTCGGCGATCGCAGCCGGTACGTCCTGGAGAGGAACGCTGGCGAGTCCCGTGAATCGATCGGGGAAGGCCCGCATCATCTCCGACAGCTCCTCATTGCATTCACGCGCGATCACCTTCGTGAGCTCGGAGTCCAGCTCATACTGGAAGAAGCCCGTGTTGACGGTCAGGCAATGGATATCGACGCCCATCTCGTCCATCTCGGCGATGCGGTCTTCGGGCGCGATCGAAAACCTGGGGATGTGAAGCTCGCCCACGTCGGCGTCCAGGGTGTGCCACGTACCACCATCTTTGACGGCGTCGCGGAACCGGCGCGGCGTCACATGGTTGTGGATGTCGATGACTGCCATTCCCTGCTCCGGTCTTCCGCGGATCAGTAGAGGAACTGGACGCGCGCCGTGATCTCCTTCTGTGTCACGGACGCGACCAGATCGGAGGCTGCGTTCATCACCGGGTGGGCGAAGTAGGCCTCGAGTCCATCGACGTCTTCGAAGTCGGCGACCAGCACCATGTCCCAGTTGTTCGGGTTCCGTTCGATGTCGAACCCGACCGTGTACTCGACCACGCTTGGCACCTGCTTCTTGAGCCCGGCCAGCGCATCGCGTGCTGCCTGCCTCTGGTCGTCGGTGGTGCCGTCCTTCCACTTGAACATGGCCACGTGGCGCAGCATCGTTGCTCCTCTCCCTCGGCGGTCTCCCTGATGCGGTGGCGCTCTCCGAGCGCACTCGCGACATCGTATATGATGCACACTCTCGGAGCGAGGGAGAGGAGCCCCGACGTGGTCGAGCAGCCCTGGAAGACCGACCGCTGGTTCTCGAGCCCATGGAACTACCTGCCCGAGGTGACTGGATCGTTCCAGCTGCCCGGCGCAGTCCAGGTCCACGACGTGACGCTTCGCGACGGCGAGCAGCAGGCAGGTGTCGTCTTCACCAAGGACGACAAGCTCCGGATCGCCGAGGCGCTCGCGGAATCGGGTGTGCCGCGCATCGAAGCGGGTCTTCCGGCAGTCTCCTCCGCCGACGAGGCCGCCGTACGCGAGATGGTGAAGATGGGGCTCCCATCGAAGATCTACGCGTTCTCACGTTGCATGGTCGATGACGTGAAACGCGCGGCCGACTGTGGGGTCGACGGAGTCGTGATGGAGATCCCTTCGAGCCACCATCTGATCGAGAAGGCCTACCGGTGGCCCGTCGAACGCGCGATCGAAGCGTCCGTGGAGGCAACAGGTCTGGCGCACGAGCTCGGGCTGACCGTCTCGTTCTTCCCGATCGACGCGACGCGCGCCGGCTTGACCGAGTACCTCGATCTGCTCGAGCGCGTGGCGAAGGACGGTCACGTGGACGCGGTGGGGCTCGTCGACACGTTCGGTGTGCTTTCTCCCCACGGCGTGCAGGTCTTCGTCCGGCGGACCCGGGAACGCATGGGGGTCCCGCTCGAGACGCACTTCCACATGGACTTCGGCCTCGGCGTGGCGAACACGCTGATCGCGGTCACCGAGGGGGTCGAGGTGATCCAAACCACGGTGACCGGGATCGGGGAGCGGGCCGGCAACACGCCGATGGAGGAAACGGTCCTCGCGCTGCTGACGATGTACGGCGTGCAGACGGGGATCGACACCAGCCGCTTCTTCGAGCTCTCGAGGCTCGTCATGGATCTGGCCGGCGTCACCCAGCCGTCGAATCGGCCGGTGGTGGGCTCCCGGCTGTTCAACGTCGAGTCCGGGATCATCACGACCTGGGTTCGCAACGTCGGCGACGAGCTGACGGAGTCGTTCCCGTACCGCCCCGAGCTCGTCGGCCAACCGTCGCCGGAGCTCGTGCTCGGCAAGGGGTCGGGGGTGGACTCGATCATGGCCTGGCTCGAACGACTCGGCCGAACCGCCACACCGGAACAGACGCAGGAGATCCTGACCGAGGTGAAGGAGCATTCTCTCGCACGCAAGTCGTTGCTCGACGACGAGGGATTCCTGACAATCGTCGACCGCGTGACGGCGTGACGGTCCGTCTGGGGAGGGGATCGCGATGAAGGAGGCTTTCGGCTACGCCAACCTGGAGTGGAGGCGTGGCATCGACTGGAACGCCGTGCGTGCGTTCCGGCTCGCACGCGCGCGCGATGCCATGGCCCGGCACGGGCTCGGCGCCATGCTCCTGATGTACGACGAGAACGTCCGCTACGTGACGTCCACCCTCACGCCCGGCTGGAACCGCCTGAAGCCGGGTCTTCGCTACGCCGTTCTCGTGGAAGGAAAGGAGCCGATCCTGTACGAGCAGGGAGACATCGGCATCCACATCCGGACACATTCGCCGTGGCTCCCCCCGGAGAACGTCCGGCACTCCTTCGCGTGGATCAAGGGTGCCGCCGGCGCGGCGTCGACGATGCAGGTAGAGAAGTTCACCGCAGCTCTCCTCGACGACCTTGAGGACGCGGGCGTCCGAGACCGACCGGTCGGAGTGGACTTCATCGACATCAACATGATGCAGGCGTTCGAGCGAGCGAACATCACGTGGACCGACGGGATGACGCCCATGATGGAGGCACGGGCCATCAAGAGCCCCGACGAGCAGAACTGCTCGCGGATCGTGGCTTCCATCTGCGACGCGCTGCACTACGAGTTGTCGCAGTTCCTGAAGCCCGGCCTCACCGAGAACCAGGTCGCGGCGTTCGGCTTCGAGTACCTCTACTCGATCCCCGGCGTCGAGGACGTCGAGGACGTGATCGTGTCGTCCGGCCCCAACGCCTGGCCGAACTGGCGGAACTTCTCCGACCGGATCATCCGTCCCGGCGAGCTCGTGATCATCGATGTCGCGGCGCTGACATGGAACGGCTTCAAGTCGTGCGTCTACCGCACCTATTGCGTCGGGGGGCGGCCCACGGACGAGATGCGACGCTACTACGACGAAGCTCTTCGATGGCTGCGGGACTCGATCGACGCGGTACGGCCCGGCGTCACGACCAAGGACATCGCGGAGAAGTGGCCGTCGGCCATGGAGACATGGGGCTACGCCGACGAGGACGAGGCGGCGGCGAACCTGTGGGGCCATGGTCTCGGCCTGGCGCAATACGACCAGCCGGTGATCTCCCGCATCTGGTCCCTCGATCACCCGGTCGAGATCCAACCGGGCATGGTGTTCGCCCTGGAGACACAGCACGGCAAGGTGCACGAGTTCGGTGTGCGACTGGAGGAGATGCTCGTCGTCAACGACGACGGACACGAAGTGATCACCTCCTTCCCGATCGACGAGATCACGGTCGTGGATTGACCGGTGTTCCGGCTGCTCCCTCTCGCCTCGTCACCTGCGCGGGACCCCGACGTCGCGGGGGGGAAGGCGGCCGGGCTCGCGAGCGCCGCCGGCGCGGGGTTGCCCGTGTTGCCCGGCTGGGTGGTGCCCCTGCAAGAGTCCGCGACCGCCATCGCGCTCGGCACCGAGGCGCTGGTCGCGGGACGCGCCCGCGCGGTCCTGGCCGCGAGCGGCGTGCCCCCGCCTGTCGTCGAGCTGTCCCCGGGTTCTTGGATCGTTCGATCCTCGACCCCCTTTGACGACGATGGCCGCTGGGCGGGGGCGTTCGCCAGCTATCTCGACGTCGATGACTCGTTCCTGGGCCTGGCCGTCCGCGCCTGTTGGGCATCCGCGTTCGCGGCCGACCCCATGGGGCGAGCGCAGCAGATGTTCGTCGACCCTGGGCGGATGCGCATCGCCGCGCTCATCCAACCCTTCCTCGACCTGGTTGCGGGCGGCACGGCCCGCTTCGAGCCCGACGGCGCAGTGACCGTCACATCCGTCCGGGGATCTCCCGCCGGGCTGCTGGCAGGGAGCGGCTCAGGGCCGACCCTGCGGGTCGCTGCGGGCACCGGCGCCTCCTCCGTGGCAACCGCGGCCGCCGAGCTCTGCAGGGCGAGCAGCGCGGTGGCCCCCCTCCCCATCATCGAGTGGGGGTGGGACGGCTCCACGATGTGGCTCCTACAGGTGCGGTCGGCGCCACCCGTGACAACCGTGAGTCGGCCGTCCACGAGGACCCTCTCGTCCGTCGCAGACGACCGTGTGTTGGAGCTCGCGCGAACGGTCACGCGCTTCCCGGCCCCCCTGTGCGACGAATTGGTGGTCCCCTGGGCGATCGGGGTGGGAGACGTATCGATCGGAGCGCCGGTCGCGCCGCCTGAGCCGGTTCGGAGTCTGCGGATGGCGCGAGCCTCTGCGGCTCGACTCGCCTCATCGGTCTGGCGTTCATCCCCGGAGGCCGCGCTCAGGAGCTCGAGGGAGCTGACCCGGCGGTTGCTCGGCGGACGGCTCGAAGACGCCATGGGTGGGTGGCCGAGCGGGAGGTTCGATCTCGACCGAGCCGCCGAACTGGTCGGATCGATCGCCGGGCTCGGCGAGCACCTCGCGGGGGCGGGAGCGATCGATGAGCCGGGATCGATCTGGCGTCTCTCAACTGCGGAGATCGAGCGGGCGCTCCTCGACGGCACGGTGCCGCCGGACCGGCTGGGCACCGACCGATGGGAGCCGTTCGTCGCCGGCGTCGTCGCCTCCGGTGGCCTGGCGATGGGGGGAGAGGCGGTCAGTGGAGGCGCCGGCGCCGGGCTCGTCCACTTCGTCTCCGCGGGGGGCTCGATCGGCCACGAGCCACCCGTCGTCCCGCCGCGCGCCGTGTTGGCGGCCGCCCTTCCCGTACCACAACTCGCTCCGTTGCTGTGGCGGGCCGCGGCGATCGTGACGTCCTCGGGTTCGGTCACGGCACACCTGTTCGAGGTGGCGCGCTCCCTCGGGATCCCCGCTGTCGTCGGTCCGGACCTCAGCCAGATGCCGAGCGGTACGCTCGCTGCCGTCGGCGACGATGGAGTGTTCGTTCTCCCGCCGTCGGCCCGTGATGGGGAGCCGGGCTCGACGCCCCTCGCCCTGGCGCGGGGTGTGTGACGTGGGCCTCGTCGTCGTCACCGACCATGTCTTCGAGGGTCTCGATACCGAACGCGAGCTTCTCGAGGCCGCCGGCCACGAGCTTCGGTTCGATGGCAACGCCTCCGGACCGGAAGAGATCGTCCGGCGGGCCGCCGAGGCGGACGGGGTGCTCAACTGCTACGCGCCGATGCCCGCGGAGGTCATCTCCGGTCTGCACCGATGCCGGGTGATCGCGCGATACGGCATCGGCGTGGACACGATCGACCTGACCGAGGCCACGCGTCGTGGCATCGTCGTGACAAACGTACCCGATTACTGCATCGACGAGGTCTCCGATCACGCGCTTGCCCTGATCTTCGCTCTGGGTCGCGGCGTCACCCGTCTGGATCGGAGCGTCCGAGCCGGATCGTGGGACCGTTCGGCGGCGCCGAGGATCCGGCGCCTTCGTGGCCTCTTGCTCGGGCTCGTCGGCTTCGGGCGCATCGCCAGGGCGCTCGGTGTGAAGGCCGCGGCGATCGGCTTCACCGTCGCGGCCACCGACCCCTTCCTCTCCGACGACGAGATCCGGGAGGGCGGCGCAGAGCCGCTGTCCCTGGACGATCTCCTGCGACGCGCCGATGTCGTCTCGATCCATGCGCCGCTGACGCCCGAGAGCCAACACCTCATCGACCGAGATCGGCTCGCGCTCATGAAGCCGGGCGCGATCCTGGTGAACACCTCGCGCGGGCCGATCGTGGACACGGAGGCCCTCAACGAGGCCCTCGTAGAAGGCCGCTTGTCCGGCGCCGGCGTCGACGTTCTCGAGGTCGAGCCACCGTCGCCCGACGAGCCACTGCTTCAGCGCCCCGAACTGGTGGTGACGCCGCACGCCGCCTTCTTCAGCCAGGAGTCCGTTGCGGAGCTCCAGCGCAAGGCGGCCGAGCAGATCGTTGCGGCCCTTGCCGGCGACACGCCACCGTACGCGATCAACGCAGACGCGCTTCGGAGTGGCTAGCTGATCTCCAGGACGCCACGGCCGACCAGGTCCCCTTGCTCGAGCGCCTCGAGGACCTCGTTGGCATCCTCCAGCCGCCGAACCATTCCGACGACGGGCCGCACGAGACCCTCGGCGACGAGCTGGATGCCGCGAGCCATTTCCTCCCGGCTCGCGTATCGCGATCCGACCACCTCGATCTCCTCCAAGACGAGCCGTCGCACGTCGAGACCCAGAGTCGTGCCGGAGGCGTAGCCGACGGCGACGATCCTCCCGCCGATCCGCACCAGGTCATTCGCGACGGCGTGACTTTCCGCGGTGCCCACGGTGTCGATCACCACGTCGACACCCGCTCCGTGGAGCTCGCTTCGAAGGTTCGGGATCTCGTCGGCCGGGCGCGCGTCCACCCCGAGCGCTCGCGCTGCCTCGACGGTGGGCTCGTGGACGTCGAGGCCGATCGTGCGTCCTCCGACAGCCATCGCCACCTGCGCTGTGTGCATGCCGACCCCACCCAGGCCGATCACCACGACCCGGGTTCCGTCGCGGACAGCCCCGCGGGTGGTGACCGCTCGGACCGAGGTCCCGATCGCGCAGGTCATCGGGGCCCCGTGTACGGGGTCGACGCCATCGGGGACGGGCAGCAGCCGCTCGACCGGCGTCGACATGCGTTCTCGATATCCGCCGGGATCCACGAACCCCACCCAACCGGCGAGGTCCGTGCAGAGCTGCTCCGTGCCGCGGCGGCACGGCCCGCATAGTCCGCACCCCCAGTATTGGTACACCACCACGCGGGTGCCCGCTCCGAGCAGCCCTGGTGGATTCGTCTCGAGGACCTCGCCCAAGACCTCGTGCCCGAGCACGTGGGGGAGACGCTGGCGCGGGCTGAACGGCATCCGGCCGCGGGCGATCTTCACGTCCGTGTGGCAGACGCCGCAGGTGAGCACGCGGAGCAATGCGTGGCCCTCCGGCACGGCCTCATCCGGGTAGTCGATGAGACGAAGGGGCTCACCGAACGCGGTCACGGCCATCGCTCGCATGGGACTCAGAGGTCGATGAGGACCTTCAGGGCTCCTGGAGCGTCGGCGGCTACGACGGCATCGTGGATCCGCGACAGAGGGAACCGATGCGAGACGAGCGGCGCCAGATCGACCTTCCCGCTCGCCACCGTCTCGATCGCAGTCGGGAAATCGCTCGCGCGCGCAGATCGTGGGTGCCCCACAAGGAGTTCCTTGTAGTACAGGCTGTAGTAGGGGAACGACCCCTCGGTCTCCGAGATCGTGCCGTAGGCGAGGATCGAGCCACCCACGCGCGCGATCTCGACCGCGCGGGCCAGCGTCTCGACCGAGCCCACGCATTCGATCACTAGGTCGGCGCCACCGTCTGCGGCCTCGAGGATCGGCTCGAGGCCATGGGTCGCCTCGGCGGTGGCGTCGGCGCCGAACGCAGATGCGAGGTCGAGCTTGCTCCGGCTCCTGGAGACCCCGACCAGCCTTCCCGCGCCCGAACGCTTCGCGAGCTGGAGGTGCAGGAGTCCGGTCACGCCGAGGCCCAGGACGACGACCGTCGATCCGGGCAACACCGGCATCAATTCCTGCCCGTGCACGCACGTGGCCAGCACCTGGACGAGGGGCGCGAGGTCTGTCGGCAGGCGATCGGGCAGGGGGTGCACGTTCTCGGCTGGAACCTCGACGAACTCCCGCAAGCCGCCGTCGCGGTCGCGCCCGATGAGCCACCCGCCGGTGCAGATGTTCTCCCGCCCGGCTCGGCACTGCGGGCAGACACCGCAGGCGATGCCGGGATCGATCACCACAGGTGTGCCCGGGTCGAGCCGGCCGGTGGGATCGCTCTGGACCTCGCCGCCGATCTCGTGCCCGATGACGCGCGGGTAGTCCACCGGGATCCGGCCCGAGATGATCTTGGCGTCGGTTCCGCACAGACCGACCGCTCGGGTCCGGATCAGCGTGGACCCGGCCCTCGGCGAGGGCTCGTCCACCTCGGCGAGGTCGAATCGCCCGGGCGCCTCGAGGATCGCGGCCTTCAGCGGGTTCCCTCCCAAGCATGATCGGTGGGCGGATCGTGCATACTACAGGATCGCTCCCATCATCCTGGACGAGGGCACGTTCGAGCGCGCGACCTTCGCGGCCGAGCTACAGACACCGGCGACCGAGGTCGGGACGACGCTCCTGTTCGCGAACGACGGCCTCCGGGTCTGGGAGTTGCGGCTGGAGCCGGGCGAACGGGCGCCGTTTCATCGTCACGTCACGCCATATCTCTGGACGTGCGTCGACGGGGGGATCGGACGCCAGCGCCTTTCCGATGGCACGTTCCGTCTCCGCAGGTACGAGGTGGGGGAAACGGAGTTCGCCGATCATTCACCTGAGCGCTTCAAGGTGCATGACCAAGAGAATGCCGGCGATTCGGTGCTTCGGTTCGTGACGGTCGAGATGCTCTAAGTCCGTGCGCGCTCGCCCGACGAGGTCGAGTGATTCCTCTTCGGCAAGCTCGGCACGCCGAGCCTCAACCGACGTTTCATATGTGGCCATCACCCTCAAGTGACGGTGGGCTGCTTCCGGCCGGGCGAGGCATCGTTTGACCTCGTGGCCACCAGTCGGGTTCGGCAGGTTCTACGTGCGAGCGCCCCGCACGGATCTCTGCAAGGCGGGCTCGAGTCCCACGGTCCGATCCGTGCGCTCGTAGCCGCGGGCCAGTCTTGCCTGATCAGAGACTCTGACATACGTTGGATGCGCTGGGGGGGAACCTCGGCGAGTGGTTCCCCCCCCCGCGGGATGATCTTCCGCGCGAGGGGAGGGGGCCGATGCTTACGCGACGCGATTTCCTCAAGATCACGGGGGCGTCCACGATCGGGTGGTACGTAGCCACGAACGCCGGATGGATCCAGCGGGCGTTCGCTCAGATCCCGGGGGGAACCCTGGACCCCGGAGAGGTGTCGAAGTTCCAGACGCCACTGCTCATCCCTCCGGTGATGCCTCGCGCGGGGACGATCGCGCAGCGAGGGGGCAAGCCGGTCGACTACTACGAGATCTCGATGCGCCAGTTCGCGCAGCAGATCCTCCCCGCGGGGCTCCCCGCCACGACTGTTTGGGGCTACGGAGCGCTCAGCTCGGCGAGCAAGCGAGGCCTCCTGCTCCACAACGCCCCATCGCTCACGATCGAGGCGAAGCGGGATCGGCCGGTCCGGATCAAGTGGGTCAACGAGCTCGTGGACGCCGACGGGAACTTCCTGCCGCACCTGCTCGCGGTGGATCCCACGCTGCATTGGGCGAACCCGCCCGGGGGCAACGCCGGACGCGACACGCGGCCGACGTTCGAGGAGACCCCGGGGCCTTACACGGGTCCGGTGCCGATCGTGACGCATCTTCACGGCTCGGTGGGGGTCGGGGACGAGAGCGACGGATATTCCGAGGCGTGGTTCCTGCCCGCGGCCGCCGACATCCCGGATGACTACGCGACCGAGGGGACGTGGTACGACTTCTTCGCCGGCAAGGCAGCCACGAAGTTCGAGCTCGCGTGGGGGCCGGGTTTCGCGACATACCAGTACCCGAACGACCAGCGTGCGTCGACGCTCTGGTACCACGATCACACGCTGGGCATGACTCGCCTCAACGTGTACGCGGGTCCCGCGGGCTTCTTCCTCATCCGCGGCGGGCCCGAGGGTGACGGGGCCGTCCTCGACCGCCGGTCCGGCACCACGGCCGTGCTTCCCGGTCCGGCGCCGAAGGAGCACGACACGTTCCCGCCCAACAAGACCTACTACGAGATCCCGATCGCGGTTCAGGACCGGTCCTTCAACACCGACGGTTCTCTCTTCTATCCGGATTCGAGGGCGTTCTTCGACGGGATCGAAGGACCCTTCATCCCGGAGACCGACGTCTCGCCGATATGGAACCCCGAGTTCTTCGGGAACACGATCATCGCCAACGGCAACACGTGGCCGTTCCAGACCGTCGAGCAGCGGCGCTACCGCCTGCGGTTCCTGAACGGATGCCAGTCGCGCTTCCTGATCCTCGACTTCGACGACATCCCCGGCGTCGAGGTGTGGCAGATCGGGAACGAGGGCGGCTTCCTCGCCGCACCGGTGAACCTCACCGCGGACAACGGCAACCGGCTGCTGATGGGGCTCGCCGAGCGAGCCGACCTGATCGTCGACTTCACGAACACGCCGATCGGCGAGCACGTCCTTCGCAACGTCGGCCCGGACGAGCCGTTCGGCGGCGGCGTCCCTGGCGCGGACTTCGAGGAGGCCGACCCCGGGAGCACCGGACAGGTGCTTCAGTTCCGGGTCGTGCCGGCGACGAGCTCGGACCCGACAACGCCGCCGCGGTTCCTCGTGCTGCCGCCCATCGCCCCACTCACGGGCGGCTCAACCAGGCGCCTGGCGCTCTTGGAGGAGGCGTCCGAATTCACCGAACCCCCCGAGGACTTCGAGGACGCCCCGGTCGAGGCGCGGCTCGGCGTCGTCGAAGGTGATCCGACCACGGGAGAGGGGACCTTGCTGGCGAAGAAATGGATGGACCCCGTGACCGAGAACCCGGCCGTGGGCGCTACCGAGATCTGGGAGTACTACAACGCCACCGCCGACGCCCATCCCATGCACATCCACGAGATCCTCTTCCAGGTGGTGGACCGCCAAGACATCGTCCTGGACGAAGAGGAGAGCACCGTCCGGATCAGTCCCGCCTCGACACCGGCCCCCCCCGAACCGTGGGAGAACGGTTGGAAGGACACGGTCATCGCCTACCCGGGCCAGGTGACGCGGATGCGGATGCGGTTCACGCAGCCCGGCCAATACGTCTGGCACTGCCACATCGTGGAGCACGAGGACAACGAGATGATGCGCCCCTACCGGATCGGACCCGTCCAGCCGGGTCAGCCCACGTGATCGTGCTGGCGGCCACGGCGGCCCGCTAGGCCGCCCGCAACGCGAAGGAGTTCGTGCCCAGGCCGGCGCCGCCACGCCAGATCTCGAACCCGGCCTCCGCGTCGATCACGTACCAACGGTTGCGGGTCGAGCCTCTGCGCACGCTGTCCCTGATGAACGCGCCCACGTGGAGGTCGTGCACGGAACCGGTCCGCGTGACCCGTCTGTAGGCGATGTAGTTCGAACCGCTCATCCGAGCGGTCCACACCTCCCACCGGGCACGGCTCAGCTGCACCGTCGCGACCTTCGACCCCGCCGGCTGTACCCCGCCTCGGCTGGAGAGCCAGATCATGATCTCGGAGCCGTTCGGCTGGTCAGTCGTCGACGGCGTGCGGTTCGTCCAGATGTCGTAGGCGACGTTGTATGCGCCGGCCGAGACTCGTGATGTGCTCCAGCTCGACCGCGCCGAGGTCAACTTCCCCACTCGGATAGGGAACCCGCTGTCCTCCGAGCAGAGACCCCAGTGGCATCCCTTGTAGATGGACGGGTAGGTGGCGGGGGGGCCGTTGGTGGGCTTGCGGAAGTCCGCGACGGTGAGCGTCCAGCTCGTCCCGGATACGCGGATGCACTGTGTGTGATGGGAGTTCCATTCGTTCTGCTGCACCACGTACGTCCCGTGAGCGACCGAGACGGTGCCGAACGTCGCACAGGTCACGGTTGAAGCGTCCGCTGCTCGCGGGAACCCGGTGAGGAACAGGAAGCAAACGAAGCTCGCGGTAACGAGCCGTCGAACTGCACAGACGCTGTGAACCATGGCCGCCCCCCGCCGTCTCGGCGGGGCACCGTACCGACGACATCGAGGCCCGTCAAAGGCGTGGAGGTCACGCGCGCACGGTGTTCTGCCTCGATCCGCTGGTAGCGTCGGACGATGTCGCAGCGATCCACGCGCACGAACCGCGCGAAGAAGGGCGCCACGCCGGGTCGCTCGAGCCGGAAGGGGCGCCAGGCCGAGGCTCAGCGCCGGCGACGACGGAACCGCACGATGGCGGTCGTGTCGGTGGCGGTGATCGTGGGCATCGTCGGCGTGATGGTGGTCGTCGCGCTCGTCCGGAACCCCGGATCGTCGCAAGGTTCCGGCAGCGCCGGCCGATCGGCCACCCTGGCCCAGCAGGTGCCGGTCACGGCCATCGACGCGGTCGGGGCCGGACGGGGCATCGCTCAGCCCAAGCCGCTCCCGGCCGCAGCACCATCGCTCGAGCAAGACGGCAAGCCGGAGGTGTTGTACATAGGCGCCGAATACTGCCCGTACTGCGCAGCCGAGCGGTGGCCGCTCGTCGTCGCGCTCAGCCGGTTCGGGAGTTTCTCCGATCTCGGGGGGACCGAGTCCGCCGCCGCCGACGTGTTCCCGCGGACCCAGACGTTCACGTTCCACGGCGCCACGTACGCGAGCGACACGATCGCCTTCGTGGCCGTCGAGACGAACACGAACCAGCCCGACCCCGCGGGCGGGTATACGACGCTCGATCAGCCGACCGCGGCCCAGGAGACGCTCCTGCAGCAGTTCGACCGCCCGCCGTATACGACGCAGGCCGGGGCGATCCCGTTCCTCATGATCGGCAACCGGTATGTGTCGATCGGCACCAGCTACGATCCCTCGGTCATCCAAGGGATGAGCCGAGATGAGATCGCCACGGCGCTCTCGGATCCCGGCAGTCCCGTGGCGGGGAGCGTGGACGCCGCCGCGAACGTACTGACGGCCGCGATCTGCCGGGCAACGTCCGGATCGCCGTCGTCGGTGTGTTCCGACCCCACGATCGCGACGATCGCACAGACGCTTCCGTCGAGCTCATGACTCCGCGGTGGGTCGTTCGAACGACGTTCGTGCTCGCGATCGGCGCGTTCGCGGTCAGTGCGTACCTGACGATCGCGCACTTCACGACCAACGACGTGCTCGCGTGCTCGGCGACGGGACCGGTCGATTGCGTGCGAGTCACCACCAGCGCGCAGTCGCGGTTCCTCGGGATCCCGGTGGCCGTGTTGGGGCTGGGATGGTCGCTCGCGATGGTCGCCCTCTGCTCGCCGATGGCGTGGCGAACGCAGGGGTCCGCGATCCCCCTCACGCGGCTCGCGCTCGCCGGAGTTGGGATGCTCTTCGTCCTGTGGCTCGTCTACGCAGAGCTGTTCGAGATCCGTGCCATCTGCCTGTGGTGCAGCGTGGTCCACGTCCTCACGTTCGCCCTTTTCTCCCTCGTGGTCGTGTTCGGGTGGCCGGGTGAGACCGACCGGAACGCGGCCAGTTGACGGGCGCGCTCGTGTTCACGGCGTGTGTCGGACTAGAGTGCGCCATGGCCGGTCGCGAGGAACGGGTCGCCCGCAACGAGGCGACCTCGAGGACGATCAACGAAGGCATCGAGGAAGCGCACGAGGGGGCTTCGACCGACCGGTACCTGCGCATGGTGTGCGAGTGCGGCAGGGACTCATGCGATCGCCTGGTCGCCATCAGGTCGCCCGAGTACGAACGGGTCCGCAGCGACGCCCGGCAGTTCGCGGTCCTGCGGGAGCATGTGATCGCCGACGTGGAGCGTGTCGTCGACGAGACCGATCGCTACGTGGTGGTGATCAAGCGCGAGGGCATCCCAGGTGCGGTGGCCTCGGAGCGCGATCCGAGGAGCTAGGGGGCGAGCAGGTCGTCGGCGGCCTCGAGGTCGAGCTCGAACCAGTACCGGCCCCGGGCGTTGCCCCACCTCGTCGACAAGGTCTCGACCAAGTAGAGACCCCAGCCGGAATCGGGCCCGGGATCCGGCCGGATGCCGCCGGCCACGTGCACGGGGAGCCCGTCGCCCCCGTCGAAGACGTCGACTCGAAGCGTTCCTCGGGAAACGACCGCCGTGATCCTGATCGGATCGGCGGGCTCGAGCCCCGCATGCCGGATGCTGTTCGTGACGAGCTCGTTGACCAGCAGCCGCGCGACCTCCAGCTCGGTTGCGGGGATCGGGAGGTCGGCCAACGTTCGCCGTACCTCCGACAGCAGCCAGGGCGAGGCCGGAACCTCGATCTCGAGGCGATCGTCACCCGACCCCAAGCGTCGCCGCTCGACCTCCATCTGGTGGACTTCCCCTCTCCCCGGCGACGTTACACGGCTCACGTCCGTCCATTTGTCTCCCATCTGCGGTCGTGGCGCAACCGTTTGACGAACGTGCAACCGGCGGGACGGTCTGCGTCGGAGTGGCCGATTCGGCGGCCTAACCGGGAAGGAACACGCGGAAGGAGGCTCCCCCACCTTCGCGATCCTCGACCCACGCACGTCCCCGGTGGAGCTCGGCGAAGCGCGCCACCAGCGCGAGCCCGATGCCCGCTCCCGGCGAATGTGCGGACTGTGACGGCGCTTGGCGGAACGGCTCGAACACCGCGTGGTGGAGCGCACCGGGTACCCCAGGTCCGTCGTCCTCGACCGTGATCAGCGCACCCCCGTCGACGCCGCGGGTTCGGATCCACACGTGCGTCCCCAGCGGTGTGTGGCGGACGGTGTTGCCGAGCAGGTTCTCGACGATGCGCTCCACCTTCGGCGCGTCGGCCATGATCATGACCGGTTCGATGTCGAGCTCCACCTCACGACCCTCGGCGACGTCGAGCTGTCCGGCAAGGTCTCGCACGATCTCTCCGATGTCGGTCGGCTGCAGCTTCGGCTCGAGGATGCCCCGCGACAGGCGGTCCAGGTCGAGGAGGTCTCGGACCATCCGGTCGAGCTTGCGCGAGTTCGACGCGATCCTGCCTGCGAGCTCGCGGACCTCGCGCCCTCCGAGCGAGACCTCGTCGCGCTCGAGGGTGACCGCCAGCCCGAGGATCGCAGCAAGCGGCGTGCGCAGGTCGTGCGACACGGCTTGGAGGAACGTGTTCTTCATCTCGTCGAGGGCACGCAGGCGTTCGGAGGCCTCGCGCTCGCGACCGAGCGCATTGTTCAACTCCTCCTCGGCGCGCTTCAGCACCGTGATGTCGATGTAGATCCCCTGCCAGAACTTCGGCGCGCCGGCATGATCCCGGAGCACCGAGGCTTCCTCGCGCACCCACACCAGCCTGCGGTCACGAGCGATCATGCGGTACTCGATGCTGAGCGGCGTCCCGTCTTCGAACGACCGGCGCGCTCCGGCCTCCGCGGCCTCGACGTCGTCGGGATGCGTGACGTGGTTCCACAGGTCGGGGTCGGCCAGCCATTCCGGCGGCGAGTACCCGAGCAGCTTCTCGATCTGAGGGCTGATGTAGATGGGTGAAAGGTCGGTCGGGTCGTCCTCGGGCACCTCGTCGATGTAGGTGACCGCCGGGATCTGTTCGACGAGCAGGCGGTACTTCTCCTCGGCCTCGCGGAGGTCCGGGCCGACCACGCGGTCGGACGTGACATCCACGACGACGCCGTGCCACGCCCTGACCCCGGTCTCCGGGTCCTCGCCGACCCCGGCGTCGTCGAGCACCTGCACGACGTGGCCGTCCCGCGCCGTCATGCGGTACGCGAGGTGGTAGCGGTCGCCCACCGCGACCGTCTGTCGCCAGGTGGCGAGCACGCGCCCGAGGTCGTCGGGGTGGATCCTCGACGCCCACAGCTGCGCGTCCTCCAGGAACGCGGCGGCCGGATACCCGAGGATCGATCCGACGTGCGAACCGATGTACGTCGTGTCCGCCGCTCGCGGCGGATCGCTCAGCTCGATGCTGCGCACGTAAGGGATGACCGGCGCGTGGATGAACCACTCGGCCGGCCCGCGCCGCTCGAGATCGACGGAGCCCGTCGGGGATGACGGAGACGCCACAGCTCGAGGTCCGCGGCGAGCTCCTCCGGGCAGATATGGCTCATCCATGGTCTCCCTCAGTATCGGCCGCCCGCGCCGTGCATTGACGGTCCCTGCACGGGTGATGCGAGATCAGCGGCTCGGCGGAGCGCCCAGCCGGGCGACCCTTCGGAAATGGAGGGCGATCACGACGGTGATCGCCCCTACCAGGAGGGCGACGCTGTTGGAGACGATGAGCGCCGCGTTGCCGATCGCGACGCCGTACGTGATCCAGATCGAGAACCCGATGACGATGATGACGAGGTATCCGATCGACACGTCCCGAGAGGAGCGCAACCGAATCATCCGGCGGATCTGCATGACCGGGGAGAGCGCCATGATGACGCCCGAGCTCGCTGCGACGACACCCAACGCCGTCTCGTTCATGTGTCATCCAGCCTACGAGCCGGAGAACCGCCGGCACGATCTCACGTTCGCAGGACCCGCTTCGTTGGTCTGTAAGGTGCCGAAGGGTATCGGGGCGGACGAACAGGGGGTGATCGCATCGGATCCCGACGTGGGCGGGCCGAGGCAGGTGGTGCATCAGGGTCCAGCGCTCAGCGCATCCTCTCGACCACCACGGGAACCCACCTCGGCAGCTTCACCGGGATCGACTGGGCGCTGTTCCTGGCGATCGGAAGCATCTGGGGATCCTCGTTCCTGCTGATCGCCGTCGGGCTCGAAGCATTCGAGCCCGGGTTCGTGACCTGGCTCCGCATCCTGTTCGGCGCCGGTGTGCTGTGGCTGGTGCCCGCCGCCCGCGGGCCGGTGCGTCGTGAGGACCGGCCCCGGCTGGTCGCGATCTCGATGCTCTGGGTCGCCATTCCGTTCACGTTGTTCCCGCTGGCCGAGCGCTCGATCGCCTCGGGCCTCACGGGCCTGCTGAACGGCGCGCTTCCGATCTTCGCGGTCACGATCGGTTCGCTCATGCTCCGTCGACTCCCGGGCAGGATCCAGATCGCCGGTCTGGCCGCGGGGTTCGCGGGTGTGGCGGCGATCGCGCTGCCGTCCGTCAGCGAAGGGACGAGCCAGGCCGTCGGGGTCAGTCTGGCCCTGCTGGCGACGGTCTGCTACGGGTTCGCGATCAACATCGCCGCCCCGCTGACGCAGCGCTACGGTTCCCTGCCCGTGATGGCCAGGATGCTCGCCTTGGCCTCGGTGTGGACGGCGCCGTTCGGGCTGGTCGGCGCCGGCGGTTCGACCTTCGGCACACGCTCCTTCCTCGCCGTCTCGGTCCTCGGGATGCTCGGAACGGGTGCGGCATTCGTCATGATGGGCAGGCTGGTCGCTCGGGTGGGGTCGCAGCGGGCGTCGTTCGCCACCTATCTGATCCCCGTCGTGGCGCTCATCCTCGGCGTCGTCTTCCGCAACGAGACGGTTCATCCCATCGCGCTCGTCGGCATCGTGCTCGTGATCGTTGGCGCGGTCCTCGCCTCCAGGAAGGAGCGATCCGCAGGCTCGGTACCGACTCCCGCGCCGTGACCGCCCGGACGCGGCAGCACCCATGAAGGACGTTCCGACGCTTGCGCTTTGACAGATCCTGTTGAAGAGGAAAACAATGGACGGCCCGGTGAGGGAGCTCGCTCCCTCGTCGACGCGGCGCGTCAGCGGGCCCGCGGGCGCGTCTCGGTCTCGAGGGGGAGATGCGCATGAAGGTTCGCACGTTGCCGGTCATCGCCTGCGCGGTCGCGCTCGTCGCGTTCGCCCCGGGGTTGTCGTCCGCGAAGACGGACGTCGCATCCAGCCCCCGAGCGCAACGTCATCTGGAGACCTCGTTGAAGGGCTTCGTGCCGGCAGTCGCGGCCACGTCGCCCGTCGGCCGTTACTACGTCGTGATGAAAGCGCCGTCGGTGGCCGACCGCGTGCGCGCCGGCGCCTCGTTCTCGAGGGTCGCGGAGCGAGCGGCGCACACGAGCGCGCTCGACGCGCAGGTGGGCGCGCTTGCTCAAGCGCGGTCGCTCGGCGGGCGGGTCGTGTTCCGGTACGGAACGCTCGTCAACGCGTTCTCGGCACAGCTGTCGCGGGCGGCGGCGGCGCAGCTCGCCGCTCGGCCGGACGTTGCATCTGTGCAGCCCGTCTCGATCGTCACCCTCGACAACTCGACAAGCGTGCCGTTCATCGGCGCGAAGAAGGTGTGGAAGAAGTTTCACGCCCGGGGCCAGGGCATGACCTTGGCGCTGGTCGACACCGGCATCGATTACACGCACAAGGACTTCGGCGGGTCGGGGGACCCGGCCGACTACGCGAACAACGACCCCAACGTGGTCGAGCCCGGCACGTTCCCGACCAAGAAGGTGATCGGCGGCTTCGACTTCGTCGGCTCCAACTACGACGTGTTGGACAGCGACACGTCCAACGACATCCCACGTCCGGACTTCGACCCGCTCGACCGTGACGGACACGGCACCCACACCGGTGGCACGTGCTGTGGAATCGGCGTCCCCGGCAAGGTCGGGGCCGGCGTGGCACCCATGGTGAAGATCCTCTCCTACAAGGTGTGGGACGTGGGCAACTCCACCGACGACGTCCTCGTGGCGGCCTACGAGCGCGCCGTCGACCCGAACCAGGACGGCGACACGAGCGACCACGCCGACGTGCTGTCGTTCTCCGGCGGCGTCGACTACGGCACGCTCAACTCCGTCGAGGCCGTCGCCGCGCAGCGCGTGGTCGACCTCGGCACCGTGTTCGTCGCGTCGGCCGGGAACTCGGGCAACCAGCCGGCCGGCGCCTCGGCGTACATCACGGGAACGCCCGCCAACGCGCGCGGCGTGATCTCGGTTGCCGCATCGATCGACCAGTTCGTGGCGCAGACGCTCAGCGTCGACACGCCCGCAACGGAGCTGCCGGACAACGGCATCATCGTCCACCAGGACTGGTCGGCCGATATCACGTCCGACATCACCGAAACGGTGGTCGACGCGCGGGAGTTCGACGTGCCCGCCGATCCCGCGAACCCGTCCCCGAGCGATGCCCTTTTCTGTGACACCGTCCCGGGAGCGGACTTCGCCGGCCACATCGCGCTGATCTTCAAGGGGTCGACCGGGGCGGGGGACTGCGACGGCAGCGCGAAGGTGTTCTTCGCGCAGGAGGCCGGCGCGAGCGCGGTCATCCTGTGGAACGGGTTCGGCGGGTTCCCGTTCGGACTCGGGCCCGGGGAGCACGCCGACCAGATCACGATCCCCGCCGTGATGACGAGCGGTGACGACTCCGAGACGCTCGGCGACCTGATCAGCCCCGACGCTGCGTCCAGCAGCTTCAACACGGTGCCCGTCACGGTGACGATCCACGAGGCGTCCTCGCCGATCCCGGGGTTCGCCGACGCGATGACGGACTTCACCTCCGAGGGGCCCGCGCGCATCACGAACGACCTCAAGCCGGACATCTCTGCGCCCGGCTCCGACATCACGTCGGCGGGTGTGGGCACGGGCGACGACGCCGCCGTGCTCTCCGGAACGTCGATGGCGGCGCCGCACGTCTCGGGCGCGGCCGTTCTGCTCCGCCAGCTCCACCCGAGGTGGACCCCCGCGGCGATCAAGTCGGCGTTGATGGATCAGGCCACGCGGAAGATGAAGAACAACGACCTGACGTCGCCGGTGCCCGCGACCGTGATGGGCGCCGGGAGGGTGCAGGTGTTCCAGTCGGCGATCGCTCGATCGTTGGCGATGCCGGGGAGCCTGTCCTACGGATTGCAGTACGCAACGGGCGTCTCGTCGCAGGTGCGGGCGTTCACGGTCAAGAACTTCGACTCGGCGCCGCACACGTATCACGTGTCTGCGCAGGACCGCTACTCCAACTTCGATCCCGCGATGACGACGCTCCGTCTCTCGCTGAACGGGTCGTCGTTCGCGGCGACGAGGTCGTTCACCCTGGCCCCGCACAGGTCCAAGAAGGTGTGGCTGCGGGTCACCGTCGATCCGAGCGTGGTCTCACCGGCGGAACAGGAGTTCGGCTGGTACTACTTCCACCCCAACATGGACGGGACCGTGGTGATCAAGCAGAACAAGCCCCACAAGGACGTCCTGCGGGTTGCCTGGCACGTCGCGCCGCTGGCCGCGGCCGACGACTCGCTCTCGGACTCCTCGCTCGATCTCACCGGCGGGCCGGCCACGATGACGGTGGACCCGGGGTCGGCGGCGGGGCTCTCGTTCACCGACCTGTACCTGCTGGGCGCGACGGATCCGGTCGCGAGCACCGGTGAGGAGGACGTCGTCGCGATCGGGGCGCGTTCCTTCACCGGGAGCACGATCGATGGGACGCCGGAGGGCATCCCGACCGGCGAGGACCCGCTCGCAGGGATCAGCTGGCCGTCGTTCCTGACGAACGAGGACGAGCCGACCGAGCCGGTCGAGTTCGTGGTGCAGGGGGCCGGCGTCCGCAACACCACCGAGACACTCGAGGTCGACGTCAAGGTGGACGTCGGCGCCGACGGGGTGTTCGCAGACGACACGTTGCAGGCCGACTACCTGATCGTGAAGCCTCCCGGTGTGGGTGGTGACGTGGTCGTGTACGACCTGTCGCTGCCGGACCCGTTCGACAACCCGGTGGCCGACTACTTCGCCGACTACTCCGTCTACAACACGAATCTGACCGGGCTCGCGGTGGACGCCAGCGCGATCGGGCTGTCGGACGGAACGTCGACGCTCTCGTACCAGGTGACGTCGTGCACCGGCCGGTTCTCCGGCGACGTGCCGGGCCAGTTCTGCGACACGGCGGGTGACTTCGACGCCGACACCGGCACGTACGTGCCGACGATCGACGTCATCGACCCGGCGCTGCAGATCGACCCGCTCGTCTGCGGGGGTTTCTTCGGCGGAGGGGACTGCGACACGGGTACGCCGATCGACGTCTCCGTCGGCTCCGCGGGGTCCGGCGACGACCCGTCGATCCTGGCCGTGTTCCCGGACAATGCGCCCTCCCGCACACCCACGGTGGTCGGGACGAGCACCTAGACCGAGCAGGAGCGCTCGAGGGGGCGTGCCCGTGGCACGCCCCCTCCTCGCTTCTCGCAGATCGTAGGGAGCCCAAGAGCGCGTTTGACCCTCGGCCGCAACCTTCCTAGGTTTGTGCTGGCGCCGTCATCGGCGCGGATCGGGTCTGTCCGTCCCCCCGAGGGGACCCGAGCGAAGGGAGGGGTCGATGCGACGAGGAGTGATCGCGTCGCTCGCTGTATCCATGGTGGTCTGGCTGGCGCTGCCGGCCACATCGGCATCTGTCGCCCGCAACGACGCGGGCCGCGCGGGAAAGCCGGACACCTTCGAGCCGTCCACCGACGTGCACGCGAAGGTCACGAGAGCCGGCGCCCTCGCGGCCGCGACGACGTCGAAGCCGCCCACGGTCGGAGCGGTCCGATCGTGGCTCGGCCTCGACAACACGGCGGGGCGCTACTACTCGAAGAGCTACAAGCTTCGCGGCATGGGCGAGCACATCGAAGTCTGGTCCGCCATCGGAACGACGAAGGAGAACGGGGTCAGTTCGAAGCGACTGGACTTCCAGAAGGGCGACTGCCGTAACGGGGCACGCACGACCGTGACCGATGCCCAGGTCGCGTATCTGATCGATCAGTTCGACAACAACATCTATCCGACCGAGTCGAGCCTGTTCAGCACGCCCCCCGATCGTGACGGGACCAACGCGCCCCTCACGGGCATCTTCAACCTCCCGAGTTGGTACTACACGGGCGACGGGGACAACATCGTCGTCCTGATCGACAACGTCCGTGACGACAACTTCTACGACCTGAACAACACGCAGGGGTTCTCGTACATCGCGGGGTTCTTCTCTTCGCAGCTGAACTTCCTGTTCAACCGGAACGTGATGACGATCGACGGGTTCGACTGGCTTCACCGGACGGGGGAGAACCCACCGGACGAGCCGGTGCCGGGCGACAACTGCGCGAGCGCTCCCGCCCGCCCGTCCCTGTACGAGGGGGTCTTCGCGCACGAGTACCAGCACCTGTTGCGGTCCTACGTCGACCCTGCCGAGTCCACCTGGCAGAACGAAGGCACGTCCGATGCCGCGATCGTCCTGACCGGCTACGGCGATCCGACGGCGCCGATCGACGACATCCACTTCGACTCTCACATCCAGTGCTTCCAGGGTTTCCTGGGGGTACAGACCGATGCCAACCCGAACCCGCGGGATGGGGGACCCGAGAACTCGCTCAACCTGTGGGGTGATCAGAGCTTCGACCATGAATCCGAGATCCTCTGTGACTACGGGGCGGCGTACAGCTACCTGTTGTGGCTCGCCGACACGTACGGGGATGCGATCCTGACGCGGCTGCACAACGACGCCGCGAACCAGGGGTTCGACGCGGTGCAAGCGGCGCTGGACGACGAGGCTCCGGGTACGACCGTGGACGAGACGATCGACGCCTGGCTCGCGACGATGGCGCTCGATCGCCAGATCGACGCCGGCGCCGGCCTGTCGGGCGGCGACGCCGCGATGTACCAGGTCGACCGGCTGAACGCCGCGGTCAACTGGGACACGACCGACACCTACGACACGCCCGGCGCGCCTCCCAACGGAGGTGACTTCGTTCGGCTGCGGGACAGCGCCGGAGCCTACCTGCCGGCAGCCGAGGTCAACTCGATCGACTTCCAGGGAGCGACGGCGCTGCCGCCGCTCGACATCACCTGGGAGGTCGACCCCACGCCTCCATCCGGCGCGAGCGGTCCCGCCCTGTACTCGACCGATGCGGACAACCGCAACGACGTCATCGTGCAGGACGTCGCGGTGCCGAGCGGGTCACCCGAGTTGACGTTCAACGCCGCCTGGGACCTGGAGACGACGTTCGACTTCGCCTACGCGCAGGTCACGACCGACGGCGGTGACTCGTACACCAGCCTCGAGTGCACCGACACCGTCGACGACACCGCCGGCGACAACGTCGGTCCGGGGTTCGGCCCCGGGTACAACGGGTTCAACGACGCTCCGTCGTTCGCACCTCAGACCTGCGATCTGACCGCCTACGCCGGGCAGACCGTGGGGCTCGCGTTCCGCTACTACTCGGACGCGAACACGCACGGAGCCGGGTTCTGGGTCGACGACGTCGCCATCGATGGAACCGTCATCTCGGACGGCTCGACGTTGGCCGGCTGGCAGTCGGGCACCCAGTACAACCCGGTGCAGATCGAGGGCTACACGATTCAGCTCGTCGCCTACGACGAAGCGCAGACCGAGGCCTACGTGTTCTCGCTGCCGTTGGACGGCAGCTTCCACGGATCGATCAGCGGCACCGCTCTGAGCGACGCGATCGGCACGACGGCCGAAGTCGTTTCGGCGATCGTCACGTACCACGACGACACCGAGCTCGTGACCCAGTACGCGCCGTACACCCTGACGGTGAACGGCGTGACGCAGCCGGGCGGCTGAGCCGAACGCTGAGGAAGGGGTGGTCCCGGACGACCGGGACCACCCTTCCTCGGGCGGTGTCGCCGGACCGCGCCGCGGGTATCCCAGCACCATGAGAGACCCACGTGACCCCATCCGCACGCCGCGCCAGGAGCGTTTCGGGAAACGCCTGGGGCGCAACCTTTTCCGAGGCATCGCCTTCGGCATCCTGATCGGCCTCGTGACGGGGGTCGTCCTGGGCGCCATCGTCGGTGGCAGCGGCCCGCGGTTCTGGATGGTCCTGCTGAGCTGTGTGGTCTTCGCGGGCGGCATCGGCGCGCTGGTCGGTGGCTACGGAAGTCTGGAGTCGCCGAAGCCGGGCCGGGAGCCCTCGGACACGGAACGACCCTTCCGCGACCGCCCGGAGCTCACGCGCGACGAAGCCGAGCGCTGACCTACACGAGGCTGACCTTAACGAGGGAGAGTGCCCTACCGGCGGCGGGCTCGCTCGGGCGTGCCGATGTCCGGCCCGTCGTTGCGCTCTCGGGTGCTCTCCGAGTCGGAGACCTGCTCGAGGGTCTCACCGACCTCTCGCTTGGACGCGGCGGCCAGGGCCACGTCGCCCAGCGACACGATCCCCACGAGTTCGCCGTCCTTCATCACCGGGAGGCGGCGAACCCGATGCTCTGCCATCAGCTCCCGGGCGTCGGTCAGTTCCATGTCGGGCGTCACGGTGACCAGAACCGACGTCGCGATGTCTCCCAGCGCCACCGTCTGCGGATCCTGCCGATCGCCCAGCACGCGTACCACGATGTCGCGATCGGTCACGATCCCGACCAGCTCTCCGTCCTTGGTCACGGGGACCGCCCCCACGTCGCGCTTGGTCATGATGCCCGCGGCGTCGTTCGCGCTCATCGAGGCGTCGAGGCTCGTCGGCGCCTCGGTCATCACGTGTCGAACCAGCGTGGCCATGTGACTTCATCCTTTCGTGCGGATCGCTTCACCTCAAACGGTGTCGGAGGACTCCCGGCGCTCCACGTCGAGCGCATCGGCGTCCGCGGTCTCGAGGCGCGGACCCGTAGTCGCATGACCGCAGGAGTATCGCGTCAGCTGCCTGCTCTCCGGCTGCTGCATCGGCGCACCACGCTCGTCGGTGGTCTCCGCGTCGTACGTGATGTCGGTGAGCACGCCACGCCCACAGACCGGGCATCGGGCCTCGTTCACCATCCTGCCACGCTCCTCGCGGTCCGCTTTCGCTGAGCTTGCCCCTCGGGGCCGGGCGCCAAACGCGCGCCGTTGGGCGACCCGCCGGGCATGCCAAGGGCCGCAACGCATCCGAGCGGTCGATCCATCGCGTCGCGCCCCGAACCATCTTCCACCGGGCGCCGGGAGATGGGAGGGTTCTCCCTAACGGACGATGAGGGGGTACGGATGGCGCGCTTGTTCTCGATCAGACCGGCGATCACGTTGCGTGGGCGGCGGTTCCTCGGCATCAGGGGCTGGACCGGCAAGCCGACCCATCCGCCCCTGACGGACTTCCCGATCGTCTGCTACATGCTGGCCGCGTTCTGCGACCTCGTCTCCTACCTCGCCGGACGGAACACGCCGGCGGGACAGGTCGACTTGGTCGCGCACGACTTCTTCTCGGCGGGAACCATCGTGATCGTCGTCGGGCTGGTCGTCTCGCTCGGAACCGCCCTCACCGGGTTCTGGGACTGGTGGAGGGGGATGCCGCGGCGCAGGGCGGGGCTCCTCGGCAAGGCGCAGCACACCCAGGTCTGGAGAACCGCGAACTGGCACATGACCGTGATGCTGACCGTCACGGCGATCGTGATCGTCGACGTCCTGGTGCGCTGGGTGCAGTTCGACGACGCGATCGCGAGCCTCGGCGTCACGATCCTGTCGGTGCTGGCGGCCGCCCTCGTCGCCCTGGGTGCGACGTACGGCGGCTCGCTCGTGTTCGACTATCAGTTCAACGTCGAATCGCTGAAGGGGTCGACGGCCTGGGACGAGACGGAGGCCGACCAGCTGCCCGGGCAGAAGAGCGCGCCGCCGCCCAGCTAGCCCGACCCGCGCTGCCCCTCGTAGGGGCCGCGACCCGCGACCACGGCGGCGCCGCAGCGCGCCGCCAGGTCCACCGCCTCGGCCGCGTCGAGCCCCGACGCGAGTCCGAACGTGAGCCCGGCGGCGAACGAATCCCCGGCGCCGTAGGTGTCGGCGAGGGCGCCAGGGGTCGGGACGGCCTCGTACCGAGCCGAGCCCACGGGCGTGTCGTACGTCCCGCCGCGAGCGCCCTCCGTACGCACGACGAGCCCCGGTCGCCACGGGAGCGTGTCCGGATCGACCTGCTCGGCGGGGTCGGTCGCGCTGCCGACCAGGGCATCCGGTTCGAGCTCCGCGTCGAGGAGCTGGGGGAGCGCGCGTGACGTCACGACCAGCACCCGCGCGCCACGCGCCGCCCGGAACGCGCCGGGGTCGCCGGCCGTGACGTAGACGCCGTCGGCGCCGTCGAGGCGATCCCACGGCAGGGCGTCGGCGGCCTCCGGCTCGAGCCGCTCGCCGAGCGTCGTGATCGTGCGTTCGCCGTCGGAATCCACGAGGGTCACCGCTCGGCGGGTCGGCGTGCCGTGTCGCACCGCCGCGTGGACGGTCACGCCGAGCCGCTCGAGACCCCGCACCATCCGCTCACCGGTTGCGTCGTCACCGACGACCGTGAAGAAGTCGCACGCTCCGGCCAGCCTGCCCAGCTGGACCGCCGCGACGGCGCCGCCTCCTCCGGGTTCTTCCCACGCCGCCGTGGCATGCGCGATGTCCCCCGCGGCGGGAACGTGGTCGACCCGACCGAACTCGATCCATTCGACGTGTCCGACGACCGCCACGCGCACGTCGCTCACCCCGGATCCGGGAGACCGGGGATCGTCGCGCCCGACGCCGCCCGTCGACCGTCCGACCCGGCGATGACGGTGACGCCGCCGGGGCCGTAGCTGCGCCAGACGCCCTGACTCCAGACCGCCGCGCTCCGCTCATCGACCCCCAGGAGCACGACGTCCTCGCGCGGTGCGGCGGCGACGGCGCTGTCCACCCAGCGGTGCCCGAACGATCCGAAGTGCGGCAGCACCACGATCCTCCGAACCAGACCGAGCGCCGGCAGGTAACGGCGACGGTCATCCCCGGGCATCCGCTCGCGCACCAGCGTCCACTCGCCGAGAGCCATCGCGCCCGCCGAGGATCCGCCGAGGGCGGCGCCGCGTCGCCAGGCGTCGACGACCGCGTCCCACAGAGGTGAGGCGGCCAGCGTCTTGGGCACGAGCCCAGGGTCGCCGCCGACGAGATAGAAGAAGCGTCCCGTGCGGGCGCGCTCGGCGACCTCGGCGGAGGTTGCGTGCGAGCGCTTGGTGGCCGGAAGCTCCTCGACCGCCAACCCGAGGGTCCCGAACCACTCCACCGCGTGGCGCACCGCCAGATCCGGACGCTGGCGCGCAGCAGCCGTCGCCAGCACGAACGCAGGACCGTCGCCGGCGGCCTGCACGAGGACCCGGTCCTGGGGCTCGTTCCCCGGGCGCAGCTCCTCGCCGCCGACGAGGGCGACCGGTCCCCTCGCGGCGGTCATCGGCGATCGAGGATCGCCAGCGCCCGGCCGAGCGCGCGGATCGAGCTCTCGTTGATCGGGTCGGCCACCACGATGACCTCGTCCGCGCCCGCGTCTGCGAGGTCGAGCACATGGCCGGCGACGTCGTCCATCGTGCCCGTGACCGGGCGCACGCCCTCCGGCAGGGGCCGTTCACGGGCGGCCTCGTCGAGCTGGACGAGCGCACATACGCTGCGGGCGACGTCGGCGGGATCACGACCCGCCCGCTCGCACGCCTCGCTCACACGGACGTGCATCGCCGCGTAGCCGTCGGGTGTGTTGCCGTACTCCTCGTACCACGTGTTCCAAGCGTCCACGTGGGGAAGCCCGATCGACAACATGCGCTCACCCGTGCTGCCGATCATGAGCGTGGGGCGTCGAGCCGGCGCGGGCAGCAGGACGGCGTCGTCGAGATCCGCGAACCGCCCATGGAAGGTGACCCGTTCGCCGGCGAGCAGCCGCCGAACGATCTCGAAGGACTCCTGGAACCGATCGACCCGCCGATCGAAGGGGACACCGAAGGCGTGAAACTCCGCCGCGTTCCACCCCGCGCCCACGCCGAACACCAGCCTGCCGCCGCTGATCTCGTCGACGGTGGCCGCCATCTTGGCCAGCACGGCGGGTGTGTGGAAGCCGAGGCAGGCGACCAGGGGGCCGATCGTGACGCGGCGCGTGATGCCCGCGAGCGCGGCCAGCAGCGTCCAGGCCTCCCAGGGACCGCGCTCCGCGCGGCCGTCGTGCCGGTAGAGGTAGTGGTCGCCGACCCAGATCGAGTCGAACCCGACCTCCTCCGCTGCGCCGGCCAGCATGGCGTACTCGGGCCACCGCACCGGACGCTCCACCTCGGGGAGCTGGATCCCGACGCGGGTGGGTCTGGTCATCGGCCGCGGTCGTCGCGGCTCACGGCGGCGCGCATCTGCGCGAGGTGGCGCTCGACGTGCGTCGTCACGCAGAGCTCCGCGACCGTCCTGCGTGCGCCGCCGTCGGGGCCGAAAGCGCCGGAACGCTCCAGGGCGTCGTCATCGAGTGCCCGGATGAACGCGACCACACCAGCGATCGTCGTGTGCAGGTGCGCCAGGGTATCGGCGCGCGTGACGTCGGCGTACGCCTCGGCATGTGCGGCATCCTCCGCGTGGTGCGCCTCGGGGGTGTCCACGACGTCCTGTCCAGACAGGATCGTTTCCATCCACCGCAACGCCTTCATGTGACCCTCGGCGATGTGATGGGCCACGACGCCCACGGTCCATCCCTCGGGCTCCACGATGGCCGTCCAATCGGCACCCGAGCACGACGAGACGAACTCGATCACGACGCCGTTCGCGCGCTCGAGCGCGCCCGCCAACGCATTGGCACGGTCCGACACGGGGGCCCTCCTTCGGATGCGGCGGCACGACCCTACACGTGCATCCACGCCGCGCGACGGGCCTATGCCCTCGTGACCCCGTTTCCCCGTTCCTGCAGATGGGTAACCGCCCCGCGGATTGACCGGTGACGCCGACCGGCGTTCGGGGAAGGGGGGTCGTCATGGGCGACGGCCAGATGAAGTCGGTTCGGCCCGATCACGATCGGGAGGGATCCGACGAGCCGGACCTGCCCGGCACCCGCGCCGACCCTCGGTCCAGACTCGTGGTCGCCGAGCACGAGAAGGAACGGCTCACCGGGCCCGAAGACGAAGCCACCGACGAACCGGAGTAGGAACGGCGAGGGGAAGGAGGGGCCGGCTCCGCTCGGGAGCCGGCCCCTCGCCATGGGGACCCTCCGGGCATGCCGGGAGCCGATCGGGGGTATCACCCGGCGAGACCTAGGACCTGGGCGGTACGACGGTGCGATATGCAGGTGAGGGAGATCCCCCCGAGGGGCTGGACGTGGTCGTGGGTGGCACGGGGGACATCGTCACGGTCGAGCTGGCGGGTCGTCTCGATCTCGAGACCTCGGAACGGTTGGATCGCAGCATCAAGCAGGCCCTTGTCGGGCGGCCGAGACGCGTGGTCGTGGATCTCCGCCGCGTGACCCATCTCGATTCCACCGGGATCCGGGCGTTGATCCTGGGACAGCGAACCGCGGGTGGGCGTCTGGTGGAGATGTGTCTCGTCCTCGGATCCTCGTACGTCCGGCGGATCCTTGCGACGACGGGCGTCGCCGACCGATTCCGGCTTCTCGGCGAACCCGCCGGCGGGGCGTTCTTGTAACCGGGCATCGTTGCAGACTGCAGATATTGTATCTTGCAACACATGGTCCGATCCGACGTGTCGCTGCACGACCTCGCCGCCGAGCTCGAGTCCGCCTGGATCGAGATCGGTCGGCTGTTCCTCAATCGCAGGATCGCATCGGCCGTGGGCCGCGACCCCGAGAGCGAGCTGTCTGCGGTGCAACACGTCGCCATCACCGCATTGCGCGGCCGACCGATGCGGGTGGGCGAGCTCGCTTGCCACCTGGGGTTGGCGGATAGCTCGGTCACCCGGCTCGTGGATCGCCTCGAGGGGCGGAAGCTCGCAGAGCGCCGCCATCTGCGCAGCGACCGGCGAGGGGTGGTCGTCGGCTTGACGGACGCGGGCGTACGGCTCGCCGACGCCGCAGCCGAACGCCGCTGCACCTACCTGACGGACATCCTCAAGGCCCTAGAGCCCGACGAACGACGGGAGCTCGTCCGCCTCTTCGGGAAGGTCGCCGCCGTGCATGCGGAGCCCGAGGTCGCCGCCGGGGGCGGCGCGTGAGCGACCGGGAGCCGGGGACCGTCGGGCTGAGTCATCGGCAGATCCAGATCGTCTTCATCGGTCTGATGGCCGGCATGCTCGTCGCCGCCCTCGACCAGACGATCGTGGCGACGGCGCTCCCCACGATCGTCGGCGAGCTCGGTGGGCTGGACCACCTGTCGTGGGTCGTCACGGCATACCTGCTCACGTCGACGATCACGGTGCCCCTGTTCGGCAAGGTGGGCGACCTGCTCGGCCGCAAGATCGTCTTCCAGGCGGCGATCGTCATCTTCGTGACGGGGTCGATCCTGTGTGGGCTGTCCCAGAACATGGCGATGCTGATCCTGTTCCGGGCGATCCAGGGTATCGGGGGCGGCGGCCTGATCGCCTTGGCGCAAGCGATCATCGGGGACATCGTCTCTCCCCGGGAGCGAGGCCGCTACCAGGGATATCTCGGGGCCGTCTTCGCGTTCGCCAGCGTCGTCGGGCCGCTCCTGGGTGGGTTCTTCGTCGATCACCTGAGCTGGCGCTGGGTCTTCTACGTGAACGTCCCCGTGGGGGCGGTCGCGCTCGTGATCACGTCGGTTGTGCTCGACCTGCCCTTCCGACGTGTCCATCACCGGATCGATTATGTCGGCGCGGCCCTCGTCGCCGCGGGCGCCACCTGTCTGCTGCTCGTGACCGTGTGGGGTGGGGTCGAGTTCCCCTGGGGGTCGGCGACGATCGTCGGGCTGGCGATCGCCGGCGTCGTGCTGCTGGTCCTGTTCTTCGTGCAGGAGGGACGCGCCGAGGAGCCGATCATCCCGCTCCGGCTGTGGAGCAACCGGGTCTTCACGGTGGCGAGCGGGCTGGAGAGCCTCGTGGGGTTCGCGATGTTCGGCGCCATCATCTTCCTCCCGCTCTGGCTGCAGACCGTCGGACGGGCGAGCGCACAGGACTCCGGCGTACTGATCCTGCCGTTGATGGCGGGGCTGATGACCTCGTCGATCCTGTCCGGCCGTCAGATCACGAAGACCGGGCGCTACAAGATCTACCCGGTCACGGGCACGGCCACGATCGCCGTCGGCCTGTTCTTGCTGTCGACCATGGGCGTGGGTACCTCCGGGCTCGTCTCCTCGGCCTACATGATCGTCCTCGGCCTCGGCCTCGGGATGATCATCCAGGTGATGGTGCTCGCCGTGCAGAACTCGGTTGAGCATCGCGACCTCGGCACCGCAACGGCGACCGAGACGTTCGTCCGGTCGATGGGCGGCGCGTTCGGCGTGGCGGTGTTCGGCGCGATCCTCAACAACCGGCTCGCGCACGAGCTCGCGCTGCTCCTCCCGGCGTCCGGGTCGAGCGTCAACGTCGGGACGCTCGCCGGCAGCCCGGCGGCGATCAAGCAGCTCCCTCCTTCCACGTACGACGCGGTGATCCATGCCCTGGCGAACTCGCTCCATACGGTCTTCCTCCTGGCGGCGCCGCTCGCCCTCGCGGCGTTCGCCCTCGCGCTGCTGCTCCCCGAACGGCCCCTGCGCCAGACCGCGCACATCGGGGCCGAGGCCGTCGGCGACGAGCTGCTGACAGAGTTCGCGACCATCGACCCGGACGCCGCCCCGGAGTTCTTCGCCGACGAGCAGCCTCCCGCCTGATAGCGCCGGGCGTGGATCGAGCACTTCGCGGGTAAGGCTCGCTCACTGGTCCCGAGGGAGGAGGAGGTGGCGCACGATCATGCAACTTCAGGAGCGAGCCAAGATGCTGGGGAGCGACGCCAAGAACCGGATACGTGAGGCCAAGCTCGAGAAGGCCGATCGCGAGCGAGAGCGGCTGCGGACCGAGAACGAGCTGATGCGCGAGCGGATCGACAGGACCGAAGGAGAGCTCACGCGGGCGCTGGGGGCGATCGACGACATGGCGAAGAGCGACGGGCGGGCCGAACGCAAGCCCCGGAAGCACCGGATCCGCAGGTTGTTCGTCCTCGGTGCGGCGGCGGGCTCCGCGTACGTGATGGGCGCCAAGGCGGGCCGCGAGCGCTACGAGTCGATGCGCCGCTGGTGGACCGACATGCGTGATGGGGCTCAGATGCGCGCAGGGGCAATGGGGAAAGAGACGAACCCTGACTCGACCCCGTCGAGCGGGTAGGCTCGGGCCGGTCCCCGTTCAACCGGCTCCGAGAACGCGTCGATAGGGGGTGCATGGCGGGGGATGGATCTGGCGCGCGAGCGCGGCGCGCATCGGTTGCCGCGCTCGCGTTGATGATGCTCGTGGGCGCGGTGCCCGGCTCACGCGCTTCGGTGGCCGATCGCATGCACGATGCGCGAGCGCGGCTCGACGAGCTGGCGGGGCAGATCCGGGAGGAAGCGGTCACGGTCGGCGCGCTCCGGGACCAGCTCGCGACCGCCCAGGCACGGATCGACGCGGCGTCGCGCAAACTGGCCATCCTCATGGACGCCCGCCGCACGCTCGAAGCTCGAGCGGCCCGCGCGGACGCCCGGTACCGGGTGGTCCAGGCTCGGCTCGACGACATCGCCGCGCAGGCGTTCATGGACGCGCCCGCGGCGACCCCGGACGTCGTGATGATCGGCGCGGCCCTCGACGCGTCGTCGATCGCGGACCTCGGTGATCGAATGGCGTACTCGTCGGCGGTGGGCCAGGTGAAGGCCGACGTCGCGAACCTGGTGCTGGCGAGGAGGGCGACCATGGACGAGCGGCGTGCCGCCCTCGACGAGATGCTGGCCCAACAGCGGTCCACCGTGTCCGACCTCGCGTCGGCACGCGCTGCCAGGTTGGACGCCCTCGACCGCGAGGAGGGGGTGCTCGCCCAGCTGGAGCAGACGCGCGACGAGGTGATCGGGCTGCTTCGCCGTCTGCGCACCCGCCTGAACGCCACGGACTACGACGAGGTGGCGCGGGCGTTCCAGGGGGACGCGCACGTGCCGTACGGCAGGTGGGCGGGGCTGTTCCTTTCCTCGATGCACCTTCCGACGTGCCACGAGAACCTCGTCCTAGTGGTGGCGTGGGAGGTCCAGGAGTTCACGCAGGCTGCGTGGAACCCCCTGGCGACCACCCATCGCATGCCCGGATCCACCGACTTCAACTCCGTCGGGGTGCAGAGCTACGTCTCGCTCGAGCAGGGCCTCGACGCCACGCATGCCACGCTCGACTACGGAACGGTCGTCTACCGCTACGGGGCGATCGTCGACTCGCTCGCCGCGTGTAACGACGCGATGACCACGGCCCAGGCCGTCAACGCCTCCAGCTGGTGCGCGGGCTGCGGCAACGGCACGTACCTGATCGCGGTCGTTCCGAAGGTCGAAGCCGACTACGAGACGTACGCGCGGATCTGACGGTCTCCCGGGCAGGTTTGACCATCCTCGAGCACGGGCAACGGACGAGGGTCGGGCGCACGGCCCGCGTTCAAGGAGGTACGCCATGAACGAGACGACCATGCAAAGCGGCCGGGAGGCCTCGGTCGCAACCCGCGAGCGTCCGTCGGCCATGGCCCTGGTCCGGGCCGTGATCGTGGTCGCGGCCGTCGGGGTGATCGGGATCGCGGCGTTCCTCGACTGGATCAACGGCACGACGGGTGACTCCCTGTCGTTCCGCGCCTTCTGGCAGACGAACCCTGGGACCACGAACGACCTGATCCTATCCGTTGCGGCCGGCGCGCTCGGCGTCGCCATCATCGGGTTGCTCGGCCTCGCGACGCTCAACGGGTGGCTCCTGCGTCTCGCGGGTGCCATCGGGCTGGTCGGCACCTTCCTCCTGCTGGTGCAGATCGGTCGTGCCGACCTCTCCGTCACCGAGACAGCAGACGTCGGGCTGTGGATGTTCCTGGCGGGGTCGGCGGTCCTGTTGATCGCGGGCTTCATCCCGACCACGAAGACCGTGACCTCGCGGATCGACACCGTGACGGTTCCGGAGGCCGAGGATGAGCGTCACGTGCACGCCTCGGACTCCGTTACGACCGAGCACGCTCGCTGAGCGGTCAGATGCCGGCGATCGAGCGAGCCTCCATCCTCGGGCCGTAGGCAGGGGGCCGGATCCCGCTCGCCTCGATCACGATCTGGACGCGGCCGCGCTGGCCGCGGTAGGGCTCGAGCAGCGCCAGCATGCCCGCGTCGTCGCCCCTGGCCCGGCCCTCGAGCGCCCAGGCGACGAGGTCCGGCAGATGGAAGTCGCCCACCGAGACGGCGTCGGGGTCGCCCAGCCCGAGTCGGGCGACCTCCGCGACCGTCCAGGGCCCGATCCCGGGAAGGCGCCCCAGCCACTCGGGCAGAGCCGCGGGCTCGGCAGCCGCGATCCGTTCGATCCCCGCGGCCCGTCCGGCCACGGTGCGGATCACGTCGGCGCGCCGGCGTTCCACGCCGAACCGATGGAACGCGAAGTACGGGAGGGCGGCGACCCGACCCGGATCGGGTGGAAGCATCAGCGCGCGGTCGCCGGGTGCCGGCTCCGAGGCCACTCGCACCAGCCCCCGCCAGGCCCTGCGAGCCTCGCGACCCGTCACCTTCTGCTCCAGGATCGCCGCCACGAGCACGGGCATGACGGCCGCTCGCGTGAGACGAAGGCCCCGCGTGCGCCGGACGATGTCGTGCAAGGCCCCCGGCTCCGGACGCAGCGCCCCCGGATCGTCGTGCACACCCACGAGCCCTGGGGCATCGACCTCGAGGGCCTCGCTCGCCCCGGGGCCCTCCGCGGCGGCCTCGACCGTGCGGGGATCTCGCAGGCGGAGCACCAGCGTCGCCGGGCCCGAGGCCGTGCGGAGGCCGTGTGCGAACGCTCTCTCGCCGAGCCTTGCGGTCGGATCGCCCGTGCCACGGACGAGCGGCGTCACGGTGGCGACGAGGTCCAGCGGTTCGTCAAGCGCGATCGTCCGCCGAGGCACGGTCGCGAGGGTAGCGCCTCGTCGGGGGGCTCAGCCCCGTGCCAGGTCGGTGGCGTGGCCGAGGATCACCCGGTAGAGCGGATGGCGCACGAGCGCCGCGGTCGGCTCGACGCGTCCGTGGAGATCCCGCACGGTTCGTAGGTACGGCGCGCGGGCCAGAGCTCTCTCGAGCTCGTCGAGCAGCTCGCGTGCCTCCGGGTCGTCGATGGCGCTCAACCGGGCGCGGACGTCGTTCACCACCTCGCGAACGACGCGATTCTCGTGGAGGTCGGCGTTGTCGAAGCGACGCGAATCGAAGGTCCGTACGGGGAGCCCTCGTTGGTCGAGGTTCCCGGCGCGCCGCATCGCGCGGATCAGCGCCCGCGGGTCCGGGTGCCGAACGAGCTCCTCCTTCGTCCAGAACTCCTCCTTGCTCAGCTGGCGACGGTGCCACTTCTGCAGCAGCGGGAGGAGAACCGTGAGACCCGGTTGCTGGTCGGTGCCGCGGACCGCGGAGCGCAGAGGCGCGAGGTCCTCAGAAGTAGGCGACGAACCCATGCTCGTCCAGGTCCCGGCGCATCGCACGCACCTTCTCCGAGGCCAGCGGGAACCCGTCCGACGCCGCCTTCTCGAACGCGGCGAGCGCCGCACCGGTCGTCGCATCGGCGCCGCGGACGCGCGGCAGGACCTTCTGAACGAGCTCCTCGTCGAGGGCGGTCCGCCAGTCGGTCCCGAGCTCGTCGGCCGCCTGCACGTAGGTGGCGACCTCGTCCAGCACACGGAACCCGAACGGGGCGACGGGCCGCAGGGCGTCCCAGATGTCCAGCAGCGTCTGAGCGAACGGGGTGCCGTCGAGGTGCACCTGGACGTCCTCCCGGCGGAGCGGGAGCTCGATCACCTGTGCCCGGTCGAAGACCTTGTCGGCGAACCCGTGGGTCGTCTCGTCGACGTTCACGGTGCCGGTGAACCGCAGGTTGGGGGTGAGCTCGACGTTGTGGCCCGGCGCCAGCTCGAGTTTGGCGGTTCCCTCGCGCGATCGCACCTCCATCACCGAGAGGAACCGGCTGAAGTAGTGCTCGACCCGGGCGAGGTTCATCTCGTCCAGGATCACGTGGAACGGGCGTGGCAGCCTGAGCGTCCGGTTGGCGAGATCCCACTCGTTGGCGGCCTCGCGCACGAACTCGCTGAACGGCGTGTGGTGATAGAAGCCGTCCAGCGGCGACAGGTACCCGAGCAGGTCCTCGTTCGAGGTCCAGCTCGGATCGACCGCGACCATCTTCGTGCGGGCGCCGGCCACCTCCGCGTACGCCTGCGCCAGCCAGGTCTTGCCCGTGCCACTGGGCCCGCAGAGGATCACGAACCCGCGCGTGGCCACCGAAAGGTGATACCGGCGCACGACGTCGTCGCCGATGCGGAACGTCGGATAGGAGCCCCGGAAGCGTCGGAGCAGTGCCGCGAAGCCCGCATCGGGCGTGACTTCGCGAATCGTCGCCTGCTCGTTCATGGTGTCGGACATCGCCAGCCCTTCCCTCGCTCGCTTCAGAGGCCGCGTACTCCCATCGGCCTCAGATCCTCCAGGCTAAAGCATCGATCGCCCTGGGGCAGCCGGTCCTTCGCCCCTTCAGGGGGCGTTTGGAGCCAAATCGTCGTGGGTATGCACGGCCCGTCGGCGGCGGCCGTCCCCCTGCCCGTGGTGGACGACCGCCGCTCTCGTGTGCGGCGGGGGAAGGCATCTCCGGCGTGTCGAGGGGGCGCTCGGCGGGGCAAGATGGCCCGATGGAACGCGTGGACGTCTTCGTGATCGGGGGCGGGGGGACGGGATCGGAGATCGCCTTCCGCCTGGGGGAGATCGGCGACCGGAAGGTGGCCATCGCCGAGCGGGACACGCTCGGCGGTGAGTGCAATCACTACGGGTGCGTGCCGACCAAGGTGATGCTGCGGAGCGCCCGGCTCGCGCACGACGCCCGCAACGCCGGGCCGTTCGGCCTTACGATCCCCGAGGTCGAGGTCGACCTGCGGGCGATCCAGCAGCGGGCCCGCGACGTGGTGCGGTCGCAGTCGGGGGAGGGTGCGGCGCCGTTCGAACGCATCGGTGTCCAGGTGTTCATACAGGATGCTCACCTCGTCGGTCCGCGCCTGATCGAGCTTGCCGACGGCACGCGGTTCCAGGCCGGCTCCATGGTCCTGGCCACCGGGACGGAGGCCACCGCCCCGCCGATCGAGGGTCTGGCCGACGGGCCGTACTGGACGAACAAGGAGGCCATCTGGGAGCCCACCGAGCCTCCGGCGTCGCTCGCGGTGATCGGCTCGGGGGCGATCGGAACCGAGTTCGCCCAGTTCTACGCGCGGGTCGGGACACGCGTGACGGTGCTGGAGGCAGAGCCCCGGGTGCTGCCGAACGAGGACGAGGACGTCTCCGCCGCAGCGGCGCAGGCGCTCGGCGCGGAGGGAATCGAGCTGCGCACCGGCGTCACGATCGAGCGAGCCACGTACGCCGGCGGCATGTGGGCGATCGACCTGGCCGGCGGCTACCGGCTGAGAGCCGAGCGAACGCTGGTGGCGGCCGGGCGCAAGCCGGTGTTCGAGGGGCACGACCTCGCCGCGGCCGGCGTCGAGCTCGACGATGCGGGCAAGCCGGTGCTCAGCGAGACGCTGCGGACCACCGCCGACGGCGTGTGGGCGGCGGGGGACGCGACGGGCGAGCTGCTCTTCACCCACGTCGGGACGTACGAGGCCCAGCTCGTGGTGGACGACATCCTCGGCCGCCCGCGACCGCGCGACTACCGCGTCGTGCCGCGCGTGACGTTCTGCGAGCCGGAGGTCGCGAGCGTCGGGCTGACCGAGCAGCAGGCACGGGATGCCGGCCACGAGGTCGTCACCGCGTCCCTGTCGCTCGCGGACAACGAGCGCGCCGTCATCGACGGCTCGACGATCGGGCTGGTCAAACTCGTGGCCGACCGGGCGACCGGGGAGCTGCTCGGCGGCCACATCGTGAGCGACGAGGCCGGCGCGATGATCCACGAAGTCGTGGCGGTTATGGCCGGCCGCGTTCCGGCCCGCGCGATCGGTGACGCGATCCACGCCTACCCGACGCGCTCAGAATCAGTCAAGGGCGCGTTCGAGGAGCTCGCGTCGAAGCTGGCGTAACGGTCAGGCGGACTCCGGAGCGTCCAGCGCCGCGAGCAGCCGCTGCACCGGGCCCCTGACGCCCAGCGCGTCTGCTATCGCGCGGAGTCTTGCATCGTCGCGCTCGCCCGCCCAGAGGGACAGCGGGGCGTCGGCGTTGACGGGGACCAGCTCGCGCATCGCGTCGAGGTACTCGCGAGCGTCCAGCAGCTTCGGCCGCAGCGACGGCTTCAGCACCATGTGGCCGGCGGCCGCCTCCTCGAGCATGGCGTCGATCGACGGGTAGGCGTTGACCAGCTCGCGCGCCGTCTTCTCGCCGACGCCCCTGACGCCGGGCAACCCGTCCGACGGGTCCCCGCGCAGGATCGCGAACTCGAGGTATCGCGTAGCGGGCACGCCGTACTTCGCCAGCACGCCCGGCTCGTCCAGCTCGAGCAGCTCGGAGACGCCGCGAACGGTGAACAGGAGCTTCACGACGGGATCGCGCACCAGCTGGATCAGGTCGCGGTCGCCGCTGACGATCTCGATGCGGTCGTCGGGACGCGCGTCCAGGACGAACGCGCCGATCGCGTCCTCGGCCTCCCACCCCTCGGTCTGGGCCTGGAGCATCCCGGTCGGCCCGAGCGCCTCGCGGAGCAGCTCGAACTGCGGCGGAAGCTCGGGAGGATCCTCCTGCCGGTTCCCCTTGTACGCCGGGTAGATGTCGGTGCGCGCGACCGGCCGCCAGTCGTGATCGTAGGCGTGCACGATCTCGTTCGGGCGCCGCGAGGCGACCAGCCGCGCGACCATGTCGAGATAGCCGTGCACCGCGTTCACCGGTCGCCCGTCGGGCGCGTAGATGCCGTCGCGCACCGCAAAGAAGGCGCGATACATCATGCTCGACACATCGAGGATCAACCGGTGGGCCACGGGCGGAGCCTATCTCGGGCGGTGGCTAAGCTTCGGGCCGATGACGAGCAGCAACGCCGGTCCGCGCACGGCCGCTGAGCTCCATCTGATGGAGGGGAGCCCGCCGTCGGCCGATCGGCTGGTGACCCTCGCGAACTGGCAGGATCCTCCCTTCAACCGGTGGGGGTTCCAGCACGTGCGCGATCTGATCCCCACCGCGCGGATCCCGCGCGGGGACGGGCCCGTGTGGCGGCTGCCTCGCGGCGAGCGCGACCTCTCCCGCGTCGAGGTCCAGGTGCGATGGAAGCGGATGCCGCTCGATCGGCTGCTGCACGAGACCTACACGGACGGGTTCCTCGTGTTGCACCGTGGCCGGATCGTGACCGAGCGCCACTTCAACGGCCTCACCCCCGATACGACCCACCTGTTGATGTCGGTGTCGAAGTCGATCACGTCGTGTGTCGTGGGGATCGCGGCCGGCCGCGGCGATCTCGATCCGTCGTCGCTCGTGACCGACGTGGTGCCCGAGCTCCGGGGAACGAGCTTCGACGGCTGCACGGTCCGGCACCTGCTGGACATGCGCGCCGGCACGCGCTTCGACGAGGACTACGACAACCTGGAGGCGGACGTCCGCGTGTACGAGCAGATCTACCTGTGGCGTCCGCGCAGCGATCCCGACCTTCCCGCGGACATCACGAGCTACTTCGGCACGCTCGAGAACGCCCGAGCACACGGGACGGCCTTCGACTACCGCTCGGTCCTGACCGACGTGCTCGGCTGGGTCCTGGAGCGGGCCGCGGGCGTCCGGCTGGCCGAGCTCATCTCCCGCGACCTCTGGCGCCCCCTCGGCGCCGAGTTCGACGCGGAGGTGACCGTCGACGCGGTGGGCAACGCGATGGCCGACGGCGGCGTCTGCTGCACGCTGCGCGACCTGGCGCGCTTCGGCCAGATGCTGCTGCACGGCGGTCGCAGAGGCAGAAGCCGGATCGTGCCGCGCACCTGGCTCGACGACACCGTGACCGGCGACGACGACGTCCGGGAGGCGTTCGCTGCGTCGCCGGACGCCGCCGAGCTCGATCCCGGAGCGTTCTACCGGAACCAGTTCTGGATCGTGGACCCGGCAGGGCCCGTCTTCGCAGGGATGGGCATCAACGGACAGCTCGTCCTGGTGGACCGGCCGAACGACGTCGTCGTCGCGAAGCTCTCCACGTGGCCGGACGCCTGGTCGGTGCGCTACGCGGAGCCGACGCTGCGGGGATGCCTCGATCTGGCGCGGCAGCTCGGCGAAGGATCGATCTAGCCGGAGACGGCCGCGAACGGGTCGCCGAACCGTTCCAGCGACGCCATCACGTCGTCGAACAGGGCCTCGGCGGTCACGATGTTCGCCTCGGCTCCGGAGTTCTCGCTGACGCGGCCTTCGTCGACTCCGTCGGCGACACGACCCCGCTCGCGGTCGTACACGGGTGCCCCGGCGGCGTTGCGCCCGTCGAACCAGGCCCTGGCGTCGGCCGCCAGCCTGGCCCAGGCCGCGCCGCCCGTCGCTCCGAACAGACGGTCGAGCGTGTAGACGCAGCTCGCGACGTCGTAGGGGGTGACGCTGGGCCGGTCGAAGCTTGCCTCGACCGCCGGCACGACCAGCCCCTCGGCGCTGTCGACGGCCGCCCGCAAGAGCTCGGGACGCTCCAGCAGCACGGAGGACTCGGCCAGAACGCCCTCCTGGACGTGCGCCCACAGGTGGGGCACCCCCGACTCGTGCGGGGAGTTCATCAGGACCCGGTCGGACCGGCACGCGATCAGCTCGTCGCACCACCGCCCGACGTCCTCCACGAACGGCGATCGCTCGTAGCCCGCCGCCATCAGCAGGTAGGCGGTGCGCACGTGCAGCGCCCGCACGTCCGGAGGCGGGGTTCTCTCCGCCGCCCGCTCCAGGCCGCGGTGAAGTGCCTGCTCGACGTGGCCGTCTCCGAACGTCAGCCAGGCGTGCGACAAGGCGACGAGCGCGCGCGCATGCCAGAAGTTCTCTCCAGTCGCGGACGTGATGCCGTGGGTGTTGCGCGTGCCGTCCCAGTCGAAGACGAAGTTGATCCATCGGCCGTCGGGCTCCTGCATCCACAGGACGAACTCGAGGAGGCCGCGCGCCCACCGTTCGACCCACGGCGCGCGCGTCCTCGTCCAGACGTCGCACAGGACGTCCAGCAGCCGTGCCGCGTCGTCGACGCACGCCACCCCCTCGAAGCCGGATTCCCTGGCGGTGACCGGACGATCCAAGGCATCGGCGTAGACGGCGACCGCGAGCGCGGCCGGTCCGGCGGCGGGAACCGGACGGGTCAGACGTGCGAGCTGGCGGAGCACGGCTGCGAAGTCTTGCAGGATGCCGGTGGGGTGTCAGTCACTCCGGGGTGAGGCTTGCCAGCACGTCGCCCAGGTCGACGTCGGCCGCACACGTCGTCGAGTCGGCCGCGCCGTAGTAGATGCGGATCCGCCGGCCTTCGAGCGGCACGTGGCCGCTCGGGAACACGACGTCGTGCAGGAAGCCGTCGTGCTCGTAGGGCGCCTCGGGGATCATCAATGGCCGCGGGGTGCGTGCGAGCACCTTGGCCGGGTCGCCCGCGTCGAGCAGCAGCGCGCCGATCCCGTACCGGTTGTTCCGATCGGCTCCGTGGTAGATCTCGAGCCACCCGTCGTCCGTGCGGATCGGCGTGAGGCTCGCCCCGATACGCATCTCGTCCCACATGCCGTGCCGCGGCAATGCGACGGGGCGGTGGTTCCCCCAGTGCACCAGGTCGTCGCTCTCCGCGAGCCACAACCCCAGCACTCTTCCGAACGACCCGGGCATCGGACGTGTGAACGCCAGGTAGGTGCCGCCGACGCGCTCACCGAACAGCACCACGTCCTTCTGGTCGGGGTAGAGCATCGTGCCGTGCCGCTCGAAGGACCGGAAGTCTCGCGTGGTGAGCCTGTTGGTCGTGATGCCCAGCCGGCTGACCGCGACGTAGGTGATGTGGAACGTGCCGTCGATCTCGGTCACCCTCGGGTCCTCCACGCCGTACTCCTCGAGCGAGGTCGAGGGGACGACCGCGGGGTCCGGATCCATCTCGAAGTTCACCCCGTCCGTGCTCCGCGCGACGCGCAGGTGCGACATGTGCGACAGGTAGTCGGTGAACTCCTCGGTTCCGGGTGTGAACGCGCCGGCGCTGTTGCGGTAGCGGATCGTCCGCGGGTCGGAGAGGTCGAGTCCCGGCAGGTCCTTGGGGACGTACCCGATCACCATCGCTGGAGGCTCTCGCTGGGTGTCCAGGAACGAGAGCCCCACGAGCTGGTCCGGACGCAGCCCCGAGGGGAGCGGCACGAGCCGGGGCTCGAGACCGGCGAGATCGACCATCTTCGCGTCCGCGGGCAGCTCCGCGTCGCGGCGGGGCCGCTCCGCGACACGCACGAGCAGTACGGTCTCGTCGCCCACGCGAGCGGCCGCAGGGTTGATCGTCGAGACCACCTCGAGCCCCGGCTGCGAGGGCCCCACGAGCTCCGGGGCGATAAGGGGGTTCTCCGGCAACCGGTGTGCGACCTCGATCGGGAGGCGGTCGATGTGGCGCCGCTCCCTCGTCGCGGGCGCGTGCTCCGCCGCCAGCTCGCTCATGACCTCGACGAACCGCGTCCCCGTCTTCGGCCAGGTCGCCTCGTTCGCGTAGGCGTACGCGTTGCGCTCCAGGCGTGTCTTGAGCTCAGCGTCGTCGAGGATCCGGGTGATCGCGTCCCCGATCTGCTCCGACGATCGGAAGTCGACCAGGAGGCCTCGGTCGTGGGCGAGCGCCTCGACCGCGTGCAGGTAGGGCGTCGACACGACCGCCTTGCCCGCACCCAGGGCGTACGACAGGGTGCCGCTCGTGATCTGGTTCGGATCGAGGTACGGGGTGACGTAGACGTCGGCGGCCAGCAGGTAGTCGATGATGTCCTTCTGCTCCAGGTACTGGTTGACGAACAGGACGTGGTCCTCCAGCCCGAGCTTCTCGACGAGCGCGACCAGCTTGTTCCGGTACTCCTCCCCGATGTGCTTCAGGAGCTCCGGGTGGGTCTGGCCGGCGATCAGGTAGAGGGCCTCGGGGTGGCGCGCCGCGACCGACGGCATCGCCTCGATCACGTACTCGAGGCCCTTCCCGGGGCCCACGAGCCCGAAGGTGGACACGATCAGCCGCTGGTCGAGGCCGAGCTTCGCCTTCAGGCGCCGGCGTCCCTTCGGCTCGATGTGCGGCATGCCGTGCGGGATCACCGTCGGCGTCGCGGTGACGCCGTACGTGTCCCGCAGGATGTCGACCGCGGTCTGCGCCATGACGACCAGCCCGTGCGTCGTCTCGGCGATCGCGCGCACCGTGTCGCGGACCGCCGGCGACGGCTCGGGCAGCACGGTATGCAACGTGACGAGGGAGGGCTTCGCGAGCTCTTCGAGGAACGGCGTCAGGTGGTCCTCGTACCGCCCCTCGATCCATTGGTCTCCGACGAAGCCGCCGCCCTTCCACAGGCCGTAGAGACCGAACTCGTGCTGCACGCAGACGATGTCGGCGTTTGAACGGTTGATCTCGCGCGCGGCCGCCATGTAGCTGACGGGCCCGCCCTGGCGGATCCGCCATCGCACCTCCGCTCCGTACGCGCGAACCGTGTTGCGTTCGTCGATCGCGGCCACACGAGCCTGCACGCGCGGATCGGCCGTCCGGATCGCGGAGATCAGATCCGACGTGAAGGTCGCGATGCCACATCGCCGTGGCGGGAACGTCGAGACGAAGGCAACGCGCATCGCTGCAAGCGTACCCGGGTCAGAGGGACACCTGGGTCGCTGGTCAGCGGATCGGTTCGAACCGCGCCGTGAAGTGGCGGAGCTGGCGGGGCGCGTCGAGGATCCGGTAGCCGGGCAGGGCGGCCGCGCGATCGGCCACGGCGGTCACCACCTCGATCACGTAGTCGACGTGGGACTGGGTGTACGTGCGTCGGGGGATCGCCAACCGCACCAGGTCGAGCGGGGCCGGCTCCTCGGTGCCGTCCGGGTGCAGCCCGAACATCACGGTGCCGATCTCGCATCCACGGATGCCTCCGGCCTCGTAGAGGGCAACGGCCAGGGACTGCCCCGGGTACCGCAGCGGCGGCACGTGCTCGAGGAGCGCTCGCGCGTCCAGGTAAACGGCGTGGCCGCCCGCCGGCTTGACGATCGGCACGCCGGTCGCGTCGAGGGCGTCGGCCAGGTACTCGGTCGAGCGGATCCGATAGCGCAGGTAGTGCTCGTCGACGCTCTCGTGCAGCCCCTGGGCGATCGCTTCGAGGTCGCGTCCCGCCAGGCCTCCGTACGTGGGGAATCCCTCGGTGAGGATCAGCAGGTTCCGGCAGCGTTCCGCCCAGGCGTCGTCGTTCATCGCCAGCCACCCGCCGATGTTGGCGAGCGGATCCTTCTTAGCGCTCATCGTCATCCCGTCGGCCAGGGACGCCATCTCGCGCACGACGTCGGCCACAGGCATGTCGGCGTACCCGGGCTCGCGCGTCTTGATGAACCACGCGTTCTCGGCGAAGCGGCACGCGTCGAGGAACAGCGGCACGCCGGCCCGGTCGCAGAGCTTCTTGACGCCGCGCAGGTTCTCCATCGACACGGGCTGTCCTCCGCCCGAGTTGTTGGTGACGGTGACGAACACGACCGGAACCTCGCCGGCCCGCTCGTCGAGCAGCTGCTCGAGCGCCGAGAGATCCATGTTCCCCTTGAAGGGATGCACGGTCTGGGGTTCCCTGCCCTCGGGGATCACCAGGTCCACGGCCTCCGCGCCGGCCGACTCGACGTTGGCTCGCGTCGTGTCGAAGTGCGTGTTGTTGGGCACGACCTGCCCCTGACCCGCGATCGTGCTGAACAGGATCTTCTCGGCCGCGCGGCCCTGGTGCGTCGGGATCACGTGGCGGAACGGGAACAGGTCGGTGACGGCCTCCAGGAACGCGTACCAGGACGGTGAGCCGGCGTAGCTCTCGTCGCCGTGCTGGATCGCCGCCCATTGGTCCCGGCTCATCGCGCCGGTTCCCGAATCGGTCAGCAGATCGATCAGGACGTCGTCGGCGTGGAGGTTGAACAGGTTGTAGCCGGCCTCACGGATCCTCTCGCCACGCTCCCGATCGCTCAGGAACCGGAGCGGCTCGACCGAGTGGATCCGGAACGGTTCGATGATCGTGCGGAACTCGTCGGGCACACCGCGATGATAGGTCCGGGTAGGCTCGGGTGGACGTGTCGACCGTCTATGACCTCTCGTTGGACCAGCTGACCGACCGGCTGGTGGCATGGGGCGAGCCGTCGTTCCGCGCCAAGCAGGTGTGGTCGCAGCTGTGGAGACGCGCGGCGCCCTACGAGGCGATGTCCGACGTCTCGCCTGCGCTCCGTGCGCGGCTGGCCCAGGAGCTTCCGATCGGCGTCGACGTGCTGGACGAACGGGTCGCCGACCGGGGCGCGACGCGCAAAGCGCTCCTTCGGGTCGGCGGCGGGCACGTCATCGAGGCGGTCGTGATGGGGTACCCCGACCGGGTCACCGCGTGCGTCTCCTCGCAGGCTGGATGCGCGATGGGGTGCACGTTCTGCGCAACCGGCCAGAGGGGGCTCGAGCACAACCTCACGGCCGGCGAGATCGTGGCCCAGGCGGCGTGGGCCCGCCGCGAGGCGGCGCGGCTGCCCACCTCGTCCCCGCAGCGCCTGACGAACGTCGTCTTCATGGGGATGGGGGAGCCGCTGTCGAACGAGCGGTACGCGTTCGCCGCCCTCGCCGCGCTCACGGATCGTTCGCGATTCGGGCTCGGCGCACGACACGTCACGCTCTCGACGGTCGGCGTGGCCCCGGCGATCCCTCGGCTCGCGGTCGCGCATCCGCAGGTCGGGCTTGCCGTCAGCTTCCACGCCGCCAACGACGAGCTCCGTGACCGGCTGGTCCCGCCGAACGCTCTCTGGCCGCTCGACGAGTTGGAGGCGGCGATCGTCCGCTGGCGCGACACCACGCACCGGCGGCCGTCCATCGAATGGGCGCTGATCGACGGCGTGAACGACACCGACGAGCAAGCGGGATTGCTGGCACCGATCGCGCGGCGGCTGCACGCCCACGTGAATCTGATACCGCTCAATCCGACACCCGGGTACGCCCTGCGGGGGTCGCCACCCGCGCGGATCCGGAGGTTCGTCCAGGCCCTGCAGGCATCGGGCGTCAACGTCACGGTTCGCGACACGCGCGGCCGCGACATCGACGCCGCCTGCGGTCAGCTCCGAGCGACGTTCACGCGCCGGGCGGTTCGCGCAGGCTGAGCTTCCCTCAGGACGCCACCTCGTGGGGGAGCCCCACCCGCGCCAGCTGCGCGACCTCGTGGGGCCGTCCTTTCCGCGCGTGCTGCGCCACCTCGTGCCCGATCGCACCCAGATCGACCAGGTGCCGATCGGTGACCTCGACCTGCGGGGGTGGCCCCGACTCGAACTCGTCGCCGAACGCGGGCTCGGTCGTCTCCTCATCGAGCGGAGTGCCGCGGCGGAGCCGCCTGACGAGATCCAGACCGACCCAGACGCAGACCGCGATGGCCACGGGATGTCCGAAGGGCAGCTTCACCCGCTGCATGAAGTCGGGCAGCCGTGACGACTCCGTGACGAGCTGGGTCACGATGAAGAAAGCGGACAGGATCAGAAGACCGCGCCTCGCGATCCGCGGCAGCGCCCACGCGAGCGGCAGCACCCACACGAGGTACCAGGTGAACAGCACGGGCGAGGGCAGGATCAGCACCATGAGCGCCCAGCCCCACGCGGCGGCGAGCGCCATCGGCGTGCGCGCCGAGGGCCGTCGCCAGATCTCGCGCGCGATGAGCGCGATGCCGAAGGCCGAGCCGGCGAACAGCAGTAGCCGCGCGGCGGTGGCGGCCGGCTCCCGGAACGAGTCACCACCGATCAGCCCGCCCGTCCCGGAGAACAGGCGGACCAGGAGCTGGCCCGGAGCCATCCAGGAGTCGTGCCCGGCAACCTCGATCAGCCCGAGCGTCGGATTGGAGGCCTGCATGTACGGGATGGCCAAGAGCATCCAGATCCCGCCGACCACCCCGGCGTAGGTCAGCAGAACGCGACGACGGTGCTCCGGCGGGGTATCGGCCGCAACGGCGATCACCAGCAGGACCAGGGGCACGACCGCGGTCGCCTTCACCGACATGCCGAGGCCGAGGGCGACCGCGGACAACAGGTTCCGCCTGGCGAACAACAGCGACGCGGCGGCCGCGATGAAGAACGCCACGAGCATGTCGTTGTGTCCCCCGCCCACGACGTGGAAGATGACGATCGGGTTCAGGCCGATCGCGGCCACCGCGAAGACGGCGCGATCGGGACGCACCCGGCGGGCGAGGCCGGCCACGATCGCGATCGTTCCGAGGCTCGCCACCGCGGCGATCAGCTGGAACCCGGTGATGACGTCCTGGATGCTCTTCGCGACGCCGGTCAGGATCGCTGACACTCCCGTGAACAACGGTCCGTACACGGACGGCGTGCCTCGCCACCCCGGCCAGGTCAGGTGCCACAGCGAGTTCAACGGGAAGTCGCTCGGGGTGACGACGTAGGGGTTCGCCCCGTACGTGCTCACGATGCGGCCGTAGTACCCGTAGCTGTAGACGTCGCGCGAGAACAACAGAGGGAGCGAGATGACCGCGACATGGAACGCGATCGTGAGGAGCGCGACGGCCCGCATCGAGATGCGGTTGTTCCATGCCTCGCGCACCACGAAGAGGAACGCCGCCGCAGCGCTCGCCGTGGCGATCAGACCGGCGAGGATCAGCCCGGTGGCATTCAAGTGACCCAGCCCGATGAGGTCGGAGATCCAGCGGAGAGGGCCGGACGGCTCGTAGCCGTCGGGGAGCACGGGCGAGAACGGTGAGTTCGGGGTCGCTGAAACGAGCGCGACCGCCAGCATACTTCCCACCGACGCCGCGACGGCGCGCTTCGTGCTGCGCGCGAGCGGCTGTAACCGCGACGTCGGCGCTTGCATCCGATTTGCACTGTATCGCAGCCGCGCTTCCTGCGGGAGGGGGGTCGGCGGCCATCGGGCGACACGACAGGATCGCCATATCCGCTGCGGGGGCCGCCACTGGTAGCGTCGTCGGGTCCTCATGGGCTTCATCGAGGTAACCGACGTCGCATACGCGCTCCCGGGCGGCTGGAGGCTGTTCGAAGGGGTGACCTTCCGCGTGCCGGAGGGGGAACACGCGGCGCTCGTCGGCGCGAACGGGATCGGGAAGTCCACCCTGCTTCGCCTGCTCGCCGGCGAGGAAGGACCGGTGGCCGGCACCATGCGGGTCGACGGCCGGGCGGGGCTGATGCGCCAGTTCATCGGCTCCGGCGAGCGGCCGACCACGGTGCGCGACTTCCTTCTGGCCTACAGCGAGCCACCGGTTCGGGAAGCCGCGTCCCGCGTGGGGCGTGCCGAGGAGCGCCTTGTCGCCGATCCGGGAGAGCGCGCTCAGCTCGCGTACGCGGACGCGCTCGCCGCCTGGGAGCAGGCCGGTGGGTACCGGGCCGAGGTCCTGTGGGACACCTGCGCCCACGTGGCGTTCGGCGGCGGCTACCCGGAGAGCGCGGAGCGGCCGATCGAGACCCTGTCCGGTGGCGAGAGGAAGCGACTTGCGCTGGAGATCGTGCTGCGTTCGCCGTTCGAGGTCGTCCTGCTCGACGAGCCGGACAACACGCTCGACATCGCCGGCAAGGAATGGCTCGAGGCGACGATCGCGGCGGACCCACGGACGATGCTGTTCGTCTCGCACGACCGGACCGTGCTCGACCGGACCGCGACGCGTGTGGTGACGCTCGAAGGACGTGCGGCGTGGACGCACGTGGGCGGGTTCTCGACGTATGCCGATGCGCGGGATGCGCGCGTCGGCCGTCTCGACGAGCGGCACCGCCGGTACGAGGAAGAGCGCAGCCGCCTGGTGGAGATGGTCAAGGAGATGAAGCGCAAGGCCGCCTACAACGACGGGTGGGCGTCGAAGGCGCGCTCGGCGGAGCACCGGCTCGAGCGGTTCGTCGAGCGCGAGACACCGCCGGAGAAGGCGGCGATCCAGCACGTACGGATGCGCCTCGAGGGCGACCGCACGGGCAAGGTCGCGTTCCGGGCGCGCGCCCTCTCGATCGCGGGGATCGTCCGGCCCTTCGACGCCGAGTTCCGGTTCGGTGAACGGATCGGCGTGATCGGTCCCAACGGGTCGGGCAAGACCCATTTCGTGCGGCTGCTCGCCGGCGAGGACGTCGCGCACGAAGGAGAGTGGATGCTCGGAGCACGGGTCGCGGCCGCCCTCTTCTCCCAGCTGCACGAGCGCCCCGACGTCGCCGACCTGGAGATCCTCGACGTCTTGCTGAAGAAGGGCCTGGGTCGGACGCGGGCAATGTCGGCGCTCCGCCGCTACGAGCTCGACGCCGTGCCGCGCAACCCGTTCTCGCTGCTCTCCGGGGGCCAGCAGGCGCGGTTCCAGATCCTGCTCATGGAGATCGATTCGCCGACGATGTTGCTGCTCGACGAGCCGACGGACAACCTCGACGTCGCGTCGGCCGACGCACTGGAGGAGGCGCTGATCCGGTACGAGGGGACGGTCGTGGCCGTCACGCACGATCGCTGGTTCATGCGCCTGATGGACCGATTCCTCTTCTTCGACGACGAAGGCACCGTGAGGGAGCTCCTGGAGTCTCCGTACGAGGCGGCCCTTCGCTGAAGGTGGATCCGATCCTGTCGCTCGAGGCGGCCGAGGTGCGAACCGGCGGGCACTCGATCCTCGGACCGGTCGACCTGACCGTCCGCCCCGGCGAGCACTGGGTGGTGCTCGGTCCGAACGGCAGCGGGAAGACCACGCTGCTGTCCTTGGCCGGTGCCTGGCGCCAGCCGTCGCGGGGCGTGGTCCGGGTCCTGGGGGAGCGTCTCGGCCGCACCGACGTCCGCCGGCTGCGGCCGCGGATCGGCCACGTCTCCCATGCGGTGGCCGAGCGACTTCGGCCGTCGCTCCTGGTGCAGGACGCCGTGCTCACGGGCAAGGGCTCGACGCTCGAGACGTGGGGCCAGCGGATCGAGCCGGAGGACCGTTCGGTCGCCCGCGCGCTGCTGGACGAGGTCGGATGCGCCCATCTCGCGGGCCGCACGCTCGCGGGCTGCTCGCTCGGGGAGCGGCAGCGCGTCCTGATCGCCCGCGCGTTGTTCGGCGCGCACCGGCTGCTGCTGCTGGACGAGCCGGCGGCCGGTCTTGATCTGCCGGCACGGGAGCACCTCGTGGCGGCCGTGACGGCGGCCGCCGCTCGCCCGGACGGACCGACCACGGTCTTGGCGACCCATCACCTCGAGGAGGTCCCCCCGGCCGTCACGCACGCCGCGCTGCTTCGGGAGGGGCGGGTGATCGCGTCCGGTGCCGTCGCCGACGTCTTGGCGGACGCGCCCCTCACGGACTGCTACGGGATCGGTGTGACGGTGGAGCGACGCGACGGCCGCTGGTGGGCTCGAGCCCGATAGCGCGCCTCCTACAGACCGACTTCCTCGATCGCAGTCGCCTGCAAGGCGCGCCGGCGCTCGACCATCGACTTGCCGATCAGGCCGACGGTCGCGCCGAGGCCGAGCAGCAGGAGCGGCACCAGCCCCACGACGATGAGCAGCACGGCCGTCGGGTTCGCATCGTCCGGGGCCGACCCGATCGCCTTCACGAGCGCGTAGATCGAGAGCGCGATCCATACGCTGAGCACCAGCACGAATGCCAGCAGCACGAAGAAGAATGTCGCCGCCACGGCGACGCCGATCGCCGCACCACGGTTCTCGTGCATCAAGGCGAGTCTAGCCCGGCCCGGTGGACACCGGCCGGCGGTGGGAACATGTGCGCGTCGTGACGACCGTCGCCGAGGCCCCCTCCGATGTCGCCGCGGCGGCGAGCCGCTCCCGGCGGATGGGCATCGCCGCGGTCTCGGTCGCCACCTTCGCGTGGGGAAGCGCCAACGTCCTGGTGAAGTGGAGCTCGTTGCCGGCGCTGCGGTTCGCGATGATCCGCCTGTGGGCAGGCGTGGCGATCTACGCCGTCGCGCTCGTGGTCACGAGGCGCCGACTCCGCTGGGCCACGTTCCGCGCCTGCGCGCTGGGCGGCGTGATCTTCGCCGCCGACATCTCGCTCGGGTTCACCGCGGTGAAGCACACGAGCGTGGCCAACGCGTCGTTGATCGGCTCGTTGTCGACGCTGGTGATCGCCGTCGTCTCCGCGCGCATGCTGCGGGAGCGCGTTCGCCCCGGCGACTGGGCGCTGATCGGTGGGTCGCTCGCGGGCGTGGCGATCGTCGCGGTGGGCTCGTCGGGCTCGCCCGTCTGGAGCCCGTTCGGGGACCTCCTTGCGTTCGTGAGCGTCGGCACCTGGTCCGTGTACTGGTTCTTCTCGCGCCGGGCCAGACGCACGGCGAACGCGATCGAGTACATGGCCAGCGTCATGCTCGCCGCGGCGATCGTGATCACGCCGGTGGCGCTCCTGGTCGACGGGACTCCCTCCGTCCCGGCTGCGCGCGATTGGGTGGCGCTCCTGGCCGTCGCCCTCGTGCCCGGCTTCGTGGGGCACACCTTGGTCGCGTGGTCGCACCGCCACGTCGAATCGTGGCTGTCCGCCTTGATCACGCAGTGCTCGCCGGTGGTCTCGGCCGTCGGCGCGTGGCTCGTGGTGGAGGAGTCGATCCCACCGCTCGTCGTGCTCGGGGGGCTGGTCGTGCTCGCGGCGACGGGCACCGTGGTCGTGCGGGCGAGCAGGCGTCGGCCCGGTGCCGAGCTGACCGACGCCGCGGAGCACGTGGCCTAGTCGGGCCGCGGCGGCGGGGGGCCCTCGTGGGAGGGACCGACCGACGGCGGGGGAGGCGGCTCGGGCGCACCTCCTGGGGCTCCTCTCGCCGGCGCCGTTGGCATGCGCGCCCCGCTCACCGTCAGAAGGATCCCGCCGACCAGCGAGCCGAGACCCAGGACCAGCAGCACGATGCCCAGGGGCCCGACGATGGGGAGGCGCACGGAGGCGCTCGCGGTCACGTCGACGCCCTCGGACCCGTCGGCGTTCATCACGACGACGGACCAGTCGCCCCGCGAGAGCGTCCAGCGGACGGTGCGATCGTCCTGGCCCTGATCGGAGACGATCCAGAAGGACTGCGTGCCCGGCGGCCTCGGGGACCCGCGGCCCGGGACCTCCTTGGTTCGGACGTCGTTCGGCCAGTTGAACTCGGTCACCTGGTCGATCGTGGCTCCGTCGAGGTAGTTGATGACGTCGTCGGTCGGCCCTATGCCCACGAAGACCGGATGGGCGTCGGAGCGCACGGCGACGGTGATCGTGGAGGAGAACCCGCCGCTCGACGGCAGGTTGTTCTTGATCAGGATGCCGTCGAGCAGGATCGCGTGGCCACGACCGGCGAGCGAGATGTCCGAGATCGTGACGGTGCCGTCCGGGCCGAACAGCGCCGTCAGCGCGATGCCCCCCATCGTGACGAAGAAACCCACCAACAGCAGCGGGATCCCGAACCCGAGCTTCAATCCCCGCTTCATGCGGTCATCCTGCCATGACCCATGTCCGTGTGCCCCGGACCGGTCGTTGACCTGCCCGCCGGGAACGCCGAACCTTCGAACGATGAAGGCGTCGATCGAAGACCTCGCTTCGCGCACGACCGCCGAGCGCGACCGCGTGGTGGACTTCCTGCGCGCGGCGAGCATCGTCGCCGTCGTCTTCGGCCACTGGTGCATCGGGATCGTTTGGTGGCAGGACGGCGTCATCCGCACGACGAGCGCGGTCGGCGTCACGCCCTGGTTGTGGCTCGCAACGTGGGCCTTCCAGGTGATGCCGATCTTCTTCTTCGTGGGGGGGTTCTCGAACCTGACCGCGCTCGACTCGTTCCACCGCCGGGGCGCGACGACGGGGGCGTTCGTGCGCAGCCGAGTGGACCGCCTGGTGCGACCGTCGCTCGTGTTCTTCGCCGTGTGGGTGCCGATCCAGGTCGGCCTGCACCTGGGTGACGTCGGCGCGCCCACGGGGCCGCGCATATGGGACGGCACGACACTGCTCCGCGGTGTGGACCCACCCGGGGCGACGGTGCCCTTCGGGCCGCTCTGGTTCCTGGGCGTGTACCTGATCGTCGTGTGCCTGGCCCCCGCGCTGATCGCGCTGCACCGGCGCCTCCGCTGGTGGGTGCCTCTTTCCATGCTCGCCGGGGCGGCGCTCGCCGACGGGATCGGCTTCGTCGGCGGCGTCTCGTGGATCCGTTGGACGAACGTCGCGTTCGTGCTGTTGCTGCCGCACCAACTGGGGTTCTTCTACGCCGATGGCACGTTCGCGCGGATGTCCCATCGCTTCTTCTGGGCGCTCGTCCTCGTGGGGCTCGGGGGTCTGCTGCTGCTCACGAACCCACCGCTGTGGCGGCTGTTCGGCGACGCCCGCCTGAAGTGGTTCCCCGGTATCGGGACCTATCCGAAGAGTCTGCTGGGAACCGACGTCGAAGCCGTCTCGAACGCGTACCCCCCCACGCTCTGCTTCCTGTTGGGCGGGGTCTGGGCGATCGGCGCCGTGATGCTGGCCCGGCCGGCGCTCGCGCGCTGGCTCGAGCGCCGGCGCCCGTGGAAGTCGACCATCGCCCTCAACGGGATCATCATGACGCTCTTCCTCTGGCACGTGACCGCCTATCTGCTCGCCGTGCTGACGCTGTGGCCGCTCGGTCTGGGCCATCAGCACGACAGCACCGCCGGGTGGTGGCTCGAGCGACCGATCTGGATCGGCCTCTCGGCCGCGTACCTGTCGGTCCTGGTTGCGATCTTCGCCCGGTTCGAGCGCCCGCGCGCTCGCGTCCCCGCCCCCGGCGGAGCGCCGCTCGCCGGCGTCGCCGCAGGCGCGTAAGACGCGCGGTCGCCGGATGGCCCGGTGATACGGTCACCTCTTAGTGGAACCCCCCGCTCGCTCGCGTTCCTCGGCGGCCGGTGCTCGTGCGCTCGCCGTCGCGGCGGGTGGGATCGCGGCCATGGCGGTGATGGCCGCCGCTCGTGGTTCGCCGTACCAACCGATCCTCACTCCAAGCGGTCGATCGCACGGGTGGCTTCGCGACGTCGCGCGCGCGATCGGTCTCGAGCGCGCGCACGGCAACTGGCTGCTGTTCCTGAGCGTCGTCGTGTCGGTCGCGGCCGTGACCGGATTCCTGCTGCTGCTGCGCGAGGCCTTCCACGGGAACGTCTCGGTGGGTCCGGTGGTGCTGCTGGTGATCGGGGCCCACGTGCTGCTGCTGTTCGTGCCGCTCCTGTTCTCGCGCGACGTGTACTCCTACGCCTTCTACGGACGCATCGCCGGCGTCTATCACGCCAACCCATACGTGCAGACGCCCCTGGACAACTCCGGCGATCCTCTATGGAGCTACGTCGGACCGAAGTGGATCGACACGCCGGCCGTCTACGGGCCCGCCTTCACGTCGCTCTCCGCGTTCATGGCGCGAGTGCTGCGGACGCCCGTGGATCAGGTCGAGGCCTATCGGTTCTTGGCGATCGCGGTCAGCCTCTCGACGAGTGCGGCGATCGCGTCGGTCGCGAGGCGCCTGTGGCCGGAACGAACGGCGTTCGCGCTCGTCGCCTTCGGCGCCAATCCCGTCGTCCTGTTCCACTCCGTCGCCAGCGGCCACAACGACCTCATCGTCGCGCTCGCCGTGGCGCTGGGGCTCTGGTTCGTCGTGCGGGGTCGGGAACTGTCGGCGATTGCCATTCTGACGCTCGGCATGCTGGTCAAGGCCACCGCCGTGCTGCCGCTGGCGCTGCTGATCATCTGGTGCGTTGCCCGACGCGACCCGGTGCGCCGCCGGAGAACGCTGCTCACCCACGTGGGGCTTGCCGTCGGGATCTCGGCCCTGTTCGCCGTGCCGTACCTGCAGCTGCACGACCCGTCGCTCGGCATGTTCTCGCTGGCCGGACATGAGGGATGGCTCGCCCCGTCCGCCGTCATCCGCCGGATCCTGGACGTCCTCACGTTCGGCACGCTCGGCTGGACCGCGCGCGTGGTGTTCGCCGCCGCATTGGTGTGGCTCGTGGTCGAGCTCGGCAGGGAGGTGTGGCGCCGGGCACGGTTGCTGACGCCCGAGGGTCTGGGGGCGGCCTGGGGCTGGTCCCTCGTCGGGTTCACCCTCCTCGGCCCGGTGCTGCTGCCGTGGTACGTGGTGTGGGCGCTCCCGCTCGTGTGGCTTCTGCCGCGCACGGCGCGCACGGCGCTCATCACGACGAGCGTCCTGATGGCCGTGACGCTCTGGTCGGCGGAGCCCCTGCGGTTCCCCGGTGGCTTCGACATCGATCTGTTCGTCGGGCACTGGATCGTGACGCCGACGTTGCTCGTCCTACTGATCCGGATGATCCGCGATCTCCGGGAGCGGTTGGCGATCGGCATGGCCCTCGAAGACCATGACCCGGCGCCGCAGACGTCGGCGGCGGACAACGCGGAGGGCGAGCAGGCAGTAGCCGCTCCCACCGGCTAGCGCGCACGCCACCGTCGCCTGGCTCGCGGTCCCCGGCGTCACCCCCAGGCGCTCCATCGCCAGCGCGGCCATCGTGAGGGTGGCGACGCCGAACGCGGGCGCGACCGCCACCGACGATGCGAGGTCTCCGAGTGCCCACCAGCTCCACCCCATGCCGATCAGCAGCAGCAACGCGAACGTCCTGATCGCCGCGCGCGCCATGTCGGGCGGCGTGGACGGGGCGAGCTCGTCCTGGAGCGGCTGGAGCGCGCGCGCCCCGGGAACGGACGTCGCAACGCCGGGTGCCCAGCGTGTGAGCGCCGGGTCGGCGAGCGCCCCGGGATCCCGGTCGAACTCACGCACGACGAAGATCGCCTTGGGCGCATCCCGCGGCACCGTCTGCAGCGTGGCCTCCGACGCTTGACCGTAGAGCCGCAGCGACGGCCGCTCGGCGGGGCGCTCCGCCAGCAGGTCGGCGACGGTGCCGAGGTAGACGCGCACGTCGGTAACTCGCTCGGGAGGCACCGTGGCGCGGGCGACGTTCAATGCGTGCGACGCCAGGAACAGCCCGGTCGTCTTCGGGTCGTCCGCGACGTAGACGAGGATCGTCCCGGGACCGGTGGTGGCGGCGATCCGGGCGGCGACCGTGGCGTCGCGCAGCTCGTCGGGAGCCAGGAATGTTCCCTGGTCGTCCCAGGACCGCAGCGCCGGCCAGGCCATGAGGGCCACGAGCACGATCCCGATCGGCCACGCCAACCACCAACGGCCGAGCTTGCGACCGACCCAGACGACGCCGAGCCCGGCGAGGATCGGCACGCAGAACGCGAACGTGAGCATCCGGTCGGGAGGGAACCAGGCCGTCAGCAGGCCGATCGGCAGCGCGACGACCGTGCAGGCAGCCCACGCGATCAGGAACCTGCGCATGAACCCACGGCCCTGCAGCATCCCGAGGATGGCCAGCGGTGGTGAGACGAAGGGCGCGTAGCGGTGCCAGTTGTCGTTCAGCCGTGCGAGATAGACGCGACGGAGGTCGGACCATCGACTCATCCGGCGGAGCAATGCGTCCTTGGACGTGTCCCCACCGATCCGGGAGGGACCGATCAACGTCGCGAGGAATCCGACTCCCACGACCGCCACGCCACCGGCCACCGCACCGAACGTCCGCCCCGCGTCGCTCGTCCACGCGAAGCGATGCTCGAGTAGGGCGGACCATCCGGCGGTCACGAGCAGCACCACCAGGCCCACCAGGAAGAACTGCGGATGGGCCAGCCCGCCGCCACCAAGCAGGACCGCAGCCGCGACCGCGCCGCGCGTGGTCCGCCGCCCGAGGGCGACCGCCGCGGCGAGGTAGGGCGCGACGAAGACGAGGTTCGCCACGTAGCCGGCGCCCAGGTGCGTCGCCCACAGCCCCGCGAGCAGTCCCGCCGCCAGCCAAGCGGGTCTCGGCGCGGCGCCCCGGCCGCGCACCAGCGCTGCGGCGCACGTGCCGATCGCGGGTCCCAGCGCGAACTGCAGACCCGCGATCGCGGGCACGAGGCCCCCGCCGAGGGCGGCGCCCACGGTCGGGATGAGCACCGGCGTACCCGGTCGCTCGCCCACGAGCGAGACACCCACCCCGGCGCCCACGCGGGACCACCAGAGGTAGACGGGCACGTCGGGGCCGACCGGGAAGGGATAGCCGTGGCTCCAGAGCGGCCGGAGGAAGACCTCGAGCAGCACGGCGGCGAGGACCACCACGAGACCGAGGTCGGCAACCGTGCGCGCGCCTCCCCGTCGCACCGGCGACCCGCTAGGTCCGCGGACGCGACGCGTCCATCGCCAGTGATCCCACGCGCGCGAGCATCGGCCGCCGACCGTACCACCGGGGTCCGGATGCCGACGGACGCCCCGAAGGGCGCTGGTAGCATCGCCGCCATGCTCGATCCCGAGCTCGTCCAGGAGGTCCTGCGGACCGCCCGGCGCCGGGGTGGCGACTTCGCCGAGGTCTTCGCGGAGGAACGGACCAGCACCTCGATCCGTCTCGACGACGGGAAGGTCGAGGAACTCACCACGGGGCTCGACCGCGGCGCCGGCGTGCGGGTCGCCGCCGGAACCACGTACGGCTACGCCTACTCGAATCGTCTCGACGGCGAGTCGCTGCGCGAGGCGGCCGAGGCGGCGAGCGCCGCGCTCGAAGGCGACGCCGCGGGTGCGGTCGTCGATCTCACACAGCGTGAGGGAGCGGGGACGAACCGGGCCGAGCGACCGGCCGCGGCCCTCGACGCGGCGACGAAGGTCGGCTGGCTCCGTGAGGTAGACGCGGCGGCGCGGGCGCTGAGCCCAGAGGTGGTCCAGGTGGTCGGGGTCTACGGCGACTCCGTGCAACGCCGCCTGATCGCGGCCTCCGACGGCCGGTGGGTCGAGGAGGAACGGCCGCGCATCCGCATCGTGGCCCAGGTCGTCGCTAAACGTGGCGACGTGATCCAGACAGGGTTCCACGGGCCGGCTGCCTGCGCCGGTGTCGAGTTCATCGAACGCGTCGGACCCGCAGCCGTGGCCGAGAAGGCGGCCCGGCGCGCCGTCACGATGCTCGACAGCGTGCCGGCCCCGGCGGGAGAGATGCCGGTGGTCCTGGCGCCCGGGATGGGCGGCGTGCTGCTCCACGAAGCGGTGGGGCACCCCCTGGAAGCCGACGCCGTCGACAAGGAAGCCAGCGTGTACGTCGGCCGCGTCGGCGAGCGTTGCGCCAGCGAGCTGATCGAGGCGGTCGACGACGCGTCGGTTCCGAACGGGTGGGGCTCCTACGACTTCGACGACGAGGCGGAGCCGGCGAGCCGAACCGTCCTATTCGAGCGCGGGGTGCTCCAGGGCTACCTCACCGACCGGATCCGGGCGGCAAAGCTCGGGATCCCGCTCACCGGGAACGGACGTCGTGAGTCCTACGCGAGCCCGCCGATCCCGAGGATGACGAACACCAACATCCTCGACGGCACCTCCACTCCCGAGGACCTGATCGCGGGCACCGGCCGCGGTGTGTACGTGACGTCGCTGGGCGGCGGCGAGGTCAACCCCGCGACGGGGGACTTCGTCTTCGGGTGCTCGGAGGCGTTCCTGATCGAGCGCGGCGAGGTGACGACGCCGATCCGCGGCGCGAACCTGATCGGTCGCGCGATCGAGGTGATGGGCGCGGTCGACGGCGTCGCGGGAGACTTCGACACATGGGAGGGCGTCTGCGGCAAGGACGGGCAGTCGGCGCCGGTCGGCAGCGGCTCGCCGACCCTCCGGATCTCGCGGATCACGGTGGGCGGCACCGGTGCCTGATCTCCGTACGCTCGCTGGCGCCGCCGTCGACGCCGCGCAGCCAGGCGAACAGGTCGAGGCCTACGCGGAAGAGGGTCGCGAGACCCAGGTCTCCGCGCACCGGGGGGCGGTCGAGGGGTTCACCTCGGCCGAGGGCCGCGGGATCGGCGTGCGCCTGATCGGCGACCATCGCCTCGGCTACGCGTTCGCCGCGGACCCGACCCTCGACGAGGTACGGCAGGCCGTCACCCGTGCGCGTGAGAATGCGGCGCTGGCCGAACCCGACGAGCCCAACGCGCTTCCCGACCCCGATCCGATCGAGCCCCTGCCCGAGCTCTTCCGAGCGGAGAGCGCCGCGATCACCGCCGACGAGAAGGTGCGAACCGCGCTCGACCTCGAGCGATACACGGTCACGCGCGATCCTCGCGTCACGAAGGTCGACGCCGTGCAGGTGGGCGACGCGACCTCCGAGGTCGCGATCGCCTCCACCGCCGGCATCGATGCGACCTACGCGCGCACCGATGCGTGGGTCGTCGTCGTGACGCTCGCCGTCCACGATGAAGAGACGCAGACGGGGTTCTCGTTCCGGATCGCCCGCGGGCTCGACGAGCTGGCGTGGGAGCCGATCGCGGACGAAGCCGTCGACCGGGCCGTGCGGATGCTCGGCGCGGCCAAGCCGCCGACGGCCAAGGTCCCCGTCGTGCTGGATCCCTTCGCAGCCTCGTCGTTCCTCGGCGTGCTCGCCGGCGCGCTCAACGCGGAGAGCGTGCTGAAGGGACGGTCCCTCTTTGCCTCGATGGTCGGCCAGCAGATCGGTAGCGAGGCGTTCACCCTTGTCGACGACGGCCGGATCCTCGACGGGCCCGGAGCCCGGCCTTTCGACGCCGAGGGTGTGCCGAGCCGCCGAACGGAGCTGTTCAGGAATGGGCGACTCAACGGGTTCTTGCACAACACCTATACAGCCCGACGGACGGGGAACGGCCAGCGCTCGACGGGCAACGCCAGGCGCGGCGGCTACAAGGGTGCGCCCGGGGTCGGCACGTCGAACTTCTTCGTGGAGTCCGGGACCTCGACCTTCGAGGAGCTGCTGCAGCGAGCGGAGGGCGGCGTGCTCATCATGAACGTGTCGGGCGTGCATTCGGGCGCGAACCCGATCAGCGGGGAGTTCAGCGTTGGCGCGACCGGTCAGCGGATCTCGGGCGGCGCGCCCGCCGAGCCGCTGCGCGAGATGACCGTCGCCTCCACGCTTCCCGACATGCTCCGGTCGATCGCCGGCATCGGGAGCGACCTGCGGTTCTTCTCCAGCGTCGGAACGCCGTCGATCATGATCGGCGAGATGACGCTGGCCGGCGTCTGAAGCCGACGGCGCACGACGCTCAGATCGTGGCGGACCGCGCGCCGGTGGCGATCAACACGAAACAGAGCGTGGCCACAGCGAGGCGGTACCACATGAACGCGGCGAAGCTGTGGCGACGCAGGTACCGCAGCAGGAACCAGATCACCACGAACCCGCTCACCGCGCTCGAGACGAACCCCCAGAAGAACTCGGACCCGTAGCCCTGGAAGCCGTTGCGCAAGAGGTCGAGCGACTTGTACGCGCCTGCCCCCGCGATGATCGGAAGCGACAGGAGGAACGAGAAGCGGGCCGCCGTCTCCCGATCCAGCCCGATCGTTCGCGCGGCGGTGATCGTGATGCCCGAGCGCGACACGCCGGGCTGCAGCGCGACCGCCTGTGCGACGCCGAGAAAAAGGCCGGTGCGCGGACCGATCGTGTCGAGCCCGCGATCCTGCCGCGCTCGTTGATCGACCGCCCACAAGACGACGCCGAACACCGCGAGCATCGTGGCGATCAGCCACGGCTGCCCGAGACTGTCCTGGATGGTGCTCTCGAAGAGGGCTCCCGCGATCGCGCCCGGGATCGTCCCGATCACGAGCGCCCAGGCGATGCGCTCGTTCGTGTCCCGGATCGCGTGCGCGCCGATCGACGCCAGCCACGCGCGTAGGTAGCGCACGACGTCGCGGCGGAAGTAGATGAGCGCCCCGACGAGCGTCCCGACGTGCAGCGCGACGTCGAACGTCTTGTTCAGTGCCTCGTTCTGCACGATCGTCCAGTTGAACAGCCAGGGCACGAGGATCAGGTGGCCACTGCTCGACACGGGGGCGTATTCGGTGGCGCCCTGGGTAAGCCCCAGGACGATCGCCTGGACGATGGACACGGCATCCTTTCGGTCGCGGGAGCGCGCCGATACTAGCCGCCGCTTGATGCCGCGGACGTCGCCGCGGATGGAGATGCTGCGACGGTCTGCGCGCCGCGAACCGCAAGCGCCACCGCGCCCGTCGTGTTCGCCCGCACCAGCTCGCGCGCCTGCTCGGGTGTGAGGAGCAGCGTGACGGGCGTGCCGCGGACCCCGCCGATCCCCGCGCCGGTGACGGCGCCGATGCGAAGGACCCGAGCGTCCTCGGCGATCGTCGACGTGTACGGGCGTGCTCCGCCGAAGGTGCCGAGCACGTCGACGCGGTCACTGCTGGTGAGCCCGTCGGGGAGCGTCGCGAAGGAGCCCACCGCGGCGACCCATCCGAGCGGGACCTCGAACGCGATCAGGCTCGGCGCACCGAGCCAGGTGGACGGGACCGGCTGCCCCTCGACGAACGGACCGTCGGCGGTGCGACCGACGGCGTCGTCGACCGAGGCGATCCGGGTCGGAGGCGCGTAGGCGGCCGGGACGCGTGCGATGCGAACGTCCTCGGACGAGATCGTGATGCCGGCGTCGATGCTGCGCGCTGCCACCACCACCGGAACCATCGGCCCCTCACCCGCGGCCGCCTCGGCCGCGCGCGAGGCGTACCCCTGCACGATCACGAAGGTGCCGACCGAACACGCCGCCGCTGCCGCGAACAACAGCTTGGACGACCTCGGCACCCGCCGACGCAACGAGAACACGCGCATGCGGGCACGCTAGGTGGGGCTCGACGATCCTTCCGTGACCGGGATCACACCCGATGCTCAGTCGACCGGGCGGAGGTGATCCTTGCGTTTCGGGTCCAGCGGCATCGTCCGCACCCGGAAGTCCTCCAGCGCCTGCCGTCCCACGATCAGCGCCACGGACTCTCGGATCCGTTCGCCCAGCTGCTCCGCGTCCTGCTCCGTCACGAACGACAGCTCGACCCGTACGAGCTCCTGTGTCATGGGAACGAGGATACGGAACCCCCTGTGACGGGGGGCTAGGCGTCGTGGCCGGAGCCGCCGAGCGCGTGCGCGCATTCGCAGGTGCGCTCGGCGGGCACCGCCGGGATCGCCGCCGACAGCAGGGTTCGCAGCGTGTCGATGTTCTCGCCGAAGACCTTCAGCACCTCTGCGTGGGACACCGGCGGGATGTCGTCGACGCCGACGTCGTAGTCGGTGACGAGCGCGACATTCGCGTAGCAGAGCTCCAGCTCGCGAGCGAGCGACGCCTCCGGGAACTGCGTCATGCCGATCACGTCGCACCCCAGCTGCGCGAACATCTTCGACTCGGCGCGGGTGGAGAATCGCGGCCCCTCGATCACGGCCATCGCGCCCGTCTCCCGATGCTGGATCCCCTGCGCGCGGGCCGCGTCGATCAGCGACGCGCGCAGGGTGGGGCAGTATGGGTCCGCGAACGACACGTGGGTGGTCGCAGGCCCGTCGTAGAACGTGTTCGCGCGTCCCTTCGTGAAGTCGATCGCCTGGTCGCACACGACGAACGTGCGTGGTGTGACGTCCCGCCGAAGGGAACCGGCCGCGCTCGGGCCGAACACGCGCGTGACGCCCAGGTCCTTCATGGCCCAGACGTTCGCCCGGTAGGGGACCGTGTGGGGAGGGAACTCGTGGTCACGACCGTGCCGGGGGATGAACGCGACCCGACGACCGGCGATCGAGCCGACGGTGACCGGCGCCGCAGGCTTCCCGTGCGGGGTGTCGACCTGCACCTCCTCGGTGTCGTCGAGGAAGGCGTAGAAGCCCGATCCGCCGAACACGCCGATCTCGGCCGACGTCACGTCGTCGTGGACCTCTTCGAGGACGACCTCTCCGTCTTCGGGCTGTTCCGGACCGAGGATCCGGAATCCGTCGAGGCGGCGGGCTTCTTCTCGCCCTTGTCCTGGTCCTTCTTCTCGCCCCCGCCCGACGGCGTCGGTCGCTTCGACTTCTTGCCGTGGTCGGTCGCGTAGAAGCCGGAACCCTTGAAGGCGATCGCCGGAGGCGCGAACACCTTCCGCAGCTCCCCGCCGCACTCGGGGCAGACCGTGAGCGGCTCGTCGCGCATCGACCGCACCACCTCGAAGCGGTGTCCGCAGTTCCGGCAGACGTACTCGTAGGTGGGCATGACGAGGGAAGTGTACCCACGCGTTTCGCAGGAACGGTGGGGCTGGCGCCCCGCTCCCGACCCGCCTATCCTCGCGTTTCTGCGTCTGAGGCCGAGGGTAACGGGGGGCTCGTGAAGGTTCGCAAGGCGGTCATCCCGGCGGCGGGGATCGGGACGCGATTCCTGCCGGCGACGAAAGCCGTGCCCAAGGTGATGCTGCCGGTGATCGACGTCCCGGCAGTCCAGCTCGTCGTCGAGGAGGCCGCGCGCGCCGGCATCGACGACGTGCTGATCGTCACCGGCAGGGGTCAGCGCGCGATCGAGGATCACTTCGATCGCTCGATCGAGCTCGAGTCGTTCCTCGAGGACCACGGGAAGTTCGACGAGCTCAAGACGATCCGCCACATCTCGGACATCGCCGACATCCACTACATCCGCCAGAAGGAGGCGCTCGGGCTCGGCCACGCGGTATCGGTGGCGCAGTCGCACGTAGGCGACGAGCCGTTCGTCGTGCTGCTGGGCGACGACCTGATCCATCCGAACCAGCCGCTGCTGCGCGAGATGCTGCAGGCGCACGAACGCTACGGGCGGAGCGTCCTTGCAGCGATGGAGGTCGGCCGCAGCGAGATCTCGATGTACGGCTGCATCGAACCGGAAGCGCTCGAGGAGCACCTCGTGCGCATCGTGTCCATCGTCGAGAAGCCGACGCCGGAGGAAGCACCCTCCAACCTCGCCGCGATCGGCCGGTACGTGTTCACGCCCGAGATCTTCGAGGCGCTCGGTCGCACCGGGCCGGGACGGGGCGGCGAGATCCAGCTCACCGACGCGGTCAACATGCTCGCGCAGGACCAAGCCGTCTACGCCTACTCCTTCGAGGGCGGTCGCTTCGACGTCGGGAACCCGCGCGACTACCTGAAGGCGACGATCCAGCTCGCGATCGAGCGCGACGACCTCGGCGAGGACCTCCGGGGGTGGCTCGCAGACCTCGTGCAGCGCGAGAAGCTCGTCTAGCGTCGCCGGGACCGACGGGAGGCCCCGGGTAGACTCCCCGCGATGGCCGACCGTGCGCTCCACGACCACGACTCCGGCGAGGGCCTGCTCACCGTCGACGAGGCCCGCGAGAAGGTGCTCGGTGCGATCCAAGCAATCCCGCCGATCGAGCTCCCGCTGACCGACGCCTACGGATGCGTCGCGGCAGACGACCTCGCGTCGGCCGTCGCGCTGCCGGAGTTCGCATCCTCGGCGATGGACGGCTATGCGATCCGCGCCTCCGACGCCGCCGCCGCCTCCCCGGAGTGGCCGACGGAGCTCAAGGTGGTCGGGAACGTGCTGATCGGACGGCGACCGGACACAACCGTCGGCACGGGCGAGGCGGCGAAGATCGCCACCGGCGCGCCGATCCCCGCCGGCGCCGACTGCGTGGTTCCGATCGAGAACGTCGAGGAGGACGACGGGATCGTCCGCATCCTCGAGCCGGGCCTCGAGGGCAAGCACGTGCGTCCTCGCGGCGAGGACGTCCAGGAGGGCGACGTGCTCGTGCCCGCCGGCCGCCGGCTCGGCGCTCCGGAGCTCGGGCTCCTCGCGAACGCCGGCGTGCCGCATCCGTTGGTCCACCCGCGTCCGCGGGTGATCGTGCTCTCCACCGGCGACGAGCTGGTTCCGCCGACCGAGCGTCCGGACTTCGGGCAGGTGCGCGACGCGAACGCCTACACGCTGTTCGGAGCGCTCCGCGAGGCGGGCGCGATGCCGGTGCTCGCGGGCATCGTCAGGGACGACCCGGACTCGCTGAAGGACACCGTCTTCAGCTTCGAGATCCAGGCCGACGCGTTCGTCTCCTCCGGCGGCGTCTCGGTCGGGGAGCGCGACGTCGTGAAGGCCGCGTTCTTCCGTCGCGGCGACGTCGAGTTCTTCCGTGTCGCGATGCAGCCGGGGATGCCGCAGGGGTTCGGCCTCGTCGAGGGCAAGCCGTTCTTCGGCCTGCCCGGGAACCCGGTGAGCGTGTTCGTGAGCTTCGAGGTGTTCGTCCGGCCGGCGATCCTGACGATGATGGGGCGCGCGAACGTGTCGCGACCGGAGATCACCGCCACCCTCAGCGAGGACATCCGCGGACCGAAGGGCAAGACGCAGTTCGCGCGGGTGCAGGTGCGCCGTGATCCCGGCGGCTGGACGGCGACCCCGACCGGGGGCCGGGGGTCCAACCTCATCTCGACGGTCGCGCGCGCGAACGGGCTCGCGGTCCTCCCGCAAGGCACCGAGACCGCTTCGGCCGGCTCGAAGGTGCGCGTGATGCTCTTCCGGTCGGCGGAGGACTGACGGTGGCCGGCTCCGACCAGGCAGGCGCCGACGGCGTCACCAGGATCGTCGACGTCGGCGCCAAGGACGAGACGGATCGCGAGGCGACCGCCGAAGCCTGGCTCGTGACGACGCCCGACGCCGTCGCGAACCTGATCGCCGGCACGAAGAAGGGATCCCCCATCGAGACCGCGAAGGTGGCGGGCACGATCGGTGTGAAGAAGACGCCGGACCTGCTGCCGCACTGTCATCCGATCCGCGTCACCGGGACCGAGATCCGGGTCGAGCCGGACCAGGCGACGGGCCGGCTCCACGTCACCACGCTCGTGCGCGCGCGCGACCGAACCGGCGTCGAGATGGAGGCGCTCACCGCCGCCGCCGTCGCCGCGCTCTCGCTGTACGACACGGCGAAGGCGTTCGACCGCGCGGCGCGGATCGAGGGTGTGCGCCTGGTGGCGAAGTCCGGCGGCAAGAGCGGGGACTTCCGCGCCGACGCCTGAATCGAACCCGGACGTTCGCCCCGCGGACGCCTTGTGAACAAGTTCTGGAAATCACAACGATGTGCTTCGTTCGCACTACATGTGGTGCTACGTTCCGACGCCAGCCTAGATGTTGTGGCCGACCGGGGACCCACGGACAGGGGGCTGGACGCGTGGAGTGGCTGCCGCTCGCGGCGTTAGGCATCATATTGACCGCCTTCGCGGTGCCGACCGGACGTCGGCAAGGTCTCACCCAAAGCGTCGAAGAGTTCGAACACAGGATGGAGCTGTTGGCCAGCGCCGAGGTGAACGGGACGACCGGTCGGTGGATCGTCACGCCCCGCAAGGGCGTCCGCTTCCTCGGTCCCCAGGAACGACAGCGGGCGCGGGCGCGCGACCGCCGGCGCAAGGTCTTCGTCGCATTGCTCGAAGGGATCGGACTGTCCCTGTTGATCGGCGCCGCGCCGCCCCTTCGCGTGATGTGGTACGCGTCCGCCGCCTTGGGCGGTCTGTTGTTCGTCTACGTCTGGCTCCTGCTCGCGATCAAGGCGCACGAGACGCATCCGCGGGAGCAGGTCCGCGGCGTCTACGCGCCCGCCAGACCGGCGACGGCGCCGACCGCGCGCTACGTGGCCGATGGGGCGCAGAGCTCGCCTCGCCCGACCTTCAACGGGCTCGGTAGCATCGGCGAGGGCGACCGCGTCCACGTGGTCGTGCGCGGCGCCACCGTCGGCGCGAGCGCCTGAGCCGCCGGTGGAGCTCGACGACCTCTCGCAGGCGATCCATCGTCGCTTCGACGCCAAGACCGCCGCCCGCGAGCACGCGCTGCCCGCGTCGCGACGCTCGATCCGCGCATCGGCCAACGCGATCCGCGCGATCCATCGAGGCGAGCTCGAGCGCGCCCGCGAGCTGATCGCGGAGTCCGGCGCGGCGCTGGCCGAGGGGGTCGAGGCGGTCCATGCGCACCCCGACGTGCGGTGGGGCGGGCCGTTGCAGGACGCGGCCAAGGAGTTCGTCGAGGCGAACGTCACCCACGCCCTCGTCACCGGCGATCCCTTGCCCACGCCGGAGTCACTCGGCGTCGAGGACGCGCCGTTCCTCAACGGCGTCGCGGAGGCGATCGGCGAGGGACGCAGGCACATCCTGGATCTGCTGCGCGCCGGCGAGGTCGACCGCGCGTCGGAGCTCCTGGCCACGCTTGAGGACCTGTACGGGCTGCTCGTGACGATCGACTATCCCGACGCCGTGACGATGAACCTTCGGCGGTCCACCGACGTCGCCCGATCGCTGATCGAGAAGACGCGCGGCGACGTGACAGTGGCGTTCGGCCAGCGCGACATGACCGACGCGCTCGAGCGACACGCGCGGCGCCTGGGCAGGACGACGGACTAGCGCTCGAACCGGCGACGGAGACGCGTGAGCAGGTCGACCCGGTTCGGATCCGGCAGCGCCTCGACGGGCAGCAGCTCGACGCCGTAGTCGTCGAGCATCGCGGACTCGATCACGCGCGGATCGAGGCGCTCGGACACGTGCCGCGCTCGTGGCTCGTGCTCGGCGCAGCACGGCACGAGATCGTCGCCACCCGCCAGCACGACGGCCGGGATCGCCGGCCACCGGCCGTTGCGGACGCACCCAGGGCAGGTCAGCCGCAGGCGCGCCGGGTAGGCGAATTCCGCTCGGTAGCCGTGTATGTGCTCGATGACCTTCCCCCACAGCGACACCTGCCCGACGACCGCCGCGGGCCCGCCCGGGCGCACGAGCACGCTCGGCTCGAGCGCCGCGTGCCATCCACAGGTGCAGCCCCGGTCGGGGCTCCTGTGCGGTGTCGCCTTCGGGTCGAGCACCATGTACAGGCGCGTGTGCGAACCGGAGCAAGTGGCCGCGGGCGCGACGCCCGGTTGCCAGATCGAGCGCGGCGTGGTCGGGGCGATCCGCGGACCGGCGTCGGTGCGCAGGAGCCGCCAGGCCCGATAGCCGAGGATCGGCTCGTTGCTGTGCTCGACGGGAAGCGAGCCGGGACCCCACCCTTCGCGGTCCATGTGCCGAGCGTACGCCGGTCCGCGCGAAGCCTCGGTCGGGTCGGTGGCCTCTGTTACGCTGACCCACCAACGGGGGTGTAGCTCAGCCCGGTAGAGCACTGCCTTCGCACGGCAGGGGTCGTCGGTTCAAATCCGATCACCTCCACCACAGAACCCCAGGCCTGCGCGGTGCGCGTGACAGCCACTCGTAGGCTCAGGCTGCACTCAGGCTGCACGAGCCACCAAGGATCATCAGCGCGAACGCCGCCAGCGGATGCCAGAACCGACGACGCGCGCGTGTCAGCACGTCCGCGCTACGCGCCACCGCTGTAGCTGAGGACCTTCACACCGTTGCTGGAGATGCGGACCAAGGCCGACCCCGCGTTGTTGCCGGTGGGAGCCTCGGTGAAGTAGTGATCCGGATCCGCCGTGACGGTCAGGATGTACTTGCCGTTCGCGAGTCCGGTGATGTCGATCCACTGGTAGGCGACCGACGCGTAGTAGATGTCTGCCCAGCCGACGGACAGGCCCATCGTCAGGTGGAGGGTGTTGATGTTGCACGAGTTCCCGCCGCACGGCTTGTACTGCGCCATCTGCGGGGCGGTCGGCAGCGTCAAGTCGAAGGCCGTGCCGTCGGCGAAGTGGAATCCCTGCTTGGCCGACGTCCCCACCTGCACGCCGTTGTCGAACGACGTCAATACGCCACCCTCCAGATCCGCCAGATGCCAATGGTTGTGTCCGTCGCCGGCCCAGAACATGTAATCGTTGATCGGCGATACCGTGAAGTCACCCGCGTCGTCGTAGACGCGTTGCCTGACGGTCATGGTCGGCGTCGAGGTGTCCGGTCGCGAGCCTCGCGCGTCGAACGGACCGGCGCCGACGTTCACGATCTCCGCGGTGTATCGCAGCAGACGATGGCCGGATATCGTCGTGGTGTCCATCCTGATCGTCGTGAGCTTCGCCATACGGAGGTCCGGAAGCAGTTGCGATGCAGCGGACGCCGTGGGTGTCGGCACGAGGACCGCGAGCATCCACACGACGAACAGCGTCAACGACGCCTTCCGCCTGGCACGTCTCATGTTCGCCCTCCTCGATCACATGATCTCGGTATGCCTTCGAACGTACTCCCGGGTTTCATCAACGCGCAAATCCATGCTCCGCGCCGTGCCCACGGGTCGCCCGAGCGGGTCGTTGCATCGAGGCGCCCCTCGGGGGAGCATCGTGGTGTTCCTCGACGTCAGGAGGGGGTTCCGGCATGCGATCGGACAAGATCAGCTACGCGGGCATCGCGGGTGCCGTGGGAGGCATCGTGGCGTTGCTCGGCGTCTACGCGAACTGGTGGGGATCGTCCGACACGGGCTTCAACTACAAAGGGACGGCCGACGTCTCCGGTGGGCTCGCCCTCGCGATGGCGATCGCCACCTTCGCCTTCGGCGCCGCCTACGTGCTCATGGAGGATCCGAAGATCCGCAGGGCGCTCGGCGCGTTGATGACGATCTGCGCGGTCATCCTCACCCTCGCCTGCGTCTGGGGTCTCACCCGTGGCGATCAGGTGGCGATGCACGCCACCGTCAAGTTCGGGCTCTGGGTCTCCGTGTTGGGTGGCCTCATCGGGATCGCCGCCGGGATCCTGGCGCTCCGCGACGCGATGATGATGGACGCAAGCACCGGCGCGCCCATGGCGTCGGGCGACATGCCGATGTCCTCGGACACGTCGATGTCCTCGGGCTCCGCGATGCCTCCGACCGAGATGCCGCCGGCCGCCGCGCCCCCGGCCACGATGCCCCCGACGGAACCGTCGAAGCCCATGGAGCGGCCGACGCCGACCGAGCCTCCGTCGAGCATGCCGGACGACACCGAGCAGTCCGGCCGCGGCGACACCTCGAGCTGAGCCAGAACCGCACGGTAGGCTTCCGCGCGATGCGGACGCCCGCCGTCGACGAGCGCAGGTGGTGGTCTCGCCCCGGGCTCGAGGTCCGGGGCGGCCGCCTCCTGGTGGCGGGTCGCGGCGCCGAGGAGCTGGCCCGCCTCCACGGGACGCCGGCCTACGTTCACGACTTGGTCCGCGTCCAGGAGCAGGCGACGGCGCTCCGTGCTGCGCTCGAGGGCGCGGGCCTGCGCGGCATCGTCCGGCTCGCGCTCAAGGCGCAACGCGAACCGGATCTCCTGTCGTTCCTCCGCGACCGCACTCCCTGGGTCGGGATCGATGCGTGCTCGCCCGGCGAGATCGAGTGGGCGCTGCGACATGGCTGGCCGGCGTCGGACGTCAGCTACACGGGGACGAACCTATCCGGGCGGGACCTCGACGCGATCCTGGGCACGGGCGTGCACCTCAACGTCGACCTCCTGACCCAGCTCGACCGGGTCGGCAGGCGCGCGCCCGGCTCGACGGTGGGCATCCGGGTGAACCCGCGGATCGGCGCCTCGTTCGAGGGCGACGGACAGACCTTCTATACGGGGGAGCGTCCGACCAAGTTCGGCGTCTTCGCCGAGCAGCTCGACGACGTCCTCGGGATCGCGCGACGCTACGATCTGACGATCGACACGGTCCACGTCCACGTCGGCGACGGCTACCTCACCGACCAGCTCCCCGTGTTCGACGAGACGGTGCGCAGGGTGGCAGACATGACCCGGCGGCTGGTCGACTCCGGCTGCCCGATCCGGGAGGTGAACACCGGAGGCGGGCTCGGCGTACCCCAGCGCAGCGGCGACGCGCCGCTCGATCTCGAGCGGTGGGCAGCGATCCTCGCTCGCCACCTCGGTCCGCTCGACGTGGCGGTCGGGACGGAGCCCGGCGACTTCCTGGTGAAGGAGTGCGCCGTGTTGCTCGCCGAGGTCGTCACCGTCGAGGAGCGTGACGGCGTCCGTTTCGCGGGCCTCGACGTGGGATGGCCCCAGATGGGGGAGCGCTTCATCTACGACGCCTTGCTCGACGTCGTCGTGTGCCGCGCCGCTGGCGCCGAGCCCATGCACCGGGTCACGGTCACCGGCAACATCAACGAGGGGAACGACCTGTTCGCGGAGGAGTTCCCCCTTCCCGGGATCGAGGAGGGCGACGTCGTCGCGGCGATCGGCGTGGGCAGCTACAACGCCAGCATGTGGAGCCAGCACTGTCTACGTCCCCCGGCCGGGACCGTCTTCTTCACCGACAGGATCGGATCGTGAACCTCCCTCTCGCGAAGGAGTGGTTCCGGGCCGAGGACGCCGGCGGCGGCGTGACGCGCCTGGTCGAATCGCACATCGACCCGCTGCTGGAGTCAAACGTCTGGCACGTGCGCGGCCGGGACGCCGACCTGCTCGTCGATCACGCCAACGGGATCGGGCGGCTCCGCCCGCGGATCGAGCCGCTAAGCGACGGCCGGCCGGTGATCGCGGTGGCGACGCACGGTCACTTCGATCACATCGGCGGGTTCGAGGAGTTCGAGGACCGTCGGCTGCACGCCGCCGACGTCGATCTCGCCGCCCACCCGATGCCGTTGCGGATGCGCCGCGAGGACTTCGTCCCCGACGTCGAGGAGATGTACCGGTACTACGGCTTCCCCGTCCCCGAGCTGCTGATCACCGCGCTGCCCGAGCCGGGCTTCGACGTGGCGGCCTGGGCATCCCCGTCGGCGACCCCGACCCGCCTGGTCGCGGAGGGCGACGTGATCGACCTCGGCGACCGGCGGTTCACCGTGGTGCACACCCCGGGGCACACGGCCGGCTCGATCTGCCTGTTCGACGAGCGCACGGGCATGCTCTTCTCCGGCGACGCGATCTACGTCGACGACAAGCTCAGCTGGGACGATCGCCCGGCCTTCCTCGCATCGCTGGAGCGGCTGGCGGAGCTACCGGTCACACGCGTCCACGCGGGGCACGCGAGAAGCTTCGATCGCGACGAGATGATGGAGACGATCCGGGAGCAACTCCGCGTGCCGACGGATTAGCTCGCGCTCAGGCCGCCGTCGGGCGTGTGGCCGCAGGCCCAGCAGGCGAGCTCCCGTCCGCGGGCAGCAGGTACTCCTGAAGTCGCCCACCGGGCTCTCGCGGCCACGCGTGCCGCCCGCCGGTTCCGTCGACCGCCGCGCCCACGAGGGGCCGTCCGCGATCGTGGTGGATCGGAGCGGGTATCGGACGGCACGGGTCTCCGATCTTCATCCGTCACCGCGACGAACACCCCGCCACCGCGGTGAGATGCGAACGCCCGCGGCGCGCGACCTCTCCGGTCGCGTCGCCGGGGCGATCGCCATGGAACGGAAGGTGGTTCGATCGGGCCGGAGAGGAGGCCTGCTCGTACCACGTTCAGGGTATCGGCGCCCCGCCGGGTTCCGGACATCCGACCGTTGGTCGATTTCGACTCCGCCATTGGGGGGACAGGCCCGCTATCCTCGCCGGCGATGCCCGAACGCACGGTCCTGGTCCCCGGCGGTGTGCTCGACGTCAGCGAAGGCGTCGTCCGCGGCGACCTGGCCGTCGTGATCGAGGACGACCGGATCGCGTCGTTGATGCCAACGGCCGACGCCCCGCGGGATGCCCGGCGGATCGAGCTCGCGGGCCACACCGTCCTGCCCGGTCTGATCGACGCGCACGCGCACATGATCGGCCTGCTCGACGACGGCCGGGGCTACGCTTCGCTCGTCACGCGGAGCGAGGCGCAGGAGGTGCTGACCGGCGTGCGCAACGCCCGCGACGCCCTGATGGCCGGGTTCACCTCGGTGCGCGACGTCGGCACCTTCCGGGCCTTCGCCGACGTGGCGCTCCGCGACGCGATCGAGGCCGGCTGGACGCCGGGGCCGCGCATGCTCTGCGCGGGCGCGTACGTCACCTGCCCCGGCGGGGGCGGCGACGTCACCGGGCTCGCGCCCGACGTGGACGAGGTGGTGCCTCGCCAGCTGCGCTTCGGCGTGACCTCGGGGGTCGACCAGATGCGCGCGCATGTCCGGCAGATCCTTCGCTACGGGGCCGACTTCATCAAGATCATCGCCACAGGCGCGGTGCTCACGTCGGGGACGAACCCCGGTCTGCCCGAGTTCACCGAGGACGAGCTCCGCGCGGCCGTGGAGGAGACGGCTCTGGCCGGCACGTTCGTCGCGGCCCACGCGCACGGGGCCGAGGGGATCAAGCGGGCCGTGCGGGCCGGCGTTCGCTCGATCGAACACGGCTCACTGATGGACGACGAGGCGATCGAGCTTATGGCCGCCCACGGCACGTACCTCGTGGCCGACATGTACGACGGCGACTACATGCTCGAGGAGGGCCCGCGCCTGGGTTACTCGGACGAGGTGATCCGCAAGACGATCATGACCAACGACGCGCAGCGTGAGGGCTTCGCGAAGTGCGTCAAGGCAGGCGTGCGCATCGCGCACGGCACCGACTCCGGCATCTTCCCGCACGCCGACGCGGCCAGGAACCTCGCCTACTACGTCAGGTTCGGCCTCACGCCGGCCGAGGCCGTCCGCAGCGCCACCCGCACCGCGGCGGAGCTGATGTGGTGGGACGATCGCGTCGGTTCGGTCGACGTCGGGCTGTTGGCGGACCTGATCGCCGTGCCCGGCGATCCGACCGCGGACGTGCGCATCCTCGAAGACGTCCCGTTCGTCATGAAGGGCGGCGTCGTGGTCAAGGACGCGCGCTGAGCGGATCGACGCGTCAGTCGTCTTCGATCACGACGATGCCGCAGTCCTCCGCCATGATGCCGCTCAGGTCGAGCAGGCGGCGCACGTTCGGGGCGCTGTGCACCAGGACGAGCGACCCGTGATCCTTCACCTGGTGCGCCAACCAGACGAGGGCGCGCAGCCCGGAAGCATCCAGGAACGTGGTCTCGGCCAGGTCCAGTCGCAGATCCCCGGGGGTCAGCGCGATCGGGATGGCGGCCCCCACGATCCGGTCGGCGGTGGCCATGTCGATCTCGCCGCGGACCGCGATCGTCCGATCCCGCTCGTCGATCTGGATCCGGAAATCGTCCACCGTTCGCCGACCCTATCCCGTCGCGTCGAACTGCGCGCGGGGCCGGAGGATGTCGGCTGCGGGAACGATCGGCGACGCCTCGAGGTAGCCGTCACTCCTGCGAAACGAGGGACTCTGGAATACCGAGTGACCCGGTCGGTGTTCTCCCGGACGGAGGGCCGGACGACCGGCACACGGAGTCTTTAGGACGAGGAGGTCGGCAGGAAATGACCACCACCCAGGAACGAACGGTGAACGGGATCTCGATCCCTCCGACGGGGAAGTACGAGCTCGACCCCGCCCACACGGCCGTCGAGTTCGTCGCCCGGCACATGCTGACCAAGGTCCGAGGCCGGTTCACCCGGTTCGAGGGATGGTTCGACCTGGCCGAGAACCCGGAGGACTCGTCCCTGCACGTGGAGATCGAGGCCGGCTCGATCCAGACGAACACCGAGCAGCGCGACGATCACCTCAGGAGCGGAGACTTCCTGCTGGCCGAGGAGCATCCCACGCTCGTCTTCGAGTCCACGGCGGTCCGGATCGGCGAGGGGAGCGCCTTCGAGATCGACGGGGACCTGACGATCCGGGGCGTCACGAACCCCGTCACGCTGACGGGGGCGTTCCTCGGGTGGGGTCCGGGCATGCGGGAGGGGTCCACCGTCGCGTCGTTCTCGGCGAAGACGTCGATCGACCGCGAGGACTGGGACATCACCTGGAACGCCGTCGTCGAGACAGGCGGGTTCCTCGTCGGCAAGCGCGTCGACATCGAGATCGAGGTCGAGGCTCTGCGGATGGGTTGAGCCGCAAGCTTCATGAGATAGGAGAGGGGCCCCGGCTTCGCCGGGGCCCCTCGGCTTCCCGCGCCCCCGCTCTCGGGGCAGGGGGTGAGATGCCGTACATCGGCTACGAGAGCGCGGGGACCTCATCCACGGAGCGATGCCCCGCGGCGACTCCAAGCATAGGAACGGACCCCACGCTACGGCAAGTGCCGCGGTCGTCGCGGTCGTATCGCCTCACCCGTGCACCTTTCCGGTAAGCTCCGTCAGCGGCTGAGCCTCCGCCGCATCGTGGCTACCCGGCGCGACGCCGCTCGAAACCTCGATGGGGCGGTCGATCTCGAACCACACACGGGTCGGGGGTCCGGTCTCCACACCCCAGCGGCTCGCCAGGTTCGCAAGGAGGAGGAACCCGAAGCCGCCCTGCTCGTCGGGCAGTTGGCGCGTGACGAGGTCCCACCGGAACCCGTTCGCGTCCGACACCTCGGCCCGCACTCGCCGGCGCGTCACCGAGACGAGGACGTCGATATGCGTCGCGCGCTCCTGCGCACCGTGGCGCACGCTGTTGGTGACGAGCTCGCTGATCAGCAGTTCCACGTCGTCGGTGATGTCGTCCCCGAGACGGACCCGCACCCCCAACAGGGCGTGACGCGCGATCGCGGGAGCCAGATCGCTCGTGGGCAGGCGGAGGGCAAGCTCGAGGGGTGATTCGAAACCGTGGCCCATCATCGCGCCTTACCCCGTTCTGGGGGCCGGAAACTGGCCAGGGACTCAGGTCGCGGGCGCCTGGAACCGGACCGTCAGCGTTCCGTCCTGGAGGCTCTCCTCGGCGTCGGGGAACAGGGCCGGGACGAGATCGATGTCGAGGGCGTCCAGCGTCGTGGGCGCCGGCGCCCCGACCGTTGGTCCGCGGATCTCGATCTCCAGACCCGTCGGGACGATCTGTGTCTGAACCTCGACGCGCCCGCCATCCGGGGCGCGCTCGATCGCCCGGGTACACGCCTCCGAGACCGCCAGCCTGACGTCTTCGACCACGTCGTCCACACATCCCGCAAGACGAGCCGAGGCTGCGGCGAACAACCGCGCGCTCCCGAGCAAGGCGGGATCCGCATCCATCTCGAGCCGGAGCGAGCGTGTCACGACGCCGGCCTCAGCCGGGGAGGTCTTCGGTCGATCCGACGACCTCGAAGACCTTGGTCAGGCCGCTCACGTCCAGGACTCGGCGCACCGGACCCTCCTCGCAGATCAGGACGAAGGGTGCGTCGAGCTCGACGAGCCGCCGACGGGCCCCGATCAGCACGCCGAGTCCCATCGAGTCCATGAATCGAACGGGCCGCAGGTCGACGGCGAGTTTGGTCTCTCCGGCGTCGATCGCGCTGGCGAGCGCCTCCCGAAGTGCGGGAGCGGTGTAGAGGTCGATCTCGCCGGAAACGGAGATGACGCGCCAGTCGCCCTGCTCGTCGTGTTCGATGCTGAGGTCGGTCTCGGGCGTGCCCATGCAGGCGGCTAGTATAGGCGTCTGCCCCGATCCGGAGGTGCCGTGACAGCCGAAGTGCGCGTTGAGGTGCCGGCCTCCGGTGAGTTCGTCCATGTGCTCCGCAACGTGGTCGCCGCAGTCGCAGCGAGGTCCGGGTGCAGCGTCGAGGTCCTCTCCGACCTGCGGCTCGCCGTGGACGAGGCCGTGACGAGGCTCCTGCACGATGCGTCGGACGCGGAGTCGATCATCGTGCAGGCGCAGCGGTCGGGGGGGAACGTGGAGATCACGGTCACGCTCCGAGCCGAAGCCGCCGGATGGCCCCCACCGGGTCTGGAGGCCACGATGTCGTGGCAGATCCTCTCGACGCTCGTCGAGGGCGCGGAGGCGTCGGTCGCTCAAGAGGGTCCGGCGATCTCCTTCAAGGCACCGTTGCGGTGACGCCGATGGCGGACGACGAGCGATCCCAGCCCACCGACCCAGAGGTCGATGCGCTGTTCGAGAAGCGACCGAACCCCGCGGCGCGCGAGGCCCTCGTCGCGCGGTTCCGGCCACTCGCTCTCCATCTCGCGGGGCGGTTCCGCGGGCGTGCGGAACGCGAGGATCTCGAACAGGTCGCGATGCTCGCGCTGCTCAAGGCGATCGATCGGTTCGACACCGAGCACGGGGCCAGCTTCGTCTCCTACGCTGCCGCGACCATCGTCGGGGAGCTTAAGCGCCATCTGCGAGACACGGCGTGGGCGGTGCGGGTGCCGCGGCGCCTGCAGGAGGTGGGTCTGCTCGTGAGCCGGTCGGTCGACGACCTCACCCAGGAGCTGGGCAGGTCGCCCACGGTCGCCGAGTTGGCGGAGCGAGCCGATCTCACCGAGGACGAGGTCCTGGAGGGCCTCGATGTCGGCGGTGCCTTCACGGCGGAGTCCCTCGACGCGCCCGTCGGCGAGGACGGCCCCACCCTCGAGCCCGTCGCCGAGGAAGACAGCATGGACATGCTCGAGGAGTGGGCCTCGGTGGCCGACGTGCTTCGCGCCCTGCCGGAACGAGAGCGCCGGATCCTCTTCCTCCGGTTCTTCCGTGGGATGAGCCAATCCGAGATCGCCGAGCGGATCGGCGTCTCGCAGATGCACGTCTCCCGTCTGCTGGCCAAGACGCTGGAGGAGATCCGCCAAGTGGCCGGAGCGCCCGGACCGTAGGCTGGCGAACGGCGGAGGTGAGGGATCGAGCCATGCCAGATCGGGCGAGCGGTGCGCGCTCGGACTCCGCTAGGGGCGTTCCCGCCTCGGCAGGATCGGCGGAGGCCCTCCGACGGCTCCTCGACCTGAGCGCGGCGCTCGTCGAGGCGGAGACGCCCGAAGAGATCGTGCAGGTGCTCCTGTCCGAGGGTCGGGCCGCCTTGGGCGCCGACAGCGCCCTCGTGTTCGTCGTCGCCGAGGCCGGCGCCGGGATCGAGCTGGTGGGCTCGGTCGGGCACGACGCCTCCGACATCGAGCCGTTCCGGCGGGTTCCCCTGGATTTCCCGATGCCCACGGCCGAGGTCATCAGGACCGGACGCCCCGCCTGGCTCAGCTCGTTGGACGAGATCGTGGCGGGGTCGCCGCGGATCGAACAGCCCATGCGGGCGATCGGCGCGGAGGCGATCGCCGCGGTCCCGCTGCTCGCACCGGGCGGCATCCTCGGTGCGGTGAGCCTGCAGTTCGTGAAACCGCGCGAGTTCGACGATCTGGAGCGCGAGCTCGCGCTGGGCATCGCGCGTCAATGCGCCGTCGCGCTCGAGCGGGCGCGTTTCCGCGAGGCCGAGCGGCGCTCCGCACACCAGCTGGAGACCCTTGCGAGCTCCGGGGTGATCGGCGTGATCGTCGAGTCCGAGGACAGGATCGAACAGGCGAACGACGCCTTGCTCGAGATGATCGGCCGGTCCCGGGACGACCTCGTCGGTGGCCGACTCAGCTGGCGATCGATCACTGCCGAAGGCTGGCACGACGCGGACACCCACGCGATGGAGGAGCTCTTGTCCACGGGCATCTGCCGCCCGTACGAGAAGGAGCTGGTCCGCCCGGACGGGTCGATCGTCCCCGTCCAGGTCGGGGCCGCCCTGCTCGACACCGAGCCGTTCCGAGCCGTCGCCTACATCCTCGACATGACCGAGCTCGTGTCCCTCGAGCGGGATCGCGACCGGCTCCTGCACGACGAGCGAGTCGCGCGGGAGGAGGCGGAGAGGGCGCGCGAGCAGCTCGCGTTCATCGCCCGCGCGAGCGAGATGCTGTTCACGTCGCTCGATCCTCGGGAGACGGTCGCGCTCGTCGTCCGGGCGGCCGTGCCATGGCTCGCCGATCTGTGCATGGTGGAGCTGCTCGAGGGGCAGGAGCTGAACCTGCTCGCCGTGGAGCACGTGGACCCCGACATGGTCCGCGTCGCTCGGGAGCTGCGAGAGCGCACGCCGCCGGACCCGGCGTCGCCGGTCGGCGCGTGGGAGGCGATCCGCTCGGGGAAGAGCTCGCTCGTCGCCGACGTTCCCGGCGAGCTCGTCGACGACCTCGAGCAGACGAATCCCCAGGCCGCGAAGCTGATCAGGCAGCTCGACATCACCTCGTCGATGACCGTGCCGCTCTTGTCGGGTGGCGCGGTGGTCGGAGCCATCACCTTCCTCTGGGCCCAGTCGGGGCGCCACTACCACGAGGAGGACCTGGCCCTCGCCGAAGACCTCGCGCGCCGTGCGGGCGCCGCGTTCGAGCAAGCCCGGCTGTACGAGGAACGTCGCCGGGTGGCCGACACGCTCCAGCGGAGCTTGATGCCGGCCGCGTTCCCCGACGTGCCCGGGCTCGACGTGGCCGCGCGATACCGGCCCGCCGGGGATTCCACACAGGTCGGAGGGGACTTCTACGACCTGTTCCAGACGGACGACGGCGCGTGGGGACTGGTGCTCGGCGACGTGTCGGGCAAGGGAGTGCAGGCGGCGGCGATCATGGGCATCGCGCGCTACACGATCCGAACCGCAGCGCTGAGCGATCAGCGTCCGAGCTCGATCCTCAAGACCCTGAACGAGGCGTTGCTGCGGCAGACCGAGGATCAGCGGTTCTGCACGGTCGTCTACGCTCGCGTGCGCATGAACGAGACCGGCGCCCGTCTCACGATCGCCTGCGGCGGGCATCCGCCGCCCCTCGTCGTGCGAGGCGACGGCACGGTGGAGAGCATGGGTGTGACGGGTGTGTTGATCGGCGCCTTTCCCGATATCGAGATCGAAGACAGGCCGCTCGACCTGGGACCTGGTGACGCGCTCATCCTGTACAGCGACGGTGTGGTCGAGGAGCGGCGCGGCGACGATCAGTTCGGCCAGCGACGGCTGCGGTCCCTGCTCACCGAGGCGAGCGGGCTCCCCGCCAGGGAGATGGTCGACCTGGTCGTCTCGGCGGTCGAAGGGTTCTCGCTCGACGCGCCGCACGACGACATCGCGGTCGTGGGCGTGCGCGTCCAGGGCGCGGACGAGCCGGAGGCCCGTCGGGCTCACGGGCAGGTGCGTGCCGGACCAAGGGCGGCGGCCGAGGCGCGCCGTCTGCTCGATGTCTTCGTCCAGCACGTGCGGGAAGACGTACTCGACGACGCTCGTCTGCTCCTCAGCGAGCTCGTGACCAACGCGGTGCGCCACGCGGACCTGCCCGAGGACTCGCTGATCGACGTGCGCGCCGTGACTGAGCTCGAGCGGTGGATACGCGTCGAGGTGCACGACGATGGCGCGGGGTTCGACCCCACGGACCTCCCGCCCTTCCGGGCCGACGAGAGACGCGAGTCGGGGTGGGGACTTGTGCTCGTCGAACGACTCGCGTCGCGGTGGGGTGTCGAGCGCGGAGCGGGGTTCACGGTTTGGTTCGAGGTTTCGGTCGAGGAGGGTTGAGTCGATGCGCGTCGCCGTGTGCCAGATGAATGCCGGGGGGGAGGACCCGGGCGTGAACGCTCGGACGGCGCTCGGGCTGCTGCACGAGGCTGCGGACGGCGGCGCCGATCTGGCGGCGCTCCCGGAGCTCTTCCCTTTCTACGGTGCGCATTCCCGGTCTCGCGAGATCGCCGAGCCGGTCCCCGGGCCGCTCACAGACCGGTTGGCGGAGGTCGCCCGCAGCCGGTCGATGTGGGTCCTCGGGGGCTCGATGCAGGAGGCGGTGGACGGACGCGTTCACAACACCTCGACGCTGTTCGATCGCGACGGAGAGCTCGTCGCGCGCTACCGGAAGATCCATCTGTTCGACGTCGACCTTCCAGGCCACGCGCCGCTGCGCGAGTCGAAGCTCTTCACGGCGGGCACCGAGCTCGTGACGCACGAGACCGATCTCGGCCGCGTGGGTCTGTCGATCTGTTACGACGTGCGGTTCCCCGAGCTCTATCGCGGGCTCGTCGCCCTCGGCGCCGAGGTGCTGGCGGTTCCGTCGGCGTTCATGGCCTTCACCGGTCAGGCCCATTGGGAGGTCCTCCTGCGTGCGCGCGCCATCGAGGATCAATGCTTCGTGCTCGCGCCGGCGCAGTGGGGACCGTGGGGAGCGCCAGAGGACGGGCGACGGTGCTTCGGCCACTCGATGGTGGTCGATCCGTGGGGTCGCATCCTCGTCGAAGCGCCCGCGGACGGAGACGTCGTGTGTTTCGCCGAGATCGACCTCGCCGAGCTCCGCCGGGTGCGGCAGTCACTGCCGGCGTTGCAGCACCGGCGGCTCGGGCTGGTCTGCTAGATGACACGGCAGGAGCTGGAGGACGGGTACGAGCTCGACGACGACCGAGGACGTATCGACGTCGGTGCGGTGCACCGATTCCTCGCCGAGGAGGCCTACTGGGTGCCGGGCCGCAGCCGTGAGACCGTCGCGCGGCTCGTGCGAGAGTCGACCCGCGTGATCGGCGCGTACGCACCCGACGGCTCCCTGGTCGGGTTCTGCCGCCTGATGTCGGACGCCTCGAACATGGCCTGGCTCGGCGACGCTTCGTGGTGCGCGAGCATCGGGGGCCACGGCCTGGGGAAGGCGCTCGTGCGCGAGGCGGTCGAGGATCCGAGGTACCGCGAGTGCCTCTGGTACCTGAACACCCGCGACGCCCCACGGGCTCTACGAGCGCTTCGGGTTCCGACCGGCAGACCCTGAACGCACGCTCGTGCGCAACCGCCCCCGCTCGGGTCACCGGGTGTGAACGGCACCCGTTCCGGGTAACCGGAGAGGTCGCCGACGAAAGGGGATGCGATGCAGGTCGATGCGGGCCTCGCGATCCTTCGCGTCTTCGTCGGGTTGCTGGTGGCGGCCCACGGAGCGCAGAAGCTCTTCGGCTGGTTCGGTGGGGGAGGGGTCGACGGGACGGCCGAGATGTTCGGGTCGATCGGCTACCGCCCGAAGCGAGAGATGGCGCTGCTCGGCGGCGCGACGGAGTTCGTCGCCGGCCTCCTGCTGGCGGCCGGGCTCTTCACCGCGATCGCGGCGATGGCGCTCATCGGGCAGTTCCTGAACGTCATCGTGGCCGTGCATCTTCGCAACGGGCTGTGGAACACGAAGCGCGGGTTCGAGTTCCCGCTGACGCTTGCGGTGTCCAGCGCCATCTTCGCCCTCACGGGGCCGGGGGAATGGTCGCTCGACCATGCCATCGGGTGGTCCTTCGGGGGCCTGGGCTGGTTCATCACGGCGTTGCTCGGTGGGCTGGTCGCGGGCGGGCTGGTCCTCGGGTCGCGCCGGCCCGAGCCGGCGTCGGAGCAGCAGCAGTCCGAGCACGGACGGGAGGCGGCCTAGCTCAGGGTCGCTCGCCGGCGTCCTGGAGGTCCGCCGGCTCGTCGACGTCGCGCGGCGCCGGCCTGTTCACGGACACCTCCTCGATCCATCCGGGGTGGGATGCGAACAGGACGCGAGCGCCGACATCGCCGTGCAGGTGGCCCGCCTCCGCATAGACCTCGCGTGAGAGCAACGCCGGCCCCGGGCCGTCGGCGTATCGCAGCCGGACGACGCGCGCCCGCGTCCCGAGATAGCGGTCGATCAGCAGGCGGACCTCGTCCCTGCGCACGCCGGGCTGGTCGGCGAGCAACACGACGACGGCTTCGCTGTCGGCATCGACCGCATGCAACGCGGCGGCGAGCGAGGTCGCTTGGCCCCGCCGGTAGTCCGCATTCCGCACCGCGCGCGCGTCCGAGGGCAACACCGCCTCGACGGCGGCGGCGTCGTGCCCGGTCACCACGAGGATCTCGTCGACCCCGGCCGCCCGCAGCGCGTCGACCGCGTGTCGCACCAACGGCCTGCCGTCGAGCTCGGCGAGCTGCTTCGTCGAGCCGAAGCGCGAGCCGGTCCCGGCGGCCAGGACCACGCCGGAGATCACGCGATCAAGCCTTCGGCGCCCGCCCGAACAGCCGCTTGAAGAAGGCCACGACGATGCCCCAGATCGCGGCGAGCCCGAGACGGATCCCGCCGACGGGCTTGGCCGGCGCGGCGACGGCCCGTGGCTCGGCAGGTGCCTCGCCGCCAGCCGCGGCGGGCGCGGCCTCCGCCGACATCTGCTGTTCGAGGCAGTTGGCGAACTGCTGGGTGAGCCGCTTCGTCACCTCGGGGAGGAGCCCCCGCGAGAGCTGCGCCGCGGCGCCGGTCAGGGTGATGTCGGCCTGCATCTGCACGAGCGTGCCGCCCTCGCCGGGCTCGAGCCAGGAGGTCACGCTCGCGTTCGCGGCGCCCTTGCCCTTCTGCTCGGTGCCCTTCGCGCGGAGCTTCACGCGGTGCACGGCGTCGTCACGCTCCTCCAACACAACGGTTCCGGCGAACGACATCGAGACCGGGCCGAACTTGAGGTTGACCTTCCCCTTCCACGTCGCGTCGTCGACCGTCTCGGTGAGCTCGGCGCCGGGCATGCACGGGGCGATCCGCTCGACGTCGAGCAGGTACGACCACAGCTGCTCCTGCGGCGCGTTCACGGTGAACGAGTTCTCGATCAGCATGCGGTGCAGCGTACCGCCCGGCGCTCAGCGCGCCTCGGTCCCGGGGCGCGGGCGGTCGTGGATCGGGCCGGGCCGCTCCTTGAGGAAGCCGCCGTCGCGACCGCGCTTGACGGCGACGATCTCGGCCACGATCGCCTGCGCGATCTCCTCGGGGCCCTCGGCGCCGAGGTCGAGCCCGGCAGGGCCATGGATCCGGGCGCGGTCCTGGTCGGTGAGCTCCACGCCCTCGTCGGCGAGCTCCATCAGCAGGCGCTGGGTGCGTGCGGCGGGGCCGAGCATCCCGATGTAGCCGGCCGGAGTCGCGAGCAACGCCCGCAGGTACTCCTTGTCCCGGAGGAAGTTGTGCGTCATCACCACGACGTGGGTCCGCCCGTCGACCGGGGCCGCCTTCGCCACGTGCGCGGGCTCTTCGATCGGGACGAACGCCGAGGCCTCCGGGAACCGGTCGGCGTTCAGGAACGCCGGCCGGTCGTCGACGACGATCGCCCGCCACCCCGCCCCCGAGGCGGCGCGCACGAGGGGGATGGCGTCGTGCCCGGCTCCGCAGACGACCAGCCGCAGCGGTGGCTCGAGCACCTCGACGAAGGCGCGCACGCCGTGGACGAGCGTCCGGATCTCGGAGCGCTCGAGCGCGAGCAGGTCGCGCGCGGCGACGATCGCCTCGGCGTCGACGTCGGCGTGGCCGAGCGAACCCTCGACCGATCCCTCGGGACGCACGACGAGCCGTGCGCCGGGCGCCACGAGATCCGGCGCCTCGGACTCGAGTGCGGTCACGAGGCAGATCGGTCGCTCCTCCTCGAGCGCCAGGCGGAGCGCGCCGGCCACCTCCGCCGCGCGGTCCGCGGGCTCGATGAAGACCTCGATCGCTCCGTTGCACCCGAGGCCGAGCCCCCAGACGGCGTCGTCGTCGGCGGTGAGGTCCCAGCCGGCCAGCCGCGCACGCCCTTCGTCCATGACGACGCGGGCCATGTCGGCCACGTCCCCCTCCAGGCAGCCGCCGCTGATGTTGCCGATCGGTGCGCCCTCCTCGGGGACGAGGAGCCGTGCGCCGGGACGGCGGTAGGTGGATCCACGCACCGCCACGATGGTCGCCAGCGCCATCCGCTCCCCCTTCGCGGAGAGGGACTCGATCGCCGCCAGGACGTCAGCGATCTCGCTCACGCGGCCATCGTACGAGGTCGTGGGTACGTGCGCCGAGGAGTTCAGGCCGCGACCGCAACGCCCGATACCCCTGACATGAGCGATTCGTTCAGCTTCGGCCAGCCTGCCCGCCGACCGCGGCTCGAACGCCGCGACCCCGCGCGAGAGCCGCGCGAGCCCAAGCTCGGCCGGTCGCGAGGAACGATCCTGATCGCGTTGGTCGCAGCCGCGATCGCGGGCCTGATCGGGTTCATGGTCCTTTCGGTGATCCACAGCGGTGGGACCTCTGCCGCCGACGCGGAGCGCACGGCGGTCTCCCAGGTCGACCGCGCGCAGGACGTCCAGGCACAGCTCGCGCTTCAGCAGGCGTCCGCCGCGGCCCGCGTGCTGCAGGCCGAGGCCGGCTCAGGCTTCGATCACGCGAGCGCGGCGGCGCTCACCTCGTACGACCCTGCGCTCGGCGCGACCGGCGGTGCCTCGACGGGTCCGACCTCGGTGAGCGTGGCCGCCTCGACGACCGGGTGGGCCGCGGCCACGCTGGCGGCGTCCGGCACCTGCTACTGGATCCACCTCGACGCGACGGGGACCGTGGCATACGGGTCCGGCGCCCCGTGCACGGGTCAGGCGGCGATGGCCGCCACGGCCGCCGCCTGGTAGCGCTCAGGCTTCGCCGAGGGTTGCCGATACACCCCATCGGGGATGGACGACACCTTCACGATCGTTGCGCCGGCGATGCCGCGGCGGCAGTTCGACCCGTTCGCGCTGCGCTTGGCGATCGGGGCCACCGTGCTGACCGTGCTGGTCGGGTGCTTCTCGGTGTTCCTCGCGGCACACGAACATGCGGCTGACGCCCGGCGCTCCGCCCTCGAGGCACAGGCTCGAGCTGCATCCGCGGTTGCCGATGGGCAGGACGCCACGGGTGCTTCGGGCGGCATCGTCGACGCCGAGGCGCGAGGGTCGTTGGAGCGCGCCCTCACCCTGGCCCAGGCGGTCGTGCGCGAGGACGGCTCGTTCGCCGGTGCGGACCCCGTGGCCCTGCAGCAGCTGCAATCCTCGTTGGTGTTCGTCGACGGGCCGTCGACGGCGCCACGGATCGTGAGCGTCGCCGCCGCCGGGGGGGGCTGGGCGGCAGCGTCGATGGGGCCGTCCGGGACGTGCTACTGGGTGCGGGTCGAGCCGGGCGGCGCGGTCGTCCGCGGCACGGGCGCGATCTGTACCGGTGCCGCCGCCTTGCCCTCCTAGGGAATCCTCTCGGGACGCTCGGCTCGCGTCCGGCGACGCCCCCGACTAGACTCCGCTTCCTCAACCTGTCGCTCGCAGCGAAAGGGGGACCCTCTCCGTGACGCGCATCGCGGTCACCGTCAACGGGGAGCGACACGAGGCGGACGTCGAGCCTCGCACGCTCCTCGTGTACTTCCTCCGGGAACAGCTGGGCCTCACCGGAACCAACGTCGGATGCGATACCTCCTCCTGCGGTTCGTGCACGGTGCATCTGAATGGCGAATCGGTGAAGTCGTGCACGCTCTTGGCGGCTCAGGCCGACGACCGGGAGATCACGACGATCGAAGGGATGGCCGCCGCGGACGGCACCCTGCACCCGTTGCAGGACGCGTTCCATCGCAACCACGGTCTCCAGTGCGGTTATTGCACGCCGGGCATGATCATGGCCGCGGCGAGCTTCCTGCGCGAGAACCCGAGCCCCACCGAGGAGGAGGTCCGCGAGTCGCTCGAGGGGAACCTCTGCCGGTGCACCGGCTACCAGAACATCGTCACGTCGATCCTCGACGCCGCCGGTAGCGGCGCGATGGCCTAGGGAGGGAGGACCCATGGTCGCCACCGAGACGTTCATCGGGCGCGAGGTCCTCCGGAAGGAAGACCCGGAGCTCGTCACCGGGCAGGCGCAGTTCGTCGACAACTGGACGATGCCGGGGATGGTGTGGATGGCGCTGGTGCGCCCACCGTACGTGCACGCGACGATCGATTCGATCGACACCTCGGGTGCCACATCGATGCCCGGCGTGGTCGGCGTGTTCACCGGCGCGGACCTCGACGTGGGAGCGCTGCCGTTCGTCTGGCCGATCACCGAGGACATCAAGGTTCCGGTCCGCTTTCCGCTGACGAAGGACAAGATCCGGTTCGCCGGGGATCCCGTGGCCGTCGTGGTCGCCGACACGCGGGAGCACGCGCTCGACGCCGCCGAGGCCGTGTCTGTCCAGGCCACGGAGTTGCCGGCGGTCATCTCCATGAGCGAGTCGATGAAGGACGAGGTCCTGATCCACGACGACCTCGGCACGAACGTGACCGTCCACTGGAGCCACGGCGGAGCAGGCGACCAGTCGGTCTTCGACACCGCGCCGGTCATACTGCAGGAGCGCTACGAGCAACCCAGGCTGATCCCCAACGCGATCGAGCCGCGGGGGTGTCTGGCGTACGGCGTGGCCTCGATGGGCGAGTACACGCTGGTGTCCGCGACCCAGATCCCGCACATCGTCAAGGTCACGCTCGCGGGTGTCTGCGGCATCGCCGAGCAGAGCCTTCGCGTGATCGCGCCCGACGTCGGGGGCGCGTTCGGGTCCAAGCTCAACGTCTACGCGGAGGAGGCGCTCGCGCTCGCGCTGGCGAAGAAGCTTTCTCGTCCGGTCAAGTGGATCGAGGAGCGCCAGGAGAACTACGTCGCGACGATCCACGGCCGCGGCGTCGTCCACGACTGCACGTTGGCGGGCACCGAGGACGGGCAGATCCTGGGGGTCAAGTTCGTCGAGCTGGCCGACATGGGCGCCTACTACCAGCTGCTCACTCCGGGCATCCCCGAGCTCGGCGGATGGGTGTACATGGGGCCCTACGACCCCAAGGCGTACTGGTTCGAGTTCCGAGGTGTCCTGACGAACTGCACGCCCACCGACGCGTACCGCGGCGCCGGGCGTCCCGAGGCGACCTACGTGCTGGAGCGTCTCGTGGATGCGTTCGCGCGGCGGATAGGGAAGGACCCGGCGGAGCTCCGGCGGATGAACCTGCATCCACCTTTCGAGGAGGCCACCGCCTTCATCTGCGGCCTGAACGTCGACAGCGGCAACTACGAGCCCCTGCTCGACAAGGCACTCGAGCTGGTCGGCTACGACCAGCTCCGCAAGGAGCAGGCGGTCCGGCGCGAGAGCGGGGACGTGAAGCAGCTCGGGATCGGGCTCTCGACCTACATCGAGATGTGCGGGCTGGCGCCATCGCAGATCCTCGGCGCGCTCCGATACGCCGCGGGGGGCTGGGACGGCGCCACGATCGAGTGCCTCCCCTCGGGAGAGGTGATCCTCAAGACGGGGTCGACCCCGCACGGACAGGGTCACGAGACGGCCTGGTCCCAGATCGTGGCCGACGGGTTGGGGATCGATCCCGACAAGGTCACGGTGCTGCACGGGGACACGCAGGTCACCCCGCTCGGGATGGACACGTACGGCTCGCGTTCGGTGTCGGTGGCCGGGCCGGCGATCCATTTCGCCATGGAGAAGATCAGGGAGAAGGCCCGGACGATCGCCGCCCACGAGCTGGAGGTGGCCGAGGACGACCTCGAGTGGTCCGATGGCGCCTACCGCGTGCGGGGGGCGCCGGACAAAGCGCGCACGATCCCCGAGGTGGCGGTCTCCGCGTGGACCGCGCACGCGCTGCCCGACGGCGTGGAGCCGCACCTCAACGCCACGGCCGTGTACGACCCGCCGAACTTCACCTGGCCGGCGGGCGCGCACATCTGCGTCGTCGAGGTAGACACCGAGACGGGCAAGAGCGACATCGTGAAGTACGTCGCCGTCGACGACTGCGGCACGGTGATCAACCCGATGATCGTCGAGGGCCAGGTGCACGGCGGCGTCGCGCAGGGGGTAGCCGAGGCCCTCTACGAGGAGGCGATGTACGACGACGTCGGCAACCTGATGACGTCGTCGCTGACGCAATACCTCGTCCCGACCGCGGTGGAGGTTCCGTCGATGACGGTCGACAACTCGCAGCAGACGCCGTCGTCGACGAACCCGCTCGGTGTCAAGGGGATCGGCGAGGCGGGCACGATCGCGTCGCCGCCCGCGGTGGTCAACGCCGTCGTCGATGCGGTCAGTCACCTGGGCGTCAGCGACGTCGGGAAGCCGGCGACCCCCGAGCGCGTGTGGCGGGCGATCCGGCAAGCCCGTGCCGGCGGCGGGGGTGCGGCATGATCCCGGCGCCGTTCGAGTACGCACGCGCCGGCTCGGTGGACGAGGCCATCTCGTTGCTGGCGGCGCACGAGGACGCAAAGCTTCTGGCCGGGGGGCACTCGTTGCTCCCGGCGATGAGGCTCCGGCTCGCCCGACCGTCGATGCTCGTGGACATCGGCCGCATGTCCGATCTGTCCTACGTTCGTGAGGACGGGGACCGGGTCGCGATCGGCGCGCTCACGCGCCATCACGACGTGGCCAACAGCGAGGCGCTGGCCGACCTGTGCCCGATCGTCGCGTTCGCCGCGGAGGGGATCGGCGATCCGCAGGTTCGTCACATGGGGACGATCGGCGGATCGGTCGCCCACGGCGACCCCGCCGGGGACATGCCGAGCGTGTTGCTCGCGCTCGACGCCGAGTTCGTGGCGCAGGGGCCCGACGCCACGCGGACGATCCGGGCGGCGGACCTCTTCACCTCGCTGTTCGAGACGGCGCTCGCACCGAACGAGGTCCTCACCGAGATCCGCGTCCCGAAGACGCAGGCGGGCTGGAGCTACCTGAAGTTCAACCGTCGCGCGATCGATTGGGCCCTCGTCGGCGTGGCGGCGGTGCGCTCCAACGGCGGGGTCCACATCGGGCTGACGAACATGGGCCTGACGCCGCTGCGCGCGGCAGCGGTCGAGGAGGCCGTCGCAGGAGGGGCCGATCCGGCGACCGCGTCGGCACACGCCGACGAAGGCACGAGCCCACCGTCGGACGCGTTCGGATCGGCCGAGTACCGTCGCGAGCTGGTCAAGGTGCTCGTCCGCCGCGCGCTCGAGGAGGCGATGGGCTGAAGGGTCTGGAGGGCTACGCGCCGCCCTGGGTTGGTCGCGGAGGCAGGGTCAAGGCGGGTCGTGGGCGCTGTCGGAAGTCGAAATCGGTGACGAGGTCACCCAGACCCGGCTGGTCCTCGGCGACGAACGGACGGGAGTCCGGGCGGCCGTCGCTGGTGGGATCGAGCCGTTGGCCACCGAGGAAGTCGTCTTCGATGAACCGGAGGTAGCTGTCCGTCGACAGCTGCTGATGGTCGATGTATCCCGGCCGCGCGTAGGGACTGATCACGAGGCCGGGCACACGCAGCCCGAGGCCCTGCCCGTTGACGACCGGCGGGACGACGTGATCGTAGAAGCCACCCCAGTCGTCCCACGAGAGGAAGATGGCCGAGCTTTTCCAGTCCCTGCTGCGCATGACCGCGTCGACCACCCGGGTCACCCAGGCCTGTCCGTCCGCGATCGATGCCGGTGGATGCTCCGACCGCCTCCAGTCGGGCACGACCCAGCTGACGCTCGGCAACGCGCCCTGCTGCGCCGCTCGGAAGAACGCCGAGGATGGTCGCACGTCACCGAGCTGGCCGTCCTCGTGCACCGTCTGGAACCCGGGTAGCGGGTTCCAGATGTCCGGCGTGCGGATCGGCTGCAACCGCGGACGGCAAGCCATCTGGCCGCCGGCGCAGTCCGGCTGTCCGCCGGGTGAGACGTAGTAGCCCCAGCTGACGCCCGCCTTGTCCAGGAGATACGTGAGATCCGTCCACGGGTAGCGGACGTCGTCCGTGGTGGTCCGAGGCCAGGCGCTTGCCCCGCCGAGCTCGGTTCGACACGACATCGGATCCGTCGACGACGCGCAACTTGCCGACCAGCCGGAGACCAGATCGAGGTGGGCCGGCTGGCTCCAGGACCGTACCGCCTCGAACATGTGGTCCTGAAGGACGAAGTGCTCCGCGTAGGCCCAGTAGTTCGGGATCTCCCGGGCATCGTGCCACCCGATCGCGTCGGGCCTTGCCGATGCCCGCGATGCCGCGATGACGCAGTCGGGCTTGGTGGGGGTTCGCCTGCAACTGGTGTCGGCGTGAGCCAGCTGTCGCAGGAAGCCGTCCATGCGTCCTGCGTCGATGTCGGCGATCGCCGACCCGTTGAAATGCGGCCCTCCCGCGTCGACCAGGGACGGGTCGTGGAAGGGGCGGACACATCGGCCCAGGACCGGCTCGGGGATGCAGACGGTAGGACGGCCGTCCGCCTGAGGGATGCCGTCCGCGTGCGGATACGTCCCGAAGTAGTTGTCGAAGGAGCGATTCTCCTGCATGACCACGATCACGTGCCGGATCCTGTGGATACCGTGGGAGGCTCCGAGCGCCCGTACCGTGGAGCCGGCCGGCGTTGCGGAAGGCATCAGGGTGACCGGTCCGCTACACGCGACGGCTCCGAACATGAGCGTGATCCCGAGCCAGCGCGAGAGTGGCACGCCGCGCCTCCCGGAATCTCTGAGCACACCTTGCGTGCGCCGCGGAGAGCGCCGCGGTTCGAACCATCCTCGATGCGCCGATATGCGCTGATAGGGTCGGACGATGCCGCTCGCGCTCTTCGGGACCGATCCCACGCGCTTCCACGACGGCTGGTGGACCGACTTCCTCGTCGCCGTCGGCGTGGCCACCGCGATCTCGTTGGTCATCACGATCGCGACGCGCCGGTACGTCCGGCGTGTCCGGAAGCGGGCCAAGGACGCGGCCGACGACCAGGTCGAGGGCAAGCGGCTGCGCCGCACTGCAACCGTCATCGGACTGATCGCGGGGACGATCCGCGTCCTGGCGTGGTTCGTCGTCCTGGCCATCGCGCTGGCCGAGCTGGGGGTCCCGCTCGGCCCGGTGTTCGCGAGCGCGGGCGTCGTGGGCGTGGCGCTGGGCTTCGGCGCGCAGACGATCGTGCGCGACACGCTGGCCGGCGTCTTCATCGCGCTCGAAGGACAGTACGACGTCGGCGACGTGGTCGACCTGCAAACCGACGGCGGGCTCGTGGCCGGCAGCATCGAAGGACTGTCGATCCGCATCACGACGGTGCGCCAGTTCGACGGGACCCTTTCGATCGTCCCGAACGGGGCGATCCACGTCACATCGAACAAGACCCGCGGCTGGGGGCGCGCGATCGTGGACCTGCGCGTGTCCCTGGCCGAGGATCCCGAGCGCGTCCGCCACGTGCTCGAGGAGCTGATCGACGAGCTGACGCCGGTCGAGCCCCTCCAGGGGTGGCTGCGCGACCGGCCGCAAGTCTTCGGCGTCACGCAGCTCACCGACGTCGCACAGATCATGCGCGTGGTGGCCGAGACCCAGCCGAACCATCGGGCCGACACCGAGCGGTACCTGCGGGAGCGCATCACGCAGCGCTTCGCCGAGCGCGGCATCAAGGTCCCGCCGATCGCAGCAGCGGGGCAGCGTATGTCCGACGGCTCCTAGGGCCGCACGGACGGCCGCGCGCCGGTACGCTTTCGCCATGCCAGGGCTTCCGTTCTCCTCCGTGGAGGAGCTCCAGGCCTCCTTGCGGGAGCGCGCCTACCTGGCAGACCGGGGGCTCGGGACCGCGATCTACCTGTCCCTGTCGCTCGGCAAGCCGTTGCTGCTCGAGGGCGAGGCCGGCGTCGGCAAGACGGAGGTCGCCAAGGTGCTGGCCGACGTGCTGGACCGCGAGCTGATCCGTCTGCAGTGCTACGAGGGCATCGACGCGTCGCAGGCGCTGTACGAGTGGAACTACTCCCGACAGCTGATCGCGCGTGCGAGCCATGGACGCGGGCGACGCCGAACAGCACGTCCAGGATCTGTTCGGTCCCGAGTTCCTGGTCGAGCGGCCGCTGCTGGCCGCGATCCGCCGGGGCGCTCGGAGCGTCCTGCTGGTCGACGAGCTGGACCGAGCCGATGACGAGTTCGAGGCGTTCCTGCTCGAGATCCTCTCGGAGTTCGCCGTCACGATCCCCGAGATCGGGCGGATCGGCGCCGAGACGCCGCCGGCCGTCGTGGTGACGTCGAACCGCACCCGCGAGCTGCACGACGCCCTCAAGCGGCGGTGTCTCTACCACTGGATCGACCACCCGGATCTCGACCGCGAGGTGCGGATCGTCCGGGCTCGCGCACCCCACGTCGGCGAGACGCTCGCGCGCGATGTGGCCGCCGCCGTCGAGCGGCTGCGCGCGCTCGATCTGGCGAAGGCACCCGGGGTGGCCGAGTCGATCGATTGGGCCAACGCCCTGGCGTTCCTCGGGGCCGAGCGGCTCGACCCGGGCATCGCCGCCGAGACCCTCGGCACCGTCGTGAAGGACCACGAGGACCAGCAGCTCGTGACGCCGCGGCTCGCCGAGGTCGTCGGCGGGCACGATGGCTGACGGGGCCGCGCTCGACCCGGGGCCGGTCGCGCCGCTGGTCGCGTTCGGGCGGAACCTCCGCGCGCGCGGGCTTCCGGTCGGCACCGGCAGGATCCTGACCTTCATCCGCGGGGTCGCCTCGCTGGGTCTCACCGACCGCGCCTCGCTGTACTGGGCCGGCCGCGTGTCGTTGGTGGCGCGGCGTGACGACATCGAGCTCTACGACCGAGCGTTCGAGGACTGGTACCGCTCGCTCGGGGCCGGCGAGGGCGGCCTGCGGATCGAGCTCGACATCCCGTCGGCGACGACGTCCACGCGCGAGCCCGGGACCGCTCCCGACGACCTCGAGGTCATCGTGGGCTCGGCGGCCGCCTCGTGGCGCGGCGCCGACGCCGCCGACGAGCCCGAGCCGGGCGACGAGGCGTCGCTGCGGATCGTCGCGAGCGCGGCGGAGGTGCTCCGCGAGAAGTCGTTCGCCGATCTGACCGAAGAGGAACGCCAACGCGTTGCGCGGATGATCCGCGACCTGATCGTGCGGATCCCGGTGGAGCGCACGCGGCGCACGCATCCCGCGCCGAAGGGCGCGCGGTTCGACCTCAGGCGCACGCTCCGCCGTTCGCTGCGGACGCAGGGCGAGCCGTTCGAGCGGGCGTGGCGCGACCGGCGCGCACGCACACGTCCGCTCGTCCTGATCCTCGACGTCAGCGGCTCGATGGCGCCGTACTCGCGGGCGCTGCTGCAGTTCGCGTACGCGGCGATGGCGGCGGGCCGGCGCGTCGAGGTCTTCTGCTTCGGCACCCGCCTCACGCGGGTCACGCGGACGCTGCGCACGAAGGACCCGGACCGGGCGCTGCGCGAGATCGCCGCGCTCGTGGCCGACTGGGAGGGCGGCACCAGGATCGGCGACTCACTGAAGGCGCTGCTCGACGCGTGGAGCCAGCGGGCGGCACTCCGCGGTGCGGTCGTCGTGCTCTGCTCCGACGGTCTGGAGCGAGGGGACCCGGCGGTGCTGCGCGACCAGATGTCCCGGCTCCGCCGGCTGGCCTACCGCGTGGTGTGGGCGAACCCACTGAAGGGATCGCCTCGCTACGAGCCGCTCGCGCGCGGCATGGCCGCCGCGCTCCCCAGCGTCGACGTGTTCCTGTCCGGCCACAACCTCGAGAGCCTCGAGGAGCTGGGGAAGGTCTTGGGCAGGTAGGGCCGCGCGGGGTCCCGTACCCTGGACGACGTGGCGGAGGACGACGACATCCTGAACGCCTACGAGCGCGAGCTCGAAGACGTTCCGCTTCCGCGGCGGCGGTCGAACCGCGGGTTCTGGGTCGTGATCACCACGTTCGGGCTGGCCTGCATCCTGCTGATCGGGGAGATCTTCGCGAACAAGCCGATCGGCGACGCGATCGGTCACGCCGAGCACACGTTGCGGACCGCGCAGGCCGATGCCGAACGGATCCAGGGCCAGACCGGTTCTTTCCAGGACGCCGATGCGACGGGTCTGGGAGCCACGGGGTCCGTCCTGACCTACCGGGCGCCCGACCAGCCCTCGACGGGGCTCGACGACGTGAGCGTGATCGCGTCCGGCACGGAGTGGGCGGCCGCCGTCCAGGCTCGCCCGGGCGCCTGCTTCTACATCCGGCTGGTGGCCGGACAGGACGCGCGGTACGGGGGCGGGACCACGTGCACCGGCCGCGCCGCCCTCTCGGCCAACGAGACGAGCTGGTGATCGTGCGCCGTTGGGCGGCCGCCGTCCTCGCCGTTTCCTTGGTGGGGTCGATCCCGGCGGATGCGAGCGCGGTCGCCGCCGAGCGCTCGGGGCGGAGCCTGGTGGTCACGACCACCGAGCGCACGATCGCCCCCGGTCTCGTGTATCGGAAGATCGTCGACCCGACGGGTCCGTGGGTGATCCACGAGCTCGACGTCGATCCCGCCGAGACGCTCACGCTCGACACCCTCTCGGCGGGCCGGATGGGCACGTGGGCCCGCACCAAGACGATGGCGGCAGGCTCGGGCGCGCTCGCGGCGATCAACGGGGACTTCTCGGTGTGGCCCGGCCGCGCCATCCACCCGTTCGTCGACGACGGGTCGTTGAAGGAGTCGGGCCTGCAGGCGGGTGGGACCTTCGGGATCGACCAGGCCGGGGCGCCGCGCATCCGCCACGGGCACGTGGTGATCTCGGCCACCGATCAGACATCGGGAGCCGCGGCCGACGTCGCGTCATGGAACGCAGGACCGCCGAGGCTGAGCGCGATCGCCGGCTTCACCCCGTTCGGGGGAACCGTCGAGCAGCCTCCCGTGATGGCGTGCTCGGCGCGGCTGGCCCCGGCCGGCAAGATGCAGTTGGACGCCGCTGCTGCCGTGTTCCTGCGCGACTACACGGTCCTGATGCGCCGTTGCCGGACCGCTCGCGTTCCGGTGTTGGCGCGCACGATCGTGCTGTCCTCGAAGCTCGGCGGCGCGGGGTCCACCTGGATCAAGGGCCTGCGGAAGGGCCACGTCGTCCGCGTGCGGTGGGACGGCGGGCTGAACGGCGCCCCGGACGTGATCGGCGGGGCTCCGATCCTGGTGCGGGGCGGCAAGGTCGTCGCCGACCCGAGCTGCACCACCTGGTTCTGCAGGAACAATCCACGCACCGGCGTGGGGTACACGGCGGACGGGCACGTGCTGATGGTCGCGGTGGACGGGCGTACCACGACGTCGGTCGGCATGGCGATCGTCCGGTTCGCGCAGGAGATGCGGTCCCTCGGAGCCACCGATGCGCTCAACCTCGATGGCGGCGGCTCGTCGACCATGTGGATCCGCGGCGTCGGCATCGTGAACGTGCCGTCCGACACGGCCGGAGAGCGGCCCGTCACGAACGCGCTCGCCGTGCTTCCAGTCTCCGACGGGTGAGTCAGGCGCCGCGGTAGGCGCGGTCGAGCAGTTCCACCGGGTGCAGCACCTCGATCCGCGCGCCGGTCGCACGCAGATGCGCCCGCAGCTGCATCGAGCAACCGGGGTTCGCGCTGGCGACGATCTCCGCGCCGGTCGACGCGACCGCGCCGGCCTTCTCGGATCCGAGCTGCCCCGACCACTCGGGCTGGGTGACGTTGTAGATGCCGGCGGCGCCGCAGCAGCGGTCGCCGTCGGGGACCTCGACCAGCGCCAGCCCGGGGATGCGACCGAGCAGGGCGCGAGGCTGGTCGTGGATCCGCTGGGCGCGGAGCGCGTGGCAGGCGTCGTGATAGGCGACCGTCGCCTCGAGCTGTCCGGGCTCGACGGCGAGCCCTTCCTCGTGCAGGAACTCCATCAGGTCGCGCACCGGCAGCTCTGCGCCGGGGACCAGCTCCCCGTACGCCTTCATGTGCGCCGAGCATCCGGCCGCGTTGACCACGACGACGTCGGCGTCGCCGAATGCATGGTGTGCCCGCTTCACGAGCCGGCGAGCCAGGCCGAGCCGGCCGTTGTGGGCGGCGAGTGCTCCGCAGCACGCCTGACCGCGGGGAACCGTCACGCGCCAGCCGTTGCGCGCGAGCACGCGGATCGTCGCCAGGTTCGCGTCATGGAACCAGCGGTCCTGCGCGCAGCCCGAGAGCAGCGCGACCGTGCCGCGCGGCCCGATGCCCGGCGCGGGCTCCGTGACGGCGGGAAGGTGCGCGAGGGCGTGGCCGCGCCGCGGGATCAACGCGCGCGCCCGCCTCGGCAGGAAGGGTCGAACGACGGGCTGGAAGAACGCCGCCGTCCTGATCAGCGACGGGTGGGGAAGCACCCAGTGGAACCCGATCCACCGGACGAACCGAGACCGGGGGGAGCGGTGCGGCTCCACCTGCGCGCGGGCGCGCTCCATCATCCGGCCGAATGGCACGCGGGATGGGCACACGTCCTCGCACGCGCGGCAGACGAGGCATCGATCCATGAACGTTGCGAACGCGTCGTCCACGTCCGCGATGCCGTCGGAAACGGCGCGCATCGCGGCGATGCGGCCGCGTGGGGAGGCGGTCTCGTCACCCGTCAGCCGGTAGGTGGGGCAATGCGGCAGGCAGAGGCCGCACGCGACGCAGTCGTTCAGGTCCTCGACCGCCGGCGCGTCCCCGCGACCCCACCGGGCGATCGCCCCCTCCGGCGTGCCGATGAATCGGGCTCCCTCGGGAAGCTCTGCACCGATCGGGAGCTCGTCGTGCCCTTGGATCACCACCCGTCGATTCTGGCACGACCGCGTGCGTGATCGACGGATCGACCGTCGATCGTCAGGGCGAGTGGCTGTAGAGCCTGCTGAGCAGGTCGATCAACCAGAACAGGATTCCGAGGGCGATGCCGCCGAGGACCGAGATCGCGGCGATGGTCTTCACGGACAGGCCCCGGGGCTCGTCCGGCTCGCGCGCTCGGGAGATGCGCTTCCGCTGTTCCCCCGCGCGCACGTGTCTCGTGTACGCGCTCCAGGTGGCCTCCTCCTGCGCCCCGGCGACCGGGTCGTCCAACTCGGGATGGCGCCGCTCTTTCCTGCCCACGGCCCCAGTATCGCTGCTGAGATCGGCGGGGTCCCATCACGACGTCAGCTCCCGGAGGGCAAGAAGCTGGATCGTGGCCGCGAGATCGATCGTCGTTCGGCCGTCGTACGAGCCGACACTGCCGCGGTTGAACAAGCCTGTGGTTTCGTCGTACGCGACGCGGGTCAGCCGGTCGACGTGGTCCCGGAGCGAGGCGATCGCGACCGGGCCGACCGACGGGTCGCCGACCAGCGCTCGATACCAGATAGCCAGGAACGGGGGCGGCTCCCGCCACCTCCTCGAACCCCGGAAGGTCTCGAGCGAGGCGGCGGCCGTCCGCTCGGCCTCCTCTTCCCGGCCGAGCAGCCGGAGCGCCGCGACCGCGGCGCCCTGGTTGTAGCTCCACACGGTCGGCTCGACCACGCCGCGGTCGATCCCGTCGGCGACCAGGCCGTCCGGCAGGCCAAGGGTCTCAGTGAGCCACCGCATCGTCCGCTCGGCGAACACCCGATCGTCCGGCCCGCCCGCGAGGAGCGCCAGCCACGAGGCCGATGCAGTGCTGCACGTGTTCCGGGTCGTGGCGTGCTCGGCCCAGCGAACGCCGCCCTCCGGATCCTCGCCCGTGCGCACGACCCGTATCAGCTCGCGTGCACGCGCGAGGTGCGCGTCGCTCCCCGTCGCGCTCGCGAGCCGGAGCGACACAAGACCGAGCCACGCGTCGTCGTCGAAGAAGACCTTGCCTCGCGGTGTGGCCGCATAGGCGCTGCCGCGCCGATACCCATCGATGAGCTCCGTGAGCTCGGTGAGCGGCACGGTGTGACCGAGGTCGTGAGCGTCGCATGCCCCCCAGAGCACATGGACCAAGGTCCAGAGGGTCGCCGGACGACGACTGCCGAGGGTCTCGCGAACGGCGATGCCGCGAGAAGTCCGGCGAAACGCCGTCCGCTCCAGGGTCGCCCAGGCGTCGCGCACGAGCTCGCTCACGGTCAGATTCTGACGCCGCGTGGTTCGTGCGACCCGGCCCTTCTCCCAGACCGATAGGCTCCGCTCCGTGAACCTCCGTCCGTCCGTGAAGGCATCGTCGCGGGAACCCGTCCGCCGCAGATCCGCCAAGGTTCTGGTTGTGGATGCCTCTGGGGACGTTCTCCTCTTTCGAGGTGGAGATCCCGAGAGACCAGCCGACGGAACCTGGTGGTTCCCTCCGGGCGGCGGTGTTGAGCTCGGGGAAACGGACGGGCAGGCGGCAGCGAGGGAGCTTCGCGAGGAGACCGGCTGTACGGTTGCGGAGGTTGGGGAACCGATCGCCACGCGACGAGTCACATTCCCGTTTGAGGGACAACTGATGGACTCGGACGAGATCTACTTCCTCACCCGGGTCGATCGCTTCGAGCCAGACGTCTCGGGTTGACCGATGGCGAACGCCGAGCCATCACCGAGTATCGGTGGTGGTCGCAGCCGGAAACTCGCTGCGACGGCCGAAGTCGTCTATCCGGAGGGACTCCTCTCGATGCTGGAGGGACATGACGAGTGAAGAGCCTCCGTTCGTCCGCGAGGACGGCGTCGTTCACCGAGTCGGTGACCCGTTAGATGACGCGGCTCGCGCACGACACGGCGCGATCAACCTCGGGCAGGGGATGGCCGGACTTCGCCGCACCGGAGGAGGCCGAGGAGACCGCCCGACCGGCGATCGCGCAGGATCTCACTGTCCTGGGGCGGCGAGTAGGACGTCTAGACCGCATCCTGCGCCTTCGACACGCATGTGTAGGGTCGCCGCATGAGCAAGGTCGTGTACTTCACGGCGTGCACGCTCGATGGGTTCATCGCGGACGAGGACGGTTCGCTGGACTGGCTCTTCGAAACGCCGCACAGCGAGGACGAATCTTCGTGGAACGAGTTCATCGAGGGGATCGGTCCGATCTGCATGGGTCGGACTACCTATACGTGGATGCTCGACCGCTACCCAGATCTGTTGACCGGTCCCGACCAGTGGCGGGAGTTCTATGGGGACCGCCCTGCCTGGGTCTTTACGCACCGCCCCGACCTACCGACGGTCTTCGGTGCCGCCATCCGATTCGTGCAAGGCGACGTGCGTCCCGTACATGAAGAGATGCGAGCCACACGGGAGGGCGATGTGTGGATCGTCGGCGGCGGTGACCTCGCCGGACAGTTCGACGACGTCGGGCTCCTCGATCGGCTGATCGTCGGTATGTGTCCGGTGACCCTCGGTGTCGGTGCTCCGCTGCTGCCGCGCAGGATCACATCAAAGCGGATGCGCATCGTGGAGGTGCAGCAGGAGGCGCAGCAGGTCCGAATCGTGCTCGACGTGAAAAGTCCGGTCTGACCAGGCGCGGTAGCCTCCGGGCGTGGACCTGCGGGCTTCGACGAAGGCGTCGTCGTTCACCGAGTCGGTCATCCGCGAGATGACGCGGCTCGCGCACGAGCACGGCTCGATCAACCTCGGGCAGGGGATGCCGGACTTCGCGGCGCCGGAGGAGGTCAAGGAAGCGGCCCGGCGCGCGATCGCAGAGGATCACAACCAGTACCCGATCACATGGGGCGTTCCCGAGTTCCGCGACGCGATCGCCGCGTCCTACGCCGCGAACTACGGCCTCTCGATCGATCCGGATTCCGAGGTCTGCGTCACCTGCGGGTCGACCGAGGCGATGGTCGCGTCGTTCCTCGGTGTACTCGACCCGGAGGACGAGGTCGTGGTGTTCGAGCCGTACTACGAGAACAAGGGACATTTCTCCCCGAGTCGAAGTGGCAGATGCCTCACCGTCGGCGCGTCCTCACCAGCGCGTATCCGGCCACGATTACCGCGACGAGGATCAGCGCCGCAACTACATATGCCGACTTCCCACCGCCTGCTGCTTCCGCAACGAATGTCGCATCCGAGTAGCAGGCCGCGTCTGCGTCTTCGAGATTCACGATCGTGAGCCTCCAACTCCCCTCTTCGCCGGGGCTGACGCTACCCGTCCAGACCTGATTGTCGCCCGAGCTCGGGCTCACGGTGATCGTCGATGTCGACCCGTCGGGCGCAACAGCTTGGACCTCGAACGGATAGCCGGATAAGGCTCGCGGTTCGAGCGTGTAGTTGTCACCCGTGGTCGCAAGCGGAACGTATGTACGGAACGCGACGGGCACCGACGTTCCAACCACGGCTTTGGGTGGGACCTCCCATTTCGCGCACAGGGCTGCTGACGCGGAGTGCGCAACGAACAAGGCGAGAGCGGCGGCGAGCGCGAGCGAAGGGAGCGCGGCCCGGAACGTCCTCCTCACCACAGTTCTCCGCCGTCGAGACTCGCATCGGACGTATCATCGCGCGACCATGCCAAGAGTCCGAGCCTCATCCAAGGCTTCTTCCTTCACCGAGTCGGTGATCCGGGAGATGACGCGGCTCGCCAACCTCCGCGACGCGATCAACCTGGGGCAAGGGTATCCCGATTTCCCCGCTCCCGAGCAGGTGAAGGAGGCGGCTCGCCGCGCCATCGCGGAGGACCACAACCAATACCCGATCACGTGGGGGGACCCTGCGTTCCGCCGCGCGATTGCGGCAAAGTACGAGGCCGACTACGGGTTGACATTCGATCCCGAGACAGAGATCTGCGTGACGTGCGGATCCACCGAGGCAATGGCCGCCGCGTTCCTCGGTGTACTCGACCCTGGCGACGAGGTCATAACGTTTGAGCCGTTCTACGAGAACTACGGACCCGACTCGATCCTGGCCGGTGCGTCGCTCCGGTATGTGACGCTCCGGCCGCCGGCGTGGACGTTCGACCCGGCCGAGCTTGCGGGCGCGTTTGGGGCGCGCACGAGGGCGATCGTGCTCAACTCGCCACACAACCCGACCGGCAAGGTCTTCACGCCCGACGAGCTCGCGACGATCGCCGCCCATTGCATCGAGCACGATGCGATCGCGATCACCGACGAGATCTACGAGCACATCATCTACGACGGCGCGCGGCACGTCCCGATCGCGACGCTGGACGGCATGCGCAAGCGCACGATCACGATCAGCGCGCTGTCGAAGACCTACAGCCTGACGGGATGGCGCGTCGGCTGGGCGATCGCGGCCGAGCCGCTGATGCGCGGCATCCGCGCGACGCACGATTTCCTGACCGTCGCCGCGCCGGCGCCGCTGCAGATCGCCGGGATCGCGGCGCTCGGCCTGCCGTCGTCCTACTACGAAGGGATCCGCGACGACTACGCGGCTCGGCGCGACCTGATGCTGAAGGTCCTGACCGAAGCGGGCTTCGAGGCCGAGGCGCCCGAGGGCGCCTACTACGTGATGGCCGACGTCTCGGCGCTCGGGTTCGGCGACGACGTCGAGACCGCCCATCACCTCGTCGAGCGCGTCGGCGTCGCGACCGTGCCCGGATCGTCGTTCGTCTCGCGTCCGGAGCTGGGGCGTCACCTCGTGCGATTCGCGTTCTGCAAGAAGCTCGAGACGCTCGAGGCCGCGGGCGAGCGCCTGCTCGCGATCGCCCGGCGGTAGCGACTCACTCCGTTGCGAACGTTCCCGTGACGAGCTCACCCGCGGGCTCGTACGTCCCGATCATGACGCCGGTGGTCGAGACATTGTTGTTGACGAGCTTCAGGCCGGCGGGGACGGTGCCGTCCGCGAACAATCGCTTGCCCGACCCGATGACGACTGGGAAGAACCACAAGCGGTACTCGTCGACGAGGTCGTGCCGCATCAGCGTCTGGATCAGGTTGCCGCTGCCGTGCACCTGCAGCTCCGGCCCGGCCTCCTCTTTGAGCGCCGCGACGCCTTCGGCCGCGTCCCCGTCGATGAGCACGGACTCCTTCCAGTCGAGGGTCGGGTGACCGCGCGACGCGACGTACTTGGTGGCGTCGTTCAGCGGCTTGGCGCCGGGGTCGTCGGCGGCATGCGGCCAGTGTGAGGCGAAGATGTCGTAGGTCCTGCGTCCGAGCAGGAGGTCGAACGGCTGGCGCATCCACTCGCCCATGACCTGGCCCATCATGTCGTCCCAGTAGTGCACCGACCAGCCGCCGTGTGCGAAGCCGCCGTCGTCGTCCTCGCCGGGGCCACCCGGTGCCTGCATGACCCCGTCGAGGCTTAGGAACGTGCTCACGATCAGCCGCCGCATGGTTGGTCCTCCGATCTCTCGTTAGATCGACTCGAACATCCCGTCGATCGCCACGACGGTGGACGTCCAGGCCTTCCCCCCGCCCGGCGCGGAGGTGATCCTGCCCGTTCTCAGGTGGTACTCGCGGATCGTCCCGCCGAGCGAACGCCACGCGATCAGGTGCAACCGGCGGGAGACGACCGGCTCACCCCACAGGCGCGCGGCCACCAGGGTGGTCACCGCGTGCGTGCCGACGTTCACCTTCACGATGCCGCGCGGTCCGTGCTGATGATCCCACCACCACGTGGCGACCGCGTGCGACGAGATCCACACCGGGCGGAGCAGGACCTGGCCGCACGTGCCGGTCGCGACTGTGTGCATCCCCGTTCCGTTCGGTCGGATCAACCGGATCTGCGACGAGCACGGATCGCCCGTGTCCTGGTAGGTGTAGGCGATCCACGACCCGTCAGGGCTGAACGACGGCCAGCGGGAGCCTCCGTCGAACGTCAGCCGGCGCAGCGTGCCGCGGCGGTGCGTCTCGGCGACCCAGACGTCGAAGGCGTACACCTCGCCGTCGTTGCCGTGGCCGATCGCGACCCGAGTGCCCTTCGGGTTCAATGACAGGTCGATCGGCGCGCGCAGGTCGAGGCCGGGGTTCTTCAACGGGAACCGCGCGATCCGGTGCTCCCTGCCCGTCGCGACGTCGTGGAACCACACCGAGTTCACGTACGGGTCTCGGTCGTCCGTGTTTCCGCCGTTGCTGTCGGGCGTGAAGACCACGAACGAACCCGAGGGATGCAGCAGCGACAGGCGCGCGTCGTGGATCGAGAAGCGCTTCGTGCCGTTCGTCGCGTCGTATCCGACGACGTTGGAACCGAAACGGTGCGGCCAATCGCGCTCTCCGATCACGAGGTTCGAGCCGATCGAGAAGAAGGGATAGGTGATGCGGTGCACTGTGGCGCGCACCACGCCGCCGAGCGTGGCGGTGCGCAGAGCGGGCTCGTCCGTGCCCCAATACGCGATCTTGGGGGCCGCGACCGCCGGTGCGGCCGTCAGGAGCACGAGCAGGACTGCGAGGGCGATGGTTCGTCTCATACCGAGAGTGTGTCCCACCCGCGGCCGGGCGCGAGGATGGCGGCCGGATCGAGCGCGTCCTTGATCCGGCGCTGGACGTCGGGGGCCGGGACGTCGGCGTCGCCGAGCCCGCCGGGTCCACGCACGACCGGCGCGATCCCTCCGAGTTCGGAGACTTTGCGGCGCAGCGCGTCCAGCCCGTCGAGATCATCCAGGGGAAGCCAGGCGACGCCCACCCCGAGGAGCGCGCGGTAGACCGGGCGGCCGTCGAGCAGAGCGCTCAGGCTGGACGGGACGACCGATGCCTCCGCCACGATCGCCGCGTCGGGGAAGAGCGGCTCGGGGAAGATGGCGTCGTCGACGTCGACGACGGTCACGCCCGCGGCGGCCGCGCTTTGTTCCTCGACCTCCTCGGGCCAGCCCTCCAGCCGCACGACGATGCGATCCGGCTCGGCGAGCACCGCGGCCGGGAGTGGCATCTCCTCGAGCATGCGCGTGCCGAGCGCGAGCCCGCCGTCGCGGGTGACCAGCGAGCGCCGGACCTTCGGCGCCGGGCGCACCTTGATCGCCACTTGCGTGATCACCCCGAGCGTGCCGAGCGAGCCGGTCAGCAACCGGTGCACGTCGTAACCGGTGACGTTCTTCACGGTGCGCGCGCCGCTCTTGACGCGGCGTCCGTCGCCGGTGACGACCTCCATCTCGGTGACGGTGTCGCGCGTGAGCCCGACCCGAAGCCGGCGCACCGGCTCGCAGCCGGCGGCGATCACACCGCCGACCGTCGCGTCGGACGGGGCCTCGACCGCCCATTCCTGGCCGCCCTCGGCGAGCATCTGCGTGAGGTCGCGAACGCGCATCCCCGCGCCGACCACCGCGAGCATCTCCGCGGGGTCGTAGGCGACGAGGTCGTCGAGGTAGGTGGTCCACAGCTCGGCGTCGACCTCGCTCGGGTTCCCCTTGTCGAGGTGTTGACGGCCGCCGACCGGCAGGACGCCTGTCCCGCCCGCGCTGGCGTCGCGCAGCATCTCCTGGACGTCTCTGGCCGAGTGCGGGTGCAGGACCTCCACGGTCAGACCCAGGACCCCGCAGGCAGGTCGGCGACAGCGTCGGCTGCGACGTCGGTGCCCGTTCGCGCGACCGCGAAGTCGCCGCAACGCGCGCCGTCGGGCAGGACCTTCCGCGGGTTCATCCGTGCGTCGGGGTCGAACGCCGTCCGCAGGCAGGCCTGCGTCTGGAGATCGTCCTCGGAGAACACCAGCGACATGAAGTCGCGCTTCTCCAACCCGATGCCGTGCTCGCCCGAGAGCGATCCTCCGGCGTCGATCGACAGACGCACGATCTCGTCGCTTGCCGCGAGCACACGCTCGAGCGTGCCCGGAACGCTCCGATCGAACGACAGCAGTGGGTGCAGGTTGCCGTCGCCGGCGTGGAAGACGTTCGTGACGATCAGGCCGTGGCGCTTGGCGATCGCGTACACGCCGGCCAGGACCTCCGCCAGCTTCGTGCGCGGCACCACGCAATCGTGCAGGTGATAGTGGGGCGCGATCTGCGCTATCGCGCCGAACGCGTTCTTCCGACCCTTCCAGAGCAGCTGGCGCTCGGCTTCGTCGGCCGCCACGCGGATCGTGCGTACGGCGTGGTCGTTCGCCGCGGCACGAACCTCCTTGGCCTGCGCCTCGACCGCGGCCTGCAGTCCGTCGACCTCCACCAGCAGCACGGCGGCCGCGTCGGTCGGATACCCCGCGTGCACGAAGTTCTCGACCGCGCGCACGATGCCCTGGTCCATCATCTCGATCGCCGCGGGGACGACGCCGCGCGCGATGATCGCCGACACCGTTTCGGCGCAGTCCTCGGCGGTGGCGAAGTCGAGCAGGAACGTCCGCACCGCCGGCGGGATCGGCACCAGCCGGACGCAGACCCCGGTCACGACACCCAGGGTCCCCTCCGAGCCGACCAGGTAGCCGCGGAGGTCGTACCCGGCGGTGGCGGGGCCCTCGCTTCCCAGGCGCGCGAGGCTCCCGTCGGCAAGCACGACGTCGAGCGCCAGCACGTGCGCCGACGTCACGCCGTAGAGCAGGCAGTGCGGTCCGCCCGCATTCGTGTTGACGTTGCCGCCGATCGAGGACGTCTGCTGGCTCGACGGGTCGGGCGCGTACGTGTAGCCGGTGGGCCGCAGGTGGGTGGACAGGTCGAGGTTGAACAGGCCGGGCTGCACCCACGCCAGCCGGTCCTCGGGCCGCACCTCCAGGATCGCGCGCATCTTTGCGGTGGAGAGCACGAGTGAGCCGGGAAGGGGGGTCGACGCGCCGGCCAGGCCCGTGCCGCTGCCGCGGGGCACGATGGGCAGGCCGTGCTCGGCGGCCACCCGGACGCAGGCGACGACCTCCTCCGTGGTGGTCGGGAAGGCCACGAGCGCGGCTTCGCCCTCGACCATCGAGGCGTCGCGCGCGTACAGCCGAAGCCCGAGCGGGTCGCCGATCACGTCGTCCGCGCCCAGGACCCGTTCGAGCTCACGGCGCGCGGCGGCGAGGTCGGCCATGGCCGTAGGCTACGCCGCGGATGGCGACCTGGGCCGAGCTCGAAGGTGCGGGACCGTGATCGCCGTCTCGTGCTTCGTGACCAACGCCCGCGGAGACGTCCTGCTCGTTCGGAGCGAGGGCCGCGGGTGGGAGTTCCCGGGCGGCAAGCTCGACGAGGGCGAGTCGCTGCTCGACGGGCTCGCGCGCGAGGTGCGCGAGGAGGCCGGCGTCCAGATCAAGGTCGACCGTTTGGCCGGCATCTACGTCGACGTCGACCCGCATCGGTTCGTGTTCCTGTTCCGCGGCACGTGGCTCTCGGGCGAGGCGACGCCGAGCGAGGAGACACCGGAGTGCGGCTGGTTCACGCCCGAACGGGCGAGATCGATGGTGCCCGAGGGCCCCCACGCGTTGCGTCTTGCCGACGCGCTCGAGGACCACGACCGCCCGATCTACCGCGAGTACCGGCTCGGCCCACCGCTCGAGATCCTGCGGACCCGCTCGATCTAGGCGACGCGGCCGGGCGAGCCGTCGTCGGCTTCGAACGGGAAGCCCGCGGCCTCCCAGGCCTCCATGCCCCCCTCGACGTTGTACGCGTCGAAGCCTCGCGCCTGGAACATCATCGTGGCGAGCTCGCTGCGGTTGCCGCTGCGGCAGATCACGGCGATCGGCGTGTCCCGGTCGAGATCGGTCCCGGCGCCGGCCATGATCGTATTGAGCGGGATGTGCACGGCCCCCTCGATGTGTCCGGCCGTCCATTCGGAGGGCTCGCGACAGTCGACCAGCTGGATCCGGCCCAACCGGTCGTGCACGCCGTTCACGTTCGTCAGGTCGTCGCTCATGTCCGTGTCCCTGCGGAGGTTGTTGCAGGTGCAAATGCTACCAGCGGTCGCCGTCATCCCCGGTCGCCGAGCGCGCGCTCGAACGCCCGGTACGCACCGGCGCCGAACAGCACGAACCTCACCTCCTCGACGCGCGTGTCGGCCGACCGTACCGCCTGGATCGCGACGGGCGCCGCCTCCTCAAGCGGGTAGCCGTAGATCCCGGTCGAGATCGCCGGGAACGCCACCGTGCGAGCGCCGAGCTCGTCGGCGACCTTCAGGCTCTGCGCATGACACGAGGTCAGCAGGCGCGCATCGTCAGGCGAACCCGAGAACACCGGGCCCGCCGTGTGGATGATCCACCGCGCCGCCAGGTCGCCACCCATCGTCGCGACCGCCGTGCCGGTGGGCAGCGGCGGAGCGCCTCGGTCGCGGATCACGCGCTCGCGCTCGGCCAGCGCCTCGGGTCCGGCGGCCCGCGTGATCGCTCCGTCGACCCCGCCGCCGGGGCGGAGCGCCGTGTTCGCCGCGTTCACGATCGCGTCCACGTCCTGGCGGGTGATGTCGCCCTCGACCAGCACGACCCGCGGGGCCATCCGGCTATCGTAGCCGTGTGCCTCCCGCGTTCGATGTGGTCGTGCTGGGCGACGCGAACCCCGATCTGGTGCTCTCGGGCGGGGACGTCGAGCCGTCGTTCGGACAGGCGGAGCATCTGGTGGAAGACGCCCGGCTGACGGTCGGCGGGTCGGGCGCGATCCTCGCCTGCGCTGCCGCGAAGCTGGGACTTCGCGTCGCGTTCTGCGGCGTGGTCGGCGACGACCTGTTCGGCCGGTACATGCGTGAGGAGATCGAGGACCGTGGCGTCGACCCGCGCGGCGTCATCGTGGATCCGCAGCGCCCGACGGGGCTGACGGTCGTCCTGTCGAAGCCGACCGATCGCGCCATGCTCACGATGCCCGGCACGATCGGCGCGCTCCGGGTCGACATGGTCGACCCGGGCCTGCTCGCCGACACCCGCCACGTCCACGTCAGCTCATACTTCCTGCAGCGGGAACTCACGCCCGGCCTGCCGGCACTCTTCGGTCGATTGCGGGCCTCCGGCGTCACGACGTCGGTCGATCCGAACTGGGATCCCTCGGGGTCGTGGGACTCCGGTGTCCTGGACCTCCTCGACGTCACCGACGTCTTCCTGCCCAACGAGATGGAGGCGACGCGCATCGCGCGGATCTCCGATGTGCGGGAGGCGATCCACAGGCTGCGGGCGCACGCGCGGTTCGTGGTGGTGAAGGCCGGACGGGCCGGCGCGGTGGCGGGCGGAGACGGCGGCTACGTGCGGGCGCGCCCGATCGAGACCGACGTCGTCGATACGACCGGGGCCGGCGACGCGTTCGACGCAGGGTTCCTCGCCGCGTGGCTGGCCGGCGGGTCGCTCGAGGACGCGGTTGCGATCGCGAACGCGTGCGGAGGCATCTCGACCCGCGCCGCCGGGGGCGTGGACGGCCTCGCGTCGATGGACGAGGTCGAGGCGTCGCTCCCGGAGGGGGCGGCGACGTGATCATCTGCCTGGCCGCCAACCCGTCGATCGACAAGCTGTTCGAGATCGACCGGCTCGTGAAGGGAGATATCCATCGGCCCGCCGGCTTCGTGCAGGTGGCCGGTGGCAAGGGGTTGAACGCGGCGCGCGCCGCCCACGCGCTCGGCGCCGACGTCCGCGCGGTCTCGATCCTGCGGGGGCACACGGGCAAGTGGCTCGAGGAGCAGCTCGACGCCGAGGGCGTCGCCGGCGTCCACGTGTGGGCGCACGCCGAGAACCGGTCGTCGCTCTCGGTTGCAGACCGGGAGACCGGCGGTCTCACCGAGTTCTACGAGAACGGTGCGGTGGTGCCCGAGTCGACGTGGATCGAGCTGATGCACGCCGCGGCGTCGCTGTTCGACCGAGCCGGATGGCTGACGATCAGCGGCTCGCTCCCGCGGGGAGCCCCCGACGACGGGTACCGGGACCTGGTGCGCGAGGCGCGGGCCGCCGGCGTGAAGGTCGCCGTCGACGCGGAGGGGGAACGGCTCCGGCTCGCGCTCGAGGCGCAGCCCGACGTCGTCAAGGTGAACCAGGCGGAGGCGCGGGAGCTGCTCGACGTGCCCACCGCCCGCCGCGAGGAGGCGCTCGCGGCCGCGAGGAAGATACGCGACCTGGCCGGCGGCGACGGGCACGCGGGACTCGTGACGCGAGGGGCCGACGGGGTCGTGCTCGCCGCGCCCGACGGCACGCTGCTCGAGGGGATGCTCTACGTGCGCGGGCGCTACCCGGTCGGCAGCGGGGACGCCTTCCTCGCCGGGCTCGTGACGGCGCTCGACCGCGGCGATGGGTGGGAGGACGCGCTCCGGGTGGCGTTGGGGGCGGCCACCGCGAACGCGGAGCTGCCCGGTGCGGGACGTCTGGACCCGGCGCGGGCGCTCGAGCTCGTCGCGCGGGCCGAGGTCCGGATCGTCTGAGGCCGTGCTCGCGACGCGCGCGTTGGATCCCGACGAGTGGGAGCTCTTCCGGTCGGTCCGGCTCGAGGCCCTTCGCGAGAGTCCCGACGCGTTCGGGTCGACGCTGGAGCGCGAACGAGCTTCCGACGAGGCCGCCTGGCGTGGCTGGATCACGGGTGAGGGATGGAACGCCGACAGCACGGCGTTCGTCGCCGAGGAGGACCGGATCCCCGCCGGCATCGCGGTCTGCGCGCGCTTCGACCGCGATCCGGGGCGCGCGCACCTGTTCGCGATGTGGGTCCGGCCGTCCTCACGTGGACGCGGCATCGGGCGGGCGCTCGTCGCTGCGGTGGTCGAGCGAGCGCGTTCGCTCGGCGTCGACGAGATCGTCCTTCGCGTCACCGAGGGCAACGGCGCCGCGGCGGCCCTGTACGGCGCGTGCGGATTCGCCCGAACGTCCGACCCGCCGGAGCCGCTGCGCGACGGTTCCGCGCTGCGAACGATCGAGATGCGTCGCCGGCTCGCGGATCCCGCGTGAGCCGAGCCGGCCGGCCAGACCGGCGTCATGCCAGCGCGCGCCGGAGCCACGCCGGGACGTCGGCTTCGTGATAGCGCCACTCGCTCGGCTCGATGCCGTCGAGGAAGCGCTGGTAGATGACCGCAGCGCGGAGCGCTGCGGCCGGCCCGATCAGCTCGGCGGCACGCGCCGGATCGGCGCCGGGGCGCTGCTCCCGCCACGCGTCGAACCAGGCGTCGAGGACCCGGCGCCGCACGTCGGCCGGAACCCGCTCGATGAACGCGTCGAGGTCGAGCATCGGGTGTCCGATGCCCGTGTCTCCCCAGTCCATGAGCACCAGACGGTGCCCGTCGGATCGCCAGTTCCCGGGGTGGAAGTCGCCGTGCACGAGGGTCTCGGGCAGGCCACATGCTTTCAGATCGCCGAGCCGACGCGGCAGGTCGTCGACGATGGCGTCGAGCCGCTCGAGCTCGTCGGAGGACAGCTGTTCGCGGACGGACGCCCGTTCGGCCAGAGCGTGCGCGAGGCCCGGCAGAGAGTCGGCCCGCCAGTCGGGGAGCCCCGCGTCGAGGAGCACGTCGACCCGTTCCGCCCACGACGCTTGCAGCCTCACCAGCGCCCGGACCATCCGGACCAGCAGCGGCTCCGGCGCGTCCCACTGGTCCTCACCCGCCACGTCGTCGAGGAGCACCGTGGTGGTCGGCGGATCGTGGCCGAGCAGCCGCGGGACGAGCTCGGGCTCCTGCGCGGCGACCATCGCGATGATCGCGCCCTCGTGGCCGAGGAACGGCGGCACGCTCTTGCACCAGACGTCGCCCACGGCCGTCGGCAGCCGGAGCACGGAGGACAGGTTCCATGACTTCACCTGTTCGACGTCGCCCTCGCGTGGCCTCCCGATCGCGTCGAGGACGCCATCGGCCCACGCGATCTGCCGCGTAACCCCGCCGGAGCGCGCCCACGGCGCGCGGAGCAGATGATCGCGGCCGGCGACGCTCGGGTCGACGCCGCCGAGGACCGAGTCGGACGGCAGAGCTCCCACGACCTCGGCGAGATAGGTGACCCGGCCGCCCATCGAATCGGCGTCGGCGTCGGCGTCGAGCAGTCGCAGGATCACGAGGTCGACGCCGAATCGCGCTTTCGCCGTCGCAACCACCGGCCCGACATCGGGCCACCAGGGCGTGTCCACCTCGAAGGCGGGCAGCGCGCCGACCGGCCCTTCGGAGCCCGAGCAGAGCACGAGTCGGACGCTTCGCGGCACGTGGCGCAATGTAGCCCTTCGGCGGCTCACACCCTCGCGCGCGGGCACGATACGATCGAGCGCGTAGACCCCGGCGGCTCGATGTGTCGCGCGACCAACGTCGTCACCGCCTCGACACGCGTTCCGCCCGGGAGCTCCTCGGGCGGTTCGTGTCGCTGCCCTAGAAGGCACCGTCGGAGGACCTTTCCTTCACGCGTTGTCCGAGCACGTGACGCCCAGGCTCTCGCAGCGCAGAAGGACGTCCCCGTTCAGCTCGTTGCCCGAGACGACGATGTGGAAGGGCGCGTCGTACGGGCGAGAGTCGTCACGGAAGTTGATCCCGGCGACCTCGTTGTGGCCGAGAACGTTGTCGCGGATCGTCACGTTCATCGAGGAGTTGGCGGTGATCCCGCCGCCGGGAGAGCCCGACCTCTGCGGGGTGCACGTGGACCCCCAGACGCTCGGCGCACAGTTGTTGTACGTGACGGTGTTGTCCTCGATCAGGGCCGGACCGAGGGAGATCTCGAAGAAGATGCCCTTCTGGAGGTTGCCCCACACGGTGTTGCCCTGGACCGTGAACACACGACAGTCCACGTCGCACCAGACTCCGTTGCCGATGTTGTGATCGATGCGATTGTTCCGCACGACCACGCCGTCGGCCCTCGCGAACTTCATCCCTGCGGCGCCGCGGCCGAGCTCGGCCGCCGAGCCGTTGTCGTGGATGTCGTTGCCCTCGATCAGCACGCCGCCCGTGCCTTCCAGACCGCACCCGAGCGCGTTGCGCGCGTTGTCGTAGAGCTCGGAGTTGCGGACCGTCGCTCCGGTCCAGCAGTTGACGGCGCTCACCGAGAACCCGTGCAAGGTCAGCGCGTCGATCGTGACGCCGACGGCCCCAGACGCCTTCAGGTCGAAACCGGTCTCGATCGAGCCGCTCAGGTCGGCAGGCCCGACGAACACGTCCAGCGGCTTGGGCAGAACCGAGGAGGCCAGCACGAAGGCCCCGGACAGGCAGAACGTCGTTCCCGGGGGATGCGAGTCGATCGCTGTCTGGATATCGGTACCGCCGGTCACGGCGACCCCGTCACACGCGACGGCGTGCGGGCCGGGACCCGACCGCCGGGAGACCACGACGACGACGGCGATCGCGACCGCCACGAGTGCGGCGGCGGTCACCGCGCCGATGGTCGTTCGGGTTCTGGACGTCACGGGATGGCCTCGCCGCCATCTTGCCCGACTCCCGTGCGCTCAGACAGAGAACCGAGGCAGCCAGGGCGCCTCGGCCTCGAGCATGCGGTCGGTCATCTCGTGGATCTTCGGGAGGGTCTGGACGGCGCTCGTCAGGGGATCCAGCGCCACGGCCGCGTGCACGAGGTCGCGGTCCCCGGTCATCGCCGCCTCCACCGTGAGGCGCTGCACGGTGATCTGGACCCGGTTGAGCGCCGCGCACGCGGAGGGCAGCGACCCGTACCGGAGCGGCCGGATCCCGCCGCGATCGACCTCGCAGGCCACCTCGACGCACGCGTCGGCCGGCAGGTTCTCGATCAGCCCACCGTTGCGGACGTTCGCATACACGACGCGCTTCGTCCCCGTGACCAGGCTGTCCAGGATCGGGGCGGCGAACTCGCCGCCGTGACGGATCCCGTGGGTCCGTGCCTCGGCGAGGATCTCGGCGTTGGAGTCGGCGGCGTCCGACGAGCGGCAGATCTCGAGGTAGTCCCAGTGGCGGTCGAGGTACTCGCGCGTCAGCTCCGGTGTCTTGCGGAACCAGGCCCAATACTCGCTGGCGTGGTGGCTGGACTCCGTGTGGAAGTAGCCGGTGAGCATCATCAGCTCGGCGCGCACGCGCTCGATGCTCTCGTAGGGATCGTCCGAACGCGGCAGCAGGGGCTTGGTGCGATCGACGTGCCGCGCCTTCATGACCTCGCGGATGCGAGGCAGCAGGTCCTCGTCGCCGCGGCGGAACGTGGTGAACCACGCCGTGTGGTTGACGCCCGCGCAGTCGAAGGTCACCTCGTCGTAGGGCACGCCGAGCTCGCGCGCGAGCAGCTCCGACGTGCCCTGCACGCTGTGGCAGAGTCCCACGATCGGCACGCCCAGCAGGTCGGTCGCCCAGCAGTTGACCGACATCGGGTTCGCGTAGTTGAGCAGCAGCGCGCCGGGGCAGATCTCGAGCATAGCCTCGGCCACCCCGCGCAAGGCCTCGACCGAACGGAGCCCGCGGAAGACGCCGCCGGGCCCGAGCGTGTCCCCGACCGTCTGGTCGATCCCGTACTCCCGCGGGATCTCGATGTCGAACGCGTACGCGTCCACGCCGCCGACCTGGAAGACCGTGATCACGGCGTCGGCGTCGCGAAGAGCTGCTCGCAGGTCGCCCGGCACCTCCACCCGCGCGGCCAGGCCACCGAGCTCGATCAGATCGCGCGCGAACCCCGCGGTGCGTTCGGCCGCCGACACGTTGATGTCGTACAGCACGAGCGTCGAGGAGCCGAGCGCCGGGAACGACAGCACGTCGCGCGTGAGCTCGAGCGGGAACACCCACCCGCCCGCGCCGACGATCACGATCCGGGGGCCGTCGGTCACGGCGCGCCGTTCCGGTCCAGCGCCGCACCGGTACGAAGGTCGAACAGGTAGACGTTCGACGGAGCCACGCCGAGGCGGACCCGGTCGCCGGGCCGCGGCTCGTCGGCGGGCTCGAACACCGCGGTCACGGGCGCGCGGGCCCCCTCGACCAGCACGGGGATATCGTCCTCTTCCTCGGCCCCGCTCTCGACGGGTGATCCCGCCACCGAGCCGTGCACGACCACCTGGTTCCCCAGCGGCTCGACCACGTCGACCAGGAACTCGAAGGCCGGACCGTCCGGGCCTGCCACCCGAAGGTCCTCGGGCCGGAACCCGACCGCGACGTCGCCGTCGGCGCGCGCCGACGCTGGGAGCGACAGGTCGCCCGCCTTCACGGTGCCCTCGGTGACGCGCCCGCGGACGAGGTTCATCGGTGGGCTCCCGATGAAGCCGGCCACGAACAGGTTCGCCGGGCTTCCGTAGACCTCCTGCGGGCGGCCGATCTGCTGGACCCTTCCGTTGGACATCACCACGATGCGGTCGCCGAGCGTCATCGCCTCGACCTGATCGTGCGTGACGTAGATCGTCGTGATCCCGAGCCGCTGGTGGATCCGTTTCAGCTCGGCGCGCATCTGCACGCGGAGCTTCGCGTCGAGGTTCGACAGGGGCTCGTCCAGCAGGAACGCCTTGGGCTCGCGGACCAGGGCGCGCCCCATCGCGACGCGCTGACGCTGGCCTCCGGAGAGCTGTGCGGGGCGTCGCTTCATCAGCTCGTCCAGACCGAGGATGCCGCTGACCTCGCGCACGCGCCGGTCGATCTCGGGTTTGGGCGTGTGCCGCTCCTTGAGCCCGAACGCGAGGTTGCGGTGCACGGTCATGTGCGGATACAGCGCGTAGTTCTGGAAGACCATCGCGATGTCCCGGTCGCGCGGCGACACGCCGGTCACCACCTGGTCGCCGATCCGGATCGTGCCCGCGGTGGGCTTCTCGAGACCGGCCACCAGCCGCAGGGCGGTGGTCTTCCCGCATCCGGACGGGCCCACGAGGATCAGGAACTCGCCGTCGCCGACCTCGAGCGAGAGGTCGTCCAGCGCGACGACGTCGTCGGAGAACCGCTTCGTGACGTGCTCGAGCGTGACCTCCGACATCGTTACCCCTTCAGCCCGCTCGTCGCGATGCCCCGGATGAAGTATCGCTGGGCCACGAAGAAGAGCAGCAACACCGGCAGCAAGCTCATCACGTTGGCCGCCATCAACAGGTTCGTCTGGGTCTGGTGCGCGCCCTGGAACGTCGCGAGCCCCAGCTGCAGCGTCATGTTCTGGGCGTGGTAGATCGTGATCAGCGGCCACAGGAAGTCGTTCCAGGTCCACAGGAACATGATCACGGCCAGCGTCGCGAGCGCCGGCCCCGACAACGGCAACACGATCTTGAACAGGACGCCGAGGCGGGATGCCCCGTCGATCCGCGCCGCCTCCTCGAGTTCGATCGGGAGCGTCCGGAAGAACTGCCGGAGCATGAAGATGCCGAATGCCTGGGCGAGGTTGGGCAGGATCAGCGCGCCCAGCGTGTCGATCATCCCGAGCTTCTTCACGATCAGGAAGGTCGGGATGATCACGACCTGGAACGGGATCATCAGGGTCGCGAGGATCAGCACGAAGACGACCTCCCGGCCGAAGAACTTGATCCTCGCGAATGCGTAGCCGGCCAGGCTGCAGAAGAAGAGGTTCCCGATCACGACCGCGACCGTGACGAGGAGCGTGTTCATGAACCACCGCGCGAACGGGGCGATCTGCAGGACCTGGCCGTAGTTCCCGACCTCGAGCGAGGTCGGCACGAGCGACGGCGGGTAGTGCCGCGTCTCGTCGAGCGTCTGCAGGGACGTCACGAGCATCCACACGAGCGGAACGATCATCACGAGGGCGATCGGCAACAGCACCAGGTGCCACGGGCTGAACAGGAACCGGTGTCCCCTCGGTTCCTCCGCGACCGGTGTCGCGACGTCGACGATCGCGCGTTCGCTCATGCCGAGTAGTGCACCATCCGCCTGCCGACCAACAGCTGAACGACCGTCAGCACCAGGATCACGGCGAACAGGACGTACGCGATCGCTGCGGCGTACCCGGCGATCCCGCGACGGAACGCGAGGTCGTAGAGATAGAAGACCGGGACGTAGGTCGCCGTCACGGGTCCGCCGTTCGTCGCCAGGAAGACCTCGTCGAACAGCTGCAGCGCGTTTATCGTCGACCACACGACCAGGAAGAGCGTGACCGGTCCGAGGAGCGGGATGGTCACGTTGCGGAAGATCCCGAACGGCCCCGCGCCGTCGATCTCGGCGGCCTCGACGAGCTCCCGCGGGATCCCCTGGAGCGCGGCGAGGTAGACGATCACATCGAACCCGATCCAGCCCCACGCGGTCATCCCGACGATCGAGTAGAGGGCCGCGTTCGGACTCTGGAAGAAGCCGAAGGGACCGAGACCGACCTTCCCCAGGAGCCAGTTCGCGAGTCCGAAGGTAGGGTCGAAGACCCAGAGGAAGATGATCACGGTGGCGATCGTCGAGACGACGACCGGGACGAAAACGGCGGTGCGGTACAGGCGGATGCCCCGGACACGCCGGTTGAGGGCGACCGCCGTCAGCAGCCCTCCCGCCACCGAGATCGGAACGAACAGCACGCTGTAGATCAGGCTGTGCACCAGCGATTGCCGGAAGATCGGATCCTTCGGCAGCGCCCGGTAGTTCGTCAGGCCGACCCAATGCGCCGGCGCAAGGAGGTTCGTCTTCTGGAACGACAGCAGCGCCGACCAGATGATCGGCACGACCCCGAACACCAAGATGAGGATGACGGCCGGGGACGCGAACGCCCATCCGGCGAAGTGGTCGGACTGCACCACGCGGCGAACGCTCACGCCTCCGGCCTCTTCCCCTTGGTGGACCTATGCAGGAACCGCCAGCGCGGCGTTGGCCTGGTCCGCCGCTTGGTTGAGCGCCTCCTGGGGCTGCGACTGTCCCGTGAGGACGCTCACGATCGCTTGGCCGAGGAACTTGGACACGTCCGGGTACTGCGGGATCTGCGGCCGCGCCTTCGTCACGTTGGCGAGGTTCTCGGCGAAGGTCCCCACGCCGGGGTACTTCGTGTTGAACTCGGCGAACCCGGACATCTGCTGGACCGACGCGCGGGTCGGCAGGTGGCTCGTCGCCAACGAGTCCGCGAGCACGTTCTCCGGTGACGCGAGGAACTGCAGGAACTCCCACGACGCCTCGACGCGATCGGATCCGTTGTCGAAGATCACCCAGTTGTCCGGACCGGCGATCGTCACGTGGCTGCCACCCGCGTCGAACGACGGCATCTGCACGACCCCGTACTTCGCGTCCGGGAACGAGGAGAGGTCCCACGGCCCGGTGATGATCATCCCGATCTTGCCCGAGTTGAACAGGTTCTCCGACTGCCCCGAATCAGGGTGGAAGTCGAGGAACAGCGAGCCGTCCTGATTCATCTGCTGGAGCGTCGTCAGCGCTCGGACGCCTCCCTCGGAGTTGAACGCCGCCTGCGTGTTGTCGGAGTTGAGGATGTCTCCTCCTGCCTCCCACAGCATCGCCTCGTACTCCCAGACGGTCGTTTCGCTGCCGTCGTTCGGCCACGCCAGGCCGAACACCTTGTTCGCGGGGTCGGTGACCGCCTTCGCGTCGGCCTGCAGGTCGTCCCACGTCCAGTCCGGCGTCGGCTCCTTCAGGCCCGCGGCCTTGAAGAGGTCCTTGTTGTAGACGACCGCCAGGTTGTCCACCAGCGCGGGGATCCCGAGGACACGACCATCGACGGTGGCAACGGCGCGCTCGCCTTCGAAGAAGTCGTTCCAGTCGAAGCTCGGGTCCTGCACGCGATCGGTCAGGTCCACGAGCTTGGGAACGCCCGCGAGCTGCGGCATGTTCGTGCCGTACTGGTAGGAGATGTCGGGCTGCTTGTCCCCCTGGAGCGCGACCGTCACCTTCTGCAGTGCGTTGTCGCTGTTCACGTACTGCAGCTCGATGTGCACGTTCGGGTGCTGGGCCTCGAACGCCTTCGCGATGTCCTCGATCGAGATGTACTCCTGCGACTGGTTCTCCGGCGGCGGCGGCGTGTAGCCGATCCACATCGTCAGGTTCACCTCTGCGGGGCTTCCACTCGTGGTGTTGCTGTTGCTCTCGCTGCTCGAGGTGCACGCCCCGACGAACAGCGCGAGCGCGATCGGCACCACCAACCAGAGCCGTTTCATGCGATACCTCCTGTCGTCGTCGCCGGCGGATCGGTCACGGCACGAGCACCACCTTGAAGGCGTCCCCGCCGCCGGTCAGCTCCTCGAACGCACGTTGCCCCTCCGCGAGCGGCATCGTCGTGGTCCATCCTTCCGTACGTAGCTCGCCCCCCGCGAGGAGCGCCAGCGCGTGGGCGAAGTCCTGGTCGGTCCAGGCGAACGAGCCGATGATCGTGGCTTCCTTGCCCAAGACGGCGAAGAAGTCGACGACGCCGGAGCCGGAGCCGAGCCCGACCTCGACGATGCGTCCTCCCGGCCGAACGGCGCGGAGTCCCAGGGCCCACGTCTCCTCGTACCCCGCGGCGTCGATCACGAGGTCGGCGCCGTCGCCGTCGGTCGCCGCGCGAGCGGCCTCCACCGGGTCGCCGGCCACCGCCTCGGCGCCCTGCGCGACCGCGAACCGGAGCCGGTCCGTGGCCAGATCGGTCACCAGGACCCGGTCGGCGCCCTCGAGCAGCGCGGCCTTGGCCATCAGCACGCCGATCGGTCCGGACCCGATCACGAGCACGACGTCACCCTTGGTCACGGCCGTGCGGGCCACGTGCACCGCGTTGGCCAGCGGCTCCGTCAGCACGGCCACGTCGTCGCCGATCGAGGCGGGGAGGGCCACCGCGGCGTCGGCCGGCACGGCGAAGAGCTCCGCGAAGCCGCCGGCGAGGTCCCTGCCCACGAGCCTGCCCTCGGTGCAGAGGTTGGTGCGCCCCTCCGCACACCGGCGGCACCGGCCGCACGCGAGCACCGGCTTGAGCACCACTCGTTCGCCGACCCTCGTGGCCGGCATGCCCTCGCCGACCGCGGCGATCTCGCCGACGGTCTCGTGTCCCATCACCAGCGGCGGGACCCTGCGCGGGCTGGCCTCGCGGAACCCGTGGAGGTCCGACCCGCATATCGCCGAGGCCCGCGAACGGATCACGACCTCGCCCGGCGCCGGGGCCGGGTCGGGGACGGTCTGCAGCTCCATCCGATGCGGGCCGAGGTAGACCAGCGCGTTCACGGCCGCTCCTTGCTGGTCACGACGAACGGCACGTCGCGCGGCGGCACGAGCACGCTCACGGCTCGGCGCTCCTGCTCGGCCGCGTGCACCACCTCGGGGGTCGACCCCAGGTTCCCCTCGATCAGGTCGTGGTGCATCGGGATCAGGGTCTCCGCGCCGATCGCGTCGGCGAGCCACGCGGCTTCACGCTCGTTGAGGTTGCCGACGATGTCGCGCGCCTCGCGATCGGCGGTCCGCCCGTTCACCGGTAGCAGGGCGACGTGCGGCCGAAGGTCGCCGACCGTGCGCTCCATGCCGTCGTAGTGGATCGTGTCGCCGGCGTGGTACAGCCGCACGCCGCCGGCCTCGATCACGTACCCGAGGAAGCGGATCGCACCGTCGGAGAGCGCCTCGCCGAACCCGTAGGCGTCCTCCATCGTCACACCGTGACGGGCGGGGACCGGCCGGATCGAGAGGCCGCCGACCTCGTGGGTCTCGCCCGGCTGCACGCCGAGGACGCGGTCGCCCGGCACCCCGGCCTCCGTCACGAGGTCGACGATCGGCGACGGGACGACGAATCTGGCCGCGGGCGACGCGCCGGCGATCGCGGGCGCGCTTTCCGCGTCGAAGTGGTCGACGTGCTCGTGCGTACAGAGCACGAGGTCGACGCCGGCCGCCTCGTCCGCGGCGAGACCCGACTCGTAGCGCCGCTTCTCGTGGTGCGAGAGGAACGGATCGACGAGGGCGGTCGTCCCACCGGCGAACAGCGCGAACCCCGACTGGCCGAGCCAGGTCACGGCCACGCGACCGGGGGCCGGCGGGACGGCGCGCAGGTCGTCGAGCAGGGTGGGCACGTCACATCACCGCCGTCTGTCCGCCGTCGACTACGAGCGCCGCGCCGTTGACGAACGAGGCGTCGTCGGAGGCCAGGAAGGCATACGCGGCCGCGACCTCTTCGTCGCGACCGCGCCGACCGAGCGGGATGCGTTCCCGCTCGTAGGCCCGGAACGCCTCCTCGTCGGCGAGGTTCCGGTTGAGCGGCGTGTCGATGAAGCCCGGGCACAGGCAGTTCACGCGGATGGCGCCCGCGCCGAGCTCGACGGCCATCGTGCGAGTCAGCTGCAGGACGCCTCCCTTTGACGCGTTGTACGACGTGAACTCGGCCTCGCCGCCGAGCGCGTTCGTCGAGGCCATGTTGACGATCGCGCCGCCCCTGCCGTCGGCGACCATCCTGCGTGCGACGGCCTGCGCGACCAGGAACATCCCGCGCAGGTTCACCGCGATCGTGCGGTCCCACTCGTCGACCGTCGTATCGAGGAACGCCGCCTTCCGCGCGATGCCGGCGTTGTTGATCAGCACGTCGATCCGCCGCAGGAACGTCGCGGCGCGCTCCACGATCGCGTCGGCGTCGGACCCGACGCTCACGTCGCCCGTCGTCCCGTCGAGCTCGCCCGTCCCGGACAAGGCGGCGAGCGTGTCCTTGAGCTCGGCGTCGTCGTTCCCGGCGACGAAGACGCGCGCGTCCTCCTCCAGGAAGCGGCGGGCCGTCGCACGCCCGATCCCGCTGGTTCCTCCGGCGATCAGGACGCCCTTGCCCCGGAGCCCGCGCATCAGCGGAACCGCCCCCGGCCGGCGATCGCGATGTCGCGCTCCACGTTGCCGTGGCGAACGCCCTGGGCGACGTCGAACATGTTCACGCAGCTGCACGCGTGCAGCGGGATGACCTCGAGGCGTTCGCCGATCGCGAGCGTCCGGTCGCCCTCGACGTGCCCGACCGCGTGCTCCTCGCTCATGAAGTCGATCGTCAGGTCCGGACGGCCGGCCACGACCCCGCGTCCGGGGAACGAGGGCCCGTCCGCGCCGTCGGACGTGAAGACCTTCGACCCGGCGTCGAGCACGAACCGTTCATCGGTGGGTCGTGCGACGACCGTCGTCAGCACGCGCGCGGCGCACTCGGCCTCCGTCGCCACGCCCAGCCGCATCTGCTGGACGTCGTTGAACACGTAGGTTCCCGGGCGGATCTCGGTCACGCCGGGAACGCGCGCGACGGTTCGCGCGGTCGGCGTCGATCCGACGCTGATGTCGCGGATCGGCAGGCCCTCCCGGGCGCACAGCTCCGCGGTCTCGAGCAGATCGAGCGCCTCCCGCTCGGCGAGGCGGCGGAGCTCTGCAGGGTCGCCCGCCCGGTACGCGTGGCCGGCGTGGGTCAGCAGCCCGACGACGTCGACGCCGGGAACCGCCGCCAGGTCGAGGGCCAGGCGTGCGGACGCGGCGCCCGCCGGCCTCCCCATCCGGTGCAGGCCCGTGTCGACCTCGACCAGCACGGGCACGGCGCGTCCGAGATCCTTCCCGACGCTGCCGATGCCGTCGGCGACCTCCACGGCGTCGAGGCTCACGCGCACCGCGGCGCGCTCCATCAGCGAGCGGAGCCGCGCCAGCTTCTGCTCGCCGACGATCGGATAGGCCACGAGGATGTCGTCGAGTCCCGCATCGGTCATGACCTCGGCCTCGCCGAGCTTCGCGACGGTGATGCCCGACGCGCCGGCGTCGAACTGCATCCGCGCGATCTCCGGGGACTTGTGCGTCTTGGTGTGCGGGCGAAGGCGTACGCCCGCGTCGCGCGCGACCGCGGCCATCTCCTCGACGTTGCGCTCGAGCACGTCCAGGTCGATCAGGAGCGCGGGCGTGTCCAGATCCGCGACATGCATGGTCACGGCAGCACCACCGATCGAGCCAGGTGTGGCGGTCGGTCGGGGTCGAGCCCGCGCGCCTGGGCCAGCGCGACCGCCGACCGCTGGATCAGCACGAGCTCGGCCATGGGGTCGAAGCCACTCGTCCGAACGCGCGCTCCCGTCGCCGCGACGTCGTCGCCGACCGCGGGATCGGGCGTGCCGAGGATCCAGACGAGGGTGTGCGGTCCCGCCAGGCTGAGCGGGCCGTGGCGGTACTCCATCGCGGGATAGGACTCGGTGTGGACCTGCGCGGCCTCGCGGAGCTTGAGGGCTCCCTCGTGCGCGAGCCCGACGGTCCAGCCGTGCCCCAGGAAGACGAAGTGCTCGAACCGCGTGACGTCGACGGGGAGCGGGGCGGCGATCGCGCGCTCCGCGTCGGCCGCCGCCGGCTCGACGTCCTCGCCGATGTGGGCGCGCAGCAGGGCGAGCGCGCCGGTGGCGAACCGTGTCTGGACGACCGATCGCTCGTCCGCGAAGTCGAGCACGATCGTGCGCTCTGCCGACGCCGCCACCGGCGAGCCGGCGACCGCGGTGATCGCCGTCGTCCGTCGCGACTCGCCGGCCAGCCGCTGTCCGAGACGCGCCATCTCGGTCGTCGTGCCGGAGCGGCTGATCGTCACGAACCGATCGTAGGGACGCCCGGCGGGCAGCTCGGTGGGCGTGAAGGCGTCGCTCTCGCCCAGACCGAGCTCTTCCCGGCGCGATGCATAAGCCTGCGCCATGAACCACGACGTCCCGCAGCCGACCGCGGCGACGCGCTCGCCGGGGGTCGGCAGCGCGTTGGCGTGGCTCGCCGCGAGGCCCGCCGCGGACCGCCAGACGAGCGGCTGGCTCACGATCTCCTGCTCGATGTCGTTCACACCCAGCGCGACGCTACTGTGCGCTCGTGCGCGAGGTCAAGCTGAACCGCGCAGAAACGCGCACGCCGGGCGTATGCTCCGTCCGTGCGCCAGACGGAACGTGTCTCGGCGATCCTCGAGGAGCTCTCCGAGGACGGTTCGGTGGGGGTGGCCGAGCTCGCCGTCCGGCTGCGCGTCTCGGCGGCCACGATCCGGCGCGACCTCGTCCTGCTCGAGGAGCAGCGGTTGCTGACCCGCACGCACGGCGGGGCCGTGGCCCACGGGGTGCTCTACGAGCTGCCCCTGCGGTACAAGGGTGCCCGGCACCACGAGGAGAAGCGCCGCATCGCCCACGCGGCCGCCTCACGCGTGGCCGACGGCAGCGCCGTCGGGCTCACCGGCGGCACGACCACGACGGAGGTCGGCCGCGCGCTGCTCGATCGCGCGGGGCTGACGGTCGTCACGAATGCGCTCAACATCGCGAGCGAGCTGGCGATCCGCCCCACGCTCAAGCTCGTCGTGACGGGCGGGTTCGCGCGCGCCGAGTCCTACGAGCTGGTCGGCCCCGTCGCCGAGCAGGCGCTCGAGGGCATGAACCTCGACGTCGCGTTCATCGGCGTCGACGGCATCGACGCGTTCGCCGGCTGCACGACGCACCACGAGGTCGAGGCGCACACGAACTTCGCGTTGATCGAACGCGCGCGACACGTCGTGGTTGTGGCGGACTCCTCCAAGATCGGCCGGGTGGCGTTCGCGCGGATCTGCCCGATCGACCACGTGCACGAGCTGATCACCGACCTCGGCGCGAACATGCTCGTGCTGCGGGCGATCCGCGAGGCGGGCGTCGCGGTCGAGACGGTCTGACGATCAGTCCTCGGACAGGTCCCACTCCATCAGGACCTTGCCGCTCTCTCCGGAGGCCGCGACCGCGAACGCGTCCTCGTAGGCGTCCCACGCGAAGCGATGCGTGATCACCGGCTTCACGTCAAGCCCCGACTGAAGCATCACGGTCATCTGGTACCAGGTCTCGTACATCTCGCGGCCGTAGATGCCCATGATCGTGAGCTGGTTGAACACCACGTGGTTCCAGTCGATCGCGATCTGCTGGTCCGGGATGCCGAGCATCGCGATCCGACCACCGTGGGCCATGTTGTCGAGCATCGCGTGCAGGGCCGCGGGGTTGCCCGACATCTCCAGCCCGACGTCGAATCCCTCGACCATCCCGAGCCCGGCCTGCACGTCGTGGAGGTCGCGCTCCCCGGGATCGATCACCAGGTTCGCGCCCATGCGCGTCGCCAGCGCGCGCCGGTAGGGGTTCGGCTCGCTCACGACGACGAAGCGCGCGCCCGCGTGGCGGACGACCGCGGCAGCCATGCAGCCGATCGGCCCGGCGCCGGTGACGAGGACGTCCTCGCCGAGGATCTCGGTCGAGAGCGCGGTGTGCACCGCGTTGCCGAACGGGTCGAAGATCGCCGCCACCTCGCGGTCGACGTCGTCGGCGTGCTTCCAGACGTTCGTCATCGGGATCGCGATCATCTCGGCGAAGGCGCCCGGGCGCTGCACGCCGACCCCCTTCGTGTTCGCGCACAGGTGCCGCCGTCCGGCCAGGCAGTGGCGGCAGCGCCCGCAGACCACGTGGCCCTCCCCGCTGACGCGGTCGCCGGGGCCGAAGTCGGCCACGTTCGACCCGACGCCGACGATCCTGCCCACGAACTCGTGTCCGATCACGAGTGGGGTGACGACCGCCTCTTGCGCCCACGCGTTCCAGTCCCAGATGTGCAGGTCGGTGCCGCAGATCCCGGTGCGCTCGACGCGGATCAGGACGTCGTTGATGCCGACCTCGGGCTCGGGCACGTCCTCCAAACGGAGCCCCGTCTCGCCGGCATGCTTCACCAACGCCTTCATCACGGGTGAGCCTAGCGCCGCTCAGCCGCGGCGGATGGGCCCGGGGATCAGCTCGCCGTGTGCCTCGAGCAGCTCGTCGACCATCGCGACGATCGCGTCGGCGGAGAGCGTGGCCGCGGTGTTCGGGTCGAGCAGGGCCGCCTGGTACACGAGGTCGCGCGACCCGTCGAGCACCGCGCGCACCGTCAGCTCGACCACGTTGAGGAAGGTGCGGTTGAGCGCCAGGCACTGCGGCGGGATCGTGCCGATCCGCGTGGGCTGCACGCCGTTCTTGTCCACCAGCACCGGGACCTCGACGCAGGCGTCGGCCGGCAGCCCCGCGATCAGCCCGTCGTTGCGCACGTTGCCGTACAGCTCGGCGGGGGTGCCGGTCTCGAGCGCCCGGATGTACTGCGAGGCGAGCTCGTCGTTGCGCTCCAGGCTCAGCTCGTCCCCGGCGTCGAGACGCGCCTTCAGTCGGTCCCACTCCGCGAGGTTGTCGTCGCTTCGGCGCACGTACTCGTCGATCTCACTACGGAACCGCTCGACCTGGTCGGGCAGGTGCAGGATCCAGGGCACGTACTCGCTCGTGTGCTCGCTCGACTCGGTGGGGAAGAAGCCGAACCGCCGGAACACCTCGACGCGCGCGCGACGGCCGAGCCCCTCGGGATCGGCCTCGACGATCTCGCGCAGTCGCGGGTAGAGGTCCTCGTCGGTCTCACGGTCGCGGAAGACGTACACGAAGCACTGATGGTTGAAGCCCGCGGTGCGGAACGCGATCCGCTCCTGCGGCAGCCCCACGAGCGAGGCGAGGAACGCGTGCGTGTCGCGCACGCTGTGGCACACGCCGACGGTCTGCGACGCCGGCCAGCGCGAGCCCGACCAGATGCCCCACGGCAGCATCGCCATCGGGTTCGTGTAGCTGAGCAGGAGGCCGTCAGGGCAGAGGTCCGTCATCTCCTCGGCCATCTCGATCATCACCGGGATCGTGCGGACGCCGCGCATGATCCCGCCGATCCCGATCGTGTCGGCGATCGTCTGCTTCAGCCCGTACCGTGCGGGGATCTCGAAGTCGGTCACGGTCGCGCGGTAGCCGCCCACCTGGATCTCGTTGATCAGGTAGTCGGCGCCGTCGAAGGCGCTCTTGCGATCCGGGTGTGCGCTCACGCGATGGCCGGCGCCGAGCCGCGTCACGACCTGCTCGGCCGCACGCTCGGCGTACTCGAGCCGTTCGGCGTCGATGTCGTGCAACGCGAACTCGAGCGTCCCGGCCAGCTCGGGGTACGAGGAGAGGTCGGTCAGCACGTTCCGCGTGAACTCGACGCTTCCCGCTCCGATGATCGTGACCTTCGCCATGGCGAGAGTCTGGCATCGCCGCGCGCGCGGCGTCGACCGCATCGATAGCATCCCGCTCATGCTCGACCGTCTGTACGTCCTGGCCCTCGACCACCGGACGTCGCTGATCGGCGCGCTCGCCCGTTTGCACGACGGGTCGGACGCCGACGAGGTCGGCCGGGCCTTCACCGTGAAGACCTTGGTCTGGGACGCCTTCCGCGAGGCGCTGCACGAGGGCGTGTCCCGCGAGTCGGCGGCGGTCCTGGTCGACACGACGTACGGCGATCATGTCGCGCGGGCGGCGCGGCGCGAGGGGGTCGCGCTGGCCCTGCCGGTGGAGGAGAGCGGCGAGGACGAGTTCGCCTTCGAGCACCCCGACTGGCGCGACCGCCTCGAGGAGCGCCGGCCGACGTGGGCGAAGGCGCTCGTGCGGTACAACCCGGGGGGCGACCGCGCCGTGAACGCCCGGCAGCGCCAGCGGCTGCTCGAGCTTGCCGAGCACTGCGTGCGGCACGGACCGGAGCTGATGCTGGAGCTGCTCGTGCCGCCCGAGCCCGAGCAGCTCGAGACCCTGGACGGCGACCGCGCGCGCTACGACCTGGAGCTCCGGCCCGGGCTGATGCTGCGCGCGATCCAGGAGCTGCGGGCCGCGGGCATCCGCCCGCGCGTGTGGAAGATCGAGGGGCTCGAGCGCACGGCCGACGCTAGGTGGGTCGCGGCGGAGGCCGCCACGGGCGGCGCCCGGTGCATCGTGCTCGGGCGCGGCGAGGACCGGACCGTGGTGGACGGCTGGCTCCGCGCCGCCGCTTCCTCGGAGGGGTTCGCCGGCTTCGCGATCGGCCGGTCGATCTGGTGGGAGCCCGTGCGAGCGTTCTTCGCCGACGGCGAGACCGACGCGGCCCGCGAGACCGCCGTGGCCGCGATCGCCGCCGAGTACCGCCGGTGCATCGACGTGTACGAGGGCGCGGCGGGTCCGGCGTCGTGAGCGACGCAGAGCACCGCGCGCTCGTCCAGAGACTCTTCCCCGACGTCGAGATCCGCACGCTCGAGGAGCTGGCGGGCGGATGGACGTGCGCGACGTACCGGATGAACGAGGAGTGGATCGTCCAGGTCCCGCGCTCGGCGACGGGCGCCGATCTCCTGCGCGCGCAGATCGGATTCCTGCCCGAGCTGGCGCAGGAGCTGTCGGCACCGGTGCCGGCGCCCGAGCGCGCGTCGCTTGACCCGCCGGCCACGGCCTACCGCGCGATCGACGGGATGCCGCGCGCCCGACGGCATCTGGCCCGAGCGCCTCGGCCGGTTCCTGTACGACCTGCACCTGACCCCGCCCGAGTTCGTCGGGCTCCGCGCGACCACCGCGGCGGCGATCCGCGACCGATACGCGGCGACGTTCGACGCGATGCGCGCCCGCGTGCTCCCCTTGCTCGAACCCGCCGAGCGTGCGAGCTTCGACGGCGCCTTCGATCGGTTCCTCGGCGACGAGCAGCACTGGGGGTTCGCGCCGTGCCTGACCCACGGCGATCTCGGACCCGCGCACGTCCTCGTGACCCCGTCCGGCGACCTCGCCGGCGTGATCGACTGGGAGGAGCTCTCCGTGGGCGACCCGGCCTGGGATCACGCGTGGGCCCTCAACGGCGAACCGGCCGTCGGGGAGCGGGTGCTGGCCGCCTACGGCGGGCCACCGGACGCGTCGTTCCGCGAGCGCGCCCGGTTCGCGTACCGCCTGATGCCGTTCCACGACGTGCTGCACGGGCTGGACACCGGCGACGAAGCCGTCGTCGCCGGCGGGCTGGCCGGGATCCGCGCGCGCGCCGACCAGGGCCCCTGACGTAGGCTGGGACCAGCGGATTTGCGGTTGTCCACAGGGCGCGCGGACCATGGTCGTGCCGATCGGCGAAGGAGGCCGTCGTGGAGGAGGAGAAGGGTTTCATCGACAAGGCGAAGGAGGTCGTCGACGACCTCGCCGAGAAGTCCAAGCCGGCGCTCGAGAAGGCGAAGGAGACGGCTGGCGGGATCGCCGAGAAGTCCAAGCCGGCGCTCGAGAAGGCGAAGGAGACGGCTGGCGGGATCGCCGAGAAGTCCAAGCCGGCGCTCGAGAAGGCGAAGGAGAAGACCGAGCCGGCGCTCGAAAAGGCCAAGCCCGCCCTCGGCAAGGCGGGACAGGCGGCCAGCGGATTCCTGACCAGGGCCAAGGGCTGGCTGGGCATGGATGGTGGCGGCAAGACCCAGCCGACAGGCAGCGACACTCCCAAGGCCGAGGGCGAGACGGGCCCGGCCGGCGACGACACGTGAGGAGGACCCGATGGTCAGCGCGTACATCCTGATCCAGACGGAGGTGGGCAAAGCCGCCCACGTCACCGAGCAGGTCCGGGAGATCGACGGCATCAAGGCGGTCGACCCGGTCACCGGCCCGTACGACATCGTCGCGCGCGCCGAGGCCGAGGACCTGGACCTGCTCGCCAAGGGAACCGTGATGCCGATGCAGGAGCTCGAGGGCATCACGCGAACCCTCACCTGTCCGATCCTGCAGCTCTAGTGGCTGTCAAGATCCGTCGCGATCGGGAGATCAGCGACGTCGACGGCGAGTGGTTCCGCGCTCGCTGGCACTACTCGTTCGACACGTACTTCGATCCCGAGTACGTGTCGTTCGGCACGATGCGCGTCTTCAACGACGACCGCCTGGTCCCCGGTGCGATCTGGCCGATGCACCCACACAAGGACATCGAGGGGCTCACCTACGTCGTCGAGGGTTCGTTCCGTCACCAGGACGACGTCGGCGGTCCGCCCGGGCCGTTGCCGGCAGGCTCGGTCCAGCGGATGACGCTCGGCCGCGGCGCGTGGCACAGCGAGCAGAACGCCTCCGAGGCCGAGCCGATGCGCTTCATCCAGATCTGGATCATGCCGGCCGAGCGCGGCCTCGAGCCCGGCGTGGAACAGAAGGTCTTCACCACCGAGGACCGGACGGACCGCCTGCTCGAGGCGATCAGCGGCGACGGCGGCGACGCCGTGGTGGTGCACCAGGACGCGCGCGTGCTCGTGTCGCGGCTCAACGCGGGCGTCACCGTGACGTACGACCTCGGCGCCGGCCGCGGCGCGTACCTCTACGTGATCGACGGCGAGGTCGCCGTGGACCACGAACGCATGTCCACCGGCGACGCAGCCCAGATCACGGAGGAGCCCACGATCGGGATCGCCGCGCACGCGACCAGCGAGCTGATCCTGGTCGACGTGGCGCTGGCGTGACGCGTCAGACGCGCTTGATCGTCAGCGCGTAGCCGCCGCCCTTGTACCAGCCGTTCACCTGGAAGTAGTAGACACCCTTCTTGCCGGCCTTGAACGTGACCGCCTCGTCGGCGGTCTTGCCCGCCGACACGGCCTTGAGCGCGGGACACCCACCCCCGAACCCGAAGCAGCCGGCGGTGAACTGGAAGATCTCGGCCGTATGGGGGTTCCACACCCACAGGTCCATATCGGAGCCCTTCGGCCCGTTCAGCACGACCCGGTAGCGCTTGCCCTTCAAGAGGCGCTTCTTGTAGACGTCGTTGGCGTCGGCAGGCCACGCGACGTGGCCCTTCTTCGAAAGCCGGATCGGCTTCGCGCCGTCGATGTTGCCGTCGGTCTTGGGCGTGGCGTTCGTGGTCGGAGCGGTCAGCGCGTTGAACGCGTTCACTCGGCCGGTCGTCCGCGTGAACTTCCCGAGGTGCTTGCCCGTGCCGATGTGGGTCGGTTTGCCGAACAGCGACCAGAGATACATGTTCGCCGGGTGGTCGACCCCGTGCATGATCGCGTTCTTGACCTGTACCGCCGAGTACCCGGGATGCTCGGCGAGCACGAGACCCGCGATGCCCGCGACCATCGGTGAGGCCATCGACGTGCCGTCCCACACGTCGTAGTCGGGATGGGTACCGCCCGGAGGAAGCCCGATGCCGGCGGTGACGGTGCTCCAGATGTCGACGCCCGGCGCCGCGACGTCGACCGAGTCATGCCCCCAACTCGTGAAGGCGCATTCCCAAGGGTGGTATCCCTGCGAGCCGCATTGTGAGATCAACCCGTACTGGTCCCGGTCGTTGCTGGCGGCGACCGACAGCACGTTCGACAGCGTGTAGCTCGCCGGGAACGAGGGCGCCCACGCGATCAAAGTGTTGGTGTTGTCCACGAAGTCGGCCGCGGTGTCGTTGTCGAGGCTCGAGTTGCCGGCGGCCGCCACCACCAGGATCCCGTGGTTGCCGGCGTTCTTGAGCGCGTTCCGCTCGGTCTTCGACCACACCGGCGACCCGATGCTCAGGTTGATCACGTCGGCGTGGTTGTTGATCGCGTAGTTGATCCCCTGCACCTCGTGGCCGAGCGTGATGTCCGTCGCGGACCCGATCCGGATCGCCATGATCGAGCAGTCGGGGCAGACGCCGCTGACACCGATCGTGTTGTTCTGCTCCGCCGCGACGATCCCGGCCACGTGCGTCCCGTGCGCGTTCTCGAGCTTGCTGAGCGAGCCGCCGCCGGTCGCCGGGCTCGGGTCGTTGTCGCCGTCGAAGAAGTCCCAGCCGTTCACGAGACGGTTCTGCAGGTCGGGGTGGTCGACATCGACGCCCGTGTCGAGCACGGCGACGACCACCGGCGTGTGCACCGTCTGCGCGTCCCACGCCTCGGGCGCGTCGACGTCAGCGCCGTCCGTCCCCATGCGCGTGTCGCCGGTCCCGACGCCCTGGTTGCTCAGCTCGTGCAGCTGCCCGGTGTTGTCCAGCGCCCACTGCTCGTCGACCAGGGGATCGTCCGTGATGGGGGTCGCCAACGGCGTCGCGATCCGGTTGGGCTCGGCGAATCGCACGAGCGGCGAGCGCTTGAGCCGCCGGACCGCCGCGGCCACCGACGATCCGGGCGACAGGCGGACGACGTCGACGTCCAGACCGGCCGCCCGCGAGACGACGCGAGCGTCCATGCGCGCGGCCAGCGCACGCACGGCGGTGCGCGACGCCGACGCCTTCCACGTGACGACGACCTCGTTCGGCACGAACCGGACGCCGCCGGCCTGCCACGGGAGCTTCGTCACCCGTGCGGCCGGTGCGAGCGGCCGTGACGGGCTCGCAGTGGTCGCCGTCGTCGAGAACAGCAGCGGGAGCGCGAAGGACAGCGTGAGTCCGAGCCGGGTGATCGACCGCATCAATTTCCCTCCAGATCGAAGCGGTCCGGGCGAGTTCCTTCCGCGTCCGCGGCGACCCCGACCCGGGCGAGCCCGTGCAGGGTAGCATGAGGGGTCAACCCTCGTGATCCACCCTGTCCTCCACCTGCACCGGGAACGGCAGCGCGATCGGGTCGACGAACGGCGAGCGTCCGTGCTCGTCGAACCGGTCCATCCGCAGATCGTCTGCGCGCGTGACGACCTCGGTGGTGCCGGCGAGGGAGAGATCGGCCGCGATCCGCGCGACGGCCGGGCCCCACATCATCCCGTGCCCGCAGGCGCACGCGATCGAGGCGCCGGCGATCTCGCTCCCGTCGTTCGCCACGAGCGGACCGAGCAGCGGTAGGTGGTCGGGCGTGTACTCGATCGTCGCCGCCCACGCCTTGCGGATGCCGAGGTCGCGTGTCACCGGCAGCAGGCGGGCGAGCCGCCGCCGCATCCGCCGCAGGTACGGCCAGTCCACCTCGCGCGCGGGTCCGGGCGACTCGTCGGGGTTCGACATGCCCCACAGGAGCCCGCCGTCCTCGAGCCGCCAGTAGAGCCCGGCGCGGATGTCGAACCCCATCGCCTGGCGCTCGGCGGCGAACGCGTCGTGCGGCTCGGACACCACCACCTGGTGACGCGCCGCCCCCACGAACGCGCGCGAGCCCGCTTGCCGCGCGACCGCCCCGAGCGCCGGCCCGCCCGTCAGGATCACGCGGTTCGTGGCGATCGTGCCCGACGACGTCTCGACGCCGGTCACGACGCGTCGTCCGCGCGCGCCGGCGCGCGTGCGCAGGCCCACGAACGACATGCCCTCGCGGAGGTCGACGCCCGCGCGCTGCATCGCCATCGAGTACGCGCGCACGTTCCGCGGCGGGTCGATGCACCCGTCGGTGGCCGCGTAGGAACCACCCCGGTAGCCCTCGGTCCCCATCGCGGGGTTCAGCCGACGGACCTCGTCGACGTCCGCCCACCGAACGTCGAGCCCGACGTCGCGTTGCATCACGATCCGGTCGCGCGCCTCGCGCTCCTCCTTCGCCGACGACGCCAGGATCACGTAGCCGAGCTCACGGAAGCCGGAGTCGGCGCCGTAGCGCTCGCGCTGGGACCGGTAGAACTGGATCGACCACATCCCGAGCCGGACCGTGTCGGGCGAGCCGCCCTGCTGGCGGACCACGCCGGCGGCGCGGCTGGAGGCGCCCTGCCCGGCGAGGTCGCGCTCGAGCACCACCACACGCGCCGCGCCGAGCTCGGTCGCGAACACCGACGCCCATCCGCCGACGGTGCCGGCGCCGACCACCACCAGATCCGCCGCATCGCGCGCCACCTAGCGTCGCACCACCTTCGTGATCGACTCGCTCTCGATCCGCTGGACGGCCGGCCTGCCGAACCGAGGGCGCACCTCGATCTCGATCGTCCACCCGCCCGCGCGCACGCCGGCCCCGGGACGGAACGCGGAGACCGACCGCACGGTGCCGTCGGCCCGGAAGACGCGGCGCAGACTCCTGTCCTTGTACTCCACGCGAACGCGCGCACCGACGTCGAGGTTGCCGAGGAACGCGCGTTCGCGGTCGTAGCGCCGGACCAGCTCGGCGAGCGCGGTCACCGCGCGTTCGGCATCGGCCGGCGCGAGCGACGCCATCGCGCCGGGGTCGAACCGGGTGATGCGCCCGCCGTCGCGCACGAGCCACGCGGCGCCGTCGTCGTCGAGCCCCACGTCGACCGCGTGATCCTGGTCGAGCTCCGCGCTCACGCGCTCCGGCAGGGTCTGCAGGAACCGTGCCTCGTCCCCGGGCGTCCGGCCCAGCCTGTCGAGCGGATCGTCCCCGTCACCGCTCATGGCGCGAACCTTACGCGGCGGTGCGCCGAACCGTGAGCGATGCACCCGCGTACGCTTGCCGCCATGGAGCTCGCGCCCACGCCGCCCGCGCCCACCGACCGACGGACGCTGTGGGAGGAAATGATCGTGGTGCTCGCGCTCTCGCTGCTCGCGAGCGCCGTCTACTCCGTGCTCAGCCTGGTCGAGGCGCCCGTGAGCGGCATCGTGATCGCGGCCACGAACCAGAGCGCGACCTTCCCGCGGCAGTTCATCGGGTTCGTGTTCGGGCTGGCGCCGGCCCTGCTCGTGGTGCACCTGGTGCGCCGGAGCGGCGAGGGCGTCGCCGCGATCGGGGTCGACCTGCGCGAGCCGCGGCGTGACGCCGCCGAGGGAGCGGTGCTGTTCGTGATCGTCGGGCTCGCGGGGATCGGCGTCTACCTCGGCGCGGTGGCCCTCGGCGTGAACCGCTTCGTGATCCCCGCGCCGCCCCCCGGCCACTGGTGGACGGTGCCGGTGCTGCTGATGGACGCGGCGCAGGCCGCGCTGATCGAGGAGGTCATCGTCCTCGGCTACCTCGTCACCCGGCTGCAGCAGGTCGGCTGGTCGGCGGTCGCGGCAGTGGCCGGGAGCGCGCTGCTCCGCGGCAGCTATCACCTCTATCAGGGATGGGGCGGCTTCGCCGGGAACCTCGCGATGGGTCTGTTGTTCGGCGCGCTGTTCATCCGGCGCCGCCGGACGTGGCCGTTCGTGGTGGCGCACTTCCTGCTCGACGTGGGAGCCGGCGCGGGGTGGTTGCTGTTCCGCCACCACCTCCCGGGCTTCTCCTGAGCGGCCTGGTATCCTCGATCCCGGGATATCCCGAAAAGACCGATGCCCCGGCCCGCGCGCCGGGGTTTCGCGTATCCGGGATCAGCTCCGTCACTGCAGGTCGCGCGCGAACGTCCGCTCCCAGGTGCGCCTTCCGCGTTCCTCGCCGTTCTCGGTGACGAGCAGCTCGATCGTCACGCGGTAGGTGGTGCGGTCGCTCTCGACGGAGACCTTCGCGCGGGTCCTGCACGTTCCCTCCGGGTAGCGCACCTCGAACTCGCCCTCGCCGCGGGCGTACGCCCGACCCGGGTCGAGCTGGGACACGCCCACGACCCCCTCGTAGCGGTCCAGCAACGACGGTGTCGATCCCGACGTCTCGTAGTCGCCGCCGTAGCGGGTGCGGGCACGCCGCTCGTGGGCGAGCAGGTCCTCCTCGACCGACCACACGACACCCTGGCGGGTCGGCCCATCCGCGGTGCGGGGGGTCGGCTGCGGGGCTCGGGCGGCCGGCGGGTCGCGCAGCGCCGGGACCTCCGTGACGGGCGAGGGACCGTCGATCACCGGAAGCAGCAGCGACGTGGCCTCGCGATCCACCGTCAGCTCGCCGGCGGACGGCGGCGCCCACGCGTTCGGCCAGTCGGCGCCCGCGAGGTCGAGGCGGATCCGGTGGCCGCGCTCGAACGTCCACGAGCACGCCTCGAGCTCGAGCTCGACGTCGTAGGCACGGCCCGGCTCCAGCGGCGACGGATCCTCGCGCGAGTCTCGGTGCGCCAGGTTCAGCAGGCCGCGCACCACCAGCGAGGAGGTCCCGTCGGGGAAGACGTCGCAGACCTTCGCGGACAGGTAGGCGACGGGCTCGGTCGACGCGACGCGCACGCGCAGGCGCGGGTGCCCCCAGATCTCGAGGTCGTCCTCGAGCGGGTCCCACGTGTAGGTGAGCGACAGCGCCTCGTCGGGGCGCTGGTCGGTCGGCTGGCCCCACGGCAGGTTGCCGGCGCACGAGATCCACGCGGCGGCGCCGACGTCGCCGCGGATGGGAAGGACGTCGTCTCCCTGCTTCGCGGAGCCCGCGGCGTCGGCCTTCGCCAGGGCGAGCTCCGTCGGCGTCAGCCGCTCGGGCGGCCATGTCGGCTCGAACCGCCACGCGCCGCGCATCGTGCGGCGGTCGGCCGCCGGCAACGTCGAGCGCTGCGCGAACAGGGTGATCGGCGGCTCACGGTCCACGCCGTTGTCGGCGTCCTTCAGCCAGCGGTCCCACCAGCGCACCATCTCGGGAACGAGGTCGATGTTGGGCCCGGGCAGGCACGTCTCGACGTTCGCGTGCGGCCACGGCCCGAGCAGCAGCCGCTTCGGGCACGCGAGCGCCTCGAAGCCACGCAGCGCGATGTTCGTGTAGCCGTCGGCCCACCCCGCGACGAGCATCGTGGCCGCGCGCACCGAGCCGTAGTCCTCGCGGAGCGAGCCGTGCTTCCAGTAGGCGTCGTACCGCTGGTGCTCGAGCCACGTCAGGATCCACGGCTTCGTCCGCTCCACGCGCCGCGCCCATTCCTCGCGCCAGCCCTCGCCGAACACCGACGGCACCGGCGGCAACGCGTTCATCGCGACCATGTACGTCGGGTAGTCGACGACGTCGAGCTGCTTCAAGACGCCGCCGAAGTAGTGGACGTCGTCGCCGTAGCGGTCGTCGCTGGCGAAGATCGAACAGATCGCCTTGAGCGCCGCAGGCCCGTCCATCGCGATCTGCAGGGAGTTGAACCCGCTGTAGCTCGTGCCGTACATGCCGACCGCGCCCGTGGACCACTCCCGCGTCGCCAGCCAGTCGATCGCCGCGACCAGGTCGGCCCGCTCCGCGGCCGTGTACTCGTCCTCGGCGATGCCCTCGCTCGATCCGGTCCCGCGCACGTCGAGACGGCACACGGCGTAGCCGGCCTCGGCGAGCCGTTCGTACTCCGAGGCGTAGGACGCCGTGACGTCGTCCTTCCGATAGGGGAGCGCCTCCAGCAGCGCGGGCCACGGGGCGTCGCCGTCGGGAACGAAGAGGGTGCCGGCCAGGCGGACGCCGTCGGCGGCCGGGATCCACACGTGCTCGCGGGTGGGCATGTCCGGCGAAGCGTACCGGTCGCTCCAACCGCGGCCGGGACCGCCGGTCAGAACCAGCCGCGGAACCAGACGATCGCGCGCTGGTGAAGCTCGCTGATCTGGCCCGCCGTCAGCACCGGCCACTCCAGCAGGAACAGAGCAACCGTCACGAGCAGGTACGCCCAGACGAACGGCCGGTAGACGAAGACGGTGGAGATCGCGGGCTCCCCGGTCTCGGGATTGACGGCGATCTCGCCGGTGTCGGGTTCGCGCACGATGAGCCGCGCGTCCGAGAGCTGCTGGAGCAGGTATGTCACGGCCAGCACCAGGAACGGCGTGGCCGGCAGGATGTAGAAGAAGAACTGTCCGCGCGAGACGAGCGCCCACGGCAGCCACTGGCCGAGGTAGGCGATCAGCACGAACCCCGCGCGCCAGTCGCGCGTCCGCCGCCAGGCGAACGCGGCGAACGGCAACGCGACCAGCCCGCCCCAGAAGATCCCCGGGTTCCCGATCGCCAAGACCTGCTGCACACTCGACCCGACGTCCTTCATGTAGAAGGACACCGGCCGCAGCAGCATCGGCCACGTCCACCACAGCGAGTAGTAGGCGTGGCCGAGCTTCAGTTGCCCGGTCTTCGGATCCGTGACGAACCGCGGGATGCCCGACTGCTGGTAGTGCCACGCGGCGCGCGCGTTCGCCCACCAGGCGTCGAGGCTCCAGCCGAAGTGGTGGAACCAGGGGATCCACGTGACCATGTACACGGCGACGGGCAGCACGAGGAACGCCAGCACCAGTCCGAACGCCTCGCGCGCGACGGACCTGCCGATCGCGCGAGCCCAAGTCGTGTCGCGCCGGTGCCGGCGCACGACCTCCCACAGGAAGGCCAGCAGCACCGCGGCGGCCAGCGCGTAGGCCCCCGACCACTTGACGGCGCCGGCCGCACCGAACGCGGCGCCGGCGGCGAAGCGCCACGGCCGCCAGACCGGCGAGTACGTCTTGGTCGGTGGCGGCTCGGGCTCGTCCTCCGTCGGCTCGGCGTCGGGGGGCTGCCGCCGCTCGATCCATCGCCGGTCGAGCACCAGGAGCAGGAACCCAAGCACCACCCACATCTCGAGATGGGCGTCGAGCAGCGCGGTGCGCGACATCACCACGTTCAGGTCCTCGATCGCCAGCAGCCCGCCGGCGACGTACGTCCACACCGGGTTCGCGAACAGCAGCTGCGCGAGGATCGCCGTGAACAGCACGACGAGCGTGCCGGCCACCGCCGTCGTGAACCGCCAGCCGAAGCTGTTCATCCCGAACGCCTTGATGCCGAGCGCGATCTGCCACTTCCCGAGCGGCGGGTGCACCCACGAGCCGACGTCCCACTTCGTGTCACGCCAGTACCGCTCGTCGCTCGATTCGATGTGGCACGTCTGGTCGTCCCACCCGACGTAGATGCACGCGGCCTTCGGGTAGTAGACCTCGTCGAAGACGGTGTCGGTCGGGTGACGCAGGTGGAAGAAGCGGATGCCTCCCGCCAGCGCGGTCACGAGCAGGACGGCGGCGACCGGCCGGTTCAGCCGCGACAGGAGGGGGCGCACGGCGCTCAGCGTACCGACCGGTCGCGCAGCCGATAGACGAGCTGCAGGCCCTGGAACGTGTCCGTGATCGACGCGCTCTTGTTGTCGACGAGCCCGGCGTCGAGGCCCGCGCGCTGGACGACGTCGAAGTCGAGGTCGGTCGGGAGGTTCGCGGTCTTCTTCGGCCAGGCGATCCACAAGCGGCCGCCGGAGGCGAGCGAGCGGACGAGCACGGGCAGGCGGCGGGCGAGCTCGGACCTTCTCGTGACGAACAGGACGCAGACGTCGAGATCCCTGCCGGGTCGCGAGAGGAACGTGACGCCGTCGGGGAGCGGTGTCAGCGCTTCCAGGTTGTGGAGGAACCCGTCGGGTGCGTTTCGGACGTGGATCCGAGCGCCCTCGCGGATGCCGAGCTTCCGCCACAACGGCGTGCCCGAGTAGTCCGTGTGGTCGGTCGCCATGGCGGGCAAGCGTACGGCCGCGTGGGAGCATCGAGCGATGGCGGGCACGCTCTACCTCGTCGGCACCCCGATCGGGAACCTCGGCGACCTGTCGGAGCGGGCGCGCGAGACGCTCGCGGCGGTCGACGTGATCGCCGCCGAGGACACACGCCGAGCCGGCCGTCTCCTGGAGCGTTTCGGCATCGAGAAGAAGCGGTTGCTGTCGCTCTTCGACGCGAACGAGCGGGAACGCACAGACGAAGTGCTCCGGCACCTCCGCGACGGCCGGTCGGTCGCGGTGGTCTCCGACGGCGGCATGCCGCTGGTGTCGGATCCAGGGTTCCGCCTGGTGCGCGCGTGCGTTCAGGAGCGGATCGCCGTCACGACGGTCCCGGGGCCGTCGGCCGCGATCGCCGCGCTCGTCGTCTCGGGGCTGCCCACCGACCGGTTCGTGTTCGAGGGGTTCCCGCCCCGGAAGAAGGGCGAGCGGACGCGCCGGCTCGAGGAGCTCCGGCACGATCCGCGAACGCTGGTCTTCTTCGAGTCGCCGGTTCGAGTGCGTGCGCTGCTCGGCGCGATGCAGGAGGTGTTCGGCGACCGTCGTTTGGCCGTCTGCCGCGAGCTCACGAAGCTCCACGAGCAGGTCGTCCGCGGGCCGATCTCGGAGGTGCTCGGCGCGCTCGCGGAGCCCGTCAAGGGCGAGGTCGTCGTGGTCGTCGAGGGCGAGCGCGGACCGTCACCGACGCCGCTCGAGGACGTGGTCGCCGAGGCCCGCGATCTGGTGGCCGGCGGGATGAAGGTACGCGCCGCGGCACGGATAGCGTCCGAACGTCACGGCCTCCCGACGAACTCGGTCTACCGAGCGCTCGTCGGGGACGGTCCCTGAGCGGCGACCCATGTGCCCGGCTCGACCACGAACCGGAGGGCATCGTCGGGGATGCGGTCGCGGAAGTACGCGATGGACTCCTCGTCGAGCGTGTTGATCCCGACGACGATGCGATTCAGTTGTGCGACCGGACCGAACCACACGAAGGCCGCTTCTGCCGGTGGCGAGAGGCCCGCCACGAAGCCGACCAACTCGTTGTAGCTGTAGCGCACGACGTGGATCGAGATGCGCAGGTCCGGTGGTCTCGGGATCGCCAGGATCGCCTCGACGATCTCGGTCGTGGGATCGACCGCCGCGATCCCGACCATGGGCCGATGTTCGTCGGCTCGATCGATCCAGGCCCCGCCGTATCGAACGCCCAGGAGCTCACGTGCAGCGTCGATCAGCTCGACGACCGCGTCGTCTCTTCGTACCTGGGGATCCGTCCCCATCGACGCTTTCACCTTTCGTGCGGTTCCGGGCCTGTACCAGGTGAAGGATATGTCGGTGACCGACGAGACCTCGGGGACACTCGAGCGGCTCTATCGAGAGGAGGGTGCGCGGCTGTGTCGCCGGCGGAGCGAGCCTTTGATCGACGCCCAGCGGACGTACGACCTTCCCGAGCCGACGCGGGACATCGTCGCGGCGCTCGCCCCGGCTGTCGCCGTCCCAACGCGCGTCGGTGGTGCTGCATCACTACGCCGGTTCCTCGACGAGTCGCGCCGCTGGGCTCGAGGAATCGACGGCTGTTGCCCCGGTCGATCGGGTGGCGAGGGCTACGCGATCGTCTTCTTCGTTCCGTGCTCGGCCCAGTGACGGACGACCCCTCTAGTCCATGACAGACTAGTCCGCCGTTCGTGAGAGGCGCCGCTACGATGTGCGGACCATGGGCCGGGACGTCTTCTACATCACGACGCCGATCTACTACCCGAACGACGTGCCGCATATCGGGCACGCCTACAACGCCGTGGCCACCGACTTCATCGCCCGCTATCACCGCCTCCGGGGTGAGGAGGTCTTCCACCTCACCGGAACCGACGAGCACGGGCTGAAGATCCAGCGCGCGGCCGAGGCCGCGGGGAAGACCTCCCAGGAGTGGGTCGACGAGATGGAGCCCCGGTGGAAGGAGGTCTGGGCTCGCCTGGACATCGCCAACGACGACTACATCCGGACCACCGAGCCCCGCCACGAGGAGGCGGTCAGGACCATCCTGCAGGCAGTCTTCGACAACGGGCGTGACGACATCTACCTCGGGCACTACGAGGGCCTGTACTGCGTGTCGTGCGAGCTCTACTACGACGAGAAGGAACTGCTGCCCGGCAACCTCTGCCCGATCCACGAGCGTCCGGTCGAGTTCTTCAAAGAGGAGAACTACTTCTTCCGCCTGTCGGCGTACGGGGACCGTCTCCTGGAGCACTATCAGGCGCACCCTTCGGCGGTCGAGCCCGAGACGCGCCGCAACGAGGTGCTCTCGCTCATCAAGAGAGGCCTGCAGGACTTCTCGATCAGCCGCACCACCTTCGACTGGGGCGTGCGGCTCCCCTGGGATCCCAAGCACATCAACTACGTGTGGTTCGACGCCCTCACGAACTACGTCACAGCGGCCGGCTACCCGGCCGACCCGGAACGGTTCGCGCGGGTGTGGCCAGCCAACATCCACTCGATCGGCAAGGACATCCTTCGCCAGCACGCGATCTACTGGCCGGCGATGCTGATGGCGGCCGGGATCGAGCCGCCGACGCAGGTCTGGGCGCACGGGTACCTGACGGTCGGCGGCAAGAAGATGTCGAAGACCAACCTGACGGGCATCCACCCCTTCGAGCTCCTCGACGAGTTCGGCGTGGACTCCTACCGGTGGTTCTTCATGCGCGAGGTCCAGTACGGGCAGGACGGCAGCTTCTCCTGGGAGGCGATGCGCGACCGTCACAACGCCGAACTGGCCAACGGTCTCGGCAACCTGGCCAGCCGGGTCCTGGCGATGCTCGCTTCGTACTTCGACGGCGTGGTTCCCGAGCCGAAGCTTGAGGGCGCGGCCGCCGACCTGCCGGACGTGGTCGCCGCCGCCGTCGCGCGTTACGACGACCACATGCTCGGCGTGCGCTTGACCGCCGGCCTCGCCGCCGTCTGGGAGATCGTCGCCCGGACGAACCAGTACCTCGTGGAGAAGGAGCCCTGGAAGCTCGCGAAGGACGACGCCAACCGCGGCGAGCTCGCCGGCGTCCTCTACGCCAGCGCCGAGACCCTCCGCATCGTCGCGATCCTGATCCAGCCCATCATGCCCAGCGCCGCCCAACGCCTCTGGACCCAACTAGGCATAGGAAACGCACTGGCCCAACAACGAGTGCCGGCCGACGTGGCATGGGGAAAACTAGCGCCGGGCACGAAGACGACCAAAGGCGAAAGCCTCTTCCCAAGGCTAGACCAGGAGTAGGGAGCCGGTCCCGGCGACGAGCTGATGTTTCACGTGAAGCTCCCCCCCTCGACCGGATATGGAGAGCCGCGTAGACTCGCCCGCCGTGACCGACCAGAACCCTGAACTCCCGGTCCACCCAGGGGCGGTGGATACCCACTGCCACCTGTTCCTGGTGGACCGCGAACCTGCAGATGTGGTCGAGACCGCGCGGGCCGCAGGCGTCGATCGGCTGATCTGCGTCGGGGTGGACGTGGAAACCAGCCAGCGATCGCTCGAGCTGGCCGACTCGCTCGAGGGTGTGTTCGCCACGGCGGGGGTGCACCCGCACGACGCCTCGGGGTTCGACGCCGGGTCGTCCTCGCGGATCGAGGAGCTCCTGCACGACCCGCGCGTGATCGGCGTGGGGGAGTGCGGGCTCGACTACTACCGCATGCATTCGCCTCGCGAGGACCAGCTGCGCACGCTGAAGACGCACATCGCACTGTCCAACGACACGGGCAAGCCGATGGTGGTGCACGTCCGCGACGCGTGGGACGACGTCCTTCGAGTCTTGCATGAGGGTTCCGCCGAACATGTGGTGATCCACTGTTTCAGCGGCGATCCAGCGGTCGCGCGCGAGTGCGCGGCGCGCGGCTACTGGATGTCGTTCGCCGGGAACGTCACGTATCCGAAGAACGAGCACCTGCGTCGCGCGGCGTCGTCGTCGGTGCCGTCGGATCGATTGCTCGTCGAGACGGACAGTCCGTTCCTCGCGCCGCAGAAGCTCCGCGGTCGCGACAACGAACCCGCCAACGTGATGCTGACGATCGCCGAGATCGCGACGATTCGCGACGCGACGGTGGAAAACGTTGTGGACATCACGGCGTCGAACGCGCGAGATGCGTTCGGTGGCCTGCGCTGAATGGCCGAACATACGTTTGCTCTCAAGGTTGCATCAAGAGTTGAGGGTTGGGTAGAGTCCCTACTCGTGCTCCTGGAGGCTTCGGTCCGGCCCGGCAACTTCCCCCCGCGCCGCTTCCCCCTGAGGCCTTCCTCTGAAGGACGGAGGAAGGTTGGACGTTCGACCCACGCGGGTCCGGCGGTTGCGGATCCGGAAGGCGATCGATGCGGCGACCCTCGTGACGGGGGCGCTCCTCGTCGTGTCGATCCTCATGCTCGCCTCGCGCAAGGACGTCACGCTCGTCGTGGGTGGCCACGCGCGGGCGATCCACACGACCTCCGGAAGCGTGCAGGACTTCCTGGAGACGACGGGCATGCCGATGACCGTCGGGCTCCGGGTGCAGCCTCCGCCGGCGACCCCGCTGGCGGACGGCATGACCGTCACCGTGAGCCCGCCGCCGGGTGTGCCGGCCGGCGCGCTCTCGATGACGGTCGGCCCTCAAGGTGTGGGGGTCTGGGTGGTGGAGCGGACGAGCGAAGGACCGTTCGGGAAGGCGGCCCCGATGCTCGGCGAGGCTTCGGCCTCCGTGGACGGCGTCGGACAGTCCTCGGTCGTTTCGGTCGAGACCGTCGTGTCGGGGAAGGTGCACGACGTCTACTCGAACGCGGGAACGGTCGGGGCGCTCCTCTCGGCCATGGGGATCCAACCCGACGCTGACGACCGCGTCGCTCCACCACCCAGCACCCCCCTCCACGACGGCGCGAGCGTCACGTACGACCGCGTCGACGTCGTGGAGCACGACATGTCGGTGACGCTGGAGCCCCGCGTCCTCACCGACTACTCCGAACAGATGGTGCCCGGGGAGATGCGGATCCTCGCGCTGGGCCGTCCCGGGCTCGAGCGGCAGACCGTACGGGACACGTTCGTCAACGGCCAGCTGCAGACCCGGGTCGTGCTGGCACGAGATCTCGCGTACCCGGCTCTCGCCCAGCGCCGGGTGTCCGGACCGATGGCGTCGACCGACGGCTCCCTCACCGAGCCAGGCACCGGGGCGACCACCGAGCGCGGGCTCGCCACGTGGTACGACCCCCCCTGGTCGGGGATGACGGCGGCGCACCCGTGGCTTCCGTTCGGCACCGTGGTCACGGTGACCGATCTGGATACCGGCGCCTCCGTTACCGTGGTCATCGATGACCGGGGACCCTTCGGCGCCGGCAGGATCATCGACCTCTCGCCCGAGGCGTTCCAAGCGCTCTCGCCGCTCGGGCGCGGGGTCCTCCACGTCGCCCTCAGCTGGTAGCGCGGTCCGCGCGCTGGCCGCCCGTCACGGCGTGCAGCCGGCCAAGGCCCTGGGTCAGCACTTCCTGCTCGATCCCAACCTGGCGCGCGCGATCGCGGCCGACGCGGGGGTCGGGTCGGGCAGCCACGTCGTCGAGGTCGGGGCCGGGCTCGGCTCCCTCACCGTGGCGCTCGCGGCGACCGGCGCCGAGGTGCTCGCGATCGAGTTCGACCGGTCCCTGCTGGCGCCGCTGGCCGAGGCGGTCGGCGGCCTCGACCGTGTCCGGGTGCTCGCGGCCGACGCCACCGCGCTCGACTGGGGTGCGGTGCTCGGCGAGGGCTCGTGGACGATGGTTGCGAACCTCCCCTACAACGTCGCGACGCGGATCGTCCTCGAGGTGGTCGAGTGCGTCGAGTCGGTGTCGCGGCTCGTCGTGATGGTCCAGCGGGAGGTGGGCGAACGGTTCGTCGCCTCCCCGGGCGACGCGGGCTACGGACCGACGTCGCTACGGGTGGCGCTCCGGGCTCGCTGCTCGCTGGTCCGCCACGTGCCCCCCTCTGTCTTCTGGCCGCGCCCCACGGTGGGGTCCGTCGTCGTGAAACTCGACCGGCTCGACGAGCCGCCGGTGGACGCTCCGCCCGCGCTGCTCCGCCGCGTGATCGACGAAGCGTTCGGCCAACGACGGAAGACGATCCGCGCGGCGATGCGACGGCTGTGCGGCGACGTCCCAACCGCCGACGCCACCCTGACGGCCGCAGGTGTGGCCCCGTCGGCGCGCCCCGAGTCGCTGTCGCTCGACGACTTCGCTCGCCTCGCACGTGCCCTTCCGCCGGACGCGGCATGACCGGGCCGCTGGTCGAGCGCGCCCACGCAAAGCTCAACGTGTTCCTCCGCGTGCTGGGTCGTCGCGAGGACGGCTTCCACGACGTGGAGACATTGATCCTGCCGATCGATCTGCACGACGTCGTCACGGTGGCGCCTGCGGACGCTCTCTCCGTCGAGGTGACGGGTCCCGGCGCGGAGGCCCTGCACGCGCTCGGGGGCGAGTCGCTCGCCGCGCGCGCCGTCGAGGCGTTCGGACGCGTGGCCGCCATCGACGTGCTGCCGGTGCGCGTGACGATCGACAAGCGGATCCCGGTGGCGGCCGGGTTGGGGGGCGGCAGCGCGGACGCCGCGGCTGTGCTGCGCGCCCTTGGCCGGATGCAGGGTGTGGATCACCGAGCGCTCTGCGACGCGGCTGGGTTGGTCGGGTCCGACGTCGTCGCCCTCGTGCACCAGGAGCCGGTGTTCGCGGCGGGACGCGGCGAGACCGTGCACCCGATCCATGCGCAGGCGACGTCCTGGGTGGTGCTGCCGTTTCCCTTCCCGGTGCGCGCGGCCGACGCCTACGCGTGGTGGGACCTGGAAGGCGGCGGGACGGGTCCCGACCCCGGCGCGCTCGTCGCGGCCGTCGAGACGGGCGACGACGAACTCACCGCGCACGCGATGTTCGACGACCTCCAGCCACCGGTTGCGGAACGCCATCCCGAGGTCGCCCGGGCGATCGAAGCGCTCGTAGACGCAGGCGCGCTCGGCGCGATCATGACGGGGAGCGGCCCCACCGTGGTGGCGTTGGCACGGCATGTGGGGCACGCGGAGTCCATCGCCGCCCGCGTTCCCGGCTCGTTCGTGGCCGTGGGACCGCCGCGTACCATGACCGGACCATCCGGGGTCGTCTAACGGCAAGACGCGGGCCTTTGGAGCCTGAAATGGAGGTTCGATTCCTCCCCCCGGAACCGCGCCGTCTCGCAGGAGCTGGGGCGACGCGTTCTTCTGCATCCTGGACCTGTACGCAGTCACGCTTGAGCACGATCCTGAGGACCTCCATTGAACGAAGTCGTCGTTCGTGTGCCGCTCGCTCGCGTGAGGTGGACGAGGGCGCGGGACCGCTGAGGGCTCGCGGTGAGGAGCCGGGCGAGCTCGCTCTCGGTCAGGTGCTTCTTGGCCGCCGGCTTCCCCCGTGCTTCCTCCCAGACTGCAGCTCCCAAGCGCCGATCATCGCGTCTTCGACGGCATCGGCGTTGCCGGTCTCGAGATCGGCAACGATCATCATGTGTTTCCTGTAGCGCTTCGGCACGGAAAACGTCTCTGGGAATGACTGCAGCAGGAAGTCCTTGAAGTCGAACGTGGCGCGGATCACGACGTGGCCGTGGTCGAGCTGGCGGGCAACCATGCGTCCCTGGTACCGCCACTCGAGCAGACCGTTGCGGCGACGCTCGGCGACACCGTTGAGCTGATCGGCCAGCCTGCTGAGGTCGGCAAGGCTCATCGCTTCAGCGAAATCGATCGATGCCTTGGCCGTCGTCGCGTTCCCAGCCGTGGGCGGCGATGTAGCCCCAGCAGTCGGGCCGGCTGCCGACGGTGTCCGCGATGTCGTAGGCGTCGGCGAGTTGGCGGGCGCTGGCGATCGTGCCAGCCCACCGCTCGGCGGTAGTAGAACCCCACGCTCCGTCGGAACTCGGCATTCGCCTCTGAGGTGCCGTCGGTCATCTCCACCAAGAGCCCCTGGCTTCCCTGAGCCGCGGCGGTGCGCGACATGAGCGGGATCGCGGCGCGACACGTGATCAGGTGGGTGTGCACGCCCAGCTGCAGCATCCGGGGCCCACCGGCCCAGTCGTGCTCCCAAAGCGGCTCCCCGCTTGGATCGATGATCTCCGGCCTGATGCCTTCTGGCGATGCCGCGTCGTCTGCTGCCTTGCCCACGCTCCGAACCTACTCCTCACCGCCGATCTGCAGTGCTCGACGTCCCTCCCGGGACCGATCCCTCCCGGCTGTGAATCCGTCGAGGGACATCGAGACGTCGTAGACAAGTCGAGTCATCGGAGACCTCCGGAGTGAGGTTGAATCGCAAGCGCCTCAAGCTCATCGTCCGCCGTCACGCCATCACGCGAAGCTCGGTCGTCGTCTCCTCGCCGTTCATGCGGAGCGTGACGGTGCCGCCCGAGGGGGGAGCTGACGCGCGAACGGTCTCGGCGATGACGCGCCAGATCGCGTGGGGATCGCCGTAGAGGTAGACGACGAACGCGTCCGGCCCCACCTCCCAGCCGTCGTACGCGGCGGGGACGAGATCCTCGACGGCGTGAGCGACCTCGAGAAGACGCTCGTGCGTCGCGGCGTCGTCGCCGGAACCCCGGAACCGGACGATGACGGCATCGGGCAGGTCGGGCTCAGGCACGGCGGCGACCGGGCGCTCACGCGGCGGACCGCCGGCGATCTCGCGCCGGGCCTCCCCGGCTTGCCATACGTACCCGACGGCCTCGAACCCTCGCGCGGCCTCCTCCCACAGGCGCGTCGCGCGATCGGCGTCCCCCTGGTCGAACGCGATCCTCGCCCGTTCGCGGAGCGCGATCGGCGCCGCATCGTCGGCGGCGCCCTCCATCCCTTCGGCGGCGTCGAGGATCGCCTCGGCCTCGTCCACCCGCCCGAGGAGACGGAGCGAGGCCGCACGGAACAGCCTTGCGTAGTGCCGGGCCGGGATCGGTGGATCGCCGACGCGCGCGAGGAGCGCGTCGGAGCGATCGAGGATCGGCAGCGCCTCCGAGGGCTGCCCGAGCGTGTTGTACACGTCGGCGCCGGTGCTCAGCATCGTCGCGATCGTCTGGATCTCGCTCCTCGGGATGTCGTCGGAGAGGTCGATCGACAGCCCCGCGGTCGCGAGTTGCAGGCCGACGATCGCCTCGGCCACCCGGCCCGCTCGAGCGTGGAGACGGGCGGCGATGATCAGGCTGATGACCTGCGAGGAGATGTCCGGGCCCGCCTGCCGGAGCAGCGCCAGCCCCTCGTCGAAGTGACCCAGCTCGCCCTCTACCTGCGCGAGCCCGCGAACGGCCGCGTCGTGCGGCCACGGACTGCCCACCGATCCCTCCACGGCAGCTTGCAGGTGACGCCGCGAGCGCTCGAGGTCGCCGGACATCATCGCGGCCATGCCCGCGAAATAGGCGGGCTCGTTGCGGTCGACGCCCGCCGCCGTCTCCTGCGACAGCCCGGTCTCGAACGCGCCGAGCGCCTCGGCGTTGCGGCCGAGCGAGAACAGCGCGGTCCCGACGGTGAGATCGACGGCGCTCCGGATCGGGGGCGCCAGGTCGGGGCCACGCAGGGCCGCCGCCAAGGCGAGGACGCGGTTCCAGTCCTGTGAGGCGTACGCGGTCCTCAGGTCGCTGAGCGCGTCGCGAGCATCCTCCATCGCTGCCTCCCCAACCGGCCTTAGGCGAGGATACCTGCGGCGAGGGCGGTCCTTTGTCGACGTCCGCACGCCAGACTCCCCCCGGAACTCGAGGTACTACCCTGGCGATCATGGCCACCCTGTACGACTGGTTGCTGTTCGGGCACGTCCTGGGGGCGATGGTGTGGCTGGGGGGCCTTGCCACCCTGACGCTGTTCGGCACACAGGTGCGCCGCTCGGGTGACGCAGCGGCCGTCGGTCGCTTCGTCGGCAGTCTCCGTGTCATCGGTCCGGTGCTCCTGACTCCGGCGGTGGTACTCGTGTTCGTGTTCGGTGTGTGGATGGTGGGCGACAGCGCCGCGTGGGATCTGGGGCAGAGATGGGTGCGACTCGCCTTGGGACTGTTCGTACTTGCCTTCGTCATCGGTGCGGCCTTCCAGAGCAGGACCGCCGTCCTCGCCCAGTGTGCGGTCGACGCGAACGACGATCGAGAGGCCGTGCATCAGCTGCGTCGGTGGTCGTGGGGCATGCTCGTGATCCTGATCCTGCTGCTGCTGATCACGTGGGACATGGTGTTCAAGCCCGGCGTCTGACGGCGGGCGCAAACCGTCCCCGCACTCGTGTCGAGCCCCGTTGCCGTCCGGGCCCGCATCCGGGAGTATGGGTCCCCCGACGCTCGGGATCATCGGTGGCCGATCGGACGACGACCTCCAAACGGACGCTCGCGGCGGTAGTACTCGCCGCCGGAAAGGGCAAGCGGCTGCGGTCCGCGACGCCCAAAGTCCTGCATCCCATCTGCGGGCGACCCGCGTTGTGGCACGCGCTGCAGGCGGCCACGGGCGCGCGCCCATCGAAGATCGTGATCGTCGTCGGCCACGGCGCCGACGAGGTCCGCGAAGCGGTCGCGACCTGGAACGTCACGCCGAAGCCGGTCTTCGTCGAGCAAGCCGAGCAGCTCGGAACCGGTCATGCGGTGCAGGCGGCCGAGCACGCGATCGGCCGCGTCGCCGACGTCGTGGTGCTGGCCGGCGACTACGACCCGATCACGACGGAGGACGTCCGCGCGCTGGTCCGCACGCACAGGCGCACGCGGAGCGCCGCCGCCATCCTGACGACGGAGCTCGCCCGCCCGTCGGGCTACGGGCACGTGATCCGCGAGGGGGACCGGCTGGTACGGATCGTCGAGCACGTGGATGCGACGGCGGCGGAGCGCCGTATCCGCGAGGTCTCGCTGCTCGCGTTCGCGTTCCGCCGCGACGACCTGTTCAAGGCGCTTCCGCTTATCGGTCGGGAGAACAAGAACCGCGAGTACTACCTGAACGAGGTCTTCCCGATCCTCATCGACAAGGGCGAGCGCGTCTCCGCGGTCAAGGTCGATACCGGCGGCGCGATGGGCCTCAACTCCCGCGGCGGGCTCGCGGCGGTCACCGCCGTGGTCCGTGACCGGATCAACGCCCGGCACATGGCCAACGGCGTCACGATCGTCGACCCGGCAACGACGTATATCGACGCCGGCGCCGCGATCGGGGCCGACACGGTCCTTCGCCCGAACACCTACCTCGAAGGCGGCACGCGCATCGGGCGCGGCTGCCGGATCGGGCCGTCCACCCGGATCGTCGACGGGGTTGTCGGCGACGGCAGCGAGGTCACGTTCTCGGTGATCGAGGATTCGAAGATCGGCCGCGACGTCCATGTGGGGCCGTTCGCGCGGCTTCGCGCCGGCGCGGTGCTCGCCGACGGGTCGACGGTCGGGAACTTCGTCGAGGTCAAGGCGAGCAGGCTCGGCCGGGGCGCGAAGGCCAAGCACCTCACGTACCTAGGCGACGCGGAGATCGGGAAGGGCGCCAACGTCGGGGCGGGCACGGTGACGGTCAACTACGACGGCTACCGCAAGCACCGGACCGTGATCGGCGACGAGGCGTCCGTCGGGTCGGATACGATGCTCGTGGCGCCGGTTCGCGTGGGGAAGGGCGCCGTGACGGGAGCGGGATCGGTGATCACCAAGGACGTGCCCGCGGGCGCGCTCGCGGTCGAGCGCTCCGAGCAGCACACGGTCCGCGGGTACCGGAAGCGGAAGGACGCCGAGCGAGCGAACGGGAAGGGCGGCTGACCGTGGAGATCATCACCAAGAAGCGGATGATGCTGTTCTCGGGCACGGTCCACCCGACGCTTGCGCACGAGATCGCGGACAACCTCGGCATCCCGGTGAGCACCGGAGAGCTCCGCAGGTTCGCTTCGGGCGAGATCTATTTCCGTTCGGAGGAGAGCGTGCGCGGCTCCGACGTGTTCGTCGTGCAGACGCACTACGAGCCCGTCAACGAAGCGATCATGGAGCAGCTGATCATCGTCGACGCGATGAAGCGCGCAAGCGCCAAGCGCATCACGGCAGTGGTTCCCTATTACGGGTACTCGCGGCAGGACAAGAAGGGGATGTCGCGCGAGCCGATCAGCGCCAAGCTGGTGGCCGATCTCCTCTCGACGGCCGGCGCCGACCGCGTGGTCTCGGTCGACCTGCACAGCGGTCAGATCCAGGGGTTCTTCGACGCGCCGTTCGACCATCTGACCGCGCTGCCCCTCCTGTGCTCGTACCTGAAGGACGAGCTCGGTCTGCACGGCGACGACCTCGTCGTCGTCGCGCCCGACGCCGGCCGGATCAAGACGGCAGAGAAGCTCCGCGAATACCTTCACGCCGACCTGGCCTTCCTCTACAAGCGGCGCTCGCGCACCGAGGCTCACAAGATCGAGGAGATGACGGTGGTCGGCGAGGTCCAGGACCGACCCTGCGTCCTGGTCGACGACATGATCGACACGGCGGCGACGATCGCGAAGGGATCGCAGGCGCTCGCGTCGATGGGTGCGGGGCCGATCTTCACGGGCGCGACGCACGCGATCTTCAGCGGCAAGGCCGTGCAGCTGCTCGAGGAGGCTCCGATCGAGCAGGTGATCGTGACCAACACCGTCCCGATCCCCGACGAGAAGCAGTTCTCGAAGCTGCGCGTGCTCTCGATCGCACCGCTGATCGCCAGCGCCCTGCGTGCGGTGTTCGAGGACTCCAGCGTCAGCGAGATCTTCGGCGGCGCCAACCAGGTCTAGCCCGTCGGTTTGCGCTGCGTGTTGCTACCATCACGGGGTTCCCGAGCGATCCGAGGCGTCGAACGACCATGGAGACCACCCTCAAGGCAGAGCCCCGCGAGGGGTCCGGCAAGGGCCCCGCGCGCAGGCTGCGTGCCGCCGGCCGAGTGCCGGGCATCCTCTACGGGCACGGCATGGAGCCCGTCTCGCTCTCCGTGTCGGGGCTCGAGCTGCTGCACCTCTTCCACCGAACGCAGGGTGGGTCCTCGATCGTGGTCGACCTGGAGCTCGACGGCACGACGCATCTCGTGATCCCGCGCGAGGTCCAGCGTGACCACATCCACGGGCGCTACGTGCACGTGGACTTCCTCGCGGTGCGGCGCGACGAGAAGATCACGATCAACGTCGAGGTTCGCGAGGTCGGCGAGGCGCCCGGCGTCAAGGCCGGAGGCGTGATCGAGCACCACCTCCGCGACGTCGAGATCCAGTGCCTGCCCGACAACGTTCCCGAGACCCTGCAGGCCGACATCTCCGCGCTGGAGATCGGCGACCTGCTGCGGGTGGGAGACGTCGCCGTGCCCGACGGCGTCGAGATCCTCACCGATCCCGACACGCCGGTCATCTCGATCATCACGCCGGCCGCGCTCCGGGTGGAGGCCGACCTCACGCTTCCCGGCGAGGAAGCGCCGCTGCCTGAGGAGGTTCCGGAGGGGGAGGAGGCGCCCGAAGGGGAGGCCGAGCCCGCCGCGGAGAGCGCCGAGGACGCCGAGGGCGGCGAGGGCTAGCCCCGCCGCGCCCCGATGCCCTGGCTCGTCGCCGGCCTCGGCAACCCGGGCGACCGGTACGCCACCACCCGTCACAACCTGGGGCGCAGGGTGGTCGCCGAGCTCGCGCGGGTCGAGGGGGCCAAGCTCAGGAAGGCGCGCTTCCTCCCCGCCGAGATCGCCGACGTCCCGCTCGACGGCGAGCGCGTCCTGCTGGTCGCGTCGACTCAGTGGATGAACGAGTCGGGCACCTCCTACGCGGGAGCCGCGAAGAAGCACGGTGTATCCCCCGATCGCCTGATCGCTGTGCATGACGAGCTCGAGATCCCGCCGGGCGAGCTGAGCATCCGGTTCGGCGGGGGGACCGCCGGGCACAACGGCGTGCGCTCGCTGGCGGCGGCGCTCCGCACGAACGACTTCTTCCGGGTCCGCGTGGGTGTCGGCCGGCCGCCCGGACGGCAGGATCCGGCGGACTTCGTGCTGCAACCATTGGGCAAGCGCGACGAAGCGGAGGTCGCGAGCTGGGTCGACCGAGCCGCCGACGCCGTCCGTTCGCTCGTGCGCGACGGGCTCGGCCCGACGCAGGACCGCTTCAATCGCGGAGCCGGACGCGCCTGAACGCTGCCTGACTAAGTCTTCGGTCGTAGGTGACCACTCGGGGCCGTCCTCGCCCGAGACAAGACCAACGGCCTCCGTGTCCCCCCGATGGCTTTCGCGACCCTCGCCCGATGCGCCGACACCGAGGCCACGTCGATACTTCGGCAGGATCGAAGGAGGTGATCGGATGCGGGCCAAGTCTTCGGGAAGGAACGGACGCCGTTCAACGAACGGCGCCGGTCTCGCGACCCTGCCGCTCGCAGCCGGCGCCCGGTGGCGGCCCCGATGAACATGGGAACGCCTGTGGGTGTAGGCGGAAGGAGAGGAATCATGCGTCTTCGCAACGTGCTGTACGCGCTCGGGAGCCTGGCCGCGCTGGCCATGGCGGTCGGCGCCAGCTGGCGGCCCTGGTAGCTCAGCGGTCAGCGGTCTCTTCAGAAGGGGGCGATCCCCGGCCCGAGCGGCCGGGGGTCGCTTCGTTTCCACCCTTCAGTCCTCCCCCAGTGCGCCGATAGCCAAATGAGATGACGTTGCTGCTGGGAACGCTTGCGCTGACGATCCTGGTCGGCTACGTGCTAGGTGGGCGGCTGACGAACCTCGGCGCACTGCACATCCGCTGGGCGCCGCTGGCGATCGTCGGTCTGGTGATGCAGGTGATCAACCCGCCCGGTCACTGGCCGCTCGCGATGCTGATCGGCTCCTTCGTCCTTCTGTCGGCCTTCGCGATCGCGAACATCCGCGTGACGGGGTTCGCCCTGATCCTCGTGGGCGTGGCGCTCAACTTCCTCGTGATCGCGGTGAACGCCGGGATGCCGGTGTCGGAGCGGGCGCTCGTGGCCTCGGGCCAGAGCGACACGATCGGCGCGCTGAACGACGCCCGCTCCGTGAAGCACCACCTGGCCGACGCTGGCGACCGCCTGCTGTTCCTCGGCGACGTGATCGCGCTGCGCCCGCCGATCGCGCAGGCGATCAGCCTGGGCGACGTCTTCACCTACGGTGGGGTCGCCGTGGTCATCGTCTCGGCGATGCGGCGGCGAGGCGCCGCCGGCGCCGGCGATCCCGCCGGCGACGTGGGAACCGGGGAGGTCTTCGGTGCCTGATCCCCGCACGGACGACGACCTCGATCCCCGGGGGGAAGCGGAGGTCTCGAACGACCGCGGGTTGGCGCTTCGTGCCTACGAGGCTGCGGTCGCGTTTCCGACCATCGTCTGGCTGGTCGCGGCGGCTACCGGAAACCCGCACTCGTTCGTGGACGCGGGTCTGGTCAACGTCATCGTTTGGACGATCGGCGTCTCCGCAGCCGAGCTCCTGCCGGTCCCGACCAGCGTCCCGATGGGATTCAGCCTGAGCTTCCCGCTCGAGCTGTCGGCGGCCCTGCTGTTCCCGACACCGGTCGCCGCGGCGGTCGCGTTCGTCGGGTCGGGGGACGCGCGCGAGTTCCGCGGGGAGCTCCCACCGCTGAAGGCTCTCTTCATCCGCTCCGAGATCGCCCTGACCGTCGCGACCGAGAGCCTGATCTTCCACTCCCTCGGCACGACCTCATCGCTCGGCGACGCAGCCACCACGATCCATTGGCTGACGCTCGCGCTCGCCGTTCTCCCCGCGGCCGCGGCCGGCTACTCGGTCAACGTGCTCTTCGTCGCCGTCTACTTCCGCCTGCAGGCCGGCAAGCGGGTGCTCGAAGCGGTCAAGGAGATGCACGCGGGCGTGTTCGGCGAGTTCCTCGTCAGCTACATGGGCCTGGCGCTGTTCGCGGTGCTGGTCGCCACGGGGTTCCAGAAGCTGCAGTGGGGCGCGATCTTCGTGTTCGTGGCGCCGCTCGCGTTCGCTCGGCAGATGTTCTTCCGAACGCACTCGTTGCAGGAGGCGACGAACGAGCTGGCGGCCCGACAGGCCGAGAACGAGTACCAGGCCCTGCACGACTCCCTGACCGGCATGCCCAACCGCGTGCTCTTCCAGCAGAAGCTGTCCGATGCGATCGACGAAGCGCGCAAGCACGAGGGACACCTCGCCGTGATGCTGATGGACCTCGACCACTTCAAGGAGATCAACGACACGCTCGGCCATCATTTCGGCGACCAGCTGCTCACGCAGATCGGGCCGCGGCTCTCGAGCGTGCTCCGCGACGTCGACACGATGGCGCGCCTCGGCGGCGACGAGTTCGGGCTGCTGCTGCCGGACCTGCCAGGCGAGGAGGCCGCGCTCAGGATCGCCGGCCGCCTGCTGGAGGAGCTCGAGCAGCCGATCTCGGTCGAGGGGCTCGCGCTCGACGTGTCGGGGTCGCTCGGCATCGCGCTCTACCCGCTGCACGCCGACGACGCGGAGAGCCTGCTGCGCCGCGCCGACGTCGCGATGTACGCGGCGAAGGAGGCCGGCGGAGGCTACGAGCTCTACCACGAGGACCTGGACCGGCATAACCCGCAGCGGCTGACGTTGATCGGTCAAGTCCGCCCCGCGATGGAGCACGACGAGTTCACGATGTTCTACCAGCCGAAGGTCCGTCTGGTGGACGGGCGACCGGCGGGCGCCGAGGCGCTCATTCGATGGCAGCACCCCACGCTCGGCCTGGTCTCGCCCGACGAGTTCATCCCGCTCGTCGAGAAGACGGTGCTGCTCCGCCCGTTGACGCAATACATCATCACGGCGGTGTTGCGCCAGTGGCGCGAGTGGGCGGACATGGGCATCCGTCTGCCGATCGCGATCAACATCTCGCCGCGGTCGCTGCTCGACCAGAAGCTCCCGGATCGGGTCGCGGAACAGCTGCGCAGGTACGACGTCCCGCCGGCCTTCCTTCGGCTGGAGCTGACCGAGAGCTTCCTGATGGCGGACTCGGGCCGCTCGACCGGCGTGCTCGACCGGCTCTCCGACGTGGGCGTCGGGTTGTCGATCGACGACTTCGGCACCGGGTATTCGTCCCTGTCGCACCTCAAGCGCCTACCGATCGAGGAGATCAAGATCGACCGGTCCTTCGTGATGCAGATGCACGTCGACGCGAACGACTTCATGATCGTGCGCGCGACGGTGGACCTCGGACGGAACCTCGGCTTGCGCGTGGTGGCCGAAGGAGTGGAGGACCTGGCGACGTTCGACCGTCTCGCCGAGTTCGGATGCGACGAGGCGCAGGGCTACTACATCTCGCGGCCGATCTCGGCGATCGAGGTCACCCGCTGGCTGTCGGTGCGGAACCTGGATCGCGACGTGACGACGAGCGCTCGAGCCGATCAGCCGAGTAACGACCGCGCCGCCGCCGAACGCAACCGTCTCCGCATCGTCTGAGATCCCTCACGCCTCGTCGACCGAAAGCACGATCGCGCCCTCGACCGATCCCGAACGCAGGGCCTCCAGCGCGTCGTTCGCTCGTTCCAACGGGAACGTCGTCACCCGCGTGCGGACGGGGACCCCCGGCGCGAGCGCCAGGAACTCGGTGGCGTCGGCGCGGGTGAGGTTGGCGACCGACCGCAGGACGCGCTCGCGCCACAGGAGGTCGTAGGGGAACGACGGGATGTCGCTCATGTGGATCTCGCCGCACACGACCGTCCCCCCCGGAGCGACGGCCCGCAGCGCCGGCGGTACGAGCTCGCCGGCGGCGGCGAACAGGATCGCGGCGTCGAGCGGCTCGGGCGGCGCCTCGGTCGAGGACCCCGCCCACTCGGCGCCGAGCTCGCGCGCGAAGGCCTGCGTGCGTTCGTCCCCGGGTCGCGTGAACGCGAACACCCGCCGGCCCTGGTGCCGCGCCACCTGCGCGAGGATGTGCGCTGCGCCGCCGAAGCCGTAGATCCCGAGCAGCTCCGCGTCACCGACCATCCGCAGGCAGCGGTAGCCGATCAGCCCGGCGCAGAGCAGCGGCGCCGCCTGCAGGTCGGGGTAGTCCCCGGGGATGGGGAAGCAGAACCGCGCGTCGGCCACCGTGTGCTCTGCGTAGCCGCCGTCGATCTGGTAGCCGGTGAAGCGAGCCCGCTCGCACAGGTTCTCGCGGCCGGTCGCGCAGTAGCGGCACTCGCCGCAGGTCCAGCCGAGCCACGGCACGCCGACGCGGTCTCCCACACGGATCCCCTCGACGCCGTCGCCGAGCGACTCGACGGTGCCGACGATCTGGTGCCCGAGGACGAGCGGCAGCCTCGGGTCGGCGAGCTCGCCGTCGGCCACGTGCAGGTCGGTCCGGCACACGCCGCACGCGCGCACACGGAGCCGCACCCGACCCGGTGCCGGCGCCGGATCGGGCACGTCGTCGAGCTCGAGCGGTTCGCCGGGCCGGCGCAGCACCATCGCGCGCATCGCCCGGCAGCCTACGGCGGTGCGCGATCCTCGAGCGGAGTGCCGTCGGGACGCGTGAACGCGGGCCGGGCCTCGCCGACCGAGAGGCCGAACCCGCCCGAGTGGATCGACCGGTGATGCGGGCGGCACAGGAGCACGAGGTTCCGCAGCGCGGTCTCGCCGCCGTGCGCCCAGTGCCGGACGTGATGCGCGTCGGTCCATGACGGTGGGCGATCGCACCCGGGGAACGCGCACCCCCGATCGCGTACCGCGAGCGCTCGACGCAGGGCGGGTGATACGACCGACGTGCGACGCCCGACGTCGAGCGGCTCGGAACGTCCACGGGTGATCACGCGGCTGATCGATGCGTCGCATGCGAGCCGCCGGGCCGTCTCTCCCGCGACCACCCCGCTCGTCGCGAGCTCGGCGACGCCGCCTCGCCGTGTTTCGAGCGTCTGCAGGTCGATCGTCACCGTGACGTGCGGTCGCTCGCCCGCGACGGACGGCCGGTCGGCATGGTCGAGCCACCCGCGGCAGACCTCGCCGAGCGCGTCGGCACGGCGTTGGGCAGGCGACCGTCGGTCGTGCTCGCCTCGAGTTCCCGGGTCGATCACGGCACGAAGGGCGGCAAGGAGGGTTTCGCCGCATTCGGGGTCGAGGTCGCCGTCGACTCGGACCATGCCGTCGAGGGTCGGCGACACGTGAAGGTTCCGCCGTTCGAACCGCTGTCCGTCATCGCGTTCGGGGGCCCGCGTGTCGACGAGCGCTCGCCAGTGCGCGAGGGCGCGGCCCAGATCGGCCACGCCGAGTGTCCGCGCCGCGTCAACGAGGAGTGGCTCGGCGTCGCGGAACGCGTCGGGGTGAGGCGTCCGCACCTGCACCAATGCGTGCACCTGCGATCGCCCGATCTCGGACGCAGCGTACGCACGAGCCGTCGCCGGCATGTGCCCGAGCGCGCGCGCCGTGAGGACGTCGCGATGGGCGACGGCGGGCGCGATCCGGAATCGATGCGCCAGCCATGCCGTGATAGACAGGTGGCCGTCGCGCGCGAAGCTGTGCCGCCGATCGACCTCGGCGATCCGGCGCAACGACTCGGCGTGGACGAGATCGGCCGCGCGCAGCAGCTCGGCGAGATCGTCCTCGAGCACATCGTCGTCGAGGGTGGCGAGCTCGTCGGTGCGGAGCTCCTCCAGTGCGGATCGCAGCGTGCTCATCCCGGGACCACGGTAGCGAACAGATGTTCGGACGGCTGTGACGGTCGTCACGTTCTGGGGCAGTTGGCGGGCGGGCGGACCTTGTGAGCGGCCACGCTGACATGCGACCGGCAGCGAGCCTCTTCGCCCACGACCACCCCACGACGACCTCCCGTAGACTGGCGCGACACGCCCCGTCGCGCCGCGACCGGGGCTCGTTTCCGTGCGTGGAGGTGCCGTGGGTCTTCGGGAAGCGATCGACGCGTTCGTGGCGTCGGAGCCGTTCGAGCGGCTCCTGCTGGCGCGCGAGCGGCCCGTCGTCGCGCGGGCCGAGGCGGGCGAGCCGTTCGCGATCGCGGCCCTCGCCGTGGCCCTCGACACGTCGTTGCTCGCGGTGACCCCGGGCCCGCGCGAAGCCGAGGCGCTCGCGGCCGACATCGAGGCCCTGCTGGGCGACGAACGGGTGACGTCGCTTCCCTCGTGGGAGGCCCTCCCGTACGAGGGCATCTCGCCGACGCCCGAGATCGCCGCCCGCCGCTCCGACGCGATCCATCGGCTGCGCGGGGCCAAGGGGCCGTTCGTGCTCGTCGCGCCGGCCCTCGCCGCGATGCAGGGGCTGATCCCGACGCTCGGCACGGTACCGCCGGTCGAGCTCGTTGCCGGACGCGACCTTCCGCCCGACGCGCTCGCCGAGCTGCTCGTCGATCTCGGCTACGCGCGGGCGGATGTGGTCGAGCACCGCGGAGAGTTCGCCGTGCGCGGCGGGGTCCTCGACGTGTTCCCGGGCACCGCCCGCCGCCCGGTCCGCCTGGAGTACTGGGGCGACGAGATCGAGTCGATCCGCGAGTTCTCGCCGTCGACCCAGCTCTCGACCACCCGTGTGGCGCACGCCGCCGCCGGACCGGTGCGCGAGCTGATCGCCGACGGCGAGATCCGCGGGCTGGCGGACCGTCTCGCGCCGCAGCACGTCGACCGCTTCCGCGACGGCCTGCAGCGGATCGCCGACGGTCTGCACCCCGAAGGCATGGAGACGATGGCACCGTTGCTGTTCGACCGGATGCCCTCGGTCGCGGAGCTGCTGGCCGAGGGATCGTGGGTCGTCGTGACGCAGGCGTCACGCACGATCGACCGCGCGCGCCAAGCCCACGAGGAGGCCGACGCGCTGGCCGACGCGCTGGGCTGGCCGGGTCCGCGCGTGCTCCGGTCGCTCGACGACGCGCTCGGCGATCGCGTGCGGCTGCACCTGTCGGAGTTCACCGAGGGCTTGGACCTGAAGCTCTCGTCGTGGGGTTCCGCGCAGGGGAACCCCGCCGAGCTCGCGAAACGGATGCGGGAGCTCCACGACCGTGGCTACCGGACGGTCGTCACCGGCCGCGGCCACGGATCGCTCGAGCGCGTGAAGGAGATCGTGGGCGACGCCGGCGCCGAGGCCGTCGAGGCATCGCTCGCGAACGGGTTCGTGTTCGGCCCCGCGAAGCTCGCGGTCGCCACCGAGGAGGACGTCTTCGGGTCCAGACGGCACACACGCACGGCGCCCCGGTTCACGCGACGACGCAGCGACAGCGTGGCCGAAGAGCTCGATCCCGGCGACTTCGCCGTGCACCGCATCCACGGGGTCGGGCGCTACACGGGCATCGTGCACCGCGAGCTCGCCGGCGCGGAACGCGACTACCTGGTCCTCGAGTACGCCGACGGCGACAAGCTGTACGTGCCGTCGGATCAGGTCGGCATGGTCGCGCGGTACATCGGCGGCGACGCACCCCGGATCCACCGGATGGGCGGCTCGGACTGGGCGCGCGCCACCGCCAAGGTCAAGCGGGCGGTCCGCGACATGGCCGGGGAGCTCGTCCGCCTCTACACGGTGCGGATGTCGGTGCCCGGGTACGCCTTCGGCCCCGACACGCCGTGGCAGATGGAGCTGGAGGACGCGTTCCCCTTCGAGGAGACGCCCGACCAGGTCCGCGTCATCGACGAGGTCAAGGCCGACATGCGGCGTCCGGTGCCGATGGACCGGCTGCTCTGCGGCGACGTCGGCTTCGGCAAGACCGAGGTCGCGGTGCGCGCGGCGTTCAAGGCGGTGATGGAAGGGAAGCAGGTCGCGGTGCTGGTGCCGACGACGCTCCTCGCCGAGCAGCACCTCATCACGTTCACGGAGCGGTTCGCGCCCTATCCGGTGACGGTGAAGATGCTGTCGCGGTTCGTGCATCCGGGGGACCAGAAGGATGTCGTCCGCCGCCTCGAAGCGGGCTCCGTCGACGTCGTGATCGGGACCCACCGGCTGCTCGGGAAGGACATCGCGTTCAAGGACCTCGGCCTGCTCGTGGTCGACGAGGAGCAGCGGTTCGGCGTCACGCACAAGGAGCGGCTGAAGGCGCTCCGCGCGCAGGTCGACGTGCTGACGATGACGGCGACCCCGATCCCGCGCACGCTGGAGATGGCGCTGACGGGGATCCGGCAGATGTCGACGATCGATACGCCGCCGGAGGACCGGCAGCCCGTCCTGACCTACGTGGGCTCCTACGACGAGTCGCTCGCGGTCGGCGCCGTCCGGCGAGAGCTGCTCCGCGAGGGACAGGTCTTCTGGGTCCACAATCGCGTCGCGACGATCGACCGTCAGGCGCGCTGGCTGCAGGAGCAGGTCCCAGACGCCCGGGTCATCGTCGCGCACGGCCAGATGGACGAGGACGAGCTGGAGCACCGGATGGTGCGGTTCTGGGACCGCGACGCCGACGTGCTGGTCTGCACGACGATCATCGAGTCGGGGCTCGACGTCCCGAACGCGAACACGCTGATCGTTGATCGCGCCGACATGCTCGGGCTGGCGCAGCTGTACCAGCTACGCGGCCGGGTGGGCCGGAGCACCGACCGCGCCTTCGCCTACCTCTTCTTCCCGTCGCAGCGCGAGATGACCGAGGAGGCGCACGAGCGCCTGGCGACGATCGCCAGGCACCAGGCGCTCGGAAGCGGGTTCCAGATCGCGCTGCGCGATCTCGAGATCCGTGGCGCCGGGAACCTGCTCGGCGCCGAGCAGAGCGGACACATCGCCGCGGTCGGGTTCGACGCGTACGCCCGGATCCTCGCCGAGTCGGTCCGCGAGCTGCAGGGCAAGCCGGTCGAACAGGAGAAGGAGCTGCGGATCGACCTTCCGGTGAAGGCGTTCGTCCCGCCGGGGTGGGTCGCGCAGGAGGCGCTCCGCCTCGAGCTGTACCGGCGGGTCTCGCTGGCCGGTGACCACGCGGCGCTTGCCGAGATCCGCACCGAGACCGTCGATCGTTACGGTGCCCTGCCCGACCAGGTCGAGACGTTGTTCGCGATCGGCAGCCTGCGGATCACCGCGCGACGGCTGGGGGCCGAGGAGGTCTCGACGTTCCGCGACCAGGTGCGGATCTCGCCGCTGGAGATCCCGGATGTCCTGCGGCTCGACCTGGGGGAGCGCATCCCGAACGCGACGTTCCACACGGCCAAGTCGACGCTCAACCTGGTCCCGGACAGGGTGTTCGGTGCCGATCTCGTGCGGTGGGTCGAAGCCCGGCTGCGCGAGGCCGTCGGCGAGCTCGGGGAGCCGGGCCTCGCCGGGCCCGAGCTTGCGACCAGGCCCGTTCCGTACACTCGATGAGTGAACCCCTTCCGGCGCCTCTCTCTGCTCGCCCTCGTTCCCGTCCTGGCATTGGTGCTCTCCGCCTGCGGGAGTGCGGCGGGCCCCAACGCGCCCGCGGCGACCCTCGGTGGCGACCAGATCGGCCGTGACGAGCTCGCCCGGTCGATCTCGCTGTTCACCTTCCTCGGCTCGCTCCAGCAGCAGCCCTGCGGAGGGGCTCCCGAGGGGAACGAGACGCAGGATGCGGCTTGCGCACGATTCGTGCTCTCCAACCTGATCCAGCTCCACGTGGTCGGCCAGGAGGCCACCACGCGCGGCCTGACGGTGAAGGACCAGGACGTCCAGACAGCCGTGGCCGGCCTCGACCAGCAGTACGGCGCGCAGAAGGTCGACGCGGGCCTCGCGAGGGCGGGAGCCACGAGGGCCCAGCTTTCCGACCTGGCCCGGGAGTTCCTGCTGCTGCAGCAGGTCTCGCAGGCGGTCACTGCGGACGACGTCGGGGAGGCCGCCCTGCGCAAGCAGTACGAGCAGCAGCTGGCGGACTTCACGGTCGTCGAGGCCGACCACATCCTGGTGAAGACCCGCGCGGAGGCCGAGGACGTCTACCGACAGGTCACGCAGCCGGGGTCGACGCGGCAGGACTTCCTGGCGCTGGCGAAGCGAACGTCGATCGATCCCTCCGCCAAGCAGAACTCGGGCGCGCTGCCGAAGCAGGCCGCCTCGAAGTACGTGAAGCCGTTCGCCGACGCGGTGCTGAAGCTGCAGCCGGGGGAGATCTCGCGCCCCGTGCAGTCCTCGTTCGGCTGGCACGTGATCCGCCTGCAGAGCAAGACGGTCACCTCGTTCGAGGACGCGAAGCCGCAGCTGCTCTCCAGTGCGACGCCCAATGCGTTCAGCGACTGGATCCGAACGCAGATCGAATCCGAGGGGCTCGTCGTCGATCCGGCCTACGGCCGGTACGACATGCAGATGCTCAGGGTCGTTCGGATCTCGAGCACCGACCCGAGCGCCACCGCCGGCCCGTCGGCGAACGCCACGTCGCCGACACCGTCGGACGGCCTCTCCTCGCCGTGACCGGCGCGGCCCCCGACGACCCGCTCTCGCACGTCCCGGAGGGCGCGGTGCCGTCGTCGCAGGCCGGGCGACGGCTGCTCGACCTGGTGAAGGTCCAGGCCTTGTTGCGGGCGCCCGGCGGGTGCCCGTGGGATCGCGAGCAGACGCACCGAACGCTCGCGCGCCACCTCCTCGAGGAGACGCACGAGCTCCTCGAGGCGATCGACGCCGGCGACAGCGACGCGATCCGTGACGAGCTCGGTGACCTCCTGCTCCAGGTCACGTTCCACGCCCAGATCGCCGCGGAGGCCGGGCGGTGGGATATCGACGACGTGGCCGAGGCGCTGGTGCGCAAGCTGATCCACCGGCACCCGCACGTGTTCGGCGAGGTGGAGGTCGCCGGCGCCGACGAGGTGCTCGTCAACTGGGAGAAGCTCAAGGCTGAGGAGGCGGGACGGCGCACGGGCGTCGACGAGGAGATCCCGGCTTCGCTGCCGGCGCTCGCCCGTGCCGGCAAGGTCCAGCGTCGCGCGGCGGGCTGGGGGTTCGAGTGGCGGTCCGTCGACGCTGCCCTCGAAGCACTCCGCGAGGAGGTCGACGAGCTCGCGCACGCGACGTCGCCCGAGAATGCGCCAGAGAATGCGGAAGAGGAGGTCGGCGACGTCCTGTTCGCGACCGTCGCCGTCGCGCGCAAGCTGGGCGTCGACGCCGAGACGGCGCTGCGCCGGACGATCCGCGGGTTCGCCGCACGCTACGAGCGATTCACGCAACTTGCCGCCGAGCGCGGCCTCGGCGTCGAGACGGCGCCCGAGGACGAGCTGCGCGCGCTGTTCCGCCAGGCCCGCGAAGGTTGATCAGGAAGCACGCCGGTAGACGGCGAGATCCCACACGGCGCGACGGCGTGCCCTCGAGACGAGCACGAGCCCGGCATCGCGGATCGTGGCGTCGATCCGATCGAGGTCGTGCACGAACACGCGGAACCCGCGGTACTTCCGTCGTCGCAGTGCGTACCAGCCGTTCGAGACCCACGTGGACACGCGGTTGAACGACCCGACGAGACCGCGGTGGATCGGCGCGCTGAAGGCGTAGACGTCGTTCGTGGCGGCGAGGGTGTTCGCGACCAGGTCGGTGGCGTCCGGATAGCAGCAGAGGACGCGGTTGAGCACGACGACGTCGGAGCGCGGGAGCGGCGCCGTCGAGGCGTCGGCGACCTTGAAGCGAACGCGGTCCGAGAGGCCGCGTTCACCGGCGAACCGCTTCGCGATCTCGATCGCGCCCGTCCCGAGGTCCAGGCCGGTGGCCGCGGTCGCTCCGCGCTCGAGGACGGCGAGCGCCAGGTCGCCCGAGCCGCAGCCGGCGTCGAGCACGGTGCGTCCGTCGAGCCCCGCGGCGTCGAGGGCCTCGACCATCGCGACGGTGACCGGCGCCGCCCGTCCCTTCCTGCGCGCTCGGTTGGCCGTGAATGCGGCCCACTCGTCGAAGCAGCAGGCGGGGCGTTCCTCCGGCGTGCTCACGGTCTCAGTGTGATTCGGATCGGCCGGACGATGCAACACCGCACCGGTAGGCTCCGCTGATGCCCGAGGGGGAGCTCGCCCGGATCGAGCGGTTCTGCGCCTGGCTGGAGGACGTCACCAGCACGCGGACGGAACCCTGGCGGTTCGGCACGGCGCTGTTCAACGACGACTTCCCGAACCGGTGGGACAGCAACTTCCTTCGGGCGGAGCGTCCGATGGGCGAGGTGACCGTGCCGGAGCTGGTCGCCGAGGCGGATCGCGTGCTGGGCACGTTCCGGCACCGCAAGTTCGTGGTCCTCGACGAGACCGAGGGTGCGCGTCTGGCGATGGCGTTCGGTGAGCAGGCGTGGGAAGTCGACCACCTCGTGTACATGGTTCTGCATCGGGCACCGGATCGCGAGCCCGAGAAGGTTCAGATCGACGAGGTCACGTTCGAGGAGGTTCGTCCGCTCGTCATCGAGGTGAACCGACGAGCCCACCCGGGAACGTCCGAGGACGACGCCACCATGCTCGCGGACTTCCGTCGCGTACTGGTCGATCGCGTGGGGGCCCGGTTCTTCGCCGCGAGGATCGAGGGGGCGCTCGTGGGTCTATGCGATCTCTACGTGCACGACGGCATCGGCCAGGTCGAGGACGTCGACACGCTGGAGGAGTATCGCAATCGAGGGCTCGCGCGAGCCTTCGTGGTGCGGGCCGCGCGTGAGGCTCGGGCGGCCGGCGCGGACCTGGTGTGTCTGGTCGCCGATGCGAACGACTGGCCGCAGCAGCTGTACGCGAGGCTCGGGTTCGACGCCGTCGGCCGCTTCTGGCAGTTCACGAGACCGACTCCCGGATAGTCCTCCCGGTGAGCCGTGGGCGAACAGATACCGGGCCGCGATCTGAGCTCGGGTAGCATCGCGTGCGCATGTCTCTGATCGAGGACGTCCGTGCCCGCGAGATCCTCGACTCCCGGGGGAACCCGACCGTCGAGGTCGACGTGGTGCTCGACGACGGCGCCTTCGGGCGCGCGGCGGTGCCCAGCGGCGCGTCCACGGGCGAGCACGAGGCGCTCGAGCTTCGCGACGACGACCCGTCGCGCTTCGGCGGCAAGGGCGTGCTGCACGCGGTGGCGAACGTCAACGGGCAGATCGCCGATCTCCTCCGAGGGCTCGACGCGTTCGACCAGCGCGCGGCCGATCGTGCGCTGATCGACCTGGACGGGACCGAGTCGAAGTCGGCGCTGGGGGCCAACGCGATCCTCGGCGCCTCGCTGGCGGTCGCGCGCGCCGCGGCCGACTCGAGCGGGCAACCGCTGTGGCGCTACCTCGGCGGCCCAAATGCACACGTGCTGCCGACGCCCCAGATGAACGTGATCAACGGTGGCGTACACGCCGACAACGAGCTCGAGCTCCAGGAGTTCATGTTCATGCCGGTCGGCGCGGCCTCCCTGTCGGAGGCCGTTCGGTGGGGTTCGGAGTGCTATCACGCGCTCCGGTCGCTGCTGCACGACGCCGGGATGTCCACGGCGATCGGCGACGAGGGAGGGTTCGCCCCTGCCGTCGCGACGGCCGACGAGGCGCTCGGCTATCTCGTGCGGGCGATCGAGAAGGCAGGCCTGGAGCCCGGCGGCGAGGTCGCACTGGCGATGGACCCCGCCACGTCGGAGATCTTCGAGGACGGGCGCTACCAGCTGGAAGGCGCCGGCCGTACAGCCGACGACATGATCGCGTTCTGGTCCGACCTGCTCGACCGGTATCCCGTCGTGTCGCTCGAGGACGGGCTGGCCGAGGACGACTGGGACGGCTGGGCCACCCTCACGAAGGAGCTCGGCGGGCGCGTCCAGCTGGTGGGCGACGATCTCTTCGTCACGAACACCGAACGGCTCGAGCGCGGGATCCGCGAGGGCGTCTGTAACGCGATCCTGATCAAGGTGAACCAGATCGGATCGCTCACCGAGACGCTCGACTGCATCGCGCTGGCGCAACGGAGCGCGTACGGGACGGTGGTCAGCCACCGCAGCGGCGAGACCGAGGACGCGACGATCGCCGACCTCGCGGTCGCCACGGGCGTCGGCCAGATCAAGTCCGGCGCGCCCACGCGCGGCGAACGGACGGCGAAGTACAACCAGCTGCTGCGGATCGAGGAGGAGCTCGGCGAGGACGCGCGCTTCGCCGGTCGCTCCCTGGTTACCGGTCGACCGCCCGGGGGCGGCGGAGCGCCATGAGCGCGCGGGCCACGGCGACTTCCCCCGCCGGGACCCGGGGGAAGAAGCAGACGAAGGGCGTGCGGCTCACGCCGCGCGCGGCCGTGCTGGTGGTCTCGATCCTGGTCGTGGCGATGTGCGCGATCGCGCCCATGCGCGCCTACCTCGCCGAGCGGGACCAGCTCCACCAGCTGGAGCAGCAGGCCGCCGAGCTCGAGGCGAAGAACGCCGAGCTCGAACGTCACGTGCAGGAGCTCAACGACCCTGCCACGCTCCGCCGGCTGGCGCGGGAATGCCTCGGCATGGTGGAGCCAGGCCGGGTGGCGTTCGTGGTGATCCCGAAGGGCAGGGCGCCCACCCCGCCCGACTGCGGCTAGCACTCTGCGGCGGTCACGGCTCGAAGGCGAGATCGACGGCCTCGAAGACCTGCTCGTAGCCGATCCGGCGGTAGATCGCGTTCGAGGTCGGGTTGGCAAGGTCGGTGTACAGGAAGCAGAAGCCGACGCCGGTCCCGAGCAGCCACGACGACACGTCGGCGACCAGGGTCGTGGCGTAGCCGCGGCCGCGGAGCTCGGGCGGCGTGTAGACCGGTCCGACCCGCGCACCGTTCGGCGTCACGCGATTGAATCCCGTCAGCGACACGACGTCGCCGCCGTCCTCCCAGAGCCAGAAGCCCGCCTCGTCGCCGGGCGCCAGCCGTCCCCCGACCAGCCGGCGCCGCTGGTCGCGATCGTGCACGACGCCGACCTCCACCTCCTCGGCGAACGCGGCGGTCCAGTCGACGATCAGATCCAGGTCGGCCTCGACCGCGCGCCGCGGCGTGCCCCGCGCCCGAGGCGGCTCCTTCACCTGGCGTAGCGAGTACACGCCCTGGCGCATGCGCGGGCGCGCCGACCCGCCCGCCAGCGCGATCCACCGGTGGGCGAACTCGACCGCCTCCGGAACGACGCCGCTCACCCCGGGCAGGGACGCTCCGCCGGCGTGGATCGCGCGCGCGAGGGCGTCCAACACGTCCTCGTTCCTCGGTTGGGCGAGCAGGAGGTTGTGCGGCGGCGTCTGCAGCGCGGCGCCGGCGAGCTTGCCACCATCCCGCACCAGCCACAGGTGCCACGCCGGGTAGACGCTGGGGTGGTTGATCAACGTGTCGAGGACGCCGAACACGAGGTTGTGCCGCGCCTCGTCGCGCAGCAGGAAGGGCGCGGCCTCGGCCAGGAACGCGCGTGGGTCGTCGAGGCGCCGGACCTCCATCGCGGCATCCTAGATGCGCTCGTATCGGCTCGTGCCGATTGACGATTCGTGGCCCATCCCCCTCGAGTCCGTTCGCGTTGGCCGCGGGGCTGCGCCTCGCGGCGCTTCCCCCTCGCGCCTTTGACGACCTCTCTGACACTTGCGCTGTTGAGCCTCCAGACATATCCTCTTTTGAGAAACTCGCTTGGGGGTCAAGATGTGGAGACCTCGAAGGCAAGGAGTGCTTCTCGTCGCGGCCGGGATGATTGCGGCGCAGTTGGTCTTCGCGACCCCTGGTCTTGCTGCCTGTCCCAACGGACGACACATCTTCGTGAGGACTGCCTCGGCGCAGACTCACTGGGGTGTTCGCGGCGGGATTTCCGTTCCTAACAACACGATCGATTCCTGCGGCGGCACTAGCTTTGCGACGATCCACTATGACGACTGCAGCGCCGTTTGTTAGAGGCAGGTTGAGATCGGATTCCGACACGACTACGGAAGCTCGTTGCTGATCTTCGTGGAGCAGACTGATGGAACTCAGTTGATCCATCTCAATTCGATTCGGTTCGCAAACTACAACGATCTCACCGGTTTCCGGATCAGGTTCACTCAACAAGGCGACGCTCTGATGCAGTACGACGTTGGCAGTGGGTTCGTCGCTGCGAACAGCGGCTGGACGATCACATGGCATCCTGGGTTCGACTTCGGCGAGTCCGAGAAGGTCGGCGACGACACCCAGATGACGTCTCATCATCGCAACCTGCGTTATCTGCGAACCGACTGGAGTGAGCACGCGTGGATCGGAATGAAATGCGTCAAAGACGAGGCGCCTGGTTGGAGTTGGTCGCCGTTGTCCGGGTCCAGTAATGACTACGACGTTGTGAACGTTGGAGGGAACGATCCCTGTGATCAAGCCTAAGAGTATCTGCCTAGTCGGCGTGTCCATTGTGATGGCTCTGGCGATGGCGGGATGCGCGCACGCGTCGCCTGCCGCGCGTGAGGACATTCCGACGGGGGAACAGGGAGGGGAACGGCTGCCCGACCCGGATGAGCCGCTCGGTCCCGAGGGCCAGCTGGTTTCGGCGATCTCGCCGGCGCGATTGCCGTTCGTCCCCGCCGTTCTTACGAGCGTGGACCCGGTCGGCACATGGGTCGCATGGGATCCGAAAGCCGATCCCGATACGGCTGAGGCGGCCATCGTCTACTCGACGGCAGACTGGGGTAGCGTCGTCGTTCTCGAGTATGCAACGACGGAGACGCAGGACGCGCGACTGAAGTGGGAGTCGAATCTCAAGGACACCGGCTGCACCGCCGCCTCGCCAGCGGAGGGTGAAGTTTCGCGGGTGGAGTGCTCGTATGATCCCTACGAGCAGGTCTCGCTCACCGGTGGCCTTGTTGCTCTCCAGGGGAAGGATGGTCAGATCTCCTGGGTCCAGACACTTACATCGACGAACCCCGCCCTGGACAATGGGTACGGCCTTTTCGTGATGGTCACGGGGACATCGGGCGCCCTATCGCCGGATGAGGCGCTGGCGATCGCGACCGAATTGTCGAAGCAATCCTAGAGGCGCGGAGGCCGCCTGCGAACTGCATGGCACGCACGAAGGACCTCAGACTTGCCCCGGTTCTGTTGTTCGTTGCTGCTGTCACTGTCCTGGTAGCCGGGGTGTGGTGGGCGTTTGCGATGCCGCCGCACTACGTTGTGCCGGCCGACCTGCCTCCGGTGCGCGAGAACGACGTGGGAACGCGAGTCGCCGTCGGAGTCCTGAGTGGTGCGTTCTCGGCGGTCCTTGCGGTGATCGGCTGGTCACGCCACACGAAGGGCAGCAGAGGCAAGCCGCCTCGTAACGGCGAGGGTCGGATCTCGCGATAGGTGACCGGGCACACGTAGATCGGTTCGTGCCGATTGACGTGCGCGTTCGCCGTCGCGCACACTGGTGCCTCGCTCGGGAACGGCCCGGGCACCAGCGGAAGGAGTTGGCGAACATCGCTGAGATCGAGGTCGGTGCGACGATCAAAGGAACCGTCGCGCGCATCGAGAACTACGGGGCGTTCCTGCAGCTCGAGGACGGACGGATGGGCCTCGTGCACATCTCCGAGATCGACCGGAACTACGTCAAGGACGTCCGCGAGCACCTCCGCGAGGGCGACACCGTCGAGGCGAAGGTCGTCGCGATCAAGGACGACGGCAAGATCGACCTCTCGATCAAGGCGTTGCAGGACCCGGCCCCGCCGCGGCCCCGCAGGGGCTCGGACCCGGGATTCGAGCAGATGCTGAAGAAGTTCATGCGGCAGAGCGAGGAGCGGCAGGTCGACTTCCGCCGCGCCACCGAGCATAAGCGCAAGTAGCCTGGGCGGGTGGCGCCCGAGCTCCGCGAATCCGACCTCGTCGCCGTCCGCGAGCAGCTCGGACGCGAGCCGACCACCCCGTTCCAGGTCGTCGCCCGCTGTACCGGCGGACATCCGCTCGTGATCCGCAACGCCCCCGTCGCCGCCGACGGCTCGCCGTTCCCGACGACCTACTGGCTCACGTGTCCCGACGCCGTGAAGGCCGTATCCCGGCTCGAGTCCGAGGGCGCGATCAAGCGGCTGAACGAACGCTACGAGACGGACCCCGCGTTCCGCGCCGCAGTGGACGCCGCGCACGCCGAGGCCGCCGAGGATCGCTCGCGGGACCTGCCGCAAGCCGAGAGCTGGGGCGGGGTCGGGGGCACCCGCCGCGGCGTCAAATGCCTGCACGGCCACTACGCCAACCACCTCGCAGGCGGCGACGACGTGGTCGGACGGTGGGTGGCCGAACGGATCGAGCCGGTGCACCCGGAGCAGCGCCGCGGACGCGTCGCCGTGATCGATCAGGGGACGAACTCGTGCCGGCTGTTCGTCGTGGAGCCGCCCGCCGACCCCGGCGGCGAGCCGTCCGAGCTCGCCCGCGACATGATCATCACGCGCCTCGGCAAGGGTGTGGACCGCACCGGCCGGCTCGATCCCGACGCCCTGGCGCGAACGATCGCCGTGCTCGCGCGCTACTGCAGGCGGGCGCGCGCGCTCGGCGCGGAGCGGATCCGGGTGGGCGCCACGAGCGCCGTGCGCGACGCCGAGAACCGCGAGGAGTTCGCGGCCGCCGTGCGCGAGCATGCGAGCAGCGACTTCGAGGCGATCACGGGCGAGCAGGAGGCGGCGCTCTCGTTCCTGGGCGCGACGCGCGGGCTCGACCCCGCCGACGGGCCGTTCCTGGTCCTCGACATCGGGGGAGGCTCGACGGAGTTCGTCCTCGGCCGAGAGCCCGGGCGGGTCGAGCGCGCGATCTCGACGCAGATGGGCTCGGTGCGGTTGACGGAACGCGTCGTGGCGCATGACCCGCCGGCGGAGGATCTGGCGGCCCTGAGGACGTCGATCGCGGCGACCCTCGACGAGGCGGCGGCCGCGGTGCCGGTCGGCGGAGCCCGCACGTTCGTGTCGGTCGCCGGCACGGCCACGACGGTGCAGGCGATCGCGCTCGGGCTCGGGCGCTACGACCCGGACCGGATCCACCGCACCTGGCTCGCGCTTGACGACGCCGAGCGCGTGCTGGCCGATCTCGCCCGCATGACGAACGCCGAGCGCGCGGCGATCCCCGTGATGGCGCCGGGGCGGGGCGACGTGATCGTCGCCGGGGCCGCGATCCTCGTCGAGGTGATGCGGCGATTCGACTTCGATCGCACGCTCGTGTCGGAGACCGACATCCTCGACGGTCTCGCGCTGGAGCTTCTCGGGGTCCGGTAACCTTCCCGGCCGATGCCCAGTCGCAGCCGCGATCGCCAACTGGCCAAGCTCGCGGCGCGCCGCCAATCCGAGCGGCGCGCCGCACGCCGACGCCGCAACGCGTTGCTGGGCGGGCTGGGAGCCGGGGCCGGCGTCCTGGTGATCGTCGTGGGCCTGCTCGCTCTTACCGGGAACGACCAGACCGCGTCGAACTCCCCGACGCCCAGCACGTCGGTGAGCCCGTCGATCACGCCGACGGGTCCGGTGAAGGTGACCGGGTACGTGAAGCCGAAGGCGCCCGCCCAGAAGACCATCGCTTGCGGCGCGACCGCGCCCCCCGACGCGGGGAAGAAGAAGCCCCAGTACAACCACGCTCCGGATCCCGCGAAGGTCCTGGATGCCGGCGCCACGTACACGGCCACGATCGAGACGTCGTGTGGCACGATCACGTTCTCGCTCGACGCGAACGCTGCGCCGAACACCGTCGCGAGCTTCGTCTACCTCGCCCGGAAGGGCTTCTTCGACGGTATGGTCTTCCACCGGGTCGTCGACTCGATCGACGTGATCCAGACGGGCGATCCGAAGGGGGACGGAACCGGTGGTCCCGGCTACGCGATCCCCGACGAGCTCTCCACGAGCCCTCACTACGCTGCGGGCGTGGTGGCGATGGCCAACAGCGGGGCGAACACCGGCGGCAGCCAGTTCTTCGTCATCACCGGGCCGCAGGGGTCGGGGCTGGACAGCAACCCCGCCTACACGATCTTCGGGACGGTCGATCGAGGGCTCGATGTGGCCGAGCGGATCAACTCGTTCGTGAAGGGCGCCAACTACGACGGCCCGCCCACCCAGGTCGTCTACATGGACCGGGTCACGATCAAGGAGACGAAGGCCGGCGGCTGATGCCAACCACGGACGTCGAGGCCTCGTGACACGGGCGCGGGTGCCTCCGGTGCTCGTCACCGGAGCGACCGGCCGGGTTGGGCGCGCCGTGATCGACCTCCTTATGGACGCGGGCGTGCCGATCCGCGCGCTCACGCATCGCTCCGAGGCGGCGGTGACGCTGCCGGCGAACGTCGACGTCGTCACCGGCGACCTCACCGTGCCCGGATCGCTGGACGCAGGACTGGAAGGTGTCGAGGTCGTCTTCCTCGTCTGGACCGCCCCGCCGGCGACCGCTCCGGCGGTCGTCGAGCGTCTCGCGACCTACGCGCGGCGTGTCGTCTTCCTCTCGGCACCGCACAAGACCCCGCACCCGTTCTTCCAGCAACCGAATCCGATGGCGGTGCTCTACGACGAGATCGAGGGGCTCATCGACGCCGCCGGGCTCGAGTCGACGATCATCCGGCCGGGGATGTTTGCCTCGAACGCGTTGTTCTGGTGGGCGACCGCGATCCGCGCCGACGGTGTCGTCCGGTGGCCGTACGGCGCTGCCGAGACGGCGCCCGTCGATGATCGCGACGTGGCAGCCGTCGCGGCGCTGACCCTGTATCAGGAGGGACATGCCGGGGGCGACTACGTCCTCACGGGCCCCGAGTCACTGAGTCAGGCAGAGCAGGTGAGCATCATCGGTGACGTCTTGGGGCGCCGGATCGGGTTCGAGGAGCTGTCGCCCGACGAGTTCCGACGCGAGACGGAGGGAAGCTGGCCGCGCCCGGCAGTGGACATGCTGCTGGCCGCGTGGGGCGCGACGATCGGAAGGCCGGCGTTCATCACCTCGACGGTGTTCGACATCCTCGGATCGCCGCCGCGATCGTTCCGCCAGTGGGTCGCCGATCACGCCGCCGCGTTCATGGAAGGTCCAACCCCATCGAGCTGACCTTCGACACGCCATGGCATCCTCCTGCGACGTGGCTTCAGGCGCCTCCGGCCGTCGTGCTGAGCAGCGCGTGTGCCCCTCCGGCGCAAGGAGGGTAGAAATAGGAGGCACCCGGCGATGCCGGGTACGCGCGTGCCCGGGTCGCGCGACCGCCAGCCGAGGAGATCGATGAAGCGACCGCGAGACGGACGGCGTCGGGTGGCGATCGAGGACGTCACCCCCCGTGTGGACGACGGCCGGTTCCCGGCCAAGCGCACCCTGGGCGACCTGGTCACGGTGGAGGCCGACGTGTTCGCGGACGGTCGCGACCACGTGGGGGCGCTCGTGCGCTACCGGCACGAGCACGACGACGAGTGGCAGGACGCGCCGATGCGACCGCTCGGCAACGACCGGTGGAGGGCCGCGTTCCGCGTGGCCGACCTCGGGATCTACGTCTTCACGATCACCGGAGCGATCGATCGTTTCGCATCGTGGCACGCCGACCTCCTCAAGCGCCTCGACGCGGAGCAGGACGTCGCGGTCGAGCTCGAGGTGGGCGCGCGCCTGATCGCCCGTGCGGCGCGCCGGGCCGGCGACGACGCCGGCCGGCTCTCGGCGCTCGCGTCGGCGATGCGGAGCCGCTCGATCGAGACGGCGCTCGAGGCCGTGCGCGATCCGGCGGTCCCGCGCCTGATGCAGGCGCACGGCGAGCGACCCCACGCCGTCGAGAGCGAGCCCTTCCGCATCCTGGTCGAGCGCGAGCGCGCGCGGTCGGGCGCGTGGTACGAGCTGTTCCCGCGCTCGGCCTCGACGGAGCCGGGCAGGCACGGCACGCTCGATGACGTGATCGCGCGTCTCCCCGAGATCGCCGAGCTCGGTTTCGACGTCGTGTACCTGCCCCCGATCCACCCGATCGGCCGCGTCAACCGAAAGGGGCGGAACAACGTCGCGTCCTCGGCACCCGGCGACGTGGGAAGCCCCTGGGCGATCGGCGCCGAGGAGGGTGGGCACACCGCCGTGCACCCAGACCTGGGCACGATCGACGACGTCGACCGCCTGGTGAAGGAGGCGCGCGAGCACGACCTCGAGATCGCGCTCGACATCGCGTTCCAGTGCGCGCCCGACCATCCCTGGGTGCGCGAGCACCCCGAGTGGTTCCGGCGCCTGCCCGACGGCGCGATCCGTTTCGCGGAGAACCCGCCCAAGCGCTACGAGGACATCTACCCGATCGACTTCGAGACGTCGGCGTGGCGCGAGCTCTGGGACGCGCTGCTCGACGTCGTGCTGTTCTGGATCGATCACGGGGTGCGCATCTTCCGCATCGACAACCCGCACACGAAGCCGTTCCCGTTCTGGGAGTGGCTGCTGGCCGAGGTGCGCGCCGAGCACGACGACGTCGTGTTCCTCTCGGAGGCGTTCACGCGGCCGAAGATCATGTATCGCCTCGCGAAGGTGGGCTTCTCGCAGTCGTACACGTACTTCGCGTGGCGGCACACGAAGACCGAGCTGATCGACTACATGAACGAGCTGACCACGCGCCCAGTCTCGGAGTTCGTCCGTCCGAACCTCTGGCCGAACACGCCGGACATCCTGACCGAGGAGCTGCAGACGGGCGACGCGAACGTCTACGCGGTCCGGTTCCTCCTGGCCGCGACGCTGGGGGCGAGCTACGGGATCTACGGGCCCGCGTTCGAGCTGCGCGACCACGTGCCGCGCGAGCCGGGCGCCGAGGAGTACCGCAACTCGGAGAAGTACGAGCTGAAGCGGTGGAACCTCGCGAGGGCCGCGCCGATACGAGCGTTGATGCATGAGATGAACGGGATCCGGCACGGGCACCCGGCGCTGCTCCGCAACGACACGCTCCGCTTCCACGGCGTCGACAACCCGCAGCTGCTCGCGTACAGCAAGCGCAGCGAGGACGGGACGGACACGGTCCTGGTGGTGGTGAACCTCGATCCGAGGTGGAAGCAGTCGGGGTGGACCGACCTCGATCTGTTCGCTCTGGGCGTCGACCCCGGCGAGTCCTTGTCGGTCACCGACCTGCTCGGCGGCTCTTCCTACGAGTGGCGCGGGACGAGGAACTTCGTCGAGCTCGAGCCGGGGCTCCGGCCGGCCCACGTCTTCGCGATCGAACGGGTGGGGGGCTGATGGACGCTCGTCTGCTCACGCCGGGCGAGCCGGCCGCCGAACCCATCGTGCGCATGCCGCGTTGGTACCAGGATGCCGTCCTGTACGAGGTGCACGTGCGCGCGTACCAGGACAGCGACGGCGACGGCATCGGGGACTTCCGCGGGCTCGAGCAACGGCTCGACCACATCCGCGACCTCGGGGTCACCGCGATCTGGCTCCTGCCCTTCTACCCGTCGCCGCTCAGAGACGACGGGTACGACATCGCCTCCTACAGGGCGGTGCATCCCGCCTACGGCACCCTGCGCGACTTCCGGCGGTTCCTGCGGGGCGCCCACCTTCGCGGCATCCGGGTGATCACCGAGCTCGTGCTGAACCACACCTCGGACCAGCACCCGTGGTTCCAGCGGGCGCGCCGGGCCAAGCCCGGGTCGGTGTGGCGCGACTTCTACGTCTGGAGCAACTCGGTCGATCGCTACGCGGACGCCCGCATCATCTTCAAGGACTTCGAGTCCTCCAACTGGGCGTGGGACCCGGTGGCGGGCCAGCACTACTGGCATCGGTTCTACTCCCACCAGCCGGACCTCAACTTCGACAGCCCGGCGGTGCGGGAGGCGATGGTCCGCGTCGTCGACTACTGGCTCGAGATGGGGGTCGACGGCCTGCGTCTGGACGCCGTGCCCTACCTGTTCGAGCGCGAGGGGACGAACTGCGAGAACCTGCCGGAGACCTTCGCGTTCCTCTCGGAGCTCCGCCGTCACGTCGACGACCGCTTCGAGGACAAGATGCTGCTGGCGGAGGCAAACCAGTGGCCCGAGGACGCGGTCGCGTACTTCGGCAAGGGCGACCGCTGCCACATGGCGTTCCACTTCCCGTTGATGCCGCGGATGTTCATGTCGACGCGCATGGAGGACCGCTTCCCCCTGGTGGACATCCTGCAGCAGACGCCGCCGATCCCCGAGGACACGCAATGGGCGACGTTCCTGCGCAACCACGACGAACTGACGCTCGAGATGGTGACCGACGAGGAGCGCGACTACATGTACCGCGTCTACGCCCGCGATCCGCAGGCGCGCATCAACCTCGGGATCCGGCGGCGGCTCGCGCCGTTGCTCGGCAACGACCGCCGGCTGATCGAGGCGATGAACGGGCTCTTGTTCTCGCTGCCCGGGACGCCGGTCATCTACTACGGCGACGAGATCGGGATGGGCGACAACATCTACCTGGGCGACCGCAACGCCGTGCGGACGCCGATGCAATGGACGGCCGACCGTAACGCCGGCTTCTCGACCGCGAACCCCCAGCAGCTCTACCTGCCGGTGGTCGCCGACACGGAGTACCAGGCGGCCGCCGTCAACGTCGAGGCGCAGCAGAACAACCCCGCCTCGCTGCTGTGGTGGATGCGCCACGTGACCGCGCTCCGCAGGCGTTACCTCGCGCTGTCGATCGGGTCGATCCGGTTCCTGTACCCGGAGAATCGCAAGGTGCTCGTGTTCGTCCGCGAGATCGGCGACGAGCGCGTGCTGGTCGTGGCCAACCTCGCGCGCAACGCGCAGTTCGTCGAGCTCGACCTCGGCGAGTTCAACGGCTTGATCCCGGTGGAGCTCTTCGGACAGACGGAGTTCCCGCGGATCGGCGAGCTGCCGTACTTCGTCACGCTCGGGCCCTACGCCTTCTACTGGTTCTCGCTGGAGGCGCGGCCCGAAGAGGACGAGCCGATCGGGGACTTCCCGACGATCCGGATCCGCGAGGGATGGGAGTCGGTCTTCCGTGGCTCCCCGTCGACCTTCGACCGGTACCTCCCGTCGATCCTTCCGAGACGCCGCTGGTTCGGGGGGAAGGCCCGGCGCATCCAGTCGGCGTCGGTCATCGAGTCGATCCCCGTGACGCCGGGCTTGCTGGAGCCGGGATCGCTGCTCCTGATCCGGGTCGCCTACACGGAGGGCGAGACCGAGACGTACGCGATGCCGCTCTTGGTTCGCCCCGAACCCGAGCAGCTTCCCGACCGCGGCGTGTTCGCCAAGATCGAGTCCTCCGAAGGGTCCTGGATCGTGCAGGACGCGCTCGTCGAGCCCTCGTTCCCCGACGCGCTGCTGGCGGCGATCGAGCGGCGCCGGCGGATCCGCGGCCGCGCCGGCGTCCTCGTAGCCTCGCGCACCGACCGGCTCCGCGATCTACGCGGCGACGGGCAGGAGCTCTCCGCGTCGGTCTCGGACGCGGAGCAGACGAACACCTCGGTCGTCTTCGGCGACCGGATGATCCTGAAGATCTTCCGCCGCCTGGACGAGGGAACGAACCCCGACCTCGAGATCGGCCGGTTCCTGACCACGTCGGTCCACTTCCCGAACACCCCCGCGGTGGGCGGGGCGCTCGAGTACGCGGCGCGCGGCCAGGAGCCGATGACGATCGGCATCTTGCAGGGGTTCGTCCCCAACGAGGGCGACGCCTGGCGATACACGCTGGATGCGCTGCAGGCCTTCTTCGAGCGTGCGCTGGCCCGGACGGGGGAGGAGCCGCCGCCCGCCCCCACGTCCTTGATCGCCGCCACGCGCGAACAGGTCGCCGGACCGGCGGAGGAGCTCTTCCCCTCCTATCTGGAATCGGCCAGGGTGCTGGGTGCCCGCACGGCCGAGATGCACCGCGCCCTCGCCTCGCGGGCCGACCTACCGGCGTTCGCTCCCGAGTCCTTCAGCAGCCTCGACCAGCGCGCGCTCGTGCAGTCGATCCGGACGCTCCAGGCCAGGACGTTCCGCGCCCTGGCGCCCCACGCCGGCGAGATCGCCGGCGCACGGGACCTGCTCGCGCGCGAGAGCGAGCTCCAGTCGTGGACGCGCGGGCTGCTCGGGCCGCGGATCGGCGGGTCGCGGATCCGCTGCCACGGCGACTTCCATCTCGGACAGGCCCTCTACACGGGGCGCGACTTCGTGCTGATCGACTTCGAGGGAGAGCCGACACGCCCGCTCGGAGAGCGGCGGATCAAACGTCCGGCGCTGCGCGACGTCGCCGGCATGCTCCGATCCTTCCGCTACGCGGCGGAAGAAGGCTTGCGCTCTCCGTCGCTCGAGACGCTCGGCGAGGACCTGCGCATGCCACTGGTGGACTGGGCGCGGTTCTGGACCGACCGCGTGTCGACGGCGTTCCTCGGCGCGTACCTCGAGGTGGCCGTGCCCGCGGGCTTCCTCCCGACGACCGACGAAGGGATCGAACGGCTGCTCACCGCACTGCTGCTGGAGAAGGCGCTCTACGAGATCGACTACGAGCTGTCGCACCGCCCTGCGCTGACCCAGACGCCGGTTCGCGGCGTCCTCGAGCTACTGGGGGAGGCTCCGTGAGCCGGGCGCTCCGCGAGCTCGCCCGGGAGTGGGGACTCCAGGCCAGCTACCGGGACATGAACGGTCGAACCGTCGTCGCATCGGTCGAGAGCACGGTCGCCGTGCTCCGGGCGTTGGGCGCGCCGCTGGACGGCCCGGCCGACGCGCCCGAGGCGCTTCGGGAACGGCGGGCTCGACGGTCGGCGCGGGTGGTAGAGCCGGTCGTGGTGGCCTGGGACGGCGCGCTCGAGGACGTGACCGTGCGGCCGGAGACCGCCGGACCCGTGCGGGTCGGCGTCGCCATCGAGGGAGAGGACGAGCCGGCCACCTGGACCCCGGCCGAGGCGTCGGACGGGCCGGCCGTCACGGTCCCGCTCGGCGCCCGGCTGCCGGATGGGTATCACCGCCTCGTGGTGGAGGAGCGGAGCCGGCGGAACGAGGCCCTCGTGATCGCAGCACCGCGCCGCGCGCCCGCGCCGTCCGGCCGGAGCTGGGGGGTCTTCGCCCCGACCTACGCGCTGCGGTCCTCGGACGACTGGGGGGTGGGCAGCTTCCGTGAGCTCGGCGACCTCCTGTCGTTCACCCGGCAGATGGGCGGCTCGGTCGTTGCCACGCTCCCGATGCTCGCGCAGTTCCTCGACGAGCCGCTGTTCGAACCCGGGCCGTACTCGCCGGCGAGCCGGCTTTTCTGGAACGAGCTCTTCATCGACGTCGAGCGGCTCGCCGAGCTCGACGGGGCCGGCGAAGCGTGCGCCGCGCTGGAGGACCCCGACCTCCGGCGCGACGTGAAGGAGCTCCGCGAGACGGAGCTCGTCGACTATCGTCGGGCGGCGGCCGCCAAGAGGCGGGTGCTCGCGCCGCTCGCGGAGCACGTCCTGGCCGCGCCCCCGAAAGCCTTCCGCGAGTTCGTCGCGTCGAAGCCGGAGCTCGTCGGGTACGCGCGGTTCCGACAGGAGATCGAGCGGCGCGCGGCCTGGTGGGGAGCCTGGCCCTCCCCGCAGCGCGACGGACGGCTCGACGGCGAGCCCCAAGACGATCCGACCGGCCGGTATCACCTGTTCGTGCAGTGGGCCGCCGAGCGGCAGCTCAGGGAGCTGGCTCCCGACCGCCGCGGGCTGGCGCTGGACCTCCCGCTGGGCGTGCACCCGGCGGGCTACGACGCGTGGCGATTCCGGGACGTGTTCCTGCCGGACGTGAGCGCCGGAGCGCCGCCCGATCCGCTGTTCGCCGGCGGACAGGAGTGGGGGTTCCGTCCTCTGCACCCGGAGCGGATCCGCGAGGACGGCTACCGGTATCCGATCGCCTGCGTGCGCACGCTGCTCGGACGAGCCTCGCTCGTGCGGCTGGACCACGTGATGGGGCTGCACCGGCTGTACTGCGTGCCCGCGGGCATGCCCGCCACCGCGGGCGTGTACGTGCGGTTCCGCCCCGACGAGTGGTACGCGATGCTCTCGCTCGAGGCGCACCGGGCGGGCGCCGTCGTCATCGGCGAGGACCTCGGCACCGTCCCCGGGTACGTCCGGCGTGCGATGCGGAGCCACGGCCTCCTCGGCATGTTCGTCGTCGAGCTGGAGGCCGAGGAGGTGCGCGACTCCAGGCTTCCCGAACCCCGGTCGACGGCGATCGCCGCGGTCGCCACCCACGACATGCCGCCCTTCGCGCGCTTCTGGGCTCGGGCCGGCGACGACGTCAAGCGCGCCATCACGTCGCTCCTGCTCGATCGCGGGTTCGCGCCGCGCGACCTCGACGATCCGCGCGCGGTGCTGGACGCCTGCCTCGCGTTCCTCGCGGCGAGCGACGCGCCGGTGGTGATCGCCACGCTCGAAGACCTCTGGATGGAGGAGCGGCCGCAGAACGTGCCCGGAACCGGGGCAGAGCGCCCGAACTGGAGGGTGCGGATGCGCCATACGGTCGAGGAGCTCCGCGATCTGGACGATGTTCGCCGCACCCTGGAGCGGATCGCGGGGCTCCGGGAGGAGCCAGAAGGATGACGCCGGCACGCACGTCGTTGCTGACCGAGCACGACCTCTATCTCTTCGGCGAAGGCACCCACCGTCGGATGCACGAGAAGCTCGGCGCGCACGTGACGCAGGGCGGAACCTACTTCGCCGTGTGGGCGCCGAACGCGTGGGCGGTCTCCGTGGTCGGGGACTTCAACGGGTGGGACCGGCAGGCCGACCCGCTCTCCCCGGTGGCGAGCTCCGGCATCTGGGAGGGCACGGTCGGCTCGGCCGAACGGGGTCACGTCTACAAGTTCCACATCGTCTCCAACGTCGGCGACTACGCGGTGCAGAAGGCCGACCCGTACGGCGTCCGGACCGAGGAGCCGCCGCGCACCGGGTCGGTCGTGTGGGGTCTCGAGTACGACTGGGGCGACGAGCGATGGATGGCCGAGCGCGCGTCGCGCAACGCCCTCGACGCGCCGGTCTCGGTCTACGAGGTGCATCTGGGCTCGTGGGCGCGGCGCGACGACGGCGGCTGGCTGTCCTACCGCGAGGTCGCGCCGATGCTGGCCGACTACGCCAACGAGCTCGGGTTCACGCACGTCGAGTTGCTGCCGGTTATGGAGCACCCCTTCTACGGCTCGTGGGGCTACCAGACCACCGGCTACTTCGCGCCGACGGCGCGCTACGGCACGCCGCAGGACCTGATGGCGCTCGTCGATCGTCTGCACCGCGAGGGAGTCGGCGTGCTCCTGGACTGGGTGCCGTCGCACTTCCCCAACGACGAGCACGGGCTCGGGTTCTTCGACGGGACGCACCTGTACGAGCACGCGGACCCGCGTCTGGGCTACCACCCCGACTGGAACACCTTCATCTTCAACTACGGCCGCGACGAGGTGCGCAGCTTCCTGCTCTCGAGCGCGATGTACTGGCTCTCGACCTACCACGCGGACGGGTTGCGGGTGGACGCGGTGGCCTCGATGCTGTACCGCGACTACTCCCGGCGCGAGGGGGAATGGCTCCCCAACCGGTTCGGCGGCCGAGAGAACCTCGAGGCGATCGATTTCCTGCGGCGCATGAACGCCGACGCGTACGCCGAGCAGCCCGGCATCCAGATGGTGGCGGAGGAGTCGACGGCGTGGCCGATGGTGTCGCGTCCCACCGACGTCGGCGGTCTCGGGTTCGGCCTCAAGTGGGACATGGGGTGGATGCACGACACGCTCGAGTACTTCTCCGAGGACCCGATCCACCGCTCCTACCACCACGATGCCATCACCTTCCGGCAGGTGTACGCGGCCTCCGAGAACTTCGTCCTGCCGCTCTCGCACGACGAGGTCGTCCACGGGAAGGGCTCACTGCTGGAGAAGATGCCGGGGGACCGGTGGCAGAGGTTCGCGAACCTGCGCCTGCTGTTCGGTTCGATGTTCGGGCAGAACGGCAAGAAGCTGCTGTTCCAGGGTGGTGAGCTGGCGGAACCGCGTGAGTGGGACCACGACCGCGTGCTCGACCGTTCGCTGGCCGACGACCCGATGCACGCGGGGGTCCGCCGTTGGGTGGCCGACCTCAACACCCTCTACCGGAGCACGCCCGCGCTGCACGTGGGGGACACCGGCCCGTTCGGATTCGAATGGATCGACGGCGGCGACCGCGAGAACAGCACGCTCTCGTTCCTGCGCCGGGGCCCGGGCGCGCGCGACGTCGCGATCGTCCTGTGCAACTACACGCCGGTGCCGCGGCTCGGGTTCCGTGTCGGCGTCCCGTTCGGCGGGGCATGGCGTGAGGCGCTCAACGGCGACGCCGCGGTCTACGGAGGGAGCGGCGTCGGCAACCTCGGGGAGGTGCGGGCCGAGCAGGTCGCGTCGCACGGCCGCCCCTGGTCCCTCAGTGTGTCGCTGCCGCCCCTGGCATGCGTGTTCCTGGTGCCGGCGGAGGACGCGTGACCCAATCTGACTTCGGGGCGACGCCGGCCGGCGACGACCGGTGGCGGTTCGTGGTGTGGGCTCCGCACGCGGCGACCGTGGACGTCGTGCTCCTCGACGAGGTCCGCCGGGTGCGGCTTCGGCGCGACGATGCCGGGTACCACCGCGGCGAGGTCGATCGTCTGAGGGCAGGCACCCGCTATCGACTGATGCTCGACGGGGAGCGCGAGCTCGCGGACCCCGCGTCCAGACGACAGCCCGAGGGCGTGCACGGGCCGTCGATGCTCGAGGACCCCGGTCTCTTCGGCTGGTCCGACGCCGGCTGGGACGGGCGCTCGATCGAGGACCACGTCCTGTACGAGCTGCACGTCGGCGCCTTCACCGCCGAGGGGACCCTCGACGCCGCGATCGAGCGGCTCGACGACGTCGCCTGGGTCGGCGTCACCGCCGTCGAGCTGATGCCCGTCTCCCCGTTCGCGGGGGAGCGCAACTGGGGATACGACGGGGTCTTCCCGTACGCCGTGCACGAGGCCTACGGCGGTCCGGATGCGCTGCGCCGGTTCGTCGACGCGTGCCACGCGCGATCCCTCGCCGTGGTGCTGGACGTGGTGCACAACCACCAGGGCCCCGAAGGCAACGTGTTCGCCGCGCTCGGCCCGTACTTCACCGACCGCTACCGCAACCCGTGGGGCGACGCGGTCAACGTCGACGGTCCGGGGAGCGATGAGGTACGCCGGTTCCTGCTCGGCAGCGTGTGGATGTGGTTCCGCGACTACCACGTCGACGGGCTGCGTCTGGACGCGACCCAAACGATCGTCGACACCTCCGCGACGCCGTTCCTGGCCGAGCTGACCACCGCGGCGCAGACGTGGTCGGTCGAGCTGGGGCGGCGGCTGGTGGTGATCGCCGAGACCGACGCGAACGACCGGCGCGTCGTGACCCCGCGCGACCGGCACGGCCTCGGGATGGACGCGCAGTGGGTCGACGACCTGCACCGCGCGTTGCACGCCTTCCTCACGGGCGAGCGGTTCGGCTACGACGCCGACTTCGGTTCCCTGCAGGACGTTGCCACGACACTGCTGCAGGGGTGGGCGCTCGACGGCGGCCGGCCGTCGGTCGCGCGCGGCATGCGGTGGGGCAGCTCCCCGAAGGGCCTGCCGGGACACGCGTTCGTGACCTTCGCGCAGAACCACGACCAGGTGGGGAACCGCCCGCGCGGCGAACGCTTGTCCGACCTGGTGGACTTCGAGTCGACGAAGCTCTCCACGGCGACCGCGCTGCTGTCCCCGTTCGTCCCCCTGCTGTTCATGGGAGAGGAGTACGGGGAGCTCGCACCGTTCCCGTTCTTCACCGACTTCTCCGACCCCGGTGTCGCCGCGATGGTTCGCGACGGACGCGCCGAGGACCTCGGACGGCTCGGGTTCGCCGACGATCCTCTGGACCCGCAGGCGGAGGAAACCTTCCTCGCGGCCAAGCTCGACCACACGTTGCGAACCAAGGAGCCGCACACGCGTGTGCAGGCGCTCTGCACCGAGCTGCTCCGCGCGCGACGCGAGGTGCCGGCCCTGCGGCGGCTCGACCCCGAGGCCGCGGACCTCGGGGTCGTCGGACAGACGATCGTCCACAGACGCCGCGCCGCCGAGGGTGACGCAGTGGTCGTGCTCGCGTTCGGCGAGGAGCCGGCCGAGGTCCCGTTCCCCGCCGGCCGGTGGCGGCGCCTCCTCGACACGTCCGAGGAACGGTTCGCCGGTCCCCGTCCGCACACCGCCGAGCGCATCGAAGGGCCGGGGCCGATCCCGGTGGCGCGCCGATCGGCGTCGCTCTGGGTGCAGGAGCGATGACACCGCTCCGCGTGTGGCCCGGTTCGCCGTACCCACAGGGCGCCAAGTGGGACGGGGAGGGCGTGAACTTCTCGCTCTTCTCCGAGCACGCGACGGCGGTCGAGCTCTGCCTGTTCGACCGGCCGAAGGACGCGACGGAGAGCCATCGGATCCCGCTGCCGTGGCGCACCGACCTGATCTGGCACGCGTACCTGCCCGACGTGCGCCCCGGCCAGCTCTATGGCTTCCGGGTCCACGGCCCGTACGCGCCGCACGACGGCCACCGGTTCAACGGGCACAAGCTGCTCCTCGACCCCTACGCCAAAGCGATCAGCGGCACGATCCGATGGAACGACACGGTGTACGGGTACACGATCGGCAACCCGGAGGAGGATCTCGTCCCCGACGAGCGCGACAGCGCCGGCGCGATGCCGAAGAGCGTCGTGATCGACCCCGCCTTCAGCTGGGGTGACGACCGCGGCCCGGACATCCCCTGGAACCGCAGCGTGATCTACGAGTGCCACGTCCGCGGCATGACGATGCAGCACCCGTCGGTCCCGCCCGAGCTACGCGGGACCTACCTGGCGATGGTCTACGACCCGGTCATCGAGCATCTGCAGTCGCTCGGTGTGACGGCTGTCGAGCTGCTCCCCGTGCATCAGTTCGTCGACGACCGTGCCCTGGTCGAGCGCGGCCTCCGCAACTACTGGGGATACAACTCGATCGGCTACCTCGCGCCCCACGTCGGGTACGCCACCGGTGGGCGGGGCCAGCAGGTCACCGAGTTCAAGTCGATGGTCAAGGCGTTGCACCGCGCCGGCATCGAGGTGATCCTCGACGTCGTCTACAACCACACCGGCGAGGGGAACCGCCTCGGCCCGACGTTGTCGCTGCGCGGCATCGACAACAGCGCGTTCTACCGGCTGATGCCGGAGGACCGTCGCTACTACATGGACTTCTCGGGCACGGGCAACAGCCTCAACATGCTGCACCCGCGCACGATCCAGATGATCATGGACTCGCTGCGGTACTGGGTCGTCGACATGCACGTCGACGGGTTCCGGTTCGACCTGGCGCCCGTGCTGGCGCGCGAGCTGTACGAGGTGAACCGGCTCGGGACCTTCTTCGACATCATCCAGCAGGACCCAACGCTGTCGCAGGTGAAGCTGATCGCCGAGCCGTGGGACGTCGGCCCCGGCGGGTACCAGGTCGGGAACTTCCCCGTCGGGTGGGCCGAGTGGAACGGGCGCTACCGCGACTGCGTGCGGCGGTTCTGGCGCGGCGACGCCGGACAACTGCCGGAGCTCGCCTCCCGGCTGTCGGGGTCGAGCGACATCTACGAGGCCACCGGTCGCAACACGTACGCCAGCGTCAACTTCGTCACCTCGCACGACGGCTTCACGCTGCACGACCTCGCCACCTACGAGCAGAAGCACAACGAGGCCAACGGCGACGACAACCGCGACGGCACGGACGACAACCTCAGCCGCAACTGGGGGAACGAGGGGCCCACCGACTCGCCGCAGATCAACCGCCTGCGCGAGCGGATGAAGCGCAACCTGATCGCGACGGTCGTGTTCTCGCAGGGCGTGCGGATGCTGCTCGGCGGCGACGAGATGGGACGGACGCAGCAGGGGAACAACAACGCGTACAGCCAGGACAACGAGATCAGCTGGGTCGACTGGCAGCTCGATCCCCTCGACCGCGAGCTGCTGGCGTTCACGCGACGCGCGCTTGCCATCTTCGGCGAGAACGCCGTCCTGCGGCGGCGGTCGTTCTTCCGCGGCTCGCGACCCGGCTCGGGCCTGCAGGACGTGACCTGGATCCGGCCCGACGGCGGGGAGATGCGCGACGAGGACTGGGCCGACCCGGAGGGCCGCGTACTCGGGATGCTGCTGGCCGGCGAGGCCACCGACGAGGTGAACGAACGCGGGCGGCCGATCCACGGCCGCACGTTGCTGCTGCTGCTCAACGGCGGGACGCGCTCACGGGCGTTCGTGCTGCCGAGGCTCGATCGCCCGGGCACCTGGCAAGAGCTGCTGAACACCGCCAAACCGGGCTCGACCGTGGTGATCCGCCGTCCCGCGACCAACCTGGTCGCGCATTCGTTGATCCTGCTGGGCTTCGCCGACGGCTCCGAGCGCGCCCCGTCTCAGTGAGCTTCCCGTTCGCGCTCCTCCTCGCCGAGGAGCCGCTCGAGACGCGCGCGCGCCTTCGTCAGGGAACGTGCCCGCCGCGCGAAGCCCGACCAGGGGTCCGGATCCTTCTCCAGCCGCCGGTTGATCGTGCGCAGGGTGAACCGCGACGGCACGAGCTTCGGATCCTCGACCTCCGACCAGTCGAGCGTTGTCGCCACCGGCGCCCCGGCACGCGCGCGAACGGCGTAGGGCGGCACCGCGGTCTGGGCATAGGCGTTGCGCATGATGTCGAGGTAGAGGCGTCCTCGACGCTTGTCCTTGCGCTGCTCGGTGGTGAGCCGGCGCTCGTCGCGATGCGCCAGCACCTCGGCGAGGTCCCCGGCGACGTCGCGAACCTCGTCGAAGCCCATGCTCCGGTCCAGGGGGACGGTCACGTGGATGCCCTTGCCGCCGGTCGTCTTCGCGAACCCGGGCAGACCCAGCTCGTCGAGCAGGTCGCGGAGCTCGAGCGCCGCGATGCGGGCGTCCTCGAACCCGCCGCGGTCGGGGTCGAGGTCCACGATCAGCTGGTCGGGGTTCTGGATCCGGTCCGTCCTCGACAGGAAGGCGTGCGGCGTGATGCACGCTTGGTTCGCCAGGTACGCGAGCGTCGCGGCCTCGGTGCAGACCACCTGGTGCAAGGATCCGCGCTGCTTGCGGATCCGGACGCGCTCGATCCAGTCGGGGAAGTAGTCCGGGACGTTCTTGTGGAAGATGCGGTTCCCCTCGATGCCGTCGGGGTAGCGCTCCATCGCGATCGGGCGGTCCTTCAGGTGCGGGAGCATCCGCTCGGCCACGCGCACGTAGTGCTCGATCAGGTCGCCCTTCGTGATGTCGTCGGCCGGGAAGAGCACCTTGTCGAGGTTCGAGACCTCGAAGGTCCGCCGCCCCACACGCACCTGCGGGCGTTCGCTCACGACGGGAGCTCCCGCACGACGTCGCGCGGGCGCTTGTCGTCGCGCAGCCCGAGGAACCGGGGATGGCGGAGCTGCCCGTCGCGCGTCCACTCCGTGAAGCCGACCTCGCCCACGAGCTCGGGCTCTACCCAGTGCACGCCCGTCCGCGCGATGCGGGCGGCGCCGAAAGGCGAGCGCTCCCGCTCGATCGAGGTCAGCCTCGCGCCGAGTGTCTCGAGCGTCCGATCGTCGAACCCGGTCCCGACCTTGCCCGCGAACCGGAGCGTGCCGTCGTCGAAGTAGCCGATGAGCAGGGCGCCGAACGCCTGGCGCGAGCCCTTCGGGTCCGTGTAGCCGCCGATCACGAACTCCTGCTCGTTGACGCACTTGAACTTGAGCCAGTCGCGCGAGCGCCGGTGCTGGTAGGTCGAGTCGGCGCGCTTGGCGATGACGCCCTCCCATCCTTTCTGGCAAGCCTCGCGGTAGGAGGCCTCGCCCTCCGCGTTGCGGTACGGCGTGAGCCGGATGGGGTCGCGGAAGTCGACGGCGGACCGAAGGACGGACTTGCGGTGCCGGAGCCCCAGACCGGTCAGGTCGAAACCGTCGGCGTGCGGCACGTCGAACAGGTACAGGTACACGGCCACGCCGGTCCGGCGCGCCTGCTCCCGGTTCGCGATCTGCATGCGGCGCTGCAGTCGCGCGAAGCTCGTGCGGTTCCCCTCGAAGGCCACGATCTCACCGTCGAGGATCGCGTCGGCGGTGCCCTGCGACGCGATCGCCTCCTCGAGCTCCGGATAGTGGTCGTTCATCACCTTGTTCGTCCGCGACACGAGTCGCACGCCGCGCCCCGTACGGAACGCCAGGCAGCGGACGCCGTCGAGCTTCGGCTCGAAGATCCAGCCGGGGTCGGAGAAGCGCTCCTCGGTGAGCGTGGCGGCCATCGGGTCGATCCAAGCGGGCTGGTCGGTACGGACCAGTGCCCGGCGGACGCCCTCGGGCAGCCGTTCGATGGCGGGGTTCATGGGTGCGCGTTCCCCGACCGCGCCTCCTTCTCGACGTCACGGATCGTCCGACCCGAGAGCACCGATCCGAGGGGATGATCCTCGGTGGGCATCGCGAGCTGCTTGTCGCGTGGATCGGTCGACGGTCCCTTGGGCACGGCCCACGACTTGAGCACGCCGCCCGCCTCCAGCCGCACGTCGTAATGCATGGACGTGGCGTCGTGCTGCTGGATCACGAACCGCGGCCGCCCTTTGGAGGTTCGCCGCCGTCCCGACGGCTCGGGCGTTCGTCGGGAGTTCCGTTTCCCCCGGTACGACTTCAGGCGGTCGCTCGACGCCAAGGAAGCCTCGCTACGAGACGAGCGTCGCCCGTAGGTCGATCGGGACCGCCGACAGGGCGCGCGACACCGGGCAGTCGGACTTAGTGGCCTCGGCGATCTGCTGGAACATCCCCTCGTCGATGTCCGGCACTCGCGCCTCGCACTCGAGCTCCACGCGGGTGATCGCGAACCCGCCGTCCTGCCGGTCGACGTGGACGTGCGCGGTCGTGTGCACCGAGTCGGGCACGTGGTCGGCGCGCGTGAGCCCTCCCGCGAACGCCATCGAGTAGCAGCCCGCGTGAGCCGCGGCGATCAACTCCTCCGGGTTCGTGCCGCTGCCCTCCTCGAACCGCGACTCGAACGTGTACTGCCCCTCGAACGCCCCCGATCCAAAGCGCATCGCGCCCTTGCCGTCTTGAAGGGTCCCCTCCCACTCAGCGTCTGCGTGACGAACGGGCATGCCGATCTCCTCCCTGTTCGGAGTGTCTCTGAGGAGGTACCCAGCCGGGCGCCGTTCCACGCGTCAGCCGGCGACGACCTTGACGGTCGTCTTGACGGCGTCCTTCCGGGAGGCCTGGTGGGTCGACGTGGCGGTGACGAGCCACGATCGCGACGTGCCCGCGCCCGCCTCGGTCGGCGTCACCACCAACCGGATCGTTGCGGCCTTGCCGGGCCCGAGCGCCGCGGTACGGAAGGTCCCGTTGACGATCTTGCTCGTCACGTTGGTGCTCCCGGAGAAGTACCGCACGGAGAACCCCGCGACGCTGCCGGGACCGGACAGCCGGAACCGATCGGCGACGCTGCCGTCGTTCTGCGTCTGGACGAAGAAGGTCGCCTTCGATCCAGAAGGCTTCTTGACGGATGCGGATTGGCGCTTGCCGGTCGTGTTGTAGACGTCGTTACCGACATAAGGCACCGAGACGCCCGCCTTCACCTTGGCGTCGGGCCGGTAGCGGACGGTCCGGAGGACCGATGCGCCACTCGCTTGCCCATCGGGGTTCGTCGTCGTCACCAGACATTTCGCGGCTGCCGCATCCCTCGTGTCGAGATCGAGGTCCAGCGACGTCGGAGACGTGAACCCCACCGCCCTCACCGAGACGCCGCAGCCGACCGAGACGGCGAGCCGTTTCGGATAGCCGGGCCTCGGATCGAACCAGCCGCTCCCGCCGGTCGACGTGCCCGTGAGCGTGACGAGGACGCTCTTCATACCGGTCGGGACCTTCCGCGACGTGGAAGCGGGCGTCGCCGGCGGCGGCGCGTCGAGGCGCACGATCCGCACCCCCCACGTATCCGTTGCCTGCGTGTATTCCTGGATCGTCCAGAGGGTTTGGTCGTCCTGTGGATCGACGCGGGTGAGCGAGTAGTCCCCCCAGCGACGCCCGCCCGACCCGCCGGGATCGGCCGCAGGGTTGTACCCGAAGGTGCTGCTCGTGCTGATCGTCGGAGCGCTGACCGACCCGAGCGGATCGCCCGCGCTGCGCGTCGCGTACCAGGTATCGGCGTGGGCCAGGGCTCCGGCGGTGCTGCCGCCGATCGCCATGATCCCCTGCCCCGAGACGGCCACGGTCGGCATCCAGTAGGAGCGCGGGTTCGTCGTCGCGGGATCGAAGACGGTGCCGCTCTGGACCAGGGTCGGCGGCGAGCCGGACCCGGGCACGATCTCGTACCAGCGTGAACCGTCGCGACCTCCGGTCCCGCTCGCAATCCCGGCGCTGTTGACCTGGATGTCGTGAGCGGTCCAGATGTGACCGTCGGCGGTCATCGTCGCGGCGAACAGCCGATCGTCGATGGCGTCGAGACGGCCGTTGTTTCCGCCGGTGTTCCCGAGGTGCGGCACGGTGATCGGGAAGGTGGTAGGCGGCACCGTGACCGCGATCGTGCTCGACGCAGCCGGCGTTCCCCCCGGATCGGTGATCCGTACGAGGTCGAGCTTGCCGAACGACGCGTTGTCCACGCCGATGAAGAACCCCGACGTAGAGGCATCGTTCGGATCGTCCACGCCTTGCGGCGTGAAGGGTCCCGCCCCCGAGCCGGTCGCGAGCGTGAACCTCGTGGAGACGATCGGGCCGGCGCCGAGGATCGACGTCTTGGGCACGACGAGACCGTCGGACCGGGAGAAGCCCTGTTGTCCCGTCGTAAGGAAGCCGTTCACGCCGATGTACAGCGCGTTATGGTCGATCCCGAGCGTCGGGTAGTCGTAGAACAACCCGGCCGGGGCATCGATGTGGAAGAACGTCCACGTGGTCGATCCGCTCAGCGTCGCACCGCCCGAGACCGCGATCATCACGCGGTTCGATGTGCCCCCATCGCAATCGGGAACGTCGATCATCAGCACGAACCAACGGTCGGACAGCCGGTCGTATCGGACGTGCGGATCCGACGCGAAGTTGCACACAACCGGGGTCATCGCGTCGGCGAAGAAGCTGTCGGGTGTCTCGTCGACGCCGCCGTCCGCGGTGCCGGTGGCCTTGTCGTAGGTGCGGAAGCGGCTGTTCAGGGTCACGAGGAACTGGGTGGGGCCGACGTCGCCCTGCGTGTCCGGCGGGAACGCGGCGTTGGGTGAGGCTTCCAGTGTCGGGCCGTCGAAGGACAACCCGCTCGCGACCGCTTGGGCGGCGAGGGGAGCGGGGGCGGCCGCGGCCGGGGATCGCTGATCGGTCGTCTTGTCGGCGCGGCCCCGTCGGACGGGGAGCGACGATACGGGCCGTTGGCGTTCGCGGCTTCCCGCTTGAAGCTCCTCGACCGTACGCCGCACGCCGAGAGCCCCCACGATCGGGACGCCGCGTCGCGCTCCGTCGGCCAGGGCCGGGCGTGGTGCCGTGACGCCGGCCACGACGGTGGCAGACAGGAGAACGAGGATCGCCCCCAGACGCCGCACGAGCGCAGACTGTACGGCACCTTTGGGATGATGCGAACGAGGAGGGCGCGATGCGTGCGAACTACGTGGCGGGGGAATGGGTCGACGGCGGCACGACGGTCGCCGACGTGAACCCCTCGGATCTGACCGACGTCGTCGACGAGTTCGCCGTCGCCGACGACGCTCAGGTGGACGACGCGATCGCGGCCGCGGCCGCTGCCGCGCCGGCATGGGCCGGGACCACACCGGGGGAGCGGTTCGCCGTGCTCGAGCGCGTCGGGCTCGAGCTCTCGGCCCGCGCCGACGAGCTCGGTACGCTCCTGTCGCGCGAGGAGGGGAAGCCCAAGGCCGAGGGCGTCGGCGAGGTCCAGCGCGCGTCGCAGATCTTCCGTTTCTTCGCCGGCGAGGCCCTCCGGGTGCCCGGGGAACACGTCCGGTCGGTCCGGCCCGGGGTCGACGTCGACGTCGTGCGCGAGCCGCTCGGCCCGGTGGGCATCATCACGCCGTGGAACTTCCCGATCGCGATCCCCGCCTGGAAGATCGCGCCCGCGCTCGCCTACGGATGCACCGTCGTCTTCAAGCCGGCCGAGCTGGTGCCCGCGTCGGCGTGGGCGCTCGTCGAGATCCTGTCGCGCGCCGGTGTTCCGGACGGTGCCGTCAACCTCGTGGTCGGCCCGGGCTCGGTGGTGGGGGAGCGGATGGTGCATGACGGCCGGCTGCGCGGCGTGACGTTCACGGGGTCGCAGGCCGTTGGCGCGCGGGTCGCGTCGGCGCTCGCGGCGCGTTTCGGGCGGTACCAGCTGGAGATGGGCGGGAAGAACCCGCTCGTGATCCTCGACGACGCCGACCTGGACGTCGCCGTGGACTGCGCGACGCAGGGTGCGTTCTTCCAGACGGGTCAGCGGTGCACGGCGTCGTCGCGGCTGGTCGTGACGGCCGGCATCCACGACCGGTTCGTCGACGCGCTCACGGAGCGGGTCAAGGCGCTGCGCGTCGGGCACGCGCTCGACGACCGCACCGAGATCGGCCCCGTGGTGAGCCAGGACCAGTTCGCGCAGGACCTGGACTACCTGCGGATCGGGCGCGACGAGGGGGCCGACGTCGCGTGGGGTGGCGAGCGGATCGAGCTCGAGACCGACGGCTACTACCTGCAGCCGGCGCTGCTCGTGCAGACGCGCAACGACATGCGCGTGAACCGTGAGGAGATCTTCGGTCCGATCGCGACCGTGATCCGGGCCGGCGACACGGACGAGGCGTTGGCGCTCGCGAACGACACGGAGTACGGGCTCTCCGCGGGCGTGTGCACCACCTCGCTCAAGCACGCCGCGATGTTCCGAGATGGCCTCCAGGCGGGGATCGTCACGATCAACCTCCCGACCGCAGGTGTGGACTTCCACGTGCCGTTCGGCGGGACGAAGGGCTCCTCGAGCGGCACCCGCGAGCAGGGCCGCTACGCCGTCGAGTTCTTCACCACGGTGAAGACCGCGTACGTTCGGCCGTAGGTCCCTCGCGCGGAGGGTCCTCGTCCCCGAGCCGCGACGCCTTCCTTGGGCTATGCCTGTGGGCGGAGACCGAGCAGGAGGCGAGGACGATGACGGCCGACGCAGAGCTGCGGGAAGGGGCACGAGCGTTCACGGCGATCCCGGGGAAGTACCTGAGCATCACCAGTTATCGCAGAGACGGCACGGGCGTCGCGACGCCCGTCTGGTTCGTGACCGACGGGCGCCGGCTCCTCGTGGAGACCGACCGAGCATCCGGCAAGGTGAAGCGGATCCGCCGTCGAGCGTCGATCTCGATCGCGCCGTGCTCGGCCCGTGGCAAGCTTCTCGGCGAGCAGGTCCCGGCGCGCGCCGAGGTCCTTCCGTGGGAGCCGGACCTGTACGAGCCGATGTTCGAGCAGAAGTACCGGGTCGACCTGGTGTTCTTCCGCCCGATCCGGGCGATCCAGCGGGCGCTGCACCTCGGGCCGCGGGGGAACGCGCCGGTCCTCCTGTCGATCACGCCGGAGTGACGCCGGAAGCTGCTAGCGTCGCTCGAGCCCGGGTGGCGAAATGGCAGCCGCATCGCTCTTAAACAGCGAGGGCCTCACGGCCGTGTGGGTTCGAGTCCCACCCCGGGCACCCGCAGCTAAGCCCAATCCACGGTGACGATCTCCATCGGCTCGGACGTCCCGCGGAGCGTGACGGTTCGGAGCTCCGAGATCGGGAATCGGCCGTCCGCCGCGGTCGTCCTGCTCGACAGGATCTCGTCGCCACCGGCGAGTGCGGCGATCCGGGCCGCCTCGTGGACGCCCTTGCCCGAGAAGTTCTTGCCGGTCTGCGTCGCGCCCGACGCGTGCACGCCGATCCGGACTTTCGGCGCGAACCCGTTGGCCCGTCGGTGCTCGGCGAGGCGCCGTTGGATCGCGACCGCACACCCGAGCGCGTCGTCCGGCGAGTCGAAGCCGACGAAGAACCCGTCGCCGGTCGACACCACTTCTTCGCCCTTGTGCTCGGCGAACAGACCGCGGAGCGTCTCGTCGTGCCAGCGGAGCACGCCCTGCCACACGTCGTCGCCGAGCGCCTCGACGAGGTTCGTCGACCGTTCGATGTCGGTGAACATGAACGTCTTCTCGACGCGGCGCGGCCCCTCCTTTCCGCGGAGTTGCCAGGGCAGGAGCTCCTCGACCTCCTCGACGGTGATCGCGCCGGTCGGGCAGGCAAGGGCCGCCTCCCGCAGCAGCTCCTCCTCGACGCTCGCAGCGTCGATCACGCCCGCCTTGGCGAAGTCGCCCCGGTACCAGTCGAAGGCGGTGGGTGCGATCGTGATGCACGTCCCGGCGCCGACGCAGCGGTGCCGGTCGAGGCGAGCTCGCAGCGTCATGGCGCCCCGCCTCGGTTCACAACACCCGCTCCCGGAACGCGAACGCGGTCGCCTCCGCACGCGATGACGCGCCGATCCGCGCGTACAGCTGGCCGAGCCGTCGCCTCAAGGCCGGCTCGTCGATGCCCATCTCCTGCGCGATCTCACCGTTCGTCCGTCCCTGCATCAGGCTCTGCAGCAGGAGGGTGTCGGCTCCGTCCGGCCGGGCCTCTTCGCTGGGCCGAGCCGTCGAGACGGTCTCGATCGGACCTGCGAGCTGCGTCATGTCGCGCCCGACCGGTCCACGGAACCACCGGACGCGCACATCCTCGTCGACCGTGCGCTGGGCGATCATCGCCAGGGTCAACTGGACGTACTGCCTCACCGTCTCCCACTCGGGCGCCCCCGTCCGCTCGAACACCGTGGCCACGGGCAGGACGACCTCGAGATGTCCGTCCTCGTGCATCGCCGACTGCAGCGCGTTCATCGCGGATCGAGCGAACGCCTGCGCTTCATCCGTCCGGCCCCGTGCGAGAGCAACCCTGGCCCGGGAGGCGTCGGCCTGCGAACCCCACGGCGGGTGGCCCGGAAGCGAGGCGGCGAGATCCGATGCCTCGCTCGCGGCGCGCTCGGCGAGCGCCAGGAGGTCGTCGTCGCCGAGCTCCTCGCCCAGGCGCGATGCGTGCACCGCCAGGAGGGCGAGGGCTTCGCATCGCCCCGCGGGCCTGCGCCCGGCGAGCTCCACCGCGTGTTCCAGGTGATGTCGCATGCCGGCCGCGTCGCCGGCCGCGGCGAGGGCGAGCCCCCGCCACGTCTCCAACCGGCGCGCCCGCAGCGGCGTGGGGTGCTCCGCCGCCGTGGCCCCGGCTCGATCGAGCCATCGGCCGGCCTCCTCGATGTCGCCCAAGTCCAGGTGGGCCATCGCGGTTCCCCCCGCGGAGAGGAACTCGAGCGCCCGGTCCCCGATCTCCCTCGCGCGCCGGTATGCCGCCTCGCCCCGGGACAGGGCGAGGTCGGGGATCACCTTCGCTCGGGCGAACACGTGGACGCCGTAGAGCATCTGTGCCTCGAAGGCGGCGCGCTCGCTCTCGTTCGTGAAGGCCTTCGCCGTCGACGTCAGGCGGCGGATCTCCTCGATGTGACGCGCCGAGTTCGAACCCATGTGGATGTCGGGCGCCCAGTTCAGATAGGCCAGCGCGATGATCGTCGACATCGCCCCTCGACGATCGCCGAGGCGTTCGTAGCGCTCGAGCGCCGCCTGGAAAAGGCCGAACGTCTCCTGCACGATCGGGGCGATCGGAAGCTCGGGCACGAGGTCCTCGAGGGCCTCGCCGGCCGCCACGCGCTGGGCGATCGGAAGGTGCTGGCCGGTCTCGACCTGCTCGACGAACCACGCGCGGATCCTGCCCAGGAGCACGACCCCCACCTCCCGAGAGGCTGCGGCCAGCGCGGCTTCGTCCCCCAGCTCCTCCGCGAGCTCCATCGCTCGGCGGAAGGCCTCCTCGGCGCCGTCGAGGTCCACCTCCTTCGCCGACGGGGTGAACGATTCGCCGGCCGTGGCCCGAAGGAGGTCCTGGCCGAGCTCCATGCACGCCGCCAACTCGCCGTTCGGATCCTCGCGCGAGACCGCCAGCGTGCGTACCTCCCGTGCGAGCTCGGCGGCGCGATCCTCCTCCTCCGCGGTCCGCAACGCCGCCGCACGCCGCAGCCGCACGTCGAGCTCGAGGTTCGAATCCCCGAGCGCCTCCGCCAGCGCGGCGAGCTCCGCGAGCCCCTCCATCCGGTCGTTGGGGCGGCGGAGCATGTCCAGTGCCTGATCCCGCGACTCCAGGAGCCCGACCCGTTCCTGCGGCGTCGCTGCGGATGGGAGGGCGAGCTCGACCAACCGCAGCACCTCCTCGGGAGCGTTGGCGGCGATCGCGTTGCGGCTGGCCTCGGTGGCGAACCGCACGCAGACGGCGGCGTCGCCGGCTGCCCGCGCATGGCGCGCGAGCAGCGGAAGGCTGGCCGGTGAGGGCGCTCCGGACTGGAGGAGCGCGACGATCGCGCCGTGGATGGCCCGCCGCCGGGCGGGCGTCAGCGTTCCCGCCGCGAACTCCCTGACCTGCTCGTGCTGGAAGCTGTAATCGGCCGCCGACCCCTCCGTGTGCTCGGTGAGCAGGCCGGCCGACACCGCCGGCTCCAGGAGCTCGGCGAGATCCTCGGGCTCCGTAGCGGACTCGTTGACCCGCAGCTCGATCTCACGGAGATCCTTCAAGCTGAACCGTCGTCCGAGCACGGCGGCCTCGGCGAGCAGCGCCTTCGTCTCGTCGGGCAGGCGCGCGGCGCGGCGTGATATCAGCGTGCGCACGGCCGACGGCACCAGGCGCTCGGCGTTGCGGGCCAGCGACCAGATCCCGTCGATCTGCTGGACGAGGCCCCCGTCGCGGTACGCCAGCGCCATCTCCTCGACCATGAACGGGACGCCCTCGGCCTGCGCGTGCATGACCGCCGCGCCCGACGCGTCCACGGGGCCACCGAGGGCCTGGGAGAGGAGCGCCCTGGTCTCTTGCTGGGTGAACCGTTCCACCTTCAGCCGGCGTACCAGGCCCATCCGGCCGAGATCGGCGATCAGGTTCACGGCCTCGGTGACCAACGCGAGCTCCTCGGGCCGGATCGCGAACATCAGGAAGATGGGACTGGCGCCGTCGGCGCGGACCACGTACCGCAGCAGACGGAGGCTGTCCTCGTCGGACCACTGCAGGTCGTCGATCAGCACCGCGAGCGGCCGGCGCGCCGCCAGGGCCCGGAAGGCGACCGCACCCAGGTCGAAGGTGCGGAGGAGGCGCCGGTCAGGCGAGAGGGTCGAGAGGGTCGGGTCGTCCTGGCCCGACATCGAGTCCAGGCACCGGACCAGCGCCTCCGACGTCTCGGCGTCGTCGGCCACAGCCCCCTTTGCCTCCGGCGAGCCGACGATCGAGCGAGCGAGCAGGAACGGGCCCCTGAGCTCCTCGTCGGCGGTCACGGCGACCGTCGTGAACCCGGCCTCGGTCGCCATCCCCGCGGCGGCCACGAGCAGCCTCGTCTTGCCGATGCCCGGCTCGCCCTCGAGCGTGAGCCCGACGAGCCGTCCCGATCGCGCGGTCGTGAGGTCCTGCGAGATGGCGGCGAGCTCGGCGGGACGGCCGACGATCGCGCCGCCCATCCGGTGCACGCGCAGCTCCATCGGCGAGAAGGGCTGGAAGAGCGGGTCGATGCGACTGGGATCTGGGTTGTCGTTGCCGCCGGGAGCGGGCGGCGAGTCTCGTTCGTCCGAGCGCACGCTTCCTCCGAATGTCTGGACGGAAGCGTAACCGACGCTAGGAGGCGACCCCGATGACCTCCTTGATCGTCTCCGGGTTCATCTCGCGCCTTTTCCCAGGTCGGTGAGGATCCGTTCGAGCGAGGAGACCGTGCGCTGCTCCTCGGCGAGCTGCTCGTCGAGCCGCTCCCGGTGCAGCTCCAGGTGGCGGTGAACCGTGACGGGGTCCCCGGCCGCCAGCACCTCCCGGATCTCCTCGGGTGGCATGCCCTGCCGGCAGAGGGTTGCGGCGACCCACGTCAGATCGGGTCGCGTGATGGTGGCCTGCATTGCCTCTCCTTTGCGACGGTTCAGCCCACGAGACGGTGCAGCAAGTGACTGTGTGACAGCCGGTGGTCAACCGCGAATCACGCCGGGCTTGACGATCCATTGCCAACCGCAACGGGATTTCGTGCCTGACTGAACATGATGAGGTGGTCACGTGAACAGGAGAACGACGGAGCCGGCCGAGCGCTTCCAGGGTTGGGGACCGAGCGTGTCAATGAGCGTGGCTGGGACCTTGGTACGTGGGGCGAGCGGTCGCGTAGAAGAACTCGTCGCCCGTCGTGCGGATGTCGGCGTTCCAGCCGAGCGCCGCCAGCCGCTCGCGGAGTCCCTCGGGACCGTAGTAGACCTTGACGATCGTGTACTCGCGGCCGTCGCGCAGCCGGCGCCGGTGCGCGAACGCGGGACCGTCCTGAACGCTCTCACCGGGATTGGAGTGACGCTCCTCTGCGCCCTCGAGGTCGTCGCAGAAGAAGACGCGGCCACCAGGCGCGAGCCAGGCGGCGATCCGTTCCCAGAACTCCTCCAACCGGTCGGGGAGGATGTGCGAGATCAGGAAGGCGAAGAAGATCAGGTCGAACCGGACGCCCTCGGGCGGCTCCCAGCGGAACAGGTCCGCTTGGACGTGGTCGACGTTGGGAGCCGGGACGCGCGCGCGGTTGATCGCGACGACGGAAGCCGCCGCGTCGATCGCGATCAGGCACTCGGCGCGGGGCGCGAGGTGGCGGGTGAACAAGCCGGTTCCGGAGGCCAGCTCCAGGACGGTGCCACAGACCTCGAGGTCGTCGACCGCCGCCTCGAGCCGGGCCGTCTCCTCGAACCACCGACGGTTCCCCTCCGGCCCCAGGTCGTAGATGCCTCGCCGGTACCAGACGTCGTCGTACTCCCGGGCCCGGTCCTCGTAGTACCGGCGCTGTTCGCGCAAGATTCCCTTGACGTTCGGCTCCACGACACTTCGACCTCCAGGGCAGACCTTACCGGAGGAGGGGGCGGATTCCGACCGGTCCTTCCAGAGGGGGCCGTTCGGCACCCGCCGTCGGCCCGCCGATTCCTTGTACTGGAACGCGGAGGAGATGCTCGTGTACCCCATCCGCCGCCGTGAGCAGTTCGGGCCGACCACGTTCCTGCTCGAGGTCGGGGCCCCCGACGTGGCCGCCGCGTGCGAGCCCGGTCACTTCGTGATGGTGCGGATCGACGAGACCGGCGAGCGCATCCCGCTCACCGTCGCCGACTTCGACCGGCGGGAGGGGACCGTCACGATCGTGGTCCAGGCGGTCGGCAAGACGACCTTCCAGATGATGGACCTGGCCGAGGGCGACGCCCTGTTGGACTTCATCGGGCCGCTCGGCGTCGCCTCCAGGCTCGAGCGCCGGGGCAGGGTGATCCTCGTGGGCGGCGGGCTCGGCGTGGCGCCGATCTTCCCGCAGCTGCGACGTCTCAAGGAGCTCGGCTCGTCGACGATCTCGATCGTCGGGTTCCGCAACGCCGAGCAGATTTTCTGGCTGGACCGCTTCCAGGAGTTCTCCGACGAGCTGCACGTCGCGACCGACGACGGCTCGTTCGGCACGAAGGGCTTCGTCACCGCCGCGCTCGAGCCCGTGCTGGCGGCGCACCCCGACGCCGACGAGGTGATCGCGATCGGGCCGCTGGAGATGATGAAGGCCTGCGCGGAGCTCACCCGCCTGTACGGGATCCGGACGATGGTGAGCCTCAACTCGATCATGGTCGACGGCACGGGGATGTGCGGCAGCTGTCGCGTGACGGTCGGCGGCAGGATGCGCTTCGCATGCGTCGGCGGCCCGGACTTCGACGGACACGCGGTGGACTTCGACGAGCTGGCGCTGCGGATGCATCGGTTCGAGTTCGAGGAGCACGAATGCCTTTCGCGGTTCGAGGAGGAACGTCGCCGGCTGCGCGACCTCGGCCCGGGCGGCGCCAACCCGGCGGTCGTGCCCGCGCGCACCCGCGCGTTCGATCCCTCTAGGCAGCCGGTCCCGGAGCCGCTCCCGCCGACGGGCGCACCACGGGTGACCAGGAACGTCAACACGGTGACGCCGGTCCGCAACCCGATGCCCGTGCAATGTCCCGAGGATCGCGTGAAGAACTTCGACGAGGTGGCGCTCGGCTACGGCCTCGCAGCCGCGATCGCCGAGGCGGACCGCTGCATCCAGTGCAAGAAGCCGAAGTGCGTGGAGGGGTGCCCGGTGCGCGTGGACATCCCCGGGTTCCTCGACGCGCTGACGCGGAAGGACCTCCGCGAGTCCTACCGGATCCTGAAGTCGGCCAACGCGCTGCCGGCGGTGTGCGGTCGCGTGTGCCCACAGGAGATCCAGTGCGAGGCGGCCTGCATCGTCGGCAAGAAGCGCGAGCCGGTGGCGGTCGGTCGCCTCGAGCGGTTCGTCGCCGACTTCGCGGCCGGCCGCGGCTGGGAGGAGACGGACACGGTCCGGCCCGCGGACAAGCGGGTCGCGATCATCGGGTCGGGACCGGCTGGCCTGGCGTGCGCCGGCGACCTCGCGCACGCAGGCGTGGACGTGACGGTCTACGAGGCCCTACACGTCGCTGGGGGCGTGCTGAAGTACGGGATCCCCGAGTTCCGTCTGCCCAACGACACGATCGACATCGAGATCGACGCGCTGCGTTCGCTGGGCGTGCGCTTCGAGGTCGACACGATCATCGGCAAGGTCTTCACGATCCCGCAGCTGCTCGAGGAGAAGGGGTTCGACGCCGTCTTCATCGGGACCGGGGCGGGCAGCCCGAAGTTCATGGGCATCCCCGGCGAGGCCTTCAACGGGGTCGTCTCGGCCAACGAGTTCCTCACCCGCGTGAACCTGATGCAGGGGTTCCGCCAGCCGCTGTACGACACCCCCGTCGGGATGGGGAAGCGGGTGGCCGTGGTCGGTGCCGGCAACACCGCGATGGACGCCTGCCGCGTGGCGCTGCGGATGGGGGCGGAGCACGTCTACCTCGTGTACCGCCGCACCGAGGCCGAGTCGCCCGCGCGGAGCGAGGAGCTGCACCACGCGATCGAGGAGGGCGTCGAGTGCCTGTGGCTCACGAACCCTGCACGGATCATCGGCAACGAGGACGGCTGGGTCACCGGGATGGAGGTCGTCGACATGGAGCTCGGCGAGCCAGACGAGTCCGGCCGCCCGCGGCCGATCCCCAAGCCCGGCTCGAAACATCTGCTGGCGGTCGACATGGTGATCCCGGCGCTCGGCACGTCGGCGAACCCGGTGATCGCCCAGACCACCACCGGGCTCGACACGAACGACCGCGGCTACGTCCAGGTCGACGCCGAGTCGCAGATGACCTCGGTGCCCGGCGTGTTCGCCGGCGGCGACATCGTCACCGGTTCGGCCACCGTGATCCTCGCGATGGGTGCCGGCCGTCGCGCCGCCGCAGGGATCCTGCGGTACCTGGCTCTACGGGAACCGCAGACCGCCGAACCGGCCGTGGCCGTCTGAAAGGGGGAGCGATGGACATCCGGGGTATCTATCGGCACAAGGTGTTCGCGATCGAACCCGATGCGTCGCTGCGCGATGCGGCCCACCGGATGCGCGAGGACGAGGTCAGCTCGCTGATGGTGTTCGACGACGACAAGTGCGTCGGCATCATCACCGAACGCGACCTCACGCGCGCGATCGCGGCCGGCGACCCGCCGGAGGCGACGGACGTCGAGGAGTTCATGACCTACAACCCGGTCACGCTCGCCCCCGAAACCGGCGTGCGGGAGGCGGCCGCGGAGATGCTCGAGCTCGACGTGCGGCACCTCCCTGTCGAGGCGGAGGGGCAGATCGTGGGGATGGTCTCCCTGCGGGACCTGCTCACGATCGTGGTCGAGGGAACCGAACCCTGACGAGCTAGGCGCAGTTGCGGCACAGGCCGATCAGGTCGAGCCGGTGGCTCACCGTCGTGAAGTCGGTGTCGTCGGCGATCTGGTCCAGCGCGCGCTCCATGCTGCGTTCCAACCGCGTGGGGATCGTGACGTCCTCGACCGTGCCGCAGCTCGAGCACACCAGGTGATGATGGTGCTCGGTCAGGTTCTCGGCCAGCTCGAAGTGCGCGAAGTCCTCGCCGGTCACGACGCGCCGCACCGCGTGCGACTGCTCGAGCACAGCGAGGTTGCGGTACACGGAGCTCTGGGCCAGGCCGCGGCGGCCGGTGAGGATGTCGGGGATCGACATCGGCTGACCCGCCTTGCGCAGGATCTCGACGAGCGCACGGCGCTTCGACGTGTAGCGGTGCGCGTTCGTCCGCAGCCGCGCCGCCACCTCGACGTGCAGGTCGCTGTTCACCGGGACCACCTTAACAGGAATGGGAATCGTTAAGAATCAAGCGACGGCGGGTTCGGCCACCTCATCGGACTCGACCCCTGCTGCGGCCGATCCGCGAACCAGCCGAAGTCCCACGTAGAGCACGACCATGGAGCCGGCCACCGACGCGCCCCCGGCCGTGCCGGCGTAGTACGAGACGTACAGCCCGACCGCTCCCGTGGCGATCGTGATCGCGAAGGCCGTCAGCATCATCGGCAAGATCCGCCGCGTAACCAGCCGTGCGCAGGCCGCCGGGCCGACGAGCACGGCCGGCGCCAGCAGGCTCCCCAGGCCCTGCGCCGCGACGACGACGGCCAGCGCCAGCAGGACCAGCAACGCCGTATCGGCGAACAGCGGACGGCCGCCGAGTGCCCGCGCTCCGAGACGATCGAACCCCACCACGAGCAGCTGGCGGTGGAGCAACCGCATCGCGGTCACCACGAGCGCCGCCAGCACCGCGGCGGCGACGAGATCGGTCGTCCCCAGACCCAGGATGTTGCCGAAGAGCAGGCTCTGCAGCCCCGCCGGCGTCTGCGGAGACAGGGCGAGCAGGACCCCGAACCCGAACAGGGTCGAGACGACAACCGCCACCGACGTATCGCGCCCGATGTGCGGCGCATGCCCGAACGCCGCGATCGCGAGCGCGGCGACGAGGACGCCGGCCAGGCCGCCGAGCAGGAACGGGGAGCCGACCAGCGCCGCGACGACCACGCCCGGAAACATCGCGTGGGCCAGCGACTCCGACCCGTAGGAGACGCCGTAGAGGATGACCCAGGTGCCGACCGCGGCGCCGACGACGCCGAGGAACACGAGCTCGACGAAAGCGCGCAGCACGAGCCCGAACGACCAGGGCTCCGCCAGCCAGTGCACCGGGCCTCCCGCCATCACGGGTGCACGTGCTCCCCGGACTCGTCGTGGTGCACGTGGTGGCCCTGGTGCGACAGGACGACAACCGATCCCGGGTAGGTCGCGGCGAGCACGTCGGAGGTCAGAACATCGCTCGGCGGGCCGAAGGCGATCTGCCGGCGGTTCAAGCACAGCACGTCGTCCCAGCTGCGCACCTGGTCGACGTCGTGTGTCGCGACCAGGAGCGCACGGCCTTCGAGCGCGAGGCGATCGATCAGGCCGAGGATCAGCCCGACGTTCGTGGCGTCGACACCCGTGAAGGGCTCGTCCATCAACAGCAGACGGGCGTCCTGGACCAGCGCACGCGCGATCAGCACCCGTTGTTGCTGACCGCCCGAGAGCTCTCCGAAGAGCTCGCCGGCGAGATCGGACATCCCGACCTCCGCCAGCGCGTCACGCGCCCGATGCCGCTCGTCGCGCCCGGGCCGGCGCCACCAGGGGAGCCGTGAGAGGTTCCCCATCAGCGCCACGTCGAGCGCGGTGACCGGGTAGTCGAGCCTGCTTCGCTGCGTCTGTGGCACGCTGCCGCAGCGCGTCGAGACCTCCAGCGATCCCCGCAGTGGCTTGAGCTCGCCGAGCATCGCGCGCAGCAAGGTGGTCTTGCCGCCGCCGTTGGGGCCGATCAGCCCGACCCGCGTTCCCGCACGCACCTCGAACGAGACGTCGGTGATCGCCGCGCTCGATCCGTAGCCGACGGCGAGATCGCGTGCACTGGCGAGGACCTCGTGCGGCGCCGTCATCCGATCCCCGGGATCGCGCATCGGGTGGTGCCGCCGGTGAACCCCTTCGCCATCTGGTCGGCGTTGGCCTCCTCCATGGTCAGGTACGTAGCGCCCGAGGAGTCGGGTGGGCCCAACGTGTCCCCGTAGAGCGTGTAATCAGAAGACGCGCCGCTCTCTCGCGCGATCGACTCCGCGAGCTTCGGGTTGAGAGAGCTCTCCGGGAACACCGCCTTCACGTGCTCGCTCTTGATCAGCGCGACGAGCGCCGCGAGGTCACCGGCTGAGGGCTCCCCCTGCGTCGTCTGCGAGGGGATCACGGCGCCGATCACGGTGATGCCGTACCGCTCGGCGAAGTAGTTGAACGCGTCGTGGTCGGTGACGAGCCTTCGCTGGTCACGGGACACTCGGCCGAAGCACGAGGCGATCCCCGAATCCAACACCTGCAGCTTCGCGAGGTAGGCATCGGCGTTCGCGTCGAAGCTCTCCTTGTCCGCGGGATCGGCGGCGTCCAGCGCGTCGTGGATCTGCCTCACGGCAGCCTCCGCGTTGACGGGATCGTGCCACCAGTGCGGGTCGTACCGGGACGCCTCGGGCCCCGATGTCTCGCCCGCCACGTGCACGGGCAGGTCGGCGCCGAGGTCGATGACCGTGGGGCTGCCGCCGGCGTTGGAGATGACCCTGTCCATCCACGCGTCCAGCTCGTCGCCGTTGAGGAACACCACGTCGGCGGACGCCGTGTCGGCAACGTCGTTGGGCCTCGGCTCGTAGTCGTGCGGGTCGGTGTTCGGCTGCAGGATCTGCGTGAGGTCGACCCTGTCGCCGCCGACGTTGCGGACGAAGTCACCGATCTGCGTGGTAGTCGCGACAACGCGCACCGACGCACCGGCATCGGCGGTGCCGGTGCCCGAGCACGAGGCTGCGACGACGGCGAGCATGACGGTGGCAGTCACCAGGGCCGAACGCGTCGGGCGGGCGCGGGTCAGCCAGCGGGCCGCCACGACGACCGCGAAGACCCCGCCCGAGAGCGTGGCGATCGCCGCCCCCGACGGCGCGTTGGTCTTGACCGAGAGCCAGAGTCCGAAGGTTCCTTCGATCGCCACCAACGCCACGCTCGCGATCTGCCACGGCACGAAGCGGCGGAACCACATCCGCGTGGTCGCGGCGGGGACGATCACGAGCGCCGTGGCCAGCAGCGCCCCAGCCACCGACAACGAGGCAACGACGACGAGCGCGATCATCGCGAGCAGCGCCACCTCGCTCCAGGGCGACCCGATGCCCAGCGCCCGCGCCGACCTGTGATCGAACCCGAACGCGAGCCAGCGACGGCCGAGGGTGCGGCTCGCGGCCAGGACGACCGCGCTCGCGGCGGCCGCCAGCACGAGATCGCCCGGTCCCGTCGAGAGCAGGCTGCCGAACAGCAGGGTCTCGATGTTGGACCCCGAATGGAAGACGTCGCTCGCGAGGATCACCCCGGCCACGAGCGCGCCGACCAGGGCGAGCGCGGTCATGGAGTCCTCGTCGTTCGGGCGACCCCGTGCCAGCTGCGCCGTCGTGCCCGCGAACAGCAGGGCGGCTCCGAACGCTCCGAGAGCCGCGGGGAACCCGAGACCGTCTGCCAGGACGAGGCCGGGGAACGCAGCGGTGCCGGCGGCGTGCGTGAAGAACGCCAGGCCACGAAGGACGACCCACGTGCCCAGGATGCCCGCAGCCGCAGACAGCAGGAGGACCTCTAACAGCGCCCGCTGCACGAACGGCAGACGGAACGGCTCCCACATCTCGGCGGTCCTCCTCGTGGAGCGCGATCGCGCTCGCGGCCGGGTGACTATAACAAGAGTCGTTCTCGTTTTCATATCGAGGGGACGTCCTGCTCGCGTCGAGCCTCGGGGTACGCTCCGCCCGTGACCGAACGAGGAGGGCGGGACATGCGCACGATCGCGCTCGTCGGCTGGCTCGTGATCGTGGGCGCGCTGCTCCTGTGGCAGGCGCTGGGCCTGGTCTACGCACCCGAATGGCCGACCCTCTCGCAGCTCTTCCGCGACTTCATGCGACCCGTCGCCGGTCGCGTGGTCCTGTTCGGCATCTGGGTCTGGCTCGGCTGGCATCTCTTCGTCCGCGGCTGGCATCTGCTGCTCCGGGGCTGACCGTGGACGTCCTTCGACACGTCGTTGGGCCGATCGCGGCCGCGTACGCCGTCTTCGTGCTCGCCGTCGTGGCGGCATGGCGCCACCCGGCGATCACCGCCGAGCCGGCGCGCACCACACGGGCGCTCGCGGTCACCGTCGCCGGCGGATACCTCTGTTTCCTCGCGATCGTTGCGGTCTTCCACGTGTGGCTCTCCGGCGACCGTCAGGCCTTCGCGAGCGCGGCGAGCGGTGGCCCGGTCCTGCTGCTCATCTGCGCTCCCGGCTTCGCGGTCCTCTCGCGGTTCGCGCGACGCCGCCGCTGACTACACGCCGCCGAACGCGATCACGCGGTTCGTCGCGGCGACGTAGAGGTGCCCGTCGGCGGCCGACGGCGAGGTGAAGTGAGCGACCTCTCCGAGCGACGCGCTGAAGACCTGCGCGCCGGTCCTCGCGTTGAAGGCCAACAGGTCGCCGGTCTCGGAGACCGTCCAGACCGCGCCCCCGGCCACGATCGGGGGATACGCGTGGAAACCGCCCGCGCGCCACGCCACCGTGAACGCGGGTCCGTCGCCCAGCTCGACGCCCACGATGCCGGTCGAGCACGGCACATACACGAAGGACCCTTCCACGGCCGCGGCGCCGTAGGCTCCGCCGCCGTCGCAGACCTGCGCCGAGAAGACCTCGCCGCTGATCCCGCCGAGGTCGCCGTGCCGGAGGAGGTATCCCACCCCCTCCTTGCCGGACTGGAACAGGAGCCCGCCGGGAAGGATCGCCGGGCCGATCGATCCGAGATCGACGTCACCCTGGTTGAGGTCGAGCCAGTTCGCCGGGGCCCATAGGTCGACCTGCCGCAGCTGGGGCGAGAGCTCGATCAGGGCGTTGCCGCCGTCGAAGCCCGACGTGGAGAAGCTGTTCCCCGTGGCCACGAAGAGGTGGCCCGACGCGTCGACGGCCGGCCCGGGCGGCGCCCAGATCCCGGCGGCGCGCCCCGACGGCACCCGATAGGTGATCATCGGGCCGCGACCGTCCAGCCCGAGGCCGGCAACCGTCCCGTGGTACTCGCCGCAGTCGCCGAACAGCCCGCCGAACGCCCAGTACACCTTGTCGCCCGAGATCGCGAGCGCGGCTCGCTGCTGGTGAACGAGCGGATCCATGCCGGCCGGATCCGCGGGCCGGCGGAACCGCACGCGACCGTTCGACGTGTCGATCGCGACCAACTGGTGCCGTCCGGGCTCGAGGAACGCCACCGCGTAGAGCAGCCCGGTCGAAGGGTCGACGACGGGGGTGCCGGTGATCCCTGTGGGGTCGATGTTGCCGCAGGGCAGGATCGACTGCGGAACGGGCCGGCCCAGGTTCGTGCGCCACAGCACGTGGCCGCTCCGCGCGTCCAGCGCGTAGACCGAGTCGTTCTCCGTGGCCACCAGCACTCGGTCGCCCACGATCAGCGGCTGCGCGTAGACGGCGCCGTCGAGCGTGTCCGAGGTCCACGTCGTGTGGACCGATCGCAGCCGCGGCGAGGAGGGGTCGGATCCCGTCCGAGCCGCGTCGCGACCGTACCTGGGCCACATCGCACGCTCGGTCGCGGCGGACGGGGTCGGGGCCGTCGGCGTGCTGGACACCCCCGTCCCCGACCGTGAGGTGAACGACGGCGCGCTCGTCGACGTGCACGCCGTCCCCACGAGGACGAGCCCCGTCAGCAGGATCGGTGTCGCGCGCATGCCCCATTGTGCCGCGGCTATCGTTTCCGGCATGCCGCCGAAGAAGGAGCTGCTGGAGGTCGCCGGTCGCGAGGTGGCGATCAGCAACCCGGAGAAGGTCTTCTTCCCACGCACGGGGCACACGAAGCTCGATCTCGTCCGGTACTACCTGGCGGTCGCCGACGGGGCGCTCCGCGGGGTGGCGGGCCGGCCGATGGCGCTCAAGCGCTACGTGAACGGCGCCGATGGTGACTTCTTCTTCCAGAAGCGGGCGCCGCAGTCACGGCCCGAGTGGATCGAGGTCGTCGAGCTCGCGTTCCCATCGGGCCGGACCGCGCACGAAGTCGTGGTCCGCGACGCCGCGCAGCTCGCATGGATCGTGAACCTCGGGTGCATCGACCTGAACCCGCACCCCGTGCGCGCAGACGACCTGGAGCATCCCGACGAGCTGCGCGTCGATCTCGACCCCGTGCCGGGGGTCGGGTGGGGGCAGATCCGCGACGTGGCCCTCGTGACGCGGGAGGTCCTGGAGGACATGGGCATGGTGAGCTGGCCGAAGACCTCGGGTTCGCGCGGCATCCACGTGTACTGCCGCCTCGAGCGGCGGTGGACGTTCACGGAGGTCCGCCGTGCCGCGCTGGCGCTCGCGCGCGAGGTCGAGCGGCGCGCTCCCGACATCGCGACCAGCAAGTGGTGGAAGGAGGAGCGCCACGGGGTCTTCCTCGACTACAACCAGAACGCGAAGGACCGCACCGTGGCCTCGGCGTACTCGGTCCGTCCGACGCCCGATGCGCGAGTCTCGGCGCCGCTCACGTGGGAAGAGCTTCCCGGGTGCGATCCGGCCGCCTTCACGATCGACACGGTGCCCGAGCGGTTCGCAGCGATCGGCGACCCGTCCTCCGGCATCGACGAGGCCGTGGGCTCGCTCGACCCGCTGCTCGAGCTCGCGGAGCAGCACGAGGCGGCGGGGTTCGCCGACGCGCCCTGGCCCCCGCAGTACGCCAAGGCCGAGGGGGAGCCGACCAGGGTCCAGCCGTCGAAGCGCCGAACCGGGCCGCCGCCGCGCGACGGCATCGTCCCGCCGCCTGCGCCCGGAAAGAGCGCCGGGCCGACGGGCCGCCGCCGTACGACCGCCCCGCTGATCGAGATCGCGCGTGCCGAGACCGAGGCCGGGGCGATGCAGGGCCTCGAGCGGTGGAAGGAGAAGCATCCGGATGTCGTGCCCCACCTACAACCGGCCGATGTGATGGTCGACTCGATGCGCGGGCGAAGCACGACGTGGACCCGGATCCGGGTCAACCTCCGCAACGTGCCGGCCGACGAGCGTCCGGCCCAGGAAGCCCTCGAGGTCGACTACGACCCCTGGGCCGGGTTCACGGGCCCCGGTCCCTAGCTCAGCGTGGCGTCACCACGTGGATGGCGCCCGCTGCAGGTCTGATGATCGATTCGTGGCCGTCGGACCACCGCACGCGATACGACGTGCCGGCGGCTCCGGCCATCACCTCGAGGACCTCGCCTTCGCGCTCGGGTTGCCCGACGCGCTCGGTCTCGACGGCGACATGATCTCCGGTCTTCGCTTCCATCGACGTTCCCCTCCCGACCGACGTCTCCTCCACACGCTAGCGCCGCGGGGTCGCGGCGTCGACCCGTTTCAGGGACGCGCGGTCGACGCCCGGGGGACCAGCGTCGTTTCGACGAGATCCACGAGCGGAGCCGTTCTCCGATGTTCGATCAGGTCGAAGAGTAGGCCGGCGGAACGCCGCCCGAGAGCGGCGAAGTCGACCTCGAGCGTGGTGATCGGGGGATCCGCCGACGCCGCCCGGCCGACGTCGCGGGTGGTCGCGAGCATCACGTCCTGTGGGATCCGCCAGCCCTTCGAGCGGATCGCCTCGGCGAGGGCCACCCCGAGGCGCTCGATCGGACAGTAGATCGCGTCGGCCCGCTCGGGGCCGGCCAGGAGCTCCTCGACGATGGCGTCGAACGCAGCCTCACGCCTCCGGATCATGTCGTCGAGTGAGAGCACCCGCTCGACCGGCTGCAGCGAATGCTCGCTGCACCAATCCCGGTAGGCGGCCGCCGTGTCACGGACGAACGAGTAGACCGGCGGGATCGTGACCAGCGCGACGCGCGTGCAGCCCACGTCCGAGAAGTGGTCGAACACCGCGCGCGCTCCACGCGAGTCGTCCGCGAGAACGACCGCGTCGCGGTCGTGACCATGGAGGTCGCGTCCGATCGTGACGAAGGGGATCGACCGTTCGCGCAGCACGGGGAGCGCGGTCTCGCCCTCGATCGGGTCCACCACGATGACCCCGTCGAGCGGCACGCGATCCCAGACGAACGTCGTTCCCGCCGGCGGTGCCACCACGACGGCGTAGTCGCGCGTCGCCGCCGCCCCGCTGACGGCGCCGATCACCTCCGTGTAGTAGCCGAAGTCCGTCATCTCCACGTCGGCCGGAAGCGACGCCACCACGGCGATCAGACCCGTCTTGCCGGACACCAGGCTCCGTGCGGCCGGGTTCGGCCGGTAGCCGAGGCGATCCGCGATCTCCTGGACGCGCCGGCGCGTGGCGGGGTTGAGACGCCCTTTCCCGTTCAGCGCGTGCGAGACGGTGGTGACGGACACGCCCGCCTCGCGCGCGACGTCCTTGATGCTGACGCGCCTGCCCGCCGCCATTCCCGGATGCTACTCCGGGCAACCGAGCCTCCGATAGGGTGGAACGGCCCGCCTACGGCTCGTCACGCGGCGGACCGACCCACCTGCTCGATCAGGTCGGCGGCATGCGTCTTCCCGTCCCGGGCGCGGATCGCCTCGCCGTTGGCCGCCATCCGCGCCCTGAGGTCGGTGTCGGCGAGCAGCCGGTCGACCGCGCCGCGCAGTTCGTCGTCCTCGAACGCGTACGTGTCCAGTCGCACGCCGAACCCCAGCTCGTGCATCCGCTGCGCGTTGTCGTACTGGTCCCAGAAGAGCGGCAGCACCACCATCGGCGTGCCGAAGTGGAGCGCCTCGGTGGTGGTGTTGTTGCCGCCGTGCGTGATCACGAGGTCGCACATCGGGATGATCGAGGTCTGCGGTACCCGCGCGGCGCCCCACATGTTCGGCGGCAGCTCGAGCTCGTCCGCCCGGGGCCCTTTCGACACGATGTAGCGGTGCGGCGTATCGGCTAGCACCGCGACCAGCCGGCGCATCAGCTCCACGTCCGCGGACCCGAGCGAGCCGAGCGAGAGATACACCAGGGCACCCGAGGAGCCGCGGAGCTCCTCCGGCAGCTCGAACGGCTCTTCCGTCTCGCGGACCGACGAGTCGAGTCGGTGCCACGTCGGCTCCAGCGGCCTCGACCTCGCGTAGTCGGCCTCGGCCGGGAACACCGACAGGTTCAGCACGGCCGACTCGTGGATGAACTCGAGGTCGGGCAGCGGCGGCGCGGCGTTCTCCACGACGAACTCGTTGTACTTTTCCCATGTCGTGCGGTGTGTGCGCTCGTACTCGGCGCGGAACGCGTCCCACTCGGCTCGGTCGTCGATCGGGTAGCCGCTGAAGGTCGGGGGGAGCGCGAGGTCCTTCATCTCCAGCGGGTTGCAGCTCATGATCCGGACCCACGGCGCGCCCTGCGTGAGCAGCGCGGGGAAGGCGTTCACGTTGTCCTCGACGATCACGTCGGGGCGGGTGCGATCGAGGATCTCGCACAGCTGCGGCTCGCAGTACGTGGCGCCGTCGATCAGCGAGACCCACACCGGCTCGATGAACGTCGCGAGCTGCTCGATCGTCGGCTTGCGGAACTCCGGGGCGGTCTCGGTGATGAAGTCGGTCCAGAACTGGCCGGCGTCCTGCTCCGCGTCGTCCTCGGGTGGCGGCGCGAGGTCGACGAGGTCTTCCTCGAACCCCAGCGGCTCGAGCTTGCCCTTCCACGAGGCCTCGGCCGCGAACACCACGCGGTGGCCGCGCCGCTCCAGCACCTTGCCGATCCCGATGCAGTTGTTCGTAGGCCCGTACGCGCTCTCGGGCATGAAGACGATCGTCAGCCGGTCGCCGGTCATCCGCTCCTCCGCCTCCGGGTGGGCGTATCCATACCACGGCCGCAGGAGCCCACGGTCGCCGGTCCGTACACTCGCCTCGGATGGACGCCGACCTGTTCCTGCAGGACCTGGAGGGGACGCCCGCCGCGCTCCGCGACCTCGCCGACGCCGTCGAGGACACGTCGTCGTGGGGCGCGGTGCCGGCGGCACCCGGGCGCATCGTCTTCCTCGGGATGGGCTCCTCGCGGTACGCGGCCGCGGTCGTGGCCGCGCGACTTCGCGCGATCGGCATCGACGCCGTGGCCGAGTACGCGAGCGCCGCCCGCGGCTACCCGGGCGGAGCGGGCACCGTGGCGATCGGGATCTCGGCGTCGGGCCGCACCGCCGAGACGGCCGAGGCCTTGCGACGACATCGCGACGCGGGCAGCGTCGTCGTCGCGGTCACCAACGTCGCGGGCTCGGCGATCGCGGCGGTCGGCGCGCCCGTGGTCGACCTCCTCGCCGGGCGCCAGGAAGGCGGCATCGCGTGCCGAACGTATCGACACACGCTGGCCCTGCTGCTCGCGCTCGAGGACCGGATCGCGGAACGAGGCGGGGGTCGCGTGCCGGCATTGCTGCGCCGTTCGGCTGGGGCGACCGAGGAGTTGCTGGGGGAACGTCATGTGTGGCTCGACGGTGCCACCGAGCTCTTGACCGGGACCGGCCAGGCCTTCGCGATCGCGCCGCACGAGCGGCTCTGCTCCGCCGAGCAGGCCGCGCTCGTGCTGCGACAGGGGCCACGGGTGGTCGCCGACGCGTCCGAGACGGGGGAGTGGCTCCACGCCGACGTCTACCTCACCAAGACGCTCGACTATCGGGCGCTTCTCTTCCCGGGGTCGAGGTTCGACGACGAGGTGATGGGGTGGGCACGCAAGCGCGGCGAGACCGTCGTGGCGGTCGGCGGCTCATCCGATGCCGCGGCCGCGATCCGGTATGCGGGGGACGACGACCCCGACGTCGCGCTCCTGACCGAGGTCCTGGTGCCCGAGCTGATCGCCGCCCACGTCTGGCGGCGGCAGGCCTAGCGCGTCCGGGACGGCTCGCTACGATCCCCCGCATGCATACCCGAGACGAGGCGATCCGGATGCTCGTGCGGCAGCGCGGCGAGGTGACGTCCTTGCTCGACCGTCTTCCGTCCCGCTCCCTCTCTCGCCGCGGGCTCGGTGGCGGCGAGTGGTCGCCCAAGGACCTGATCGGGCACCTCGAGAGTTGGGAGGAGCACGCGATCGGGGCCCTCGACGCCTGGTCGCGCGGCGAGGTCGCTCCCATCGATCGCGACCTCCGGGCGTTCGGGGTCAACGCGGTCAACGCACGCGAGGTGCAGCGGAAGTCGAGCCGGTCGGCCGCCCGTGCCAGATCGTCGGCCGAGGCCACGTTCGCGCGGCTGGTCGAGGGGATCCGCGCGATCCCGGCGGAGCGCTGGTCGACGCCGCCGACGTCACGCGCCAGGCGCGCGCTCGGCGAGTCGGTCGGTCGCATCCTCGGCGGCCCCCGCGGCCCGTTCACCCACGATCAGGCACACCTTCCTGACCTTCGGGCGTTCGTGGCCGAGCACGGCCGCTGAGCAGCTACTGGTCCAGGCAGGTGCCGTACACCCGGTCGCAAAGCCGCACCACGGTGAGGTTGTCGGGCGACCCCTGGTAGTCGCCGGTGAGGGTCGAGCCCTCCCACTGCGTCACGACGCACATCGCGCTGCTGTTGGTGGGCAGCTGCCCGCAAGGACCGTTGTTCGGGTCGATCAGCCAGTCGAAGCTCACCGTCGTGTTCTTCGGCACGGCCCCGATCCAGGTGATCGTCCGGGTGGAGGGATCGTAGGTGTAGTCGACGCCGAGCGTGCAACACGGCGGATCGTTCTGCTTCGCATTGGTCACGGTGACCGACGTGATGGCGTCGACCGGCGTGGTCGTCGTCGGACACCCTTGCCAACCGCTCGTGGCGCTCGTGATCGTGTCGAGATCAAGGGTCTGACCCGTGGTGGTCCACGCGACGGGGTTGTTGTTCTTCGTCTGGCAGGTGCCGACGCCGCCCTGCGCCTCGCTCACGCTCACGACGTCGACGATCTTGAGCGCGGCGAACCCGATGATGTCGTACTTGTCGATCTGGCCGCTCTGGAAGATCATCCCCTGCGGCGGGGCTCCGGGGTACGGAGGCGCGCCCGGGCCTTCCCAGTTGATCGGGAAGTCCTTCGTCTGGCCGATCAGCGCGTCGAGCGCGCTCCAGAGCTGGGAGTTCGGTCCGGTCTTCCCGCCGACGCCCTTGATGCCCGAGTCGGTACAGACGTACGTGGGGTCGGTCCAGTTGAGGGTCACGCTGACAGGCCGGACCCCGTTGATCCACTGCGTGAGCGTGCTGGTGCCCCCGGACTGGTTGCACGAGGCACCGGGGGCGACGTTCCACCCGTCCGGCTGCAGGCTGAGGAAGGCGAAGTTGCCGCCGCCCAGGCTGTCGTTGTCGTACCAGAAGGCGCACTGATCGCCGATCGCGGGGGTGCCCGAGGGCGGGATCGTGCACGGTCCGGTGCTCACCAGGCTGCTCAGCACGATCGGGATCACGTTGTTGTCACCGAAGCCCCAGCTGGCGGTGGCTGTCGTCGTGACGGGCGACTCGCGGTTGAAGCCGAGCACGGGGGCGAAGTACAGCCCCTGCTGGCTCGTGTACTGCACGCTCACGTGGCCGGACTGCTGCCCGCAGATCGTCATCTCGGTGATGTTCGTGCCTGCGACCTCGGAGGTCGTTATCGGGGAGTTCGCCTGCACCTGGTGGTCGGCGGCCTCCTCGGGGGTCGCGAACGGATCGGCGACGATCCCCGCTCGCGCGCACGTGCGCGCCGCCGACAGCGCCGCGGCGTCGGCCCCGTTCACCAGCGCGCGGCGCCGCAGGTACAGACCGCCGACGTCGACGGTCATCGCGACCGCCGCCATCAGGACCACGAGCACGATCGCCACCGTGATCGCGACCGCGCCGTCCTCGTCGCGCCGCGCCGAGATCCTGGAGCGAGGCATCGTCATATCTCGCACCGGAACGAGGCGGTGATGGTCGGTTTCAGCGTGATGTCCGGCAGGAACGGGATCTTCACGACGATGCTTCCCTCGCCGGTGGTCGGGACCGGATAGGTCACGGTGACGTCCTGACCGATGTTGCCGCTCGTGCAGCGGCCGCCCTGCGACGACGAGACCTGGATCGTGTTCGTCCGGCTCGTCGGGATGGCGCCGGAGGACGCGCCGACCGTCGTTTCCCGCGTCCCCTTCATGGAGCCGATCGTGTTGACGGGCGCGCCCACGGCGGCGGCGCGACCCCCCTCCCGCACCGCGGTGCGGATCGACTGCACCTTCAGGAAGCCGAGGCCGAAGCCGATGATCGCGAAGACCAGCATGAACAGCAGGGGAGCGAGCAGCGCGAACTCGACGGCGGACGCACCGCCATCGGCCCGAAGGCCCTCGCGCGACCCGGCCACCCGCTCGGCGTAGATCGCTTCGAGGGCTTCATTGAACGACACGTCCTCGGCTGCTGCGCGGCGCTCGATCGCCTCGTAGGTGACCCCGGCCTCGCGGAGGGCGACGCTCCGCTCCAGAAGGCTCCCGAACCGGGAAAGGTCGAGGCGACGGGCGCTCTCCGGGGTCGGCGCGCGCCTGCCCGCATGCGCCCTGACCTTGCCGAACACGCCCATCGCCCCGGACCCTTCCGTTGTGCCGGATAAGAGAGTCCTACCTCAGACGGGCTACAGTGAATCGGCCAATCGGCCTAGCCTCGTAGAAATATCGTGAAGATGGCTTCCGGCCCCGCTCAGGGGCGGATGAGGACCGGCGTGCCGAGCCGGAGGAGTGGGCGAAGCCTCGCGAGCGTCCACTCGGACACCCGCAGGCAGCCCGCGGACGCGTTGGTTCCGATCGAGGACGGGTTGTTCGTCCCGTGGATCGCCAGCTGGTCCCCGCCGGACCACCCCGCCGGCAGGTGCGGCTGGATGCCGCTGATCCCGAAGGCGAACGTTCCGTACGAGCTTCCGGCCGAGAACGGGATGCGATCGGTCACGAAATAGCGACCCTGGGGCGTCGGTGTCCACGACGTCCCGGTGGCCGCGGACACGGAGTACAGCAGCGAGCCGTGCTTCCAGACGCGCAGCCGGTGCTCCGACAGATCCACGGTCACCCTCACCGAGGTCTTCTCTCGCTGCAGCCCCGCAAGCGCGACCCAGCCGGTCGTGCGCGGCCAGACGTACGGCAGCTCGACCATCCCCCACGTGCCGTTGGCGCTCACGCGCTGCACCCAGGCGACCAGCGGCACGTGGTAGTACCGCGAGCTCGCGACCACGGTGCCCGCGACCGGAGAGGAGCTCCACGGGCTCCGATGCGCCACCTCCGAACCCCGTAGACGGACGAGCAGCTGCTGGCTGGAGATCGGTCGAACGTCCGCGGCCACGGCGCGTCCGACCCCGGTCGCGGTGGCGTCCGCGGGCCCCTGGCGCCTCGCCGCTCCCTCAGGGTCGGCCGCCTCCGTGTCCGCTCGCTTCGAGGACGGAGCGGCCGCGGAGGTCCCGGACACCGCGGACGCGGAGGTCCCGGCCAGGGAAGCCACTACGGGAGTGGTCAGAGCGAGCAGGGCGCCGAGCACCGTGGCGAGCCACGCCGCCCGCAGCACGGAGGTGCGTTCTCCTCGCATGCCAGTCACATCGGCGCATGCGACGGTGGTCCTGAGGGTGGTTCTCGTCGGTGTGCGGGTGACCCCTGGAGGGGCTACGCTCGACCTGACGAAGAGGGCCGGGCCTCGCCGGGCTCGGAGGGAGGTTCGCGACCATGAGCGATGCGATGCGCACCACCGCGCGCGAGCTGGTGGCCCCGGGGAAGGGCATCCTCGCGGCGGACGAATCCACCGGCACGATCAAGAAGCGGTTCGACCAGATCGGGATCGACTCGACCGAGGACAGCCGCCGCCGCTACCGCCAGATGCTCCTGGGAACTCCGGGGCTCGGCGAGCACATCAGCGGCGTGATCCTGTTCGACGAGACGATCCGGCAGGCCGCCCACGACGGGACGCCGTTCGTGGAGGTCCTCGAGAAGGCCGGTGTGATCCCCGGTATCAAGGTCGACACGGGCGCGAAGCCGCTGGCGCTCTTCCCGGGCGAGACCGTGACCGAGGGGCTCGACGGGTTGCGCGAGCGTCTCGCGGAGTACGCGGGCCTCGGCGCGCGCTTCGCGAAGTGGCGCGCCACGATCATCATCGGCGACGGCACGCCGACCGAGTTCGCGATCCACGCGAACGCGCACGCGATGGCGCGGTACGCGGCGCTCTGCCAGGAGGCGGACGTCGTCCCGATCGTCGAGCCCGAGATCCTGATGGACGGCGACCACGACATCGCCGCGTGCGAGGAGGCGACCTCCCGCACCCTCGCCGTCCTTTTCACGCAGCTCGAGGCGCACCGCGTGGAGCTCCCGGGAACGCTGCTCAAGGTGAACATGGTGCTCCCGGGGAAGGGATCGTCCAGACAGGTCTCCGACACCGAGATCGCCGAGGCGACGATCCGGTGCCTGAGCGCGAACGTGCCCGCGGATCTCCCCGGCGTCGTCTTCCTCTCGGGCGGGATGAGCGACGAGCAGGCCACGAACCGCCTGAACGAGATGAACAAGATCGGCAGCGTCCCGTGGCAGCTTTCGTTCAGCTACGGGCGCGCGCTGCAGGCGCCGGCCCTCGCCGCGTGGGATGGTGACGACGGCAACGTCGAAGCCGGGCGCGGAGCGCTCGCCCACCGCGCGAAGATGAACGGGCTGGCCCGCGACGGGCGCTACGACGCGTCGATGGAGTCCGCCGCGTAGGGCAGGTCGGGCGGTTCCGGCGAGGACGCGCGGCCGGCGGCCAGGTAGACCCCGGCGATCGTCAACCCGATCGCCTCGACCAGATAGATCGTGCGGAACGCCACCACGGAGACGATCGTCGCGCCGACCACGAACGACAGCACATAGGGGAGCGTGACCGCGGCCTCGGCGGCGCTCATCACGCGCCCCTGCATGTCGAGCGACGTCCTCCGCTGCATCAGCGTCAGGTAGCCGACGTTGAAGAAGGTGATCGCCACACCGAGGGCGACCGATGCGGCGAACACGAGGACCAGCACTGCGGTTCCCAGCAACGCCATCCCGATCGCCGCCACGATCGCCGCGATCGCCATCGTCCGCAGCTCGCCCACTCGGCGCATCGCCGCGCCGACCGCGAGTCCGGCCGCGACCGAGCCGAGCCCTTGGATCGACGAGATGATGCCGAGGAACGTCGGCGGGCGGTGCAACCCCCGGTCGATCAAGGCGAAGATGGCCACCTCGGTCATCCCCACCATGAGGGTCACGAGGGACGTGCCGACCGTGAGCCGCCGCAGGTCCGGCCGCGTCACGATGTGCCGCAGCCCGGCACGCAGGTCCGGCCAGAACCGCGCGCCGGTCCGTTGTTCGAGGTCTCGGGGATGTACGGCCCACAGGAACGCGGCGGACACGAGGAACGTCACGGCGTCGAGCACTGCGACGGCGTGACCGCCCGCCAGCGCGTAGAGCCCCGCCCCCGCCAGAGGCGCGACCAGCCGCGACGCCTGCTCGGCGGACTGCAGGAGCCCGTTCGCGTCACCGAGCTGGTCCTCGACCAGCATGCCGACGAGGAGCCCCGACCGCGCGGCCTGGTAGGTCACGACGCACGTTCCGTAGAGGAACGCCACGGCGTAGATCAACCAGAGGTCGTCCCGCGACGCCACGAGGAGGAGCGACAGCATCACGGCGGCGGCAACCAGATCGGTCGCGATCATGATCGAGCGCCGCGGGAAGCGGTCGACGAACACCCCGAGCGCAGGTCCGAACACCGAGGGCACCGCGAACGGCAAGAAGGTGAGCCCGGCGGCAGCGTTCGATCCGGTCAGGTCTTTCACCCAGATGGCGAGCGCGAGGAACATCGCGTAGTCGCCGACCGCGGACAGCGTCTGCCCCGTGAAGAAGAGCCGAAACGTGCGATCGTGGAGCAGCCGGCGCATCGTCAGGAGAAGGTCCGACGGGGGGCGGCGCGGCGCACGCGGACGTCGCCCGACACCGTGGCGATCGTCAGGTCGAGATCCGCACCCGTGCCGCCTTGCGGGGTCGTCGGCTCCAGGTCCGAGCCCACGTCGCCCGACGTTGACGCCAGATCCAGATAAACCCCCGTGCCCTCGGCGACGCCGGCCTCGACGTCGCCGGAGACCGTGTGGATCGACGTGGTGCCGCCGGCGACGGAACCGATCTCGACGTCGCAGGACACTCCGCTTACGCGTGCGGACCCGCCGACGCTTCCGATCCGGACGTCGCCCGAGGCCGTCCGCGCCGTCACGTCGCCGCCGACGCTCGCGAGTGAGAGGTCGCCCGACGCGCTGTGGAACGTGGCGTTGCCGATCACGGCGCCGCCACGCGTGTCGCCGCTCGCTGCCTTGACGGTCAGGTCGCCGTCGATGGTGTCGAATCGGATGTCGCCGGACCCGGTTCGGAACGTGAGCTCGCCGAGGGACCCGTCGACGTCCAGATCCGCCGAACCGGTCTCGACGGTCACGACGGTCCCCGTGGGAACGACGAGCCTGACGTCGAGATCGCGGAACGAACCGAAGAAGCTCCATTTGTGCCGCGCGCGGTATTCCACGACGAGCTTGTGGCGGCCGTCGGGAAGCGGGTCGAGGTCGATCCGCAGATCGCCCGCCTCCTTCACGCCGTCCACGCTCACGGTCGTGGTGGCGGTATCGAGCGCCCGGACGTCGATGTCCCCGGCCGGGATCCGCACCTCGGCGACGAGCCCGGCGGGGGTGTCGAACCTCTGCGTTTCCATCGTGGGCTTCCTTTCGTTCAGCTGCGCGCGTATCCGGTGATGCGGTTGCTGCTGCGCCGGGGCGCCTCGCGCCGGCGTTCGAGCGCGCGCTGTGCAGCGCGGACGAGCCAGGCGTTCGCAGACAGCCCCTCTGCGTCTGCAGCCGCGTCGATGCGCACCTTGAGGCCGTCCGCCATACGCAGGGTGATGCGCGCGGTGACGCCCTCGTCCTCCCCGGGTGGGGCAGCTTCGGCGGCCTCCTGGTCGGGGACGTAGACGAGCTGGACGTCTCGACCGGCCAGCCGTACCTCGACGTGGCCCGATGGGAGCTGCCCCGAGAGCTCCAGTCCGGCCTGCCCGAGCGCGTCGAGCAGGCGGAGCTGGATCGACGACTCGAGCGCTCGTCCGAGACGTTCGGCGACGGCCGCGGCCTGCTCGTCGCCCTCGACGACGGCAGCCAGGTCGGCCCGGATCGCTTCGACGTGCGGGGTGATCTCCATTACCCCTCCTTCCGGCGTCTGTGCGCCGTCATCTATGACGTCACTATGACGTCATCAAGGCGTCCGTATCAAGTCGGGCCTTCGATCGCCCTCCTGACTAGCGACGATGTGGATCGCTGCGAGGTCTGCGAGCGTTCCCGCTGTGAAGCTCCTGGTGATCGGCGGCACCCGGTTCTCGGGCCGGGCCCTGGTCGGGCTGGCCCTCAGGGCCGACCACGACGTCACGGTCTTCCACCGGGGGACCGGCAAGGACGATCCGTGGCCCGAGGCCGAGCATCTCCACGCCGATCGCCACGCCGGGTTGGGCCTGCTCGCCGGTCGCCGTTTCGACGCCGTCGTCGACATGTGCGGCTACGTGCCCGGCGATCTCGGGGCATCCTGCGAGGCCGTGGCCGACGCCGGGCGCTACGCATTCGTGTCGTCGCTCTCGGCCCACGTGGACGGGGCGCGCCCGTACGCCACGGAGGACGACGACGTTCACGAGACGGCCGCGCCCGATATCGAGGAGGTCACCGGCGAGACGTACGGCCCTCTGAAGGTCGCGTGCGAACAGGTGGTGCGTGAGGGGTTCGGTGATCGCGCGATCGTCGTACGGCCGGGGCTGATCGCGGGGCCATACGACCCGACCGACCGGTTCACGTACTGGGTCCGTCGCGTGGCGACGGGCGGCGAGGTGCTCGCGCCCGCGCCGCGCGAGGCACCCGTGCAGTGGATCGACGCGCGCGACCTCGCCGCGTTCGTGCTCACGCTGTGCGAGGGGTCGCGCGTCGGCACGTTCTCGGTGGTGACGCAGCCGGGTGCCCACACGATGGCCGATCTGCTCGAGACCTGCGGCCGCGTCGCGGACTCCGACGCCCAGCTGACCTGGGTGCCGAAGGCGTTCCTGGACGAGCACACGGTCGCGCAGTGGACGGACCTGCCGCTGTGGCTCCCCGACGAGCCGGGGTTCGCGCTCTTCGATCCGTCGCGCGCGACCGCTGCCGGGCTCGTCACACGTTCGATCGAGGAAACCGTCCGCGACACGTTGGCGTGGGACTGCACCCGCCAGCAGTCGTGGCCGATGGCCGCGGGCCTCGCTCCGGAGCGCGAGCGGGAACTGCTCGCTGCTTGGCACGCTCGCGCCGGCGCCTGAACGCCGTTCGAACTTCCTGACCCCGGGGTTTCCCTGGTGAGGCGGGCCTGAGGTATCATCCGCCGGTCGGAGTTTTGAACGGAGGTTCAATCGATGGCCCGCATCGCCGCCCCGCTCGACCTGGCCGCCGTCGAGCTCGTGCTCCGCCCGTACGACCAGGCTCTGACCCTGCCGGGAGAGGCGTACGTGTCGCCGGCCGTCTTCGACTGGGAGATAGAGCACTTCTTCGAGGGGTCCTGGACGTGCATCGGCCGGACCGCCGACCTCGGTCTCGACGGCGCCGGCGATCAGGCTGCCGTGCAGGTCGGGCGGCAGAGCTTCCTGCTGGTGCGCGGCGACGACGGGGTCCTGCGCGCCTTCCACAACATCTGCAGGCATCGCGGCCACGAGCTGGTCGCGGTGGGCGAGACGCGCAACCAGCGCGGCATCAAGTGCCCCTACCACGCGTGGGTCTACGGCCTCGAGGGCGACTGCCGCGCCACACCACGGTTCGACGTGGGCGGGTTCGACAAGACCGAGTTCCCGCTGATCGGGGCCAGCCTCGAGGAGTGGCGTGGGTGGCTGTTCCTCAACGCCTCGGGCGACACACCGCCGTTCTCCGAGCAGCGCGGGAACATCGACATCGTCGTGCAGGACTACGCCCCGGAGACGTTGAAGCTCGGCGCGCGCCATGAATACGAGCTGCGTGCGAACTGGAAGATCGTCGTGGAGAACTACCTCGAGTGCTACCACTGCTCCGAGATCCACCCGGAGCTCTGCAAGGTCACGCCGCCCGAGTCCGATCACGCTTACGAGGAGCCGTCGCTCGGCACCTGGATCGGCGGCCCGATGGAGCTCCGCGACTTCGCCGACACGATGTCGCTCACCGGGGAGTCGCTCGGCGTGCCGATCCCGTCGGTGCCCGGGCCCATGCTCCGCATGGTCGGCTACGCGGCGTTCCTTCCGAACCTGCTGATCAGCCCGCACCCCGACTATCTGATGACGCATCGGCTGGTCCCGCTGGCGCCCGACCGCACGTGGATCGAGTGCGCCTGGTACTTCCCGCAGGAGGCCTTCGCGAAGGACGGGTTCAGCACCGACTACGCCTCGGAGTTCTGGGACGTGACGAACCGCGAGGACTGGGCCGCGTGCGAGTCGGTCCAGCGGAACATGGGCTCGCCCGGGCATCGCCAGGGCCCGTTCTCGCACTGGGAGGTCGACGTGTTCCGGGCGCAATCGACGATCGCGCGCGGCTACCTCGAGGGTGGGCTCTCGACCCCCGAGCACACGCTCGTGACCGACGTGCTTGCCCGGGAGCGCGGCTGATCCGTCCGTAGACTCGGCCGGTGACCCCGATCGAGGAGCTCGACCGGCGCTTCTACCCGGGCTACGTCGACGAGCACGCTCGGTTCGACTCGCTGATCCGCCGGTACCTGCGGCCCGAGAGCGCGGTGCTCGACGCAGGCGCCGGCCGCGGCGTGATGTATCCATACGACTACCGCCACACCGTCGCCCGCATGGCCGGCGCGGACACCGACCCGGCGATCAAGGACAACACGAACCTCACCGACGCGGTCGTCGCCGACCTTGCCCAACTGCCGTACGGGAACGGGTCGTTCGACCTCGTGTTCTCGAAGTACGTGTTCGAGCATCTCGAGCGGCCCCATGAGGTGATGCGCGAGCTCCGGCGCGTGCTGAAGGCCGGCGGCCATCTCCTGATCCACACGCCGAACCGGTGGCACTACGTCGCGTTGTTCGCCACCATCACGCCGACGTCGTTCCATGCCTGGTTCAACGCCAAGCGCGGGCGTGTCGAGGCGGACACGTTCCCGACGCGGTACCGAGCCAACGACCGTGCGACGCTCGAGCGGCTCGCGATGGCCACGGGGTTCCGGGTCGTGTCGATCGAGCTCCTCGAGACCAAGCCCGACTACCTGCTGTTCCATCCGCTCGCGTACCGCGCGGGGATCGCGTACGAGCGCATGGTCAACCGGTCGGAGGCGCTCGCCGGGCTCCGCGTGCAACTGCTCGCCGACCTCGAGGCCGTGTGACTGAGCTCTCGTTCGCCGATCTGCGCGCGGACTGTCGCCGCTGCGTCGGGCTGTGCTGTGTCGCGCCGGCGTTCTCGGTCTCCGCGGATTTCGCGATCGACAAGCCGGCGGGTCGGCCGTGCCCGAACCTCGCCGAGGACTTCCGATGCTCGATCCACGTCCGGTTGCGCGACGAGGGGTTCCCCGGCTGCGTGGCGTACGACTGTTTCGGCGCCGGGCAGAGGGTCACGCAGACGACGTTCGCCGGAGCCGACTGGCGACGCTCGCCCCATGTCGCCGAGCGTATGTTCGCGGTCTTCTCGACGACGACGCAGCTCCATCAGCTGCTCTGGTACCTGACCGAAGCGCTGACGCGTCCGGAGGCCGCGCCGCTGTTCGACGATCTGCGTGCGGTGGCTGCACAGGTCGAGCGGCTGGCGAACGGCGGCGCCGAAGCGCTCAGGGACGTTGATGCTTCCGGCCTGAGGCGCGCCGCCGATCCGCTGCTGCGACGGACGAGCGAGCTCGTCCGCGCCGGTCACAGCAGGAGGGACCTCTCGGGCGTGGACCTGATCGGATCCGATCTCCGGGGCGCGGATCTGCGGAGCGCGAACCTGCGCAACGCTGTGGTGGTCGGGGCCGACCTCACCGGCGCCGATCTTCGGCGCGCCGACCTCATCGGGGCGGATCTCCGCGGCGCCGACCTGTCGGGCGCCGACCTCACCGACAGCATCTTCCTGACCGATCCGCAGGTCGGTGCGGCCAACGGCGACCTCCGGACGAGGCTTCCCGACCCGGTGAAACGGCCCCGGCACTGGACCGCCGACCGCGAGGCCCGGGAGGCGCCCTGAACGCCGAGCCATCGGGTCGGCTGGCACGGCCGCGCGGCACCACGGGTCTCTATCAGACGGCGGCGCGCGTCTGGCTCACGCTGGCGCTCGTATCCCTGCTGCTCCCACCGGGCCGGCGGGCGGGTCTCTGGCTGCCGCTGCACCTCGCGCTCGCGGGTGCGATCGCGACCGCGATCTCGGGAGCCATGCAGACCTTCATGCACACGCTCACGGCGACGCCGATGCCCCCGGCGTGGGTCGTTCGCCTGCAGTTCGGCCTGTTGACGGCCGGCGCCGCCCTGATCGCTGTCGGCGTGCCGCGCGATCTGGACGCAACGGTCGCGACGGGCGGCGCGGCGTTCACCGGCTCGATGCTGTTGCTGGGCACCATGGTTCAGCGGGCGTGGGCCCGCTCGCTGAACAAGCGTCACGGGCTCCCCTTGGCAGCGTACGGCTTGGCGATCGCCTCGATCCTGGTCGGCGCCGTGCTCGGGGCGTTCCTCGGATCCCACGTTCTCGGAGCGAGCAGCTACCTGACCGTGAAGCGGATCCACATGACGATCAACGTCTTGGGGTTCGCCTCGCTCACGGTCGTCGGGACCCTCGTCACGTTGCTCCCCACGGTCCTTCGCGTCCGGATGCCCGCGTGGCCCGGCCGGTCGATCGTCGCGTCCCTTGCTGCGGGGATCGCCGCTCAGTCGGTGGGCTGGGCGATCGGATGGGACGTTCTGCTCTGGATCGGCGGCGGGCTCTACGTTGCCGGCGCCGTGGGGGTCGCGACGATGGCGGTCTCGGTCGCGCGGACCGAGCGTCGCTGGTCCGTGCCGACCGCAGGATTCCACATGATGGCGGCGGTGGCGTGGTTCGTCGTCGGAGCCGCGGCGCTGGCGTGGGTCCTGCCCGGCGGTGCGGCCTCGTTCGACAGGTTCCTCGACGTCTTCCTGCTCGCGTTCGTGGGCGGCTGGCTCGTCCAGGTGCTCCTTGGTGCCTGGGCCTATCTCCTGCCGACCATGATGCCGGGCGACCCGCAGCTGCGTCGCCGCCGGCTCGCCGTGTTCGAGCTCGGCGGGCGCTCCACGGTGCTCGTGCTGAACGCCGGGATCGCGCTGATGGTCGCGCACGTCGCAGGAGCGCTCGGGTCCGCGGCGTGGGAGGTGGGCCTGGTCCTCGCCCTCGGCGGGGCGGCGGTCGCGCTGGCGAAGGCGTGGCTCTTCCCGCTGCTCGCACGGCTGCCGGTGATGTCGCGGCGGGTCCGCCGCGTGTGGGGAACATGAGCGCATCGATTCCGCGTAGCAGGTCGTCTGTAGGCTCTGCGGTCGTGCCCACGCGCGAGGACCTCCGCAACGTCGCGATCGTCGCCCACGTCGATCACGGGAAAACGACGCTGGTCGACGCGATGCTCTGGCAATCCGGCGCCTTCCGCGCCAACCAGGACGTTGCCGAGCGCGTTATGGACTCGATGGACCTGGAGCGCGAGAAGGGCATCACGATCCTCGCGAAGAACACGGCGGTGCGCCACGGCGGCGTGAAGATCAACATCGTCGACACGCCCGGACACGCCGACTTCGGGGGCGAGGTCGAGCGCGCGCTCACGATGGTCGACGGCGTGCTGCTGCTGGTCGACGCGTCCGAGGGCCCGCTGCCGCAGACGCGGTTCGTGTTGCGGAAGGCGCTCGAGGCTCGCCTGCCGGTCGTGCTGGTCGTGAACAAGGTCGACCGGCACGACGCGAGGACCGCCGAGGTGGTGCACGAGGTGGAGGAGCTGTTCCTCGACCTCGACGCCGACGAGGACCAGATCAGCTTCCCCATCCTGTACGCGAACGCACGCGACGGCCACTGCGGGACGTCGCCCGACGCGCTGGAGCCGACGCTCGAGCCGCTGTTCGCGGCGCTGCTCGCCCACATCCCCGCGCCGTCCTACGAGGAGGGTCACCCGCTCCAAGCGCTCGTGACGAACCTCGACGCCTCGCCCTACGTCGGCCGCCTGGCGCTCTGCCGCGTGCGGCAGGGCACGCTGCGCCGAGGGCAGCAGGCCGCTTGGTGCCGCGCCGATGGCTCGATCCAGCAGGTCAAGGTCGGGGAGCTCTACGTGACCGAGGCGCTCGACCGCGTCGAGGCAGACGAGGCCGGCCCCGGCGAGATCTGCGCGGTCGCGGGGATCGCCGAGATCACGATCGGCGAGACGCTGGCCGACCCCGACGACCCGCGGCCCTTGCCGGTCACGCGCGTCGACGAGCCGTCGCTGTCGATGACGGTCGCGATCAATACGTCGCCGCTCGCCGGGCAAGACGGCGACAAGGTGACCGCGCGCCTGCTGAAGTCGCGCTTGGACCAGGAGGTCGTCGGGAACGTGTCGATCCGAGTCCTCGATACCGAGCGGCCCGAGATGTGGGAAGTGCAGGGCCGCGGCGAGCTCCAGCTCGCCGTGCTCGTCGAGATGATGCGGCGCGAAGGGTTCGAGCTGACGGTCGGCAAGCCGCAGGTGGTCACGCGCACGATCGACGGGAAGCTCCACGAGCCGGTGGAGCGCGTCGCGATCGACGTGCCCGAGGACTTCCTGGGCGTCGTGACCCAGCTGTTCGCGCTTCGCAAGGGGCGCCTCGTCGAGATGGTGAACCACGGAACCGGCTGGCTCCGGATGGAGCAGCTGGTGCCGGCGCGCGGGCTGATCGGCTTCCGCACCGAGTTCCTCACCGAGACGCGCGGCACAGGCCAGATGCACCACGTCTTCGACGGCTACGAGCCGTGGCACGGCGACCTGCGCACGCGACCGACCGGCTCGCTCGTCGCCGATCGCCGGGGTGTCACCACGCAGTTCGCGCTGCTGAACCTGCAGGAGCGCGGGTCGCTGTTCGTCGGGCCGGGCGAGGAGGTCTACGAAGGCATGATCGTCGGCGAGAACACGCGCGCCGACGATATCGACGTGAACCCCACGAAGGAGAAGAAGCTCACGAACATCCGGCAGTCCACGGCGGAGGAGCTGGTGCGGCTGATCCCGAAGCGCGAGCTCTCGCTCGAGCAGGCGCTGGAGTTCATCCGCGAGGACGAGGCGGTCGAAGCCACCCCGCACCATGTCCGGCTGCGCAAGGTGCTGCTGTCGCAACAGGACCGTGTGCGCGCGGGCCGGCGAGGACGTGCCGCTACGACGGCCGGCTGAGCTACCGGCGCTGCTGCAGTGACAGGACGCCGCCGATGAGCACGAACGCGGCTCCGAGCGCCGCGCCCCAGAACCCGATCCCGACCGACGTCTCGACGGCGGGCGCGAGCACTCGCGCCTGCTCGATCGCGTCCTGCAGGTCGTTCCATCGGATCACCAGCAGGACGACGATGATGATCCCGCCGATCAGCGGCGAACCCATGCGGAACTGCATCCCGCCGATCCGCGCCATCGACAATCCGCGGGCGACCGCGAAGCCGCCGAGGATCAGCAAGCCGAAAGCGCCGCCCCGGAACTCGCTGACGCTGGCCGAGCCGGCAGGACCACTCAGCTGGAGCCACGGCAGGAACACACTGACAAGGACGAGGATCCCGCCGATCAGCGTGTAGATCCCAGCTCGTGACGTCTGTTCCGACGGAGCCGTGGGCTGGCGGTACGCGGGTCCTTGCGCCAAGCCCGGAGGTGGCGGGGGGATCTCCGGCTCGTCGGGGCGCTCGTCCATGCGGCGGATCGTAGGGGATGGCGAACTCCTCCGCTACGGCCGAACGCTCGAGAGGATAGGAGATAGAAGCTCCCGAACGTGCGCCGGGGCGATCCTGTTCGGATCTGTCCTTGGTCACGAGACCGGACTGCCGGAACCTGACCCCTCAACAAGCTCCATCGCGGGAGCGGCAGGCGTCGACGCGTGTCTCGCTTGCGACGCCCTGACACGCATCACCAACCGATCCCACCACGCCGGATCCATGAAAGGGCGTTCGACCGCGAGGAAGAACAACGCACTGACGACCACTACCGGGGGGATGAGCACGACCGATCCTGCGATGAGGGCAAGGGGCGGAGGGAGATTGGTGATCGGCGCAAGTATGCCGTGCAGGAGCACGAAGATCGGGTAGTGGATCAGATAGATCGAGTAGCACATGCCTCCGACGAGCGCGACCCATGTCGTCGAGAGCAGCCGATGCGTGAGCGCACCACGGAACGCACAATATCCGATGCCGAAGACGACCCACGGCGCGAACACCTGCTCGAACATGGGCACGGTCGCCAGACCCACCAGGAGCATAGGGATCAACGTGACGGACAGAAGATCCCAGCTACGTCGCGTTGTTGGGTCCATACGCCAATCGACGACATAGACGTCGGCCAACAGCCATCCGAGAAGGAAGAACTGCAGGAACGAACCGAGGAATGCATAGGCGTGCTTCGTCGTGACCATCCCACTCACCTGCAGAGCCATGAGGGTGACCGCGATGAGGAGGATCGACTTCCGTCTGATCGCCCTTCGACCGGCACACAGGAGAAGCGCGAGGGCAGGAACCAACACATAGAACTGCACCTCCACCTCGAGCGACCACGCGACGGCATTGAGCGGGCTCAGGCTGTGGTAGAGCAGCCCGTGCGTATACGTCGCGCTGGCCCAGAGATCGCCCCAACCAACACGCGCACCCGTAAGCCAACCGACGCCGAAGAGCGTGGCCATCACCACCAGATAGGGCGGCTCGATCCGGGTGAGCCGGCGACGGAAGTATCTGCGGAGATCCACACGAGGCCCGCCGGCATGCTGATGTGAGATGAAGGGAAGCGCCAGCACGAATCCGCTGATCATGAAGAAGACGTGGACGCCGATGGAGCCCTGATGAGCCAGTTGCTCGAGCTGGCCGTAGCCATCTGGCCGGAGGGTATCTCCGAAGGGTCGATCGACCACGACGCTGCGGTGAGCCGCCAATACGAGCGTTGTCACCACGTGCGAAAAGAGGACCAGGGCAATTGCGACGAAACGCAGTCCATCGATCTCAGGTATCCACCGCCGGCCGGCCGTCTGCCGCGTGAGTCGGGAGCCGAGTGTCCCTCTCATCAGACGGGGCTCCGAGACGCTGAACCATGGACATCCGGACCGGTCACCTTCAGCACCCGGCCCGTTCGATCACAGAGAGCGCCACGAACGCGATCTGGGCAGTCCAAAGCTGTGGCCGGCGATCGACGCGAGGAGTCGATTCTATGCAGGCGTCGTATGAGGACGCCTCGGGATCCCAAGAGCTTCCTCTGTCGCTCGATGTGGTCGTCCATGCGGCGGATAGTAGGCGGGTGCACCCGGTTGCAGCTACGACCCAAAGGACGGAACGCGCCCCTATCCGGGGGATCTCCTCGGCGACGGCGCAACCGATCTCGGCCGGCTTGCGTCCCGACTACAGATTCTCGGTCAGGGAGCCGACCGTTTCCGAGTGGGATCGGGGGAGTGACGTGGCCAGGCCGGAACTGGGCGAGCGAACGGCCGATGTTCGTGATGGTGACGTGCGACACGTAGGGCCTCTCGACGGGATCCGCGCCGTCGCTGTCGCTCTCGTGGTCGTCGTCCACACCTTTCCCTCTGCGAGCGGCGGATACATCGGGGTCGAGGTGTTCTTTGTCCTCAGCGGATTCCTCATCACGTCGCTTCTCATCGGCGAGCTGAACGCGACCGGGTCGATTGATCGGGGAGCGTTCTACATGCGTCGGGCGCTGCGGCTGTTTCCACCCTTGCTGCTGCTCATGGTGTTGAGCGTCGCGCTGGCCGCGGACGTGGGATCCAACAACGGCGGCGTCACGATGAGCCGAGCGCTACCACCCGTCTTCTTCTACTATGGCAACTGGGTAGAGGCTGCCGGCAGGAGCCTCGGGTTCCTGTCGCACTGCTGGAGCCTGGCGATCGAGGAGCAGTTCTACCTCGTATGGCCGCTCTTGATCATCCCGCTGACCAAACGCCGGGACGCGGTCGCTCTCCTCATAGCAGCAACAACGGCCATGGCCGTCCTCCGTGCCGCGCTGACACCGTTCGCGCCGTCGGCGAACAACCTATCGATTTGGACAACGTCGAAGGGCGACTGCCTCCTCATTGGAGCACTCCTGGCGGTCTTCTTCGTCCGTTCGCCGGACCGCGTGGCACGTTGGACGATGCCTCGAGCCGTCGGCCTCGGCGGGGCTGCCGCGCTCGCAGCCATGTTCGCGTTGTTGTCCGTCGTGTCGAATCCGGCGGAATGGAGCGACTACGGTTTGACGACGGCCGTCGCGATGTCGACCGCCGTGCTGATCGCGCACGTGATCGTGCGTCCTGCGGGTGCAATCGCCAGAGCCCTTTCTTGGAAGCCCGCGATGGGGCTCGGCCGCGTCTCGTACGGCGTTTACCTGTTCCATTGGCCGATCATCGCCTGGGTAGGGTTGCAGAGCTGGTCGCACTCGACTCGACTGGGGATCGAGTTTCCACTGATTGCGGTCGTTGTCGCCGTCTCTTGGCTCGTTGTCGAGCGCCCTGCCCATCGTCTCAAGAGAACCTTCGTTCGTTCTCGGAAAGCGATCGCAGCACCAAATGCCGGCGGCCGCGGGTTGGATCGAGCCGCCGCACCGCCGCTGGTCCGAGCTCTGCCGTCGATCGGTGCTCCGCGCCCGTCTTCACCCTCCCCGTAGGCTTTCAACGGCCATGGTGTCGACCCGTGGGGATGCGACGAGCGCAACGCGCGGACTTCCGATCGGCGTCGTATGGACGGCCATAGCGATCCTCGCCCCGGTCACCGCCGCGTTCCTCGGGCGAACGATGGCGATCGACCTCGCGTATCAGATCCGCGCCGGCAACGACATGCTCACGACACACCACCTGCTCGACGTGGACACGTTCACGTACACCGTGAACGGGACGGCATGGCTGAACCAGCAGTGGGGCGCGCAGGTGATCCTCGCGGCCATCTTCCGACTGGGCGGTTGGGGGGCGATCGCGATCACCCGCGGCCTTGTGCTGGGCGTCGTCCTCGCGTCCGTCTTCGCCGCCTGTCGCGCATATGGGGTGCGCGCCAGGACCGCGGCCCTGCTCACGGTGGCCGGGTGGCTCGTCGGGATCGAGATCGTGCCGCAACTTCGACCGCAGGAGTTCGCGTTCGCACTGTTCGCCCTATGCCTGTGGGCTCTCGCGACACGCCACGAGCACCCATGGCGCGTGTGGTTGGTCCCCGCCGCGATGCTCCCGTGGGCGAACATCCACGGCAGTTTCCCGCTGGGGTTGGTGCTGCTCGGGTTCGCATGGCTGGAGGATCGTCGCGATCGTCGGGAGTCCGCCCTCAGGATCCTGCTGGCGGCAGGGGCGGGCCTGGCGGTGACGTTCGTGAACCCGTTCGGTGCTCGGGTGTGGGCCTACGTGGTGGACCTGTCGACGCATCCGGTGGTGTCGCGTCGCATCGCGGAATGGGGTCCCCCGTCGATCCACACGTGGACCGGACGGTTCTTCTTCGCGTCGCTGTTGGCGATCGCCGCCTGGCTCGCTCGCCGGTCCTCGCCGACCGATCGGCTGACGCTCCTGCAGTTCGGCGTGTTCGCGGTGCTGTCGCTCCTGGCGATCCGCGGAGTGGCCTGGTGGGCGTTGGTCGCGCCGGTGCTGGTCGCCTCGCTCATCGACCCGGCGCAGCCGGAGTCTCGAGAGCGGCGATCGATGCTGAACGCGGCCGTGGTCGTGCTCCTCCTCGTGCTCGCGCTCGTGTCGTTGCCGGTGCGCCGGGGCGTCGACCCGGTCTCGGGAGGTCCGGCGGTGCTCTCCTACGCGCCAGAGAAGCTGGTGGCGGCAGCTCGCGGCGCGGTGCCCGCCGGGTCGCACGCGTTCGTCTCGCAACTCTTCGCTTCGTGGAGCGAGTATTCGGCGCCCGGTCTCCCAGTCGGGGTCGATTCCCGGATCGAGCTCTTCCCTGAAGAGGTCTGGAACGACTACTACCTCGTGTCGGCAGGTCGCGAGGGATGGCAGGACGTGCTTTCGCGGTGGGACGTGCAGGTCCTGATCCTGCAACCGGATCAGGCCTCGGGACTGCTCGCGGTGCTGCCGGCGCATCCGGAATGGGCGCCGGTAGCGCGAAACGAGGAGGGTGCGGTGTTCGTCCGCTCGGCTTCGGTCAGTCCGTGACGTCGATCCGCTCGACGACGACGTCCTCGATGGGACGGTCCTGCGCGCCCGTCTCGGTCTTCGCGATCGACTCGACGACGTCGTAGCCATCGGTGACCTCGCCGAAGATCGTGTGGCGTCCGTTGAGCCACGGCGTCTCGCCGACGGTTACGAAGAACTGCGAGCCGTTGGTGTTCGGGCCCGCGTTGGCCATCGCGAGTAGGCCAGGCTTGGAGAACGTCGGTCCGTCGGGCGGGCATTCGTCTTCGAACGTGTAGCCTGGACCACCGGTCCCGGTTCCCATCGGGTCGCCGCCCTGGATCATGAACCCGTCGATCACGCGATGGAACACGGTGCCGGGGTAGAGCGGGTCCTTCTTGGCCGAGCCGTCGCGTGGATCACGCCACTCCTTCGCCCCTGTCGCGAGTCCGACGAAGTTCTCAACGGTCTTGGGGGCGTGTTGCGGAAGCAACGCGACCGTGAACGACCCGCGGTTGGTGAAGAACGTGGCTGTGGGCACGACAGAGGTCCTTTCCGAAGGCGAGTGCGCCAGCCTACCGCGTCAGCCGAATACCACATCGGCCAGGCGATCGACCTGGTCGAGGTGGGGAACCGAGGGGTCGAAGATCAGCTCGTCCACACCGGCTGCGTCGTACGCCTGAATGCGCCGGCGGATCTCGTCCGGGTCACGGGCGGCGCCCTGGGCGATCATCTCCGCGTACTCGCCGATCGCCGCGTAATACGCGCGCAGGTACGAGACCGACTCCTCGCGGTACTCGTCGCCGAGGGAGAAGTACGTGAGACAGACGACGCGGGGGGTTCCTACGCCGCCTTGTTCGGCGAAGGCCGTTCGGAACGTGGCCGCCGCCTGCGCGGCGGCGTCGGGCGGCGATCCGCCAACCACGAAGCCTTCGGCGTCCCACGCGACCGCTCGCCGCGCCGCCCGCGCGGCATCACCACCGAACATCAGCGGAACCTTGCCACGCACCGCCAATGGCCCGAACGGCCTGTCGAATCCCTCGACGGGCTCCCCACGCCACGTTGCATGGAGGACCTCCAGCTGGTGGTCGAATCGGCGGCCGCGCGTCGAGAAGTCGACCTCGGCGGCCTTGAAGTCGTCGGGCCGGCCGCCCACGCCCACGCCGAGCGTGAATCGTCCGCCCGAGAGTTGGTCCAGACTTGCGGTCCCCTTGGCCAGAAGGGCTGTCGGCCAGGCCGGTGCGAGCAAGACGTCGGTGAGTAGCCCGATCCGCTCGGTCGCGCCCGCGGCGGCAGCCAGCGCGACCAGCTCGTGGTACCCGGGCCACGCCACGCGTCCGATCGTCGCAAGGGTCGAGAAACCGCGTGCCTCGGCCTTCCTGGTCCACTCGACGATGGTCGGACCCTGCGCGCCGAGCACGGTGTTCGGGATCCCGATGCCGATCTCCACGATTGCGCCTCCATCCCCATGGGCCTGATCCCCAGGCTACCGAGCCGTAGCGGAGAGACGTTGGCGCCGATTACGAGCGCACCGACGCCGTCACCCGTGATGGTTCGGCGGGGGCAGCAGACCTCGTGATCGGGCGACGCATGAAATACCAAGAGAGCCCGTAGAGCACGGCGACCATCAGCAGGAGCATGCGGTAGCCGGTGGCGAGTGCGACGTATTCGAGCGTTCCACCGAACATGGCCCCGAGGAGGTTCGCTCCGAAGGCAGACGTCGAGTCTTCCGCGTGTCGGAACCGGCCGGCGAAGATCAAGTTCGCGACGAATACCGGAAAGAACGCCAGAGACGTCGCCGCCAGGAAACGCACGACGGGCGACAACGAGAGCAGGCTCGAGGTGGGCACGGTTGCCGCCAACGCCAAGCCGGCAAACAAGAGGATGAACAGCAGCCGCGGCCGGCCGATCTGAGCCCTCCGTTCGACCTCTATCGCGATCAGGACGGACAGCAGGATCCCGCCGAATACGAGAGCGTTCACGAACCACGTCGTGCCAAAGAGCAGCGCGAATTGGACGACGCTCTTCGTCTCGAGAAGCAGGAATGCAGCACCCATGAAGAACAGATCCAGGTAGCTACGCATCGCGCCCACGCGAGCACCGGCAAGGCGGACGGCGACCGCGGAGGCGAGCAGGATCAACAAGAGGGTCCATACGTACCGCGCCGGGATCGTGTGACCCCGCAGGTAGATGAATGGCCGGTCGTCCGTCGCCGGTGCGGTCACAATGCGTCCATCCGCGCTCCACCGCTGGTCGCAGGCGACGCTCTCCGGGGACACCGAGTCCAGCATGAATGTGAAGGCTCCGAAGTCTCCCCCCTGCTTTCCGGTGTACACGCAGGGCGCGGATCCGAATACGTCGGCGAGCGTCCCCGCGAGACGATCGACCAACCACGTCTCCCGATAGTAGTTGTAGACGGACAACACGCCGCCCGGTGCGAGACGTTGCCGAGCGGTCTCGAACGCCTCTCTCGTGAAGAGGTAACTCTCGAGCCGGACGCCGGACTGTCCTGTCACCAGCGTGAGGGAGTCCGGCAGGGCGAACACGATCAAGTCGAACGATCTGTTGGTGTTCTCTAGGAAAGCACGTCCGTCTCCCACGACACGATGCACCCGTGGATCCTGATATGGACGATCGGGGTGTTGATCGATGCCAACCTGCAGCAGGGCTGGGTCGATCTCCACGGCATCGACGTGTCGCACGCCTTGCTCAAGGGCCACCGCCACGTCGTTCCCCGTCCCCGCACCGATGATCAATACGTTGTTCAGTGAGTTGTTCGGGGCGTGCTGGTAGGGAAACGAGTAATCCGAGTGGATCTGCTTGCGCACGTCGGACGAGAGGATCGCCTGATGTGGGATACCGTTCACATCCACACCCGTGACGGCACCACCGAGCAATGTCGACAAGGTGATGCGGTAGTATGGAGACCAGATCGTGTGGGCTTGGAACGACTGGAAGGTGAAGGTCACGAGCAAGCCGCCGATCGCCACCCACTGCAGCAACCAGCGCCGGTCGTCAAGGAGGAAGACGAATAGTCCCGCGATGACGAGTCCCCAAACCACAGGTGGCGTGCGTAGGAATGCAAGTACTGAGTAGATCAGGATCCCGATCAATGAGCCGATGATGTCGAGGCGATACGCGTCGAGCGGCGAGAACCGACTGAACCGTGTCGCGACACCACTCGCGATCGTCGCCATCACCGCGGCGACGGCCAGGAAGATGACCGGCAGCATCACCCAGATCGGCAGACCGTGCTGCTGCAGGCTTCCGAAGAAGATGAAGGAACTCCCGCGCCGGTCGAGTGTGACCGGGAATGCCATCACGAACGCGACGAAGAACGTCAGCAGGACGGGCGCCCAACGGAAGAGGTTCGGATGCTGCCGGGCACGCAGGAAGCCCAAGCCGATGCCGAGGAAGCTGCCCAGCAGGACGAAGTTCGAGAAATACGAGAGGTAGACGACCTCGGCGCCTGTCCATCGGATCAGCACCAGCTCGACGAAGAGCATGAGCGCGCTCGCGAGGACGAGCTCGACGGATGTTCGGCGGCTGGGCACGCGGCGAGGGTAGTCCGTGCAACGCTGTCTCACCAGGAGCGGAAGGGCCGTGTTTGGAGCGCTGCCTGCCTACTCCTTCTGACGCTCCCTGAGCGCGACGTGCGACGGGGTACGCTCAGCCACCATGGCCCGTGCTCACGAGCCGTCACGGATCCTGCTCTTCACGCTCCTCGCCGTGCGGGTGGTCATCCTCGTTGTGGTCTTCGTCAACGTCGAGCGAAATCCGATCACGGACTCGGACGTCGTCCGCTTCCAGGAGATCGGCGACCTGCGCGTCACCCCTTGGCGGGACGTGCCGGTCGAGTTCCCGCCGGGTCAGGTGATCGCCATCGACGTGCTGACCGGCGGCACGCTCGAACGAACGGCGATCGCGGTCGCGCTCTGCGCGTTCGCGGCCGACATGCTGACCGCCTTGGTGCTGGCTCGAATCTGGTCGCTGCGGACCTGTTTCGCCTACTTGCTTCTGGGTCTTCCGCTCATGCCGTTCATGTATCTGCGGCTTGACCCCTTGTCGGTCTTCCTTGCGGTCGCAGGCATGGCGTTGATCCGTCGACAACGTCCTGAGCTGGGGGGAGCGGTCCTCGGTATCGCCGGGCTCACGCGGCTATGGCCGATCGTCCTCGTGCCGTACCTCCTGATCGAGGGGCAGCGCCGCGCCGTCCTCTCGGCCGTCATCTCGCTCGTCGTCGGGGGCGTCGGCTGGCTGTGGTGGGGTGGGCCGGGTGCGATCGGCGACGTCGTCTCGTTCCGGGGTGCTTCCGGATGGGAGATCGCCAGCATGGTCGGCGTGGTCGTGTGGATCTTCACCGGCGGACCCATCCGCACCGAGGCCGGCGCGTTCCGGGTTGGCTCCATCCCTTCGTGGGCGAGCTGGATCTCTTCGGCCGCCATCGTCGCCGTTGCCTGGACCATCGGGGTACGGCAGCACCGGAGGGCCGACAGAGCCGACGGCCGGGTGGCCACCGCGGCGATCGCGACGCTCCTGGTGCTGTCGCCCGTCCTGTCGCAGCAGTACGTCTTCTGGCTGCTGCCGTGGATGGCGATCTCGTACGCGCTGGAGCGTGACGACCGGATGATCGGCCTCGGGCTCGCGATCGCCATCCTCACGACGCTGCCCGACGCGCTCGTCGACACGATCGGCGTCCTGCAGGCGGTGGTGCTCGTCCGCGACGGGCTCCTGGCGTGGCTCGTCGTTCGTTACCTCATCGCCGATCCGATCCGCACCGGCGTTCGTGTGGCCGAGGCGACCTGATGCCCTTGGATGGCGGATGCATGCGCCGATGAAGCGAGCCTCGGCCCCCACCATCGATCAGACGTGGACGGTCTTGGCGTGGCTGGTTCCCGGCGCGGCGGTGCTCTTGGCCACCATGCAAGTGACGGATCTCGCGTACCAGCTACGCGCTGGCGCCCTGATGATCGCGGATCACCACATCCTTCGCACCGATCCGTTCACGTTCACGGTCGGTGGTCAGCCATGGACCGATCAGCAATGGGGCGCACAGATCGTCCTCGACGTGTTGTACGCGCCTGCGGGTTGGGCCGGGCTGGTGGTGGTACGTGCAGCCCTGGTTGCCTTCGCGTTCGGCGTGGTGTTCACGTGGACGCGCCGATCCCTCGACGGAGACGCGGCCACGGCGATGGCACTCACGGCCGGAGGCCTTCTCGTATCCGTCTTCCTGCCGGGTGCTCTCGCGCTTCGACCTCAGTTGTTGGCGGTGCCCCTGTTCCTCGCGTCGACATGGGTCTTGCGAGTGCGGGAACGCAGGCCACGGTCGCTGGCATGGCTGCTTCCGATAGGGGTCGTCTGGGCGAACCTGCACGGCAGCTTCCTGCTCCTCCCGCTTCTCGTGTGGATCGCTGCGACCGCAGACCTGGTTCACCGCCGGCCGGTCGCGGCCTGGACGGCGCTGGTGGCTGCCTCGTCCCTGATCGTCCCCCTCGTGAATCCGTGGGGGTTCGGGATCTATCGATACGTCGCGACCCTTGCGACGTCGACGGTCGTGACGAAGGTCATCGATGAATGGTTGCCTTTGTGGCGCCGATGGCCGGCGGGGCTCGCCTTCCTCTTGGCCGTGCTCGGTGCGGCGGCGCTCGTCCGCTTCCGGTTCCGCAGGTGGCCCGACATCGAGGAAGCGCTCGGTCTCGTCGCCTTCACCGTGATCGCGGTCTGGAGCGGACGCAACGTCCTGTGGTGGAGTCTCTACGTCCCTCCCGTCCTGGGACGCCTGGTGCGTCCTCGGGCGCCGCGAGATCCCGAGCGCTCGCCGCTCACGTTCGCGATGATCGGGCTCATCCTGGCCCTGGTCGTGGCCGGCCTCGTTCGGGTGGCGACGGTCAGGCCCTCGGAGCGGCTCCTCGCGGACGCGCCGCCCGGCATCGCCTCGGCGTTGGCCTCATCGTCCGCACCCGGGGATCGCGTCTTCGCCGGTTGGTGGAGGAGCTGGCTCGAGTACCGCGTGCCCACGGTCGAGTTCTTCGTCGACGCTCGAGCCGAGATCTTCCCGCAGGACGTCTGGAACACCTACTTCGACGTGTCCGGTGCCGCTCCGGGATGGCAAGATGCGTTGGACCGCTGGAGGATCGATGTGGTCGTCGCCTCACCCCAGCATCAGGGTCCGCTGATCGACGCGCTGTCACGCTCGACCGAGTGGCGCCAGGTCTACGGGGACTCGGACGGGGCCGTGTTCGTCCGTTCGTGAGTCGTGAACGCGTCCTCGCGATCGCTCGATGCGCCAAGAAACGGCGGGGGCTCGGGTAAAGTCTGCGAAGCGGCAGGGCGAAGACGTAGCGTGAGGCAGCGCGCGCGGCAGGCAGGGTGACGGTCGATGGACGGTGCTTCCCCTATGGAGTCGCGGGACGTTCCGACGCCCAAGGCTGTCTCGGGAACCAGAGGCCTGCGTCGCGTGGGCCAGAGCCCGTTCATCCATCCCATCCTTTTCGCGTTCTATCCCGTCGCGTTCCTCTGGTCGCACAACCTCTCCGAGCACCCCCGGCCGTCGCAGATCGCGGAGGCGGTCGCGATGATGGCCCTCCTCGGGTTGGCATCGATGGTCCTGTTGTGGATCTGGACGAAGGACGTGGCGATGGCCGCGATCGGGACGTCCGTGATCCTCATCCTGTTCTCGGTGTTCGGCCGGTTCGCGTTCTGGATCGGCGCACCCGCGGAATCGACCCTCGAGACGATCTTGCTCGTCGCATGGGTCCTGATCGGTGTCGCCGCGATCACGCTGCTTCGCAGGACCGTGTCCAAACCCGCACGGATGACGTCGACGTTGAACCTCGTGGCGATCGTTCTGGTCGGTCTGAACGCGGTCCCCTTGGTCGTCCAGCACTCGGGTGTGGTCGCGGTGCGCCCCGCCTCGTGGAGGGTGCCGCTCACGGGCATGAGCGCGACCGCCTCCGGGCCCGAACGGGACGTCTACTACCTGATCTTCGACCGGTACGCGAACGAGCGAACCCTGCGCGACATGTATGGATTCGACAACAGCGCGTTCACCGGTTGGCTCAGCGACCGAGGGTTCGCGGTCATCCACGACGCCCTCGCCAACTATCCGCAGACGACACACTCGCTGGGGTCATCGATGAACATGACGTACCTCGACGACTTCGCGCAGGAAGTTGGGGTCGATTCCGGCGACTGGGGGCCGTTGCGGGCGCTCATGAACAACTCGGAGCTCTCGCAGACGTTCCAGTCCATCGGCTACAAGTACGTGCACATCGGATCGTGGTGGGCGCCGACGTGGTCGGACCCGACCGCCGACAAGAACTACACGTACGGCGGGTTGGACGAGTTCTCCGCGGCGTTCCGCGACGCGACGGCGTGGGGCGCCGTCTCGGAGCACCTGGGCTTGGGGCCCGACTTCCCGCATCAACAGTGGGAGCGGGTGCACTTTCAAGTCGACGCGCTGCATCAGGTTGCCGCCGACCCGGGCCCGACCTTCACGTTCACCCACTTCACGCTGCCCCACCCGCCGTACGTCTTCCACGCCGACGGTAGCTACGCCTCGCCCGATTCCCATCGGTCGGTCGAGGAGGCGTACCTCGATCAGCTTCGCTACACGAACACGCTGATCGAAGGGCTCCTCGGTGACCTGCTGTCCGCTCCTGGGCCGGCGCCGATCATCGTGATCCAGTCCGACGAAGGGCCGCATCCGCCCGACCAGGACAGCCTCGAAGAGGTCTTGCACATGTCGTGGGCGACGGCGCCGCAGCAGGAGCTGGATCGCAAGCTGCGGATCCTCAACGCGTACTACCTGCCTGGCGATCCGGCCGAGAAGCCGTATCCGACGATCACCCCGGTCAACAGCTTCCGGCTCATCTTCGACGATTACTTCGGCGGCCACATGCCGCTGCTCCCCGATCGGACCTACATCTTCGACGACTTCGACCATCCGTACCGCTTCCAGGACGTGACCACGAGGATGCGAGGCGGGTGAGCCGAGTCGGGGTGGACGCGGACCGCTAAAGTCTCGGGCACTCCAGGGCGAAACCTATGACCTGGAAGGGGGATAGGAACGCATGTCAACTCGGGCTCGGATCCTCGCCGTGGTGGCCCTCGTCACGGTGTTCACCGCCTTGTGGCTCCCGGTCGCGAACGCCTACGTCGACCCCGGGTCGGGAAGCTTCGTCTTCCAGGCCCTGATCGGCGGCATCCTCGCGGCGAGCGTCACGTTGAAGCTGTTCTGGAAGCGGCTCGTGGCCGTGGTGTCGCGGAAGGACCGCTCCGCCGACGCCTGACGTGGGGCCTGATCCACAGGTCGACGCAGGATCCTTCCGGGATCCTTCGGGCTTCGTCTTCCGGCGCGGCGACCGCTTGCTGAGACAGGTCAACCAGGTCCACGCGCAGCACTTCGAGCACCTGCTCGGCTCGGGCCTGTTTCAGGACCTCACCGAACGCGGCCTCTTGGTCAACCACGAGGTGGCGGATCCGGCGCTCGCCGCCACCGGCGACGCCTACCGGGTCCTAGAGCCGGAGCGCGTCGGCTTCGTCTCCTACCCGTACGAGTGGGGCTTCGAGATGCTGCGCGATGCCGCGCTCGTGACGCTGGCCATCCAGGACGCCGCGCTCGATCACGGGATGTCCCTCAGGGACGCGACGGCCTTCAATCTGACGTTCCACCGCGGGAAGCCGCTGTTCCTCGACACGACGTCGTTCGAGATCCTTCCGGAGGGCCGCCCCTGGGTTGCCTACCGCCAGTTCTGCCAGCACTTCCTGGCGCCGCTCGCGCTGATGGCGTACCGCGACGTTCGTCTCGGGCAGCTCGCCCGGATCCACCTGGACGGCGTGCCCCTCGACCTCGCCGTCGAGCTGCTGCCCGCGCGGACGAAGACGAAGGCCGGGCTCACGATGCACCTGCGGATGCACGCGCGCAGCCAGCGGAAGCACGGATCCGACGAGCCGACGGCGCCGGCTCGCGAGAAGCCGTTCTCGCTCCAAGCGTTCCGCGGCCTCGTGAGCAGCCTGCGGAAGGCCGTCGAAGGGCTTCCGGAAGCGAAGGGCGCCTCCGTCTGGCACGACTACTACGCGGATGCGGACCACTACTCGTCCGGTGCCTCGACACGGAAGGAGGAGCTCGTGGCCGCGTGGATCGACGAGATCCGCCCGGGGACCGTCTGGGACCTCGGGGCGAACACCGGGCGGTTCGCGAGGATCGCGTCGTCTCGAGGGATCGACACCGTGGCCCTGGACGTCGACCCGTTCTGCGTCGACGAGGCGTACCGGCGCGCACGGTCCGGCGGCGACGAGCACATCGTGCCGATCGTGCAGGACCTGACCAATCCCACCGGTGGCCTCGGCTGGGCGGACGAGGAACGCGCCTCCCTGGAAGCCCGAGGCCCCGCCGATCTCGCGATGGGCCTCGCGCTGATCCACCACCTGGCGATCGCGAACAACGTCCCGCTCCCGGGGATCTGCGCGTATCTCGCCAGGCTCGGACGTCATGCGATCATTGAGTTCGTCCCGAAGGACGACCCGAAGGTGCAGCTGCTCCTCCGCGACCGCGAGGACATCTTCACCGAGTACACCCTGGAGGGGTTCGAGCGCGCGGCCGAGACGGCGTTCACGATCACGCGCCGAGAGCCTGTGGGCGACTCGGGCCGGACGCTCTTCCTTCTGAAACGTCGCTGACCGCGCGGCCGCGCCTCGGTGGCGATCTCAGAAGACGAACCCCCAATTCATGAAGGCGAGCGACAGGATCGCGAAGCCGGCGACGAAGATCGTCGTGACGACGCAGAACGCGATCCAGTTCTCCAGCCAGTCCGCGAGCGGCCAGAACAGCGGGAACAGCACGATGACGAAGCGGGGCATCGACAGGAACGGTCGGGCGGGCAGCGGGTAGGTGAGGGGAACCAGCAGACTCAAGCCCACGTAGGTCAGGTAGCCGGGGCCAAGCTTCCGCCAACCCCACACCAGCGGTACGAGCAGGAGGCCTGCGACGAGCACGTCACCGGTCCAGTAGATCCCGCGCGGGTCGCCGATACCGCGAAGGCCGAGCGATACCGCGTCGCCGATCGTGAACAAAGGGAATCGGACCGATCGCATCCACGACGCCTGCGCGTGGAGCGGTCGGAGGGCGTCGCCGCGGACGAACCAGTACGCCGCGTACAGGAGTGGCCCAAGGGCCGGAAGCACCAGCCACCACGCGCGCGCTCCCAGGCGCCACCGTCGTGAGCGGCTCGCCGCCTCGACCAGGAGCGCCGGCACCAACACGACGCCGATGCTCCGTGTGAGCGAGGCGATGAGCCCGGCGACTCCTGCCTGTGACCATCGCCCGGTCCTCAGCCACCAGAACGAGAGGAGCGCGGCGAGCAGGAACAGCGCTTCGCTGTAGGGAGCGAGGAAGAAGAAGGCCGAAGGGAAGCACGCCAACAAGATCACGGTCCGTCGCGCGACGCCCTGGGAGAACTCCAAGGTGGTCAGCGCGTACAGCACGATGAGCGCTCCCAGGAACGCGACGTTCGACACGAGCAGGGCGGCACCCACGGCGCCGACCGGGAGCGCGACGTCGACCGCACGTATCGCCAAGGGATAGGCGGGGAAGAACGCCGCGCCGGTATCGTCGTCGCTGTACCGATCCTGGGCGATCTGGATGAACCAGGCCGCATCCCAGCGCAACGTCCCATCGATCGCGTTGTGCCACCCAGGCGTCGCTTGGACCTCCGTCCCGGTGCCGGAAGCGCCCGAGACGCCACTTTCGGCGGTGTTCTCGTGGACGCCCACCACACCCAGCAGTGAGAGCCCCAGTCGGACGCTCAAGAAGACAACGACGCAGAACGGCACACCGGCCCGGATCCTGGGGATCGGCGGGGCCGTCGTGTCCGAGGATGACGGTGCTACGGCATCGGGCACGCGCGATGTGTACCACGTGCCCATACCCGTGGTGCGCTAGCGCCCTTCCTCGAGTTGGCGCCGCAGCTCCTCGGCCGATGTGACCGGCAACTGGCACGTGAACCGGCGGCACACGAACGCGGTCGGCCGTCCGTCCACCTGCGGACGATCCGCGAGCAGGCCGACTTCGCGTAACGGCTCCCGATCACGCGGATCCGCCACAGCCAGCACGACGTTCGGCAGGAAACGTCCCCTCACGACCTCGTCGATCAGGGCTCGGGTTCCCGGATCGGTCGGATCGCCCACGATGGCGATCTCATGCGAGGGGCCAAGGTACAGGTCGAGCGCACTGAGGGCGTGGCCGAAGCCGGTGGGGGCAGCCGCCATGGCATCTCGCACGACCCGCAGCGCGGATACGGCCTCGCGCTCGTGCTCGACCTCCCCGGTGAACAGCGCGAGCCGTTGGAGGACCTCCGCAGCAGCCGAGTTCCCGCTGGGAACCGCGTTGTCCTGCAGGTCCTTCGGGCGCACCACGAGCGGTGCAGCGTCGGAGCCGGTCTGGAAGAAGCCGCCGTGCTCGTCATCGGCGAACAGCGCCACGAGCGTCTCGCCCAGCTCGCGTGCGGCGCGGAACCAGGTCAGATCCGACGTCGTCTCGTACAGCGTCAGCAGGGCGCCCGCGAGCAGCGCGTGATCGTCGGCGAACGCCGGGCCCCCCGCGACGCCGTCGCGCCAGGTCCGCAGGAGCCGCCCCTCGTCGTCACTGAGGTGCGTCCACACGAACGTTGCGCACCGCACGGCGGCATCGGTGTAGGCCGGCTCGTCGAACGCTCGGCCGGCCTCCGCGAAGGCACGGATCGCGAGCGCGTTCCAGGCGGTGATGACCTTGTCGTCGGTGTCGGGCCGCACGCGCGCCTCGCGCGTCTCGAACAAGGATGGCATCGCGTCCTCCAACGCGGGATCGACGGGGCCCGGTCGCCAGAGGATGTTCGTGCCCTCCCAATTCCCGTCGGGCAGCGCGCCGAAGGCGCGTGCCGCGGGCTCGCCGATCGTCGCCACCAGCTCGTCCCACGACCACCCGAAGAACTTCCCTTCGACACCCTCGCTGTCGGCGTCCTGCGACGAGAAGAACCCGCCCTCGGCGTGCTGCATCTCGCGCAGCAGGTATTCGAGGGTTCGGACCGCGACGTCCCGGTACCGCTCGTTGCGCGTCACGAGCCAGGCGTGCGTGTACAGCTGTGCGAGCTGCGCGTTGTCGTAGAGCATCTTCTCGAAGTGGGGCACGTGCCACGTGCCGTCCGTCGAATACCGGTGGAAGCCGCCGCCCACCTGATCGTGGATCCCGCCGTCGGCCATCCGGTCGAGGGTCACCACCAGCATCTCGAGCGCGTCCGGCGCTCCGCGTAACGACATCCGAAGGACGAACTCGAGCGTCATCGGCTGCGGGAACTTCGGCGCCCCGCCGAAGCCGCCCCAGCGCGCGTCGAAGGACCGGCGCAGCGTGGCGAACGCGTTGCGTTCGATCTCGTCGGTGAGCGGCTCGGCCGATCCTGCGAGCCGGCCCGAGCGGCCGATCGCCTCGGCCACCCGTCCACCCTGCACCTCGACCTCGTCGCGCCGCGTCTGCCATGCATCCGCGATCCCCTGCAGCACCTGCATGAACGAGGGCATGCCGTGGCGCGGCTCGTTCGGGAAGTAGGTGCCCGCGTAGAACGGCCGGCCCGCCGGCGTGAGGAAGACCGACATCGGCCACCCGCCGCCTCCCGTCATCGCCTGGACGGCGTCCATGTAGATGCCGTCGACGTCGGGGCGCTCCTCCCGATCGACCTTGATCGCGACGAAGCGCTCGTTCAGGAAGGCGGCCGTGTCCCGGTCCTCGAACGACTCGCGCTCCATCACGTGGCACCAGTGGCAGGCGGCGTATCCCACCGATAGGAAGATCGGCTTGTCCTCGGCGCGGGCCTTGGCCAGGGCCTCTTCGCCCCACGGATACCAGTCCACCGGATTGTGAGCGTGCTGCAAGAGGTACGGGCTCGTCTCGCGGGCGAGCCGGTTCGTCGGCCGAGCGCTCATGGGAACAGTGTCTCGCGCGAACACCTCTGCGGGAGGGGCTCCAGCCCGGCCACCTGCGTGCCGATGCTTCCGGGGTGGGAACGGATGCTGCCCGCGTGCTCGTGGTGGCCGGGAGCCCCGGCCCGTGCCAGGACCTGCTCTTGGCCTGCGGGCGACGGTCGTCGGCGCGAGTGCTCGGCCCCGTCGCCGATGCCGCCGCCGCCCTGGAGACCCTGAGGTCGGTCCGCGTCGACGTCGTCCTGGTCGACCTCGATCGCGAGGACGGCGCAGGCCTCGACACCGTCGCGCGCATCCGGGACGCGGGGATCCGCGTCCTCGTGTGCACCCGTGACGATCGCGCAGACGTAGCGACCGCGGCGCTCGCCGCCGGCGCGTGCGGGGTCCTGCCGCGCGAGGCCGACGCGCACACGTACGTCGAAGCCTTCCGGCGGGCGGCCGCCGGCGAGCTCGTCCTCTCGGACCGCCATCTGCCCGCCGTGGTCGATCACGTTCCCCGGCGCAGGGGCCTGCTGACGGACCGCGAGCTCCAGGTGCTCCGCATGCTGGCGGAGGGTCGCGGGACCCCGGAGATCGCGGAGGCGCTGGGGATCAGTCCGATGACCGTGCGGGTCCACGTGAAGAACCTCCTCGCGAAGATGGAGGCGCACTCGCAGGTCGAGGCCGTGCGCGCCGGCTGGCGGCGCCGACTCGTCTCCGTGCCCGCCTGACTTCCATCCACCACGAGGCGGCGGGTAGCCTTCGCAAAATGACGAATGAGTCGCGCGTCCTGGTCATCGGGAGCCACCCCGTGATCCGTGGCGTGGTCCGGCTCGCGTGCGCCTCGATCGACGACGTGGAGCTGGTGGGGGAGGTCGAGACCGCGGAGGCGGCACCGGACGCCGTCGCCGTCACCCACCCCGATCTGGTCGTGTTCGACCTGGATGAGTCGAAGGGCCACGACCTCGACCTCGTCCGAACGCTCCGCGCGGCCGGCTTCTCGGGCGACGTGGTCGTGCTCTCCGACCATGGCGACGGCGCGGGGGTGCTGGACGCGATGCGGCTGGGGGCGCGCGGCTATCTGACGAAGGCGGACGGCCTGCGCACCCTGGGCGATGCGATCCGCCGGGTCCTGGCGGGCGAGCGGGTGCTCGATCCGGCGCTCGAGCAGGCCGCCGTGATGGAGCTCGGCCGGTTCGCACGCCAGGCTCGCGAGGGCTCGGAGATGGACGCAGTGCTCACCCACCGCGAACGCGAGATCCTGGCGCTGCTGTCCGAGGGCATGACGATGCAGCAGATCGGCCGGCGCCTCGGCATCTCCCCCCGAACGGTCGAGACCCACGTCGCGAAGCTCTACCGCAAGCTCTCGGTCCGCACGCGGGTCCAGGCGGTCGCCCGGGCGGCGTCGCTCGGGTTGATCGAGTTGCGCTGAAGTCGTTCTCGGCTCCGCTCAGGGTCGCGGCCGTACGTGCCGATACGTATTTCGATGGCCGTACAACTGCGTACGTGGTTCGACGTACCACATCCGGGTACCCTCATGCCGTGGAGATCGTCGTGAGCAGGCGCCCGGGCGCCGACACGACCCCCGCGGTCTCGCGCAGGCGGCTGGGAGTCGTGCTGGTCGACCCGCTGCCGGTCGTCCGAGCCGGGCTCGCCCTGCTGATCGACGAGCGGGCCGACATGGAGGTGCTCGCCGAGGCCGGCGACGCGAAGGAAGCCCTGCTCGCCCTCGGGCGCGTACGCCGGTCGAGGGTCGTCGTGCTGGTCGGCCTCGGGCTCGACGGCGAGCGCGACGCGTGCTGGCTGATCCGGGCGCTCCGCGAGCGGTTCCCGTCGCACGCGGTTCTCGGTCTGGGGGCCAACGCCGATCCCACCGCGATCTCGCGCGCTCTGTTCGTGGGGGCCGACGGGTTCGTCGACAAGAACATCGACCCGCTGCGGTTCCTCCAGGCCATCAGGAAGGCCGCCCAGCGGGAGATGGTGCTGGAGGGGCCGTCGTCCGACGCCGTCGGGGAGATCGCCGAGGGCATCGAGCGGCGCCGCGAGCTCAACGTGCGCCTCACCGAGCGCGAGCGTGAGGTGCTCTCGGTTGCGGCGCAGGGGCTGACGGCGCGTCAGATCGCCGACAGGCTCGGTGTGCGCGAACGTACGGTCACGACCCACCTGGCCCGCATCTACGGGAAGCTCGGCGTGGGCACCCGGCTCGCCGCCATCAGGAGCGCGGCGCGCTCCGGGCTCGTCTCGGTCGGCGCCCCCGAGTGAAGGCTCAGGCGCGCACGAACACGACGCCGTCGTCGTCCTCGTAGGCCACCGTCCACCCGGGATCGTCGCGCAGGAACGGGATCAGGTCCCAGTCCTTCTTCTTGGCCACGATGGCGTCGACGTCCCATTTCGCGAGCGCGTCTCGCCATCCTGCGCCGGAGAACGCCACCTGGTCGTAGTCCTCCCAGATCGCCTTCGGGACGATCTCGATCCTCGAGTCCACGAAGTAGAGCTGCTGCGGATCGGTGAACTCCAGCCAGGACCCCCACGGCTGGTGGGCGAGCACCCGCGAGCCGGTCGGAAGCTCGCCGACCGCCTGGGCGATGCCCGGTGGGGCCTCCGCGACCAGCTGTTGCGTGGTGGGACCTCGCCACCACGGCAGCAGGACGAGGATCGCCACGGCGAGCACGCCGATGATCGTGTAGGCAGGCAAGGGCGAGTCGTCGCGGGCGCTGCGTTGCTTGGGAGGGCGAAGCCAGCCTGCAACGACGACCGGGGTGACCACACCCCACCAGACGATCGCTCGCTGAGCCGAGAGCGCCAGGTAGAGGAACGTCGCGAGGATGAGCAGGTCGGTCCACGCGATGACCTCGCGCCGGCGAGCGATGTACGCGACCAGCAGCGCGAGGGAGCCGAAGACCGCCCAGCCGGCGATGCCGTCGATCGAGGTCGGCTCCCATTCGGTGATGGTCTTGCGGATGATCGGATTGACCGAGAGCTCGATCACGTAGGTCCAGGCCGCCAACCCGAAGGGATTGACGAGCGTCGCGGCCGCGGTGACGACCGTGACGATCAACATCCTCCGGGCGGCGGGGTCCTTCCGCGCGAGGTCCTCGATCCATGCGAGACCCCCGAGCAGCGGGAAGAGCGCGAAGCTGCCGTGGAGGTTCGCCGCCACGAGGGCCCCCGCCGGGAGGAGCCACACCCGCCCCGGGTGCTCCCGCCGCGAGGCCAGTGCCCAGACGCTCATCGTGAACAGCGGAAGTGCCAGCAGTTGCGGGCGCATGCCGAGCGTCGGCTGCGCGATCAGGTACCCACCCACCGTCAGCAGGGCGGCTCCGCGCGGTGAGGCGCCGCGGCTCCGACAAGCGGCGTAGACGAACCACACCGAGAGCCCCGACAGGGCGGCCCAGGCGACCAGCATCGAGGACCACCCACCGGCTCGATAGATGGCGCCGAAGATCATCTGCGCACCCCATTGCTGGTCGGTCCAGGAGGTGCCCGCGGGAAGGGAGAACAGCCACGCGTCGTGGCGGGGGAGCACGTGGGTGTCCAGGATCTCCTGGCCGGCCCTCACGTGGTACGCGAGGTCGATCGACCCCATCTTCGCGAGCAGCACAATCAGTGTGGGGACCAGCAGCGAGATGGCGGCCCACGCGGTGTCGATCGGGGCACGTCGACTGTGGGCCATCGGGGGGACCCCGCCCGGTTCGGCCGGAGCACTCGAAATTGGCCCGCCCGGGTCTTCCACGGCGGCATCGTAATCGCTAGCCTCTGCCCTCGAGCGCACGGGGCGGGAGGCCTACTGCGGTACGTAGTTCGACGTAGCGGGGCTCCGTGAAACTCGGAATGTCATGTTGTTATGGGTGCATCTACTCTGCGACCCAGCGGAGTAGCATCCGCTCGGGCTTCGGAGGAAGGGGGTGAAGGAATGTTCCTGCGTCTGTACACAGGCGTCACCACCTGGTGGAACGACCTCAAGGTCACCGCCAAGGAGGAGGGTGGCGCGACGGCGGTTGAGTACGCGCTCATGGTCGCGCTCATCGCGGTCGTGATCATCGCGGCGGTCGCGTTCGTCGGCCACGCCGCAAGCAGCAAGTTCAGCACGGTCGGGTCGGCCGTCAACGGCGCCTGATCGAGCACGACCTGGGTGGCCGCAAGCGGCCGCCCGCTACTCCAGTCCGCTGGGGTGGGAGCCGGGCACACCTCCGGTTCCCACCTCACGGCGGAGCAGGAGGTGAGGAAGGGTGACCGTGTTCCTCCGGATGTACGCGGGGGCCACGACCTGGTGGAACGATCTGAAATGTCGTGCCGTAGGAGAGGAAGGTGCGACCGCGGTTGAGTACGCGCTCATGGTGGCGCTCATCGCGATCGTGATCATCGGGGCCGTGGCGTTCCTCGGGCACACCGTAAGCAGCAAGTTCAGCACCGTCGGATCGGGGGTCCAGAACGCCTGAACCGTTGCGGACGCATCGTCGGCCGCTCGATCCTCCGGAGTGACCCTCCGGGGGATCGAGGGATCGAGGAGCAGGAAGGAAGCGAGTCCAGATGAACGTTCGGGCCAAGCTCCGCCATGAGGACGGCGCCGCGGCGGTCGAGTTCGCACTGATCGTGGGCGTGCTCGCGATGCTGATCTTCGGCATGCTCCAGTTCGGTCTGGCGTTCTTCGAGCTGCAGAACCTCCGCGCGGCCTCGCGCGAGGGGGCCCGTCTCGGGGCTGTCGGCGCCACGCCGACCGAGATCAGGCAACGAGTGAACACTGCGAGCAACAACGCGATCCCGGCGGCCAACGCGGCGATCTCGATCGTCCCCTCGACGGGGTGTCCGCCGCCCTCCCAGCAGACGATCAACTCGAAGGTCGTGGTCGCGATCGATACAGGCAACGCCGCCCTCCCCGCGAACCTGAAGGACATCTTCACGATCAACGTGCCGCTCATGCCGCCGATCGCGACGCACCCGGTCATCAGGGGAGAGTTCCGATGTGAAGGGGTGTCGCAGACATGATCAGCTCGTTCACGAAGTGGCGGCTGAACCCCGATGACGAGCGCGGCGCCACGGTCGTCATCGTGGCGCTTTCGCTTGTCGCCATGTTCGGGATGCTCGTGCTCGTGGTCGACGTCGGTGGACTCCTGTGGAAGCGCCGGGAGCTGGTGAACGGCTCGGACTCCGGTGCGCTGGCGGCCGCGAAGACGTGCGCCGACCAGGCCGACGCCACCCTGCCCGAGACGCAGTCCGACACCTACGCCACTCAGAACGTCGGGAGCCTGACTACCGGAGACGGGGGCATCATCGACGTCCAGAACTGCGACACGGGCAAGAGTGGATACGTCACCGTCCAGTACCACCAGGACCAGCGCCTCTACTTCGCACAGGTGCTCGGGTTCGGAAGCACGAATGGGGTGACCACCAAGGCCACCGCGGCCTGGGGACCCCTCGCCGGGGGTAACGTCGTTCCGATCGTCATCGAGGCCGGGATGCTCCAGGGCCCGTGCGACATCCCGGGCACCACACTGCCCGACCCGAACGACGATTCGACGTGGCCGACCTGTCCCCTCTGGTACAACAACAACGACCTGGGCAACGCCGACTGGGGCTTCATGAACCTCGATCAGTGGGGCGTGACGCCCGGTGAGAACTGCTCGAACGCCGGCGCGAGCAACCGCTCTGACTGGATCGAGAACGACTACACCAAGAACCAGCTCCTGCTGCAGGGGGATCCGCCGGGAAGCGATCCGACCTACGTCTGCGTGGACACCGGACACAACGCGAGCGACTGGAAGGATCTCGTCGATCGGATGCTGGCCCAGCCCGTGGTGTTGTTTCCGGTGAACGACTGCAACGGGCAGCTGGACAAGAGCGGCAACGTCGCCCCCTGTCCGGCCACGCCGGACAAGTACGACATCATCGGATTCGTCAAGCTCCACCTGACCCAGGTCCTCAAGGGGAACGACACGACCCTGGCGGACGGCACCCCGTGCGCCGTGGACTGCGGCGGGACCCCTCCGAAGACCGGCAGCTGCCCACCAAGCGCGACGATGGGTACCGCGACCGACGCGGGTGCGTACGGGCTCGGCGGTTGGTCACTCGACACGCTCGCGGTCTCCGCGTGCGGAGCCACGAAGGCACCGGATACGGTCGCCAACGTGTCGGTGACGAAGAAGGTCGGACCTGTGACGACGACGTACGTGAAGTGCACCACGCCGGCGGCCGGCTGCGACTATGTCTTCGATGCCGCGACCCATCACATCGATTGGTACAACGGCCTGACGCGGTCGGGGGCGAACACCTACACGCTGCAGTTCGACTGGACGATCAACGGGATCGCGCCCACGCCGGGCATCTGCGCGCCGCACACGTCTGACCCGAACGCGATCTGCCTGCAGACGAAGTACGCCGGCTTCAGCACGGGCGGGAACGTCGTCGGAGAGGGCGACCTGTTCGGGGCCTTCGGCTACGTCCTGTGCGACCGCGACCTTGGCACCTGTCCGGATCAGTAAATGATATGAACCACTCAACGCATCCGGCGAATCTGCCGAGAACACGGAGAAGGGCTCGGAGCAACTGAGAGGAGTAGTGGGATGAGGTCACGAGGTCTGGTCGTTGCTATCGCCGTGGTGCTCGCGGTCTTGGCGGCCGTAGGGGTCATCGTCTACACGAACCAGGTGAAGAACTCGGCGACGACCGAGGACACGGTCGCCGTCGTCGTCTCCAACCAGGACATCCAGGCGAGCACGGAGCTCGACCCGCTGCTCGCACAGGGCGGCGTCTTCAAGCAGATCCGCGTGCCGAAGGACGCGCTGGTGGAGGGCGCGGTCATCAGCCTGGACCAGCTCCAGGGCCAGGTGACCTCGGCTCCGATCTTCGCCAACGAGCAGATCCCGCTTTCCCGCCTCGGCCAGGGAACCTCCAACGTCCTCGGCATCTCCGAAGGACACATGGCCCTGTCGATGGAGCTCGACTCGCCCCCTGGCGGGAACGGGCACATCCAGCGCGGCGATCAGGTGTCGGTGTTCGTGACCTTCGCCAAGGGCACGCCGATCCAGTACAAGCAGCTCAGCGATCTGCTCGGCAAGGCCGGCATCGCACGGTTCCTGCAGGAGGTCCAGGCGAGCGGCACCGCCACGGTCACACCGAGCAACCTCGCGTTCGTCCTGATGCCGTTCGACTACACGTTCCAGCTGATCCAGTCCGTCAAGGTGCTCGACATCGACAACCCGACCGTGGACCAGACGACCGGGAAGTCCGCGGGCGGCAACATCGCGCTCGCACTGGATCTGCTGCCCGACGACGCGCGGAACATCGTCTTCTCGAACAACTTCGGCTCCCTCTGGCTCGGCCTCCTGCCGCCCGACGCGGACAAGGGCTACCCGATCCAGGGCACGATCGGCCCCGACTTCTCCAGGGTGATCGGAGTTGGCGGGAAGTGACGGAAGCCAGCGTCGTCGCCGTCGGGACGCCGCAGTCGTTCCGCCAGCAGCTCGCCCGCGCCCTCGAGCTCGAGGTGGACGAGGTGGGTTGGGTGCAGTCCGCCACCGCGGCGGAGGAGCTGTTGATCAGCGCGTACAGCAACGTGGACGTGATCGTGCTGTCCCCGGAGGTCAAGGAGGCCGACGCGCTCGGGCTCGCCGAGTTCTGCGGCCGCCAGGCTCCGGGGACCGCGATCGTCCTCGTACGCGATCACACGTGGAACGGGCTGCTCCCGGCGGCGATGCGTGCCGGCATCCGCGATGTGGTGGACATGACCCAGGGCTCCGACGAGCTCCGGGAGGCCGTGGAGCGCGCGATCCAGTGGGCGGCGAACCTCCGCTCGGCCTCCTCGGTCACGCAGACCGACGGAGCGCGGACGCAGCGCGGCAGGATCGTCTCGATCTTCTCGTCGAAGGGCGGGTCCGGGAAGACGTTCCTGACCACCAACCTCGCCACCGCGATCGGCGAGATGTACGGGCAGGACACGGCCGTCGTCGACCTCGACGTCGACATGGGCGACGTCTTCACGTACTTCGGCCGTGAGCCCACCGCGTCGATCACCGACCTGATGGCGATCGGCGAGGGCGCAAGCCACGACGAGATCCGCAACGTCGGCGTCGAGGTGGCGCCGCACGTCTGGGCCTTCGGCGCGCCTGCCGACCCCACGGTCGAGGCGCCCGCGGGCGAGGCGGTCGGGAAGTTCCTTCGGGCGGTCCGCAGCGACTTCTCCTACGTGATCGTCGACGCGTCGGTCGACTACTCGGACTCGGCGCTCGTCTGCTTCGACCTGTCCGACATGGTCGTACTGGTCACAGGTCTGGACGTCGTTGGGGTGAAGCACCTCTCGAAGGCGCTCGACACCCTGCTCACGATCGGGCTGCCCCGCGACCGGTTCCGCGTCGTGCTCAACCGCGCCGACTCGAAGGTCGGTCTGGATGCGGGCGACGTGGAACGGGTCATGAAGATCCAGGTCGACGCCATGATCCCGTCGAGCCGGCTGGTGCCGATGTCGCTCAACAAGGGCCGCCCCGTGGTCCTGGACGACCCGAACTCGGAGGTCGCCGCCTCGATCCGGCATCTGGCCGAGCGCTTCACGGGCACCGGAAGCGCGTCCTTCGAAGAGGCGTCGATGACCGCGGCGGCGGCCGGCAAGCAGAAGAAGAAGTTCGCCCTGTTCTCGAAGAGCTAAGGAGAGGCCCCCATGTCCCTTGCAGATCGACTCCAGAAGGCCCAGCAGCGGGACCGGATCAGCGAGGTCAGGTCGCGCGTGCAGGAGCGCCTGGTCGAGTCCCTCGGTCCGCGTCTGTACGACGCCACGATGTCCGACACAGAGCTCGAGGGTCTGGTCCACCAGCGCCTGCGCGAGCTTCTGGACGAGGAGGAGAGCGCCCTCTCCGCGCAGGAGAAGCTGCTCATCGTTCGCCAGATCGGTGACAGCGTCCTCGGCCTTGGGCCGCTCGAGCCGTTCGTCCGTGACCCGGAGGTCACGGAGATCATGGTCAACAACTGGGACACGATCTACGTCGAGCGGGCGGGCAAGCTCTACTGGACCGGCACGAAGTTCCACGACGAGCAGCAGCTGCGCCGCACGATCGACAAGATCGTGGGGAAGATCGGCCGCCGCGTGGACGAGGCGTCGCCGTACGTGGACGCACGCCTTCCCGACGGCTCGCGTGTCAACGCGATCATCCCGCCGCTGGCGATCGACGGCCCGTGCCTCACGGTCCGAAAGTTCGCCGCCGACCCGTACCAGGCCGACGACCTCGTGGAGTTCGGCACGATGACGTCGTCGGTGTCGCGGTTCCTCGAGGCCTGCGTGCGCGGGCGGATCAACGTCCTCGTGGCCGGCGGTACCGGCGCCGGGAAGACGACGACGCTGAACGTGTTGTCCTCGTTCATCCCCGACGACGAGCGGATCCTGACGATCGAGGACGCGGCGGAGCTCAAGCTGCAGCAGCCGCACGTCGTCCGCCTCGAGTCGCGCCCGCCGAACATCGAGGGCAAGGGCCAGGTGGCGATCCGCGACCTGGTGCGCAACGCCCTTCGTATGCGTCCGGACCGCATCGTCGTCGGCGAGGTCCGTGGCGCCGAGGCCCTCGACATGCTGCAGGCGATGAACACCGGTCACGACGGCTCGATCAGCACGATCCACTGCAACAGCCCGCGTGACGCCCTCAGCCGTCTGGAGACCATCACGATGATGGCCGGCATGGACCTGTCGAACCGGTCGATCCGCGAGCAGATCGCCTCGGCGATCCAGCTGATCGTGTACCAGCAGCGCCTGAAGGACGGCACGCGCCGCTTCACCCACGTGACGGAGGTCGCCGGCATGGAGGGCGAGGTCATCACGTTGCAGGACATCTTCCTGTTCGACTTCTCCGCCGGCATCGACGAGGAGGGCAAGTTCCGCGGGCGCCTGAAGTCCACGGGCCTCCGACCCCGGTTCCTCGAGAAGCTCGCGGAGCGGGGCGTGTACGTGGACGCGGAGCTCTTCGCGCTCGAACCGAAGGGGGCCCCGAAGTGATCGCGGAGGCCTTCTGGACCAGCCCCGCGGCGCAGCTGACGATCGCGATCATGGTCGGGTTCGTCGCGTTCTTCCTCGCATGGTTCCTGCTCGGCAACGCGGCGCGGGCCAAGAAGGACCGCGACATCGAGGCGCGGATGCGCGCCGTCATGCGGCCGGGACAAGACGTCTCCGCGCCGGGTGGCTCTGTCGCCGGCGCGACGGGCGGCTGGATCCCCGAGAGCGTCACGAAGTTCGGCCGGCGCTTCGCCGAGGCACGTGGCTTCAACGAGCGCCTCGACATGCAGCTCGAGGCGGCCGGCGTCTCCGTGCGGTCGGGCGAGTTCGTGGTGGCCAGCGCGGGCGCGGCGCTCGTCGGCGCCATCCTGGGCGCGGCGCTGCTGCAGAACCTCCTGCTGGCGCTCGTGGTTGGAGTGGTCGGCGCGATGGTGCCGACGGTGTTGCTCCGCCAGGCCCTGAACAAGCGCGAGAGCAAGCTCCGCGAGCAGCTGCCCGACGTCCTGACGATCATGGCGTCGTCGCTGCGCGCCGGACACAGCTTCCTGCAATCGCTCGACGCCGTGGCCAAGGAGATCTCGCCTCCTGCCGCCGGCGAGTTCCAGCGGGTCGTCTCGGAGATCCGCCTGGGGCGTCCTGCGGAGGACGCGCTCGAGTCGCTGGCCGAGCGCGTCGGCAGCGCCGACTTCAAGTGGGCAGTGCTGGCCGTCAACATCCAGCGCGAGGTCGGCGGCAACCTGGCCGAGATCCTCGACAACGTCGCCGACACGCTGCGCGAGCGCGCGATGCTCCGCCGGCAGGTCCGGGTCCTGACCGCGGAGGGCCGTCTGTCGGCGTGGGTCCTGTCGCTGCTGCCGATCGCGATAGGCTTCTACATGTTCGCGGTCAACCCGTCGTACATCGGCGAGCTCTTCAAGCACACCATCGGTTGGGTCATGCTGGGCACCGCGGGCGCGCTCATGGTGCTGGGGATCTTCTGGATGAGAAAGATCGTGGATATCGATGTCTGAGGTCTGGCTGGTTCTGGCTGTCGGCTGTCTGTTCTTCGCGATCGTGCTCGTTGGGGTGTTCATCGACCAGCAGGTCGCCGAGCGCCGCCGCGCGGTGCGGCTCCTCGAGTCGCAGGTGGTCGGCCCCGGGGGAACCGTTTCGCCGGCGGTCAACCTCCGCGAACAGGAGATGGCCGAGAACTTCGGCACCCGGGTGCTCGTGCCGATCGTCACCAAGGCGGGGCGGATCGCCAAGAAGATCACCCCCCTCGATACGCGTGACCGGCTCGCCAAGAAGCTGCTGCTGGCGGGGAGCCCGGCAGGCTGGGACGCCGAGCGCGTGCTCGCCTTCAAGCTGCTCGGGGCGGCGGGCGGCTTCGTCCTCGGACTCGTCGTGCTGCAGCTGGTGACCTTCGGCTCGTTCCTGCAGATCGTGGTGCTCGCGCTGCTCACCTTCGTGGGCTTCGTGGCGCCCGACTCGATCCTCGGCCGTCAGGTGGAGGACCGCCAGAAGGAGATCCTGCGCACGCTGTCGGACACGCTCGACCTGCTGACCATCAGCGTCGAGGCCGGGCTCTCGCTCAACGCCGCGATCGCACAGGTCGTCCAGAACGTCCCCGGCGTGCTGTCGTCGGAGTTCGCCCGGATGCTCCAGGAGATCCAGCTCGGCGTGCCGAGGTCCGACGCGTTCCGGCACCTGGCCGAGCGCACCGACGTCGACGAGCTGAACGCGTTCTCGCTTGCCATGGTGCAGGCCGACGTCTTCGGCGTCTCGATCGCCAGCGTGCTCCGCACGCAGGCGCAGCAGCTGCGGATCAAGCGCCGGCAGGCGGTCGAGGCCAAGGCCCAGCAGACGCCGGTCAAGATCGTGTTCCCGCTGGTGCTGTGCGTGCTGCCGGCCCTATTCGTGGTCATCGTCGGGCCGGGCGCGATCCAGATCTGGAACAGCTTCATCAACGCGACCTGATCCAGCTTGCGAGAGAAGGATCGTCTCGGATCAGCCGTTTTGCCGTTGCAAAGGGTGGGTATTTCGACCTACGATGCAACCTGCTCGAGCGAAAAGGGTGACCGGATCATGAATCGTCTCGCCAGCACGTTGACCATGGCTGCCGCCGTCGTCCTCGTGAGCGCCTCGACGGCGCTCGCACAGACCTACCCCCCGTCCCAGTCGGTCGAGGCCACGAGCGGAAGCAGCCCACCAGGGGGCATCGGGGGAACCGGCGGCACGTCCGCCTTCACCGGAAGCGACACGTCCCGGCTCCTGCTCGTGGTTGCGGTGCTGGTGGTCGTGGGGCTCGCATCGTTGGCGATCGCCCGGCGGCGGGCTCGCGCTCTCGGCTGATCGCCCGGCGTCTCAGCCGAACACGGGGCGGGTGAGGTTCCGAAGAACCCGCAGCGGCAGCGGTGCGCGGAAGCGCACGACGAACACGGTGCGCGGTTCCGGTATGCCCCGCCACGTCGCCAGCCCGCCGTCGAGGCTCATCGGGACGTTCGTCCAGACCACGCGCGTGCCGGGGGGCGCCTGCACCTGCAGCTCCAGCTTGGTCGGGCGGATCGTCGGTTGCCCGAGGAACGTCAAGCGGTACGTCCCCCCCGACGAGTTGCCCTCCCAGACGCCGCTCGTGCCCCATCCGAGCGACCAGGAGCCCGTGCCGCCGCGCGGCGGGATCGTCGTGTAGTCCCGGAACCAGGGGATCCCGAGCTCCGATCCGCCTGTGAAGGCGACCGGGGCCCCGTTGCGCTCGGACGACGTGAGGTCGCAGGGAGCGTGGCAGGACGCCGAGACGAACAGCACCTCGTCCCCCGGGTCGGCGCCGGGCACGATCGGACCGACCAGGTAGCCGGGCCCCTTCGCGGGCGCGTCGTTGCGGATCGTGACCTGTAGGTTCCCGATCGCCTCGCGGTCACCGCCGAGGCTGACCGCGTACCGGATCCGCCGCGTCGACCAGTAGTCGATCTTGGCACCGGTGGCGTTGTTGACCGTCACGTCCACCACGTCGCCGCCGTCGTCGGGGGCGAACGACCCCGCCGCCCCCGCCAGCTCCAGGCCGCGCTCGAACGAGGGGTCGGTGGTGTACGCGCGCAGGTGCCCGCCGCTCGCGGCCTCGGCGATCGCACGCAGACGCGCTAGCCCCTGCCCCTCGACGTCCATGAAGCGCTCCAAGACCCCCGTGGCGACCGCGCCCAGCACCTCCTTGCGCTGGGTCGCGTTGGCGAAGACCCGGTAGTAGGCCCGATTCGTGGTGAACGCGACGACGTTGCCGGCGCCGATCGACAGGTCGAGACCGGGGACCCCGACCGGGCCGGTGAGGGCCAGCATGGGTCGAAGCGCGAAGGGATCGGCGGCGATCACCCCGTCGAGGTGCGCTCCCACGGCCGCCGCGTAGTTCCCCAGCGCCGCGCGCGCGACGGAGGGGAAGTCCGGTGACATGTTCATGTTGTCCCACGACGCCGCGCCGCCGAACGGGTCGTAGATCGCGCGGTAGTCGGGGTTCGGCGGCGGGATCTGGTCTATCGAGACCTGAGGGATGGTAGACGTGGGCCGAACCGGCGAGAAGCTCGGCCGTCCGTCGCGGAACGTGAGCACCGCGTAGGCGCCCCAGAACCCGCCCGAACCGCGGAGCTCCGCCGGGTTCTGCGGCATCACCAGGTAGCGGCGTGCCCCGTCGCCTCCGGCGAACGATCGCACGCCGTGCAGCAGGAGGTCCCCCGCGCTCAGGGCGCGCACGGCGCCCGTCACCTCCTCCTCCGCGTCCCACCTGGCCTCGAGCACCCGCCCGGGGAGGAACGACGCAGGCGTGCCCTCGACGGCTGCCTGCCCCGCCTTCGCCTCCGCGGCAGCCGTTGCGACCGCGTCCGAGAGCGTGTCGAAGGTCTCCAGGGGAAGTCGTCCACCGCTCGGCGCGAGCGAGCCGAGACCCTTGGGCAGGCCTTGGATCGCGCTCGCCAGCACCTGCCCCGCCCGTGCGACGTGGACGCCCGCCTCGGCGAGACCGGTGGCCACGTCGACGGAGTTACCGGCGAGCGGGATCCACGACGCAACGCGTCCGAGCGTCGCGCCGGTCCCGTCGAGCGCATCGTTGAACCGCATCTCGGCACGGCCGAACTCGGCGCCGGCCTTCGCGGCATCTCCGCCCGTGAGCGCCCCGCGCGCGCTCCTCGCGGCGTTCCGCCCGGCCTCCAGGTCGGACCGAACGCTCAGCAGCACGAGCGCCTCGATCAGCAACAGGCATGCGATGAGGCCGAGGAGGGCGAGCGCGCTCGCCAGGACGATCCGGCGCCGGCGGCGGCGGGGCGAGCGCCCGCTGGGGTCTTCGCTCGGCGTCACCCGCGGGAGCCTACCGCAGCGATCCCGCGTTTCCGGGCCGCTGAGACCCACTGTTACCCTTTCGCCGATGAAGGTTGCCTACCAGGGCGAACCCGGCGCTTACAGCGAGCGGGCGGTTCGCGCGACGTTTCCCGACGCCGAGCCGCTGCCGTGCGAGACGGTGCGTCTGGTGTTCTCGCGCGTCACGAGCGGCGAGGCCGGCCTCGGCGTGGTGCCGCTGGAGAACTCCCAGGCGGGCTCGGTCAACGAGACCTATGAGCTGCTGCTGCACACGAGCCTGCTCCGGCTTGTGGGCGAGGTCGTGGTTCGCGTCGATCACGCGTTGCTGGGCGTGCCCGGCGCCCGGCTCGAGGAGATCCGCCGTGCGCGCTCACACTGGCAGGCCCTCGCCCAGTGCGAGGAGTTCCTGGCGTCGATGCGGATCGAGCCCGTGCCCGTGCACGACACGGCCGGAGCCGCGCGTCAGATCGCGGCCTCCGGCGCACGCGACGTCGCCGCGATCGCCAGCGTCGAGGCCGCCTCGATCTTCGGGCTTGCGGTGCTCGCCGAGCGGATCCAGACGGAGAAGGAGAACTTCACGAAGTTCGGCGTGCTCGGGCCGGAGGACGAGGCGACGGGCGAGGCGGACAAGACCACGCTCGTGATGGCCGTGCTCGACGAGCCCGGGTCGCTCCTGGGTGCGCTCCGCCCCTTCGCCGACCGGGGGATCAACCTGCACAAGCTGGAGTCCCGCCCGCGGCGGGGAAAGCCCTTCGAGTACGTGTTCTACGTCGACGTGATGGCGGCGGCCGACGACCCCAGCTTGGTCGCCGCGTTCGACGACGTCCGTCGGCACACGTCGATGCTCCGCGTGCTCGGGACCTATCGCTCGGCTCGCGAGCCCGTCTGACCCGGGCTCGCCCGTCCGCCGGGATACGATGCCCGCCATGTCCAGGACCGGTCGTCACGCTGCCACCGACGACCACGTGCCGTTCTGGACCGCGCTGCTCGTGGGGTTCGTGACGTTCCTGGTGGGGTTCCATCTGGTGTTCACGGCCGTGGACAAGCGCGTCCTCAAGGCCCTTCCGCCTCCCGACGGGCCGGTCTCCACGGCCGCGCCGATCAACGGCACGTACGAAGGGCTCTCGACCTTCCGTGGGAACGCGTCGCGCAGCTACTACGGCGAGGGGCCGGTGCCCCAGGATCCGGCGATCCGATGGAGGTATCCGGTCGATTCCAAGATGTGCGCCGACTCGACGATCGGGCTGGACGGGTCCCCGGTCAAGCAGTGGTGCGGCACGGGGTGGACGGGCCAACCGAACGTCGTGCCGGTTTCCGGCGGCATGGAGGTCCGCGAGGGAGCCTACGACGACCGATACCACTTCTTGAGCGCAGGCCCCACGGCCAAGCAGCTGCTGCCCGACCTCGTCACGGGCGACCTCGCCAAGGGCTCGGCGACCACCGACCCCGACGGCTACCCCCTGTACTACGCGGGGTCGCGCGACAACCTGTTCCGGATCGTCGCGACCGACCGCCCCCGGCCGAAGGTGCTCTGGACGATCGACGCGGAGACGTCGGTGCCGGACCCGATGTGGAACAACGACTGGGACGGAGCCGCGCTCGTCGTCGGCGACTACCTGCTGGAGGGCGGCGAGAACAGCTGGTTCTACGTCGTTCGGCTCAACCGCGGCTACAACGACTCGGGCAGGGTGACCGTGCATCCGCAGTACGTGGCGAAGATCAAGAGCTGGGACCAGCAGCTGCTCGACGACATCGACGACCGGGACGTCTCGATCGAGGACTCGGTGGCGTTCCGCGACGGCGTCGTCTACTTCGCCAACTCCGGCGGACTGGTCCAGGGCTGGGACATCTCGGACCTCCTGAGCGGCGGCACCGAGTACCACCGGGTCTTCCGGTTCTGGACGGGCGACGACACGGACGCCTCGATCGTGATCGACGACAAGGGGTTCCTCTACGTCGCGAGCGAGTTCCAGCGGTTCAACGACACCGCCCGGCACAACGGCCAGCTGATGAAGCTCAACCCGAACAAGCCGCAGGATCCGATCGTGTGGAGCATCCCGGCGATGGAGATCGGCTTCGAGGGCGCGGGCGGCAGCTGGTCGACTCCGGCGATCTACGGCGACTACGTCTACTTCGTCACCGCCGCGGGCCGTGTGCTCGAGGTCGAACGGAAGAGGGGCTGGGTGATATGGGAGCTCCAGATCGGCGCACCGGCGATCGGCTCGCCGGTGGTCGTGGACGGCACGCTGATCCAGGGGGACTGCACCGGCCATCTGTACGCGTGGGACGTCTCGGATCCGACGGTGGTCCCGCCTGCACTGAAGTGGAACCTCGACCTCGGCGACTGCATCGAGTCCACACCGGCCGTCTGGCACGGCTGGCTGTACGTCGGGACGCGCGAGGGATACCTCTACGGGATCGCCGACGCCGGCACGTCGGCTCCCTCGAACTGATCTAGAGGCCGAGTTGGGAGCGGATGTCGTTCGTCCGCCAGATGGTCAGCCCCACCACCATGGCCGAGAGCAGGACCACCGCCACCACGAAGGTCGCCGTCCGCGATCTGCGGTCACCGAAGCCGTCCGCCGCCGCCCCCGCGACGATGCCCGAGACCAGGCCTCCGACGTGGGCTCGCCAGTCGATGCCCGGTATCCCGAACGAGATCAGCAGGTTCAGAACGATGAGCATGACCGCGGTCCGCACGCGGGCGGCGTAGAAGGCGAGCCGCCGCCGCCGCCAGCTGTAGGCGAAGAACACGCCGAACAAGCCGAAGATCGCTCCCGAGGCGCCCACGGAGGGCACCGTCGGCGTGCCGAACGCGTAGCTCGCCGCCGACGCGCAGAGACCCGTCACCACGTACAGCGCGATCATCCGGACGCGGCCGAGCTCGGCCTCGACGACCGTGCCGAACAGATAGAGCGCGTAGGCGTTGAAGGCGATGTGCAGGATCCCCGCGTGCAGGAACATCGCAGTGAACAGCCGCCAGTACTGGCCCGTGGCCACGCCAACGAGCTTCCCGCCGATCTGCCCGATGCCCAGGTTGGCCCCCAGCCGGACCAGGTCGCGGGTGGTCGGCCCGCCGATCAGCGAGTTCGGTCCTCCGACCGCGACCTCGAGCAGGTACACACCCGCGAGGACCACCAGGATCGCGTTCGTGACCGTGAGCCCCCGCCCGGGCGTGGCCTGCACACGCTGGCCGGCTCGGTGGAACTCCTGGCGGGACGAGCGCACGCATTCGGGGCACTGGTAGCCGACGGGCGCCGGGATCATGCACTCGGTGCAGATCGGCCGCCCGCACCGCGTGCAGTGGACGCCGGTCTCGGTGTTCGGGTGCCGGTAGCAGCGCTCGACGGCCGGTGGAGAGTGCGGCGGCGGCGGGGGAAGGCTCGCGTCGTCCATCGCGGCCATCCTACGGGAGGGGGTCGATCGCGCCCGTCGACGTCGGGTCAGGCGCCGTCGGCTCGTCGCAGCTCGCGCATGACCTCCTGCGGGTCGAACAGTGGCCCCCAGCGATCGACGATCTTCCCGTCATGCCCGATCAGGAACAGCCACGGCTCGGTGAGGTCTCCGCGCCGGAACACCCAGTCGGCGGCTGCCTTGTTCACGACCGTGTTGGAGTAGTCCTTCCAGATCTCGACGTGGATGTACGCGGCGTCCTTCGGACCGGTCTTCGCGATCTGTTCGAGGGCGTCGGTGCTCGGGCCGCAGAACTGGCTCTGGCAGTACACCGGCGTGGCGAACAGCGCGAGGGTGACCCGATGTTGGGCGAGCGCGGACGCGATCGTCATCCTGTGCAGCTCCGGGTCGGGCACGGCGGTTCCGCTCTGCGCGCGAGAGTCGATCGCGATCGGATCGACGTCGGAATCGAGCGTGAGGTTCTTCGTGCGCAATGCCTTGTCGCCCGGAGCGGGGTACGCGGGCTTGTCGTAGACCTGGAACGCCGCCGAGAGGTCGAGCGGGTCGCCGTCGACCGACGCGGTGACCTCAGCCTGCCAGGTCCCGGCCCGAGGGAAGGTGATGTTCTCCGCCCCGTACACGCCGCGCGCGTCCGCGGGGGTCGTCAGCGTGGGCGCGCCCGAGGCGTCTCCGTTCGTGCCGAAGGCCGGGATGTACGACGCCGTGGTGGTGATCGGCGTTCCGGAACCGTCGGGAGGGGTGAGCGTCATCTCGACCGTCCCCGACGTCAGGAGCCGGACCCCGCCGTCCTGGGTGGAGGAGAAGATGCCGATCTGGACCCGCTGCGGTGCCCCGACGTAGAGCTCGACGCTGCCCATGGAGGCCGCGAAGGTCGTCGGATCGAGCGAGCCGGGCCCATCGGCCGGGGTCGAGCTGCCGCCGTTGGAGCAGGCGGACGCGAGGACCAGGAGCGCTGCGGTGAGAACGACACGACGAGCCACGGCTCCATGTTCTCGTACACGGCGCGGAACGTCCGGGGGACGGTCACTTCGCGCCCTCCAACCGAAGGAGGTACTCGCGGCGCTCGGGGTGGCGGCCGTAGGTGCCGAGACCCGGTCCGGCGGGCACGACGCGATGACAGGGGATCCAGAGCTCGACCGGGCACACGCGGAGCGCGTGGCCCGCTGCCCGCCAGGCGCGGGGGCTGCCGGCGTCGGCGGCGACGTCCCCGTAGGTGCGGAGCTCGCCGTAGGGCACCGCGACGGTGGCCAGGTAGACGGCGCGGAAGAACTCGGTGCGCACCCACGTGAGGTCGACCGGCACGGAGAACCTCCGGAGGCGCCGCGCGAAGTACGCCTCGGCCTCGGCGCGGGCGTCTGCGAGCGCGCGGTCGTCCCGGCGTGCCCGAAGCCCGGTCCGCTCCTCGGTCCGGACCACGAGCGCCTCCTCGTCGTCGGCGAACTCCGTCGCGACGATGCCCGTCTCGGTGGACACGATCGTGAGGGGTCCGAGCGGGGTCGACGTCCTCGTGACGAGCAGGCTCAGATCGGTGGCCACGGGAACGGCCGGGTGCCGGGGACGGGTTCGGGGAAGACGCCGCCGCGGAGCAGCTCGTCGATCCGGTCCTCCATCGCCGAGAGCTCCTGCGGCGCGAGGAGATCCCGGAGGCTCAGCCGGAGATCATCCTGCAACGAGACGCGGAGTCGCTCGAGATCGCTGCGGAGGCCCCGGTCGAACGGCTCCCCGACGAAGTCCCAGATCACCGTACGGAGCTTCGGCTCGTCGCTGAAGCACACGCCGTGATCGATCACCCAGATCGTGTCGTCGGCGGCGAGCAGGCAGTGGCCGGCCTTGCGGTCGGCGTTGTTCGCCACCAGGTCGAACAGCGCGATCCGCCGGAAGTCGTCGGCCCGCTGGTCCTCGAGGGTGAAGAAGTGCTGTTCCGGGTCGTGTTCGACGTAGAGCTGCGCCGAGCCGGGCCCCTCGGGTCCGTCCCGCAGGACCGTCGGCGGTACGTGCGGCCAGCCGAGCACGGTCGCGACCTCGAAGGCGGCCACCTCGCGCCGGTGCAGGGTTCCCTCGGGGAAGTCCCATAGCGGGATCTCACCCCGCTGCGGCTTGTAGATCGCCAGGACCTCGTCGCCGTCGCAGCGGCACCGGGCCAGGAACGTGTAGTTGGAGGAGTTCGGCATCAGACCGAGGACGCGCATCTCGCCCTCGAGGAGGGCACGGGGAACGTCCGCGCCGGTCAATCGCGCAGCTTCCGATGCCCGTTCGTCGCCGGGCACGCGTGGCCCTCGGGGTCGATCGGGTTCCCGCAGAACTGGCACCTCGGTCGCCCGCGCTCCACGACGGCGGATCCGTGGCGCGACAGCGCGAGCATCTGCTCGCGGGTGGCGAGCAGGCGCACCGAGTCGGGCTCGCCTTCCAGCTCGGAGCGAGGGTCGTCCTCGTCCTCGACCTCGGGTTCGAACTCGGTGATCTCCAGCAGGAAGAGGTCGCGTTCGTCGTCGTAGCCGATCGACAGCCGGCCCGCCCGGAACCGAGGTTCAACGGGTTCCTCGAGCTGGAGCGAGGCGTCGTCGGGGCCCGCGCCCGTTTCGAGCTCGAGGTCGGCGAGCAGCTCGAGCACCGACGTCGCGAGCAGCTGCACCTGCTCCTTCTCCACGACCACGCTGACCATGGCGTCGCCGGCTCGCGCCTGCAAATAGAAGGTGCGCATGCCGGGCTCGCCGATCGCGTCGGCGGTGATGCGGTCGACGGGCCCGAGGTCCACGCGGGCTATCCTCCCACCTTCCGTTTTCCGTCGGTCGCCTCCCACGGAGGCGTCGGCGCACGCCCGAAACGGTCGAGCCCGCCCGTGTCGTTGACCAACAGCACGTGTGCCCGGCGAGGCTCGACCTGGAGCACGGAGACCGACGCCGTGTCGACCACCAGGCGCTGGAACCCGTCGAGCGCGATGCCTTCGTAGTGCGCCAGCACGATGCGGACGATGTCGCCGTGCGTGGCGACCACCACCCGCCCGCGGCGGTGCCGGCGTGCGATCCGCTCGATCTCGCCGACCGCGCGCGTCTGTGCCTCGGCGAAGCCCTCGCCGCCTTCCGGGAACCGGAACGCGGACGGTTCGGTCTGCACCGTCTTCCAGAGCTTCGTCCTGCGGAGCTGGGGGAGCGAGCGTCCGGTCCATGCGCCGGCGTCCATCTCGATCAGCGGCGGCGACTCGACGACCCGGAGCCGTTGCGCCTGGGCCAGCGGACGCACGGTCTCGATGCAGCGCTCCAACGGGCTGGAGTAGATCGCGGTGAGCCTGACGGGCGCGAATCGCTCGGTGAGCCGGTCCGCCTGCGCGCGTCCGCGCTCGTCGAGCGAGATGCCCCGGGTCTGTCCGTAGAGGACCTTGCCCGTCTGGCCGGTGAGAGCGTGGCGAACGAGGAAGATCGTCGTCATCGGGCCGAGCCTACGAGACGTTCCCGCGACGCGCGTCCTGGCTACGCGGTCGTGGGCTCGGCCTCGGGCTGGCGGGGGGTCCGCGTCGCCACCGGAAAGGAGACCTCGAACGTGGTGCCGCTCCCCAGCTCGCTCTGAAGGTCGATCTCCGCCCGGTGGTTCTCCGCCACGTGCTTCACGATCGCGAGTCCCAGTCCGGTGCCGCCGGTCGCGCGCGAACGAGCACGATCGACCCGGTAGAAGCGCTCGAAGACCCGCGAGAGCTCCCGTCGCGGGATCCCGAGCCCCGTGTCGCTCACGCGCAGGAGCACCCGTGACTTGTCGGGGGTGACCGCCACGTCGACCGTCCCTCCGGGCTGCGTGTATCGCACGGCGTTGTCGACCAGGTTCCGCACGAGCAGCGCCAGGTCGCGCGCCGAGCCGGCGACCGACGGGACCCCCTCGGCGTGCAGCTCCAGGTGGACGCCCGCCTCGCGGGCTTCCTCCTGCAGACGCTGCACCTCCTCGGCCGCGACCGCGTCCAGTCGCACCCGCTCCTCGAGGTCACTGCCGGTCTCGAGCCGGGAGAGGTCGAGCAGATCCGAGACGATCCGCGAGAGCCGCAGCGCCTCCCGCTCGAGCTGCTCGGTGAAGCGGCGTGCCGCCGGAGGGTCCTCGATCGCGCCGGCCCGGAGTGTCTCTGCCGCCGCCCGGATCGAGGACACCGGTGTCTTCAGCTCGTGCGAGGCGTTGGCGACGAAGTCCCGGCGCACCCGGTCCAGGCGACGCGATTCGGTGACGTCACGCACGACCACCAGGACGGAACCGTCGTCGCCGACGGGCAGCGCCGCGGCGAGCAGCCAGCGAGCGGGGGCTCCCGTGTCAGTCTCGGCCCGGGTGATGGATCCGGTGAACGCCGCGCGCTTGGCGGCGCGCTGGATCTCGAGCGGCAACATGGCCTCGACCGAGTCGGGCGTTGCGCCGAGGAGCCTGCCGAGGGCCTCGTTGGCGAACACCCGGCGGCCGTCCGCGCCCAGGAGCAGGACGCCCTCCTCCATCGACGCGAGGATCGTGTCCTGCACCTGCCGGTTCTCCACGGAGGAGCGGACCTGATCCTTGAGCGCCCCCTCGGCGCGGGTCGCCCGCGCGTCCAGGCCCGCCGCGCGACGCCGTGCCGACGAGCGCACCACGACGGTCGCGGTCGCGGCCCCCGCCAGCGCTCCGACCAGCGCGGACCCCACCAGGGCGAGGCTGTCCACCATCTCCGCGCGAGTGTACGTGTGTCCTTCCCCGGTTCATCGGCCGTTCACGGATGCTTCCGGCATCGTTCGAACGAAGGGTGAATGGTCCTCCGAGGGGGTTTGTCCGTGGGCCTGCGGGGGTCTGTTCACCTGCCGTTCATGCGCGTGTCCCTGGACTGCTACACGGCCCTGGCTAGATTGCGCGAGGCGGAACGGGGAAGCGTGAAACTCGAGGCGCGGGCCGGTCCGAAGGGGACGGCTCGGCAAGGAGGGGGAGATCATGCGCGGAAGACTCGCGATGGTCGCGGCCACGTGCGTGGTCGCGCTCGTCGGCGTGGCGTGTTCGAGCAGCAGCACCAGCAGCGCGGGCTCGGGCGATGGATCGTTCGAGGGCGCGAAGATGACCGCCGCGGGCGCCACGTTCCCCGACCCGGTCTACGAGCTCTGGTTCAAGAACTTCCCGTCGGTCGAGCCCAACGCGAAGATCAACTACCAGGCGATCGGGTCGGGCGGCGGCATCGAGCAGCTGCAGGCCAAGACGGTCGACTTCGGAGCGTCCGACGCGCCGCTGCAGGACGACGAGATCAACGCGTTCACCAAGGACGGCCGCACGATCGTGGAGTTCCCCAGTGTGCTCGGTGGTGTAGCGTTCTCCTACAACCTGAAGGAGGTCAGCGATCCGCTGAAGCTCGACGGACCGACCGTGGCCGACATCTTCCTCGGCAAGATCACGAACTGGAACGACGGGGCGATCGCTTCGTTGAATCCCGGCGTGAGCCTTCCGGACAAGGCCATCCAGGTGTGTCACCGCGCCGATGAATCGGGCACGACGTTCGTGTTCACGAACTGGCTCGCGCAGGAGAGCAGCGAGTGGGAGTCGAAGGTCGGTGCCGACAAGGCCGTGCAATGGCCGGTCGGCAACGGGGGGAACGGCAACGACGGCGTGGCGGCCTGCATCTCGCAGGCCGACGGTGCCGCCGGCTACATCGAGTACCAGTACGCGATCACGACGGACCTCGGCGTGGCCGAGCTGAAGGGCAAGAACAGCGCGGACTTCGTCAGCCCGTCGGTCGACTCCATCAGCTCGGCGGCGGGGAACCTGTCCCTGCCGATCACCCCCACGACGAACGTGCTCAACTCCGACGCGGACGGGGCCTACCCGATCTCGTCCACCACGTACCTGCTCATCGACAAGGATCTGACGCCGCTCGGGCAGGACAAGGCCCAGACCCTGGTCGACTTCCTGTATTGGGCGCTTACCCAGGGACAGACGCAGGTGCAGACCCTGAACTACGCTCCGTTGCCGGATTCGGTGGCGCAGGACGACCTCGCCCAGTTGGACCAGCTCACGTTCAGCGGCGCCGCGCTCGCGCCGTCCTCGACGGTGAAGAGCTGATCGGGCCCGTGGGAGGACGGGTTCGGTCGACGTGACGAAGGTCGACGAACGGGCCGATCGTCCCGAGGCGGAGGTGTCGTCACACCGACACCTCCGCCTCGGTGACCTCGTGTTCCGCGGGACCACCGGGTTCATCGCGATCGGGCTGATCGGCCTGCTGACCCTGCTGATCGTGGTGCTCGCGATCGACGGGTACCGTCCCTTCAAGGAGTTCGGCCTGCAGTTCCTGGTCGGCCGCAACTGGAACCCGGTCCGAGGCCGCGAGAGCTTCGGCGCGTTCCCCTTCATCTACGGAACGATCGTGACTTCGACCATCGCGATCGCGCTCGCCCTCCCGGTCTCGGTCGGTCTGGCGCTGTTGCTGAACGAGGTGGCACGTGGATGGTTCTCGAACGTCCTGGCGGTGCTCGTCGACCTCCTCGCGGCGATCCCGAGCGTCGTCTTCGGACTGTGGGCGCTGTTCGTCCTCCAGCCCGTGATGGATCGGAGGTTCGAGCCGTTCCTCGCGGACACGCTCGGCAAGATCCCCGTCGTCGGGCGCGTTTTCGGCCCGAACGCGAGCGGTGGCTTCCAGGGCGGCGACCTCTTCACCGCGGGTGTGATCCTGGCGATCATGATCCTGCCGATCATCACCGCGGTCTCGCGCGAGGTCGTTGCGACCGTGCCGCGCGACCTCCGCGAGGCGTCGATGGCGCTCGGGGCGACACGGTACGAGATGATCCGCACCGCGGTGCTCCCGTACTCCCGGAGCGGGATCGTGGGTGCTTCGATGCTGGGGCTCGGGAGGGCGCTCGGCGAGACGATCGCCGTGGCGATGGTGATCGGCAACGGCCTCGGGATCCACCTGTCGCTGTTCAATGCCGGCTACACGATCCCGGCGGTCATCGCGAACGAGTTCCGCGAAGCCAGCAGCGCGGGGCTGCACAAGGACGCGTTGCTCGCGCTCGCTCTGATCCTGATCGTGATCGCACTGGTCTTCGCGGCGCTGTCCCGATTGCTCATCGGGCGGAGCGCCCGGCTGGTCTCCGGGGCACCGGGAAGCGAGGCGCTCGAGAGCCTCGCGTTCCGGGGAGGTGACGTCGGGTGATGGTGGCGACGCAGCTGCCGGGCGTGTCGCGCGGCGTCAGCTCCAGGCGACGCATGAAGAACCGGATCTTCACGATGCTCGTCTGGGCCAGCGGCCTGATCGCTCTGGTGCCGCTGACGTTGATCATCGCCTACGTGATCGGGAAGGGCGCCTCGGCTCTCAACCTGGCGTTGTTCACGAAGGAGCCCAACCCACCCGGCCTGCCGGGGGGAGGCATCGTCCAGTCGTTCATCGGGTCCGGGATCATCGTGGGGATCGCGGTGCTGTTCTCGATACCGCTCGGTCTGCTCACCGGCGTGTATCTCTCCGAGTACGGGCACGGGAAGATGGCCAGCTCGATCCGCTTCGTCGCGGCGATCCTGCTGTCGACACCCTCGATCGTCGCGGGTGCGTTCATCTGGGCCGTCGTCGTGGTCGCGATGGGAACCTTCTCGGGGTTCGCGGGAGCGCTCGCGCTCACGGTGTTGATGTGGCCGATCCTGGCGCTTGCGACCGAGGAGATCCTGAAGCTGGTCCCCAACGATCTTCGCGAGGCCGGGCTGGCCCTTGGGCTTCCTCGGTGGCGGGTGATCCTGCGGGTGGTGGTCCCGACGGCAGGTTCGGGGATCTTCACGGCGATCATGCTCGCGACGGCGCGAGGGCTCGGTGAGACGGCGCCCATCCTGCTCACCGCGCTCGGCAACGAGTTCATCAACACGAACCCGGGCGCCCCGACGGATGCGGTTCCGCTGCGGATCTACTTCTACGCCGGATCGCCGGTCGTCCAGTTCCACGCGATCGCGTGGGCGGCCGCCATCACGCTGCTCGTCGCCGTCCTGGCGTTGTCGATCACCGCCAGGATCCTCTCCTACCGACAGATGCGACGGACGCGATGACCGATGACCATCCCGGGCGGAACGCTACGATGAGCCGGATGGCCGAACCGGTGCCGAGGCCCGCTGCAGCCCCCGATCCGGACCGGATCCCGGGCGGCATGGAGGTCATCGACCTGAACGCGTGGTTCGGCGCACTCCAGGCGTTGAAGGACGTGAACCTCTCCGTGCAGGCGCACTCGGTGACCGCGATCATCGGGCCCTCCGGGTGCGGTAAGTCCACGCTCGTCCGGTGCCTGAACCGGATGCACGAGGAGGTGCGGGGCGCTCGGAGCTCCGGCAAGGTGCTCTTCGACGGCCGGGACATCTACGCGCCGGAGACCGATCCCGTCGAGATCCGCCGACGGATCGGCATGGTGTTCCAAAGGCCCAACCCGTTCCCGACCCTCAGCGTTCTCGACAACGCGATCGCCGGTTTGAAGCTGGCCGGGGGTCTCTCCCGACATCAGCAACGCGAGCGCGGCGAGCGGGCGCTCCAGGCCGCGGGATTGTGGGACGAGGTCAAGGATCGGCTCGACCAACCGGGTGGGAGGCTCTCGGGCGGGCAGCAGCAACGGCTGTGCATCGCGCGCGCCCTCGCCGTGGAGCCGGAGGTGCTCTTGATGGACGAGCCCGCCTCTGCGTTGGATCCGGCCTCCACGCTGCGGATCGAGGAGCTCGTCGACGAGTTGAAGGAGCGCTACACGGTCGTGATCGTGACCCACAACATGCAACAGGCCGCGCGGGTCTCCGATTGGACGCAGTTCATGCTGCTCGGAGAGGCCGTCGAGTTCGGTCCCACCAACAAGATCTTCACGACGCCCGACGACAAGCGCACCGAGGACTACGTCACCGGGAGGTTCGGCTGATGACGCAGGCGCGCAGCCATTTCCACGAAGAGCTCGCTGCGCTGGAACGCGAGATCCTGGAGATGGGCGAGCTCGCGGGCAATGCCGTCCAGCACGCCGTGCACGCGATCGTGGTCCGCGACCAGCAGGAGGCCCAGCAGGTCATCGCCGGTGACGACGCCGTGGACGCTCGCTACCTGGACATAGAGGAGCGGACGCTCCAGACGCTGGCGCTGCAGACCCCGGTGGCCGCCGACCTTCGGCTCGTGTCGGCGATCATCCATACGAGCCTGCACCTGGAGCGGATCGGCGACCAGGCGGTCAACATCGCCAAGCTTCAGCTGCTCACGAAGGATCTGCCGGGCAGCGACGCGATGCGGGACCAGATCGACGAGATGGGGACGATCGTTGTCGCGATGGTGCGCACCGCGCTCGAGGGGTTCGCCAAACGCGACCTCGAGGCGTGTCTGCGCCTTCCGAAGATGGACGACCCCGTCGACCGCATCAACCGCGCCACGCATCTGGAGGCGCTCAAGCTCGCGGACGATCCCGCGGCCCTCGATTGGGGTCTGCACATGAACCTGGCGGCCCGCGCACTCGAGCGGGTGGGGGACAACGCCGTCGACATCGGTGAGCAGGTCGGGTTCCTCATCACGGGAGAGTTCCGGGAGTTCACCGATGCCTCGCACGAGGAGGTCGGTCCCTGACCGAGACGGCGAGGATCCTGCTGGTCGAGGACGAGGAGCCGCTCGCGGAATCGGTCCGCTACTCGCTGGAGCGCGAGGGGTTCGGCGTGATCGTCGCGCCCGACGGACGCCGCGCGATCGAGCGGTTCCGCGCCGAGCAGCCCGACCTGGTGATCCTCGATCTGATGCTGCCCGAGATGTCGGGCCTGGACGTCTGCCGCATGATCCGGCAGGAGTCCACGGTGCCGATCGTGGTCGTGACGGCGAAGGACGCCGAGGCGGACAAGGTCACGGGGCTCGAGCTGGGGGCCGACGACTACGTCACCAAGCCGTTCTCCGTGCGGGAGCTCGTGTCCCGCGTTCGCGCGCACCTGCGGCGGGTCCACATGAGCTCGGCGGCCCCGCTGGATGAGCTGTTGCAGGGCGGGCCGGTCGAGATGGACGTGTCGCGCCATGAGGTTCGGATCGGGGGCACGCTGGTCGCGTTCCCCCCGAAGGAGTTCGAGCTGCTGGAGACGTTCCTCCGACGCAAGGGTCGACTGCTGACTCGGGATTTCCTGATTGAGGAGGTCTGGGGCCACGACTACTTCGGCGACACCAAGACCCTCGACGTGCACGTGAAGCGGATCCGTCGAAAGGTCGAGCAGGATCCGCACATGCCCGACCACTTGCTGACCGTGCGCGGGCTCGGCTACAAGTTCGTCGACTGAGCTGAAGATCAACCAGCGCACCGGTGTGTTCTTCGAGCTCTTCGCGGCCTCGGGCCAGAACCTGCGGATCACCGCGGAGCTGATGGAGGATCTCGTTGAGGACTTCACCGACATCGAGATGAACGCCCGGCGCGTCCAGGAACGCGAGCACGAGGGCGATCAGCTCACGCACGACATCATCACGCGCCTCAACACCACGTTCATCACCCCGATGGACCGCGAGGACATCTACGCTCTCGGCTCCGCGCTGGACGACGTGGTCGACGACATCGAGGCCGCCGCGGATTTCTTCGTCCTGCACGCGATCGAGCGGCCCCTTCCCGTGATGCAGGCGCAGGTGGACGTGCTGTGCCGCGCCGCGCTCCAGACCGAGGAGGCGCTGAAGCAGCTCTCGAAGATGGGGAAGGTGAACCTCGAGCCGTATTGGGTCGAGATCAACAGCCTCGAGAACGAGGGGGACCGGATCCGTCGCGCTGTCGCGGATATGTTCTCGGGCGACTATCGGGCGATGGACGTGCTCCGGTGGAAGGAGGTGATCGAGAGCGGGGTTACGAAGTCGGCATCGGGCCACGGATCGACCCGAGCCTCCCCGCGTCACGGAAGCCAAGGCGCTCGTACATCCGCACGACCGGCCGAGCGTCCGGATCGGCCAGGAGGATCACGTGTTCCGCGCCGGCGCCGCGAGCCACGTCCGTGATGTGAGCTGCGATCTGGCTGGCGTAGCCCTGGCCCCGTGCCTGCGAGAACGTGGCGACGTTGTCCACGTACGCGACTCCCTCGAGCACCAGCAGCGCCCCCAGCGACACGATTACCCCCTCCTCGTCGCGCACGCCGAACCATCGCTTGCCGCCCGTCGTGAGTCGATCCTCCAGTCGGAGGAGCTGTTCCGCCGCGCGGCCTCCGTCCACACCGAACAACGGGAAGGACGCGGCCAGCCGGCCCCGGAAGGTCGCGTCGAAGGCGAGCTCCTCCACGACGGCGTCGGACCGTCTCGTGTCCGGTCCCGCGAGGTCCATGACGAGGTCCCAACCCAGCCGGTGTCCGCGCGACGATAGCGCGGCGAGCAGCCCGCGGTGCTGCTCGGGGAAGAACGAGACGAGGTGGAACGTCCGGGCCCCGGCCGCCGCAAGCGCCGGGAGGAGCGCCGCCTCGATGTCCTCGACGGTGACCTCGTCGGTCGGGCGGTCGACGCGAGCGTAGTTCGCGTCCCAGATCTCGGGGAAGCGTGGCTCGGTCACCACCGCGCCCCACCAGGTCGGCTCGACGCGGCCGACCAGATCGTCGACTGCGCGCCAGAAGCGGACCACGTGATCGGGGATCGGCATCGTCCGGCTGGCGAGTGTAGCCGCGGTCCGCGGTAGGCTCGCCCGCGATGCGCACATGCCACGCCTTCCGCGACGGAACCAGCGAGGACGTCGACCCCACGCATGCGAAGAAGGCGCTCGACGACGGGCGTCTCGTGTGGCTCGACGTGGAAGATCCCGGCCCTTCCGACCTGACGTACCTGCGAGATCAGTTCGGCCTGCACGACCTTTCCCTCGAGGACATGTCGCACCGAGACCAGCGGCCCCGGATCGAGCCGTTCGCCGGCTACGTGTTCGTCAGCCTCCGGCCGCTGGGGATCCCGCATGACGGCGACGACGAGCTCCCTCTGCACGAGGTCCATGCGATCGCGGGCGCTGGCTTCCTGGTCACCCTGCGTTACCCGCCGGTCTGGGACGCGGGCGCCGTGTTCGAGCGACTGCGGGACCGGCCCGACCTGGTGGAGCACGGGCCTCCGTACCTCCTGTACGTCTTGCTCGACGAGGTCGCGGACGCGTACCTGGACATCGTCGACAGCTTCGAGCACGACGTGGAGGACCTGGAGGAGCACGTCTTCGATCGCGCCGAACGCGCCGATCCGCGTCCGGAGCTCTGGCTCCGACACCGGTTCCACCGCTACCGGGTGAACCTCGCCACCTTCCGCCAGCAGGTGGCCCCGATGCGCCGGGCGGTGGACTCGCTGATGGAGCTCCCCGGCTTCGTGCCGCCGGAGGTCGTCCCGTATTACCGGGACGTGGCCGACCACGTGGTGCGGTCGCTGGAGTTCTCCGACAACGTGCGCGACGTGCTCACCTCACTGATCGAGGTGCGGGTCGCCCAGCAGGCGAACGACCTCAACGAGATCATGAAGAAGCTCACGGCGTGGGCCGGGATCATCCTCGTCCCCACCCTCATCGCCGGCGTCTACGGGATGAACTTCCGGCACATGCCCGAGCTGGGGTGGCGCTGGGGGTATCCGCTGTCGCTGGGCCTCATGGCGGCGTCGGCCGGCATCCTGTACAGGCTGTTCAAGCGGCGGGATTGGCTCTAGCCGTGTGCCGCGCCGTGAAGGTCCTATGCGTCGCCCCCGATCCCGGGTCGCTCGCCGCGCTCAAACGGGCGGCGGTCTCGGCGTCGTGGGAGCTCTGTCCGGGCGCGACCGATCTCCGTGGCGCGCTCGATCAGATCGACGTCGAGCGTCCGCACGCCCTCGTCGCGTTCGGCCCGTTCGAGGAGCTCGTGGCGCTCGTCGTCGAGCGGTTCCCGGGGATGCGTATCGTGACCGACCGGGACGTGCCGGGGGCCGAGATGGCGTCCTCGCTCGACCGGGTCCGGGGCCTGCTCGAGGGCAGGCCCCGGCCGGGGGGTCCGGTCGTGTGAAGGAACGAGGTCAGCCGCCCCAGGCAGCCCAGCCCTGGTGGCGGACCATCCGCATCGTGACCATGATGTTGGCCCGGGCGTTGTAGGCGGACCGCCCCTTGAACCCGTAGTCGTAGGCACGGCCGGGCCAGTACCGGCACAGGTGCTGGTAGATGCCCGCGGCGCACGCGTAGGCGTTGTAGGCGTACGGGCGGAACCTCGACTCACGACGAGCGATGGACAGCGCCGTGTCGACGTTCACGCCGTAGTGACGCGCCGCACACCTGATCAGTCGTTTGACGAACCACGTGCCCTGATGCCAATCGATCGGACAGACCTTCTTCGGAACGTACGTGTAACTTGCCGCCGTCTGCGCTGTCGTCAGCGCGACGGGGAAGGAGAGGAAGGCGGTCAGGAGCAGCGTCGCAGCGGCGCGACGCATCCGGATCGCTCTCGTCATAGGCATCCTCACCCCCGGCGGTGAGCGGAGCTGGCAGCTGCGCTCGTGCGGCCGGCCCGGTGCTCGGTGCACCGCGGACCCGGTCGGCACGCCGGTCGGTCGTGGGTGTTCGCATCACCTCCCGTTGTCGTCGTCTCCGGTGTGACCGCTTCCCGCGGAAGGGCTCCCGTCCCCTTGTCCCAGCACGAAGACCGCGCGAGCCAACACTAGGAAGGTGGATCGCGCACGATCGTGCCGGGAAGGAGAACGGACGGGAGAACAGTCCGTAGGAAGTTCGACCTACCGTACCGGGCGCCGCGAGGTTCCGTCAAAGGGATCCTGACCGCCGGTCACATCGCCGCCTGCCGACGAGGCGTCCGCGCGCTCGTGTGCGAGCATGGCTGCATGGGGAAGAAGGTGCTCCTGGCGGCGCCTCGTGGCTATTGCGCGGGCGTCGAGCGCGCCGTCGAGGCGGTGGAGCGAGCCCTCGCGAAGCACGGGGCTCCCGTGTACGTCCGCAAGCAGATCGTGCACAACCTGCACGTGGTCAGAGACCTCGAGGCCAAGGGCGCCGTGTTCGTCGACGAGGTCACCGAGATCCCCGAAGGCAAGCTGGCCGTCCTGTCGGCTCACGGCTCGCCACCGCGGGTCTACCGTGAGGCGGAAGCTCGCGACCTCGAGCTGATCGACGCGACGTGCCCCCTGGTGACGAAGGTGCACGTGGAGGCGCGACGGTTCGCCGGCGAGGGCAAGACGATCGTGCTGATCGGCCATGCGGGCCACGAGGAGGTCGAGGGGACCAGCGGCCAGGCATCCGACCGGACGCTGCTCGTCCAAGACGTCGAGCAGGCTCGGACGGTGCAGCTGCCGCCGGGGAAGCTCGCCTTCCTGACCCAGACGACGCTCTCGGTCGACGAGACGAGTGAGATCGTCGGCGTCCTCCAGGAGCGGTTCCCGCATCTGGAGGGTCCCCCGCGCGAGGACATCTGTTACGCAACGCAGAACCGTCAGGACGCGGTGAAGGCGATCGTCCCCCGAGCCGACGTGTTGTTCGTGATCGGCTCGCGGAACTCGTCGAACTCGAACCGTCTGGCCGAGGTGGCCCTGGAGCGGGGGATCCCCGCCCATCTGGTCGACGACGAGACCGAAGTGGACTCCGCCTGGCTGGCGGGAGCCGCCGTGGTCGGACTCACCAGCGGGGCTTCGGCGCCCGAACATCTCGTCACGCGGATGCTCGCCTGGCTGGCGGAGCGGGGGTTCGACGACGTCGAGCCGGTGCCCGTGGCCGAGGAGGGTGTGCGGTTCTCCTTGCCGGCGGGGGTGCGGCCCTCGCCCGTCACACCGACGAGCTGAGCGTCGGCTCGGAGGGCAGAGCCTCCCGCACGTCCGGCAACCAGAACTCGACGGACGTGCCCTCCCCCGGTGCCGAGCCGATGCGGCACCACCCGCCGGCGAGCTCCGCTCGCTCCCGCATCGAGGTCAGACCCAGATGCCCCGCCGGCGAGACGAGATCGGACGGCGCCACGAACCCGGCGCCGTCGTCGACGATCCGCACCGTGACCCCGCCCTGCGCCGACCCGATCCCGACCGACACGCGCCGCGCACCGGCGTGCTTGAGCGCGTTCACGAGGGCCTCCTGGGCGATGCGGTAGGCGATCGTGCGGACGCCGATGGAGGGTTCGTCGACGAGTCGGTCCTCGACCGTGATGGCCGCGCGCTCCCCTGCGAAGGCGTCGTGGAGGTAGTCGCGCAACGCGGCCGCGAGTCCCAGCCGGTCCAGCGCCGGCGGGCGAAGCTCGAACATCAGCCGTCGCAGACGCGCGACGGCCAGCGAGGTGGTTGCCTGGAGCTCCTCGAGCGGCACCGCCAACTCCGGGGGTCCCTGCGCGGCGATCGACGCGAGGCGCATGCCGACCGCGGTCATCTGTTGGATCGGGTCGTCGTGCAAGGCGCTCGCCAGTCGGTGCCGCTCCTCTTCCTGGGCAGAGACGATCTGGTCGAGGAGCAGCCGCCGCTCCTCGGCGGCTCGGCGCAGATGGTCCTCGGCCTCCTTCATCCAGGTGATGTCCGTCATGAGACCGAGCCACGCGGCCTGCCCCCATCCGGCGTCGGGCACGAGGGTGGCCTCGTCGTGGATCCAGATCGTTCGTCCGTCCCGCGTGATCATCCGGTAGAAGGAGGAGAGGTGACCGCTCGCGTCCGCGGCCTCCTCCTCCGCGCGTGCTCGCGCGAGGTCCTCCGGGTGGACGTGGGCCTCCCACGGGGCCTCGTGCGTGATCCACTCCGTGGGCGGATATCCGAGCGTTGCCTCGATCCGCGGGCTCACGTACGTCCAGCCTTTGTCGTAGTCCACGTCGGCCATGTAGACGATCCCGGGAACCGCTTCGACGAGGGCGCGATACCGCAGCTCGGTGCCGCGCAGCCGCTGCTCGGTCTCGCGGTGCAGCTCCACGTCGACCATCAGCCTCGAGAGACGCCCGGTCGTCAGGCCCATCAGGAGGATCGATCCGAGCAGGGTCACGAGCACGGCGTCCAGGTCGTTGCGAACGTCCGGGATCAGTAGGAGGACGGGACCGATCGACGCCGAGGCCCAGATCAGCACGAGCCGCAGCCGCCGTCTCGGCGGCCGGTCCGTCGCGTCTTCGCCCAGCTCCGGCGCCGTCGGGTGCAGGATCGCCGCGCCGAGCAGCGCGTACTGCGCGACGTAGCCGAGCGGGACGAGCCCGCTCAGATGGAACGACCCGTTGAGGACGTGCGCGGAGTACACGAGGTCCGTCGTCAGCTGAACGACCACCGCCGAGAGGACGAGGTGGAACGCGGTCGAACGGCGGCGTGATCCCGTGAGCATCCGCCCGACCACGGCGGCGAGCGCGACGTCGACGGCCGGATAGATCAGTGCGACGAGTCGAGCAAGGGCGTACTCCCCTGTGATCGTTTCGATGAGCGGGTCGAACACCAGCACCCAGAACACGATCCCGGCGCCGATCGACATGATCGCGGCGTCGAGCAGCTCGCCCGCCCCGAGTCGCCCCTGCTTGCGGGACAGGGTGATCGCTGCAGCGAGCATGAGGAAGTAGGCGGGCACGTAGAGGGCGTCGGCGAGCGACGGTGTTCCCAGATCCCGCCCGAGCACGATGGGGGCCCCGTAAAAGACGATGTTGGCCGGGACGCTGAAGAGCACGCTCCAGCCGACGAGCCTCCAGAACGGGTTGCGCCGCAGCCCTCGTGCCAGGACGCCGAACCCGATGACGCCGGCCTGGACGGTCCGAGCCACGAGCAGGACCCACCCTCGGGCCCCCGGCTGCCCGTGGAGCGCCAGGACGGCGACCAGCACCACGGCGTTCGCCGCCAGGTAGAGCCGCCACGCCCGACCGGATGCACCCATCGTTCCTCCCGAAGGGACATCGTCACGGTGGCGGGCCCGATTGAGGCTCGCGCGGGGGCTCAGCTCCAGGCGCTGAACTGGTCGCGGTCCTCGTCGGGCTCCTCGTAAGCGATCGAGACCAGCGTGCTTGTCGCCACGATCCCGGGGATCTGGCGGATCTGATCGATGATGATCCCGCTTGCGACCTCCCACGGGTGGGGTATGCAGGTGAGCAGGTCCCAGTCGCCCGCAAGGACCGCGACCCCCGAGATCTCACCCAGCTCGGCGAGCCGTTCGGCGATCCCGGCTGCTGCCCCCGGCTGCGCCTTCAGATGGACGTAGCAGGCGCTGGGGATGATCGGGGGAGGCTTCGGGCCGCCGAAGCCCGTGATCCCGATGCGATCCGGCGGCACGACCGGGGCCGTGGTGGTCCTCGTCACGCCGGGGACGTTGTGCAGCTCCGTCAGGACCACGTTGGCGATCGTCTCGAGGTCCGGCCCCTCCGCGAACAGGAGGATGTCCCAGCCGCCCACGACCGCAACCGCACGGCGGACGCCCTGCGTGGTCGACAGGGAGGCGAGCACCGTCGCCATGGAGCCCGGTTGCACCTGAAGGTAGACGAACGCGTCCATGCGGGGAGGGTAGGCGCCGTGGAGGGCATGCTCAAGCTTTCGGCGCCCTCAGCCGCCGACGACGGCAGGCTGCTCGCCGCAGAGTTCGAGCAGCTCCTCCTCGCCCTCCTCGGGGCCGACCGAGATCAGTCGGTCCCCGGCGTGGAGCACGAAGGTTCCGCGCGGACGATAGGTCCATCGGGCGCCGCGCTGTATCCCGAGTACGAACATCCCGGTCTCGGTCTCGACCTGGAGGTCCTTGAGCGATCGGCCCTCCGCCGGCGCGCCCGGCTGCACGACGGTCTCGATGCTCGTCTCCTCGGTCTCTTCCAGCGCCATCTGCACGACGGGGTGCAGCGGCTCGCCGTGCTCCACGTACCAGGTCATGTCCCGGGCGGCGTCGCAGATCGTCTCGGAGGCGCTCGCCAGCCTGATCAACCCGCGGAGCTCCTCGACGTTGCGAGCCTCGGGCGCGGCGCGCAGCACCCAGGATTCCAGCTCGTCCTGCAAGGTATCCGATCGGGCTTCCAGCGCGCCGACCTCGGCGGCCAGCGCCCGGTTGTTGAACAGGATCGAGGAGTAGGCGAGCCCGACCGCCGCCTCGGCCAGGTCCTTCAGCTCGACCAGGATGTCGACGGCGCGATCGAGCTCGGACAGCGGCGGAACGTCGTCGTCGGGTCCCTCCGGCATCGGCGGCGCACCGGCCAGCTCCCGCAGGGGATTCACGCCCTCCTCGGGACCGCGCACCAGCAGGACGTCGCCCGCGGACAGCACGTCGCCGGGGCCGGGGTCGAACTCCCACTGCACCCCGCTGCGGATCGCCATCACCCACATCCCCGTCTCCACCGGGAGCGACAGCTCCCGGAGCGTCTGCCCGATGACGGGCGCGTCCTCGCGCACCTTGACGCGCGCGGTCATCTCGTCGGCGTGGCGGAGGTCGCGACGCAGCGCGTCGGGGATGCCGAGCCGTGCGGCGACCACCCGGGCGACGTCGGACGCAGCGTTGCCGACCTTCTGGATCGCGTGGGCGATGAAGAGCACGCCCGACATGCCCTCGGCGTCCTCCGGGCTGCGGGCCGCCAGCATCGCGACGGTGCGCAGGCGGCGCAGGTACTCGTTCATCCGGTCGTCGAGCCGCCCGACCTCGGTCGCCACCTTCTCGTCGTTGAAGAAGACGGCCGCGTAGGCGAGGTCGACCATCAGCTCGGAGGCGTCCTTCAGCTCGACGAGCAGATCCTTGACGTTGTTCGGCTGTTGGTCATCCATGTGCCAGCACCCCCGATGATGTCACGACGAACAGAACGACCGCCACACCGGCCAGATCCATGACGCTCGTGATGATCGGGACGCCCTGGTTGTCGGGATCCAGCCCGAACCGGTAGGTCACGATGGCCAGGTAGTAGCCCGCGACGATCGTGACGGGTGTGACGATCAGCCCCGCGAGCAGCGACGCTCCGATCACCGACCCGGCGGCCGGCACGTTCGGCAGACCGGTGAGCGTCCCGAGCCCCCACGCGATCGCGCCGATCAAGACGAACACGACGATCGAGAGGGCGGCAACGATCGACGCGTCCACGACGGCGGGGGTCTCGGGCATGCCTCGCGGCGTGATGACGCCGATCTGGAGCTTCGAGGTGATCCTCGAGGAGAAGATGCCGCCGAGGGCGCCGGCCTGGCTCACGAAGGGCGGGATCATCGACAGGAGGACCGGCACGGCGGCCAGCTCGACGAGCCTGGCCTGCTGCAACCCGCCGGACAGCACGTCGAGCAGCGGCGTCAGCAGGATCGTCGCCGTCATCTCCAGGATGATCCGGCGCACGTGCGGGTCGCGGGCGACGTAGGAGCGAACCAGCGCGATCGTCGCGACGGTGGCGCAGATGACCGCCGCGACGGCTGCGACCACGTCGTTGCGCACGAGGAAGGTCGCCGCGAACAGGCAGGGGAGCGTCGTCATGTCCCCCAGCGCCGTGACCATCGGGGTGGAGACCGAGTCGAGGTCCCAGCCCAGCCGGAAGGAGAGCGCCGAGAGCCCCACCGTGATGCCGAGGATCAGGGCCGACCCAAGGGCGCCGCCGATCACCGAGATGACGACCAGATCGGCCAGCGAGATCGACGGTTGTCCGAAGGCCGCGGTCGCGAGCCGCGCGAGCAACGCCAGCCAGAGCGACGACGAGAAGGTCGTGAGGATCGCGACGTCGACGTTCTGGCGCAGGATGCCCCCGCGCCGGAGGTCGATCGTCAGCAGACCGGCGGCGTTGGCCGTGCCGAGCCGGGCTCCGATCGCGCCGAAGATCGTCCCCCTCATGCCGACCGCGGCGGGGATCAGGACCAGGAGGCCGGGGAAGGCGCCGAGCGTGTCGGTGAGGTGGGCGAGGGTCAGGCCGGCGACGAAGCCGGCAACCGTGCTGAGGGTGAGCGCCACCAGGCCCTGGCGGAGGGTCCGGGTCTCGGACCGCCAGTAGCCGAGGAGCCGCTTCGCGCGGCGCGCGAGTGCGGGACGCGGCCGCGCCATCGACACTCCTTCACGGTCACCTGCCTCTCAGCGTGGAGCGGCCCGGTCGCGGGCCTCGGGCAGTATGGCGTCGCGATCGGTCCCGGGACAAGCCCACGTCGGCCACCGTCAGTCCGTGACCCAGTCCCTCGTGAGGAAGAGCCAGAACGCAAGGCCCGCATCGGGGCCGTACCGCTTGAAGCGTCGCGCGATCGTCGCGTCGGCCGGGACCTTCCTCCTGCCGGTGAGCCGGGCGAACTTCGGACGTGTCCAGCTGTCGAGGATGAGCTTCGCGTTGCGCCCGAGCGTCATCATGATGTGTGCCGCGGCATACGGCCCGATGCCCGGCAGCGCCAGCAGCTGCGCCTCGACCTCCTCGTCCGGCACGTCCTCGCGGCGGCTGCTTCCAAGGGCCTCGAGGTCGACGATGCCGCCGTCGACCATCTTCGCGAGCGTCACGAAGTGCGGGGCGCGGTAGCCGCTTCGGACGACGCGCGCGGTAGAAGGCTTCGTCCCGCGCGGCCATCGCGGCCGGGGTCGGGAACGCGTTCGCGAGCGGGTCGTCCTCGGCGCCGGCAGCAGGCTCGCCCAGATGCGTCACGAGCGCGCGCACCATGGTGGTCGTGAGCGACCAGGAGCAGTTCGTCGTACAGAGCGTCTTCACGACGTCCTCCCAGACGGTGGGGCTGCGGAGCATGCGGCCGGCGCCGGTGACCACCCATGCCGAGATCGGGATCCTCGGCCGCGACGGCGTAGAAGCCGGAGAGGTCCTGATCGAGCCTGAGGACGTGGGAGGCGCCGGCGACGATCGCGGCACGGGCCGACGCCGACGGAGGCGGTCCGTCCACGTCGACGCCCGCCATGCCGGCGCGAGCGGCCCGAACTCGGATCCGCCGCGGCCTTCCGCGCGGCATCCGAAGGGTGGCCGCCAGCGTCCGCTCGGCTTCGTCGGCGGCGAGCGGGGGCAGGTCGGCGAACCCGTGGGACTGGAGCGTTCGCCACAGGTCGACCCGCTCTCCACCGGGACCTCGCAGGCGGAGCTCGATCGGTCCGGGCTCACCCGGGCGCTGCCTTCGTCCGTCGGCGATACGCGCGCACCTTGGCCTGATTGCCGCAGGCCTGCATCGAGCACCAGCGGCCGGAATGGTTCTTCGAGTGGTCCCAGAAGACCGATCGGCACTCAGGGTTCGAGCAGCGCCGGAACCGTGACCACCTCCCGTCGAGGTCGGCCAGGAACGCGGTCGCGAGCACTCGGCCGATCGCGCCGCGGACGCCCGTGGCCTGCGGTTGGAGCGTGTCTTCGCCGAACCGGACCTCCAAGCCGGCGTCACGGGCGGCGCGATCGAGGAACCGTATCGCGCTCTCGTCACGCGGGTCGCCCTCGTTCTCGCCTACCCGCGCCCGGAGTGCCTCCAGCACCTCGGCGGCCCAGGCGATCTCGTCGGGAGTCGGTCCCACCCCGTCGGCGAGCGCGCCGTAGGCGCCGAGCCACCACGCGATCGTGTCGGCCCCAGGTGGAAGGCTCTGCGGGGACGGCCGGACGTGGTCGTGCAGCGAAAGGAACGAACGGACCAGCTCCAGGTGTCCGGGCGCGTGCGGCGTCGAGTCGCGCTCGTGGTACGGAGGCGAAACGCGGGAACCGACCTCGCTCATGCGCACAGCGTACACGACGACACTAGATATTTCCATTTGACTGGTTACAAGGACACCGGTATCGTCGCTTTCACCGGTTACGCACCGGGGAAGAGGAGGTACGAGATGGCGGTGGCACGACGCACCATCGGATCGCGGTCGGCGCGAACCGCGTTCGCCCGGTCGATGTCGAGGTCATGGCGTCGACTCCACGATGCGCTCACTGCGTCTTCGGGACCGCTGCGCCTCGGGCCCCGCGTCGATCCGCACGCGCTCCGCACGCTCGACGACTGGATCATGCGCGGCGGCCCGCGGATGCACTGACGGCGTACGATGCGTCGCGTGGTCACGCTGACCGATCGGGCCGTCGAGCTGCTGCGGGCGGCACAGCACGCGGCACATCGATTCGACCCGACGGCGCGCCTGCGCATCCGGCGAGACGGCAGCGGGATCGCGTTCGAGCTGACCGACACGGGCGCGCCGTCCGACGAGGTCGTCGAGACCGGCGGCGTCGCCCTGCTGGTCGAGGCCGGCATCGAGGGCACCGTCGATGCGGGCGACCACGGCGTGCTCGTATTGGCTCCGTGAGCTCCCGATCCGGCTCGGGCCTGCCGATACACTCATCCGACATGGCATCGCGCACGGGGTCCAAGAAGGTCAGGCCTCTGAGGGAGGTCGGTGGGGCCGGGGCCGTCATGGTGATCGGCGGGGCAGAGGACAAGATCCGCGACAAGCTCATCCTCAACCGATTCGCGCGCTACGCGAGAGGCGCCGACGGGCACGTCGTCGTGGTGTCGACCGCATCCTCCCTCGGCGAGGCCGCCACGTCGATGTACCGCGACCTGTTCGAGCACCTCGGCATCGGGCGCGTGTCCGGCATCCGGCCCGAGGAACGATCCGAGGCCGACGACCCGTCGGTCTCAGCGCTCCTGGCCGACGCCACCGGGGTATTCCTGACGGGTGGGAACCAGTCGCGGCTCACCCAGGTGGTTGCGGGGACGCGGTTGGACGATGCGATCCATCTGGCACACGACCGGGGCGCGGTGCTGGCGGGCACGTCGGCCGGCGCCAGCGCGATGGCCTCCCACATGGTCGCGTTCGGCCGCGAGGGTGCCACGCCGCGCAACCGCATGGTGCAGCTCTCCGCGGGCCTCGGCATCCTCCAGGGGCTGATCGTCGACCAGCACTTCGAGCAGCGCGGCCGGATCGGCCGCCTGCTCGCGCTCGTTGCGCAGTCCCCGTCGCTGCTCGGGCTCGGTGTCGACGAGGACACGTCGGCCATCGTCTTCTCGGATCACACGCTCCACGTCATCGGCAAGGGCGCCGTCACGATCGTCGACGGGCGTCATCTGACCACCGACGCCTACCGGGGAAAGGGGTATAAACCGCTCATGGTCTCCGGGGCGATCCTGCACTCGCTGCCGTCCGGCTACTGGTTCGACCTGCGCGGGCGCACGTTGATGGCAGGCTCGCACCCGCAGCTGGCCGAGCGGGAGGCGTCGGAGTAGGTGGCCCAGGCGTCGAAGAAGAAACAGACCTCATCGAGCTCGACGAAGGCGGCGCGCGATCGCGCCAGGCGAAGCCAGGGCGCGGGGAAGCCGCCGATCTCGCCCGACCTGAAGGTGCTGCAGACGCAGGTCTTCCGCGGCCCCAACTACTGGTCGTACGAGCCGTGCATCCGCATGCTGGTGGACCTCGGCTCGCTCGAGCACTGGCCGTCACACACGATCCCCGGCTTCGCCACCCGGCTGCTCGCGGTGCTTCCCGGCGTCGGTGAGCATTCGTGCTCGATCGGACGCAAGGGCGGCTTCCGAGAGCGGCTCGAGGACGGCACCTGGCTCGGCCACGTGACGGAGCACGTCGCGCTCGAGCTCCAGCGCGAGTCCGGCGCGCACATCTCGCGCGGCAAGACGCGCGGCGCCGGCCCTCCGGGCGTCTACAACGTGATCTACGGCTACGCCGAAGAGCGTGTGGGGGTCGCCGCTGGCGAGCTCGCGGTTCGCCTGGTCAACCATCTCGTCCGGCCCGAGGAGGGCTTCGACTTCGCGGCCGAGCTCGAGTCGTTGATCCGTCTGGCCGAGCGGCGCCAGTTCGGGCCGAGCACCCAGGCCATCGTCGAGGAGGCCGTCAGCCGCGACATCCCGTGGATGCGCCTGAACGAGCAGTCGCTCGTGCAGCTCGGGCAGGGGAAGTACCAGCAGCGGATCCGCGCCACGATGACCTCGAAGACGTCGGCGCTCGCGGTCGACATCGCGCAGGACAAGAAGATGACCAACCGTCTGCTCGCGGCGGCGGGGCTGCCGGTGCCCCGCAGCGAGGTGGTCCGCGATGAGGACGCCGCGGTCGAGGCCGCGCATCTCGTCGGCTTCCCCGTTGTCACGAAACCGCTCGACGGCAACCACGGCCGCGGCGTCGGGCTGGACCTCAGGACCGACCGGGCGGTGCGCACGGGGTTCAAGCGTGCCCAGAAGCAGTCGCACGGCGGAACCGTGGTCGTCGAGACGTTCGTCGCCGGCAACGACTACCGGATGCTCGTGATCGGGGGGCGCATGGTCGCCATCGCGGAACGGGTGCCGGCGCACGTGATCGGCGACGGCACGCGCACGGTCGGCGAGCTGGTCGAGGCTACGAACGAGGACCCGCGTCGCGGCATCGGCCACGAGAAGGTGCTGACGCGGGTCTCGGTGGACGCGGCGGCCGTCGAGCTGCTGAAGAAGCAGGGGTACGGGCTCGACGGCGTTCCGCCCGCCGATGCGATCGTGAAGCTCGCGGCGACTGGCAACATGTCGACCGGCGGCATCTCGATCGACCGCACATGGGAGGCCCACGAGGACAACGTGGAGATCGCCGAGGAGGCGGCGAGGGTGATCGGTCTGGACGTGGCCGGGGTCGACTTCATCGCGCCCGACATCGCGCATCCGGTGCGAGAGACGGGCGGCGCGATCGTCGAGGTGAACGCGGCGCCCGGATTCCGGATGCACACCCACCCGACAGAGGGGGAGCCGCAGTACGTCGCCAAGCACGTGGTCGACCTGCTGTTCCCAGCCGGGACGCCGGCGCGGATCCCGATCGTCGCGGTGACCGGCTCCAACGGCAAGACCACGACCACGCGGATGATCGCGCACATCCTGCGGGGCATGGGTCATCAGGTCGGCATGACGACCACCGACGGCGTGTACATCGACGAGCGGCTCGTGCGTCGCGTCGACGCGAGCGGTCCGAAGTCCGCGCAGATGGTGCTGCAGAATCCCCGGATCGACACGGCGGTCTTCGAGGTCGCGCGAGGCGGCATCCTGCGTGAAGGGCTCGGCTACGAGCGCAACGACGTCGGGGTCGTCCTCAACGTCACGGGCGATCATCTGGGGCTGCGCGAGATCGACACGCTGGAGCAGCTGGCCGCGGTGAAGCAGGTCGTGGTCGAGGCGGTGCCCCGCAACGGCTGGGCCGTGCTGAACGCGGACGATCCGCTCGTGCTCGAGATGCGCCGTCACTGTGCCGGCAACGTGATCCTGTTCACGATGCAGGAGCGCCACGAGCTCGTGGAACGATGGGTCCGCCGCGGTCGCAAGGCGATCGTGCTCGAGCGGAGCGAGCGAGGCGAGACGATGGTGATCCGCGAGGGGCGCAGGACCATGCCGATCGCATGGGTGCACACGCTGCCCGCCACGTTCGAGGGCAAGGCGCGGATGATGGTGCAGAACGCGATGGCAGCCGCGGCGGCCGCACACGCCGCGGGCGCCCACCTCAACGACATCCGCCAGGGCTTGCGCACCTTCACCACGTCGATCTATCAGGCGCCCGGACGGCTGAACGTGTTCGACGTGGACGGGGTGACCGTGGTGCTCGACTACGCGCACAACGCGCCGGGTCTGGAATCGCTCGGGGACTTCGTGGAGCGCCTGATCGCCGATCGGTCCAACGGCGGACGGCCAGGCGAGGCCTCGTGGCAGGCGAACCTCCGGGTCGCCGTGGTCGCGACGGCGGGGGACCGTCGGGACGACGATATGCGCGAGCTCGGCCGTGTGGCGGCGCGCCACTTCGACGAGGTGATCGTGCGCGAGGATCGTCGCACCCGCGGCAGGGGACGGGGCGAGACCGCCGCCCTCGTGATGGAGGGGATCGAGGAGGCGCAGATGGGCGGCGGGGCCCGCGTCGGAAACGCCGAGGTCATCCTCGAGGAGATGGAGGCGGCCAAGGCCGCGTTGGACCGGGCGCGCTCCGGCGATCTGGTCGTCCTCTGCGTCGACTACGCGACCGAGGTCTACCACGAGCTGGAACGCCGCCGGGGCGTCGCGTCGCCGCGGGCGCTCGAGGCATCGGAGCGCGGGCCGATCGAGGCCGTCGGCGGCGATCCCGACATCGTGCACCTGTCCGCGCGCAGCGCGACCTCCTGACATGGACACGGCCGCGGCTCGCGCCGCGCTCGAGGAGCATCTGAGGGTGCTGGACCGAGAGCTGGGCGGTCTCACCGAGGTGTCGCGCGAGCCCGCTGCGGTTTCCTTCGGCAAACGCATAGGCGACGGCACCGTCGAGGCGGTCGAGCGGCTGGCCAAGGTGGGCGCCGCCAAGGAGCTCGCGTCGATGCGCACCGAGGTCGTCCGGGCGCTCGCCAAGCTCGACGAAGGCACCTACGGCATCTGCGACCGATGCGGAGTGCTGATCTCCGAAGAGCGGCTCGAGGCACGCTCCTGGTCGGTGCTCTGTGTCCGCTGCGCGTCGCTCAGGACGTAGGGCCCTCCGTGGACGCCGTGCGCCGGTTCCTCCGGACCCCGATCGGGTGGCTCGCCGTTCAGCTGACGGAGGTGATCGTCGGGGTCGCCCTGTGGCGCTGGCTCGTCCCCGACACCGGCATCGGCCTGGTGCTCCTCGTCCTCCTGCTCGGAGGGCTCGGGGTGTTCAACCTCTGGCTCCGGCGCCGGTTCCTGCCGTGGGACGAGCCGCGGGATTCACCCCGCTGATCGAGCCACGCGGACCAACTGCTTGACGTCGCCGGGGCCGAGGCGTCGGGCGCCGGCCGAATCCAACCAGCGGAAGATCTGCGACCGCATCCCGAGCGCGGTCACGCCGATCACGTCGCTGGGGCTCGACGCGCGCAGCATCTCGCGGAGCGCGTGCAGCTCGCCGCGGAAGCGCTGCGGGTCGTTCACGCCCGCATCGGCGGCCGCCGCGGCGAGACCCGCGTAGACCTCGTCCGCCGTCTTGCCGCGGAGATAGTGGCGGAGATCGGCGATCGCTAGGTGGTCCGAGCCGACCGCCGCCCGGAACGCGAACCCGTGCAGGATCGCCGGGCTGCGGTCGCCGGCGGTACAGATCGCGAGCCACACACGCGCTCCCGGTCGCGCGAGCCCCCGAAGGATCTGCGTCAGGCCGAACATGCCCGCCTCGTTGTGCGCGTAGTCGATCACCACGATCCGCCGGTCGACCGTGAACAGGTTCGCACGACCCGGGTTGGCGTCGGGCGTCAGCACGAACGACCGCAATCCGCGGACGACGGCGCGCTCGGGCAGTCCGATCGCCAGCGCGGCGGAGGCCGCGGCCAGGGCGTTGGACGTGAACATGCCCGAGATCCCGGACAGGGTGAGCGGCACGTCGAGGAGGTCGACGAGCGGACGGACGCGATGACGCTCGAGCCAGGCGATCCGACCGTCGATCACCGTCGTCGCGCGGCCGCCCTCGCTGAGCGTGTCGCGGACCGCGGGGTGGTGATGATCGAGCGCGTAGACCCAGACTCGGCCGGTCGCCGAGCGTCGCATCGCCAGCACGCGAGGATCGTCGGCGTTGAGGACGTCCCAGCCGTCCGGGCGCGTGATCCGCACGATCGCGGCCTTCACCTCGGCCAGCTGGTCGACCGTATGCACGCCGTGGAGGTCGAGGTGATCGGCGCTCACGTTCGTCACCACGGCCACGTCGTTGTGCAGTACCCCGATCCCGCGCAGGAGGATGCCTCCCCGAGCGGTCTCCAGGACGGCGACGTCGGGGTGTTGGGCCAGCGCGGTGGCGGCCCCGGCGAACCCGGAGTAGTCGCCACGGCGCACCCGCCGGTCGTCGCGGTAGACGCCGTCGGTGGAGGAGAACGCCACGTGGCGGCCGGACTCGCGCACGATGTGGGCCAGGAGCCGGACGGTGGTCGTCTTCCCGTTCGTTCCGGTGACCTGGACCACCGGTATCGTCGGGTCGGGCAGGTGGGGCTCCGGCCCCGGCTCGGTCGCCGTCACGGCCGCTGCCAGCCGGGCGATCACCCGGGTCGGAGACCGGTGCAGCACGTCGTTCATCGCCACCGCCACGGCGCCGGCGAGCGCCTCCGCAGCATCTCGGCGTCGCCACGGGAACGCGATCACGATCTGGCCCGGCTCGGGGCCGGTCCTGCCTCGCACGGCCAGACGCCGGACGCCGGTCTCGGCCGCGAGCCGCCTCGTGACCTCGCGCGCAGCCTTGGCCGCGAATCGCCGCCGATGCTCGATGTCCGCGCGCCCGGGAACCGCCTCGCCGTCCAGACCGAGTCGGACCGCCACCCGCGCGAGGGTCGCGTCGGACGCTCGCAACCACCCGGACACGTCGAGGGTCAGCTTGATCGCCGGTCTGGGGAAGTAGAGGTTGGGCCCGTCCAGGACCCGGCACTCCACGGTGCAGACCGCCCCGGTCACTCGCCCTGGCGCGGTTCGACGACCGACTCGATCTCTGCCGCCAGCGCCACGTCCTTGTCCGTGACGCCGCCGTCTTCGTGTGTCGACAGCGACAGGAGCACGCGGTTGTAGTGGTTCTCGATGTCAGGGTGGTGGTTCGCCGCGATGGCCTTCTCGGCAACCCGGTCGACGAAGGCGATCGCCGCTCGGAACCCCCGGAACGTGAACTCCTTGTGCAGGCCGTCCGCGAAGTGCCGCCATCCGGGAAGTTCGCGGAGCGCCATCGCGACCTCGTCGTCCTTGAGCTTCGCCATGCAACCGAAGCGTATGTCAGCCGGGCGCGTCCGCGCGAGCGGTCGATCGGTAGCGAGGAAGCTCCGGGTAGACGGTGGCCACGAGCGCCGCACCGGCGATGCACGCGATGCCACCCGACACCACGCTGAACCAGTTCGAAACGACGCCTCCCACGATCCCCGCCTCGAGGTCGCCGAGGCGGGGGCCTCCGGTGACGACGAGGATGTGGAGGCCGGACAACCGGCCGCGGAGACGGTCGGGAACCGCCAGCTGCAGGATCGTCGATCGGAAGATCGCGCTGATCACGTCGGCCCATCCGGCGATCGCCAGCATCACGAGGGCGAGCCAGAGCCGGTCGCCCGTCAGCCCGAACGCCGCGATCGCGGCTCCCCACACCGCCACGGCGATGACGACCGCCTTCCCTTGGTGCACGATGCGACGCGACCACCCGCTCGTGAGCGCGCCGAGCAGGGCGCCAACCGCAGGAGCGGAGAAGAGCAGGCCGACGATCGTTTCGCTCCGGTGGAACTGCTCGGCCGCCAGGAACGTGAACAACGCCCTTGGCATCCCGAAGATCATCGCCACGAGATCGATCGCGAAGGTCGACTGGAGCAGTCTGTTCGACTTCACGTAGGTGAAGCCCTCGACGATCGCGCGCCAGCCCGTGGCGTTCTCCTCGCGACCCTCCGGGGGGATGGGCCTGATCGACAGCGCGACGAAGAACATGATGCAGATCGACGTCAGATCGATCGCGTAGGCCCATTGGAGCCCGAACCCGGCGATCACCAGGCCGGCGAACGCAGGGCCGAGGAGAGCGGCCGCATTCCAGACGACCTGGTTCAGCGCCTGGGCCGCAGGGATCAGCTCGGCGCCGATGAGTCGTGGGGTCATCGCCGAGCGGGTGGGGGAGTCGATCGCGCTGAACGCAGCGACGAGCGCGATCCCCGCGTAGACGACGGCGAGGGGTGGATCTCCGACGGCCGCCCCGAGCAGCAGCGTGGCAACCCCGGCAGCGAGCCCTGCCTGCGAGATCGCCAGCAGCCTCCTGCGGTCCCAGGCATCGAGGACCACTCCTCCTGCGATCGATCCGATCATGAGTCCAACCAGGTAGACGAGCCCGGTCGCACCCACGGCCAGCTCGGACTCGGTCAACCGAGTCACCTGGACGAAGACGGCGACGACCGAGAACTGGCTGCCGATCGTCGACACCACGAGCCCGAACCACACCCGCCGGAAGTCTCGCGAGACCCTGAGCGGCGAGAGGTCGATCGCGATGCGCCGGAGCCGGGACGACATGGCTCCCGACGCTAGCAGCCGCTCGCCGCGTCCCGCGAGTCCCTACTCCAGCGCGAGGTTCGACGAGATCGCGTGGTCGAGCACGTCGAGAGCGTCCTCGAGCAGCGCGTCCTCGATCGTGAGCGGCGGGAGCAACCGCAACACGTTCCCGTACGTGCCGGCCGTGATCACGATGACCCCGTTCCCTAGGGCCGTTCGCGTGATCGCCGACATCGTCTCGGCGGAGAGGGGCTCCTTCGTCGCCGGGTCGCTGACGAGCTCCATCGCGCACATCGCGCCACGGCCCCGTACGTCTCCCACCTGCGGGTGCGTGGTCTGGATCCCGCGGAAACGGTCCATCACGACCTGCCCGATCCGCATCGAGCGATCGAGCAGCCGGTCCCGCTCGATGATGTCGAGCACGGCCAGCGCCGCCGCGGCCGCGACCGGGTTCCCGCCGTAGGTCCCCCCCAAGCCGCCCACGTGGACGCTGTCCATGATGTCGGCGCGACCCGTGACGGCGCTGATCGGGAGCCCCCCGCCGATCGACTTGGCCGACGTGATCATGTCCGGCCGGACGTCCTCGTCTTCGATCGCGAACCAGCGGCCGGCGCGTCCCATCGCCGACTGGATCTCGTCGGCGATGAACACGATGCCGTTCGCCGCGCAGAAGTCCGCCAGCCCCTTCACGAACCCCGGCGCCGGGACGATGAACCCGCCCTCGCCCTGGATCGGCTCGATGATGAGGGCGGCGATGTTGTCCTCGCCGATGTGCTTGTGCATCTCCTCGACCGCGTAGGTGAGCGCCTCCTCCGCGCACCGGTCGGCGCCGCCCATCCAGCGATAGGGGTAAGCGAACGGCAGACGGTAGATCTCGGGGGCGAACGGTCCCATGCCCTGCTTGTACGGCATGACCTTCGCCGTGAGCGACATCGCGAGGAGCGTGCGGCCATGGAACGCGTGGTCGAACGTCACGATCGCCTGCCGCCCGGTGAACCTACGCGCGATCTTGACCGCGTTCTCGACCGCCTCCGCGCCCGAGTTGGCGAACATCGTCTTCGTCGGCGCGGGGATCGGCACGAGCGCGTTGAGCCGTTCGGCGAGTTCGATGTACGGCTCGTTGGCCGTGACGTGGAAGCACGTGTGCGTGTCGAGCTCGAGCTGTCGCTGGGCCGCCGCCACGACCTCGGGCGCGGTGTGCCCGACGTTCAGCACCGAGATGCCCGTCGCGAGGTCGATCAGCCGGTTGCCGTCGACGTCCTCGACGATGGCGCCCGACGCGCGCGCGGTCACCACGGGATGGATGTTCGAGACCCCGGCCGGGACGGCCGATGCCCTCCGCTCGAACCACGCGCGGCTCTTCGGACCGGGGACCTCGGTGACGAGCTTCCGCTCCTGCGGGATGTCCATCGTTCGTCCTCCTCGTCGGCATCGCGGCGCCGGGCTGCTCCGGGGAGTGTGTCGTGTCCCGGGCCAGGGCGTCACATCGCGTCGACCCGACCCAGTGGGCCGGCGGGTGGCCTGGTCCTGGCCGGAGGCGCCATACTTGGGTCTACATCGGCGGTCCAACGCCAGACACGAGGAGGGGATCATGGCCGACAGCCATCAGATGTTCATCGACGGTGAGTGGGTGAACTCGTCCGCGGGAGAGACGCGCGACGTCGTCAACCCGGCCACCGGCGAGGTGCTCGCCACCGTGCAGGAGGCCACCGCCGAGGACGTGGATCGGGCCGTCGCTGCGGCGAAGAAGGCGTTCGACCGGACGTGGTTCGACTCGACCCCGAAGGACCGGCAACTCGCGCTGCTGAAGCTCGCGGACGCGGTCGAGGCCAACGCCGACGAGATCGTGCGGCTGGAGGCCCTCAACGTCGGCAAGCCGGCCGCCGTCACGATGTCCGAGGAGATCCCTCCGATCGTGGACAACCTCCGCTTCTTCGGGGGTGCCGCGCGGACCCTCGAGGGCAGGAGCGCGGGCGAGTACATGGCGGGCTTCACGTCGATCGTCCGTCGCGAGCCGATCGGGGTCGCGGGCCTGATCGCGCCGTGGAATTACCCGCTCATGATGGCCATCTGGAAGATCGGTCCGGCGCTCGCCACGGGCAATACGGTGGTGCTCAAGCCCTCGGAGCTCACCCCGCTCACCGCCATCAAGCTCGCGGAGCTGGCGGCCGACATCTTCCCTCCCGGTGTGTTCAACATGGTCACCGGGGACGGCGAGCCGGCCGGTGACGCCCTGGTCAGGCATCCCGACGTCGGGATCGTGTCGCTCACGGGCGACGTCAACACCGGCAAGCTGATCCACGCGAATGCAAGCGACACCCTCAAGCGCGTCCATCTCGAGCTGGGGGGAAAGGCCCCGGTGGTCGTCTTCGACGACGCCGACATGGACAGCGTCGTCGAGTGGATCAAGATCGCCGGGTACTTCAACGCCGGTCAGGACTGCACCGCCGCGACCAGGGTCCTCGTGAGCGACTCCACCTACGACAACGTGCTCTCCGACCTGGTCCCCGCCGTCGAGTCGATCAAGATGGGGGATCCGTTCGCCGACGACACCGAGGTCGGCTCGGTCGTCTCGAAGGAGCAGCTCGAGCGCGTCGAGGGCTTCGTCGAGCGGGCCCGGGAAGCCGGCGCGGAGGTGCTGACCGGGGGCAAGCCCTTCGGCGACAAGGGCTTCTGGTACGCGCCGACGGTGGTCGCGAACCCGTCGCAGGATTCGGAGATCATCCAGCGCGAGGTATTCGGGCCCGTCGTGACGGTGCAACGGTTCAGCGACGAGGAGCAGGCGCTCGCGTGGGCCAACGGGGTCGACTACGGGTTGGCCTCGTCGGTGTGGACCAGGGACGTCGGGCGCGCCATGCGGATGGCCCGAAGGCTGCAATACGGTTGCGTGTGGATCAACACGCACATCCCGCTGACGCCCGAGATGCCGCACGGCGGGTACAAGCAGTCCGGCCACGGCAAGGACATGTCCGTGTATTCCCTCGAGGACTACACGAACATCAAGCACGTGATGGTGTCGCTCGACTGAAGAACGGCGACACTGGGAAACGTGAAGGTGATGGACGGCCCCTCGGGCCGTCCGCGAAAGGTGGTGACGTCCGATGACCGTTCGACCCTTCCTCGTCAACGGAGAGTGGCGCACCGGCGAGGGGACCCTCGAGGTCACGAACCCCTACGACGACTCCGTGGTCGCCGAGGTGGGGATCCCGACCGATCGCGACGTCGAGGAGGCCGCGGCGACCGCCGCCGCGACGTTCGAGGAGTCGAGGAGGCTGTCGGTGGCCGCGCGCTCGACCGCGCTGGACCACATCTCTCGGCGCCTCGAGGAGACCCTCGACGAGAACGCCGAGCTGATCGCGCGCGAAGGCGGCAAGCCGCTCAAGTGGGCGACGGTCGAGGCTGCGCGCGCCGTGTCGACCTTCAGGTGGGCCTCCGAGGTGATCCGTCACGGCGACGACGAGCTGATGCGGCTCGACACCGAGACATCGTTCGGCTCGCGCATCGGGTTGCTTCGCCGGTTCCCGTTCGGACCGGTGCTCGGCATCACCCCGTTCAACTTCCCGTTGAACCTCGTCGCCCACAAGGTGGCCCCGGCGATCGGTGTCGGTGCGCCGATCGTGGTCAAGCCGGCCAGCTACACGCCGATCGGTGCGCTCCGGCTCGCGGAGCTCTTCGACGAGACCGATCTTCCGAAAGGCATGTATCAGGTCCTGCCGGTCAGCTCCAAGGTCGGCGACGGCATGGCGCGCGACCCGCGCTACGCGAAGATCTCGTTCACGGGGTCGGCGGCGATCGGCTGGTACCTCAAGGGCATCGACCCCAAGAAGCGGGTCACGCTAGAGCTCGGCGGCAACGCCGGGGTGATCGTCCACTCCGACGCAGACCTCGATCTGGCCGCCCAGCGGGTCGCGGTCGGCGGCTACTACCAGGCCGGGCAGAGCTGCATCAGCGTGCAGCGTGTGCTTGTGGCGAGCGAGGTCTACGACGACTTCGCGGCGCGGCTCACGAAGCAGGTGGAGCAGCTCAAGGTCGGCGACCCGATGGATCCCACGGTGGACGTCGGTCCTGTCATCGAGCGCAAGGAGGTCGACCGTATCGCGGAGTGGGTCGACGAGGCGGTTCGGCAGGGCGCCGAGGTCCTCACGGGCGGCACCGGCGAGGGCGCGTTCTTCCAGCCCACGCTGCTGGCCCAGACGACGCCCGAGATGAAGGTGCGCTGCGAGGAGATCTTCGGACCGGTGTGCACGATCAGCCCGTACGAGACGTTCGACGAGGCGCTCGCCGAGGTGAACGACTCCAGGTACGGCCTGCAGGCAGGCGTGTTCACGAACGATCTCAATCGGACCTTCGAGGCGCATCGCACGCTCGAGGTCGGCGGCGTGATCATCAACGACGTCTCGGCCTTCCGTGCCGACCAGATGCCCTACGGCGGATCGAAGGACTCCGGGTTCGGACGCGAGGGGCTGCGGTTCGCGATGGAAGAGATGACCGAGCCGCGGATCATGGTCCTCTCACACGTGCCGCTGTAGGCGAGGTGGAGCCTCAGCGGTAGACGCCGTTGTGGCCGAGGCTGTAGCGGCCCGGCTGCGGGAAGAGTGTGAGGCCGTGCGGGCGGATCCCGACCGGTATCACGTGAAGGACCTTGCCCGTGCGCGTGTCGATCACCGACACGGAGGCATCGAAGCGGTTGGACGCCCAGAGCTCGCGACCGTTCGCGGAGACTTGGAGCATGTCCGGGCTCGCCCCGACGTGCCATGTGGCGGTCACTCGGAGCGTCCGGGTGTCGATCACCGAGATCGATCCTCCGAGTCTGTTGGACACGTAGAGGTGCTCCGCGTCGCGGCCGATCGCGAAGCCGTGTGCGCCGAACCCGGTCCGGATGAATCGCACCGAGCGCATCGCGACTGGGTCGACGACCCAGACGCCCCCTCGAAGCTGGTCGGCGACGAAGAAGGATCGGCCGTTCGGCGCGAGCTTCACGTCGACCGTGCTCCCGCCGAGGGCCACGTCGCCGAGGATGCGGGGCGGATCCACGCCGATCTTCAGGATCTCCCCCGCGTACTCGGTGCTGATCAGGAAGTAGCTGCCGTTCGCGGAGAAGTCCATGTGATCCGGGCCCCTGAAGGGGACCCTGAGCGTCCGGCGGAGCTTCCACGTCCGCGGATCGTAGAAGGAGAGCGTGTCGTGGCCTTCCTCCACATCGATCGCGCTGCGCCCGTCGGGCGTGAAGTACAGGTTGTAGGGATCGGGGACGGGGATCGTTCGGGTCGGCTTCTCCGTGCGAGGGTCGATCTCGGTCAGCGAGTTCCCGGTCACGTTGCCGACGTAGAGATGACGCAGGTCCCACGCGGGTGAGATGTGCTGCGGCTCCGCGCCGACCGGAAACGTGTCGATCACCCGGTAGGTGCGCGGATCGATCACGCGCACGTCGTTGGAGTTGTTGTCCGGGACGTAGACGCGGGTGGGGAGGCCGCGAACGGCGGGCGCGAGCGGGCCGCCGATCGCCGCATAGACGTTGCGCGGGCCACCGCCTGCAGCTGAGGGTTCGGGGCTCGGGGGGTGTTGCTGGCGGGCGCCGGCCGCCCGTGCGCTCGGGCTCGCCGTCGGTCGGCCCGCGGACGAGGAGGACGTTCCGCACGCGACCAGCACGGTGAGCGCAACGGCGGAGAGCCCTGCGTGCAGGACGCGTGCACCGGCGACGGATGAACGGTGAGGGGCGACGGTGGCAGCCTACGGCGGTCCAGGCTGAGACGTAGGCTAGATGGGGTGGTGGCGGCAGGAAACGACACGATCTACACGGCGTTGCCGTTCGTGGTCGTCGTGGCGCTTGCAGGCGGGCTCGCGCTGGTCTTCCGGCAGCGGATCGTGTGGCGCCGGGCCTCGACGGACCGGCGGATCGTCGAGGCGGATCTCGGCGCGCCGCCCCGGGACCCACCGGCACGACCCCACCGCCCGTGGTGGGGCAACCCGTGGCTGTGGCTCTCGGTGTGCGTGTTCTTCGTGCTCCTCGGGCTCGTGGTGTGGCCCGGGCTGTTCGGGGGGACCTTCCTGTTCCTGCCCTTCGTGTGGGTATGGCGCCCGCGGCGCGAGCCGAAGCTCGACCCCCGTACGAACGGGCATTCGCGCCGGGGCGACACGGGGAGCTTCACGGGGCCGTGAGCCCAAACGCTCGCTCGGCGAAGTCGCCGACGATCCTCGCCGCCTCGTTCTCCCGGCGCCAGAAGTAGTGGTCGGTGCCGGCGACGATCACGGCCTGCGCGTCGGGGAACGCCGCGGCGTAGGAACGGGCCTCGTCGGGCGGGCAGTACTCGTCCTGTTCGCCGGAGATCAGCAGGGCGGGTCGCCGGAACACGCGGAGGTCATCGGGCCCGGGGAGTGGCGGAAGCACGACGTCGTTGGGACGAAGCGGGGTGCCGATCATCGCCAGGACTGCGACGCGCCGGTCGTCCAGGGCCTCGCGAAGGGCGACGCTTGCGCCGAAGGACCACCCGGCCACGAGGGTGGGGAGTTCCCGGTCGATGCGGTCGCGTACGGTCGCAACCGCCGCGCGGACGTCGCGCAGCTCTTCGCGTCCGCCGCCGTAGGAGCCGCCCGACCCCATGACGCCGCGGAAGTTGAAGCCCAGGACGGCCAGGCCACGGCGTCCGGCCAGCTCGTTGCGGAGCGCCCAAAGCAGCGGGTGATCCTTGGAGCCTCCGTGTCGTGGGTGCGGATGGCAGAGCACGGCGGTCCCCGCCGGCGGGTCGTCGGGTCGCCGCAGCTCGCCCTCCAGCCGCACCCCGTCCTCGGTCGAGAAGGTCAGTCCTTCCATCGGTCTGGCCATCGGTCTGGCACCATCGAACCATGAATCGATTTGTGCGCTCGACCGCAACGGCGTTCGCCTTGCGCGACCCGTACCCCTGGCGTGACCTGGCCGGGCTGGCACGCAGGGGCGAGCAGCTCGGGTACCGGGCGGTCTTCCTGCCCGAGGTCGGCTCGCGCGACACGCTCGCCACGCTCACGGGCCTCGCGGGCGAGACCGCCGACCTGATCCTCGGATCCGGGGTCGTGCCGTTGCCCTCCCGCGCTCCGCGGCTGCTCGCGGCCGCCGCGGCAACGGTCGAGGAGCGCGCGGGGGGACGGTTCATCCTCGGGATCGGAACCGGACCGCCGGATCCGGGCGCGCTCGACCGGCTCCGGATGACCGTTGCGATGCTCCGCACGGTCCTGGCCGGGGAAACGGTCGCGCTTCCCGACGGATCGGAGCTTCGTCTCGCACTGGTGCCGGAACGGCCGCCCCCGATCTGGATCGCCGCGCTCGGTCCCCGGGCGGTGCGCCTGGCGGGAGAGATCGCCGACGGCGTCCTGTTGAACTGGTGCACGCCCGAACGCGTCGTCCGGGCCACGGAGGAGCTCGCCGAGGGTGCGGCGACGGCCGGTCGCGACCCCGAAGCCATCTCCGTCGCCGTGTACGTCCGGGCCTGTCTCGACCAGGACGCGGCCGCTGCCCTCGCGGCCCTGCAGACGACGGCAGGCGAGTACGCGAGCTATCCGGCGTACGCCCGGCAGTTCGACTCGATGGGGCTCGGGGAGGACGCGGACCGATCGGCCGCGGCCCACCGCCATCACCGGCCCGCGGACGTGTCGGAACACCTCGTGCGGGAGGTGTGTCTGCTGGGCGAGCCGTCGTTCGCAGGGGGCCGGCTGGAGTCATACCGGCGAGCCGGCGCCGACCTTCCGGTCGTGTACCCAGTGGTGGTGCCGGGAAGGGAACCGGCGGCGTCGGCTCGCGAGACGCTCGAGGCCCTCGCTCCAGCCTGAACCGTTGCCATCGGCGGTGAGGGCGCTACCATTGTCACGTTCAGCACCGTGGAAAAGGTGAAAATCGCAAAGCCCGGAACGTGGAAGCGCTGGGATCGGGAGAGCCGCCGAAGGGGAGACCATGACGTACACGATCTGCGAGCCCTGCATCGACGTGAAGGACCGTGCCTGTGTCGACGAGTGCCCCGTCGACTGCATCTACGAAGGACCGCGCATGCTGTACATCCAGCCCGACGAGTGCGTGGACTGTGGAGCGTGCGAACCGGCGTGCCCGGTGGTCGCGATCTTCTACGAGGACGACGTCCCCGCCGAGTGGAAGCAGTTCACGCCGGTCAACGCCGAATGGTTCAGCGATTCGGTCTCGGGCGTCGGGTCGCCGGGTGGCGCGGCTCAGGTCGGTCCGGCAGCTGTCGATCACCCGGTCGTCGCGGGCTGGGCGGCCGTCTAGCCGCCAGACGAGTCGCCTCGCGGCTCATTCGCCGAGGTCGAGGGTCACCGCCGGCGGCACCGGATCCCTCGGCAACACGACCTGGAACGACGCGCCGCCGCCCGGACGCTCCTCGACCCAGGCGCGTCCCCCGTGCAGCTCGGCGAAGCGTCGAACGAGCGTCAACCCGACGCCGACGCCGGGCGAATGTTGCGGGGCGTCGGGACCCTGTCGGAACGGCTCGAAGACCGTCTCGCGCAGCTCCGGTGCGATCCCCGGACCGTCGTCCTCCACAAGCAGGTGCACACCCTCGTCGACAGGCCGGACCGTGACCCAGACCGTCGCCGTCTCGGGCGCGTGACGGGCCATGTTCGCGAGCAGGTTCTCGACGATCCGCTCGACCTTGGCCGCGTCGATCGGGATGACGATCGGTTGGATGTCGGTGCGCAGGCGCGCGTCCGAGATCAGCTCGGACTCGGCGACCACCCGCCGGACGAGGGAGCCCACGTCGGTCGGTTGCAGCTTGGGCGTGACGATGCCACGCGCGAGCCGGTCGAGGTCGAGGAGGTTGGTCACCAGACGATCGAGACGCCGGGCGTTGTCGGCGATGCGGCGTGCCAGGTCGCGGGCGTCGTCCTCCTCTAGCCGAACGTCGCCCCGCTCCAGGGTGATCGCCAGACCGAGGATGGCCGCCAGCGGCGTGCGCAGGTCGTGCGAAACCGCCTGCAGGAAAGTGTTCTTCATCTCGTCGAGCGCGCGTAGCCGTCGAGTGGCCTCGCGCTCCACGTCGAGGGCGCGCGCGAGCTGCTCCTCTGCTTGCTTGCGCTCGGTGATGTCCAGGAGGAAGCCCTGCCAGAAGGGCGGGCGGCCCTCCACCTCGACGAGCCGCGCCTGATCCTGCACCCACACGATCCGGCCGTCCTTCGCGACCATCCGATACTCGAGCGAGAAGACGTCGGTCGTTCCGTCGTTGCTCTCGACGTCGGCCTCGATCACGCGCCGGCGGTCGTCTGGGTGGATCGCTTGCGTCCAGATGCTCGGATCAGCCAGGACCTCGTCGGCCGTGTAGCCGAACAACAGATCCTGACGCGGTGAGATATAGGTGGTCCGCGATTCGAGGTCGGAGCCGGCCTCGAACTCCTGCGTGTAGATCACGGCCGGGTTCTGCTCGACGATCGTGCGGAACTTCTCCTCGGCCTCTCGAAGCTGCTGCTCGGCGACCTTGCGCTCGGTGATGTCGATCATGAATCCCTGCCAGAACGCCGACCTGCCCTGCTCCACCTCGAACGTCGCCTCATCGTGGACCCAGACGTAGGTGCCGTCCTTGTGGAGGAACCGGTAGTCGACCGCATAGGGCTCCCTGGTTCGAGAGGTCCGGTTCGAGACCTCGAGCACGGCATCGCGATCCTCCGGATGGATCCGGTCCTCCCAGAACGAGTCGTAGCTCCACTCGTCGGCGGACCACCCGAGGATCCGCTCGACCTGTGGACTGATGTAAAAGCCCCCCTCCTCGTCGTGGGGGGACTCGCGGTAGATGACCGCCGGTAGGTGCTCGACGGTCGCGCGGAACATGCGCTCGGTCGCAAGAAGCTGCTCCTCGGCCTGCTTGCGCTGGGTGATGTCGAACAGGAACCCCTGCCAGAACCCGTCACCATCCGCGGTCGGGACGAACACGGCCTGGTCGTGGATCCACGCGTACGTTCCGTCGGCGCGGAGGAACCGGTAGTCGACCGAGAAGCTGCTGCCGTCGGGGGCGGCGTCGCGATCCAGGGCCTCGACGTGCGGGCGGTCCTCCGGATGCAGGTGGTCCAGCCAGAAGTCGGCCGTCCATCGCCACTCGTCGGCCGTGTACCCGAAGATCTGCTCGACCTGCGGGCTCAGGTAGAACTTGTGCGGGTCGGCGTCCTCGGTCTCGATGTACACCACCGCGGGGATGTGCTCGACGAGTGCTTGCAGCTGATCCTGCGCTCGCCGGAGCTGCTCCTCCGCCTCCTTGCGCTCGGTGATGTCCACCATCACCCCTTGCCAGATGAGGGGGCTGCCGTCGTCGTCGTACACGAGGTGGGACTCGTCGCGGAACCAGACGACGCGTCCGTCGGAGGCGAACATCCGGTAGTCCTGCCGGTACGGCTCGCCACTGAGCGCGGTCCGCCTGGATTCCTCCAAGACCGCCGGTAGGTCGTCTGGGTGCAGGACCTCCGTCCAATGGCCGGCGCGATTCGACCATTCCTCGGCCGAGTATCCGAGGATCTGTTCGATCTGCGGGCTCACGTACGCGACGGTCGACCGCGGATCGCCGTCGTTGGCCCACGGCAGCTCCTGATACGTGATCACGGGAGTGTGCTCGACGATCGTGCGGAACCGCTCCTCCGTCTCCCGGAGGCGCTGCTCCGCTTCCTTGCGGCTCGAGACGTCGATCATGAAGCCCTGGAAGTACGCGAGTTCGCCGTCCTCTCCGAAGACGGCCGTCGAGGTGTCGTGCACCCAGACCCACTGCCCGTCGGCGCGGAGCATCCGGTACTCCTCGTCGAACGGCATCGTGTCCGCGATGTCGAAGGCATTTGCGGCCTGAAGCCGCGCGAGGTCTTCGGGATGCATCAGCTCGAACCACAGGAGCGGATCGTCGAGGAATTCCTGTGGAGCGCGGCCGAGTACCCGTCGCACCTGTGGGCTCACGAACGTCATGCGAGTCTCTCCGTCGGCGCGCGGCTGGTCCACGTAGGTGACGGCAGGGATGCTCTCCACCACGGACCGGTAGCGGCGCTCCGTCTCGCGGAACCGATCCTCCGCCTCCTTGCGCGCCGTGATGTCGACCATGAAGCCCTGGAAATGACTCAACCGGCCGTCATCCCCCCCAACGCGCATCGAGGTGTCGTGGACCCAGACGTAGGAGCCGTCCTCGGTGCGCATCCGGTATTCCTGGTCGAAGACGGCTCCGGTGGCCGACGTTCGTGTGGCTTCCTCTTCGACGCGGTCGCGATCGTCGGGGTGGATGAGCTCGAACCAGAATCCGGGATCCTCGAGGAAGCGCTCGCACGGATGACCGAGCAGCGATTCGATCTGTGGGCTCACGAACGCCATGCGTGCGCGGCCGTCGTCGCCGATCACGTCCACGTACGTGACCGCGGGGATGTTCTCGACCACGCTTCTCGACCGGCGCTCGGCGCCGCGGATCAGCTGCTCCTGCTTCTGGCGCGAGATGGCGGCCCCGATCAGCGCGGCCGCCGTCCGAAGCCCGTCGAGGTCGGTCGCCGACCAGTCCCGTTCGCCGACGCAGTCGTCGAACCCGACGCACCCCCACCACCACCCGTCGATCTCGATCGGGAAGTACGCCAGCGATACGATGTCCTGCGCTCGAAGCGTCGGTTGCTCCAGCTCCGGGAACGTCTGGACGGTGCCGACGATCGCGTGTCCCGATCGCATCTCGGTCACCCAGCGATCGAAGTCGGGCTCCCACGGGAATCGATCCAAGAGCCCCGAACCGATCTGCGGCTCGACGCCAGGGGTGCTCCACTCCGCCACCACGTCGACCAAGAGCCGACCGTCGCCGTCGAGCTCGTTCGCCATGACGCTCGCACGAGAGACGCCGGCCGCCTCTCCCAGCCGGGCCAGGACCTCGTCGGCCACCGTTCGCCAGTCGGTCGCGCGCAGGAGGCGTTCGGCCGCGAAGGCGACGGCCTCGAGGACGGCGCCGCGGCGAAGCGCGGCCCCTCTCTCGACACGTGCGGTGTCTGCCAAACCCGATCTCCTTCGCGGCTGCGCTGTTTCAAAGGGGGAGAACCTGCCCGTGCTCTGGATTATCGGCGCAGGTCAGGCGCGATGAAGCCCGTACGATGGGGGGTCCGGGATGGCCCGAACGGACTACCCGTCAGGCTCTTCGGCGGAGGCCTTCGCGCCTGGAGCGATGGCCGCGCTGGGGACGTCGGAGGCAGGCCACCGATCCCGTGACTTCGCCGCAAGCTTGAACATCAGCTCGACGGCGTTCGGATCTTCCGAGGCCGGCCGCGCCTGGACGACGCCGTCGGCGCGCGCTCGTTGGAAGACGTCCTGCCCGCGGTCCGTGCGCACGATGGTGAGCGTCCACCCATCCTTCTGGCCGAGCCCGCCGAAAGAGATGTCTGCGTGCTCCGCGGCGAAGTCCGGGCAGTGCAGGCACCCGGGACGCGTGAACCGCTGCGCGTCGCGGAGCGAGTAGGTGATCTCGTCGCCCTCGTCGGTGTAGAAGAGCAGCTTTCCCTTGACGTTGACCCGCACCAGCCGGTGCAGGTCCAGGCCGAGCTCCTTCTGGGCGATGTCCTCCATCAGCCCGTCGTAGGAGAAGGTCTTGGAGCAGAGCAGTCCGAAGGTCCACGCGATCTTCTTGCGCCACTTGTTCACACGGCGGGCCTCCATCGAGCCGGTGACGCTTGCCTGACAGGACATGCCGACCAGCGCCACCTTCGACAGGCCGAGCTCTGCGGCCTTCAGCAGGGCGAGCGGGTTCGCGCTGTACGTGTACCGGCTGCCCGCCGTCGCCAGCACGCCGTCGCGGTCGGTGACGATCGCCGGCTCGGCGTCCCACAGGCGCTCTTCGGAGAGGCGGGAGGTGCACGCGCCGTCGATCTGGCCCGTCTCGAGGCCCCAGATCAAGAGCGCCGACACGACGCCGCCGTCCTGGCCCTGCATCAGGGCGTCGGGCGCGATCGCGCGCACGAGCCAGATGTCCTTGTACTGACCGATCAGCTCCTCGGGCTTGCGGGTGCGGCCGAAGAAGAGCTCGTCGATCTCGGATTCCCAGTCACGGAAGCGCGGGCACGCGCGCGTGCAGATGTCGCAGCCCTTGTCGCCGTGCGTGCAGACGTCGACACCGTCCTCCTGGAGCTGCACGGGGACGTCGTTCTCGTACCCGAGCACGTGGAAGGGACAAGCCACGATGCATGCGGTGCACCCCGTGCAGATCCCGGTTGCCACCACCTCGTGGTAGAGGTCACGCCACTGGGTCTTGTCGGCCGAGCTCGGCATCGAGGCGTCAGCATAGCGTCGAGCCCCTGAGCCCGAGCCTGGATCGACGAGCTCAGATGCTGAAGGACTCTCCGCAGGCGCACTCGTGCACGGCCTGCGGGTTGCGCACCTTCAGGCCCCCACCCAGCAGCGCCCCGTCGAAGTCCAGCGTGGACCCGCTGACGATCGGCACGCTCTTCGGGTCGAGCACGACGCGGACGCCTTCGGTCGCCGCGACGATGTGGTCGTCGGAAGCGGGCTGGTCGACGAACCCGAGGTCGTAGGAGAACCCCGAGCAACCACCCGCGACCACGCGGAGCCGAAGCACGGCGTCCGCGCGGCCTTCGCGCTCTGCGAGCTGGCGCACCTTGTGCGCGGCGGCGTTGGTGACGGTGAAGACGTCTGACGTCTGGGTCTGCATCGCCATCAAGGATACGCCGCGGGGGCCGATCAGGCGCCGAGGAACGCCACGAAGATCCGGGCGTAGGCGCGAGCCGCCGTCACCAGGTCTTCGACGCCTACCCACTCGTCGGCCGCGTGGGCCACCGTGAGCGAGCCCGGGCCGAGGATCACGGCAGGGATCCGTGCGTCGTTGATGTAGAAGCGCGCGTCGGTGATCCCGGTGAACCCGACGTCCCCGGGCGCGGCGCCCGTCTCCGCCTCCACGGCTGCGCGTGCAAGCGACGCGACCCGGCTGTTCGACGGCGCCTCGGCAGCGTCGGTCCACTCGCGGAGGGCAAGCTCGATCTGCACCTCCGGGTGTGAGCGACGCAGGTCCTCGACGACGGCGCGGAAGGGGGCGAGCACGCGCTCCGGCTCGGTCTCGCCGGGGAGCAGCCGCCGGTCGATGTCGACCACGCATCGGTCCGGGACCACGTTCGGGGCGCTGCCACCCTGGATCAGCGCGGCGTTGACCGTGGGACGTCCGAGGAGCGGGTGCTCCAGGTCGGGCAGGCCCTCGGTCAGCCGCAGGAGGAACCGCGCCGCCGACGTGATCGCGTTGACCCCGCGTTCCGGCTGAGATCCGTGCGCGGCCTTCCCGTACGCGGTCGCCGTGATCCATGCGCCGCCGCGCTCGGCCAGCCCCACCTGGAGGTCGCTCGGCTCGCCGACGATCGCGGCGTCCTGGTCGAGCAGCCCGCGCTCCCACAGGACCTTCGTGCCGTGGATCCCGGCAAGCTCCTCGTCGGCCGCCAGGTGGAAGCGGAGGGTGCCGCCGAGCTCGACCCCGGCGCGCCGGATCGCCGCCGCCGCGGCCAGCGCCGACGCGATCGGGCCCTTCATGTCGCAGGCGCCCCGGCCGACCAGCTTCCCCGCGACGACCTCACCGGCGAAGGGCGGCGACGACCAGGAGTCGCCGGCACCGGCGGGCACCGTGTCGAGATGGCCGTTCCACGCGAGCGACGGCCGGCCGTTCCCGAGCGAGCCCACGACGCTCGGCCGCCAGGCCTCGGATCGCACGATCTCCGGGTCGGCGTCGAGCGAGGCGAGGATCTCGGCCGCGACGTCGGCCGCGTCGTCCTCGCTGCCGCCCGGGTTCTCGGACCGGGCGGCGATCAACGCCTGCGCGAACGCCAGGACTTCCTCGGCGTGCACCGCACCGGCCGCTGCCTCGGCGGGGGGTCCGTGCACCTCCGACGCGTCCATCGCGACGCACCCTAGCAGCAGGATCGGCTGCGGCGTTCGGCCTGCGGTCTCCTACGATGGCCGCCATGACGGCCATCGTGCGCGCCGCGATCCGGGGGGCCTTGGACCCCGATCCCCGGCCCGACCCTGCGCCGGGCGACCGGCTGGCTGCGGTTCTCGCGTTGCTCTCCGAGCGCCCGGAGCCTTCGCTCCTGTTCACGGAGCGCACCGCGACGATGTCGCGGCACCCCGGCGAGATCTCGTTCCCGGGCGGGCTCCAGGATCCCGAGGACGCCGACCTCGCGTCGACCGCGCTCCGCGAGGCGAACGAGGAGCTCGGTCTTGACCCCTCGACGCTCGACGTGCTCGGTGCGCTGCCGCCCGTGCACACGCATGTGTCGGGCATCCTCGTGACGCCCTTCGTGGCGGCGATCGAGGGATATCCCACGTTCACGATCAGCGATGTCGAGATCGAACGGCTCATCACTGTTCGGGTCAGTGAGCTCGCCGACGCGGAGCGGGAGCGTGAGCTCGTGCGTGCCGGCGGGCGCGTCTGGCGCGGCTGGTCCTACGACGTCGACGGCGCCACGATCTGGGGCGCGACCGGCGCGATGCTCCACGCGTTCCTCGAGATCGTCCGGAAGGAGGCTGCATGGTTGATGCGCCCGTGACCAACCCCGAGGACCGGGAGCTCCGGATCCTCCTCGGCGAGGCGAAGACGGTGGCGATCGTCGGGCTCTCGTCCAACCCGGACCGCCCCTCGAACGGCGTGGCCCAGTACCTGCAGGACCACGGCTACCGCATCGTCCCGGTGAACCCCAACGAGCAGGAAGTCCTTGGTGAGCGCGCGTTCCCGTCGCTGCTCGACATCCCGTCCGACGCCGCGATCGACGTCGTCGACGTCTTCCGACGCCCGGAGGCGACGCCGGACGTGGCGCGGGACGCGGTCCGGATCGGCGCCAAGGTGCTCTGGCTGCAGGAGGGGATCGTCAACGACGAGGCCCATCGCATCGCGAGCGACGCGGGTCTCGAGGTGATCATGGGCGTCTGCATCCGCACCACCCGACGACGAGTGATGGGGGAGGGCTGAACATGTGGGAGTACTTCGTGGCGCCGCTGCTCGAGCACAACCCGGGCGAGATCCTCAACAGCTTCGGCGAGGACGGGTGGGAGCTCGTCGCGGTCGTCGCGCAACCCACGCCGATGGGCGGCACGTCGACCGTGGCCTACATGAAGCGGCCGAAGTCGTAACCGGCGTGCTCCGGATCGATCACGTCGTCTACGCCGTCGACGACCTCGACGTCGCCGGCGCGCAACTGCTCGAGGAGCACGGGCTAGCGTCGGTCCCCGGCGGCGAGCACCCACGCTGGGGAACGGGGAACCGGATCGTCCCGCTCGGCGATGCCTACGTCGAGCTGCTCGCGGTGATCGACCCCCGCGTCGCGCGCGCCTCGACGCTCGGCGGGGCGATCGGGGCGCTGGCCGAGGCCGGCGGCGGGTGGTTCGCGATGTGCCTGGCCGACGACGCGCTCGACGCGACCGCCGGGCGGCTCGGCCTCGAGGTCGAGACCGGCGGACGCCAGCGACCCGACGGCGAGGTGGTGCGCTGGCGCAGCGCCGGCATCGAGGACCCGAGGCGGACTCCCGACCTGCCGTTCTTCATCACATGGGAAGGACCTCTCGACGCGCACCCGGGCCGCGGCGTCGCCGCACATCCGTCGGGGGCCGTCGGCATCGCGTGGGTCGAGATCGGGGCCGACCCCGAGCGGTTCGCATCGTGGACCGGTGACGCGGAGCTCCCCGTGCGGTTCGTCGACGGCGAGCCCGGCGTGCGAGCGGTCGGCGTGACCTCGACGTCGGGCGAATTGGTACTGAGATGATCGACTGCTAGCCGTCGGGTTCATACACGATGCGCGTTTTCCTCGCTCTTGGGGAAACTCCGGTTTGCGGATCGGCGTGTTGCCGGGTGAGCGGAGAACCGTCCATCAACGACTGCCTCCAAGACCTGATCCAGTTCGTCGAGCCGTGTCTTCACGTCCCTGCCGCCCTTCAGCAACTTCAGCCACGCATCCTCGCCCGCATGGACGTCGATATCGTCGTCGCTTGGGTACCGAACGACATGAGCACCCCCTTCTTCGTTGACGTAAGTTCGATGCGCATTCCAGCGGGAGGATGCGGGGTCGGCCCGTCCACGCGCGGTGGGAAAGCGACTGGTGAACGTGTCCAGCAACTCGAGCACGGCTCGGGCCAACGATTCATCGGCGCTCCGGCTCATCGGTGTCCCTGCCTGATCCTGCGATCCGTCGAGCCCGTCAGCGGAGCGCTTGGGCGAGATCGGCGATCAGGTCGTCGGCGTGCTCGATCCCGACCGAGAGCCTGATCAGCTCGTTGGGCACCTCGAGCGGTGACCCGGCCACGCTCGCATGGGTCATCGGTCCCGGCACCTCGATCAGCGACTCGACCCCGCCGAGCGATTCCGCGAGGAAGAACAGCTTCGTGCGACGCGCCACCTCGAGCGCGGCCTCCGCGGTCTCGACGGCGAACGAGATCATGCCGCCGAAGTCGCGCATCTGCCGGTCCGCGACGTCGTGGCCGGGGTGCGCGAGCAGGCCCGGATAGTAGATCTGCTTGACCTTCTCGTGCTCGGCGAGGAAGGAGGCGACGGTCCGGGCGTTCTCGCTGTGCCGCTGCATCCGCACGGCGAGCGTCTTCAGACCGCGGAGCGCCAGGAAGCAGTCCATCGGTCCCGGAACCGCGCCGACCGCGTTCGTCAGGAAGCCGATCTGCTCCGCGAGCGCGGGGTCGTTCACGACGATCGCGCCGCCGACGAGGTCGGAGTGCCCGCCGAGGTACTTCGTGACGCTGTGGACGACGACGTCCGCGCCGAGCATGAGCGGGCGTTGCAGCGCCGGCGTCGCGAACGTGTTGTCGACGACTACGAGCGCTCCCGCCGCGTGGGCGATCGCGGCGACCGCTTGGACGTCGACGATCTTCAGCAGCGGGTTGGACGGCGTCTCGACCCACACGAGCTTCGTTTCGTCGCGCATCGCCGAGCGCAGGGCATCCGCGTCGGCCAGGTCGCAGGTCGTGAACGACAGCCCCCACGGCTCGAGCACGCGCGCGAAGAGCCGGTACGTCCCGCCGTAGACGTCGTCGGCGAGCACGACGTGGTCGCCGGGCCGAAGCGTCAGCAGGATCGTCGTCTCGGCCGCCATCCCGCTCGCGAACGCGAGGCTGGTCGTGCCGCCCTCGAGCGCTGCGAGCGCCACCTGGAACGCCTCGCGGGTCGGGTTCCCGCCGCGGGCGTAGTCCCAGCGCTTCGGCCGCCCCACGTCGGGCTGCGCGTACGTCGAGGTCTGGTAGATCGGGACGTTCACCGATCCGAAGAGCTCCTCGGGCTCCTGCCCCGCGTGGATCGCGAGCGTCTCGAGGCGTGCGTCGTCGCTCACAGCCACTCCCTCCGTTCGAGCTCGGCGCGGGCCGCCTCGCCCTCGCGGGCCGCGCGGACCAGCCGGGCCTTCAGCTTGGCGTCGTGTCCCGAGCGGAACTCTCGGCCGGGCCGGACCTCCGCGCCGCAGCCGCACGCGCAGAAGCGGATCAGCGGGACGGCACCGTCGTCGGTGGGCGCCGCGCATCGCGCGTACGGCCCCGGCGGCACGCGGGTCGGCAGGACGATCAGCCCCTCCATCGGGACGCCGGGGGCGAACGGGTCGCCGAGCTCGAGCGCGATCACCCCCGTCAGCGCCGCGAGCGCGGCGTCCACCTGGTCGAGCGAGCGCAGCTCCTGTACCCGCACCCCCTGGGCCCGCAGCACGTGCATCCGCCACACCTTCTTGGGGACGCCGAGCGGAGGAAGGCAGCCGGCGAGCACGGTCTCCGACGCGTGGGGGAAGACCTCCATCGCCGTTCCCTGCACGGCGCGCCCGTCGAAGCGCGGGTAGCCGGCGCGCGCTGCCGCGCGGAACACGTCGAACCCGACGCGCATCCACTCGTAGAACGGGTGTGTCAGGCCGCGGTTGCGCGACGGTGTATGGAACGAGCGGATCCCGAGCAGCGTCAGCTGCCGTTCGGTCTCACGGGCGCTGTTGCCGCCGGTGCCCCAGTCGGGCGGCGCGTCGATCGCGAGGACGTCGGGCGCGAGCTCGCCGATCAGCGGCTCGACATCGACGACCGCGACGCGAGATCGGACAACTATCGGTTCGCGCCGCTCGTCGAGGACCACCAGGTCGAGCTGCTTGCGGCTGCCGCCGACGTCGATGCCGAGCGCACGCACTCAGGTGGCCGGGCGCTGCCGGCGATGCGCCAGGAAGTCGAGGAGGTCGCTCCGCGTGAGGACGCCGAGCACCTGCCCGGCCTTCGCGACGAGCACGGCGGTCGCGCGCTCGAGCTCGACGAACGCGTCGTCGACCGGCGCGTCCCACTCGACGGTCGGGATCGGCGGCGCCATCACCTCGGCGACGTCGGCCTGCAACGCGTCGGGGTCGCGGAAGACTCGGTCCAGCAGCTCGCGGTCCCGGATCGATCCGACGAACTGCGCGACGTCAGTGGACTCCTCGCGGACGACCGGCGCCTGCGAGATGCCGTGCTCCTGCAGCAGGTCGACCGCCTGGCGGACCTTGTCGTGGGCGAGCACCGTGATCAGCGGTGGCAGCTCGGCGCCCTTCGACGCCAGCACTTGGTCGACGGTCACGACCTCCGGCGCCTCGAGGAAGCCGTATTGGCGCATCCAGGTGTCGGCGAAAAACTTCGAGAGGTATTGCCGGCCCGTGTCGGGCAGCAGCACGACGATCGTCTTCGACCCGTCGTCGAGCTCGCGCGCGACCTGCAGGGCGGCGAAGACGGCCGTGCCGCTCGACCCGCCGACCAGGATGCCCTCGCGCTGGGTGACCGCGCGCGCCATCAGGAACGAGTGGCGGTCGCTCACGCGGATCACGCGGTCGACCACGTCGCGGTCGTAGGTGCCCGGCCAGAAGTCCTCGCCGATCCCCTCCACCAGGTAGGGCCGCGGCGTGTCGCCCGAGTAGACCGACCCCTCCGGGTCCGCGCCGACGATCTGCACGTCCGGGTTCATGCGTTTGAGGTAGCGGCCGACGCCGCTGATCGTGCCGCCGGTGCCGATGCCGGCGACGAACACGTCGACCGTGCCGTCGGTTTGGGCCCAGATCTCCGGGCCGGTCGTCTCTTCGTGCGCCTTCGGGTTCTCCGGGTTCCAGTACTGGTTCGGCTGGAAGGCGCCCGGGATCTCCTGCGCGAGCCGGTCGGCGACCCGGTAGTAGCTCTCGGGGTGCTCGGGCTCGACCGCGGTGGGACAGATCACGACCTCGGCGCCGTAGGCGCGCAGGAGGCTGATCTTCTCCTGGCTCATCTTGTCCGGCATCACGAAGATGCACTTGTAGCCGCGGATCGCCGCGGCGATCGCGAGCCCATGCCCTGTGTTGCCCGACGTCGGCTCGACGATCGTGCCGCCGGGGCGCAGCTTCCCCTCGCGCTCGGCCGCCTCGATCATCCGGATCCCGATCCGGTCTTTCACCGATCCGCCGGGGTTGAGCATCTCCAGCTTGGCGAGCACGGTGGTTTTGAGCCCCCGCGTCACGGCGTGCAGCCGCACGAGGGGCGTGTCGCCCATCGCGTCGAGGAACGTGTCGAGGACCTGCATCGATGACCTCCGGCCGGGACTCGGCGACATCGTGCCACGCATCGGCGGTCGGCGTCCCGCCCCGGCGCAAGGAGGCCGGGATGCGAGGATGCTCCACCGAGAGGGGTAAGCTGCCGATGCTTCCGCTGAAGGAGAAGGGGCGAAGCGTGAGCGAACCCGATCGGGGAACGGAGGGCGGCGGCGAGCGGCTGCTCATCGTCGACGACGATCCCTTCATCGCGCGTTTGCTCGAGATCGAGCTGGCGGCGGCCGGCTACCGCGTCCAGGTCGCCAACGACGGGCAGCAGGCGCTCGACCTGGTGCGCGCGGAGCCGCCCGACCTCGTCATCACCGACGTGATGATGCCCCACGTCGACGGGTTCGAGCTGACGAGGATGCTGCGCCAGGACGCGCGCACCACCGGCGTGTCCGTCATCATCCTCACGGCCCGGGGCCTCTCGGCCGACAAGCTGGAGGGCTTCGCGATCGGCGCCGACGACTACATCGTCAAGCCCTTCGACACCCCGGAGCTGCTCGCGCGCGTCCGTGGCGTCCTGCGGCGCTCGAGGGAGATGCGGGACGAGTCCCCGCTCACCGGTCTGCCCGGCAACGTCCGGATCCAGGAGGACATCGAAGGACGGGTGGACCGCGGCGAGGAGTTCGCGCTCCTGTACGTCGACGTGGACAGCTTCAAGGCCTACAACGACCATTACGGGTTCGCGCGCGGCGATCAGGTGATCCAGGAGGTCGCCAGGCTGCTTGATGATGCGGCTCGCGAGTTCACCGACGACGCCTCGTTCGTCGGGCATCTCGGCGGCGACGACTTCGCGATGGTCGTGCCTCCGGAGTCGGCGGCGCTCGTCGCAGAGACGGTCATCCAGCGATTCGACAAGTCGATCCCGTCGTTCTACGACGACGAGGATCGGGAGCGCGGATGGATCGAGGTGCTCAACCGGCGTGGCGAGCCGCAGCGCTATCCGCAGATCACCCTCTCCATCGGGATCGCCAGCACGCATCGTCGCCGCTTCGCGCACTTCGCGGAAGCGGTCGCCGTCGCGACCGAGATGAAGAACTACACCAAGGCGATACCGGGCTCGTCCTGGGCGGTCGACCGCCGCAGCGGTTAGGCGTCCGGCTCGTCCGGGAAGCCGCCGTCGATCGCCACGAAGCTCAGCGTGAACACGCTGCCGCCGCCGTCGCGGTCGTCGGCGTGGATCTCGCCGCCGAGCGCGTGCATGATCCGTCGGGCCAGGAACAGACCGATGCCGAGACCCTCGTGGCGGCGGGTCATCGCCTCCTCAACCTGCGTGAAGGCATCGAAGATCTGGTGGCGCATCTCCTCCGGCACGCCCGGACCTCGGTCCGCGACGGTGATCGACAGCTCGCCCGAGCCCGTGTCCACGACGCCGAGCTCGACGGGGGCGCCATCCGCCGTCAGGTCCAGAGCGTTCTCGGCGACGATCGAGAGCGCCCGGGTCGCCAGCTCGAGGTCGGCCCAGACGCGGCGCTCTCGCGTCGTCTCGTCCTGAATGGCAGGGAGTCGGCGCGCACCGTTTTCGAACTCGCCCGTCGCCCGGTCGAGGATCTCCCCGAGCCGCACCGGGCGCGTGCCGAGCTCGACGCCCTCGCGGTCGAGCTGGGCCGCGGCGCGGAGGTTTCCCACCAGCCGCCGCAGCCGCCTCGACGCTCGCTCGACCCCCGTCGCCAGCTCGCGGACGTCGTCGGGGGCCAGCGCGTCGCCACGCTCCGCCACGGTGATCGCGAACCCCTGGATCGTCGTGATCGGGGTGAAGAGCTCGTGCGCCAGCACCTGGATCAGCTCGCTCTTCACGCGGTCCAGCTGCCGAAGGTCGGCCGCCAGACGCTCGGATCGCTCGAGGTGGGCCACGAGCTCGTGAATCACGTCCGCGGTGACGTCGACCGACAGCACCCCCTGACCGCGGACCGCGCGTCGCAGGGAGTCCACGATCTCGGTGCCGGGTACGCCCTTGACGACGTAGCCGGCGACCCCCGCTCGCAGCATTTCGACGACCGTGCTGCGATCGTCGTACGCCGACAGCGCGATCACGCGCGTCTCGGGCGAGCCGGCCCGGATCTCCCGTGCGGCCCGGGGCCCGCCGCCACCCGGCATCTTCACGTCGAGCAGCGCGATGTCGGGACGGGCGGCCAGCGCCTCCTCGATCGCGCCGTCGGCGTCGGAGGCGATCCCGACCACCTGCATGTCGGGCGCGGAGTTGACGAGGTCGGCAAGCGCGTCGCGCACGGCCGGCTCATCGTCCGCGATGACGACGCGGATCCCTTCCATCCTGTTTCCTTCGGGTAACACCGCCGTGAGGTTGAGCCGGTTCATGCGTCGGGCAGGGGACCGGGCTCCGCCAGGTAGTACCCCTGGCCGCACCGGACCCCGAGCTCGAGAAGGGTGGCCAGCTCGGCCTCGGTCTCGATGCCCTCGGCGACGATGGTCATGTCCATCTCGTCGGCGAACGCCACCAGCGCCGAGGCCAGTGCTCGACGCCCGCGGTCGACGTCGATGCGCCTGGTCAAGGCGATGTCGATCTTCACGATGTCGGGTGCGAGCAGGAGCGTGTGTCGCAAGCTCGCGTAGCCGGCGCCCGCGTCGTCGATCGCGATCCGGATGCCGTTGGCCCGGAGGCCGGCGAGTGCCCGGGCGAGCCCCTCGTAGTCCTCGACCTGCTCGTGCTCCGTGATCTCGACGACCAGCCGGGGTCCGAACGAGGACAGCAGGCCGGTGAGCGCGGGCGACATGGCCGCGCGATGGGAGCAGTTGACCGAGAGATAGGCCGAGTCTGGGATGCGGGGCAGTGAGATGAGCGCGTGCCGGATCGCCTCGAGCTCGAGCTGGACGCCGAGCTCGAGCGCGGTGGCCTCGGCGAACCACTGGTCCGGCGGCCGCAGCGGGAACGACCGGAACCGGGCCAGCGCCTCGTAGCCGACGAGCCCGCCCGAGGCCAGCTCGACGATCGGCTGGAAGGCCATGGACAGGCCCTCCCCCTCGAGGAACCGGCGGATCTCGCCGCGGCGTGTCTCGATCTGCTCTTGCTCGATCTCCTCGCGCCGCAGCTGCGACTTCAGCTCGTGGACGATGCCGCCGACGACCTCGGCCGAGAGGCTGGTTCCGCCGTCGGCCACGCGCGAGATCGAAGCCAGGATGTCTTCGGCCGGCGTTCCCTTGACCAGGTACCCGACCGCGCCGGACCGGAGCATCTCGAGCACGGTCGGGCGGTCCTCGAAGGCGGAGAGCGCGATCACTCGCGTGTCCGGCGAGATGCGGCCGATCTCGCGGGCCGCACGCGGGCCGCCGCCGGCCGGCATCTTCACGTCGACGAGCGCGACGTCGGGCCGCGCCGACTCCGCCATCGAGATGGCTTCGTCGGCGTCGCCGGCGATGCCGACGAGCTCGAACCGGTCCTCGTGGTGCAGGAGCTCCGCCAGCGCTCCCCGCAGCGCCGGCTCGTCGTCGGCGATCAGGACGCGGACGCGCATGGTCAGACGCGGGGCGGGGGAAGGGCTCGACAGGGACACGCCGGGACGGTACCGGGAGGGGCCCTGACCTGCAATCACCCCTTCGAGCGGGGGCGACGTCCCCCTGATGGGCTCGGCCGGCCGGGGGTAGCATCCCTTCGGACGCCCGGACCGGGGAGACAGGGATCGATGAGCGCACGAGAGGTCCGCGCCCCGCGCGGGACGCAGCTGTCCTGTCGCTCGTGGCCGCAGGAGGCCGCGATGCGCATGCTGATGAACAACCTCGACCCGGAGGTCGCCGAACGACCCGAGGACCTGGTCGTCTACGGTGGGACCGGCCGCGCGGCGCGCTCGTGGGAGGCCTTCGACGCGATCGTGCGGACGCTGCACACCCTCGGGGACGACGAGACGATGCTCGTCCAGTCGGGCAAGCCGGTCGGGGTGTTCCGCACACACGAACGCGCACCGCGGGTGCTGATCGTGAACTCGATGCTCGTGCCCAGATGGGCCGACTGGGACACGTTCCGCGAACTCGAGCACGCGGGTCTGACGATGTACGGGCAGATGACGGCCGGCTCGTGGATCTACATCGGGACCCAGGGCATCCTGCAAGGGACCTACGAGACGCTCGCGGAGTGCGCGCACCAGCGCTTCGGCGGGTCCCTCGCCGGGTCGGTCACGCTGACGGGCGGTCTCGGGGGCATGGGAGGCGCCCAGCCCCTGGCCGTCACGATGAACGAGGGCGTCGCTTTGTGCGTCGAGGTGGACCCCGCGCGGATCGAGCGACGCATCAAGACCCGCTACCTCGACCGGGAGACCGGCGACCTCGATGAGGCCCTCGCGTGGGCCGACCAGGCGAAGACGGCGCGCGAGCCGCTGTCGATCGGGCTGGTGGGCAACTGCGCCGAGGTGCTGCCCGAGCTGGTCCGGCGGGGCTTCGCCCCCGATGTCGTCACGGATCAGACCAGCGCGCACGATCCGCTCGGCGGCTACGTGCCGGCCGGCCTCTCGCTCGCCGACGCGTCCGATCTGCGAGCGCGCGATCCGAACGAGTACGTCCGGCAGGCGTACGCGTCGATGGCCGAGCACGTCGAGGCGATGGTGGCGTTCCAGGAAGCAGGGTCGGTGACGTTCGACTACGGCAACAACCTGCGCGCGGGCGCCGAGCAGGGTGGGCTGCCGCACGATCGAGCGTACGCGTATCAGGGCTTCGTGCCGGCGTTCGTGCGACCGATGTTCTGCGAGGGGAAGGGTCCGTTCCGGTGGGCGGCGCTGTCGGGCGAACCGGGTGACATCCTGGAGACCGACCGGGCGGTGGCGTCGCTGTTCCCATACGACGACCGCCTCCATCGATGGCTCGGCATGGCCGAGGAGCGGGTCGCCTTCCAGGGGCTCCCCGCGCGGATCTGCTGGCTCGGGTACGGCGAGCGCGCCGAGGCCGGCGTCCGCTTCAACGAGCTCGTCGCGAGCGGGGCGGTGCGCGCTCCCATCGTGATCGGCCGCGACCATCTCGACAGCGGGAGCGTCGCGTCCCCGTATCGGGAGACCGAGGCGATGCGGGACGGCTCCGACGCCATCGCCGACTGGCCGATCCTCAACGCGCTCGTCAACACCGCGGCAGGCGCGCATTGGGTGAGCGTGCACCACGGGGGCGGGGTCGGGATCGGCTACTCGATCCACGCCGGCATGGTGGTGGTGGCCGACGGCACCGATGATGCCCGTGACAGGCTCGAGCGGGTCCTGACGACGGACCCTGGGACGGGCGTGATGCGTCATGCCGACGCCGGCTACGAGCGGGCGATCGACGTCGCGCACGAGCGAGGCGTCCGCATCCCGATGGACGAGGCGTGAGCGAGCGCCACGTCGTCGCGATGGGCGGCGGAGGGTTCTCCGACGACGACGTGAGGCTGGACCGCTACGTCCTCGACCTCTCCGGCGCCGAGCGGCCGCGTGTGTGCTTCCTCGCCACGGCGGCCGGCGACTCCGAGCGGTACAGGCTGCGGTTCTTCGAGGCGATGACGCTCCTCGGCTGCGAGCCGTCGGAGCTCACCCTGTTCGACCGCACGGTCGCCGACGTCGGATCGTTCCTCGCCGAGCACGACGTCGTCTACGTCGGCGGCGGGAACACCGCGAACATGCTCGCCGTCTGGAGGGTGCACGGTGTGGACGCCGCGCTGCGTTCGGCGTGGCAGGGCGGCGTCGTCCTGGCCGGCGTGAGCGCAGGCGGCAACTGCTGGTTCGAGGGCTCCGCGACGGACTCGTTCCTGATGGGACGCACCGACCCCTTGGCCGACGGCCTCGCCCTCTTGCCCGGGTCCTTCTGTCCGCATTACCACTCCGAGCCCGAGCGGCGACCCCGCTTCCACGAGTACGTCGCCTCCGGCGTCCTTCCGGAGGGCTTCGGCGCAGACGACTTCGCCGGGATCCACTTCGTGGGTTCAGGGCCCGCCGAGGCCGTCGCGTCGCGCGAAGGGGCAGGCGCGTTTCGCGTGCGGCGCCACGGCGACGCGCTGGTGGAGGAGGCGCTTCCGGTCGAGCGGCTCTGATGGGGCCGGCCCGGCGGCGGCTCCGCGGCCGCGGCGGTAGCCTCCAGCCCGTGCCGGTGCGGGTCGGGGAGCCGTTGGAGCTCGAGGACGTCGTCGCGGTCGCCCATGGCGAGCCGGTCGTCTTCGGGACGGAGGCGCGCGGCCGGACGCGGGCCGCGCGAGAGGTCGTCGAGCACGCCGTGGCGGAGGGCCGCACGATCTACGGGGTCACGACCGGGTTCGGCGCGCTCGCCGACACGCGGATCGATCCGTCACAGAGCTCCGAGCTGCAGCACGGCATCGTGGTGTCGCACGCCACCGCCGTGGGCCCGGCCCTCTCGCGACTCGAGGCGCGGGCGATGCTGCTGCTGCGCGCCCACGTCCTAGCGCTGGGTCACTCGGGCGTCCGGCCCGACGTGATCGACCTGATGGTCGAGATGCTGAACCGGGACGTGATCCCCGTCGTCCCGGAGCAGGGCTCGCTCGGCGCCTCGGGGGATCTCGCGCCGCTGGCGTGCCTGGCGCTCCCGCTGATCGGTCGCGGCGAGGTCCTCGACCCGGGCGACGCCCCGGTCTCCGGCGCGGACGGGTTCGCCGCCGCGGGGCTCGCGCCGATCCGGCTCGAGGCGAAGGAGGGGCTCGCTCTCGTCAACGGCACGCAGGGGATGCTCGCGGTGGGCACGTTGGCGCTCGACCGTGCTGCAACGCTGGCCCGCACCGCCGACGTCGTCGCGGCGATGACGATCGAGGCGGCCCTGGGAACCGACGCTCCGTTCGACGAGCGGTTCCAACGGCTCCGACCGCATCCGGGCCAGACGCGGAGTGCGTCCAACCTCCGGCGGCTGCTCGCCGGGTCGCCGATCCTCGCCTCGCACCGCGACAGCTCGCACCTGGTGCAGGACGCCTACTCCCTGCGATGCGCGCCGCAGGTGCACGGGGCCACGCGCGACTCGATCGAGCACGCGTCGCGCGTCCTGTCGATCGAGGCGAACAGCGTGAGCGACAACCCGATCGTGTTTCCGGCCGAGTCCGAGATCCGGAGCGGCGGCAACTTCCACGGCATGCCGGTGGCGGTCGTGCTCGACGCGCTCGCGCTGTCGGTCGTGTCGCTGGCGTCGATCAGCGACCGTCGTCTGTACCGGCTCCTCGATCCGAAGCGATCGAACGGGCTCCCGCCGTTCCTCGTTCCCGAGAGCGGGCTGAACAGCGGCTTCATGCTCGTGCAGTACACGGCCGCGTCGCTGGTATCGGAGTCCAAGTCCCTCGCGCACCCCGCGTCCGTCGACTCGATCCCGTCGAGCGCCGGCCAGGAGGACCACGTCAGCATGGGCATGACGAGCGCGCGGCACGCCCGCGACGTCGTCGCCAACGCCGAGGTCGTGCTCGCTCTCGAGGCGCTCGGCGCCGCGCAGGCGCTCGACCTGCGTGCGCCTCTGGAGCCGGGGCCGGCAACCCGCGGCGTCCACGACGCCATCCGCGCGCGCGTGCCGTTCGTCCAGCACGATCGCGAGTTTCGCACCGACATCGATGCGGCCGTCGAACTCGTCCGCGACGGTGCGCTCGTCGGCGCAGCCCGGTCGGTCGTCGGCGAGCTCGACTAGCCGTGGGCTAGACGCGGTCGGGGTCGCCTGCGACGAGCTCGCCTGCGATCCACGTCGCGACGACGCTTCGGTGCGCGGGACGATAGGGGAGCTGCGCGAAGGAGGGCGCGTCGAGCAGCAAGACGTCGGCTTGCAGGCCCGGCGCCAGGCGTCCTACTCGTTCGTCGATCCCCAGCACCCACGCGGCGTTCGCGGTCGCGGCCGTGAGCGCCTCGAGGGGCGGCAGCCCGTACAGCGTGCACGCCATCGCCACGGCCTCCGGCATCGAGCACACCGGCGACGTGCCCGGGTTGAAGTCCGTGGCGATCGCGATCGCGGCGCCGGCATCGCGCAGCGCGCCGACCGGCGGCGTCGGTGCGCGGAGGAAGAAGGTCGACGCGGGCAAGAGCACGGCGGCCGTGTTCGGCGCGCCACCGAGCGCCCGCACGCCGGCCTCCGAACAGTGGTTCAGGTGATCGGCGCTCCGAGCGCCGAGCCGCACAGCCGCGCCGGCCGCGTCGCTGTCGCCGAGCTGGTCGGCGTGGACGCGAACCGGCAGGTCGGCGGCGGACGCGGCGGCGGCAACGGCCTCGAGGTCGCTCACCGAGAACGCGATGTCCTCCACGTAGACGTCGACCTGGTCGACCAGGGACGCCGCGGCCGCCTCCGGGATCAGCTCGTCGCAGACCGTGCGGACCCAGCTCGCGCCGTCGGTCCCCTCGGGCACGGCGTGGCAGGCAAGCAACGTGACGGTACACGTCTGCAGGGCCTCATCGGCGAGCCGCCGCGCCAGCAGCGCCTGGCGGAGCTCCTGTTCGACCGAGAGCCCGTACCCGGTCTTCAGCTCGGTCGACGTCGTTCCCAGGCCGGCCATCTCCTCGACGAGGGGCCGGCAAAAGGCGAGTACCTCGTCGTCGCTCGCGTCGCGGAGCATCCGGGACGAGCGGAAGATCCCGCCATCGGAGCCGTGCAGGTCCCGGTACGAGACGCCGCGGAGGCGGGCCTCGAACTCGTCGGCGCGCCAGCCAACGAAGGGCAGGTGCACGTGGCAGTCGACGAAGCCGGGGACCACCAAGCCTCGGTCGGGTCTGCCGGCGCGGGGCTCCCAGGGGAGGCCGTCGGCCGGTCCGGCATACACGATGCGGCCGTCCTCCCACGCCACGCCGGCGGGGCCGTCGACGACCGTTGCCGCCAGCGCCACGCCCCGCGCGGGCGGAGGTTCGGTCGCCGTTGCGAGCGCCGCCGCGACCACCGCGCCACGTCCGTCGGCCATGTGCTCAGCATCGCACGACCCGCCGCACGACCGGCGGCCGGTGCTTGCGAGACGTCGTGCTACGGTGGATCGGAAGCGGGGGAGCCCGGCGACCCGGGCTGAGAGGTCGGCTGCAGAGCCGGCGACCCTTGGAACCTGATCCGGTTCGTACCGGCGGAGGGAGCTGCGATGGCGTCGGCGACCAAGCGTCTCGAAGACGTGCTCGAGCGGGAGGCGCCTCAGTGGGGGGTCCGCCCGATCCCGCCCGGTATGCGCCGACTCTCGGGGTTCGATCTGTCGGTGCTGTGGGGCGACCTCTCGATCGGATTGCTCGTGCTCGCGACCGGTGCGCTCCTCGTGCCGGCGCTCGGGCTCCCGAGGGCCGTCCTCGCGGTGGTGGTCGGGACCGTCCTCGGCTGCCTCCCGCTCGGGTTCGTTGCGTATGCCGGCGCGCGCGACGGCGTTCCCGCGATGGTGCTGTTCCGGCCCGTCCTCGGCCGCCGGGGATCCTACCTCCCCTCCGTCGCGAACCTGATCCAGCTCGTCGGTTGGACCTCCTTCGAGTTCTGGGCCATGGGAAAGGTCGGCAACGCCGTGTCGATCGATCTGTTCGGGCTCGACGCGCCCCTGTTGTGGCTCGGAGTGAGCGCGCTCGTGTGCACCTCGCTGGCGCTCGCCGGGCCCGTGTTCGCCGTTCGCCGTTGGCTCGAGCGCTTCGGCGTGTGGATCGTCGCCGGGGTGGCGGTCTGGATCTCGATCAGGGTGTTCGCCATGTCGGACGTGGCCGCGTTGTGGTCTCGGCCGGGCGACGGCGGATTGCCGTTCTGGCTGGCGGTCGACCTCGTGATCGCGATGCCGATCTCATGGCTTCCGCTCGTCGCCGACTACACGCGGTTCGGTAGGGACGCCCGCGGCGCGTTCCTGGGGACGGCCGCCGGCTACGCGGTCGGCAACGCCTGGTTCTACACGCTTGGGGCAATGCTCGTGCTCGCGGCGGGTGCCACGGCCGACCCGCTGGACATCGGCACCACGATCGCCTCCGTCGCCGGCGGCGGCGTCGTGCTGCTCGCCCTGCTGGTGGGGGAGTCCGACCAGGCCATGGCGAACGTCTACTCGTCGGCGATCACCGTGCAGAACGTTCGCCCCGCGTGGTCGCAGCGGGCGCTGATCGTGACGGTCGGGGTCGCGGGGTTCGCGATCGCGGCGGCGATCCAGGCAGACGCCGCGTACACGCTGGAGTCGTTCCTGCTGCTGATCGGCTCGGTCTTCGTTCCGCTGTTCGCCGTCTTCCTCGCCCACTGGGGGCGCGCGGGTCGACGCTACGGCGAACGGGCGATCTTCGAGGACGCGGCCGAGGGGACCTCGTGGCGAGCCGTGATCCCGTGGGTGGTCGGCTTCGTCCTCTTCCAGTGGTGCGCGCCCACGACGCTCGTGGGCTGGTGGACCAACGGGCTCGAGCGCGTGATGCACGGATGGCTGCATCTCCCGTTCCCGCTCGTGCCCGACGCGGCGATCGGCGGGAGCGTCCCGAGCTTCGCCGCCGCGTTCCTCCTCGCCCTGGTCGTGCTGCCGCGCCGCCGGGCCTGAGCTAGGAGGGCGGCGGCGCGAGGACGAGCAGGACCACGGAGGGGTCCTCGGATGCGTTGCGGACCGTGAGCTCGTCTCCGGCGGGGACCGTCACGGATTCCCACTGCTTCATCCGGGCGCGGCTCCGTCCCACTTGCGCGGCGACCTCCCCGGCGAGCACCACGAGCAGGCCGTCGGCCTCGGGGTCGGAGACGGGGCCGTGATCCTGGGCCCCCTGCAAACAGATCACCTGGGACCAGAGCCTCGGCGTCTCCACGAGGACCTCCGCACGGGCGGCCTCGTCGCCGAAACGCACCAGGTCGGTGACCTTCTGGGTCTTCATGGCGCGGAAGGGTACTCAACGCCCTCGATGGAGGGATCTGCCAGCGATCTCACAGACATTTCCCAGCCCTTCTGGGTAGCTTCTTCCTGGACGGGGAAAGCGCAAGCCAGAGGAGGCGCAGCCCGGTGACCGACATGATCGACCCACCCAGCGGATCGCTTGAGGACCGGGACCAGCCGGCCGCAGCCACCGGCGTGCGCGAGCCCTGGCCCGGGCACCACGCCGGGATGCCGGCTCCCCCTGGCGGCCCACCCTGGTGGACGGGACCACCCGCGGAGCCGACGCCGCCGCGTCGCCGAGGCCGGGCCGGCCTGGTCGCGCTTCTGGTGGTGGCGCTCGTCCTGTCGCTCGGCGTGGGGTTGGTGGCCACCGGCGTCCACGACGCCACCCAGCAGGGGGCTTCGGCCGTACCCGGAGGGGTGGCGGGCACGACCTCGTTCGGCTCCGGCGTCGTCGACATCGAGACCTCGACCCACGTCCTCGGGAGCGACGGGCTGCGCCCGCTCGGAGCGGGCACCGGTCTCGTCCTGACCTCTGACGGGCAGGTGCTGACGAACAACCACGTGGTCCAGGGTGCGGCGAAGATCACCGTGACCGTCCCGGGACTCGGGAACGAGACCGCCACCGTGATGGGGGTCGACCCCACCAACGACGTCGCTCTGCTCCAGATCTCCAACGTCTCTGACCTCACGACCGTGACGGTCGGAGATTCCTCCACGGTCGACGTCGGTGAATCGGTCACGGCGATCGGCAACGCGTTCGGTCGGGGCGGTCCCCCGACCGTCACGACCGGCCGCGTCACGGCGGTGCACGCCTCGATCACCGCGCACGACCCTGCCGACGGAACGTCGGAGCGTCTGACCGACGTGATCCAGACCGACGCCGAGATCCACCCGGGAGACTCCGGTGGCGCATTGATCGACGCGGACGGCAAGCTCGTGGGCATCATCACCGCGGGCCCGTCGGGTCCCTCTGCGCCCACGACCGGCGGCTTCGCGATCCCCACGAACGTCGCGCTGAACATCGTCGACGCGATCCGGTCGGGCGAGGGAAGCTCCACGATCCTGATCGGTGACCGCGGATTCCTCGGGGTGCAGGTCCGCACGATGGACGCCGCCACCGCGGCCCGCCTGGGGTTGCGCGACGGCTCGGGCGTCCTGGTCGCCGGCGTGCTCCCGGGGAGTCCCGCCGAGAACGTGGGGATCGCACCCCCGTCGGTGATCCGGTCCGTCGACGGGCACACGATCGCCTCCCTGCAGGAGCTCGGTACCGTGATCCACGCGCACGTCCCCGGCGAACAGATCCAGGTCACGTGGGTGGACGGGCAGGGGACCCACACGCAGTCGGTGACGCTCATCGCCGGCCCCGCCGTCTAGAACGTCGCCTCCGTTCGCTCCCAACTAGACTTGGCGCTTCCCGCACCGGGTCCGAAGGAGCGAACTCCGTGACCACGTACGCCTACTCGTCCAACTCCCCGCGCGAGGTGCGGACCGGCCTGCTGGTCGTTCCCGTCTTCCAGGGCGCAGAGGCCGGCCCCGTCGTGAAGGACCTCCGTCTGCTCGAGGCCTACCGTGGCGCGAAGCTCACGGGGAAGAAGGACGAGCAGCTGCTCGTGCCGAAGCGGCGTGGGGACCGGTTCGCGGCCGACGCGGTCCTGCTCGTCGGCGTCGGGGATCGGAAGGCGTTCGACATCACGGCGGCCCGCCGCGCGCTCGGCAGAGCCGGACCGACCGCCCGGCGCTTCGGCACGGTGGCGACCACCGCTGCCCTCGCGTTCGGCCAGAAAGACGCCGAGACGGCCGTCCAGGCGGTCGCAGAGGGTCTGGGGCTGGGTGCGTACCACTTCGACCGATACCGCACCACCAGCGCCGACGGCACCAAGGACGTGCGGACGGTGACGGTGCTCGGGTCCCCGCGCTGGGACACCAAAGCCATGAAGGCGGCCGTCCGGCGCGCGGACGTCCTCGTCGACGCCACGTCGTGGGCGCGCGACCTCGTGAACACGCCCGCGGGCGATCTGCCGCCGGCGGAGATCGCGAACGCCGCCCGAACGATGGCCACGGAGGTCGGACTGACCTGCAAGGTCTGGACCGAGGCCCAGCTGAAGCGGGGCGGCTTCGGCGGCATCATCGGCGTGGGGCAGGGGTCGGTGAACCCGCCCCGGCTGATCGAGCTGACCTACACCGGCGCCGGGAAGGCCACGCCCCTGGCCCTGACGGGCAAGGGGATCTCCTTCGACTCCGGCGGGCTCTCGATCAAGCCGGCCGACGGCATGGAGACGATGAAGGACGACATGGGCGGCGCCGCCTCGATCCTGGCCACGATGAAGGCGATCGCCAGGCTCAAGCCGAAGATCAACGTGATCGCCGCGATCCCCTCGTCGGAGAACATGCCGAGCGGGTCGGCGCAGAAGCCCGGCGACGTGATCCACCACTACGGCGGCAAGACCTCGGAGGTGCTCAACACCGACGCGGAAGGGCGGCTCGTGCTCGCCGACGCGCTCGCGTACCTTGCCGAGAAGAACCCGTCGCTGATCGTCGACACGGCCACGCTGACCGGGGCCTGCATCGTCGCCCTCGGCGACAAGATCGCCGGCGCGATGGGCAACGACGACGCGCTGGCGCGTGAGCTGATCGCCGCCGGGGCCACGGCCGGAGAACCGATCTGGCAGCTGCCGCTCTTCGAGGACTACCGCTCGCTGATCGACTCGTCGATCGCCGACATCAAGAACATGGGCAAGCGGTACGGCGGCGCCATCACGGCGGCCTGGTTCCTGGCGGAGTTCGTCGGGGACACGCCGTGGGTGCATCTCGACATCGCGGGTCCGGCCTTCTCCTCGGAGGGACACGACCTCGGGCCCAAGGGAGCCACGGGGGCACCGGTGCGGACGCTTGTTCGGTTCGTGCTCGACCGGGCCGCGCGCGCGTAGGAGCGGGATGAGCCAGGCGGGGCGGCCGGCGCCGACGGGGCCCGTCCTCGGCATCTTCGCTCACCCCGACGACGGCGAGATCGCCGCCGGCGCGACGATCGCGAAGTGGGTCGCCGCGGGTCGCGACTGTCATCTGCTGGTGCTCACGAACGGCGATCGCGGCTCGAGCGACCCCGCGCGCAGCCGCGAGGAGCTCGCCGCCACGCGCCGCGCAGAGACCGAGGCCGCCGCGGGAGCGCTCGGCCTGGCCAGCGTGCGGATCCTCTCGACCCCGGACGGGGAGCTGGAGAACAACCACACCGTGCGCGAGGCCGTGATCCGCCGCATCCGCGAGGTGCGCGCCGAGACGGTCGTCTCGGTCGACCCGACGGCTGTGTTCTTCGAGTCGCGCTACTACAACCACTCCGACCACCGCACCGCGGGCTGGATCGCCTTGGACAGCGTCTTCCCGGGCAGCGGCAACCCGCATTTCTTCTCCGAGCACCTCGGCGAGGGGCTCGAGACGCAGGACGTCTACGACGTGTGGCTGGGCTGGACCGACGAGCCGAACCACGTCGAGGACGTGACCGGCCATCTCGCCACGAAGATCGCTGCGCTCGCCGAGCACGCGAGCCAGCTGACCGAGGGCATCCGCTACTTCGAGGAGTCCCTCGAGAACGAGGCGAAGGAGGCGGGCGCCAAGATCGGCGTCGACCACGGCGAGGAGTTCCGGGTCCTCGACCTCAGCTGAGCGTCGTCGGTCTCACCCGATCGCCCTCGACGATCACTCGCAGGTGCCGACCGCGAGCAGCACGTCGCGCGTGTCGTGCAACGGATCCGGGAACCGGTCCGCGAATGTCGTCTTGGCCCGTTCCAGCAGCGACGCCCAGCCGGCGTTCCCGAGCATCCGGTGGACGAACCTGCCGACGGCCCAGGTGCCGAGTCCCTCGACGTAGTCGTCGCGGGCGTAGCGCCATTCGTACTTCGTGAGCTCCGTCCGGACGTGGCGGAGCCCCGCGTCGTGCATCGTCTGCTCGACCACGTCACGCCGCCGGAACCGATCGTGGTTGGGGATCGCGTTGGCGACGGAGGGCTCCAGCATCTCCTTCGGCACGACCTGGTACACGAGCTCGAGCCAGGTCTCCTGGAAGGCATCGAGGCCGTCGGCCCAGGCCGAGAAGCCGATCCGGCCGCCCCGCTTGGTGACCCGCACCGCGTCGAACAGGGCCGTGTCGACCTTCGTGAAGTGCGCGAGCACGAAGTTCCCGATCACCGCGTCGAAGGCGCCGGCGCGGAACGGCAGGTCGATCGCCGCCGCCGCTGCGACCGGGATCGCCGGCCGGGCCTTCCGAGCGGTGCGGAGCATGCCGAGCGACTCGTCGATCCCTATGACCGTCCCTGCCGGCCCGACGAGCTTCTGTGCCTCGGCGGCGGCCACGCCCGTGCCGGTCCCAAGGTCGAGCACGCGCGCCCCCTCGCCCACCTGTGCCAGCGCGAGCAGGTCCCGGGCCGGCTCTCGCAAACGCGGGGCGTGGACCCGTTCGTATGTCTCGGCCACCTGATCGTAGGAACGCCAGTCGTCCATCGGCACCCAGGCTACCGGGCGGGAACGCGACCGAACCGGACCTTTGGACCGATACGCTGGGGGACCGCATGTGTGGGGACGACGCGTGACCGGCTTCGCCGGGGTGATGGCCCTCGTGCTGGCCGAGACCGTGGCCGGTGCGTGCGCCTTCACATGGATCGGGCCCCTGTGGCACGAGACCAGGCGCTCCTACTTCGCGATCAACGGCGTCGTGGTCTCGCTCCTGTTCGCCGCTCCGGCATGGTGGGCGGCGGCCTCCGGGCAGACGGGTGACCGGGGCCTGCTCGCAGCTCGACTGTCGCTGGTGACGTTCGCGGTGATCGTCCTGTCCACCGTGCTGTTGCTGTTCCGCGCTCAGACGTCCGGCCGCCTCGCCGGCTTCCTGAGCGTTCCGGCCTCGGTCGCGGTCCTCGTCGCGATGGCCGGCACCAGCCGTCAATCGGTCGAGGTCGCCCTGTTCCAGCTCGTGGCGGGGTCGGCGTTCCTGGGTGCCGTGTATGTGGGGCTTTTCCTGGGCCACTGGTACCTGACCGACCGCAGGCTCACCCGCGGGCCGATCCAGCGCATCACGAATGCGACCTTGCTGGCCACGGGTGTCGAGATCGTCGCCGTCGCCACCGGGGGCTTCTCGGGGACGACGTCCTCCCAGGCGTTCAACCCGCTGCTGACGGCCGGCGCGCTCGCCCCGTGGATCGCGATCGGCATGGCCGGCGCGACCCTGCTGATCGCGATCATCGTCAAGGCCGCGCTTCGGGGACAGCGGGCGACCGCGGTGCAGTCGGCGACCGGCTTCTACTACCTGGCGGTCGTCACGGCCTTCACCGCCGAGATCGCCGTCAAGACGAGGTTCCTCCCCGGGTAGCGTCGTGCGGGGAACGGTGGTGGCGTTGGGGGTCCTGGCCGAGGCCGCGGCGTGGGCCTCCGTGTCGTGGGGCGGCCGGAGCGTGTGGCGGACGCTTCCCCCGGTCTTCGCGGCGATGGCGGTGGCGGCGATCCTGGTCGCGCCGGCGCGGGAGCCCGAGGTCGGGCGTCTCGAGGCCTTCGCGGTGGGCGCCGTGTCCGGGATCCTGCTGTTCGTGGCGACCCGAGGGTTCGTGGCCGTGGCGTCGCGCTGGGAGCCTTTCCGGCGGCATACCCAGGACGCCTACGCACTGGAGGGCGGCACGTCGCTGCCGGTCGCCCTCGCGTTGTCGCTGCTCGTGACGGTGCCTGCAGAGGAGCTCTTCTGGCGCGGCCTTGCAGCCCCGGAGCTCGGCCGGACGTGGCTCGGTCTGGCCGGCGGCGCCGTCGTGGCGTGGCTCATGTACGTGGCGGCGAACGCCCCGAGCCGGTCCCTCGCGATCGTGGCCGGGGCCGTCGTCGGGGGAGCGGTGTGGGCGTGGCTCGGATGGTGGTCCGGCGGTGTGCTCGCCCCGCTCGCGAGCCATATCCTCTGGACCGGACCGATGCTCGTGTTCCCGCCCTGGGCCGGGCGAAAGGTGGCACCTGCGTGAGCTTCTTATCGACTGCTGTGCAGACGGTGTTCGAACGAGGACCCTTTTGCGCGGTCGCCGCGCCCACCCCGGACGGTCCGCACTGCACGCCCCTCGTCTTCGCCTACAGCGGCGGGCGGATCTGGCTCACCACCTCGCGCCGGTCGGTCAAGGCGCGCACGTGGGAGCGCGACCCGACGGTCGCCGGATTGATCCGTCACGGCGAGCTTGCCGTCACGTTCACCGGCACCGTGAAGACCTACGACGCGCTCGACCGCCGGACCTGGGCGGCCGCGGTAGCGGGCGCCACGTCGATCGCCCGCGCGACCGCCACGTTCAGTCGCAAGAACGCACGCTTCTTCGCCGGGTACGCGTTCGATGCGCGGCAGGTTCCGTTTGCCTGGACGCCGCCAGGCCGCGTGCTGGTCGGCATCGACCTGGATCGCACGGCGCTGCTCGACACCGACGGCGTGCAGGAAGGGCGCGGGCGGTGGGGCGGGCAGACCGAGAGCCACCGGACGTTCCGCCGCACGAAGGGCGCGGACCCGTTCGCAGGGCTTCCCGAGGAGATCCGCGAGGGGGTCGGCCGCACGGGCGATGGCGTCCTGGCGGTGCAGGGCCACCGAGGACCCGTCGTCGTCCCGGTGCGGTGGCGTGCGGAGGAGGACGCGTTGTACGCGGCGCTTCCCGCCGAGACCCTGACCCTCGCCGGCGCGAGCCCGGTGGCTCCGGCGGCGCTCACGGTGGACCAGCCGTCGGTCTGGCGGGCCCGTGACATGGTCGGCGCCCTGCTCCAAGGGGAGGCCGCGTTCTACGTCGAGGGGGCGGTGGGCTCGGGCGCGAAGTCGATGCGAGAGCTGGCGCGCTCGCTGGCTCCGAACGCCGACGCGCTCGTGCGGGTCGGCCTCCGACGGCTCGTGTGGTGGAAGGGCTGGTCCAGCGGGAGCACGCGGCTGCCATGACCACCGCCGAGTTCTCGGTCGAGGTGGACGCACCCCCCGAGGCCGTGTGGGATCTGACGAGCGACCCGCGGAACCTGCCTCATTGGGAACGCCACATCGTCGCCGTGCATCCACCGTCCCTGCCGCTCGGTCCGGGCGTCGAGTACGACGTCGTCATGGGGTTCCTGGGGGTGAGCGCGACCGTGCCCTGCCACGTTCTCGAATGGGAGCCTCCGTGGCGAGCGCGCGTGCATCTGGGCGGGCTGCTGGACGCCACGGTGACCACCTCGATCGCGCAGCTTCCGTACGACCGGAGCGTCCTGCGCCACGAGGTGGCGTACGTGTTCCGAGGGCCCCTGGGCCGCTTCGGCGCGGCCAGCGTCAACGCGGTCGGAGGGGCCCAGCTCGCCCTGCGCCGGGGAACCCTCGCGCAGAAGCGCGAGATCGAGGCGCGAAGGGCGCCTACCCTTCACGATCGTCGTGGCGACGCCCCCTGAGCCGGGCGAGGGCCCATCCGGCGACGAACCCGAGCGCCGCGCCGGCGACGATCATGCCCCACAGCGGGAACTCCCCGTCGAGGAACAGGAACTCGACGTGCGTTCGGTCCGTGTTCTGCGCCACGAACAGCAACAGGATCACGAGCGCGATCCCGATCGCGATCAGTCGTCCGCTGGGCCCCTCACGCCGCTCGACCCAGTCTCTGCGCGAGCCCTCGTCGCCTTCGTGCTGCCCGCCCTCGTCGTCGTCTTTGCGCATCCCGCCCTCCGGTCTGACGTTCGTGATGCCATCTTGCATGATGGGCCGTCGTGAGCCTCGGAAGGGTCGTGTGGGCGGGAGCGCTCGCCGCCGGCGCGGCGGCCGTCGGCGTCGCGGCCACGCGGGTGGACGAGGGGCCGGAGGTCGACCGCGAGCTGTTCGAGCTGCTGAACCGCGGTCACGGCCTGGCGGCGGACCGCTGGTTCTCGTCGGTGACCGAGCTGGGCTCGCTCTACGCGAGCGGGGCCGCGGCGGGCGTCCTGGCGGCCAGCGGCCGCCGGGGCGCCGCGGCCTCCGCCTTCGCGGCGGCCGGCACCACCTGGCTGGTCGGTCAGGGACTCAAGCGGTTGACGCTGCGACCGCGTCCGTATGCGGCGGCGCCCGAGGGCACGCGTCGCATGATCGCCGAGCCCAAGGGGACCTCCTGGCCGTCGAGCCATCCCGCCGTGCTGACCACGTTCACGCGCGTAGCCGCGCGCGAGCTCGATCTCGGCGCGCCCTCGCGACTGGCCCTGTCCGCGGCCGACCTCTCGGTCGCGGTCTCGCGCGTGTACTTGGGGGTGCACTACCCCTCGGACGTCGTCAGCGGTCTCATGATCGGTCGCGCGATCGCGCGTCTGTGGCCGCGGCGATGAGCGCCTTTCGGCCGCTGCTAGGCTCGGAGCGATGAACCCCCTCATCGCGGCGGTCGGCTGGCCGGTCGTCGATCGCGTCTTCGGCATCTCTCCCCACGGCGTCATGATCGCGGTGGGGTTCATGGTCGGCGCCTGGCTCTTCACGAGGCTCGCCACGCGGCGCGGGGTCTCGGCCGAGGCCTCGAACTCGATCGTCTTCTGGTCGTTGGTCGGAGCGATCGTCGGGGCGCGGGTCGGCTACGTGATCGCGCACGTGAGCGAGTTCGACAACCCGGTGCAGTGGCTCGAGGTCTGGCACGGGGGGATCTCGCTGCTCGGCGGCATCGCCGGGGCGACGATCGCGAACGCCGTCAACATCAAGCGAGGGTCGGAGAAGCTCCGGTTCTTCCAGGTCGCCGACAGCGTCGCGCCGAGCCTGGCGCTGGGTATCGCGATCGGCAGGATCGGGGACCTGATCATCGGCGACCATCTGGGCAAGCCGGCCTCGTGGCTCCTGGCGTGGCAATACAAGGGCGGGACGCTCGCCCCGCCGTTCCGATGCGTGGCCGACGTCTGCCAGGCCTCGCTCCAGGGAGGGCACGTCGAGATCATCGAGCGCACGCGCACCCGCCTGCTCGACGCCAACGGTCAACTGATCGCGCAGGGCACCGGTGTGCACCAGACGGCCCTGTACGACATGCTGCTCGCCTGGCTGCTGTTCGCGTTCCTCTGGTGGTTCGTGGCGAAGGCCCGGCGCGAGGGGATCGCGGCGCTGACGTTCGCCGTGTGGTACGGGTGCAACCGCCTGCTCGAGGACTCGCTGCGCATCGACAAGCGGTTCGGGCCGCTCACGGGGTCGCAGTGGACGGCGCTGACGGTGGTGGTCGTGAGCGTCGGCATCCTCGTCTACTGGGCCGTCAAGCGGCCGCCCGGTCCGACGACGCCACCGCGCACCGCCCGAGCGATGGCCGACACCGAGGCCCAGGACATCCGGTCGGCCGAGATCCCAACTGACGCCGACACGCCGAGCGACGCCGAGCTCTGAGCGGCCTCAGCGGCCGGGGCCCGCCATCAGCGTGAGCGGCTTTCCCACCTTCGACTTCGTCGCCGTGCGGATCGCCCCGGCCGCCTCGCGGAACGCGACCGCTGCCGGCGAGTCCGGCTCGCCAACGACGATCGGCACGCCCTCGTCGCCCCCGCGACGGACGGCGGAGAGCAGCGGTACCTGGGCGAGCAGCGGAACTCCGAGCGTGGTGGCGGCTTCGAGCCCGCCCCCCTGCCCGAAGATCTCCTCTCGCTCTCCGCAGTGCGGACACACGAAGTAGGACATGTTCTCGATCACGCCGATCGGGCGGAGGTTGGTGCGCTCCGCCATCTTGCCGGCACGCTCGGCGACCTTCCGCGCCGCCTCCTGCGGCGTGGTCACCACCAGCATCGACGCTCCCGGGATGAACGACGCGAGCGAGATCGACACGTCGCCGGTGCCGGGTGGCAGATCGCAGAGCAGGAAGTCGAGGTCGCCCCAGTAGACGTCCCCGAGGAACTGCTCGATCGCCTTGTGGAGCATCGGGCCCCGCCAGATCACGGGGGTCTCCTCGGGGACGAAGAACCCCATCGAGATCACTTTCACGCCGTACGCCTCCAGCGGCAGGATCATGTCGTTGAACCCGACCGGCTTGCCGGCGGCACCCAGCATCCGGGGAACGCTGAACCCCCAGACGTCGGCGTCGAGCACACCGACCTTCGCGCCCTCGGACGCCAGGGCGGCGGCGAGGTTCACCGTCACGCTGGACTTGCCCACGCCACCCTTGCCGGAGGCGACCGCCACGATCGAGGTCTGCGGCGGGAAGGAGATGCGGGTCTGCGGGGCCGCTCCCTGCGGTGTTGCGCGGAGCTTGGACACGAGGGCCGCCCGTTCCTCCTGGCTCATCGGCGTGAGCGGGACCTCCACCCGCGCGACGCCGGCCAGCGGCGCCACCGCCGCTGTGACGTCCTGGGTGATGCGGTCCTTGAGAGGGCACCCCTCGATCGTGATCAGGACGTGGACGCGAACCGTGTCGCCATCGACCTCGATCTCCTTGAGCATCCCGATGTCCTCGATCGGACGCCCGATCTCGGGATCCAGCACGGACCTGAGTGCCTCGCGGACCTGTTCCTCGCTGACCATCTCGACCTTCTTCCCGTACGCTTCCGTCGCGATGTCGATAAACACGGTGCGGACCGTGGAAACCAAGGATACGACGGAGCCGCGATGACCGAGCCGTTGCCGATCGACGTGCACAAGGCGCTCGCCGACGACACTCGCTACCGGCTCTACCGGCACCTGCGGCGCTCCGGACGCGCCGTCTCGATCCGCGAGCTGGCCGCCCGGCTGTCGCTGCACCCGAACACGCTCCGTCCCCACCTTCACCGTCTCGAGGAAGCCGGTCTGGTGACCCATGAGTTCCGCCGGGGCGCAAGCGTGGGTCGTCCCCAGACGCTCTACGTCGCTGTCGACCTGGAGGGTGCGCAGGAACACCGCCTGCTGGCCGGCGTGCTTGCGGGCCTACTCACCGGCGCCCGCCAGCGTGAGCGCGCGCAGGAGCTGGCGCGCGACTGGGGTTCCTACCTGGTGGGGCGGGCGGCGCCGAAGCCGGGATCGCGCATCCATCCCGGACTCAACCTGGCGGTGCTCCAGGGCGCCCTGGCCGACGCCGGCTTCGACCCGCGGTTCCGCCGCGGAACGCGGAGCGTCGAGATCTCCCTCCGCGAGTGCCCGTTCCGCGATCTGCTCGAGGAGCACCGCGAGCTGGTCTGCGCGGTCCACCGCGGGCTGCTCGAGGGCATGCTCGGCGCCTCGCGGCCCCCCCTGCGCATGACCGCGTTCGAACCGCTCGCCGACCGGTCGACGATCTGCAGACTGACCGCGCGCCGTTGAGGCGTGGGGTGCGAAACCTTCCATTGGGACTGAAGCGCGGCCCCGGACGCGCCGATGCAGCAGGGGATGCGGGCGGCGCAGCGTGCGTCCCATGAGCCGCAGACGTCGTGCCGAGAGGGAGAAACGCAGATGGATGGAAGCTCGCCGATCGTCCCGGAGTTCAACTCCTGGCTGGACGAGCTCGTCAACGGGCAGGGCTCCGACCTGCACGCCAAGGTCGGGTCGGCCCCGATGATCCGCGAGCCCCAGGGCCTTCGCCGGCTGGAGCGCGACGCGCTGACGGCGATCGAGACGCAGGCGATCGCCGACGGCATCGTGCCCGACGACCGGAAGGAGGCGTTCCGGGAACACGGGGAGGTCGACTTCGCGTACTCCGTCCCGAACGTCGGCAGGTTCCGGGCCAACGTCTTCCGTCAGCGCGGATCGATCTCGATGGTGCTCCGGAAGCTCCGCTTCGGCGGGCCCTCCTTCGAGGAAGTCGGCCTGCCCGAGGTGGTGCGGACCCTCGCCGACGAGCCGCGCGGCCTGATCCTCGTGACCGGTCCGACCGGGTCGGGCAAGACGACGACGCTCGCCTCGATGATCGACTACATCAACCGGACCAAGCCGGTGCACATCGTGACGATCGAGGACCCGATCGAGGTGCTGCACAGGGATGCCATGGCGTCGATCAACCAGCGCGAGATCGGCAACGACACCCAAGACTTCCTGGTGGCGCTTCGCGCCGCACTTCGCCAGGATCCCGACGTGATCCTGATCGGCGAGATGCGCGACACGGAGACCGTCCGCGCCGCGATCCAGGCCGCCGAGACCGGCCACCTCGTGCTCTCCACCTTGCATACCGTCGACGCCACCGAAACGGTGAACCGGGTGATCGACTTCTTCCCCCCCTACCAGCAGAAGCAGATCCGGCTGGCGCTCGCGGGAACGCTGCGCGGGATCGTGTGCCAGCGCCTGGTGCCGACGATCGACGGCGGCCGCAAACCTGCGCTCGAGGTCATGGTGAACACGGGCCGCGTGGCCGAGCGGATCGCCGACGCCGACAAGACACACGAGATCAAGGACATGATTGCCGACGGCGCCTACTACGGCATGGTCACCTTCGACCAGTGGCTGCTCGGCCTGATCCAGGACGGCTCGATCTCGGTCGACGCGGCGTTCAAGGCCGTGTCGAACCGCCACGACTTCGAGCTGGCGATGCAGCAGGCGGGGATCGCCGTCTCGGTCTGACCGACACCCTCAGCCGGCTGCGTCGCTCGAGCCGTTGAACGAGCCCGCCGTCATCGCCGAGAACGCGGCGACCAGGCTCGAAAGCTCCATCGGCACGACGATCTTCGACGAGGGCGACGCGCCCACCTGCTTGAGTGCGTCGAGGTACTGCAGCTGCATCGTGTTGTCGTCCACGGTGCTCGCTACCTGGAAGATCTTGTCGAGCGCCAGCGAGAAGCCCTCGGCGCGCAGGATCGCCGACTGCCGTTCGCCCTCGGCGTTGAGGATCGCGGCCTGCTTCGAGCCCTCCGCGTTGAGGATCGCCGCCTGCTTGTTGCCTTCCGAGATCGTGATCGCGGCCTGCTTCTGCCCCTCGGCCTCCGTCACGACGGCGCGACGCGTGCGCTCGGCCGACATCTGTCGCGTCATGGCCTCCTGCACGGAGGGAGGCGGGATGATCTCGCGGATCTCGACGTTCGTGACCTTCACGCCCCAGCGCTCGGTCACCTCGTCGAGCTTGACGCGCAACAGGCTGTTGATCTCGTCGCGCTTGGCCAGCACGTCGTCGAGGGAGATGTCGCCGATCACGGCGCGCAGGGTGGTGGCCGCGATGTTGGTGGCCGCGCCGGCGAAGTTCGAGACCTGGATCACCGACGTCGCCGGCTCGAAGACCTTGTAGTACATGATGAAGTCGATCGCGATCGCCGCGTTGTCCTTGGTGATCGAGTCCTGCCGCGGGATCTCGAGATAGAACTCCCGCAGGTCGACCTTGATCCCGCGATCGACGAACGGGATCAGGATCACGAGCCCCGGCCCCTTCGTGGCGAGCAGCCGTCCGAGCCTGAACACGACCAACCGCTGATACTCGGGGACGATCTTGATCGCGTTGAACAGGAAGACCAACACGATCAACACGAGGATGCCGACGATCACGAGCAGTGCCGGACCCATCAGGTGGTTCCTCCTTCGTCTGCCTTGGCATCTGCTTTGGGTTCGTCGGCGACGGCGCCGCCGCCGACCTGAGCGTGCTCGTCAGCGAGCGGCTCGACGGTGAGCACGAGCCCGTCGACCGCGGTCACACGCACCTTCGCGCCAGGCGGGATCGGTCCGCGGGGCGAGACGGCGCGCCAGGCCTCGGCGTCGACCCGCACCTGACCGCCGCGGCGGTTCACGCCCTCGGCGATCGCCATGCCGTCCTGTCCGACGATGCGTTCGGGTCCTCGCGGGGGCGGCATCCTGCGGATCTGCATCGCCTTGGCGACCACGAACCCGAAGAACAACGCCGCGAACGCGGCGACCACGACGAGCGTCCACGGGGACACGGATACGCCGCCGGAACGATCGAACAGGAACCACCCGCCGAGCAGGAGCGAGATCACCCCGATCGCGCCCCAGATGCCGAGCCCGGGCGCCTTGAGCTCGAGCACGAAGGCGGCGACCGACACCACGAGGAACACGAGGCCGATCAGACGCACGGGAAGAAGCCCGAGCGAGAACAGGGACGTGAGCAACATCGCGGTGCCGACCGTCCCCGAGAAGATGTGGCCGGGCACGATGATCTCGAGCACGATCAGCGCGAGGCCCAGCCAGAAGAAGATGAACGCCAGGTTCGGGTCGAGGAGCGCGTGGAGGAATCCCACGAAGGCACCCATCTTCTGGTCGTCGATCGTCGCGTTCGCGAGCGAGAGCGTGACGTCATGCCCGCTGGCGAGCGTCACGGTTGTGCCGTCGAGGTCGGCGAGCAGGGCGGTGGCCGTCGGGGCGATCAGATCGATGACGTTGTCGTTCAGGGCGTCCTCGGCCGTGATGCTCGTGGCGTCGGTCACGAAGCTCGCGGCCACGTCGGCGTTGCGATCGTAGGTCTGCGCGAGGGAACGCATGTAGTTGGTGGCGTCGTTGGCGATCTTGTTCGACAGGTCCCCCCCGGTGAGCCCGATCGGCGTGGCGGCGCCGACGTTGGTCCCCGGTGCCATGGCCGCGACAGGACACGACATCAGGATGAACGCGCCGGCCGAGGCCGCGCGCGCGCCGCTCGGCGCGACGTAGCAGATCACCGGGATGCTCGCATTGAGGAACGACTGCGTGATCTCGCGCATCGACGAGTCGAGCCCGCCGGGGGTGTCGATCTCGACCAGGACGGCCACGGCCCCATCGTCCTGCGCCCGCTGCACCGACTCGGAAAGGTAGTCCGCGACGAGCGGGTCCACGACACCGTTCAGTCGCAGGGCGACGACCGTGGACGCCTGGCCCCGCGCCGGCAGCGCCAGCGCGCCGACCAGGACGAACGAGGTCGCCAGGACCAGACGAAGAAGCCTTCCCGCCGTGCCCATCGCCCTACCGATCCTCCCTCCGACCACGGTCGTTCCGTCTCGGCCGCCTCGTTCGCGGTCGTGGTGTTTCTCTTGCGAGCGTACGCCTTCGGCCCGCGGTCGGATACGGACCGTGGCGAGATCCCCGCCGTCGTGCGACGCTTGTCCCGGGAACCGTCAAGCCGGGCGCGCCGCGCCGTCCGTATACCGGAGGGAACCTTGGTGCAGGGTCGAAGCGACGGGCCGCTCCTCCCGCGAGAGGAGCAACAACTCATGGAAGGTCTCCTCGCCGGCAACGACGACGCGATCCGCGCGATCTACGCGCGGTTCAGCCGCCCCGTCTACACGATGGGGCTGCGACTGCTGGGCTCCCGCGAGGCTGCCGAGGAGCTCACCCAGGACGTCTTCGTGACCGCGTGGCGCAAGGCCGGCAGGTTCGACCCGCAACGGGGCCGTCTGTCCACCTGGCTCATGACGATCGCCCACAACCTGGCGGTTGACCGGCTCCGCAGGGACACGGGCGTCAGCCGCCCGACGCTCGTCTTGGTGGACGAGGTGCCCGACGCGCCTGGGGTGGACCAGGAAGACCTGCTCATGGAACGCGACGCGGCGCTTCGGGCGCTTTCGTCGCTCTCGCACGCCGAGCGCCGGCTGCTCGCCCGGGCGTACTTCCGCGGCATGACCGCGCGCGAGATCGCTGAGACGGACGGGATCCCCCTCGGAACGGTCAAGACCCGCCTTCGGTCGGCGCTCATCAAGGTGCGCCGGGCGAACGAGCTCAAGGAGCAGCCGTGAACTGCGCGGCGGTCCGCGGGCTTCTTCCCGAGCGAGCGCTCGGCGTCATGCGCCCGGCGGGGAATCCGACCGTCGACCGGCACCTCGCGACGTGCGCCGCCTGCCGCAGGGAGTTCCTCGACCTCGAGGGAGCGGCCGCCACGATGGCCTTCGCGCTGGCCCCCGCCGAGCCCGCTCCCGAGCTGGTGGAGCGCGTCGTCGATCGAGTTCGTGAGGTCGCCGCCGCGTCCCCCGCAGGGTCGGGACGCACGCCTCGACGGCGCGCGCGACGAACCACGGCCGCGCTGCTCGCCGCCGCGGTGACGATCGGCGGGCTGGGTTGGGTCGCCACCGCCGGCCGGGCACCCCGGGTCGACCAGGCGGCCTCGATCGGGCGGCAGGGCGAGGGGAGCCTCGACGCCCTCCGCAAGCTGCTGCAGAAGAGCGCGTTCGCCGACCCCGGCACCGAGGTCCGGCTCGGCCTCCTGACGGCCACGAACGACGCCTCGGGCACGGGCTCGGCCATCACGATCCTTGCGCCCTCCCAGGACGATCGGGTGCTGGTGCTCGTGAGCGGGCTCGCCGACGGCAAGCGGCACCTTCCCTACAGCGTGGAGCTCACCGGCGACCGCCGCCTGCGCCTGTTCGTCGACGCGATCGACCAGCTCGACGTGAGCGGCGGAGCCACGGTCGCCCGCGTCTTCCGGCACGATCTCACCGCCTTCTCCCACGTCGTGGTCCGCGATCGCGCCGGACGGATCGTCCTGAGCGGAACGCTCGAGACCGGCGCGCCGCTCGCCTCCCCGGGGCCGTAACCGTCCGGACGTATCCTCGCGGGCATGCGCTTCGGTCTGAGCCTGCCCCACTACGGGTTCTCGCTCGCAGCCGGCCGGCCGATCTCGCACGAGGCGCTCGTCGACTGTGCGCGTCGGGCCGAGGCGCTCGGGTTCGACGCCGTCTGGGTGTCCGACCACTTCCTCTACTCGTTCGGGCGGTACGGGGCGGACCCGGCGCCGATCGCGTCGCTCGACCCGCTCACCGCGCTGGCCGCCCTCGCGGTCGCCACAGAGCGCGTTCGGATCGGCGCCCTGGTTCTCGGTGCACCGTTTCGGCATCCTGCGCTGCTCGCCAAGTCGGCGGCCACGATCGACCGGATCTCCGCCGGGCGGCTCGAGCTCGGGCTGGGGGCCGGGTGGCTGGAGCAGGAGTTCGACGCCTTCGGCTACCGCTTCGGCAGCGTCGGGGAGCGGTTCTTCGCACTCGAGGACGCGCTGGCGATCATGCGCGGGCTCTCGGCGGAGGACCGGCAGATGACCTACGAGGGGGCGACCGTCTCGCTCCACGAAGCTCGGCTCTCGCCCCCACCCGTGCAGCGACCGATCCCGACCTGGATCGGCGGGAAGGGCGGGCCCAGACTGCTCGGGCTCGCGGCAAGGTTCGCATCTGGATGGAACGTCGTGTGGCGGTTCGAGATGGCGTGGTACGAGGAACGTGTCGCAGCCGCGCGCCGCATCTGTGAGGACCTCGGGCGCGACCCGTCGACGCTTCGTCTGAGCGTCGGCTTGCACGCCTTGCTCGGTGAGGACGAACCCGCCGCGCGCATCGCGTTCGAGCGCGGACGCGCGGCGATGCCTGGCGGGGCGATGCGGGGGGAGACCTACGAAGGATGGCGGGCCCAGACGCTCTCGGGCACGCCCGAGGACGCCATCACGAAGGTGCACGCGCTCGAGTCCATCGGGGTCGAGGAGGTCGTGGTCGCGCCCTGGGTCCTGCCCTTCGCCGTTCCCGAGCCGGAGCAAGTCGATCTGTTCGCCGAACGCGTCCTGTCCCCGCTCCGCCGATGACCCCACGCGAGGCCGTGCTCGCGGTACTCGACGAGACCGACGAGCCGCTGCACTGGACGGTGATCCAGGACCGCGCTCTGCGGTCGGGCCGCCTCGACCCGTTCGAGCTCGGCGACGTGCGCCGCGCGGTGCTCTCGGCCCTGGCCGAGCTCGCGCGAGAAGGGCTCGTGCGCAAGCAGGCCAAGGGCGTCTACGCGGGGCGCGGCCGCGCGACCTAGGGGCGGTAGGCGATCGCCGAGAAGCGCTCAAGCTTGGCGAAGCTGTGCTCGGCCTCGACGTAGCGGATCGTGCCCGACCGGGCCCGCATCACCATCGAATGCGTGGTGGCCCCGTCAGGGAAGTACTTCACCCCGCGAAGCAGGTAGCCGTCGGTGATGCCGGTGGCGGCGAAGAAGACGTCGGTCCCCGACACGAGGTCGTCGGTGTGCAGGACCTTGGACGGGTCCAGACCCTGGTCCAGGAGCTGCTTGCGCTCGTCATCGTTGCGAGGATAGAGGCGGCCCTGCATCGCGCCGCCGAGGCACTTGAGGGCGGCGGCCGCGATCACGCCCTCGGGGGTCCCGCCGATCCCGACCAGCATGTCCACCTGCGTGCGCGGGGCGGCGGCCACGATGGCGCCGGCGACGTCGCCGTCCGTGATGAGGTTGACGTGCGCCCCGGCCTCGCGGCACTCTCTGATCAGACCGACGTGTCGCTCGCGGTCGAGGATCGTGACGGCGACGTCCTCGGGTCGCTTGCCCTTGGCCTTCGCCACCTGGCGGATGTTCTCGTCGATGGGTGCCTCAATGTCGACCACGTTCGCGGCCTCCGGCCCGGTGGCGATCTTCTCCATGTAGAACGCCGCGCCGGGGAAGAGCATCGTGCCGCGTTCGGCGAGCGCGATCACCGCGAGCGCGTTCGGCTGGCCGACGGAGGTGAGGCGGGTGCCGTCGATCGGGTCGACGGCGACGTCCACGCCCGGGCCGGTGCCGTCGCCGACCTCCTCGCCGTTGAAGAGCATCGGCGCCTCGTCTTTCTCGCCCTCGCCGATCACGACCGTTCCGTGCATCGACACGCTGTCGATCATCAGCCGCATCGCGTCCACCGCCGCCTGATCGGCGGCGATCTTGTCCCCCCGACCCACCCATCGCCCGGCGGCGAGGGCCGCCGCCTCGGTGACGCGGACGAGCTCCATCGCAAGGTTCCGATCGGGACGTTCGGGCATCGTGGTCCTCCTCGACGTCTTCGCGACGCGCACCGGCATCCTACCTAGGCGGCGGCCGAGGGTCCGAGCCGGTCTCGTCGCCCGTACCAGGCCAGCGCGCGCCGGACGGTCTCCTCGACGGGGCGGTACGTCAGCCCGAGCTCGCGCGTCGCCCGCGACCCGTCGTAGCGGTGCCCGTGGAGGAGCGCGCGCAGCAACGACGGGCAGATCTCCGGATGCTCCGAGCCGCGGGCGGCGAGCGCCGAAAGGGGGATCGCTGCGCGAACCGCGGCGCGGGGGAGCCACACGACATGTCGAGGTCCTCCCAGCGCGGCGCGCAGCAGCGCGACCGCATCGTCCATCGAGAGTGACGCCGCCGAGAGCAGGTAGCGCTCACCCGGCCGGCCGCGCTGCTCGGCCAGCGCGTGCCCCTCGGCGCAGTCCTCGACGTCCACGACGGAGAACCACGAGCGGACGAGCACGGGCCGGCGAGCGCGGGCGACCCGCTTCAGGAGGCGAGCCGTGCCCGTCTCGCGACCGGGCCCCTGCACCGACGACGGGTTCACGCAGACCACCTCGATCCCGAGCTCGCGACCGAGACGCCGCACCAGCCGCTCGCCGAGGAACTTCGACCGCTCGTAGTGCGAAAGGAACGAGCCCCGGTGCGGGGAGTCCTCGCGCCCGACGGTCCCGGCCGTCTCGCCGATCGCCGCCGAGGACGACGTGTGGACGACCCGCCCTACGCCCGCCTCCGCCGCGGCCCGGACCACCGCGCCCGCCCCGTCGACGTTCACCCCGTACAGATCGGCCGGGTGCCGGGTGCAGATGCGGTTCACGCCGGCGAGGTGGAAGACCGAGCCGCACCCGCGCATCGCCGAGACCAACCCGTCGTGATCGTCCAGCGCGCAGCGCACCGGGATCGCCCCGGCGGCTCGGACGGCCGCCGCCGCGTCGTCGCTTCGCGCGAGCGCCCTGACCTCCCTCCCGCCGGCGAGGATCCGGCGCAGGACGGCGCCACCGACGAACCCGCTGCCCCCGGTGACGAACGCGGGCGGGGTCACCGGCGAGGGCGCGTGCGAGAGAAGATGCCCGCGTACCTGCCGAGGTAGTCCACCCCCGACCACACGGTGACGAGCGCCGCGATCCACATCGCCCAGACGTCGAGGAAGCGGCCGCCGATCAGCACGTCCGGCCGCACGATCGCGAGGAAGATCGCCACGAACTGCAGGTTGGCCTTGGCCTTGCCGAGCAGGGAAGGTGCGACGGCGGACCCCTCCGCGGCGCTGGCGGCACCCTTCAGCCCCAGCACGAGCACCTCGCGTCCGATGATGATGAACGCCACCCACGCCGACGCGCGCCCCACCTCGACCAGGGCGACCAGCACCCCGGAGACGAGCAGCTTGTCGGCCGTCGTGTCGAGGAAGGTCCCCAGCGGTGTGGTCTGTTTCCACCGACGCGCCAGCCGCCCGTCGAGGAAGTCGGTGACGGCGGCGACCGCGAACAGCGCGGCCGCGACGGCGTCGGTTCCGTCGCGGCCGGCGAGGACGAGCGCCATGATCACGGGCGTCAGCACGGCGCGCAGCCACGTGACCCCTTTGACGAAGACCGCGGCTCGATCGTCGGCGCGACTCACTGGAGCGAAGCGTATCAACGGTCGTGGCGATGCCCGCTCAGCCGGCGACGAGTCCCCGCACCTCGTCCGCCGAGCCGGCGGCCGACGCTTCCGACGCGAGCGCGCGTGCCCGTTCGAGGTCGGTCGCGCGTACCGCTTCCTTCACGCCCGCGATCGCGGGCGGGCTCATCGAGAGCTCGGTGACCCCGAGCCCGAGCAGGACGGCAGTGGCGAGGGAGTCCGCCGCGAGCTCTCCGCAGACGCCGGTCCAGGCACCGTGCGCTCTGGCCGCCTCGGCCGCCATGCCGATCAAGCGGAGCACCGCCGGATGGAACGGGTCGGCGAGTGGTGCGACGAGCGCGTTGCCTCGATCCGCCGCCAGCGTGTATTGCGTGAGGTCGTTGGTGCCGACCGAGAAGAAGTCGACCTCGGGGGCGAGGTGTTCCGCGTTCAGCGCAGCCGCCGGCACCTCCACCATGATCCCGATCTCCGGATGCGCGTCGACGCCGGCGCGCTTGGCCGCGCGGTCGACGGCCGCGCGCGCCTCGCGCAGCTCGCCCAGCGTCGCCACCATCGGGAACATGATCCGCACGGGATGGTCGGCGGCAACGCGCACGAGCGCCTGCAGCTGGACGTCCAGCACGTCGGCTCGGGCGAGCCCGAGGCGGATCCCGCGGACACCGAGGAACGGGTTCGCCTCGGGAGCCTGCTCAAGGTAGGGGAGCGGCTTGTCGGCGCCGGCGTCGAGCGTCCGCACCACCATCGGGCGGCCCCCGAGCGCCTCGGCCGCCGTGCGGTAGGCGGTCTCCTGCTCGTCGCCGTCGGGCATCGCCTCGCGACCCATGAACAGGAACTCGGTGCGGAACAGGCCGACCCCGTCACAACCAGCGGCGACGGCCGCCTCGACCTCGGCGGGTGTGCCGACGTTCGCGGCGACCTCGATCGTCGTGCCGTCCCGGGTGAGGGCCGGCTCGCCCGCTCGCCCCAGGGCGACGCGCGATCGAGCCAGGTCCGCCTCGCGGGCGGCCTCGAGCCGCTGCACGACGTCGGGTGCGGGATCCACGTAGAGGATGCCCGCCCCGCCGTCGAGGCCGACGGTCGTGCCCTCCGCGACGCCGCCGAGGGGGTCTCCGAACCCGATGGCAGCGGGGATCCCCAGCGCCCGCGCGAGCACCGCCGCATGCGAGGTCGGCCCGCCGCGGGCGGTGGCGATCCCGAGACAGACGGCGGGGTCGAGACCCGCGGTGTCGGCCGGCGCGAGGTCGCCGGTGACGAGGATCCCGCGCGACGCGAGTCGGGGTCGCGGCACCTCGACGCCGAGCAGGCGCGCCAGCACCTGTCGCCCGACGCTTCGCAGGTCCGCCGCGCGAGCGCGCAGGTACGGGTCCTCGAGCGTCTCCCACGTGAGCGCCGTTCGCTCGATGGATGCGGCCCACGCCTCGGCCGCACCGGAGCCTGCTGTGATGGCGTTCCGCGCCGGGCTCAGCAGCTCCTCGTCCTGCAGGAAGAGGAGGTGTGCCTCGAAGATCGCGGCGCGCGCGGCGCCGACCCGCTGTGCGGTCGCGTCGCGCTGGCGCCGCACGTCCTTCGTGGTGTCGGCCAGCGCCGACTCGAGCGCGTTCAGCTCCTGCTCGGCGGTGCCGGCGACGCCGCCGGATGGCGCGGGCAGATCCGGGACGTGGAACCGTCGCGCGGCCGCGATCACGATCCCGGGCGAGGCCGCCAGCCCGCGAAGCGCTCCCGCCGGCGCCTCCGTCTCGGGCTCGGCCTCGGGCGCGACAGCAAGATCCTCCGGAGCCTCGTCGAAGCGACGAGCCGCGAGCGCCCGAAGGGCCTCTGCCGCCGCGGATGCCTCGGGACCCCGGGCGACGACGGCGATCGTCTGCCCGCCCACGACGCCGAGCGTCGCCACCGCGTTCAGGCTGCGGGCGCTCACCGGGCCGCGTCCGGTCGTCGCGTTGGACACGCGGACGTCGGCGTCGAACCCGCTCGCCGTCTGCACGAACCGCGCCGCGGGCCTCGCGTGCAAACCGTGGGGCAGGTCGACGGTGAGGGACAGCCGCGCCTCGGGGCCGGCGGCGGGCGTGCCGTCGTCCGGCTCTATCGCGGGGACGGGCGTGCCCAGGTGTGCGCTCTTGCCGGCGAGGCCGCCTCGTGCCTCGTCGGCCACCTCGTCGAGCGACCGCCCGAGCTTCGCGGCCACCGCCGCGGCCACCGCGCCCTCGACGAACGGCGCGTCGGTCAGCAGGACCTTCGGACGCCGCTCGTCGTCCAGGAAGTCGAGCGCCAGCTCGGCGGACAGGACGGCGCTGCCGAGGTCCATCAGGACCAGCACGCCGTCGTCGGACCACGCGGCCTCGATCGCCGCCTGCACGCGCATCGCGTCGGTACCGATCGGGTGCCCGGGCTCGTCCAGGCCACCGGTCGCTTCGATCCGAACATCGTGGCCACCCATCTGGCGGGCGAGCTCGGCCGCCCCGGCCGCGACCTCGTGGCTGTGTGAGACCAGGACGATGCCGACCACGACCGCGCTCCCCCTCAGGCTCGCGAGGCGAGCGTGCCGATCAGGAAGTAGCCGTACCCGAGCGTGGCGACGCCGAGCACCACGAGCCCGACGTCGATCCAGCGACGCAGTCGGGCGCCGGGATCCAGGTCGAGCAGCACGCTGCGCAGACCGAGCATCGCGTGCAGCGTCACGAACAGCAGGAAGAACGCCTCGATCGTGAACATGACGGGGCTCGCGATGTACTCCAGCACCTGCCGGTAGTCGCGCAACCCGCCGATCGAATCGATCACGAAGTGGTTCGCGATCATGTGCGCCGTCAGGAGCACCAGCAGTGCCTCCCCGCTCAGGGTGGTCAACAGCCACTCGCGCCCGGACCGCGGCACGCGAGTGCGCCTGCGGGCCGGTCGCACGGGACGAGTCTTCACCGTGGCCATCGTCACTTGCTCCCGTAGACGTGTACCGCGCCGAAGACGAGGGCGAGGGTGCCGATGACCCCAAGCGCCCACCACAGCGCCTTCTGTCGGTCGGGCACCACGCCGGTGCCCACGAGCGCCACGCGGATCCCGTTCAGCCCGTGATACAGGATCCCGAAGATCAGCAGGACGTCGAGCGAGAGGAACAGCCAGCTGGTGGCGATGCGAAGGAAGTCGTTCCATGCCTGCTCGCCCCGCAGCAACATGGAGAGGACGGCGAGGTGCAGGTACAGGTAGAAGACGAGCCCCAAACCGGTCACGCGGTTCACGGCGAACGCGAAGCCGCCGATCGCCCGACCGCGGGGGTCGAACCATCCACTGGTGGGGACCCCGATGCCCTTGCGCTGCACCGGACCTCGAGCTGCCCGTTCGTTCAAGCCAGGCGGGCGCGTGTCCTCGGTCATCGCGCTCGCACCTCCCGTGTGCGCGGCCGTCCGCCGACCAGGGTGCCGCGGAGCGCCATGATGCGTTCCGCCGGGTGCACGTTCGACGGGCACACCTCGGTGCACTCGAAGGCGGCGTGGCAGCGCCACGCCCCGACGGGGTCGTCGGCCCAGTCCAGGATGCGGTCGGGATCGACGCCGCGGGGCTCCTCCAGCAACCGCTGCGCCGCCGCGAGCGCGGCCGGCCCCGCATACTCGTCGGAGGTCGCGGCGACCGGGCACGCGGACAGGCACAGCCCGCACTCGATGCAGTCCTCGTAGCGCGTGTACGACGCGATCCCGTCGGGCGGCGTCGAAGACGACTGGAACTCGCTTGCGCGGGTCGCGGCGAGATCGTCGGGGAACCGAGCGTAGAACTCCCGCATGTCGACGACGAGGTCGGTCAGCACGGGGATGTTCGCCAGGGGCTCGACGGTCACGACCTGGCCCAGCTCGCGGGCCGCCGTCACGCACCCCAGCACCTCGCGACCGTTGACCTGCAGGCCGCATGTGCCGCACGAGGCGTGGAAGCACGAATGCCGGAGCGCGAGCGTCCGGTCCGCGTGCAGCTGGATCCACCGCAGCGCCTCGAGTACCACCGTCTCGGAACCGACCGGCACGTCGAAGACGTCGAAGTGCGACGTCGCGTCGCCGCGTTTGTACCGGAACACGCGGAACGTCTTGACTTGCACCGCATCCACGGACGCATCGACCTGCGTGACGGCGCTCATGCCAGCCTCGCTTCCGGTTCGGCGTAGAACGCTGTGTGCGGCAACGTCACGACCTCGCGGGTTCGGCACTCGGCGTCGATGCCGAGCTTCGTGCACACGACGTTCGCGCAGAGTTCCGCCATGCCGCGGAGGGTCGTGGCCTTGCCTCCGGTGATCGTGACGAACCCCTCGACGCCGTCGTCGGCGTGGTCGATCGTCTTGAACGTTCGCGAGAGCTCTCGGCCCGTATCCGCTCCCTTCGAACCGATCAACGGCCGCGCGGCGGACCAGGCGGCCCGGAACTCGGCGGTGGCCACCGCCGGGATCAGCTTCGTGCCCTCCTCGTACATCCGACGAACGTGATCCTCGGGCACGTCGAGGTCCTCGGGATCCTCGACCGTCCACGAGCTCGTGCCGACGACGGACAACGCACGCTGCGGCAGGACGATGTCGCCGTCACCGGACGGATGCATCCGGTTGATCACCATGTTGCACAGGCGTCCCCGGAGCGCCAGCAACACGCCGGGGGAGGGACGGATCGGCACGTCGACGCCGGCCAGGCGGGCTACCTTCTCCGACCACGGCCCGGTGGCGTTGACGACGAGGTCGGCGCGGACCTCGCCCTCCTTGCCGCTGACGTGGTCGTGCAAGAGAGCGCCCTTCACGGCGCCCTGCTCGACGACGAGGTCGAGCACCTCCATGTAGTTGTAGAGCGCGGCGCCGTGATTTTGCGCGGTCGCGAAGAACCGCAGCGGCATCCGCATCGCGTCCATCGTGCCGTCCGGCACGCGGACCGCGGCCTTCAGCGCCGGGTTGAGCATCGGCTCCAGCCGCAACGCCTCGTCGGGCGTCAGTTCCTGGATCGGGATGTGGCATTCCTTGCAGGACCGGACGAAGTCGTCGTAGTAGGCCATGTCCTCGTCGGTGATCGCGACGAACAGGCCGTCGTTCTCCTCGAACGCGCCGGGACAGATCCTGCGGAGGATCGCGTTCTCCTCGATGCACTCGATCGCGGACTCCTGATCGTTCACGGCGTACCGCCCGCCCGAGTGCAACAGGCCGTGGTGGCGTCCCGTGGTCCCCGACGTGAACTCGCCGCGCTCGACGAGGGTGACGTGCAGCCCGCGGAGCGCGAGGTCGTGCGCGAGCGCGCCGCCGGTGCCGCCGCCCCCGACGATCAGGACGTGTGCGGACGGGGTCCGCGATGCGCTCATCGACATGAGTATCGCACCGCGGACCCCGCTTCCTCCCTAGGCGTCGTCCTCCTCGGACTGGCCTTCGGCGAACGAGCCCTCGTGATGTTCGTGCTCGTCGTCGTGCTCCTGGCCCTCGGCGAAGTCGCCCTCGTTCCCCTCCTCAGGGTGGCCTTGCTCCTCCGACTGGCCCTCGGCGAACGAGCCCGTATGGTGCCCGTGTTCATCCTCCTCCTGGCCTTCGGCGAAGTCGCCGTGCCGGTGTTCCTCGCCCTCCGACATCGCGCCCTCCTTCGATCTCATGTCGCAGGAACAGTTCTCCTGTCCGGCCGCGCGTCACTCCATCCAGTCGAAGGTCCTTGTGACTGCCTTCTTCCACTGGCCGTATTCCTTGTCGCGCTCTGCCGCCTCCATCCGGGGCTGCCATTCCTTGTCCTTGCCCCAGTTGGCGCGCAGGTCTTCGACCTCCTTCCACATGCCGGTCGCCAGACCGGCCGCGTACGCCGCGCCGAGGGACGTGGTCTCGGCCACGGTCGGCCGGATCACGGGCACGTCGAGCACGTCGGCCTGGAACTGCATCAGGGTCTCGTTGTAGACCATGCCGCCGTCGACCTTGAGCGAGGTCAGCGCGACGCCGGAGTCGGCGTTCATCGCGTCGACGACCTCCTTGGTCTGCCACGCCGTGGCCTCGAGTGTGGCCCGCGCGATGTGCCCCTTGTTGACGTAGCGCGTGAGCCCGGCGATCACGCCGCGCGCGTCGCTGCGCCAGTAGGGGGCGAACAGACCGGAGAACGCCGGCACAAAGTACACGCCGCCGTTGTCCTCGACCGTCTTGGCCAGGTCCTCGACCTCGGCCGAGCTGCCGATCAACCCGATGTTGTCTCGCAGCCACTGCACGAGAGCGCCGGTGATCGCGATCGAGCCCTCCAGCATGTAGGCGGCCGACTGGTCGCCGATCTTGTAGGCGAGACCGGTGATCAGGCCGCTCTTGGACTGCACCGGCTCGTTGCCGGTGTTCAGCAGGAGGAAGTTGCCGGTGCCGTACGTGTTCTTGGCCTCGCCGACCGCGAAGCACGTCTGGCCGAACAGCGCCGCCTGCTGGTCGCCGAGGTCTCCGGCCACGGGCACGCCGGCGAGATCGCCGGTGGCCTCCCCGTACACCTGGCTCGACGGGCGGATCTCCGGAAGGACCGACCGCGGTACTCCGATCGCGGCGAGGTTCGCCTCGTCCCAGTCGAGGGTCTCGAGGTTCATCAGCATCGTGCGGCTGGCGTTCGTGACGTCGGTGACGTGGACGCCGCCGTCGGGGCCGCCGGTGATGTTCCAGATGACCCAGGTGTCGATGTTGCCGAACATGAGCTCGCCGGCGTCCGCACGTGCCCGCGCACCTTCGACGTTGTCGAGGATCCAGCGGATCTTCGGTCCCGAGAAGTACGTGGCGATCGGCAATCCGGTCGTCGGACGGAACCTGTCCTGCCCCCCGTCGGCGGAGAGCTGGTTGCAGATCTGGTCCGTGCGGGTGTCCTGCCACACGACCGCGTTGTAGATCGGCTTGCCGCTCGACTTCTCCCAGACGACGGTGGTCTCACGCTGGTTCGTGACACCTACGCCCGACAGGTCGCTCGCCGCGATGCCGGCCTTCGTGAGCGCGCCCGCGATCACTTCGTGCGTGCGCTCCATGATCTCCATCGGATCGTGCTCGACCCACCCCGGCTTCGGGTAGATCTGCTCGTGCTCCTTCTGCTCGACCGCCACGATCTGTCCCGCGTGATCGAAGATCATGAACCGGGTGCTGGTCGTGCCCTGGTCGATCGCTGCCGCGTAGTCAGCCATATCCGTTCACCCCTTCCCTTCATCTTGGCCCTTCATCTCGGCCGCCCCACGTGTCCGCGGCCGTCTTCATCAACAACCAGGACGAGGTCGCCCCCGGGTCCTGGTGTCCTGCACTCCGCTCGCCCAGGTAACTGGCTCGTCCCTTCCTCGCCACGAGCGGGATCGTGCCCTTCATCCCCTCCTCTGCGGCCGAGGCCGCCTCGCGCAGCGCATCGGCGAACCCGTCACCCGACTGGGACGCCGACGCGAGCGCGTCGCGCGCTGGGACGAGTGCGTCGACCATGGTCTTGTCCTGCAGCTCGGCCTTGCCGCGCATCTGCACTCCTTCGACGGCCGCGGCGACCATCGCGCTCCAGTCCTCCAGGCCGATCTCCGACCTGCCGGCGGACTTCGTGCCCAGCTGGAGGAAGAGGGTGCCGTACAACGGACCGCCGGCGCCGCCCACGGTGGAGATGAGCGCCATGCCGATCGCCTTGAAGAGCGCGCCGATGTCGCCGTTGGGAAGACCCTCGATCTTCGCGAGCGCTGCTTGCATCCCACGGTTCATGTTGATGCCGTGGTCCGCGTCGCCGATCGCCGAGTCGAGCTCGGTCAAATACTCCTTGTTCTCGGCGATCACGTCGGCGAAGTTCCTGACGAACCTCGTGACGTCTTGGTAGGAGACGCTCACGCCACCCCCTTCCGAGGGTCGAGGGAGGGTCGCGACGTCGCGTCGCGGCCCTCCCGGGCCGTGTTGCCGCCCTGCTCAGACGCCCCAGCGAAGACCCGGGGTCTTCACCGGCGCATCCCAGAGCTTCGTCAGTTCGTCGTCGAGACGGAGCAGCGTGATCGAGCAGCCCTGCATCTCCAGTGACGTGATGTAGGACCCGATCAGGTTGCGCGAGATCGTGATCCCGCGTCCCGACAGGAACTTGTTCAGCTCGTTGAACACGATGTAGAGCTCGATCAGCGGGGTCCCTCCCATGCCGTTCACGAACGCGAGCACGTTATCGCCGCTCTTGAACGGCAGGTCGTCGGCGACGGCCGCCGCCATCATCTCCACGACGTCGTGGACGGGCTTGACCTTCATCCGTTCCCGTCCGGGCTCGCCGTGGATCCCGATCCCGATCTCCATCTCGTCGTCGGCCAGCTCGAAGGTCGGCTTGCCGGCAGCCGGAACGGTGCAGGACGTGAGGGCCATCCCCATCGACCGGCCCGCGTCGTTGACCTTCCTGCAGATGTCGGCAACTTCCTTGAGCGGCCGGCGCTCCTCGGCTGCGGCGCCGGCGATCTTCTCCATGAGCACCGTCGTGCCGACGCCCCGGCGGCCGGCCGTGTACAGCGAGTCCTGCACCGCCACGTCGTCATCGACCAGCACGGACTCGACGTCGACGCTTTCGCCGCGCGCCATCTCGGCGGACATGTCGAAGTTCATGACGTCGCCCGTGTAGTTCTTGACGATATGCACGACGCCGGCGCCGCCGTTGACGGCCTTCGTCGCCTCGTACATCTGGTCCGGCGTCGGTGAGGTGAACACCTCACCTGGACACGCCGCGTCGAGCATGCCCATGCCGACGAACCCGCCGTGCATCGGCTCGTGTCCCGACCCGCCGCCGGAGACGAGAGCGACCTTCCCCTGGACCGGCGCGTCGGCCCGTACGACGACGTTCGGGTCGAACATCACGCGAACGAGGTCCGGGTGCGCGGCCGCCACGCCCTCGAGCTCCTCCCGGACGACGTTGTCCGGGTCGTTGATCAACTTCTTCACGTCGTCTCACCCCTCCCAGACACAGCGGACCTCGTCTGGAGGTCCCTTACAGGAACACCGCCCTTCCGATCCATGCGCCCAGGATCCCGCCGATGATCGGGCCGACCACCGGGACCCACGAGTACCCCCAGTCCGAGTCGCCCTTGCCGGGGATCGGAAGGAGGAAGTGGATGATCCGCGGTCCCAGGTCGCGCGCCGGGTTGATCGCGTATCCGGTCGGGCCGCCGAGCGACATGCCGATCGCGAACACGAGCAGCGCCACCGTGAACACCTGGAACTCGAGGGTGAGCCCGGTCATGCCCGTGGAAACGAAGATCGCGAACACTCCCAGCACCAGCATCATCGTCCCGATGATCTCGGTGACGAGGTTCGCCCAGTAGTTGCGGATCGCGGGGCCCGTGGAGAAGACGGCGAGCTTCAACCCCGGATCATCGGTCTCGCCCCAATGCGGCAGATACGCCAGGTACACCAGGATCGCGCCGATGAAGGCTCCGACGAACTCCCCGGCGAGCAAATAGAGCACCTGCGCGAACCCGCCTCCGACGGCCGGATCGAACAGCGCCCTGCTCGAGGCCCACTTCGCGATGGTCACCGCGGGGTTCAGGTCACCCTGGCCGCCGACGGCGATGCTGGTCCAGACGCCGAACATGACGCCCATGCCCCACGCCCACGTGATGACGATCCATCCCGAGTTCTGGGCCTTGGATTTGTTGAGCAGCACCCCGGCGACGACACCGTCGCCGAGCAAGATCAGTACACCCGTTCCGACGACCTCCCCCCAGAACAGCCGGCCGTTGTCGATCGACGCGCCGAGCACGCCGAGCGTGTGCAACATCTGCCAACCACCCCCTCCCGTTGATCGACCCCCACGTCGGGTCAAAAAACCTTCGATCATCGCTAGCCAAACGCGTTCGGCGCCGGATGTCAATCCCGCATCAGTTCCGATACTCGTATGGAATGACGGAAAGGCGTTCGGTATGATCGAACATCGATAGTGGTCACGGTCGGTTCGGTTCGCGGCCGCTTGACAGACGGAGAGGGGACCCGGATTGTTTCTCACGCAGTGTCCGGCCAGCTCCTCCGTCGCGTCCGAACGTTCCCCGCTGGCGGGGAACGGGTCGGCGTGGAGGTCGCACTCGGCTGGATGCACTCGGCCGCGGCCCGCATCGCGGAGCAACGCGACTTCCTCACCCAGCTCGACGCGGCGATCGGCGACGCGGATCATGGCATCAACATGGACCGGGGCATGCAGGCCGCCCTGGAGCGACTCGCATCGGAGCGGCCGTCGACGCCGGGAGCGGTCTTGCGCGAAGCCGGGAAGGCCGTCCTCTTCACGGTGGGCGGCGCCGCGGGTCCCCTCTACGGAACCGCCTTCCGTGACGCCGGGACCGTGCTCGGCGACATCGACGAGTTGGATGCTGCCGCGGTGGCTGCCGCCGTCCGCGCCGGTCTCGACGGCATCGGGCGGGTCGGCGCCGCCGAACCCGGCGACAAGACGATCGTCGACGCCTGGCTGCCCGGTCTCGACGCCCTCGAGGAGGCTCTCGCCGGCGGGTCTTCGATCGCCGACGCCGCCGCCGACGCCGCCGTCGCGGCCGAACGGGGAGCGCGGGGGACCGTGCCGATGCAGGCGCGGAAGGGCCGCGCGTCGTACCTGGGTCCGCGAAGCATCGGACACCAGGACCCGGGAGCCACGTCGTCGTCGATCCTGTTCGCGGCGTTCCACGACGCCGTGCAGTCGTCCCGGTAGGGCCCCACGGCCGGGGATGAGCTTCCGGCCATGATCCGTTCCGTCGATCGGGCGGCGCGCATCCTCAAGGAGCTCGCGGTCGGAGCGCCCCGGCTCGGCGTTTCGGAGCTGTCCCAGCGGTTGGACATGGCGAAGGCCACCGTGTACGGCTTGCTGCGAACGCTCGAGGAGCAAGAGTTGGTCGAGCAGGACGCCGAGACCGGCAAGTACAAGCTGGGTCCGGCGATCCTTCAGCTGGGGAACGCCTATCTCGACGACCATCGACTGCGATCTCGATCGCTGCTGTGGGCCGACTCCCTCGCCACCCGCACCGGCGAGAGCGTCCGCGTCGGCGTCCTCACGGGCGGCAGCGTCCTGGTGGTTCATCACGTGTTCCGCCCCGACGACTCCGTGCAGATCCTGGAGGTGGGCGCGTCTATCCCTTGGCATGCGTGCGCCCTCGGGCGCGCGATCGTCGCCTACGTCGACCGCGCCCGCCAGGCGTCGTTGCTCGAAGGACCCTTCGAGCGCCTCACCGGTCGCACGGAGGTCGACCCGGGCGCGCTCCAGGAAACGCTCGCGGCGGTCGTGGCCGACGGCGTCGCCATCGAAGACCAGGAGGCGATCGTCGGCGAGGCCGAGATCGCCGCGCCCGTGTTCGACAACCAGGGTGCCGTGGCGGGGTCCGTTGGCGTGGTGGGCCCCGTCGAGCGTCTGCTGCCCGAGCGGCCCAGGCCCGACGTCCTCGCGGCGGTCAAGGAGACGGCGCGTGGGCTCTCGCGCGACATGGGCGCCGGCCGCCGCGCGACCCGAAGCGGCTGAGCGTCGCTGGCGGACGGGCCGGCGTCGCCCGATGATGCCCGGATGAGCAGGCGCACGATCGCGCTCCTCGTGGTGGGCGTCCTGGCCGTCTCGTCCTCGGCGGTGCTCGTGCGGCTCGCCCACGCGCCCTCGCTGGCACAGGCCTTCTACCGCTGTGCCTTGGCCGCGGCGGTGTTGGTGCCGTTCGGGCTGATCCGTCATCGGAGCGGATACCGTTCGCTTGCCCGCCCGCAGTGGCGGCTCGCGGTGGTCTCGGGACTGTTCCTCGGGGCTCACTTCGCGACGTGGATCCCGTCCCTTTCCTACACGACGGTTGCCGCGAGCACGGTGATCGTCACGACGCAACCGCTCTGGGTGGCGGTCTTCGGCGGGATCGCCGGCGAGCGAACGTCCCGGCGTGCCTTGGTGGGCATCGGCGTCGCTCTCGTGGGGACGATCGCGATCACCGGTGCCGATCTCGGCGGTGGCGGTCGCGCGGCGGTGGGGGACCTGCTGGCGCTGGCGGGCGCCGTGTGCGCGGGGGTGTACGTGCTGGTGGGGCGGAGGCTCCGCCAGGAGCTGTCCGTCGTCGTCTATACGAGCATCGTCTACTCGACGGCCGCCGTGGCGCTCGCGATCTGCATGGCGGTGAGCGGCACGCGCTTCGCCGGGTACCCGCCGCGGACGTGGCTCGTGTTCGCGCTCATGACGATCGGGCCGCAACTCCTCGGACACACCGTGTTCAACTACGTCCTCGGGCACGTGCGTGCCTCCGTCGTCGCGGTCGCAGTCATGGCCGAGCCGGTGGGAGCCACGCTCCTTGCGCTCGCGATCCTCGGCGAGTCCCCGACGGCGAACGCCGTGCTCGGCGGCGTCCTGATCCTGGCGGGCGTGTACGTGGCGATCGCGGCCGAGGGCGGACGCCGTCCCGAGGTTGCCGAGCCGGCGGTCGGATAGCGTGTCGCCATGACAGGAACGGCTGGCTCCGAGCCGCCGCGGTTCGTCACCCTCGACGACTACGAGCCCGCCGCGCGCGAGTTGCTCCCGCGCGACGCCTACGACTACTTCGCGGGCGGTGCGGGGGACGAGCTGACCCTCACCGACAACCGGCGGTCGTTCGACCGATGGCTCATCAGGCCGCGGTTCCTGAGGGGGTCGGGGACCCCCGATACGTCGACCCGGCTGCTCGAGACCGATCTGTCGTTCCCGGTGCTCGTGGCGCCGTGCGCCTATCAGCGGATGGCGCATCCCGACGGAGAGATGGCGACGGCACGCGCCGCGACGCGTCAGGGAACCGTGATGTGTGTCAGCACCACGACGGTCGACTACCTGGAGCATGTCGCAGCGGCGGCGCCGGGCCCCAAGTGGTGGCAGCTCTACGTCTTCGCCGATCGGCAGGTCACGGCCGACGTGCTGGCGCGTGTGGCCGCGAGCGGGTTCGAGGCGATCGTGTGGACGGTGGACTTCCCGGTCGCGGGTCTGCGACACCGAGATACGCGCAACGGGTTCGTCATGCCGATCGGGATGCCCTGGGAGGATCTGACGTTCGACCCCGGTCTGACCTGGGACGATCTGGGCTGGATCCGCACGCAGGTTGCCGGCCTCCCCGTGCTGGTCAAGGGATTGCTCACCGCCGAGGACGCGGCGATCGCGCTCGAGGCCGGCGCCGACGGCATCGTGGTCTCCAACCACGGCGGAAGGCAGCTGGACGGCTCGCCGGCCGCCCTCGACGCGCTGCCCGAGATCGCCGAGACGGTCGCCGGGCGGGTGCCGGTCCTGATGGACGGTGGCGTGCGGCGCGGGACGGACGTCCTCAAGGCGCTGGCGCTCGGCGCGACCGCCGTGATGGTGGGGCGGCCCACCGTATGGGGGCTGGCCGTCGGCGGAGAAGACGGCGTGACCGACGTCCTGCGGATCCTGCGCGACGAGTTCGCCAACACGATGGCGCTCGCCGGCTGCCGCGCGGTCGACGAGATCACCAGGGACCTCGTCTCGCCGCGCCCCTGACGGCGTCGGCGCCGTCTGGGAGCCTGGGCTCGATGCGCGGCTACGACCTGCACACCCACTCGACCTTCTCCGACGGCACGAACCGAGTGAGCGAGAACGTGAAGCTTGCGCTCGAGCGCGAGGTCGCCGGGATCGGCATCACCGACCACGATACGGTCGAGGGCTACGCGGAGGCTTACGAATCGGCGTCGGGCACCGATCTGGAGATCGTGCCCGGCGTCGAGTTCTCGGCGGAGTACCTCGGCGCGTCGCTGCATGTGCTCGCCTACTGGGTCGACCCGGAGCACCTGGGCCTGCGCGAGGAGCTTCGGCGGTTGACCGACACACGCTTCCGACGCGGCGAGATGATGGTCGAGAACCTCCGAACGCTCGGGTACGACGTTTCCTTCGAGCGGGTCCGCGAGATCGCCGGCGACTCCGTGATCGCTCGGCCCCACCTTGCCCAGGCAATGGTGGAGGCGGGCATCGTCCAGACCGAGAAGGATGCATTCGAGCGGTTCATCTCCGACGGAGGCGTCGCGTACGTGCCGAAACACGCCCTCGACCCGCTCGACGCGCTCGATCTGATCCACGATGCGGGGGGCGTCGGCGTCCTGGCGCACCCGGGCATGTGGCGCGGCGAGGTCGCCGTGCCCGACGAGCTGATCGAGCGGATGGCCGAAGCGGGCATGACGGGCCTCGAGGTGGATCACCCCGACCACGACCCCGACCAGCGCGCGTACTACCGAGGCATGGCGAACCGGCTGGCGCTCCTGCCCATCGGCGCCTCCGACTGTCACGGTGAGCGGTTCGGGTATCGCTTGGGCTGCGACACGACTCCGACCGAGGTGTACGCGGAGCTCCGGCGGCGCGTGGGCCGATGATGGTCCGTCTGCTGCGGGTCGGCGATCCGGCCGATCCGCGGCTACGCGACTTCACCGACCTGCGGGACGTGCAGCTCCGCTCGATCCGGGAGCCGGCCGAGGGGCTGTTCCTCGCCGAGGGCGAAGCGACGATCCGGCGGGCGTTGGAGGCGGGGTACGAGCCGCGGGCCGTGCTGTGCACCGAGCGCTGGCTCGAACCGCTGGCGGACGTGCTCGATCGCGTCGACGTTCCCGCCTACGTCGTGGATCGCGAGGTGCTCGCCGGGACCACGGGCTTCCCGGTTCACCGGGGTGCGCTCGCCTCGTTCCGCCGGCGCGCGGCGCCGGATCCGGACGTGCTGCTCGCGGACTCGTCCCGCGTCGTGGTCCTCGAGGACCTGAGCGATCACACGAACCTCGGTGCCGTGTTCCGGTGTGCCGCCGCCCTCGGGTGGGAGGCGGTGCTGCTCACGCGGAGATGCGCCGATCCACTGTACCGGCGCGCCGTCCGGACCTCGATGGGCGCCGTGTTCAGCGTGCCCTGGAGCCGCCTCGACGGCCCCGAGCCCGTCCTGCGCGCGGGCGTGCGCCTCCTCGCTCTGACGCCTTCCTCGGACGCAGAGCCGCTCGAGGCGGTGCAACCGCCCGATCGACTGGCGCTTGCCCTCGGCGCAGAGGGCCCGGGCTTGACCGAGCGCTGGCTCCGCGCGGCCGACGTCCGGGTGCGGATCCCCATGTACGCGGGCGTCGACTCGTTGAACGTCGCCGCAGCGGCGGCGATCGCGCTCCACTCGCTCGGTCCTCGGTAGGCTGGCCGGGTCGTGGGCCGCGCGGTCGCCTTCGTGTTCCTGGACATCGGCGGCGTGCTCTACGACGATCGCGTCTACGCCGAGGCCTGGAAGCGCGCGCTCCGGGAGGCGGGCGCCCAGTTCTCCGACGAGGAGTATGAGGCCGCCTACGGTGCCGTGCGGGCAGCGCAGAACGCGTCGTTCCGCCGCAGCCTCGCGCGGCGGTTCATCGGGCCGGATGCCGACGTCCAGAGGCTGGAGCAGCTCGCCGCGCGCCACTGGCAGTACCCGCCCTCAGCGTTGCACGACGACGTGGTGCCCTGTCTGGACGCGCTCCGCGCGGCCGGGTATCGCCTCGGCGTGATCGCGAATCAGCCCAGCCAGGTGCGTACGGCGATGGCGCGCGACGGGCTCGCGCCCTACTTCGAGGTGTGGGCCGTGTCGGAGGATCTCGGGGTGCAGAAGCCGGATCCCCGGCTGTTCGTCAGGGCCGCCGCCACGGCGCGGATCGCGCCCGCCGCCGCCGTGATGGTCGGCGACCGGCTCGACTACGACGTGCGGCCCGCGAAGGCGGCCGGCATGCGGACGGTGTGGGTGCTCCGCGGCGAGGCTCCCGACGAGCCGAGCCCCAAGCAGCTCGCCGAACCCGACGCGTCCGTGCGCGGCCTGTCGGAGCTGCCGCCGCTCATCGCGAGCTGGTGACTATGGTGACGGTCATGGCAAGCGCGGCCGGCAAGCGGATCCTGATCGTGGGCGGCGGGTACGTCGGCATGTACACGGCACTCGACCTCGAACGGCGCCTCGACGCCTCACCCGACCGCATCGTCCTGGTGAACCCGGAGAACTTCATGCAGTACCAGCCGTTCCTGCCCGAGGTGGCGAGCGGGCTGATCGATCCGCGTGCGGTCGTGGTTCCGCTGCGACGCGTGCTTCGTCACACCGAGATCGTGGTCGGTGAGGTGGAGCGGATCGATCACGAAAGACGCACGGCACACGTGCGGCTGAGCGACGGCCAGATGCGCGACGAGCCCTACGACGTGGTGGTGATCGGTGCGGGGTCTCGCTCGCGCGTGCTGCCGATCCCCGGTCTGGCGGATCACGCGGTCGGCTTCAAGACGGTCGCCGAGGCGATCTGGCTCCGAAATCGGGTGGTGTCGCGGCTCGACGCCGCGGACGAGCTCGAGGACCGGACGGCGCGGACCGCGGCGCTCACCTTCGTCTTCGTGGGAGCCGGGTTCGCCGGGATCGAGGCTCTCGGCGAGCTCGAGGATTTCGCGCGCGCGGCGATGCGTGTGTACTCCGGACTTCATCGCGAAGAGATGCGGTGGGTCATGATCGAGGCGGGGCCGCGGATCCTGCCGGAGCTCGATCCGCGTCTGGCCTCGTACGCGGCGCGGCGCCTCCGGGAACGGGCGATCGAGATCCGCACCGAGACCCAGGTCACGTCCGTGGACGAGGCCGGCGTCCATCTGTCGACGGGCGAGTCGATCCCGATCGGCACCCTGGTCTGGACCGCCGGAGTGAAGCCTTCGGAGCTGGCACGCGAGAGCGGCCTCCCGGTCGACGGATCCGGAAGGGTCTCGGTCGACCGGTTCCTGCGGGTCGACGGGCTCACCCACGCGTGGGCGGCGGGCGACGTCGCCGCGGTGCCAGACCCCGATGCCCCCGCCGGCGTGTCACCGCCCACCGCGCAGCATGCGCTACGCCAGGCGCGGCGCCTCGGGGCGAACATCGCGGCGACGCTCGCCGGCAGGCCTCCGGCGCCGTTCCGGTACAAGAACAAGGGGATGCTCTGTTCGCTCGGCCACTACAAGGGGGTCGCAGACCCGCTCGGGATCCGGATCAGGGGGTTCCCGGCGTGGTTCCTGCACCGCAGCTACCACCTCTTCTACATGCCGACGATCGGGCGGAAGGTCCGCATCGCCATGGACTGGACGGTCTCGCTGCTGTTCCCGCGCGACATCGCCCAGCTCGGGTCGCTCGAGCACCCGCGGGAGGACTTCCGCCGCGCCGCCGGGCGGTGAACCCGCTCAGGAGCTCAGCTGGCGCTGGCGCTGGAGTTCCGTCGCCGCTTTCAGCGCCTTCTGACTGCGCGCGATGTCGGGCATCTCGTGGCCGCCCGAGAGCTCCTCGGCCGCCCACCGGGTCAGGTCGCGGATCGAGATGATGCCGACCACCTTGCCACGGTCGACCACGGGGAGATGCCGGATGTTGAGCGTGACCATGCGGTCGGCGGCCTCGGCGATGTCGGCCTTCGGGCCGACCGTCTCGAGGTGACGTCGCGTCATGCCGAGCACGACCTTGACCGAGTGCGGGTCCCCGCCGGCGGCGACCAGGTTCACGATGTCGCGCTCGGTCACGATCCCGGTGAGTTTCTTCCCCTTGTCGAGGACGACGACCGACGAGATGCCGTTGGAGCGCATCACCTTCGCCACGTCGGCGAAGGTGTCCTCCGCCTCGGCCGTCTTCACGTCGGTGTGCATGATGTCGCCGACCAACATGGATTCCTCCTGGCTGGAAGCTTGAGACCCGAAGCGTACCGCCTCAGTGGTCGGAGACGCCGCTGAAGTGGAACGCCTCGATCTTGAGGGCGGGCACCCGTGAGGCCGAGAAGAAGAACTCACTCGCGAGCTCCGCCTCTCGGCCGACCATCGCGACGTCGGAGAGCGCACCCAGGATCGACTGGGTGAACCGGAAGTTGCGCACCGGCCCTGCGACCTCGCCCCGATCGATCAGGAAGGTGCCGTCTCTGGTCATCCCGGTGATCGTCGACTCGATCGGGTTGACGACGTTCGAGTAGTGGAAGCGGGTGACGAGGAGCCCACGGGTGGTCGAGGCGACCATCTCGTCGAGCGTGGCATCACCGGTGCCCATGAACAGGTTCAGCGGGAAGGGCCCCTCCGGGTTGGGGGCGGGCAGCGCGTGTCCGGTTGAGCCGTTCGCTCGCCCGGCTTGTTTGGCGGTGCGCAGGTCGTAGACGGCGTCGAGGAAGACGCCGTCTCGGATCAGGTCGGTCCGCTTCTTCGGGACCCCCTCGAAGTCGAAGTTCGCACCGATCGTTCGCGGATCAGACCCGTCGTCCCAGATCGATACGGCCGGTGCGGCGACCACCTGCTCGCCCTTCCCGGACAGGCACGACCGCCCCTCGACGTACGAACGACCCCCGAAGCCGATCCACGCGAGGAAGCCGATGAGGGTGGCGGTGGCGCTCGGCTCGAGGACGACCGTGTACCGGCCCGCCGGAAGCGGCTCGGGCCGCTGCGACCGAACAGCCTTCGCGTTTGCCCGGCCGCCGAGCTCTTCCGGGTCGATCGCGTCGACGGAGCCGCCGAATGACTCCGCGAACCCGCTGCCGCCGTCGCCGCCGGTGACGACCGTGGAGAGCGACGCCTGCGTCGACGCCGACCAGCAGCGTTGGCCCTCCGAGTTGGCCAGGGCCACCTCGACCGCCCGTGTCTCGAACGCACCGGCCGCGACGAATCCCGGGTCGCATCGGCCGACGAGCGCCGCCACGCCGTCCGCCCGGGCCTCGGGTGAGCAGGTGGCCGTCGGGTCGTCGAACCGCCCGTCCTCGGGAACGGGAGCGATGGGCGCGAGCCCGGGCCAGAACGGGTCCGGCGTGCCCACGCGCGCCATCTCCAGGGCGCTCGTGGCCGCGGCGCGGGCGCCCTCGGGCGAGCAATCGTTGGAGGCGGCCACGCCGACCCTGCCCGCGTCCACCACGCGCACGCGCAGCGACGTGTCCTCGCTGGCGGTCGACTGGTGGATCTCGGAGTTCGCGAACCTGCTCAGGCCACCCCAGTCGTGCAGGAGCAAGACCTCGACCCCGTCGGCGCCGGGCAGCTCGAGCGCGCCCTGCGCGACCTGGACGAAGCGGTCTTCGCCGAGGGGGCCCGGCATCAGCCGCGCACCCCGACCTCGACGTTGCGGAATCGCGCCGGCGCGGCCCCGTGGCCGACGCGCGCGACCTGGCCGGGCTGACCCTTGCCGCAGTTCGGCGTGCCCCACACGACGAAGCTCTCCGGCCCGCCCACCGCGTCGCACGAGCCCCAGAACTCGGGCGTGATGCCCGTGTAGTTCGGGTTCTTGAACAGCTGCGTCAGACGACCGTCCTTGATCCGCCACGCCGTCTCGCATCCGAACTGGAAGTTGATCCGCTTGTCGTCGATCGACCAGGACGTGTTGGTGGACAGGTAGAGCCCGTCGGCCGTGTCGGCGATGATCTCTTCGAGGGTTCCCTCGCGGGGTTCGATCGAGACGTTGGTCATGCGGATCAGGGGCAGGTGCGTCCATCCGTCGGCGCGGGCCGTACCGTTCGAGGACTGCCCGACGATCGGCGCCGTCGAGCGGTCGGTGAGGAAGTTCTCGAACACGCCGTCGACGATCACCGGGACCCGCTGGGCACGCACACCCTCGTCGTCGAACGCGAAGGTGCCGAGGCCGCCGGGCAGCGTCGCGTCGGCGGTGATCGACACGAGCGGGCTCGCGTAGCGGACCGAACCGCGATCGCCGGGGCCGAGCCAGGACCCGCCCGCGTAGGCCTCCTCCATGCCCAACACGCGATCGAGCTCCACCGGGTGGCCGATCGACTCGTGCACCTGGAGCTCCACCTGATTCGAGTCGAGCACCACGGTCGTGCGCTCGCTCGGGCACTCGGGTGCGGCGAGAAGCTCGACGGCCTCCCGGCCGATCCGCTCGGCGTTGTCGAGGAGCCCGAGCCCGCGAACGTGTTCGTACCCGGCGGCGCGGACGTGGCCCCGGAACGAGTTGGGGAACGTCCGCTGCTGCACGTCGCCGTCGCCCACGGCCGTTGCCTGCATCCCCCCGCCGGTGTGCGTCACCACCTGCTCGATCGCGGCGCCGTCGCTCGAGGCGAACCACGTCGATCGGCGGAAGGCGTCGAGGAACCCCTCGGCGAAGGTGACGCCCTCGACCGCGCGCATACGACGCGTGACCTCGACGAGCAGGCCGACCTTCTGATCGAGCGGAACGGTGAAGGGGTCCTCGTCGCAGGGTCCGCTCCACGACGCGACGGCAGGCTCGACCGGGGAGAGCTTGACGCCGCGCCCCGGGAGGCGCTGGGCAGCCTGCGCGATCCGCACGGCGAGCCCCGCCGTTCGCTCGATCTCGTCCTCGGCCAGCCGCGCGGTGGCGGCGAACCCCACCTTGCCCTCGACGACGACCCGAACGCCCAGCCCGGTGGAGGTGGCGCGCTCGACGCCCTCGACCTCCTCGTCGCGGACCGTCACAGACTCGTCTTCGTCGGTGCCGACGCGCGCGTCGGCGAAGCCCGCGCCGGCGCGGAGAGCGGCCTCTACGGCCATCTGCGCGAGATCGAGCACCCCACCTCCATCGATCGTCGGGGAAGCTCCGGCCCGGAGGTCCCGCCCGGATCGGGGCATCCTACCCGAGCTTCCCGGCGGGTCGGCGCCTACCGTTGCGTCTAACGAGGGGGTGCCGAGATGATCCGGACGATCCGGTCGGGCTTCACTCTTGATCAAGCTCACGCCGTCGCCGAGGAGCTCGGGATCGACTTCGCCGTGGCGCAGTTCGGTCTGGATCAGTTCCGCCGCGGGATGGACATCGAGCTCGAGCATGGCCGCCGCGATCCCGCGACGAACGTCACCGACGACGATCCGATCCTGACGGGCAAGATCGCGTGGGCGCACCTGCGCGAGCTCCCCGACTACTACGAGTTGCTCGACGCGATCGAGCGCGACCATACGCCGACCCGGCGGGGCCAGGAGGCCGAACCGATCCGCGTGCCCTGACCGACCCCGATCTCGGGCCGTTCCGGGCGGCCGCGGTTCGCCGGGCCGTGAAGCCGGTGGGAAGATGCCGCTGCCATGCCAGGAACGTACGTCGCGGACGTCACGCTGTTCGACGGGCGCCGTGTCGGCCGCGGGCGGGGCGTGCTTGTCGATCGGGAGCGGATCGCCTGGGTCGGTGCGCATGTGAGAGCCCCCCGGGAGGCGCGGGCCGCCCGGGCCGTCGACGGACGCGGAAAGACGCTCGCTCCCGGGTTGATCGACTGTCATGTGCATCTCACCTTCGACGGCTCCGCCGACTTCCAGGCCGAGGCTCGAGAGATCGACGCGACGACGGCCGCGCTCAAGGCGGCCGCCAACCTCCGGCGGCACCTGGCGAGCGGCGTGACGTCGGTCCGCGACCTGGGAGGGCTGGGGACGGGCGCGCTCGCGAAGGCGGTCGACCGGGGGATCGTCGCCGGACCACGGGTCGTGGCCGCGGGGCGGGCGCTCACGGTGACCGGTGGGCACGGGCACAACATCGGCATCGCGCGCGAGGTCGACGGTCCCGACGCGATCCGTCGCGCGGTGCGCGAGGAGGTGCGCGGGGGAGCGACGGCCATCAAGGTGATCGCGACGGGGGGCGTGCTGACGCCCGGCATCGGTGCGACCTTCACCGCCTTCACCATGGAGGAGCTCGCGGCGGCCGTCGACGAGGCGAAGCGTTGGGGTTGTGGCGTGGCCGCCCATGCGATCGGCGCTGAGGGGATCCTGCAGGCGATCCGCGCGGGGGTCGATTCGGTCGAGCACTGCGTGCAGGCGACCACGCAGGCCGCCAAGGAGATGCGCGAGCGCGGGACCTTCCGTTCGCCCACGATCGCGGCGCTCCTCGGCATCGCAGGACATCCCGGCGAGGCGCCGGACTACGCGGTGCGCAAGGCGGAGGCCCTGACGGACGATGCGCGGGCGGCGCACGCACGCTGCGTCCGGGCGGGGGTCCGACACGTGTGCGGAACCGACGCCGGAACGCCCTTCAACCCACATGGCGGAGCGCCCGGCGAGCTGGTCGCGATGGTCGAGTGGGGGAGTCGACCGCTGGACGCGCTCGTCGCGGCCACGGCCAACGGTGCCGAGCTGCTGCGCTTGCCCGAGGCCGGGACGATACAACCCGGCAAGCTCGCCGACCTGGTCCTCTACGGCGAGGACCCGGTGCAGGACATCGAGGCGGTGCTGCGGCCCGCGGCGGTGTGGAAGGCCGGACGGCTGGTGGCGCGTCGTGGCCGCTCGATCGTCTAGCCGGACCGGGCGATCCGCTCGATCAGCTCGGCGCCTCGCGCGACGGCGGCCACCTCCTCGGAGGTCAGTCGGGCCAGGCTCGACGCCAGGGTCTGCACGCGCGTGCGCCTGCCCTTCGTGAGCGTCCGCGCGCCCCTGGCGGTGGCGCGCACCAGCACGCCCCTCGCATCCGCCGGGTCCGGCCCGCGCACCACCAGCGCGTCGCGTTCCAGCCCGTCGACCAGCCTCGACATCGTGGGCGCCGAGACACCCTCGGCCGCCGCCAGGGCACCGATGCTGATCGGGCCGGCGAACACGACGACCGAGAGCGCGGACAGCCGTGGGGGAGAGATGCCGAGCGCCTCGTCCTGCTCGCGCAGGCGACGCAAGAGGTGGAGGGCGGCCGAGTGGAGCCGGTCGGCCACCGCCGCCACCTCTCGCGTTGGGGAAGCTCCGCTTGACGAGGCCACGTCCGTGATGATATTTGCTTAGGCTAAGCAAATAGAACCCTACGCGGGAGGGACCGCGATGGCAAGCACGTCGACGGAGCTGTTCGCTGCGATCGACGCCGGGAACAGGGATCGGGTCCGCGCGCTCCTCGAGGACGACCCCACGCTCGCCGAGGCGCGGGCCGCCGACGGCGTCTCGGCGCTGATGCACGCGCGCTACCGGCGCGATCGCGATCTCGTCGCGATCATCCGCGCACACGTGACGGCGCTGGACATGTTCGAGGCGGCCGCCCTCGACGACGCGGCGCAGCTGGCGGACGCCCTCGTCGCGGACCCGTCGTTGACGGCACGGTCGGCCGACGGCTTCACGCCGCTGCATCTCGCCGCGTTCTTCGGGTCCGTCGAGGCAACGGCGCTCCTGCTGTCCCGCGGCGCAGCCGTCGACGCAGCCGCGACGGGATGGATGACCGGGACGCCGCTGCACGGCGCCGCGGCCGGGCGTCATCTCGACGTCGGGCTGCTCCTGCTCGACGCCGGTGCGAACCCGAACGCTCGCCAGTCGGGCGGCTGGACGGCGCTGCACGCCGCGGCGGCCAACGGCGACGCCGCGTTCGTCCGCACGCTGCTCGCGCGCGGCGCCGACCCCGAGACGAAGAGCGACGACGGACGCACGCCCGCCTCTCTCGCGAGGGACGGGGGCGACGCCGACACGATCGCGGCCCTCGGCACGCGATAGATCAGGCAGCGGCCTCTCGGCCCGGGTACTCGTCGAACACGTACTCCTGCTCGACGGAGTCGCACGGGTTGCCTCGCCCGTACCGGACGCGTCCCTCGGTGACGTCGGTCACGCACCAGAACACGGTCTTGGACGTCGGCGTGCCGAACTCGGGATGCTTGCAGAGCGAATCGGGCTTCGTCTCGTGGTCGGACAGGAGCACGCGCAGGCGGTCCATCGTGATAGATCCCGGCGGCTCGGCGGCGAGCAGCCGGCGCGCGCGCTCGTACCGCACGTTCGAGTGAGGCGCGTAGTCTGCGTCGCCCTCGTACTGGAGCATTCGGTCGCAGACGTAGTTGTTGGTGTGGGCGAGATGCCCGCGCCCGTCCAGATCGGTGACCTCGGCGTCGGTGGCGCTTCCCTCGACGTTCGCCACGCCGCCGTCGGCCGACGCCAGCACGTTGTTGTAGCTCGACGCGCGGTCGGGTCGCAGCGCCGCCGCCACCATCTCGGCGAGCGAGCGGGCGCGCATCATCTCCAGCACCTGCAGGCTCCGGCTGATGCCGACGCGCTCGTCGTTGGGGCTGAGCTCGTTGCCGGTGAGCGAGAGGCCGGCGGAGTTCCAGCCGACCGAGAGCCAGGGGATCCCCCCCAGCTGGAAGATCACCGGGTCGCCCGGCACGCGGATCTCGAGGGCGGTGATCTGCTCCTGCGCCTCAGGACGCAGGTCGTTGTTGTGCGCCACGAGCAGGTGCCCGTCGGCCGTGGCCCTGGGTCCCGCCACGAGGTCCGAGCACCGCCCATCGGTCCTGGCCCCGTAGGGCTCGTACCAGATCTCCTCGATCGAGACCGCGAAGAGCTCCAGCGGGTCGACGCCGGCGGCCTCCGCGCACGCGTCGAGCTCGTCGACGAGCCACGGCAGCCTCGGCGCGGTGAACGCGCGATAGGTTGCGGCGAGCGCCAGCTGATCCTGCTTCGAGCGACCCGACGGCAGCTCGTCCCAGGCGGCGGCGATCGTGCGCGCGATCTGGTCGCGGCCGGCCTCGCCGAGCTGGCGTCCCACCTCGCGATGGCTCCCCGAGACGCGGACGAGCTCGATCGGTGCGGCGCTCATGCCGTGGATGCTACCGGTCAGCCGGCCAGCAGCGGAAGGAGCTCGTCGTACGCGTCGAGGTAGCGGTACACGTCGGCGTCGCCCGCGGGCACCGGGACGGTTGGACCCGCACCCGGAAGGGCCTCCCAGATGCCCCGGTTCGCGAACCAGACGCGGAACAGCTTCGTCAGCTCGAGGTCGGTGAGCGCCAGGGCATCGGCTCCCGTGCGGGGCGCGGGACCGTACCACTGCCCCGTCCGCGGGCCGAACCGATAGACGGTCCAGGGCAGCCCCGCCCGCTCGATCGAGGCCTCGATCCCGTCGGCCAGCATCGAGCCCAGCGCCGACGTGTGGGCGTAGGCCTCCAGCGTGAGGACCTCCGAAAGCGCGGCGACGGCAGCCGCCGCCGACAGCGGGTTGCCGAACAAGGTCCCACCCGTCGCCACATGACGGTCGACATCGAGCTCGCCGGCGAGCGTGTCCGTCACGCCGTAGGCACCCATCGGAACCCCGCCCGCGACGGCCTTCCCGATCGTCACGACGTCGGGGTCGAGGTTCCACATGCCGGTCGCGCCGCCGACCCCGACGACGTGCGTGTGGGTCTCGTCGTAGGCCAGCACCGTTCCCTGCTCGCGCGTGAGCCTGCGAAGCGCGTCGTGCCACCCCGGCTCGGGCGGAAGGAAGTGCACGTTGTTCGTGAGGGCTGGCTCCGTGAGGACGACGGCGACGTCCCGCCGCGCGAGCGCCTCGGCCAGCGATGGCTCGTCGTTGAACTGGGTGATGCGCACGCGGCCGGTCACCCCTTTGGCGAGCCCGCGCTCGAGCTGGACCGCGGTGCCGGCGTCCAGATCGACGAGCGCCTCGTCGAAATGGCCGTGGTAGTGCCCCGCGAACAGCAGCACGACATCGCGTCCGGTGGCGGCCCGAGCGAGGCGGATCGCCTCCGTGTTCGCCTGCGTCGCCGAGAGCGTGAACTGCCAGTGCGGAGTGCACGGGTAGCGGTCGGCGAGGATCTCCGCCACGCGGACCGACTCCTCCGTCGGCAGGAGGAACTGCGTCGAGCGGCGGGCGCGGTCCTCGATCGCGCGCACGATCGCCGGGTTCGCGTGCCCGCAGAACATTGACATGTCCGATGCGTTGAAATCCACGTAGTGGAACCCGTCGACGTCGGTGAAGCCCGGACCCTCGCCCCGGTCGACATAGACGGGCGGCTCGTTGTCCGACGCCATCCATGCCATCGGCACGCCGTTGGGCATGTGCTCGCCGGCGCGTGCGAGCAGCTCGAGCGTGCGGGGACGTGCGTCGACGAATCGCTGCCGTTCCTGCTCGTGCAGCCGGCGGATCCGGTCGCGGTCCAGGCCGCCGCGCGCGGTCACGACGCCCGCTCCCGCTGCATCAACCACGCCGGGACGCGCTCGCCGTCGCGCGTGTCGAGCTCGAGGACCTCCTTCACCTTGACGAAGCCGGCCTTCTCGTAGGCGCGCTGTGCCCGGTGGTTCGAGGTCTCGGTCGTCAGGGCGACCCCCGATGCTTCGAGCTCGTCCTCGAGATGGCGGCACATGAGCTCGACCGCCCTCGTCCCGATGCCCCGGTCGAGCAGATCGGACTCGCCGATGAAGATGTCGATCCCGAACGCTCGCTCGTCGACCTCGAAGCCCATCGCCCGCGCGTCCTCGGCGAAGGGTGCCCACGGGAAGTACTGCACGTACCCGATCGGACGCTCGCCGAGCTGGATGATGCACGAGGTGGTCGCCTCCTCGGCCTGGGCTCGGGGCCCATGCCACTCGACGACCGTGTCGTACGTCGGCGGCGGTTCGTCCGGATCCCACCAGGCGTGCACGTGTGGCTGGGCGCGCCACCGCACGAGCAGCTCGTAGTCCTGCGGGTCGTCGCGCATCAACCGGATGCTGAGGTCGCCGTCGCGCAGCTGCATCCGTGCATCGTCGCATGGCGCGCATCGTGTCGGCACCGCCGGGTACGGTCGGCCGTGACCACACAACCGGGGGTGCGCGGGTGAACGCGGAGGCATGGACGGTCGCGGTGACGGGGCTGGCGCTCGGCCTGGCGGGCGGGCTGGCGCTGGCCATGTGGCGCCGGACGGGAACGAGCGTGGCGGGAACGGCGCTCCTGGAACGCGAGATCCGCGTCCAGGCCGCCGAGTTGCGCCGGATGGCCGATCAGGCGGCCGGGCGCGAGCTGGCGTCCGAGCAGCTGCGCGCCGGGCTCGACGGCGCACGCCGGGCGCTCGACGAGCTGCGGCTGCGGGAGCAGGAGCGGCGTGGTGTCGATGCGGAGCAGCGCGAGGTCGTCCGCAGGCTCGCGACCGTGCTCGCCGGGGGCGCTGCGAAGGGCCGCGCGGGCGAGAACGTGCTGCGCGACCGTCTCGCCGATCTTCCGCCCGGCATGCTCGTCACCGACTTCCGCGTGAACGGGAAGGTGGTCGAGTTCGGGCTTGCCCTGCCCGACGGGCGCAGGCTGCCGATCGACTCGAAGTGGACCGCCCTGGCGGAGCTCGAGGCGCTCGAGAGGGCGACCGACCCCGTGGAGCGCGACGCGTGCGCCCGCGCCGTGGAGAAGGCCGTGTCGAGCCGCGCGAAGGAGGTCGCGCAGTACCTCGATCCCGCCGTCACGTCGCCAGTGGCGGTCGCCGCCGTCCCCGACGCCGCGTACGCGGCGATCAAGCGCGCACACGCCGACGCCTATGCAAAGGGCGTGGTCATCGTTCCCTACGCGTCGGCGTTGCCGATCGTGCTGTTCCTCTACGCGCTCGTGCAGCGGTTCGGCGACGCTGCCGGCGTCCAGGCGAGCCTCACCGACATCGCCGCGGTGCTCGACGCGATGGAGGCGGTCGTCGAGAACCGGTTCCAGAAGGCGGTCGTGATGCTCGCGGGGGGCACCGACGCCTTCCGGTCGCAGCTCGGCAAGGCGCGCGGGTCGATCGCACGCGCCCGTACGGCGGGCGCGGAGCCCAGCGACCTCGTGGGCGCTCCGAGTCCGCCCTTGACGGTCGTCGGGGAAGGCCCCGGCTGATCCGGGAGAACACCGGAAGCGCGGCGCCGGAGCGCATGTCGGGTCGCATCCTTACCCACGGGTGACATACTTACCCGAAATTTGCATACTCATGCGTATGCGTGCGACGATGCGCGTGGCGGTGCTCGGGGCCTCCGGCTACGCGGGCAGCGAGGTGCTCCGGCTTCTCACAGCCCACCCGCAAGCCGAGGTCACCTACCTGGGCGCGAAGGGATCCGCGGGCCTGCCCCTCGCGGAGGTCCACCCGCACCTGGGGTCACTCAAGCCGAGCGGCCTCGAGCTCCGCCCCATCGAACCCGACGCCATCGCCGCCGCCGCCAACGTCGTCTTCTCCGCCCTTCCGCACGGGGCCTCCGCCGAGATCGGACCCGCGCTGATCGAGGCGGGCTGCACCCTGATCGACCTGGCCGGGGACTTCCGGCTGCCCGGCGACCTGTATCCCTCCTGGTACGGGTTCGAGCACCCCTCGCCGGCCTGGCTCGACAAGGCCGTCTACGGCCTTCCGGAGCTCTTCGGCGACGCGTTGCCGGGAGCGCGGCTCGTGGCGAACCCCGGGTGCTTCCCCATGCCGGTCGTGCTCGGGTGCGCACCGTTGCTTGGCGCCGGGCTGATCCTGCCCGGTCCGATGCACGTCGACGGGAAGACCGGATTGTCGGGGGCGGGTCGCGCCCTCACCCAGGCGGCGTCGTTCGCGGCCAGCGAGGAGTCGATCCGCCCGTACCGGGCGCCGGCGCACCAACACACGCCCGAGATGGAGCACGGGCTCGAGCTCGCGACGGGGATCAGTGTGTCGGTGACGTTCGTGCCGCATCTCGTCCCGGCCGTGCGCGGCGTGGTCACGACGACCTACGCGCCGCTGGCCGACGGCGTGACGAACGAGATGCTCACGGACTGCCTGCTCGGCGCGTTCGAGGGCGCCCCCTTCGTTCGCGTGCAGCCGCCCGGCGGCATGGTGGACTCGAAGCGCACACGCGGAACCAACCTTGTCGAGCTCCAGGCGTTCGCCGACCCACGCTCCGGCACGGCGGTGGTCGTGGGTGCGATCGACAACCTGGTGAAGGGCGCGGCCGGCCAGGCGATCCAGAACGCGAACCTCGCGCTCGGGTTCCCCGAGACGACCGCCCTTCCCGACGTGGCGGTCTACCCGTGAGCGTGACGTACCCGAACGGGTTCCGTGCAGCCGGCATCGCGGCCGGTCTCAAACCGAGCGGCGGTCCCGACCTGGCGCTCCTCGCGGGCGGGCCCGCCACGACCTCGGCCGGCGTGTTCACGACCAACCGCGCCGCCGCTGCTCCGGTCCGGCTCTGCCGGATTAGGCTGTCGGCCGCCCGCGGCACGGCCGTGGTGGTGAACAGCGGGCAGGCCAACGCGGCCACCGGGGAGCGCGGTCTGCACGACGCGCTCTCGGTCATCACAATGACCGGCGAGCTCCTGGGCTTGAACGCTGACGACGTGCTCGCCTGCTCGACGGGCGTGATCGGTGAGCCCCTGCACATGGAGCCGCTGCTCGCGGGGTTGCCGGGCCTCGTCGGCGCGCTCTCGCCCGACGGCGGCGAAGCGTTCGCGCGCGCCATCATGACCGCCGACACGACCGAGAAGTCCGCGCGTGCGGATGCCGGCCGGTTCCGCGTCGGCGGTGCTGCCAAGGGCGTCGGCATGATCAGCCCGAACCTCGCCACGATGCTCGCGTTCGTGACCACCGATGCACGAGTGGCCACACCGCACCTGCGGCTCCTGGTGTGCGAGGAGCTTGCCCCGCGGTTCGAGTCGATCACGGTCGACGGGTGCACCAGCACCAACGACTCGGTCCTGCTGTTCGCCAGCGGCGCCGCGGGAGGCGGGCCCGTGATGCCGGGAGATCCCGGCTGGGACGGGCTTCGCAACGCCGTCGCCGAAGTCGGATCGGCGCTCGCGGCGCACCTGATCCGCGACGCTGAGGGCGGGTCCCACGTCGTGGTCGTCGACGTGACGGGGACGGCGACCGATTCAGCGGCCCGTACGTTGGCGAAGGCGGTGGCCGACTCCCCCCTGGTGAAGACGGCGGCGTTCGGCGAGGATCCGAACCCCGGGCGGATCCTGCAGGCCATCGGTTCCTCCGGCGTCGACGTCTCCCCATCCCTCGTCGACATCTGGATCGGGGGCGCACGCCTCGTGGAGGGCGGCGTGATCCCGCCTGCGTACTTCGAGACCGACGACCTGCGAGCGGCCGCCCGCGGCGCGATGGCCGAGGAGGAGTACGTGGTGCGCGTGCGCGCCGGCGACGGTCCCGGTCGCTCGAGGGCGCTGGGATGCGACCTGTCCTACGACTACGTCCGGATCAACGGGGAGTACACGGCCTGATGGCCCTCGATCTCCCACCGCAGATCCGCCAGCGCACCGTCGCGAAGGCCCGCACGCTGGTCGAGGCGCTGCCGTTCATGCGTGAGCATCGCGGGAAGGCGCTCGTGATCAAGTACGGCGGGGCCGCGATGGACAAGTCGGGGCTTGCGGCGTCGTTCGCCGAGGACGTGTCCCTCCTGCAGTCGGTGGGGATCCGACCCGCGATCGTGCACGGCGGCGGCCCGGCCGTCACGAGGATGTCGGCGCGGCTCGGCATCGAGACGCGGTTCGTCGCCGGCGTCCGGGTCACCGACGCCGACACGCTCGACGTGGCGACCATGGTGCTCGCCGGGAAGCTCAACACGGAGGTCGTGGCCTCGCTCGTGTCGGGAGGCGTCAACGCGGTCGGTCTGTCCGGCGTCGACGGGCGCCTCTTGCTCGCTCGCAAGCAGGAGTCGCCCGATCTCGGGTTCGTCGGCGAGGTGGTCCACGTCCACCCTGAGGTGCTGGCGACGTTGCTCGAGGCCCGGTTCGTTCCCGTCGTTGCCTCGATCGCGATCGACGAGAACGGCCAGGCATACAACGTGAACGCCGACGTCGTCGCGAGCGAGCTCGCGGTCGCGCTCGGCGCGCAGAAGCTCGTCTACCTCAACGACGTTCCGGGGGTGATCGGCCCATCCGGAGACCTGCTGTCCGAGCTCTCGGCGCGGCAGTGCGTCGAGCTGCTCGCGCGCGGCGGTGTCCTGGATGGCGGGATGATCCCGAAGATCGAGACCGCCGTCGGGGCGCTCGCCGCCGGGGTGACCCGCGTGCACCTCGTGGACGGCCGGGTCGAGCACGCGCTCGTCCTGGAGCTTTTCACGCCCGAGGGGGTCGGCACGATGATCACACCCGACGTGACGGAGGTCCGGCCGTGAGCCGCAGCAACGGCTCGGCGAAGACGCGCCGGCAGCAAGCGACGCTGGACCTGATCGCGCGCGAGCGGCTCGCGAGCCAGCGGGAGATCCGGACGCGGCTGGGGCGGCTCGGGATCCGCGCGACCCAGTCGACCATCAGTCGCGACATCGAGGAGCTCGGGCTGGCGCGCGTGCACGATGCCGCGGGCGTGCGGTACGTCGTCCCGGGCGAGACGAACGCGGCGGCGCTCGGGGCGCCGACCGGCATGCTGCATCGACTGCTGGACGAGTTCGCCCTGTCGGTCGTGCGCAGCGACGCGGGCGTGCTGATCCGGACGCCACCCGGCGCCGCGTCGGCGCTGGCCGAGGGGATCGACCGCGTCGGCCTCGACGGCGTGGCCGGCACGATCGCCGGCGACAACACGATCCTCGTACTCGGTCGCGAAGGGGTGCAGCCGCGACGGCTCGAGGAGACCCTCAAACGGATCATGCAGGCGGAACGATGACGAAGAAGGCAGTGCTCGCGTACAGCGGCGGGCTCGACACGTCGGTCACGATCCGGTGGCTGAGCGAGCAGGGCTACGAGGTCCACGCCGTGGCCGTCGACGTCGGCCAGCGCGACGACTTCGCACAGGTGATCGAGCGCGGCGAGCGCGCCGGGGCCGCGAGCGTGCGGCTGGTCGACGCCATCGAACGCTTCGCGGGGGAATTCCTGGTGCGCGCGATCAAGGCGAACGGCCTGTACGAGGGGAAGTATCCGATGGTCTCCGGGATCGCCCGGCCGTGCATCGCCGAAGAGGTGGTCAAGGTCGCCCGGGAGCTCGACGCGGATGTGGTCGCGCACGGCTGCACCGGCAAGGGCAACGATCAGGTTCGGTTCGAAGTGTCGTTCGGCGTGCTGGCGCCCGATCTGGAGATCCTCGCGCCGATCCGCGACGCCAACATCCCGCGGGAGAAGGCGCTGACGCTCGCCGACGAGTGGGGGATCCCGGTCGCGACCGTGACCTCGACGTACTCGGTCGACGAGAACCTGTGGGGGCGCACGGCGGAGTGCGGACCGCTGGAGGACCCGTGGGCCGCGCCCCCCGAGGACGCGTTCGCACGCACGGCGCCGCCCTCGGCGCGGCCTTCCGAGCCCGCCGAGATCGTGGTCCGGTTCGAGGAGGGGGTGCCGGTAACACTCGAGGGCGAGACGACGTCGCTGTCGTCGGTGATCCGGACCCTCGACGACCTCGGCGGCGCGTACGGGTTCGGGCGCGTCGACATGATCGAGAACCGGCGCGTCGGGATCAAGAGCCGCGAGCTGTACGAGGTGCCGGGGGCGCTCGCGCTGATCAAGGCCCATCGCGCACTCGAGGATCTGACGCTCGAACGCGACGTCGGACACTTCAAGCCGATGCTCGAGGCGCGCTGGGCGGACCTCGTCTACGACGGGCAGTGGTTCGGCCCCCTCCGGGCGGCGATCGACGCCTTCATCGACCAGACGCAGGCGCACGTGACCGGCGACGTCCGTTTGCGGTTCGAATCCGGATCTTGCACGGTCGTCGGGCGCAAGGCCGAGTCGTCCCTGTACGACCTGTCGCTCGCCACCTACGGGGGCGGCGACGCGTTCGACCAGTCCCACGCCGAGGGGTACGTGCGGCTCTTCGGGCTGCCCCTCAAGGTATGGTCGGCGAAGCAGGGCCGGTGAGCGACGGGGGTGGCGACCGGCTCTGGTCAGGGCGCTTCTCGAAGCCTCCAGCCCCCGACGCGCACGCCCTCGGTCGCTCGCTCGGGTTCGACCTCCGGCTGGCTCCCCAGGACGTGGAGGTGTCGATCGCGCACGTCCACGCGCTGCACGACGCGGGTCTCCTGTCCGCCGCGGAGGCCGCGTCCCTCGCGGACGCGCTTGCCGAAGTCGGCCACGCGATCGCGGAAGAGCGGTTCGTCTTCGACCCCCGCGACGAGGACGTGCACTCCGCGATCGAGCGAGCGGTCACGGACCGGCTCGGCGACGTGGGGGCGAACCTGCACGCAGGACGCTCCCGGAACGACCTCGTCGTGACAGACCTCCGTCTGTGGTTGCTGGCCGCGGGGCGCAGGATCGGCACCGGGACCGTCGCCTTGATCCGCGTGGTGCTCGATCGCGCTCGCGAGCACGCCGGAAGCGTGATGCCGGGCACGACCCACGGACGTCCCGCGCAGGTGGTCACGCTCGGCCACCATCTGCTCGCGCATGCGTGGGCCCTCGCGCGCGATCTCGAGCGGATCGACCGATGGGGGGCGCGGACCTCGACGTCGGGACTCGGTGCAGGAGCGATAGCGACGTCGACGCTCGGGCTCGATCCGGATGCGTCCGCGGCGCGGCTGGGGCTGCACCGGGCCTTCGCCAACTCGATCGATGCGGTCGGGGACCGCGACTTCGTGCAGGAGTTCACGGCCGTGGCCGCGATCGAGGCGACGCATCTGTCGCGGGTCGGCGCCGACGTCGCCCGCTGGACCGACCCCGTGCTCGGATGGGCGGAGCTCGACGAGGCGTACGCCACCGGGTCGAGCATGATGCCGCACAAGCAGAACCCGGACGTCGCCGAGCTTGCGCGCGCCAAGGCGGGCCGGATCGCGGGCGACTTCGTCGCGCTGACCTCGGCGCTACAGGGGCTGCCGCTCGGCTACCACCGCGACCTGCAGGAGGACAAGGAACCGGCGTTCGACGCCGCCGACACGCTGGAGCTGCTGCTGCCCCCGATGGCCGGAGTGATACGGACGATGCGCTTCGACGCTGCCTTGATGCGCGCGGCGTGCGCGGACGAGGGGCTCTACGCCACCGACCTGGCGGAGGCGCTCGTCCGCGACGGAGTGCCGTTCCGCGAGGCGCACCGGCGCACGGGGGAGCTGCTGCGACGCCTCGCCGCAGACGGACGAGGGCTCGGCGACCTCGATGCGGACGAGTGGCGGGCCGTCGGCTTGCCGGAGGGCGCCTCGATGTTGGACCCCGATCGTTCCGTCGGCGCCCGGTCGATCAGGGGCGGTCCCTCGCCGAAGTCGGTCCACGAGCAGGTCGACGCGCTGGAGGAGGTCCTCGACAGGCGGACCGACGGTGAAGACGTCACGGGGGCCCGCGGCGGAGGGCCCCCGTGACGCTCACGGCATCCGCCGTTCAGACGGCCCGGACGTTCGCCGCCTGCGGACCCTTCTGACCGTCGACGACGTCGAACTCGACGGCCTGGCCCTCCTCCAGGTTGCGGTAGCCCTCTCCCTGGATCGCGGAGAAGTGCACGAAGACGTCCGGGCCACCCTCCTGGAGGATGAATCCGAAGCCCTTCTCCGGGCTGAACCACTTCACGGTTCCCTTTGCCACCGGCGTTCCCCCCCTCCTCGGCCCGGTCGGGCGTGGTGCAAGCGCGTGCCCGCCGGCCACCGGCGACGTGTCGCCGGGAGGGTGCTGCTCGAGTGACGACTGCGATGCGGAACCCTCGGCGCGCAACGATACCCGAGGACCTCGGCGCGGTGCCACTCGTCACGGCGCTACGCTTCGCGTCGTGACGGCCGAACTGTTCGACCTCGTGGTCATCGGCGCCGGTCCCGCCGGGGAGAAGGCGGGGGCACAGGCCGCGTACTTCGGCAAGCGTGTGGCGATCGTCGACCGGTCCGCGACGCCGGGCGGCACGAGCGTCGGCAGCGGTGACGTCCCTACGAAGACCCTGCGCGAGGCCGCCCTCTACCTCTCGGGCTTCCGTCAGCGCGAGATCTACGGCATGTCGATGTCCCTCGACGCGACCACGATGCTTCGCTCGCTGCGGGAGCGTGGACGCGAGGTCACCGACGCGATGACGCGCACCGTCCGGGAGAACATCGAGCGACACGGGATCGAGCTGATCCAAGGGAGCGGATGCCTCGACCCCGACGGCACCGTTCGGGTGCAGCTCGCCGCCGGCGGCGAGCGACACCTGGCCGGCAGGTTCGTCCTGATCGCCACCGGCTCGAAGCCGTACCGGCCCGCCTCGATCCCGTTCGAGGATCCGGACGTCAGCGACTCGGACTCGATCCTGAACCTCGACCGCCTGCCGCGGACGCTCGTGGTGATCGGGGGTGGGCCGATCGCCACCGAGTACGCGTCGGTGTTCACCGCGCTGGGGACGACGGTGACCCTCGTCGACGCGGCCGACCGGTTGATGCCCTTCCTCGATCGCGAGATGTCCGAGCTACTGGCCCACGTCTTCGAACGCGCGGGCATGCGAGTGCTCCTGGGACGATCGCCCGTCGCAGTGGCGCGCGTCGACGGAGCGCTCCGCGTTTCGCTCGGCCACGACGAGGTCCTGGTGCCGGAGAAGGTCCTGTTCGCCTCGGGCCGGGCCGGCACCACCGACGGCATGGGGCTCGCGGAAGCGGGGGTTCGCCTCGACGCCCGCGGACGCGTCCTCGTGGACGCTCGGTACCGGACCGACGCACCCGGCATCCTCGCGGCCGGCGACGTCATCGGACCCCCTGCCCTCGCCTCCGTCTCGATGGAGCAGGGGAGGGTGGCCGTCTGCGAGGCGTTCGGGATCGACTTCAAGCATGTCGTCGACCCGACACCGCCGATGGCGGTGTTCACCGTGCCGGAGGTGGCGAAGGTGGGCATGAGCGAGGAGGAGGCCGAAGGGGCGAACATCCCCTTCGCGGCGGGGCGCGCACGGCTCGCCGGGAACACACGGGCCGTCATCGCCGGTCACACGGAGGGGATGGTGAAGCTGGTGTTCCGCGCCGACGACCGGAGGCTGCTCGGCGCCCATGTGCTGGGCGACGCCGCATCCGAGCTCGTGCACATCGGGCAGATGGTCTTGGAGGAAGGTGGAACGATCGATCGCTTCATCCATTCGTCGTTCGCCGTTCCGACGTACGCCGACGCGTACAAGTACGCCGCCTACGACGGCCTCCAGGCCCTCCAGCGGGGCTCCTGAGGCCGACTCCCGCTACCCTTGCTCCAGATGCAGGAGAGGCGGTTCTCCAGCGCGCTGGTGCTGTTCGCGCATCCGGATGACGCCGAGTTCATGTGCGGCGGAACGGTGGCGAAGTGGGTTCGCGAAGGATGCGAGGTCCACTACGTCGTGATCACGGACGGCTCCGCCGGCTCGAACGAACCGGGTGAGACCCGTGCGGGGCTTCGCGAGGTACGCGAGCGCGAGCAGCGCGCCGCAGCCGACGTCCTCGGCGTGAGCACCGTGACGTTCCTGGGCGAGGTCGACGGCATGCTCGAGGTCACGCTGGAGACGCGGCGCAAGGTCTGTCGCGAGGTGCGCCGGGCGCGCCCCGAGGTCATGGTTGCCCCAGATCCCTCGCGCCTGTGGTCGGGTGAGGGCTACATCAACCACTGGGACCACAAGCAGGCCGGCGTCCTCGCGCTGACCGCGATCATGCCCGACGCGCCCAGCCGGCCGATGTTCCCCGAGCTCCTCGACGAGGGGCTTGAACCCTACGAGGTGCCCAACCTCTGGTTGGCCTCCAACGACCACGACGTGTACGTGGACATCTCCGACACGATGGACACGAAGCTCGAGGCGCTGACCGCGCACGCGTCCCAGCACGGCGAGGCATCCGCGCCGTGGGTGCGCGAGCGGGCAGAGCAGCTCGCCCAAGAGAGCGGCGACGGATACCGCTACGCGGAGGCGTTCAAGGTCTTCCGCCTGACGGACGAGGACGAAGAGGAAGCGCAGGGATGAGCGAAGGAGACCTCCCGACGGGCGACGAGCCCTACGAGCTGAGCGAACAGGAACGCGAGGACATCGCGGCCGACCTCGACGACCTCGCGTCGATGCGCGGCGTCTTCCTTCAGCAGGGCGTCAAGGGTGTGGTGATCGCCTGCCAGGAATGCGGGCAGAACCACTTCTACGAATGGGAGCTCCTGCGCGACAACCTCGAGCACATGCTCTCCACCGGTGAGCCCCGGATGCACGAACCCGCATGGGACATCCAGGAGGACGAGTACATCCAGTGGGATTACGGGAAGGGGTACGTGGACGCCCTGGCCGACGCCGGTCTGGAGCCAGACCGGCGGGTGCAGGTGACGACCTGCCCGTGGTGTCACACGCCGTTCGGCGAGGACTTCGCGTTCTGCCCGCGATGCGGCCGCTCGTTGGGCGTCGTCCGGCTCTACCGGGAGCTGCTCGATCGTGGGATCGAGGAGCGCGACGCGCGCGCTCTCCTGGTCCGCGCGGGCTTCGAACCCTTCTGACGCGGATCGCCCCCCCGGTGCGCGGTATCCTCCCGCGCGATGTACTACCAGTGGGTCCTTTTCCTGCACATCCTGTTCGTGCTCGTGTTCCTGGCGGCGCACGGCACCTCGATGGTGGTGCTGTATCGCATCCGCGGCGAGCGAGACCGCAGAAGGATCTTGGATCTGATCGGCCTCTCCGGGGAGACGACGATCCCGATGTACGTCGGTCTGGCGGGCATCGTGGTCACCGGGATCCTCGCCGGCCTGAAGCTCGTCGCGTTCAAGCATTGGTGGGTGTGGCTGGCCATCGCGATCCTTGTGGTCACGATCGGGGTGATGTACGGCGTCGCGAAACCCTACTTCGACCGGGTGAAGATGGCGTGCGAGGTGCGGCCGTCGGGCGTGCCGCGCGTGTCCGATCAGGAGCTCGGCGAGATCCTGCGCTCGGCGCGCGCGCATGTGATCGCCGCGATCGGTGTCCTCGGTCTCGGCGTGATCCTCTACCTGATGGTGTTCCAGCCGGGCGCGATCTGACTCACGCGGGCGGCAGGGGACGCGCCGCCGGGCCGTTCACGACGTCGCCGAGCGGGCCGAACCGCGAGCCGTGGCACGGGCAATCGAAGGTGTGCTCGCCGGGGTTCCAGCCGATCGTGCACCCGAGATGGGTGCACCGCGCCGACATCAGATGCAGCTCGCCCGCGTCGTCGACGTAGGCGGCGATCTTCTCACCGCGCCGCTCGATCACGCCGCCCTCCCCCCGCTGCAGCTCGGAGACGATCTGCATCACGGTCCGGCACATCAGCACGTCGCGATCCGCGCCCTCGATCACCTTCTCGGGGACCGAGCCGAGCAGGAAGCCCTTCGCGCCCGTCATGCCCTTGTTGCCGACGACAACGAGGTCGGCGTCGGTCTCGCGCGCGGCCGAGAGGATCTCCTCGCCTGGGTCGCCGCTGCGGAGCTGCACGTCGGCCGGCACCCCCTCGCCGTAGACCGCGATCGTGTCCTGCATCACGAGGTCGCCGGTGGCGGGGTGGCCGACGAACACGAGCGTCACCTTCGCGTCGAGGGCCTGCGCAAGGTCGAAGCCCTTGCGGGCGGCGCGGTCGGCGGTGGCCGATCCGTCGCTCGCGATCAGGATGTGCCCGTAGGGCGACTCCGGGTCGCGCTCCCGGGTCGAGATGAGCAACAGGTCGCAAGGGGTGTGGTGCGACAGCCGCCGGGAGACGTCGGACAGCGGGACCTTCTGGCTGATGCCGCGGGACACGACGATCAGCCCGGCGTCGAGCTCCTCGGCGATCTCGGCGACCGTCTCGGCGGGCGTGCCCTGGCGCGAGATCGACTCCAGGCGCGCGCGACGCATGCCGGCCGCCTCGGCGGCGTCGAGCGCCCCGGCGAGCACCGCGTCCACCCCGACCGCCGACTGGTAGGCCGTCACCGCGACCAGGCGCGACGACGTGGCTTTGGCGACCTTCGCGGCCACCATGCCGGCGCGGGCCGCCGTCGGCGAACCGTCGGTCCCGAAGACGATCTTCCCGTAGCTCACGACCCGTCGAGCGTACCGGCTGAGGCCCGGTTTCGACCGCGAGACCGCGTCGCCGCGGGCCGCTCAAGGACGCAGTCCTCAGGCAGCTTGTCCGACCGCATCCGCTTGAAGGTTGGTGCGCGCATCTTCTTCGTGCTCTTGGTGATCTCGAGGTATCCGACCTCGCACACGAGCGTCGGCTCCACGAAGACCGCACCCTTCACGGCGGCGAGCTCAGGGTCGTCGCCCGGCGGGTCGGGCCGCACGAGCGGCTGCAGCTGCTCCACGATCGAGGCGAGCATGGCGTCGGTGAATCCCGTCCCGACCTGCCCGACCCACAGCAGCCTCCCGTCGTCGTAGGCCCCGACGAGGAGCGCCCCGAAGGTCGTACCGCGCCCGCCCTGTCCCTGTGTGAACCCCAGGATCACGCAATCCTGCGTCCTGACCAGCTTGATCTTGCGCCAGGCGTCGGTGCGCCGGCCGGAGAGGTACGGCGACCCTATCCGTTTGGCGACGACGCCCTCGAGTCCCTGGCCCCTGGCCGCGTCGACCAGCGCCCGGCCGGCGGCCTCGACGTGCGCGACCACCTGCAGACGGTCGTCCCGCTCGACGATCGTTTCCAGCAGCTCCCGGCGCTCCTCGAGCTTCAGGCCCGTGCAGTCGCGGCCATCGAGCCAGAGCAGGTCGAACACGACCATCGACACCGGGATCCGTTTGCGCGCGCGCTCGATCTCGCGCGGGTTGGCGAGGTTCATCCGCTGCTGCAGCACCTCGAACGAGTTCCTGCCGTCGGCGTCGAAGGCGACGATCTCTCCGTCGAGCACCGCGTTCACCTGGTCGACGAGCTCGTGGATCATGTGAAGCTCGGGGTACTTCGCGGTGGCGTCCTTGCCCGTGCGCGATCGCAGGACCGTCTCGCCCGTCGACATCTCCGCCAGGCAGCGGATCCCGTCGAGCTTCGGCTCGAACCACCACTTCGGATCGTCGAACGGCTCGTGCCCGCCCTCGGCGAGCATCGGCTGGAACCGCGGCGGCGACCCGATCAACGGGGCGGTCTGGTGCGAGGCGAGGAACGCGAGCCAGTCGGTCCGCGTCTTGACGAAGTGGAACTCGAGTCCCGGGTACCTCCGGCCGTGAAGCACGAAGGTCACCTTCGTGTCGGTCCATTCGAGGGGCTCGTACCACCCGTCGTCGAAGATGCGGACCTCGCCGGCACCATAGTGACCCTCCGGGATCGTCCCTTCGAACGAGCCGTACTCGAGGGGATGGACCTCGGTCTGGACGGCCAGCCGCTTGTCGCCTTTCGCCGTCGGCAACCCCTTCGGCACGGCCCACGACGGCAGCCCGCCGTCGCGCTCCAGCCGGACGTCGTAGTGCAGGCGCGTCGCGCGATGCTTGTGGATCACGAACGAGTTCCCGGTGCCGACGTCGTCACCGGGCGCCGGTTCCGTCGTTCCCTCCGGGCCGAACTCGCGCCGGCGGACGTACTCGAGCATCGCCGGATCCTTCGACGCCTCGGCGATCTCGCCCGACGACTTCAGCCGAACGCTCGGTGCCGCGGTCCTCGGGAGCGGTGCCGCAGCCTCGTCGTCCTCCACCACGACGCCGAGCGCATCGAGCGCGGCGCTGAGATCCATCCCGGGACCGCGCACCCCCGACCACAGCTCGCCGACCTCGGCGAAGCGGTCCCACACGTTCTCGATCCGGAAGTCCTGGGGCTCGAAGCCGCCTGCGCGGACCTCGTCCCAGGTGAGCGGTGTCGAGACCGGCGCGCGCGGCTCGGGTCGCAGCGAGTACGCGGCCGCGATGTTCGCCCCCTGCCGGTTCATGTTGTGGTCGACGAAGACCTTGCCGGTCCGGTCGGAGATCCGCCAGGCCATCGTCACCCGGTCGGGATCAGCTTGCCGGATCATGTGCCCGCAGGCGCCGACGAACGCGCGCGTCTGCGCGTACGAGTACGCCCCACGCTCGAGCGGCACGTAGATCTGCAGCCCTGTCGCCCCGCTCGTCTTCGGGAACGACGTGAGGCCGAGCTGATCGAGCAGCACGCCGATGTGACGCGCCACGTTGAGGACGTCCTCGTACGTGTAAGGCGGGAACGGGTCGAGATCGAAGAAGAGGTAGTCGGGGTGCGCGACGTCGTCGCAGTGGGAATGCAGGGGGTGCATCTCGATGGCTCCGAGGTTGGCCACGAACAGCAGCGTCGCCAGGTTGTCGACGGTGATGTAATCGATGCGGCCGGTCTTGGCGTCCTCGGATAGGACGGTGCACCGGTGGATCCAGCCGGGCGTGTGCGAGGGCGCCGTCTTCTCGTAGAACGACTCGCCGCCGATCCCGTCGGGCATCCGCTTCATCGTGAGCGGTCGCCCCTCGAGATGGGGCATCAGCAGGTCCGAGACGTTGAAGTAGTAGGCGATCAGGTCGCCCTTCGTGTACCCCTCATCGGGCCAGAAGACCTTGTTGAGGTTCGAGACACGGAGCTCGCGCTCCTCCACCTCGATCCACCAGGCGTCACGGTCCCCCTTCCGGGCCTCGAGCGGGCGCGGGAACTCCACCGTGAACGCGGGTCCGGAGCCCTTCTTCCGCTGCGGCATCCCCCAAGGGTAGTCAAGCCCATCGCCCGGTCGGCCGATACATCGGTTGTGGGCCGCCACGCGTCTTTGCCGCCGGGGAGGGCGGAGGGGCGAAGCGCGCGCTCGGTCGGGCGTTGGCGATCACGTCCTGCGCTGAGCTTCGCCCTTCGCGCGGCCGTCGCCGTGGTGCCCGCCGGCGCCGCCGCGGCCTCCGTGGCCGTGCTCGGCAGCCTGGCGCCGGCCCCCGAGGGGGCCGCTCGTGCCGGCTGGATCCTGTGGCTCCTGATCGCCGGGACGCTCGTGGCCGTGGCGACCGAGCGCGTGGCGCGCCGCGTGCTGCCGCTGGCGGTCCTTCTCCAGCTCAGCCTAGCGTTCCCCGACCGGGCGCCTTCCCGATTCGCGATGGCGCGGTCGGCGGGCAACGTGAGGCGGCTGGAGGAACGGATCCGTCGGGCGCAAACGCGGGGCTTCGACGACGACCCGGCGCGCGCTGCGCGGCAGATCCTCGAGCTCGTGGCGGCGCTCTCGGCACACGATCGCAGGACGCGAGGCCATTCCGAGCGGGTGCGCGCCTTCACGGACATGCTCGCCGATGAGATCGACCTGGCCGAGTCCGATCGGGATCGGCTGCGTTGGGCGGCGCTGCTGCACGACATCGGCAAGCTCCGGGTGCCGGGTCGGATCCTGAACAAGGCCGGCAAGCCGGACCCGGGAGAGTGGGAGCGGCTGAAGCAGCATCCGGCCGAGGGCGCACGGATCGCGGCTCCGCTCCTCCCGTGGTTGGGAGATTGGGCCGTCACGATCGTCGAGCACCACGAGCGGTTCGACGGGGCGGGGTATCCGGCCGGGTTGGCGCACGACGAGATCTCGCAGGGCGCCCGGATCGTCGCCGTCGCCGACTCCTTCGAGGTGATGACCGCGCCGCGCGCCTACAAGAAGCCGATGACGGTGCCGGCTGCGCGCCGCGAGCTTGCCCGGTGCGCCGGGGGGCAGTTCGACCCCGAGGTGGTCCGCTCGTTCCTCAACATCTCCATCGGGCGGCTCTGGTGGACCGTCGGGCCCGCCTCGTGGGTCGCCGTCGTGCCGGTGCTGGGGTGGCTCCAGCGATCGGGCACGCAGATCGTGATCGCGGCCAAGAGTGCCGCGGTGGTCGCGGCGCTCGGCATCGGCGGGCTCGTCCAGACGACCAGCACGTCGGCGGCGCAGGCACCCACGGAGCCGGGCCCCTCCGCGACCGTGCCGGCGATCTGGCCGACCACGCCGGGTGCCGACGGCGTGCCGACGGAGCCGTCCGGGTCGTCGCCAAGCGACGAACGGCCGAGTGCGAGCCCGACGCCGGGTCAGGCGGCAACCTCGGGGGGCGGGTCCGGCGCGGGCGGCTCGGGGTCGGGCACCACGGGCTCGGGACCGTCGCCGAGCCCGGTGAGCGACCCGGTCGCCGGTACCGTCGACGCGGTCTCGAACACGGTCGACGGCGTCACCGACGCGGTCGACCAGGCGACCGGAGGCGCGACGTCCTCCACGAGCCAGACGGTCGACGACGCCGTCCAGACCGTGACCGGGGCGGCCGGCGACGAGATCGACCAGACGCTCGGTTCGCTCGGTCTCTGAGGCCATTTTCCCGACGTCGGAGCCCAAGCTAGACTGAATGCTTCATCGCTCGAATCAACGCTGTCTCGGAGGGAATCTCATGCCAAGATCGATGTGGAAGGGCGCCATCTCGTTCGGCCTCGTGACGATCCCGGTCGCGGTCTATCCGGCGACCGAGGAGAAGACGCTCCGGTTCAACCAGCTCCACGACGAAGACGGGGGGCGCATCCGCTACAAGCGGGTGTGCGAGAAGGACGGTGAGGAGGTCCCCTTCGAGCACATCGTCAAGGGCTACGAGATCGAGAAGGACCGGTACGTGATCCTCACCGACGAGGACTTCGACGCGGTGCCGGTCGAGTCGAGCCGGGCGATCGACATCCAGCAGTTCGTCGATCTGGACGAGATCGATCCCGTCGTGTTCAAGAAGAGCTACTACCTGGTGCCCGATGAGACCGGAGCGAAAGCCTACGCCCTGCTGCGTGAGGCCATGAGCGAGGACGGTCGCGTCGGCATCGCGAAGGTGAGCTTCCGCGACAAGGAGCATCTCGCCGCGCTCCGCTTCAAGGACGACGCGTTCGTCCTCGAGACGATGTACTGGCCCGACGAGATCCGCGAGGCCGACTTCGGCGGCGCCGACGTCCACACGAAGGTCCGGGGGCAGGAGCTCGATATGGCGCGACAGCTGATCGAGTCGCTCACGTCGGAATGGAACCCCGAGGAGTACTCGGACGAGTACCGCGAGCAACTCATGAAGATCGTCGAGGCGAAGGTGAGCGGCGAGGAGATCGAGGTCGTCGAACCCGAGCCCACCGCGAAGGTCGTCGACCTGATGGAGGCGCTGAAGGCGAGCGTCGCGGCGGCGAAGAAGGAGACCCCCGCCAAGCCGGCCGGGAAGAAGGCCGCCGCGAAGAAGAGCGCGGCGAAGAAGCCGGCGGCGAAGAAGACCGCGAAGAAGGCGACGGCGCGGAAGAAGGCCGTCGGGGAGTGACCCGGCTTCCCGCTGGCTATGCCGCGCGGGCGGCCACGCACGAAGACCTCGACGCGATCGTCGAGGTCTTCGCCGCCTGGGAGACGATCCACCTCGACGAGCCGGTGATGACCCGGTCGACGCTCGAGGACGACTGGAGCCACGCCTGGTTCGATCCGGCGCGCGACACCGTGCTCGTCGAGGCCGGCGACGCGGTCGTCGGCTACGCGTCGTGCGAGTGCCGCGATCGCGCCCATCCGTACGACGCGTGGGCGGCCGTGCGCCCGGACCACGAGGGCCGCGGTCTTGGCGTCGCGCTCGCGCGATGGGTCGAGGAACGCGTGCAGCGGGATCTGGCTCCGGGCACGTCCGCACGCCTGTGGAACGGCACGAACGGGCGCAATGCGGCCGGGATCCGCCTGTTCGAGGAGCGCGGGTACTCACCGGCCCGCACGTTCGCCCACATGTCGATGGACATCCCCGCCGAGCTGCCCCCGACGCGGATCCCGGACGACGTCGCCGTGCGCGTCTGCGACGGTCACGCCGACGAGCACGGCCTCTGGATGGCGCTGCAGGACGCGTTCTCGACCCACTTCGGCTTCTTCCCGCAGCCCCAGGATGCATGGTGGGTCGAGCAGCGCGGCTACCCGAGCTTCGACCCGGCCCTGATGCTCGTGGCCACGACCGGAGACGAGGTCGTCGGGGGCGCGATCGACTACGTCGACGACGACGTCGGGTGGATCGGCGAGGTCGGGGTGCGCTCGGGGTGGCGGCGACGGGGCATCGGACGCGCGCTGCTGGCCCACTCGCTATCCGTCTTCGCCGAGCGCGGGCTCTCACGCATGCGGTTGAACGTCGACCTGGAGAACGCCTCCAACGCGTCGAACCTGTATCGCTCCTTCGGGATGCACGTGGTCGAAGAATGGCGCATCTTCGAGAAGTCGATCACGCGGGACTAGACTCCGGGTCCCAGCCAAAGGATCGTTGAATGAAGCTCGTGACCGCCATCGTCAAGCCCCACCGGATCGAAGAGGTGAAGGAGGCGCTGCGCGAGATCGGCGTGAACGGCCTTACCACCACCGACGTCGAGGGCTTCGGACGCCAGCGCGGGCACACGGAGGTCTATCGGGGAGCCGAGTACCAGGTGGACTTCGTGCCGAAGGTGAAGGTCGAGGTCGCCGTCGACGACGACGACGTGAACGGCGTCGTGGACGCGATCGTCAAAGCGGCGCGGACCGGCAAGATCGGCGACGGCAAGCTGTGGGTCACCGAGATCGGACAGCTCGTGCGGATCCGCACCGGTGAGATGGGTTCCGACGCGCTCTGAGGCGCGCGGTGGCGTGAGCGCGACCGACGAGCCCGTCCCCACGCTCCTGCGGGAGCTCGAGATCCTCGCGCGCGCCTACTCGCCGGGACATCACGGCCCATGGGCGGCGCACCGGCGATCGGAGCTGGTGGACGCGTGTCTGGTCCGGCTGTGGGAACGAACCGGCGTGCCTGAGGGATCCGCGCTTGTGGCGATCGGCGGCTACGGGCGGCGCCTGCAGCTGCCTGCGTCAGACATCGATCTGATGCTGCTGCACGACCGCGTGTCGCCCGAGGAGGTGCGGCGGATCACCGATGCGATCCTGTACCCGCTCTGGGACGCCGGCCTCGTGGTCGGCCATGCGGTTCGAACGCCGGAGGAGTGCCTCGACATCGCCCGCCGCCGGTTCGACGCGCTGACGGCGATGCTCGACGCGCGCGTGCTCGCGGGGGACCCGGCGCTCGCCGAACATGCGCTGGCGCCGGTCCGCGACGAGGCCACCCGAGACCCCGGCGCCTTCGCCGAAGCGATCCGGTCGGCGGCATCGGAGCGCCGGGACCGCTTCGGCTCGGCCGCGCATCTGCTGGAGCCCGAGCTGAAGGAGGGAGGCGGCGCGTTGCGGGACGTGAGCTCGGTCCGGTGGCTCGAGGTCGCCGTCGGCGGCGACCTCGAACGTGCCGGTGCGCTGCGGACCCACGAGCGGGAACGGCTCGACGTTGCGGAGGAGTTCCTCGTGCGAGCGCGGAGCGCGGTCCACCTCGAATCGGGCAAGCGCACGGATCGGCTGATCTCCGATCTGCAGCCGGCGGTCGCTCGGACGATGGGCTTCGTCGACGAGCCCCGGCTAACCGCGACCGACGGCCTGATGCGCGCCCTCTTCCGGCACGCGCGCGACGTCGAGCACCTGCTCGGCGTCGTGGTCGACCGCATCGTGGCCGGCAGCCATGCACCGGCCGAGGACGCGGGGGGTGTGGAGCCCGCCGACGCCGACGGCGTGCTGACCGCGCTCGCGCACCTGGCCGATCTCGACGGTGTTCCGTCGGCGTCGTTGCTGGACTCGATCGAGGAGGCCGATGTCTCCGACCCGGTCACGTGGACGGCGTCCACGCGGGACGCGTTCCTGCGGTTGCTCCGTGCGGGGCAGCCGGGGATCCGGATGTTCGAAGCGCTCGACCGCCTCGATCTGCTGGCCCGGTACGTGCCGGCATGGCGCGCCGTTCGGTGCAGGCCGCAGCGCGACCCGTACCATCGGTTCACGGTCGACGGGCACCTCACCGAAGCCCTTGCCGGCATGGTCCGGCTGCTCGTTGCGGGCGATCCGGACGATCCGATCCACGACGAGCTGGCGCCGCTCCTCACCGACCACGACGCGTTGCTGCTCGGCACCCTGCTGCACGACATCGGGAAGATCGGTGAGGGATCCCACGTGGCGATCGGCGCGCGCGCCGCGGCGGAGACGCTCAACGCCATGGGACTGGCGGGCGACACGGAGGAGCTGGCCGTCTTCATGGTGACGGAGCACCTGCTCCTGCCCGACACGGCCACCCGGCGCGACCTGACCGACGAGAACCTCGTGTTGGACGTCGCCGCGCGCGTCAGGTCGCAGGAGCGGCTGGCAGCCCTCTACCTGCTCGCGAAGGCCGACGCGGAAGCCACCGGTCCGGCGGCGTGGACCCCGTGGCGTCAGACCCTGATCCGCGAGCTGGTCGTCAAGGTCCAGCACGTCCTGGAACGGGGGGAGATGGGTGAGCAGCTGGCGACCCGGCTGACCGACCGCGTCGGCCGGATCCGCGACCTTCTCGTCGACGAGCCGGAACCCGACGTCGAGCGCTTCATCCTGCGCATGCCGCGCGGGTACTTCCTCTCCGTCGAGCCCGCGCAGGCCGCACGGCACTACCGGACGATCGCTCCGCCGATCGGCGCGATCGAGGTACGAACCACGTCGACGTCGGGAACCCGCCCGGGAGCCTACGAGCTGCTGGTGGTCGCGGCCGACCGGCCCGGTCTCCTGTCCTGGATCGCCGGCGCGCTGGCGATCGGGGGGATCTCGATCCTCTCGGCACAGGTGTTCACCACGGAGGACGCAGCGGCGGTGGACCTCTTCGAGGTCGAAGGCGCATTCGAGCCCGAGATCACGGAATCGCGGTGGCGTGCTTTCCGCTCGACGCTTCGCCGCACGCTCGAGGGGTCGATCTCCCTCGAGCGTCGCGTGGAGGAGAAGCGGAGCTCCTATCCGTCTCCGCGGGCCGCGACCCCGGTCACCCTTCAGGTGGACAACCGCGCGTCGGACTTCTCCACGGTCGTCGAGGTCGGGGCGCCGGACCGGATCGGCCTGCTGTACGACATCACGCGTGTGTTCGCCGACCTGAAGGTCGACGTGCACCTGGCAAAGGTCGCGACGTACGAGGGCCGCGTCGTCGACGCGTTCTACGTGCGCGACGGCGTCGGCCGAAAGATCGAGGATCCCGCCCAGCTCGGCGAGATCGAACACGCGTTGCGCGCGCAGCTCGGTCCGGCGTCATAAGCTCCGCGTGGCCGTGGGGCCGGAGTCGGAGGTCGGACGTGGTCGTCGTGTGGATCGTCCTGGTCGCGCTGGTGGTGGCGGGCGTCTTCCTCGCCGTCCGGTGGGTCCGGTCCGCTCATCTCCAGGCGCTCCGCGCGGCCTCGATGTTCTCCGGCTTGTCTCGCCGGCAACTCCTGGCCGTGCTCCGGTCGACCAAGCCCGCCGAGTTCGCGTCGGGATCGGCCATCACGACGCAGGGAGAGCGCGGGAAGGGGTTCTTCGTGATCACGCGGGGCCGGGTCGAGGTTTCGGTGGGCGGCACCACGGTCTCGACGCTCGGCCCGGGGTGCTCGTTCGGTGAGATGGCCGTGATCGACGGCGGTCCGCGCGCGGCGACGATCGTCGCCGACGGGGACGTCTCCGCGCTCGAGCTGTCGCCGGACGCGTTGCTGCGACTGCTCGAAAAGGAGCCCAGCGTCGCCCGCGCGATGGCCGTCGAGCTCCGAGAACGCCTGCGGTCGGTCGGCGAGAACGTCGCCGACGTCGGTGACGGGACTGTCGAGCGGGCCGAGCTGGTCGGGCTCACCCAGCGGCTCCGAGGCGTGGAGCATCCCGATTGGGTGCAGCCTCCGGTGCCGGGGAGCTGGGCGCTGCGGTTCGGCAAACTGTTCGCACGCGGCGACTGAGCACCACTCCATCGACGTCGTTCAGGTCCCCCTCCGGGCAGGCCGTTCGGTGCTGTCTTCACGTCGGAGGGTTCCTACGCTGAGCAGCGGAAGGGAGTCATCCGGTGCATCGGCGAGCGCCTCGGCGGTGGTTCGCGCTGTTCGGGTTGGCTCCTGTACACGCCGCGCGGCCACTACACGCGGACGCCACAGCTGACGAGGTACTTCCTCGGGATGTCGCTCCTCGGGCAGTCGGCGTTCGACGTGACGAAAGGGGCCGACCTCGACTCGTTCACGATGGGCATGCTTGCCTCGCGCGTGATCGTGCCAGACGCTCACCAAGACCGATCTGACCGCTGCGCGTTCGGCCTTGCTCACGACCCGTCCCGTCATGGTCGATCCGGAGCGGGCGTCGATCCGGATGATGGGGACACGCTTCGTCCTCGACGCCTACGTCCTCGATCAGCTGGTCGACCCGAACGTCCCCAACCGCTTCCTACCCTCACCGCTCGACCTGGCCGCGGCGTTCGGCTCGAAATTCGCCTACGACGTGCAGGCCCGGAACGGCGTGACGAAGATGAAGAACTACGACACCCAGCTCGGTGAGATGAAGACGCTCGTGGCCGATCGGACGCAGAGCGACTGGGGTCGGACCGTGTACGACGGATGGCTGTGGTCGCTCGAGCCCTCGTGGACGCCGCACGGGAAGGCGTTCCCCGACTTCATGCGGACGAACGCGTGGACGGTCAAGTCGCACCAGACCGGGTTCGCCTCCTACGCCGAGCTCCGGCACGACACGATCCTGTATGTGAAGCAGTCCAGCGGCGAGGGCGGTGGGCAAGAGCCGCCGGCCCTGACCTACCGGAACTGGGTGGAGCCGGACCCCGTGGTGTTCGGGAGGCTCTCCGCTGTCACCGGACTGATGCTCGACGGGCTCTCCTCCAGGCATCTGCTGACCGGCGAGCAGAAGGCGCTGCTGGTGGACACCAAGTTGCTCATGGACCTGTTCGCGCGGATCGCCACGGACGAGCTGGCGGGCCGGCCGATCTCGGCCAAGGACAACCAGACGCTCTGGTACGTCGGCGACCGGCTGGAGGCGCTGTGGTTCCGAACGACGGACAACCCCGACAGCAACATCCCGAGCGCGAAGGACGACGACGCGGTGATCGCCGACATCGCCCGCGGCGGGAACGACGTCCTCGAGATCGGCACCGGTCGCTTCGACGACATCCTCGTGCTCGTGCCCGATGCCAACGGGTCGTTCGAGGTTGCCGTAGGAGGCGTCTACTCCTACTACGAGTTCACGCAGCCGGTGTCGAACCGCCTGACCGACGAGGCGTGGAGGGACATGCTCAACCACGGGCGCGCGCCGGCGCGTCCTATATGGGAGGCGCCGATCATCGCCCGATAGTCCCGCGATCCCGCCGTCCCCGAACCTTGTGGGAAGCGAGGCCTTCGCTTGTCCTGCGCTTACCGCGCCGCGATGTTCCATGGACGTAGCAGACGAAGGAGCCGTCCATGAACAGGCCCACCGCCATCGTGTTCTCCGGAGCCATCGCGCTCGCCCTGGTTGCGGGGGCAGCCTCACGCGACCTCACCCTGCACGCCCCGCCGGCCGCGCCCGCGGTCTACGTGGTGCAGACCACCGCGCCCGCGTCGTCTCCGGCCCCCGCGCGCACCGTGCCGCCACCGGCCGAGGGCTACGACTGAGGAGCGTCACGATGACCGAGAGGACGAAGAAGAAGCGCCTGAGCCGCACGACGGTCCGGATCCTCGCTTGGGGCGCGGGGGCCGTCACGTTCCTCCTGCCGTGGGCGGCGTTCGGCCTGGCGCCGCGGCCGGGAGGCACCGCGGCGGCCCAGCAGGTGATCCAGGCGCCGGCGGGAAGCACGGTGACGATCGTCAAATCGCCGGCAGGCGTCGTGACCGGGGTCCGGATCAAGACGCCGAAGGGCGCGACCACCTCCGCGGCCGCGGCGGGCGCGCCGGTCACGACCACGCGCGGATCGGTCCCCCCGCCCTAGGCATCCTCCCCTGGGACCACCTACGCGAGCAACGCCTCGAGTCGCTTGGCCATCTTCGGCGAGGCGCCCTCGTCCTCGTGCTTGAAGCGGAGATTGTGGGGCGAATGTGCAGGTCATCAAGGGGCCCGTTCATTTCGTCAGCCCTCTGACCAGCAGTTCTTGGGCAGCTCATGGTTCCGAGGTGCTTCTTAACTCGTACTGCTTAGAAAGGAGGCGTTTGACCTGCGCCTCTCTTACGCTGCCGAATGCATCGTTCCCCCCGGGAGATCACGATGGTTGACCTGCGCCGTCTGACTCCCGCCCTCGGGGCCTGATGCGTAGACAGTTACCCAACGCGTCGGCAAACCCGATACGCGCTCCTACAGTCGAAGGGCATGCTCGCACCGGGTCGACCGGGTCGCCGCTGCTGGCGGGGCTGGGTAGGTTGGGGCTATGGAACGGGTCACCGTGCTCGAGTGCGAGGGGCTCCGCAAGGCATTCGGGGACCGGGTCGCCGTCGACGGCGTTGGGTTCTCGATCGCGGCGGGTGAGACCTACGGCCTGCTAGGGCCGAACGGCGCCGGCAAGACCACCACGATCTCGATGGTGTGCGGCCTCCTGCGCCGCGACGGCGGGTGCGTGACCCTGCAGGGTCGCGAACTGGACACGGGGACGGTCGACGTCAAGGCGGCCGTGGGGTTCGTTCCCCAGGAGATCGCGATGTACCCGGACCTAACGGCGCGTGAGAACCTCCGGTTCTTCGGGAAGCTGTATGCGCTCCCGGCTCGCGAGCTGGACGCGAAGATCGACCAGATCCTCGACACGATCGGGCTCGCCGACCGCGGGAACGACCGCACGGACTCGTACTCGGGCGGTATGAAGCGGCGTCTCAACATCGGGCTGGGCATGCTGAACGACCCGGCCCTGCTGGTGCTCGACGAGCCGACGGTGGGTGTGGATCCGCAGAGCCGCAATGCGATCTTGGACTCCGTCGAGGCGCTCGCATCCGAGGGCATAGCCGTCCTCTACACCACGCACTACATGGAGGAGGCCGAGCGCCTGTGCGACCGCGTGGGGATCCTAGACGAGGGTGGTCTGAAGGCCGAGGGCACGCGACGCGAGCTGATCTCGCTGGTGGGCGAGCACGACCGATTGCGGATCGACGCCCGCGGCGACCTGGCGTCCGCGGCGAGCGCCGCCCTCGCGGTTCCGGGGGTGGCGGAAGCCGTGCCGGGCGACAGCGGGCTCGACCTCCTGGCACGCGACGTACGCTCCTCGCTCGCCGAGATCGTGCGAGCGGTGGACGCGACCGGCGCGAACATCACGTCGATGGAGGTCACCGAACCGAACCTGGAGGCCGTCTTCCTACACCTCACCGGGAAAGCCCTGCGCGACGAGGAGTGAGCCGTGCGCAACGCGGTCACGATCGCGCTGAAGGATCTCCGGCGACGCCTGCGTGACCGGACCGCACTGCTCGTAGCGCTGGTGCTGCCCCTCGGGCTGGCGGGGATCTTCAGCCTAACGCTGGGCGGCGTGAGTGGGGGAGCGTTCTCTGCGACCTACACCGTGGTGAACGAAGACACCGGCGGGCACCTGCCCGAGCAGTTCACGAAGGTGCTCGACGGGCTCGACTTCGTGACGCTTCGCCCCGCGGCCACGACCCAAGAGGCCGAGAAGCTCGCGAAGGACGGCGACATCGACGCGGCCATCGTGTTCCCCGCGGGCTTCACGAGGCGCGTGCAGGCGGGCGGCGGGGGGTCGATCGCGGTGGTCGTCTCGCCCGATTCGAGCGTTGGGTCCCTGGTGGCGGTTTCGCTCGCTCGCTCGTTCGCCTCGAACCTGGACGCGATAGGCCTGTCGGTGGCAACCGCCGGCGGGGGACAAGCCGACCCCGCGCTCGTGGAACGGGCCCAGGCGGTGCCCCCGGCGGCGGAGATCCGGACCGCCGCGGCGAAGGACCAGACGGCGTCGCAGTCCACGTTCTTCGCGGTCGGCATGGCGGTGTTCTTCCTGTTCTTCGCGGTGGAGTTCGGGGTGCGCGGCCTGTTGGAGGAGCGCGAGGAGGGGACCCTCTCGCGGCTGCTGGTGGCGCCCGTGGCCCCGTCCTCGGTGATCGGCGGCAAGGCGCTCGCGAGCTTCGTCGTGGGGCTCGTCAGCACCACGCTCCTGGTGGTGGCCACGACCTGGCTGCTCGGTGCCACCTGGGGTGAGCCCGCTGGGGTCGCGCTGCTGGTGCTGTGTGGCGTGCTCGCCGCCGTCGGCGTGACGGCGCTCGTCGCGACGCTCGCGTCTACGACGGCGCAGGCCGGTGCGTACGTCTCGATCGTCGCGGTGGTCGGCGGGCTGCTCGGCGGCACGTTCTTCCCGCTGTCCCAGGCGGGATGGCTGGGGTCGATCCGGTTCCTGTCGCCGCAGGGCTGGCTGATGCAGGGCTTCCAGGAGCTCGCCTCCGGCGGCGCGGTGGCCGACGTCGCAGCGCCCATCGCGGGCGCGCTGGGGATCGCGGTGGTCACCGGAGGGATCGCGTGGCTCCGGGCGAAACGGATGGTGGCGCGATGAAGGCGTTCGCGATCGCGGGAGCCAACCTGCGACGGCTGCTGCGGGACAAGACCGGAGTGTTCTTCGTGTTCGTGTTCCCGTTCCTGATCATTCTTGCCCTGGGAGCTGCGTTCGGCGCCGGTTTCGAGCCGAAGCTCGGGCTCGTCGGCGGATCGGACGGGCTCGGGCGGGATCTGCGCACCCGGCTGGTGGCGACCGACGGCCTCGGCGCCCGGGCGTTCACCGACGCCGACGAGCTGCGGACCGCGGTCCAGCGGGGCGACGTGGAGGGCGGCTTGGTGATCCCGGCCGACTACGACGCGCGGATCCGAGCCGGCGAGACCGTGCCGCTCGTGTATCTGGCTCGCCCGAGCGGATCCGGCCAGCAGCTGCAGACCACGGTGAGCGCAGTGGTGGACGAACAGAGCGTCGAGGTCCAAGCCGCGCGCTTCGCGGTGTCGGAGGGGGCCGCCGCCGGGTTCAACGAGGGGCTGGCCCGCGCGCGGACGGTGGCGAGCGCGCTGCCGCGAGTGACGGTGACAAGCCGCATCGCCGGCGGCACGCAAGCCGGCATCCTAGACACGGGCGCGGCGCAGGAGCTGGTCCTGTTCATGTTCCTGACGTCGCTCTCGGCATCGGCGATGCTGATTGAGACCCGCCGGCTGGGCGTGACGCGCCGCATGCTGGCCACGCCGACGTCGGTGAGGACGATCCTGGAGGGGGAGACGCTCGGCCGCTACGGCATCGCGCTGGTCCAGGGCATCCTGATCGTGGTCGGCACCGCGCTATTGTTCCGGGTCGACTGGGGCAATTTGCTCACCACGGGGCTCGTCGTGTTGTTGTTCGCGCTCACGGCCACCGGCGCGGCGATGCTGATGGGCTCGGTCCTGAAGAACGCGTCGCAGGCCGGCGCGATGGGCGTGTTCATCGGCCTGGTGCTGGCTGCGATCGGGGGCTGCATGGTCCCGCTCGACATCTTCCCGCCCACGATCTACCGGATCGCGCACCTGACGCCTCACGCATGGGCGATCCAGGCGTTGGACGCGTCGATCTCGACGAACGCGACCCCGGCGCAGGTCTCGACGGACCTCGTGGTGTTGGCGGCGTACGGCGCCACCCTGCTGGCGGTAGCCACCGTGCAGCTGCGGCGGACGATCACGGGCCGCGCGGGATGAGCGCCGGGCGGGCCGGGGTCGCTCCGCGACCCCGGTTTCGACCAAGGGTCGAAGCGAACAGTGAGTAGCGGGAGGTCAACGGGAGGTGTTACGCGCTGCGGCTCAACGCGTCTTCCAGGCGCTTCGCCATCTTCGGGCTCGCGCCCTCGTCCTCGTGCTTGAAGTAGCAGAAGACCTCGGCGCCGGCGTCGAGGGCGGGCCCGATCCGTCCGGCCCACGACGCGAGCTCGTCGTCGGTGTACTCGGTCTTGCGGAGGCGAAGGTAGCCCGCCGGCTCCCACGAGAGGTCCTCGGGCGAGGGATCCTTGTCGTCGGTCTCGGCGACGCACCATGCCACGCCTTGGGAGCGCAGGAGGTCGCGCGCCTCGCGCCACGAGTCGTCGCGGAACTCCATCGCGAACCGCGGCACGCCTTCGCCGGGCGGAGGCAGGTAGCCGACGAACGATTCGATCAGCCCTCGGTCGTACTTGAGCGAGGGCGGACACTGGAACAACACGCACCCGAGCCGGTCGCCGAGCGCCTTCGCGACGTTCAGGAAGTCGCGCACGTCCTCGTCGGCGTCGGCCAGGCGCTTGAAGTGGGTGATCCTCTGGTTCGCCTTCAGCGTGAAGACGAAGCCGTCGCGGGCGCGCTCGCGCCACGTGGTGAGGGTCTTTTCCGTGGGGAACCGTCGGAACGAGTAGTTGATCTCGACCGACGACAGCTGCTCCGAGTAGTACGTGAGCATGTCGTCCTTCTTGAGGCCCTCGGGGTAGAAGACGCCGTGGCGCCACTCGGCGTAGCTGAAGCCCGAGGTCCCCAGGCGGAAGCGTCCGTCCATCGCCGTGCCATCATGGCACGCGTGCCCGAGGAGCGGTTCTCCGTCACGACACCGCGCGGCGACGTCTCCGCGGTGTGGGCTCCCGCGGCGGACCCCTTCGCCGCGCTCGTCGTCGCGCACGGTGCCGGCGCCGGGATGGACCATCCGTTCGTGATCGGGTTCGCACGGGGGATGACCTCTCTCGGGGTGGCCACGCTCCGGTTCAACTTCCCGTACATCGAGGCCGGACGGCGCTCTCCGGACCCGGCCGGTGCGGCGATCGCGAGCTACCAGGCCGCGTTCTCCGCTGCCCTCGAGCGGGCCTGGTCGATGCCGGTCGCAGCCGGCGGCAAGTCCTACGGCGGGCGCATCGCCTCGATGGCGGTCGCCGAGGGCATGCCGGCCGCGGCGCTCGTGTTCCTCGGCTATCCGCTGCAGCCCCGGGAAAGCCCGACCGCGTGCGCGACGAGCACCTGTACGGGATCGGGGTCCCGATGCTGTTCCTGCGCGGGACGCGAGACCCGTTCTCCGACGAGGCTGTGCTGGCACCGGTGGTCCGGAAGCTCGGCGACCGCGCCGAGCTCCACGAGATCGAGGGCGGCGGTCACTCGTTCGAACGATCGAGGAAGGACGACGCACGCGAGGTGGGCGCTTCGCTCGCCCCGGTCGCCGCCGCGTTCCTTCGGAAGCGCCTCTGATGCCGCGGAAGAACCGGCGAGCCCCGCTCGAGTACCTTCCGTCGCCGGCTCCGGTCAGGAGATCGGCTGCGCCTGCGTGGGCGACCGTCGCCGGCCACGAGGTGCGCGAGGTGCAGGGCGACAAGGAGTACCGCTGCCCGGGGTGCGATCACGTCGTCCGCGCCGGGTCGCGGCACCTCGTTGTCGTTCCGCAGGGTGATCCGGACGCCCGCCGGCACTGGCACACCGAGTGCTGGCGGAAGGAGCTCCGCCGTCAGGGTCACCTGCGCCGCCCCGACCCGGCCGGATGACGGCGTGACGGTGTCATACGCTCTACCATCCTCGCCGTGGATCCCGTGCGCGCGCGGATGTGGGAGCTCGGCGGCCGCTGGTACGCGCGGATCCTCGACGCCCCGGTGTACGTGGAGGTGACCGGCACGTCGCGCGGGTCGTGTCTGGACGAGCTGCGAACGGCGGCGGGCGACGATGTCGTGCTGACGGTCGAGATCCTCCCGAGTCTGGTCGGGGTCTCCGAGGCGGCCGACATCATGGGGTGGGACAAGCGACGCGTGATCACCTACATCGACCGAGGGCACTTCCCCGAGCCGATCACCTGGCTCGCGGGCGGCCGGATCTGGCTCCGCGAGGACGTGGAGGACTACGAGCGCGAATGGCGCGCGAACCATCCACCGAAGGCCTCGACGTGAACCAGGAGCGGCGTCTCTACCTGATCCGGCACGGGAAGGCGGACCGCAGGTCGGGTCGAGAGACCCGGACCCCCCGCGGGCTCGCGGCCGATCCGCCGCTCGACGCGACGGGCCGCGACCAGGCGGCCGCGCTCGCCAAGCGGCTCGCGAAGATGCCCGCGCCGGCGGCGATCTACTCCTCCACGCTGGCCCGCGCTCGCGAGACGATCGCCCCGTTCGTGGAGGCGACCGGCGCCGAGGTGACCTACGTCGAGGACCTGATCGAGTGGTACGGCGGCGAGTGGGAGTTCAAGGAGTTCGAGGAGCTGCTCGTCGAGCATCCGGAGATCCCGCAACGGATCCTCCTGCAGGACCCGCTGTTCCACCTGGCCCCCGGCGGCGAGCCGTTCGCCGCGTTCCAGCGGCGCGTCGTTGAGGCCGTCGAGTCGGCGCTCGCGGCCCACGCCGACGGCGACGTCTGGATCGTGTGCCACGGCGGGGTGATCAACGCCTACGTCGGACGGATCCTCGGCATCGAGGACCAGGAGATGTTCTTCCTGCCGCCGAACACCAGCCTGAACACGGTGAAGGTGCGCGACGACCAGCGTGCGCTGTGGTTCCTCGCCGACGACACCCACGTGACCGAGCCGGAGCTCTTCCCGGACCTCGACTGACCAGGCGGTCCTTGCAACCCGCGAACGCGGGGCTAGGGTTTGATGCCTCCGAAAGGAACCACGATCCGCACGATCCTCGGCTCCCGCCGGTGGCCCGCGCGGCTGCTGAGCGCGGTCGCCGCCGCCCCGCTCGTCGTCACGGTCGCCGCCGGCGCGACCGTCGTCCGCGTGCAACCGTCCGCGTCGGGAGCGGGCGCGGAGGAGGCGCCGCACCGCGCCGTCGCGCCGCCGGCCGCCGCGTTCGTCAGGCCAACCGCGCCCGAGCATCGCCGGATCACGATGGCGTTCACGGGGGACATCCTGATCCATCAGGCTGTGTGGGAACGCGCGGCCGCCGACGCAACCGGCGATGCCCGCTTCGACTTCCGGCCGATGTTCGAGTCGGTTCGCCCCATCCTGTCGCAGGCGGACCTCGCGATCTGCCACCTGGAGACGCCGCTGTCGGCGGACGACTCGGACCTCTCGAGCTATCCCGTGTTCTCCACCCCCCACGAGGTCGCCGCCGCGATCGCATGGGCCGGCTACGACGGCTGCTCGACGGCGTCCAATCACACGCTCGACGACGGCGCGCCGGGCGTCGGGGCGACGCTCGGGTGGCTCGATCGGGCCAGGGTCGGGCACGCGGGTAGCGCCCGAACGCCCCGGGAGGCCCACACGGTCACGACCTATCGGGTGCGCGGCGTGCGCGTCGCCCACCTCGCGTACGCGTTCGGGTTCAACGGCTTCACGCCGGACACACCCTGGCGCGCGAACCGGATCGTCGTCCCGCGGATCCTGGCCGACGCCCACCGCGCCAGGGCGTCGGGCGCCGACCTGGTCGTCGTGAGCCTGCACTGGGGCACCGAGTACCGGCACGACCCGATCGCTTGGCAGGAGACGGTCGCACACGCACTGACGCGGTCGCCGGACATCGACCTGATCGTCGGGCACCACGCCCACGTGGTGCAGCCGATCACCCGCATCAACGGCACCTGGGTCGTGTTCGGCCTCGGCAACTTCCTCTCGGGGATGACCGACAGTCTCGGCACGCCGGCCGTGGAGGACGGCGAGATCGCCCTGGCGACCGCGGAACGGCGGGGCGACAGATGGACCGTCACGAAGATCTCCTACGTCCCCACCTGGGTCGAGTACGGCACGTGGCGGGTGCTTCCGATCGCGCGGACGCTGACCCGCGCCTGGCCCTCGGCGGGCCTGCGCGCGACCCTGCGTGCGTCGAGGGAGCGCACCGTGGACGCCGTCGACCTGTTCGGCGCCGACCGTCTGGGCGTGCGCCCGCGCTAAGCTCCCGGGTCCTCGTCCGAAGGAGCGTGCATCCGTGAGCGTGGAGTTCCTCTCACCCGAGTGGGCGGCGTCACTCAAGGCAGAGCTGAACGCGAGCGACGCGTTCCACGAGGCCGCCGCCGGGAAGACCGCCCGGCTGCAGCAGGTCATCTCGACCAAGGAGGGCCAGACGCACTACTGGATCGTGATCGACGCCGGCACGATCGACATGGGCATCGGCGACATCGACGCTCCCGACGCGACGATCACCCAGAGCTACGACACGGCGGTCGGCATGGCCCGCAGGGAGGTCTCACCCGTCACGGCGTTCATGATGGGCAAGGTCAAGGTCGCGGGGAACATGGGCCTGATCCTGGGCTTGCAGAACGTGCTGACGCTCCTGCCCGACGCGATGGAGAGGATCGACGTCGAGTACTAGTCAGTCTCCCTCACCAACCACCGAATAGGTTCCGGACGCGCGCGCGAGCGGCCGGTCGGCGGCGTCGCTCACGCTCGCTTCGGCGAACGCGATCGTGGAGCCGACCCGAACCACGGACCCCGTCGCCGTGATCGGGCCGGTCGTCGCCGGCCGTAGGAAGTGGACCGTCATCTCGACCGTGACGTGACGGCGTCCCCGCGGGATCGCCGTCCGCACCGCGAGCCCCATCGCCACGTCGGCCAGCGTGGCCAGCACGCCGCCATGGACGAGCCCTTGGAGGTTGCGATGCTCGGGCGTCGCCTCGAAGACCAGCCGGACTTCGCCCGGATCGGCGCTGGCGACCTCGAGCCCGAGCGCCGCGTGGAAGGGCGAGGCGGCCAGCCGGCGCCGCAGGTCGTCGGCCGGATCCTCGGTCGTCGCCATAGGAGTTCCCGAAGGAGTCTCCCATCCGAACCGTTTGACGGGCGCGCCACGCTGCGTCGAGAATCCATCGCGCCCACCGACCGGTCGTGGGCAGCAAGGGGGAAGGACATGAAGGGAGTCCGCAGCCTGTCGATCATGGCGTGCATCGTCGTGCTCGGCACCATGGCGACGTCGTGCTCGTCGTCGAACCCATGCGCGATCCCGGACGACAAGGTCAACGATAACGGGGTGAGCGTCGGCGTGTCGTTCGACATCGGAGGGATCGGCGACAAGTCCTTCAACGACGCGGCAAAGAGAGGTCTCGACCAGGCGATCGACGGGAGCATGCTCTCGAAGACCACATGCGTCGAGCCGAACGCAAGCGGATCGAACCGCGACGACAACACGCGATCCCTCGCCGACGACGGGTTCAACATCGTCTTCGGGATCGGCTTCGCGTTCTCGCCCGGCATCAACCAGATGGCAGGTGACTTCCCCGACCAGAACTTCGGCGTGATCGATGGGTACGCGACGTGCCCTCCGGAAACATGTACCGACATCAAGAACCCCGCGCCACCCAACGTGCTCGATCTCGACTTCCAGGAGCACGAAGGATCCTTCCTCGTCGGGGCTGCGGCGGCTATCCAGGCGGCCAAGATGAACTGCGACACGATCGGATTCCTGGGCGGTCAGCGCGGCTTTTTGATCGGGAAGTTCGAGACCGGTTACATCTACGGCGCACGCGAGGTCAACCCGAAGATCAACGTGCTGGTGGAGTTCATCGGTGACGACGTGACCGCCTTCAACAACGCGCAGCAGGGCGAGGCTCTCTCGACCAAGATGTACGACGAAGGAGCGTGCATCATCTACCACGCCGCCGGCGCATCCGGGGCCGGGCTCTTCACGGCAGCCGTCAAGGCCGACAAGCTCGCGATCGGGGTCGATTCGGACCAGTACCAGCTGGTGAGCGACGAGCAGAAGCCGCACGTGTTCACGTCGATGATCAAGAAGGTCGACACGGCCGTGTTCAACGCGATCAAGGCGCAGGCCGACGGGTCGTTCAAGGGCGGCACCGCCGACGTGTTCGGGCTTGCGCAAGACGGCGTCGACTACTCCAAGAGCAACACGGACCTGATGACCGACGACATCATCAGTCAGGTCGACCAGTACAAGCAGCAGATCATCAGCGGCGACATCGAAGTGCCGCCGTGCGACGCGACGCTGCCGCAGGAGACCTGGTGCACGTAGCCCGCCGCGATAGGACGGGCGCGTGACCGACGCGCGAGGGGTGGGGCAGCAGGCCCCACCCCTCGTCGTGATGGAGCACATCTCCAAGCGGTTCCCCGGGGTGCTGGCCAACGACGACATCTCCCTCGAGATCCGGCCCGGCGAGGTGCATGCGCTTATCGGGGAGAACGGTGCGGGCAAATCGACCCTGATGCGCGTGCTCTACGGGATGTATCCGGCGGATTCGGGCCGGATCGTGATCCACGGCAACGAGGTCAAGATCGCGACGCCTCGCGTCGCGATCCAACACGGCATCGGCATGGTCCACCAGCACTTCGTGCTGGTGGACCCCTTCACCGTGACCGAGAACGTCATCCTCGGCGACGAAGAGTCGGCCGTGATCGATGCACGGAAGGCCGAGACCCGAGTCGCAGAGATCGCTCACACGTATGGATTCGCGATCGACCCTCATGCCATCGTCGAGGACCTCTCGGTAGGGGAGGAGCAGCGGGTCGAGATCTTGAAGGCGCTGTACCGGGGCGTCGACATCCTGATCCTCGATGAGCCGACGGCCGTGCTGACGCCCGCCGAGTCGAAGGAGCTCTTCGAGAACCTCAGGCGCCTACGGGCCACCGGAAAGTCCGTCGTGTTCATCAGTCACAAGCTCGACGAGGTCCTGGAGATCGCCGATCGCATCACCGTGCTGCGCCGCGGACGCGTCGTCGGGGAGACGACACCGACCGGTACGTCGAAAGCCGAGCTCGCAGAGATGATGGTGGGGCGGCCGGTCCTGTTCCGGCTGGACAAGCCGCAGATCCGGTTCGGCGAACCGGTCCTCGAATTGCAGGGGCTCGTCGGAGGACGGCTGCACGGGCTCGACCTGCAGGTCCGGGAAGGCGAGATCGTCGGCGTCGCGGGGGTCGAGGGGAACGGGCAGCGCGACCTCGCGGACGCGATCATGGGTCTTCGCCCCCTCGACGCCGGGAGGATCTTGCTCGAGGGCATCGATCTCGCGGGTCGCAGCACGAGGCAGATCCGGAACGCGGGGGTCGCGTTCATCCCGGAGGACCGCCAGGACCAGGGCCTCGTCCTCCCGATGACGGTGTGGGAGAACGCCGTGCTCGGTCGGCAGGACGACACGCCGTTCGTGAACCGATGGGGGGTCCTCGCGGTCGCCGCGATCAAACGTCTCGCGACCAAGCTCATCGAGCTCTTCGACGTGCGGGCTCGCGGGATCAACGTGACGGCCGAAACGCTGTCGGGTGGGAACCAACAGAAGCTGATCCTGGCGCGCGAGCTCGAGACCGATCCGAGGCTGCTGCTCGCGGCCCAGCCCACGCGTGGGCTCGACGTCGGGGCGATCGAGTTCGTGTGGCGCGAGATCCTGGAACAGAAGGCGGCCGGTCGGGCGGTCCTGCTGATCTCCGCCGAGCTCGACGAGATCTACGCCCTCTCGGATCGCATCGTGACGCTCTACGAGGGGCGGATCACCGGCGAGTTCTCTCCCGATACCGCCCCCGAGGTGATCGGTGCCAGCATGCTCGGCCGGATCGGCCGGGCGGAGGAGGCGAGCTGATGGCCACGGCGAGCACGGCCGGGGACGGGCCCGCCACCGAGCGATCGGAGCGCTTGGACCTCGCCATCTCCCGCGCTCTCGCAATCGTGGTCGCGTTCGGGGTCGCCCTCCTCGGCGGATCCATCATCTGCGTCGTATACGGGGAAAGTCCACTTGCCGTCTACGGCGCGATCGTGGGCTTCGCCTTCCAGGACTCCACGAGCATCGCTTCCGTGCTTAGACTCGCGACCCCCTTGATCTTCTCGGCCCTGGCCGTCTCGATCTGCTTCAAGGCAGGCATGTTCAACATCGGTGTGGAGGGTCAGTACCTGTTCGCGATGGTGGTCGCCACCGCGGGGGCGCTCTACCTCGACTTCCTGCCGGGGATCCTGCTCCTCGTTGCAGTGTTGTGCTGCGCGGCGATCGGTGGCATGGCCTATGCGTTCATCCCGGCGATCCTGAAGGTGAAGACGGGAGCGCACGAGGTCGTGACGACCATCATGATGAACGGGATCGCGGTGAGCTTCCTCAACTGGGCGTTGAACGGTCCACTGCGGTACTCCGCGCTTCCCGAAGGTCAGAACACCGACCTGCGGAGCGACGTCTTCAACGGCAATGCGGTGGTTCCCGATCTCGGGCATCTCTTCGGGATCGGCAGGGAGGCCCACCTGTCGTGGCTGTTCCCGCTCGCCATCGTCGCTGCGCTCCTCGTCTGGTTCATCATCCGGCGGATGCGGTTGGGGTACGAGGCACGGGCCGTCGGGCACTCGGCGGGCTCGGCTCGAGCCGGGGGCATCTCCGTCGGGCAGATCCAGGTCAAGCTGTTCCTGATCTCGGGGGCGCTCGCCGGCATGGTGGGGATGCAGCAGCTCCTCGCCGAACGCGGGGCACTGGTGCAGAACTACGAATCCCAGCTGGGCTTCACTGGGATCGCCGTCGCGTTCCTCGGCCAGAACAACCCGATCGGCATCGTGTTCGCGGCCATCCTGTGGTCGATCCTGACGCGTGGTGAGACCGCCGTGCAGCTCGACACCAGCCTGCCCCGGGAGTTCGTGATCATCCTCCAGGGCATCCTCATCTTCTGCGTCGTGGTCGTGTACCAGCTCGGTCAGCGGCGGATCGCGCGGCGCCAGCTCCAGCGCGAGAGTCTGGTCGAGGCCGTTGCGTTCGACGACGCAGCGGCGGGCGAAGCCTGATGCCGTTCAGCGACCTCGGCGCCGCGATCCAGATCGCCCTCGCGTACTTCACGATCCTGTACCTGACCGGGCTGGGCGGCCTGTTCAGCGAGCGCTCGGGGATCGTGAACATCGGGTTGGAGGGTCTGATGATCATCGGAACCGTCACGGGTGCCTACGGGGCGGTTCTGTTCACGAACGACATGGGCATCCCGACGCCCTGGGGACCGCTGCTCGGGATGCTGTTCGGCGCGCTCTGCGGAGCGATGTTCGCGAGCATCCACGCCCTGGCGACCGTGACCTTCCGGATCGACCACATCGTGTCCGGAGTGGTCGTGAACCTCGTTGCCGTCGGTCTCGCGCGGTTCCTGTCCACGTTGTTCTTCGGTCAAGCGACCCAGTCCGATCCGGGAGGGCCGCACATGTCCCCGGTGGACGTCCCGCTGCTCTCCAGCCTGCCCTGGGGGCTCGGCCGGGCGTTCTCCGATCTGTCGCCGATCGTGCTGGTGGCGGCCTTCCTCGTACTTCCCGTGTGGTTCGCGCTCTATCGGACCCGCTGGGGATTGAGGCTCCGCTCTGCCGGCGAGAACCCGGAGGCGACCAGGTCCCTCGGCGTCCGCGTTGCGCCGCTCCGTTGGGAGGGCGTCCTCCTGTCCGGCGCGCTCGCGGGGTTCTCGGGCGCCTTCCTGTCGGTGGAGGTGGTGAACAACTGGCACGAGGGCCAGACGCTCGGGCTCGGTTTCATCGCGCTCGCCGCATTGATCCTCTCGAACTGGAATCCCATCCGGCTGATGGGTGCGGCGTTCCTGTTCGGTTTCGCCCAGGCGATCCCCTTGCGGTTCCAAGACGCCCCGGTGATCAGGATCCTGCCGGATCAGTTCATCAGGATGATCCCCTACGTGGTGACGATCGTGGTCCTGGCTGGTTTCGTCGGCAAGGTCCGTCCGCCCGCGGCCGCGGGCAAGGCCTACGAGGGGGCGAGCGGCTAGCCGGACTGCTCGGTTCCGTGGAGCCGGTCGCCGAAGTCGCCCAAGCCGGGCAGGATGAACCCGACGTCGTTGAGCTGACGGTCCAGCGCGCCGGCCACGATCGGCACATCGGGATGGTCGGCCTCGAGCTTCGCTACGCCCTCCGGCGCAGCCACCACGCAGACGAACGAGATCGACGTGGGATCGGCATGCGCCTTGACGTGGGTGAGTGCTGCGGTGCCCGAACCGCCGGTGGCGAGCATCGGGTCGAGGACCAGGGCGCGGCGCCCGGCCATGGGCGGCAGCTTGGCGTAGTAGTCGCGAGGCAGCAGCGTGTGCTCGTCGCGCTCCATGCCGAGGTACCCGACGACGGTGTCGGGATAGAGGTCGGTCACCGCGTCGAGGAGACCGAGGCCGGCGCGGAGCACCGGGATCGCGACCAGCCGCTCGGTGAGCCGCAGCCCTCGCGTCGTCTCCAGCGGCGTCACGACGTCGATCTCCTCGGTGGCCAGGTCGCGGGTCGCCTCCAAGACGAGCAGCCAACCCAACCGACGAGTGAGGGTGCGGAACCGGGAGGGGTCGGTCTCCTTCTGTCGGAGCCGCGCCAACAGGTCGTGCGCGAGAGGGTGGTCGATCACCGTGAGGCTCATGGCGGCGGTTAGCTTGCCACGGAGGGACCGTGTCGGTCATCATGGCCCCGCGTAGTCGCCAGCAGCCCCCGAACAGCGACGACCCCGGGCACCGACCCGGGGTTTTCCGTCCCCGGCAGCCCGGCCAGGACGAGGAGGTCCAACCCGCATGGTCGTGGTGATGACACAGGAGGCCACCGAGGCCGAGATCGAGGCCGTCTGCGAGCGCGTCCGCGGCGTGGGCGGCGAGGCGTTCGTCTCACGCGGCGCGGTGCACACCGTGATCGGGCTGGTCGGCGACACCGAGCGTTTCGAGGCGATCGCGTTCTCACAGCTGCACGGCGTCGATCACGTGATCCGGATCGGGAAGCCCTACAAGATGGTCGCGCGCGACCTGCATCCGGAGGCGACGACCGTCAAGGTGGGTCCGACGCCGGTCGGCAGGGGGACCTTCACGATCATCGCGGGGCCGTGCGCCGTGGAGAGCTTCGAGCAAGCGATGGTCTCCACGAAGGCGGCGAAGGTGGCGGGCGCGACGATCCTGCGCGGCGACGTCTACAAGCCGCGGACGTCCCCGTACTCGTTCCAGGGGCTGGGAGAGCGCGGGCTCGAGGTGCTGGCCGAATGCCGGAAGGAGACGGGGCTGCCGATCGTGGTCGAGGTCGTGGATGTCTCGCAGGTCGAGCACGTCACCGAGATCGCCGACTGCATCCGCATCGGCACCCGCAACGCGCAGAACTTCGAGTTGTTGAAGGAGTGCGGTCTGACGAACAAGCCGGTGATGCTGAAGCGCGGGCTGGCGATGACGATCGAGGAGTGGCTGCAGGCGGCCGAGTACGTGGCGCAGCGGGGGAACAGCGAGATCATCCTGTGCGAGCGGGGCATCCGGACCTTCGAGCCGGCGACGCGCAACACGTTGGACCTGGCGGGGATGGCCGTCGCGCAGCACGAGTCCCACCTGCCGGTGATGGTCGACCCCTCGCACGCCGTGGGGAAGCGGCATCTGGTGGGGCCGATGGCGCTGGCGTCGGTGGCCGGGGGAGCGGACGCCGTGATGGTCGACGTGCACCCGGACCCCGAGCGCGCCCTCTGCGACGGGCCGCAGGCGCTGCTTCCCGAGGAGATGGCCGCCCTCGGCGCGCAGATGGTGGCGGTGGCCGAGGCGCTCGGTCGCGAGGTGAACCGCTAGGGGGCGAGCCACCAGGCCGGGCGGCGCGGCGGCCGGAGCGCCCGGTCGGCCGGGCGGAGCAACACGCGGTTGACAGGCTGGCCGGACATCTCGAACGTCCTACACCGCGGCGGGCACGTTGGGGGTCAGCTCGACGATGTCGCACGTGCCTCGCCAGCGCGCCAGCGAGTCGCCCGGCGGCCCCACGCGGCTCCGTCGCCGGTCGACGAGGGCCTTCGCGGCCTCCTCCCACTCGGCACCCGCCAGCAGCCGTGGCGCGGCGGTGAACTCCTCCAGCGACGTGTCCCGGCCCTTGCGCCGCGTCACGATGACCATCTCCTTGGCCGATCCCGCCCCCGGGATGCTCTGCTCCTCCGGTCCCGGCTCCTTCTTCGAGAGCACGAAGATCTTCCCGTTCTTGTAGGCGAACCATGCCGGCACGGTCCGTCGCCGTCCGTCGGACTCCATACCCACCCAGATCACGTCGGATTTCTTCAGCCCGTCCTCCGTCTCCTTGGGGAGCTTGGTCGGGGACGCCTGGACGAAGACCGGGAGCTCGATCTCACCGACCACCTGGTCGTCCAGGATGAACGAGGCAACGTAGGTTCCGGTCTCATCGAACACGGCCGACGTCACCTCGTCGAGCTCGGTCGTCAGGTCGAACATCCCGCCCATCCGCCGGTACTCCGGGCCCCATCGCCAGACCATCCGGCCCGACGGCCCGAACAACCGGACCTCTTCCTCGACGATGCCTGCTGGCACCTTCCACGCCCGGAACAGCACGAAGGGGAGCGCGGGGCCGGGTTGCCCGGTCAGATAGATGCCGTCGGGCGACGTGTCGCCGTGCGCATCCCACACCCGCTTGTCGACGACGGCTGCGGCGACCAGCTCCCCGATCGGTTCCATCGGGCGCAGAGGATACCGCTCACACGGTGCGCGCGAGCCAGAGACGCGGTTCCTCGAGCTCCGGAAGGCTCGGCAGCGCTGCGGCCGATTGCCACATCCGCGCCAGCGTCGTCTCGTCGGTCTGCTCGACGACGGCGTCGCAGAACGCGCGTCCCATCGCGTATTGCTCGCGCTTCATGTCCACGCCGAGCAGCCGCTCGAACACGGGGTCGCCCGCCTCGTCCTCCCGGTGGCGTCGCATCGCCTCGGTGATGCGACCGTAGGTGGACAGGAGGTCCGCTCCGACCGCATGCATCACGTGATCGCCGTAGCCCTCGGCCGCGGCCATGAAGGCCTGGATCCTCGCGAGCTTGATCCGCTGTTCGTCGTCCAGCAACGTCCCGAACAGCGCGCCGTCCTCATCGCCGAACGCGCCCCGCAACGCGTCGGGGTCGCTCGGATCGAGCGCCTCGAACCGCTGCCTGATCGCCTCGACGTCGATCGTCACGGTGGCCAGGAAGTCGTCGACCAGTTCCACGAAGTGCTCCCGCGCCCAGGGCCGGGCGAATTCGAGCCGGTGCGCCACCTCGTGCAGGGCCACGTACGTGCGGAACTCCGTGGCGCCGAGGGACCAGTCCTTCTCGAACCCGGCCAGGTTGGGTACGACGAAGAGCAGCTCGCCCGGGGTGCCGCGCGGCACGGCCACGTCGTACTGCCCGAGGACCCGGCCCGCCAGGAAGCCGAGCACCTGCCCGACCTGCGAGCCCTGCAGCAACGGAGCGATCTGGGTCATCAGCCCGGCCATCGGCGCCGCCTCGGGGGGTAGCTGCTCGCGCATCGCGCGATCCAGCGCCTGGCTCATCCGGGTGGCCGCCGGCTCCAGCAGCGAACGCATCGACTCCGTGTTCGACGCGATCCACTCGGCCCGGCGCACCGCACGCACGACAGGGACGTCCGACGGCGGCTCCAGCCCCGTGAACCCGGTCACGTGCAGCTCGGCCACCCGAACGGCCTCGTCGAGGATGCGTCGATCCTCGTCGCTCGGGTCGGGGTCGGGCCCCGCCTCGGCGGCGCCCGCGATCGCCACCTGGCGCGCCAGCTCCCAGTTCACGGGTCCGCTGGTCGCCGCCATGACGCGCTGCAGCTCCCGGAACAGGGGCGCGTCGCGCAAGGCCTCCGGGTCCATGCCGAACGGGAATCCCGACGGGGTGTTCATGCCGGTCATCGTACGACCGCCCCGCGTTACGATGGCCGCCGTGTCTGCCGACCGCGCCCTCGTCCGGATCACGGCCGACCCGCTCTCCGTCGACGAGGCCCTCGCGTTCGTGGCGGACCCTTCTGCGGGCGGGACGTGCGCGTTCGTCGGCACCGTCCGCGACCACTCCGACGCCGGCTCGGTGACCGGCCTCGTCTACGAGGCCTGGGACGAGCTGGCCGAGGATCGCCTGCGAGAGCTCGCCGCCGAGCTCTTCGAGGGATGGCCGTGCCGGAAGGTCGCGTTGCTGCACCGCACCGGCGAGCTCGCGATCGGCGAGTCGAGCGTCGTCGTGGCGGTCTCGTCTGCGCACCGGGCCGAGGCCTTCGAGGCATGTCGCCACGCGATCGAGCGTCTGAAGGCCGACGTCCCCATCTGGAAGAAGGAGTCGCTGCTGTCGGGCGACGCGCACTGGGTGCGGGGAGCCTGATGGCACGCGACCTGGCGGTCGATCTCGGGACCGCGACCACGCTGGTCTATCGACAGGGCGACGGCATCGTCTACTCGCAACCGACGGTCGTCGCGGTGCAGGAGAGCGACGGTCGCGTCGTGGCGATCGGCGCTGAGGCGTGGCGCAGGATCGGAGAGGACTCCGGCAACGTCCTGGCGATGCGCCCGCTGCGGGCAGGCACGATCACCGAGTTCGAGATGACCGAGCGCATGCTCGAGACGGTCTTCCGCCGGATCGGCGTCGCGCGGTTCTCCCGGCCGCGCGTGCTCGCGTGCATACCCTCGGAGAGCTCCGAGGTCGAGCGCCGGGCCCTCGAGGGCGCGCTCACGTCGGCGGGCGCCAAGCAGGTCACCCTCGTCGAGGAGCCGCTGGCCGCCGCGATCGGCGCGTCGCTGCCGGTGCAGGAGCCCATCGGGAACCTGATCGTCGACATCGGGGGCGCACGATCCGAGATGGCCGTCGTCTCGATGGGGGGAACCGTGTCGGGCCGCGCGATCCGCACGGGCGGGTTCGACCTCGACGATGCCATAAGGGAGCGGATCCGCGCCGAGTACGGCGTGGCGATCGGCGAGAAGGCCGCCGAGGAGATCAAGATCGCGATCGGCTCCGCGTTCCCGTCGGGGAGCGGCCGGGCGGCGATCGTGATCGGCCGCGAACTCGCGACCGGCAACACCGTCGAGGTCAAGGTGGACGAGGACGAGGTGCGCGCGGCGATGGGCGAGCCGATCGGCCGGATCGTCGAGGCGGCGCGCCGGACCCTGGCGGAGTCGCCGCCGGAGCTGACGCACGACGTCCTCGAGACCGGCATGTTCCTGACGGGCGGCGGCAGCCTGCTCAAGGGCATCGACCTGCTCCTGGCGCAGGAATGCGAGGTGCCCGTGCACGTCACCGAGAAACCCCTGGAGACCGTGGCGATCGGGGCGGGGCGGATGCTCGAGCACCTCGACGACTACCGCAGCGCGTTCCAGTTGGTTCGGCGGAGGTGAGCTGCTCGTGACCTTCTCGATCGTTGCGTTCGACCCCGGTTCGGGCGACCTCGGCGTCGCTGTCGCGTCGAAGTTCCCGTGCGTCGGCGCGGTCGTGCCGTGGGCCAGGAGCGGCGTGGGCGCGGTCGCCACCCAGGCGTGGGCCAACACGTCCTTCGGCCCAGACGGGCTCCGTCACATGCGCGACGGGCTGCCGGCCGCCGAGGCGCTCGACGCGGTGCTCGCCGCCGACGACGGACGGGAGGACCGCCAGGCGGGGTTCGTCGATGCCCGTGGGAACGCGGCCACCTTCACCGGCTCGAAGTGCATGGACTGTGCGGGCGGCGTCAACGGCGAGCACTTCGCGGCGCAGGGCAACATCCTCGTGGGGGAGGTCGTCGTGCTCGAGCTCGCCCGCGCCTTCCGGCAGACCGAGGGCGATCTCTGCGACCAGCTGCTCGCGGCGCTGCTCGCGGGCGACGCCGCCGGGGGGGACCGACGCGGCAAGCAGTCGGCCGCCCTGCTCGTGGTGCGTGAGGCCGGAGGCTACGAGGGCCGCAACGACCGGTACATCGACCTGCGCGTCGACGACCATCCGGACGCGCCCATGGAGCTCGCGCGTCTCTTCTCCGTGTGGGACGACACGATGCTCGTGCGCAACGACCCGCCGCTCGACGCGACGCCGGAGCTCGTGACCGAGGTGCAACGGCGCCTCGCCGCGATCGGTCGTTACGAAGGCCAGGCCCACGGGCGGTTCGACGACGCCACGCGCTCGGCGCTGGACGGCTGGGCAGGCGAGGTCAACCTCGAGGGGCGCATCCGCGAGGACGGCATGCTGTCCCAGCACCTGCTGTTCGAGCTGAGGGATGTCACCCCCGAGGTGAGCTGAGGCTCAGCCGCTGTGCGAGGGCACGCCGCCGTTGGTCGCGGCGTCGCCGATCTTGTGGGCGAGCCATCCGACGGACAGGTACACGGACACCGCCAGCCCGACCGCGCCCACGACCACGGTGATCAACAGCCCCAACAGCCCGGTGACCCGCGTCGCCCAGTCCTGGTGGGTGGTGGACAAGGGCAGATAAGCCTGTCCCGTGGTCGCCCCCGAACGCATCTCGTCGCCGAACCCGGCGTCGTCGGCGTTCGCCGACTCCTCGCGCACGGAAAGGAAGTAGACGGCGGCGCCGATGCCGGCGGCGATGAAGAAGACGATCAGGTATCTCAACGGGCGAGCCCTCCGCCGCCAGCCTACCGTCCTGCCCGTAGGATTGCTCCACGATGCGACGCCCCGTTTGGATCGGCTCGGTCTCCGTCGTGCTCGTCGGACTCATCGCCGCGGCGTGGATCCGCATCCCCTACTACGCCCTCGGGCCCGGGCCGGCGCGCGAGGTCACGCCGCTGATCTCGATCGGGGACCGGACCCGCTACGAAACGAACGGACACCTCGTCATGACGACCGTGCGGTACTTCAAGGTCACGCCGCTGCAGGCGCTCGTGGCGTGGCTCCAGCCCGACTGGAGCGTGCTGCCGGAGCGCGACATCTACCCGCCGAACACGACCGTCCAGCAGGAACAGCGGCGTTCGATCTCCGAGATGGATCAGAGCAAGATCGACGCGACGTGGGTGGTCCTGCAGGAGCTCGCGGGCTACCCGAAGGATCACGGGACCGGAGCCCTCGTCGAGGCGACCGTTCCGACGTGTCCCGCAGACGGACACCTGTTCCCCGGCGACGTGATCACGCAGATCGACGGTCACGCGATCGCGAACCGCCGGCAGGCCTCGCGCGTGATCGAGGCGGCCGCGCCCGGGGAGCGGTTGAACTTCGAGGTGAACGTCGACGGGACGATCGAGCACGCGAGCTTCACGCGCGAGCCCTGCGGCGACAAAGGCGAGCAGCTCGTCGGTGTGAGCCTGCTGAACACGTTCCCGATCGACGTCTCGATCTCGAGCGGCCAGATCGGAGGCCCGTCGGCCGGGCTGATGTGGGCGCTCGGGCTGTACGAGCTGCTCACGCCGGGCGACCTGACCCGCGGCCGAACGATCGCGGGGACGGGTACGATCGACGGCCTCGGCCGCGTGGGACCGATCGGGGGCATCACCGACAAGGTGGTGGCCGCGCGGGATGCGGGTGCGACGATCTTCCTCATGCCGGTCCGGAACATGCCCGAGCTCCAAGGCATCGACACCGGTGACATGCAGGTGGTCCCGGTGCACACCTTCGACCAGGCAGTACGCGCCCTCGAGGCTGGTTCCACAGGAACGTGAAGTAGGCTGGGGCCGATGTCGACGGTGCGGATCGCGGCGAGGCCTCGGCGTTGGCCCGTCATCGTGATCGTCGCGCTGATCCTGTTCGCGGTCGCCTTCACGGTCCTGTCGGGATTCGTCATCGACCTGCTCTGGTTCCGCGAGGTCGGTCAGTCCGACGTCTTCTGGGTGACGCTCCGCACGAAGATCGTGCTCGGCGCGTTGTTCGGGATCGCGTTCTTCGCCCTCCTGTACGCCAACCTCGTGATCGCGCGGACCCTGCGCCCCACGACGCGCGTGCTCACCCCCGACCAGGAGGTGATCGAGCGGATCCGGGATCTCTCCGAGCCATACCTGCGATGGGTGATCCCGGGGGGCGCGGCGTTGCTCGCGCTGCTCGTCGGGATCGCCGTGTCGCACCAGTGGCAGACGTACCTGCTGTGGCGCAATTCCGGTGGCATCTCGTTCGGCGACCCGGAGCCGCTGTTCAACCGCGACCCCGCCTTCTACGTGTTCACGCTGCCGTGGCTTCGCTTCGTCCAGGGGTGGCTGTTCTCCGCGCTCGTCGGCGTGACGGTGCTCACCGCGATCGCGCACGTGCTCTGGGGTGGCATCCGGCCGCAGGCGCCGGCGTTCGCCGACAAGGTCACGCCCGCCGTGCGTGCCCACCTGTCGGTGCTGCTCGGTCTGATCGTGCTGGTGAAGGCGTGGGGCTACTACCTCGGCCGGTTCGATCTGCTGACCTCTCCGCGCGGCGTGGTCGAGGGCGCCTCGTACACCGACGTCAACGCCCAGCTGCCGGCGCTCAACTTCCTGGCCGTCGTCGGGGTGATCTGCGCCGTGCTGTTCTTCCTGAACATCCGCGTGAAGCTCTGGAGCCTCCCGGTGATCGCCGTCGGGCTCCTGGCTCTGGTCTCGGTCCTGCTCGGCACCGCCTACCCGGCGTTCGTCCAGCAGTTCCGCGTGAAGCCGAACGGCCAGCAGTACGAGACGCCGTACATCGCGTACAACATCGCCGCCACACGACGGGCTTTCGGTATCGACGGGGTGGCTGAGGAACATCCGCAGGTCGGAGGCGCGCTCTCGGCCAACCAGCTGAGGAAGAACGCCAGCACGGTGAGCAACATCCGCGTCTGGCGTCCGGAGGTCCTGCGCGACAACTACCTGGCTCTGCAGCGGTTCAAGCAGTACTACGACTTCCACGACGTGGACGTGGACCGCTATCAGCTCGGGAGCGCGGGCGAACGCGTGCTCATGGTGTCGGGCCGCGAGATCAGCCAGAACGGCATCCCGGGCGGCGGCGGGACGTGGGTGAACCAGCATCTGACCTACACGCACGGCTACGGCGCGGTCGCGAGTCTCGTGAACACCGCGACACCGGAGGGCCAGCCCGTACTGACCTTGCAGGACATCCCGCCGACCGGTGACCCCGCGCTGGTGCCGACGCAGCCGCGGATGTACTACGGCGAGAGCTCCGACGTCCCGTTCGTAGTCGTGAAGACCAACACGGCGGAGCTCGACTACGAGGGCGCGCCCCAGAACCAGCAGTACCAGGGCTCGGGGGGCATCCAGATCGGCAACATCTTCCAACGCGCGATGTTCGCGTGGAAGTACCACGACCTCAACCTGCTGATCTCGGGTCAGATACGATCCGACAGCCGCATCATGATCTACCGCGACATCACCCAGCGCGTGCCAAAGCTGGCATCGTTCCTGCAGTTCGACCACGATCCGTACCTCGCGATCGTCAACGGCCGCCTCGTCTGGATCTGGGACGCCTACACGCTGACCGACCAGTACCCCTATTCGCAGAGCGTCGATCTGGACACAGCCACCGCGGACGTGGAGAACGTTCCGGGCGGCGGTCTCCACGGCCAGGCGAACTACCTACGCAACTCGGTCAAGGCGGTCGTCGACGCCTACGACGGGACCGTCACGCTGTACGCGAACATGCAGGAGCCGATCATCCAGGCCTGGAGTCGCGCATTCCCGAGCCTCTTCACCGACATCACCACCGCCGACCCGGCGCTCCAGGCGCACTTCCGCTATCCGGAGAACCTCTTCGAGGTGCAGACGACGCAGTACGCCAACTACCACGTCACGGACCCGGCCGTCTTCTACCAGAAGCAAGACTTCTGGGCGGTGCCGCAGGACCCGACGGTCACGCTCGCGACCGGCCAGACGGGACCGACGCTCAAGCCCTACTACGTGCTGATGAAGCTACCCGGTGAGACCAGCGAGGCCTTCCACCTGGTGCTGCCCTTCGTGCCCGAGGGACGGCAGAACATGGTCGCGTGGATGTCGGCCGACTCCGATCCGACGGACTACGGGCGCCTGGTCTCGATCCGGCTCCCGACGGACCGAAATATCGACGGTCCCTCGCAGATCCTGTCGCGGATCAACGCGAACCAGCAATTCAGCTCGCAGCGCACCCTGCTCAGTCAGGCGGGGTCCGCCGTGACCTTCGGTGACTTCCTGGTCGTGCCGATCGAGAGCTCGTTCCTGTACGTCCAACCCGTGTACGTCCGCGCTTCCTCGGAGAACTCGATCCCCGAGCTGAAGTTCGTGATCGTCGTCAACGGCAGCGGCGGCTCGATCAGCCTCGGGAACAACCTGCAGGAGGCGGTCCAGGCGGCGGCGGGGCAATCCGGCGGTGGCGGCGGGAACAACAACAACGGCCAAGGTGGCGGCTCGGTCGACCAACGGATCCAGAACCTGCTCTCCCAGGCGCTCGACCATTTCGCGAACGCTCAGGACGCGCTGCAGGCCGGCAACCTCGGCTTGTACCAGTCGGAGCTGGCGCAGGCGCAGAACCTCGTGGAGCAGGCGAACGCGCTCGCGAGGACGAGCACTCCGAGCCCGTCGCCCTCGGTCAGCCCGAGCGTCTCGCCGTCGCCCTCCGGCTAACCGTCGAGCCGGAAATCGAGGTCGGCCTCGACCTCGGCCACGTCCATCTGGGCCATCTGCAGCTTGCCGGAGTAGTCCCAGTTCATCGCCTGCCAGCGCGTGAACTGGTCGAGCACCCACACGCCCGACTGCCGCGAGCCGTTGCCGCTGCGCCCGTTGCCGCCGAACGGAAGGTGGGCTTCGGCGCCCGACGTGGAATTGTTGACGCTCACCATCCCGGCCGACACCTGATGGCGGAAGCGGAACGCCGACAGCGGGTCCCGCGTGTAGATCGAGCTCGACAGGCCGTAGCCGTGCCCGTTGGCCAGAGCCATCGCCTCGTCGAACGTGTCGAACGTCGCGACCCCGACGATCGGCCCGAAGGTCTCGGTCGCATACAGCTCGTCCTCGGCCGTCACGCCGTCGACGATCGTCGGATGGTAGAAGAGCCCACGCTCCGGGTCCCGGCCGACGAAGCCCTCCCGCGGCTGGGTGCGGGTGATGCGTCCCACCGCGGTCGACCCCAGGACCGTGTGGTGGTCGCGGATCAACTCCAACCACCTCTCGAATCGCTCCGCGAACCGCTCGCTGATCATCGGCCCGTACAGGACGTCATCGGTCGGATCACCGACCGCGGCCTGCGTCACCGCCTTGGTGAAGCGGCCGACGAAGTCGTCGTGCACGTCGCGGTGCACGATCACCGTGCCGAGCGAGGTGCACCGCTGCCCCGCCGTGCCGAACCCGCTGAACAGAGCGCCCTCGACGGCAAGGTCGAGGTCGGCGTCGGGCATCACGACGAGCGGGTTCTTCCCGCCGAGCTCGAGGCACGGGGACTGCAGGTGACGCCCGCAGAGCTCGCCGATCCGGCGCCCGACGTCGGTGGAGCCGGTGAACCCGACCTTGTCGACCAGGCCCTCGCCGAGTGCCCGCTCGAGTCCGGCGAACGTCTGTGGCCCGTCCGCCAGTACGAGCTGGAACGCGCCGGAGGGCAGCCCGGCGTGCAGGAACAGCCGCGCGAACGCCGCGGCCGTCGCCGGCGTGTACTCGGCGGGCTTCCACACCACGGTGTTCCCGCAGAGCAGCGCCGGCACCAAGTACCAGCTCGGCACGGCCACTGGGAAGTTTCCGGCCGTCACGATCGCCGCCGTGCCGACCGGCGTGCGGAACGTGAAGAGCTGCTTGTCGGGCATCTCGCTCGGCACCGTCATGCCGTAGAGCCGACGTCCCTCGCCCAGGAAGAACGAGCACGTGTCGATGACCTCCTGGACCTCGCCGCGGGATTCCTTGATCGGCTTGCCGATCTCGCGGGTCAGGAGGCGGGCGAGCGCCTCCCGGTTCTCCTCGACCAGCCTCCCGAGCTGTTGGATCGTCCGGCCGCGCACCGGCGCGGGCACGGCCGCCCACGAGGGTTGCGCCGACTTCGCCGCGCGGCACGCCTGGGCGAAGGTGGACGCGTCGCCGAGGTGGGCCTCGGCCACGGTTTCCCGGAGGTCTGCCGGGTTGGGGATCGACAGCACGCCGCCGGGCGCGCCGTCGAGCGGGCCACCGTCGAGGAGGGAGCTCACCGTGGGCATCCGGCGATGGTACGCCGAACGCCAGGGATCAGAGGTCGGGCGGTTTGCCCTCGGTCAGACGTGTCATGAACCGGTCGACGTCCTCGAGTTTCTTCCAGATCTTGTCGCGCCGGCGCTCGGGCGCCGGTTCCGCGTACTCGCGCACGTCCAGCGGATTCGTGCTCTGGCGGAGCTCGGCGACGAGTTCGGCAGAGGGCAGGTCGCGATCGCGACGCAGATCCGCGGTCGGCGCGACCGAGACGGCGACGGGCTCGGGCAACTCGACCTCGAGACCCCGCAGCGCGACGACGTGCGCGGCACCCGCGAGGTCGCCGGCCGACCGCTTCAGCTCGGCAAGGTCCTCGACCGAGGCGACCGGGGCGTGCACGCCGTCGCCGAGGTCCATGTCGATCGCCCGCCCGGCGAGGTCGGCATACCCGGGTGACCCGGGCGGGGGCTCCAGGCAATCGAGCTGGCCCGCGACCGTCCCGAACGACACACGGTGCTCCTGGCCGTGCTCGACCGGGTGTTGTGTCGCGCCGAGGTCGTCGAGGGCGAGCCCGAGCCGTCGCAGGTTCGCCTCGGCGCCGTCCAGGCAGATGTCGACATCGTCGGTGTTCGCCGGAGACCCGTGGGCCGCGGCCGCCAGACCGCCCACCAGCACGTACCGCACGCCGTGAGCACGCAGGGCGGCGAGGACGCGGAACGGGTCGAAGGTTTCGTCCGCCATCGTTTCCCCCTTGCCAGATTCATCGGCTCCGAGGGAGCGGATTCTTGAAGGCCGACTCGGGACCCACGGATGGGAGGACTTCCGCCCGTGGCCGACTCGGGGCTCCGGGTAGAAGGATCGACGGGGAGGAGAGAAGGGGAGATCCTCTCCGAGGCAGGGTGAAATGATGGTTCCCCGGCAGCACCTGGGACCCGAACGAGCGGGGAAGTCCTCGACATCCCGTGTCGATCTTGTCGATGGAAGCCCCGTCCGGGCAGGGCCTTCCGGCCGTGACGGACGGACCCCCGCCGGACAACGATCAACAGAGTAATTGCATCCCAATGGCGGGAGGAGGCGGGTCATGGAAACCCGAACCAGTGGCTTGTGGGCAAGGGGCGGAATCATCTTCGCGGGCGTCACGATGATCCTGATCGGAGCGTTCGGTGCCCTCCAGGGCTTGGCGGCGATCGTGAAGGACGCGTTCTTCGTCGCGACGCCGAACTACTACATCACGGTCGACGTCACGACCTGGGGCTGGATCCACCTGATCCTCGGTGTCGTCGTCGTGCTGGCCGGGTGCGCAGTGTTCACGGGGTCGACCTGGGCGCGGATCGTGGGGATCACGGTCGCGATGCTCAGCGGGATCGCGAACTTCATGTTCATCCCGTACTACCCGGTCTGGTCGCTCCTGATCATCGCCCTGGACGTGTTCGTGATCTGGGCCTTGGCCACGTACAGCCGTGAGGCGATCGTGGAGGAGCCGAGGGTCTTCACGACGAAGCCGGTGGAGAGCAGCTCGCTCGATCGGGAGCTCGAACCGAGCGCGCGGCACTGACCAAAAGAGCGCTATCAGGTCCCGGGCCGGTCAGAGGCTCGGGACCTGATCGCCCCGATCGCGTGAGGCAGAAAGGGCGTCCGGCCGGGGGCCGCGTTCCGCACCATCTCTATCTCCTAACCCTCAGTTCCGGTTGCCACAGTTCACGGGCCTGGGTACCCTCGTGCTGCGGGGTGGAGCAGTCCGGTAGCTCGCTGGGCTCATAACCCAGAGGTCGAAGGTTCAAATCCTTCCCCCGCGACTCTGGCGCTACGTCGGGAGGTTCCCGTTCGCGGCCGCGACTCCGAGGCCGGTGGCCGAGATCCACAGGACCACTCTGCCGACCGAGGATACGAGTCGCCTGCGCACTCCCCCTCGGGACCGGAGGGCTCGCAGGTGTGAGGTCGCGACGAGCCGGCAGCGACGCGAGACGTCTTCCTCGCTGCGGCCCGTTTCGGCGGCAGCCGACCTCACGAGGGCCCGCATGCAGCGGAACTGCGGCAACATCCAGCTTGGCTGCCAACGGCCGATCCCAAGGGCGACGTGGAACCACCAGTAGCCGAGATCCGAGGCCAGGGGGTCGCCCTCAGCCTCGGGAACGCGCCGCTGTCGGAGCAGGAGCGGGTCGAGCATCCAGATGCGCGACCCGACGAACACGTTGCCCGGGTGGAAGTCGCCGTAGGCGTGCCCGGTGACCTCGTGGAAGAGCACGAGCGCTCCTGCCAGCGCCTTGCAGCGGGCGGCGAGCTCCTCCGGACCTGCGTCGTGCGCGTAGTCGGGGAACGGCACACCGTCGATCGTCGACATGAGGTACCCGAGGCCGTCCGTGCACAGATGGATCGGTTACGGCGCGTCCACGAGGTTGCGCAAGCGCTCGTTGCGCGACAGGGCATCGTGGAGGGCTCCGAGGGCTTCGTACTCGGCTCGGACGAAGTTCGGGTCGGTTGCCGGATGGAACTGCTTGAGGCAGGTCCGCGCACCGCCGTCGTCCAGCGTCGAGACGCTGGCCTCCGTCCCGACCCGCAAGGTGAGTCGGCGGCCCGGATGTGCCAGCGCGCAGCTGTTCACCGCGCGTTCGACGTCCTGAGCCCCCCGTTCACGCTTCGAGAAGGTAGCGCGGAAGCTCAACACTGTCCAGCCTTGAGGCGAAGGCCCGCGCCCGTGTCGGACCGGCCTAGACTCGGTCATGGCCGCCTTCCCGCGGGCGACGGCACTCGCCGTCTTCCTGGTCGTGGCGTCGTGCACGCCGCCGTCACGTTCGTCACCGCCGCCGCAACCGACTCACACGACGTCCGGCGTGACGCGCACGCCGGCGGACGCGTCGTACCAGGTGGACCTCCGGGCCGCGCATCACCTCCACACCTGGAAGGGGTCCGAGTCGGTGTCGTTCGCGAACAGCGGGCCGGAACCGCTCACACGCGTCTGGCTACGGCTGTGGTCCAACGGTGTGCAGGGGTGCTCGCCGCTCGCGATCTCGGTGTCGCACGTCGAGGGTGGGACGCCGGCCGACCTCACGGTCGGCTGCACGGCGCTGGCCGTGACGCTCGACGCGCCGCTCGCGCCGGGGGAGCGGGGTTCCCTCGGCTTCCGCCTGTCGATCCGGATCCCCGACCGGAACGACCGCTTCGGTGTGCACGCCGGGCTCGCGCTCGCTCGGTACCGCGCTCCCCACGCTCGCGGTCCGCGACGATCACGGGTGGCACCTCGACCCGTACGTCGCCTTCGGCGAGAGCTTCTACTCCGTCGCGGGCTCGTACCGCGTGCGGCTGGACGTGCCGGCCGGCGTCGCGGTGCCCGCGACCGGTCCGGTCGTGGGGCGCTCGACCTCAGGGGGACGAACGACGTTCTCCTACGCCGCGGACGACGCGCGCGACTTCGCGTGGGCCGCGGGCGATCTGCGCAGGCTGTCGGGCAAGGCGGGCGACGCGACCGTGGCCGTCTGGTACCGGCCCGGCCTCACGCGCCGGTCACGCGCCCGGGCCATGCTGAGGGTCGCCGAGAACGCCGTCGCGACCTTCTCGCGCGCGTTCGGCGCCTACCCGTACCCGGACGTCGACGTCGTGCTGACCGGGTTCCGCCGGTTCGCCGGCATGGAGTACCCGCAGATCGTCTTCGCGAACCCGGACGCGCAGGTGGTGGCGCACGAGCTGGCCCACCAGTGGTGGTACGGGATCGTCGGGGATGACGAGTACGCCGAGCCATGGCTCGACGAGGGGTTAGCAACGTGGTCGCAGTACCTCCCGTTCCACCCGTGGGTGAGCTGCGACTCGTACCGCTGGCCGAGCGCGCACGCCCGTCTCACCAACGACATGGCGTACTGGAGCCGACACCCGAAGCAGTACGTCACGATCTACGCGGGAGGCGGCTGCATGCTGGCGAACCTCGCGCACCGCTTCGGTCTGGAACGCTTCGAGCGCCTCCTGGCGCGGTACGCATCCGAACGGTGGCTCGGGGTCGCGCGGACCGCTGACTTCGAGGGCGCGGTCGAGCGTGAGGCCGCCCGCGTGCTGCCGAGCTTCGACGCCTCGGCGTTCTGGTCGACCTGGCGGGTCGGCTGAGCGCGTGCTCGCTGGACCGACACCACGCCCGGCGCGTAGCATCCGTGCGACCGCGTCCGAGGGGAGAGCAGGTGGCGGCCAACGAGATCGTGGAGCGGCTGGCGCAGGTACCGATCTTCGCGGGCTGTTCGAAGAAGGAGCTCGTCGCGATCGCACGAGCGGTGAAGACGATCGACCACACCGCCGGGACCGTGATCGCGGCCGAGGGGGAGCCCGGAGCCGGCCTGTTCGTGATCGAGGAGGGCACCGCCGATGTCACGATCGGTGGCCGCCGCGTGAATCGGCTGAACGCGGGCGACTTCTTCGGCGAGATGGCGTTGCTCGACGGTGGCCCGAGGACTGCCACGGTGACCGCGACGTCGGACATGCGCACGTACGTGCTGACGGAATGGGTCTTCCGCGGCCTGCTCCAGCAGCACCCCTCGATCGCGCTTCGCACGCTGGAAGCCATGGCCGGACGCCTGCGCAACGCGGGGAAGGCGCCCGCGGGCTGAGGTGACGCGGTGAGCGGGGACGCCCCCGCCGACGTCGTCGGGCGCGCCGAACGTCGTGCCCGGGCGCGGGCCGAGCGGGACTTCGCGCTCGCCGACACGCTGCGCGACGAGATCGCCGCGGCCGGGTGGAGCGTGGTCGACGAGCCCGACGGGGGCTTCCGGCTCGAACCATCGGCGCCCGAGTCACCGCCGGAGGGACACGGGGTCCGTTCCGCCGACGTGGCGAGTGTCCTCGAAGAGCCGCCGACCGCGGACGCGTCGGTGCAGTGGGTCGTGGAAGGCTGGCCCGAGGACGTCGAGCGGGCGCTGTCCGCCTTCCGCTCGCACCCGGGCAACCGCCGAGTGCAATTCGTCGTGGCCGACGTGACGGGCGAGGATCCCGTGCGCTGGGGAGACGATGTCGAGGTGCTCTCGCTCGAAGCCGGAACCGGATGGGCCGCCGCCCGCAACGCGGGGCTCCGGCGCGCCCGCGGCCGCATCGTGCTCGCGCTCGACGGGTCGGTCGAACCCATGGGGGACGTGATCGGTCCCCTCGAGGACGCGCTGGGAGAGCCAGAGGTCGGCGTGGCCGGTCCGTACGGCGTGACGACGACCGACCTGCGCGAGTTCGACGCCACGACTGGTCCAGGGCCGTGCGATGCGATCGAGGGCTACCTGATGGCGTTCCGCCGCGACGTGCTGGTCCGAGCGGGCCCGTTCGACGAGAAGTTCAAGTGGTATCGGACGGCCGACATCGACTGGTCGTTCCGTGTCAAGGACGCGGGCTATCGATGCGTCGTCGTGGACGTGCCGGTTCGCAAGCACGAGCACCGGATGTGGTTCGAGACCGATCCCGCCGTCCGCGCGAAATTGTCGAAGCGCAACTTCTACCGGTTCCTCGATCGGTTCCGGGACCGGTGGGACCTGGTGCTCTCGGGCGAGCCGCCGCACGACCACCGGTCGCACGACCGCTGACGAGAGTCAGTCGGCCGGCATCGGGGGCGCCGGCGGCATCATCGGACGCGGATGCTTCACCGGGTGGATGATCGGAGCGGTCGTCGCCGCGGCGGCGGCCGGCTCGCGCACCCGTTGCTCCTCCTTGACGACGGCTGGGTCGGGCACCGGCTTCGTCCCCGTCGCGTACGCCTCCAGGTCGGTGCCGTCGATCGTCTCGACCACCAGCAGGAGGTCCCGAAGCTTGTCGAGCAGCTCCCGCCGCTCGATCAGGATGCGCTCGGCCTTTCCGTGGGCCTCGTCGAGCAGCCGGCGAACCTCCTGATCGATCAGCTGGGCTGTCTCGCCCGAGATCTTCGAGCTGGCGCTCGGCCAATAGGGGTTGGAGTCTTCGCGGCCGAGCGACAGCGGTCCGACCTTCTCGCTCATGCCGTACTCGGCCACCATCGCGCGGGCGATCTGCGTGGCCTTCTCGAGGTCGTTCTGGGCTCCCGTCGAGACCTCGTTGAAGATGATCTCCTCGGCCACCCGACCGCCCATCGCGAAGGCGAGCATGTCCTTCAGCTCCGGCTCGGTGGCCATGTACCGGTCCTCGAGCGGGCGCGTCATCGTGAGGCCGAGGGCGGCGGTCCCGCGCGCGATGATCGTCACGCGGTGGACGGGGTCGAGGTTGTCGCAGTATTGCGCGACCAGCGCGTGGCCCATCTCGTGCGCGGCCACCCGTACCTTCTCCTTGTCGCTGATCACCCGCGACTTGCGCTCCAGCCCCATCGACGCACGGTCGATCGCCTCCTCGAGCTCGTCCATCATCACCGAGTTCTTCTCGCGCCGCGCCGCGAGCAGGGCGGCCTCGTTTACGACGTTTTCCAGGTCCGCGCCGGTGAACCCCGGCGTCCGAGCGGCGATCGTGCGAAGGTTCACCGAGGGATCGAGGGCGACGCCGCGCGCGTGCACGCGCAGGATCTCCTCGCGGCCGCGAAGGTCCGGCGGATCGACGACGACCTGCCGGTCGAAGCGACCGGGCCGGACCAGCGCCGGATCGAGCACGTCCGGGCGGTTCGTCGCGGCCATGATGATGACTCCCTTGGAGGAGTCGAAGCCGTCCATCTCGACGAGCAGCTGGTTGAGCGTCTGCTCACGCTCATCGTGCGCGCCGAAGCCTGCGCCCATCGCGCCCGACCGACCCTTGCCGATCGTGTCGATCTCGTCGAGGAACACCAGCGCCGGGGCGCGCTCCTTCGCCTGCTGGAACAGCTCTCGCACCCGAGCGGCGCCGAGACCGACGAACATCTCGACGAACTCCGAGCCGCTCATGAAGAAGAACGGGACGTTCGCCTCGCCGGCGACGGCGCGGGCCAGCAGCGTCTTGCCGCACCCGGGAGGTCCGAGGAGGAGAACGCCCTTCGGGATCCGGCCACCGAGCCGCTGGTACTTCTTCGGGTTGCGCAGGAACTCGACGATCTCGCGGAGCTCTTCCTTGGCCTCATCGACACCCGCCACGTCGGAGAAGTTGGTCTTCATCTCCTTGCGGTCGTAGATCTTCACCTTGTTCTTGCCCATGTTGAGCGGGTTGGCGGCGCCGGCTCCCATCCGCCGGAACAGGAACCAATAGAGGAGTCCGACGATCAGGAGGAACGGAAGGACGCTCCCGAGCAGACTCACCCAGATCGAGGGCGTGCTGAAGTTGACCTCGATGCCCTTCGCCTTCAGCTTGTCGATGTCGTCGGGACCAAGCTGGAAGTTGGAGGACAGCGTCGAGGAGAAGGCCACGGTGTTGCCTTGGTCGTCCTTGAACTTCCCGCTGACCGAGTTGTCCGAGATCGTGACCGGGCCGACGATCTTGCCCTGGTCCACGTAGTCCAGGAACTGCGTGTAGGGGACCGACTTCCGCGCCGCGCTCGAGAGGAACTGCGTGAAGAGGAGCAGCCCGAGGACGACGAGCCCGATCACGAGCCACGGGCCCATGCGCGGGCGGGCGGCCCCGGGTCCGCCCGATCCGCCGTCGAGGCCCGGACGGCGACCGGAATTGTTGTTGTTGTTCGGCATGTCACTCCATGATGGCACCCCCCCTCGGGAATGACAGGCAGGCGCCGCCCCCATCATCGGCCGCCGGGGGGCGTTTCCGTACCCCCTCCCCGGCTCGGTGCCTGTCCGTGCGGGCGGTTACCCTGTGACCTCGATGACCCCGCAGACCACCGCCGAGGACGAAGCCGCCCTCCGCGCGCGCTTCGAGCGTGACGTCCTTCCGCTGCTGCCGTCGCTCTACGGCGCCGCGCTGCGGATGACGCGCAAACCCGCCGACGCCGAGGACCTGGTGCAGGAGACCTACCTCCGCGCCTACCGCGGGTTCGCCGGGTTCCAGGAGGGCACCAACCTCAAGGCGTGGCTCTACCGCATCCTCACGAACAGCTACATCAACATCTATCGGAAGAAGCAGCGAGAGCCGCAGATCGTCGACGGTCCGGACGACATCGACGAGTGGTACCTGTTCGACCGGCTCGGATCGCGCAGCGTCGAGGGCTCCGCCGAGGAGGAGGTCCTCGAGGCGATCCCCGACGAGGACGTCAAGCGTGCGCTGGAGTCGCTTCCGGAGAACTTCCGGATGCCCGTGCTGCTGGCCGACGTCGAGGGGTTCAGCTACAAAGAGATCGCCGAGATCATGGAGACGCCGATCGGCACCGTGATGTCGCGCCTGCACAGGGGAAGGAAAGCGCTCGAGAAGGCGTTGTGGCAGACGGCAAGGGAACGTGGCCTCGTGGACGCCGAGAGGACCGATGAAACCAGCTGATCGCGGAACTGGGTGCCGTGAGGCGCGTGCAGCGATGGAGCGCTACGTCGACGGCGAGCTCGACCGCGCGCTGGTGCTCAGGCTCGAGGAGCACATCGAACGCTGCCACCCGTGCGGCGACCGCGCGGAGTTCCGGCGCCACCTCAAGATCATGATCTCGGAGAAGTGCGGCCACGACGCCGTTCCCGATGGGCTGCGGGAGAAGATCTCCTCCCTGATCCGCCATCTCGACGAGGCGCCCTCGGCCTGAGGCCCGCCCGGTCCGGGGTACGTGCCGGCACGGATGACGCGCTCCGCCACGATGCGGCACACTTCACCCCAACGGATCCCTGGAGGGCAGGCCATGGAAGCTGTGGAACACGATCGCGCGACCCCGGAGCTGGCCGCGCACCTTCGCCCGATCTTCGACGCGAGCCCGGACGGCGTCTACGTGTGGTTGGACGAGGAGCACTGGATCTGCAACCAGCGCTTCGCCTCGATGTTCGGGTACGAGTCTCCCGAGGAGCTGAACGACACCCCGTATCTGCTGCAGCGGCTGGTCCACGAGGACGACCAGGAGATCGTGTCCTGGAACTACTGGAACCGCGTCCAGCCGCTGGCGTTCCCGGTGACGTTCCGTTTCCGCGCCAGACGGAAGGACGGCTCGGAATGCCTCGTGGAGACCGACATGATCCCGCTGACGTTCGGGGGGCACACCTTCGCCTATCACTTCGTGCGCAGGGTCGACGGCGATGGTTGACCCGGGCGCCTCGCTCGGAACGGTCCTGGCCGTATGGGCGCACCCCGACGACGACATCTACACGTCGTCGGGGGTTATGGCCGCCGCGGCGCGCGCCGGCCAACGCGTCGTCGACGTGACGGCGACCCGCGGCGAGGGCGGATCGATGGACGAGGAACGCTGGCCGCCCGAGCGGATGGGCGAGATCCGCACCGCTGAGCTGCTGAGGAGCCTCGAGATCCTGGGCGTAGGGGAGCACCGGTTCCTGGACGGTCCCGTCGACGTCGACATGCAGGCACACCTGGACGGATCAGGCGCAGAGCAGCTGAAGGACATCATGTCCGAGATCGATCCCGACACGGTGTTCACGTTCGGCCCCGACGGCATGACCGGCCACCAGGGGCACAAGGACGTGAGCCGCTGGACCACCGACGCCTTCCGGGCGGTGGCGAAACCGGGAGCTCGTCTGCTGTATGCAACCCAGACGCCCGAGTGGGCAGAGGAGTGGGTGCCCAAGCTCGCGCCCTTCGAGATGTTCCTGCCGGGGAGCCCGCCCATCACGCCGGTGGACGAGCTGGCGATCGACTTCGTCTTGCCCGAGGACCTCGCGGCGCTCAAGATCGAGGCCATCTCCGCGCACGTGAGCCAGCTGGAGGGTCTGCTCGAGGTCTTCGGTCCGGACGGGCTGCGGACGGCGCTGGGCAGCGAGTTCTTCCGGCTGGGCGAAGGGAAGGAGGCGTGATGCCCGAGACCTCGAAGCAGCTGCGGCGGCTTCACGACGTGATAGGCACGTTCACGGATTGGGCGCTGAGCGACAGCGCCGTCGCGTCGCCGACGGGGTCCGACTTCCTGTTCGGGAACCCGCACGAGCTGGCGCCTGCCGCCTACGTCGACGCGCTGTCGCGCGCGGTGCGGCCGACCGGTCCCGATGACTACGCGTACACGATGAGCGATCCGACCGCGACCGAGGCCGTCGCACACGCGCTCCGCGACCGGTTCGGCATGCCGTTCACTGCCGAGGACGTCACGATGACGAACGGCAACTTCACCGGGCTCTCGGTGGTGCTTCGCTCGATCGCCGACGCCGGGGACGAGGTGATCTACGTGTCGCCTCCCTGGTTCTTCTACGAGTCGTTGATCGTGGCGGGCGGGATGACGCCCGTGCGTGTGGACGCCGCCCGTCCGACGTTCGATCTGGACCTCGACGCGATCCGGGCCGCGATCACTGCGCGGACCCGAGCGATCATCGTCAACTCGCCGAACAACCCTTCGGGGCGGATCTACGCGCCCGACACCCTGCAAGCCCTCGCCGGGATCCTGGCGGACGCGTCGGCGGCGAACGGCCGCACGATCTACCTGATGTCCGACGAGGCGTACAACCGGATCCTGTTCGACGAGCGAGTGTTCGCGACGCCGACCGCGTTCTACCAGCATTCGTTCTTGCTCTACACGTACGCGAAGACGTTGCTGTCGCCGGGATCCCGGCTCGGCTACGTTGCGCTCCCGCCGACGATGCCCGAGCGCGACGAGCTGCGAGCCTCCTTGCGGTTGTGCACGGTGACGAGCGGCTGGAGCTTCCCGGTGTCCGTGCTGCAACGGGCCGTCCCCGATCTCGAGCTGCTGCCGCCGGGGATCGAAAGGCTGCAGGCGCGTCGCGACCGGCTGTGTCCCGCCATGCAGGAGCAGGGGTACGACCTCGTCGTTCCCGAGGGCACGTTCTACGTCCTGGTCCGTTCGCCGCTCGAGGACGATCAGGTGTTCTGCAAGATGCTGGCCGCGCAAGACGTGTTCGTCCTGCCGGGCATGATGTTCGAGATGCCGGGGTGGTTCCGCATCTCGCTCACCGCGAACGACGACATGGTGGAACGGTCGATCCCCGGGTTCGCGGCGGCGATCGTGGAGGCCCGGCCGTGACCGCGCGTTCGTTCGCGCTGCTCGGAGCCGGGGAGTTCGATCCGTGGTCGGAGGTGGTCGATCGCTGGATGCTCGAGCGCGCGCGTCCCGGCACGGTGATGATCCTGCCGACAGCCTCCGCTCCCGAGGGAGACATCGTCTTCGAGCAGTGGGCCGGGAAGGGGCTGGCGCACTTCGCGGAGATCGGCGTGGAGGCGCGCGTGCTGACGGTCAAGACGCGCGAGGATGCGGCAGCCGATGAGGCTGTGCGGGCGCTGGACGACGCGTCGATCGTCTACTTCTCGGGGGGCAACCCCAAGTACCTCGCGGAGACGCTCAGCGACACACCCTTCTGGCGGGCCATCGTCACCGGCCTGGACGACGGTCTCGGCTACGTGGGGTGCAGCGCCGGGGTCGCGTCGCTCACCGAGCGCACGTACGACACGGAGGCGGAGGAGATGCGGGACATGCTGGGCGCGTCCGGGCTCGGGTTCACTCGCGACGTCCTGTTCGCCCCCCACTGGGATACCGTCGACTCCTTCTTCCCCGGGGCGACCGGATTCATCGCGTCGTCGGTCCTGCCCAACGAGATCCTCATCGCGCTCGACGAGTCGACCGCCATGCTCGGCGACGGAGCTGCCTGGTCGGTCGCGGGGCTCGCCGGGGTCCACGTGCTGCGCGACGGCGCCTGGGCGCACTTCGTCGACGGCGACACCTTCGACGTGGCCATCACCGCCGGTCCGCAGGCCGAGGTCTCGCGCTCGTGAGCCTCGCGTAGCATTGGCCGCATGCCGGCGGCGAAGAAGCAGGCCCTGACGCGCGAGGACCCGATCGACGCTCGGACGCCGGAGGTGGTTCGCCGTCTGACGAAGGCCTACCCGGACGCGAAGGTTGCCCTGCGCTTCTCCAACGCCCTCGAGTGCCTGATCGCGACGATCCTGTCGGCCCAGTGCACCGACGAGAAGGTGAACGAGGTCACCGCGTCCCTGTTCCAGAAGTACCGCTCCGCCGAGGACTACCTGCGGGTGCCCGAGGACGAGTTGAAGGCCGACATCCGGCCGACCGGCTTCTTCAATCAGAAGGCGTCATCGATCCGGGGAGCGTGCCAGCGGATCGTCGAGGTCTACGACGGCCGCGTTCCCGACACGATGGAGGATCTGCTCACGCTGCGCGGCGTCGCCCGCAAGACGGCCAACATCGTGCTCGGCAACTCCTACGGCGTCGTGGAGGGGATCGCCGTCGACACGCACGTGAAGCGGTTGGCCAACCGGATCGGGTTCAGCGCCCAGAAGGACCCCGACAAGATCGAGCGCGATCTGATGGGGCTTATCCCGAAGGACCGGTGGTTCGACTTCACGTACGTGCTGATCGACCACGGGCGCGCGATCTGCGTGGCCAAGAAGCCGCGGTGCGAGGACTGTGTCATCTCGGACCTGTGCCCCTCGAGCCTGGTGTGACTCAGACGGCGGGTTCGAGCTCGCGGGCGCGGGCCGCCTTGCGTCGCTCCCGGCGGATCCGGCGGCGTTCCTCTTCGTCCAAGCCCCCCCAGACACCCGCGTCCTGGCAGGTGACCAGCGCCCATTCCAGGCACTCCGGTCTGACCGGACACCGGCCACAGACGGCCTTGGCCCGGTCGACCTGCACGATGAAGCGGTCGCCCGCGCCCATCGGGAAGAAGAGCTCCGGGTCCTCGCTTCGGCAGCGAGCGCGCTCGACCCACCACATGCCGGCGGGGTCGTGCCTGAATCTTCGTTCAGTCATCGGGCATCACCGAGGGCGGCTCGTGAGCAGGAGACGACGTGAAGGGCAGGCTAGTGTCTGAACGACCGTTCAGTCAAGATGGGCGGCGGCTGATCGTTGCCCATCGCGGCGCCAGCGCTGAGGAAGCGGAGAACACGATCGAGGCCTTCGAACGGGCCGTGGTGGTGGGGGCCGACGCCGTCGAGTTCGACGTCCGTCTCACGGCGGACGGCCATCCGGTCGTGATGCACGACGCGGACGTTTCGCGGACCACCGACGGTGAGGGCTTGGTGCGGCAGTTGAGCCTTAACCAGGTCCGGGCGCTTCGGATCCGGACGCGGGGCGGTGGTCACACGATGGTGCCGACGCTCGAGGAGGCGCTCCGGTGCCTCTCGGGGCGGGCCGGGGTCGACATCGAGATCAAGAACGTACCCGGCGAACCCGACTTCGATCACGATCGGGAACGCGTCGTCGAGGCCACCGTCACGTGCCTGCACGATGTTGCCTTCGTCGGCTCGGTCCTGATCTCGAGCTTCAACCCGTTCTCGATCGCGGCCGCTCGCGCGCTTGCGCCCGAGTTCGAGACCGGTCTGTTGACCGAGTTCTCGACCGACGCACGAGCGGGTCTCGGGTTCGCGCACGAGGCCGGTCACGGATGGATCCTGCCCTTCGTCGAGCGCGCGCGCGAAGCGGGGGAGTCGTTCGTCGGGAACGTGCACGCCGCAGGCATGCGCCTGGGCGTGTGGGTCGTGGACGATCCGGACGATGCCGTCGAGCAGTGGCGGCTCGGGACGGATGCCGTCGCGACCAACGATCCTTCGGCGATCGTCGCCGGGCGCCGGGCGGCCTTCGGCGCGTGATGTTCCGGCGACGGGTGCTGCCGCCCGAGCTCGCGCCGGCGCGCGCGGCCCTGGACACCGTGCTCGATGAGCTCGAGCCCGCTAAGGCGGCGCTCGCCGACGCGCTCCCGGGGGCTCGGCTGCCCGGACGGCCCCTGCTGGAGGCGCTGGCGGAGTTCGAGGAAGGTGCTGCACGGGCGGACGCCGCCATGGCGGAGTGGAGGTGTCCGCCGGTCGAACAGCAGTGGCAGGCCTGCGCGGCCGGGCTTGCCCGCGCGCGAGCCGACGCTCGAGCGTTCCGTGAGCAGGCACCCGACCTCGACGGGTTCGAGGCGTTGCTCGGTCTCGTCCAGCATCTGCTGGACCTGCTGGAGCCGTTCGCGTCGGCGTCGGCGCGGTTCGACGAGCTCCGGATCTCGGCTCGACGGTGAGAGCGCGATGACACGCGCCGATCTCGACCGGATCACGGTGCGGGTCGTGGAATGCCGCGCGTGTCCGCGCCTGGTCGCCTGGCGCGAGCGGGTGGCGCGCGAGAAGACAGCACGGTTCGCCGACCAGGAGTACTGGGGCCGCCCGGTGCCCGGCTTCGGCGACCCTCGCGCGCGCATCCTCGTCCTCGGGCTCGCGCCGGCCGCCCACGGCGGCAACCGCACGGGCAGGGTCTTCACCGGCGATCGAAGCGGCGACTTCCTGTTCGCCGGCCTGCACCGCGCCGGGCTCGCGAACCGGCCGACATCGATCGCTCGCGACGACGGCTTGCGGCTGCGTGACGCCTACGTGACGGCGGTGAATCGCTGCGCGCCGCCGGGCAACCGCCCGACCCCGGCCGAACGCGATACCTGCCTGCCTTTCCTCGTCGACGAGCTGCGGGCACTCGATCGCGTGCGCGTCGTGATCGCGCTCGGTGCGTTCGCATGGGACGGCGCGCTGCGCGCCCTGGGCGGGGCGCCAAAGCCCCGACCGAACTTCGGACACGGCGCCGAGGCGGAGGTCGGGCGGTATGTGCTGCTCGGGTGCTTCCATCCGAGCCAGCAGAACACTTTCACCGGGAAGCTCACGCCTGCGATGCTCGATGCCGTGCTCGAGCGCGCCCGCGAGCGGGCTTCGGTTTGACCGGTCCCGCCACGTGTGGCAGGTTCGGCGGCGTCCGCCGAACAAGGAGGAGTCCGGTGCGCGCTCGCACGTTCCTCGTCATCCCTTTCGCGGCCGCGCTGGTCGCGACCGCCGGCCCTTCGGTGCAGGTCTCCGCCGTGCCGGCGTGCACGATCGTCGGGACCCCCGGGCACGACGTGCTCGTGGGAACCCCCGGCGACGACGTCATCTGCGGTCGCGGCGGGAACGACGTGCTGCGAGGCCGGCGAGGCAACGACATCTTGTACGGCGGAGCGGGCCGCGACCGGTTGGTGGGGGGACCCGGCGCCGACACCCTGGTGGGCGGCGACAACAACGACTACATGCTGGGCGGCAACGGGCCCGATCTGCTCAAGGGCACCGCCGGCTGGGACTTCGGCAACGGCGGCCGCGGGAACGACACGGTCCGCGGCGGGCCGGGGCGCGACCTGCTGGCCGGCGTCATCGGGAGGGACGTCGTCAACGGTGGCGCGGGCAACGACTTCTGCCTCGACGTCATGGACGAGATCCACGGCAACGACACCGTGATCGGTGGTCCCGGCTTCGACCGGGGGCAGGCCGACACGGGTGACATCCGGATCGGCGTGGAGAAGATCACCCCCTGCATCCCCGAGTAGCGCGGCCCGGCAGGCTCGGGCAGCGTTGTCGTCGGCCGGTCGTATCGTTGTTCCGTGGGCCGGCATCGGGGTTATTTCGCCGTGCGCCCGCAGGACGAGGATCCCCGCCCGATCAAGAAGGCGACCGTCCGGCGGGTGATCACGATCTTCCGTCCCTATCGGCGGAAGGTCACCTGGGTCGGGCTCGCGATCCTCGTCACGAGCGGTCTGGGCGTGGTCAACCCTCTGATGATCGTGGCGGTGTTCGACAACGCTCTGTTCGGAAAGGACGGTGGTCCCTGCAAGGGACAGCCCTGTCCGAACCTCCCGCTGCTGTACTTCTACGTCGGCATCATGATCGCCGTCCCGATCGTGACCAGCATCATCGGGATCGGCCAGACATACATGACCAACCTCGTCGGTCTCCGGGTGATGCAGGATCTGCGGAACAAGCTCTACCGGCACCTTCAGGCGATGCCCCTGCGGTTCTTCACCTCCACGCGGACGGGTGAGATCCAGTCGCGTTTGGCCAACGACGTCGGGGGGGTGCAGTCGGTGGTAACCGATACCGCCTCGACCGTCCTGGCGAACGTCGTGACGATCATCAGCACGATCGTGGCGATGCTGATCATCTCGGTACCGCTCACGGTGCTGTCGCTCGCCTTGATGCCGCTGTTCCTGTGGCTGACCGTCAAGGTCGGCAGCGCGCGACGACTGGTGGCGACCAGCACGCAGAAGACGCTCGCCGACATGACCGCGATCACCGAGGAGACCCTCAGCGTGAGCGGCATCCTCCTGTCGAAGTCGTTCGGTCGCCAGGGCTACGAGTCCGGTCGATTTCGCGAGGAGAACGAGCGGCTGACTGGCTTGCAGATCCGCCAGACGATGATCGGCCGGTCGTTCTTCGCGTTGGTGGGCACGTTCTTCTCGATCACGCCGGCGCTGGTCTACCTAGTCGCCGGTTGGGTGAACTCGAGCCACGGGTCGACGGTCATCGCGGCTGGCATGCTCGTCGGCTTCACCACGCTGCAATCGCGGCTGTTCTTCCCCATCGGATCGATGCTGCAGGTGTCCACCGACGTGCAGTCCTCGATGGCGCTGTTCGACCGGATCTTCGAGTACCTCGACATGGAGCACGAGATCAAGGACGCGCCGGACGCGACCGTGCTCGACGCCACGACGGCTCGAGGCCGGGTCGATCTCGACCACGTGCGGTTCCGGTACGAGACCCCGCCGCCCGACCGGCCCGTCCCTGTGTCCCCGACGGTCGACGGCGGCCAGGCGCTGCCGCCCAGGGAATGGACGCTCGATGACGTCAGCCTGCGGATCGAGCCCGGCCAACTGGCCGCGCTGGTCGGTCCGTCGGGAGCGGGCAAGACGACGATCACGTACCTGGTGCCGCGCCTGTACGACGTCAACGAGGGCGTCGTCCGCATCGACGGGCACGACATCCGCACGCTGACGCTCCAATCGATCGGCGACCTGATCGGCGTGGTGACGCAGGAGACGTACCTGTTCCACGACACGATCCGTCGCAACCTCCTGTACGGGCAGCCCGACGCGACCCAGGAGCAGCTCGAGGCGGCAGCTCGCGCAGCCAACATCCACGACCGGATCGCCGAGCTGCCCGAAGCCTACGACACGGTCGTCGGGGAACGCGGGTACAAGCTCTCGGGTGGCGAGAAGCAGCGCCTGGCGATCGCGCGCGTCATCCTGAAGGACCCGCGGATCCTGATCCTCGACGAGGCCACGTCGTCGCTCGACACCACGTCGGAGCGGCTCGTCCAGGCGGCGCTCGAGCCGTTGATGAAGGATCGAACGACGATCGCCATCGCGCACCGCCTGTCGACGATCCTTTCCGCCGACGTGATCTTCGTGGTCGACCGCGGCCGCATCGTCGAGCAGGGGACCCATGCCGAGCTGCTCGTTCGCGGCGGCCTGTACGCCAGCCTGTACGAGCAGCAGTTCCGCGACCAGCTCGTCGAGGGCTGAGCCCTACAGCGGCTTGCGATAGCTGAGCAGCACGAATCCGTCCGGGAAGACGCGATCCTGCATCCGTTCGAATCCGTGTGTCTCGTACATCCGTTGGGCTACCTCCATGCGCTCGGTGGTGTGCAGCGCCAGCACGCGCTTGCCCGCCGCTCGCGCCCTGTCCTCGCACGCCCCGAGGAGGGCTTCACCGATGCCCCGGCCGCGGGCAGTGGTATCGACGCCGAGCATCCGCACCTCCGCCTCGTCCGGGGGCAGCGGGGGGTCGTCGTCGGGTTCGATGCGCTGCGTCAGCTCGAGCGTCGCGCTGCCCAGGACGCGACCGTCCTCGACGGCCACCAGGATCGTGGTGTACGCAGCCCGGGTCCGAACGTCGGCGATACGCGCCAGGTAGGAGTCCCAGTCGGCCGAGCCCGGTCGAACGAACTCGCGGTAAGCCTCGGCGGTCACGCGACCCGCCTCGTCGTACTCGTCCGGTCGCGCTTCGCGGACCTCCAAGCCCATACCACCCAGGCTCGCAGACGGTCGGTCAGCCGGCCACCGACACGTTGAGGAGCGACCCGATGCCGTAGGTCACGAGCGCCGCGCCCGCGCCGATCCCGAACATGCGCAGCGCGCTCATCAGCATCGAGCGGCCGGTCAGCCGCGCCGTGAGACCCCCGACCAGCAGCAGCGCGAGGCCGGTCAGCGCGGCCGCGATCACGGTGCCCGCCGTGCCTCCCACGAACAGGAACGGAAGCAACGGGACGAAGGCGCCGAGCGAGAACGTGAAGAACGACGACAACGCCGCACCCCAAGGCGACCCGAGCCCTTCCTTCGGGTCGATCCCCAGCTCCTCGCGGGCGTGGGTGTCCAGGGCCGTGTCGGGGTCGGCCATCAGCTGATCGGCGACCTGTTCGGCGAGGTTCGCCGACAACCCCTTCTTCCGGTACAGCTGGGCGAGCTCGACTCGCTCGGCTTCCAGGTCGGTGCCGAGCTCGTGCGCCTCGAGATGGAGCATCCGCACGAGCACCTCGCGCTGCACGCGCATCGAAACGTACTCGCCCGCTCCCATCGAGAACGCTCCCGCGAGCAACCCGGCCACCCCGGCGAGCAGGATGACGTCTTGCGACGTCGTGGCGCCGGCGAACCCCATGATCAACGACGCGTTGGACACGAGCCCGTCGTTGACGCCGAAGATCGCGGCGCGGAGGGTCCCGCTTTTGCCGAGCGCCGACGACTGCTCGCCGTCGACAGGACCTGCGTGGGGTCGGAGCCCGCGCGTCCCGCCGCGCAACGCCCGCCGGGCGGCCTGCAGCTCGGGAAGGCGCTCCTTCGTCTGGCGGTCTTCCGGCGGCAGCGAGTCTGCACACATGAGTTTCGAGCCTACCCGGAACCAGATGGTCAGGTTGATTGACCATCGGCCCCTCGGTTGGGAGGATGCCGGCATGGGCGAGCCCGACGTGACGCGGTTGCTGCTGGAGGCGCGTCGTGCCCTCGCGGGCGAGCTCGACGCCGATCTGGAGGAACGCGGGTTCCCCGATCTGCGTCCGGGTCACGCATCGCTCTTCCTGTCGATCGATCGCCGAAGCGGCTCGCGCCTGACCGACCTGGCCGAGAACGTGCGCCTCACCAAGCAGGGCATGATGCTGCTGGTCGACGACCTCGAGTCGCGCGGATACGTGCGGCGGGTTCCCGACCCGTCCGATGCCCGGGCCAAGCTCGTTCGCCTGACGGCCCGCGGCCGGCGAGCAGCGGCCGAGTGCCGCCGGGCCGTGCAGGGTCTCGAGCAGCGGATCCGCCGCCAGTTGGGCGATCGCCGCTACGACACGCTGCGCGAGGTGCTCGAGGAGCTGTCGGAGCCGATCGAACTGGAAGCCTAGGTTCGCGCGCCGGCCAGCGCAGACCGGTCGCGCCGGAACATCGAAAGGTCCACGAGCGGCTCCTGGCCGGTGGCGAGGTCGGCCAGCAGGAGCCCCACGAGCGGCGTGAACTTCGCGCCGTGACCACTGCACGGCGACCCCAGCACGAGCGGACCGACCCGGTCGAGCAGGAAGTCCTCGTCGGGAGTGTTCGTGTACAGACACGTGTCGGTGGCCCCGGTCGGCGTCGCGCCCACGAAGTGATCGGCGACGTAGCGCTCGACGATCGCGACGCGCTCCGGGTCCGGCTCGAACGACCGCGCGTCGGCGTCGACCGGCGGCCCGGACATGTGCAGCGCCGTCTTGAACTCGCCCGGCACCCACGGGTCGGGAACGGTGTACGGCGTGTGAACGGGCGACGGGTTCCATTCGATCACCGTGGGAAGCTCGGCCGGCGTGTCGAACCGGAAGTACGTGACCTGTTCGATGCTCGGCACCAGCGGCAGGTCGAGCCCGGCGGTGCGCAGGAGCGGTCGCGCCCAGGGGCCTGCGGTGAGGACGGCGACCGGTGCGCGGTAGACGTCGGCGCCGACGGTCACGACCTCGACGCCGTCGCCGACCGGCGTGATCCGGTCGACGGTGGTCTCCGCTCGTACGTCGGCGCCGACCTGTTCGGCGACGCGGGCCTGCGCCACGACGGTCTGCGCCGCCCGGCAGACGCCCCCGTCCGCCTGCAGGAAGACCTCTTCGTCATCGGGAAGCCGGATCGCCGGCCACCGTTCGGCGACCTCGGTCGCGGTCATGTAGTCGAACGACTCGCCCGCCTCGCGGAGCGCCTCGGCGGTCGTCCGGCCGCCGGGGCCGACGTCGAGCCCTGCGGTCGTGATGAGGAGCGACTCGCCGGCGTCGTCCTCGAGGGCGCGCCACTCGTCGAGGGCCAGCCGCGCCATCCGCACGTAGGTGGGGTGGTGATACGCCAGCCGGAAGATGCGCGTCGGCCCGCCCGAGCTGCCGTTCGCGTGCCCGAACGCGAAACGCTCGAGCAGCAGCACATGGCGCCCTCGTTTCGCGAGGTGCCGGGCGGTCGAGGTCCCCATGAGGCCGCCGCCGACCACGATCACGTCGTACCGCTCGCTCATCGACTCGGAGCGTAGCGTGCTGGACGACTCAGCCGGTTGCCCGGTCGAGCCGTCCGGCAACCTGCCGATACTTGCCTTCGAGCTCGTGGATCCGACCGCGGACGTGGCGGATCTGCGACTCGACCGACGTCGAGCCGGAGTCGCCTTGCAGCGCCTCCAGCTCTGCGAGGTGCGCGGTCTCCATCCGGATCGCTGCGGTGAGCTCTTCGAGCCTCACCCGCAGCCGCACCACGAGAGGGCTCGATTGGCACGCGGCATCGGGACACACGTCGATCCGCACCAGGAGCCCGGTGTCGAAGAATCCGACCCACGCGTGCCCGAAGCCGGCCGAGATCGATGCGGGAGTGACGTCCGGAAGCCGCACCGGTGGCGCGAGGATCGCTCCCGTTTGGCCGTCGAGCAGTGTTACCGTCGCCGGCTGCGAAGGATCTGGCTCGTAGATCGACGGATCCTTCGAACCCGTCATCGAGAGGACCCAGAGCCGGTTCCCGTCCGACGCCAGCGCCGCCCCGCGTTCCACTCGCACCTCGCCACACGGGTCGATCGATATGACGTCGATGCACTCCACGGTGTCCCCGTCGAGGGTCCAGACGCGATCGCCGACGACCGCCAAGGCGCCGTTCGTCCCCAGGGGCACCTCGTCGCCGTGGTCGTCGCGAGGGTCCACGCGAACGAACGCCGGGCCTGGGCCTGCGCCGGGCGGGCCTGCCACGAAGACGTACGAGTCCGTCGTCACGATCGAGTGACGGCCTTGCCCGACCACGACCGCGCGACCGACGGCGTCTCCGGTGTTCGGATCGACTCGAACGAGGCGCCAGCGCGATCCGTTCGAGGCAGTGACCCACGTGCCGCCGGCGCCGTTTGCCACCGCGTCCACCACCGAGCCGAGGGCCGAGAGGTCCACCGAGGAGCCCGCGGGACCCGCCGAGTCGAACGCCGCGAGGTGCGCCTTCCAGACGGCCCAGATCGTGCCCTCTCCCAGGACCGCCAGCCGAACCGCCTCCGGATCCCAGCTCGGACGTGCGGTCACCAAGGCGTCACCGGTCAGGGGGTCGACCGTGTAGAGCGCCCTGGGTGCCGCGACCCACACGCGGTCGGAGCCGCCGTCCGCGTCGGCCAGCACCTGACCGATCCCTCTGGGCAGGTGAACCGACAGACCGATCCGGAGCCCATTCGCTCCCGTGACCGCGGCCGGTGTCGGCGTCGCCACGGGGACCGCACCGGATCCGTGCGTGGCCGCCCACAGCCCGGCGAACGCGGCCGCGGACACGACGAACGCCGTGACCCCCGCCGTCACGCGTCGCCGAGCGCGACGAAGCGATGCTCGGCGGAGCACCTGCTCATACGCGGCGCGATCGGGGCTGAACCGCGCCGCGCGACGGTCGAGGTCCTGGCGAAGGTGGTTCATGTTTCGTCCTCCCTCGTGCTGGCGCGGAGGGCTGCTTTCGCGCGCGACACGCGCACACGGACCGACACGGGCTCGATGCCCAAGGCCGGCGCCGCCTCCTCGGCCGGCATGCCCAGCCACTCGACGAGCACGAGGGCGACCCGTTGGGGCTCCGGCAGCAACGCGAGCAACCGTCCGATCTCGTCGCGGTCGTCGGCCGCGGCCAGCGGATCCGGCTGCGAGAGGTACCGTCCACCCCGGCGTCGCCGAACCGCAAGCCGCCGACCGCGGCTCCGGTGGAGGTTCAACGCCGTCCGGTAGAGGTAGCCGACGGGCGAGCGATCGACCGTGATCCGCTCCCACCGTTCGTACACGCGCACCATCGCCTCTTGCGCAAGGTCCTCCGCCTCGACGGCGTCGCCGGTCACGAGGTACATCGCGCGACCCAGGCGCGCGTACTCGGCCTCGAAGAACGCCTCGAAGGACGCGATTCGCTCGCCCTCCTCCGATCTCGCCGTCACGGTCGCGCGCACCATCCCGGCCCGTTGAACCATCTATGCATGTACGCGCAAGACGGCCGATTCGTTTCCGAGCCGTCGGGTGCTGGACGGCTGGAACGCCCCGAGGCACACTCGACCGCAGTGATCCATCCGGGCACGCCGCTGTGGGAGATCGTGCTGCGCACGGTCACCGTGTATGTCGTGATCCTGGTGGGGCTGCGGGTGTTCGGGAAGCGGCAACTCGGGCAGATGAGCGTCGGTGACCTGGTGATGATTCTGTTGATCGCCAACGCCGTGCAGAACGCGATGGTCGGCCCCGACGTGTCGCTCGTCGGCGGGCTCGTCGCAGCGCTCGTCTTGCTGGCCCTCAACGGCCTGATCGTCCGAACGTTGGGAAGGACCGCGCTGGGCGAGCGGCTCCTCGAAGGCGGCCCGACCCTGCTGGTGAAGGACGGCGCGATCCTCGGCGATGGGCTGCGGCGCGAGGGGCTGGCCCGCGACGAGGTCGAGATGGCGATCCGTGAGCACGGCATCCCCGACGAGTCGCAGGTCCGTGCCGCATACCTTGAGCCCGACGGCACGATCAGCGTGATCCCGATCGACGCGCAGGTGCTGCACGGCCGGCGCAAGGTCAAGCGCGTCCGGCAGTTCCGCCGCGGCGCCGGGTAGCATCGACGCGTGCCCGAGGAAGCGGTCGGGAAGACCGGCGTTCCGAGCCCGAAGCGACAGAAGCCCGAACGTCCCCGAGACGAGCTAGGGCGGCCGCTGCCATGGGAGGCAGAGAACCTGCTGCACCTGCCCGACTTCGATGCGCTCTCCGTCGAGCAGAACCACGAGCGCGGACGGCGATACGTCGGGGAGGAGAATTGGTTCGGCGCACACGAGGCCTGGGAGACGGCGTGGAAGCAGGCGCGTGGCACCGGCGACGAGGAGCTCTTCAAGGGGCTGTCGCAGATGGGCGCCGGCTACGTGCACCTGCGGCGTGGTAACGCCCACGGGGCGCAGACCTTGTTGCTGCGGGCGGCGCGCCGGATCGGTGGGTACCCGAGCGGACGCCTCGGCGTGCCGACCGTCGCGCTTGCCGCTCGGCTCAGGTCCGACGCCGCGGCGGTCGCAGACGGGTCGCTCGAGCCCGGACCGGATGCTCCGGTCGCACCGCTGAACGTGTAGCCTTGCAGGGGGACCCCCGTTCGAGGCCCCGGGGACCCCACGATCGGAGAGAGCATGAGCCAGGTCGCGAACGTCGAGTGGAAGGGCCGCGGGGGACCGTTCTCTCTCCATCTCGGCCCGGGGGTGTTCAGCCCGACCCACACCAGCAAGACCCTCGCCGACGCGCTCGAGGTTGAGCCCGACGACACCGTGATCGACGTCGGCTGCGGCAGCGGGGTGCTCTCGTTCGTGGCCGCGAAGCTCGGTGCGAAGCGGGTCTTCGGCGTCGACCTCTCGCCGCCGGCGGTGGAGGCGGCACGGGAGAACGCGGCGCTCCTCGGCCTCCAGGACGTCTGCGAGTTCCGCCAGGGTGATCTGCTCGAGCCGGTTCGCGACGTGCGGGCATCGGTCTTGATCGGCGACGTGTCCGGTATCCCGGACGAGATCGCCGCCGCGTCGGGGTGGTTCGAGGATGTGCCGGCCGGCGGTCCGACCGGCGCGGAGCTCCCGACGAAGTTCCTCCGCTCGATCGGCGACGTGCTCGCTCCGGGGGGAGCCTGTATCTGCCGACGGGCACGATCCAGGACGAGAAGACCATCCTTGCGGCTGCGCGCGAGATCTTCGGCGACCACATGCAGAAGGTGCTCGAGCGTGAGTTCCCGCTGCCCGACCTGGTCGCGAGATCGAAGGCGGTCGCCCGGATGATGAAGGACGGCCTGTTGCAATTCCGGCAGCGCGGGAGCCGCATGCTCTGGCAGCTGCGCATCTGGCGCTGCGTCCGCGACTGAGTCGGCCCTCGCCGGGCGGCGATGCCGCTGCGAAACGCTGCGACGCCGAACGTCTGACTCGCGCCTCAGACCGTCGGGATGTATCGTCCCGAGGTGAGGGTCGCCGACGATATCCAGCGGGTTGTTCCGCGCGGAGATACGGCAGCGGCGGCGGTTGCGCTCGATCGGATCAGCAGGATCTATGGACGCACGCCGGCCGTCGCCGGGGTCGACCTGCAGATCGAGCGAGGTGAGTTCGTCCTCGTCACGGGGCCGAACGGCGCGGGCAAGTCGACGCTCCTGCGGCTGATCGCCACCGTGCTGGGCCCCACGTTCGGCGGCGGCCGGGTCCTCGGGTTCGACCTGCTGTCGCAGCGTGCGGCGATCCGCGCGCGAACGGAGCTGCTCGGTCATCGTGGGCGCCTCTACGACGACCTGAGCCCGACCGAGAACCTGCACTTCCTGTGCGCGGCCGATGGGCTGTCCGTCCGCAGCGTCGCACCGGCGCTGGAGCGGGTGGGTCTCGCGCACGTGTCCGGGGACCCTGTGCGCACCTTCTCCGCGGGCATGCGCCAGCGTGTCGCGCTGGCTCGGCTGCTCCTGCGACGTCCCGACCTGTTACTGCTCGACGAGCCGTACGCCGGCCTCGACCGCGATGGCAAGGACCTCGTCGATGCCCTGATCGGCGAGGCGATCGCGGCGGGCGCGACGGCGCTGGTCGCGACGCACGAGACGGGGCGGGCCGGGCCGGCGAGCCGCGTGATCCGGATGGTGGCCGGACGGGTGACGAATGGTCCGCATCGATGAACTTGCTCCGTCAGACGGTGGCCGTGGCGATGAAGGACGTCCGCATCGAATCGCGCGGTCGTCACGCCTTCGGTGCGGCGCTCCCGTTCGTGGCCACGATGCTCTTCGCGTTCGGGCTCGCGCTCGGCCCCGGCCGAAGTCTCCTCCGGTCCACGGCGCCCGGGCTCATGTGGCTCGCCCTGCTGTTCGCGGCCGTGATCGCGTTTCGCCAGGCCTACCGCGTCGAGAGCGAGGACGACGCGGTCGAGGGGCTCATCCTGTCGCGGATCGATGCGGCGGCCGTTTTCCTGGGTAAAGCAGCCGCCGTGGCCCTGGAGCTGTTGGCGCTCGAGACCGTCGTGGTGTTGATCAGCCTCGTGCTGTTCGATCTGTCGTTCGTGCGCCAACCGCTGGTCTTCGTGGCGGCCAGCGTGCTCGGCACGATCGGCCTGTCCGCGCTGGGCAGCCTTCTCGGGCTGCTGGCGGAGGCACCGCGGACGGGTGAAGGGCTTCTGCCGCTGCTGATCCTGCCGCTGGCCACGCCAGTGCTGCTCGCCGGTGTTCGTTCGACGGCCATCGCCTCGAGCGGGGGAGCGGGCGCCGGCGCGTGGATCGCGCTGCTGCTGGCGTTCGATCTGTCGTTGCTGTCGGTGGGGTCGATCGTGTTCGAGCACGTCCTGGAGGAACGGTGACGCGGCGTGCGGGGCGCATCGTCGCCCTGGCGACCGGCAGCCGGGGGGAGCGCGTGCTCGGCGTGCTCACCCTCCTGGCGCTCGGAGCGAGCGCGGTCCTGTCGCTCGTCGTGTCTCCACCCGACGCGGAGCAGGGCGATCTCGTGCGGCTGATGTACGTCCACGTGCCGGCCGCGTGGGTCGCCTACCTGGCCTTCGCGACCGTCTTCCTCGCCAGCGTCGCCTACCTGCGCACGAGCCGGACCCGATGGGATCGCCTGGCGGCGGCGGCCGCGGAGGTCGGCGTGCTGTACACGGCGCTCGCGATCGTCCTGGGGGCATTGTGGGCCAAGCCCATCTGGGGCACGTGGTGGACGTGGGACCCGCGCCTCACCACCACCGCGATCCTCCTCATGATCTACCTGGGCTACCTGGCGGTGCGTCGCCTTCCCGAGAGCCCTCGCCGCCGCGCTCGGTGGTCTGCAGTCGTCGGCATCGTCGGGTTCGTCGACGTGCCGATCGTGCACCTTTCGGTGCGGTGGTGGCGCTCGCTCCACCAGCCGCCCGCACGGCTGCTCGGCATCCCCGACGTCGCGCCGTCGATGGGCCTGGCGCTCTCGGTCGCGCTCGTGGGTTTCACGCTCGCGTTCGTCTACCTCGTCGTCCTTCGGATGCGCGTGATGCGGTTGGAGGACCGGCGACTGCTCGAGCTCATCGCCCCGGCCGTGTCGGGGGACCCGGCTGCTCCCGTGCAGGTGGAGACGATGCGGGGTGGGTGATCCCACGGTCGTCGCCGGTTACCTCGTCACGGCCGCGGTGCTCGGCGCGTACTGGTGGGCCCTGTCTCGTCGGGCGGGGCGCGCCGCGCGCCGGCGCGGAGACGCCGGTGAGGAGCGGGGCGCCGGGTGATCCGCGGTCGCGTCCTGGTGGCGGCCGCGGTGGTCGCCGGCAGCCTCACGTGGGTGGCCTGGGGCGGCCTGCGCGGGAACCTCGTCTACTACCGCACGCCTACCGAGCTGATGGGCACGCACGACACCGGGGTGCGAACCAGGCTCGGCGGGCTCGTCGTCGACGGGTCCGTGCGGCGCTCGGGCTCCGTCGTGCGGTTCGTCGTCACCGACGGGGAGACCGACGTGCGCGTCGTGGATCGCGCCGCCGTCCCGCAGGGGTTCGCCGCGGGCAAGGGCGTCGTCCTGGAGGGCGCGCTGGGCGCGGAGGGCGTGTTCGTGGCGGACACGGTCCTCGTCAAGCACGACGACCGGTATCAGCCGCCATCCATGCCAGAGGGGACGGGCTAGCGCGTGGCGACGATCGGCACGTTCGCCCTCGGGCTTGCCTTCCTGCTGTCGCTCTACGGTGCGGCCTCGGCGGTGATCGGGATCCGTCGCCGAAACTCGAAGCTGGTGGAGAGCGCGCGCTCCACGGCCTTCGGGCTCGCGTTCGTGGTGCTGGCCGCCAACCTCGCGCTGCTGGTGGCCATCCTCGGCAACGACTTCTCCGTCCGATACGTGGCGGAGAACTCCAGCCGTGCGACGCCGACGTTCTTCAAGGTGTTATCGCTGTGGTCGGCCGACGAGGGGTCGCTGTTGCTCTGGAACCTCGTTCTCGCCGGCTACGTGGCGGCCGTCGCGTTCCGGTTCCGCCGGCGGCGCCCCGGCTGGTTCCCGTGGAGCTTGGCGACGATGTATGGGGTCTCGGCCTTCTACCTGGCGCTCGTCGTCGGACCGGCCTCGCCCTTCCAACGGCTGACGCCGGCACCGAGCGACGGCGCAGGCCCGATGCCCCTGCTCCAGAACCATCCGCTGATGGCGGTCCATCCGCCGGCGCTCTACCTCGGGTTCGTCGGGATGACCGTTCCATTCGCCCTGGCCGTCGGCTCGCTGCTGGGTGGCGGGGCGGACGGCTCCTGGTCGAGCCTCGCCCGGCGGTGGGTCCTCGTGGCGTGGGTGTTCCTGTCGGCGGGGCTCGTCCTCGGCGCCCTCTGGTCCTACGGCGTCCTCGGGTGGGGCGGGTACTGGGCGTGGGATCCGGTCGAGAACGTGGCGCTGCTGCCCTGGCTCGCCGCGACCGCCCTGCTTCATTCCTTCGCGGTCGAGCGACGACGAGGCGTGCTGCAAGCCTGGGGCCTGTCCCTCGCCGTGGGGGCGTTCGCGCTCACCACGTTCGGGACGTTCCTGACCCGAGGCAGCGTCCTGCTGAGCGTCCACGCCTTCGCTCGGTCGGCGGTGGGTCCGATGTATCTGGCGTTCCTCGCAGTCGTGCTGCTCGGCGGGTTCGGTCTGATCGCGGGTCGGGCGACGGGCCTCCGCTCGTCGGGCACGCTGGGTGCACGCCTCTCCCGCGGGCCGGCGCTGGTGATGACGAACGTCCTGCTCGTGGCCACCGTCTTCGTCGTCTTGTTCGGAACGATGTTCCCGCTGGCGCTCGAGGCCGCGACCGACCGCCACGTGTCGGTCGGCGCTCCGTATTTCGACAAGACGGCCGTGCCGCCGATGCTCCTGCTCTTGTTCCTCATGGGCGTGGGACCGATGCTCCCCTGGCGGGGCGGGCCGCTCGCCGACCGACTCGCGGTGCCCGGTGTCGCCGCGTGCTTCGTGATCGTGACCGCCGCCGTGCTCGGAGTCGGCGATCCTGTGACGTTGGTGGTCTTCGGCATGGCGGCCCTGGTCGTCGTGGCCAACGCGCGCGAGCTCGTCGCGGCGGCTCGATCGGGTCCGGGCGGGCTCACCGGAGCGTGGGGGCGCCAGCCCGGCGCGATCGGCGGTGCGGTGGTACACGTTGGCGTGGCGGTCGTGGCGGTCGCGATCGCGGCGTCCGCCTCCCTGTCGACGAGCACGGAGGTGACGCTCCGCCAAGGAGCGGCGACGTCGTTCGCCGGGTACCGGCTGACGTTCTCGGGGCGCCGCGTCCTCGACGAGCCGCAACGGCGGGTGGTCGTCGCCGACGTCGACGTCGGGCGGGACGGCCGCCTGGTCGGGGCGCTCGTGCCGTCGATCAACCTGTATCCGGGCGCGAACGAGCCGGTGGGCACGCCGTCGATCCGGGTTGGGGCGTCGGCGGACCTCTATGCGTCGGTGCTGTCGTTCGGCCCGCGTGGGCAGACCGCGACCTTCCGCTTCTATCGAAACGTGGGCGTGCTCTGGCTGTGGGTTGGGGGCGCGATCGTTGCGCTCGGCGGCCTGCTGGCCCTGCGGCCGAGGCGACGCAGGCCGCCCGCTGCGTCGCAGGAGCCCAGCGGCGTCGTCCGGGAGCCGGAGGTGGTCTCGGCGTGACGCTTCGATCGATCCGGATCGCGCGCCGCCGCCCGGCGCTGGTCGGCGGGGTCGCGGTCGTGGCAGGTCTGACGTTGCTGCCGCTGGCGTTCGGGCTGTCGCGCGACCCCGGCGCCGTGCCCTCCGCTCTGCTCGGACGAGAGGCCCCGGCGTTCTCGCTGCCGCGTCTGGACGGGAACGGCTCGATCTCGACGTCCGCGCTTCGAGGCCACGTCGTGCTGGTCAACTTCTGGGCGTCGTGGTGCCGTGAGTGCCGCGTCGAGCACGCGGCGCTCGACCGCGCATGGGGGCGGTTCCGAGATCAGGGCGTCGTGCTGGTGGGCATCCCGTTCCAGGACCAGGGGTCCGGGGTCCAGAGCTACCTCGCCGAGATGGGCGGGGGGTGGCCGCAGGTGCAGGACGGGGGCGACACGGCGCTCGCGTTCGGTGTGTTCGGCGTTCCGGAGACCTACCTGATCGGGACGGACGGACGCCTCCTGTACCGATGGGTGGGTCCCGTCGCGTACGACGATCTCTCCGAGCACGTCCAGGCGGCGCTCAGGAGCGGGGACCGATGAGGCGGGTCCCCGTACGCACCGCCGTGCTCGCCGCCTCCGTCGTGATCGCGGCAGCGGTCGTCTGGAGCCATGCGAGCTCGACCGCACACCCCACGATCGCCCAGCAGGCGCACTCGATCGCGGCCGGTCTTCGGTGTCCGGTCTGCCTCGACCTTTCGGTCGCCGAGTCGCCGTCGGGGCTGGCGCAGCGGATGCGCGCCACGATCGTGCGGGAGCTCGAGGCGGGTGAGAGCCCCGCGGAGATCCGGGCCGGCTTCGTGCGTGCCTACGGCGAGTGGGTCGTGCTCGAACCCCCGGCGCGCGGCCTCACCGCGCTGGCCTGGGCGGTGCCCCTGCTGGCTCTGATCGCCGGCATCGCTGGCGGCATCGCGATCGTGGCTCGGCGAACGCTCGAGCCGGGGTCGCCGGCCGAGGAGGAGGTGCCGGCGTGATCGCCCTCCTGGTCGGCTGTGCGTCGCTGTCGATGGTGGCCGCATGGTCAGTGCTTCGTCCCTGGATGCGCGCGAGCGCGGACCAGGTCGCCGGCGGAGCGGTCGAAGGTCTGGTACGAGGCGAACGCACGCCGGGTGCCCGCCGTCCGTCGCGTGCGGTCTTCGCCGCTGCGGTCGTGACGCTTGCGGTGGTCGCGGCGCCGTTCGTGATGGGCGTGCTGAGGTCCCCGGGGGCCGCCGCCCCTCAGGCGGGAACCCTCGACGCGCTGCTCTGGCGTGTACAGGACGCGCCCGAGGACGTATCGGCCCGCCTCGACCTCGCGGCCGCCTACCTGGCGAGCGGAGACCCGGCCTCGGCCGCGGGCCAGTACGAGGACGTGCTCCGGCTCGATCCGGCCAACCCCGAGGCGCACGCGCAGCTCGCCTGGGTGCTGCTGGGGGCCGCGCGCCCGCGCGCGGCGCTCGCCGAGACCGAGCGCGCGCTCGGGGCGCGGCCGGACTATCCCGAGGCCCTGTTCGTCCGGGGAATGGCGCTTCGACGGTTGCACCGGGGGGCCGCCGCAGCGCGAGCGTTCCGCGCGTACCTGAACGCGTCTCCCTTCGGCGCGTACCGTTCGACGGCACGCAGGTTCGTGCGCGCCGCCGGCAGCGAGGTTCCCTCCCATGCGTAGCGCGAGCGTTGCCGAGCGAGGCAGGAGCCAAGCGTGGTGCCGCATCGCGATCGCCCTGGCGTCGGCGATGCTGGCAACCGGGTGTTCGTCGTCGTCTCCGTCGGTCCTCGACCCGCGCAGCCCGAACGCCGGCCGCGTGAGCGGCCTCTGGTGGCTGATGCTCTGGATCTCCACGGCGGTGTTCGTGATCGTGCTCGTTCTGATGGCGGTCGCGATCCTGCGGCGCCGGCGCGGTCTGGAGGTCGATCGGCGGGTGCCGCGCTGGGGCGACCCCTTCATCGTGCTGGCCGGCGTGATCATCCCCGCCGTCGTGCTCGCGTCGGTGTTCGTCGTGTCAATCCGCGACCTGAACTCGATCACGTCGAGCGGCGACACGGCACGTCTCACGATCGAGGTGGTGGGGCACGACTGGTGGTGGGGGGTCCGGTACCCCGACGGCGTCGAGACGGCCAACGAGATCCACATCCCGGTGGGAGAGCCGGTCCGCGTCCAGCTCACGACCGACGACGTGATCCATAGCTTCTGGGTGCCCCAGCTGGCGCCGAAGGTCGACACGATCCCCGGCCGGACGAACACGTTGGTGCTGCAGGCCGACGAGGCCGGCACCTTCCGGGGACAGTGCGCCGAGTTCTGCGGGCTGCAACACGCGCACATGGCCTTCCTGGTGGTGGCCGAGCCGAGCGCGCAGTTCGACGCGTGGCTCGCGAAGCAGGGGGAACCGGCAGCAGCGCCGGCGAGCGCCGACGCGGTGGACGGTCTGCAGGTCTTCCTGCACTCGACCTGCACCGGGTGTCACACGATCCGCGGCACGGATGCATCGGGCACCGTGGGGCCGGACCTCACGCACGTCGGCTCGCGCCAGATGCTGGCCGCGGGAACGATCCCGAACGACACGGGGTCGCTCGGCGATTGGATCACCGATCCCCAGGGCATCAAGCCCGGTGCCGTGATGCCGCCCACGACGCTCGACGCGCAGCAGCTCCAAGACCTGATCGCCTACCTCGAGTCGCTCGGCTGATGGCGACGATCGGCGAACGCCTCGAGTCGATCTGGTCCGAGGGATCGGGTCTGGCGGCGTGGGTCGGCACCGTCGACCACAAGCGGATCGGGAAACGCTACCTGTACACGGGCTTCCTCTTCTTCGCGATCGCGGGCGCCGAGGCGCTCCTGCTCCGGTCGCAGCTGGCCAGGCCGGGGGAGCACCTGCTCAGCCCCGATACCTACAACCAGCTGTTCTCGATGCACGGCGTGACGATGATGTTCCTGTTCGCCACGCCGGTCCTCTCGGGGTTCGGGAACTTCTTCGTGCCCTTGATGATCGGCTCGCGCGACATGGCATTCCCGAGGTTGAACGCGTTCGGCTACTGGGTGTTCCTGGGGGCCGGCGTGTTCCTGACGTCGGCGTTCCTGGTCGGACTGGCGCCGAACGACGGGTGGTTCAACTACGTCCCGTTGTCGGGAAGCGAGTTCACGCCCGACCTCAACATCGACTTCTATGCCCTCGGCATCATCTTCATCGGGGTCTCGACCACCGTCGGCGCGATCAACTTCATCGTGACGATCTTCAAGATGCGCGCGCCGGGGATGACGCTCAACCGGGTTCCGATCTTCGTGTGGGGCGAGCTGGCGTTCGCCTTCACCGTCATCTTCGCGTTGCCGCCGCTCACCGTCGCCAACACGTTCCTCGAGCTCGATCGGAAGTTCGGGTTCCACTTCTACGACGCCGCCGGGGGCGGCGACCCGGTCCTGTGGCAGCACCTGTTCTGGATCTTCGGCCATCCGGAGGTGTACCTGGTGGTGCTGCCGGCGCTCGGGCTCGTCTCGGCGATGATCCCGCCCTTCACGCGGCGGCCGATGATCGGCTACACGTACATCGTCCTGGCGGAGCTGTTCATCTTCGTGATCAGCTTCGGTGTCTGGGTGCACCACATGTTCGCGGTGGGGTTGCCGACGATCGCGCTCGGGTTCATCTCCGCGGCGAGCTTCATGGTCGTGATCCCGAGCGGCACGCAGATCTTCGCGTGGCTCGCCACGATGATCTCGGGACGGATGGTGCTCAAGACCCCGATGCTTTTCGTCCTCGGGTTCCTCGTCCTATTCGTGATCGGCGGGCTGTCCGGCGCGATGTTCAGCGCGATCCCCTTCGACCAGGCCACCACCGACTCGTACTTCGTGGTGGCGCACTTCCACTACGTGCTCGCGGGCGGCGCGATGTTCCCCATGTTCGGCGGCCTCTACTACTGGGGCCCGAAGATGACTGGCCGCATGCTCGACGAGCGGCTCGGGAAGATCAGCTTCTGGCTGATGTTCGTGGGCTTCAACCTCGCGTTCTTCCCGATGCACCTTGCGGGTCTCATCGGCCAGCCTCGCCGCACGTACACGTATCCGGCCGGCCTCGGGTGGGACGCCTACAACCTGTGGTCGACGATCGGTTCGTTCGTGCTCGGCGTCGGCATCCTCGTGACGGCGATCAACTGGTTCTGGAGCCGGACGCGGGGGGAGCCGGCCGGACACAACCCGTGGGACGCCGACTCGCTCGAGTGGTCGACCGAGTCGCCGCCGGAGGAGTTCAACTTCGCGGCCATCCCGACCGTTCGCAGCCGCGAGCCGATGTGGGACCAGCGGGAGCTGTCCGAGGGGCCCCAGCCGCCGGAGAAGGGCGGCCGCCCGCTCACGCACGCGCACGTCACGCTCGGGACGAGCCTGGTGGACGCCGTCCCAGAAACGGTGGTGCACATGCCGCACGAGTCGCCGTGGCCCCTGTTCCTGACCATGGCGATGCTCGTGACCGCGTACGGCATCTTGCTGAGCGCGTGGTACGTGGCCGGCGCCGGTGGCGCCGGGATCGCCGGGTGTCTCGTCGGGTGGTTGTGGCCGAGAGGGGAGACGCAGGAGACGTGAGCGTGCGGACGGGAACGACGGAGCCGACCGGCATGATGGACGAGGTCCTTCCCGCGCACGCGAGCGGGTCCCGATCCATGGCGTGGTGGGGAATGGTCTGGCTGATCCTCACCGAATCCGCCCTGTTCGCCACGCTGATCCTGTCCTACTTCTACCTGCGGTTCCGCGGAACACCGACGTGGCCGCCCGGCGGCATCGAGAAGCCGACGCTCGCGCTGCCGCTCGCGATGAGCGTGGTCCTGTGGACCTCGAGCCTGCCGGTGCACCTGGCCGACCGAGGGATCCGTCGCGGCAACCAGAGGACGCTGCGACTCGGGCTTGCGGCGGGATGGATCCTCGGCGCCGCCTTCCTCGCCATGCAGCTGATCCTGGAGTACCCGGAGAAGCTCGGGGAGTTCACCCCGAGGACCAACGCCTACGGCTCGCTCTTCTTCACGATCACGGGCTTCCACGCGACGCACGTCGCGGTCGGGCTCGCGATCAGCCTGTGGATCCAGGTGCGGGCGTGGCTGGGCGCTTTCGACGAGGACCGGCACGTGAGCGTGCAGAACTTCGCCATGTACTGGCACTTCGTCGACACCGTGTGGGTGTTCGTCCTGCTGACCCTCTACATCTCGCCGAACTTCTGATGAGCGAGCGAACGAACGACCGCGATGTCGGGCGCCGCTCCGGGCGCGGCTCTCCCCTCGGATGGTTCGGCGTCCTGACCGGTCCGATCGCGTGGGCGGTCCAGCTGTATGGGGACTGGCTCCTCGGTGAGGTGATCGGCTGCGCGCCGGCGACCGGCACGACCGGGACCGTGCTCGGGCTGAGCGTGCACGCGGCAACGGGCCTGTTGTCGGGGATCCTGCTCACGATCACCGTCATTTCGGGTGTCTTGTCCTACGTGGAGCTGCGCGCCGTTCGCCGCCGCGGCGACGACACGACCGAGTCCCGCGCCACCTGGGTCGCGACGGCCGGGGTGCTGACGAGCGCGCTGTTCTCGATCGTGATCGCCACGAGTTTCCTGCCCGTTGCGATCGGGGGGAGCTGCCGATGATCGTCGGACCCGACACCGTCTGGCGCTCGTGGAGCTTCGACCCGCTGGTCCTTGCCGGCCTGGTCGCGGCCGCCGTCCTGTACCGGCGAGGTCGCCGCCGCCGGCCCGTGACCGCCTCCGCCGGGCGAGCAGCGTGCTTCGCGGCCGGCCTCGCCACCGTCGCGGTCGCCTTGGTCTCGCCGCTGGATGCGGCCGCGGCCGCCCTGTTCTCGGCGCACATGGTGCAGCACCTCCTGCTCATCGTGGTGGCGGCGCCGCTGCTCGTCATGGGCCGGCCGGCGCGCGTCATGCTGGCGGGCCTGCCCGCCCGCGCACGGCGACGCGTGCTCGTGCCCCGCGTGGTGCGTGCGACCCTGCCGCCCGCCCGCTTCCTCCGGCGGCCCGCCGTCACGTGGGCGCTCGCGACGGTGGTGGTGTGGGGATGGCACCTTCCCGTGCTCTACACGGTGGCCTACGAGCACGACCTCGTGCACGCACTTGAGCACGCCAGCTTCCTTCTCGTGTCGATCCTCGTGTGGTCCGTCGCCATTGAGGAGCGGTCGCGTCACGAGCTCGGCGCCCTCGGTCGCGCGCTGTTCCTCTTGGCGAACGCGCTCCAGAGTGGATTGCTCGGTGCGCTGCTGCTCTTCGCCGGTGGGGTGCTCTATCCGGTCCACGGCGCAGGACCTTCCGCATGGGGTCTCACCCCGCTCCAGGACCAGCAGCTGGCGGGCGCGCTGATGTGGATCCCGCCGGCGATCTTCTACGTGGGGGCGTCCGCCGTGATCCTGTTCCGGTGGCTGCGCTCCATGCCCGCCGACGAGCCGACGCGGGTTGCGGAGGCGGCGACGTGACGGCCCGGCGGCTCCGCCTGCCGTTGCTGGCCGCCGCGCTCGCGGGTCTGGCGGCGGCGTGCGCCTACTTCACCCAGGGCGCGCCCGCGCCCTACCGGCCGCCCGGAGTGACGGCCGCGGCGCCGGTGAGCGGAGACGTCGGCGCGACGATCTACGACCGCGACTGCGCCTGGTGCCACGGGTCGCGCGGCCAGGGCACCCCCTACGGACCGAACCTCGACGGCGCGCTCGACGGCGGCGCCTACACGGATTTCATGCTCAGCACGGGACGCATGCCGCTCGCCGACCCGAAGCAGCCGGCCCGCCGAGGGCCGCCGAAGTACGACGAGCAGGAGATCGCCGCGATCGTCGCCCACGTGGAGTCCTTCGGTGGCACCGGGCCGGGCGTGCTCACCCCCAACGCCGAGACCGGCGACCTGGTGCGTGGCCAAGCGTTGTTCCAGGAGAACTGCGCTGCGTGTCACTCGACGACCGGCAACGGCGGGGCGCTCACTGGGGGGATCGCGGTGCCGCCGCTCACGAACGCCGACCTCACCCCGCGCGAGGTCGCCGAGGCGATGGCGGTCGGTCCGGGATGCCCGAACGACAGCACGTCCTGCGGGGTCGGGGAGGGCGCGATGCCTCGGTTCGACCTTCCGCAGGCCGACGTCGATGCGATCACGCGCTACGTGGCGTCCCTCCGCGACCAGGCGGACCCCGGCGGCGCGCCCACCGGGCATATCGGCCCGGTGGCCGAAGGTGCCGTCGGCATCCTGATCGGGCTCGGTCTCTCGGTGCTGGCGATCCGCTGGATCGGCACGCGAACGGGGCGATCCGGATGAGCGCGGCGAACGATCCGGGCCGTCCGGGACCGTCGCCCACGTCGGCGGCGATCGGGGTCGCCTTCGTTGCGAGCCTGCTCGCCTCGGTCGGTCTCGTCGTCGTCTACGTGCGCGGTGGCAACGTCCAGCTCGAGGGGATCTTGCTCGGCGTCGCCCTGGGCGGGATCGGCGTGGGGCTCGTCAAGTGGGGCAAGCAACTCATGCCCGTGGGCGAGGACGTGCAGGAACGCGATTCGCTTCCGTCCACCCCGGCGGAACGCACGGCGGCCGAGGAGTCGTTCGAGGCGGGCACGAGCATCCTGTCTCGTCGGGCCGCCCTCGTGCGGCTGCTGCTTGCCGCCGCGGGGGGCCTCGTCGTCGTCGCGACGTTCCCGGTCCGCTCGCTCGGCGGGCGACCCGGTCGCTCCCTCTTCGAGACCGATTGGGTCGACGGGGTCCGAGCCGTCGGAGCCGACGGGACGGCGATCAAGGTGGGCGACGTGCCGCCGGGTGTCGTCCTCACCGTGTTCCCCGAGGGCCACGTCGACTCGGCGGACTCCCAGGCCCTCCTGATCGGGCTCGACCCAGGCGCCTACCGAGCCGTGTCGGGACGCGAGGACTGGGCGCCCAACGACGTGGTGTGCTACTCGAAGGTGTGCACCCACGCGGGGTGCCCCGTCGGCCTGTACCGTCCGCAGACCCACCAGCTCTTCTGCCCGTGCCACCAGTCGGTGTTCGACGTCCTGGCCGGGGCCGAGCCCGAGGGGGGGCCGGCGACCCGGCCCCTTCCGCAGCTGCCCCTCGAGGTCGACGAGGGTGGATACGTGGTGGCGAAAGGCGACTTCTCCGGCCCGGTCGGGCCCGGCTTCTGGGACGAGCCGCATGGATAGCGGACCGGCGCGCTGGCTCGACGACCGGGTGGGGACATCCCCGGGGCTCCGCCACGCGATGCGGAAGGTGTTCCCGGACCACTGGTCGTTCATGCTCGGCGAGATCGCCCTGTACAGCTTCATCGTGCTGGTGCTGACGGGGACGTTCCTCGCCTTCTTCTACGACGCGAGCTCGGCGGAGACGGTCTACCAGGGCTCGTACGCGCCGCTGCACGGGCAGCAGGTGTCCGCCGCCTACGACTCGGTCCTTCACCTCAGCCTCGAAGTGCGGGCCGGGCTCGTGATGCGGCAGATCCACCACTGGGCCGCGCTGCTGTTCGTCGCCGCGATCGTCGCGCATCTGTGCCGCATCTTCTTCACGGGCGCGTTCCGGCGGCCTCGAGAGATCAACTGGGTGCTCGGCGTGACCCTGCTGCTGCTCGGCATCTTCAACGGGTTCTCGGGCTACTCGCTACCCGACGACCTCCTGTCGGGCACCGGGTTGCGGATCGCGTACTCGATCGCGCTGTCCGTTCCGCTGGTCGGGACGTGGATCGCCTTCCTGCTGTTCGGCGGAGAGTTCCCCTCCACCCACATCCTGGGCCGGCTGCTGGCGCTGCACCTCTTCATCGTTCCCGCGCTGATCGCGGCCGTGCTGGGTGTGCACCTGTTCCTGATCTGGCACCAGACGCACACGCAGTTCCCCGAGCGCGGCCGCACCGAGACGAACGTGGTCGGGTCTCGGCTGTGGCCGACCTACGCCACGAAGTCGGTCGGCCTGTTCTTCCTGGTCTTCGCGATCCTTGCCGCGCTCGGCGGCCTCGTGCAGATCAATCCGGTCTGGCTCTACGGTCCGTTCCACGCGACCCAGGTCACGTCGCCCGCCCAGCCGGACTGGTACCTCGGCTGGCTGGAAGGGGCGCTCCGTTTGTTCCCGTCGTGGGAGATCCGGGCCTTCGGCTACGAGATCCCGAACCCCTTCTTCCCGGCCGTACTGCTCCCGGGCATCACGTTCGCGATGCTGTACGCCTGGCCGTTCCTCGAGGCGTGGGTGACCAAGGACCGTCGCCCGCACAACCTGCTCGATCGGCCTCGCGACCGTCCCGCGCGCACGGCCTTCGGGACGGCGACGCTCTCCTTCTACGTCGTGCTGTTCGTGGCGGCGAGCAACGACATCATCGCGCGATGGCTCCGCGTGCGGGTCGAGATGGTCACCGTCACCTTCCAGGTCCTGGTGCTCGTGACGCCGCCGATCGTCGGGTTCGTCACCTACCGGGTGTGCCGGGCGATGGTGGCCTCGGACGCGCCCGGACTCACGCACGTTCCGCTCCGGGCGTTCCGAACGGGGAAGCGGGCGAGCGACGCCTCGCGCGAGTAGTCAGTCCTCGTCGGGGCGGAGCGTGGCGACGGCGGCCACGTCGTAGCCGGCCTCGCGAAGACGGTCGGCGCCGCCCCGGTCGATCGCGAGAACGATCCGGCGGACGGCGCATCCGGCGCGGGCCAGGACCTCCGCGGCACGCCGGACCTGGTGTCCGGTGGTGCTCACGTCCTCCAGCAGCGTGACCTGTGCATCGGGCGGGACCTCGCCCTCGACCTGCATGCGCGTGCCGTACTCCTTCGGCTGCTTGCGGACGACCGCAACGGGAAGGCCGGTCTCGAGCGAGACCGCCGCGGCCAAGAGCATCGCGGCGCCCTCGGGAGCGCCCAGGAGCGAGGTGCCGGGGGCGACCAACGCCACCACCTCGTGGGCCAACTCGCGCAGCAGGTCGGGGCGCGTGAGGAACCGGAATTTGTCGAAGTACACGCCGGAGCGTCGCCCCGACGACAGGACGAAGTCGCCGTGCAGCTCGGAGACCTCGACCATCCGGCGCACGAGGTCCTCGTTCACGCGGCCTAGTATGGCGCCTCGATGGGCTGGTACGAGGCGGTGGGCCGCCGGCTGTTCTTCGCGCTGGATCCCGAGACGGCCCATCGGGTGGCGAGGCGCCTCCTGGGGCTCCCGCTTCCCTGGGGGCGGATCGGCGGCGCCGTGGACGACCCGGCGCTCCGCACCGAGCTTGCCGGTATCCCGCTTCGCAATCCGATCGGGCTGGCGGCCGGGTTCGACAAGACGTGCGGACACCTGGACGCGCTCGGGTCGCTCGGCTTCGGGTACGTGGTGGGCGGGACCGTCACCCGGCGGCCTCGCGACGGGAACCCGCGGCCACGCATCGTTCGCTACCGCGCTCGCCGGTCGCTGACGAACGCGATGGGGCTCCCGAACCCCGGCGCGGCCGCCGTAGCCCGCACGCTCGCCCGCACCGCCAGGACCTGCCCGCGACTCGTGAGCATCGCGGACGAGGAGATCGAGGACGCCGTGGCCGGGTTCGAGCTCGTGGAGCCACTGGTCGACGGGCTCGAGGTCAACGCGAGCTGTCCCAACGTGTCGTGGGGGCGCGACCGCGACAACGAGGCGCACCTGCGGGAGCTTGTGACGGCGCTCCGCGCGCGGTCGAACAAGCCGCTTCTGGTGAAGCTGCCGCCGTTCGTCACCGCGACGGAACGAGAGGTGGTGCTCGCGCTCGCACGCATCGCGACCGACGCGGGCGCCGCCGGCCTGACCGCCTCCAACACCCGCCCCGTGCGAGACGTCCGGCTCGCGGTCGGCGTGGGGGGGTTGTCGGGCATCGCTCTGCGCGAGCTCACCCCGAGGATCGTCGCGGACCTGCGCGAGGCCGTGGGGGGCGGGATCTGGGTCCAGGCGTGCGGCGGGGTGTTCACGGCCGAGGACGTCCGGGCGTGCCTCGACGCCGGCGCCACGACCGTCCAGGTGTACTCGGCGCTGATCTACGAGGGCCCGGGGCTCCCTGGGATCCTCACGCGAGGGTTGATGGCCGGCGCATCGCGCGCGGGCCTCACCGACTCGGGTCCCGCCGGGACATCGACCGCCGACCGCTGACCTTCGCCGCACCGCCGCTTGCCGTCGGTGGGAACACCCGTGAAGATATGGCGTTTCCCCGACCGTCCCGAGGAGGGACCAGGTTGACGTACCCCGCTGAGGCGATTCGCGCACCCGCGGCCGCGGTGCGCTTCGACGGCGTCGTCAAGCGGTTCGGCGACGTCGTCGCGGTGGCCGGGGTCGATCTCGACGTCCGCGAGGGGGAATTCTTCTCGATGCTCGGCCCCTCCGGGTCGGGCAAGACGACGTGCCTTCGCATGATCGCGGGGTTCGAGCACCCGAACGAGGGCCGGATCTTCCTCGGCGGGGTCGACGTCTCGAAGCTGGCGCCCTACGACCGCGAGGTCAACACGGTCTTCCAGGACTACGCGCTATTTCCGCACATGACCGTCGAGCAGAACATCGGCTACGGGTTGATGGTGAAGAAGGTCGGGAAGCAGGAGCGGCGTGAACGCGTCGCCCGGGCCCTGGAGATGGTGCGGCTTCCCGAGTTCGGCGGACGCAAGCCCGGCCAGCTGTCCGGCGGGCAACGCCAGCGGGTCGCGCTGGCGCGCGCGCTGGTGATGCGTCCGCGGGTGCTGCTGCTCGACGAGCCGCTCGGGGCGCTCGACCTGAAGCTGCGGCAGGCGATGCAGATCGAGCTGAAGGACATCCAGATGGACGTGGGGCTCACGTTCATCTACGTGACGCACGATCAAGAGGAGGCGCTCACCATGAGCGACCGGCTCGCGGTGTTCAGCCACGGCCGGATCGAGCAGATCGGAACCCCCGCCGAGGTCTACGAGCTGCCTGCGACCGGTTTCGTGGCGGGGTTCGTCGGGGTCTCCAACGTGCTGGAGGGCGCCCCGGCCAAGCAGATCGCGGGTGATCCTGAGCCGTTCACCGTGCGTCCGGAGAAGATCGCGATGCACGGGCCCGAGCATCCGGTCGCCGCGGACGAGTGCAGTGCAACCGGCCACGTGCGCGAGGTCGTATACCTGGGTGCGGTGACCCGATATATCGTCGAGCTCGACGTGGGCGGTGAGCTCGTGGTGATGCAGCAGAACCTCACCACGAGCTCCATGGAGGCGTTGCAGGTTCGTGGCAGGGCCGTGCGGCTCGTCTGGCGACGCGCCAACAACCGGCCGGTGGAGGCGCCCGCGGGCGCCGTCGAGGGATCGATGGACCAGGAGGAGGGGCAGGGATGAGGAACAGGGTTCAGGTGATCGCCGCGTGCTCGGTGCTCGCGCTCGTGGCCGCCGCGTGCGGAAGCAGCTCGCCGAGCGGTGGCACCGGTGGGGGGGCCTCGATCACGCCTCCGAAGACGTACGACTCGATCGGCCAGGGTGAAGGCGCCCTGAAGCTGATCGCATGGAACGGGTACACGGAAGATGGATCGAACGATCCGAACTACGACTGGGTCCATCCGTTCGAGGATCAGACAGGATGCAAGGTCGACGTGAAGTACGCGGACACGTCCGACGAAATGGTGGCCCTGATGCGTCAAGGTGGCGGGTCCGTCTACGACGGCGTGTCGGCCTCGGGCAACGCGTCGAACAAGCTGATCGCCGGCGGGAACGTCGGCGCGGTCGACACCTCGCTCTTCCCCGACTTCCCGAACGTGATCGCGCCGCTGCAGCCCGACACCGGAACGAACAACTCTCACTACGTGGTGGGCGGCAACGTCTACGGGACGCCGTACATGTACGGCCCGAACTTCCTCATGTACAACACGGACAAGGTGAAGCCGGCGCCGACAAGTTGGGACATCACGTTCGAGACACAGATCGACGGTAAAGCGAATCCATATGCGGGAAAGCTCACCGCGTACAACGACCCGATCTTCATCGCCGACGCGGCCGTGTACTTGAAAGCGCATCAGCCCGATCTCGGCATCACCGACCCGTACGAGCTCACGGCGGATCAGCTCGATGCAGCCGCCAACCTGCTGAAGCAGCAGAAGCCGATGCTCGCCAAGTATTGGGCCCTCTACACGGACGAGATCGACGGGTTCCACAACGGCTCGATGGTTGCGGGGACCGCGTGGCCGATCAACCTGACGTACTCGAAGGACGCCCCCGCGGCGGCCATCATCCCGAGCGAGGGCGTCACCGGCTGGGCCGACACGTGGATGATCTCGACCAACGCGCCGCACCCGAACTGCATGCTCGAGTGGATGAAGTACACGATGCAGCCCGACGTCCAGGCGACGGTCGGCATCTGGTACGGGGCGGCGGGAAGCAACACGAAGTCGTGCGACCTGATCGCGAAAGGCCTCGGGAAGGGTGGCGCCCAGCTCGTCGACTCGGTCGAGTACTCGTTCTGCGGCAACGTGGACTTCCTGAACTCGCTCTACCTGTGGAAGACGCCGACCGCCGAGTGCGGCGACGACCGAGGGAACACCTGCATGGACTACTCGGTCTGGCAGCAGAAGTGGACCGAGATCACGGGAGGCTGAGACCTGGGATCCGGGGGACGGATCGCATCCGTCCCCTGGGTCGGTCTCGCTCGAACGAGGTGCCGCCGCAGCTGTGGTGACGACGAAGAAGGTTGCGTCGACGCCCGGGCGTCGTGTGTCGGCCTTCTTCTTCCGGCACTCGGGGTTGAAGCTCTCGGCCCTCCTCGTCCCACCGCTCGCGTGGTTCGTGGTGGTCTACCTCGGAGCCCTCGTGCTCCTGTTCGCGACGGCCTTCTGGCATCTGGATCCGTTCACCGGACTCGTGGTGAAGCAGGCCAGCTTCGCGAACTTCAAGACGATCCTGAACGACCCCGTCTACCGCACGATCACGCTTCGGACGGTCGGGATCGCCGCGGCCGTCACGCTCACGGACATCGTGCTCGGGTTCCCGATCGCCTACTACGCGGCCCGGCTCGCGAGTCGGCGAGCCCGAAACGCGATCCTGATGGCGGTGGTCATCCCTCTGTGGGCGAATTACTTGGTGCGGATCTTCGCCTGGCGGCTGATCCTGTCCTCGGGAGGATTCCTCGCCTGGCTGTTCGATCTAGTGGGCATCAACGTCAACATCGGCTACTCGAACATCGCGGTCTGGATCACCTTCTCCTACCTCTGGCTTCCCTTCACGCTGCTGCCGATCTACGGCTCGCTCGAGCGGGTTCCTGATTCGTTGCTCGAGGCCTCCTCCGATCTGGCTGCCCGAGGCTGGCTTACGTTTCGGAAGGTCGTGTTTCCGCTGATCGTGCCCGGGATCGTGGCTGGCTCGATCTTCGCCTTCTCGTTGACGCTCGGCGACTACATCGCACCGACGCTGGTCGGTAACACGCGGTTCATCGGGAACGTGATCTACGACAGCGTAGGCATCTCCGGCAACTACCCGTTCGCGGCGGCGTACGCCTTCGTCCCCGTCATCATCATGTCCATCTATCTCTTGATCGCGTGGCGTCTCGGCGCGTTCGAGGCCTTGTAGGGGTAGCCGATGGAGTCACGGTTCGCCCGGTTCGCGATCAAAGCGGGATTGGTGTTCGGGCTCATCTTCCTCTACTTCCCGCTCGCGATCGTGTTCGTGTACGCGTTCAACGACAGCGTGGCTCAGACCTGGCCGATCGAGTCGTTCACCACCAAGTACTTCCGACTGGCATGGGAGAATCCCGACGTTCGTCAGGCACTAGCCACGTCCTTGTTCATCGCGACGATCGCGACCTTGCTGGCCTTGTTGCTCGGAAGCCTCGCTGCGCTCGCCGTGCACCGGTTCCGCTTCTTCGGTCGCAACGCGATCTCGTTGCTGTTGGTGCTTCCGATCGCCCTGCCCGGGATCTTGACCGGCATCGCGCTCAACTCGTCGATCAACAACTACGGCATCCCGTTCAGTGTCTGGACGATCATGATCGGTCACACGACCTTCTGCATCGTCGTGGTCTACAACAACGTCCTTGCCCGATTGCGTCGCACGTCGGGTTCGCTGCTGGAAGCATCGATGGACCTTGGGGCCGACGGCTGGCAGACATTCCGATACGTGACCTGGCCCGGCATCCGCACGGCGGTCGTCGCCGGTGCGCTGCTGGCCTTCGCCCTCTCCTTCGATGAGATCGTGGTCACCAACTTCACATCGGGAACCGAGATTACGGTCCCGAAGTTCATCTTCGACAACATGCGGCAGCCCCGGAACCGTCCGATCGTGAACGTCGTGGCCGTCGTCGTGATCGTCCTGATGCTGATCCCCGTGTACATCGCGCAGCGACTCGCAGCGGGCGAGGGGGGACTCATCACGGGCCGAGTGAGCGGTGGAGCGGGACCCGGGCCGAAGTCCTGACCCCGGGATCGCCGGCTAGAGGTACTGCCCGGGCCCGCGCTCGCTGGTCGGATCCTGGGCGGGCTGGGGGTTCTGCGCGACCAGCCCCCGCCGACGGAGCTCCTCGAACTGGGCGCGCGCGGCAGCCTGCTGGGCGAACATCGCCGCCTGGATCCCGTGGAAGAGCCCCTCCAGCCATCCGACCAGCTGCGCCTGCGCGACGCGGATCTCGGACTCGGTCGGAACGCCCTCCATCGGCGGCGCGAGCTGCGCGAGCTCCTCGCGGAGGTCGCCGGACAAGACGTCGGTCAGCTCGGCGACGGCGCGGCCGTAGATATCGGCCAGGCGCTTGCGACCCGGCTCGTCCAGCGAGGTCTGGCGGGTCTCGTCAAGCAGCTCTCGCACCATGCTCGCGATGCGGAGCAGCTTCGCCGGCTCGGTGATGGTCCCCTGCTGCTGCTCCTGCTGCTGCGGGTCGACGGGCACGGCCTGGAGGATCTGGGTCGGGTCGACGCCCGGAGCGGTGGGATCCTGGCTCATGGGTGCCACGCTAGCAAAGGGCGGTCTCAAGCACCGTCGAGCAGCACGCCGAAGCCTCGCCTCCGGAGTCGAGCGAGCACCTGACCCGGGCGACGCAGGTCGGCCACGCGTTGGGCGCTCTGTTCTCCGAGCTCGTCCAACCTGCCTTTCAGCGCCTGGGGGCCGTCGCGCCGGGCCGCGCTCAGCAGCCGGGCGTTGCGCCACACCTTGGCCCGAGCCTCCTCGAGGAACCGCCGGGCGGCCGCACGGTTGAGCGGTCTGAGCATCCGGTCGAGCACGGTGCGGTCGCCCGGCTGCTCGTACCGCCGGAGCAGGCGGTCCTCCTCGGGCACGCGGTAGGCCAGGATCTCGTCGATGTGGCGGTGATCGGCGGAGCGGCGGGCGACGACGCCGGGATCGTCGAACTCAGCGTCGTCGATCACGGCCAGGAGCGACTGCGGGAGGTCGTAGTTGATGTGCGCGTTCATGCCCAGGAGCAGGTGACGAAGCGGCGGGAGGCGCGGCGTGGACGAAGCGGCCTCGAAGGCCACCTGCCAGGGCCCGGGCGCCGAGCCGTCCTCGTTCCAGCGTTCGAGCGCGTCCAGGTACAGGCGGGCGAACGCGACGTCCCAGCGTTCGGCCCATGCGGGATCCACGAAGCCCCCGAGCTTCGGTCGCTCGAGCTCCTCCTTCACGCAGGCCGTCGTTCGCATGTAGACGGCGAGGAAATGGCGGCGCTCGTCCCGCGTCTCGACCATCGGCAGGAGCAGCGTGCCCATCCGCTCGAGCAGTGTGTCGATCGAGGACGGGTCCGTCACCGCGCAAGCTCGCCGAGCCTGCGCAGGAACAGCGCCTCGCCGAGCGCCATCCTCTCGAGGTCGACGAGGTCGACGCTCTCATCCACCGAGTGCCAGTTCGACCGGTGGTCGCCCGCTCCCCACACCAGGACCTCGATCCCCGGGAAGGTGTCGGCGAGCATCGGCACCAGGGGGATCGAGCCGCCGGACCCCATCTCCAGGACGTCGCGACCGAACGCGGCGCCGAGCGCCTCCCGCGCCGCGCCGTAGGCGGGCCCCGACGGGTCGACGAGGTAGCCGGAGCCCGCGTCGTTCGGTTTGATCTCGACGCGCACACCCCAGGGCGTGGCGACACGCAGGTGCTCCGACAGGAGGTTGGTCGCCGCGACCGGGTCGTCCCCAGGCGCCAACCGCAGCCCGACCACGGCGCGGGCGGTCGGCACGATCTGGTTGGCCGCGTCGATCACTCGCGGCGCCTCGAAGGCGAGCACGTTGATCGACGGATTGGACAGCGTCCGATCCGCGATCGTCCCGCTGCCGATCAGCTGCACCTCGGGGAAGACGCGCGACTCCTCGCGGAACTCGTCCTCGCTCACCTGCGTTCCCGCCCAGACGAACGACTTCAGGCCGCCGATCGTCACGTCGCCCTGGTCGTCGTGGAGCGTGGCGATCATCCGGCTGAGGGCCATGATCGCGTCGGGAAGCGGTCCTCCGTACGAGCCGCTGTGTTGTGCGATCGGCAGCACGTCCACGCGCACCTCGACGGACGTGGCGCCGCGGATCGACGTCGAGATCGTGGGCACGCCCGTGCGATGGTTCCCGCCGTCGGCGATCACTGCGACGTCGGCCGCCAGGATGTCGGCGTTGCCTCTAACCAAAGCGGGCAGGTGCTCGGTGCCGCATTCCTCCTCGCCCTCGATCAGCAGCTTGACCGAGCACGGCAGCGCGTCGGCCAACGCCCGGATCGCCGCCGCGTGGATCGCGACCCCGCTCTTGTCGTCGGCCGAGCCGCGCCCGTACAGACGGCCGTCGCGCACATCGGGCTGGAACGGCGGGGTCGTCCAGGCCGTCTCGGGTCCAACCGGCTGGACGTCGTGGTGCGCGTAGAGCAGGACGGTGGGGGACGCGGGCGGGCCGGCCACCTCGCCGAAGACGGCGGGATGGCCACCCTCGAGCTCGAGCAGCCTGGCCTCGCCGACGCCGGCCTCGGACAGCAGGTCACGCACGAGCTCGGCCGACCGGCGGACGTTCGCGGGGTCGTAGCCCTCGTAGCCGACGGATGGGATCGCGACCATCCGAGCGAGCTCGTCGGTCATCCGATCGACGTCGCCGTGGATCCGGGTGCGGAGATCGTTCGTGTCCATGAGACAGGAGCCTACCGGGGGATCCGGCACCGGCCCCCGACCTATGTGCGGAGCTGGCCCTCCTGCTCGGCCTCGCGCCAGTCGTACCCGCTCACGAACGACGTGATCAGGCGCGCGTAGTTCGCGCGCGCGTAGGCCACCGGATTGGGCACGTTGGCCATCGACATCGAGCCGCGGAGCTGTGCGACGGACTCGTACTCGCGCTCCTCCATCCAGGCGGTGAGCTCGTCGAGAAGTAACCCGACGTGGGCCGGACCGCCGCGCAGCAGCGCGCTCGCCGACATGACGACGTCGGCGCCCACGAGGAGCGCCTTCAGCACGTCGGCGGCGGTGTGGCAGCCGGTGGTCAACGCCAGCGATGCGTGGACCCGGTCGCGGAGGATGCCGATCCAGCGAAGCGGGAGGAGCAGCTCGGCCGACGTCGACAGATGCACGGAAGGATCGAGCGTCAGCGTCTCGAGGTCGATGTCGGGCTGCATGAACCGGTTGAACAGCACGAGCCCGTCTGCGCCGGCGGCCACGAGGCGGTGCGCCATGTGTCCGATCGAGGAGAAGTGCGGACCGATCTTCACGGCCAACGGGATCGAGATCTCCGCCCGGACGGCCTCGACCAACTTCACGTAACGCATCTCCACGTCGTCGGCCGGCTCGTCGGGGTCGGCTGCGATGAAGTAGACGTTCAGCTCGAGCGCGTCGGCGCCGGCCTCCTGGATCCGCTTGGCATGCGCCACCCACCCACCGACCGAGACGCCGTTCAGGCTCGCGATCACGGGGACGTCGAGATCGCGCTTGCATCCCTCCACGTGCCGCAGGTACGCGTCGGCGCCCGTGTTGTAGTCCTCGAACTCCGGGAAGTACGACAGCGCTTCCCAGTGGCTCTCGGCGACGTGCTCGTACAGCTCGTGGATCTGAAGCTCGTCGTGTTCGATCTGCTCCTCGAACAAGCTGGGCAGCACCACGGCTCCGACCCCGGCGTCCTGCAACGCCTTCAACGTCTCGATCCGCTGTCCGAGCGGTGAGGCGGAAGGGAGGAGCGGTGACCGGAGGTCGAGCCCGAGGTAGCGGGTGGACAGGTCGATCGTCATGGCTTCGGCTCCTCGACGTACTCGCTGCTGCGGTCGATCCCGGCCATCTGCTCGTACAGGTGCCGGCGGGCGTCGATGTCCTCCTGGGCGCGCTGCATCAGGTCGGCCGCGCGATCCGGGTTGGTCCGCTCGAGCATCGCGTACCGCGCCTCCTTGAGAGCGAAGTCGTCGATCGGGATCGTGGGCCGCTTGGAGTCGAGCCGGAACGGATGCTCACCCGCATCCACTGCGCCCGGGTCGTACCGGTACAGCGGCCAGTAGCCGCTCTCGACGGCCTCCTTCTGATGGCTCATCGACGTGGCCATGTCGATCCCGTGCTCGATGCACGTGCTGTACGCGATCACCAGGGAGGGCCCGGCGTGGCGCTCGGCCTCGGCGAGCACCTTGACGGTGTGCGGCATGTCGGCGCCCATCGCGATCTGCCCGACGTAGACGTCGCCGTAGGCCGTGGCGATCATCCCGAGGTCCTTCTTCCCCTGCTCCTTGCCGGCCGCGGCGAACTTCGCCACCGCGCCGCGCGGGGTCGCCTTCGACGCCTGCCCGCCGGTGTTCGAGTAGACCTCGGTGTCGAGCACGATCACGTTGACGTCGCGGCCGCTCGCCAGCACGTGATCGAGCCCGCCGAAGCCGATGTCGTAGGCCCAGCCGTCGCCACCGACGATCCACACGGTGGTGAACGCCAGCGTCTCGGCCACGGCCTCGAGGTCGCGCGCTCTGGGGTCCTCCACCGTCGCCAGGCGCTCGCGAAGCCTCGCGATGCGTTCGCGCTGTCGGCTCACGCCCTCGTCGTCGCGGAACGTTGCTCCGGCCTCGAGCTCCGAGGCAAGGTCGGCCCCGATCCGGTCGGCCAGTGCGCGGACGAGCTCGATCGCCAGCAGTCGCTTGGCGTCAAGACCCAGCCGCATCCCGAGCCCGAACTCCGCGTTGTCCTCGAACAGCGAGTTCGACCAGGCGGGCCCGCGGCCGTCCGCGTCGACCGCCCACGGCGTCGTCGGCAGGTTGCCGCCGTAGATCGAAGAGCAGCCGGTGGCGTTTGCGACGATCATGCGATCGCCGAAAAGCTGCGTGAGCACCTTTAGGTAGGGCGTCTCGCCGCAGCCCGCGCACGCCCCGGAGAACTCGAAGAGCGGACGGAGCTGCTGGGAGCCCTTCACCGTGTCGGCCCGCACGTCGTGCCGCTCGGGATCGGGGATCGTCATGAAGAAGTCGTAGTTGGCCCGCTCGTCGTCGAGGTGCTCGTCCTTGGGCAGCATGTCGATCGACTTGTGCTTGACCTCGGTCTTGTCGCGCGCGGGGCAGATGTCGACGCACACGCCGCACCCGGTGCAGTCGTCGGGCGCGACCTGGATCGTCATCCACCGTCCCGGGTGGTCGCGGTCCTTCCAGTCGCGGTGCTGGAACCCCTCAGGCGCGCCAGCGGCCTCCTCGGGCTCGTAGACCTTCATCCGGATCGCGCTGTGCGGGCAGACGAGCGCGCACTTCGCGCAGTCGATGCAGATCGAAGGATCCCAGATCGGGATCTCGCGAGCGATCGACCGCTTCTCCCACTGCGAGGTCGCGGTCGGGAAGGTGCCGTCGACCGGAAGCGCCGACACGGGCAGCAGGTCGCCATTCCCCTCGAGCATCATCGCCGTGACTTTCTGCACGAAGTCGGGCGCTGCCTCAGCGACGGTGGGTGGCATGCCGGCGGTCGCGGTCACGTGTGCGGGCACCTCGACCTCGTGGAGCCCGGCGATCGCCGCGTCGACGGCGGCGAAGTTCCGCGTCAGGATCGTCTCGCCGCGTTTGCCGTAGGACTTCACGATCGCGTCCTTGATCGCCTGGACCGCTTCGTCGATCGGCAAGGTCTCGGTCAGGGCGAAGAAGCAGGTCTGCAGCACCGTGTTGATCCGCGCGCCCAGCCCGACCTCCTTCGCCAGCGCGTACCCGTCCACGACGAAGAAGCGCAGTCCCTTGTCGATGATCTGCCGCTGCACCTCGCGCGGCAGGTGGTCCCAGACCTCGTCCGGTCCGTACGGGCTGTTGAGCAGGAAGGTCGCCCCCGGCTCGGCGACGGCCAGGACGTCGAGCTTCTCCAGCCGCTCGAACTGGTGCACGGCGACGAAGCTCGCCCGCTTGATCAGATGGGTGGACCTGATGGGCCTCGGGCCGAACCGAAGGTGCGACACGGTCACGGTGCCGGCCTTCTTCGAGTCGTAGACGAAGTACCCCTGCGCGTGCAGGTCGGTGTGCTCGCCGATGATCTTGATCGAGTTCTTGTTCGCGCTGACCGTGCCGTCGGCGCCCAGACCGTAGAAGACCGCGCGAACCGTGTCGGACGACTCCGTGTCGAACGATGGGTCCACGGCCAAGCTCGAACCGCTCACGTCGTCGATGATCCCGACGGTGAAGTGGTTCATGGGGGAGCCGCTCCCGGCCTCGTCGAGCGCCGCCTTCGCCATGGCGGGATCGAACTCCTTCGACGACAGCCCGTAACGTCCGCCGAGCACGCTCGGCATCCCCGCCGGGAAGGTCGCCCGGCCGGCGCCGACCTCTTCGGCCAGGGCGGTCACGACGTCCTGGTAGAGCGGTTCGCCCGGGGCGCCGGGCTCCTTCGTGCGGTCGAGCACGACCACCTCGCGCGTCGTCGGGGGCAGCGCCGCCACGAACGCACCGGTCGAGAATGGCCTGAAGAGCCGGACCTTCACGAGGCCGACACGTTCACCGCGTTCGACGAGCGTCTGCACCGCTTCCTCGGCCGCCCCGCACCCCGAGCCCATCAGGACCAGGATCCGCTCGGCCTCCGGGTGCCCCACGTAGTCGAACAGCCGGTAGGCGCGACCGATGCGCGCCGCGAAGCGGTCCATCACCGACTGCACGGTGTCCGGGACGGCGGCGTAGAAGGGGTTCACGGCCTCGCGCGCCTGGAAGAAGACGTCCGGGTTCTGCGCCGACCCCCGCAGCTTCGGCCGCTCGGGCGACAGCGCGCGTTCGCGGTGCAGCCGGATCAGCGCCCCGTCGACCAGCCCGCGCAGGTCGTCGTCGTCGATCGCTCGGATCTTGTCGACCTCGTGGGACGTCCGGAACCCGTCGAAGAAGTGCAGGAACGGCACGCGGGTCTCCAGCGTTGCGGCGTGCGCGATCGCCGCGAGGTCCTGGGCCTCCTGCACCGAGGAGGACGCGAGCATCGCGAAACCCGTCGTGCGAGCCGCCATCACGTCGGAGTGGTCGCCGAAGATCGACAGGGCATGCGTCGCGACGGTTCTCGCCGCCACGTGCATCACGAACGGCGTGAGCTCGCCGGCGATCTTGAACATGTTCGGCATCATGAGCAGCAAGCCCTGCGACGCCGTGAACGTGGTGGCGAGCGCGCCCGTCTGGAGGGCTCCGTGCAACGCTCCCGCGGCACCCCCCTCGCTCTGCATCTCGATCACCTGGGGCACGACGCCCCAGAGGTTGGTCCGCCCCTTCGCCGACCAGGCGTCGGCGAACTCGCCCATCGGCGAGGACGGCGTGATCGGGTAGATCGCGATGACTTCGGACAGGCTGTGGGCGACGCGGGCGGCGGCTTCGTTGCCGTCGACGACGACCCACGAGCGCAGGGCGGCACGATCGGGCGGCGACTCGAGCTTCATAGAGGGAATCCTCCGGCCTGGGCGGGCGGGCGACAGGTGCCGAACGACCCAGACCGGCGGGGCCGAGTTGCGGCATGCGGGCCGGCAACGGCAGGTTGGATGGTTCAGGAACGCGGCTCATCAACCCCGGAGGGATCGAGATGGCGACGATGGAAGTCCGGCACGAGGCTCGCGACCGGTTCAGCGTGGAGATCCGTGGACACGACGTGGTGGTGGATCAGCCGGTCCACGACGGCGGCGACGATCTCGGGCCCACGCCCACCGAGCTCTTCGTGGCGGGCCTCGCGTCCTGCGTCGCCTACTACGCAGAGCGTTTCCTGGTTCGCCACGATGTCGAGGTCGCGGGATTGGGGGTGTGCTGCGACTGGGAGATGGCCGGCGAGCGGCCCTCGCGCGTGGGATCGGTCGCGATCCACGTGACGCTCCCGCCGGGGTTCCCCGACCGACTATCCGCGCGTCTGCATGCCGTGGTGGAGGGGTGCACCGTGCACAACTCCCTCGTCAAGCCACCCGCAGTGACGATCGACGAGCAGGTGATGCGCGGAGCGGCCTGAGCTACGGCGCCAGCCGCTCCACGCGCCAACCGGCGGGGTCGGCATCGTCGCGCGTGAAGCGGAAGCGGTCGTGCAGGCGGAAGGCCCGCCCCTGCCAGAACTCGATCGTCGCCGGGACCACGCGGTAGCCACCCCAGAACCCCGGCCGCGATACGTCCTGACCGCGGAAGCGCGAGTCCACCTCGGCCAGAGCGTGCTCGAGCTCCGTGCGGCTCTCGAGCACGGTGCTCTGTGGCGACGCCCAGGCGCCGAGCTGTGCGTCGCGGGGCCGGGTGGCGAAATAAGCGTCGGACTCCTCGTCGGAGACGAGCTCGACCCGGCCCACCACGCAGACCTGACGGTCGAGCTCCTTCCACAGGAAGACCAGCGCCGCGTTCGGGTTCTCCGCGAGCTGGCGGCCTTTGCGGCTCTCGCGGTTGGTGTAGAAGACGAACCCACGATCGTCCAGACCCCGGAGGAGCACGTGCCGCACCGACGGGCGACCGTCGGCGTCGGCCGTGGCCAGCGCCATCGCGTTGGGGAGCGGCACGCCCTCCGCCTCGGCGTCCTCGAGCCACCGAAGGAACTGGGCGACCGGATCGTCCATCAGATCGTCGCGCTCGAGCGTCCGATCGGGATGGAACCCAGAGGGCGACTGCATCACCTGCCGCCCCCGGTCATGTCCGCTCTTCGACGTCGTTGCGCCACGGCCCCGTGCCGTAGATCGTCTCCACGCTCACGTGGATCACGGCACCCTCGGGGAAGTCCCGCATCGGGAAGGTGGCGCCGGGCCCAATGTAGAACTCGGCGAGCCGGTCCATGACCTCGAGGGCCCCGCCCTCCGTGACGGTCGCGCGCCCGCGGATCACGACGTACGGGTGCAGGCCCTCACCCGTGTGCTCGTTGGCCTGGAACGAGAGGCTCACGCGAGGATCCCGGCGGAGGTTCCGGATCTTGACCTGGTCCGGGAAGAACGTCGCGAAGACGACGTCGTCTCCGTCGACGCCCGCCCACGCGAGGCTGACGTGCGGCGTGCAGTTTGGCCCGAGCGTCACGAGGTGCGCCAGCGGACCGGTCGCGAGGAAGTCGCGGACGGAGTCCGGGATCATGGCCACGCTGGGAGTCTACGGGTCGGCTGACGGCAGGCCGTGACAACCGCGGTTGACGTCGCCGGGGCTGTCAACGTAAGATGACACCCGTGAACTCCGCTCCGGATCTCGCACGCGATGTGGACAGCAAGGACCCGGAGACGGGGCTGCGAGCCGTGGTCGCGCTGCGGCGGTTGCTGGATCAGCTCGAACGGATCCACGTGCAGAACGCCCGCGCGCGCGGCTGGTCCTGGCAGGCCATCGCGGACGTCCTCGGCGTCAGCCGGCAGGCGGTGCACAAGAAGCACGGCGGCCGGCGTCGCCTCCGCGGGCGAGGGCTCTGATGTTCCGTCTCACGCAGGGGGCGCGCGCCGTCATGGCCGAGGCCGACGCCGCGGCGCGGAGGATGGAACAGGATCGTCTCGGCACCGCCCACTTCCTCCGTGCGCTCTGCTCACCCCAATCCGGCACCGCGGCCCGTGCGCTCGCGGGGTTGGGAGTCACGGCGGCCACGGTCGACCGGTCGCTCGCGCGATCGGTCGGCGGCGCCGACGAGCTCGGCCCGGAAGACGCCCGCGCGCTGCGTGCGATCGGGATCGACCTGGACGAGATCCGTGATCGGATCGAGGCGGCGTTCGGTGTGAACGCGCTGCGCCCCGCGCCGGGGAGGAAGCGCCCTCGCCTGACCGAACGGGCGAAGGAGGTCTGGGCCGCCAGCGTCCGCGAAGCGCAAGGCCTCGGGCACCGATGGATCGGGTCGGAGCATCTCCTGCTCGGACTCAACGACGTGGAAGCCGGCGCGGCGGCGCAGATCCTCCGCGATGCGGGTGCCACGGCTGCGTCGGTGCGGGCACGGGTCCTGGAGGAGTTCCGTCGTGCCTCGTGAGACGCAACGGTCGGCGGCGTGGTGGCGCGCCCTGACACGTCGCCGGCGCCGGCAACGAGATCTGCCGAGCGGCGGGCCGCCCAGTCCGGGGGTGCGGGAGCCGCGCCGCCCCTTCCCGTCGACAGGTGCCGGTGCCGTCGCGCTTCCGGAGCCTGCCGGCGACGTCGAGTAGCGTCCCGCGCGAGGGGTCCCGAAAACGGCGGGGCCAACGGCGATCCACCCCACCGCTCCCGCGTCGCTTGAATGCCCTCGAGGCAGGTGCCCGCCCTCGACGGGAGAACGCGATGAGCTCCTTGGATCTCGCGCGCTGGCAGTTCGCCTTCTTCAGTCGCACCGGCGGGATCTCGGCAGATGGTTCTGCCGTGCGGGGCGGCTGGTCAGCCGGGGTCTTGACAGGTAAGTAGTTCCTTACGCATAATGCCGGGACATGGTGGTGACGGCGGTTGAGCGCGAACCCGAGGTGTTCGGAGCGATCAGCCATCCGACCCGACGCCGGATACTCGACCTCCTCGCCGACGGCGAGCGCCCGGTCAATGCGATCGCGGCGAACTTCGAGATGAGCCGGCCGGCGGTCTCCCAGCACCTGCGCATCCTCCTCGACGCCGGCCTCGTCACCGAACAGCGGCACGGGCGGGAGCGCCGCTACCGCCTGGCCCCCGAGCGGCTCGGCCCCGTGCGGGACTGGATCGGCCACTACGAGCGGTTCTGGGACGAGCGCTTCCACCGCCTCCAGCGGCACGTCGCGAAGGGAAGTGCACGATGACGGACAGCATCCAAAGAGAGATCTCATTCCCTCAGCCTCCGGAAGAGGTCTGGCGCGCGCTCACCGACAGCGCGGTCCTCGCCGGATGGATGTATCGGAACGACTTCGAGCCGCGCGTGGGTCATCGCTTCACGTTCCGTGTGCCCCCGAACCCGCAAGCCGACTTCGACGGCATCGTTCACTGCGAGGTGCTCACGTGCGCACCGCGGAGCGAGCTCGCCTACTCCTGGGTCGCGGCGGGCGGTGAGGTCGATACCCGCGTCAGCTATCGTCTCGAGCCCGAGGGTCGCGGCACGCGCGTCTTCTTCGAGCAGTCGGGCTTCGAGAAAGAGCAGGCGTTCAAGGGCGCCGAGTACGGCTGGACCCTCATGCTCGGAGATCTGGCGAGGGTTCTCGACGCCAAGGCGCCCCTACGGTAGGGCGGAAGGCGTTCAAATGGCGACGTTCGTCTTGATCCACGGCGCAGGCGACGTCGGCTGGTACTGGCATCTTGTGGAAGCTCAGTTGTGCGAGCGAGGCCACGATGTCGTCGCACCGGATCTTCCGTGCGATGACGACACGGCCGGACTCCCCGAGTACGCGGACGCAGTGGTGGGTACGATCGGGGACCGGACAGAACTGATCGTTGTGGCCCAGTCGTTCGGTGGCTTCACTGCCCCGCTCGTCTGCGAGCGGGTGCCGGTGAAGCTGCTCGTCCTCGTCGCTCCCATGATCCCAGCGCCGGGAGAGGCGCCCGCGGCCTACTGGACGAACACGCGATACGAGGATGAGGTGCGGGATCGGTACGACGACGAGATCGCCCTCTTCTATCAGGACGTTCCGCCGGAGCTGGCGTCCGAGGCATCGAGGAGGAGCCGCACGCAGTCCGAGGCTCGGATGGGCGAACCGTCGCCCCTGGAGGCGTGGCCCGACGTCCCCACTCGGGTCCTGCTCTGTCGCGACGACCATCTGTTCCCGGCCGCCTTCCTTCGGCGCATCGCCCGAGAGCGCCTGGGCATCACGCCAGACGAGATCGAGGGCGGACACACCCCCGCCCTGAGCCGCCCGAAGGAGCTCGCGAACCGTCTCGAGGCATACGCGGCCAAACAGGGGATCGATTAGGGATCGACCGGGTGCACGTGCTCCCCTGATCGCCAACTGGGGCAGCCGACCTCAGTCAGGCTTCAGAGGCCCAGGACTTCAGGGACCTTCGTGTCTTCCGGATCTTCCACACCGATGGAGACTGAGAGGAGAAAAGGGTCGGGAGACGATGCTCGAGATCCGCGATCTGACCAAGCGCTACGGGGACGTCGTGGCGCTCGACGGCGCCTCGTTCAGCGTGGCGCCGGGGCGGATCGTCGGCTTCCTCGGTCCGAACGGAGCGGGCAAGACCACCACCATGCGGACGGTCTTCGGCCTTGTGCGTCCCGATCGGGGCGAGGTGCGCTGGAGGGGGAGGCCCGTCGGACCCGAGGAGCGAGCGCGGTTCGGCTACATGCCGGAGGAACGGGGCCTGTACCCGAAGATGAAGGTCGGTGAGCAGCTGAGCTACTTCGCCGAGCTCTCGGGGATGAACGCAGCCGCCGCGAAAGAGGCAACGACTGGATGGCTCGACCGCCTGGGTCTTGGCGACAGGTCCGGCGCTCGCCTTGAGGAGCTCTCCCACGGGAACCAGCAGCGCGTGCAGCTGGCCGCCGCGTTGGTGCACGATCCCGAGCTCGCCGTGCTCGACGAGCCGTTCAGCGGTCTGGACCCGCTCGGGGTCGAGTCGATGGCCGAGCTGCTCGCGCAGACGGCCGCGACCGGCGTCGCGGTCCTGTTCTCGAGCCACCAACTCGACCTGGTCGAGGACGTGTGCCAAGACGTCGTGATCATCGATCACGGCAAGATCGTGCTGGCAGGTGTGGTCGAGGAGCTTATGGCGGCCTCGTCCTACCGTTCGCTCGACATCCGGGTCGAGGGCGATCCCTGGGTGCCGCTCCTTCCGAGCGGCACGGTCACGAGCAAAGAGAACGGCCGGGTGCGGGTTCTGGTCGACGCCTCGGTGGACCTCGAGGAGTTGTTGGCGAGTGCTCGTCGAGTGGGTGAGGTCACGGCGTTCAGCTTCGAGCCGCCCTCGCTCGCCGACCTGTTCCTGGAGGCGGTCTCGGAAGGGCGGGGAGCATGAGCGGCAGCACGAGGCGGATCTGGCTGGTGACCCGTCGCGAGTGGGATCAGCGGGCACGCACACGCGCGTTCCAGATCTCCACGCTCATCTCGGCGGCGATCGTGGTCGTCCTCATCATGGTGCCGGAGATCTACGGCGGGGGCGACCGGCCCACGAGGACGGTCGGCGTCACTGGCCAGAGTTCCCCGCAGCTCCCCGTGCTGCTCCGTGCCACGGGCGACCAGCTCGACATGACTGTGAAGACCCGTGCATTCGCCGACGAGGCCGCGGGGCGCGACGCGCTTGGCTCTGGCGACCTGTCGGTGCTGCTCGTCGACCAGCACGAGCTGGTCTGGAAGGCGGAGGCCGACGAGCAGCTGCGGACCGCAGTCACGTCGGCGGTGGGGGTCCTCGAGCGCCAGCGGGCGATCAGTGAGATCGGCCTCACTCCCGAGCAGGCGCAGCGGCTCCTCCAGCCGCCGGAGCTGCGGTCGACGAGTCTCGAGCCCGCGACGAAGGAGCAGACGGCGCGGGCCGATCTTGGCCGGATCGGCGTGGTGCTGTTGTTCATGGCGATCGCCTTCTACTGCGCCTTCGTGCTGACCGGCGTGGTGGAGGAGAAGTCCAGCCGGGTAGTCGAAGTGCTGCTGTCTCGAGTGCGGCCCACCGAGCTGCTCGCCGGCAAGATCCTCGGGATCGGGTTGGTCGGGCTGGCGCAGCTGGCGGTGGTGATGGGTGCGGGTTTGGTCGCGCTGTCGGTCGCGGACAACACCCTGGCTCCTCAGACGACGCCGAGCACGCTCGGGTGGATCGTGTTCTGGTTCGTCCTCGGGTACGCCTTCTACTCCGTGCTGTACGCGACGGCCGGATCGTTGGTGTCGCGCCAGGAGGAGACCCAGAGTCTCCAGCTTCCGATGACGGGGCTCCTGTTCGTCGCGTACATCCTCGCGTTCGTGGCGAGCGAGTCCCCGGACGGCGCCGCAGCGCTCATCGGTTCGCTGTTCCCACCCACGGCTCCGATGGTGATGATCGTACGCATCGCCCACGGTGCGGTCCCTTGGTGGCAGATCGTCCTGTCGGTGGCGCTGACGTTGGCCGCCGTCTACGGCCTTGTGCAGGCGGCCGGACGGATCTATGCGGGCGGCGTGCTTCGGTTCGGCGGCCGAGTCCGCCTGCGTGAGGCCTGGCGCGGCGCCGAGGCGTGACCGCTTCAGAAGGTTGGGGCTCGTAGGGGAGGATCGGCGATGCAGGCGAGGGGCGGAAGGATCGTCGGGTTGTTGACGACGGCGATAGGGGTCGTCGTCGTCGCGATCGCCGTGCTTCTGTTCGGTCTCGCCGAGACCGCGAACGGCGAAACGACCGTGAGGGGAGGTGTGTCGTGGCCCAAGGCAAAGCGCGTCTACCACCGCGATGGTTCGTGGTGAACTTCTGGCACGTACACCGACGGATCGTGCGAACGAGCCGGGGCCGTAAGGGACTGTGGCTCCCGCGCCCGGGGAAGTGGGGTGCCCTGCGGCTGACGACGAGGGGTCGGCACAGTGGCGAGCCGCGGAGCGTGATCCTCGGCTACTACGAGGACGGGCGCAACCTGGTTTCGATGGCCATGAACGGCTGGGGTGCGGCAGAGCCCGCCTGGTGGCTGAACCTCCAGGCCGATCCGCAGGCGGTCGTCGAACTGGCGGGTGGGATCCGACGCGAGGTGGTCGCCGGGCCCGCGGTGGGCGGGGAACGTGAACGTCTGTGGCAGGGCTGGCGCGAACTGGATGACAACCTCGACGCGTACGCCGCACGGCGCCCGCAGGAGACGGCAGTCGTCGTCCTCGAGCCGCGCCCGGCGGCCGGATGAGTCGCCCGCCCCTCGCCCGCTTCGACCTGAGGATGGTCCGGGTTGACCCTCTCTGAGCGCCCGCCACGCGAAGCTTCGCCGCGAGATGCCGGAACCGCGGACGCCCGATGACCGTCGCGATGCTTTCGCACGACCGTCGGTCGAGGAGCGTGAGTCTTTGGGGAAGGCACCGATCGAACCGCGGCGAATGAGGTGGCGACCTGGCCTTACCGCCTGTGGCGCTACTGTCTTCTAGGTTGCCGCAGGAAAGGGAATCGCGCCGGAGGACCGCCATGAGAGGCGTTGAAGTCCGCGCTCTCGGGGAGCCCGAGGCGGTCGTGAGCTACGCGCTCGGCGCCACCTACCAGGTACGCCTGGCCCAGACCGTGATCAGCCGTCACGTCCTGCAGCCTGGCTGGAGTTGGAAGGAGCATGCCCAGCCCGAGGTCGGAACTCCTTCATGCGAGCTTTACCACCGCGGCGTGATTCTCAGCGGACGGATGGCCGTACGGACCGATGACGGCGAAGAGCTCATCATCGGACCCAACCACGTGTTCGACCTCCCGCCCGGCCACGTGACCTGGGTGGAGGGCGACGACGAGCTTGTGATGGTGGACTGGGCCGGCGGCGCCGGCTTCGACGTTCAGCCGGGTGGGGAAGCGCGCGTGATGGCCACCATCTTGTTCACCGACATCGTCGACTCCACAGCTCTAGCGAGCCACGCCGGCGACGCCTCGTGGAGACGGACCGTGGCCATGCACGACGACATCGGCCGCAGCGTGCTGGCCGGTTTCGGCGGCAGAGAGGTCGAGACCGCGGGCGACTCGTTCCTCGCGATACAGGTTCCGGTCCGTGTCGGCATCCACAGCGGCGAGGTGGTCAAGAGCGCCGACCAGGTTCGGGGCGTGGCGGTCCACGCCGCGGCTCGCGTCGTGGCGAAGGCGGGAACAGGCGAGGTCCTCGTGTCCAGTACGACGCGCGATCTCGCTGAAGGCGCCACGGGAATGACATTCGAGTCTCGGGGCCGACACCATCTCAAGGGGCTGGAGCGAGAGCACGAGCTGTTCGTCGCGGGATCCTCTGCCGGGTGAGCGCCCCGGCCGCCACCGACAGTGCGCACTGGACTTATTCAGCGGTGGCCGCCTCATCCTCGGCGTCGGCCTGGGCGGGGACCAGTTCGCCGCGGAGTCCTCAAAGACCGGGGAGGAGCTCGATGATCGGGTGCGGGGCGAGATGCCGACGAGGTCCTCGAGATTCTCTTGGCAGGCTGGTCCGGCGAGCCGGTCACCCATCGCGGCAGGCACTACCTCGTCGATGACATACAGTTCCTGCCTCGGCCGGCGCAACGGCCACGAAGACCGGTGCGGACCGCGGCCTTCCCAGGAAACGTCAAGCCGTTGCGCCGCCCCGCCCGTTACGACGGCCTCTTTCCGGTCAACCTCCAGAACGCGGATCAGTTCGCGCAGACCGTCGCTGCCCTGCGCGACTAGCGGGGCGACAACACTGCGCCCTACGACATCGCAGTCGAGCTGCCCCCTGGCAGCGATGTAGCTCCTTGCGTCCAGGCCGGCGCCACGTGGTGGATGACCGAGTTGGAAGCGGGGGTCTCGCTGGACGAGATCCGCGGTGTGATTCGAGAGGGCCCGGCGGGATGAACTGGTCACGTGGATGCCCCTCCCGAACGTGAAGCGCGGCTCCCTCCGACAAGGGTCAGGGCACACATCGCCCGGAAGGTTCGACGGCAAGGTGGCCTGCGTTACTGGTGGTTCCTGTGGGATCGGCGAGGCTGCCGCACGTCTGCTGGCGGCCGACGGCGCACACGTCGCGCTGGGTGATGTCCAAGACGAACTCGGCCAGCAGGTGGCCGACCGCATTCGCGCTGCGGGCGGTGAGGCGTTGTTCGTTCGCTGCGATCTCGCCGCCGAGGGCGAGGTAGAGTCGATACGCGAGGCCTCCAAGGCCGCGTGCCTCCGGACAGCGAGCTCTACCAGACGTTTGCCAAGCAGCAGCCGATGAACGGGATGGCACGCCCGGAAGAAGTCGCCGAAGCGGTCGTCTGGCTTCTTTCAGACGCAGCCTCTTTCGTGACCGGCAGCGATCTCATCGTCGACGGCGGCTATCTGGCCGGGCCGCGGGTGGACTGAGGTGGATCGTAGGGAGACGATCCTCGACCAAGAGCTTCGGCACGCTTCGATGAGCAGCAATTGGCGGTCTTAGCCTGCCGGGTCTCTATTTCCAGTCAGCGTGGTCTTCAATCGGTGGGGTCGGCCTCGGCGTTGCGCCAACAGGGCATGTGCTCTGTCGCACGTCACGCGAAGGTGCGTCGGGCCGGCTACCGGAACGACCGGTGCATGCGAGAATCCGGCTCGCCGTCATGAGGGGAGGTCGCATGGGCGGCCACGGAACGGGCAGCGCTGCGGAACCGATCGTGTACATCGATCATTCCGACATCCGAGAGGGTTCCGTCAACGAGCTCAAAGCGGGCGTCCAACGGCTCGTGGACTTCATCGAGGCCCGCGAACCACAGCTGATCACGTACGGTTTCTACATAGACGAAAGCGCGTCGAAGATGACCGTCGTAGCGGTCCATCCGGACTCGGCGTCGCTTGAACTCCACATGGACACCGGCAGTGGGGAGTTCCGCAAGCTGGCGCATCTCCTTACGCTCACCGCAATCGAGTGTTACGGACAGCCAAGCGAAAGGGCGCTGGAGCAGCTGCGACAGAAGGCGGCCACGTTGGGCGACAGCGGGACGGTATTTTCCATCGGACGGTTCGCTGGGTTCACACACCTCATGCCCGGGATGACCTGAGCGATCGTGTCGACGCCCTCGACGAGCAAGAGATGCCTCCGCCTGGATCCCGACGCTCGAGAACCCATCAACCTGTGGTGGTGGCAGCCCAAGCTCCTGCTGATCGAGCGCAACCGCGGGACAAGGGAGCGGGCCAGTTGGAGTCGAGGAATCGGAGAAGCTCCACGAATTCCCTCCGATTTCTCCCCGTGCCCCCGGCAGGACTCGAACCTGCGCACCCGGCTCCGGAGGCCGGCGCTCTATCCTCTGAGCTACGGGGGCGAGCGAGGCGAGTCTAGCAACGCCCCAGATGGCGCCATCGGCACGGCTATCCTCAACGCGTGCCGCGCGTGTTGCTCGTCGACGACGATCCGGTGATCCTGCGCCTGCTCGAGGTGAACTTCCGGCTGGAGGGCTTCGAGACGATCAAGGCGTCCAACGGCCCTGACGCGCTGCGGATCGCGACCGACGAACATCCGGACTGCGTGATCCTCGACGTCATGCTGCCCGGCATGGACGGCCACGCGATCTACGAGCGGATGCGCGGGGATCGTGCGCTGGCCTCGATGCCGGTCATCTTCCTGTCGGCGCGAGCGATGGACGACGACATCGCCCGATACGCTTCGAACGACGTGGACTACGTGACGAAGCCGTTCGATCCCCTCGCGCTCGTCGAGGTCGTGCGCGGTCGCATCGGGGCGCCTGGATGATCGAGGACGACCTCCGCGGCTGGCTCCACGAGGGTCTCCGACGGGCCGCGGAGGAGCTGGGGCTCGACGGCGAGGTCCCCGAGCCCGAGCTGCTGGTACCGCCGAAGAAGGAGCACGGCGACTTCGCGACGAACGTGGCGCTCAAGGTGGCGAAGTCGGCCGGCCGCGGTGCACGTGAGGTCGCGCAGGTGATCGCCCACGCCCTCGACCTGGAGGCGCCGTTCGTCGAACGGGTCGAGGTCGCGGGGCCGGGGTTCCTCAACGTCTTCCTCACCGACGAGTGGCTCTACGACACGCTTCGGGCGATCGTCGCTCGGGGCCGGGCGTACGGCCGCGCCGATCCGATCGGGCGGCGCATGCAGGTCGAGTTCGTGAGCGCCAACCCGACCGGCCCGCTCACGCTCGGGCACGCGCGGAACGCCGCGATCGGTGACGCGGTCGCCCGGCTGCTCGAGAACGCGGGCTGGGACGTCGAACGCGAGTACTACTTCAACGACGCCGGCGGGCAGATGGACCGCTTCGGAGCGTCGGTGGAGGCGAGATACCTGCAGCTCCTCGGGCGTGAGGCCGAGGTTCCCGAGGACGGCTATCACGGCGCCTACGTCGAGGAGCTCGCACGCGAGATCCTGCAGGCCGAGGGCCCGAGTCTTGCCGACCTCGACCCGGCGGAGCGGCTGGTACGGCTGCGGGACGAGGGCGCCAACAGGGTCCTGGAGTGGATCCGGGCCACCCTGGACCGGTTCCTGGTCCGGTTCGACGTCTACACCTCGGAGGCCACGCTCGCCGAGCGCGGGGAGATCGAGCAGGCGATCGGAGCGCTGCGGGCGAGCGGCCACGTCTACGAGCACGAGGGAGCGCTCTGGTTCCGCTCGACCGCGTTCGGTGACGACAAGGATCGCGTTCTGGTGCGCTCCGACGGGCGCCACACCTACTTCGGGGCGGACTGCGCGTACGTGATAGACAAGTTCTCGCGTGGGTTCGACCACGTTCTGTACGTGTGGGGGGCCGACCACCACGGCGACGTGGTCCGGGTGCGCGGCGCGGCCCAGGCGCTCGGCTACGACCCCGACAGTGTCGAGATGCTGATCTACCAATGGGTGTCGTTCCTCCGCGACGGCGTGCCCGTGCCGATGAGCAAGCGCGCCGGCACGTTCATCACCATCGACGAGCTCATCGACGAGGTCGGCGTGGACGCCGCGCGGTTCCACCTGCTGATGTTCAGCAACGACGCCACGATCAACTTCGACATCGAGGACGTGAAGCGGCAGTCCCTGGAGAACCCCGTGTACTACGTGCAGTACGGGCACGCCCGCATCGCGTCGATCCTGCGGAGGGCCGCGGCCGCGGGGGTCGAGCTGCGGCCGATCGAGGAGGCCGACCTGTCGGCGTTGCGGCACGACGCCGAGCTCGACCTGCTGCGCGCGCTGGCAGAGGTGCCCGCCGAGCTGGCGCGCGCCGCGGAGCTCCGCGCGCCGCACCGGCTGACCCACGCGGCCCAAGACCTCGCGGCGCGCTTCCACCGCTTCTATACCGACTGTCGCGTCGTCTCCGACGACGCATCCCTGACGCAGGCCCGCCTCTGGCTGTGCTGGGGGACGGCGCGCGTGCTCGCGAACCTGCTGGGTCTGCTCGGCGTCTCGGCGCCCGAGCGGATGGATCGCGTCGATGGTTGAGGGCGCGGCCGAGCGAGTCGTCGCCCGCGCCGGCCCGCCGTGGCCCGCCTCCGCCGCCTTCGGATCGGACGGCCTCAGCGTGGGCGGGGTGCAGGCGGTGGACCTGGCGGAGCGGTTCGGCACCCCACTGCTCGTCTTCGATCATGACGAGGTCCGCTCCCGGATGCGCGCCATGCGCGGGCTGTTCCCGCGTGTGGCCTACGCCGTCAAGGCGTTCACGGCCCATGCGGTGATCCGCCTGGCGCTCGAGGAAGGACTCGACCTCCTGTGCGCCTCGGGCGGAGAGATCGAGGCCTGCCTGCGCGCCGGCGCGGACCCCGGGAGGATCCTGCTGCACGGCAACGCGAAGCCGGACGACGAGCTGACGCTGGCCGTGCGCGAAGGCATCGGGCTGGTGATCGCGGACGGGGTCGCGGAGTTCGAGCGCCTCGACGCCGTCGCCGGTTCCATGGGTCGCGTGCAGCCGGTGTTGCTACGCGTGATCCCCGACGTCGCGGTGCGAACGCACGAGTCGATCGCCACCGGGCACGCGCGATCGAAGTTCGGGACGCCGCTCGCCGACGTGGCGGACGTCGCGCGTCGTGCGACGGAGCTTCCTGCGCTGCGGCTCGACGGGTTCCACGCGCACGCAGGCTCGCAGGTGCTCGAGATCGAGCCTTACCTGGCCGTACTGGAGACGCTGATCGAGCTGGCGGCGCATGTGCGGGACACGACCGGGGTCTCGCCGACGATCGTCGACCTCGGAGGCGGCTTCGGCATCCGCTACGTCGACGAGGCCCCCCTGCCCGTCGAACGCCTCGCGGCGGCGCTCGGCGACCGGCTGACGTCCCTCGCCGCCTCGCACCGGCTCGAGGTCCCCGAGCTGGTCGTCGAGCCGGGGCGTTCGCTCGTCGCGAACGCGGGGATGACCGTCTATCGGGTGCTGGCACGCAAGGCGGTCGGCGGGCGGGCCCTCGTGGCCGTCGACGGCGGGATGTCCGACAACCTGCGTCCCGCGCTGTACGACGCCCGGCACGCGATCGCGGCGGTGGGTGCCGCCGGGGGACTTCCCGAGACCGTCACGGTGGTCGGGCGCCATTGCGAATCGGGCGACGTACTCGGCGAGGACGTCGCGCTCCCCGCTCCGGTCGAGCCCGGCGATCTGGTTGCGATGGCGGCGACCGGCGCGTACACGTACCCATTGGCCTCCGCCTACAACCGCGTCGGCCGTCCTGCGGTGGTCGCGGTCGCCGGCGGCGAGCCCGTCGTGTGGTTGCGACGCGAGGAGGCTGCCGACATGGACCGGCTCGAAGTTCCGGCGCCGCGGGCGCCCGGGCGAGCCGCGCCGCTCGAGGGCGTGGAGGTCCGGGCGGCGAGGCCGCGAGACGCTGCGTCGTGCCTCGAGCTGTGGGCTTCGGTCATCGCGGAGGGGCGGTGGCTGCGTGCCGAACGACCGCGAGGGTCGGTGCGCCACTACCGTCGGCGGTTCCGGCGGTCATGGACGGACGAGGGGGCCGAGATCGTCGCGGTCGAGGGCGATCGCGTCGTCGGGCACGTGGGGATCCAGCGCGAGGAGCTTCCCGCGACCAGACATGTGGCGACGCTCGGGCTGTCGGTCGCGGAGGAGCGCCGCGGCCGAGGGATCGGTTCGGCCCTGCTCGCGACCGCGCTGCGCTGGGCACGCGGCGCGGGCGTGGAGAAGATCGTGCTGTCCGTGTACCCGCACAACACCGCGGCGGTTGCCTTGTACCGGAAGTTCGGCTTCCTCGAGGAGGGCAGGCTGTCCCGGCAATCGCGCAAGTCCTACGGTTACGAGGACGAGATACTGATGGCCGCGTGGATCGGGCCGCCCGGCTCGCCCTTCACGCCGTCGACGTCGCGCGAGAGCACCGAACGCTGAGAGAGGGCGTGAGTGGGCGAACGCACGATCCGCATCGGGATGCTCGGCTGCGGCACGGTGGGGTCGTCGGTCGCCCGTCTGCTGCACGAGCACGGCGAGGACGTTGCCCGCCGAGCCGGCGTGCACATCGCGATCACGCGCGTGGGTGTCCGCGATGTCGAACGTGGCCGTGATGTGCCGCTGGCGAAGGATGCGTTCACCGCCGACCTGGGCGGGGTCGTGGAGGATGCGGACGTCGACGTCGTGTGCGAGCTCCTCGGAGGGCTCGAGCCGGCGCGGTCCCTGATCCTGCGCGCCCTCGCCAACGGCAAGCCGGTCGTGACCGCGAACAAGGAGCTCCTCGCCACCGCGGGCCCGGAGCTGCTGGGCGCCGCCGATGCCGCCACGCTCGACCTGGCGTTCGAGGCGGCCGTCGCCGGCGGCATCCCGCTGATCGGGCCGCTCACGGAGACCCTGGCGGGGGACCGGATCCACCGGATCCTCGGCGTCGTCAACGGGACGACGAACTTCATCCTTTCGCAGATGTCCGACCGCGGCTGGTCGTTCGACGCCGCGCTCGACGAGGCGCAGCGGCTCGGTTTCGCGGAGGCCGATCCGACCGCGGACGTGGAGGGCTACGACGCCGCGTCCAAGTGCGCGATCCTGGCCTCGATCGCGTTCGATACCGCGGTCGCGGCGACCGACGTCTACCGCGAGGGCATCGCGGAGGTCCGCCCGCAGGACATCGCCGATGCGGCGCGGCTCGGGTACGTGCTCAAGCTCCTCGCTATCGCGGAGCTCGAGGACGGTGAGGTCTCTGCGCGCGTCCACCCGGCAATGATCCCCGCCGCGCATCCGCTCGCGAGCGTCCGCGACGCGTTCAACGCCGTCTTCGTGGAGGGGGACAAGGTCGGGCAGCTGATGTTCTACGGCCGCGGTGCGGGCGGGGACCCGACGGCCGCCTCGGTGGTCGGCGATCTGATCCGCGTCTCGAGACACGTGGCGTTCGGAGGTCGCGTGATCGCCCGAGCGGGCCGGGTGTCGAGGCGCATCCGCCCGATGGACGACATCCGCGGTCAGTACTACCTGAACCTGCACGTCGAGGACCGCCCGGGTGTCCTGGCCGAGATCGCCGAGCGGTTCGGCCACAACGGGGTCTCGATCGAGCGCGTGTGGCAGGAAGGCGCCGGCGACGAGGCGACGCTCGTGTTCATCACCCACCTCGCGCAGGAGGGCGCCTTCCAGAAGACGGTGACCGAGCTCCGCGACCTCGACTGCGTGCGCGCGGTCGCGAGCCTGCTCCGCGTCGAGGGCGAGGAGGCATGACGCCCGGCGCACACCAGTGGCGAGGCGTGATCGAGGAGTATCGCGATCGACTTCCCGTCTCCGACGCCACGCCCGTCGTGACCCTTCGCGAGGGCGGCACGCCGCTCGTGCGTTCGGATCCGCTGTCCGCCGAGAGCGGCTGCGACGTCTGGCTCAAGTACGAGGGAGCCAATCCGACGGGATCGTTCAAGGACCGGGGCATGACGCTCGCGATCTCCAAGGCGCTGGAGGAAGGAGCCAAGGCGGTCGTCTGCGCGTCCACGGGCAACACGTCGGCGAGCGCCGCGGCGTACGCCGCGAAGGCGGGGCTCACGTGCGCGGTGTTGGTCCCGAAGGGGAAGGTCGCGCTCGGCAAGCTGGCCGCCACGCTAGCCCACGGTGCGCGGCTGCTCGAGGTCGAGGGGAACTTCGACGCATCCCTCGACGTCGCTCGCGACCTCGCGGAGCGCTATCCGGTCACACTCGTCAACAGCGTGAACCCGTTCCGCCTTCAGGGGCAGAAGACGGCCGCCTTCGAGATCTGCGACGCCCTCGGGCGCGCGCCCGACCTGCACTTCGTGCCGGTCGGCAATGCGGGCAACATCTCGAGCCACTGGCTCGGCTACTCGGAGTACCTAGCGGATGGTGCGATCGCCGAGCCTCCGCAACTGTTCGGCTTCCAGGCCGCGGGCGCCGCGCCGATCGTCCAGGGTGCTCCGGTGAAGGACCCGCAGACGATCGCGACCGCGATCCGCATCGGGAACCCGGCGTCGTGGGACAAGGCCGTGGCTGCGGCCCGCGAGTCCGAGGGCGCTATCGGCGCCGTCACCGATCGCGAGATCCTGGCCGCGTACCGCCGCGTCGCCCGCGAAGGATTGTTCGTCGAGCCCGCGTCGGCCGCGAGCGTGGCCGGGCTCCTGCACCGCCACGCCGACGGCGCGCTGCCGCGCGGTGCGACGGTGGTGTGCGTCCTCACCGGCCACGGCCTGAAGGACCCGGAATGGGCGATCGCCGGAGCCGCGCACCCGACCTCGGTCGCGGCCGATGCGGTGGCGGTCGCGGCGGAGCTGGGGCTGTAGGGCCGCGATAGGCTCCGCACGCGATGCGCGTCACCGTGCGGGTCCCGGCGACGTCGGCGAACCTCGGTCCCGGGTTCGACTGCTTCGGGCTGGCGCTGGACCTCTGCAACGAGGTGACCGCCGACACCCACGCCGACCCCGCCGTCGAGTGGGTCGGGGAGGGCGCCGGGGAGTTGCCGATCGACGGATCGGACCTCATCTCGCGCACGATGCAGCGCGTCGCCGATCGGATCGGCCTGCCGCCGCCGGCGGTCCGGCTCTCCTCGACCAACGCCATCCCCCTCGAGCGCGGCCTGGGCTCCTCTTGCGCTGCCACGGTCTCCGGCGTGGTGCTCGCGTCGGCGCTGCTCGACGTCGGGATCCACACCGACCGCCTCTCGACCTTCTCCCTCGTGGCCGAGATCGAAGGGCATCCCGACAACGCCGCCGCGGCCGTGTACGGCGGGTTCACCGTGGCCTCGCCCGACGGCATCGTTCGGCGGCTCGACCCGCACCCCGAACTTCGGCCTGTTGTGATCGTGCCTCCCGAGCGCTTGGCCACCGGCGAGGCCCGCGCGGCGCTTTCCCCGTCGGTCCGGCGCGAGGACGCCGTGTACAACGTGGCACACGCGTCGCTGGCTGTGGAGGCGCTCACGCGCGATCCCTCGCTGTTGGAGGCGGCCCTTCGCGACCGGCTCCACCAGGATGCCCGACTGGGCCTGCTGTTCGAGCGGGTTCCCGCGCTGGACGACGTCGTCGGTGTACTCGAGCGCGCGCACCTTCCATGGTGCGTCTCGGGCGCGGGGCCTGCACTCCTCGTGTTCGACCGCGATCCGTCCGCGGATCTGTCGATCGATTCGCTCGGTCTCTGGTCGGGCTGGCGGATCCTGCACCCGGGCGTTCGCGCTTCCGGGTTCGAGCTCGTGTCGAGCTAGCCCGTCGTGCAAGCACCGGTGCCCACGACCGCTGTGCGACGGACGGCGCTGCGCACGTCGGAGGCGATCTGTCCCGACGTGATCGCGTAGGTGACTCCGCCGTCCAGCACCGAGTTCGCGAACACCACGCCCGCGACGCGCCCGTCCGCGAGCACGAACGGCCCTCCGCTGTTCCCTCGATGCACGGTCGCCTGCACCTCGTAGATGCGGCGGGTCACCTCGCCGTGCCCGTAGACGTCGCGGCCGACCGCGTCGAGGACCTGTCTCACCGCGGCCGGACCGGCGCGGAGGCCGCCCCCACCCGGATACCCGAGGACCGCTCCCACGGCACCCCGACCGACCTCGGCGCTCGCCAGCGTGAGCGCCGGGACGCGCAGCGTGGGAGCGCGCAGCAGTGCGAGGTCGATCTCGGGATCGAACAGCACGACGGCGGCAGGGAACCGCGCTCCGTCGAACGCCAGGACCTGATCCCGGGTGCCGGCCACCACGTGCGCGTTGGTCACGACGTAGCCGGGGGCTACGGCGAAGCCGGAGCCCTGGTTGAGGAAGCCGTCGATACACCCGCTCGCCAGCACCTCCACGGTGCTCGGCCGCGCGACTTCGGTCGCGGCTGCGACCGCCGCCGGCGACGGTGTCTCGACCGGGTCGGCCGGGACGGGCGGTAGCCCGACGAACGCGTCGGGGAACCCCAGCTCGCCCGCGACGCGTTCGAGGGCGGACATCAGCGGCGGAGGCGGCGGCATCACGTCCGCGATCGCCGTCACGATGCGGGAGTCGCGGATCCCGCGCGCGATCCCGGGGAACGGACCGTTCGCGAGGTTGAGCGCCAGGAACCAGACGGCCAGCACGAGCGCGCCGACGGACAGGGCCACGCCCCCGATCCGATCCGCCCGGTCGGCGGGGCTCCGCTCGATCCGAGCCCGCAGCCGAACCCCGACAGCGCGCCCGCGAGGTTGCCCGCCGTCGCGCCGACCAGCACGCATCCCAGGGCGATGCCGGCGCGGGCCGCGCGACCGGAGGTGAGCGCCACGAGGTGCGGCGCGACGAGCGCTCCGAGCCCCAGGCCGACGACGACGCCGATCAGACCGCACGCCTGCAGCACGGCGCCGCGCCGGTAGCCCCCGAGCACGGAGAGCACCAGCAGGAGCCCGAGGATCAGATCCAGGACGGACACCCCCCCATGGTCGCACCTCGTCTGCGGGACACGGCGTCCCACCCGTCCGGGGTGAAGCTCCGTACACTCGACCTGTGACGACGATCGCCCACATCTCCGATCCCCACGTCGGATCCCCGTACTTCGTCCCGAACCTCATGAACCGGGTGATCAAGGAGCTGAACGAGCTCGGTCCAGACGTCGTCGTCGTGTCAGGAGACCTCACGGCCGAGGGCTTCCGACCGGAGTACAAAGCGTGGACGGCGTACGTGGAGCGGCTGCGGGCACCCGTTCTGACGGTCCCGGGCAATCACGACTCGCGCAACGTGGGCTACCTGCACTTCGAGGACCTGATCGGGCCGCGCATGTGGACGGTCGACGTGGACGACGTGCGGCCTCGTCGGGGTCGATTCGAGCGAACCCGACCTGAACGAGGGGAAGGTGGGGCGGGTCCACTACGAGTGGATCACCAACCAGTTCTCGCACCCGGCCGCGCTGAAGGTGTTCGTCCTGCACCACCACCTGCTGCCGATCCCGGCACGGGGAGGGAGCGCAGCACGGTGATGGACGCGGGCGATCTCCTGGAGGTGCTCGTCCACGCAGGCGTGCACGTCGTGCTGTCCGGGCACAAGCACGTCCCCTACGTCTGGCGGCTGGAGAACCTCTACGTCGTCAACGCGGGCACGGTCTCGTCACTGCGCGTGCGCGGGTACACGAAGCCGTGCTACAACCTGCTCGAATTCGACGGGGACATCGTCACGATCCGTCGGAAGTTCCCGTTCGGCGAGGACCACTTGATGGCGCGCTTCTCGCTCTTCGAGGCAAGCCCCGTGCACCGCGAACCCCCGGTGCAGCAGGCGGCCGGCCCCGACGGGCAGTAGCCGTCCGGCACGACCCGACCCACGGAGGCACCGATCCCACGACCCCTGCGCACCCTCGTCCTGGTCGACGGGGAGCACTATCCGCCCGTCACGCGGTGGGCGATCGAGACCGCCCGCTCGCGGGGTCGCGACGCCGTCGCCGCGTTGATCGTCGGAGGGACCGAGAAGATCGCGCCGGGTGGCCCTCCCGATCTCGGGCGTACACCGTGGAGGTCGCCGGGGCGGACCGTCGCGCGGCGCTCGAGGCGGCGATCGACGGGCACGGACCCGACCTCGTGCTCGATCTCTCCGACGAGCCGGTGCTCGGGTACCACGAGCGGATGGAGGTGGCCGCGGTCGTGCTCGCTCGGGGGATCCCGTACGAGGGGGCGGACTTCCGGCTCGACCCACCGCCGGCTGCCCCGGCGCCACAGGGCGTTCCGGTCCTGGCCGTGCACGGCACGGGCAAGCGAACGGGGAAGACGGCGATCGCCGGTGCCGTGGCGCGGATCGCGTCCCGGGCCGAACGGGGGCCGATCGTGGTGGCCATGGGGCGGGGCGGCCCCGAGCGGCCCCAGGTGGCTGAGGCGGGGTCCGTGACGCTCGAGGTCCTGCGCGAGCTCGTCCGCACCGGGGACCACGCGGCCAGCGACTACCTGGAGGACGCGCTCACCACCGGCGTCACCACGATCGGCGCCCGCCGCGCCGGCGGGGGGCTCGCCGGCGCTCCCTACGTGAGCAACGTGGCCGAGGCGGTCGACCTCGCGGCCGCCCGACGGCCGGGGTTGCTCGTCCTGGAGGGCAGCGGCGCCGCGCTGCCACCAGTGGCGTGGGACGCCGGCATCCTGGTGGTGCCGGCGACCTGCCCGCCGGAGTACCTCACGGGCTACCTGGGCCCCTACCGGCTATTGCGGACCGATCTTGCAGTTGTTACCATGGCAAGCAGCCCGTTCGCCGGGCACGAGAATCTCTCCGCTCTCACCTCCCACTTACGCGACGCGCTGGGTGGTTCCCGATACGTGGTAACCGATTTCCAGCCGCTCCCGTTGGTGGACGTGCGAGGAAGGAATGCGTTCTTCGCCACGACGGCTCCGGGGCCCGTGGCCGCCCGACAGGTGCGTCACCTGGAGGAGGCCGGATGCCGGATCGTCGGATGGAGCGCGCGGCTCGCCGATCGGGCGGGTCTTGCGGAGGACCTCGAGGCGGCGGAGGGGTACGACGTCCTCCTCACGGAGCTGAAGGCGGCGGCCGTCGACGTGGCCGCCGAGGCGGCGCTCGACCGTGGCGCGGACGTGGTGTTCGTGGACAACCGGGCCACGGTGGTCGAAGGCGATGCCGACCTCGATACCGCGCTCGGCGAGGCGATCGAGCTTGCGACGTCCAGAGGGCGGGCACGTTGAGCGAACGCACCAAGGCCCCACAGATCACGATCTCGGACCAGGAACCGGGCATGCCCTTCTCGAAGGGGCTGCTCGCGTCCCAGGTGATGGTGACGGGGCTCTCGCCGTTCCGCGCCTACCAGGTGGCGGAGGAGGTCGAGGCGCGGCTGCGCGACCAGCTGCGACTCACCCTGACCTCCACCGAGCTCGTCGAGACGGCGCTGGAGGTGATCGGCCAGATCGCGGGCGACCGCTACGCGAAGAACTTCACGCGGTGGCGCGAGGTCGAGCAGCTCGACGTGCCTCTGGTGATCCTGATCGGGGGAGCGACCGGCGTGGGGAAGTCGACGATCGCCACGCAGCTGGCCGCCCGGCTCGGCATCGTGCGGGTGGTCGCCACCGACGCGATCCGCGAGGTCATGCGCGCGATGCTCTCGCCGGAGCTCATGCCGACGCTCCACGTCTCGTCTTTCCAGGCGGACTCCGCCCTGCGCGAACCCCCCACGAAGGCCGCCGATGCCCTGTTGTTGGCGTTCCGCGAGCAGACGGCGGCCGTGTCGGTGGGGATCGACGCGCTGATCGAGCGCGCCGCGGAGGAGAGCACCAGCATCGTGATCGAGGGGGCCCACGTCGTTCCTGGGTTCTTCGACGCCGATGCGCACGCGGAGCGCATCCTCGCGGTACCCTTCGTGATAGGCGTCGACGACGAGGAGCGGCACCGGTCGCACTTCGCCGCACGAGAGGACGCCGTCGCATCTCGCCCGGCCACGCGGTACGTGGAGGGCTTCGAGAAGATCCGAAGGCTCCAGCGGTACGTGAAGAGCCAGGCGCTGGCCCACGGGGTGCCGGTGATCCCCAACTACAGCTTCGACCAGGCGATCGCAGCGGTGGTCGATCTGGTCATGGAGCGGGCGACGACCCGCGCCGAGGAGATTCGAGCGCAGGCGACCGAGCGCGAGCCGGCGCCTCGGGAAGACGGCCGGCGAACGGGCGACGAGGAGGGGAAGACGGCATGAGGTTGTTCCTGGACACCGCGAGCATCGACGAGATACGCGAGATCAACCGGTGGGGCGTCCTCAAGGGCGTGACGACCAACCCCACCCTGGTCGCCAAGGAGGACATGGATCCCGAGGAGGTGTGGCGGCTCATCCTCGACGAGGTGGACGGCGACGTGTCGTTGGAGACCACCGAGCCCGAGGAGCATGCGATGTACGAGGAGGGCGTGCGGCTGGCCAAGATGGGGCCGAACGCGGTCGTGAAGGTGCCGATGACGCCCGACGGGCTGGCGTGCGGCAGGCGCCTGGTGGACGACGGCATCAGGATCAACGTCACGTTGGTGTTCTCGCCGGCACAGGCGATCCTGGCCGCCGAGATCGGTGCCTACATCGTCTCGCCGTTCCTCGGACGCATCGACGACGCCGCGAGCGACGGCATGCACGCGCTCCGGCAGATCTGCGAGATCTACGAGATCCAGGGGTACGAGACCAACGTGCTGGCGGCGTCGCTGCGACACCCGATGCACGTGGTGGACTCGGCGCTGGCGGGCGCGGACATCGCTACGCTGCCGTTCGGCGTCTTCGAGAAGCTCGTGAAGCACCCGCTCACCGACATCGGCCTGGAACGGTTCCTGGCCGACTGGCAGAAGCTCCAGGAAGACCTGGGGAGAGAGGCACACTCCTGATGGACACGACGATGGACCGAGGCGTCCTCGAATCGAAGCTGCTGCCGGAGCTGCAGCAGATCGCCCAGACGATGGGCGTCGAGGGCGCGCAGAAGCTCCGGAAGGCGGGTCTGATCGATGCGATCGTGGCCGCCTCCAACGGCAAGGAACCCTCGGCAGGCAACGGCGGCGAGGCGAAGCCGGCACGGGCGAGCCGCAGCGCCGAGGGTGAGTCGAACGCCGACGAGGCGCCACAGACTGGCGGAACCGCCACGGCGGTCGAGGACCGGGCAGCCCGGACGGCCGAACGGGGTCCGGAGGAGCGCCGGCCCAGTGAGCCCATCGACGGGGACCGCGATCGCGGCGAGCGCTTCGATCGTGATCGCGAGTCGGGACCTCGCGGCGAGGGATCCGACGGCCGCCGCCGCCGCCCCTCCCGCGAGGAGCGTCGCCGCCAGCGCGAGGAGCGGCGCGTGCGCGAGGAACAGGACCGAGTCGAGGAGATCAAGACGGCGCCGACGCGCAGCGGGATCCTCGACATCCTGCCCGACAACTACGGGTTCCTGCGTACGTCCGGTTACCTGCCGGGCCCCGAGGACGTCTACGTCTCGCTCGGCATGGTCCGCAAGCACAACCTGCGCAAGGGCGACACGCTCGAGGGCAAGGTGCGTCAGCCGAGGAACAACGAGAAGTACTGGGCCCTGCTCGAGGTCGAGAAGGTCAACGGGATGGCCCCGGAGGCGGCGGCCCAACGGCCGGTCTTCGACAAGCTGACCCCGCTGTTCCCGAACGAGCGGTTCCGGCTCGAGAACGGGCCCGAGGCGGTCAGCGAGCGGATCATCGACATGATCTCGCCGATCGGGAAGGGCCAGCGCGGCATGATCGTGGCGCCGCCGAAGTCCGGCAAGACGACGATCCTCAAGCAGATCGCGAACGGGATCATCAACTCGAACCCCGAGACGCACGTGATCGTGCTGCTCGTCGACGAGCGACCGGAGGAGGTCACGGACTGGCAGCGCACCGTGCAGGCCGCCGAGGTCGTGTACTCGACGTTCGACAAGCCGACCGACCAGCACATCCAGGTCACCGAGCTCGTGCTGGAACGAGCGAAGAGGATGGCGGAGCTCGGCCAGGACGTCACGATTATCCTGGATTCGATCACGAGGCTCGCACGCGCCTACAACATGGCCATGCCGGCGTCGGGCAAGATCCTCACCGGTGGCATCGACTCGGCGGCCCTGTATCCGCCGCGCCGGTTCTTCGGAGCCGCACGAAACATCGAGGAGGGCGGGTCCGTCACGATCATCGCGAGCTGCCTGGTCGAGACCGGGTCGCGGATGGACGACGGGATCTTCGAGGAGTTCAAGGCCACGGGCAACATGGAGCTCCGCCTGGACCGTTCCCTGTCGGAGAAGCGGCTGTTCCCGGCGATCAACGTCGACGCCTCGAGCACCCGCAAGGAGGAGCTGCTGCTTCCGCCAGAGGAGCTGGCGCTGGTGATCCGGCTGCGTCGCGTCCTGCACGCGCTGGAGCCCGGTGCGGCACTGGAGCTGCTGATCGACAAGCTCCGTGCCACGAGGTCCAACGAGCAGTTCTTGAAGGACATCTCGAAGGCTCCCACCGGGAGTTGATGGCGAGCTCGGGTACCCTTGAAGCACCTACCAGGAACGGACGAACGATGAAACAGGGCATCCACCCCGACTACCAGATCGCGAACGTGCACTGCTCCTGCGGCAACACGTTCCAGACGCGGTCCACCGTGAGCGAGATCCGCTCGGACATCTGCTCGAACTGTCACCCGTTCTACACCGGCAAGCAGAAGCTGGTCGACGCGGGCGGACGGGTCGAGCGGTTCCAGCGCAGGTACGCAAAGACGCAGCAGGCCCAGGCCGCGGCGAAGCAGGGATAGGCCCGGGTGGGCGACGCCCCCTCGCGCACCTCGCACCTGTACGGCGGCCAGGCAGTCGTCGAGGGGGTCATGATGCGCGGCGCGGACCACTGGGCCGTCGCCGTGCGCGAGCCGACGGGCGCCGTCTACGTCGAGTCGCACGCGATCGAGTCGATCCAGGGTCGTCATCCCATCCTGAAGAAGCCGTTCCTTCGCGGGATCATCGTGCTGGGCCAGTCGCTGTCGATCGGCGTGCGCGCCCTGATGGTCGCCGCGAACAAGGCCGCCAACGAGGAGGAACAGCTCACGCCGCATCAGATCGGCATCTCGCTCGCGCTGGCGATCGTCTTCTTCGTGCTGATCTTCATGCTCGGGCCGACGACGCTCTTCGCCTGGATGCAACACCGCATCGGGAGCGGGCTGTGGACCAACGTTCTGGAGGGCGTGTTCCGGGTGGCGCTGTTCGTCGGCTACCTGTGGCTGATCGGCCGGTCGAAGGAGATCCGCCGTGTCTTCGAGTACCACGGTGCCGAGCACAAGACGATCGCGGCCTTCGAGCACGAGGACGAGCTCGTGCCCGAGCGGATCGATCGCCACCCGAAGGAGCACGTCCGCTGTGGCACCAACTTCCTGATCATCGTGATGGTCGTGACGATCTTCGTCTTCGCGCTGTTCGGGACGCCCGGCATCGTGTGGCGTCTCGGCTCGCGGATCGTCGCGATCCCCGTGATCGCGGGGGTCGCGTACGAAGCGCTGCGTCTCGGCGCTCGGTTCCCGGATTCCACGGTGATGCGCGGGCTGATGGCGCCGGGGATCTGGCTGCAGCGCATCACCACGAGGGAGCCGGATCACGAGCAGATCGAGGTGGCGGTGACGTCCTTCAAGGAAGTGCTGCGGCGCGAGGCCGAGGCCGCCGGAGCGCCCTGACCTCTCGCGACATCGCCGCAGGTCGTTGCATCGGCCCCGTTCGCACCCGAAGATGCGGGGAAGTCTCCGACCGACCGCAGGAGGATTCCCCATGACTCCGAGCGACCTCGACCTGCCACTCCTTCCCAGCGCTGAGCAGATCAAGCGGCGCGAGTTCGCGACCGTCCGGCGCGGCTACGACCCCGATCAGGTCCGCGACTACCTTCAGCAGGTCGCGCTCCAGGTAGAGACGCTCGAGAAAGGCGTCCGGGAGGCGCAGATGGAGGCGTCGCATCGGGCTGCGCACACGACCGGGCGGATCGCGCCGGTCGTATCGGAGCCCGCGCAGGCGGCGGCGCCCGCGGTGGACGACGCGTACGAGGCACTCGCGAAGCGGTTCGCCGGCGTGATCGCCGGTACGGACCGCGAGGCGAGGAAGGTCCTCGACGACGCGAAGGAGGAAGCGGCCCGGGTGCTCGAGGAGGCTCGCGCCGACGCCGACCGTATCAGTCTCGACGCGCAGGCGCGCGCCGAGGAGGCTCGGCAGCAGGGGAGCGAGGCGCTCGCCAAGGCCAAGGAGGAGGCCGACCGGATCCTCGGCGGCCTCGCCGAACGGCGCGAGATGCTCGTCAACCAGATGCAGGAGATGCAGTCCAAGCTCCTGACCGTCGCGCACGGGCTCGAGATCGCGTTCGACGACGGCACCCGCGAGACGGAGCATGCCCCCGAACCACCGGCGGACGAAGCCGCCGCCGCCGCCGGGGAGACGCCCGGACCGAAGGGCCGGGCGTTCGACGACGACCTGGTCGACCCGCGGTACGAGGACCTGTGGGCGTCGACCGAGACCCAGACAGTCGACATCCCCGACCTCGCGGCGATCGACATCGACTTCGAGGACGACGCCGGCGACCGAGACTGAGCCCGGCGCAGCCCGCGCGACCCTCGTCCACCCCTCCCGGACGGGGGTCGCGCGCTTGCTGAGACAATCGGTGCATGGTCGATGGGTTCGAGGCGAAGCTCGATGCGCTCGAGGCGCGGTATGACACCGTCGCCGCCGAGATGTCCTCGCCCGACGTCGCGTCCGACCCCGAGCGGCTCCGCGACCTCGGCAAGCGCTTCGCCGAGCTCGACGAGGTGGTCACGCCCTACCGGCAATACAAGCGCCTCCGCGAGCAGGCGGAAGAAGCGCGCGAGCTCGCCAAGGCCGAGCACGACCCGGAGATGGCCGCCTACTTCCGCGACGAGGCCGACCGTCTCGACGAGCGGGTGGCCTCGCTCCGCACGACGCTGGAGGCCCTGCTCGTCCCGAGGGACCCCAACGAGGGCAAGGACCTGATCCTCGAGATCCGCGCGGGGGCCGGCGGGGAGGAAGCGGCTTTGTGGGCGGGCGAGCTGGCGGAGATGTACCGGCGCCTGGCCGAGCGGCACCGCTGGACGACCGAGGTGATCGCGTCCTCGCCGAGCGACCTCGGGGGCTTCAAGGAGATCTCGCTCGAGGTGCGAGGCAAGGACGCCTACGGCCGCCTCAAGCATGAGGCGGGCGTGCACCGGGTGCAGCGCGTCCCGGTGACCGAGGCGCAGGGACGGATCCACACCTCGACGGCAACGGTGGCCGTCATGCCTGAGGCCGAGGAGGTCGAGGTCCAGCTTCGCCCCGAGGACCTGCAGATCCAGGTATACCGCTCGAGCGGACCAGGTGGTCAGTCGGTCAACACGACGGACTCCGCGGTGCGCATCGTCCACAAGCCCACGGGCATCAAGGTCGAGGTGCAGGAGGAGCGGTCGCAGTTGCAGAACCGAGAGAAGGCGATGCGGTACCTGCGTGCGCGCCTGTATCAGATGGCCCTCGACGCCGCACAGGCGAAGGAAGCGGCCGAGCGGCGCGCGCAGCTGGGGTCCGGCGAGCGCTCGGAGAAGATCCGCACGTACAACTTCCCCGAGGGCCGCGTGACGGATCACCGCATCAAGCGAACCTCCCACCAGCTCCAGGACGTGCTCGGGGGGGGCGACGAGCTGGACGCGTTCGTCGAGGCCCTCCTGGCCGCCGAGCGTACGGATCAGCTCGGCGAGGACGGGGACTGACGTGCGACCCGGCGACGTCGTTCGCCGCGGGGCCGCGTACCTCGCTCACCACGGGCTGGAGAGCCCGCTCGCGTCGGCGGAGGGACTCATGATGTTCGTCCTCGGCACGGACCGCGGCGGCGTGTACGGGCGACAGGAGGGGCTGAGCACGGCCGAGGCGAGGACCTATGGCCGGTTGCTCTGCCGCCGGTGCACCGGAGTGCCGCTGCAGCACTTGACGGGGGAGCAGGGGTTCCGGCGGTTGGTCCTGCGGGTGCGACCCGGCGTGTTCGTCCCGCGTCCCGAGACGGAGATCGTCGTCGACGCGGCGCTCGGAGCCGTTCGGCACGTGGCGACACCCGTCGTCGTCGACGTTGGGACCGGCGCCGGCCCGATCGCGCTCGGGCTCAAGGACGAGCGGCCCGACGCCACGGTGTGGGCCACCGACGCCTCCCTCGACGCCGTCGCCCTCGCCCGCGAGAACGCCGCATCACTCGGTCTTTCGATCGACGTCGCACAGGGCGACCTGCTCTCGCCGCTGCCTCCGCAGCTTCGCGGAGAGGTGGACCTGGTCGTCTCGAATCCGCCGTACGTCACGGAGCGCGAGGTGCCGTCGTTGGCGATCGAGGTTCTCGCCGATCCGCGCGACGCGCTGGTCGGGCCAACCGATCTGCGCGCGCGGCTCCTGTCGGAGGCGTTCGCATGGCTGCGGCCCGGAGGCGGGGCGGTCGTGGAGATCGGTGACACACAGGGGTCCCAGGCGTGCGAGGCCGCGAACGAGGCGGGGTTCGTCGATGTGTCGGTGCGACCCGACCTCGCCGGACGCGATCGGGTGCTGGTGGGGCGGCGGCCGTGAGCGGGGACCCGATCGCGGAGGCCGTGGCCGCCGCCCTCCGGGGTGAGCTGATCGTCCTGCCGACCGACACCGTGTTCGGGATCGGGACACGGCCCGACGACGCCGACGCCACCGAGCGGCTCTTCGCCGCCAAGCACCGGCCGAGCGACCTGTCGCTCCCGGTGTTGATCGCGAGCCCCGACGACGCGGCGACGGTGGCCAGGGTCGACGACCGTGCCACACGTCTGGCAGAGGCCTACTGGCCCGGAGCGGTCACGTTGGTGCTGCCGCGTGCCGACCGCGCACGAGGCTGGGCGCTCGGGAACGATCGCGAGACCGTCGGGGTGCGGGTGCCGGCGCACCCGCTCGCGGTGGCTGTCCTGTCGCGGACCGGCCCGCTCGCGGTCACGAGCGCCAACCGCTCGGGGGAACCGCCGGCGCGCACGTGCGACGAGCTGGTCGCCACGTTCGGCGACCTCGTGAGCGTCTACCTCTGCGAGGACGAACCGCTCGAAGGGGCGGCGTCCACCGTGATCGATCTCGCGCACGGCGAGCCCCGGGTCCTTCGCGAAGGCGGTGTGGCTCTTGAGGACGTGCGCCGGCTCCTGGCGGCCGAGGGGCCGCTGCTACACTCCGGGCCCTCCTGACATGACCTCGATCCTCGTCGTGTGCACCGGGAACGTCTGCCGCTCGCCGACGGCCGAGGGCTTCTTGCGCAAGGATCTGCAGGAGGCGCTGGGCGACGCCGCTCCGACGGTCGCGTCGGCCGGCACCGCCGGCTGGGAGGGCTCGCAGGCGATGCCCGAGGCGATGGCGGCCGCTGCGGAGCTCGGCATCGACATCTCCTCGCATCGCGCCCGCCGGCTCGTGCCCGGCATGGCCGAGAGCGCGGACCTCGTGATCTGCATGGCGCGTGACCATCGGACCGCCATCGTCCGCGGGGTCCCGAGCGTCGGCGCCCACACGTTCACGCTGAAGGAGCTCGTGCGCCTGCTCGAGCGGCTCGCCGGCGATCGCCCCGACGACCCGCTGGATCGCATCGCCGCCGCCGCCGCGCTCCGCCGAGCCTCCCCGGGAGGTTCGAGGACGACGACGACGTCGTCGATCCCATGGGGATGTCCGCCGACGGCTACCGAGCGGTCGCCGCCGAGATCGAGGGTCGCTGCCGTCGCCTGGTCGCCGCCCTGTTCAGCGGCATGCCTGCCTACTCGACCGGGACCGAGGCCTGACGTGCGGATCGCGATCGGGTCCGACCACTCCGGGTACGCGCTGAAGGAGGCGCTAAAGGGGACGCTGCACCGCGACGGGCACGAGGTGCTCGACGTGGGCACCGACTCCGAGACGTCCGTGGACTATCCGGCGTTCTGCGCCGCCGCGGCGCGTGCCGTCGCCGACGGCAGGGCCGACCGGGCGATCGTGGTGGGCGGATCCGGCCAAGGGGAGCAGATCGCGGCGAACAAGGTCGATGGCGTTCGGGCGGCGCTCTGCCACGATCTGTACCTGGCGCGCCTGTCCCGCGCGCACAACGACGCCAACGTCCTGTCGATGGGGGCCCGCGTGGTCGCCCAGACCTACGCCGAGGAGATCGTGCGCGTCTGGCTCGAGACGCCGTTCGAGGGAGGCCGCCACGTGCCCCGGATCGAGCAGATCGCGGCGATCGAACGAGGGGAGCTGTAGATGCGCGACTACGCGGCCGATTGGGAGGCCCTGAAGAGGACCGATCCCGAAGTGGCGGCCGCCGTCGCTGGCGAGCTGGAACGTGAACGGAGCACGGTTCGACTGATCGCCTCGGAGAACTACGCGAGCCCGGCCGTGCTCGCGGCCGTTGGCTCCACCATGATCAACAAGTACGCGGAGGGGTACCCGGGCCGCCGCTACTACGGCGGGTGCGAGTTCGTCGACGTCGTCGAGCAGCTCGCCATCGACCGGGCCAAGCGGTTGTTCGGAGCCGACCACGCCAACGTGCAGCCGCATGCCGGCGCACAGGCGAACCTCGCGGTCTTCGGCGCCTTCCTGGAACCGAAGGACCCCACCTCCACGGTGCTCGGGATGGTGCTCTCCCACGGCGGTCACCTGACGCACGGATCGCCCGTCAACGTCTCGGGGATGTGGTTCCACTTCGTCGGCTATGAGGTCGATCGTGATACCGAGCTGCTGGACATGGACCGCATCCGCGACCTGGCGAAGCAGCACCGGCCGCGGATGCTGCTTGCCGGCTATACGGCCTATCCGCGGTCGATCGACTTCGCCGCCTTCCGCTCGATCGCCGACGAGGTGGGGGCACTTCTGTGGGTCGACGCCTCGCACTTCATCGGGCTGGTCGCCGGCGGCGTGTTCCCGAATCCCGTGCCGTACGCCGACGTCGTGACCACCACCACGCACAAGTCGCTGCGCGGTCCGCGCGGCGCGATGATCCTGTGCACGTCGGAGCACGCGAATGCGATCGACAAGGCCGTGTTCCCGATGATGCAGGGGGGCCCGATCGAGAACGTCATCGCGGGCAAGGCCGTCGCGCTGAAGGAGGCGGCGACCCCGGAGTTCCGCGACTACGCGGACCGGGTCGTGCGCGACGCCCGCGCGCTCGCCGAGGCCCTGGGAGAGCAGGGGTTTCGAATCGTCTCGGGAGGCACCGACAGCCACCTCGTGCTCGCCGACGTGCGGCCTCTCGGCGTCGACGGCAAGCTCGCCGAGGCGGTGGCCGACGAGGTCGGGATCTCGCTCAACAAGAACCAGGTTCCGTACGATCCCAACCCGCCGTCCGCGCCGTCGGGGATCCGCGTCGGCACGCCGGGGCCCGCGACCGCCGGCATGCAGGAGCCGGAGATGCGCGAGATCGCGTCGATCCTCGGGGACGTGCTGCGGTCCCCCTGGGACGCTGGCGTGAAGGACAAGGCGCGGGTCCGCGTGCACGACCTGACCCAGCGGTTCCCGGTCTACACCTGAACGGCTTGCCGCTCGCCGCCGCGCGCCGGAGACTGCGGTTCCAGTGACCGCGCTCAACGCCTACCTCAGCGTGTTCCTGGCCGCCGCCGGGACGACCCTGCTGCTGACGCCGGTCGTTCGTCTGGTTGCGGTTGCGACGCACACGATCGACGAGCCCTCCGACCGCCGGGTTCACCCGGTCGCGACCCCGACCGCCGGTGGGGTCGCGATGTACGCGGGATTCATCGTGGCCCTCGCGGTCTCGCGGTTCCTGCCGTTCTTCGACGACGTCAACCGGGCGAGCCCGGAGCCGCTGGCCGCCCTCGTCGGGTGCACGCTGATGCTCATGCTGGGACTCGTCGACGATCGCCGGGGCGTCCTGTGGTTCACGAAGCTCACCGGGCAGGTCTTCGCCGCGGGTGTCCTGGTCCTCATGGGGGTCCAGCTGGCCTACTTCGTCGCCGGGCTGCACCGGGTGTACGTCCTGACGGGAGATCTGCCCGTGATACTCACGATCGCCTGGGTGATCGTCGTCGCCAACGCCGTGAACCTGGTCGACGGGCTCGACGGGCTGGCGGCCGGCATGGTGGCCATCGCCATGGCGGCGTTCTTCGCGTTCATGGTGCAGAGCACGAGTCTGTTCGGCACCGCGTCGCAGGCGGCGCTGCTGTCGCTGATCGCATGCGGGATCTGCCTCGGGTTCCTGCCCTGGAACTTCCATCGAGCGAAGATCTTCATGGGCGACTCGGGCACGATGTTGCTGGGGATGCTGGTGTCGATCGCCACCATCTCGGGGGTGGGCCGCAACCCGTACCCGCCGAGCCCGGGCGACCTGGCCGTCACCGCCATCCCGCTGCTGGTCGTGGCGCTGGTCCTGTTCGTCCCGTTCCTCGACGTCGTGCTGGCGATCATCCGGCGGACGCGCCGGGGTGTCGGGATCGGCGTTGCGGACAAGGAGCACCTGCACCACCGGTTGCTGGAGATCGGTCACGGACACCGGCAGGCGGTCCTGCTGATGTACCTGTGGAGCGCGCTCATCGCAGGAGGGGGCCTGGCGATCGGTCTGATCGACGGGCGGCTGACCGTCGGGTTGATCCTGCTCGCGGCCGCGTCGCTCTTCGTCGTGACCGCGCTGCCGCGGCTCGCGACCCGTCGCAACGGCAACGGGAACGGGGGCGCCGGCGGCCGGACCGAACCGGTCGGCGCGGAGCCCGCGTCGACCGTTCGCCCCGAATGACCTGCCTGTACGGGCTAGGTAATCGGGGTGATAATCCACACTGCCGTATGGCATCATGCGCGCGTACGCGAGAGCTCCCAGGGGGTGACGGTGCCGGAGATCGATGTCCGTCTCGAGCGCGTGACCAAGCTGTTCGCGGACGTCGCGGCGGTCGACGACCTCTCGCTCGACATCGAGGAGGGTGAGTTCTTCAGCCTGCTCGGTCCCTCCGGATGTGGCAAGACCACCAGCCTTCGCATGATCGGCGGCTTCGAGGAGCCGAGCTACGGCACCGTCTATCTGGGCGGGCGTGACGTGACCGACCTGCCGCCCTACAAGCGCGACGTCAACACCGTCTTCCAGTCCTACGCGCTGTTCCCGCACCTGAACGTCTTCGAGAACGTGGCGTTCGGCCTGCGACGGCGGAAGGTGCCGAAGGACGAGGTCACGACGCGCGTGAACGAAGCCCTGCGGCTCGTGGAGATGTCCGGCTTCGAAACACGCAAGCCTCCGCAGATGTCGGGGGGCCAGCAGCAGCGGGTGGCGCTGGCTCGAGCACTGGTCAACCGTCCGAAGGTACTCCTGCTGGACGAGCCGCTCGGTGCCCTCGACCTCAAGCTGCGCAAGCAGATGCAGCTCGAGCTCAAGGGCATCCAGCAGGAGGTCGGGATCACGTTCATCTACGTGACCCACGACCAGGAGGAGGCAATGACCATGTCGAACAGGCTCGCGGTGATGCGCCGCGGGCGGATCGAGCAGGTCGGGGCCCCCGAGGAGGTCTACGAGCGGCCCGCGACGGAGTTCGTGGCCGGGTTCCTGGGCGCGTCGAACCTGCTGACCGGCCGGATGGGCGCAACCTCGGACGCCACCACGGTGGTGCACTTGGACACGGGGTCCGACGTCGTGGTCCCCAGCGCCAACGTTCCCTCCGACCATGACGACAACGTCCTCGTCGGTGTCCGGCCGGAGAAGATCACGATCGAAGGTGACGACGGCGAGGTCTCGGCGGGGATGAACGCCGTGTCCGGGCTCCTGCGCATCGCCACGTACATCGGCGTGAGCCATCAGTACAAGGTGGAGGGTCCCGGGGGCCGCGACCTCACCGTGTACGTACAGAACCTCGGCGCCGAGCGCGCCCCGCAGCCGGGCGACAAGGTCCGGTTGGTCTGGCGGCCCGAGCACAGCTTCGTCGTGAACCCGTCGGCCCCGCTCAGCGAGGAGGAGGAAGAAGAATGACCGAACCGAGGATCCCGGACCCGTCGTTCCTGCGAGGCGCCACGATGCGGCGCTTGTCCCGGCGCGACCTGCTCCGGTACGCGGGCGTGGGCGCGGGCTCCTTCGGTCTCGCGTCGATCCTGGCCGCGTGCGGTGTCAAGGGCTCGGACACGGCGTCGGCCGGGTCCGGCGCCAGCGACGAGGGCTCCGCCGCCTGGTGGGCGGAGAAGAAGCAGCAGGACCTGACCGGCACCAACGTCAACTTCACCAACTGGCCGCAGTACATCGACATCAAGAAGGTCAACGGTCAGCGCACGTACCCCACGCTCGACGCCTTCACGAAGAAGACAGGCATCGACGTCACGTACCGCGCGGACATCAATAGCAACGACGAGTTCTACGCCGCCATCCGTCCCGACCTCGAGAATGGGAAGGACACCAAGAGCGACATCATCGTCATCACCAACGGCACCGTTCTCGCGGAGATGATCGACCTCGGCTACCTGATCCAGCTCGACCCCGAGCTGATGCCCAACTTCGCGGCGAATGCCGGAGATACGGTCAAGAATCCGTCGTACGACCCGAGCAATGCGCACACGATGGCGTGGCAGTCGGGCTTCACCGGGATCGTCTACAACGACAAGTACGTCGATCCCGCGCCGGCGAGCTTCGATGATCTCTTGAACGAGAAGTACTCGGGCAAGATCGGGATGTTCGCGGACAATGCGGACCAGCCAGCCCTCATCCTGATGCATCTGGGGATCAACCCGGAGACGTCGCAGCCAGACGACTGGCAGAAAGCGGCCGACTGGCTGAACATGCAGAAGGACTCCGGAGTCGTTCGTAAGTACTACACGCAGGACTATCTGACCGCTCTCGAGAACGAGGACATCTGGCTCGGGATCGGCTGGTCCGGCGACATCATCATCGACAACCTCTATTACGACCTGCCCAACCTGCACTTCGTGATCCCCGAGGGCGGCGCCGTGATATGGACCGACAACATGTGCATCCCGTCCCACGCGGCGAATCCGGTGGGCGCCATGATGGTCATGGACTGGTACTACCAGCCGGACATGGCGGCCCAGCTTACGGAGTACAACAACTATGTTGGGCCCGTGCCCGCGGCCAAGGACATCGTGCAGGCGGACGCCGCGAGCGCCACGGGCGACGACAAGACGATCCTCAACACGGTGGCCACCAGCCCGCTCGTGTTCCCCACCAAGGAGATCGCGAGCAAGGTCCATCACTATCGTGTCTTCGCCAACCCAGACGAGAAGCAGCAGTGGGACGATCTCTTCGTGCCGATCTACCAGTAGACGGCGGTCCATCCGCGCCCAAGCGGAAGGGGCAGCGTCGTGGCCAGATGCTGGCGCCCTACGCGCTCCAGCTTCCGTCCACGCTGTGGCAAGTCGTCTTCTTCGTGGTGCCGATGTTCGCGATGCTCGTCTTGTCTCTGGAATCCGGCAACAGCACGACGGGATTCTCGTTCACGTGGCACTTCGCGAACTACACAAAGGCGCTCACGCAATACGACCAGCAGTACATCAACACGTTCCGCAACGCAACGGTCGTCACCATGGTCGCGCTGCTGATCGGCTATCCAGTTGCCTACTGGATCGCGTTCTACGGCGGTCGGAAGAAGAACACGTTTCTCTTCCTGATCCTTTTGCCCTTCCTCGTTTCCTTCGTGATCCGGACGGTCGCCTGGAACTTCATCCTGGCCGACGACGGGATCGTGCTCGGTCCCCTCAAGAACCTCGGCGTTCTCTCGAGCGACTTCCACGTGCTGGCCACCACCTTTGCCGTCGTCGCCGGGATCACGTACAACCTGCTGCCGTTCACGATCCTCCCGCTGTTCGTCTCACTCGACCGGATCGACAAGCGTCTGGTCGAGGCGGCCAACGACCTGTACTGCAGCAGAGCGCAGGCGTTCCGGAAGGTGGTCCTGCCGCTCTCGTTGCCTGGCATATTCGCTGCGGTCTTGCTGACCTTCATCCCGGCGGTCGGCGATTACGTCAACGCGGAGATCCTCGGCGGTCCAGGTTCGCGCATGATCGGCAACATCATCTACAGCCAGTTCATCCAGTTGCGCAACTACCCGGTGGCGTCGGCACTCGGGTTCATCATCATGCTTCTGATGTTGGGGGGAGCGGCACTCTACGCACGTGTGTTGGGTACCGAGGAGATCACCACGTGAGCGATTCGACGGCGACGCGGGTCGAGCGGGCCTCCGAGGAGTTCGCCTCGAGGACGAGGCACGCGCCTCGCAAGCGGTGGACGCGATTCATCCTTCCGGGGTACACGGCGCTCGTGATCCTCTACCTATCCTTCCCGATCTTCGTCATGGTCCTGTACAGCTTTAACGACACCGACGTTGGATTCGGCACGACACCGCGCGTCAAGACCCAATGGCTCGGGGGCACCCTTGCCTGGTACAAGCAGATCTTCGATATCCCCGACCTCACGCTCGCGATCAGGCATTCGCTGTTGAACGCAACTCTGGCTGCATTCTTGGCTGCGATCATCGGGACGTTTCTCGGGATCTCCCTCGGCCGCTACAAGTATCGTGGCAAATCGGGCACGGACTTCTTGCTGTTCCTCAACATCTCGTCGCCCGAGGTCGTGCTTGGCGCCGCGCTTGCCGGCTTCTTCGTCTCGCTCAACTTCGCGCGCGGGCCTTTGACCGTTTTCGTATCACACGTGATGTTCTGCATCCCCTTCGTGGCGATCACCGTTCGGGCGCGCGTTCAAGGTCTGGATCGCTCGTTGGAGAATGCGGCCATGGACCTCGGTGCCGATCCCATCACGACGTTCGTCAAGGTGACCCTGCCTCTGATCTTTCCCGGCATCCTCGCCGGCTACATGCTCGCGTTCGTGTTGTCGATCGACGACTTCGTGATCACCCAGTTCGTCCAGGGCGGCTTCAAGATGTTCCCGACCTACGTCTTCGGCGTCGCCCGCGTGGGGATCCCGCCGCAAGCGTTCGTGATGGCAACGCTCATCTTCGTCACAGGAGGCTTGATCGCGCTCGCCAACCTGCTGGTGGGCGGCCGCCGGGGTCGACGAGAGCCTCCGGTCGGCATCGCCGGCGCCGCCTAGCGCACGTGCGCCGGGGCGTTGATGTCTCCGAGGCCCCGAACTTCGTGAAGCGTTTCACAAGCGCGCGTTCCAAACTGCCGGAAATGGCCTCTCACCTGCGGAAACGGGCCCTTCCGAGCTTTGACGGGTTACGGGCGCCCACGTATACTTCCCGCGCTCATGACCGGTCGCGGGCGTCGAGACAATGCGTGGGCCGGCCTGGGGGTTGGGTGGGAGGTCGTCGCGACGCTGGTCGCGGGGATGCTCGCACTCGGAGTGATCGGGTACGCGCTCGATCGGCTGGCCGGCACGGATCACGTGATGACCGGGATCGGCATCGTCGTCGGCGCCGGATGCGGCATCTACATCGTGTACCTGCGATTCGGGAAGGGGGACGGTGACACCGACGACGATCGACCCTGAACGGGTTCTGATCCGGCGTGTGCTGCCGTTCGCCGTTCCGGCGATCGCGGCGGCCTTCGGTGCGGGCGCCTTCGCGGGAGGGCTCGGTTCGGCGTGGTCTGCGGCGCTGGCGGTGGTCGTGGTCGCCCTCTTCTTCGTGGCCTCGGGGCTCTCCCTGGCGTGGGCAGCGCACGTCTCTCCGGTGGCCGTCTACGCCGTGGGGCTCGGCGGGTTCGTGCTGCGCCTGATGCTGTTCTTCGGCATCATGCTGCTCTTGGACGGGGCCTCCTGGTTCTCGCCGGTGGCGTTCGCGCTGGCATTCGTGCCGGCCACGATCGCCCTGCTCGTCTACGAGATGCGCTTCATGGCCGGCCCGCGTGTCCAGTCCGACCTCTGGTACTTCCGGGAGTCGGCGTGACCGCGAACGCCGTGGCCCTCCTCGCGGCCACCTTCGAGGCGCCGAGCACCCGGGACTTCGTCTACGGGTGCTGGGGCGGAAGCGTCTCGATCTTCGGCTTCGACTTCTGCCTGAACTTCATCACGTTCATGACGCTGCTCACCCTGGCGATCGTCGTCGCGCTCTTCTTCTTCGCGTTCCGCCGGCCGAAGGTCGTCCCAGGCCGGCTGCAGATGCTGATGGAGCTTGCCGTCGAGTTCGTGCGCGAGAACATCGCCATCCCGGTGCTCGGTCAGGACGCCGACCGATTCATGCCGCTGCTGTCGTCCCTGTTCTTCTTCATCCTCGTCGCGAACCTCTTCGAGGTCATCCCCTTGTTCAACCTATCGCCCAACAGTCGGGTCGCGTTCCCGCTCGTGCTCGCGATCATCTCGTGGGTCACCTACAACGCCGTCGGCATCCGGCGACACGGCTTCATCGGGTACCTCCGTCACACGTGCATCATCCCGGCGGCGCCGGCGCTGTTGCGCTACAGCTTGTTGATGGTGATCGAGTTCGTGTCGAACATCATCGTGCGGCCGATCACCCTGACCGTCCGTCTCACGGCGAACTTCCTGGCGGGCCACTTCCTGCTAGCGATCTTCTTCCTCGGCACGCTGTTCTTCATCCAAAACGGTCCCAAGACGTGGATCCTGGTCGGCATCTCGGCGCCGCTGGCCGTGGTCGTCGTCGGTTTCGAGATCTTCGTCGCGGTCCTGCAGGCGTTCATCTTCGCCATCCTCACCGGCTCGTACATCGGCGGTGCGTTGGCAGAGGAGCATTGAGAAATGAGGAGGCGTTGATGCTTCACCTCGTCGCACAAGTCACGGGCAACCTCGACTCGGTCAAGACCGTCGGCAAGGGTCTGGTCATCGGGCTCGCCGCGATCGGCCCGGGCATCGGCCTGGGCATCCTGATCGGCAAGTCGGTGGAGGCCATGGCGCGCCAGCCCGAGTACGCGGGGCAGGTACGCACCACGATGTTCATCGGCATCGGTCTGATCGAGGCGCTCGCCCTGTTCGGCATCGCCTTCTCGTTCATCATCTAGGGGGATCCGTGGCCGCGTCGATCATGGTCCTTGCCCAAGAGACGGTCAGCGACAAGAAGGATCTCTACCCACACGCGAACGAGCTGGTCGTCGGCGCCCTGGCGTTCGCGGTCCTCTTCGTCCTGATGTGGAAGTTCGTCCTTCCGCGGGTCAACCAGGTCATCGAGGAGCGCCGCCGCAGCATCCAGGGCCAGCTCGAGCAGGCCGAGAAGACCCGCGAGGAGGCCGAGAGCGAGCTCGCCGACTATCGAGCCCGGCTCGCCAACGCCCGTGAAGAGGCGAACCGGATCATCGAGGAAGCGCGTAAGACGGCGGATCAGCTTCGACGGGACATCCAGGCCAAGGCCGAAGAGGAGTCCGGCGGGATCATCGAGCACGCACAGGACGAGATCGGCGCCGAGCGAGACCGTGTCTTCCAGGAGCTGCGTTCGCAGGTGGGCGAGATCGCGGTCGAGCTCGCCGGTCGGGTCGTCAACGAAGAGTTGGACACGACCGCCCACGAGCGCCTGATCGACGAGTACATCGCCTCGATCGCATCCGGGAACGGGAAGGGCTGACGTGCCCGATCGCGAGGACGTCGTGCGCGGCTACGCCGAGGCCCTGTTCTCGGTCGCCGAGGCCGAGGGCGCACTCCGCTCGGTGGAGAACGAGCTCTTCGCCTTCGCCAAGGCGGTGGAGCTGAACACCGAGCTGCGCCAGGCCCTGTCCGATCCCGCACTGCCCGCCGAGAACAAGAAGGCGGTCATCCACGACCTGATCGGCGACCGCGCGCACCCGCTGACGGCGACGCTGCTGGGGTTCGTCGTCGAGTCCGGACGGGGTCGCGAGCTCAGCAAGATCGTCGATCAGCTCTCGACGCTTGCGGCGGAGCGTCGCCAGCGTGCGCTGGCCGAGGTCCGCACGGCCGTGCCGCTGTCGGACGAGCAGCGGGACCGTCTCGTGGAGGCGCTGGCCCGCGCGACCGGGAGGACGCTCGAGGTGAAGGTCGTCGTCGATCCGTCGGTGATCGGCGGGGTGGTGGCCAGCGTGGGCGACGAGGTCTTCGACGGGTCGGTCCGCACCCGGCTGGACGACGCTAAGCAGCACCTGGGGAGCATGTGAGATGGCTTTGAACCTCGATCCGAAGAGCATCGCCGATGCCTTGCGCCGCAACGTGGAGAGCTACACGCCGACGGTCTCCCGCGAGGAGGTGGGCCGCGTCGTCGAGGACCACGACGGGATCGCGCGTGTTCAGGGGCTTCCGCGCACGATGGCCAACGAGTTGCTGGAGTTCCCGGGCGGCGTTCTCGGCCTCGCGACCGACCTGGACCTCGACGAGATCGGCTGCATCATCCTCGGCGACGCCGAGCACATCGAGGAGGGTGATCCGGTCAAGCAGACCGGACGGATCCTCTCGATCCCGGTCGGCGACGGTTTCCTCGGACGGGTTGTGGATGCCCTCGGCCGCCCGCTGGACGGCAAGGGACCTATCCCAAGCACGGAGACGCGGAACCTCGAGGTCCAGGCGCCGTCGGTCGTGCAGCGGCAGATGGTGAAAGAGCCCATGTACACGGGCATCACCGCGATCGACGCGATGACGGCGATCGGCCGCGGCCAGCGGGAGCTGATCATCGGCGACCGTCAGACGGGCAAGACCGCGATCGCGATCGACGCGATCATCGCCCAGCGCGAGCTGTGGGGCACCGACCGGCAGGTGAAGTGCATCTACGTCGCCGTGGGCCAGAAAGGGTCGACCGTCGCCGAGGTGGTCGAGTCGCTGCGCGAGAACGGCGCTCTCGACTACACCGTCGTCGTCAACGCGTCGGCGGACTCGCCTGCGCCGTTCCAGTACATCGCTCCGTACGCCGGGGCGGCGCTCGGCGCGCACTGGATGTACGAGGGCGAGCACGCGCTGATCGTCTACGACGACCTGTCCAAGCAGGCCACCGCGTACCGCACGCTGTCGTTGCTGCTGCGCCGCCCGCCAGGGCGTGAGGCGTACCCGGGCGACGTCTTCTACCTCCATTCGCGCTTGCTCGAGCGGGCCGCGAAGTTGTCCGACGAGCTCGGCGGTGGATCGCTCACCGCGCTCCCGATCATCGAGACAAAGGGCGGCGACGTCTCCGCGTACATCCCGACCAACGTCATCTCCATCACCGACGGACAGATCTACGTGGAGCCTGAGCTGTTCTTCTCGGGCGTGCGGCCCGCGATCAACGTCGGCATCTCCGTCTCGCGGGTCGGCGGCAACGCGCAGATCAAGGCGATGAAGAAGGTCGCCGGACGGCTGCGGATCGACCTCGCCCAGTTCCGCGCCCTGGAAGCGTTCGCGCAGTTCGGGTCGGAGCTCGACAAGGCGTCGCAGCAGCAGCTCGCTCGCGGGGAGCGCGTGGTCGAGGTGCTCAAGCAGCCCCAGTTCCAGCCGCTATCGGTCGATCGCGAGGTCGTCCGCATCTGGGTCGCCACGGGCGGACATCTCGACGACCTTCCGGTATCGGACGCGGCGCGATTCGTTGAAGGGTTCGCGGAGTTCCTCGAGACCCGCCACGGCAGCATCCTCGAGGCGATCCGCACGTCCGGTGATCTGACCGACGAGACGGAGAAGGAGCTGCGCTCAGCCCTGGACGCCTTCCGAGAGACCTTCGTCCCAAGCGACGAAGGGCGGGGGTCCGAGGCCGGGCGCGGCGAGGGCACGGCGCCGGGCGAGGCCAATGCCGACGTCGGCTGGGACCGGATGTCATCCGTGATCGGCGAGGAAGGCAAGGAGCGGAACCCAGAGCCCGTTCCGATGGCGCAGGGCCTCGAGGAGCCGGCGGCTTCGCGCGGCTCCGGCGACGCCGACCGGCCGGAGTAGCGGGTGGGGGCCAAGCTCCGGATCGTCCGCCGACGGATCCGCTCCGTGCAGTCGACGAAGAAGATCACGCGCGCGATGGAGCTGATCGCGTCCTCGCGCATCGTCCGGGCGCAGCAGCGGGTCGAGTCGTCGCGTCCCTACGCCACGCAGCTGACGAAGGCGATGGAGGACATCGCCCGACAGACCGGCGCCCTCCAACACCCCCTGTTGGAGGAGCGCGAGAGCCCGGCTCGCGCGGGGGTCCTCGTGGTCACCTCCGACCGCGGTCTCGCCGGCTCCTACAACTCGAACGTGCTCAAGGTGGGGGAGGAGCTGATGAGCTCGGTCGCCCGTCGAGGCCTCGAGCCGGTCCTGTACGTCACGGGAAAGAAGGCCCACGGGTACTTCCGCTTCCGCGGTGTGCCGATCCGCGCGGGCTGGCAGGGCTTCAGCGAGGTTCCGGTCTACGAGAAGGCGGAGGAGATCGGCCGCGCGCTGATCGCCGACTTCGACGAGGGGCAGATCGACGAGCTGTACTGCGCCTACACCGACTTCCGGTCGGCGTTCACGCTGCGGGCGACGTCCCAGCGCTTCCTTCCGATCTCGCCGGAGGAGGTGCACGGACGAGGGGGAACACCGGCCGCCGAGTACCTGTTCGAGCCGGAGCCCGACGCCATCCTCGACGTCCTCCTCCCGCAGTACGTGGTGACGAAGGTGTACGCGGCGCTGCTCGAGTCGGCTGCGTCGGAGAACGCCGCTCGCCGCCGCGCGATGAAGGCGGCGACCGACAACGCGGAGGACCTGATCAAGGTGCTGACGCGACAGGCCAACCGTGCACGTCAGGACGAGATCACGACCGAGATCAGTGAGATCGTCGGTGGGTCCGAGGCACTCGGCAAGGCATCCGGCGAATGAGGACGGGAGACGAAGATGGCTGAGCAGAACGGACACCCCCAAGGACGGGTGGTACGGGTGATCGGGCCGGTGGTGGACGTCGAGTTCCCGCCCGCGGAGCTTCCCGAGATCAACACGGCGCTGACCGTCGACGTGAAGCTTTCGGATACCACCACGACGATCACGTGCGAGGTCGCCCAGCACATCGGCGATTCCCAGGTACGCGCGATCGCCCTGAAGCCCACGGACGGGCTCGTGCGCGGGGCAAAGGTCACGAACACGGGGGCACCGATCACCGTTCCCGTCGGAGAGGGGGTCCTCGGTCACGTCTACAACGTGCTCGGTGAGCCGCTCGACACCACGATCGATCAGATCGAGTTCGCCGAGCGCTGGCCGATCCACCGCGACAGCCCGCCGTTCGCCGAGCTCGAGCCGAAGTCGGTGATGCTCGAGACGGGCATCAAGGTGATCGACCTGCTCGAGCCGTACGTACAGGGCGGCAAGATCGGCATGTTCGGCGGCGCCGGCGTCGGCAAGACCGTGATCATCCAGGAGATGATCCGCCGCCAGGCCGAGCAGCACGGCGGCGTGTCCGTGTTCGCCGGCGTGGGCGAGCGCACGCGCGAGGGCAACGACCTGTTCATCGAGATGACGGAGTCTGGGGTCATCGACAAGACGGCGCTCGTGTTCGGCCAGATGGACGAGCCACCGGGCGTGCGCCTTCGCGTGGGGCTCTCGGCGCTCACGATGGCCGAGTACTTCCGCGACGTCGAGCGCAAGGACGTGCTGCTGTTCATCGACAACATCTTCCGGTTCACGCAGGCCGGGTCGGAGGTCTCGACGCTCCTCGGGCGCATGCCCTCGGCCGTCGGTTATCAGTCGACGCTGGCCGACGAGATGGGGGCGTTGCAGGAGCGGATCACCTCGACGAAGGGCCGGTCGATCACCTCGCTGCAGGCGATCTATGTGCCGGCCGACGACATCACCGACCCGGCACCCCACACGGTGTTCGCGCACCTGGACGCGACGACGGTGCTGTCGCGCGACATCGCGTCGCTCGGCATCTATCCGGCGGTCGACCCGCTGGACTCCTCCTCGCGCATCCTCGACGCGCGCTACGTCGGCCTCGAGCACTACGAAGTGGCCCGACGCGTGCAGGAGATCCTCCAGCGCTACAAGGACCTGCAGGACATCATCGCGATCCTCGGGGTCGACGAGCTGTCCGAGGAGGACAAGGTCATCGTCACACGCGCCCGGAAGATCCAGAAGTTCCTGTCGCAGCCGTTCTTCGTGGCCGAGCAGTTCACGGGGATCCCCGGCAAGTACGTCCCGATCGACGAGACGATCTCGTCGTTCAAGGGCCTATGCGAGGGCGAGTACGACCACCTGCCGGAGCAGGCGTTCCTGCTGGTCGGCGGGGTCGACGAGGCGGTCGAGCAGGCGAAGCAGATGGAGGCCGCCTAGCCGTGCCCGTCGAGGTACGTCTGGTCACGCCCGAGCGTGAGGTCTGGTCCGGTCCGGTGCAGATGGTCGTCGCGCACGGCATCGACGGCGACATCGGGATCCTCGGCGGACACGCGCCGCTGCTGGTCCAGCTGGCGATAGGCGTCCTCCGGATCCAGCACCAGGATGGGACGTGGGAGTCGGCCGTGGTCGACGGCGGATTCATGCACGTGACGAGCGACGGCGACAACACCCGTGTGGACGTCCTGGCGACGGAGGCCGAGCTGGCGCACGAGATCGACGTGGAGGCCGCTCGCAGACGGCTGGAGGAGTACGAGCGTCTCCTCGAGCAGGACGACGGCTTCGCGGAGGCCGAGATCGCCAAGGCGACGGCCCGGATCGGCATCGCCACCTAGCCTCCCCGGTGCTCGGCATCCGACCCGAGCGCTCGGGGTACCATCTGCGCGTGGAACGCCTCCTGGTCACCGGGGGCGCGCGCCTGCAGGGCGCCGTCCGGGTGTCCGGCGCCAAGAACTCGGCCCTCAAGCTGATGGCCGCGTCCCTGCTGGCGCCGGGCCGAAGCGTGATCCGCAACGTGCCGCGCATCCGCGACTGCGCGGTGATGACGGACCTGTTGGAGCACTTCGGCGTTCGGGTGGCGTTGCACGGAGACATCGCGGAGCTCGATGCGACCGATGTCGGTGACGTCGAGGCGCCGCACGAGCTCGTGCGACAGATGCGGGCGTCGATCGTCGTGATGGGCCCTCTGCTCGCGCGCTGCGGTCGCGCACGAGTGTCGCTGCCGGGCGGCGACGAGATCGGCGCGCGTCCCGTCGAGCTCCACGTCGGCGGCCTGCGCAGGATGGGCGCGGCGATCAGGTCCGAGCACGGGTTCCTGCTCGCCGACGCCCCCGACGGGCTTCGCGGCGCGACCATCACGCTCGACTACCCGAGCGTGACCGCCACGGAGAACCTCTTGATGGCCGCGGTCGCGGCGCGGGGATCCTCGGTGATCGACAACGCGGCGCGCGAGCCCGAGATCGCCGATCTCGCCGCCTTCCTCTCGGCGATGGGCGCGCGCGTGCAAGGCGCCGGCACCAGCACGATCGAGGTCGAGGGGGTCGAAGGCTTCTCGCCGGCCGAACATAGGGTGATGCCCGACCGGATCGAGGCGGGCACGTGGGCTGCGGCGGCCGTCGCAACGCAGGGCGACGTGACGATCGAACACGCGAGGATCGAGCATCTCGAGCTCTTCTTCACGAAGCTCGCCGACGCCGGCGCCGACGTCGTGCTGACCGATGCCGGGGTGCGGGTGCGACAGGTCTCGCGTCCTCGGGCCGTCGACTTCGTGACCCTGCCGTATCCGGGCATCGCCACGGACTTCCAGCCGATCCTGCTGGCGATGCTCGCGACCGCCGACGGAACGAGCATCGCGACCGAGAACGTGTTCGAGAGCCGGTTCGTCTACGTCGGCGAGCTTCAGCGCATGGGAGCGGACATCCGCACGGAGGGACATCACGCCGTGATCCGGGGCGTCCCGCGGCTGTCGGCGGCGCCGGTGCGCGCGCTCGACATCCGCGCCGGCGCGGCGATGGTGGTTGCGGCGCTCTGCGCCGACGGCGTCACGGAGATCGCCGACGTCCATCACATCGATCGCGGCTATGAGCACCTGGAGACCAAGCTCGCCGGTCTCGGGGCCGAGGTGCACCGCGACGGTGACCCCGTCGTGCTGGCGGACGCCACGGAGGCGTGGTGATCCCGCAGCTCCCACCGCGTCCCGACCTCGGCGGCGGTCCCGCGCCGCCGGGCGGTCCGTTCGGCCTGAGCACCCGGCCCGCGGTCTCGTGGCGGTGGTGGGACGCCGTCGGCCTGTACCTGATCGGCAACCTCGTGATCGGCGAGCTCGTCGTGGCGGGGATCGCCTTCGCGCTCATGGGCGTGCACACGATCCCCGAGGGAGGGGCGGACACGCCCACCGTGGTGGCCACCATCGCCGACGACGTCGCGTTCTTCCTCGTGATCGTTGGCTGGCTGGCCTGGCGCCATCCGGGGTGGCGCGACATGCTCGGCGTTCCCCGACAGCAGGGGTGGAGCGCCGCTGCGACCCGCGACGCCATGTGGGGCGTCGTCGCCGGCGTCGTCCTGTACGTCGCGATCGCGCTCGTGGTCGCCGTCCCGCTCACGATCCTGTTCAACGCGTTCTCGAGCACCGAGGTGACGACGCCCGAGCAGGTGTCCACCCACCTCTCCGCCGGAGGCAAGATCCTCGCCGTCGTGCTCGCCGTCGGCGTCGCCCCGGTCGCCGAGGAGCTCTTCTTCCGCGGGGTCCTGTTCCGCAGCATCCGCGACCGGCGTGGCTTCGCAATCGGCGCCGTGGTCTCGGCGCTGCTGTTCGGGTCGGTGCACTACGTGCCGTCGCCGTGGAAGGACGCGCTGTTGTTGCAGTCGACCATGGTGTTCACGGGCTTCGCGCTCGCATGGATCTACGAACGCCGCGGCAGCATCGTGGCCAACACGGCCGCGCACATGACGTTCAACGCGATCGGGATCACGCTGATCTTCCTGATCCGCTGAGCGTATCCTGACGCGGTTCCACGACGGGAGCCGACGAGTGCCGACCTTCGCGACCGAAGAGTGGTTCCATGCGCTGGGCGAGCGGATCAACGGGTCCGAGGCTTACCGCGAGGCCGCGGCGGACTGGGAAGGCGACATCGCCTTCGTGATCCAGGCCGAGCCCGACCGAAACGTGCCCGTCGACGTCTGCGGGTACCTCGACCTGTGGCACGGGGCGTGCCGGGACGCGCGTGTGATCTCGGCCGAGCGCGGCGCCGCCGCACGGTACGTGCTGAGCGCGCCCTACTCGCGGTGGAAGGACATCGTGCGTGGCGACCTCGACCCGATCAAGGCGATGATGCAGGGCAAGCTCAAGGTGCGCGGGGACCTTCCGACCATCGTCCGCTACGTGCGCGCCGCCGACGAGCTCGTGCAGCTGACCGGCCAGGTCGACACGGCGTTCCCCGACGAGGGCTGATGCGCGCCGTCGTCTTCGAGGCGATGGGCCGCGTGCGCGTCGACGAGGTGGCCGACCCCGAGATCCGGGAGCCGGGCGACGCCGTCGTCCGCATCACGCGGTCGGGCATCTGCGGCTCGGACCTTCACTTCCTCCACCTGAAGACGCCGATTGAGCCCGGCGAGGTGCTCGGGCACGAGGCGGTCGGCGTCGTGGAATCGGTCGGCGGCGCTGTCGTGACCCGGTCGCCCGGCGACCGCGTCGTGGTCGCGTTCCACATCGCCTGCGGGAGGTGCTGGTTCTGCAGGAACGGCCAGACAGGCCTGTGCGAGGACTTCCGGAACCTCGGCGCGGGCGCGTTCAGCGGCGGCCTGGCCGGGACGCAAGCCGAGCGGGTTCGTGTTCCCAACGCCGATCGGAACCTCCTGCCCGTCCCGCCGCAGCTCGATGACGAGCGCGCGGTCTTCCTCGGTGACGTGCTCACGACCGGCTACTACGCGGCAACGCTCGTCGACCCGCAACCCGGCGAGACGATCGCCGTGGTCGGCGCGGGGCCGGTCGGACTGTGCGCGGTGCAGTCGCTGAGGGCGTTGGGCGCCGAGCGCGTCGTGGCGCTCGACCGAGAGCCCGATCGGCTGGCGCTCGCCGAGGCTGGCGGCGCGGTCCCGATAGACGTCGCCGGGCGGAACCCGCACATGGCCGTTGCGTCGCTGACCGCCGATCGCGGCGCCGACGGTGTGCTGGAGGCGGTCGGCAGCCTCGCGGCGTTCGAGACGGCGGTCGATGTCGTGCGGCGCGGTGGCCGGGTCGTGATCGCCGGGGTCTACGCGGGGGAGACCGCCGAGGTCGCGCTCGGCGTCTACGCGGCGCGCGCTCTCGAACTGCGCTTCGCGGGCATCTGCCCCGTTCACTCCTTCTGGGAACGGGCGCGGGACGCCCTTGTCGAGGGTCTCGTGGATCCCCTGCCCCTCGTGAGCCATCGCCTGCCACTGGCCGCGGCCGCCGAAGGGTACGACCTATTCGACCGGCACCTCGCGACGAAGGTGCTCCTCGAGCCGTGAGCGTGACCTACCGGGATCCGGAGCCGAGCGGGCTGGCGACGATGCTCGGCCAGCTGATCGAGCAGAACCTGGTTCGCGATCCGGCGCGCAGCCGGCTGCTCCGCCCATCGGTCGCGGTGATCGAGTCGACCGACGCGGACGTGGTCGTCACTCTCCGTTTCGGGCGCGACGGGATCGTCCTCTCCGGCGGATCCGACGGTCGGGCGCACGTGCACCTGCGAACGGACTCGGCAGCGTTGTTGGACCTGGCCGCGTCGCCGCTACGGCTGGGCTTCCCCGATCCCCTCGATGCACGCGGGAGACGGCTCCTCAAGGACATCGCCCGCGGACGGATCCGGCTCCGCGGCCTCGTCCGGCACCTCCCGACGGCTCGGCGACTGACGATGCTGCTCTCGGCGACGTGATGGGGCCGGCCGGGCGGCGGCCAGAGGACGGCCTGAGGACGGCCAGAGGACGGCCAGAGGACGGCCTGAGGACGGCCAGAGGACGGCCAGAGGACGGCCAGAGGACGGCCAGAGGACGGCCAGAGGACGGCCAGAGGACGGCCAGAGGACGGGTAGAGTCTGCCGCCGTGGACGTCGCCGCGCTGGTCCGAGGGGTGCTGGGCGGAGACCGCCGAGCCGTGGCCCGTGCGATCTCGCTGGTGGAGGACGGGCGCCCCGAGCTCGAGGAGCTCTCGGCCGGGATCTACGCGGCCACGGGGCGAGCGACCACGATCGGCATCACGGGAGCGCCGGGCGTCGGGAAGTCGACGCTCGCCGGCGCGCTCGTACGAGCGATCCGGGAGCGCGGGCTTCGAGCGGCGGTGCTGGCCGTCGATCCGACCTCGCCGTACACGGGTGGTGCCCTCCTCGGCGACCGGGTCCGGATGCAGGAGCACGCCACGGACCCCGACGTCTTCATCCGCTCGATGGCGACGCGCGGCCACCTGGGAGGCATGGCGCTGGCGGCCCCCGAGGCGGTCAGGATCCTCGACGCGGCCGGCTACGACCTGATCATGGTCGAGACCGTCGGGGTCGGTCAGGCCGAGGTTGAGGTGGCGGCGGCGACCGACACCGCGGTGGTGGTGCTCGCTCCGGGACTGGGGGACGCCGTGCAGCTCGCCAAGGCGGGCATCCTCGAGGTCGCCGACGTCTTCGTCGTGAACCAGGCGGACCGCGACGACGCTCCCGCTGTCGTGCGCGGTCTTCGGCAGATGCTCCATCTGGGAGCGGCACGGCCGTGGGAGCCGCCGATCCTGACGACCGTGGCGACCACCGGCGAGGGCGTTGGCGAACTGGCCGGCGCCGCCCAAGCGCACCGGGCTTGGCTGGAGGACTCGGGCACCCTCGAGGCGAAGCGCCGAGCCCGTCTACTCGCCGAGGTGGAGAATCTGGCGGCCGAGCGATTCAAGGTGGCCGCGGCCGGGCGGCTCGAGGCCGGGGTGCTGGGGGAGGAGCTCTCGGCACGCCGCCTCGACCCGTATCGAGCCGCGGCTATGCTGGTTCGCGACGCCCTTCCCGATCCCTGAGCCACGAGCGAGGGAGCACCGTGGTCGACACAAGCCCGCGCACGCACGGTTCCCCCGCGGCGGAGCGATCCCACGCGACGCGATCCGGCGAGCCGCTGCAGCCCGTCTACGGTCCGGAGGATCGGCACGGATGGGATGCCGACGCGAAGCTCGGGCCGCCGGGCGCCTACCCGTTCACGCGCGGCGTCTACCCGTCGATGTACCGGGGTCGCTTGTGGACGATGCGTCAGTTCGCCGGGTACGGCACGCCCGCCGAGACCAACCGGCGTTTCCGGCTGCTGCTTGAGCGCGGCCAAACCGGGCTGTCGGTGGCGTTCGACATGCCCACCCTGATGGGCTTCGACTCCGACGATCCGCGCGCCGAGGGCGAGGTCGGGAGGTGCGGCGTCGCCGCCGACTCACTCGACGACGTCGAGACGATCTTCGACCGGATCCCGATGGCCGACGTGACGGTCTCGATGACGATCAACGGACCGGCGGCATGGCTGTTCGCGTGCTACCTGGTCGCGGCCGAGCGCCAGGGGGTGGCGTGGGAGGTCCTCGACGGCACGCTGCAGACCGACATCTTCAAGGAGTACACGGCGCAGAAGGAATGGCTCTTCCCGCCGCGCCCCCACCTGCGGTTGATCGGCGACCTGATGGCATTCTGCGTCGAGCGTGCCCCGAAGTACCACCCGATCAGCGTGAGCGGCTACCACATCCGGGAGGCGGGCTCGACGGCCGCCCAGGAGCTCGCGTTCACCCTCGCCGACGGGTTCGCCTACGTCGAGCTCGGGCTGCAGCGCGGGCTGGACGTGAACCGGCTCTCGCCCGCGCTCTCGTTCTTCTTCGACGCGCACATCGACTTCTTCGAGGAGATCGCGAAGTTCCGGGCGGCCCGACGGATCTGGGCGCGCTGGCTGCGCGACCGCTACGGCGCCACCGAGCCGGCGGCACAGCGGCTGCGGTTCCACACGCAGACCGCGGGCGTCTCGCTGACGGCCCAGCAGCCGATGAACAACGTCGTGCGCACCGCGGTCGAGGCGCTGGCAGCGGTGCTCGGCGGCACCCAGTCGCTCCACACGAACGCCCTCGACGAGGTGCTCGCCCTGCCCACCGAGGAGGCCGCCACACTGGCCCTTCGGACTCAGCAGATCATCGCGTACGAGTCGGGCGTCCCCGACGTCACCGATCCGCTCGGCGGCTCGTACTACGTGGAGTCGCTCACCGACCGCATCGAGGAGGCCGCGGAGGGCATCTTCGAGCGGATCGACGCGATGGGGGAGGGCTCCATGCTCGAGGGCGTCCTTCGGGGCGTGGAGACCGGCTGGTTCACCCAGGAGATCGCCGAGGCCGCCTTCGACGAGCAGCGTCGCTACGAGTCGGGGGACCTCGTCCAGGTCGGGGTGAACGCCTTCGTGGAGGCTGGCGAGCCGCCGCTGGAGACCCTCGTGATCGGCCAGGCCACCGAGGATGCGCAGCGCGAGGCGGTCGCCCGCACCCGCGCGGAGCGGGGCGGGGAGGCTTCTCACGAGGCGCTCGCGCGGCTCGCCGAAGCCTGTCGCGACCCGGCAGCCGACCTGATGCAGCCGCTGATCGCGTGCGCCCGCGCCCGATGCACCGAAGGAGAGGTCACGAGGGCGATGCAGTCGGTCTTCGGCGTGTGGCGCGAAGACCCGCGCTTCTGACGCCTGGGCGTGTCTGCAATCTATTGCAGTTGCCGTTCATTGCGTGTTGTGGTTGCATGGCCGGATGCGGAGGGGTCGGCGGTGATCGCGATGGCGGGCGAGGCGTTCGGCGCCGCAACGCTGTTCGCGGCCTTCCTGTTCGGGTTCCGCCACGGCATCGACTGGGACCACATCGCCGCGATCACCGACATCACGAGCTCACAGGAGGACCGGCGCGATTCGATCGTCTTCGGCACCCTCTACGCGCTCGGACATGCGCTTGTCGTGTTCGTGATCGGGACGTTCGCGATCCTGCTGGGCGAGCAACTTCCGACTTCGATCGACGCCTTCACCGAGCGGCTCGTGGGCTTCACGCTCGTGATCCTCGGGGTCTTCGTCTTCGTCTCGCTGATCCGGCACGGTCGCGATTTCCGGATGCGCAGCCGGTGGATGTTGATCTTCTCGGGAACGCGCAGCGTCTATCGTCGCGTGCAGGGCATGGTGGCGACACGTCGCCAACCCACGAACGGGACCCCGGCGCTCGTCGGTGCGGCAGCCGACGACGAGCACGAGCCGGTCCACACCCATAGCGACGGCGGCGTCGCGGTGGCGGTCGCGGACGATCTCCCGGTCAGCGAATGGCACCACGGCCACCACGGGCGGCCGGGTCACCATCACCACAAGCATCCCGAACCCGACGCATTCATGAACTACGGGAAGCGCACGGCGTTCGTGGTGGGCATGGTGCACGGGGTCGGAGCCGAAACGCCCACGCAGGTGCTGATCTTCCTCGCCGCGGTCGGCCACGGGAGACTGCTCGGCGAGCTCGTCCTGGGCGTGTTCCTGGTGGGGCTGCTCGCATCGAACACCCTGATCACCCTCGGCTCGGCCTTCGGGTTCCTCCAGGCCTCCCGCAACTGGCGGATCTACGTGACCGTCGCGGTGCTCACCGGCGTGTTCAGCCTTGTGGTCGGCGTGCTCTTCCTGTTCGGGCAGGGGCACGTCCTGCCGGCCATCTTCGGCGGCTGAGCCTCAGCCAACCGATGCGGCGCAATCGGCGCAAAGGCCCGTGATCGCGAAGTGCGTCAGGTCGGCCTGGAACCCTCCGTGACGATGGATCAGCGTGGCGAGCTTGGATGCCTCGTCGATCGAGAGCGCGTCGTCGCGACCGCAGCGCCCGCAGGTGAGGTGAACGTGGTGGGACTCTTCCGCCCGGTGGTACTCGGCGCCCGATTCCAGGTGCGAGTGCTGCAAGACCCCGACCTCCTCGAGCAGCGCGATCGTGCGGTACACCGTGGACGCGTTGACGCCGGGCATGTCGCCTTGCACCTTGCGGGCTATCGCGCTCGGGGAGATGTGCCCCTGCGTGCGCATGACCTCCGACACGATCGCGCGTCGCTGCGGCGTCATCCGCAGGCCTCTGCCGCGGAGTTGCTCCATGATCTCGCCGTAGTCGATCGCCCGTTGCGTCATGGCGAGATGGATTGTAGCAGTGAGTTGCAGGTGCAATGCCACGGGTTGCAGGTGCTGCTCAGTTCTCGGTCGCACCGGCTAGCCTGAACCCATGACGGTGATGGTGACGGGAGCCTCCGGCCTGATCGGCCAGGCCGTCGTCCGGGCGCTGCTCGCGCGCGACGAGGTCCGCGCGACGGTCCGTCGGCGCGCCTCCGCGGAGCCGCTTCGCGCGCTCGGGGCGAAGGTCTCGGTGCGCGACCTGGACACGCCCGACGCGCTCGAGGAGATCCTTCCCCGGGTGCACACGCTGGTCCATCTGATCGGGGGTCCGAACCAGCCCGACGCCGACGAGCTGTTCCGCGCGAACCACGCCTCGGTGCTGACGGCCCTCGAGGCGGCCAAACAGGCGGGTACCCCAAGGTTCGTGCTGGTCTCCGTGCCGGGGGCCGACCCGGAGTCTCCCCACCCGTTCGCGCGGGCGAAGGGCCTCGCCGAGGAAGCCGTCCGAGTCTCGGGGCTCGAGCACGCGATCGTGCGCGCGACGCACGCCTACGGGTTGGGGGGCCTCTGGTTCACGGCCGCCGTCGACGGTGCCCTTGCCGAGCCACCGTTCGTGTGCGGCTCCGGCGAGCAGTCCATCGCGCCGCTGTTCGCCGAGGACCTGGCCGCGGTGGTGTCCGCGATCGACGATCACGACGCTCCGATCGCGGGCACCTGGGGGTTGGAGGGACCGGACGCCCTCACGGCCGACGGGTTCGCCCGGTTGCTCCGGGGCGACGAGGCGTCCCCGACGCACGCCGACGGGGCGGCCGCCGCCGAGGTCCTGACGCGGCTGCTCGAGGTGCACGTCGACGCCGTCGCCGCCTCCTGGCTCGGCCTGGCCAGCCGCGCGGACGCGCCGGACGCCGCCGAGGCGTTCGGCGTACGCCGAACGCCGTTGCTCGACGGTCTTCGCATCACGCTCGAGGCGGCCGCGGCGATCGACGTCGGGTAAGCTCGCGCGCGCGATGGGGGAGTTCGTCCGTCTCGAGGTGGACGACGGCGTCGGCGTGATCCGCATCGACCGCCCGCCCGCCAACGCGATCGACCTGACGGTCGGGCTCGAGCTTCTCGAGGCGGCGCGCGAGACCGGGGCCCGCGGCGACATCGGGGCGGTCGTGGTCTGGGGCGGTCCCCGCATCTTCGCGGCCGGCGCCGACATCAAGGCGATGGCGGAGTGGTCCGCCGACGAGGTGCGACCGTCCGTGGAGGCCTTGGGCGCGACGTGCGACGTCCTCGAGGAGCTGCCAAAGCCCGTGATCGCCGCGGTGAACGGGTTCGCGCTCGGCGGCGGTCTGGAGCTCGCCCTTGGGTGCGACCTGCGCTACCTGGCCGCCGACGCGAAGGTCGGCCAGCCGGAGATCCGGCTCGGCGTGATCCCGGGGGCCGGCGGCACGCAGCGTCTGACCCAGCTGGTCGGGCCGGGCCTGGCACGTCGCCTCGTGTACACGGGCGACCAGTTGGACGCGTCCGACGCGCTCGCCGCGGGGCTCGCCGAGCGCGTGCTGCCCGCCGGCGAGGTCTTCGACGCGGCGGTCGCGGACGCGCGAGGGTTCGCGCGAGGACCGCGGCTGGCGCTTGCCGCGGCCAAACGGGCGATCCGGGCGGCGATCCTCACCCCCGGCCCCGACGGCATCCGGGTCGAGCGAGCGCTCTTCCTCGAGCTCTTCGGCACCCGGGACCAGCGCGAGGGCATGCGAGCGTTCCTCGAGAAGCGGGAGCCGCGCTTCGGCGACGACGCCTGATCCCCGGACCTGCGCAAACGCGCTGCGTCGGACCGATCCACGCACGTTCGCGTCCCGACCGGCCGTCCCGGTCGGAATGAACCGGTGGGGGGTCGCTGTTCGAACAACGTGACGAGGTCCCGACTCCCGCATCGGGCCCCGGGGAAAGGACGTGACGACATGCAAGACGACAGGTACAGAGGGGCGTCCGTCCGCGCGCTACCCAGACCGAACAAGAAGTACACGGCCGGCCGCGTCTGCGCCGCGCCCGGGTGCGCGACCAAGCTCTCCGTCTACAACAAGTGGGACTACTGCTGGCAGCACGAGCCGGTCCACACGTACATCCCTCGGGGGAAGCGCAAGAGCAAGCGCCGAGCCGCCTGAGCCCGGTCCGGGGAGGCGTCGATCGGCCCGGATCGCCCGCAGCATGCCTGATTCAAGGTAGATGGTGGCGTTGCCGATGCGTTGGGGGACCGCTCCCCCCGGTGCGGGACGATCGATGACGAACGACCTGAGCGAGCCTCCCCCGATGCGGATGGGCGACTGCCCGTTCTGCGAGCGCCCGGTCCTCGTATACGAGGATCCGGCCCGGTGCCCCCTGTGCGCGTGTCCGATCGAAGAGCATGCGATGCGACCCTTCGAGTTCCCGGTGCCGCCGGCCCTCGAGACCGACCTCGAGTAGCTCAGGCGAGCCGGTCCGACAAGACGGCGCGCCGCCGGCCGCGGACCGAGTTGAGGACGGCCAGCTCCTCCGCATCCGCCAGGTCGGGGACGGAGAGGGCCCGCTCCGCGAGCGAGCCGTCTGCCAGCAACGCCTCCCGTTCGCAGCCCGCGAGCAACCCGGCCTCTCTGGGCGGCGTCCACCACCGGCCGCCGATCTTGGCGGCGACGTTGGCGGTGGTCGTCTCCGTGACCTCTCCGCGCGTGTTGACCAGCACGACGTCGTCGGCCTCGGGGAACCGAGCTCGCGCCTCCTCGTACCGGTAGCGGAAGGTGGTCTTGTGGAACAGGAACGGGTCGGCCGGATCAACCGGGTGCGCTCGATCGACGGCCAGGGGCAGCGGGTCGGGTGAGGCGGGCATCGGGGCGACGCCCGTCTCCAGCCGGCCGTTGCGAGCGACGAGGAGCCGGACGCGCGAGGGCTTCGTCGGAAAGCGCAGGGCCTCCCGGTCCAGCCGTTCCCGGATCGCGGCTTCGTCGAACGCGAACCCGAGGTACGCGGCCGACGCGCGGAGCCTCTTCAGGTGCTCCTCGAGGCGCCGGTAGCCGGTCCCGGGCTCGTGGGCCAGCGTCTCGAGCAGCCGGAAGGCGGGCCGCCGGGCGGTCAGGACCGCAGCCTTCGCCACGGTCTCGGCGTGCTCGGCGACGGCCGAGGAGTCCCAGGTGATCCCGCCCCCCACGCCGTACTCGACGGCGCGTGACTCGGCGTCGACGACGGCCGTGCGGATCGCGACGTTGAAGCGCGCCCCGGGACCGTCGGCGCCGGCGGGCGACAGGTACCCGACCGTCCCGCAATAGACGCCCCTCGGCGCGTCCTCCAGCTCGGCGACGATGCCCATCGTGGCGACCTTCGGCGCGCCGGTCACCGACCCGCTGGGGAAGAGCGCTCGGAAGACCTCCACGAGATCCACGTCGGGCCGGAGATCGGCGGCGACGCGGGACGTGAGCTGCCACACCGTCTCGTACCGCTCGGGCTCGAACACGTCGGACCACGTCACCGAGCCGTCGCGCGCCACGCGCCCGAGATCGTTGCGCAAGAGGTCCACGATCATCGCGTTCTCGGCCCGGTCCTTCACCGATCCCCGCAGGCGGTCACGGACGACCTCGTCCTCTTCCAGCCACCGCCCGCGCGGCGCCGTTCCCTTCATCGGCCGGGTCTCGATCCGGCCCTCCTCGATCCGGAAGAAGAGCTCGGGTGAGGCCGAGAGCACCCGGTAGCGACCGAGGTTCAGGTATGCGGCGAACGCGCCGCGCTGGGCGAGGCAGAGGTCTCGGTAGAAGCCGCGCTCGTCGCCCTCGAGCCGCGACCGCAGCCGGAACGTGTGGTTCACCTGGTAGGTCTCGCCCGCCGCGATCCGCTCGTGGATCGCGGCGATCGATGCGTCGTACCGAGGCCGGTCCACCGACGGCACCCAGCTCCCCGGGGCGGCGGCGGGAGCGTCTCCGGGTGGGTCGGGCAGGAGGGTCTCCTGCCGGCCCTCGAACAGCCCGAACCAGGCCAGCGGGAGCTTCGCGAAGGCGTCGCTTCGGTCCCGGGTCCGCACCCGAAGCGCGGGATCGAGACCCGGGGCGGCCTCGTACGCCACGAAGCCGGCCGCCCAGAGTCCCCGGGCCGCCGACGCCTCGGCGGCGGCGAGGGTGCCCGCGACCTCCTCGCAGCGCGTTGCCTCGAGCACCCCGACCGGCTCCACGAGGCGGAAGCTCGGCTCCGCGCCGGTTAGGTCGTCGAAGCGCGCCTCGATCACCGGCACACGATACGCGGGTAGCCTGAACGCTCATGGGCGCGAAGGGCTCGGTGCTGGTGGCGATGTCCGGGGGGGTCGACTCCTCGGTCGCCGCGTGCCTGCTGCAGGAGGAGGGCTACGACGTCGTCGGCTCGCACATGCGCCTGGTGCATCTCGACGGGGTCGAGCACGGGTGCTGCGGTCCCGCCGCGCGGGCCGACGCCGAAGCGGTTGCGTGGATCGCGGGATTCCCGTTCGAGATCGCCGATCTGAGCGACGCGTTCGAGCAGACCGTGATCGACGACTTCGTCCGGGAGCACCGCTCGGGAAGGACGCCTAACCCGTGCGCGCGGTGCAATGGCGAGATCAAGTTCGGGGCGTTCCTGCGGCGCGCCGACGAGCTGGGGATCGACAGGGTCGCGACCGGCCACTACGTGCGGAGCGAGCACGGCGCGGACGGCGTCTGGCAGCTGCTTCGCGGAGCGGACGCCGGCAAGGACCAGAGCTACATGCTCCACATGCTCGGACAGCGGCAGCTCGAGCGTTCGCTGTTCCCGGTCGGAGGCCTTCCCAAGTCGGAGACCCGGCGCCTGGCGGCGTCTTTCGGACTTCCGATCGCGGCCAAGCCCGACTCCCAGGATCTCTGTTTCGCGCCGAGCGGGGACGCGGGCGGGTTCCTCCGGTCCGTTGCGCCGGACCTCCTCCGTGAGGGCGACGTGGTCGACCCCGACGGGGCCGTGATCGGCCGCCACCCGGGCACGGCGACCTTCACCGTCGGGCAGCGTCGCGGGCTCGGGGTCGCAACGGGGGAGCGACGGTACGTCGTGGACGTCGACGCCGCGCACAACCGCGTGGTCGTCGGGCCCGGCGAGCTGCTCGCCCGCCGTGGGCTGGTGGCGGACCGCGCGTCGTGGGTCCGCGGCCGTCCGCCGGCGGAGGGCCCGTTCGAGGCGGCGGTGCGGATCCGCTACCGCGGCGAGGACGTGGCGGCGGTCGTGACCCCGCGAGCCGGCGGCTTCGAGGTCGGGTTCGCGGCGCCCCAGCGCGGGGTCGCGCCGGGGCAGAGCGCGGTCGTCTACCGTGGCGACGAGGTCCTCGGCGGCGGTCGCGTCCTGCGGGCCATGGCCTGAGGTTGCCTCCAGGGCCCGCCGCCGGGCTCCGATATCATCGCGTTCCAGGCCGAGGAGGGTTCCTTTGCGGCTGCTCCGGCGGCGCCCGAAGAGCTTCGACATCCAGGTGCAGGACCTCGTCCTTCGGATCAACGCTCCGGAGGACTTCGCCGAGGAATCGCGCGCCGCGGCGCTCTCGTTCTGGGAGCAGCTGCAGTCCTACGCGCTGCGCGACCCGGACTTCCGCAGCTCGAAGCGGCCGCTCAGACGGGTCGCCACCGACGCCCCCTCGATCGTGCAGGAGGTCGTGGCGGCCGCCACGGCTGCGGGGGTAGGCCCGATGTTCACGTTCCGGGGAGCGGTGGTCGACCAGGTGGGCCGGTTCCTCGGCGGCCAGCTGTCCGAGGTCACGGTGGCCTGCGACGGCGACTACTTCATCAAGAACAAGAAGCGGATGAAGCTGGCGGTGAAGCGGCGCGGCGGCGAGCCGATCACGGTGGCGCTCCAGCCCAGCCAGCGCGGCGTCGGTGTGTCCACGACGCTCGGGCGAGGTCGCGGCGGCCGGGGGCCCGACGGGCTCGCGGTGATCGCCCAGACCTGCATGCTCGCCGACGCCGCCGCGGCGGGCGTCCAGGCGTGCCTGCCGAAGGCCGACGGGTTCGGCATGGCGCTGCACTACCTGCAGCGCGTGCCGGGCGTGCGGGGCGGGGTGGTCGTGATCGGCGACCGCATCGGGGTGTCCGGCGGCGTGGAGATCGCGGGATGAGCCGGTCCGAGGAACGGGCGCGCGCCGACGCGAAGCTCCGCGTCGAGGAGCTCCGCGCGCTGATCGACCATCACCGGTACCGCTACCACGTGATCGACGACCCGGAGGTCTCCGACGCCGAATACGACGAGCTGATGCGCGAGCTGCGAGGGCTTGAGGATGCGTTCCCCGAGCTCCAGACGCCCGACTCGCCGACCCAGACGGTCGGCGGCGCCGTCGCCGATCTTTTCGCGCCGGTCGAGCATCGAGCGCCGATGCTCTCGCTCGACAACGCGTTCTCGTTCGACGAGCTCGACGCCTGGTTCCAGCGGGTGGAGCGCGCGGTCGGCGCCGGCGCCCGGTTCGCGTGCGAGCAGAAGATCGACGGGGTCGCCTGCGCGCTGACCTACGAGCGAGGCGTTCTGGTCCGCGCGGCCACACGCGGCGACGGCCGCACGGGCGAGGACATCACGTCGAACGTCCGCACCGTCAAGGGCGTGCCGCGGAAGCTCGCGGTCGACGAACAGCCGCCGGTGATCGAGGTCCGAGGCGAGATGTACCTGCCGGTGAAGGCGTTCGAGGAGCTGAACGTCCAGCTCACCGAGCGCGGCCAGCGGGCGTTCTCGAACCCGCGGAACGCCGCCGCCGGGTCGCTCCGGCAGAAGGATCCCAAGGTCACGGCCTCGCGGCCGCTGCGCATGTGGGTCCACTCGTTCGGCTACGCGGAGGGCGTCGCGTTCGACTCGCACCTCGCGTTCCTCGACTGGGCGGCGAAGGCCGGCCTCCCGGTCGCACCCACCACGGAACGACGCGACTCGCCCGACGGCGTGAAGACCTACATCGAGCACTGGGGGGAGCATCGCCATGACGTCGACTGGGAGATCGACGGGGTGGTCGTCAAGGTCGACCAGACCGACCTGCAGCGCGAGCTCGGGTCGACCTCGAACGCGCCGCGCTGGGCGATCGCCTACAAGTACCCGCCCGAGGAGCGCACCGCGCTGCTCAAGAAGATCGACGTGCACACGGGCCGCACGGGCAAGGTGACCCCGTTCGCCGTGCTCGAGCCCGTGTTCGTCGGGGGAGTCACCATCACCTACGCCACGCTGCACAACGAGGACGAGGTGCACCGCAAGGACGTGCGCGAGGGCGACACCGTGATCGTCCGCCGCGCCGGGGACGTGATCCCCGAGATCGTCGGACCCGTCCTGACGAGGCGGAAAAGGGGCGCGCGGATCTGGCGCTTCCCGAAGACGTGCAACTCGTGCGGAACCGAGCTGGTGCGTCCCGAGGGCGAGGCCGACTGGCGATGCCCGAACCGCGCCGGCTGTCCGTCGCAGAACCAGGAGTGGCTGTTCCACTTCGCCGGACGTGGCGCGATGGACATCGAGGGGCTCGGCTACATGACCTTGATGCAGCTGGTGGACCGCGGGCTGGTGAAGGACCCCGCCGACGTCTACGCGCTCACCGCCGAGCAACTGCTCGAGCTCGAGGGGTTCGCGCGGAAGTCGGTCGACAACCTGTTGGCGTCGATCGAGGGGTCGAAGGATCGCTCGATCTGGCGACTGCTGGTCGGGCTGAACATCCGCCACGTCGGCGCCCACGTGGCGCAGGTGCTCGCCCGCGCGTTCGGCTCGATCGACGCGATCGCCGCAGCCACCGCCGAGCAGATCGACGACGTCCCCGAGATCGGCCCCGAGATCGCGCAGACGGTGGCCTCGTGGTTCGACGATCCCGTGAACCTGGCCCTGATCGAGAAGCTGCGCACGGCCGGCGTGCGCATGGGCGACGACCGGGTCGTCGAGGCAGGGGCGAAGCCGCTCGAGGGGATGACGATCGTGCTGACAGGCGGCCTGAGCGCGCTCTCGCGCGACGAGGCGAGCGCGGCGGCCGAGGCCGCCGGAGCCCGGGTCGCCTCCAGTGTCTCGAAGAAGACGAGCTTCGTGGTCGCGGGCGAGAATCCGGGCACGAAGCTCGCGAAGGCCGAGCAGCTCGGCGTCGAGATCGTCGACGAGGCCGCGTTCCTCACGAGGCTGGGTCGATGAGCTGGACCTCCGCGGGCGCGCCGTTCGGCGCACGGGACTCGGTCCGGTCGCCGGGATCGCTCGGAACCACCCTCGTGGTGCCGCTCGGAGCGTGCGGGGTGCTCGCGCTCCTCGCCGGCGTGGCGGTGCTCCGCGAGCTGTCGGACTTCTCGCGTCGCTCCGAGGTCCTGCTGCGGGGGACGCAACAGAGGGACTCGGTGGGCGCGCTGATCTGGCTGTTCGTGCTGATCTGGCTGATCACGGGCGTGGTGTGGCTCGCGTGGCAGGAGCGCCTGCACCGGAACCTGTGGGCCCTCGACCTCCGGGACCTTCGGTTCCGGCCTGCCTGGGCGGTGTTCTGGTGGCTCATCCCCGTCGTGAACCTGGTCATGCCGTACAAGGTCCTCAGGGAGGCCGACGAGCGGTCGGCCGCGTTCCGCGACACGACGCCGAGCAAAGGCCTCCTGCGAGGGTGCTGGTGGGCGACCCTGTTGCTCGCGACCTTCCTGGTGCCGATAGCGGCGCTCGCCCGCATCGGTCTCATGGACCCGGAGACGAGGGGGTCCACCACGCTCGCCGACCTCGCGGACGTGCTGAAGACGACCGACTGGCTCCTGTGCGCTGGAGCGGGATCCCTCGCGATCGCCGCCGCCTGCGCGATCGCGATCGTCCGCCGGATGAACGCGGCACAGCGAGGCCTTCGCGTCGCGGTCCCCGCGCCACCCCAGCCGATGCCGGCGCCACCGCACCTGCCTCCGGCAAGACCCGACCTTCCTTCCGCCTGACCTGATTACACTGCCGCGACATGCCGGTCGAGATCGACATCGAGCACGTCGCGCGTCTGGCGCGCGTGGAGCTGACGCCGGAGGAGAAACGGACCCTCCGCGACCAGCTCGGGCAGATCCTCGACCATGCGGCGACGGTGGGCGCGGTCGCCGCGGACGACGTGCCGCCGACGGCCTCGGCGATCCCCCGCGCGAACGTCTTCCGCGAGGACGAGCCCCAGCCTTGCCTCCCGGTCGACGAGGCGCTGCGCAACGCACCCGATCGCGAAGGGGATCGCTTCAAGGTCCCCAGGATCGTGGAGACCGGCTCGTGACCGAGCTGTGCGACCTGAGCGGCGCCGAGCTCGGCGCGAAGCTTCGGGCCGGGGAGGTCTCGGCCGTCGAGATCCTCGAGTCGTCGCTGGGGCGGACCGACCAGGTGGACGATCGGATCCACGCCTTCCTCACCCGCACCCCCGAGCTCGCGCACGAGCGCGCCGAGGAGCTCGACACCTATCGGTCGACGGGGGCGCCGATGTCGGCCGTCGCCGGCATCCCAGTGGCGCTCAAGGACGTCCTGGCCACCAACGGCATCCGGACGACGTGCGGGTCGAAGATCCTCGAGAGCTACGTGCCGCCCTACGACAGCACGGCGTGGGCCCGTCTTTCGGGCGCCGGTGCGGTGCTCGCGGGCAAGACGAACTGCGACGAGTTCGCGATGGGGTCCTCGAACGAGAACTCGGCGTTCGGCCCGGTCCACAACCCGTGGGACCTGAAGCGCGTTCCGGGGGGTTCCAGCGGCGGCAGCGCGGCCGCGGTCGCGAGTCGGCGAGGTGGTCTGGGCGCTCGGCACCGACACCGGCGGCAGCGTCCGCCAGCCGGCGTCGCTGTGCGGCGTGGTCGGCCTGAAGCCGACCTACGGGCTGATCAGCCGCTACGGGCTGATCGCCTTCGCGTCCTCGCTCGACACGGTCGGGACCTTCACGCGGAGCGTCGGCGACGCCGCCGTGCTCCTGTCGGTGCTCGGCGGGAAGGACCCGCGCGACGCCACCAGCCTCGACACACCGCCGCACGACTACGCGCAGGGCCTGGGTGAGGGCGTGGCCGGGTTGCGGGTGGGTGTCTTGGCCGAGGCGTTCGGCGAGGGCGTCGAGCCGGGGGTGCGCGATGCCGTCCGCGCCGCGATCGACCGCCTCGCGAACCTGGGCGCGAGGTCGGCGAGACGTCGCTCGCGCACGCCGAGTACGCGCTGTCGGCCTATTACCTTATCGCGCCGAGCGAGGCCTCCTCCAACCTCGCGCGCTACGACGGCGTCCGCTACGGGTTCCGCGCGGAGGGCGAGCACGCCGACTCGGTCGAGATGATGTTCCGCACCCGGGGAGCTGGGCTTCGGCCCCGAGGTCAAGCGCCGGATCATGCTCGGCACCTACGCGCTCTCGGCCGGCTACTACGACGCGTACTACGGCCAGGCGCAGAAGGTCAGAACGCTGATCATCCGCGACTACGAAGCGGCGTTCGCGTCGTTCGACGTGCTGGTCTCGCCTACCTCACCGACCACCGCGTTCCCGATCGGCGCGAAGGTCGACGATCCGATGGCCATGTACCTGAACGACATCTTCACGATCCCGGCGAACCTGGCGGGCACGCCGGCGATCAGCGTCCCGTGCGGCCTGGACGATGCCGGCCTTCCTGTGGGCGTCCAGCTGACGGGTCCCGTCCTCCGCGAGGCCACGGTGCTGCGCGCAGCCTCAGCCCTCGAGGCCGACCTGGCGCTCACGCTCCGGCCGCCGCTGCTGTCCGCCTGACCGCTGCACGTCGAGCGGCGGCTCGCCCGCCGCCACCTCGCCGGGCTCCTGTCGGGTCGTGTCGCCCGCGGAGACGATCAGCGCGACGGCGCCCAGCACGATCGCCGCCGAGCCGAACATGCGCAGGGTCACCGGCTCGTCGAGGATCAACCAGCCGAGGAAGATGGCCACGATGGGGTTGACGTACGCATACGTCGAGACGAGCGACGTGCGGACGTTGCGCAGGAGCCACAGGTAGGCGCTGAAGCCGACGAACGAACCGGCGACGATCAGCCAGCCGAGCCCGAGCCACGAAGAGGTTTCGATCGCCCCGATGTGCAGGTCGGCGAACTGGCCCGTCACCAGAGCCACCGCGAGGATGACGCCGGCGCCTGCGAGCTGCTGCATGCCGCTTCCGAGCAAGGGACCCCTCGGCAGTGGGGCGGTCCGAGCGTAGAGCGAGCCGATCGCCCATCCCACCGTGGCGCCGACCGCCGTCAGCAGACCGGTGATGGGTACGTCGCTTCGAACGGCTGCCGTCCCGACCAGGGCGGCCTCTCCGACGAAGCCCGCCACCAGTCCGACCGACACGCGCCAGCCGAGCGGCGCGCTCTTCAGCAGCACGCGATCGAAGAGCGCGAGCCACAGCGGGACCAGCGCGATGATCAGAGCCACGATCCCGGTCGGCGTGCCCAGGTACTCGGACCAGGCGACGCCCACGTTCCCCCCGAACAAGAGGAAGGCGCCGACGACCGAGGCACCACGCCACTGTGTTGCGGTCGGCCGTTCCCCCGTTCGGATCCTGGCGAGCGCGTACAGGGCAGCGCCCGCCACCAGGAAGCGCACGCCGGCCCCCACGAGCGGTGGGATCGACCGGTTGACCTCGCGGATCCCCAGGTACGTGGTGCCCCAGACGAAGTACAGGGATCCGAGCACCGTCCATGTACGTGCGGTGCTCGGACCGGTCGCGGGCATCGCGGCAGGATACGCGGGCCCCGGACGGGACCGGTACGCTAGGCCGGGATGGCCGAATGGGAGGCCGTGATCGGGCTCGAGTGCCACGTCGAGCTCAGCACGAAGACCAAGATGTTCTGCGGGTGCCCCAACGAGTTCGGCGCCGAGCCCAACACGAACATGTGTCCGGTGTGCCTGGGCTGCCCCGGCTCGCTGCCGGTTCCCAACGAGCGCGCGGTGGAGTCCGCGCTGCATCATGCGAGATCGGCCTCGCGCTCGACTGCGCGATCGCGACCGCACTCGCTCGTTCCACCGCAAGAACTACTTCTATCCGGACATGCCGAAGGACTACCAGATCACCCAGTACGACCTGCCGATCTGCGTCGACGGGACACGCTCGACGTCGACCTGCCCGATGGCTCGACCGAGCGCGTCGGCATCACGCGGGTGCACATGGAGGAGGACACCGGCAAGACCATCCACGTGCGGGAGCGGGCCGGATCCACGAGCGCGACCACGCGCTGGTCGACTACAACCGCGCCGGCGTCCCGCTCATCGAGTTCGTCTCCGAGCCCGACATCCGGACGCCGAGGAGGCGCGCGCCTATCGTGCAGGAGCTGCGGTCCATGCTGGCAGGCGCTCGGCGTCTCCGACGTGAAGATGGAGGAGGGCTCGATGCGCATCGACGCGAACGTGTCGCTGCGTCCGGTCGGCAGCGCCGAGCTCGGCACGAAGGTCGAGATCAAGAACATGAACTCGATCCGGTCGCTCGAACGGGCGCTCGACCTACGAGATCGTGCGGCAGACGAAGGCTGCTCGAGGACGGCGAGCGCGTCGTGCAGGAGACGCGCCACTGGGACGAGGGCGCCGGCGCGACGCAGCTCGATGCGCAGCGAAGGAAGAGGCGCACGACTACCGCTACTTCCCCGAGCCGGACATCCCCGCGCTCGAGCCGAGCGACGAATGGATCGAGGAGATCCGCGCGACGATCCCCCAGCTCCCCCGCGCTCGGAAGACGCGGTACGTCGACGGGCTGGGCCTGAAGCCCGACACCGCTCGTGTCCTGGTCGCCGAACGCTCCTCCACAGTGCTGTTCGAGGACGCGCTCGCGCTCGGCGCGGAGCCGATCGCGGCAGCCAACTGGATCACGCAGGACGTCGCGGCGCTCCGCAACGCCGGCGGCGACGGGCGGATCACTGCGCAGCACGTGGCCGACCTGGTGCGTCTGCTCGCCGACGGCGCGGTCACCGGCGCCGGGGCCAAGCAGGCGCTCGAGGAGGCGTTCGCCTCGGGCGAGCCGATCGATCGCATCGTGGAGGCGCGGGGCCTGGCGCAGGTCTCCGATACCGGTGCGCTCGGCGGACTGGTCGACGAGGTTATCGCCGAGCACCCGGAGGAGGTTGAGAAGTTCCGCGCCGGGAAGGAGGCCATCCTCGGGTTCCTGGTGGGGCAGCTGATGAAGAAGACCCGAGGCTCCGCGAACCCTTCGGTTGCGAAGGAGCTCCTGCTGCAGCGGCTCCGGGGGTAGCCCGTGGGGTCGAGCGATGCTCCCCAGCGACCGCCACGGATCCCGATCTGGCAGCTCGCCCTCCTCGGCGTCGTCCGCGCGTTCGAGGGGCTCGTGGTGCACCCGCTCCGCAGGATGTGGCGCTCGCCCGACGCGATCGACGCCTACGCCCTCGTGCACCTGTCGAGCGTGGCCGGCGACGCGCTCCTCGTGATCTCGCTCGCCGACTCGGTCTTCTTCTCGCTCCCCGTCGACGAGTCGCGCGTCCGCGTCGGCCTCTACCTGGGCCTCACGATGCTGCCGCTCGCCCTCGCCGGCCCCCTCCTCGTGCCGATCCTGGACCGGGCGGGCCCCCGCCGCTCCGTGACGCTCGGCGCCGCGGCGGGCCGGGCCCTGCTCGCCCTTTACCTGGCGCCGCATCTCGGCAGCCTGGCGCTGTTCCCGCTGGCGCTCGGGATGCTCGTGCTGTCGAAGGTTCACGCGATCGTCAAGAACGGCCTGACGATGGCCTACGCGTCGCGCGAAGAGGGGCTGATGCGAGCCAACGCGCGCCTCGGGCGCGTGGCGGTCGCCGGCGCGGTCGGGGCTGCGCCCGTGGGGTTCGTGGCGCTGAAGTCTTTCGGCGGTCCGGGCCCGATCTACCTTGCCGCCGCCGTGTACGCGACCGCCGCCGCCATCACCGTTCGGCTGCCGCACCCGCGCACGACGCCGCTGCCTGCGCAGGAACGGCAGGTCGGCCCGCGCGGCGCGATCCCCCGGCTCGCCGGTCCCGCGATCGGCGCGATCGGGATGAGGGCGGCCGGCGGATTCCTGCTGTTCCTGCTCGCGTTCTCGCTCCGCAGCGCCGACGTGCCCGCGTATTGGTTCGGCGTCGTCGCCGGAGCCGGCGTGATCGGCGCCTTCCTGGGCGACGTGCTGGCCCCCGGGCTTCCGACCGAGACCCGTGAAGAGGCGGTCGTCATCGCCTGCGTGGGTGCCGCGGGCGTCGGGGCGTTGCTGGCCTCACAGCTCTTCGGCTTGCCCCTCCTGGCGGTCTATGCGGTGACGGCCGGCGCGGCGTCGGAGTTCGCCCGGCTGGCGTTCCAGAGCCTGATGCAGCGGTACGCGCCCGAGGGCGCGCTCGGCCGGGTCTTCGTGCGGTATGAGGTGCTGTTCCAGGTGGCGTGGGTCTGTGGGGCGTTCGTCCCGGTCTTGCTTCCGATCTCGTTCCGATTCGGCATCCTACTGCTCGCCCTCTTCTACGCAGGCCTGGGCGCCGCATACCTGTGGTGGGGGTACCGCCGGCGCCGGGCTCGCGCCGCATGACGTTTTCGGCGCGCCGCGTAAGCTTGCGCGGGCTCTCGACACGACTGAACTGAAGGGGGAGTGATGGCGGAGTTCGTCACGGTCGGCACGTCGGATCAGGTGCCGGAGGGGGAGGTCTCGGCGTTCGAGGTGAACGGCGACGAGGTCGCGGTGGCCCGAGTCGACGGCGCGCTCTTCGCGTTCAGCGACATCTGCACGCACCGCGGCTGCAACCTCTCGATGGGTGGCGAGGTCGAGGGCACGACGATCACCTGCGAGTGCCACGGCAGCGTCTTCTCGATCGAGACGGGGGACGTCTTGGACGGGCCGGCCGAGGAGCCGATCGCCACGTATAAGGTGCGCGAGGACGACGGGGACATCCTCGTCGAGGGGTGACGGTGGCTCCCGGTGTCATCGCCGTCGTGGGCGCGGGGCTGAGCGGCGGGACCGCGGCGGCGACCCTCCGCGAGGAGGGCTTCGACGGACGGATCGTCCTGATCGGCGACGAGCCCGACGTCCCGTACGAGCGGCCCGGTCTGTCGAAGGGGTACCTGCGGGGCGAGCTGACCCGAGACGACATCATGGTCCGCCCTCCGGACTGGTGGGGCGCGAACGGCGTCGAGGCGCGGCTCGGCGAGACCGTCGAGAGGATCGACCCCTCGGACAAGACCGTGGTGTTCGGCACCGGCGAGCGCGTGGCGTTCGAGGTCGCCATCGTGGCGACGGGCGTCCGCACGCGTCTGCTGGACGGGCCGGGCGTGGACCTGGCGGGCGTCCACAGCCTGCGTCGCATCGGCGAGGCCGACGCGATCCGCGCCGACGCCGAGGGGGCGTCTCGCGTGGCGATCGTCGGCATGGGGTTCATCGGCGCCGAGGTGGCGGCATCCCTTCGGAGCTTCGGCCTCGATGTCTCGATCGTGGAGCCGGCCGAGACCGCGATGGTCCGGGTGCTCGGCGCCGAGGTCGGCAGGGTCGTCGAAGCGATCCACCGTGACCACGGTGCGCACCTGTACTTCGGCGAGTCGCTGGACCGCTTCGAAGGCTCGACGCGGGTCGAGCGCCTCGTCACGACGAGCGGTCGGGTCATCGACTGCGACCTGGCGATCGTCGGCGTCGGAACGGTGGCCGCCGCGCCCGTCCTTCCGGCCTCGGCGCACGACCCGCGTGGCGCGATCGTCGTGGGTCCGGCGCTCGAGACATCGATCCCTGGGATCTTCGCCGCGGGCGACGCGGTCCTGCACGATCATCCCGTGTTCGGCCGGATACGGGTCGAGCACTTCGACAATGCGGTGAAGATGGGGCGGCACGTGGCGGGGTCCGCGCTGGGCGGGACCGAGCCGTTCGACGACCCGCACTGGTTCTGGTCCGACCAGTACGAGCACCAGATCCAGATGGGCGGGTTCGCGCCGACCTGGGACCGGATGGTCGTGCGCGGCTCGATCCAGGATCGCTCGTTCTGCGCGTTCTTCCTGGACGAGGCGGGCGCGATCCGCGGCTCGCTGAGCCTGGATTGGAAGCACGACTGCCGCCGGTCGCTGCCGCTGATCCGTGACCGGGCCACACCCGATCCCGCCCTGCTCGCAGACCCTGAGGTCGACCTTCGCACGCTGGACCGGCCGGTCAATCGGTCGTGAGGTGCGAAGCCATCTCCTGCGGCGCGCCCTCGGATTCGACACGCCCGTCCCGGAACAGCACCACCCTGTTCGCGTAGCGCAGGGCCTCGGGGTTGTGCGTGGCCGTTACGACGGCTCCGCCGCGTCCCACGACGTCCCAGAGGACCTCGAGGATCAGGTCGGCGTTCTCGGTGTCGACCTCCGCGATCGGTTCGTCGGCCAGCACCACGTCTGGCTCGGTGACCAACGCTCTGGCGACGGCGACGCGCTGCTGCTGGCCCGCGGAGAGCTCGAACGTGCGGTTGTCACGCCGGTGCGCCAGGCCCAGCCGGTCGAGCAGCGAGGACGCGCGCTCGGTCGCGTCGGCTATCGGGACCCCGCCGACCCTGAGCGGCAGCTCCACGTTCTCCACGGCCGAGAGCGTCGGCAGCAGCCCGAACGACTGGAACACGATGCCGATGCCCGTTCGCCGCAGTGCGAACGACTCCTCGGGAGTCAAGCCGGCCATCGGCCCACCCTTCCACCTGACCTCCCCCTCGTCGGGAGGGTCGAGGCCCGACAGGATGCCGAGGAACGTCGTCTTGCCGCTGCCCGACGGTCCGAGCAGGGCGACGAAATCGCGAGCCGGCACGACGAGCGAGGCGCCGCGGACGGCCGGGACCCCGTTCGGATATGTCCGAACGACGTCGATCGCCTCCAGCAGGGCGGCCACTAGGGCCCTCCCTCTCGACGGCGCAGCCGGACCTCGTCGGGTCCGACCTCCGCCTCCAGGTCGCCGTCGCCGAGCATCGCGACCGCGCGCTCCGGCAGCACCACGCGTCGATGGTCGTCGACCGGCGCCACCGACTCGCCTTCGTGCGAGAGCCGCCCGTCGCGGACCCGCACGCGGCGATCCGCCCGCCGCGCGGCGACCAGGTCGTGGGTCACCATGACGATCGTCACGTGGAACTCCTGGTTGACGGCGCGGAAGGTCTCGAGCACGCGAGCCGCCGAGGCGGTGTCGAGCTCTGCGGTCGGTTCGTCGGCCAGCAGGATCTTCGGGGTGTTCGCCAGGGCGACCGCGATCGCCACCCGCTGCTGTTCCCCGCCCGAGATGGTCCGCGGGAGATGGTCCGCGCGCTCGGTCAGACCGACCAGCTCGAGCAGGTCGTCCGGTGTCCTGCTGCCGGGGGTGACGAACCCGTCGTTGACCGACGACGAGAATCGGATGTTGTCGCGAACCGAGAGGTACGGCACGAGGTTGCGTGCGGTGCCCTGCCATACGAACCCGACGCTCTTGGCGCGGTAGGCCGTCAGCGCCCGCTCGCCGGCGAGCCCGAGATCCTGCCCGTCCACTTCGACGGTCCCGGCCGAGGGACGGTCGAGGCCACCGATCATGTTCAGCAGGGTGGACTTGCCCGACCCGCTCGGCCCGACCACCGCGAGGAACTCGCCTCGCGGCACGTCGAGATCCACCCCGCCCAGCGCCACGACGCCGGTGTCGGCGATCCGATAGACCTTGAAGACGTGCCGGAACCGGATCATCGTCTCGGGCTCGCCGGGACCGAAGAGCTCCGGGCTGACGACGTTGCTCATGCTCATTCCGCCTCACCCCGAAGGACGCCGGTGACCGAGCTCCGAAGGAGCGAGCGGATCGAGAGCGCGAGCGCCCCGGCCGCCGCAGCCGCGATGGCGATCGCCATGACGGCCAGCACCTTCCAGTCGACCACCAGCAACGGCGTCGGGAACGAGACGCCGACGCTCGACCGCACCGCGGTCACCATCATCGCGAGCACGGCCCAGCCGAGCAGCAGCCCGGCGACCAGCGCGTAGCCGATCAGCCCGGCCTGCTCGATCAGCAGCGTCCGTCGGATCGTCCTCGGCGACGTGCCCATCGCACGCAACGACGCGAACTCGTAGTCGCGACGGCGTTGCGCGAAGTAGAGGGTGGCCGAGGCGCCGGCGATCACCAGGCCGAGGCCCGCGATGGCGGCGGCGGCGTCCATGCCCACCGCGAGGCTCTGCGGCGACTCTGCCAGTTGGGCCTCGACCGGCACCGTCGACAGCAGGTCCGTGATGGTGAAGCCCGCAGCCGCGATCGCATCGGACGGGTCCTCGTCGCCGCGGACCCAGACCTCGTTGACGGTCGAGGCCGGCAGCGGGATCGCACGTTGCAGGTCGAACAGCGCCGGCCCCGACACGAGGAAGAAGGGGTCGGCCTTGGCCACGCTCGGGAACCACGTCGCGACCCCGACGCGTTCCAGCGTCATCTTCTGACCGGCGATCTCCACGTGCATCTGCGACGGCTCGCTCGTCACCATGTCGCGGGACACGACCGTCGGGATCGTCGGCGGGGCCGGTTCGATGCCCGCGACGACGCCGGCGAACCCGAGCTTGGCGACGTACCTCCAGCCCCCGGCGTCGGGCTCGAGCTTGCCGCTCGCCCCGTGCCACGTGATAGGCGTCCACGCTTGGAGCGACACGGCCGTCCCGTCGATCGTGAGGTCGCGGATGCCGAGCCTGATCGTGTCCGGGAGGCCCCGGGTCGACGGCGTGGCGAACGTGATCGAGAGCAGTCGTTCGGCTCCCTCGACGTCCATCGCATAGGTCGCCGTGCCGGGGCGAACCTGCTGCTCGTCGGTGGACACGACGCGGTCGTCGGGGCGGGCGAACGTCGCTCGGACCGCGAGGGCCCCGGCGCCGGCGGGCGCCTGCAGGGCGAGGTCGAGCGTGTGCGCGCCCGCGGGGACGGGCGACCCTGGCACGGCGACCTGCACATCGGCCACCAGCGAGGCGAGCGGTTCCGCCGCGAAGTCCGAGCGCCACCACGAAGCCCCTTCGAAGGTCGCGGGGTCAATGGCGAGCCCCGCCGGCGGTGTGCCGTAGGAGCCGTCGAAACCGTCTGCGTTGATCCGCGCGACGGCCGTCATGCCCCCCGGCAAGCGCTTCGCGCTCGCGACGGCGTCGCCGTCGGACGGCGTCGTCACCTGGGCGAGCCAGTCCGAACCCACGAACGCATGCGCGGCGTCCCGGTGGCTGCGGAGCGTCGTGGCCCGGTACGACGTCGCGACGACGAGCAGACCGATCGACAGCACCAGCAGCAGTGCGGCGGCGAAGGCGACGCCCGGCGCGCGCCCCAACCTGCGTCCTGCCAGGTAGGACGCGAGGCGGCGCGATCGTCCGATCCTGCCGTCGACGGACGTCAGCGCCCACGACCCCATCCGCACGAGCAGGAACGAGGCTCCCAGGATCAGGAACGTGGGGGCGAAGAGCAGCAGCGGATCGATCGTGGCCGGTTGGGTCGCACCGGCGGTCGGCACCTGCTGATGGCGCAGCTGGAGGAAGGCGAAGACGCCCACCGGCAGGATCAACAGCTCGACCGGCAACCGGGCCAGGAGCGGTCGCGACTCCCTGGACACCTGCCTCCGTTCGTCCAGGATCGTCCGGCCCACCGCGGGGATCGAGGGGAGGGCGAGGACGACGGCTCCGATCGCCGCCGCCGCCGCACCGAACAGGAGCGCGGCTGCGGATACCCGAACGGGGAACGGGACGCCCGGTGGTCGGGGGCCGTTGGTCGCGCCCGCGAACCTCGCCAGCAGCACCCCGACGACGATCCCCAGCGGGAGCGCGATCGCCGCGGCGAGGACCGCCTGCAACGACTGGCTGAGCATGAGCGATCCGCGCGTGAACCCCCGCGATCGAAGGACCGCGATCTCGAAGGACTGCCGGGACACGATCAGGACGCCGACCCCGGCGAGCACGAACAACGTGACGACCAGGATCTGGAACAGGACGAGCAGGATCGGGACGCGCAGGTTCGCCACCGATCGGTTGATCTGCCCCACGATCGTGCTGATCCCGCTGTCGATGTGAGGGGCCTGGTCGGTGAGCTTGGTGGAGATCTGGTCCGTGAACGTCAGGTAGGCGTCGGGGAGCGCGTTGGCCTCGGTGTACGACGTGTCCGTGAAGCCGAGGTAGACGTCCCAGTAGAAGTGGCTGCTCAGGTTCAACCGGGGAGCCAGGTCGAAAGCGGTCGCCTGCGACACTACGAGCGGGATGGGGGCTTCCGTGTCGCCGAGCGGGAACGGAGACTGGTCGCCGAACCAGAAGACGTCCTCGTGCGCCGGGGGGTCGAAGACGCCGGAGATCTCGAGGGTCGTCTGCTCGTTCGTCGGCCCGAGGACCGGGATCCGCTGGCCGGTGTGCAGATGCTGGGTCACCGCCATCCCGTACGGGACCGCCACCTGCCCCGTACCAGGCACATCTCCGGAACGGAAGGACAGATGATCCTCCGCGCCTTCTCGGAACAGCATTGGCACCGAGGTCTCTCTCGGGCCGGCCCGCGCGGTCATCACGCCCTGCGCGACCACGTTCTGCACGGGCAAGACCGACGCGGACGAGCGTACGGCCCGGTCGAACGTGGCCCAGTCGGACCCCGGCCCCGCGTAGAGGTCGACGCGGATGTTCTTGGCGGGCGTGCTCGCTTCGGCGAACGCGGCGGCGACGATCGAGGCGCGTGCGCCGTCGGTGTAGATCGGCCCGGCGGCCGTCACGCCGATGCTGAAGGCGAGCGTCGCAACCACTCCCAGACCGAGGAGTCGCTGCGCCGCCAGCCGTCGGACCAGGAATCGGAATCTCATCATGGCTGCGCTCTCGCCGGACTATACGGAGGCGCCTGCACGCTCGGTCGGCGGGAATGCGGCTGTTAGGCTGAGCGGTCGAGCCGTCGACCACGAGGAGCGCGACGCAGTGCAACGGCCCGAGATCATCCTGGCACCCGGCCCGACGCCGATCCCCCCCGAGGTCCTGCTCGCGCAGGGCAGCCCGCTCGTCTACCACCGCGGCCCGGGGTTCGGGAACCTGATGCGCGGGGTGACCGATCGGTTGCGGCACCTGTACCGAACCGACGTCGCCGACGTGCTGCTGATGACCTCGTCGGGCACCGGCGGTCTCGAGTCGGCGATCCAGAACTGCTTCTCTCCGGGGGACGAGGTGCTCGTTCCGCTCGCGGGATTCTTCTCCGAGCGATGGAGGGCACTGGCTCAGGCATACGGTCTGACTGTTCGCACGGTCGACTACGCGTGGGGGACGAAGGTCCGGCCGGACGACGTCGCCGCGGCTCTGGCCGATCGCCCGGCCAAAGCGGTGCTGCTCACGCAGAGCGAGACCTCGACGGGCGTGATCCAGCCGGTCCGCGATCTGGCGACGGTCGCGCGCGACGCCGGCGCGCTCGTGGTCGTCGACGTCGTCAGCAGCCTCGGTGCGGTCCCCTTCGAGTTCGACGCGTGGGGGATCGACGTCGCGGTCGGCGGCTCCCAGAAGGCGCTGTCGGCGAGCCCCGGCATCGCGTTCGTCGCGATCTCCGAGCGCGCTCGTCGTGCGGCCGAGACGGTGACGAACCCCCGCTACTACTTCGACTGGCGGATCTACGAGGCCTACGCGCGGCTCCCGAACCCGGAGAACCCGTGGACGCCGGCGATCAGCGTGATGCAGGGGCTCGCCGCCGCGCTCGAGCTCTACTTCGAGGACGGCGTCGACGCCGCGCACGAGCGCCATCGCATGCTGTCCAGAGCGGTGAAGGAAGGCGTCAAGGCGCTCGGCCTGGACCTGTTCGGCGAAGGCCTCGACGAGAACTGGACGGTGACGGCGATCCGAGCGCCCGAGGGCATCGACGCCGACACGATCACCGAGCGCGTCCGCGCCGACTTCGGGTGCGTGCTCGCCCCCGGTCAGGGGCCGCTCAAGGGAACCGTCTTCCGGATCGGGCACTTCGGCTACGTCAGCGAGCTCGACATCATCCGGGGCCTCTCGGCGCTCGAGATGACGCTGGACCGGCTCGGGCATCCCGTGAAGCGGGGTGCGGCGGTCGGCGCCGCCGAGCAGGTGTTCCTGGAGCCCCGGTGAAGGTCCTCGTCACCGAGGCATTGTCGGAGGGCGGGCTCGAGCTGCTCCGCCGCGACTTCGAGGTCGACGTGCGGCCGGAGCTCGCCAAGACCGGACTGGCAGGCGCGATCGCGCCGTACGACGCGCTGATCATCCGCAGCGCCACCACCGTCGGCGCGGAGGTGTTGGACGCGGCGACCAACCTGAAGGTGATCGCGCGGGCGGGCATCGGCCTGGACAACGTCGACCTCGAGGCGGCCACCCGCCGCGGAGTGATGGTGGTGAACGCGCCGCAGTCCAACATCATCAGCGCGGCGGAGCACACGATGGCGCTGCTGCTCGCCCAAGCCCGGAACCTGCCCCAGGCACACGCGGATCTGATCGCGGGCCGCTGGGAACGGTCGCGATGGGAAGGCGTCGAGCTCGCGGGCAAGACGATCGGCCTCGTTGGGCTCGGCCGCGTCGGCTCGCTCGTGGCCGCCCGGGCGGCGGGCTTCGGCATGCGCGTCATCGCGTTCGATCCCTACGTGAGCGCCGATCGCGCCAAGGAGATGGGGGTCGAGGTCATGCCGACCCTCGAGGCGCTGCTCGTGCAGTCGGACTTCGTGAGCGTGCACCTGCCGCGAACACCCGAGACCGAGCGGCTGATCGGGGAGAAGGAGCTCCGGATGATGCGTCCGGGGGCCCGTCTGGTGAACACCTCGCGCGGCGGGATCGTCGACGAGGACGCGCTCGCCAAGACGATCGAGGACGGGCACCTGGGCGGCGCGGCGCTCGACGTGTTCGCCACGGAACCGACGACCGACTCGCCCCTGTTCCGTCTGCCCACCGTGGTCGTCACGCCGCATCTCGGCGCGTCCACGCGCGAGGCGCAGGACAAGGCGGGAACCACGGTGGCCGAGATGGTCCGGCTGGGGCTTCGGGGAGAGTTCGTCCCGTACGCGGTGAACGTGTCGGCCGGCGCGGAGGTGAGCGAGGTCGTGCGGCCGTTCGTGCCGCTGGCCGAGCGGCTGGGCGGGATGGCCGCCGGGCTGGCGGAGGGCGGGGTCCGGAGCGTGGTGGCCAGCTATCTGGGGCGGATCGCCGAGCACGATACGCGGGTGCTCACCCTCGCGATCCTCAAGGGGATCCTCGGGCGCTCGGTGCACGAGCCCGTCTCGTTCGTCAACGCGCCGATGCTGGCCCGGGAGCGCGGCTTGACGGTGAGCGAGATGCGGTCGACGGTCTCGCAGGACTACGTGTCGCTGATCTCGCTCCGCGCCGAGACCGACGAGGCGCCGATCAGCGTCGAAGGCACGATCGTCGGCAAGAACGCCGAGCGGATCATGCAGGTGAACGACTTCGACATCGAGATCGCTCCCGCTCCGCGCATGGTCTTCTTCAACTACGTCGACCGTCCCGGCGTGATCGGCACCGTCGGGTCGATCCTCGGGCAGCACGACATCAACATCGCGACGATGGACGTGGGCCGCAAGCCCGAGGGGCAGGGCATGGAGGCCCTGATGTGCCTGACGGTCGACACGGAGGTGCCCGCCGACGTCGCCGACGAGATCGCGGGCGCGATCGAAGCCAAGCGCATCCGCGCCGTCACCCTCCCGATGTGAACCGTTCGCCCGGAACGCCTCGGGCGTGTGGTAGCCTCGTTTGGCCATGGAACGGACGGTGTTCACCGCAGCGGATCCCGGCGCCTCGTAGGCGCCGGCGCATCGCGCACCCCGCCGGCGAACCACCTCTCCGTCGAACCCCTCGCAAGGAGCCGTTCCATGGGTCCCACGCCTCGATCTCGTATCCGCCGCATCGCGATCGGTCGCCTGATCTCGGTGACCGGCGGCGCCGCGGCGTACACGGCGCTCAACTTCACGATCTGGAACCAGACGCACTCGCCAATGATGCAGGCGATGTCGTTGCTGTTCACGTTTGGCGTGGCGGGACTGCTCGGGTCGTTCGCGGGCGCGCTCGGCGACCGTTTCGACCGACGCCGGGTGATGATCGTGTCCGAGGCGGTCTCGGCCGCGTTCTTCGCGGCGATGGCCTTCACGCACGCGCCGACGCTGTTGATCGGACTCGCCTTCGGCTCGGCCATCGCCGAGCTGCCGTTCTTCTCGGCGTCGCGGGCTGCGATCCCCAGCCTGGTCGAATCCGACGACGATCTGTCCTGGGCGAACAGCCTCGTCACGATCGGCGTCCAGGCCGGGATCGCGATCGGTCCGGCGATCGGCGGTTTGCTGCTCGTGGTGACGGGGCAGAACGCCTCGTGGGTCTTCGGACTGAACGCGGTCTCGTTCCTCGTATCGATCGTGCTCACGCTCAGCGTGCGCGGCCGATTCCAGGAGGAGCGCGCCTTGCCCGGCGCCGAGGAGCACGCGGGGATCGCGGCCGGGTTGACGTTCCTGTGGCGCGACCGTGTGTTCCGCCGCATGTCGATCGCGTGGTTCGTGTTCCTGCTCGGCATGGGCATGGGCATGGTGGCCGACGCGAGCCTCGCCGAGAACTTCGGTTCGGGAGCCTTCGGGTTCGCGCTGCTGATCTCGTGCTGGGGTGCGGGATCCGTGATCGGCTCGGCTGCGGGTCGTTGGATGAACGGACGCACCGAGCCCGTGTGGATGGTGCTCGGCGCGTTCGGCGTGGCCCTGGCGGCCTTCGGCGTCGGTTTCGCGCCGGTGTTCCCCCTCGTGCTCGTGTCGCTCCTGGTCATGGGCACGAGCGACGGTCTCACGATCGTCGCGGAGAACGGGATCATGCAGCGCCGCACGCCCGACGCGCTGCGGAGCCGGACCATGGCGGCGTTCGAGGCGGTGCTGTCGATCGGGCTCGCCGTCGCCTACGTGATGGCGGGTCCGGTGCTGAGGGCGATCGGGCCCCAGCCCGTGTACCGTGTCGGCGGCGTCTCTGCGCTGGTCGCCGCGATCGCGCTCGTGCCCCTTCTGCGCCTGCGCGGCGGCGAGCCGGTCGAGCTCTCGGCTCCCAGGTACACGTCGGCGGAGGCGCTCGAGGCACAACCGGTGGTCGTCTCCGACTGAACGCCGTTCAGGCCTCGTCGGGTGGTCTGCCACCTGCGCGGATACCTGAACGGCGTTCAGCGGTCCCGCGCTTGCGCTGAACGGTCGTTCAGGCGTAGCGTCGGACGGCATGGCCGCGACGAACCGATACGACGCGATCGTGGTGGGAGGCGGCCACAACGGTCTCGTGGCCGCGGCCCTTCTTGCACGAAGCGGCGCGCGCACCGTCGTCCTCGAGGCCCGCCACAAGACCGGCGGCGCGGCCGACACGATGGCGCCGTGGCCCGAGGCTCCGGAGTTCAAGGTCACGACGCTCAGCTACGTCATGAGCCTGATGCCCGACACGATCCGCCGCGTGCTGCAGCTCGAGCGGCACGGCTACCGGGCGCACACGGTCGGTCCGTACTTCGTGCCGTTCCCCGACGGGCGGTGCATCGTGCGGTACGACGATTCCCGCGCGAACCACGACGAGTTCGCGAAGTTCTCGAAGTCCGACGCCGAGGCGATCGAGCGCTGGGACGCGTGGATCGACGGCCTCGCCGCCGTACTCGGGCCCCTGCTGATGTCGACGCCGCCGGCGCTCGGGTCGCTTCGCCTCGGCGACGTCCGGGAGCAGCTCCGGCTGGCGTGGCGGTTCCGCAACGTGGGCACCCGAGGGGCCGCCGACCTCACGCGTCTGCTGACGATGTCGGTCGACGACCTGCTCGACCGGTTCTTCGAGTCGGACCAGGTGCGGACGGTCATGTCGCTGGACGGGCTGATCGGCACGTGGGCCGGGCCGCGCGAGCCGGGCACCGGCTACGTGATGGCGCACCACTCGATCGGCGACGTCGGCGACGGGCACCTCGGCTCGTGGGAGGTCCCGATCGGCGGCATGGGGGCCGTGGCCTCCGCGATCGAGTCGAGCGCTCGGTCCTTCGGCGCGGACGTGCGGACCGGCGCTCCGGTCGCGCGGATCCTGACCCGGGGCGGCGCGGCCTACGGCGTCGCCCTCGAGACCGGTGAGGAGCTCACCGCCCCGGTCGTCGTGACGGCGACGCATCCGCAGATCGCGTTTCTCCGGCATCTCGATCCCGACGACCTTCCCGCGTCGTTCGTCGACGACATCCGGAACTGGAAGTCGCGCAGCGGCGTCGTGAAGATCAACCTCGCGCTCGATCGCCTTCCCGTCTTCACGTCGAACCCGGACCTCCGCGACCTCTCCGGAGGCGTCGAGCTGGCGCACTCGGTAGACCAGCTGGAGCACGCGTTCGAGCAGGCGCGCGCGGGCGTGCCCGCGACGATCCCCTTCAGCGACGGGGTCGTCCCGACCGTGCACGACCCGACGCTCGCGCCGGAGGGCATGCACGTGATGTCCCTGTTCACCCAGTGGGTGCCGCACACGTGGAACGAGGAACCGCACCGCGACGAGCTCGACACGTACGCGATGCGCGTGATCGACGGCTACGACGAGCTGGCGCCCGGGTTCAAGGACTCGATCCTGCACACACAGGTGCTCGGCCCGTGGGACATGCAGACGGAGTGGGGGCTGATCGGCGGCAACATCTTCCACGGGGAGCTCTCGGCCGAGCAGCTGTTCCACCTGCGACCGGCCGCGGGCTACGCCGACTACACGACGCCGGTCCGCGGCCTGTATCAGTGCTCCAGCGGCACCCACGCTGGAGGCGGCGTCTGCGGCATCCCGGCCTACAACTGCGTGCAGCGGATCGTGAAGGACGTCCGGCGGGGGACCCGACAGCTCGGAAGGAGGCCCTGGTGACCGAGACGCAGCTCGAGAACAGCCAGGAGAACAGGTGGTTCAAGTTCTACTTCGCGTCCTGGTACAAGAAGTCGCCGTACTTCGCGCGCACGGTCGAGGCCGGATGCACCAGCTGGGACCTCTACAACCACATGCTGATCCCGACTCTCTACGACGACGACGTCAAGGAGTACTGGCACCTGCTCGAGCACGTCACGATCTGGGACGTCGCGGTGGAGCGGCAGGTGGAGATCGCCGGCCCCGATGCCGCTCGGTTCACGCAGCTGCTCACGCCGCGCGACCTCTCGGGTTGCGAGGTCGGGCAGTGCAAGTACGTCGTGCTCTGTGCGCCCGACGGCGGCATCGTCAACGACCCGATCCTGCTGCGGCTGGCCGAGGACCGGTTCTGGCTCTCGATCGCCGACTCCGACGCGCTGCTGTTCGCGCTCGGCGTCCAGGCGTTCGCGGGTTTGGACGTCACGATCCGCGAGCCCGACGTCTCGCCGCTGCAGGTCCAAGGGCCGAAGTCGAAGCCGCTGATACGGGACCTGTTCGGTGACGCGGTCGCCGGCCTCCGCTACTACCGGTGCGCCGAGACCGAGCTCGACGGGATCCCGCTGGTGGTGTCGCGCACCGGGTGGACCGGCGAGGTCGGCTACGAGCTGTACCTCCGAGACTCGGCGCGTGCGCTCGACCTGTGGGACGCCGTGGTGCGGGCAGGGGAGCCATACGAGATCCGGGCGATCGCGCCCTCGGACCAGCGGCGGATGGAGGCCGGCATCTTCAACTACGGCAACGACATGGACGTCACGAACAACCCCTTCGAGGTGACGGGGCTCGAACGGCTGGTCGAGCTCGACAACGACAACGAGGTCGTGTCGCGTGACGTGCTCGAACGGATCTCGCGCGAGGGCGTCGAGCAGAAGCTCGTCGGGGTCGAGCTCGGCGGCGATCCGCTGGGCATGTGGCTCGAGGACTTCTGGCCGGTCGAGCATGCGGGCTCCACCGTCGGCCGGCTGACGAGCGCGTCGTACTCGCCGCGGCTGCAGATCAACATGGGCTACGCATGGGTCCCGGCTGAGTTGTCGGCGCCTGGCACAGATCTGAACGTGGTCGGCCCCGAGCGTCACCGAACGGCGACCGTTGCGCCGCTCCCGTTCTGGGATCCGGCGAAGGCGGTTCCGAAGGCGTAGCCACCGGGCGGCGGCCGATCACCCTGGCATCATGGGGCCGATGGATCCGCTGACGGGGAAGCTCTTGCTCTCGAACGCGTCGCTGTTCGATCCGAACTTCCGGCGCACCGTCGTGCTGATCGGCCACCACGACGACGAGGGCGCGGTCGGGGTCGTGCTCAACCGGCCGCTCGAGGTCTCGGTCGACGAGGCCGTCCCGCCCCTGTCGGATCTCGTGCCGGTGGGGGAGCCGCTGTTCCGCGGTGGACCGGTCCAGCCCGAGGCCGCCGTGGTCGTGGCGGACTTCGAGGACCCGTCGGACGCCGGCGTGATCGCGTTCGGGTCGATCGGCTTCCTGGCCGAGGAGGCCGACCCCGCCGAGCTCGGTCCGATCCGCCGGGCCCGCGTGTTCGCCGGCTACGCGGGCTGGGGGGCCGGCCAGCTCGAGAGCGAGCTCGAGGAGGACGCGTGGATCGTCGCGCCCGCGGCGCCCGACGACGTGTTCAACGAGGATCCCGAGCGTCTGTGGGCCGTCGTGCTGCGGCGCCTCGGTCCCCGGTACGCGATGCTCCGCACCCTTCCGGACGACCCGTCGATGAACTGATGGCCGACAGATCCGTCTCGTTCGATCGCGCGGCCGCCTACTACGACCGGACGCGGGGGCTGACGCCCGACGGGGCCGGGAGGCAGACGGAGCTGCTCGCCGGAGAGCTCCGTGGTCGCGGCAGGGTTCTCGAGGTCGGCGTCGGCACCGGGCAGATCGCCCTCGCGCTCGCGTCCGTCGGCATCCCCATGGCCGGCCTCGACCTCGCCGAGCCGATGCTCCGCGTCCTCGTGGAGAAGGCGGGCGGAACACCGCCGTTCCCGCTCGTGCGGGGCGACGCCACCCGCACTCCGTTCTGTGACGACGCCGTCGGCGCCGGGATCCTGCGATGGGTCCTACACCTGATCCCGGACTGGCGCGCGGCGCTCGCCGAGCTCGTGCGCGTGGTCGCGCCCGGCGGCGTCGCGCTCGTCCAGCTCGGCTCCTACGGGACGGGCCCGCGCGCCCAGATCCAGGACCGGTTCAACGAGCTGCTCGGGATCGTGAACGAGCCGGTCGGCGTCGGGTGGGGCGACCTGGAGACGCTCGACGCGGCCATGCGCGCGCTCGGCGCCTCCGTCCGCGAGCTACCGGTGCTGACCGACGTCGATCTCACGCCGCTCGAGACGTTCGTCGAGGGGATCGAGCAGAACCGCTACTCGTGGACCTGGCGAGTGCCGCCGGGAGACCTCGCGCGGGTCGCGCCGGAGGTGCGCGAGTGGGCGCAGGCCCGCTTCGGACCACTCGATCGGACGCCGCCGCAGGAGTACGAGCTGCACTGGCGGGCGTTTGACCTGCCCTGACTGGTCCGGACGGCGACCCGGCTCAACCTGGTCATGGGTATCCTTTGGGCTGCCGACCCGGTTCGAGGCCGGGTGGACTCATCGAGGAGGATCCCGTGCCGATCACCGAGGTGGAGAAGATCTGGATGGACGGCGAGCTCGTGGACTGGGCCGACGCCAAGATCCATGTGCTCAGCCACGCCCTGCACTACGGAAGCGGCGTCTTCGAGGGGATCCGTGCCTACGAGACCGCCCGCGGGCCCGCCGTTTGGCACCTCGACGAGCATCTGGAGCGGCTGTCGCGCTCGGCGAAGCTGTATCACATGGACCTGCCGTTCACGAGCCAGCAGCTGGTCGACGCCACCAGGGACCTGATCCGCGCGAACGACCTGAGCGCGTGCTACGTTCGCCCGCTCGCGATCCGCGGCTACGGCGAGATGGGCGTGAACCCGCTCGGGGCGCCCGTCAACGTGATCATCGCCGTGTGGCCCTGGGGGGCCTACCTGGGCGAGGACGCGCTCGAGCAGGGCGTTCGGATCAAGGTCTCCAGCTGGCGCCGGAACTCGCAGAACGCCCTGCCGTCCACGGCGAAGGCGAGCGGTCAGTACATCAACGGGGTGCTCGCGAAGGTCGAGAGCCTCAAGGCGGGCTACGACGAGGCCATCATGCTCAACGAGGCGGGCTTCGTCACAGACGGGTCCGGCGAGAACGTCTTCGTCGTGCGCGAAGGAGAGCTCATGACACCGCCGATCCAGGCGGGCTGCCTCGACGGCATCACGCGACGCTCGGTCATCACCTTCGCTCGCGACCGCGGCTACGCGGTCCGCGAGGCGAACCTCGTCCGGACCGACCTGTACAACGCGGAGGAATGCTTCTTCACGGGCACGGCCGCAGAGATCACGCCGATCCGGGAGGTCGACGACCGCACGGTCGGAACGGGCCGCCGGGGCTCCGTGACGAAGGAGCTGCAGGACGCGTTCTTCGCCGCCACGAAGGGCGAGGATCCGCGGTACGAGGCCTGGCTGACCTACGTGAACGCGTGAGCGTCGTCGGCCGCGCGACCGGGTAGCCTTCCGCCATGTCCGAGCACGACTATCGACTCCCGCGGGTCGCCACTCCGGTCCGCTACGACCTGACCCTCGAACCCGACCTCCTCGCCGGCACCTTCCGAGGACAGCGAAGCCGTCGAGATCACGGTGCATGAGCGCACGTCCGAGATCGTCGTCAACACGAAGGAGCTCGCGGTCACCGAGGGGTCGCTGCGGGCCGCCGACGGCCGGACGATCGCGATCGAGAAGGTCGTCGTCGACGAGGAGGCCGAGCGTGTGGCACTGGATCTCGCCGAGGCGGCGGAGCCCGGCTCGTGGACCCTGCATCTGGCGTTCGACGGCCCCCTGAACGACCGGATGGTGGGCTTCTACCGGTCCGTGTTCGAAGACGAGGGCGGCGAGCACGCGATCGCCACGACCCACTTCGAGGCGACCGACGCCAGACGCGCGTTCCCGTGCTGGGACGAGCCCGACCTCAAGGCCGTGTTCGGGGTCACCCTCGTGGTCGCGCCCGGGCTGACGGCGCTCTCGAACGGCCCCGAGATCGACCGCGAGACGCTTCCCGACGGTCGCGTCCGCGTGCGGTTCGCCGACACGATGCCGATGTCCACGTACCTCGTGTGCTTCGTGGTGGGGCCGCTCGCGATCACGACCCCGTCGGACGCGCGGGGCGTTCCGGTGCGGGTGGTCTGCCGTCCGGGGAGGGAGCACCTCGCCGGGTTCGCCCAGGACGTCGCCGTGTTCGCGCTCGATTGGTTCGCCGACTACTACGGCATCCCGTACCCCGACGCGAAGCTCGACAACGTGGCGATCCCGGACTTCGCGCAGGGCGCGATGGAGAACCTCGGCTGTGTCACGTATCGCGAGACGCTGCTGCTGCTCGATCCCGAGCACGCGACGCAGGTGGACAAGCTCGACATCGCCGAAACGGTCGCGCACGAGCTGGCGCACATGTGGTTCGGAGACCTCGTGACGATGCGCTGGTGGAACGGCATCTGGCTGAACGAGGCGTTCGCCACCTTCATGGCCTACCTGTGCGTGGACGCGATGCATCCGGACTGGCGGGTGTTCGACGCGTTCACCCGGATCCGCGCGAACGCCTTCGAGGTCGACGCCCTGGCGACGTCGCGCCCGATCGAGTACCCGGTGCACTCGCCCGACGACGCGAGCGGCATGTTCGACACGCTGACCTACACGAAGGGTGGCGCGGTGCTGCGCATGCTCGAGCGATGGCTCGGCCCCGAGCGATTCCGCGACGGCATCCGCCGGTATCTTCGCGAGCATGCCCACGGCAACACCGAGACCCACGACCTGTGGGACGCCCTCGAGCAGGAGACGGGGGAGCCGGTTCGCCGCGTGATGGACGCCTGGATCTTCCGCCCCGGGTATCCGTTCATCGCGGTCTCGCGCGACGGCGACACGCTCCGGTTCTCGCAACACCGTTTCCTTCCCTCCGACCCGCATGACGAAACGACCTGGCCGGTGCCGCTCGTGGTCCGCCAGGTCACGGACGGCAACGAGCGCATCGACCGGGTGCTGGTCGAGGCGGACGGCCTGGAGCTGCCACTGGCAGCTCCCGACGCGCTGGTCGTCGCGAACGCGGGCGGGTCGAGCTTCGTTCGGATCACCTACGACGATGACCTTCGGACCCGGCTGATCGCGGGCGCCGGAGCGGACCTCACCGCGGTGGAGCGGCAGTGCCTGGTCGACGACGCGTGGGCGGCGGTGGTGGCGGGGACCGCGCAAGCCACGTCGTTCGTCGACCTCGTCGAGGGGTTCCGGGAGGAAGACGACCTCTCGGTCTGGCAGGCGATGCTCACGGGCCTCAGCTGGTGTGAGCGGTTCCTCGAGGGCCCGGCGCGCGCCCGCTTCCGCGACACCGCTCGCGCCCTCCTACGGCCGGCGCTGGATCGACTCGGCTGGGAGGTCCGCGACGAAGACACCGATCTCGACCGCGAGCTCCGTGGTGAGCTCGTCCGGGCGCTGGGGATCCTTGCCCACGATCCCGAGGCGCAGGCGCAGGCGCGCGAGGTCGAGGCCGAGGCGCGCGCCGGCGGAGGAGCGGACGCGGCGGTCGTCGCGGCCGCGATCGACGTCGTGGCGTTCGCAGGCAATGCCGAGGACTACGAGACCTATCGCCGGCACGTCGCCGAGGCCGCGACGCCGCAGGAGGAGCTCAGGTACCTGATCGCGCTGGCGCGCTTCCGCGACGCCGCCCTGATGGAGCGCACGCTCGACTCGACCCTGACCGACGAGGTTCGGCGTCAGGACGCCCCGTACCTGCTCGCTCGCGCGACCGTGCATCGCGACCTCGGCCCCGAGGCCTGGACCTTCATCGAGCAGCATTGGGAAGAGCTGCTCGTGCGGTTCTCGCCGTCGAACATCATCGGCATGGTCTCGGGCATCCGCTTCCTGACCGAGCCCGGGGTGGTCGAGGCCGTGCAGGGGTTCTTCGAGCAGCACGACATCCCGCAGAACCACCTGCAGCTGCAGCAGGTTCTCGAGCGCCAGCGGGTCTACGCTGCGCTCCGCGGGCGGGTCGCACCCGAGCTCGCCGAGCGGTTCGGCGCCTGACCGTCAATCGGTGTCGTCTGCGGCCGCTCGCGGATCCGTGGGCTCGTCGGAGAGATCGTCGGGGCTCGCGTTACCACCGCAGATCACGAGCGCGACGCGCTCGTCCGGGGCAGGCACGTAGGCGGCGCTCTGCAAGGCGGCGAGCGGCGCGGCGGCGCCGGGCTCGGCCGCAACCCGGGTCTCGGTCCAGAGCGAGCGGCGGGCTCTCATGATGGCCTCGTCGTCGACCAGCACGACTCGGTTGACGTACCGGCGGGCCACGGCGAGCCCGATCATCCCGGCGCGCTTGGCACCGAGGGCATCGGCCGCGACCCCCCCGACGTCGATGTCCACGGGCTCGCCTGCCTCCAGCGCCGCCGAGAGCGTCGGCGAGGCCTCCGGCTCCACCCCGACCACCCTGACGTCGTCGCAGAACCAGGCGGCCACCCCGTCCACGAGGCCGCCCCCGCCCACGGCGACGACCACCGTGTCGAGCACCGGCAGCTGCGCCGCCAGCTCGCGCGCGAGGGTTCCCTGTCCGGCGACGACCTGTGGCTGGTCGTACGGGTGCATGAACGCGGCCCCGGTCTGGAAGGCGCGCTCCTCGCACGCCGCGTACGCGTCGGCGTAGTAACCGCGGACCACGTGGACAGTCGCCCCGTAGCCGCGGATGCGATCGATCTTCATCGGCGGCGACGTCGAGGGCACGAAGATCTCGGCGGGGTGGCCGAGCTCCCGCGCGGCGTACGCCACCGCAAGCCCGAAGTTGCCGCCCGAGGCGGCGAGCACGCCGCTCGCATCCATCTCGGCGGTGAGCATGCGGTTGAAGGCGCCTCTCGGCTTGAAGGAACCGGTGTGCTGCAGGAGTTCGAGCTTCAGCGAGAGCAGGCCGGGAACCCCGAACCCGCCCGGCTCCATCTGGAGGACCGGCGTGAACCGGATATGCGGGTCGATCCGCTCGGCCGCCGTCTCGATGTCGAACCGCGTGACGTCGAGTGGCGCTTCACCCGGCGAGAGCGTGCCCATGGGCGGTATCGAACCACGCCGGCGAGCCGGGGTCACCCGGCGCCTTGACAGTCTTCGGCGTACGCTCCTACCGTTCGCAACCGAACGACCTGCGGTGGGTCGAAGGAGGCCGAGCCACGAGCGAGCACGCGGTCGTCGAAGGGGTCGAGGTCTCCACCGACCACTGGATCGGTGGGGAGCGCGTCGCCTCGTCGGAGCGGTTCGACGACGTGTCGCCGATCGACGAGAGCCTCATCGCCCGCGTGGCGCGGGGCGGTCGCGCCGAGGTCGAGGCCGCCGTGGCCGCCGCCCGGCAGGGGTTCGCGACCTGGGGCCGTACGCCTCCCAAGGAACGCGGCGAGATCCTGCACAGGATCGCCGACGGCATCGAGGCAAGGGTCCCCGAGCTCTCGGCCGTCGAGACCCGCGACAACGGCTCCCTGCTCCGGTCGCATCTGCGCTCTGTCATGCCCCGGGTGGCGCGCAACTTCCGGTTCTTCGCCGACCGGCTGCTCGCCCTCGACGCGAGCGCGGACGCCGACTACCAGGGGAACGCCGAGCACGTCTCCTGGGACCCAGCCGGCGTGACCGCCGTGATCACACCCTGGAACGCCCCCCTGATGCTCGCCACGTGGCGGATCGCGCCCGCCCTCGCCACGGGGAACACGGTCGTGCACAAGCCGCCCGAGTGGGCACCGCTCACGGCCTCGTTGCTGGCCGAGATCGCGCGGGAGGCCGGGCTGCCCGCGGGCGCCTACAACGTCGTCCAAGGGATCGGCGAGGAAGCGGGAGCGACCCTCGTCGCCGATCCCGACGTCGCACGGGTGGCCTTCACGGGTTCGATCGAGACCGGCCGGCTCGTCGCCGCGGCGGCCGGAGCGAACCTCACGCCCACGTCGCTCGAGCTCGGCGGGAAGTCCCCCTTCGTGATCTTCGCGGACGCGGATCTCGACGCCGCGATGAAGCAGGCCGTGAACCAGTTCGACAACGCGGGTCAGGTGTGCCTCGCGGGAACGCGGCTGCTGATCGAAGCACCGATCTACGACGCGTTCCTCGAACGGCTGCGCGCCGCCGCCGAGGGCATCGTGCAGGGCGACCCGCGCGACGACGACACCGACATCGGCCCGCAGATCACGCGGGAGCACTTCGAGCGTGTTGACGGGTTCGTCCGGCGCGCGAAGGAAGACGGCGCCCGCGTCGCGTTCGGCGGGAACCCCAACGAGGAGCTCGGCGGCCTCTACTATCGCCCGACGCTCTTCGTCGACGCCCCTGAGGGCTCCGAGATCCTGACCAAAGAGGTGTTCGGACCGGTGCTGACGGCGCAGCCGTTCACCGGCGAGGTCGAGGCCGTCGCGCTGGCCAACGCCACCGAGTACGGGCTCGCCGCGATCGTCTACACGGGCGACGAAGGGCGTGCGCGCCGCGTCTCCGAGCGGCTCGTTGCCGGCACGGTGTGGGTCAACTGCTTCTTCGTCCGCGACCTGAACGCACCCTTCGGTGGTGCGCGCAGATCGGGCGTCGGCCGCGAGGGCGGTGTCTGGAGCTTCGACTTCTACGCGGATGTGAAGAACGTCTGCACCGCACCGTGGAGCTGAGAGGAGGACCGGATGGGTGAGGTGGTCGGCGCGGGACTCGTCGCGCACGTTCCGACGATCATGCTTCCGGAGCACACGCGGCTCGAGATCAACGACGGCAAGGAGATCACGTTGGTGCCGGGCCTGCAACGGCTCCGCAACGAGGTGTTCGATGCCCTTCGTCCCGACACCGTCGTCGTCTTCGACACGCACTGGGAGTCCACGTTCGAGCACATCGTCACCTCGCACGAGCGTCGGCAGGGCAAGTTCACCAGCCACGAGCTGCCGCGTGGGATGGCCGGGATCCCCTTCGACATGCCGGGCGACCCCGAGCTCGCGAGGGCGATCGCCGCGCAAGCGGAGGGCCGCGACGACACCTGGATCCTCGCCTGCGACGACCCGTACCTTCCGATCTTCTACGGCACGGTCAACGTCTGGACCTTCCTCGGCGATCCGCAGACGCGGTGGATCAGCGTCGCGATCAACCAGTGCGGGCAGACCGAGGACTTCCTGCTGCTGGGAGAGCTGATCGGCAAGGCGATCGCCGAGGTGGACCGCCGGGTCGTCGTCCTGGCCTCGGGCGGGATGACGCACCGCTTCTTCCCGTTCCGCGAGCTGCGGAACCACGAGAGCTCGGACCCGAAGAAGAACATCATCACGCCGGAGGCGTATGCGGCCGATCAGCACGTCCTGAAGATGCTGACCGAGGGAGACCACGCCGGCGTGATCGAGTGGATGCCGGAGTACAAGCGATTCGCGCCCGAGGGGAAGTTCGGGCACTACCTGATGATGGTCGGCGCACTCGGCGGAGCCCGCTGCCAGGCGCCCGGTGAGCTGTTCAGCGAGTACGAGGCGTCCGTCGGCACGGGCCAGGTCCACGTCTGGTTCGAGCGGCCGGCCGACGGCTGGACCGGCGCGGGCACGGCCGCCTGAGCCGAACGGGAACCGGGGCGAGCATGAGAGGGGGTTCCGGATGGCGGACCAGCAGGAGCTGGGCTACGAACGTTTGGGTGAGAAGAGGCTCACCCTCGTGGACGCTGTCGCGCAATCGGCGGGGTTCATGGCGCCGGTGTTCTCGTCGGCGCTCCTCATCCCGCTGATCGGCGGTCTGAACAACGCGGGACGGGGTGCCGGGGTCGCCACGCCGTTCGCGGTGATCCTGTCGGCGATCGGGATCTTCGCGCTGGGCTGGATCGTGGCCGCCTACTCGCGCCGGATCCACGCGGCGGGATCGCTGTACGACTACGTCACCGACGGGTTCGGTGAGCGGACGGGGTTCGTGGCGGGCCTCGTCTACTACGTCGGGACCCTTGGGCTGACGGCGGGCGTGCCCCTGCTGTTCGGCGGTCTCACGCAGGACTTCCTCAAGTCCGAATGGAACATCGGCATCCCGTACTGGGTGATCAGCCTGATCTACGCCGTGCTCTTGTTCCTGGTTCTGTACCTGGGCGTGCGCATCTCGACCAGGGCGCAGCTGACCCTCGTGGCCATCTCGGTGACAGTGGTGTTCGTGTTCTTCCTCTACGTGATCCTCAAGGGGGGCGCCGCGGGCAACTCGATCAAGCCGTTCGAACCGAGCCAGGCGGGCGACGGATGGACCGGCATCTTCTTCGGGGTCCTGTACGGGGTGTTGATCTTCGTCGGGTTCGAGACGGCGGCGAACCTCGGAGAAGAGACCGCGGAGCCGGGCAGATCGATCCCGCGGGCGATCTATCTTGCCGTCGGGGTCATCACCCTCTACTACCTGGTCGCGAGCTACGCGCAGGTGATCGGGTTCGGGCTCGACGTCGGCAGCTGGCTGAACAGCCCCGCGCCGCTGTTCGAGCTCGCGGCGCCGAAGGGCGCAACGCCGTTCTCGCTCGGGTCGGTCTGGATCGGCAGGCTGATCCAGATCGTCGTGCTCCTGGACATCGCCGCGGTCGGAGTAGGGGCCGCGGTCTCGACATCGCGCGGGTTCTTCGCGCTCGGCCGGGACCGTCGCATCCCACGCCAGTTCGCGAACGTCTCGTCGCGATTCGGGACGCCATCGGTCGCGACGACGTTCACGGTGCTCGTGGCCGTCCTCGCCGTGCTGCTGGCCCGAGGCTTCGACGGGGTCTTCCCGTACATCGTCCCCGACGCCCAGTACTTCCAGCTCTTCGTCTGGCTGGCGACGTTCGGCGGGTTCGCATTGGTGGTCGTCTACGCGGCTCTCGCCCTAGGCGCCTTCCGGGGTCTTCGTGCCTACCATCATCCGGTGATGGTCACGGTGACGGGCATCGTCGGGTTCGTGATCTCAGCAGGGGCCATCGTCGGAAGCGTCATCACCAGGACCGAGACGGGCGGGTGGAGCCTGGTCGGGTACCCCACGAGCTTGATCCTCTGGATCACGATCGGGCTCATCGTCTTGGGCGCGATCCTGGCTCTTGCGGTGAAGGGACGTGAGCGGGCCGCCAACGTGCTGACCGATCTTCGGCAGCCGCCCACCGGCTGAGAGGGGTCATGACCGAGCCCGAACGACCGCTGCGCCTGGACGCCACGCGCGAAGAGGCGCTCGAGCACGCCTCGAAGCTCGTCGCAGAGGCGTGGCGGTCGTTCGACCGGTTCCGGCCCGAAGAGCCGCCACTGGACGAACGCGTGCGCGAGCTGATCCGCGCGCGCCTACCCGAGCAGCCCGTGCCCCTGCACGAGGCCCTCGACGACGCCGCGCGCATCCTCGACGAATCGATCGCGCAGCCGCGTCCGCGCTACTTCGCGTTCATCGGGTCGTCGGGGCTCGAGATCGGCACGGTGGGCGACCTGCTCGCGCAGACCTACGACATCAACCTGGCGGTCGACGCCCGCGCGGCCACGGTCGTGGAACACCAGGCGGTGAGGTGGATCGGCGAGTTCCACGGGTACCCGTCCGCGACCGGCGCGTTCACGAGCGGCGGCACGATCAGCAACGTGACCGCCCTCGCCGCCGCTCGCGAGCGCGCCCTTCCAGGATCGCGCTACACGGGACTGGCCGCGCTGCGGCCGGCCGTCTACTGCTCCGAGGAGGGGCACTACTCCGTCACCCGGGCGGTCGAGCTGCTGGGCATCGGGTCGGAGAACCTCCGGGCGATCCCGCTCGACGGACTCCGTCGGCTGCGAACCGACGCGCTGGCCGAGGCGATCGACGCGGACGCTGCAGCCGGCATCACACCGGTCGCCGTGGTGGCGACGGGCGGCACGACCCTCACCGGAGCCGTCGACCCGATCGGCGAGATCGCCGAAGTCTGCGCACCGCGGGGCGTCTGGCTCCACGTCGACGGCGCCTATGGGCTGCCGGCGGCGTCGGTCCGGCCGGAACTCTTCGCCGGGCTAGAACGTGCCGACTCGTGCTCCGTCGACGCGCACAAGTGGCTGTACCTGCCCAAGGGCTGCGGCGTCGTGATGAGCCGTCACGCCGATGCGTTCGCCCGCACCTTCGCCCACGAGGAGGGCTACCTGCCGCACCAGCGGCACGAGCTGCACGCGGCCGACGTCACACTCGAGTACTCGCGGCCGTTCCGCGCATTGAAGGCCTGGCTCGCGTTCCGCGCGCACGGTGCGCAACAGTTCCGCGATGCGATCGAGCAGAACCTCCACGAGGCAGACCTCCTCTACCGCCGTGCCCAGGCGACCGAGGACTTCGAGGTGCCCGAGGCGCCGCCCCAGCTGTCGATCGTGCCGATCCGTCACGTGCCGCCGGGCGTCCATGACCCCAACGTGCACAACGACGCGCTCGCAAAGGCGATCCAGGAGGACGGCCGGATCTACCTGGCCTCCGCGCTGATCGACGACGAGGTGTGGCTGCGTCCCTGCTTCGTGAACTTCCGTACCACCGAGGAGGACGTCTTGGCCATCCTCGAGGTCGCGCGCGAGCTCGGTGATCGGATCGCGATGGGCGCGGCGTGAACGGCAAGGAGCTCCTGCCGGCGGAGCGGCGTGTCCTCGAGAGCCTCGGCGACCACGCGTTCGACTTCCGCGCGATGTGGGCCATCTCCAACCTGTTCCGGAGCTCCGCCGCGATCCGCCGGCACATGGAGGCGAACGTACTTGCGCCCGACCGGCTGTCGTGGACGTCGTTCGTCGGTCTGTGGGTGCTCTGGGTCTGGGGAGAGCTTGAGGCGCACGCGTTCGCGGACGCCGTCGGCATCAGCCGCCCCACCGCGACGGGTGTGCTGCGCACGCTCGAGTCCCGCGGATGGGTCGGGCGCCGCAAGGACCCAGGCGACGGACGCAGCGTGCTCGTCTCGCTCACCACACCGGGGAAGGCAAAGATCGAAGACCTGTTTCCACGATTCAACGCGGTTGAGACCGTGCTCGCCGGCAACCTTACCGATCGCCAGCAAGACCAGCTCGCCTCGATGCTCCGCACGCTGCTCCGAGCCGTGGACGGAAGCTCCGCCTAGCGAGCCTCAGACATATCGCAGTACGATATGTCCTAGAGGAGGTGATGTCGGTGCAGGACGAGACGATGATCCGGCCTCGGTTCAGCCGCGGCCAGGAGAAGCGACCGGACGCACCGGAAACCCACGTTGCGCCCCGGTTCAGTCGTGGGCAGGAGCGTTCCGGCGCTTCGCACGAGAAGGAGCACGAAGGGGAGTTCGCCGCCGGCGTGGAAGCGATGCCCCACCATCCCGAGCAGCGATACCACGGCCGGTTCAGCCGGGGTCTGTCTCGCTGACGGGACCGAGCGCCGTCCCGAACGAGGTTCCTTGCGTGACGGCAGGAGGCACGGTTGGAGCGGGCGCTGACGGACGCCGACTACGAGCAGCTGCTGGCGCTGCGCCACGGGCTCCGGCGGTTCCTCCGCTGGAGCGAGGAGCAGGCGGAGCGCTCGGGACTCACGCCGGCCCAGCACCAGCTCCTGCTGGCGGTCCGCGGGCAGAAGGGGTCTGTGGAGCCCACGATCGGGATGGTGGCCGACGCCCTTCTGCTGCGGCATCACAGTGTCGTCGAGCTCGTCGACCGCGCGGAGGAAGCGGGGCTCGTCCACCGGCGCCGTGATCCGCGGGATCAGCGCGTCGCCCGGCTGTCTCTGACTCCACTCGGGCGCGAGCGCCTGGAGGCCCTGACCGCCGTCCACCTCGAGGAACTGAAACGGCTGTCGAGGTCGCTGCGGCCGCTCCTGGACGGGTTCGAGACGGCCGCCCGGCCGTCGGCCTAACCGAGGGCTACTTCGTCTTCAGTCGGACGGGCATGGTCTTGACGCCGTTGACGAAGTTCGAACGGATCCGTCGGACCGGGCCGGTGAGCTCGATCGAGCCCAGCCGCGGCAGCAGTTCCTGCAAAAGGATCTTCGTCTCCAGCCGCGCCAGGTGTGCGCCGAGGCAGAAGTGCGGCCCACCCGGCCCGAACGTCACGTGGTCGTTCGGTTCACGCGTCACGTCGAAGAGGTAGGGGTCGGGGAACATCTCCTCGTCGCGGTTGGCGCTGATGTACCACGTGACGACCTTGTCGCCCGCCTTGATGGCCTGACCGCGGAGCTCGACGTCGCGCGTGGCGGTGCGGCGGAAGTGCAGCACCGGGGTCGCCCACCGCAGGACCTCCTCGACCGCGACGGGGATCCGCTCGGGCTCCTCCTGGAGCAGGCGGAGCTGGTCGGGATGCTCCATGAGCGCGAGCATGCCCGAGCTGATCGTGTGCCGCGTGGTCTCGTTGCCCGCGATCATCAGCAGCGAGAAGTAGTTGTGGAACTCCCGGTCGTTCAGCTTGTCCTCCTGCTGCGCCACGACCAGCGCCTCGATGACGTCGTCGGCGGGCTCGGCCAGCCGGAGGTCGCGCTGCCGATCCGCGTACTCGAACACCTTGAGGGCGACGGGGGAGCGGAACGGCAGGAACCGGTACTCCTCGGTGTCCACCATGTCGGGCACCGCCGCCGAGATCTCCGGGTCCTGGTTCGCGATCATCTGGTCGCCCCACAAGATCAGCCGGGGCGCATCCTCCTGGGGCACCGTGAAGATCGAGCACAGGAACCGGATCGGCAGCTCGCGGCTGATCTCGGTGACGAAGTCGAACTCCTCGTCAGCGAGCGCGTGGTCGAGCACGCCGCGCGCGACGTCGCGGATCCAGTCCTCGTATTTCCCCACCCCACGGGCGCTGAACCGTTTCGAGCAGATCTTGCGGAGCACGGTGTGCCGCGGGGGATCGGTCTCGAGCATCGACTTGCGGATCTCGAGCTGCTCGCCGTCGAGCTCCTCGATCCCAACGGCGCCGATCTCGGAGGAGAAGGTCTCCCAGTTCATGTGCACGGCGGTCAGGTCGTCGTAGCGTGTGACCGCCCAGAACCCACGGTTCGGCGAGCGTTCCGGATGCCACATCACCGGGTGGTCGTGCCGGAGGTGATCGAACCACTCGAACGGGATCGCCTCGACGTAGCTGTCGGGGTCGGCCAGGTCGATGCCTTCGAGGGTGTCGCCCATCCGGGTAGGGTAGCCTGCCGCGGGCCCGACCCATCGCGAGGGAGGTGGCAGGGATGAGCGATCTTGCCGGGCGCACCGCGCTCGAACTCGCGGCGTCGGTGCGGGCGGGGGTCGTGTCGCCCGTCGAGGTCGTCCGGGCGCACCTGGATCGGATCGAGGCGATCGACGAACCCCTGGGCGCCTTCGAACGGCTGCGGGCCAACTCCGCGCTCGAGGAGGCCGAGGCGCTCGCACGGCGCGACGACCTCTCGGAGCTCCCGATGGCGGGTGTGCCCGTGGCCGTGAAGGACAACGTGCCCGTGGAGGGCGAGCCGATGCGGATCGGCTCGGCGGCCACGCTCGGCGCGCCGCAACCCCGTGATCACGAGGTCGTTCGCCGGCTCCGCGCGGCCGGAGCCCTGGTCGTCGGCATCTCCCGGATGCCAGAGCTCGGTATCTGGGGGACCAGCGGGAGCGCCACCGGCGTCGTCCGCAACCCGTGGGACCCCACGCGCACGGCCGGCGGGTCCTCGGGCGGCAGCGCCGCGGCCGTCGCCTCGGCGATGGTGCCGGTGGCCCACGGCAACGACGGCCTCGGCTCGATCCGCATCCCGGCCGCGGTCTGCGGGGTGTTCGGCATCAAACCTGGGTCGGGCACCGTGCCGCGCGACGTGGGCGTGCACGGTTGCTTCGGCATGGAGGAGAACGGTCCGCTCGCGACGACGGTCGGCGACGCGGCGCTGGCGCTGTCGATCATGGCCGCGCGCCCCGACCTGGCCGACGTGCCGAAGCTCGACGTGGCGCTGCGGGTCGCCGTCTCGGTACAGGCGCCGTTGCCCGGTGTGCGGGTCGATCCCGCGTTCCGCGACGCCACGCTGCAGACGGGGGACGCGCTGGCGGTCGAGGGACACACGATCGCGTTCACCGGGCCGAAAGTGCGCGTCCGAGACGCCGACGCGGCCATGGCGCGCTGGTTCGCCGCGGTCAACGACGAGATCGAGGGCCTCGACGTCGAACGGCTGCAGCGGCGCACGTTGTGGCACGCTCGCGTCGGCTGGTTGGTGGAACGGCTGCGGCTCGTCCGAGACGACCAACGGCAGCGTTGGCGGGCCACCACCGAGGCGTTCTTCCGAGATCACGACCTTCTCGTCACGCCCACGGTTGCGGGGCCGCCCCCCTCGAGGACTGCTGGCAGCGCCGCGGGTTCTTCGCCAACGTCGTCACGAACCTGCGCTGGGCGCCTTTCCCTGGCGCGTGGAACCTGGCCGGGTATCCGGCCGCGTCGATCCCGGCCGGGATGCATCCCTCGGGTACCCCGATCGGCGTCCAGCTGGTGGGGAAGCCCGGCTCGGAGTCGATCATCCTCTCCGTCGCGCGGTTCCTCGAAGAGCGGCGCCCCTGGCCGCGACACGCCTCGGTCTGATCGCCACGACGAGCGCCCGCTCAGAAGAACGGCGTGTAGTAGTCGAGCTCCCATTGCGTCGCGTCGGTGGTCGCCGGATCCTCGACGGCCTCGACGTAGCGCTTCCACTCGGCCGACTTCAGGTCGCAGAACGCATCGACCAGCGGGCTCCCCAGCGCCTGGCAGAGCTCGTCGTCCTTGCGGAACGTGTCGAGTGCGGCTTCCAGGTTCTCCGGAACGTGGATGGTTGCCATCGGCGGCTCGCCGGAGGTCTGCGGCTCCGGCAGCTGCATCTTCTGCTCGACACCGAACCTGCACGTGTGGAGCAGGGCCGCGGCCGCCAGATACGGGTTGCAGGCACCGTCGGGAACGCGGTTCTCCAGACGCGTCGTCGCGCCGCGGTCGGGCGAGATGCGGAGCGCGACCGTGCGGTCGTCGTGTCCCCAGTTCGCCCAGTAGCCGTTCATCATGTCGGGCAGCAGGCGCTTGTACGCGTTGACCGTCGGGGCGCAGATCGCGGCGGTGCCCTCGTGGTGAGCGAGCATGCCGGCAAGCGACATCCGAGCGAGATCCGAGAGCCCCTCCGGGTCGCCCGGGTCGAACAGCACGTTCTGGCCGTCGTCGTCGCGGAAGCTGATGTTGACGTGGAGCCCGGAGCCGCCGCGATCGTTGAACGGGCGCCCGATGAACGTGGCGCGATGGCCTCGGCGCGTCGCGATCTCATGCGTCAGCACGCGGAACAGGAACGCGTCGTCTGCCGCGGGGATCGCGTCGCGGTACTTGATGTTGATCTCGAACTGCGAGTCGTCGAACTCCGTGCACCACGCTTCGATGTCGAGCTCACAGGCCGCGGCCATGTCGACGATCTCGTTCACCACGCCGTCGGGGTCGACGGCCATGCCCGTGCCGTAGACGCGCGAGCCCGGCGTGACCAGCGACGTCCACCCTCCCTCGCCGTCGGGTCGCATCAGGTAGAACTCGAACTCGAACGCGAGCTGGGGCTCGAGGCCCATCTCGCGCCACGGCTCGATCGCTCGTTGCAGCGCGTGACGAGGATCGACCGTGACCGGATGGTGCTTGTGGGTCAGCTCGCCGATCCCCACGAGCGTGTCCGGCTCCCACCCGGGGCGCAGGCTGGTCCGATCGAGCGTCGCCTCGAGGTCGGGGAGCCCGACGTCGAAGGCGAGCCCCGGGATCGCGAGGATCTCGCGATCGAAGGTCAGCGGAAAGGTTGCCAGGCAGAAGTTCGCGCGCCCACGTTCGTGCCAGTTCCCGTAGAGGTATTTGCCGCGCTCGATGCCGTGGAGGTCGGACCACAGGAGCCGCAGCCGCTTGCCCGAGACGTCCACCCTCGACCCTCCTTCGGACCCGAACGGTCGTCAGCGGCAGGATAGTGCAGGCCGCGGCGAGGGGATACGGCGTCAGTCGCGGCGGGGCGCGCGGATGCCGCGGAACTCCCAGTCACCGCCGAAGGCCGTGGAGACCACCTCTTCGGACGCGCTGGGCTGTGCACCGACCTCCTCGCGAACCGGCACCGACCCCTCGACGATCGTGTTGCGGAGCGTGCCGAGCCCCTCGACCTCGACCTCCACGACGTCGCCGGGCTCCACGGGGCGGGAGTTGGCCGGTGTGCCCGACAGGATCACGTCGCCGGGCTCCAGCGTGATCGTCCGCGCGACGTCGGCCACCAGGTAGTGCATGTCCCAGATCATCTCCTCGGTGCTCCCGTCCTGGCGGACCTCGCCGTTGACCAGGGTGCGGATCCGTTTGCCGTGGAAGTCCCAGTCGTCGACGAGCCCCGGTCCGAGCGGGCAGAGGGTGTCGGATCCTTTGACGCGCAGCATCGAGCCCGCGTCCGTGTCGCGGAAGTCGTGCAGGCCGTAGTCGTTGGCGATCGTATATCCGCGGATCCGCCGTCCCACGTCGGCCGGAGCAACGTGGACCGTGCGCTCGCCCATCACGATGGCGATCTCGCCTTCGTAGTTCAGGAAGCGGCAGCGCGGCGGCCGCACGACCTCGCCGCCGTGAGCGTTCAGCGACGAGATCGGTTTGTGGAAGTAGGTGGGAGCCGGTCCCAACCTCGCGCCGAACTCGGTGCGCCGGCTCTCGTAGTTGAGGTGGACGCACACGATCTTGGTCGGTTCGCAGGGTGGAAGGTGGACCGCGTCCTCGGGCGGGAGACGCCGGCCGTCGAGCGTCACCAGCTCGTCGCCATCGCGAACGACCGGCGTCGGGGTCCCGTCGAGCACGATCCTGCGGGTTTCCATGGCGCGTAGTATGCCGCCGTGACCGGGCTGGGCGGCTTCCTCTACCCGCGGTCGCCCGAGGGGCGCTCGTCGATCGTGCCCGAGCCACCCTGGCACTACTCCGGCGACGTCCTGACCCTCGAGTACCGCGCGGCTCCAGGGTCGGTCGCCCGATGGCTGCCCGAAGCGGTGGAGCCGGCCGCGGACGAACCCGACGCTGTCGCCGTGATCTTCGCCGACTGGCAGTCCTGCTCCGAGGGCGGCGACGAGCTGCTCGACCCGGTGCGCTCCCAGTACAAGGAGGCGTTCGTCGTCGTGCGATGCCGCTTCGGCGGCGAGACCTACTCGCGCTGCATCCTGATCTGGGTCGACAAGGACTTCGCGCTGGCACGCGGTTGGTACCAGGGCTACCCGAAGAAGCTCGGCTCGATCTGGATGACGAGACCCGTGTCGGTCGGGAAGGCAGGTCCCCGGCTGGAGCCTGGCGGGGCCTTCGGCGCGACCTTGAGCGCCAACGATCGCCGTCTCATCAATGCCCGCTTCACGATCGATGCGGAGAGCGACACCGGCGGGTTCGTGAACGCTCTCCCGATGCTGCATTCGCGTTGGATGCCCTCGATCGATCCGACCGCCGCCGACGCGCTCGACGAGGTCGTGACGATGGGGTCCCGCGACGTGGAGCTCGGTCCGGTCTACCGTGGCACCTTCGAGCTGGCGCTCTCCGACGTGCCGCGGGAGGAGCTCGGCTCCCTCGCCCCGGTCGAGCCGATCGCCGGCTACTGGCGCCAGGTCGGCGCCACCTTCGCCGGCGGCGAGCGCCTCGCCTGACCGGCGGCGTGCGATAGCCTCCACGATCGTGCGACTCCTCCGCTTCCGCTTCGGCGACCGGATCGCCACCGGCGCCGCCGAAATCGGCTCCGACGTCGTGCGCGTGTTGGCCGGCACGTTCTTCGAGGAGCCCCTTCCAACGGGGGAGGAGCTGCCGCTCGACGACGTGCGGCTGCTCGCTCCGGTATTGCCGTCGAAGCTCGTGTGCGTCGGGAGGAACTACGTGGCGCACGCGGCCGAGTTCGGCCTGGACGTCCCGGGGGAGCCGTTGCTGTTCTTCAAGCCGTCGACCGCGGTGATCGGTCCGGACGAGCCGATCCAACTGCTGCCGATCAGCAAGCGTGTCGACTACGAGGGCGAGATGGCCGTGGTGATCGGCCGGATTGCCCGTGACGTGCGCGCCGAGGACGCCTATCGCTACATCCTCGGCTACACGTGCGCGAACGACGTGACGCTGCGCGACCTCCAGCGCACCGACGACCAGTGGGTGCGAGCGAAGGGCTTCGACGGCTCGTGCCCGCTCGGGCCGTGGATCGAGACCGAGGTCGATCCCACCGACGTCTTGGTCGAGACGCGGCTGAACGGCGAGGTTCGTCAGAACGCGCGCTCGACGGACATGGTCTTCGGGGTGGCGACGCTGCTCGAGTACATCACCTCCTTCATGACGTTGCTCCCCGGCGACGCGATCCTCACCGGGACGCCCGAGGGGGTCGGCAGGCTGGCGCCGGGCGACGTCGTGGAGGTCGAGGTCGAGGGAGTCGGGACGCTCCGCAACGAGGTGGCGGCGCGGTGACAACAACGGTCCGTTGCCGATTCGCTCCGGCGCCGTCCGGTTCGTTGCACGTGGGGAACGTCCGCAGCGCGTTGTTCTCGTGGCTCTGGGCAAGGCACCACGATGGAACCTTCATCCTGCGGGTCGAGGACACCGACACGTCACGCGTGACCGAGGAGGCCTTCCGCGGGGTGCTCGGCGACCTCCGCTGGCTGGGCCTTGACTGGGACGAGGGTCCCGAGGTCGGCGGCCCGCACGGTCCGTACCGGCAGTCCGAGCGGCTCGCGATCTACCGCGACATGGCCGACCGCCTGCTGGCCGCAGGCGCTGCGTACCGATGCTATTGCACCGAGGAGGAGCTCAAGGAGCGGAACGACGCTGCGATCCGGCGGGGGGAGCGGCCCGGCTACGACGGGCGATGCCGGGACCTCGGCCCGGAGGACCAGGCCGCGTTCGAGGCCGAGGGTCGCACGCCCGCGATCCGGTTCCGGATGCCCGAACACGAATGGGTGATCGACGACGTCGTGAAGGGCGAGGTGCGGTGGGGTCCAAACGAGTTCCACGACTTCGTGATCGTGCGGTCCGACGGATCGCCGCTGTTCCTGCTCGCCGTCGCGGTCGACGACATGCTGATGGAGGTCACCTTCGTCGTGCGCGGGGACGATCTGCTCTCGAGCGCGCCGCGCAACGTCGCGGTGATCGAGGCGCTCGGCGGCAACGCGCCGACCTACGCCCACCTTCCCCAGGTGCTCGGTCCCGACGGCAAGCCGTTGTCGAAGCGCCACGGGTCCACCAGCGTGCAGGCCTTCCGGGAGCTCGGGTTCCTGCCCGAGGCGCTGCGCAACTACCTCGCTCTCCTCGGCTGGTCGAAGGACGATCACACGACCTTCCTCACGCTCGAGGAGATGATCGATGCGTTCGACCTCACGCGCGTTTCGAGCAATCCCGCCGTGTTCGACACGAAGAAGCTTGAGTGGATGAACACGCACTACATCCAGCAACTCGACGACGACGAGCTCGCGGCACGGTGCATCCATTTCCTGACCGAGTCCGGTCTCGGTGTGGACCCGACGATGCTGCGGCGCGCGATGCCGCTCGTTCGCGACCGCATGAACACGCTCGCCGACGTCGTCGGGTACCTTCGGTTCTTGTTCACCGACGATCTCGAACCGACCGATGCGGCACGCAAGGAGATCGCCAAGGCCCCCGAGGCGTATCTGGCGCAGGTCGCGGACGCGTTCGAGACGATCCGCGAGTGGGATGTGGCGTCCATCACCGCCGCGCTCGAGGCCGTCCGGATCGCGCGGGAGCTCAACAAGACGAACGCGTATCAGCCCGTCCGCGCAGCGGTCACCGCCTCGACCGTGTCGCCCCCCTTGCCCGAGTCGCTCGAGCTCCTTGGCCCGGCACGGACGGTCGCCCGGATCCGAGCGTTCGCATGAGAGCCGTCCTGGTGGCCGTCCTGCTGGGCGTGGTCTCGTCGACCTGGGCGCCCGCGGCCTCAGCGGTGACGGTCGATGCCGAGACCGCCATGGCCTCGCCGGTGATGAAACCCGCGGTCGTCTGGAAGCCGATCCCATACGGGCCGAAACGACGGCGCCAGATGGCGGCGTACTCGAAGCGGCATTACGGCACGTGGTCGTGGCACCTCGATCAGCCGCACGTGATCATCGAGCACTACACGGACGGCACCAGCTTCTCGAGCGCCTGGAACTACATGGCCGCCAACGTCAAGCACAACGGAGAGTTACCCGGCGTGTGCTCGCACTTCATCGTCGATCGGGACGGCACGATCTACCAGCTCGTCCCGCTCGGCGTCCGGTGCCGCCACGCGGTCGGGATGAACTACACGTCGATCGGCATCGAGCACGTCGGCACCAGCGACCGGATGGTGCTGGGCGACCGACGGCAGATGCACTCCTCCATCCGGCTGACGCTGTGGTTGATGGAGCGGTTCCACATCAATATCGGCAACGTGATCGGACACGCCGAGACGCTCAACAGCCCGTACCACCACGAGCTCTACGCGAGCTGGCGGTGCCTGGTCCACGCCGACTTCCCCCATCGGGCGATGAAGAAATACCGGACCCGCGTGCGCAAGCTCGCTGCGGCAAGAGACGTTTGGGTCGGCAAAGGCCCCGTATGGGTCGCGTCGGGATGCTGAGCGTCGCTGCAGACCTCGATCCGGTTGCCTAGACTCCGCCGCGTGCGGCCGGGCACCGACGGAGGCATCTGGGGAGCGCGCGACTTTCGCTCGGTCGTCGTGGCGAACTCCCTGTCGGCGTTCGGCGACGAGCTGGCCCTGATCGCTCTCACCCTGCGGGTCGCCGACATCACGCACTCGGCGTTCCCCGTGTCGATCGTGCTGCTCGCTGGTGTGCTGCCGATCGCGTTGCTGTCGCCGGTATCGGGCCTGATCGTCGATCGGTTCGAGACCCGGCGCGTGCTGCTCGTCGCCTCGCTCGCACAGGCGGCCTTCGCCGCCGCGATCGCCACGACGATGAGCGTGCCCGTGATCGTGGCGCTCGCGTTCCTGATCGGCGCATGCGCCTCGGTCGCCGACCCGGCCACGTTCGCCCTCGTCCCGGTGATCGTGGGCGAAGAACGGACCACGCGCGCGAACGGGACGATGGCGACCGGCCGGTACATCGGCGGACTCCTCGGGCCGGTCGCCGCAGGGGTCCTCGCGCAGCAGACCAGCACCGGCTGGGCGCTCGTGATCGACGCGGTCACCTTCCTGGCCGTCGCGGCCACCGCCTGGCTCCTGCAGGTCCGGCGCTGGCCATCGACCACGCCGCACCCCGAGGACGCCCTCCGGGGCGTCGCGCGATTCACCACCGGCTTCGGAGCGATCCGGCGCGACGCCTTGTTGAAGCTCGCCGTGACGGTCGTGGCAGCCACGATCGTGTTCGGGGCGATGGACAACGTCGCGGAGGTCTTCTTCGCCAGGCGGGTGCTCGACGCCGGCGACCTCGGCTACGGCGTTCTGGCGACGGCCTGGCTCGTCGGGATGGCCTTCGGCGCGTCGTTGCTCGGCGGCCGGTTGCCCCCCGGGAGGCTCACGCCCTCGTTGCTCGTCAGCGCCATCGTCGGCGGCATCGCGGTGGCGTCGGCGGCCATCGCGCAGAACTATCCCTTCGCGATCCTCATGTTCTTGGTGGCCGGAACGGCCAACGGTGTCGGGAACGTGGCGGTCCGGAGCCTCCTCCACCTCCGAACGCACGAGCACATGCGAGGGAGGGTGTTCTCGGCGTATTCGGGACTCGCGTATGCGATGCAGCTGGCCGCAACCGCGGCGGGGGGCGTCATCGTCGCGTTCGCCGGACCGCGGGCGGCCCTGATCGTGGGAGGGGTGGGGACGCTCGCGGTGGGCCTTGCGGCGACCGTGTGGTGGCTCACGCTGCCGTCGCCGGTGCGTGCTCATACGCCCGGCTCGGCCGCCGGGCCGTGAACGCGGCAGCTTGCACCCTGGCTTCAGATGCACCAGCATCGGAGGGACCGAGCGCCAGGAGGTCCCGATGGGGAAGGTCCTCAGCCTGCCGGAGCGCCAGGACGCCGCGGGAGCCTGGCACCAGGTGGTGCACGACGTGTGCTACTGGTGCGGATGCACGTACCTGCTGGCCGAAGACGATCACGATCTCGTGTGGGAACCGGGGGGAACGATCCAGCGCGGCTGCACCGACGACGAGTGCGAGTGCCACACCAACGCCGTGATCGGCGAACGTCGCGAGTAGCGGGCCCCGGGTCCTAGCGCGAGGATCACCAGATCCGACCGCCGTTCTCCCTGCGCCGAACGTCCCGGTCGTCGCGGGTCCTCAGGCTCCTCCGTAGAACGCGTCGGTGCGCTTGCGTGGTCGATGTCGAACCGTATCCGCCGCGCGAACGGGAGGAAGCCGCGATGAGCACCGAGACGAACGACAGCGTTTTGTCGGTCACCGACCGCAGGACCGGGCGAACCTACGAGCTTCCGATCGTGGACGGTGCGGTCCAGGCGATCGATCTCCGCCAGATCAAGGTGGCGGAGGACGACTTCGGCCTCCTCTCCTACGATCCCGCGTTCCTCAACACCGCCAGCTGCCGCAGCGCGGTGACGTACATCGACGGCGATCGTGGGATCCTCCGCTACCGGGGCTACCCGATCGATGAGCTGGCGGAGCACGCGTCCTTCTTGGAGGTCGCCTACCTGTTGCTGAACGGCGAGCTCCCGGACAAGGCCGCGCTCGAGGACTGGACCGACGAGGTCACGCACCACACCTTCGTCCACGAGAACGTCAAGAAGTTCATCGACGGGTTCCACCACGACGCGCACCCCATGGGCATCCTCGTTAGCACGATCGGTGCTCTGTCCACCTTCTATCCCGGAGCGAAGACGATCTTCGATCAGGCCGACCGGCACGGGCAGATCGTGCGGCTGATCGCGAAGATGCCCACGCTGGCCGCATTCGCCTACCGCCACGCGACGGGGCTGCCGTACGCCTATCCGGACAACGCGCTGTCCTACGCGGGGAACTTCCTCAACATGATGTGGCGGACCACCGAGCTCACGTACGTGCCCGATCCCGTGTTCGAGCGCGCCCTCAACGTCCTGTTCATCCTGCACGCCGATCACGAGCAGAACTGCTCCGCCAACGTGATGCGCGCGGTCGGGAGTGCGCACGCCGACCCGTACTCAGCCGCCGCGGCCGCCGCCGCGGCCCTCTACGGGCCACTGCACGGCGGGGCGAACGAGCAGGTCCTGCGGATGCTCGGCACGATCGGGTCGGTGGACAGGATCCCCGAGTACATCGAACGCGTGAAGAAGGGCGAGTTCAAGCTGATGGGGTTCGGTCATCGCGTCTACAAGAACTTCGATCCGCGCGCTCAGATCATCAAGCGCGTCGCCGACGAGGTCTTCGAGGTGACCGGGCGCAACCCGCTGCTCGACATCGCCCTCGAGCTGGAGCGGATCGCGCTGCAGGACGAGTACTTCGTGGAGCACAAGCTCTACCCGAACGTCGACTTCTACTCCGGGATCATCTACCAGACGATGGGGTTCCCGGTGGAGATGTTCCCCGTGCTGTTCGCGATCGGCCGCACGCCCGGTTGGCTCGCGCAGTGGGAGGAAGGCATCCTGGACACCGAGCAGAAGATCTCCCGCCCGCGCCAGGTCTACATCGGAGAGCAGGAGCGGCACCTGGCTCCCTGAGCGTCGGTCCCGCGCATGATAGCGTAGGTGACTGACCGGTCGGTTTGTACGGCGGGTCCCCACGTGTCCGTTGTGCCCGAAGGGAGATCGGTGTGCCGCGTCTTGCCGAGGAAGCTCGATCGGAGCGGCGACAGCAGCTCGTCGACGCCGGCTGGCGGTGCGCCTCGAAGCAGGGATTCCAGTCGCTCACGGTCGACGACGTCTGTTCGGAGGCAGGCGTCTCGAAGGGTTCCTTCTACCTCTACTTCGCGCAGAAGCAGGATCTGCTCTTGGCGCTCCTCGAGGACGACGCCGCCGGGATCGAGGAGATCATGGCGGAGCTGGCTCGTGCCAACCTGAGCGGTGTGGAGCGGCTGCGACGGCTCGTGCGGGCGATGCTCGAGCGTGGCGAGGACGTCGCCCGGCTGCAGGTCCGAGCGGACCTGTGGGCTACGATGTCCAGCCAACCCGACGTGCGGGCCCTGTTGGCAGAGGCCGTCCGGAAGCGGCGGCTGGTGCTGCGGTCGTGGATCGAGGAGAGCATCGCGTCGGGGGAGCTCGCCCGGATCCCGGCCAACGCTTTCGCGGCGATCCTCCTGGCCCTCGGCGACGGCCTGATGCTGCACGCCGGGCTCGACCCGGCCGGGTTCCGATGGGGGAACGTCCGCACGGCGCTCGATGCCCTGCTCGAAGGGATCGCCCAGACATGATCGCGTACGCCCCCGCGCGCCATCGGCCGTTCGAAGCGCGCCCATGAAACGCGAGCTCCGGCTGGTCGGCATGGCTTCGGCCCGCCTGCGTCGGGCCGGCTACCTGCGCAAGTGGCTCGTCCTGGGCGCCCTGATCGGGATCGTGGCGGGTCTGGGCGCCATCGCCTTCACCGAAGCACTCCAGTGGGCAACGCACTTCTTCCTGGGAGTGATCGGCGGCTACACCCCTCCGGCACCGGCGGGCGAGGGCGCCACGTTCGGCTCCGGGTCCCATTTCGCCCGCCCGTGGTTGATCCCGATCATCGTCGGGGTCGGAGGCCTGATCTCCGGCGTCCTCGTGTTCGGGCTGGCGCCCGAGGCCGAGGGGCACGGCACCGACGCAGCCATCTCGGCCGTGCACCACAACCCCAAGGGCATCCGCGCCCGCGTCTCGTTCGTGAAGATCGTGGCGTCGGCGATCACGATCGGCTCGGGGGGTTCGGCCGGTCGAGAGGGGCCGACGGCGCAGATCAGTGCGGGGTTCGGGTCGATGCTGGGGCGCTGGCTCGATCTGACGCCCCAGGACGCGCGGATCGCGGTCGCCGTCGGGATCGGCTCGGGCATCGGATCGATCTTCCGCGCTCCGCTCGGCGGCGCCATCCTGGGGGCCGAGGTTCTGTATCGGGAGGACGTCGAGGCCGACGCACTGATCCCGTCGCTGATCGCCTCGATCATCGGATTCGCGGTCTTCGGCGCGTTCGAGGGGTTCAACCCGATCTTCGGCACCGCGGCCGGTTACCACTTCTCCCATCCCGCCGAGCTCGTCTACTACGGGTTGATCGGCTTGGCCGCGGGACTTCTCGGCCGACTCTACGCCACCTCCTTCTATGGGATCGCGAGGTTGACGCGCAGGCTCCCGGGCAGTCGGATGCTGAAGCCGGCCGTCGCCGGTGTCCTCGTCGGGCTGATCGCCCTCGCGATGCCCCAGGTGCTCGGCACCGGGTACGGCTGGGTCCAGGTGGCGATGGGCGAGGGGATCTTGACGCTCCCGATGTGGATCGTGCTGGGGCTGCCGTTCGCCAAGATCCTCGCGACCTCGCTGTCGATCGGCAGCGGCGGCTCGGGAGGCATCTTCGGCCCGGGCATGGTGATCGGTGGCTTCCTGGGCGCCGCGATCTGGCGCCTGTCGCAGGACCTCCCGGCGGTCCCGCACTCACCGGCGCCGTTCGTGGTGGTCGGCATGATCGCCTGCTTCGGCAGCATCGCGCACGCACCGTTCGCGGTGATGCTCATGGTCGCCGAGATGACCGGGAGCCTCGAGTTGCTCGCGCCCGCGATGGTTGCCGTCGGGCTCGCGTCGGCGGTCGTAGGGGACCAAACGATCTACCAGAGCCAGCTCCGGAACCGGACGGAGGCGCCGGCGCACCGCTTCAGATTCGGGTTGCCGCTTCTCGCGTCGCTGCCCGTCGCCGACGCGATGCGACCACCCCGGCTCGTCCTCCCCGAGGAGGCCTCGGCGCGCCAGGCCCACGACCAGCTCGTCGAGCTCGGTCTGGTCGGCGCGCCGATCGGCGATCCGGAGGGGTTGTACAGGGGCTCGGTCGATGTCGAACGGCTCGAGAACGCCGATCCGGACGAACCGGTCCGATCGTTGGTCAACGGTTCCGTATCCGCCGTGCCGCGCGAGGCGACGCTGGACGCGGTGGTCGAGGTCTTCGCCACCGAGCACGTCGCGTGGGTTCCCGTGCTCGATTCCTCGCGCCGAGTGGTCGGCATCGTCGGGACGGCCGATCTGATCCGGGCCTATCGACGGTCGCTCGGGACCAGCCTGCGCAGCCTTCGCTCGATCTTCTCCGGTTCGATCCTGGTGGAGGAAGCGGTGCGGCCCGAGTCCCCGGTAGCCGGACGATCGATCGCCGACGCGGGGTGGCCCAACGGGACCGTGGTGATCGCGATCCAGCGTGGCGAACAGCTGATCTTCCCCGAACCGAGCACGCAGATCCGGGAGGGAGATGTCCTCAGCGTCCTGGTGCCGACGAGCTCGGAAGGACGACTCCGTGAAGCACTCGGCGCCGACGCCGTGCCAGAGGAGAAGACCGAGGACGTCTGGATGATCTGAGCGGCGCCCCCGGGTGCATCGGGAGCGGCATCACGTGGGCGGCAATCTTCGGAGGACGGTTTGGGGAGCGGCCCGGTGGCTGGGCAACCGTGAACCGCTTTTCAGACTTGCCCTGGGTCATCGACCGGCGGGATGGGGATCATTGGGTTGAGTGCGGGCGTTTGTGGTTGGCCTCATCGCGACCGCGCTCCTGGCTTTCGTGTTCGTCGTCCTGGTCCGCTGACGCGTCCCGATCGGTCAGCGGCGAACGACGTCGCGACCCGCTCGACGCGTCGATAGGGCGTCGGGTGCGTACCGCTACGCCGCTACGCACGATTGAGCATGCTATCTGGGTTCATCTGACGATCTTGAAGAACGCTCGTACCTCGTCGACGAACAGGTCCGGCTGCTCGAACGCTGCGAAGTGCCCCCGCGCTCGGGCTCGTTCCAGTAGCGGATGTCGGTGAACCGCCTCTCCGCCCACCGCCGGGACGGACGCTGGAGCTCCTTCGGGAAGATCGAGCGCCCGGTGGGGACGTCCACCGTTTCCGTCACATCGCCGGAGATCCACGCGTTCACCTGGCGGATGCTCTCCCAGCACAGCCGCGCGGACGAGGCGCCAGTGCGCGGCAGCCAGTAGAGCATGAGGTTGTCGACCAGATCGTCGCGGGTGAGGACGTTCTCCGGGTCGCCGTCGCAATCGGTCCAGGCCCAGGACATCTCGACGATCCACGCGGCGAGGGCCACCGGAACTGCGGCAAGGCGTTCAGCCGCTCCTCGGTTGCTCGCCAGTCGTACTCGTGGCCCAGTAGCGGCAGAGTCCCGGAGGTAGGAGAGTGGGACGCCCTGCGACCAATCCCGGACCACCTCGGGATCGGGCCAGCGCGTGCCTTGCAGCCGAGCTCGCAGAAGCTCGAGGTCGCGCTGGGGTGCGTGGAGTCGGAAGTCCGCGATGTCGTCGGACATCAAGCGGCTCACGACCACTCGGCCCGATACAGCGGGAGGGCGCGCTGCATCCCTCTCAGCTCGACGCGACCGACGTCCACGAATCGGATCGCCGGGTTCCGCGTCGACGCCACGACGGCGTCGGTGACGAGCACCTCTCCGGGATCGGCTCTCGATGCGATCCTGGCGGCGGTGTTGACGGTCCTCCCGAAGTAGTCGCCGGCCTGGAACACGACAGGTCCCGCGTCGATGCCCGTGTGCGTCGTGGGCAGTCCGGCGGCCGGCACACTGTGCGCCAGATCCAGGGTGGAAGCGACTGCCTGGCCTGGGTCCGCGAAGTAGAGCATCACCCCGTCGCCGAGCCACTTGATGACGCGACCGCCGTGGTGCCCGGCGGTTCGCTGCACGATGTCGCCGAGACTTGCCGCGGCCGCGGCCGCGGCATCGTCTCCTTCGTCCTCCGTCAAGCGTGTGTACCCGGAGAGATCGACGAAGCCGATCGCGGGAGGTGCGGGCATCGCCTGATACAAGCCCGCCTGCTCCAAGGTGACCTCGACGGCATCCACGACGTTCGCGAGCCATGTCTGCTCCGAGCTCATGTGGTACATGGCCACGAGGGCTCGGTCCACGTGAGGGATGCCCTCCGCGACGGCCTCGTTGGCGGCCAGGAGCATCTGGCTCTGCGTCATCCCCGACCGGAGGAGAGGGAGCTCGACCTGCGCGTGATAGAAGCTCCGCGCCGCCTCCGTGATCCGGCGCATGCTCTCGCCCCACGCCCGCAGCAGCCGCTCGACGGCCACGATGTCGATGCCGGCCCCAAGGGCGACCTGCACCACCGGAACGAGCTCCAGCTCTTCCTCGCGGACGAGATCGTCCGGGTCGGGTCGGGCCAGGCCAATAGCTTTGCGGATGACGCGAAGCACGTCCAGACTCAGCCCCGTCTCGGCGGCGACCTGACGAAAGGTCTTCGCGAGGAATCCCCCGTACCAATCCCAGCTGACGAGGTCCAGGAAGTCGAACGAGAGGCCGCCGCTCCGGACCACGGTGCCGATGCCGTCGAGCGGCAGCCCTCCGTCCTGGAGACCGCGGACCAACCGGACCCTACGGACGTCGCCGCGGGAGAACGGGGCACGGTCTTCACGTGTCGGGAGGATGCCGAGCTCGACCAGCCGATCGACGTATTCGATATCGACACCCGCCCGCTCCGCGAGGGTCTCGCGGCTGAACCCATCCGCCATCGCACCATCATGGCCTGATCGATAGGGGTGCGTGGCGGGCTCGCGCCCCGTCGGGCTCCCGTCGGCGAAGATACCTCGTGTCCGCGCGGGGCGATGCCGGATGACGACCGAACAGGAGAGCGCCGATGCGGATCGCAAAGCTGGTCACCGGAACGACCAAGGACGAGGCAGGTTTCACGCCGACCGAGGAGGTCCTCGGCGAGGTCGTCGCCTACCACGAAGAGCTCGCGAGTGCGGGCATCCTCTACGACGCCCCCGGGTTCCGGCCGACCTCCGAGGGGTCGCGTATGAGGATGTCCGGCGCGCAGCGTGCGGTCTCGCGCGGACCGTTCACCGGGACCCGAGGGTAGGTCGCCGGCTTCATGCTCGCGTTCGCGTCGGCGCGCAACGCCGTGCGGTGCGCCTGAAGCTTGGGGAGACCGACAGGCCGACCGCCAAGGATGACGAGGTTCTCGTCCGGTCCGGGCGTCGTCGGTCCACGACGATGTCTGGCACGCCATGAGAGGCGAGCCTCGGGTCAGCCGAAGGCCATGCCCTCGACGGATCCGGACAGCTCCGGGTCGGGCAGGCGCGTCATCCGGAACGCGTTGAAGAGCCCGAAGAGCGCGGCGAGGAGGGGAACGACGAGCGCGATCTGAAGCGCGAGCGGCCGCGCGTCCGTGTTGATGCGGATGATCTCGGCCTGCACATCGTCGGGTTGGCCCAGGACGACCTCCTCCAGCTGGGTGTTGCTCATGAGTTCCGCATCGTCCTCGAGCGCGGTGGCGACCCGTTGCTGCTCGGCAGGGGACAGGACGGCGCTCGACTCGGCCATGTTGGTGAAGGCGATCGACAGCGTCGCCAGCATGATCGCGCCGGCGAACGCGAGCCCGAACGACAGACCGAACGATCCCGCAGCCGAGTTCACCCCGGCGGCCTCGCTCACACGTTCCTCCGAGATCGGCGACAGCGTGTAGTTGTTGAGCTGGGACACGAGCAGGCCGAGCCCCGAGCCGGCGATGAGCAAGGGGATCAGGAGCCACCACCCCGAGTCCGCCCGGGGAACGATCGGGAGGAGGGTCAGCAGGCCGAGCGACAGGAGCAGGAATCCGAACCGGATGATCGCGCTCGGCCGGTGCCCTTCGGCTCGCCTGCCCGCCAGCAGGGCGACGCCGAACATGCTGAGCGAGAGCGGCGCGATGGACAGACCCGACAGCATCGCGTTGTACTCGAGCACCATCTGCAGATAGATCGGCAGCGCGATCATCAGCCCGCCGAGGGCGATCTGCTGGGACATCTGGCTCGAGATGCCAAGACGGAACAGCTTCGAGCGGAACAGCGCAGGGTCGATCAACGCAGGCTTGCCCCGGCTCTTCCGCCGGACGAGCCACGTCGCGAGCGCTGCCAGCCCGACGACGCCAAGCACCAACAGCGCGGCGACGGCCTGGCCTCCCTCCTGCCACACGAGGATGCCGAGCACGATGCCACCCATGCCGATCACCGAGAGGACCGCGCCGATCGGGTCGACGTGCCGGTCGCCCGTGTACGGCGCGTCGCGCACCAGCCCGAGCTTGATCAGGACGACCGCGATGATCACGATCTCCAGCAGGAACCCGACGCGCCAGGACAGGTAGGTCGTGATGAACCCTCCGAGGAGGGGTCCCACGGCGGCGGCGATCGCCGCGGACGCGCCGACCAGCGCGTAGGCGCGGCGCTGTGCCGCCCCCTCGAAGTTCCCGTGGACGAGCGACTGCATCGACGGCAGCAGCAGCGACGCCCCGAGCCCGCCCACGATCGCCCAGAAGACGATGATCGGCCACAGGCTCTGCGCGAGGATCATCGCCAGTGCCCCCATGGCGTAGCCAAGCAGCCCCAGGACGTACGCTCGCTTTCGGCCGAACAGGTCGCCGATCTTGCTCCCGATAAGGATGAAGGCGGCGGACACGAGGGCCTCGAGCGCGATCGCGGACTGCACGCCGCTGACGGTCGTGTGAAGGTCGCGTACAACGGCCGAGATCGAGACGTTCATCAGCGACGTGTCGACGACCAGCACGAACATCGCCATCGCGAGCAGGATCGCAAGGCGCGGGTTGCCGGACGATTGCTCGGCCGTCGGCGGAGTCGTCGTGTCTTCGGCCATACCGCGGCATCATGGGCGGGGGAGGCTCTGGGTGCAAGGAACCAAGACGGTGGTCACGGCCGAAGGTCGCCCTGCCCCGAGCGAGGCCGTTCGGGAGGCCGTCACGATGGCCCTGTACGTTGGCATCGTCTTGGCGGCCGAGTTCGTCACGGTCGAGGAGCACGCCGTCGACGAGTCTTGGACGGTGGCCGTCATCTGGGGGACCGCGATCGGCCTGGCCCTCGCCCACGTGTTCGCGTTCAACCTGGCGGCCCGCCTGTTCGCCGGCGGCCCCGTGGCTGCCGGTACCCGGAGAGCGGTCTGGGCCCAGCTCGCCTCCGCCGCGGCCGTGGCGTTCGTCGTCACGGTGCCGTTCCTCTTCCTTTCCCTGGGTCCGGCGCTGGACGCGGCCGGGTTCCTGCTCGCGGCCTTGATCGGCATCACCGCCTACCTCGCCTCACGCGAGGCAGGCGCGGGCCGCGTGCGCTCGCTCGTCGACGGTCTGGTCGCCCTCGTCGTTGCGGTGGCGATCGTGTCGGTCAAGGTCGGGCTCACGGGTCATTGAGAGCGACGGTCGAACGTTTGCTCGCCGAGGCCTTGCTCACGCCTGAGTTCGGATAGCCCTGCTGGAAGTCCCAACGGGATTCGAACCCGTGTCTCCACCCTGAGAGTGTTCTCGAGCCCGATTTCGCTACCAGCGAAGATAGTCGAATCCGCGTCACGACCTGCGGTTTCGATGCTCGGCCGTTCCCCGTTATTTCCTGACGTCTCCCGGTCGTTCGCGGGACGAATGCGGGACGACGCCGTGTGGAGGTTGCCAGCGAAGACGTAGGCTGGTGATGAGGGCGAACCCGGCCCCGGTGGAGGGGGCGGCCCAGGGAGGGACCTCCCATCGATCCAGAGCTCCGCGGCCGACGCCGCGTTGAACTCCTATCCGGAGCCCGGCCTCGCTCGGTCTGGGAGAGCTCAGTACGAAGGATGGGGGAGATCACACATGGAACGCGTTCTCGGAATCACCAATCCGAGCCTTGAGGAGTCTTCGAGGCTCGACGACCTCTTCACGACTGAGACGACCGGACTCCCAGAGGCGGCGCGTCCGGAGCTAATACGACTCCACGACGGCGATCGATTCGACCTTCGCATCGAGCGCGTGCGCAAGCGCTTGGACGACGCCGAGCTGCGCATGCTCGGGTACAACGGTTCTATCCCAGGCCCGACGCTGCATGTCGATCAGGGGTCGGAGATCACCGTGCAGGTGACCAATGACGGCGACGTCGAGGCGACGGTCCACTGGCACGGTCTGCGTCTGGCGAACCGCTTCGACGGGGTCCCGCACGAGACGCAGGCACCGATCCAGATCGGAGGAACGTTCACCTACAAGGTCCAGTTCCCCGACGCCGGCTTCTACTGGTATCACCCACACATCCGCGAGGACTTCGGCCTGGAGATGGGTCTCTACGGCACGATCATCGTCGAGCCAGCCGATCCTTCGTACTGGCCCGCTGTCGACCGCCAACTCAGCATCACGCTCGACGACCTGCTCGTCGAGGAAGGTCACATCGCGCCCTTCCACCGCTCCGGTCCCAACTACACCGCGATGGGGCGGTTCGGCAACGTCATGCTAATCAACGGCGAGACCAGGTTCTCGGGCGAGGCGGCCGTAGGAGAGGTCGTGCGCCTCTATCTCGTGAACACGGCGAACACGCGGATCTTCAACTTCGCCCTCCGCGGCGCGCGGATGAAGCTGGTCGGCGGTGACAGCGGTCGCTACGAGCGAGAGACCTTGGTCGACGAGGTGATGCTCGCTCCCTCGGAGCGGGCAGCACTCGACGTGATGTTCGACACCCCTGGGGAGGCGCGACTCGAGCATCGAACACCGGATCACGTCTACGACCTCGGCGCGTTCGCTGTCGAGGGGGACTCGGCCGCGGCCGCGGCGGCGTCATTCGAGGCCTTGCGTGTCGACCCCCAACTCACCGCTGAGCATCAGTCGATCGATCACGACATCGAACGACCGCCGGACAAGGTGCTTGCCTTCATGGCCTCGATGCCACTCCTCTACGGGGATGACGTCGCGCCGGTGACCTCTTACGCGTGTCCGATGCACCCGGAGGTCACGTCCACGGAGCCGGGAACCTGCCCGAAGTGCGGGATGCAGTTGCTCCCGGTGCGCTCCGAGGAGGAGACCCCGACCTCGTACGCCTGTCCGATGCACCCGGAGGTCACGTCGTCGGAGCCGGGGACCTGCCCGAAGTGCGGCATGAAGCTGGTGTCAGCAGACACCCTCCCGACGACCGAGCCCACGCCGAGTGAAGATGCCGTTCACCACGAGCACCAGGATCACGAACAGAACGACGGACTCGAGTGGGAAGACCTGATGCCGGAGATCAACCGTGCATCGGAGCCCAGCAACATGAGGTGGATGCTCATTGACCGGGAGAGCGGAGCCGAGAACGGGGCCATCACGTGGGCCTTCACGGTCGGTGACCGGGTGAAGATCCGACTCGTCAACGAGATGGAATCGGATCACCCGATGCACCACCCGTTCCATGTCCACGGAGCTGGGCGCTTCCTCGTGCTGTCGCGAGAGGGTGAGCCGGAATCGAACCTGGTCTGGAAGGACACCGTGCTCGTACCTGCGGGACGGACCGTAGACGTCCTGCTCGACGTCTCGAACCCGGGTCTGTGGATGGCGCACTGCCACATCGCGGAGCACGCTCAGAGCGGGATGATGTTCAGTTTCAACGTGTCCCGGCGCGATCCTGCGGAGGTGGCGACATGACCTCCGGGATCGGAGCTTCTTCGTTCGACGTCGTCATCATCGGTGGCAGCCAAGCCGGTCTTGCCGTCGGCTATCACCTCACGCAGCGTGGCCTGAGGTTCGTGATCTTGGATGGCGGCCCCGAGACCGGCCATGTGTGGCGGTCCCGATGGGACTCGCTCACCCTGTTCACCCCTGCGCAGTACAGCGGGCTTCCGGGGTTGGCCTTTCCGTCGCCGAAGGACACGTACCCATCGAAGGAGGACGTCGCAAGGTATCTCCAGTCGTATGTATCCGCCTTCGACCTCCCCGTGAGGCTCAACGCCAAGGTCACGTCACTCACCCAGCGAGACGGGGCGTACGTCGTGGCGACGGCAGACGAGGAGTTCACGGCGAGCCACGTCGTCGTCGCGACGGGACCATTCCAGGTCCCCTTCGTCCCTCCAATCGCCGGCGACCTGGATGAGGGGGTCTTCCAGACCCACAGCGGCGACTATCGAAACCCGGCTCAACTGCCCGAGGGGCGAGTACTCGTGGTGGGAGGAGGCAACTCCGGCTTCCAGATCGCCGAGGAACTCGCCGCGACCCGGAAGGTGGATCTCGCCGTGGGCCAGCGAGTCCCGGCCCTGCCGCAGCGACTGCTTGGCAAGGATCTGTTCTGGTGGCTGTCCGGGATCGGGTTCATGAAGGTCAGTACCGATTCGCGACTCGGTCGGAGGTTGGCGAAACGCGACGTGCTCATCGGATCGAGCGCCAGACGACTTCGGCGATCCGGCGTGACCTTGAGGAAGCGGCTGGCGAGTGCTGCGGGGCGACGCGCCGCCTTCGACGACGGGAGCGAGCAAGACGTCGATGCGATCGTCTGGGCGACGGGGTACCGCTCCGACTTCTCCTGGATCGATATCCCAACCATCAAGGACGAGAGGGGGGGCATCATCCATCGGCGCGGGGTGACCGCCGCCTCGGGCGTGCTGTTCATCGGGCTCACCTGGCAGCACACCCGGGGGTCGGCGCTCATCGGGTTCGTGCACGACGACGCAGCCTTCATCGCGAGTCGCATCGACTCGCGGCTCAAGGACCGCGCCGGACTGGTCGGGACGGACTCCGAGCGAGCGTAGGGGGACCGCATGGCGATGGTGGAGGATCCGGTGTGCGGGATGCGCATCGATAGTGAAGAGGCTGCGGGGACCCTCGAGTACGAAGGCAAGAGGTACCACTTTTGCTCGCAGGCCTGCCACGACGCCTTCGAGGCAGACCCGATCTCGTACGTGAAATGAACGGGGAAGGTCTCTCCCGGCTCATTCACGCTGAGGTTCAGGCTGGAGCATGACCGTTGATCGGCTCACCGCGGATGAGGTCGCGGAGCGTGCGGGGACGACGTCAGAACACATCGGGCTGCTCGCCAAGGTGGGCATCCTCGAGCCAGAAGATGACGGGACCTTTCCGCGCCGAGACGTGCTTCGAGCACGATTCGTCCTCGGCCTTGATGCGATGGGCATCGACGCGAACGCCGTCGCGGATGCGCTCGCCTCAGGGGACCTGACCCTCGGGTATGTCGAGATCGGGGGGCGACGTCCGCCTCGTTCGGACCGAACTTTTGACGACCTCAGTAACGAGATGGACGTCCCGTTCCTGACGCTTGAACGCATCTACGTCGCGTTCGGACTGCCGCGCCCAACGCCCGACGAGTTCGTGCGGGAGGAGGACCTGCCCCTGATGAAGTTCATCTCGGTGCTCGTCGGCGCCGGATTGAGCGAAGGAGATGTCTTGCGGCTGGCGCGCGTGTGGGGCGACAGCGCCCGGCGGGTCGCGCAGTTCCAGAGCCACTACCTTCACCACTCCATCGAGGAGCCGTTCCGCCAGCGTGGCCTTCGGGACAACGCGGCATTCGAGGCGGCGCTCCGGGAGGTCGGCGTTCGGTCGGGTCGGTCCGGGGAAGATCTGCTCGGCTGGCTCTACAGGCGTCATTCGGAGGTGTTCGAGACCGAGCACCTCTTCGATCATGTGGAGACCGCGCTCGAGGACGCGGGGGTGCATCGGAAAGAGCCTCGGCAAGTGGAAGGCTGCGCGTTCGCGGACCTCTCCGGATATACGAGGCTGACCGAGGAGTCTGGGGACGAAGAGGCAGCGCGCGTCTCCCTCAAGCTCGCGGAGTTGGTCAACGAGATCGCATCGCGGCACCGAGGTGCGGTCGTGAAGATGCTCGGCGACGGCGTGCACTTCCATTTCCGAGATCCGCGCGACGCGGTGATGGCCTCGCTCGGGATCGTGGACACCGTCCATCCCGTGGGCTTGCCGCCCGCCCACGTCGGCGTGAACGCGGGACCGATGATCTACGACGAGGGCGACTACTTCGGCCGAACGGTCAACATCGCGGCACGCATCGCATCGCAAGCCGGGCCGAATCAGGTCTTCGTCGGGGAGGACGTCTTGCGTCACGTCACGCCGAGCGGATTCCGTCTCGTCGAGGTTGGTGCCTTCGAGCTCAAGGGCATCGCGAAGCCACTGACGCTGTACGAGGCCATCAGTGACGGCGATGCCTAGCTTCTTCGATGCCGCGGGACTCGGCGTGAGGATGCCTACGGTCGTAGGGACATGGCCATGAGTGTCGCTCGATCACGCCCTTCCCATGGCCAGAAGTCGTCGATACGAGCGGCAGTGACTTGGGGAGTCGTCGTGGGCGCGATTCAGGCTGCTTCGCCGCTCGGGTTCTGGTGGCTCGATCCAGGGACCGTCTATGCGCTCGGACTCGCCGCGATCGCGTTCGTCTACATCGGCTTCGCGGTGGCCGACGGACGGTGGAGAGTCATCGCCCTCGAGTGTTCTGTCGCGATGGCATTCGTGGTAATCGCTGCGGCGGGCATCACCGGACCAACCTGGCTCCTTGTGCTGGGGTTCGCGGCCCACGGACTTAAGGACGCTTGGCAGGAACGGGCCCGATATGTTTCGGGCACCCGCTGGTGGCCTCCATTCTGCGCTGCGGTCGACTGGGTCGTCGCCTTGGTCATCGCGATCGAGATCGTTGCAGGGGTCCAACTCCGACCGTAGCTGCGTTCGGAGCGGGCCGCGGGCTCGACGCACTCGGCGACTCCCAGGGCGGTGTCCATTTGAGCTAGATCCCGTTCGACTTGCTCGGGCGACTCGAACAACCGCGGGACGACCGTGGCGATCTCGGGCGAGATCATCTTTCCTCTCTTGCGCCTGGGACGCCCCGGCGTGGGAGGCGTCGGACCCGCGTCGAGTGTGCCGCACCCCACCTGCCCTCCATGATGGGCTCGATGAGCCATCGCCGGACGGCTCAGGCCTCGGCCCCGCGCCGTGACGTCGTGGCGTCGGCTGCGGGACGAATGCGGGACGAGGCGCGGTCGACGCGATCCGCGGAGCTGGGATGACTTGCGCCCGTGTGGCACCGTGGACCCTCCGTGTGCACCTTGACCAGGGTGGAGACGGCGTTCCCGACGCCGCGTTTCCCCTGGTAGTCCCAACGGGATTTGAACCCGTGTCTCCACCTTGAGAGTGTTCTCGGGGCCGATCTCGTTACCGGCACCGATACCTGAATCAGGCCTACGACCTGCCGATCCGTTGCTCCAGCCGTTCCTGCCGTTCCTTGACGTCTCCTTGTCGTTCGCGGGACGACTGGCGACTCCGACGTGGCCCGGCCGTCCGAATCCCACCGAGCAGCATGGGCACCTAGATTCTCGTAGTCCTCGATCCGGAGCCAGGAGGCGGCGTCGCGGAACAGCTGCGAGTACGCTCGACTCGACGGCGCGCCAAACCGGTTCTCGATCCGAGCGCGTCCAGGAAGAGGGGGTCGGCATGAAGGCGATCGTCCAGGACGAGTACGGGTCGGCCGACGTCCTGAGGCTCGAGGACGTCGAGACGCCGGTGGCGGGTCGCGGGGAGGTGCTGATCCGTGTCATCGCGGCGAGCGCGTTCATCGGCGACTGGCACGTCATGACCGGCACGCCGTACGCGATCCGCTTCGTCTCCGGGCTGCGGACGCCCAAGCAGCCGGTCCGAGGCCAGGACGTCGCGGGCGAGATCGAGGACCTCGGCGACGACGTCACGGCGTTCCGCCCGGGCGACGAGGTGTTCGGCATCGGCAGCGGGACGTTCGCGGAGTACGCGACGGCACGGCCCGACAAGATCGCGCCGAAGCCTGCGAACCTCAGCTTCGAGGAGGCGGCGACGGTGCCGACCACCGGCTGCACGGCGCTCCAGGGCATCCGCGACGTCGGGAAGGCGCGCTCGGGCAGAGAGTCTTGGTGATCGGGGCGGCCGGAGGCGTGGGTTCGTTCGCGCTGCAGATCGCCAAGGCCTTCGGCGCACACGTCACTGGTATGTGCAGCACGTCGAAGGTCGAGCTCGTCCGGTCGATCGGCGCGGACGAGGTCATCGACTACACCAGGCAGGACATCACCGATGGGACTCGCCGCTACGACGTCGTCTTCGACACTGCGGGCAACCGCCCCGACTCAGAGCTCCGGCGAGCCCTGACTCCGAAGGGGACACTCGTCCTCGCCGGAGGCGAAGGCGGAGGGCGGTGGCTCGGCATGGGTCGGGTTGTCCGGGCGAAGGCGATGTCTCCCTTCGTCGGGCAGAAGATGACCAACTTCCTTGCGCGACCGAACGGCAAGGACCTCGTCGTCCTCAAGGAGCTCATCGAGGCAGGCAAGATCAAGCCGGTGATCGGGTCCAGGTATCCGCTCCGCCAGGTGCCGGCGGCAGTCGCCCAGATCGAAGCTGGACACGGTCGAGGTAAGGTCGTCATCACGCTGTGACTCGACCGGCCCGGCCGCGGTTCGGCCGGCCGTGAAACACCCCCGACGCATCCAATGCTTCCTCGCACCGGACCCCGGAAGTGCTCGCTGGTCCGTAGGCAGTCCTTGCCAGGCGACTCACGCGAGCAGGGACAGCCCAAGCGCTGAGTAGCTGTGTCGGCGCATTTGGGGGAGACTCTCGTTACGGAGGGATGCAGAATGAAGATCGCCGTCATCTACGAATCGATCTACGGGAACACCGCCGCAGTCGCGGAGGCCATCGCGGACGGCCTCCGCGGCGCCGGCGACGTCGATGTCGGGCCGGCGGGCGATGACCCGATTGACGTGGATCTCCTGGTGGTCGGCGCGCCGACGCATGCGCACGGCCTGCCCACATCGATGGGCCGCAAGGCGCTCGAGAAGGCCGCGGAGGACGCCGAGGCGAAGGGTAAGCCGCTCGAATACCAGCCGACGCCGGCGGTCCGCCAGCTCATCGATCGTCTCCCGGAGCGGGAGGGCGTCGCGGCCGCATGCTTCGACACCCGGTTCGAGAAGTCGCGCATCCTCACGGGATCGGCCGCCAAGACCATGACGAAGAAGCTCAGTCGCAAGGGCTACCGTGTCATCGCCGAGCCAGAGAGCTTCTTCGTGACCGACACGGAGGGACCGCTCAAGGAGGGGGAGCTCGAACGGGCGCGTCGATGGGGGGAGTCGCTCAGCTCGTTTACGACGGGCTCCGATAGTCGTGGATAGAGCCCGGTCTCGCCTTCCACGACGCGCGCCATCATGCGAGAGCTCGGCGCAGGTCGGGGAAGGACGTTCGACGACGTCGAGGCCGTGCGGACCTGGTTGGCGCAACACGACGACCGTACCGGCAGCATCGGTGTCATCGGTTACTGCATGGGGGCCTGTCCGATTGTCGGCAGCTACGGGGGCAAGGATCGTTCGCCGCTCGGGCGCCGCGCCGCGGTCCGCTTAGAGCGGGCCCTCACCGCGATCGGCCTGGACCACGACGTGAAGGTGTATCCCGATGCCGGCCATGGATTCATGAATGACCATGACCCCGCCGACCAAACGACCCTTCTAGTGGTGCTGGCGAAGCTCTCTGGGACCCGGTTCCACGAGCCCTCGGCCCGAGACGCGCGACGCCGCATCGTCTCGTTCTTCGACAAGCATCTGAAGCTGCAAGGGTCCGCTCCGATACACGCTTCTGAGTGTCCTTCGGGTCGACGGGCTCATGAGGCGAGCATGTGCGCTAGAGGGATTGTCATAATCCGTTGGTCGCTGGTTCCGAGTCCAGCCGGCTGGTTCTACGGGACCGACCGGTGGAACGAAGGCGAGTTCTTCCGGGCAGAGATCACCGATTACCACCTCGTCACGGGAAGCCGATGACTCGTGAGTCGTCTCCATAGCCCTGTGGACGAAGGAGAACGAGGAGAGACGTGAACGAGCGAAGCCTCCATGCGGTCCTGGGGACAGGTCCCCTCGGCCTCGCCGTGGCCCGTTATCTCGCGGCGAGGGGTGACCGTGTGCGAGCGGCGAATCGAGGCGGTCGAGCCGACCTCCCCGACAGCGTTGAGGTCGTGCGCGCGAACGTGGCCGAGGCGGCCGACGCAAAGCGGGCATGCGATGGGGCAGCCATCGTGTACCACTGCGCCAACCCGCCCTACGCGAAGTGGCCGGACCTCCATCCACCTCTCATGGAGACGATCATCGAGGCGGCCGCCGCCGCCGGGGCGAAGCTCGTGTTCGGGGACAACCTCTACGCCTACGGCCCTGTGGACAGCCCACTGACCGAGGACCTGCCCCAGCGGGCTCGAGGCCCGAACGGTCGGACCAGGGCCCGGATCGCCGCGGCGCTGTTAGGAGCCCACGAGGCGGGGCGGGTCCGAGCGACGATCGGACGGGGGTCCGACTTCTTCGGCCCTCACGCGCATCTCTCGACAGCCGGTGACCGGGTCTTCGTCCGAGCGATCGAGGGGAAGCCGGCACAGGTGCTGGGCAACCCTGACGCGCCTCACACCGTGACCTACATCGAGGACTTCGCCCGAGCGCTGGTGACTCTGGGGGAGCGGGAGGAAGCCATGGGGCAGGTGTGGCACGTCCCGAACCCCGAGACCGTCACCATGCGCCGGTTCGTCCAGATGGCCTTCGATGCGGCCGGCCACCCTCCCCGCCTTCGGGCGGCGCCCCGGTGGGCGATCGCGTTGGCGGCTCTGTTCGATCCCACGTTGCGTGCGGTCAAGGAACAGCTCTATCAGTCTGAGCGACCTTGGGTGGTCGATAGCGGCAAGTTCGAGCGGGCCTTCGGCTGGGGCGCCACGCCATTGCCGGATGCAGTCTCCGCGACGGTCGCCTGGTTCCAGGATCAAGCCAGGACCTGACAGATCCCGGCAGGGCGCCGCGGTGGGAACGAAGCACGACTGTCTGGGTCGAGCACAGCGATGAGTGCCTCGAGGTCGCCGTTCCCAACTGCCGCGGAACGCGACGTCATCGATCTCGTCAGTGTCCGATGCTGACGACGAGCTTCCCTCGGGCCTGTCCCGATTCCAGGTAGCGGATTGCCTCGGAGACTTCGCTCAGCGGGAACGTCTTGTCGATGACGGGCGTGACCTTCCCGGCTTCGATGAGCTCCTTCATGACCACCAGGCGGTCTCCCGGGTCCTTCACGCCACGGAAGGGGTGCAGCTGGCTCACGAATGGAGCCATCACCATCAGCTTGGCGAAGCGGCCCAGGCTGCCGAACCAGCGGTGGCCCGTGGCTCCGTACTGATCGTGCCCGATCAAGACGTAGGTCCCTTCGGGAACGATCGCACGCTTGATATCGGGCCACGGATGGCTCCCTGCGATGTCCAGGATGACGTCGTATCGCTCGCCGCTCCGGGTGAAGTCCTGCTGGGTGTAGTCGAGGACCCGATCCGCGCCGATCGACCGGATCATGTCCAGCTTCTCGGCGGCATCGACGCCGGTCACGTTCGCTCCGTACGCCTTGGCGAGCTGCACCGCGAAGGTCCCGACGGCCCCGCCGGCGCCGTTGATCAAGACCTTCTGTCCCGCTTGGACGCGTCCCTCGTCGCGAACACCCTGAACCGCGAGCGATCCGGACGTTGGGACGGCCCCGGCCTGTTCGAAGGTCAGGCCGGCCGGCTTCAGCTCGAACCTCGCTTCCGGAACGGACGCATACTCGGCGAAGGCGCCGCCGTGACGCCATAAGTTGGCAACGAGGCTTTGACCGAAGACCTCATCGCCCGGCCGGAACCGCGTCACGTTCCTGCCGACCGACTCGACGATCCCTGCAAGATCCGTGCCCGGAACGAGATCCTTCGGCGCGCGTAGCCCGGCCCCCATGATCCTGAGGACGTAGGGCACGCCGCGCATCACATGCCAGACGTCGGCATGGACCGATGCCGCGCGAACTCGGACGAGCATCTGATGGTCCCCGACCGCTGGCTCGTCGACCTCGCGGAGCTCCAAGACATCAGGTGAGCCGTACCTGTTCTGGACGATCGCCTTCATCGTGGCCCCTTGGTCGTCCAGGTACTGGAGCACGTCGCTGAGCGAGACGTCCAGCCCCGATCAGCCAGCGAGGCCATCGAGCCTGCAGCCCAGGTTGGCTCGCGCGGTGAAACCGACCCCGAGAACACCCCGGCGGCTCACGGGGCAAGCGAGAACGGCGGGTATCTGTCGGTGACCAGCACGAACGCGTAGGCGACCACGCGGACGCCCCACCGGATGACGCCCTGCACGAAGTCGAACATGCCCCTCGGGTACCGCCCCGTGAACAGGATGGCGAACCAGGCGATGATCACGACCACGATGGCCGCGATCCACAGGAAGAACAGAACGATGTAGTGGGGGATGGCCAGGAACCACTTCACGAGGGGAAGCCACCGGTTCAGTTCGCGGGCCGCGTCCGGGTAGACGTAGTCGAGGTGGACGGCCTGCTGTTGATCGGTGGCCGGGTATCGGTCATCCATGAGCGCGAGGTAGATCCCGACCCGATTGGTGAAGCGCTGCAGCTCCAGGTTCCAGTCGAACCACCACCGCGGGTACTTCTGGCGAAACAGGATCATCAGGAGAGGCGCGAAGAACAGCAGGCCTCCCGCGCCCGCGGCCACCACCGTCGTCCCTTGTGCATCCGACCACTGCCACGTCCCGCCCGAGACCGCGCCCAACACGATCAGGATCGGGATGGCCACGAAGATCCGGAAGGCGCTGGTCAGCCGGTTGAGCGGCCGGTCGGGGTAGTCCACCGAGAACTGCACCGGGTACGCCGCCTGCTGCATCGCCATCGCGACCTCCCCTCGTCGTCCTGCAGGCATTCAACGGCACCATGTAGCGAGAAGCAAAGGGGACGCCCGACGAGATCGGGCTCGATCAAGACCGAGGACGGTCGTCAACCACGCGGAGCACATCTAACGCAAGGACCAACGCCTGGACCCGCGCCGCCGCAGGCATGTTCTCGATGCAACACGGGCTGCTGCCCGAGGAGGGGTTCGCCGCACGCTCCTCGCCTAAGGCGTAGAGCCATCCTGCATAGCCTGCATGTTCTTCATCATGACCGCCTCGACCGTGCGCAGCTCTTCGCTGCGACTGAACCACACGAACTCAGTGCCGGGCTCGTTCGTCACCGGGACGTGGCCGGGCGGGCTGTAGAAGGCGTCGCCTGCCTCGAAAACCTCATCACGGTCGGCGTACCGAGCGGTCATCTTGCCCTTAATGACGTAGCCCCAATGCGGGCACTGGCAGCGGTCGTCCGGAAGCCCCTTCATGAAGGGCGTCGCGTCGATGTCTTCGAGGAGCGTGGTGAAGCTCACGGTGTAGCCGTCGAGCTCGTCGCGCAGATCCACCACCGGGCCAACTTCCTGGCGCTGTGGCGCACTGTCCTTTGACACCTTCGGCATTTGCATCGCCTCCTTCGCCTGCGTCGTGCTAGATGCGGAGAGGTTACGCCGTCATGAAGTGTTCCCTCCGACCAGGGTTTTCTTGGCGCTCTGCAAGCAAGTGATCTTGGTGGTTGGATACATCCGAAGGTCGAGAAGGAGGAGCGTCATGAGCGACCCGATGCCGCCGGGCGAACTGATGCCCAGCCGGACGAGCATGAGGAGTAGTTAAAATGGAGGGCTGTTCTAAGAGACTCCGCCTTCGACGCCACCGTCAGAGTGAAGGCTCCCGATTTGGGCTCGATCGGGAGCCGTCGTTTCTATGGGCTGGCTCACCAAGGAGTTCACGCTCTGCCGTGACTCTGAGAGGGGACGGGAATGGCTGACACCACCATCATCGATGGACGCCACGCGTATCGACCCCAAGCGATCGGACGAGTCTTCGGCTGGTTCTTCCTCGCCACATTCCTCACCTCCATCCCGGCGTACTTCATCGGCTACGCCAAGATGTTGGACAACCCCAGCCTGATCACCGGGAACGGGGCTGATCCCAGCACGGGCGTGGCGACCGGCGCCACGCTGGAAGTCTTGCTCATCGTCGCCAACGTCGCCACGGCGGTGGTGGCATACCCGGTTCTCAAGCGCGAGAGCGAGATGGGAGCTATCGGTTACGTCTCAGCGCGCCTCGTCGAGGCCATGTTCATCGCTATCGGGATCGTGGGCGCCCTCGCGTTCCTGCTGATGCGGCAAGAGGCCACAGCGGCCTCAACTCCCGTTCTCGGCGATGTGTTCGTCGCGTTCTACCGCCGAGCGTTCCTTGTCGGACCGGGCTTCTTCGCCGGTCTCGCCAACGGAGTGGTGCTGGGTTACCTGATGTACCGTTCCGAGTTGGTGCCGCGAGGTATGACGTGGCTGGGTCTCATCGGCGGTCCGCTCGTCATGATCACCGGGGTCTTGGTGATGTACGACGCGATCGAGCGAGGAGGCGTCGTCCAAAGCATCGCGACGTTGCCCGAAGCCCTGTGGGAGCTGTCGCTCAGCATCTACTGTATCGTCAAGGGGTTCAGGCTTTCGTCCTCCATATTCCGCACGGAGACGGTGACGTTGCCCGAGTCCGACAGCGCGTTGCGCCACGAGGTCTAGGGCCGCGCGGCGCCGTGATGCCGGACGGTTGAGCCCCTCTGCGTACGTGGCTTCACCCTCGGGCATCGCGGCATCCTCTTTGTCGTTGAGCTAACCGAGTTCGACCGCGACGCGATCGCCTCCCACCTGATGCGATACCGCGATCCGCACCGCGAGGACGAGCCTTTTAGGAGCTCTCGCGCCGACCGTCGACTCGCTCGACGCGGTCGCGGATGCCTCGGAGCATCTTCTGGGTCATGACGAAGCTCACCGCCTCGACGGGCTCGACGAGCAGCGGCGCCCAGCGGCGCGTGTAGCGGTACCGCTCCCGCACGAGGAGCCGGGTCGTGCCGTCCGGCCTGGCGTGAAGGACGAACGCCCACACGAAGTCGTACGGCGGGCCGATCGCCTGGCCCATCGGGACGCCGCCGCGAACGACGAGCGCGCGCATCGGCTCGACGGCGATGACCTCGAGCGCGACCTCGGGAGCCAGCCGGAACGGGTCGCCGACCGCGACGTCTTGCCACTCGGGCACGATCCGGTCGACGCTGTGGATGTCCGCCCCCACGAGGCTCTCCAGCGCGTCGTAGCTGTAGAAGCCGCCCCGGCCCTGCCCGAGCTGTGCGATCCACGGCCACACGTCCTCGGCCGAAGCCGAAACGGTGATCGCTCTCGTTGCTTGGAGATCCGGATGGCTCAGGGCGTCGTCGCCTGGGAGAGCGGCTCGAGCCTCGTCCTCCGTCGCGCCCCATCGCAGATGCCATGGACGGACGAATTCCACATAGAGCACGGCAGCGCCCGCAGCCACCCCGAGCAAGAGTCGTCTCTTCGTCACAGAATTGCTCCTCACCGACGTCGCGCCACCAGGTCGAGTATGTCCGGGCCCCCAGTAGCTGGAAGGAGCACCCGAGATGCAGCAGCGCGTCGAGCGTGAACGCGGAATCCCGGACCCAGGAATAGCGGTAGTCCCAGTTCCGTTCGCCCCCGATCACCTCGGGAAGGGAGATCGTGGGTGCCGCGGCGACGGCGCCCGAGGGTGCGTACGCGAGGAGCTTCAGCGTCAGGGCGCTTCGTTCGACGGCATCCTTCCAGGGTCCCGGGCCCGTTCGATCGACGCTCCATCGGCTCCACGCGTCCACGGTCTCGGTGAGGCGCCGCTCGACGTCGTCCCTGCTCGAAAGGACGAGCGGTTCCTGATGGGTGAAACAGAGGGCGAGGAGCGCTTTGCCACCCTGGACGATCTCGAATCGGCCCGAGATCGAGTCCGCAGCGACGGTCGGTTCCCCCACGCCGAAGGGGCAGACGGCGAGCGCATCGCTGCCTGCGTCGGCCACGGGGACGCCGCGCCGCCACCCGATGCGCGTGTGCTGCGCCCCGTACCCGAATCGGGGGTCGACCTTCCAGCTCATCGCGACGGTGCCGCCGAGCCCTTCCACCTTCCGGACGATCTCGCGTAACGGGACGAGCCCCGCGGAGGAGTTGGTCATCGCATCCGTGAGGCGGACGGCCCCCGACGCCGTCGAGAACGTCGTCCGAAGCACGGTGGTCCCGGGGATGTAGCGGCGGGTCACCTCGAACGGCTCATCCGGCGCGAGGCCGCACGAGCCCCCACGACGAGGGTCGAGGAGGCCGGCGAACACCGTGGGCGAATCGATCGAAGGGCTCGCGAACCAGTCGATCGAGCCGTCACGAGCGATCAGGGCAACCGTCCGCCCGTCGCCGATCGCCCCGTAGTCGCGGATCGGCGCGAAGCCTCCGATGCGATGCGGCGCGACCGAACGCACGACCCACCTTCTCACGGCTTGTCCTGATCGGGGTCAGGACCGTGAGCGGAGGCCGGGAATCGAACGGGGCCGGCAGCGTCCTAGTGGATGGGGCTGATGGAAGGAGGACCCATGGAACGCAGGATCGTGGCGGTCGGGGCCGCGGGAGGTGCGCTTGGCGCCCTCGTGATGGCGAAGTACGCGATGATCGCGGCGGCCACCTACCAGCACACCGGCTTCTTCACGCCCCTCTACCACATCGCATCGCCGATCATCGGAACGGACACGCTGATGCGGTCGATGGGCTCGACGTACTTCACGGCGGGACCGGCTCTTCTCGGGCTGGTCGTGCACATGATGGTGGGGATCGTCTTCGGGGTGATCTTCGCGCTCGGCGCATCACGGCTGGGAGTGCGCGGAGCCGCCGCCGTCGGGGGTGGCATCGTCTACGGCATCGCCGTGATGCTGTTCATGGCCTATGTTGGCCTCCCTGTCACGAGCGCCGTCCTCCGGGGTGGCGACATGGTGAGCGACATGGCGAGCCTCGTCGGGTGGGGCACGTTCACGGCCGAGCACGCGATCTACGGTCTCGTCCTCGGGGCTGCATGGGCCGCACGCGGGGTCACCGTGGACCGGGCTCGTTCGTCGGCCCGGGTGCACGCGTGATCGAAGCCCAGGAGCTGTGACCGAGGTGGAGGAGGAGTTCCTGCGCGCGACGATGGGGTGCATGGACCTCGTCTACAACCTCGCGCGAAGGCTCGTACGATCCGAGGAGGACGTCCAAGACCTCGTTCAGGAGACCTATCTGGCCGCATTCCGCGCGTGGAGAGAGCGCAGACGCCCTCGCAGCGTAGAGCCGTGGATCGCGACCATCTGCCTGAACCTCGGGCGCTCCGCCTGGCGCCGTAGCGTGCGCCGACCTGTGGAGGTCCCGCTGGAGAAGATCGAGGGCATCCCCGCTTCGTCTGATCCGGAGGCCGACGCGCTGGCGGTGCTGGACCGGCAGGCCCTTCACGAAGCCATGTGGCGATTGCCGGAGGAGCAGCGGATCGCGCTCACGCTGGTCGACCTGGGAGGTCTCTCGACCGCGGACTCGTCGGCGGCGATGGGCACCCCGCGCGGCACGGTGCTATCACGACTCCACCGGGGGAGACGGGCGTTGGCGTCGCTCCTCAACGAAGATGTTCCCGAACGGAAGGAGGCGCGGTGATCCGTTCGATGCCGCACGATCCCGAGATCAACGCGTCGATGTACGTCTCGGGCGAGCTGACCCGACGCATGCGCCGGTGGTTCGAGGCCCACCTGCTCGAGTGCGACGACTGCTGGCGTGAGGTGTGGGTGGCGCGGCTCGGTCGTCGCGTCGCCGAGCACGCCCGCGAGGCGGCGCCGGCGCGGCTTCGCGAGAACGTCCGGGCGGTCGTCCAGTTCTCGGGTGCCGAGACGGCGTCGGTCGGCCGGTGGCGACGCCTCCGTTCGAGGCTGCGGCCCTAGCTGTGGCGGGACGACGAACCGATACGGGATGGCTCCGGCCGTCGCGCTCGGTGGGGCTGGCGCGTCGGTGTGGTGGCTGTACCGACGGCTCGTCGCGGGCGATCTCTCGCTCGACCTGAGGATGCGAAGGACGGTTCGCCCGCTCGGCCCGATCGAGTTTCAGATCCAGGCGCCACGCGAGCTGGTGTTCGACGTGATCGCCGCGCCATATCTCGGGACGATGCCGGCCTCGCTCGAGGGCAAGATCGAGATCCTCGAGCGCTCGGATCAGATGGTATTGGCGGCGCACCGGACGCCGGTGGGAGGTGCCGTCGCGACGACTGTGGAGACCGTCCGGTTCGAGCGGCCGTCCGCGGTTCACTTCCGACTCGTGCGCGGCCCGGTGCCGCTTGTGCTCGAAGCCTTCCTGCTCGATGACGACGGGGAGGAGACGTCGCTCCGGTACCGGGGGGAGCTCCACACCGATCTCTGGGGGCTCGGGCGATGGTGGGGCGGGCTGGTCGCGCGCCGATGGGACGAGGCGGTAGCCTCCTCGCTCGAGCAGATCGACGCGCTCGCGGAGGAACGAGCGCAGGCGCACCGACGCCGTGGATCCCGGAAAGGTGAGGTGACGTGAGCACACCGACCGGGGCTCGCGTGGATCGGTTCGGCAACGAGTGCTGGATCGTCGAGACGTCGAAGGACGGGGAGCGATGGAGGTTCTTCGGTAAGGGGTGGAAGCGGCCGGCAGAGCAACTGCTGCTCCACGCGGTTCCTCGCTTCGTGCGCTTCCGCCCGGATGGCGATCCCGAATGGCAGGAACCCCTCGAGCGTACGGATGACCTCCCGATGACGTTGCTGGACATGGAGCATCACACGCGACGAGAGCTGTGGCCCGACGATTCGCACTCGGGCCTGCCCGTGCTTGCCCGGCGGCGAGATCGGAAGGCTCCTCAGCTTCAAGCACCAGGATGACCCGCCACGATGGACCTATACCCTCGAGTTCCGCGGGGAGCGAGAATGACCGAGCGCGATGCGCCAAGAGCAACTGCGCTGGGAGACGTACGGTGAGGCGACGACGCTGTGTGTGCGTCCGAGCACGCTCCCCCGCACCATCCCGATCGGGCTGGTCGTCGGTACGCTCCTGACGGCGATCGACCTCGGGGGCACCCTCCTGGGCGGTCACGCCACGCTCGCAACGTGGGTGCGTGTGGCCTCGAACTTCCTCATTCCGTTCGTCGTCTCGACGTCAGGCTTCCTCTCGGCGACGAGGACGCCGGTTGAGGAACGGGCGGCCCGACGCCGGTGACGACCGGAGACGGGTTCGGGTTTCCGGTCGTGTCGACGTCGTCGATCCGGGCCGTCACCGCCGCGCAGATGCGCGAGGTCGACCGTCTGGCGGTCGAGGAGTTCGAACTGCTGCTGATCCAGATGATGGAGAACGCGGGGGTTCGTCTCGCGGAGCTGGCGCTGGGACGGTTCGAACCCCAGACCGTCGCCGTGCTGTGCGGTCGTGGGGGGAACGGCGGTGGCGGGCTCGTCGCGGCGCGACACCTCTCCAACCGCGGCATCCGGGTCGCGGTCACGCTCGGCGAGGATCGGAACCGGCTTGGCGATGTGCCACGGCATCAACTCTCGATCCTCGACCGGATGGGTGTGCCGATCGGTACCGAGCCGGCCGCGGCGGACCTGGTGCTGGACGCCCTGATCGGCTACTCGCTCAGCGGCGACCCGCGTGGTCGAGCCGCCGAGCTGATTCGGTGGGCGAACGAACAGCAGGGGTCGGTGTGCTCACTCGACGTTCCGAGCGGGCTCGACTCGACGACGGGCATCATCCGGGAGCCGTGCATCCGCGCGACGGCGACGCTCACCCTGGCCCTCCCGAAGACCGGGCTCGCAGCTGCACCGGAGGTCGTCGGCGAGCTGTATCTCGCCGACATCTCCATCCCCCCGGCTCTCTACTTGGCGAGGGGTATCCACGTCGGCCCGATCTTCGGGGCCGGCTCGATCGTGCGGGTGGAGTGACGGGAGGTCAGACGTCGCTCGGCGCCGCGCGGACGAAGGTCTCGAACCATCCCGCAGCGCCCGAGAGTCCGGCATCGTCCCCGAGCGCCGCGGGCACCACGTCGATCGGTTCGTGGAGGCCGCGCGGCCCGAGACGCGCCAGCGCAGAGCGGATCGTCTCAAGCAGGAGGTCCCCGCACGCGCGACACCGCCCCCGACCACGACCACCTGCGGGGAGAAGAGGTGCGCGAGGTTCACCACGCCGATCCCCGCCGCCTGAGCCACCGATCCCCAGACGCGGATGGCCGTCGGGTCGCCCGAGTCGACGAGCTCGACGAGCCGGGCGCCAGCCCGGTCGAGCCTCGCCGCCGCAGCGATCCTCTCCAATCCCGTCCCGGAGCCCTCGTCCTCCAACGTCGCCGGCGCACCGGCACTGAGGGCCGTGCGGTCGATGATGGTATGACCGACCTCCGCGAGAGAGCGCCGTCCGTGCGCCAGGAGGCCACCCAGGATGACACCTGCGCCGATACCGGTCGAGATGGTGACGTACACGACGTCGACGTATCCGCGCCCGGCACCGAAACGGAACTCGCCCACGGCCGCGAGGTCCGCATCATTCGCGAGCGCCGTGTGGAAGCCGAGGACGGCCGAGAGGTTCTCTTCCGTCAGGGAGGGAGCCCATCCTGGCGGCGGTGTGGGCTCGGCTCGTCGCCGGAGGATGCCTCCGTCCCGATCCACGAACGCCGCGCGCATCTGCGTGCCACCGAGGTCGACCGCAAGGATCGGGCTCATGACCGAGCTCAGCTGCCGACGACGCGCTCGGCGACGTCACCGAGCTTCTGCAGGTACTGGCGCACCATGAGAAGGGCGGTGGCTCCTTCGCCCGTGGCCGCAGCCAGCTGCTTCGTGCTGCCGGACCGAACATCGCCCGCGGCGAAGACGCCGGGTTTGGACGTCTGCAAGGTCTCGTCGGTCACGACGAACCCCCACGGATCGAGGTCGAGCGTTCCCTTCAAGAACTCGGTGTTCGGATCGAGCCCGATGAAGACGAACGCTGCCGCGGGATGGAACTCGTGGAGCTCACCGGTGGCGCGGTTACGTGCCAGAACCGCGCCGAGCTTCCCGTCCTCCGCCTTCTTGAACTCGACGATCTCCGTGTTGGTATGGATCACGAACCGCGGATCGTTCCGGATCTGCTCCTGCAGGAGCGGTGAGGCCTTGAGCTCCGGCGCGAACTCGACCAAGCGGATCCGCTCGGCGAACCGGGTGAGGAACAACCCCTCCTCCACGCCCGAGTTGCCGCCGCCGATCACCATGATCTCCTGAGCGTCCTTGTAGAAGGGTCCGTCGCATGTCGCGCAGTTGTGGATGCCGGCCCCGTAGAGGTCCTCCTCACCGGGGACGCCGAGGCTCCGATACGAGGAGCCGGTGGCGATGAGCACTGTCTTGGCGCAGTACTCGTCTCCCTCCTCGGTGATCACGAGCAGGTACCCGGGGCATTCCTTGATCTCGGCGACGCCGACGGCAGAGAGCATTTCGACGCCGTAGCGTCGCGCGTGCGCGATCAGCCGCTCGGCCAGCTCCGCCCCGCCGATCCCGTCGGGGTAGCTCGGGAAGTTCTCGACGCGCTCGGTCACGCCGGCCTGGCCACCGAGCGCGCTCCGCTCGATGATGAGGTTGTCGATGCCCTCTCGCGCCGCGTAGATGGACGCGGAGAGTCCGGTGGGACCTCCACCGACGATGAGGAGATCGTAGAAGCTCCGTTCGGCGCGGAGCTGCAGGCCGAGCTTCCGGGCGAGCTCCGCGTTGGAGGGCTCGGTGAGGAACGAGCCGTCCGGGAAGACGATCGTCGGGATGATCTGCCTCCCGTCGTTCTTCTCTCGCACGAGGCGTGCCGCGTCCGGATCCTGGTCGATGTCGAACCAGTCGTAGGGGATGCGCTGCTCCCCAAGGAACTGCTTCGATGTGCGGCAGTCGGGGCACCACGGTGCGCCGTAAACCTTCACCTCGGCCATCTTGTCCTCCTTCGGTCACACCCGATGCTGGGCGGACCCACCTGCTCCGCTACGGTCGAACGGCCCTTCTCCGGGATGACCGATCGGGGTGACCGATCGTGCCCCCCGGGATCAGAGCACGATGGCCGCGTAGATCGACGCCACGACGAGGCCGAAGACGATGTGCGCGGCGAGCGAGCCGACCGGGGTCATCGATCCGAACCCGGTCATGAGCGCCCGCGGACGCTCGAGGTCTCCGCTTCGAACGAGGGGATGCGCCGTCGCGAGCATCATCGGCATCACGATCAGCACACCGGCGCCGTGCACGACCCCGACGAGGGCGCCCCACGTGGATGCGGATCCGGCCGACGTCACGTCGATCACGGTGAGGATCCCCGCGTACGCGAGGCCGAAGATCACGGACATCATCATGTGGACGGCGAACCCGATCGCTCGCGTGGTAGAGCGCGTCGCCTTCGGCGCCACCATCGACCCGAGGATCGAGAGGAAGTCCACCCGGGTCATCCCTGTCCCCATGCCCATGTAGACGACCGCGAGGAACGCGAGGCCGACGATCAGACCCGCGACGATCGCGGCTCCTGCTGCGTAGTTTCCCCCCAGGCTTGCTGCTGCGAGGACGTTCATGCTGATCCCTCCCTTGGGTTGCGTACAGCCCGCACAACCGGCGGAGGGGCGATCCCGCGGCGGGATCGTCAGCGTGCTGACAGAGATGGGCGCTCAGCCGGTGGCGCGGCCTGCCAACCGGACGAGCGCGCTCCGGTCGGCGAGGTCGACGCACCGGTAGGAGAGCTTCACCATGCCGGCGCGCTCGAGGCCTCGCAGGATCTTGTTCAGCGAGGGGCGGCGCACGCCCAGGAGCGCCGCGAGCGACTCTTGGGGGAGGGCGATGGAGCCATCGCGTTCCTCGTCGAGCAGCAGGTTCGCGAGCTGGGTCTTGAGGTCGTGCCCGGCGAGCTGCAGGACGCGGCGCTCGGCGCTCATCAACCGGGCGGCGATGCTCGAGAGCCACCGCCGGGCGAGCGCCGGGCGCATCGCGATCAGCCACTCGAAGTCCTCGGCCGACAGGCGCAGCGCCTCGACGTCGTCGATCGCGTGGGCCGAGTAGGGCAGCGGCATCTGAAGGATCAACCCGATGTCTCCGTCGACGTCGCCGGGATGGACGACCTGGACGATGAGGCGGCGTTTGCCTTCGCGCAGGCTGAGCTCGGCTCGCCCGCTGCGGAAGATCCACACAGCATCCGAGGGCTCTCCCTGGGAGAAGATCAGGCCCCCCGGTTCGAAGCGCACGTGTTCGAGGCGCTGACCCAGCTCTTTGACGTCATCCTCGAACAGGGGCGCCCATTCGCCACGGCCGACGCAGCGCGCCAGCCAGGCAGCCTCGCGGGCCATGTCATCCCCGGTGCCTCGTGCGAGGCCCCGGAGCCCGATTCGCCCTGCGACAACGCCCATGATCGTGCAGTTTCCTCCACCGCAGGGCCGATTCGAACTGCCGAAGGACCCGACCAGCGAGGCCCGAACGCTCCGAGGGATGACTGCCGCATCGTCACCCCGAAGGTGGTGGGCACCTCGGCTCGAAGGTCACGATCGTCGAGGCTCTGGAGCGGCTCGCGCCGCTCGAGGAGCCCGAGATCGCCGAGACCATGACGCAGATCCTCGTGGAGCAGGGCATCGAGGTGGTTACGTCGGCGAAGATGGTTCGTGTCGAGGCGGGCCCGCCCAGAACCGTTATCGCCGAAGCCGGTGGCGGCGAACTGAGGCTCGCGGGAGCCGAGATCCTCGTGGCCACGGGTCGAAGGCCGGTCCTCGATGGCCTCGACCTCGAGAAGGCCGACATCGGGTTGGATGACCGCGTTGGACTCGCGCTCGACGAGACCCTCCGAACGACCAACCCGAGCGTGCTCGCCGCGAGCGACGTAACGGGCGCGCCGCAGTTCGTCTACGTCGCTGCCGCGCAAGGGACGCTCGCAGCCGAGAACGCCATCAAGGACGAGGTCGGCGCCCTGGATTACACCGCGCTCCCACGGGTGACGTTCACGACCCCGAACACCGCTGCGGTCGGACTTACGGACGAGCAGGCTCAGGCTGCCGGGTACGAGTGCGAGTGCCGAGTGGTGGAGCTTCGTCACGTCCCCCGGGCGCGCGTCAACCTGGATACCAGAGGTGTGTTCAAGATCGTGGCCGACCGCCGCTCGGGGAAGGTCCTGGGGGTCCACGCCCTGGCCGACAACGCGGGCGACGCGATCCTGGCTGGCGTGTACGCGGTGAAGTTCGGTCTTACCGTTTCCGACCTCGCGGAGACCTGGGCTCCCTATCTCACGATGGCCGAGGGGATCAAGCTCACCGCGCAGAGCTTCACAACCGATGTCGAGATGCTCTCGTGCTGCGCGCCGTAAAGGGGAGCATCACGGAGGGGCCCTTCCGCCGTTACGCGTAGCGTCGGCTGCGGGACAATTCGGGACGAGGCGTGATCGACGCCAACCGTAGGGGCTGGGATGACCTGCGCTTCTGCGGCACCGTGACGCCTGCTTCTGCACCCTGAGCAGGGTGGAGACGGGACCTTCAACGAGTGCGTTTCTCCTGGTAGTCCCAACGGGATTCGAACCCGTGCCTCCACCTTGAGAGGGTGGTGTCCTAGGCCACTAGACGATGGGACCGGGCCGCGCGTCATGGTAGCAGTGGCGGTTCTTCCGGCGGCCATCTCGGTCCGGTAGGATGCGATTCCTTCGCCAAGGAGCGCTTCCCCGATGACGTCTGCACGACCGACCATCGTCGAGACGAAGCCACTCGATCTCACGACCCCGGAACGGTTCGAGAACCGTGAGACGTCGTGGCTCGACTTCGACGCGCGCGTGCTCGCGCTCGCCGAGAACGCCGAGCTGCCGCTCCTGGAACGCGTCCGGTTCCTGGCCATCTTCCAGGCCAACCTCGACGACTTCTTCCAGATCCGCGTGGCCGGGCTGAAGGAGCAGATCAAGGCAGGGTTGACACAGACGGCGCCCGACGGGGCAACACCCGGCGAGCAGCTGCAGCGCATCAGCGAGCAGGTGCAGATGCTCATGACGCGACAGCGGCACGCGTGGATACGCAGCTTACGGCCGCGGCTGGCGCGCGCCGGCATCCACATCGTCGACTGGGGCCAGCTCGACGAGCCGGCGCGGCAGCATCTGCGCCAGACGTACGAGGAGCGCGTGTACCCGATCCTCACGCCGCTGTCGGTCGACCCCGCGCATCCGTTCCCGTACATCTCCAACCTGTCGCTGAACCTCGCGATCCAGGCGCGCGATCGGGAAACGGGTGTCTCGCGGTTCGCGCGCGTGAAGGTGCCGCCTTCCCTCCCGCGCTTCCTGGCGGTTCCCGACGGCGAGCGTTTCGTGGCGATCGAGCAGGTGATCGCGGCCAGGATCGAGACGCTCTTCCCGGGGATGGAGATCGTCGCGGCCCACCCGTTCCGCGTCACGAGGGACGCCGACCTGGAGCTCGAGATCGACGAGGCGGACGACCTGCTCGAGGCGATCGAGTCGATCATCCGCCAGCGCGAACGGTCGCCGGAGGTCGTGCGTCTGGAGGTCCACCGCTCGATGCCGAAGTCGATCCGGGACCTGCTCCAGGAAGAGCTCGGCCTGAACGACCCCGACGTCTACGTAACGAGCTCGCCCCTCGGTCTCTCCGACCTGTTCCAGCTGGTCGCCCTGGATCGGCCCGATCTGAAGTTCGAGCCGTGGACGGGGCAGACCCAGCGACGGCTGCAGCCGGTCGTCTCCGGACGCACCGACATCTTCTCGGTGCTCCGCAAGGGCGACGTCCTCGTCCAGCACCCGTACGACTCCTTCGACACGTCGGTGGAGCTCTTCGTGGATCAGGCCGCGAAGGATCCGCACGTGCTGGCGATCAAGCAGACGCTGTACCGGACGTCGGTCACCGACAGCGCGATCGTGCGGGCGTTGGTACGGGCCGCCGACGCCGGCAAGCAGGTGGCGGCGCTCGTCGAGCTCACCGCGCGGTTCGACGAGGAGGCGAACATCTCATGGGCGCGCGTCCTCGAGCAGGCGGGGGTCCACGTCGTCTACGGGGTGGTCGGGCTGAAGACCCACGCCAAGGTCTCGCTGGTCGTCCGCGACGAAGGCGACACGATCCGCCGCTACTGCCACATCGGCACGGGCAACTACCATTCCGGCACGGCGCGCCTCTACGAGGACGTCGGTGTGCTCACGGCCGACCCGGACGACACGTCCGACGTCGCAGACCTGTTCAACTACCTCACCGGGTACAGCAACCAGGTCTCGTACCGACGCATCCTGGTCGCTCCCGTCATGCTCCGCACCCGCCTCGCCGAGTTGATCGAGGAGCAGTCCCGACCGGGCGGACGCATCACCATGAAGATGAACAGTCTGGTCGACGCGCGGATGATCGACGCGCTCTACGTGGCGTCGCAGCGCGGATGCGAGATCGATCTCGTCGTGCGCGGGATCTGCTGCCTGCGCCCCGGGGTCCCCGGGTTCTCCGAGCACATCAGGGTTCGCTCGATCGTCGGCCGCTACCTCGAGCACTCGAGGATCTTCCGGTTCGGCGCCGCGGGCGACGCTCGCCACTTCATCGGGTCGGCCGACCTCATGCCTCGCAACCTCGACCACCGCGTGGAATGCGTCACCGAGGTCGTCGATCCCGACCTCACGGCCCGTCTGGACGAGATCCTGGAAGTGAACGCGCGCGATGACGTGCTCGCCTGGGAGCTCGGACCCGAGGGCTGGGCGAAGGTGCCGACAACCGAGCGCGTTGAGTCACAGCAGGCGTTCCAGCGGCTCGCCGAGGAGCGAGCCCTGCCGTGAACGTCGAGCGGGAGGCAGACCGGGCTGCCTCCTCGGGGGCGAAGCTCGATACGAAGTCGCTCGCCGAGTCGATCGTCGTCGAGCGGCTCGACGATCGCGCGAGCGCGGCGGCCGCCATCCGCCGTGCGATCGCCGTATCCGTCCGAGACCTGCTGCGCAACGATCCCGTCGTTCGCGTGAACGAGGATCCCGAGGGCGTTCACCAGGCTCGTGTCGCCACCCGCAGGCTGCGTTCGGACCTGCGGACCTTCGGTCCGTTGCTGGACAGCGGATGGTCCGACGACCTCAGGGACGAGTTGGGGTGGCTCGGCTCGGCGCTCGGCGAGGCGCGGGACGTCGACGTGCTGTTGGAGCGCATGCGCGAACGCATCGAGGACCTGGATGCCGCCGATGCGGACGGGGGAGGGTCGATCCTGGCGACGCTGCGGGATCGCGATCGCCTGGCGCACGCCGCGGCCCTCGAGGCGCTCGCGAGCGAGCGGTACGAGCAGTTGATCGAGCGCCTGCTCGACGCGTCGGCCGAGCCTCTGGTGCATCCCGAGGCCGAGCGCGCCGCCGTCGATGCCTTGCCGGGTCTGGCCCGGCGTCCGTGGAAGAAGCTCCGCGCCTCCGTGCGGAGCGCGGGCAAGGATCCCTCCGATCACGAGCTGCACCGGATCCGTATCAAGTCCAAACGCGCGCGGTACGCGGCCGAGGCGGTGGCACCTGCCGTCGGATCGCCAGCGTCGAAGTTCGCCGGCGCCGCGGCGCGCCTGCAGGGCGTGCTCGGCGAGCATCAGGACGCGGTGGTCGCCGAGGCGTGGCTCGAAGGATGGGCGTCCGGCCAGGTGTCGCGGCGCGCTGCTTTCGTCGCCGGCGAGGTCGCCGCCCTCGAGCGCCGGGCCGCGCGCCGCTCGCGCAGCCGATGGCCGAAGGAGTGGCGCCGGCTCGATCGGAAGTCCGTGCGGAGCTGGATGTGACGCTCGTCCGCGCTGCGGGCGGGGTAGTGATGCGCCTGGGGCCCGAGGGGCTCGAGGTGGTGCTCGTCCATCGGCCTGCCTACGACGACTGGTCTTTCCCGAAGGGGAAGCTGGAACCCGGTGAGGACGAGGCCACCGCCGCCCTCCGCGAAGTCGAGGAGGAGACGGCGCTCGTGTGCCGCCTCGAGGACGACCTGGGCGCCGTCACCTACGTGGATGGCCGGGGTCGTCCGAAGATCGTGCGCTACTGGCGGATGGCGGCCCCCGAAGGGGCAGAGCCCGCGGCATCGCACGAGGTGGACGACGCGCGATGGATACGCCTGGACGAGGCGGGCCGCCGGCTCACCTACCGACACGACCGTGCCCTGCTGGGCCGCGTGACCGGCGAGCGCGAGACCGGCGATCCCGTGCCCGTCTACGTCATCCGTCACGTCAACGCGGGGAGTCGCCCCGACTGGGACGAGCCCGACGAGCTTCGTCCGATCTCGAGGAAGGGGCGCAAGCAAGCGATGAAGCTGGCGGATTCCTTCCGCGACGTGCCGTTCGCCCGGCTGCTCTCGAGCCCGTACATCCGGTGTACGCAGTCGCTGCATCCGATCGCGGAGCGGCTGGGGATCGGCATCGACCTCGAGCCCGAGCTGGGTGAGGGGCACGACGCGGCGACTGCGGAGGCGCTCGCGTTGGCCGCGGCAGCCGATGGCCCGGCGGTCCTCTGCACGCACGGCGATGTCTACATGGACCTGATCGGCAACCTGCTCGCCCGTGGCGTCCCCAACGTCGGCGACGGCCAGGTCTCGTTCAAGAAGGGAAGCGCGTGGCGCCTGGACGTCACCGACGGACGGATCGCCTCGCTGGCGTACGTGCCGCCCCCCGATTGACCGGGCAGATCCCTCAGTTCTCGCCCTGATCCCGGGTGAAGCCGAGCTCGCCGTCGAATTCCTGGAGCTTCTCGATGTGCATCCACGAATGCTTCGAGCTGATCCGCTGCAGCAGCTCGTGCACGTCCGCGTCGGGAAGGTCCCCGGGGTTCTCCTTGATGATGAAGCGGCATCGGAAGTGGTCGCCAGTCTCGGTCATCGCGCCGGTCGGCGGGAACACCTTCGTGCCGCGGCTCGAGATCATCTTGAGCGAAAGCTTGGTGTCGAGCGTGAGCTCCATCAGGCTGGCGCCCAGCTCGCTGGCGGAAAGCGGCGACTCGACGAACACGTCCAGGCCCACCACGGCGCGGCTCTTCGGGTGGACGTAGTCCGGCGCGGGATCGAGCGTCGGCAGGTGCAGGGGCGTGACGTCGCGGATCGTCCACGTCTCGGTGTGCTTGCCGAGGTTCCCGATGATCGCATTGGCGTAGTCGGACGTCGGCGTTCCGCGGTCGTAGCCGACGACGTCACCCGTGAGCACGCCGGACTCGAGCGTGACGAATACCGCGTGCTCGATCGCCGAGGCCTCCTCGAACAGGCCCAAGTAGCGGAGCATGAGCACCGCCGACAGGATCACCGCGGTCGGGTTGATCACGTTCCTTCCGGCGTACTTCGGAGCGGAGCCGTGCACGGCCTCGAAGATCGCGACCTCGTTCCCGATGTTGGCACTCGGCGCGAAGCCCAGGCCCCCGATCAGAGCGCTCGAAAGGTCCGAAAGGATGTCGCCGTTCATATTCGTGGTGACCAGGACCTCGAACTGCTCGGGCCGCTTCACCAGCTGGTGTGCGGCGTTGTCGACGATGACGTGCCACGGCTCGATCTCGGGATAGTCGGGCGCGACCTTCTCGAACGCCCTCTTCATCTCTCCCTCGGACAGCTTCAAGATGTTGGCCTTGGTGGCACAGGCAACCTTCGTGCGACCCTCGCTGCGCGCGTACTCGAACGCGAACCGCGCGATCTTCTCGGAGCCCTTGGCGCTGATCAGCTTGAGTGCCTGCGCCACGCCGGGCGTCTGCATGTACTCGATGCCGGCGTAGAGGTCCTCGACATTCTCCCGGACCACCACGAGGTCGATGCCGCGCCCGCTGTACGGCGTGATCACGCCCGGCATCTCGCGCACCGGTCGCACGTTCGCGTAGGTCTCGAAGAGCTTGCGGAGCGTGACGTTCGCGCTCTTCTCGCCGAAGCCGACCGGGGTCTCGAGGGGCCCCTTCAACGCCACGCGGGTGCGTGCGATCGAGTCCATCGTCTCCTGAGGGACCCCGGAGGGAAGGCCCGACTTGAAGACCTCCGCGCCGGCGACCTGCTCGTCCCACTCGACCGGCGCCCCGGCGGCCTCGACGATCCGGCGCGCGGCCTCGATGCACTCGGGCCCGATGCCGTCGCCCGGGATCAAGGTGATCGGGATCCTCGGCGTGGCCGCGTCGCTCACCGGTGCCTCCTCGTCGATCGCCGTCGCATCCGGACGCCCATCGTAGCCGTGGGTCGATCGACCCACCCGACGTCGATCCGGCATCAAGCGGGCTCTCGTTGCGGTGGCTGGGGTGCCTGGATTCGAACCAGGACTAACTGATCCAGAGTCAGTCGTGCTGCCGTTACACCACACCCCAACGGGAAGCGGTCCAGAGTCTATCGAGGAGGCCGCCCCGGACAACCGTGTGCGAGGCTGTCAGCGGCGGTTTGCCTTGACGCCTCCAGCCCGCATGCGTTCCACTCGATCGATTCGAGGATCGAGGAGAGGGGTTGACCGTTGCATCCTAGGGGCGCGTTCGTGAGGTGGTGCACGGTGGCACCCGTCGGGCTCGTACTCCTCCTCGCTTCGTGTTCGGCTACGGATACCGCATCCGCCGGGGCCTCAGCGCGTCCCGCGGTGGAGGCGGGCGGGCGGATGGAGGTGCACCCGTCGGTCGACCCGTCGCAGACGGGCCCCGAGCCGGGCGAGACGTTCGCCTCGCCACCGGCACACACGGTCCCACCCGGCACGCGCGTGCCCGCCATCGGACACATGGACTTCGAGGACGCCGTCGTCGAGCTTCGCACCCTCGGCATGGACTTCGGATTCGTCACGGCCACCACGAGCGCGCTCGAGCCGTGGACCGTGTTGAAGCAATGGCCGCGCGCGGGCGCGGAGCCGCCGAAGAACGGCAGGATCTCGATGATCGTGTCGATCGGCCCCGACGGCCGGGGGGTCGCGGGTATCGGCGGCGTCGCCTGTCGACCCGAGGAAGACGACATCGACGAGCCGTACTGCGCGGGCAAGATCCTCCGCTACTGACCGTCGGAAGCCGTCCAGAGGCGGCTCGCGGTGCCTCACGGGCCCGGCCACGGCGTTTGACCCTGGCGCACGAGGGTTATTACGGTGGAACAGGACTTACCCATCCCTGGAGGGAGGCCCATGAACAAAGGTGGCTTGGTCGCGGAGGTCGCGAAGCGCACGGGCCTGCCCAAGGCCGAGGTCGGCCGCGTGGTCGACACGGTGATCGACTCCGTTCGGGAGTCCGTGGTGAAGGGCGAGCGGGTGACGCTCGCCGACTTCGGAACGTTCGAGCGTAAGCGCCGGAACCGGCGGATCGCCAGGAACCCGCGCAAACCCGACGTTCCGATCATCGTTCCGGCCCGGGATCTGCCGGCGTTCACCCCCGGGAAGGAGTTCCGAACGCAGGTCGTCGACTCGTCGAGCCCGGGGGACTAGTCGACCGTCACGAGGTGCAAGCGGCGGGCGACCGGAGGGCCGTCGTCTTCGGCCACGTCGAACGCCACCCGTTGACCGATCCTCAGCATCCGGATCGTGTCGGTTTGGATCGAGCGCTCGTCGATCGCGACTTCCGTCCGATCGTCGGTGAGGAGCGTCCCCGTGCGCGTGGTTTCGTCGAACTCCTTGATCGTCCCCTGCACGTCGTTCTCCTTCAGACGCCACCCGAGCGAGCGGCCAGCCGCCCGGCGACGTCGAGCTCGACCAGCACGTCGCGCGTCCGGCCCGGGCCCGCCGCCTCGAGCACGGTGAGGATATCGTCCACGTCGTCGAGGTCGAACGCGAGCTCGCGCGATTCGACGACCGCGGTGGGCACGTTCGCCTCCGCCGCCTCCTGCAGGTGCTTGCGGTAGGAGTCCACTCCGAAGCGCGCGGGGATCGCGCGCGGTGGACGGCGGAGCAGCAGGTTGGTTCCCGACTCGTCGACCGATGGTGCGAGCACGACTGGCCCGAGCGTGTGGAGGGCGCGGACGAGCGCGGGCGTCGTCACCAGCGGCGTGTCGGGAAGCAGCACCGCGAGCGCCTCGAGACCGCGGCCATCGGCCTCCTCCTCCACCTGGTGGATCGCTCGCATGAGCGGCGGCTCGTCTTCCCGGATCCCTTCCGCGCCGCGACGCGCAGCAACCTCGAGGACCGTCTCGTCGGGCGACACGACCCAGGATCCCCAGCCGGGCATCGCGAGCGTGGCGTCGAGGACGTCCTCGAGCATCGCGAGGGTCAGGGCGGCGCGCTCCAGCGGCGACAGGACCGGTCCCAGCCTCGACTTCGCGTCGTCGAGCGACTTTACGGGCAGGACGATCGCGCGCACGGACGCCCAGGGTAACGGACCGCGTGCGGTACGCTCACGCCCGCCCGCGGGTCGAACGGAGGCGGAGCGCTGTCCGAGCCCTGGTTCCACGTCTGCAAGACGGTGGCGCTGCCGCCGATCAAGGTCTTGTTCCGGTGGCGGTTCGAGGATCTCGACCGCATCCCCCGACACGGCCCGGCGATCGTCGCGTGCAACCACCTGTCCTATCTCGACCCGCTCGCCAACGCGTACGCCATCGTCGAGGCTGGGCGCAGGCCGCGGTTCCTGGCCAAGCAGGAGCTCTTCGGCATCCCCGTCGTCGGGACCGCCCTCCGCGGCGCCGGGCAGATCCCGGTGCGGCGAGGCACGCCCGGTCGTCCGCCCCTTGCCCGGGCACAGCAGGCGCTCGCGCACAAGGAGGTGGTCGTGATCTATCCGGAGGGGACGGTCACGACGCGACCCGACCACCTGCCGATGGCCGGCAAGACGGGTGCGGTGAGGTTGTCGCTGGAGACCGGGGTGCCGATCGTGCCGATGGCGAGCTGGGGGTCCGCCGCCGTATGGCAGAAGTCCGGTCCGGGATCGTTGCGGCCCGGCCGCCCGGTGTGGGTCAAGTGCGGGCGCCCGTTCGACCCGGGCGGTGCCGGCGACGCCGCGGACGACTTCGAGGCGATCCGATCGCTCACCCAGGACCTGATGGATCACCTCACCGAGTTGGTGGTCGACCTTCGCGATCGCTACCCGAAGCGGTGGTCGGAGGGGGGGTAGGCTGGGCCTCGTGGCGCAGGACCGAGGCTTCCAGACGCGGGCGATCCACGGCACCGCGCTCCCGCCGGTGCAACAGCGCACGCCCGGCGTGCCGATCTACCAGACGTCGACGTTCCGGTTCGACGACGCCGAGGCCTACGCCGAGACGATCGCCTTCCACCGTCCCGGCTACACGTACACCCGGGGATACGGCAACCCGACGCTCGACGCGTTCGAGAACGTGATCGCGGAGCTCGAGGAGACGGAGGCCGCCATGTCGTTCGCCTCCGGGATGGCGGCGATCCACACGCTCTGGTCCGCCCACTCGTCCGCGGGTACGAGGATCGTGGCCGGTCGCGAACTCTACGGCGGTGCCTACGGTCTGGCGACCCGGGTGTTCCCGAGGTTCGGGGTCACGGTGGATCTGGTCGACGTTCGAGACCTCGACGCCGTCGCGGCGGCGCTTCCCGGTGCGTCGCTGTTCCATGTCGAGACGATCGCCAACCCGACGATGTCGGTCGCCGATCTGGAGGCGCTGGGGGCGCTCTGCCGGGAGGCGTCGGTTCCGGCCGCCGTCGACAACACGTTCGCGTCGCCGTACCTGTGCACGCCGTCGCGCTTCGGGTTCGACTTCTCCTTGCACTCGACGACGAAGTTCATCGGCGGTCATCACGATCACGTCGGTGGGGTCGTCGCGACGACGACCGCGGGGCGCGCCATGCTGCGAGATGCCGTCATCGACACGGGAGGCACGATGGCGCCTTTCGAGGCATGGCTGGCGATGCGCGGCGTGATGACGCTCGGCCTTCGGATGGACCGGCACTCCGCGACCGCCGCTGCGCTCGCGGCCTTCCTCGAGGAGCATTCGAAGGTGGAACGGGTGCACTACCCCGGGCTCGCCTCGCATCCCGACCATGCGGTCGCCACGAGGATCCTGCCGCGTGGGTGCGGCGGAATGCTCGCCGTGGAGGTCGTTGGCGGCGTCGAGGGCGGGAGGGCCTTCTGCGACGCGCTCGAGCTCGCCTGGGTCGCGACGAGCCTCGGCGGCACCCACACCTTGGTGGGGCATGCTGCGTCCACGACCCACAGGCAATATCCGCCCGAGGCACGCCGCGCGGCCGGGATCGCCGACGGCCTGGTTCGCGTGAGCGTCGGCCTGGAGGACGCCGATGACCTGATCGACGACGTGGGGCGCGCCCTGGAGAAGCTGTGACTGCCAAGCTTCGCGTCGCGGTCCTGTTCGGTGGTCGCTCGGCCGAGCACGAGATCTCGTGCATCTCGGCGCGCTCGGTGATCGACGCGCTCGATCCGGACCGGCACGAGGTCGTGCCGATCGGGATCACGCGCGAGGGGCGCTGGCACCTCGTGCCGGGGCCGCCGGCGCTGCCGAGCGAGACGGGCGCGATGCCGGAGGTGACCGACGGGTCGGGTCCGATCGCCGAGCTGCTGGAGGGGCACGGCGCAACCCGCGAGCTGGTGGCGGGCGACGGCCGGCGGACACAGGTGGACGTCGTGTTCCCCGTGCTCCACGGTCCGTTCGGGGAGGATGGTGCAACGCAAGGCTTGCTGGAGCTCGCGGGTGTTCCCTTCGTCGGGGCCGGAGTGCTCGGATCGGCGGTCGGCATGGACAAGGCGATCCAGAAGATCCTCTTCGTCGAAGCGGGACTCCCCGTGGTCGAGCACGTCGTCGTGCGTGAGCCGGAGTGGGCCGAGGACCCCGAGGGGGTCTTCGGTCGCGTGGAGAGCCTTGGGTTCCCGGTGTTCGCCAAGCCGGCCGCGCTCGGCTCGTCGGTGGGCATCACCAAGGTCCACGACGCATCCGAGCTGGCGGCTGGTCTCGCGGAGGCCTTCCGCTACGGACGCAAGGCCCTCGTCGAAGCGGCGGTCGCGCCGATCCGGGAGATCGAGTGCGCCGTGCTCGGCAACGACGACCCGGTCGCGTCGGTGTGCGGCGAGATCGTCCCGGAGGGACACGAGTTCTACGACTACGCGGCCAAGTACCTCGACGAGCACGGCGCCCAGCTCGTGATCCCGGCTCGGATCGAGCACGATGTGCAGGAGCGGATCCAGCGTATGGCGACGACGGCGTTCCGGTCGATCGAGTGCTGGGGCATGGCGCGCGTGGACTTCTTCCTCCGCGGCGACGACGAGGTGTGGATCAACGAGATCAACACGATCCCCGGGTTCACGCCGATCTCGATGTACCCGCGCGTCTGGGAAGCCTCGGGCCTCTCGTACCCTAAGCTCGTCGAGCGGTTGCTCGATCTCGCCCTCGAGCGACACGCGGCCGAACGGCGAGCCGCCACGGACGTCCGCGAGCTGCACGGGTAGGGCGCCCGGGCGCTCTTACAGGTGCACGACCGGACAGGTCAGGGTTCGCGTGATGCCCTCGACCGCCTGGATACGCGCCACGACGAGCTTGCCCAGCTCGTCCACGGTCTTCGCCTCGGCGCGCACGATGACGTCGTAGGGCCCGGTCACGTCCTCGGCTTCGGTGACCCCCGCGATCTCGCGAACCTCGTTCGCCACCGAGGCTGCCTTTCCCACCTCGGTCTGGATCAGGATGTAGGCGTGAACCACGACGTCCTCCTCGCTCCGGGAGCGCAATGCTAGTCTGCCGCCTCCGAGCGCCGCAACGCGGCCGCAGCCGGATGCAGGTGCCATCATCGATGTATGTTCATCGATCGCGACGACGCCGGGCGGCAAGCTGGCCCCGGTTGTGGCGGAACGGGTCCACGGGGATGCCGTGGTGCTCGGCGTGCCCCGCGGCGGCGTGCTCGTCGCGTTGCCGGTCGCGCGAGCGCTCGGGGCGCCGCTCGACGTGGTGGTGCCCAAGAAGCTGGGCGCCCCGGGCAACCCCGAGCTCGGGTTGGGGGCGGTCGCGCCCGGCGTGCGCGTCCTCGACGAGCAGCTGATCGAACGGCTCGGGGTGCGGGCCTCCTACATCGAGAACGAGACCGAACGGGTCGAGGCCGAGATCGCGCGCCGGACGGAGCAGTACCGAGGCGGCAGGCCGCAGGTCACGCTTGAGGGTCGCACGGCGGTGATCGTCGACGACGGGGTCGCAACAGGCAGCACGGCGTTCGCGGCCGTCGCCTGGGCGCGAGCCCAGACGCCTGCCGCGGTCGTCTTCGCCGCACCCGTGGGGCCCGTCGAGACCGCCCGGCGGCTGGCCGCTCAGTGTGACGACGTCGTCTTCCTGCTCACGCCCGGCACCTTCTGGGCGGTCGGAGAGTGGTACGAGCGCTTCGACCAGGTCACCGACGAAGAGGTTCGTGAGGCCCTGGCGACCGCCGCATGAGGGGCCTCGAGCTCGCAGCCGCCGGGGTCCTCGGGGCCTTCGCCCTGCGGTCCGCGGTGCACTGGGGACGGCGGCCGTTCGAGAGCACCGACGTGGTCGACCACCTACTGTATGCGCTGTTCGTCGTGTGCCGCGTGGGGCTGTGGGGAGTGCTGGCGGGATGGTTCGCGCTCTTGGCGCTGTTGCGCGAACCGGCGTCGGGCGACTACGCAGCCGAGCGGGCGTTCGTCGACGCCCAGCGCGAACGCCAGATCTGGATGGCGGCGCTCTTCGTCCTGCTCGGCGGCGTCCAATTCGCGTCCACCTGGTTCCTCGGTCGCAGGCGGCGGGGCGACGACCCGGTCAGCCGACGGCCTTGATGATGTCCTCGGAGAGCCGGGGGAACTTCTGCAGGTGCGCCACGCGGTCGGCCTTCAGCCCCTCGATGATCCGGTCGTACTCGTCGGCCCGCCCCTGACGCTCGTAGAGCCGGCGCGGCTGGAGCAACTCGACGTCGTCGAGGTCCGGCACGGCCTCGGCGACCTGGTAGCCGAAGTCGTCGTCGTCGGTCCACGCGATCGTCTCCTCGGCGATGCCCTTCACGCACGCCGACGTGTGCGGGATCTTCACCTTCTTCGAGCGCTCGTCGTCTTCCTTACCACCGACGCGGCCGGTGTTCAGCAGATAGGTCTCGATCGGATGCGTGGCGAGCAGGTCGAGGAGCCGGTTCCCCTGCAGCCCGTGCGGGAGCGGGAAGAACGGGTTCGTCCCCGGCACCCGCACGAACCTACCCTCCTCGGCGGCGCCGCCGGCGGACGTGCCGGTCGTCTCGCCGAGCATGAAGTACGCGGCCGCCTGCTCCTGCGACAGCTTCGCGACCGACGGGATGATGTTCTCGTTCCGGTTGAGGATCAGCAGGTAGTCGACCGGTCCCACGTTGCGCGCGTCCTCGTAGCTGAGCAGGTCCTGCATCTCGAAGACCGCCCGCCCGTTCTTGGTGTAGTGCTCGTTGAAGAAGTCGACCGTGCCGTCGTCGGCCTGGTAGACGTTCTCGAGGTAGGTGGTGGGCTTGATCACCGCCCCGTGGATCGAGGGCTCGAAGCTCGGATCCAACCCGAAGGTCTTGGCGAAGCAGCCGTTCTCGGTGCCGAAGGCATGTCCGCCCGGCATCAACCCGACGAAGTCGTCCTGGATCGGCCGCGAGCCGTTCTGCGTGGTGAACGTCGTGGTCGTCTTCCCTGTGCCCGACAGGCCGATGATCATGAAGACCTTCTCGCCGTTCGAGGTGGGTATGACCTTGAGGCCGGCGTGGAGCGCGAGGCCGCCCTTGTTGTAGACGATGACGTTCCACATCCGCAGGCCGCCCTTCTTCGACTCGCCGAAGTAGTCGGAGTTGAGGACCCGCGTAACGTAGTGGTCGAGATCGACCGCGATCACGCGGTCGTCCGGGTACCCCGGGGCGGCGAGGCCGGGCGTGTAGATCACCTGCACCTCCGGTTCGGCGTCGTCGCCGGCGCCGAAGTAGAGCTTCTGCTGCATCCCGGCGACGTTCGCGTAGCGCTTCTCCATCACGAGGCGCGCCCGCGTCCGCATGTCCGGGTCGTTGCCGATGAAGCCGTCGATCGCGACGACGTCGTGATCGACGATGTAGGCGTCCTGCATGGCCGCGATGCGCTCGTACTCGTCGCGCGTCATCGTCTTGCCGCTGGACTCTCGGTCGACGACGTACGTGCTGCCCGCCGAGCGTGACAGGGCCTCGGTCTGCACGTTGACGTTGCCGAACGCGGAGATGCGGCATTCGGGCATCTCCTCGGTGAGGGCCCGGAGCTCCTCCGGGGTCGGGTTGTGGAGCACCTTCGCCACGTGGTTCCTCCTCGATCGGATGCGCCGGCACGGCGCGCGACGTCCCCGCGTGCGGGGACGTTCTACAGTCTACCGAACGCTCCCAATGGATCCGGCGGGGCCGGGCGGGGCTCGCGGGAAGGACGACGGGGACATGGACGTAAGCGAGCTCGAGCTGCTCGCGGCCATCCGCAGGCTGTTGTCGGTGACGGATCCGGACGTGGTCGTGGGCGTGGGCGACGACGCGGCGGTGGTCCGTCCCGGCTCGGGCGAGCTGGTGCTGACGACCGACGCGCTGGTCGAGGGCACGCACTTCGATCGCCGATGGACGTCGGCGCGCGACCTGGGATTCAAGGCGATCGCCGTCAACGTGAGCGACGTGGCGGCGATTGCGGCCTCGCCCCGCTACGCGCTCTGCGCGCTGACCCTGTCCGACGACGTCGACGCGGCGTGGACGATGGAGCTCTTCGGCGGCATGCGCGACGCGTGCGTCGACCACGCCTGCACGCTGATCGGAGGCAACCTCGCGCGGGGTCCCGAGGTGACTGTCGCGGTCACCCTCACCGGCGAGGTTGCCCCCGGCCATGCCGTCACGCGCGCGGGCGCGCACCTCGGTGACCGCATCGTGGTGACGGACGTCCTCGGTGGGGCAGCGGCCGGGCTGCGGCTCGCGTCGGGCCCACCGCGTACCTGGAACGAGGAGGAGCACGACGCGATCCGCCGGCAGCTGCGGCCGACCGCACGGGTCGGGGAGGCCGGCATCCTCGCCCGCTCCGGCGCGACCGCGATGATCGACGTGTCCGACGGCTTCGTGCTGGACCTCGGGCGCATCTGCGAAGCGAGCGAGGTCGGCGCGCGGATCGAGCTCGCGACTGTCCCCGTGCACCCGGCTGCCGAACGTGCCGACGCGCTCGGCGGCGGCGAGGACTACGAGCTGATCGCGACCCTCCGCGGCGAAGAGGCCGTCGGGGCGGCATCGACGGAGCTCGACGAGACGTTCGGTGTGTCGCTCGCGGAGGTCGGCGTCATCATCGAAGAGGGGATCGTGTCCGTCGACGATGACGGCCGCGAGACGCAACTCGAACCGAGAGGATGGGATCACTTCCGTGCGTGATGCGGTTCCGCGCCCGCGGGCGCTGACGATCGCCGGCAGTGACTCCGGCGGCGGTGCGGGGATCCAGGCCGACCTGAAGACCTTCACCGTGCTCGGGGTGTTCGGGATGACCGCGATCACGGCGGTCACCGTGCAGAACACCAAGGGGGTCGCGGACTACGAGGCGCTCTCGCCGCGCACCGTGGGCGAGCAGATCCGTGCCGTCGCGACCGACATCGGAGTCGACGCGGCGAAGACGGGCATGCTCGCCAACGCGCCGATCGTCGAGGCCGTCGCGGATGCGATCGCCGAGACCGGTATCCCGAACCTTGTCGTCGACCCCGTGTTCGTATCGAAGCACGGACACCCCCTGCTCGAGGACGACGCGGTCGATGCGCTCCGGCGGCGGATCCTCCCCCTCGCAGCGGTCGTGACGCCCAATCTTCCGGAGGCCTCGGGACTTGCCGGGTACCCGGTACGGACGCGCGAGGACATGCGCCGGGCCGCAGACGCGATCCTGACGCTCGGGGCGGGCGCAGCGCTGGTCAAGGGCGGCCACCTCGAGGGCTCGACGGATGCCTCAGACCTGTTCGTGGACGGCACGGTCGAGGAGTGGCTCGAGGCCGACCGGATCGACACGCCGCACACGCATGGCACCGGGTGCACGCTCTCCGCGGCGATCGCGGCGCACCTCGCTCGAGGCGCGCCGATGATCGAGGCCGTCCACGAGGGCAAGGCTTTCGTGACCGAGGCAATCCGTCACGCCCTCCCTCTCGGCCATGGGATCGGCCCCGTCGATCAGTTGTGGCGGCTCGACCGAGCGCCCCGCAACGACTGATCGGGCTCGAACCCCCGGGCGGGGCCCGAGAGACACGGTCCGTCGGCGCCAAGGTCGGGTCTCGCGGAGACGACGATGTGAGTCGGGCCCGCGAACGCGGGGCCGGAGGGAGGAACCATGACCGGGAGCGGCCTCAGCCACGCGCCGCGCGCGCGACCTTGCCGGCCTTGATGCAGCTGGTGCAGACGTTGAGCCGCTTGGGTGTGCCGTTGACGAGCGCGTGCACGCGCTGGATGTTCGGGTCCCATCGCCGGTTGATCCGCTTGTGCGAGAACGTCACCGACTTGCCGAACCAGGGCTTCTTCCCACAGATGTCACACACCGCTGCCATCGCGCTCGAGGGTACCAGACACCCCTGCCGACCTGGGGGTTCTCACCCGGCGATCGCCCCCAGGTTGTGGTCGAGGTCCTCGGTGGAGATCTCACCCTGCACCGTGGCCACGAGCCGTCCTCGAGCGTCGAAGAACGCCGTGACCGGCTGACCGAGGAACCCGAGGTGGTGCTCGATCGAGGACGTCCCGTCGAACACGCTCGGGTAAGAGATCGCGTGGGAGCGGAGGAACGCGGCGCCATCGTCGCGCGCATCCTGGATGTCGACGCCGAGGAACTGGACCCGGTCGCCGTAGCGTGCGTGAGCCTGCACCAGCCGGGGCGCCTCGGCGATACAGGGCGCACACCACGATGCCCAGAAGTTCACGACGATCGGCGTCCCATGGATCTGGTCGAGCAGCTGTGCGAACCCGCCCGGATCCATCGTCGGCAGGGCGTCCACCGTGGTGGGGAGCAACGAGGCCTGCGTCGCGTTGCCGGCCGGGATCGTTCCGCTCGCGCTCCCGGGCACGTCGTGTGAGCAGGCCGTCGCCGCCAGAGCTAACCCGACGACGACGGTCAGGGCGCGAGAGGGCGTCACGCGCCCATGGTAGAAGAGGTGCAGCGTGAGGAGCCCCCGATGCCGGCGCTGACGCTCGCCTCCCCGGTCGTCGCGATCGACCGCCGGCTGGCTTCGCGCCGCATGGGCGGCAGGAGCAAAGGTCGGGAGGCGCACCTGGTACTCGCCGACGGGCTCGGCATCGAGACCGTGGGCCAGCTCCTGCACCACTACCCGCGGCGCTACATCGACCGGTCCCGGGTCGAGACGATCCGGTCGCTCCGGTTGGGCGAGTACGCCACGGTGATCGCGACCGTCAGGAAGGTGGCGAAACGACTCACCCGGCGCCACCAGTCGATGGTCTCGATCACCCTGGCCGACGGGACGGGGTATCTCGAGCTCACGTTCTTCAACCAGCCCTGGGCCGCCTCGACCTACCGAGAAGGCGTCGAGCTCGCGGTCTCGGGCATCGCGCAGCGCTACCGAGGGCGGTTGCAGCTCGCCAAGCAGGATGTCGAGATCCTGCGTGGCGACGACGACCTCGTGCACACGGCGCGCATCACGCCCGTGCACCCCGCGTCGGACGGGATCGCGCCAAGGACGATCCGCGAGCTGATCCACGTGGCCCTGCAGAAGCTGCCGCGTCAGCCCGATCCGCTCCCGCCCGATGTCGTGCGGGCAGAGGGTCTGACGGCGTTCGACGAGGCGCTGCGCCGGATCCACTTCCCCGACGACGAGGCGCAGCTCGAGGCCGCGCGCGAACGGCTCAAGTTCGACGAGCTGTTCACCCTCGAGCTCGGGGTCGGCTACCGCAAACGCCGCGTGGCGTCGGACCGCACGGGGGTTCCCCACGAGCTCGACGGACCGCTGACTACGCAGCTCGCCGCGGCGCTTCCGTTCGAGCCGACCGAGGCCCAACGACGCGCCATGCAGGCGATCGGCGCCGCCATGGCTCGACCACAGCCGATGAACCTGTTGCTCCAGGGAGACGTCGGTTCGGGCAAGACCCTCGTCGCCGTGCACGCGTGCCTCGTCGCGATCCAGTCCGGGCACCAAGCCGCGATCATGGCGCCGACCGAGGTGCTCGCCGGCCAGCACGCTCGATCCGTCGGCGCGTTGCTCGACGGCGTGGGCGCCGCGTCGTTCCTGTCGCTCCTGGGCCGGCGGAAGGCCGCCGACCAGGCGGGGCTCTTCGATGACGAAGCCGCGCGGGACGCCGCGCCCGACCGACCTCCGCCGTTGACCTACGCGCTGCTCAGTGGGTCCGTGACGGGCAAGGATCGCGAACGCATCCTGACCGGCGTGGCCGACGGCTCCATCGATCTCGTGGTCGGAACGCACGCGCTCGTGCAGGAGGCCGTGACCTTCGCCGACCTCTCGCTCGCGGTCGTCGACGAGCAGCACCGATTCGGCCTGCACCAACGCACGGCGCTGAAGGGCAAGGGCGGCGACATCGACGTGCTGATCATGACGGCCACGCCGATCCCGAGAACCCTCGCCCTCACGTACTACGGTGACCTCGACGTCGTGGTCCTCGACGAGATGCCCAAGGGCCGTCAGCCGGTCCAGACGCGCGCGGTGCGAACCGAGCTCGAGCGCGCCCACGCCGAGGACCTCGTCCGATCCGAGGTCGCGGCGGGCCACCAGGCCTTCGTCGTATGTGCCGCGATCGACGAGACGAACCGAACCCAGGTGAAGGCGGCGGAGGCCGAGGCAGAACGGCTCCGCACCGACGTCTTCCCCGACCTCCGGGTCGAGCTGCTGCACGGCCGGATGCGCCCGAAGGACAAGGAGCGGATCATGGACGACTTTCGGGCCGGTCTGGCCGACCTGCTGATCTCGACCACCGTGATCGAGGTAGGGGTCGACGTCCCGAACGCCACCGTGATGCTGGTCGAGAACGCGGAGCGGTTCGGGCTCGCACAGCTGCATCAGCTGCGTGGCCGGATCGGACGCGGCGCGGCACGTTCCTACTGCGTGCTGTTCGACGACTCCGACGAGACGAACGCCGACGCGCGCGCCCGGATCGACGCCATGGCGCGTACGACCGACGGGTTCGAGCTCGCCGACGAGGACCTCCGGCTCCGGGGCGAGGGCACGCTCTTCGACACGCGCCAGTCCGGGATGCCCGACCTGAAGCTGGCGCGCCTGGCCGAGGACCTCGAGTTGGTGCGGCGCGCCCGCGCCCGCGCCTTCGCGCTCCTGGACGACGATCCACGCCTGGAGCGCCACCCGGAGCTGCTGGAGGAGCTTCGGCGCCGATTCGAGCGCTCGATCGATTGGCTCTTCCGATCCTGACCTGGGCCGGCGGATAGGCTCGCCCGATGCGGGTGATCGCCGGGTCGGCGAAGGGCAGACGGCTCGGAGGGGTCCCGCCGGGGGTGCGTCCGCTGTCCGATCGCGCCCGCGAGGGCCTCTTCTCGAGTCTTGGTGAGCGGGTCGTCGGCGCCCGGTGCCTCGACCTGTTCGCCGGCACCGGCGCGATCGGTATCGAGGCGCTGTCCCGAGGTGCAACCTCCTGCGTCTTCGTCGACCGGTCACGGCGTGCCGCGGCGGCGATCCGGGCCAACCTGGCCAGGGCTGGGTTCGCCGACCGGGCCGAGGTCGTGACCTCCGACGTGGGCGAGTATCTCCGTGCGGGTCCGGACGAAGAACAGGTCGAGCTGGTGTTCCTCGACCCGCCCTACGAGCTGGAGGGGCGATCGCTCGAGACGTCCCTGGCCGCCCTCGACCGCGGCTGGCTGGCCGGCGATGGGTGGACCGTCGTCCTGACCCGCGGTCACAAAGGTTCGCTGCCTGGGGTTCCGTTACACTGGGCCGCTGGGAGGCAGCTCCGCTACGGGGACAGCCTCCTGACCCTCTACCGGGAGGATCGATGGGCCTGACCGCCCTGTGTCCTGGAACGTTCGATCCCGTGACGAACGGCCACCTGGACATCATCGGCCGCACGAGCCAGACGTTCGAGACCGTCGTGGTCGGCGTCGTGGAGAACCCCTCCGAGACGCCGATGTTCGCTGCGCAGGAACGGGTCGCGCTGCTCGAGGAGGCGATCCGCGGTCTGGGCAACGTGCGCGTCGGGTCGTTCCACGGGCTGCTGGTGGACCACGCCCGCGAGCAGGGAGCCTCCGTGATCGTCAAGGGGCTCCGCGCGGTGTCGGACTACGAGTACGAGATCCAGATGGCGCAGATGAACCTTCGGATCGGCGAGATGGAGACGCTGTTCATGCCGACCAACCCGAAGTGGTCGTTCCTGTCGTCCTCGCTGGTCAAGGAGGTCGCGCGCTTCGGCGGCGACGTCGAGGGGCTCGTGCCCGACCACGTCCGCAAGGCGCTCGTGGATCGGCTCGGGAGCGCGTGATGGACATCGCCGGCCGGCTGCAGCACCTCGAGGAGCTCGTGCGCGAGGCGAAGTCGATGCCGCTGTCCTCATCGGTGCTGATCAACCGCGAGGAGGTGCTGGACCTGCTCAAGCAGATGCAGGAGGACCTGCCCGAGGAGATCAAGCAGGCGCGATGGATCGTCAAGGATCGCGAGGACCTGCTTGGGAAGGCCCGTGTGGAGGGCGAGCGGATCGTCGAGATGGCCCGCGAGGAGCAACGGCGTCTCGCGCTCAAGGAGGAGGTCGCGCGGCGCGCCGACGAGGAGGCGCAGCGTTTGTTGACCGAGGCCGAGGACCGTGCCGAGGAGATGCGGCGGGAGGCGGAGGACTACGTCGACGCCAAGCTCGCGCAGTTCGAGATCGCGCTGCGTCGGATCCTGGAGGACTCCCAGTCGGCCACGCGCGGGCTCGCCAAGACGCTCGACCAGGTGGAGCTCGGCCGGGAGCACCTGCGGGCGCCCTCGGTGGCCGAGCAGCGGCTTGCCCCACCGGAGGAGTCGCAGGCGGCGCTGTACGACGAGGAGGGCGAACGAGGATGACACTCGCAGCGATCGACGTCCGGGACCTGATCGGTGACCCGGGGGCCTCCCGCACCGTCTCGCTTCGGGGCAGCATAGACGAGCTCGCGACCGAGCTCGTGACCGTGTCGGAGGACGCGCCCGTCGAGGCGGCGCTCCTGCTCGAGTCCATCGTCGAGGGCATCCTCGTCACGGGTCGCGTCGCCGGCGCGTGGAGGCTGCGCTGCGCGCGGTGCCTGACCGAATTCGACGGCACGTTCGACATCGAGGTCCATGAGCTGTTCGTCGCAGACCCGGACGAGGACGGCGACGAGTACCCCCTCGACGCCGAGGGGTCGCTCGACGTCAACCAGATGGTGCGCGACGCGATCGGGGTCGAGATGCCGTTCTCGCCCCTGTGCAGGTCCGACTGTCTCGGGCTCTGCCCGTTCTGTGGCGGCGACCGGAACCTGGGGGAGTGCGCCGGTCACGACGAGGTCGATCCCCGGTTCGCCGTGCTGTCCGAGCTGCTCCCCGACCTCACCGACGACGACCGGCCGCGAGGCTGACCAGACCAGTTCACGAAGGAAGGACGACATGGCCGTTCCGAAGAAGAAGCAGAGCAAGACGCGCACGGCGAAGCGTCGCGCCACGTGGAAGGCCGACGTCCCCGCGTACAGCACCTGCCCGCAGTGCAAACAGCCCAAGCTCCCGCACCGCGTGTGCGAGAACTGCGGCTACTACGCCGGCCGGCAAGCGGTGGAGGTCGAGTAGCCACGGTGCGTGGCACGCCCGTGGAGGCATCGCTCGAGGCGCTCGACCAGGCGCTGGGTGTGGCGTTCAAGGACCGGGCGATCCGGGAGGCGGCGCTCACCCACCGATCCTTCGCGTTCGAGCACGGTCTGACCGTCACGAACGAACGCCTCGAGTTCCTCGGCGACTCGGTGCTCGGTCTGGTCGTCACCGACATGGCCTACCGCGAGTACGCGGACATGCCCGAGGGCCAGCTCGCGAAGCTCCGCGCGGCCATCGTGAACATGCAGGCGCTCGCCGACGTCGCCCGCCAGCTCGACATCGGCGCCGTGGTCCTGCTGGGCAAGGGGGAGGAGCAGTCCGGCGGCAGGGACAAGACGAGCATCCTCGCCGACGCCCTCGAGGCCGTCATCGGCGCCGTCTACCTCGACCTCGGTCTGGGGACGGCCCGCGCGTTGATCGAGCGGCTGTTCCGGCCACGGATGCAGGCGTACGTGCGGGGCGAGGGGGACCGGGACTACAAGACCATCTTGCAGGAGATCGCGTCGCAGGAGCTTCGGGCCCTGCCCGAGTATCGGATCCTGGAGCAGGGGCCCGACCACGAGAAGGAGTTCACGGCCACGGTCCTCCTTGGCGGCGAGCCGCACGGGACGGGCGTCGGTCGATCCAAGAAGGAAGCCGAGCAGCAGGCCGCGCGCGAGGCGTACGCCCGCATCTCCGAGCGCCTGGCTCCCGGGGACGACGCGTAGGAGGAGGCAGGTGGAGCTTCCGGAAGTCGAGGTGATGCGACGCGACCTCGAGCGCGACGTCGTCGGCAGGAAGATCAAGGAATCGGAGGTCAAGTCGTCGAAGAACGCCATGCGCACGATCCGGCGGCACAAGACCCGCAAGGAGTTCACGACGCGCCTGGCCGGGCGCAAGATCGCGAAGATCGAGCGGCGCGGCAAGTACCTGCTGATGACGCTCGACTCCGGCGACGTGCTGGTCGTGCACTTCGGGATGAGCGGGCAGTTCCAGCGCGCGAACGGCCGGGTGCCCGTCGCCCCGCACACGCACGTGATCCTGACCTTCCAGCAGGGGGGCGACCTGCGCTTCGTCGACCCCCGCACCTTCGGGGAGATGTTCGTCGCCGCGCCCGACGAGGTGGGCAAGATCAAGGAGCTGCAGCACCTCGCGATCGACCCGCTCGACCAGGTCTTCACGTGGCCGACCTTCCAGTACCTGCTGGCGCAGCGCGCGACCAAGATGAAGCAGCTGCTGATGGACCAGAAGTTCATCAGCGGGCTCGGCAACATCTACTCCGACGAGGTGCTGTTCGCGGCGGGACTCCGGTACGACCGGATGTCGGATTCCCTCTCCGCGCAGGAGGTGCGCCGGCTCTACCGCGCGATCCAGGAGATCCTGCAGGACGCGATCAAGGCGCGTGGGTCCACTCTGGACGACGACGCGTATCTCGACCTGTTCGGCAAGCCCGGCGAGTACCAGGTGGAGCTCAAGGTCTACGGCCGCGAGGGGCTGCCCTGTCGGCGTTGCCGCACGCCGATCCAGACGGTGAAGGTGCAGCAGCGGACGAGCTACTACTGTCCGCAGTGTCAGTCCTGACGCCCGAGGACCGCTGCCTCAGACGACGGTGGCGCCCAGCTCGCGCATCCGCTGCACCGCGCGGTCGCCGTCGCCGCGGATGCGGTCGACGGCCCGGATCGCGTCGGCCAGGACGGTCGTCGGGAACCCGAGCGCGCGCGCGTCGCGCGTCGTCTCCACGACGCAGTAGTCGGTCGCAAGCCCGCAGACGACGATCCGCTCGATGCCGCGATCGCGGAGCATGTGCTCGAGCACCGTCGGGTGGGTCTCTCCGCTCTCCGGGTCGCGCACGCTGAAGGCGGAATACCCGTCGCGCCCGTCCGAGCCCTTCCGCACCACCGGACCGTTCACATGCAGGTCCGGGTGGAAGGCGGCGCCCCACGTGTCGTGGACGCAGTGCACCGGCCAGATGCCACCGTCCTGGGCGAAGTGAGGAGTGTGCTCCGGGTGCCAGTCCTGCGTGTACACCACGAGCGCTCCCGCCGACAGCGCGCGATCGATCTGCGCGTTGACCACTTGGACGATCTGCTCGCCCCCGCGCACGTACAGGCTCCCGGCCGGGTCGGCGAAGTCGTTCTGGATGTCGACCGCCACCAGTGCGGTCGTGGCGTCGTAGTCGTACACGTGGTCCTCCCTGGGAGCGATGCTAGCGAGCGTGGCAGCATCGACGTATGCGACGCGTGCGGGTGACGGTCTCGGGAAGGGTCCAGGGGGTCTTCTTCCGCGCCTCCTGCGTGTCCGAAGCACGGGCTCGGGGCCTCGGCGGGTGGGTGCGGAACCTGCCCGACGGGCGTCTGGAGGCGGCGTTCGAAGGGCCCGACGCCGGCGTCGACGCGTTGGTGGAATGGTGCCGTCGCGGGCCGGCGGCGGCACGCGTCGACGCCGTCGAGGTGCGCTCCGAGGAGCCGGTCGGTGAGACCGCCTTCCGCGTCACCGGGTGAGACCGGGCGCACGGGGCCTCCCACCCCCCGAATCACATGCCTGTTAGCATCCGCGCGATGTTCCTCCGGCAGATCACGATCCGGGGATTCAAGAGCTTCGCCGACAAGACGGTGCTCGAGTTCGTCCCGGGTGTGTCGGTGATCGTGGGCCCCAACGGCTCCGGGAAGTCGAACCTGGTCGACGCGATCAGCTGGGCACTCGGCGAGCAGGGTGCGCGCGCCCTCCGGGGCGGGCAGATGGCCGACGTCATCTTCGCCGGCTCGCCGTCGCGACCGGCGCTCGGCATGGCCGAGGTGAAGCTCGTGATCGACAACACGGCGGGGAAGATCCCCGTGCCGATGACCGAGATCGAGATCAGCCGCACGATCTTCCGCTCGGGCGAGAGCGAGTACCGGATCGGCGGTCAGGTGGTCCGGCTGATGGACGTGCAGGAGCTCCTGTCCGAGACGGGCATCGGACGCGCGCTGCACACGGTGGTCGGGCAGGGGCAGCTCGAAGAGGTGCTGCTTGCCCGCCCCGATGAGCGTCGCAAGTACATCGAGGAGGCGGCGGGCATCGCGAAGCACCGCCGGCGGAAGGAGCGCGCCGAGCGCAAGCTCTCCGGCCTCGACCAGGATCTCCTGCGCCTCTCGGACGTGCTCGCGGAGCTCCGGCGCCAGCTCAAGCCGCTCCAACAGCAGGCGGAGTCGGCCAAGCGGCACGAGACGCTGAGCGCACAGGCGGAGGAGCTCTCGCGGAAGCTCGCGGCCGCAAGGCTTCGGGCGCTCCTGCGCGAGCGCGACCGGCGCGTCGACGGGTGGGAACGCGGGCTCGAGGAGCGCCGGATCGCGCGTGAGCGGCTCGACGCGCTCGACGGCGAGGTGCTCATCGCGGCCGACGCCCGTGCGGCCGCGACGAACGCCCTCGCCGACGCCGAGCAGGCGTTCCGCGTCGGTCGCGCCGAGCGAGAGGAGGCCGAGTCCGCCTACCGGGAGGCCGTGGAGCGGGCGTCCTCCGCCCGGGAGCACCTCGCGTCGCAGGCGACCCGCGCGGCGCGGCTGGACGCGGTCGACGACGAGATCCGGCGAGTGGAGACGCAGCTCGTCGCCGTCGTCGAGGAGCTCCAGGTCCGCGAGCGAGAGCTCGACGAGGCCGAGGCCGCGTTCCGTTCCGCCGACGAGCGCCGCCGCGAGATCGACGACCGCCGCCGTCGCATCGGCGAGGAGACCGCGTCGCGCCGGGCCGAGGCAGGATCCCTCGAGCGGTCGCTTGCCGGCGCCCAGCGCGAGCGCGAGCGGCTCGAGGGCGAGCTCGGCGGGGTTCGAGACCTGATCGGCGCGGTCGAGGCGGAGGGCGAGACGTTGGCGCGCGACATCGAGGAGCTCGACGGCCAGGCCTCGCCGCTGGCCGAGCGCCGATCGGCTCTCGAGGACGAACGACGTCGGCTCGTCGAGAGGATCGAGGAGCTCGAGGAAGCCCGCCGGCGGATGCAGGCACGCAACGACCTGCTCGAGGCGCGCAGGCGGGACATCGAGGAGACCGCCGGGGCCCGCTTCCTCCAGCGCCACACCGGCGGCGCCGTCGGGCTGCTGAAGGACCTGGTTCGGTGCCGGCCCGGTCTGGAGCGCGCGTTGGTGGCCGCGCTAGGGCCACTCGCCGACGCCGTCGTGTACGAGGACGCCGCCAGGGCGCTGGACGACGCCGGCGCCGGCGACGGCGCGATCCTGGCCATCGCCACGGGAGGTCCCGTCCGCATCGGCCTGGCCGGCGAGCGGAGCCTCCTCTCGGTCGTCGAGGCCGAGCCCGCGGCGCGGGGGATCGTGAGCACGGTGCTCCGCGACGTCTACCTGGCCGACTCTGTGCAGCAGGCGGCCGAGAAGCAGGCCGAGCACCCCTCGGCCTCGTTCGTGACCCCCGACGGCGTGCTGATCGGTCCGGCGGTGATCCACACCGCGAAGGAGGCCGACGCCCGGGCTCGCGAGATCCGTGCCGAGCTGCAGGTGCTGGCGCACGACCTGACGGTGAACGAGCAGCAGCTCCGTCCCCGGCGATCGCGCCTTCACGAGATCGGGGAGGAGGTCGCGTTCCTCCAGGAGCAGATCGAGGCCGCCGACGCGGACATCACCGCCGCCGCCGAGCGGACGTCGGCGCTCGATCGCGACCTCGTGGGCATGCGCAAGGAAGAGGAGGTCCTGGTCGGGCGGCTGGCCGCCGTCGACGACGGCGCGGCGGCGATGCGCGAGCGGCTGGCCGCGCTCGGAGCAACGGGTCTGGACGAGCTTCCCCAGTTGCCACCGATCCCGCAGCCGCCGGTCCAGGCCAGGGTGGCGGTCGAGACCCTCCGCCGCGACCGGACCCACCACGACCACCGATTGGCGCAGCTCCGCGGCGAACGCGACGAGCTTGCGGCCAACGCCCCGCAGCAGCTGCGCGGCGAGCTCGAGGAGGCGGAGCGGGCGCGCACCGGATCCGAGGAGCTCTTGCACCGCGCCGACGATGCGTTCGCATCGATGAGCGACGCGCGCGAGGCGGCGGCGGCCGCAGAGCGACTGGCCGCCGAGCGCGAGGCGAGCGTGAACAAGGCGTGGCGCGACGCATCCACGGAGCTCGATCGGCTCCGCGCAACCTATGAGGACGAGGACCGGCTCCGCGGCGACATCGAGCGGCGCATCCAGGAAGCGGGCCGGCTGCTCCGCGAGGGGTTCCAGGCCGACCCCGAGGAGGTGCTCGCCTCGCTCACCGAGGACGACTCGGTCGCCTCGTTCGAGAAGAGGCAGGAGCTCGTCCAGCGCCGGCTCGCTCTGCTCGGCCGCGTGAATCTGCTCGCCACGGGCGAGTTCGAGGCGTTGCAGGAACGGCACGACTTCATGCAGCGTGAGCTCGAGGACGTGAAGAAGGCCCGGCGCGACCTGCTCGAGGTCGTCGCCCAGGTCGACCGCGAGATCACGGAGTCGTTCACGTCCGCCTACCGCGACGTTGCCGTGGAGTTCGAGCGCCTCGTCGGGGAGCTCTTCCCCGGCGGCGAGGGGAGGCTCGTCCTCACCGATCCCGCAGCGCCGCTCGAATCGGGCATCGAGATCGAGGCCTCACCGGGACGCAAGCGAGTTCGCCGCATCTCACTCCTCTCCGGCGGGGAGCGCTCACTCACAGCGATGGCGTTCCTGTTCGCGATCTTCACCGCGCGCCCTTCGCCCTTTTACCTGATGGACGAGGTCGAACCGGCGCTGGACGACGTGAACCTGCACCGGTTCCTCCGGCTCGTGGAGGGGTTCGCACGTGAGGCGCAGGTGCTGATCGTGACCCACCAGAAGCGCACGATGGAGATCGCCGGCATGATGTACGGCATCTCGCTCAGCGCCGACGGCACGACGAGGGTCGTTGCACAGCGGCTGGAGCATCCGCACACCGCCGCGGAGGAGGACGCGCAACGCGAGGCCGAGCGTGAGCGTGCGGCCATCGCGTTCGCGGCGCAGACGTCGGCCGACGACGAGCCCGTGGTCGATGTGCCGGACTCCGAGCGGGTCCGCTAGCCTCGAACGTCGTGGTGATCTGGGTCGTCCTCGTCGTCGTGGTGCTCGTCGTCCTGGCCGCGGCGGTGGCCGGCGCCGGTCTTCGGCGGTCGCGCCGGTCCGTGGGCCGGCGAGCCTCGGGCGCGGCGATCCGGGCGACCGGCGTCCGCGCGTCTCCCGGCGGCTTCCGCGGCGAGGGTCTGGGCGCGAAGGTGCGGTCCGTGTTCGGCCGCGCCGACGTCGACGCGTGGAAGGAGCTCGAGGACCTGCTCCTCAAGGCCGACGTGGGGCCGCGGGGCGCGGCCGATCTGGTCGCGCGCGTACGCACGGACTTCACCAGCGACGCCGACCCGGTCGACCTGGTGCGACGCGAGGTGCTGTCGGTGCTCGGCGACGACCAGCCTCTGCACCTGGAGCCCGGGGCGCTCAGCGTGGTGCTGGTGGTCGGGGTCAACGGGTCGGGAAAGACGACCACGATCGGCAAGCTCGCCCGGTCGCTCGCCGAGGAGGGCAAGCGCGTGAGCATCGCCGGCTCGGACACGTTCAGGGCGGCGGCGGGGGAGCAGCTCGAGGTGTGGGCCGCACGCGCGGGAGCGCACCTGGTGGCGCAGGAGCGGGGTGCGGACCCGGGCGCGGTGGCGTTCGATGCCGTCAAGTCCGCCCTCGCACGCGGCTCCGACGTGCTCATCGTCGATACCGCAGGCCGGTTGCATACGAAGCAGCCGCTGATGGACGAGCTGAAGAAGGTCCGGCGCGTGATCGATAAGGCCGGGGGCACGATCGAGGAGACGCTTCTCGTCCTCGATGCACAGACGGGTCAGAATGGCATCGCGCAGGCCCGGGCGTTCACGGAGGCGGTGGAGGTGACCGGCGTCGTGCTCACGAAGACCGACGGCTCCGCCAGGGGCGGGGTCGTGCTCGCCGTGCGCGAGGAGCTGGGGCTGCCGATCCGGTTCGTCGGCGTGGGCGAAGGACTGGCAGACCTCCGGCCGTTCGACGCAGCGTCGTTCGCGGACCGCCTGCTCGCGGGTTCCTGATGGCGGCACGGATCCTGATCGTCGAGGATCACCCGACGATGCGGGAGGCGATGCGGCTCGTGCTGGAGGGTGAGGGCTTCTCGATCCAGGAGGCTCCGGACGGACGCACGGCGCTGCGGATGGTGCGCGCGGACGTGCCGGACCTGGTGTTCCTCGATCTGAACATCCCGGGCACCAGCGGCGCCGACGTGCTTGCGACGATGAAGGCCGATCCGCAGACCTCGACGGTCCCCGTCATCGTGGTGACCGCAACCGGCGAAGAGGGGAGAGCCTCTGCGATGCGGATGGGCGCCGACGACTACTTCATCAAGCCGTTCAGCCCGGTCGCCTTGCTCCGGACGGTCGAGCGGGTCCTGGGAGGGTCCGCGACGCCGGGAGGGTGATGCAGAACGTCGATCCGACGCCGGCCTGGGACCGGACGTCGATCCAACCGCCCATGGCCTCAGTGAGCAGCTTCGTGATGTAGAGCCCGAGCCCGAATCCCTCGGTGTGGGCGATCGAGGGTTCCGCCTGATGGAACCGTTCGAAGATCCTCTTGAGCTCGTCGTCGGGGATGCCGTCGCCCAGATCGGTGACGGCGAACGACACGGTCCCCACCGCGGGAGCGTCCCACGCAAGCTCGACGCCGGACTCGGGCCGGGAGAACTTGAGCGCGTTGTGCACGAGGTTCGTGAGGATCTGGGCGAGCCGTTGAGGGTCGACCACGATCTGCGCCGGCGCTTCCGGTCCCGCAACGATCTCCACGCGCGAGGACCCGTCGCCCAGCGCGCGCACGAGCTGGTGCAGGAAGGTCTTGACCTCCACGTCGTCCGGAGCGAGCGTCAGAGCCCCTGCCTCGACCCGCGAGACCACCAGCAGGTCCTCGACGAGGCGGATCAGACGATCGGTCTGCATCAGCACGACGTCGAGGAACTCGGCCCGCTCCTCGTCGGAGAGGTCCTCGCCCCGTCGCCGGAGCATGTCCACGAAGCCGCGGATGCCCGACAACGGCGTCCGCAGCTCGTGGCTGGTGATCGCGACGAAGTCGGTCTTCATCTCGTCGAGCTCGCGGAGCCGGCGGACCGTCTCCTCCTGATCCTGACGCAGCCGCGCGGTCTCGAGCACGAGGCCGAGCTGGTCGGCGAGCCTCGACAGCAGAAGGAGCCTGTCGTCATCGGGTGGATCGCCCTCGGGACGACGCTCGTGCAGCGCGCCGACGATGCGACCCCGCACGTGCATCGGCGCCACCGCGTCGCGCGTGTCCATCGCGGGGGTGCCTTCCTCGATCGCGGCGGCGATGGGGTGCGACGCCGGATGCAGGGTCTCGTCGCGGAGGTAGCCCGGGTCGCCGAACACGCCAGCGGCGACGATCTCGGTCTCGCCGACGATCCCGCGCCGGCGCACGAGCAGCGCCAGCGCCGAGCACTCCAGCTCGCGCGCGATCGCGTCCGCGGTCTCCTGCAACGTGCGGGACCGGTCCTCGGACTCGGCCTCGGCGATCGTGGCGGCGTGGAAGGCGGCCACCTCCGCGCGAGCCTGACGCTCGCGACGGGCGGACTCCTCGGCCCGCAGCCGTGCGGCCTCGGCTTCTCTGGCGCGTTCGGCGACGAGCGCAGCCTCGCGACGCAGCGAACTGGCGAACTGCCCGGCGACCGCCGCGACGACGACCGCCATGCCCCCACGGAACGCGAGCGCCGGTCCGTCGACTTCGTGTCCCCGGAACCGGGTGGCCAGGTCGAACTCGCGGAACGTCTCCCCGCCGACGAAGAGGGCGGCGCCGACGAGGGCGCCCGGGAGACCCCAACGGGCCGCTCCTTCCAGTGGCAGGAGATAGCCGACCACCCACACGGGGTCGGCCGGGCCGCTCGTGGACAGCCAGACGAGGGTCAGGATCACGACGGCGTCCAGCACGAAGGCGGTGAGGCCGATCGCGTCCAGCTGGCGTGCGGTAGGGGCGCGCCGCGCCGCGTTCGAGATGGCGAGGTTCCCCACGGTGAGCCCCACGACGAGGGCGCTGCCGAGCGGGAGCACGAAGGCAGGGTCCGCCGCGTGGTCGCGGATGGCGAACCCGACCTGGACGGCCCCGAAGGCCGCCACGAGCCAGCGCAAGGTCACGAGCTGGCGCTCCAGCCGGCGGATCTGCTCCACCGAGCGTTCGGTCGTCATCCCCCCGATACCACCTCCGAGCCGCGAGCGCTTCCTCGCGGTCGATACACTAGGCCGCTCGGGACCGCGAACGGCGCAACCTCATCCACCCATCATGTTCGACACCTTGACCGACCGCCTGGACGGCGTTTTCAAGAAGCTTCGGGCCCGGGGAAAGCTCCACCCCAAGCAGGTGGACAACGCCCTGGGGGACATCCGGACGGCCCTCCTCGACGCCGACGTGGCCGTCGCGGTGGCGGATGACCTGCTGGAACGCGTCCGGACACGCGCGTTGTCCGAGGAGGTCATGCGAAGCCTGACCCCCGCCCAGCAGGTCGTGAAGGTCATGGACGAGGAGCTCACCGTGACGCTGGGCGGGGAGCACCGGCCGTTCACGCTGCCGTCGGCGTCTCCGGCGGTCGTCCTGATGGCCGGCGTCCAGGGCTCCGGGAAGACCACCGGCTGCGCCAAGCTGGCGAGCTACTTGAAGGGGAAGGGTCGGCGGCCCCTCCTTGTGGGCGCGGACCTCGAGCGCCCGGCCGCGGTCGAGCAGCTGCGCACCCTCGGCCGCGAGATCGGCGTGCCCGTCTGGTCGGAGGGCCGAGACCCGGTGAAGCTGGCGAAGAACGGCGTCAAGGAGGCTGCACGCACTGGGGCCGACGTCGTGATCGTGGACACGGCCGGCCGGCTCCACGTCGACCCGGAGATGATGAAGCAGGCGCGTCGGATCAAGGACGTGACGAAGCCCCACCACGTTCTGATGGCCTGCGACGCGATGACCGGTCAGGACGCCGTCGTCCAAGCGGGCGAGTTCATGCGAGAAGTGGACACGACCGGTTTCGTCCTCACCAAGCTCGACGGCGACGCGCGGGGTGGGGCGGCGCTCAGCATGACCGCCGTCACCGGGCGGCCGATCTTCTTCGTGGGGACGGGGGAGAGGGTCGACGACCTCGAGCCCTTCTATCCCGACCGGATGGCGGGGCGGATCCTCGGGATGGGCGACGTGATGAGCCTGATCGAGAAGGCCCAGGACAAGGTCGATACGGATGCCGCCGCGGCGGCCGCCGAGCAGATGCTCAAAGGACAGTTCACGCTGGAGGATTTCCTGACCCAGCTCCGCGAGATGCGCAAGCTCGGCCCCCTCCAGGACCTGCTCAAGATGCTCCCGGGCGTCCCCGGCGGGAAGAACGCCGTCAAGGACATCGCCGAGCAGGTGGACGAGGCCGAGATGCGCCGCGCCGAAGCCGTGATCTTGTCCATGACCAGGGAGGAGCGGCGGAATCCCGCTATCATCTCCGGGTCGCGCCGCCTGCGGATCGCGAACGGGTCCGGGGTCACGACCGCCGACGTCAACGCGTTACTGAAGGACTTCGACGGCGCGCGGAAGATGATGCGGTCGATGATGGGCGGCAAGCGGATGCCGGGGATGACGGCCGTTCCCAGCCCGAAGGTGAAGAGGAAGTAGGAGAACCGAGCATGTCGACGAGGATCCGGCTGCGGCGGATGGGCTCGAACAAGCGGCCCTTCTACCGCGTGGTGGTGGCCGACCAGCGAAGCCCGCGGGACGGGCGCTTCATCGAGAACATCGGGAAGTACCACCCGCTGTCGGACCCTTCGCTGATCGAGATCGACGAGGAGCGAGCGCTGCACTGGCTGCGGGTGGGTGCCCAGCCCTCGAACCAGGTCCGGGTGTTGCTCCGACGGATCGGCGTCTGGGACCGGTTCGTCACCGAGCGCCCCAAGGCCGCGGAGGGGCTGAAGGTGCGCCAGGCGGACAAGCCCGACACGCCCAAGCTCTCCAAGAAGGCCCAGGCCAAGGCGGCCGAACCACCCGCGGAACAGCCCGCCGAGGTCGCAGCACCGCCCGTCGAGGAACCACCCGCCGAGGCCCCGGCCCCGTCTGTCGAGGACACGGCCGCGGAGCCCGCCCCCGCCGAGCCCGCTCCAGCGTCGGTCGAAGCCTCGGCCGAGGACGCCTCGGAGCCGACCGCGGGCGAGGACGTGCCCGAGGAGACCGACGAGGGCTGAGTGCGCGAGCTCGTCGAGTTCCTGTGCCGAGAGCTGGTGGACGATGAAGAGGGCGTCCGCGTGGATGAATCCTTCGACGACCGTGGTGCCGTCTACCAGGTTCGAGTGGCCCCGGGGGAGCTCGGGAAGGTGATCGGGCGCGGGGGACGCACCGCCAAGGCCATCCGCACCGTCGTCCGTGCCGCCGCGAGCCGCCAACGCACGGCCGTCCGCGTCGACTTCGAAGACTGACGTGGGGGAGCCGGCCGTCGTCGTCGGCGTGGTGGCCAAGGCCCACGGGATCCACGGCGAGGTGGGCATCCAGAACCGATCCGACAACCCCGATCGTTGGGTGGCGGGTTCGTCCGTGCTGGACGAGCAGGGCCGGCGGTACACGATCGAGACCGTGCGCCGGCAGGGAGGGCGCCTCCTCGTCCGGTTCGCCGAGGTCGCCGATCGGACCGCGGCCGAGGCGCTGCGAGGTGCCGTGTTCCTCGTCCCGGAGACATGGTTGCCGGAGCTTCCTGAGGGTGAATGGTGGCCGCACCAGCTCGAGGGCTGCCGCGTGCTGACCGAGTCGGGCCGATCGCTCGGGGTCCTCACCGAGGTGATCCCGAACCCCGCCAACGATCTGTGGGTGGCCCGGGGACCCGATGGGGAGGAGACGCTGGTGCCCGCGCTGAAGCATCTTCTGGTCGAGGTCGATGTCGTGGGGCGGCGCATCGTCGTTCGGGACGTGCCCGGTCTGACTGCCCCGGAGGAGACCGACCGAGCCTAGAGGTCGGCGAGCTTGGCCAGGCTCGCCACCTTCTTCAGCGTGTAGCGGTGCCCCTCGCGCAGGATCAGCCCTCGGCGTTCGAACTCCTTGAGGATCCTGGTGACGTTCTCCCGGCTGCCGCCGCAGAGGCTCGCGAGGTCGGCCTGCGTCACCTCGGGGACGACGGCCCCGTCCCTCGGGAGGTCGTCGAGATCCGGCGTCACCATCTGCAGCAGGCGCTTGGCGACCCGGCCCTTGAGGTCGAGGAAGAGCAAATCATCGACGAACGCCTGCTGGCCCTGGAGCTGTCTCGCCAGTGCCCGGATCACATCGCGCGCCGCGGCCGGCTCCTCGGTCAGGAAGGTCACGAAGTGGTCGGACGGAGAAACCCACACCTGGCAGTCGGCAAGGGCGATGAGGCTCGCCGTTCGGGGCATCTCCCCGAGCGGTCCGAGCTCGCCGACGAACTCCGGGGGGTCCACGGTGGCGTGGTAGACGCGGGATCCGTTGATCGCCACCGAGCTCACCTCGATCCGACCATCGAGCAGGAAGAACACGTCCTCGGCGTGCTCGCCCTGGTGGCAGAGGTACGTGCCCCGCCGATAGTGGCGGAGCATCCCCATCGCCGCGAGCCGGCCGACCGCCTCCGCCGAGACGGCCCGCAGGATGTGGCTCGCGGCCATCGCCTTCTCGACGGCTGCCGTCGCGGTCTTGGGGGGCATGGCGCGTAGCGTGCCATGCCGGCCACCGCTCGCGCCAGCATCCCCGGGAACGTCGAAAGGCCCGGCCGGCGGCCGGGCCTTCCTCGATCGGTTCGGTGATCGTTCAGCGAGCGTTGCGGGCGTTCCTCGCGTTGCGAGCGTTGCGGGCGTTCCTCGCGTTGCGAGCGTTGCGGGCGTTCCTCGCGTTGCGAGCGTTCCGAGCGGTCTTCTCGACCCCCGCCGCTGCCTTCTCGGACTTCTCCTCGCCCTCAGGAAGCTTCGGGGTGATCCGCTTCTCCGCCATGTCGCTCTCCCTTCCAGTTCCCGGGGACCCCCTGGCCCTCGATGTGACAGGCAGATCCTCCCACGCGCGCCACCCGCGCCCTGTGTCGCCGGTCACCGGGCCAGCCGTGTCGTTCGTCAAGCGGGGGATGTGACGTGCGTCACGTCTCGGATGTGACGGCGAGATCAGGCGTCGAGCTCGGGCAACGGGATCGGGTCGGGCCGGGGCGTGCACGTACCGCAATGCAGCGCGTCCTCGACGACCAGAGCGTTCATCGCGCCCGTCCGGCGGAAGAGCTCGAGCACGTACGGGCGCTCCTCGGCATGGTTCTCGCATACGCCTCGACCGCAGAAACGACACGTTCCCACAGCGGTCCGCCGGCAGGTCCAACAGTCCACCGATCCCCCCTGTCTGGCTGTCCGGTCAATGCTCCCAGGTCTGGTCGCTCGGCGGCCGCAGCTGTCGACGCCGGAACGCCTCGGCGATCACACGGTCGAAGCCCTCACGCGAGAGACGGAACGCCCGAGCCGGGGTGTGCGCCACGACGCTTGCGTTCCGAGGCTCGTCGGTGAGCAGGGCGGTCTCGCCGAAGTGATCTCCCGGTCCGAGCTGTCCGATGGTCTCCCCGTCGCGGAGGACGTCCACGCGTCCGGACCGGATCGCGTAGAACGCGTCGCCCTCCTCGCCCTGGGTGATGATGGCCTCTCCGGCCGATGCCGTGATCCACCGCCCGTGCTCGATGAGTCCGCCGAGCGCCTCGGAGCTGAGGTGTCTGAAGGCCGGATGCTCGCGCAGCTCCGCCATGGCTTGCAGGGTCAGGCCGAACTCCGGGGCCTGGATCGAGTCCGCAAGGAGCCGGTCGAACGTACCCTTGTCGATCTCGAACAGCTCGGTCTCCTGCGTCGCCCGGGCGGTCGCCGATCGTGGTATCGACTGGAGCAGGCCGAGCTCGCCGAACGAGTCGCCGGGACGGAGCGTGGACAACGTCTGCGTGTCTCCCGTGTCCGGATGCTCGGTCTCGATCCTGATCTCGCCTTTCCGGATCACGTAGAAGGCGGCCGCTCGGTCCCCCTGCCGGAAGACGGGGTGCTGGGCGCGGACGGCGCGAAGCGTCACGCGGCCGGCGAGATCGCTCAGCACGTCCTCCGGCAGATCCTCGAACGCCGGGAGGGCGTCGATCATCTGAGCGGCTTCGATCCGCCAGCTCGTCTCGTACCGGAACCGCACCCGCCGCCATCGAGCGCGTACGCGGCGGGCCAAGCTGTGCGCGAGCGTCACCGAACCCCGGATCAGCGGTCCGCCCACGAACACCGCAAGCAACAGCAGGAGCAGACGTGAGAGCAGTCCTCCGTCCCACAGCGACGTCACGATGCCGCCGAAGTTCGCCCGCCAGAAGTAGAAGGCGGACACGAGCACGACGACCGTGAACAGCGATCCGACGACGCCGTAGAAGGCGAGCCCGAACTCTTGGGGGGTGATCCGCTCACGGGTCCGGAGCTTGTGCCACAGGTCGTGCTGGATGAAGGCCAGCGATCGCGGCCGGAGGTCCTCCACCTGGATCAGGTCGGAGAAGATCCAGTAGCCGTCCAGCTCGAGAAGGGGCACCAGGTTCAGGGCGATCACGAAAAGGTTCAACAGGGCGAACCGGTAGAGGAAGGAGGCGGGCCACCAGTCGGGGAAGAAGAACAGGACGAGCGCGCCGAGGCCGGCGAGGACCAGCTCGGAGAAGCCGCCCGCTGCGAAGAGCAAGATCCTCGGCCAACGATCCATCATCAGGCTGTCGCTCGCGTTCACGTAGAAGGACGGTCTGCCGAAGTAGAGCGAGAACCCCGCGGTTCCGACGTTCCTGCCGTAGTGCTTCTCGACCGCCGCGTGACCGAGCTCGTGCGCGAAGGTCAGCACGAACGAGAGCCCGATCAGGATCCCGGACTCGGCGGGAGCGGCCGTCGCGTCCAGATGGAATCGGCCCGAGAGCTGGACCGAGATGAACGCCGCGACCCCACCGAATGCGATCGCCCCCATCGCGATCACGACGACCGGATGGAACGCGTATCGCAGGACGTGCCGGTATACCCAGGTGACCGCCGGATCCGGCCCCGCCCATTCGATCTGAAGCGTCCTGCCGAACTTGCGCAGCTTGGGCAGCGACGTCCTGCTCCGCTCGAGCGCGCCGGCGACGGCAGCCTCTGAGTCCACCGGCGCTGGGTCGAGGAACCCTCCCTCGTCCAACGACTGTGCGAGCTCGACGACCGCGCCGGCGTCCAGCGCACCCTCCTCGCCGAAGCGCTCCACGATGATCTCGGCCACCGTGCGCGTCCCGTCGAGGAGGGGGAACAGCTCGATATCCGACGGCGGCAGCCGGTAGTGGGTTGTCCGGGTCGGGTTGGCGACCATCGCGTAGTCGTCCCCCCACGGAAGCGTGAACACCTTCCATTCCGTCCCCGCCGCGAGCTTCGGGCGGAACGTCCTGGGATCCAACCGTTCCGACAGGACGTGCCACACGCCCTCGCGGGCGCTCGCGACCTCGGTCGCCTGCGACCGCCCCGCGAGTGCCGCCGTGACGTCGACGGACGACGGCGCGGTTGCCAGCCCCGCGGCGAGCGCCCGGTCGACGCTCGGGCGACGGCGCGCGGCCACACGCTGGCGGATCGTGTCGATCCCGATCAAGACGGCGGCGATCGCGATCACCGCGAGGACGACGTACTGCACCGACCACCCTTCCCCTGCCCTGGACGCGCGCATCCTCGCTCGGCGGCCCGAAAAGCGCAACCACTCGGGGCTGTGACGGGCGTCACGTCCGAAGCCGACGGAGGGCACGTCGATCCCGTGTTGCGCGACACCGACACCCAGGGGAGCCCGGCGTACGGTCGGAGCGTGAAGAAGGAGGTGGCGCAGATGCTCACCGGAGAGATCGCCAGGTACCGGATCGAGGACCGTATCCGCGAAGGTGGAAGCGAGCGCGGAACCCGTGATCTGGCCGCCCGTCGGAGCGCGCGTCGCCGGACGGCGACCCGCAAGATCGCGGCGCTGGCAGCCATGCTCCCGATCCCCATCAAGCACTGAACGTCGCCTGCGGGTGGGCAGGGGGCCGAAGGAGGCGGGCGAGGGCCCGCCTCCTTCTCGTGCCGCCCCGCCGGGTAGCCTCGCTCCGTGCGGATCGACGTCTTCACGATCTTCCCTGCCATGGTCGAGCGCCCTCTCGCCGAGAGCCTGCTCGGCAAGGCGATCGCCGCCGGCCTCGTCGAGGTGCGCGTGCACGATCTCCGCTCGTTCAGCGACGACCCGCACCGGAGCGTCGACGACGAGGCTTACGGCGGCGGGCCGGGCATGGTGCTGAAACCCGGGCCCGTCTTCGCCGCCGTGGAGTCACTCGACCCCGATCGCGGCCGGGTGCTGCTGCTCGGCCCGGCGGGCCGGCGGCTCGATCAGGCGCTGGTGCGCGAGCTGGCGGCCGAACCGCACCTCACGCTGATCAGCGGTCGGTACGAGGGGGTCGACGAGCGCGTCGTCGACGGGCTCCCAGCGGAGGAGATCTCGATCGGCGACTACGTCCTGTCCGGCGGCGAGGTGCCCGCGCTCGTCGTGATCGAGGCCGTCACACGACTGGTCCCCGGAGTGATCGGCAACGAGGAGTCCCATGCCGCGGACTCCTTCTCCGAGCCCGGGCTCCTCGACCACCCGCACTACACGCGACCGCGTGAGTTCCGGGGCATGCGCGTCCCCGACGTGCTCGTCTCGGGGAACCACGCGGAGATCGAGGGGTGGCGGCGGCGGGCCGCCTTGGAGAAGACGCGTCGCAACCGCCCCGACCTCGTGGAGGATCGGTCGGCGGAGGCCTAAGCAGCAGGCCAGCTGGGTCGCACTGGTACACTCAGCGACCGCTGCCCATGCACAAGACCGACCTCATCGAGAAGCCGTTCCTGCGAACGGACATCCCCGAATTCCGGCCCGGAGACACCGTCAAGGTGCACGTTCGGGTCGTCGAGGGCAACCGCGAGCGGGTCCAGGTGTTCCAGGGCGTCGTGATCCGACGGTCGGGAGGCGGCCTGCGCGAGACGTTCACGGTCCGCAAGATCTCGTTCGGGGTCGGCGTGGAGCGCACGTTCCCGGTGCACTCGCCGTCGATCGCCAAGCTGGAGATCGTCCAGCGCGGACGGGTCCGCCGGGCGAAGCTCTACTACCTGCGCGACCTTCGGGGCAAGAAGGCTCGGATCAAGGAGCGCCGGATCGACGACGCCAAGCTCGCCGCGATGGAGGCTGCGGCCGCCGAGGCCGCCCTCGATGCCGAGATGGACGACGCCCAGACCGACGAGGTCCCCGAGCCATCGGACGAAGAGCCCGCGCCGGCCGCCGACAGCGCGTCCGAACCCGAGGTCGAGGTCGAGACCGCCGAGCAGCCCGAGGGCTGATCGCGTGGCCGACCGGCCGCCCGAAGCGCCCACCGAGCCCGACGACGTCGAGACCGACCCCGCCGCCGAGGTGGCGCCCGCGCGCGTCGCACGCGCCGACGTCCGTGAGGCCTCGAGGTTCTGGCGCGAGCTGCCCGTCTTGGTCGTGGTCGCCCTCATCGTGGCGATCCTCATCAAGACCTTCCTCGTGCAGGCGTTCTTCATCCCGTCGGCGTCGATGGAGCCGACCCTTCGCAACGGGGACCGGGTGCTCGTGTGCCGATTCTGCTACCGGATCGGGGACATCCATCGGGGCGACGTCATCGTGTTCTCCGACCCGTCGCCGGCGCCGGACGGCCGGGGCGCCGTGAGCGCCTTCTTCCACTGGCTCGGCGAGGGGATCGGTGTCGCGCACCCGGAGAACGAGGATTTCATCAAGCGCGTCATCGGTCTTCCCGGCGACGTCGTGGAGATCGAACGAGGGACCGTCTTCGTCAACGGCCAGCCTCTGGACGAGCCGTACCTGGATCCGGAGATGGACACGCGCACCTTCGCGAAGGTCCGTGTCCCCGATGGCATGCTGTTCGTGCTGGGCGACAACAGGGCGCACTCGGGAGACTCGCGGTTCGCCCCGCCGACCGGCGTGGGGTACGTGCCGGTGGACAAGGTGATCGGGAAGGCGTTCGTGATCGTATGGCCCCCGGGACGATGGGGATGGATCTAGCGGAAGACCTCGACCGGTACGAGGCCGCCCTGCGAGCGCAGGGATTCGCCCGTATCGCCGGGGTCGACGAGGTGGGTCGGGGAGCGCTCGCCGGCCCGCTCGTGGCCGCGGCGGTGGTGCTCCCCATCGACTTCGATCGCACGGGGATCCGCGACTCCAAGCTCCTGACCCCGAAGCAACGCGAGGAACAGTGTGCGCGGATCCTCGCCGCCGGCGCCCTGACGGTGGTGCGGAAGATCGAACCCAACATCATCGACGTCCGTGGGCTGCACCGCAGCAACCTGGCGCTCCTGCGTCGGTGCGTGCGCGCGCTCGATCCCACGCCCGACTACGTGCTGACCGACGGGTTTCCCGTGACGAAGATGCCGTGCCCGTCCCTCGGCGTGAAGAAGGGAGACATGGTCGCGGCGAGCATCGCGGCGGCCTCGATCGTCGCGAAGGTCACGCGTGACCGGATCATGCGCAGGCTCCACCGCCGCTATCCGGCCTTCGGGTTCGCAGAGAACAAGGGATACGGCACGCCGGAGCATTGGGCGGCGCTCGATCGGGAGGGTCCGTGCCCCATCCACCGCCTGAGCTTCGCGGGGGTCGGCCAGTCCTCCCTGCCGGGCCTCGGGGGCCGGGGTCCCTGGTCGGCGTGAGAGCATGGAGCCTCGGATGGAAGACGACATCGAACGCTTCGAAGAGGAACGCGAGCTCGAGCTCTACCGCGAGTACCGCGACGTCCTGCCGATGTTCTCGTTCGTCGTCGAGACGGAGCGCCGCTTCTATCTGGCCAACCAGGTCGACATGGTGGAGCTCGACGGTGGATGGGTGCAGGTGGAGCTGAGCGACGCCTGGGTGTGGGACATGTTCCGGCCCGCGCGCTTCGTCTCGAACGTCCGCGTGATGACGCGCCGGGACGTCAACGTGGAAGAGCTCCGGCGCGAGGACACGACGATCCCCGACACGCCCGACGGCTGACTTCCCTGTCGGAGGTGGGGGCTAGCGTCGGCTCAGTGTCAGTGTGCCCGAACAGTGAGATCCCGAACGACCATCGGGATAGCCTCCGTCCGACGGCGGGCTGGCTCATAGCCTCGGTGTCTCCCGCGAGCGGGATGACCTCCATGCGTTGTGCCGCCCGCCGCCGGCGAAGGCCTGCCGGCGTGACTTCATAGGAGCTTGCTTCAGCCCCACTGAGGCGTGTCCGCCGGTGGTCTCACCACCCGGTGTGTGCGTCCAGGAAGGGGGACCAGGGGTGATCGTAGTGGGGATCGATCCGCACAAACAGACCCACACCGCCGTCGCGATGGACGCTGCGACCGGTCGCAAGCTTGGCGAGCTCGAGCTGAAGGCTCGCACCAGGGGGTTCGAGCGACTCCTCGCGTGGGCTCGCGACCTCGATCGGGAGCGGACCTTCGCCGTGGAGGACGGCCGTCACGTCTCCGGAGCGCTCGAGCGCCACCTGATCGCGCGCGGGGAACGCTCGGTGCGGGTGCCGCCATCGATGATGGGCGTGGCTCGCCGGGCCGACCGGGTGCGCGGCAAGTCCGACCCGGTCGATGCCGAGGCGGTGGCCCGGGCGGCGCTGGCCCACCCCGAGCTGCCGGTGGCGACGCTCGCGGGTATCGAGCGTGACCTCGGACTGCTTGTGGCCCACCGTGAGTCGCTCGTGAACGAGCGCACGGAGCGGATCTGCAAGCTCCGGTGGCTCCTGCACGACATCGACCCCGACCTCGCCCCACCGCTTCGCACGCTTGACCGGTTCACGGTCCTTGAGCGCCTCGGCGCCTCCCTTGAGGCCATGGAGCCGACGACTGCGGTCAGGATCTGCCGTGAGCTCGTGGGTCGCTGCCGCGAGATCACCGTGCGTGCCAACAAGCTCGAGCAGGAGATCACCGGGCTCGTGAAGACCCACGCGCCCGCGTTGCTCGAGATCCCCGGATGCGGCGCGCTCACCGCCGCCAAGATCGTGGCCGAGACCGCGAAGGTCGACCGGTTCCCGACCGAGGGGCACTTCGCACGCTACGCGGGCACGGCCCCGATCCCCGCCTCCTCCGGTGCGACGCATCGGCATCGGTTCAACCGTCGAGGCAACCGCCAGCTGAACGCAGCGATCCACCGGATCGCCGTGACGCAGCTGCGGATCCACGAGCCTGCCCAGGACTACCTCGCGAAGAAGCGAGCCGAAGGCAAGAGCAAGACCGAGTCGATCCGCGCCCTGAAGCGATGCCTGACGAGGGTGGTGTTCAAGACCATGACATCGATGGACCAGCCGACCGACCGCTTGACCGCGGTGGCGGCTTGACATAGGAGCAACGCATGGACCTGCGTCCGGACACCGGCCGCCGAGGCGAGGACGCCGCCGAGCTGCTGTACGTCCGGCGCGGGTATCGCGTCGTCGCCCGCAACTGGCGTTGCCGGATGGGCGAGCTCGACCTGGTGCTCGAACGGGGCGGCACCCTCGTCGTCTGCGAGGTGAAGACTCGGCGGGGGGACCGCTACGGCGGCGGCTGGGAGGCCGTGGACGCGCGGAAGCGACAGAAGCTCCGCGCGGTCGCAGAGGCGTTCCTGCTGCACACTCGGGCGGCGCCGGGGGCCATCCGGTTCGACGTCGCGAGCGTGCGGCTGCGCTCCGACGGCTCAGCCGGCGTCGAGTTCTTCGAGGACGCCTTCTGACAGCCGGCGCAGGGTCTCGAGCATCGCGTCGACGTCGCCCGGCACGGACAGGTAGTTCACGAATCCCGCGCGCAGGTACGTGCGGCCCCTCAGCGTGGTCACGCTGACCCACGCCGAACCGTCCACCTCCAGGGCCCGTTGCAGCGCGGTCTGGTAGGCGTCAAGCCTGGCCGGCGGCCAAGTCTCGTGGCCGGCGGGAAGGTGACGGAAGCACACGACCGACAGCTCCGGCTCGGTGGCGAGCTCGAAGTCGTTGGCCTCCCGGACGCGTCCGGCCATGTGCGCGGCGAGGTCCATCGTGCGTTCCACGAGCGATCCCAGCCCCGACGTGCCGAGTTGCTTCCAGCTCATCCAGAGCTTGAGCGCCCGGAACCGGCGCGTCCCCTCGAGCGAATACTGGTACCAGTTGAGCGGCTCGTCCTCGGGCCGGCTCGACGCGTAGTACTCCGGAGCGCTGTGGAACGTCCGCAGCAGGTCCTCGCGTCGTCGGACCATGAGGCCGCCGATGTCGTATGCCTGGAAGAACCACTTGTGCGGATCGACCGTGACGGAGTCGGCGCGCTCGAGGCCCGGGACGAGCCGGCCGTCTCGCTCCGACAACCGCGCGGCACCGCCGTAGGCTGCGTCGACGTGCAGCCACAGGCCCTCGCGCTCGGCCACCTCGGCGAGCCCGGGCACGTCGTCGACCGAGCCCGTGTTGGTGGAGCCGGCCACCGCGGCGACGGCCAGCGGCAGGTGGCCCTCGGCGCGATCTTGGGTGATCGCCTGGGCGACCGGGTCCGCCTGCAGCCTGAACTCCTGATCCGAGCCCACGCGACGGAGCGTGCCAGGAGGGAACCCGAGGACGTCGAGCGCACGCGCGATCGAGAAGTGCGCCTGGTCGCTCGCGTAGACGCGGACGTCCTCGAGGGCCCGGCCGCGCGGCGGGGCGTCGGAGCCCAGGAGCGCGCGCAGATGCACATCGCGCGCCACGGCGAGCGCCATCAGGTTCGCCATCACGCCGCCCGAGGTCAGGATGCCCCAGGCGCCCTCGGGCATGCCCACCAGGTCGCGGAGCCAGCGCATCACCTCCTCCTCCACGAAGGCGCCGACCGGTCCCGCGTGCCAGACGTCCACGCCCTGCTGGATCCATTGCGCCAGGACCTCGCCGGCGATCGACATCGGCAGCGGAGGAGGGGTGAAGTAGCTGAACGACCCCGGGTGATGGGCGTTGTACGTGAGCGGGGCGACGCGCGCGCGGAACTCGGCCAGGACGTCGGCCGCCGGTGACGGGTCGGCGGGGGCGGGCCCAGGTCCGTTGGAGGGACCGAAGAACCGCCGCCGGGACGCGGGGTATGCGTCGGCGGAGACGGGGCGCCGCAGCGCCTCGTCGTAGAGCCAGTCGAGGGCCTCGCCCCACACGGCGGCGCCGAACTCCTCGAGCGCCTCGCGCGCCCCGGGGGCGCGCATCGAAAGCAGATCCGGTTCGGGGGACTGGTGCTCGGGTGTCACGGCGGTGGATGCTACCGGGCCGTGTCAGACCGCGCGGGTAGCGTCGCCCCCTCATGTACGGGCGGGTCATGGGCGTGACGGTGCTCGGGGTGGGTGGCCATCCCGTCGTTGTCGAGGCGTTCGTCGGCCGCGGGTTGCCGTCGCTCACCGTGACGGGTCTTCCGGGAGCGGCCGTTCAGGACGCGAGGGATCGCATCCGTCCGGCGGTCGAGCATGCCGGCTTCGAGTGGCCGCTGCGTCGGGTCGTCGTCAACCTGGCGCCCGGCAACCTCCGCAAGGAGGGGCCGGGGCTGGACCTGCCGATCGCGGTGGGCGTTCTCTCTTCTACCGGGCAGGTGCCGGCGGCCGCCGTGGCCGGGCTTGCGTTCTTCGGCGAGCTGTCGCTGAGAGGGGAGGTGCTGCAGACGCCCGGCGTCATCTCTGCGGCGATCGCGGGCGCACGGCGGAGCCTCCGCGGCGTGGTGGTGCCCGCCGCCAACGCCGCGGAGGCTGCGCAGATCGAGGGTCTGCGCGTGATCGGCGCCTCGACGCTCGAGGAGGTCGTCGGGTTCCTCCGCGGCACCTGGAAGCCGGCCCCGATCGAGCCGGGCGAGCCGACGGCCACGGCGGCACCGGGCGTCGACTTCGCCGAAGTTCGCGGCCAGACGCAGGCGCGTCGTGCGCTCGAGGTCGCCGCGGCGGGCGGGCACAACGCCCTGATGGTCGGGTCACCCGGTGCAGGTAAGACGATGCTCGCCCGGCGGCTCCCCACGATCCTCCCCGATCTGACGCGCGCCGAGGCACTCGAGGCAACCCAGCTGCACTCCGTTGCAGGCCTGCTCGCGGGGGCCGGGATGCTCCGCGAGCGACCCTTCCGGGCGCCGCACCACTCGATCTCCACCGCAGGGCTGCTCGGCGGTGGTTCGACCGTGTTGCGACCGGGCGAGGCGTCGCTCGCGCACCATGGGGTGCTGTTCCTGGACGAGTTCACCGAGTTCCGGCGCGACGCGATCGAGGCGCTCCGCCAGCCGCTCGAGGACGGCCGCGTGGTCGTCACCCGCGCGGGAGGTTCGGTCGAGTTCCCGGCGCGCTTCACGCTGGTCGCGGCCGCGAACCCGTGCCCGTGCGGGTTCGCGGGCGACCAGCTGAAGCAATGCCGATGCCGCGAGGACCAGCTGGACCGGTACCGGCAGAAGCTCTCGGGACCGCTGCTCGATCGCATCGATCTCCGGCTGGAGGTGCCGCGTCTGACGAAGGAGGAGCTCCTCGGTGCGGCTGGGAGCGAGACCTCGGCGTCGATCCGGGCTCGCGTGGCCGAGGCGCGGCAACGCCAGCGGCATCGGTACGAGCGTCTCGGCATCACCTGCAACGCCCACCTGCCGGGGCCGGTCGCGCGTCGCGAGGCCCGGCTGGCGGGCGGCGCCGAGGACCTGCTCGCCGCCGCCGTCGAGACGCTCGGCCTCACCGGCCGGGGGTTCGACCGGGTCGTGAAGGTCGCCCGGACGATCGCGGATCTCGACGGCGCCGCCGACGTGGGGCGGGCCCACGTCGCCGAGGCGCTGTCGTACAGGGCCACCTTCGAGCGGCAGGAAGGACCGCTCCGTGTCGCCTGAAGCCCCCGCTGCGCCCGACGCGGACGGTCGTCCACCTCCGGGGTTTCCCTCGGGCTTCGTGGACGATCGCGATGCGGTGCTGCTGCTGCGATGCGTGCTGGGAACCACGCCTCGCACCATGCACGAGCTCGCGTGGCTGCACGGCAGCGCGCGGGCTTGTCTGGACGCGATCCGCGGGGGGCGCGCCGGTTCCGAGGGCGATCGCGACTTCGTCCTGGCCGCCGACGTCGATGATATCCGTCGTCGTCTCGCCGCCGCCGCCGCCCGGTTCGTCGCCCCCGGCGATCCGGAGTACGCGCCGACCTTCCTCAGGCTCGCCGACCCGCCGATCGGGGTCTTCGTGCGCGGCAGGCCGCTCTTCCCGGCGCCGGTGCGGGTGGCGGTCGTCGGGTCGCGCCGGCCCACGGCCCTCGGGCGCGACGTGGCCATGGACCTCGGGCGCGGGCTGGCGGCATCGGGCGTGGAGGTCGTGAGCGGCGCGGCGGCCGGCATCGACGGCGTCGCGCACCGCGGGTGCCTCGACGCGGGGGGGCGAACGGTGGCCGTGCTCGGCTCCGGCATCGACGTCGCCTACCCGGCCGGCAACCGCGACCTCCTGCGTCGGGTGGTCTCGGCCGGCTCCATCGTGAGCGAGTACCCGCCGGGTACCCCCGCAGAGCCGTTCCGCTTCCCCGCCCGCAACCGGCTCATCGCCGCGCTCAGCCGGGCGGTGGTCGTCGTGGAGGGCGGCGGACGCAGCGGGACGCGCATCACCGCGGACCACGGCCTGGACCTGGGTCTCGAGGTCTTCGCCGTGCCTGGCCCGGTGACGAGTCCGCTCGCGGAGACGCCACTGGCCCTCATCCGGGAGGGAGCGACCCTCGTCCGGGGCGTCGACGACGTTCTGCACGACCTGGGCATCCGCGCGGGCGAGGCGGAAGCGGTCGCCGCTCCGGAGCTGCCCGACGACGAGCGTCGCGTCTTCGAGCTCCTCCTGGGGCCGAGCCTCCCCGACGCCGTCGCCAGGGCCTGCGGCTCGTCGATCCCCGACGCCGTCTCGGCGCTGATCTCCCTCGAGCTGAGGGGGCTCGTGCGCTGTGTGGGCGGGCGCTACGAACGCACGTTCGCGCCCTCGGAACCCGGCCGACACGCGGGGTAGGGCGGCTCGGGGACGGCCCCGGGGGAGGCCGGAAGGCGCTTGCAGGACCCCGGCCTCGCTGGGACGATACGCGCGGACCCCGCGATCGGAGAGGACCAGTGGCAGCGAAGGGCGACCTTCCCCCGTCCGAGGTCGGGCTGGTCGAAGCGTTCGCCGACCATCTCCGTCTCGAACGAAACCTGTCGAGCCATACGGTGGCTGCGTATCGTCGCGACCTGACCCAGCTGGCGGCGTTCCTTGTTCGCAACGGATCGTCGCTCGGCAGGGCCGATCCCACCACGCTGCGGCGTTTCCTCGCCCAGCAGCACACCCTGGGCTACGCGCGGGCCTCGATCGCGCGACGGGTGGGGGCCATCCACACCTTCTACCGCTGGGCACGCGCCGACGGCCGGGTCGACCGCGACCCCGCGCTCCTGCTCGGCAGCCCGAAGGTCGTGAACCGCCTCCCCACCGTCCTTCGACCCGCGGAGGCCGCCGCGCTCTCCGAGGCCCCCGCGGCCGTGCTCGGCGACGACGCCGATCCCCTGGAGCGAGCGGTCGAGCTCCGTGACCGCGCCCTACTCGAACTCCTCTACGGATCCGGTCTGCGGGTGGGCGAGGCCACCCGGCTGACGGTCGACGGGATCGACCTCGACCGAGGCCGCGTCCTGGTGCTGGGCAAGGGCTCCAAGGAGCGAGAGGTGCCGATGTCGGACTTCGCCGTGGACGCGCTGCGCGCGTGGATCGCATCCGGCAGGCCGATGCTCGCCCCCACGGACTCCCGAGCCCTCTTCCTGAACCGGCGTCGACGCCCGCTCGATCCCCGCGACGCCCGTCGTATCGTGGAAAGATACGGGGAGCGGCTGCTGCCGGGGAGACGGGTCACACCGCACACCCTGCGGCATTCGTTCGCAACCCACCTGCTCGAGGGAGGAGCCGACATCCGCGCCGTGCAAGAGCTGCTCGGACACGCGAGCGTGGCCACCACGCAGCGCTACACGCATGTCTCCAGGTCGCGCCTCTTCGAGGCGTACGAGCGTTCCCATCCGAGGGCCTGACGTGGCGACGGCGAAGAAGGCGGTCACGGCGACGAAGAAACCCGTCAAACGCGCGGCCAAGACGGTGGCCGTCACGATCCCCCCACAGGTCGACGAGGAGCTCGGAGGGATCTGGCACGCGTTCAAGGGGAGCGAAGACCCGGAGGCCCGCGAACGGTTGATCCTGCACTACGCGCCGCTCGTCAAGTACGTGGCCAGCCGTGTGGCCACCGGGCTCCCCGCGAGCGTCGACCAGGCCGATCTCGTGAGCTATGGCATGTTCGGGCTGATCGACGCCCTCCAGAAGTTCGAGCCCGGACGCGGCAACAAGTTCGAAACGTATGCGATCCCGCGCATCAAGGGCGCGATCATCGACGAGCTCCGCGCGATGGACTGGGTGCCGCGATCGGTGCGGTTCAAGCAACGCGAGATCGAGAAGGCGCTCGCGGACCTCGAGTCGATGCTCAAGCGCCAGCCCACCGAGAAGGAGCTGGCCGAACGTCTGGGCATGTCGCTCGCGGAGCTGCACGAGGTGATCACACAGATCTCGTTCGTGTCGGTGCTCGCCCTCGACGAAGCGGTGAGCGTGGGCGCCGACCGCGGGGAGCAGGTCACGCTGATCGACACGCTCGCCGACAGAGGCATCGATCCGACCACGGGCCTGGAGTCGCAGGAGACGCGCGGGCTGCTCGCCGCCGCGATCAACTCCTTGTCCGAACGGGAGAAGATCGTCGTCACCCTCTACTATTTCGAGGGTCTGACCCTCGCGGAGATCGGCGAGGTGCTCGGGGTGACGGAGTCGCGCGTCTGCCAGATCCACACGAAGGCCGTGGGCTCGCTTCGCGGGCAGCTTTCCGAGTTCGACTGAGGAACCAGGACGTTCCGTGACGCGCGTCACGGAACGGCGGGGGGCCACCGGATAACGTCGCCCGTGTGACCTGGCTCGTCCCGTTCGTCTCGGCCGTGTCGTTGCTCGTGTCCGCGATCGGCGGCGCGGCCGTCGCGCCGTCCGAGCCCGCGGGCGCCTGGACGTGGCCGGTGGTCGGGCCGATCATCAGAGAGTTCGACCCGCCCGACTCGCCGTACGGCTCGGGCCACCGCGGCATCGACATCGCTGCCTCGGTCGGAACAGCCGTCCTCGCCTCCGCGGACGGGACGGTCGTCTTCGCCGGTCCGGTGGGCGGGGCGCTGTTCCTCACGATCGAACACGGCAACGGGCTCGAGTCGACGTACTCGTGGCTGTCCGCGCTGTCGGTCCACAGGGGCGACGTCGTCGCCGCCGGCCAGGTCGTCGCCGCGACCGGCTGGGGGCATCCCGACGCCCCGGTCCCGCACCTGCACTTCGGCGTCAAGCTCGACGACGTCTACGTCGATCCGCTCGACTACCTGGCGCCACCGCCGGTCGCGGGCTTCGTCCGGCTCGCCCCGCTCGCGGGCTGACCCGCGCCGCACGACGAGCCCCGGGTAGCATGACGGGCCTTGCGATCCGTCACCCCTCTCCTTCCACGCAGGACCGTTCGTGCGCGGCTGACCGTCACGTGGATCGTCTTCGCGTCGTGCCTCCTGTGGACCGCGATTCCCGCCGCGGCCCAGGGCGCGAACTTCCAGGGCGGGGCCGACAACACGGGGTACGTCGCCTCGGGTCCGGAGCCCCCCTACCGCACCGCGTGGACGGCGTCGGCTCCGCTCGGCGGCCCGCGGAGCGTCTACGGGCTCTCGGCGCCGGTCCTGCGGGGCCGTCTGGCGATCGCCGTCGGCCCGGAGCAGGTGCTTGCGGTCGACACGACCACGGGCGCGACGAGATGGACGGCGGATCGGCTCCTCGGTCCCTCCGTCCGCGCGGCCCTCGCCGACGTCGAGCACCGCACGCTGGCCCTGTTCACGGAGGGGTGGGGGAACGGGCCCCCCGACGCGTCGCCGTCGGCGAGCCCGTCGGTCTCGCCGTCGCCGGGGCGGGCAACGGGGACGACGTCCGCTCTCGTGGCCCTCGACGCTGGGAACCGCACACGCGTGTGGACGATCGACCTACCCGACGTGAGCCGGACGGGCGTCACCGTCGACGGCAGCGCCGCGTACGTCGGCACCAACGACGGGACCGTCACCGCGGTCGATGTGGCAACGGGCAGGCAACGATGGACGGCGGTGGTCGAGGGGACGCTCGAGGCGACGCTTGCCGCGGGCGACGGTCTGGTGCTGGTCAGCTCGCGCGGGCGGGGTCGCACCCCCGGGATGATCACCGCCCTGCACCAGGAGGACGGCTCTCAGGCGTGGCAGGTCGCGCCGAGCACGAGCGCGGCGGCGGCCGGCCCCGTCGCGGTCGCCGGGGAGACGGGATACGTGGCGCTCACCGATCAGACGGTCCGCGCCTTCTCGCTCAGCGACGGGTCACAGCGATGGAGCAGCAGGTTGAACTCGTACGTCAACCTCCTGTCCCCGCCGGCAGTGGCCCCCGACGCGATCGTCGCGGTCGATCTGAGCGGTCAGGTCTACGCATTGGATCCGGCCACCGGTGCGCGTCGCTGGGACTTCGCGATCAACACGTCGGTCTTCCGGAGCCCGCCGATCGTCGTCGGAGGCTTGGTGCTGGTTCCGACCGCGGGAGGCGACCTCGACGTGATCGAGCTGTCGTCGGGCGACCTCGTCTGGCGCGACACGGTCGCCGACGGGCCGCTGCGGGATCTCGCGGTCGCGGGGAACGTCGTGCTCGGCGTCGCGGGTGGCAACGACGCCGGCCTGATCGCCTTCGACCACGACGCTGCGGGAACCCTCGTGCGCATCGTCACGCCGACCGAGCTCGACGCCGCCGGCGTCATGCTCTCCTGGGTCCTCGCCGCCGTCCCGTTCGTCGTGATCGCCGTGTTCCTCGGGCGTCTCCTCCTGGGCACGCTCGGCCCCGCGCCCCTGCCCGTGCCGGAGGGGGATGAAGGGATCGAGGACCCTTGGGAGGCGAGTGTGGACGCGGAGGATGACCCGTGACCAACAAGAACAAGAAGCGTCGGCCCGCCGGCGGCTATCGGGAGCCGGCGCGCGACACCCACGCGGCGGTGGCGGCGCCCGCACGCCGGCCGGGCCTCCTGGGCTCGTTGTTCGCCCCTCGCACGTCGCCGCCGGCGTCGATGCCACGGATGCGCTCCTCGTTCGTGCGGGGGCTGGCCACAGTGATGGCTTCGCCCATCCTGGTGACCGCGATCGCGCTGTGGCTCCTCGGTGGCTGGTTCGTGCTGGTGGCGCTGGGATTCCAGGGGCCGTTCGCGTTCCTTGTCGGCGTGTTCGCGCTCCCACCGTTCGGCACGAGCGTCGACCTGAGCCTCTCGGTTGGGCTGTTCGGGCCCCGTGCGGGCCAGCTCGGCGTCTTCGGTTTCATCGTGCTGCGCTCGCTTGTGCTGGCATTCGAGACGGCGGTGGTGGTCGATCTGCTCGAGCTCGGCACCTTGTCGCCCGCGGTGTGGATCCGAGGGCTGCGAGCGCTGCCGACCGCCCTGGCGGTCAACATGGTGGGGCTCGCACTGCTGTTCGTGACGAGCTTCGTCGTGCCGTTCCTCGGCGGCGGCCTGGGGCTCTTGATCGAGATCGGCGCGCTTGTGGTGGGCATCTACTTCTTCGCTGCGGCGACGGTGATCTCGGTGGCGGAGGGCCGAAGGATGCCCGAGTGCATGCAGCGCTCGATCCGCGCGGCGCGGATGCCGGGGTCGAACAACCTTACGTTCGTGATCATCTACGTCGTTCCCACCCTTGCCGTCCTGATCGCTCCCGGGAAGCCGGGCAACCTGATCGGGGTGAACCCGACCGTCGGGGCATGGGTGCTCGTGCTCGTGGTGAACCTCCTGCACGCGGCCATGCTCGCGGCCATCGCGTTCCGCTACCTCATGGTCGCCGACGAGGTCCCGGAGGGCCCGGTGGCGCGGGCGAGGGCGCGCTGAGGCGCTGGTAGAATCCCTCGCGCCGGCGCGTCCGCGCCGAGCACACACGTCCGGGGACCGCACGCCGGGGTCCCGCTCGCGGGCCGGCACGGGCCGATCCGGACGGAGGAGGAAAACCGAAAGGAGGCACCCATGCCTGTCGTGACCAGGCGGGAGCTCCTCGAGGCCGGCGTGCACTTCGGCCACCAGACGCGGCGGTGGAACCCGAAGATGCAGCGGTATCTGTTCGGGGAGCGGTCCGGGATCTACATCATCGACCTCGAACGGTCGCTCGAAGGGCTCGAGGAGACCCACGCGTTCGTGCAGGGCCTCGGCCGTCGCCGCGGTGTCGTGCTGTTCATCGGCACGAAGAAGCAGGCGCAGGAAGTCGTCGCCGAGCACGCGAGCCGCGTGGGGATGCCGTACGTCAACAACCGGTGGCTCGGCGGCATGCTCACGAACTTCGCGACGATCCGCATGCGCCTCCTGCGGCTGCGCGAGCTGCGCGAGATGGAGAGCACCGGCGCGATGGACAAGCTTCCGAAGAAGGAAGCGATCCGCCTGCGCCACGAGCGCGAGAAGCTGGAGCGCAACCTCGGCGGCATCCAGGAGCTCGATCGGCTGCCGGATGCGATCTACGTGATCGACACGAAGAAGGAGCACATCGCCGTCACCGAAGCGAGGAAGCTCGGGATCCCCGTGATCGCCATCGTCGACACGAACTGTGACCCGGACGAGGTGGACTACGTCATCCCGGGCAACGACGACGCGATCCGGGCGGTGAACCTCGTGACACGGGTCATCGCCGATGCCCTCGCCGAGGGATACGGCATGGCTAAGGAGGAGCTCGCCGAGCGGGCCACGGGGGGCGCTCGACCCCCGGCGCCGACGGGGCCCAGGCCACAGGCAGCCCCCGCCGCCGTCGACGAGACGCCCTCGGCGGAGGAAGCGGCGGCGATCGCCGCGAGCACGGTGTTCGAGCCCGACCTGCCGGAGGGCACCGAGGACGAAAGCGGCGAGCCCGAGGTGGTGGCCGAGGGTCCCGTGACCCCGGAGCCCGAGGCCGAGGAGCCGGTCGCCGTCGCCGAGCCCGCGGAGGGAGAAGGTTGATGGCCGAGATCCCCGCCGCCCTGGTTAAGCAGCTCCGCGACGCCACCGGTGCCGGCATGATGGCCTGCAAGCGCGCCCTCGAGGAGGCCGACGGCGACCTCGAGCGAGCCACCGAGCTGCTCCGGGAGCGGGGGCTCGCGAGCGCTCAGAAGCGCGCCGGTCGCGTGGCCGACCAAGGGCTGATCGACGCCTACATCCACTTCAACAACACGGTCGGCGTTCTGATCGAGGTGAACTGCGAGACAGACTTCGTGGCCAACACCGACGAGTTCCGGGCCTTGGTGAAGGACCTGGCCCTTCACGTCGCGAGCCCGTCGGCCCCGATCTGGCTGTCACGCGACGACGTGCCGCTCGACGTCCTCGACCGCGAGCGGCAGATCTTCGAGGCGCAGGCGAAGGAGACGGGCAAGCCCGAGCGCGTCCAGCAGCAGATCGTGGAGAACAAGATCGCGAACTTCTACAAGGAGACCGTGCTGCTCGAGCAACCGTTCGTGAAGGACGACTCCACGATGATCCAGCAGATGCTCGACGAGACGTCTGCGAAGACCGGTGAGAGGGTTGCAGTGCGGCGGTTCGTTCGGTACAAGCTGGGCGAGGAAGGGGACTGACACGACCACCGCAAGCGAGGGCGACGCGGCGCAGGTGCGTGAGGGCGACGTGCGGGCCACCTACCATCGGGTCTTGCTGAAGCTCTCCGGTGAGGCCTTTGCGCCAGAGTCGGGGGCCGGCATCAGCGCTGAGGCGACCACGCTCGTTGCCCGGCAGCTGGCCGACGTCGTCGACCTCGGTATCCAGCCCGCCGTCGTCGTGGGCGGCGGCAACATCTTCCGAGGCCGTCAGGCTCCGGAGATCGACCGCAACCGTGGCGACTACATGGGCATGCTCGCCACGGTCATGAACGCGCTGGCGCTGCAGGATGCGTTGGAGAAGATCCACGTGCCCTCGCGCGTGCAGACGGCGATCACGATGAGCCAGATCGCCGAGCCCTTCGTCCCGCTGCGGGCGATCCGTCACCTCGAGAAGGGACGTGTCGTGATCTTCGCCGCGGGGTTGGGGGTGCCCTTCTTCTCGACCGACACGTGCGCGGCCCAGCGTGCCCTCGAGATCCACGCCGACGCGTTGCTGAAGGGCACCAAGGTGGACGGCGTCTACACCGCGGATCCACACGTCGACCCGAGCGCCATCCGCATCGACACGCTCGAGTACGTGGATTTCCTCAAGGAGGGCTACCGGGTGATGGACGTGACCGCCGTGTCCCTCTGCATGGAGAACGAGCTGCCGATCATCGTCTTCGACCTCCGAGAGGACGGCAACATCCGTCGCGTCGTCACCGGAGAGCCGATCGGCACCCTGGTGCACGGAGGAGTGGGATGACGATCGACACCGCGATGAAGGACGGGACCCACAAGATGGAGCAGGCGGTCGCGCATCTGCGCGAGGACCTCGGTTCGATCCGAACGGGTCGGGCGGCTCCCGCCGTGTTGCACCGGATCACCGTCGAGTACTACGGGACGCCCGTCCCGCTCAACCAGCTCGCGAGCGTGAACGTCCCGGAGCCGCGTCTGCTCCAGATCCAGCCGTTCGACAAGAGCGCGATCGGGGCGATCGAGAAGGCGATCCAGTCGAGCGACCTCGGAATCACGCCGAGCAACGACGGCAACGTGATCCGCCTGGCCTTCCCCCCGCTCACCGAGGAACGACGCAAGGAGCTGGTCAAACAGGTGCATCATCGTGCCGAAGACGGGCGGATCGCCGTTCGGAACGTTCGCCGGCACACGAAGGAAGAGCTGGAGAAGCTTGAGCGGGATGGTGGCATCTCCGAAGATGACCTCGTTCGAGCGGAGAAAGAGCTCCAGAAGCTGACCGACCGGTTCGTGGCCGAGATCGACGACATGCAGGGCCACAAGGAGCAGGAACTGATGGAGGTCTGAGCAGGTGCCGAACGACGATCGCGAGGGCGAGGAGCTGTTCGAGGATCTCGACAAGTTCTTCGCACCGATCCGGGACGTCGATTGGGAGGAGACGGAGGAGCCGCCGCCCGCGACCGCGCGCGAGGAGCACGTCGCCGTGCGCCCGCCGGAGGTCCCGTCGCCGTCCCAGCCCGAGCCGACGGCGGTCGATGACGAGCAAGAAGACGACTCCTGGTTCGATACGGGGGAGATCCAACCCGTGTCGGCCGACCAGGAGGACGATCGGCAGGAGGACGTGTTCGCGGGCTCGACCGACGAGCCCACGCAGGTGGTGCAGCCCGCCGATCTCGAGGCGCCGGAAGAACCGGAGTCGGAGCGGGCCGGCATCTTCGAAGGCGAAGCCTCGCCCGCGTCGCCGACCGAAGAGGATCTCGAGGCTGCCGCCGAGCACTTCGCCGGCTCCTTCCGCGACGAGTCCTACTCGACCGAGCCCGTGGACGTGTTCGGCGACGAGGACGACGAAGCAACCACGATCGGTGACCTGCTGTCCGACGAGGGCCCGGACCAGGTCGAGGAGGATCTGCTGGCCGAGATGCGAGAGCCGTCGCCGCACACGGTGGTCGTCGGCGAGGGCATCCGCGGACCGAGTTGGCAGGAGCCCGCTGCGGTCGAGGTCGGCGGCGAGATCGAGCGGCGCGGCCCCAACGTGGGTGAGCGCGACGTCCCGGCGGCGTTCATGACCGGGCTCGTGCTTGCGGGCGTCGCCCTCGCGGCGCTGCTGGTCGGTCAGGGAGCGTTCGCGATCGTGGCGACGATCGCGGTCCTAGTGGCGCAGGGAGAGTTCTTCGGCGTCCTGGTCAAGCACCACGCTCAGCCGGCCACGGCGGTCGGGCTCGTCGCCGGCGCGCTCATGATGGGCGGCGCTTATTTCCGCGGCGAGGCGGCCACGCCGGCGATGTTCGCGCTCGGCGTCGTGGCTGCCTTCCTCTGGTTCATGACGGTCCCGGCGGCGCACCGCAAGGACGTCACACGCAACGTGGGCCTGACCGTGCTGAACATGGCGTGGATCCCGCTGCTCGCCGGCTACCTGATCGCCACCATGAAGCTGCAGGACGGCCGCGCGCTCGTGGTGGCCGTCGTCGGGCTCACCTTCCTGTTCGACACGGTCGCGTTCCTCGCGGGGTCGGTCTGGGGCGGCTCGTTCATCCCACGATCCCTCGCACCGAACGTCAGCCCGAAGAAGTCCATCGAAGGCGTGGCCTTCGGCGCCATCGTGACGGTGGTCGTCTCGATGGCCACGGTTCCGGCCTTCATCGACCGGTTCACCGACCGTTCGGTCGACGCGCTGTTGCTCGCGGTGGTCGTCGCGGTGGCGGCGACTCTCGGCGACCTCGCCGAGTCGCTGATCAAACGCGACATCGGGGTCAAGGACATGGGCAGCGTCCTGCCAGGGCACGGTGGCGTGCTCGACCGGATCGATTCGCTTCTGTTCGTTGCTCCCGCCGCGTTCCTGCTGTTCCGGGTGATCTTCGCCTGACGAGTCCTGCTCGCGTTCTCGCGAGCGCGGGGTAAGCTCGACGCCATGAGGTCCGTGACCATCCTCGGTTCCACGGGGTCGATCGGGACCCAGGCGCTCGACGTCGTGCGCCGCAACCCCGACCGGTTCCGCGTGGTCGGCCTGTCCGCCGCGGGCATGAACCAGGAGCTCTTGATGGGCCAGGTTCGGGAATTCCTGCCGCCCAACGTGGCGATCGCAGACGAAGGCGCCGCCGAGGACTTCAAGCAGAAGCTCGGCGCGGTCAAGGGCACCGAACTGATCGTCGGTCACGACGCGGCCGAGCGACTCGCGAGCGACTCCGAGAGCGACGTGGTGCTGAACGCGCTGGTGGGCTCGGCGGGCCTCGCGCCCACCCTGGCCGCCCTGCAGAGCGGGAAGACCGTCGCGTTGGCGAACAAGGAATCGCTGGTGGTGGGTGGGGAACTGGTGATGGATCTGATCAAGGGCGAGCCCGAGCGGCTCCTCCCGGTCGACTCCGAACATGCCGCGCTCGCGATGGCCTTGCGGGGCGAGCGCCGCGAAGATCTCAAGCGTGTCGTGATCACGGGATCCGGCGGGCCCTTCCGCGGATGGACTCGCAACGAGCTCGCGCGCGCCTCGGTCAAGGAGGCGCTGCAGCATCCCGTGTGGTCGATGGGACCGAAGATCACGATCGACTCGGCGACGCTCATGAACAAGGGCCTCGAGGTGATGGAGGCGCACTACCTCTTCGACCTCGACTATTCGCAGATCCACGTGCTGATCCACCCCGAGGGCGTCGTGCACGCGATGGTGGAGTTCCGTGACGGCAGCATCCGGGCCGAGCTCGCGACCCCCGACATGCGACTCCCGATCCAGCTGGCGCTCGCGTGGCCCGAACGCCTGCCGACCGGGATCCCGCCGGTGCCGCTCACGGACAAGCCGCTCACGTTCGAGCCGGTCGACCGCGAAGCGTTCCCGGCGGTCGACCTCGCCTATCGCGTCGGCGGGCTCGGGTTCACCTTCCCCGCCGTGATGAACGCGGCCAACGAGGTCGCTGTGATGTCCTTCCTCGAGGGGAAGATCCCGCTCACCCGGATCGTCGAGGTCGTCCAGATGGTCGTGGACGAGCACGAGCCCGCCTCGATCGTTTCGATCGTCGCGATCGAGCGAGCGGACGCATGGGCGCGGCAGCGCGCGGCCGCGATCATCGAGGAACGGTAGACCGGTGGGCGTCACGTTCATCGTCGTGTTCTTCCTGTCGCTGCTCGTGATCATCCTGATCCACGAGGGCGGCCACTACCTGACGGCCCGGGCGTTCGGGTTCCGCGTGCTCGAGTACTACGTGGGGTTCGGACCGAAGCTCTGGTCGTTCCGCCGGGGCGAGATCGACTACGGGGTGAAGGCGCTTCCGCTCGGCGGCTACGTGAAGATCGCGGGGATGAATCCGTTCGAGAACGACGTTCCTCCCGGCGACGAAGATCGCGCGTACACGGCCAAGCCGATCTGGCAACGCGCGGTCGTCATCCTGGCCGGACCCCTCTCGCACTTCCTCGTCGCCGCGCTGATCTTCGCCACGCTGCTCTTGTTCGTCGGGGACGGTCACGTCTCGAAACTGGGCGAGGTGGAGCCGACGATGGACGGCAGTGCGACACCGGCGGCGGTGGCGGGACTCCGGCCCGGCGACGTGATCGTGGCGATCGGCGACCTGCGCGATCCCACGTCGGACGAGATCGGCCCCTACATGGCGGCCCATCCGGATCAGCCGATCCCTTTCACGATCGAACGAGGGGGGCGGACTTTCCGCGTCACGATGCAACCCGTGCAGACCATGATCGACGGTGTGCAGGGCTGGCGGATCGGCGTCGTGCTCACGCCGGTACCGCGTTCGCTCCCGTCGGCAGTGGTCGGCGGCGTCTCCGACGTCTGGACGTTCACGAAGGCGTCGATCGGGCAGATCGGCCACGTCTTCGGCCCGAGCGGCGTGAGCCGGCTGGTCACGTTGCTGTTCACGAACGCGCCGCGCAACGAGAACGACGCCACGACGGTGGTGGGGGTGGGCCGGCAGGTGGGAGCGATCGGGTCCTCGGGCGACTGGGCCTATCTGTTCTTCCTCTTCGGATACGTGACCCTCTTCATCGGGCTCGTGAACCTGGTGCCTCTGCCGCCGTTCGACGGCGGGCACCTCGCCATCCTCGTGATCGAGAAGCTGCGCCACCGATCGATCGACATGCGCAAGGTCGTGCCCGTCTCGGCGGTCGTGCTGGCGTTCCTGGGGTTGTTCGTCCTCTCGACGATGTACCTCGATATCTGGAAACCGATCCCGATAAGTCCCTGACCTGCGCGGATGCCCACTCGGCGACACGATTTCTCCATCTGTGCGCCAGGTGGGGCCCTCCCCGACCCGCGTACGATTAACCCGTGAGCGAACAGACCATCCTCGTCGTCGACGACGAGGAGGCGATCGCCGAAGCCGTTCGAGCGCGGCTCCAGAGCGAGGGGTACCGCGTCCTCGTTGCCGGTGACGGCAAAGAGGCGATCCGCGTCAACGCCGAGCAGCACCCCGACCTGGTGGTGCTCGACCTGATGCTTCCCGGCATGGACGGCCTCGAGGTCTGCAAGGAGATCCAGCGGGAACGATGGACGCCCGTGCTGATGCTGACGGCGCGTACCGAGGAGGCCGACAAGGTGGCCGGCCTCGCGGTCGGAGCCGACGACTACCTGACCAAGCCTTTCAGCCTTCGCGAGCTCGCCGCTCGCGTGAAGGCGATCCTGCGGCGGATCGAGCGCATGCACGGCGCGAGGGAAGAGGGGCCGATCGATCGCGGGGGTATGGTCGTGGATCCCGCCAGACGTCGGGTGTCGGTCGACGGTGAGGAGATCGCCCTGACCCCGCTCGAGTTCGAGATCCTGCTGGTCCTCGCGCGCGAGCCCGGGGTGGTGCTCGGGCGCGATCAGCTCATGGATCGCGTCTGGGGATACCGCGACTACGCGGGCGGGCGTGTCGTCGACTCCCACGTCGCGAGGATCCGGCGCAAGATCGGTGAGGATGGCAACGATCCCCGTTTCATCCGAACGGTGCACGGCGTCGGCTACGCGTTCAAGGAGTAGGCCGGTGGCGATGCGGCCGCTCGAGAAGCTGCCGACGATCCGAGGCAAGCTCGGATCGGTCATCGTGTTCGCCGTGGCGATGACGATCGTGATCTCCTACGGCGCGATCGCGTTCGTGCTCAAGGGCACACCCCAGGACTCCGAGGCGATCGACGTGCTGTCGCTGGCGCGGTCGGCGGCTGCGGGTCAGCTCGACCCGGTCCCGCGAAACACGATGGTCGTTCGGCGGGGCCCTCAAGGGACGACGGTCGCGACGGGCACCGACCTGGGGCTGCTACCGCCGAGCTTCGACGACCGCTCGATCCACTGGGGGGTCGTGGGCTCGCTCGTATACGCCACGATCCCGACCGACGACGGCGCGTGGGTCTCGGTGCTCCGGCCGTCCCCCACGCGAGGCTTCCTCGGCCGCATCTCTTCCACGCTCGGGTTCCTGCAGAGCGTGTGGTGGCAGTTCCTGCTGGTGGGCGCCGTGGCTGCGCTCGTCGCGCTGTTGCTCGCCCGATGGCTGGCGCGCGGCATGACGCAGCCGCTGCGCGACATGGCCGCTGCCGCCCGCAGGATGGAGGTGGGTGACTACTCGACGCGCGTCCAGACGCGCAGCCGCGACGAGGTCGGTCAGCTCGCGGTGGCGTTCAACCGGATGAGCGGCGAGCTCCAGGACCTCGAACAGAGCCGTCGCGACCTGGTCGCAAACGTCTCGCACGAGCTGAAGACCCCGATCACCGCGATCCGCGCGCATCTGGAGAACCTGCTCGACGGAGTGGAGGCGCCGGAGCCCCGGACCCTCGAGGTGATGCTCGCGCAGAGCGAGCGCCTCGGGCGGCTGGTCGAGCAGCTGCTCGATCTCTCCAAGCTGCAGTCGGGAGAGGTCACGCTCTCGCGCGGCCCGGTTCAGCTGGAATCGGTCCTGACCCTCGTGCTCTCCGAGATCGAGGTCGCCCGCGCCGGACGCGGCGTTCGCGTGGTGCCCGATCTTCCTTCCGATCTCCCGCCGGTCGACGCCGATGCCGAGCGCGTGCATCAGGTCTTGTTCAACCTCCTCGACAACGCGGTTCGCTTCACCCCGACCGGCGGTGAGGTCACGGTCGCCGCGCGCCGCGAGAACGGGAGCGTCCACATCAGCGTGGCCGACACCGGAGTCGGGATCGCCCCCGAGCACCTGCCCCGGCTCTTCGAGCGCTTCTACCGCGTCGACCCCGCCCGCTCCCGCGAGGACGGCGGCACGGGAATCGGTCTGGCGATCGCACGCTCCGTGGTCGAGGCGCACGGCGGCCACATCCGCGCCGAGAGCACCCTGGGTCGAGGAAGTACCTTCACCTTCGATCTGCCGGCCGCCCCGGCAGTCGCGACCGACAGGAGGTCCACGTGAAGTCCGCCACCACGAGCCTCATCGTGACCGCGCCCGCGCGGTTCGAGTACATCGACCTGACCGACGACCTCAGCCGCGCCGTCAAGGATGCCGGCGTGACCGACGGGGCGGCCATCGCCTTCTGCGCTCACACCACCTGCGCGCTGCTCATCAACGAGTGGGAGGAGGGCGCGCTGCACGACTTCCGCCGTCATCTGGCTCAGCTGGTGCCGCACGACGATGCGTACTTCCGGCACGACGACTTCGAGCTGCGCACCCAGAACATGCACGATGACGAGCGGAAGAACGGGCACGCGCACGTGAAGGCGATGTTGCTCTCGGCGACCTCGCACGCGATCCCGGTGGTCGCCGGCGAGCCGGCCTTCGGCACCTGGCAGCGGCTGATCTTCCTCGAGCTGGACGAGCCGAAGGATCGCACCGTGACGTTTCACATCTTCGGCTCCTGACGCGCTCTGAGAGACTGGCACGGTGGACGAGCGCCCGATGAGCACGCGCCGGAAGACTCGGCAGATCCACGTGGGTCGCGTGGCGATCGGCGGCGGGGCGCCCATCAGCGTCCAGTCGATGACCACCACGAAGACCTCCGACGTGAACGCCACCCTGCAGCAGATCGCATCGCTCGTCGCTGCGGGGGTGGACATCGTGCGCGTGGCGGTGCCGCACTGGGAGGACGCGGAGGCCCTGACGGCGATCGCGGCCAAGTCCACGGTCCCGGTCGTCGCCGACATCCACTTCCAGTGGAAGTACGCGATGGCCGCGCTCGAGGCCGGCGTGCAGGGCCTGCGCATCAATCCGGGGAACATCAAGTACCAGGACAAGGTGCGCCTGATCGCGCGGGAAGCGAAGGCCCGCGGCGTGCCGATCCGCATCGGGGTCAACGCGGGTTCCCTCGAGAAGGACCTGCTCGCGCACTACGGGAACCCGACGCCCGAGGCCTTGGTCGAGTCGGCGATGAACGAGGCGCGGATCCTCGAGGACGAGGACTTCACCGACATCAAGATCTCCGTCAAGCATTCCTCTCCACTCGTCATGATCGAGGCCTACCGACAGCTGGCGGAGAAGTGCGACTACCCGCTGCACCTCGGGGTCACCGAGGCCGGTCCGATGCCCACCGGTGGGGTGAAGAGCGCCGTCGGGATCGGCGCGCTCCTCGCGGAGGGGATCGGCGACACGATCCGCGTCTCGCTCACCGACGACCCGGTCGAGGAGGTCAAGGTGGGGACGTGGATCCTGCGGTCGCTCGGCCTGCGCACGCGCGGGCTCGACCTGGTGGCCTGCCCCTCGTGCGGCCGCGCGGAGGTCGACGTGATCGGGCTGACACGTCAGGTGAACGAGGCCCTCGAGAAGGACGGGCTCAAGGCGCCGATCCGCGTGGCCGTGATGGGCTGTGTCGTGAACGGTCCCGGCGAGGCGCGCGAGGCAGACATCGGCATCGCTGCGGGGAAGGGCCAGGGCTTCCTCGTCGTCAAGGGCGAGGTGATCGACAAGATCCCGGAGGACCGGTTCGTCGATCGCCTGATCGAGGAAGCGCGGCGGGTCGCCGAGCAGAAGGTCACCGCGGACGCCGAGGACTGATCGCCTAGGCCTCCGCGGGCGCGGGCGCCCGCCAGGGCAGCGCGAAGGGCCGGAGCCAGGAGACGAGCGCCGCCACACAGAGCCCGTTCCGGAGGAAGAGGAACCACTTCTCCGTGACGTTGGTAAGGGGCGACTCGTTCAGGTACGAGAGGTGCAGCAATCCCGTGATCGCGATCGCGATCGTCACGAGCGTCGCGATCCGCCGCTCACGATCGTCTCCCTCGAACGCCACGGCGACCCATGGCAGGGTCCACGCGAAGTACTGGGTGGAGAGCAACGGCGAGAAGACCAGCAGCGCCATCACCGCGGCGATCGCGGTTCCTCCCGCGGGGTCACGGCCGTCGTGCATGGCCCGGCGCCAGACGAGCCATTCGCACCCGAGCAGGGCGAGGAGCAGCAGGGCCTTCGCCCACGTGGGTGCGACGCCGATGCGGATCGCACCGGCCTGCGGCCCGATCTGGCGGCGGGTCACGATCCAGGCCAGGTTGCCGACCACGCTTTCGACGGACCAGCCGGTGGCGCTTCGGAACGAGATCACCTGGAGCGGTGCCGTGGGGCCCGCCTCCAGGTACCAGGCGGCACCTACGACGGCCCCGACCGCTGCCACACCCGCGGCGGCCCGCCATGCCCGCTGGAGCAGGAGCATCGGCAGGAGGGCGACCGCCCACAGCTTCGCCATGATCGCGAGCCCCAGCGCGCCGCCCGACAGGGTGTCGTCGCCGTGCCGGCGCAGCAGCGCGAGCCCCCAGGCCGCGAGCGCGACCGACACGGGGTCGAAGCGCTGATACATGAACGAGAGCAGCGGGAGACCCACGACCAGGTAGATCGCGGCCGGCCGCCTTCCCCATCCCCAGGCGACGGCTCCCCCCGCCGCCAGGTCCGCGACGAAGGCGATCACGGCCAGGCGCACCGAGGTCGCGACGAAGCCGTCGCCGCCGATGAGCTCGATCGCCCCTGTCTCGAGCGGCATGTACTCGACGGGAAAGTCCCGGTAGGGTCGCGCCGGCGACGTGGCGATCCGCTCGGCGCGCAGCACGTCGGGATCGCGCATCGGGCTCCGCTCCGCGTCGACGATCACGAGGGCGAGCGCGACCACCCGGAAGGCGACGAGCCCCACGAGGAGCCCCGTCGGGACCTGTCGCAGCAGGCCTCGCGGCTCGCTCCGGGCGCTCGACATGACCCCCAACCGTAGCGGCAGGGGCCGAAGGTCGCCAGGAACGCTCAACCTCGAGGCAGGCCGCGGTCGATACTCGGGATCGATGCGTCGTGTCGTGATCCTCGGCCTTGGCCTGTCCGTCGCGGTGAGCGGCTTCGTGGGCGCCGGCGCGGCTGCCGTCGACGTGGCCGGCACGTCGTGCCGCCTCTTCCCCGCGAGCAACGTCTGGCACCTGAACGTGTCGGCGTTGCCCATCCACCCGAAGAGCGCGACATGGAAGGCAAGCTCGCACGCACGATCGACGCTGCTTCATCCCGACTTCGGTCCGCCTTCGTACGGCATCCCGTTCGACGTCGTCGCGTCGTCGCACCCGAAGGTGTCGATCGCGTTCCAGTACGCGAGCGAAAGCGAGCCGGGCCCGTATCCCTTCGGGTCCGACATCCACGTGGAGGGAGGATCCGACCGCCACGCGATCATGGTCGACCGAGGCACGTGCACGCTCTACGAGTTGTTCGCGGCGCGCTGGAACGGAGGCGATCCGCAAGCCGGAAGCGGCGCGATCTTCCATCTCCAGGGCCCGGCTGCCAACGACCTCCGTCCGGCCGGCTGGACTTCGGCCGACGCGGCGGGTCTGCCGATCCTTGCGGGGCTCCTCCGCTACGACGAGGTCGCCGCCGGCGTCGTCGATCACGCGATCCGGATGACCGTGGCCTGCACACGCGACGCGTACATCTGGCCCGCCCGGCATGCCGCCGGAAGCGGCGACGCACGTTGCCCTCCGATGGGAGCCCGGTTCAGGCTCAAGCGGTCCTTCCCGGTCGCGGGGTTCGGGCCGAAGGCCAGGGTCGTCATCCGGGCCATGAAGCGGTACGGGCTGATCGTGGCCGACAACGGCAGCGACTGGTACTTCCAGGGAGCGGTCGACCCGCGATGGACGAACGCGCTCCTCGACCAGCACAAGCGGATCCCCGCGAAGGCGTTCCAGGCCGTCGACGAGCGGGCCTGCCGGGCGGCGCCCGGCTCGGCGGCGTTCTCGTACGGACCCGGGTGCCCGGCCCCGTGACGGACGCGACCGACGCGCCGGCTGGATGCGAGCTCAGCCCGTCAGGGCGAGGAAGTTCTCGACGATCCTCGGTCCCTCCGGGGTGAGGATGCTCTCCGGGTGGAACTGCACGCCGAACCGCGGCAGCTCGCGGTGCTGCGTGGCCATCACGAGACCGTCCTCCGTCCAGGCGGTGAGCTCGAGGACGGCCGGAAGGTCGTCGCGCTCCACCACGAGGGAGTGGTACCTGCCGCCCTCGAACGGCACGGGCACGCCCTCCAGGATGCCCCGGCCCTCGTGGAACACGAGCGATGCCTTTCCGTGCACGGGGGTCGCGCGGTCCACCGTGCCGCCGCACTCCAGACCGAGCGCCTGATGCCCCAGGCAGACCCCGAGCACGGGGGTGGCGTCCGGGAGCAGCTCGAGGAGCTCGGTGAAACACCCGGCGTCGCGCGGGTGGCCGGGCCCGGGGGAGAGCACGACCGCCTCGGGCTTCGAGGCAACCAGGTCGTGAGCCGGCCGCTCGTCCGACTTCACGACGCGGGTCTCACGTCCGAGGCTCTCGACCAGCTGGACCAGGTTGTAGGTGAACGAGTCGTAGTGATCGACGACCAAGATCATGTGACCTCCCCGCTCTGGTCCGGCGCCACTGCCGGGATCAGCGCGGCCGCCTTCGCCTGCGTCTCGACGAGCTCGGTGTCGGGATCCGAGTCGGCGACCACACCGGCCCCCGTCTGGACGGTCGCGATGCCGTCGACCACCGCCGCCGTGCGGATCGTGATGCAGAAGTCGAGGTCGCCGGCGAAGGTCAGATAGCCGACGGCTCCCGCGTACGGCCCCCGCGGCGTCGGCTCGTGCTCGGCGATCAGCTGCATCGCTCGCCGCTTGGGCGCGCCGGTGACCGTGCCCGCTGGGAACGTCACGGCGAGGACGTCGAAGGGCTCGGCGTCGTGGCGCAGGTCGCCCTCGACCGTCGAGACGATGTGCATCACCTTCGAGAACCGCTCGACCTGCATCAGCTCGGTCGGCCTGACGGATCCGGCCACGCAGACGCGGCCGAGATCGTTGCGGGCCAGATCGACGAGCATCGCGTGCTCCGATCGCTCCTTCGGGTCGGCCAGCAGCTCGTGCTCGAGCAACCGGTCGCGTACCTCGGTCTGGCCGCGCGCCCGCGTGCCGGCGATCGGGCGCGTGGTGACCCGCCGCCCCTCCACCCGAACCAGCGGCTCAGGGGACGACCCCGCGAGCTCCATCCCGACCCCGCGCAGGAAGAACATGTACGGCGCGGGGTTCGACACGCGCAGACGCCGGTAGATCGGGAGCCCGCCGCCGGGTGCATCGAACGAGAGCCGTCGCGACGGGACCCCCTGGAAGATGTCGCCCGCGAGGATGTGCTCCTTGAAGGACGAGACGATCTGGCGGTAGCGGTCCTCGTCCATGTTGGGGTCGCCGTCGCTGGAAGCGTGGTCGGTCACGGGAAGCAGCGGTAGGGGCGGGGCGGCCTCCACCTTCCCCGCGAGCGCTTCCACCGCGGCCACGCCGGCCTCGTACTCACCTGGCCTGACGTGCGCGATCAGCAAGAGACGCTGGCGCCAGTGATCGAAGACGACGGCGCGATCGATGAGCAGGAGCGCGATCGGAGGGCACGGGGCGTCCGCGGGTGACGGAACGGGGTGCCCGTCCAGCAGCTCCGCGGCCTCGTAGGCCACGTATCCCATCAGCCCGCCGGTGATGGGCGGCAGCCCATCGATCCGTGGGGCGCGCAGTCGCCGGACCGCCGCGCGAAGGGCCTCTCGGGGGGTCAGCCGTCGGGACGGCTCACCGATCGGCAGGTCGCGAACCCCGTCGAGCAGGTGCAGGCCGGTCCGGTCGACGACGACGACCGCGGCGGGGTCGCCTGCGACGAACGAGAAGCGACCCCACCGCTCGGAGCGTTCGACCGACTCGAGCAGGATGCCCGGGCCCTCGCCGGCCAGCGCCGGGAACAGCGCCACGGGGGTCGCCACGTCGGCCAGGAGCTCGGCCCACACGGGGACGAGCGGCCACTCCGCCGCCAGCTCGTCGAACGTCCTCCGATCGGGTTCGATCCGCAGTCGCTCTCGCATCCGGTCCCTTCCAAACGAGAAGCCCCGGACCTCGAGGTCCGGGGCTCGTGGCGCGTCCTGGTGGCGCCGCGCCGCCGTCAGGCGCGGGGGCTCACCGGGCTCCACGAGCCCCGATGCCACCACCAGGTCCGCCCGCCTGCCGTCATCTGCGGGCGATGGTGCCACGCAGCCGGTTCGGCCGTCAACGCAGGTCGGAGGGCTGGTGCGACCGCTCGGGTATACTCGGCACGGAACGCGAACCGTTGTACGGCCGGAGGTGGGCGCGCGCCCACCTTTTGTATCGAGGGGGATGATCGCGGTGGACGCCGAGGCGCTGGTGCGCCCCGTGGTCGAGGGTGCCGGGCTGGAGCTCGTGGAGGTCGCCTACCGCACGGAAGACGGCCGCCGGGTGCTTCGCGTCACGATCGACCGCGACGGCGGCGTCGACCTCGACATCGTCTCCGAGCTGTCGGAGAAGATCTCTCGGCGTTTGGACCTGGAGGACTTCGGGCGCGGCCGGTACGAGCTTCAGGTGAGCTCGCCCGGTATCGAGCGCCCCCTCCGCACTCCGGCCCAGTTCCGGCGGTTCGTCGGTACGCAGGTCACCGTGAGAACGGCGGCACCGATCGACGGCGCGCGATCGCACGGGGGTGCGCTCGTCCAGGCCGACGACGGCGGCATCGTCGTGTCGGTCGACGGTGTGGAGCGACGGTTCGCCTACGCGGACGTGGCGTCGGCCCGCACGGTCGTCGACTGGGACGCCGAATTGAAGAGGAGCAGGGCATGAACGCCGAGATGATCGCCGCGTTACGCGAGCTGGAACGCGAGAAAGGGATCGCGTTCGACACGATCCTCCAGGGGTTGGAGGAGGCGATGGCCTCTGCGTACAAGGCGCACTGGAAGCAGGAGAATCCGACGGCGGACGACGAGTTCGTCGGGTTCCGCGCGCAGATCGATCCCGAGACCGGCGACCTACGGATCTGGAAGCAGGATCTCGACGAGGTGGAGTCCGAGGACGGCGAGACCCTCGTCATGGAGGTGCGCGGCGAGCAGGAGGTCGAGGTCACCGACGACTTCAAAGGACGCATCGGCGCACAGACCGCGAAGCAGGTCATCTTCCAGAAGCTCCGCGACGCGGAACGGGAGATGACCTACGAGGAGTTCGCGGGCCGCGAGGGCGACATCGTGACCGGCATCGTGCAGCAGTCCGAGCGGCGATACACGCTGCTGGACCTCGGCAAGGTCGAAGCGCTGCTGCCCCAGGCCGAGCAGGTCCCGTCCGAGCCCTACCGCAACGGCGAGAGGCTCAAGGCCTACATCACCGAGGTCCGGCGCGGTGCCAAGGGCCCGCAGATCGTCGTGTCCCGAACGCATCCGGGGTTGCTGAAGAAGCTCTTCGAGCTGGAGGTGCCCGAGATCGAGGACGGCGTCGTCGAGATCCAGGCGGTCGCACGCGAGCCCGGACACCGCTCGAAGATCGCGGTCTGGTCCAACGAGCCGGCCGTCGATCCGGTGGGCGCCTGCGTGGGCCCGAAGGGATCCCGGGTCCGCAACGTCGTCACCGAGCTTCGCGGCGAGAAGATCGACGTCGTTCCGTGGTCCGCCGACACGCGCGAGTTCGTGGCCAACGCCCTGCAGCCCGCGAAGGTCAAGGAGGTCCGCATCGACCCCGAGACCCAGACCGCCCAGGTGATCGTTCCCGACTACCAGCTCTCGCTGGCGATCGGCAAGGAGGGGCAGAACGCCCGCCTGGCGGCACGGCTCACGGGGTGGCGGATCGACATCAAGTCCGAGACGCAGGCGGCGACCCCCGCGGAGGCTCCGGCGGAGAGCTGATGCCGTCCCTGGGGCGGTCGGCGCCCGAGCGGTCATGCGTGGGGTGCCGCCGCCGGTCGCCGAAGCACGAGCTCCTGCGGCTCGTTCGGGGTCCCGACGGCGTTCGGATCGACCCGGCGGGATCGGCGCCGGGCCGGGGCGCCTACGTGCACCGCGACGCGGTGTGCGTCCGCCGCGCCATGAGGACGGGTGCGCTGGCGCGTGCGCTGCGGATTCGGGTGGACGAGGGCGAACTGAGTAGGCTAGGAAGACCGATCGAACGGGAATTGGGGAGCGCGTGAGGGTTCACGAACTTGCAAAGGAGCTCGGCGTGACCAGCAAGGAGCTGCTGGCCGCGCTCGATCAGATGGGGGCGACGGGCAAGTCGGCCTCCTCCAGCGTGCCCGAGGACATGGTGCCGCGGCTGCGCGCGTCGGGCGGCAAGGCGACCGCGGCAGCGAAGCCGCGCCAGGTGCTCGAGCCGCCTCCGCGGCCCCGCCGCGCCAAGCCCAAGGCCAAGCCAGCGCCGGCACCTGCACCTGCACCTGCACCTGCACAGGCCACCGCGTCCGTCGCTGCGGGGCCCGAGGCCCCCGCGCCCGCCCCCACGGCGCCGGCGCGACCGGCGAGAAAGCCCGCACCGCAACGAGCCCCGGAGCCCATAGCGCCTGCCGGCCCGCTCCTGCAGGTCGTCCACGGCGCCACGCCGCAGACGATCGCCGAGAAGGTCGACCGTTCGCCCGCGGACATCGTGAAGATCCTCTTCATGGCCGGCGAGATGGTCACGGCCACCACCTCGCTCTCCGACGAGGCCATCAAGCTGATCGCCAGCGAGATCGGATACGACCTCCGGATCGTGGAGGTCGAGGACGAGCTCGAGGTCGAGCAGGAGGCCGAGGTCGTCGACGAGTCCAAGCTCGTGCCACGACCGCCGGTCGTGACGGTGATGGGCCACGTCGACCACGGGAAGACGAAGCTTCTCGACGCGATCCGATCCACCGACGTCGTCGCGGGTGAGTTCGGGGGGATCACGCAGCACATCGGCGCCTACCAGGCGCACGTCGGCGACAAGGACATCACGTTCATCGACACCCCCGGTCACGAGGCCTTCACCGCGATGCGAGCGCGAGGCGCCGGCGTCACCGACGTCGTCGTCCTGGTGGTGGCCGCCGACGACGGCGTGATGCCCCAAACCGTCGAGGCGCTCGATCACTCGAAGGCCGCGGGCGTGCCGATCATCGTGGCCGTCAACAAGGTCGACAAGGAGGACGCCGACCCGAATCGGGTGCGGACGCAGATGGTCGAACGCGGTGTCGTGCCCTCCGAGTGGGGCGGCGACTACGAGTTCGTCGATGTCTCGGCCAAGGCGAGGACGAACCTCGACGCCCTGCTCGACACGATCCTGGTCGTTTCCGAGCTCGCCGATCTGAAGGGCGACCCGACCGGCCGGGCCCGTGGCACGGTGCTCGAGGCGCATCTGGACAAGGGTCGGGGCCCGGTCGCGACCGTGTTGGTCCAGAAGGGAACGCTGGTCGTCGGGGACGCGCTCGTCGCGGGGACCACGTACGGCAGGATCCGCGCGATGTTCGACGAGAACGGTCGGCCGGTGGACCTCGCCGGGCCCTCCAAGCCGGTGCAGCTCCTCGGCTGGAGCCACGTTCCGAGCGCGGGCGACGACTTCCGCGAGGTCGAGGACGAGCGCGAGGCGCGCCACGTGGCGGAGGAGCGCGAGGCTCGCACGCGCGCGGCCGAGCTGGTCACGACCGGTCGTGCGACGCTGCAGGATCTGCTTCGCCGGGCCGAACGAGCGGAGTCCGCGGAGCTCAACGTAATCGTGAAAGCCGACGTGCAGGGCTCACTGCAGGCGCTGACCGACTCGCTGCTCAAGCTGCCTCAAGACGAGGTCCGGATCAACATCGTGCGCGGGGCCGCGGGCGGGATCACCGAGAACGACGTGACGCTCGCCATCGCCTCGCAGGCGATCATCGTGGGATTCAACGTTCGCCCCGACGCGAACGCACGGGAGCTGGCCGAGAAGGAAGGCATCGACATCCGGACGTATCGGGTGATCTACGACGCCATCGACGACATCAAGGCGGCGCTTTCGGGGCTGCTCAAGCCGGAGGAGCGCGAGCGGGTCCTCGGCGAGGCCGAGGTGCGGGAACTCTTCCGGGTTCCGCGGCTCGGGGTCATCGCCGGGTCCTACGTCCGTCAGGGAACGATCCGTCGCAACGCGTCGGCGCGTCTCGTGCGCGACGGCGTCGTCGTCTACGACGGGAAGGTGGGATCGCTCCGCCGGTTCAAGGACGACGTCGCCGAGGTTCGCGAAGGCTACGAATGCGGGATCGGCCTGGAGAACTTCCAAGATGTCCACCAGGGCGACGTGATCGAGGCCTACGAGGTCGAGCACATCGCCCGCAGCCTGTAGGGCGCGGCATGCTGGTCGCACTCGAGCGTTTCGACCTTCGGATCCCCGGATGCGGCTCGTTGAAGCAGAAGCGCCATGTGGTCAAGTCGCTCACGAGCGCATTACGACAGCGGTTCCCCGTGAGCGTCGCCGAGGTCGATCACCACGATCAGTGGCAGCGCACCGCGATCGCGGTCGCCGCCGTGGGAGGAGAGCAGTTCCACCTGCGGCGCGTGATGCACGAGGTCGAGAAGACGGTCGAGGCATGGGGCGCGGTCGACACGATCGACGCCGAGCTCCAGCTGCTTTGGCCGGAGGACTGAGCGGCTACGCTGGACCTATGCCACAGGGACCGCGGACGGAGCGTGTTGGCGAGGAGTTCCGCGAGATCCTCGCCGAGGAGATCCAGCGGCTGAAGGATCCCCGCGTGGGCTTCGTGACCGTCACAGGCGTCAAGGTCTCGCACGATCTCCAGGTCGCGTGGGTGTACTACTCCGCGCTGGGCGACGAGAAGGCGAAGGCGGGCACCCGGGCCGCTCTCCGGTCGGCGGTCAAGCACCTTCGGCACGAGCTCGGCCGCCAGGTCCGCCTGAAGTCCGTTCCCGAGCTCCGGTTCGAGGAGGACCCGTCGATCGCGACGGGCGAACGCATCGACCGGATCATCGAGCGGATCCACGAGGGGGTCGATCGCGACGACGCCTGAGGACCTGCTGCGGGCCGCAGACGTGCTGCGCGACGCGTCCGACGTCGCGATCGCATGTCATGTCAACCCCGACGCGGACGCCCTCGGGGCCACGCTCGGGCTGGCGGACGTCCTGGCGGTGGGCCACGCCGAGGTGGTCTGCTCCTATCCGAACGACCCGCTCGACCTGCCCGCCTGGACATCGTTCATGCCGGGTCTTCACCGGCTCGTCGAGCCGCGCGAGTTCCCCGAGCACCCCTCGGTGATGGTCACCTGCGACTGCGCGTCGATCGACCGGCTGGGCATGCTCGCGCCCGCGGCCGAGGCAGCCGACGAGCTGATCTGGATCGACCATCACCGGTCGAACGACGGGTACGGCACCGTGCGGCTCGTCGACCCGGACGCCTCGTCGACCTGCGAGGTCGTGGTGAGGCTGGTCGACGCGATCGGGATCGAGCTCACCGACGGCGCCGCCGCCGCCCTCTACGCGGGGCTGATGACCGACACGGGTCGCTTCCAGTACCAGGCGACCACACCGGACACGCTCCGGCTGGCCGCACGCCTGCGGGAGCACCCGTTCGACCATGCGGCGATGTCCCAGGAGCTGTACGAGGCGAACCGCATCCCCTACCTGCACCTCGTCGGCGTGGCGCTCGGTCGGCTCTGCGAGGTCCCTGAGGCCGACCTCGTCTGGACCTACGTCACCCAAGCCGACCTTGCCGCTGCAGCGGTCGATCCGGGCGAGACCGACGACCTGATCGACGTCATCCGAACCGACCGCGACGTCGACGTCGCGGCGCTCGTGAAGCAACAGGGCGACGGCCGGTTCAAGGTGAGCCTCCGGTCCCGCGGCGGGCACGATCTCGCGGCCGTGGCGACGGTCTTCGGAGGAGGAGGTCACCGCCTGGCCTCCGGCTACACGAGCCGGCACGGCCCCGCGGAGACGGTCGAGCGCCTAGTGGCCGCGCTCCGCGCCGAACGCGTGGCGACGTGACGACCGGCCCCGAGGGGATCGTGCTCGTGGACAAGCCCGCGGGCAGCACGTCGCACGACGCCGTCGCCGCGGTGCGTCGGGCGTTGGGAACCACGAAGGTGGGCCACGCCGGCACCCTCGACCCGATCGCCACCGGCCTGCTCGTGATCGGCGTCGGCCGCGCCACGCGGCTTCTGCGATTCCTGGGAGGGCTTCCCAAGACCTACGAAGGCACGTTCCGCCTCGGTGTGGAGACCTCGACGCTGGATGCCGAAGGGGAGATCGTGCGATCCGCTGCGGTCGAGGTGTCCGAGGAGGACGTTCGTGAGGCGGCGCACGCGCTGGTGGGGGAGTCCCTCCAGCGACCCCCCGTGTACAGCGCGGTGAAGGTGGGCGGTCGCAAGCTATACGAAGCTGCCCGTCGAGGGGATTCGCTTGAGGCGGACCCCCGGCCGATCCGCGTCGACGTGTTCGACGTGATCTCGCTCCGAGGGGAAGACGCCGACTTCCTCACCGTCGTGAGCGGGGGAACCTACGTGCGCGTGCTGGTCGCCGACGTGGGCGCAGCGCTCGGCTGCGGTGCGCACCTCACCCGGCTGCGGCGAACCGCGATCGGGCCGCTCCGCGTCGATCACGCGAGGCCGCCCGACGATCCGGGCGCCCCCATGCCGCTGGAGCGAGCCGTGGAACATCTGCCCCGGCTCGGTCTGGACGCGCACGAGGCGCGAGCCGCGCGCAACGGCAGCGTGCTCGCGCCGGCCGGCATCGAGGGACCGTACGGTGTGTTCGATCCGGCGGGCCGGCTCGTCGCCGTGTACCGCGACGAGGGAACGAAAGCCCGACCCGAGATGGTCCTCGCCCCCGGCCCGGCGTCGTCGTAGGCTCCCCGGCGCCGTGGACATCGTTCGAGGTCTCGCCGCGCTTCCGATCCCCGACGGTTCGTCGGTGGTGACCGTCGGGTTCTTCGACGGGGTGCATCGGGGGCATGCGGCGGTTCTGCAGACCACCGTCGAGCGTGCGCGCGACCGGGGCGTGCGGTCGGTGGCCATCACGTTCGACCGGCACCCTCGCGAGGTGCTGACACCCGGCAGCGAGCCTCGCCTCCTGACTTCGGTGGACCGCAAGTCCGCGCTGATCGCCGAGCTCGGCGTCGACGTCCTGGTGATCCTCACGTTCGACCGTGACTTCTCGCTGATCACGGCCGAAGACTTCGTCCGTGACGTCCTCGTGGCGGGCGTGCACGCGGAGCACGCCGCGATGGGGGCGAACTTCACGTTCGGCTTCCGGGCGCTGGGGACGATGCAGAACCTTCCTGCGCTCGGTGCTCCCTACGGGCTCACGGCCGAAACGGTGGGGCTGCTGGTGGTCGACGGACGCGTCGTCTCGTCGACCTCCATCCGGGAGGCGCTGATCGCGGGAGATCTCTCGTGGCCACGGTCGGCGCTCGGACGCCGCTTCGTCCTCGACGGCGAGGTCGTGACCGGCCACGGCCGCGGGAGACGCCTGGGCTATCCGACGGCGAACCTCCGCACGTGGCCGCGCCTGCTGCTTCCCGGCCAGGGCATCTACGCGGGCGTCGCCGAGCACGCCGGCCGACGGTACCGGGCCGCGATCGACGTGGGCACGAACCCCACCTTCGGGGTCGAGCCGTTGCACGTCGAGGCATTCCTGCTCGGGTACGAGGACGGCGACCTGCCCGGTGAGCCGCTCTCGATCGAGTTCTGGGACCGCTTGCGCGACGAAGAGCGCTATGAGGACGTCGACGCCCTGGTCACCGCGATCGCCGAGGATGTGGGGCGCACGCGGCAGGTGGTCGACGATCCGGGCTGATCGTCGGACGAGCGCGCGTTTGCGCTGGTAGCCTTGGTGCTCGACGATGACGATCACCAAAGACGAGAAGCACGAGATCATCCTGGAGCACGCGCGTTCGACGGGCGACACCGGCTCGGCCGAGGTCCAGATCGCGGTCCTCACGCGCCGGATCCAGGAGTTGACCGACCACCTGAAGCTCCACAAGCAGGATCACCACTCCCGCCGCGGATTGCTGAAGATGGTCGGACGTCGCCGCCGCCTACTGGAGTACCTGCGGCGCAAGGACGTGCAGCGCTACCGCGACATCGTCGCGAAGCTCGGTCTCCGGCGGTGAGGCTGGACGCGGGACGCCCGCGCGGCGTCCCGGCCATGTAAGGGGGGATGCCCACGAACCAACGATTCTGACCCGGAGGGGAAGGTCCCGACGAGGTCGGTTCTCAGTCGCGAGCCCCCGAACCCGTACGTTCGGGAGTTCACCACTGACAACCGGCCGAGTCCCCTCAGCGCCGGCGCCCACTGCGCTCGCGCATCAACGCACGACGATTCCCTAGGAGGACATCGACCGGATGCTTACCACACGAACGCGCCAGATCGGCGCACATGAGATGACGTTCGAGACCGGCAAGCTCGCCAAGCTCGCCGACGGGAGCGCCGTCGTCACCTACGGCCAGACGCAGGTGCTCGCGACCTGCGTTCGCTCGGCTCCCCGGGAGGGGATCGACTTCTTCCCGCTCACGATCGACGTCGAGGAGCGGATGTACGCAGCCGGGAAGATCCCCGGGAGCTTCTTCCGCCGCGAGGGTCGTCCCGGCGAGACCGCCATCTTGACCGCCCGACTGATCGACCGGCCACTCCGCCCGACGTTCAAGGAAGGCTTCCGCGACGAGGTGCAGGTCGTCGTCACGATCCTGTCGGTCGACATGGCCAATCCCTACGACATCCCGGCGATGAACGCCGCCGGCGCCGCGGTGGCGTTGGCCGGGCTGCCGTTCGACGGGCCGATCGCCGCCGTCCGACTGGGGCTGATCCACGGCAAGTGGACGGTGAACCCGACGTTCCAGGAGATCGACGAGGCCACGTTCGACATCGTCGTCGCCGGCGCCAAGAACGCCGAGGGCGGGGTCGACATCCTGATGATCGAGGGCGAGGCTCCCGACAACACGTGGCCGCTGTTGGCCACCGGCGACGGCGCCGTCGCTCCCACCGAGGAGGTCGTCGCGCGGGGTCTGGACGTGGCCAAGGCCGAGCTCGCCGAGCTGATCGCCTTCCAGGAGGAGTTGCTCGAAGCCCACGGTGTCGTGCCGATGCCCTTCGAACCGCACCATCCTTACGGCGACGACATCTGGGACGCGCTCTCGGCGCAGTTCGAGGGCAAGCTGGAGGCGGCGATCGTCCCCGACAAGCAGGCCCGCGACGACGCGTTCGACGCCGTGAAGGCCGAGGCCAAGGAGCATCTCTCCTCGGTCCTGGGCGAGGACGCGATCGCCGAGCGCGGGCAGGAGTTCTCGGCGGCATGGAAGGCGATGCAGAAGAAGGTCATGCGCCGACGCGTGATCGAGCAGGGCGTGCGCCTCGACGGTCGCGGACCGCGCGACATCCGCGAGCTCTCGGCCGAGGTCGGGCTCGTGCCCCGCGCGCACGGCTCGTCGCTGTTCAGTCGTGGCGACACACAGGTCCTGAACATCACCACGCTCGGGATGCTCCGGATGACCCAGCAGATCGACACCCTCGACCCGGGGGACTCGAAGCGCTACATCCACCACTACAACTTCCCGCCGTTCTCCACGGGCGAGACCGGCCGCGTCGGGTCGCCCCGCCGCCGTGAGATCGGTCATGGGGCGCTCGCTGAGCGGGCATTGATCCCCGTGGTCCCCAGCGAAGAGGAGTTCCCCTACGCGCTGCGGCTCGTGTCAGACGTGCTCGCCTCGAACGGCTCCACATCCATGGCCTCGGTCTGCGGGTCGACCCTGTCGTTGATGGACGCCGGGGTCCCGATCAAGGCGCCGGTCGCGGGCATCGCGATGGGCATGATCGCGGAGGACGGAACCTTCGTGACGCTCACCGACATCCTCGGAGCCGAGGACGCCCTCGGCGACATGGACTTCAAGGTGGCCGGAACGAGCGAATTCGTCACGGCGATCCAGCTCGACATGAAGGTGTCCGGGATGCCGTCGGAGGTCCTGGCCGAAGCGCTGGATCAGGCCAAGGAGGCCCGGCTCAAGGTGCTCGACGTGATGCTCGCGACGATCCCCGCCCCGCGCGACGCCGTCAGCGCGAAGGCGCCGCGGATCATCACGATCCAGATCCCGGTCGACAAGATCGGCGAGGTGATCGGTCCCAAGGGGAAGAAGATCAACGAGATCATCGCGTTGACCGGCGCCGACATCAACATCGAGGACGACGGCACGGTGTTCATCGGTTCGCACGAGGCCGAGGGGGCAGACGAGGCGGCGCGCATGATCGACGAGATCGCGAACCCGCGCCCGGTCCTGGTCGGCGAGACCTACGACGGCACCGTCGTGAAGACCACGACCTTCGGCGCCTTCGTCAACCTCGTCCCGGGTCGCGACGGTCTGGTCCACATCTCCAAGCTGGGCCGGGGCAAGCGCCTCGCGACGGTGGAGGAGGCTGTCCGCGAGGGCGACTCGATCACCGTGCTGGTCGAGGACATCGACCCGCAGGGGAAGATCAGCCTCAAGCCGATCGGCCCCGACTGGGACGTGCCCGAGGGCGCCAAGACCGACGAGCAGCCGTCCGGCGACGGAGGCCAGCGCCGGGACCGTGGGGACCGCAGCGACCGCGGCGACCGAGGCCCGCGTCGGGACCGTCACGGTCGCCGGTTCCGTGACCGCGAGGGCGGTCAAAGCGGACAGGACGGGTAAGCACGCCGCATGCCGATCACGCGCACCGAGTTCTCCTCGGGCCTGCGCGTCGTGACGGAGCGGATGCCGGGGGTCCGCTCCGTTTCGATCGGATTCTGGGTGCTCGCCGGCTCGCGCGACGAGCGCCCGGCCATCAGCGGGCACTGCCACTTCCTCGAGCACCTGCTCTTCAAGGGAACGACCGCGCGCACCGCGCTCGACATCGCTCAGGCGTTCGACGCCGTGGGCGGGGACGTGAACGCCTTCACCGCGAAGGAGTACACGTGCTACTACGCGCGCGTCCTCGACCGCGACCTCGAGATGGCCGTGGACCACCTCACGGACATGCTGGAGCACAGCACGATCCGGCAGGCAGACCTCGATGCCGAACGCCAGGTGATCCTCGAAGAGATCCATATGCACGAGGACTCACCCGAGGACGTCGTGCACGACCTGTTCACGGAGGCCCTGTGGCCCGGCCATCGCCTCGGCAGGCCGATCCTCGGCACGCCGGAGTCGATCCGGGCGGCCACCCGGCGCTCGGTCAAGGGGTTCTACCGGCGACGGTACGTGCCGGGCCATCTCGTGGTGGCGGTGGCCGGGAACGTGCGGCACGACCGGCTGGTGACGATGCTGACCGACCGGATGGACACCGGACGCATGCTGTCGACCGCCGACGCCTCGGCCTGGAACATCCGGGCCGCCGAGCGAGCTCCCCATCCGTCGGGTTCGACGTCCGTCAAGCGCAAGAAGACGGAACAGGCCCACATCGTGATCGGCACCAACGGGCTCCCGCGCACCGACCCGGACCGGTTCGCCTTCCTCGTCGTGAACACCGCGCTCGGCGGGGGGATGTCCTCGCGTCTGTTCCAGGAGATCCGGGAGAAGCGCGGGCTCGCGTACAGCGTGTACAGCTACCACGCGCAGTACACCGAGGCCGGGCTCTTCTCCGCGTACGCCGGCACCACGCCGAGGCGCGCGGGCGAGGTCGTGGCGCTGATCCGCCGCGAGCTCGAGGACATGCGTGACGGCGGGCTCACCGAGGAGGAGTTCGAGCGCGCCAAGGGCCACGTGAAGGGCTCGACCGTGCTCTCCCTCGAGGATCCGGGCGGGCGGATGTCACGCCTTGGGAAGTCCGAGATCGCCCACGGCGAGATCCTCACCGTCGACGAGTCGCTCCACAGGATCGACGCCGTGACGCTGGACGATGCGCGCCGGGTCGCGGAGCGGGTACTGTCGCGTCCCATGGTCCTGACGGTGCTGGGTCCGTTCGGCCCGGCGGCCTTCGAGGACGCCCTCCGATGATCCGCGTCGCCGTGTTCGGCGCCGCCGGGCGGATGGGCGGCCAGACGTGCCGAGCAGTGGACGGCGCGAAGGAGATGGCGCTCACCGCCGCCGTCGACCCGAGCCACGCAGGGGCGGACGTGGGTGGCGTGACGGTGACCGCCCTCGAGGCGGTGGATCCGGAAAGGATCGACGTCGCGGTCGACTTCACGCTCGCGTCCGCCGTGCTCGACAACGCGTCCTGGTGCATCGAGCGCGGCATCCACGTCGTCATCGGAACCACGGGGATCGCGCCTGAGCAGCTTGAGCAGCTCGAAAGGCTGGCAGGGTCCGGAGGAGCCAACGTCTTCGTTGCGACGAACTTCGCGATCGGCGCCGTGCTGATGATGCGGTTCGCCGAGCAGGCAGCCAGGTACCTGGACGCCGCCGAGATCGTCGAGCTGCATCACGACCGGAAGGCCGACGCGCCGAGCGGCACCGCGATCCAAACCGCGAGCCGGATCGCCGCCGTCCGGACGGGGGACTGGGCGGCTCCGGCGGGCGACGTCGATCACCCCGGCGCGCGGGGGGCCGACGTCGAGGGCATCCACGTGCACGCGATCCGCCTTCCGGGTCTGGTGGCCCACCAGGAGGTCGTGTTCGGCGCTCCCGGGCAGACGCTCACGATCCGGCACGACACGACCGACCGCTCGGCGTTCATGCCGGGCGTCCTGCTGGCGATCCGATCCATCGCCGATCGCCCGGGTCTGACCGTCGGGCTCGACGCGCTGCTCGGCTCCTCGTGACCAGACGCCTGGGGGTCGTGGTGGCGCATCCCGACGACGACACGTTCGGCTGCGCCGGCACCGTTGCGCTGCACGCAGAGGACCCGGAGTTCCGATTCGTCCTCGTCCACGCCACGGCGGGCGAGGCCGGTCAGATCGCCGAGGGGAGCGGCGCCACCCGGGAGCGCCTCGGAGAGATCCGCCGGGACGAGGATCGCCGGTCGTGGGTCGCCCTGGGTCGCGAGCCGGATCGGCACGAGTGCCTCGGGTACGCCGACGGCGGGCTCGGTGACGTCCCGTTCGACGAGCTCGTCGACCGGGTCGCGGCGATCTTCCGCGAGGACCCTCCCGACGTCGTCGTCACCTTCGGCCCCGACGGCGTCACCGGCCACGTCGACCACGTCACCGTCGGGAAGGCCGCCACCGAGGCGTTCCACCGGTGCCGGGTGGAGGGGCCGGCGGGGTTTGCGCGTCTGCTTCACCTCGGCATCAAGCAGTCGGACCTGGACGCCTGGAACGAGCAGCTGATCGCCGAGGGCAAGGACCCGATGGATCCGACGAAGATGTTCGAGCCGCGCGGGGTTCCCGACGAGACGATGGGCGTGGAGGTCGACTGCTCGCCCGTGGTCGAGCGGGTGCGGGCGGCGCTGCTCGAGCACCGGACCCAGGCCGGTGACGTGGACGACTGGACCGAGGACCAGCAGCGCGCATTCCTGGGCTCGGAGCACCACGTGATCGCCTGGCCCCCGCGGGAGCCCGGCGAGCCGGTGCTCAGCGACGTCTTCGAGGGACTGGCCTGAACCCGCTACCGCCGTCGGATCTCGACGACCTCGACGCGCCCATCGTCGTGCAGCGTCACGAGGATGCCCTCGCATTCGGCCATCGCCGCGACCTCCTGGCCGGTCAGCCCGCGTGCGGCGCGCTCGACGAACGGCGTGTGGCTGATCGCGAGCGCACGGCCGCCGTCGGGAACCTGGTCGAGGAGAGCGCGGATGCCGGCGACCATGCCCTCGACCGATCCGCCGGTCTGATCGTGCCCTGCCAGGCCCGGGACCACTGCATGCGTGGTCGGGAGCTGCTGGCCGGCTCCGCGAAGGAACCACGCCGCGGTCTCAGACGCCCGCTGCGCGGGCGAGACGAACACGGCCGCGTACGGCACCCGGTCGCTCGCGAGCCCCACGTCTTCTGCCTGTGCGCGCCCGGCGTCGGAGAGGCGGTCGGCCTCCGGCTCTCGCGTGGCATGACGGCGCAGCTCCAGTTGCTTCATCGGGCCCTCGCGGGTAGGCAGATGCGTTCGCGTATCATGCCCCATCCGTGCGCTCTCGGACGCGCTGGCTCGTCGTGATCTCGCTTGCCCCGACGCTGGGGCTTCTCGCGTGCACGGGAGACGGGTCCACCGGATCCGGAGGGTCGACATCGACCACGGCGCAGAGTCCACTTTCGACGGTCGACGTCGGGATCGTGGCGTTCGTGCCGGGCAGGTTCGCGTACTCGTACCTGGGTGTCGGCGCGACCCTCTCGTGGTCGGGCGGGGAGGGCACGCTGAAGGTCCACAACGGCTCGGACACACAGCTGGGCGCGCCCGGCCTCTACGCCGTGACGACGGACCGCCCGCAGGTTCCCGGCACGGTCACGGACGCGGCGGCGATCCCGGCGGGGGGATCGGGCACGTTCGCCGTGGCGTTCCCCAGCGATCTCGCGCCGGACGACGTCGGCTTGATCGCGCTCCTATTCGGTGACGAGAACTGGGGCGCTTTCTCACCCGTGCCCAAGGGTTCCCCGTCGCCCTAGGGTTGCCCTCAGGGTATCCGGTAAGCTGGACGTCCCCCTACCAGGAGACCGCGCAATGCCACGTCCTCGCGTCACGATCTTCCTGAGCACGCTCGCGCTGCTGCTCGTACTGCTCGCCGAGACTCCCGCCGCCGCGAACGTGATCGTCCGCAAGGACGGCAACGACACGAAGGGACCGCTCGATCTGGCGGCGGCGCGCGTCTCGCACGCCCCGGGGGCGAGCTGGTTCAAGATCAAGGCGCGATCGCGTTTCACGAACAAGCAGATCAACGGGAACAAGGGGTTCTTCGAGGTCGACATCGACACGAACGCCGACAAGGCCCCCAACTACTACGTGGTCGTGGTCTCCCGCAAGGGGAAGATGCGGGGGTGGCTCTTCCGCGGGAACAACAAGATCGTCACCCGCAAGCTCGTCGCCAGGCGCGGCCGGCGCGTCGTGCGCGTCAAGGTGCCGCTCGCGAAGATCGGGAGCCCGAAGAGCTACGACTTCGCGGCGTTCTCCTCCTATTTCGCCGCGCCCTGCAGCAGCGGCCACCCGTGCATCGACTCGATCCCCAACGATTATCCGCTGATCCGCCACGACCTCACGGCGCCCATCTTCACGTGGGTGACTCCACCTCCCCAGTACAGCACGGACACCTCTGCAACCAGGACGATCACGGTGTCGTTCTCGGTGCACGACGACCCCTACGGCTCGGGCCTCAAGAGCTGGGCGTTCCAGAGGCGCACAGTCGGCACGACGACGTGGTCCACCCTGAAGACCGGGACGCGACACAGCCCGACGTTCGGGGTGGCCGGGAATCAGGGGGTGGGGTACGACTACCGCGTCGTCGTGGTCGACAAACAGGGGAACAAGCGGGTGGGCAGCGTGAAGCGCACGAGCTTCCCGTACAACGACAGCAACACGACCTTCTTCGACTACACGACCGTGGGGTGGACGGACGGTCCGACGACCAACCAGTTCCTCGGAGACAGCACCCAGGGTTCGGCCACCGATGAGGTCTCGTTCAACGTCGTCGGCGGGCATGAGTTCTGCATCCTCGGCGGTCCCGGCAGCGACGACGCCGCGGCGTCGGTGGTCGTTGGCGTCTCTCCACCCGCGATCGTCAATGAAACGTCGGCCACGCCAGCCCGGTACAAGGTCCTTTGTGACACGCCAGCATCGGACGACACCGTCACGCTAACCGTGACAGCGGGGACGTTCGTGCTCGACGGGGTCGTGATCGAGCGCTAGCGGCTTGCGGGTTCGCTCTCGCCGGCCTGCCACCGGGCGAGCACGAAGAGCAGGTCCGAGAGACGGTTGAGGTACCGGTGCACCTCCGGGTTCACCTGGTGCTGGGTCTCCTTGAGCGCGACGACGCGCCGCTCGGCGCGGCGGACGATCGCGCGTGCCACGTCGATCGCCGCGCTGGCGGGGTTCGCCCCGGGAACGACGAACGCCTCGGGGAGCGGACGGATCGCCACGAGGTCGTCGATGCGCCGCTCGAGCCGATGCACCATCTCGGGCGTCACGAGCGAGACCTCGGGCTCGAGCTTGCGCCGCTCCTTCGGGTTGGTGGCGAGGTCCGCACCGACCACGAAGAGCTCGCGCTGCAGGGTCAGGAGGTCCTCGCACATCGTGTCGTCCTCGGCCAGCGCCCGGGCGACGCCGAGGGCCGCCACGGCCTCGTCGGTGGTCCCGTAGGCCTCCGTGAGCAGGTCGTTCTTCGGGACCCGCCCGCCGTACAGGAGGCCGGTCGTTCCGTCGTCGCCGGTCTTCGTGTAGATGCGGGGCATCGGCGGCTAGCATAGGCAGGTTCGGCGTCCCCGCCCGCCGGGTCGCCGCAAGAGAGGAGGCGACGCCGATGGCCGGGAGGTTCGGGTCCCTCGTCACCGCGATGGTGACACCGTTCAGGGACGACCACGCCGTCGATCTGGACGGTGCGCAACGACTTGCGTCGTGGCTCGTCGACAACGGATCGGACGCGATCGTCGTGGCCGGTTCCACGGGCGAGTCGCCCACGCTCACGCACCGGGAGAAGGCCGAGCTGTTCCGCGCGGTGGGAGAGGCCATCCGAGGTCGCGGGAAGCTGATCTGCGGGACCGGCACGTACTCGACCGCCGAGACGATCGAGCTCACGCAAGCCGCGGAGGACGCCGGCGCCGACGGCCTGCTCGTCGTAACCCCCTACTACAACAAGCCGCCGCAGCGCGGCCTGGTCGCGCACTTCGAGCACGTCGCGGAGGCGACCGAGCTGCCGATCATCCTCTACAACATCCCCGGGCGCACGGCCACGCGCATCGAGCACGACACGCTGTTGCAGCTGGCCGAGCGTTCGAACATCGTCGCGGTCAAGGACTCGACCGGGGACTTCCAGGCGATCTCTCGCCTGATCGCGGAGGCACCGGAGGGGTTCGAGGTCTACTCGGGCGACGACTGGGCCACGTTCGGCTACGTCTGCCTGGGTGCGGTCGGCATCGTGAGCGTCGCCAGCCACCTCGTCGGTCCGCAGATCCGCCAGATGATCGAGCTGATCGAGACGGGCGACGTGCCCGCGGCGCGCAAGATCCACGAGGCGCTCTCGCCGCTGTTCAACGCCTTGTTCGTGACGTCGAACCCGATCCCGCTCAAGGCCGCGCTCGAGATGGTCGGGCGTCCGTGCGGTGAGCCCCGGCTGCCCCTGGTCCCCGCCACGGCACAGGAGCGCGAGCGGGTGCGCAAGGCGCTGGAGGATGCCGGTCTCCTCTCCTGAGGCTGCCGCGGCCCGCTGTCGCCTCGTCTTCCTCGGCGGCGTGGGGGAGGTCGGCCGCAACATGGCCTGCCTCGAGTTCGGCGACCGCCTCCTCGTGATCGACGTCGGGCTTTCGTTCCCCTCGGCGGACATGCCGGGCATCGACCTCGTGCTTCCCGATTTCGAGTTCGTGCGCCAGCGCGCGGACGACGTCGAAGCGATCGTGCTGACGCACGGGCATGAGGATCACGTGGGCGCCCTGCCGTACCTGCTGCGCGAGCTGGGCCGGCCGCTTCCCGTGTACGGCACCGCGTTCACCCTGGAGCTGCTGCAGGGCAAGCTCGAGGAGCACGAGGTCACCGACCTGGTGCGGCCCCATCTGGCGGTGCCGGGTGCGGGAGCCGTGGCCGGGCCGTTCTCGATGCGCTTCTACCACGTCACCCACTCGATCCCCGACGGGATGGCGGTGGCGATCGACACCCCCCACGGGACCCTCCTGCACACGGGCGACTTCAAGCTGGATCCGACGCCGATCGACGGGATGCCGACGGATCTGCACGGCCTGGCCGAGGAGGCGGGCCAGGGCGTCCACGTGCTGCTGTCGGACTCGACCAACGCTGAGGAGCCCGGGCACAGCATCAGCGAGCGGACCGTGGGACCGGTCCTCCGTTCGATCGTGGAACAGGCGCCGGCGATCGTGGTGGTGGCGTGCTTCTCGAGCCACATCCACCGGATCCAGCAGGTGATCGATGCCGCCATCGCGAGCGAGCGGGTGGTGTGCTTCCTCGGACGCTCGATGCACAACAGCGTCGGTGCGGCGCGCCGGCTCGGCATCCTGCGGGTCGACGACAGCGACGTGGTGCCGATCGAGGAGGTTGAGCGCCTCGACCGGGGGCGAGTGGTGATCATCTGCACCGGGTCCCAGGGAGAGCCCTACAGCGCCCTGAGCCTGATGGCGGCGCGCGAGCACAAGTGGGTCAAGCTCCAGCAAGACGACACCGTGGTGCTGTCGTCCAGCCTGATCCCGGGGAACGAGCCGTCGATCCACCGGGTGGTCGACGCCCTCTACCGCAGCGCCGGCGACGTGTTCCACCTGCCGTCGGATCCCGTCCACGCGAGCGGCCACGCGAACCAGGAAGAGCTTCGGCTTCTCTTATCCCTGGTACGCCCGAAGTGGTTCATCCCGGTCCACGGAGAACGCCGTCACCTTCGCCATCACGGGCGCCTGGCGGAGGAGCTCGGTCTGGCCCCCGACCACATCCTGATCTGCGAGGACGGCGACGTGGTCGAGGTGGGGGAGCACGTCGGGCTCCTCGACCGCGTCCCCGCCGGCATGACGTTCGTCGACGGTCTGGGCATCGGTGACGTGGGTGGCGAGGTTCTGCGCGACCGTCGGAAGCTCGCCGGAGACGGGGTGGTCGTGGTCGTGGTCACCGTCGACGCCCGCACCGGCGAGATCGTCTCCGGCCCGGAGGTGCTCAACCGGGGTTTCGTGCACGATCCGACGTCCGCGGACATCCTTGAAGAGGCCCGCAAACGCGTCATGCTTGCCTTCGAGGAGAGCGCGGCCGCACAGGTGACGGACCAGTCCACCTTGCAGCAGAACGTCCGTCGCGTGCTGAAGCGCTACTTCTTCGAGGTGACCCAGCGCAAGCCGGTGATCCTGCCGGTGATCATGGAGGTGTAGGTGGCGGCGAAGACTTCCCCCTCGCGACGCTCGTCGCGTGCTTCGAAGACCACGACCCGCAAGCGAAAGCCGAACGCTCCGGCGAAGACGCCGGTCCGGCTGATCCTCTCGCCGTGGGCGCGAGACGCGGCCGGCATCCTGCTGGTCGTGCTGGGCCTCCTCGCGGTGCTGGGCGTGTGGTTCGACGCCGCAGGACCGGTCGGACGCGGGCTCGAATGGCTGCTCCGGGGCGCGGCGGGCGAGACGGCGATCCTTTTCCCCGTGGTGGGCGTGTACTGGGGGGTGCTGCTCCTTCGCGACACGGCCCGGGAGGAGCGCCTCCGGATGTTCATCGGCTTCACGGTCCTGTGCTTCGCCGTGCTCGGCATCCTGTCGCTGTTCGGTGGCGATCCCTCGCCTCGCGGCGGGTACGTGGCCATCTCGACGGCTGCCGGTCTGCTGGGGGCGCTCGTGGCGCACCCGCTCGCCGGCGTGATCTCCCCGATCGGGGCGGCCGTTGTCTGCTGCGGGTTCTTCCTCCTCGGGACGCTGATCTTCACGGGCACTCCGGTGGCCGTGGCCTACCGGAGTGCGTACGACTTCTTCACCGCGGCCGACGTGGCCGACGACGAGGACGACGAGCCGATGCCGGCCGAGCCCGATGGGCCCGCCCGGCCCCGACGCAGCAAGCTGCGCCAGGCGCTCGGGTTGGACGAGGTCGTTGTGGTGGGGGAGGCCGAGCCCCCGCTCGAGCCGGAGGAGCCGGCCGAGGACGCCGAGGCGACGCCCGCGCGTCGCTCTCGGGCCCGCACGATCGAGACCCCCCAGGGTCCGTACCAGCTCCCCCCGCTGGATCTGTTGCGCGCGGCGCCCCCGTCCAACGCGGACATGCGTGACGAGGCCGCCATGCGGGAGGCGCTCGAGCGCACGTTGCGGACCTTCGGCGTCGACGCCACCGTCTCGGCCGCGCACCGCGGCCCCACGGTCACGATGTATGAGGTCGAGGTTGCTGCGGGCACGAAGGTGAACAAGGTGCTCGCGCTCTCGAGCGACATCGCCTACGCCCTCGCGACGCCCGACGTTCGCATCCAGGCCCCCATCCCCGGCAAGTCCGCGATCGGGATCGAGGTGCCGAACAAGCATCGGGACTTCGTCATGCTGGGCGACATCCTGCGCTCCCGTGCGGCCAAGGACGCGACGCATCCGCTCGAGGTGGCGCTCGGGAAGGACGTCCACGGACGAGCGCGCATGGTCAACCTGGCGACGATGCCACACATCCTGATCGCCGGGGCAACCGGCGCCGGAAAATCGAGCCTCGTCACGGCGTTCGTCACGTCCCTGCTGATGCGCACGACCCCCGACGACGTCCGCCTCGTCCTCATCGACCCCAAGCGCGTCGAGCTGTCGCACTTCGCAGAGGTGCCGCATCTGCTGTCGCCGGTCATCGTGCATCCCAAGCGCGCGGCCGAGGCCCTGCAATGGATCACCCGGGAGATGGAGCTTCGCTACGAGCTGCTGGCGACGGTCGGCGTACGCGACGTCGACGGCTACGAGGAGGGCCTGCGGGCCGGCACGCTGCGGATCCCACCGGGGCTCGAGGACCGCTACGAGCACATGCCCTTCATCGTGGTGGTCATCGACGAGCTGGCCGATCTGATGATGGTCGCTCCGCGCGACGTCGAGGACGCGATCTGCCGGATCGCGCAGATGGCGCGGGCCGTGGGGATCCATCTGGTCGTGGCCACGCAGCGTCCCTCTGTCGACGTCGTGACGGGGCTGATCAAGGCGAACATCCCCAGCAGGATCGCGCTGATGACGTCCTCCCAGGCCGACAGCCGAGTCGTGCTCGACATGAACGGCGCCGAGAAGCTCGTGGGCCACGGCGACATGCTCTTCGCGCCGTCGAACCTGTCCAAGCCCGTCCGGTTGCAGGGTGCCTGGGTCACCGAGCAGGAGATCCAGGCGGTCGGCGACTTCATCCGTACCCAGCGCGAGGCGGTCTACGAGAACGCCGTGGAGGGCCTCGGGACGCCGCCGGTGGACACGGGCGGGGACCACGGGCTGGGGGAGGACGACGCGCTTCTGGAACAGGCGGCGGAGCTGGTGATCCGGTCCCAGCTCGGATCGATGTCGATGCTCCAGCGCAAGCTCAAGGTCGGCTTCGCCCGCGCGGGCCGCCTGATGGACCTCCTCGAGGACAAGGGCATCGTCGGTCCGTCGCAGGGTTCGAAGGCGCGCGACGTCCTGATCACCTGGGAGGAGTGGGAGGAGCGGCGGTCCGCCTGATGGCTAGAGAGCGCCGACGCGACGTGCCACCTGAAACAGGGTGTCGGCATGCTGCTGCGGATCGATCATGATCCTGCCGACCGCTCCCACCTGGGCTTGCCACCATCGGTAGACCTCTTCGGGGGTCCATCCTCGGGCCAGGGCGCTTCGGAAGCTCCGCACCATCTCCGAGCCGTTCCAGATGGCTTCGGGCGCCACGAGGAAGCCGCCCCTGCCGCCGTCGATCGAGAGCCAGAACGCCCCGACGAGACCCCAGCCGCCGGCGTCGAGCTCGCCCGAGACGAGGAGGAACCGCACCGGCCCCTCGGCCAGTGCGTCGGGTGCCGCGATCGGTTCTCGCAGGGCCGCCAGCGGCGACTGCCGATGGTTGGTCATCCGCATGTCGCGTTGCTCCATCCGTCGGTCCTCCCCTCCCGGACCGAACTGTAGTCACCCACCGCCGTGCCCAACAGCGGTCGGACGGCTAGTTCGCGGTGGCCCTCGGACCTAGGACCGCCGCCCCGTCGACGTCCTCGGCGAGCACGGCGAACATGAGATGGTCGCGCCAGCGGCCGTCGATCTTCAGATACCGGCGCGCGAACCCCTCCTCGGTGAAGCCGGTCGACCGAACCAGCGCGATCGAGCGCTCGTTCCCGGGCTGGACGTTGGCCTGCAGGCGATGCAAGCGGAGCTCTCCGAACGCGTAGCGGAAGACCAGCTGCATGCCCTCCCGCATGTACCCCTGTCCGGCGTGCGGCTCGAGCGCGTAATAGCCCAGGTAGGCGCTCCGGAACGCGCCGTGGAAGATCTGAGACAGGTTGTACACGCCGCAGATCGCTTCGTCCTCACGACGCCGGACGAACGTCGAGCGATCCGTCGCCGTGAGGTTGCGGGCCAGGAGCCGATCGAACACGCGGTCGGGATCCGCGGGCTCGATCCACCCGTCATGCAGCGACCTCGAGGCCACCCAGCCTGCGGTGAACACCGCTCGGTCGCCCTCCTCGGGAGGGACGAGCCGCACGCGGAGCGATTGCCGTCCAGCGGTCATCGCTCAATCTTCGCACCCCATCCAGCCGATACATGAAGGGTACGCATCGGAGCAAGGGGGCACAGATGGGCAGGATCGTGCGAACCGGCGTCGCCGCAGCGGTCGGGTTGCTGGTCGTCGGTGGGGTCGCCACCGCGTCGGTGCCCTCGGCGACGGGAACGATCGAGGCGTGCTACGGCAAGGACTCGGGCAAGCTTCGCATCGTCAGCTCCGGGGGAGCCGACTCCTGCACGAACGGCGAGATCGCGATCTCGTGGAACGAGCAGGGCCCGTCCGGCCCGGCCGGGGCCGAGGGCCCGCAGGGGCCCCAAGGTCCACAGGGTCCCGAAGGTCCGCAGGGTCCCGAAGGTCCGCAGGGACCGGCCGGTTCGGACGACCCGGCCGTGTCGGCGTTCATGGACGCGTTCGGTTCCTCGACCAACCAAGCCACGGTTGGAAGCAACAGCCCTCAGGAGTGCGTGCTGAGCCAGGTGGCGCTGTTCGCCGGCGGTCTCCTGCCCGACGGCTGGCGGCCGGCCAACGGCCAGCAGCTGTCGGTCAGCGCCAACCTCGCACTGTTCTCGGTGCTCGGGACGAGGTACGGCGGCGGCGGGTCGACCTTCGCCCTTCCCGATCTGTCGGCGGTCGCGCCAAACGGCATGACCTGGGCGATCTGCACCGACGGCCTCTACCCGGGCTAGACGACCTCACCCGGGGAGCCCACCCGCTACGATGGGCTCCGGACATGGCCGAGGGGACGCTCAGCTCCACGTCGATCGGCGTCGGACCCGCGCTTCGCCGCGCTCGGACGATCCGGGGGATCACCCTGGAGGAGGCCGCTCGGGACACGAAGCTCCGCGCCGAGCAGCTCGACGCGCTCGAGGCGGAGCACTTCGACGTGTTCTCCGGCGAGGTCTATGCGCGGGGGGCCTTGCGAACGTACGCGCAGTATCTGGGCCTGAACGCCGACCGCGTGCTCGCCACGTACGCGCGGCACGCGGACGAGCCCGAACCGCCGCCGCCGCCCGCGCAGCTGGGTCGAGTCGAGCGTGCGATCGCCGCGACGAGGATCCGTGACAACCAGCGGTTCATGCTGATCGCGGCGGCGGCGGTCCTGCTCTCGTTGATCGGCGTCGGTCTGGTCTCGCGGCAAGGGGGCGTCCCCGACGCCGATGCGACTCCGTCGACGCCCTTGGTCGGTCGGGTCGTTGCCCCCGGTAGCGTCTCCTCCTCCACGATCGATGTCGTGGTCGACGCCGTCGAACCGGTCACCGTCAGCGTGACGATCGATGGCGCGACCGACGAGCCGACCTTCCTGCGCGCGGGCGAGGTGGTGTCGTTCCGGGCGGAGGACCAGCTCGACCTCGCCCTGAGCGACGGGGGGGCCGCGTCTTTGACCGTGGGCGGCGAGGACGTCGGCACTCCGGGTGTCTCGGGCAAGCCCTGGTCGACCACGTACTCGCTCGACGGCGTCGCCTCGACCTCGCCCGGGGCCTGACCGGGTGCGAGCCGAGATCGTCGCGGTCGGGACGGAGCTCCTGCTCGGCCAGATCGCCAACACGAACGCCCGGTGGATGTCGGAGCACCTGGCGGAGGTCGGCGTCGACGTCCACCACCATCAGGTGGTGGGCGACAACGTGGAGCGCATCGTCGCCGCGCTCCGCATCGCGCTCGACCGCGCCGACGTCGTGCTGGTGACCGGGGGACTGGGCCCGACGGGAGACGACGTCACGCGTGAGGCGATCGCCGAGGCGCTCGGCGCCCCGCTCGTGCGCCGTCCGGAGCTCGAGCAGATGCTCCGCGACAAGTTCTCCCTGTTCGGCGGGTCGATGCCCGAGAGCAACCTCCAGCAAGCCGACGTCCCGGCCGGCGCTCGGTACCTCTGGCCCGAGCGCGGCACCGCACCCGGGCTCGCATGCCGTGTACCCGACGGAACGCTCCTGTACGCGATGGCCGGTGTTCCCGCGGAGATGCGAGAGACGATGGAGACGACGGTCCTCCCGGAGCTCGCGCGGACCGCGCGGGCGGCCGTGCGATCGCAAGTGATCCGGTGCATCGGGATCGGAGAGTCCGCGGTCGCCGAACGGCTCCAGGATCTGTTCGCGTCGTGGCGGAACCCGACGGTCGCCTATCTGGCCGGTACCGGACAGGTGAAGGTTCGAGTGACCGCGAAGGCGGACAGCGAGGACGACGTGGAGGCATTGCTCGAGCCGCTGGTCGAGGAGATCACGGGCCGGCTCGGCGACGTCGTCTTCTCCACCCAGGACGAGGAGCTCGAGGCGGTGGTGGGGCTGCTGCTCCGCAATGCCGGCGCGACCCTCGGCTGCGCGGAGTCGCTTACCGGGGGCGGGCTCGCAGCCGCCCTGACGGCGGTGCCCGGCGCGTCCGTCTACGTCCGCGGGAGCGTCGTCGCGTACGCATCCGAGGTCAAGATCGCGGTGCTCGGCGTGTCGCCCGACACGATCTCGACCCGGGGCGTCGTCAGCGAGGCGTGCGCCCGGGAGATGGCGGCCGGAGCTCGACGGCTCCTCGGGTCCGACCTCGGGGTCGCGGTGACGGGTGCAGCAGGTCCGGAGACCCACGGTGGCATGCCCGTGGGGACCGTCTGGATCGCGATCGATGCGAACGAAGGCTCGCACGCGTTCGGGAAGAGGCTGCCCGGTGACCGTGAGATGGTGCGGCGCCGCACCGAGCTGGCGGCGCTCGACCTGCTGCGGCGCTGGCTCCTGCATCTGCCGCTGCCGGCGACCGATCTCCCGGACTGAGCCGTGGCACGCGACCGCGCGTCCCGCCCCGAGGCGAGGTCGCTGCGTCTGTTCGTGGCGATCGACATCCCGCCCGAAGCCAGGCGTGCGGTCCAGGAGGCGGTCGCACCGTGGCGCGAGCGCTTCCCGAAGGCGCGCTGGGTTCCCGCCGAGAACTGGCACGTCACCGTCAAGTTCCTCGGACAGACGTGGCCGCGCCTTCGGGAGTGGGTGGGAGAGCGGGTCGCCGAAGCCGCGGCATCGTGCCCGGCGTTCGACTCGCGACTCGACGGGGTCGGGACGTTCCCCACGCGGCGCCGAGCGCGCGTGGTGTGGGCCGGGCTCGCCGATCCCGGCGGGCGCATGGCGCAGGTCGCCGCGGCGCTCGACGCGGCGCTCGAGCGTGAGTTCCGGCCGGATTCGCGAGCGTTCACGCCGCACCTCACCGTCGCCCGGAGCGATCCGCCCCTCGTCGTACCGGAGTCCTTCGACGAGACGGCCGTCGCGCCGGTGCCGTTCCGGATCGACCGGGTGATCCTGTTCCGCAGCCACCTTCGACGCCCGGCTCCGATGTACGAACCGCTCGCGTCCTACGCGCTCGCCGCCGGGTGACCGCGGTGCTTGTGTCCGAACAGGTGTTCGGGTAGCCTCCCGGACGACGGCACAAGACCCGCCGCGTCCCCGCGCGGCTCGAATGACAGGGGTGTAACTTATGTCAGACCCGGTCGCTAGCGTGCACCGCTCGGCAAGCGCGCTCACCCGATCCCTCTCGGGGAGTCCCCCCTCGGGGGTGGGCCAGGGTCGGAAGGAGGACCGCGTGGATCGCGACAAGATGCTGGACGTCACGCTCCAGCAGATCGAGAAGCAGCACGGCAAGGGCGCCGTGATGAAGCTGGGGGAGCATCCGATGAACGTCGAGATCGGGTCGATCCCCACCGGGGCGCTCTCACTCGATCTCGCGCTCGGGATCGGCGGCATCCCGCGTGGGCGGATCGTCGAGGTCTTCGGGCCCGAGGGCTCGGGCAAGACCACCGTCTGCTTGCACATCATCGCCGAGGCACAGCGCGCCGGCGGCATCGCGGCGTTCATCGACGCCGAGCACGCGCTCGATCCCACCTACGCGCGCGCCCTCGGGGTGAACATCGACGAGCTGCTCGTCTCCCAGCCCGACAGCGGCGAGCAGGCGCTCGAGATCGCCGACATGCTGGTCCGGTCCGGCGCGCTCGCCCTCGTCGTGATCGACTCGGTGGCCGCGCTCGTCCCCCGGGCCGAGATCGAGGGCGAGATGGGGGATTCCCACGTCGGGCTGCAGGCGCGCCTGATGTCGCAGGCGATGCGCAAGCTGAACGGTTCCCTCAGCAGGTTCGACACCACCGCGATCTTCATCAACCAGCTCCGCGAGAAGATCGGCGTGATGTTCGGGTGTTTCTCGTATTCGACACGCGTGAGCCTCGCCGATGGCACACAGGAGAAGATCGGGAAGATCGTGAGCCGGCGTATGCCGGTCGACGTGATGTCCTACGACTTCGATTCCGGCGAGGTGGTGCCGCGTCGCGTCGTCGACTGGTTCGCCAACGGTCGGGCGGAGCGGTTCATCCAGTTCACGGTGGCCAAGCCGAGCGGGAACGGGCGGTCGCAGTTCGGGTGCACGCCGAACCATGGGATCGCGACACCGGGCGGATGGCGCGAGGCGCAGGAGCTCAGCGTCGGGGACCGGGTGCTGCAATCGGCGCCGGTGCGCCTGTCGGAGCCCCAGTGGGAGGTCGTCTTCGGAGGGCTGATGGGAGACGGCGCCCTCTCGCCGAGCAAGAGCGGTCACGCCGGGCGCTTCCGTTGGGGGCACGGCCAGCAGCAAGCCGCGTACTCCGACTGGAAGGCTTCGTTGTTCGCCAACATCGGGACCAGCCGTTCGACGAACGCGAAGGGCGCGGTCTTCCACGACCTGCCGCCGCTCGTGGAACTCGCCGAGCTGCGCGACGCCGTCTACGTCGCAGGGAAGAAGGTCTTGAACGAGGAGTACCTGAAGGGCTTGTCCGCGTTGTCCCTCGCGGTCTGGTACATGGACGACGGGAGCTTCCAGGAGCGAGCGAAGGGCCTGCAGCGGCGGACACGCGAGGGGAGCGGTCGCGCCGAGATCTGCGTCCAGGCCATCGAGCCGACCAGCAGGGTTCGGCTGGTGAACTACTTGGCGCACACGTGGGGCGTCGTTCCGAAGCTGATCGATCGAGCCGGAAAGGCCGTCTTGCAGTTTCCCAAGGACGAGACCGCGAAGCTTCACACCATCGTCGCTCCGTACGTCCACCCGACGATGCAGCACAAGCTGCTTCCTCGTTTCCGGGGCCGGTTCGCCGTCCAGCCGGTGTTCGCGCGGACGCGTCACGAGCTCGTGCCGATGCCAATCGTCGACATCCACGACAAGCCACCGACGCGGTCCATGCATCGCTTCGACGTCCAGGTCGAAGGTACGCACAACTACCTCGTGGACGGCACCGTGGTGCACAACTCCCCCGAGACCACTCCGGGCGGCCGTGCGCTCAAGTTCTACTCGTCAGTGCGGCTCGACGTGCGCAAGATCGAGAATCTCAAGGACGGCACCGACGTCGTGGGCTCGCGCACGCGGGTGAAGGTCGTGAAGAACAAGGTGGCACCGCCGTTCCGCCAGTGCGAGTTCGACATCATGTACGGCAAGGGTGTCTCCAAGGAGGGATCGCTCCTGGACGTCGGCGTCGACCTGGAGCTCGTCAAGAAGTCCGGCGCCTGGTTCACCTACGAGGGCGAGCAGCTCGGGCAGGGCCGCGAGAACGCACGGCAGTTCCTCGCCGAGCACCAGGACGTGCGCGACGAGATCGAGCGCCGGGTGCGTGAGGCCGTCGGGCTCACGGCGTTCTCCGAGGCCGACGACCGGCCGATCGAGATCGTCCCCGACCTCGTGCTCGACGACGAGGAAGGGCCCAAGCCGAAGGCGGCCAAGGCGGCGGAGCGTTCCTGAGCCGGCAGAACTGTCACGAGCGGGCGCTCGGGCTCCTGGCCCTACGCCAGCGGAGCCGCCGGGAGCTCGAGCAACGTCTCGTCGCGGCGGGGTTCGAGGCCGACGACGTCGAGGCCGAGCTGACCCGCCTGGAGCGGGTGGGGCTGGTCGACGACGAGGCGTTCGCCCGGTCGCTCGTCGAACAGCAGGTAGGGTCACGCAAGGCGGGACGGAGGGCGGTGGCGGCGGCGCTCGCGTCCAAGGGGGTTGCATCCGCGTTGGCGACCGGCGTGCTCGACGAGCTCGCGGGCGATGAGCAGGAACGGGCTGATGAGCTCGCCCGCACGCGCGCCAGACGGCTCGCAGGCATCGATCCGGGGGCCGCCTACCAGCGGCTGGCCGGGTTTCTGGCAAGGCGCGGGTACGCGCCCGAGGTCGCGCGCTCCGCGGCGCGGCGGGCCTTGGCCGTGGACGTCGTCGAGGAGTGATGTTGTCCGGGCAACCTTGCCTTGCCGCTGGGTGCGCCGTAGTCTCTCGTGAAACGAACCCCGAGAGGCAACCGAACGGACATCTGACGTTCAACGAAGCGGCAACGACGTGAGCAGACCAAGTAGATCGACCACATCGGCCCCAACCCGATCGGAGCGCGGACGCACCTAGGATCCACGCACCGCTCGGCTCGCGCACACACCGTCGCCACGCATCGAACGGCGGGCCGTCCGGCCCTCTCCCGAGCATGAACACGAAGGGGAGGCACGATGGGCCCCGTCATCATCGGCGTCGTCGCGTTGGCCGTGGGGCTTGCCGCGGGTTTCATGATCCGCGCGACGCTGGCCACGACCAACGCCCGCGGGATCGAAACCAAGGCACAGCAGACCCTCGTACAAGCCGAGCAGGAGGCCGCCCAGACCCTCAAGAAGGCGCTGTCCGAGGCGAAGGCGGAAGCAGCCCAGATCCGGAAGGACGCCGAACAGGACGTCCGGTCGCGCCGCGACGAGATCGCGCGTCTTGAGCGACGGATCTCCGACACCGAGGACGAGCTGGGAGCGCGGACGCAGAAGCTGGAGGCACGCGCGTCGGAGCTCGAGGAGCGCGATCAGAAGCTCGCCGAGGTGCGATCGCGGTTGGAGCGCGCCGCCGAGACACAGCGGGCGAAGCTGGAGTCGATCGCCGCTATGACCTCGCACGAGGCTCGCGAGCAGCTCATGGCCGAGGTCGTCGACGACGCCAAGCGCGGCGCGATGGCCAAGGTTCGCGAGATCGAGCAGCGCGCCCGCGAGGACGGCGAGGAACGCGCCCGGAAGATCCTCACGATCGCGATCCAGCGAGTCGCGTCGGAGCAGACGGCTGAATCGACCGTCAGCGTCTTCGCGCTTCCGAGCGAGGACATGAAGGGCCGGATCATCGGACGTGAGGGACGGAACATCCGAGCGTTCGAGGCCACGACCGGAGTCAACCTGATCATCGACGACACGCCCGAGGCGGTCGTCTTGTCCTGTTTCGACCCCGTTCGTCGGGAGGCGGCGCGGCTCTCGCTGGAGAAGCTCGTCCAGGACGGACGCATCCACCCGGCCAGGATCGAGGAGGTCCACGAGCGCTCGCTCGCCGAGATCGATGAGCGCGTGCGCCGCGCGGGAGACGACGCCGTTGCTGAGGTCGGCCTCACGGACATCCACCCGGAGATGATCAAGCTCCTCGGACGCCTGCAGTACCGGACGTCCTACGGCCAGAACGTCCTGAAGCACCTGGTGGAGTCGGCGCACATCGCCGCGTCGCTGGCCGCGGAGCTGGGGCTGGATCCGGCGATCGCGAAGCGGGGGGCGTTCCTGCACGACATCGGCAAGGCCGTGACCCACGAGATCGAGGGATCCCACGCGATCATCGGCGCCGAGATCGCGCGGCGGATGAAGGAGGATCCCGAGGTGGTGCACTGCATCGAGTCGCACCACGGCGAGGTGGAGCAGCGAACGGTCCATGCCGTCCTGGCTCAGATCGCCGACTCCATCAGCGGCGGTCGGCCGGGCGCGCGTCGGGAGTCGCTCGAGACCTACGTCAAGCGCCTGGAGCGGCTCGAAGAGATCTGCGAGTCGTTCGAGGGCGTCGAGAAGGTCTTCGCGATGCAGGCCGGGCGCGAGGTGCGCGTGATGGTCCAGCCGGGGAACATCGACGACCTCCAGGCACAGGTCATCGCACGCGACATCGCCAAGCAGGTCGAGGAGGAGCTCCAGTACCCCGGGCAGATCAAGATCACCGTCGTCCGCGAGACGCGAGCGACCGAGTACGCGCGGTAGCGGTCGCGCCTCGGGTAGCCTGGTCGCGATGAACGGGAACTACCTCCTCCGCACCTTCGGGTGCCAGATGAACGAGCACGACTCCGAGCGCATCGGCGGCCTGCTCATGGCGGACGGCATGACCCCGACCGACGACGTCTCGGACGCACGTGTGATCGTGTTCAACACGTGCGCGATCCGGGAGAACGCGGACAACAGGCTGTACGGGAACCTCGGCCACCTCAAGCCGATCAAGGACCGCAACCCGGATCTGCGCATCGTCGTGGCGGGCTGCCTCGCGCAGAAGGACCAGGGGCTGATCCAGGAGAAGGCGCCCTGGGTCGACGTCGTGGTCGGCACGCACGCCCTGCCGCATCTGCTCGACCTCCTGCGGCGCGCCGAGGCCGAGGGCCCGCAGATGGACGTCCACGAGTACACCGACCTCTTCCCCTCCGCCCTTCCGGCAGCGCGCGGCGACGCCTTCCGCGCCTGGGTCTCGATCGCGACCGGATGCGACAACGCGTGCACGTTCTGCATCGTGCCGTTCGTGCGTGGCCCGCAGCGATCCCGGTCGATCGGAGACGTCCTCGCGGAGGTCCAGGGTCTCGCCGCTCGAGGCGTCGTCGAGGTCACGCTGCTCGGTCAGAACGTGAACACGTACGGCCGCGATCTGACCGTCCCGGGATCCTTGCGGACGCCGCTCTTCGCGCGCCTGCTCCGCGAGGTGGATCGTGTCGACGGGATCAGGCGTGTCCGGTTCACGTCCCCGCACCCACACGACTTCACCCCCGACGTGATCGAGGCGATGGCCGAGTGCGAGACGGTGTGCGAGCACATCCACTTTCCGCTGCAGTCGGGCTCCGACGCCGTGCTGAAGGCGATGCGTCGTTCGTACCGCCGCGACCGCTATCTCGGATGGCTGGGCAGGATCCGGGAGACCGTGCCCGGCGTAGCCGTCTCGACCGACATCATCGTCGGGTTCCCCGGCGAGACCGAGCGAGACTTCGCGCAGACGCTCGACGTCGTGGAGCGCGCGGGGTTCGACAGCGCGTACACGTTCCAGTACTCGCCGCGGCCCGGCACGCGGGCGGCGTCGCTGCCGGCTCAGGTGCCCAAGGAGGTCGTCCAGGAGCGGTTCGAGCGGTTGGTGGCGCTGCAGGAGGGGATCGCCCTGCAGCGGAACCGCGCGCACGTCGGCCGAACCTTCGAGGTCCTCGTGGAAGGTGCCGGGAAGAAGGGCTCGACGCAGGCGCGAACGCGCACGAACCGCATCGTGCACCTCGCCGAGCCGGTCGCCGAGGGGAGCTTCCTGCACGCCCGAGTGACCGAGGCCGCACCGCACCACCTGGTCGGCGAGGCGGTCGCCACGGCGGTGCCGGCCGGGGCCTGACGATGCTGCGCGCCCTGATCGGGCCGACCGCAACGGGGAAGACCGAAGCGGGCATCGCGATCGCCGAAGCGCTCGGGGCGGAGATCCTGTCGGTGGACTCGATGCTGGTCTATCGGGGCATGAGCGTCGGGACGGCCAAGCCCACGGCGGACCAGCGGGCTCGCGTGCGGCATCACCTGCTCGACCTGGCCGAGCCGTCCGAGCGGTTCACCGTGGCACGATTCCAGGACGAAGCGGCGCGCGTGCTCGCGGTCGTGGAGCGGCCCCTCCTGGTCGGTGGGTCGGGTCTGTACTTCCGTGCGATCGTGGACGAGCTGGAGTTCCCGCCGGAGGACCGCGCCGTTCGCGAAGAGCTCGAGCGCGAGGCCGTCGCGGTCGGGCCCGCGCCCCTGCACCGGCGGCTGACCGCGATGGATCCCGTTGCGGCCTCGCGCATCGACCCAGGGAACGTGCGGCGAACGGTGCGGGCGCTGGAGGTAGCGGCCATCACCGGCGAGCGCTTCAGCGACTTCGCCGAGCCCTGGATCCGGTACGACCCGGAACGGGTCCGCGTCGCCGGCGTTCAGATCGACCGGGACGTCCTCGGCCGGCGGATCGAGCTGCGGATCCGGCGCATGCTCGACGTCGGGTGGCGCGACGAAGTCCGCGCCCTCGTCGACCGCGGCTACGGCGGCTGGCTCACGTCCACCCAGGCGATCGGCTATTCGGAGTTCGCGCGGGAGCTCGACGGGCGCCTCTCGCACGAGGACGCCGTGTCGCTGACCATCCGGCGCACGAAGGAGCTGGCCCGGCGGCAGGAGGCCTGGTTCCGGCGCGATCCGCGCGTGCGGTGGTTCGCGACCGGTTCGGGCGGGGCGCTGGACGTGGTCGACCCGATCCGGCTGTACCTGGAGGGCGGGTGAGCGAGCTCCGCTTCTCGAAGTGGCAGGCGGCCGGGAACGACTTCCTCATCGTCGACGACCTGGCGTCGAGCATCGGCGCGTTCACGCCCGAGACCGTGCGCGAGCTGTGCGACCGCTGGCTCGGCGTCGGCGCCGACGGGGTGATCCGCCTTCGACGCGGGGACGCCGCCCCCTTCGGGTTCGAGCTGACCAACGCCGACGGGTCCGCCGCCGAGCTGTCCGGAAACGGCCTGCGCTGTCTCGGGGCGTTCCTGTTCGAGCGCTCCGCAGAACCCGCCGCCGCGTTCGACGTGGAGACGGCCGCCGGCGTCCGTCACGTGGTCCTGGAGCGCGACGGCGATCACGCGGTGGCGGCGACCGTGTCGATGGGGACGCCCAACTTCACGAAGGCGGCGATCCCGATGCGCGGGGCAGCGTGGGAGTCGTTCCTCGGCCAGCCCTTCGATCTGGGGGGCGGTCTGAAGGTGACCGCGAGCGCGGTGAGCATGGGGAATCCGCATCTGGTGCTGTTCGTCGAGGAGGATCCCGAGCGCTATCACGTCGAGCACCTGGGACCTGCGCTCGAGCACCACGAGTGGTTCCCCGAGCGCACCAACGTGGAGTTCGCCCGCGTGCGTGAGGACGGCAGGATCGACGTCCGCGTCTGGGAGCGGGGGGTGGGGGAGACGCTCTCGTGCGGCACCGGCGCCTGCGCGGTCGTGGTCGCCGCGAACGAGACGGGCATTGCGCCGGCGCGCGCGACCGTGGGGTTCCGCGGCGGATCGCTCACGGTGGAACGCCTCGACGACGGAGAGGTCCTGCTCGGCGGTCCCGTCGCCCGCGTGTTCGACGGCGTGATCGATCTCGACGCGCTCACGTGAACCGGTACGCTCGGGGCATGGTGCACCTGTCGCCGTCGGTCCGCGGGGTCGACCCGTACCCGTTCGAGGAGCTCGACCGGCGGAGGAAAGCGGCGCGCCAGGCCGGTCGGGATCTCATCGACTTCGGCGTGGGCGACCCCCGGGAGGAGACCCCCGCGTTCATCCGTGCGGCGCTGACCGAGGCGCTGGGGCCCGTCTCGTCCTATCCGCGGGCCGCCGGTCTCCCCGAGCTGCGCCGTGCGATCGCCGCGTGGACCGAGCGGCGGTTCGGTGTGTCTCTCGATGCCAATGGCGACATCCTGCCGACGCTCGGGTCGAAGGAGATCATCTTCAGCCTCGCGCAGGTCGTCGCGGACCCGCGGGCGGGGAAGGACCTGGTCATCACCACGGCCCCCGGCTACACGATCCCCGAACGCGGCGCGGCGTTCGCGGGCCTCGAGGTGCACCGCCTGCCGCTGAGCGAGCCGAACGGGTTCCTGCCGGACCTCGACGACGTCCCGCAGGAGGTCTGGGGTCGCGCGGCGATCATGTGGCTCAACTACCCCAACAACCCGACCGGCGCGGTGGCTCCGCTCACGTTCCTGCGGGAGGCGGCCGACCGCTGCCGAGAGCACGACGTCCTCCTGGCCTCCGACGAGGCCTACAGCGAGCTCTGGTTCGAGGGAGGCCCACCCGCAAGCGCGCTGCAGGTGAACTCGCATACCGGTCTGCTCGCTATCCACACGCTCAGCAAGCGATCGTCGATGACCGGCTATCGCAGCGGGTTCGTCGCGGGCGACGCAGAGCTGATCGCGGCGCTCCGGCGACTCCGTCCGAGCGTCGGTGTGACGCCGCAGGAGTTCGTGCAGCGCGCCTCGGTCGTGGCCTGGGAGGACGAACGCCACGTCGAGGAGAACCGCGTGCGGTACGCGGCCAAGCGGCGTGTGTTCCTCGATCTGTTCGCGCGCCACGGCGTGCGGGTGGCCGCCAGCGTCGGGACGTTCTACCTGTGGGTGGAGGTTCCCGGATCGCGGCCGTCCCACGACTGGGCGCTCGAGCTGCTCGATCGGCTGGGCGTGGTCGTGGCTCCCGGGTCCTTCTTCGGTCCGGAGGGGGAGGGGTTCGTCCGCATCGCCCTCGTCCCTCGGCTCGACGAGTGCGAACGGGCCGCGGCGATGCTCGACGGCGTCCTGGCGGAGGTGTCGGCATGACCGCCGTCGCCGAACTGGCCGAACGGGTGCAAACGAGCTGGAACACCGTCTCCGACGACCCGGGCGCGCCGATCGACACCGCCGCGGTGGAGGAAGCCGTCGCGATGCTCGACCGCGGCGAGGTTCGTGTCGCCGAGCCGGGTGACGGCGACGCGTGGCGAGTGAACGTATGGGCGAAGCAGGCCGTGCTGCTGTATTTCCGCGTTCGCGGCCTGGAGACGACGAAGGTGGGTCCGTTCGAATACCACGACAAGCTGCCGCTCAAGAACGGCTACGAGGAATCCGGCGTGCGCGTCGTTCCGCCGGCGACCGTGCGGTACGGAGCCTTCCTATCGCCCGGAGTGATCCTGATGCCGAGCTTCGTGAACATCGGCGCCTGGGTCGGTCCCGGCACGATGGTCGACACGTGGGCGACGGTCGGTTCCTGCGCGCAGATCGGCGCAGGCGTGCACCTGGCGGGCGGGGTGGGTGTCGGTGGCGTCCTCGAGCCGCCCCAGGCGACGCCCGTCATCGTCGAGGACGGGGCGTTCGTGGGGTCGCGATGCATCGTCGTCGAGGGGGTGCGCATCGGCCGCCAGGCGGTGCTCGGGGCGGGCGTGGTCCTCACGGGCAACACACCGGTGATCGACGTGACGGGGTCCGATCCCGCCGAGATGCGGGGACGCGTGCCCGATCGCGCCGTGGTCGTCCCCGGCACACGCCCCCGGGGGTTTCCCGCCGGCGACTACGGCCTTCCGTGCGGCCTCGTGATCGGGTACCGGACCGAGGCGCACGACGACAAGCTTCGGTTGAACGAGCTGCTCCGGGACTTCGGGTCGTCGATGTCCTGATGGGGGACGAGCGGATCCTCGAATCGCCCCTCGCCGCGACGTGGCGTTCGGTCCAGCGGGAGAAGGCGTTGCTCGTTGGCGTCGGGCCCGGCATCCGCGAGGAGGACCTGGACGAGCTCGCCGCACTGGCCGACTCGGCCGGCGCGGAGCCGGTCGGGCGGCTCGTGCAGAGCAGGAGCGAGCCGGACCCCCAGTTCTGGGTGGGCAAGGGCAAGGTCGAGGAGCTGCACGCGATGCTGCACGGCACGGGGGCCGAGCTGGTGATCTTCGACGACGAGCTGTCGCCGGGCACACTTCGTTCGATCGAGGGCAGGCTCAAGGTGAAGGTGCTCGATCGCACCGCCCTGATCCTGGACATCTTCGCCAGGCACGCGCGCTCGAGGGAGGGCAAGGCGCAGGTGGAGCTGGCCCAGCTCAACTACCTGATCCCTCGGCTGCGTGGCTGGGGTGAGGCGATGAGCCGCCTCGGCGGTGGGATCGGGACCCGCGGGCCCGGCGAGACCAAGATCGAGATCGACCGCCAGCACATCCGCCGTCGCATTACGAAGCTTCGCCGCGACGTGAAGGATCTGACGCGGGTGCGCGACGTCAAGCGGGCCCGCCGGCAACGGTCGAACGTCCCGCAGGTGGCGCTCGCCGGCTACACGAACGCCGGGAAGTCGACGCTGATGCGACGCCTGACGGGCGCCGACGTCGTGGTGGCCGATCAGCTGTTCGCGACGCTGGATCCCACCACACGCCGGATCGCGCTTCCCGGCGGACGGAAGGCCACGATCTCCGACACGGTCGGCTTCGTGAGCAAGCTGCCGCACGATCTCGTCGAGGCGTTCCGTTCCACGCTGGAAGAGGTGACCCTGTCCGACATGATCCTGCACGTGGCGGACGCATCGTCGGCGAACCTCGACGAGCAGATCGAGGCGGTCCGGCGCGTGCTCGGTGATATCGGCGCGGCGAACATGCCGGAGGTCCTGGCGCTCAACAAGATCGATCGGCTGCGTGGGTCGGAGCGTGCCCGCCTGGCGCGCCGTTTCCCGGGCTCGGTCGCCCTGTCGGCGCTGACCGGGGAGGGCACCGAGGGCGTCCTGGCGACGGTCGCCGAGGCGCTCCCGAACCCCCCCGTGGAGATCGAGGCGCTGATCCCCTGGGACCGAGGCGACTTGGTCGCGATGCTCTACCGCGAGGCCGAGGTCCTGAAGGCCGAGGCGGAGCCCGGCGGCACCCGCGTCCACGCCCGCGTCGGTCTGCGCGAGCTGGCGGATATCCGCGCGTTCACGGTGTCCAGGGTCCGATCGCGGTCGGTCGGGTCCTGAGCGATCTCAGGCGTTCGGCGCGCCGATCGACCACAGCTCCGGGTCGTCCCAGTGCCCCACGATCACCTTGTCGGGGTTCTGACCCTTCGCCAGCGCGAAGCGGAGCGCGAGGACCTGCAGGCGAACCGCGAGCGGGATCTGCGCGAGCACGCCGGGCAACGGCGCCGGCTCGCCGAGGCGGGCCACGGGGATGCCTTCGGCCTCCGCGGCCTTGGCCACGGCCTCGACGAACCCGTCGTCGTCGGGCGTGGTGAGGGCCAGCACCTCGTCCTGTGAGGTCAGGGGGACCGCCGACCCGTGGAGCAGGTACTCGGCGTCGTTCCCCTCCGCGAGGGTGCGTGAGGCCTCGCGCACCTTGAGGGCTCCCTCGCGCGCCGTGATCGAAGCGTACCCTGCGCCGACGATCGAGAGGATCCGTCCGGGAACCGTCACCCCGTCGGTGCCGTGCGCCTCGATCGCGTTGCGGACGCTTCCGGGAACGAGGGCGAGCTTGTCCCCGGAGATCGAGTCGGCACCCATCTCCGAGGCGAGCATGCCGAATGCGAGCAGGGCGGCCGTGTAGCTGACCGTGTAGGTCTCCGACGTCTCCTTGTCGGTGGTCTCGATCACGTCGTTGAAGGGAAGTCCGCGCCTGCAGATCGTCACGGTCTGGAGACCCGCGCTGAACGCCAGCGCGCGCGCCGCCAGCGCGTAGGCCGTCTCGCCGGTGTGGGTGATCACGATCACGGCGTCGTGCGGACCCACGATCGGCGCGTTCCGCACGAACTGCATCGACGACACGGAGTGAGCCGACCGACCGGCGTCCTGCAGCATGGCGGCCCCCAGATAGGCCGCGTGTTGGCTGGTGCCCGTGCCGACGACCCAGATCCGGCGGGCGCGGTGCAAGCCCTCGGCGGCGCCGTGCACCTGTCCGCGAACCTTCGGGTCGCCGAGCATCCGGTCGAGCTCGTCGGGCTGCGATCGGATCTGCCTTTCGAGGTTCGTGCTACCGGTGACATCCGACACGTGCGCTCCTTCGGGCAGTTCTGTGCCGCGGAGCCTAGCGGATGTCAGAGCTTCCTGAGCACGGCGACGACCTTGCCGAGGATCCGGCCGTCGGACATCTCGAAGGGGGAGAGCGCAGGGTTCTCCGGCACGAGCATCACGCGCGGGCCATCGTGACCCAGACGCTTGACCGTCGCCTCGTCCTCGGCCGGTCCCGGAAGGAGCGCCGCGACGATGTCGCCATCGTGGGCGGTGGCCTGGCTGCGTACCACCACGACGTCGCCGTCGAGTATGCCCGCCTCGATCATGGAGTCTCCGGCCACCCGCAGGGCGAAGTGGTCGGCCCCCTCCCTGGCGAAGTCGACGGGCACGCTCAGGTAGTCCTCGACGTGCTCGGCCGCCAGGGTCGGGGCGCCGGCCGCGATGCGGCCGAGCAGCGGCACCGAGACACCGTCGGCGCGGTGGTCGTCGGAGAGCGTCATCGCCCGCGGCTTGGTCGGGTCCTTCCGGAGCAAACCCTTCTTCTCGAGGTTCGCCAGCTGTGCGTGGACGCTGGAGGACGACGTGAGCCCCACGGCCTCGCCGATCTCGCGGACGGTCGGCGGGTACCCCCGGGCGCGGACGGTCTCCGCGATGACCTCGAGGATGCGCTGCTGGCGGGCGGTGATGTCAGACATGGTCCCTACCCTCCTGATCGTGGCCGCACGCTAGCACGCGATCCGTGGAGGCGCAAACATATGTTCGAGTGCAATCTTGACGCCGAACACATGTTCGGGCACCATGGTTCCATGACGCGAACGCGCGTTCGGCGCCGGCGAGCGGGTCTTGCCGCGGCGCTCGCGGTCGGGATCGCGTTCGGGGTGCCGGCCGCGGCCGCGACGATGCGGGCCGATACGGGGGCGGTTCGTCCGGTCGGGGCGCGCGAGTACGTGGTCGCGCCCGGCGACACGCTGTGGGACATCGCCCGGCGCGCCGACCCGGGCCGCGATCCGCGCGAGGTGATCGACCGGATCGAGCGCGCGAACGGCGTCCGGCCCGGATCCCTGCAGCCCGGCCGCCTCCTCGTCGTCCCCGTCGCCGGTTGACGGCCCACGATGCTGCGGTTACGGTGCGCCCGGCCACTAGATGTTGTGGCCAACAGCGATGCAGTGTCCTTGGTGCAACGCGGACGACGACAAGGTCGTCGACTCGCGCCCCGCCGACGGGGGGGCGTCGATCCGCCGACGGCGCGAGTGCCTGGGGTGCGGGCGTCGTTTCACCACGTACGAGCGCATCGAGGACGTCGGCCTCATCGTCGTCAAGCGCGACGGCACCCGCGAGCCCTTCGATCGCGACAAGCTCGAGGCCGGCATCCGCAAGGCGTTCGCGGGCAACCCCGTCCCCAACCACGCGATCGAGCAGCTCGTGGATCGGATCCAGGGCCGCCTTCGCCGCAAAGGCCCCCAGGTCACCTCGAAGCAGGTCGGGGCGGAGGTCCTCGCGGCCCTGCAGCGCGCCGACCAGGTGGCGTACCTGCGGTTCGCGAGCGTCTACAAGGACTTCCAGCAGATCGCCGACTTCGAGCGCGAGCTCGGGTTCCTGCTCGAGAAGAAGGAGCCCGCCAAGCGCCGCTCCCGCTAGCCTGCACTACCGCCGCATGTCGTACCGCCGGCCGCGGTGAGATACTAGATGTTGTGGGACGAACGGTTTCGAGCCACAACCCCTTGACGCCGCCCGCCTCCGGGTCCATCATGCCGGAGCGCGAATGACACGGCTGTAACTACATCCACAGGTTTCCCACATGGATGTCCACAGACCGGGCGCGAGGGGAAAGGGCGAAAGGAGAGGGCGCGTGGCGACGAAGCATCGGGACGTCGAGGTGATCCGCGACGGATTGACCTTCAAGCGCTATTTCACGAAGGACGGGGTCCACCCGTTCGACGAGGTGGAGTGGCAGATCCGCGACGCCGTCATCCCGAACTACAAGGAGGGCGGCAACGCCTTCGAGCAGCGCGACGTGGAGTTCCCCGCTTCCTGGTCGCAGAACGCGACGAACATCGTGGCCCAGAAGTACTTCCGCGGCACACTCGGCACCCCGGAGCGGGAGTCCAGCGTCCGCCAGCTCGTCTCCCGGGTCGTCGACACGATCACGCGGTGGGGCACGAAGAACGGCTACTTCGCCTCGGCGAAGGACGCGCAGGTCTTCTCCGACGAGCTCACGCACCTGGTCGTGAACCAGAAAGCCGCCTTCAACTCGCCGGTCTGGTTCAACGTGGGCGTGGCCAACACGCCCCAGCAGTGCTCGGCGTGCTTCATCCTGGCCGTCGACGACCACATGTCCTCGATCCTCAACTGGTACGTCGAGGAGGGCACGATCTTCAAGGGCGGGTCGGGCTCGGGCATCAACCTCTCGACGCTGCGCTCCTCGAAGGAGGGCTTGGGCGGCGGCGGAACGGCTTCGGGACCGGTCAGCTTCATGCGCGGGGCCGACGCCAGCGCCGGCACGATCAAGTCCGGCGGCAAGACGCGCCGGGCGGCGAAGATGGTGATCCTCAACGTCGACCACCCGGACGTCCGCGACTTCATCTGGTGCAAGGCCACGGAGGAGCACAAGGCGCGGGCGCTGCGCGACGCGGGCTTCGACATGGACCTCGACGGCAGGGACAGCTACTCCGTCCAGTACCAGAACGCCAACAACTCGGTCCGCGTCACCGACGAGTTCATGCAGGCCGTGCAGGAGGACCGCGACTGGAAGCTCAAGGCCGTCACCACCGGCGACACCGTCGAGACCGTGCGGGCGCGCGAGCTGTTCCGTGAGATGGCACAGGCCGCGTGGGAGTGCGCCGACCCGGGCATGCAGTACGACACGACGATCAACGAGTGGCACACGTGCCCGGCGAGCGGCCGGATCAACGCTTCGAACCCGTGCAGCGAGTACATGCACCTGGACAACAGCGCGTGCAACCTCGCCAGCCTGAACCTGATGAGGTTCGTCGACAGCGACGGCAACTTCGACGTCGCCAGCCTCCGCCGCGCGGTCGAGGTCGTGTTCACCGCGCAGGAGATCGTGGTGGGCGAGTCCGACTACCCGACCGAGAAGATCGGTCTGAACGCCCGGGCCTACCGCCAGCTCGGTCTCGGCTACGCCAACCTCGGCGCCCTGCTGATGGCCCGGGGCCTTCCCTACGACTCCGATCAGGGTCGTGCGTGGGCCGGCGCGATCACCGCGCTGATGACCGGCTGGGCCTATCGAACGAGCGCCCGGATCGCCGAGGTGACGGGTCCGTTCGAGGGCTACGAGCCCAACGCCGACGCGATGCTCCGGGTGATGCGCAAGCACCGCGCAGCGGTCGACCAGATCGACGCCGACGCCGTGCCCGAGGGCATGCTGTCGGCCGCCAAGCAGGCCTGGGACGAGGCGGTCGCGCTGGGAGAGCGGCACGGGTACCGCAACGCGCAGGCCACCGTCCTGGCGCCCACCGGCACGATCGGGCTGATGATGGACTGCGACACGACCGGCATCGAGCCCGAGCTCGCCCTGGTGAAGACCAAGAAGCTCGTCGGGGGCGGCACGATGCAGTTCGTCAACCAGACGGTGCCGCGCGCGCTCGAGCGCCTGGGGTACGCGCCGACCGAGATCGAGGACGTGGTTGCGTACATCGCCGAGCACAACTCGGTCGCCGACGCGCCGCACCTCAAGCGCGAGCATTACGCGGTCTTCGACACCGCGATGGGCGAGCAGCCGATCCAGTACATGGGGCACGTCCGCATGATGGGGGCGGCCCAGCCGTTCATCTCCGGGGCCATCTCGAAGACGGTGAACATGCCCGAGCACGCCACGGTCGAGGAGGTCGAGCAGCTCTTCGTCGAGAGCTGGAAGCTGGGGCTGAAGGCGGTCGCGATCTACCGGGACAACTGCAAGGTGGCGCAGCCCCTGTCCGCCGACAAGAAGGCGAAGGCGAGCGAGCCGGTCGCAACCGGGCTGGGCAACCCGGAGCGCAAGCGGCTCCCTCGCACGCGGCCGTCGCTCACGACGAAGTTCGAGGTCGGCGACGCCAAGGGCTACATCACCGCCAGCTCCTACCCCGACGACGGCATCGGCGAGATCTTCCTCAAGACCTCGAAGCAGGGCTCGACGCTCTCCGGTGTGATGGACGCGTTCTCGATCGCGATCTCGATCGGCCTGCAGTATGGGGTGCCGCTCGACGCGTTCGTGGAGAAGTTCATCAACATGAAGTTCGAGCCCTCGGGCATGACGAACGACCCCGACATCCGGTTCGCCTCGTCGCTCGTCGACTACGTGTTCCGGCGGCTGGCGCTGGACCACCTGCCGGACGACCGGCGCGAGGCGCTCGGGGTGCGCTCGATCGAGGAGCGGAAGGAAGAGGCGCAGCGGAAGATGAGCCAGCCGCCACCCGCGGCCGTGGTCGCCGAGACGGGCGGCGGCCAGCCGATCGAGCTCACCGACCGCCCGTCGGCCAAGGCGCTGGACGCACCTCTCTGCTACCAGTGCGGCTCGAAGATGCAGCCCGCCGGGTCGTGCTACGTCTGCGGCAGCTGCGGCAGCACCAGCGGCTGCTCGTAGACCCGTGGCCGACGGCACGCCCAGGATGCTCGGGCTGCACCACGTGCAGTTGGCCATGCCGCCGGGCGAGGAGGAGGCCGCCGTCCAGTTCTACGGTGCGATCCTCGGTCTCACGCAGGTGGCCAAGCCACCCGAGCTGGCGCCGCGCGGGGGCGTCTGGTTCCGTGACGTAGGGCTCGAGGTGCACCTGGGCGTGGAGGAGCCGTTCAGCCCGGCGCGGAAGGCGCACCCCGCGTTCCTCGTCCAGGACCTGCATCTGCTGCGGGCGCGCATCGAGGCTGCGGGCTACCGGGTCACCGACGACGTGCCGCTGGAGGGCTACCACCGGTGCCATGTCCGCGACCCGTTCGGCAACCGCCTGGAGCTCGTCGAGCCGGTCTGATGGAGTTGTCCTTCAAGCGCCTGCGTCCGGAGGGCGAGCTGCCGGTCGCGCATCATCCAGGCGATGCCGGGCTCGACCTGCGGTCGGCGATCGACATCGTGGTGGGTCCGGGGGAGCGCGCGATGGTCCCGACCGGAATCGCCGTGGCCATCCCCGAGGGGCACGCGGGGCTGGTGCTTCCGCGCAGCGGACTGGCCGTGCGGAACGGGCTCACCATGGCGAACGCACCGGGGCTGATCGACGCCGGCTACCGAGGCGAGGTGATCTGCGCGGTGATCAACCTGGATCGCTCCGAGCCCGTTTCGATCGCGACGGGCGACCGGATCGCGCAGCTCGTGATCGTCGCCCTCCCGACCGTGCGCCCGCGCTGGGCGGACGACCTGCCTCCCACGGTCCGTGGCGAAGGCGGGTTCGGGTCGACCGGCTCGTCCTGAGGTGCCGGCTACGCTGGACACGCCGCGATCGCTCATCACGGATCCTCGGTCAAACGGGATAGGCTCGCGGCGTGTCGACGAAGACCGCCACCGGGGTGCTCCTGATCGCGACGCCGATCTGGTTCAACCTCTGGTTCGCGATGCTTGCGAGCCGATTCGATTACCCGAGCATCCTCCGCAGGCCGACCGAGGAGATCCTGGCGAGGTTCCGTGCCGGGGGTTCGCCCCTGATCCTCACGTGGTGGGCCTTCATGGCTTCGGCCGGGCTCTTCGTCGCGGCCGCGGTCGAGCTCTCGCGCGTGCTTGCGCGAGGTGCCGCGACGCTCTCGACGTTCTCATTCGTGGTCGGCGTGCTCGCCGGGCTCGTCCAGGTGCTCGGGCTGTTGCGGTGGGTCTACGCGGTGCCGTGGCTCGCACGAACGCACGCCGACCCCGGCGCGAGCGAGGCGACGCGGGCCGCCGCCGCGGTCACGTTCGGGGCCTTCCATCGATACCTGGGCGTAGGGGTCGGGGAGCACCTCGGCAACCTGCTCACCGGCGGATGGACGTGCCTCGTCGGGGCCGCCATCCTCCGGGGCGACGCGGTAGCGGCCTGGCTCGGGTGGGTGGCGCTCCCGATCGGCGTCGGTTTGGTGATCGCTTCCGCAGAGTTCCTGGGACCGAACGAAGAGCACGGATGGGAGCTTGCAGGCAAGGCGGTCCCGGTGCTCTACGTCGTCTGGTCGGTCTGGCTCCTGGCGCTCGGGATCACGCTCGTCGTCTGAGCCACACCGGCTCGTCCTGACCAGCCCGGTTGAAGCTCCCAACGTGCCCCCCTAGGATGGCTGTGCACGCGGACGTGGCTCAGTTGGTAGAGCACCACCTTGCCAAGGTGGGGGTCGCGGGTTCGAGTCCCGTCGTCCGCTCCAGGTCTGAGGCGGTTTCGAGAGTTCAGGGGTCCTCGTCGGGTGACACTTTGGGTGACACATCGAAGTCCGAGCAGGGCCGCCCACCTGTCGTAGGTGAGGCGCACTCGACGCTGGGTCATCTTTCGCAGTCTGTCGACGCGAACATCGTCAAACCGTGGGATGGAGCCTCCCTGACCCTCTTCGGCGTGTTGTACGGCATCGTGGCCACAGCGCTTGGAGTGGTCGTCGCAGTCGTCTGGCCAAGCTGGTGGGCGGTTGTGATCTACGCGGTGAGCGTCTTAGTGGTCGTCGCCGTGGCGCTCATGTTCTACGGTCAGCCGATCATCACGGCGATGGGGTGGCTTGTGGAACGCGGCAAGCGCGTGCCGCCCGGGCCGTTCAATCGGCGCTGGCACTAGGAGTCCCAAGCAACTGATCCATCCGAGCCGCTGCGTCTCGCTGGAGTTCGCTCACGACGTCCTGATACCTCGAGAGGATCCGGGTGTCGGCGTGGCCCATCGTCCGCATCGCCACGGTATCCGGAACGCCCGCCGCGAGCAGAAGCGTGGCGGCGCCGTGTCGGAGTCCATGGAACGTGATCCCGGCGAACCCATGCGCCTCGGCCCAGTCCTTCCACATACCCGAGAACGTGGCGGGCTGGAAGGGCTCGCCGATCGGGTTGCAGACGACGAGCTCGGGGCGGGGGAGCCCCAGTCCGAGGAACCGCTCGCCTTGGGCGAGTCGATGGCGCTGGAGCGCCTTGGCGACGAACCCCGGCAACGGCAGGTCACGCCGTCCTGCTGCCGACTTGGGTGGCCCGAAGTGGAACTCGCCCTCGGCGGCCGTGAGCGTCCTGCGGACGCGTACTGCGTCGTCGACATCGCTCCATCTGAGGCGGAGCACTTCCTCGCGACGGAGCCCGAGCCCGAGCGCCAGGTGCACGGCCGCGTCCCACGGGTCCGTTCCCGCCGCGGCCTCGAGGATCGCGGCGCCGAGCTTCGTGTCGATCACGGCGAAGCTGGCCCGCTCCCCGATCGGACGATGCACGAGCTCGGGCGCGGCAGGGTTCCTTCCAACCAGCCCGCGGGCCTCGGCCCGGCTGAGGGCCCGCGACAGCACCCGGAGAACGTCGGGGACGGTCTGAGGCGCCAGTCCGCGAGCAAGGAGCCCGTCGCGCGCCTTCTCGACGTGCGCGGGCCCCGATGGCCGAAGATGCTGGGTCCGCCTCGGACGCTACGCTCGGCCCATGCGGTCGCTGTCGGCATTCAGGGGGAAGCTCGAGCAGGACCGCCGACGGGCCGGCCTCTCGGTCGCGCGGCCCTCATGGCTGCTCGGCGTGAGCGTCCGGGAGTACCGTGAGCTCGTGGAGGGCGACGCGTGGCCGACGTACGACGTCTGGGAGCGGATCGAGGAGTTTTCCGGGTGGCCGCAGACTTTCTACCCGACGCTGCACGCGTCAATGGCATGATTCCCTCTCCGCCGACAACTGCGGATGGTTGGCTCGATCGTTGGCGCTCCTGGCTCGATCTCGATGCCATGCCCGAGGGTTGGAACAAGAACCTATGGGGCGAGTTCTACGCGCTGATGCATCGCAGACGTATGTATCGAGAATACCTTGCCGTCCTCGAAGCCTCACCGAGTCGTGCCGCACAATCCGCGAGGTTCCTGACTCAATGGATCGCTCGCAATCACGTGGAGACGCAAGCCATCGCTATCAGGCGAATCGCGCATCGCACCGCAGATCCGAGGACAGTCTCGCTCGTGAAGCTGCTTGATGAGATCGCGTCCAATCCCTCCGTCCTGGGCCCGCCCGTCTCTTCTGAAGCGAAGACGGATGCGGATCTTCTCGACGGCGCTGCTGATCAGGTCAGCATCTTCGCGAACAAGACGGTGGCTCATCTGGACCGGGACCACGCCGCAAGCGCCGAGGGGCTCGATCTCGAGGAGCTGGATGACGTCGTCGACACGGTTGGGCAAGTCTGGGAGCGCTGGTACGTGACGATCACGGACAGCTTCGCGCCGGCCGTAGAGCCGGATCTGCCTGGGGACTGGGCTGCGGTCATCCGGCTTCGTCGGCGCGATCCAAGCGTCGATCGTCCTGCCTCGTTGGCTTTCCGCATCTTCAAGGAAGCGGGTGAGCAATCCGCTATGAACCTGGCCACCTCAGCTGCGGATTTGTCCGAGTTCGGCGCGGCAGTCGGACGCCTCCGAGGAAGGACGGAACTTCGAGCCCTGGCGGATGACCTTGATGACCTAGCCGAGGAGAAAGGCGAATCCGCGATAGCCGAGCTCGCCAATCTCCTACAACACTGGCCGGGGGGGTGATGGGCACCAACGTGCACAATCCCGACCGTGGATTCTCGTGGAGTCGAGGAACCGCACGAGGAGGGGCGCCTATGAACCCCCGCAGGTTCGCTTCCGACGTTCCGTGAGTCAGTACCCCTCGGCCTTACACGCGTGGTCGGTTGCGGTTACCCCCCGAGCCGCGCTCGAGTAGTCACCGCTTGTCAGCCCGGAAACCCACTGACGGATCCCACTTGCGATTGGGGCGGATGCGGCTTCGCCGTAGCCGTTGTAGAGGTCGGCGACCCGTTCTCGACTCCGCTCGAGGGTGTCGGTCACGTTGTAATCAGCGGCGATGTCACGGGCGATCTCACACGTTCGCTGGTCGAGGGCCGAACTATCTCCTCCGCCTCCACCACCGTTGGAACTGGACGGTCCGCTGGCGATGGCAGCGATGATGATGGCCGCTCCGATCACGCACACGCCACCGAACACCAGGGCAAGCCGCCGAGGCGTCATCCATCCGTTCTGCACCGATGGTGGGGCGGCGACGACGACGGCGGCCGAGACGGCGGCGGTGGTGGCGGAGGAGGCTGCACGAGCGGTGAATAGTCCCTGATGTCCTTCCTGTCAACCCGAGAGCCCTGCCGTTGCCCGTCGTTAGGTTCCGAGGACATTCGCAAACACTCGGGCATCACGGGGTGCTGTTCCGAAGCAGGGCTGAACCTCTCCGTCTTGGCTTGTCGTCCCAGTTGCGAACCCCAGCTGGCGACGTTCAGGATGCGTCTGTGGAGATTCCAGATGCATGCTGACCGGGCCAAAGCCGAAGCGACGGATTTCTTCGCGACTGGAGACTACTCCTTCTGGTCTCGCATCCTCGAGCCGGCTTCGCAGTCGCTCGTCGAGGCTGCTCGCGTAGGCGCGGGAGGCCGTGTGCTTGATGTGGCAGCCGGGGACGGGAACACAGCGCTTGCCGCCTCCAGACGTGGCGCGATCGTGACCGCGCTGGATCCCTCTCAGGCGCAGATCGAGCGGGGGCGGCAGCGGGCCAGGATGGAGAGCAGTCCGATCACGTGGGTCCGTGCGGACGGTAGACGCCTACCGTTCGCCGACTCGAGCTTCGACAGCTGCCTCGATTCGTTCGGCGACGAGATGCCCGTCGTGGAGATGCTCCGCGTCGTGCGCTCGCGCGGCGTCGTTGGGATCGCCCAGTGGACCGGCGAGGGGTTCTTCGGCGCGTACGTTGAGCTCCTACGGAGGTTTTCTCAGGGGCCGGATCGAGGCCAGTATCGCCCCGATCTCGGTCAGGAGGACTTCGTCCGCACCAGCCTGGCGCCGTTCGCCGAGAGCATCGGCGTCCAGCGCCGAGCGATCCGCGCGAGGTTCGCGACGGCTGAGAGCTTCTGTGACGAGCTGCTGGGGAAGGATCCTTATGTTCGCCCACTTCAAGCGGCGATGGCCTCCGAGCGATGGGAGGACTTCTCCGAGGAGCTCTGTCGCCTGGTTTCGGCATGGAACGCTGCGGATGACGGCAGCGTGCTCCTCGAGTTGAAGTACCAGCTCACCGCCGCAACCAAACCCCGGACCTGAACGCGCCTCGGGGGAGGGTCCTTCCGACCCGGTCTATCTGCGGGCACACAGCCGCTTCTCAAGGGACATTCACGAACACTGGCGCATCCCAGGGTGCTGGCCCTCGACACTCTCACGATGGCCCGGACCAAGGCGGCCGCGTCATGCGGCTGCTCGGGGAACTTGAGGCCGGGGGAACTTTCCGGACGCCCGCCCACACGAGCTTCGGACCCCGGTAATGGGTCAGTTTGACCTGACCTGATCATCGGGGATAATTCTTTGTGCAACCATGACCCATCTTCGCTCGGAAAGCGGCGCGGCGGGCCTGTCGCGGTGGATCTGCAGAGAGTGCAACCTGAGAGCCGCCAGTGGTTCCGTTCTGACGAGGAAGCCGTAGAGGCTGCGCGCATACAGCACTCCTACGAGGCCCACCCGGAGGTCCATCTCTACGGCCATGGGCAGGGGCGAAGAAGCAGCTGAGAGTCGCACTTGGAAACACATCAGCCCGGACAAGCCACGCCCCTTGACCTGGCCGGTGCTGATCGTCCGCCCAGGAGGCCGCGTTCAGTCGTTCGTGCTGTCGGCCAACTGGTGCGAGCCGCACGCTGCAGCGTGGCGGGTGACGATGCCCGGCAGCAGCGACGCGACCGTGACGCACGGGTGGACGATGGCCTCTGCGAGTACGACTTGCATGCGTCGCGCTTGACGGTCGGCGGGTTCGAGCCTCCCTTGCAGAAGCCGAAGTGGCCGCTCGTTCCGAATATCTCCGAGGGTCCCAAGAAGGGCTCGACGAGTGACATCGAGTACGTGGTCACCCTGATGAACGTGCCTCGCCGCGAGCTGCGGGTTCCCTGCGAAGTGCCCGCCCTACGTGGAGACCCTCACCCAGCACCACCGCGTCGTCCGGACGGAGCGTTTCGTCTTGAACTGCGCGCCTGTCTCGGTCCTCCCCGGTCAAACCGCCGTCAACTTCGCCATGCAGTTGCATGTTCCTACCGAGGTCCATGTGCCCGCGAGGCTGGTATGGAAACTCGACCCGCCATACGGATTCTGGACCGGGGTCAGGATCACGCTCTGAGGGACCCAGTCCTTCCACATCCCGCCTCCTCAGTGGCACGGCTCTCCTGGGTCCTGGTGGCCACGGACGTTCGTTGGCCTGCCCCGAGGAAGCGGCCCCACGGGTATGGTTCTCCCGCATGGACGACCGACCGATACCTCGCCATCCGAGGAGGCTGCTACATGACACCCGTCAACCCAAGAGGGTGAGATGAAGCGCGGCTTCCGCATCACACACATGGTGGTGGCATCCTTGGTACTGGCCGGGATCGTGATCCAACCCTTCCTGATCGGTCTCTTCCTGTTCGGCGCGGTGTCCAACCCCGATCTGCACACCGCCGTGGGGTACACGCTGTTCGAATTCGGTATCCCCCTCTTGCTGATCGCAGGGCTGCTTGCTCGACTCCCGAAAGGCGAGATGCTGCTGACCCTGCTTCTGATGGCCGACATCTTCGTTCAGATCCTGCTCGTGAACCTGCGAGACACTTCCGCCGTGCTTGCGGCGTTCCATCCGCTGAACGCGTTCGCGCTCCTCTTGATCGCCGTCACGGTAGTCCGTCGCGACCGCGCTCTGGTGTGGGGAACCGAAAACAGAGCGCCCGCGTAGTCTGTCGAGACTCGCCTCCCATGCTGGCCCGGTCAAGGAGGTCACCGTGCGTCGGATCGTCGTTCTGAACTCTGTGACGTTGGATGGAGTCATGCAGGCGCCCGGTCGCCCCGACGAGGACACGCGAGACGGGTTCCGATACGGCGGGTGGGGCGTGCCGTATTCCGACGACGTCTCGATCCGGGCGTTCGGCGCGCACATGGGCAGCGGCGGCTGGCTGCTTGGACGCCGGACCTACGAGGACGTCCTCGCTCACTGGAACTCGGTGCCGGACAGCCCGTTCACCGATCCGTTGAACAATGCACAGAAGTACGTCGTGTCGAACACCTTGACGGAGCCGCTGCCGTGGCCGAACTCGACGCTTCTCTCGGGCGATGCGGTCGAGGCGGTCGCCTCGGTGAAGCAAGAGCAGGGCGGCGACCTGAACATCATGGGGAGCGGACCGCTCATCCGTTCGCTCATGCCGCATGGTCTGATCGACGAGTTCGTGCTGACGATCGCTCCCCTCGTGCTGGGCGCGGGGCATCGCCTCTTCGAGGAAGGAACCCCGCTGACCCGGTTTCAGCTCGTGGGCACCGAAACCACGACGACGGGCGCCGTGATCGCGACGTATCGGCCGGTCGACGGTGGTGATCGGCCGAGCACCTGAGCTGTGCCAGGATGAGCATCGTGCAACAGAGCGCCGCGGGTCGGCACAGCACCCAACTCGCCATGGCCTTCGCCCTCGATCTCGTGCTGTTCGGGACCGAGGTCGTCGGCGGACTGCTCACGGGAAGCTTGGCGCTGCTTGCCGACTCCGGTCACATGTTGGTCGACACGGTCGCCGTCGGCCTGTCCCTCGCCGCGATCGCGTTCGCGCGGCGCGCGCCGACGCCGAAGCGTTCGTTCGGCTACTACCGGTTGGAGATCCTCGCGGCGGTGATCAACGGTGCCCTTCTGTTGGGAGTCGTCGTCGCGATCGTCGTCGGCGCTACGATCCGCCTGATCCACCCTCAGACGGTCTCGAGCGGCGGGATGGTCGCGTTCGGCGTCGTGGCGCTCCTCGGCAACGCGGCTGCCGCGTCGCTCCTGTTCCGCGCGCAGAAGGAGAGCCTGACGATGCGCGGGGCCTTCCTCGACTTCCTGGCGGACGCGTTGGGCGCTCTCGCTGTCGTCGTCGCGGGGCTCGTGATCGCCACGACCGGCTTCGATCGCGCCGACGCGGTCGCATCGTTCGCCATCGCGGCCCTGATCCTTCCGCGCACATGGGGATTACTCGGACGGACGGTCGACGTGCTGCTCGAGGCGACGCCGGAAGGCGTCGATCTCGCAGAGGTCCGGCGGCACATCGTGGACACCGAGGGGATCGCCGACTGTCACGACCTGCACGTGTGGACGATCACGAGCGGGATGAACGTGGTGTCGGTCCACGTCGTGCTGCGTGACGGGGCGGATGGAGCCGCGGTCCTCGACCGTCTGCGAGCGTGCCTCGCCGACCACTTCGACATCGAGCACTCCACTTTCCAGCTCGAGCCTGCCGCGCACCGCGCGCACGAACGCATCCTGCACGACTGAACTCTCATCTGATCGGGTCCTCCGCTCCGCCCTCGGCGCGTCCGCCGAGCAGTGCCGTCTCGGGCACCTCGACGACCGGTGCGTGACCGCCCGCATCTGTTTCCGTGGCACGCTCGGGCTCCAACGATGGAGTACGCGACACGATGGTGCGAGCAGAGGTGCCGAGCCGCCGGGCGGCGCGCCGAGCATCCCCCTCCTCACGAGTCAGGACGATCCGGACGGCGGTCGCCCTGGCTTCCTCTCCGATGGTCTTCAGGGATGCGCCCGCGTCCACGGCCCGTCCGATCGCACGCACGAGGTCCGTGCCTCGCCAGCTATGGTCCACCCCCGCGAGCCGTAGACGGACGTCGGGGGGGATGGCTCCGACGGTGACGGGTCCCGGCCCCACGTGTCGGACGCTGATCCCCTGCACCAGCGTGAGCAGATCGTGCACGTTCGCGGGATAGTCCTGATTCGCGAGGAACGTCGCGAGCGCAGGATCCAGCCGCACGCTCTCCAGATCCTGCCGAAGCCTGCGCAGCAGACGTTCGGCGATCATCGGGATGTCTTCCCGATGTTCTCGAAGCGGAAGCAGCCGGCAGCGCCACGCGTTCATTCGCTGGGAGACGTCATTTCCCGCCGAGGCCGAGCCCGCGGCGTCCGTGTCGTCGCTGGTCGAACAGATCAAGCGGAACTGCAGGTTCCGGGCGTCGCCACCGCCGACCCTTCGGTTGGATCGATCGTCATTGGGTCGAAGCAGCGCGGACTGCAGCGTGGCGGGGAGCACTCCGATCTCGTTGACGAACAGGGTTCCACCCACGGCGCCCTCCATCGCCTCCGACACATGGCCGAGCAGCTCGGTCTCGGAGAGCGCGGGATCGAGCGCCGGCGGATCGAGCACCACGAGCTTCCCCTTGAGCGGACGCGGATCGAGTTCGTGGATCAGCCGGGCCACGGCGTCCTTCCCGGTGCCGATCTCGCCGACCAGGAGGATCGAGGTGTCGCTGAAGCTGCCGACCTCGACGATCTGGCGGAGCAACGAGATCCAGGCCGGCGTCCGTCCGGCGAGCGCCTCCTGCACGAGAGGACCTTGAACGAGAGCCTCGATCTCCTTCCAGCGAGAGAGTCGTGCGAAGACCTCGTTGGCAAGGTCATCCGTCTCGGTGTGGATCAGGACGTCGGATGCTCCCGCATCGAGGATCGGCCAAGGACCGCGATCGTCCAGCGCAGACGGCGTCGTCCCGATCGCGAGGACGCGGACCGCCCCTTCCTGGCTGAAATCGCTGACGAGCTCGATGACACCTGGCGATACGGTGTCGAACACGACCAGCCCGACGTCGGATGGTGAGGGCTCCGTTGGCTCTGGCTCCGAGCCCAATCCGGCCAGCGCGGTTCTGACGTCTTCTGATGCCGCAGACGCACCGCTCGTCGCGAAACGGGTCCAGGTCGTCATCGAGTGCGGATCCCCCCGGGGCTCCAAGTTCGACCCGCAGTCTGCCGCACAGGAGGGCGACTCGAACAGTCGCCGGACCCGCCTAGGCGGTTGGTCCTACGCTTCCGCCCCAGCGAGTGATCCACCCTACAATCAGGTTCCATGACATCGCTGCGTGCGGATGCCGCGTCCGCCGACCAGCTTCGCCGCCTGCAGAGCGTGACCGACGCCGCGCTCGCGTACCTCACGGTCGACGAGCTGATGGACGAGCTGCTCATACGGGTGCGTGAGGCCTTGTCCACCGACACCGCGGCCATCCTCCTGACCAACGACAGCGGGACCGAGCTCGTCGCGCGCGCGGCAAAGGGCCTCGAGGAAGAGGTCGAACAAGGCGTCAGGATCCCGGTGGGGCGCGGCTTCGCGGGCACGGTGGCGGCGACGGGGGAGCCGTTCGCCATCATCGACGTCGAGCACTCCATCGTGATCAACCCGATCCTGGCCGAGAAGGGTGTGCGGTCGCTGTTGGGGGTGCCGCTCATCGTGCAGGGCAAGACGATCGGCGTGCTGCACGTGGGGACGCTCACCGAGCGTCTGTTCACTGCCGAAGACACGATGCTGCTGCAATTGGTCGCGGACCGGGTGGCCCTCGCGCTGCACGCGGGTCTATACGAACGGGAGCGAGCGGCCATCCGCGCTGTCCAACGGAGCTTCCTGCCCCAGGCCCTGCCGTCGTTTCCAGGGATGGCGTTCGCCGCCCGATACCAGCCGGCGAAGGCCGGGGAGGTGGGGGGTGACTGGTACGACGCGTTCCTGCTGCCGGAGGGATCGATCGGAGTGGTGATGGGCGACGTGGTCGGACGGGGTCTGTCCGCCGCCTCCACGATGGGCCAGCTCAGGAATGCACTCCGCGCGTATGCGCTTCGGGCGGGTCCGGGCGACGTCGTGACCCGGCTGAACACCTACCTGCGGCATCTGCACCCGCGCGAGATGGCAACCGTCGTCTACGGCGTCGTGGACCCTGTGGCGAACACCTTCCGGTTCTGCAACGCGGGGCACGTGCGTCCGCTCCTGCGGACCCCGGATGGAGGCGTGTCCGAGCTCGGGTCCGATCCGCACGCGCCGATCGGAGCCACGAGGTCCGTCGTGTTCGACGAGGAGGTGGCTGCGTTCCCCGACGGCGCGGCGCTCGTGCTGTGCACGGACGGGCTGATCGAGCGCCCGGGCGAGTCACTCGACATCGGGATCCAGCGGCTCCGCGAGGCCAGTGCCGCAGACCTGCCGGCGGAAGGCATGTGCGACGACATCATCGGTCAGCTGCTCGAGGACCAGGATCCGTCCGACGACGTGGCACTCTTGGTGGCCGTGATGGCGCCCTCGCCGGCACGCCTGCACGTTTCGCTGCCTGCGACCGCCGCGCGGCTGGTGCTGCTGCGTCGTCTGATGCATCGGTGGCTCGACCAGCTCGAGGTCGCGCCCGAGAAGCACTACGACGTGATCGCCGCAACCGGCGAAGCTGCCACGAACGCCGTCGAGCACGCCTACGGACCTCATGGCGGTCTGTTCGACGTCACCGCCGAACGTGAGGGGGACGAGATCGTCGTGCGCGTCAGTGACGCAGGGACGTGGCGTACGGCGCGTGGCGAGGACCGTGGCCGGGGAACCCCGATCATGTTCGCGTTGTGTGACGAGGTGCGCCAGACGTCCGGACCGGGTGGCACGACGGTGGAGCTTCGATGGAGAGGGAACGACTCTGCTGCCGGCGGCTGACGTCTCGTTCGGAACGAGCGGCGACACCCCCGTCGCACGCATCCGGGGCGAGATCGATCTGTCGAACGCGGACGCGATCGGGGCGAGGATCTTCGATCACCTCACCAATCAGGTGCTTGGGCTGGTGGTCGATCTGAGCGACGTCACCTACGTCGACAGCGCCGGGATCAGGATGCTGTTCGAGCTCTCTCGCCGGCTCGAGGAGCATCGTCAGGACCTCGTTGTGGTGGTGCCGCCCACCTCGCTGGTCCGGCGTTCGCTCGAGGTGGGCGGACTGCTGACGTCGATCGCCATCGTCGAGACCCTGGCCGACCTGCGAAACACCGACCCCGGGTAGACTGGCGCGCTGCGGCGGGGTGGCCGAGTGGTTAGGCAGGGGCCTGCAAAGCCCCGTACACCGGTTCAATTCCGGTCCCCGCCTCGAAGGCAGCTAGAATCACCGGCGACCGGGCGCTTAGCTCAGGGGGAGAGCGCTTCCTTGACGCGGAAGAGGTCAGAGGTTCAAATCCTCTAGCGCCCACAGCGGAATCGCTCTGAGGAGCAGACCGCGAACGACCCAGCGCTGCTCGGCGCCCTTTACGACATCAGCTCGTTCACGATCCGTGCGACCTCTGCGGGCGTGAACTGAAGCGTCGCCTCGCCGACCGTCAGTTCGACGCCGCGGATCGATGGCGTGTCGGTCGGTGCGGTTCCCGGCCAGGTGAAGAGGCTTTCCTCCTCGGCGAACCTCCGTGCGTTCGTGACGAACGCCTTCTCATCCACACGGAGGCGGAGGTGCATCATCGGCGTCTGCGGCGGATCGGGAACGATCTCGACGCCGGCGATCCCGCGCAGCTCGTCGGCGATCGCGCGGGCGTGTTCGAAATACGTCGGCATGAGCGGCAGACGCTTCCGGAGTCCGGCGAGGCCCGACGCGGCGTTGGGCCACAGACCGAAGAGGGTTCCGCCGTGCCGTCGCCTCCAGATGCGTGCCTCGAGGATCACGTCTTCTTCACCGGCCAAGCACGCCCCGGCGAGACCGCCGAGACCCTTGTAGAAGGAGAGGTAGACGGTGTCGAACAACGCGGTGATGTCGGCGGGCGAACGACCGTAGTACGGGGTGCATTCCCAAAGACGAGCTCCGTCGAGATGCACGGCCGCTCCGGTCCCGCGAACGAACGACACCTGCTCTTCGAGGTCGGCCCAGGAGGGAAGGCGACCGCCGATCTCTCGTTGGGGTAGCTCGAACAGCACGGCGGCGAGCCGCTCCCTGATGCCGCGAAGGTCGTCGATCGTGATCAGTTCGTGCGGGTCACCGACGAGGAGGGGCGTCATGCCGTGCAGACGCTGATACCCCTTCTCCTCGAAGAGCTCCAGGTGGCAGGTCGGGTGGAAAGCGACCGATCGCGTTCCGCGTCTGTCGGCGTGGACGCGCAGCGCGATCTGCTGCGCCATGATCCCGCTGGGCATGAACGCCGCAGCAGGCTTGTCGAGGATCGTTCGTATCTCGTCCTCGAGCGTCTCGACCACGCCGCCGGCGCCGTAGCGATCGACGTCGATATCGGGCGGAAGCTCGGCCAAGTACTGCGCGGCGGTCCGATTCCCGTGCCAGTTGAGCGCCCGCTCACACGTCCACCGGTATCGCTCGAGATCCGTCTCGCCGCTCATGAAGTGAGACCGTATCGCCTTCGTGCGGAGGATGACCGGAATGGGTGAGCCCGCGGCGTCGTTCCGGGAGAGATGAGTGAGCTCGATGACTTCCGGCGGGAGAAGGACACCTTCTTCCACGACGAACCGGAGTCGCCGCTCACGCCGAACCAGCAGGCCGACTTCGACGGCCTCTCGTACTTCGAGGAGAACCCGTCGCTCGTGATCACGAGCCGGCTGGAGGCCGACGGCGTGGATCGGGATGAACGCATCGTGATGCAGACCACCACGGGGGGAGAGCAGCTTTACCGGCGCGCCGGGTTGGTTCGGTTCGAGGTCGACGGCGTGCCGACGCAGGTCACGCTGTACGCATCCGCCGGTTCACACGGGCTCTTCCTTCCGTTCCGCGACGCGACGAGCGGGAAGGAGTCCTATGGCGCCGGGCGGTACCTCGACGTCGAGCACCCTGGTCCGAGCGGTCGGCTAACGGTCGACTTCAACTACGCGTACAACCCGTACTGCGCCTACAACCCCGAATGGTCGTGCCCGATCCCGCCCGGCGAGAACTGGTTGACCGTTCCGATCCGGGCGGGGGAGAAGTCCTTCTCCTGAGGTGCGCGCGTACGGTCGCTCAGGCGCCGACCATCATCTCAGAAGGCCACGTGAACCAGATGAGACCGAGGATGAGCGCCGCGTTCACGGCTTCGATGAACAGGTACCAAGGGTTGAAGTACACGACCATCAACCCGAACGACACCACCAACCCGAACACCGTCAGCGCGCGCCACCAGTCTGCGTGGATCCACAAGCCGAGGCCGCCCGCGACGAGCAAGGTCGCCGCCAGGACTGCCGCCGCGACCGCGACGGTGCGTCGGTCGCCGAGGATCCACGAGTGGCTCACATCGAACGGAGCCTGCTGATCCTTCGGCGTGAGCCAGAGGGCCAGATGGACCAGCCCGTGTGCGATCAGGAACCCGATGAACAGCAGCCGCCACATCGTCGTCACTCCCTCTCGGCGTTCATCAACCCGGGAAGCGGGCCGGGTATGAATCCCGGCTTCCGATCGCGTCGAGCGATCTGGACGCCGGCGTCCCATCCGGGGGCGCGCCCGCGCTCGGGAAGGCGGATCCGCTCGGTGGCGATCCCGGCGCGTACCAACAACCACGAAACGACCGAGTTGGAGTTCCACATCTCGCCGGCGCGCATCTCGTCCCGGCCCCACACGAGCCTCGGGACCGACGGCACCAAGGAAAGCACGCGCTGGGCGCGAACGAGGTCGTTCGCCGCTCGCACCGGGCTGGAGATCGCCTCGCCCAAGTCCGGGATCACCCCGTCACGCCATCGCCTGATCTCGTAACGGAACAGCCGGAAGCGCCCGATCCACTTCGACCCGACGGCGCCTTCGACCACGACGCCCCGCTCGGAGCCGCGCGGGTCCGGGATGGGCGTCATCTCGATCGCGAACCGTCCCTCGGGCACCGTGACCAAGAGGGCGGAGTGGTACAGATCGTCGCGCGGGCGACGCTGTAGCGCCGCCGTGATCGCCTCGAACACCTTCCCGTTGAACCGAACGACGTGCCCGCCGGTGCCCAGGGGGATCCAATAGAGGTCGACGGCCGCCACTCGATCGTCCATAGGGGATACGGAACGACGTGACGGGACCGACCAGTAGGGTCGATGGTCCCTGGCGGCGAAGGTCGGGGAGACAGGGAGACCCGTGGAACGCGTGGCCATCGTCCGGACGTTGGCGGCGGGCGGATGCATCGCCCCCGACGCGGAGGCCGACGTCCTGCTCACGGCGGCGAGCGATGGCGTCGGGTCGATCGAGGACCTGATCGTTCGACGGCTCGGCGGGGAACCGCTTGCCTGGATCGCCGGTCGGGTGACCTTCTGCGGTATCCGGGTCCGCGTCGGCCCCGGCGTGTTCGTGCCCAGGCCTCAGACCGAATGGCTGGCACGACGGGCGGTCGCCCTCCTGCCCCCCGACGGGGTGGCCGTCGACCTGTGCACCGGCAGCGGAGCGATCGCCGCCGTCCTCGGTGCGGGCCACCCGCGAGCCACGGTGGTGGCGACCGACATCGATCCGGTGGCCGTGGTGTGTGCGCGCGCGAACGGGGTGCACGCCCTCGAGGGCGACCTCGACGAGCCGCTGCCGACCTCGCTGCGTGGTCGGGTCCACGTCGTGACGGCCGTGGTCCCCTACGTCCCGACCGACGACCTCCGGCTCCTGCCTCGTGACGTGCTCGCCAACGAGCCACGCCGCGCGCTCGACGGCGGCCCGCGCGGGACGGCCGAGCTCCTGCGAGCCGCCGAGGCGGCCGCGCGCTGGCTCCGCCCCGGCGGCCATGTGCTCCTGGAGCTGGGCGGCCACCAGGCGGCCGAGATCGAGATGGCGCTGCGGAAGGGTGGGTTCGCCGAGATCCACGTACATCGGGACGACGAGAATCAGGACCGAGCGATCGAGGGACGCCTGGTCAGCGGGCCGTCCTGAACGCTCGGTCCTTCAGTCGAGCAGGGCGGAGAACGCTCGCTGGGAGTCTGTCAGGCGCTCCGCGAGGGTCGTGGCGAGCCAGCGGTGCAGGCTCGCGGCCGTCTCCGGTTCCTCCGCTTCCAGCCGATCGAGCGCCGACCGGCTCAGCTCGAGGACCACGCACGGCGTCTCGGCCACCACCTCGGCGATCCGTGCAACGCCCGTGTACATCGCGACCTCGCCCACCACGACGCCGCGCCGGACCGTGCTCAGGCGCATCCGCGTCCCTTCGGGTGTGCGCAACTCGACGCGCAGGGACCCCGACTCCAGCACGAACAGGTCGTCGGGTGGGTCGCCCTGGCGGATCAGCACCGTTCCCTCGGGGATCGATCTGCGCTCGAGGTAGGCGCGCAGATGCTCCGGCATGCCGGCGCCGTCGCTCGCCGGGCCGGCAGCCACCGGGGACGCGCTTTCCAAGAGCACGTCCTCGCATCGCTGCAGGCCGCGGTCGAGGTCGGGTTCGAACCGGACGATCCCGTCGGTCGCGATCACCCCGCCTCGGCGAAGCTGTCGCTCAACACGATCGGGCGCGCCGGCGAACACGAGCTCGAACCCGCTCGCCTGCGCGAGCTGCGCGGTCTTGCGGAACGACAGCACGGCCGAGGCGTCCATGCCCGTGACGCGCTGCAGGTCGACGACCAGGAATCGGAGCGACCCGGCTTCCACGCGCTTGCGGATCCGCTCGAGCAGTCCGCTGGCGGTCCCGAAGAACACGAACCCGCTCACGCGAAGGATCTGGACGCGGTCGGCGAGCCCTTGGAGAAGTCCTCGCTCGCGCGGGGGGCGGTCGACGTTGCTTCGGTAGGTGGTCGCGAACTCGACCTCGTGCACCAGATCGGTCCGGCCGTAGCTGACGGCGAACAGGACGATCGCGAGGACGAGACCGACGACGAGCCCGGTCAGGAGGTCCTTCGTGGCGATCGTCACGAGGATCGCCACGACGATCAGGTACTCGCCCAACGGCAGCGACCGCCGTACGTCCACCAGCCATTCGATGAGGAAGGAGAGCCCCACGAACACGAGCACCCCCCCGACGATCATGCGCGGGATCAGCCCGACGATGGTGGCCCCGAACACGACCGTCGCGAGCGGGACGAGCGCTGCGACGACCCCGGTGGCGCGGCCGTCGACGGCCATCTGCTGGGCGAGGGAGGTGAGGCTGAGCGCGTGGTAGCCGGGGATCCCGCCGACCAGACCCGAGACGACGTTCACCCACCCCGCGTCACGCAACTCCTTGCTGGAGTCGAGATCGGTGTGCAGGAGCAACTCCACTCCGCCGACGTTGAAGAGGCACGCGATCACCGCGACGAAGACGGTCGTGACGATCCCGGCGGTCTGGCCGACCACCGCGGACCAGTCGACCCCCGCCCCGAACAGCGCACGGTAGGTCCAGGGCTGCCAAAGTCTGGCCGAGCGGAACGGTCCGAGCAGCCAGAGGCCGTGCCGCGCGTCCTCGATCGAAGACCCGGTCACGATCATCCCGATCGCGAACGCGACCAGCCCGATGCCGATGACGATCGGGATGACCAGCGGCCGCCGCACGATCCGCGTCGCGACCAGCAGGATCACGCCGAAGGCGAGCGCCGGTACCCAGCGGACCAGTTCGAAGTGGTCGACGAACTGGCGGATCGTCCCGATCTCCGGGTTCACGCCCGCCGCCACGCGGATGCCGCCCTTCATCAGGAGCCATCCCGTGCCGGCGAGGAATCCACCGACGACCGGATACGGGATGAACCGCGCCAGGTTGCCGAGCCGGAACGCTCCGAGCAGCAGGAAGGTGATGCCGGTGAGGATGGTCACGACGAAGGTGGCCGCGACGACCGTGCGGAAGGCCTGGTCGACGCCGCCGAACGTCTTCAGGGCGGTGCTCGTGGCCACGATCGCAAGGACGGCGGCGGCCGCATCCTGCAGGCTTCCGACGACGCCGCGGGAGCCCGCCCGCCACGCGAAGATCGCGAGGGTGAGGGCCGCCGCAACGAGGTAGAGGCCGATGCCGTCGGGCAGGTACTGGGCCAGGTAACCCCCGAACACGAGGGCGCCGAGCGAGATCGCGAGGACCACCTCGACGACGCCGATCACGATGCCCGCGGTGATCACGGCGAGCACGTTCCCGGTTCGGAGCCTCTCGGACACGCGGTCCCCCCTGCCGGACCTGTGCGGAGTCTGTGCACGGCGACCCTATGCGCCCACGCCCTCGTGCGCCAGGGGGGTGTCCCCGATCCGGTTGCCCGGGATCTCACCCGGGTGCGTCAGGCGGCCAGGAGCCTCCCGAACAACGCTCGGTAGCGCTGGAGGGCCTGGCGGAGATCCTCCGTGGAGACCTCGCCGCCATCGCCCGACCACTGGTCCTCGAGACCCGTCCGCTCGTCGGCGAAGGTCTGCGTGAGCTTGGTCAGGAGCTCCTCCACCAGTTCGTCGGCCTGTTCGACGGCCTGCCGGGGCTCGTCGACGAACCGCGTCTGGATCGCGCTCCACCGCTGGCGCATGTCGCCCAGGGTCTCGGCAGGGAACAGGGATGCGTCTCCTTCGGTCGCTACGACGTCTTCGTTCGGCGCCGCGTCGCTCATCGACGCTCCCCCTCGCTCGTGCGGTGCATCTCGAGCAGGTCTTCGAAGAGCGTCCGATAGTGGACCATGCCCTGGCGCATCTGCTCGGTGTTCGTGCCGCCCGTGACCGTCTCCTGCGAGATGGCATGGGCCTTGCGATAGTTCTCGACCACGACGGGATGGTCCACGGAGATGTCGGCTTGGCGCTGCTCGAAGCTGTCCATCGGGTAGCCGCGTTCGCGCATCAGCTTCATGACCAGCATGTCGGCGTCCTGCAGAGCCTCGACGGGTTGGTCGACGAACCGCGCCTGCACGCCTCGCCACTCCTCTGCGTAGCGCTCCCGGACCTCGGGCGACACCGGCCGGAGTTCAAGACGTCGCGTCGCTGCTGGCGGGACATCAGCTCGGACTCGGCAGTCCCGCGATCCTGCGCGCGCTTCACGGTGCGGTCGTACTCGGGGCCGAACCGCTCCTGCCTCCCTCGTGCCCGCTCACGGGTGAGGGAGCGGGCATGTCAGCGGTGGGGCTACCCTCGCGTGGGAGTCGGCAAACGACCGTCGGCCTAGTCCGCCGTTCCCCCGGCATGATCGGTTCGCTGGGCCGATCTCCCTACGGCGACGTCGGGTAAGCGAGGTGCCGTCTTTCCGTCCTCCGCGTGATACCGGACGACCGAACCGGCGTGCAAAGTTGGCCCAACGTTCCCGGCCGATCGCTCGGCCGGCGTCCACCGGGGAGGAGTGCCACCATCGACCGTCTCTGCGTCCCGCGAACGCATCGACCGTCGCCGTTCGGGGGACGGTCTCGACGAGCCGTCGTCTTCGCGGTCGCCATCACCGTGGCGCTCGGGGCCGCGCTGCTGCGGCCGGCCGACGGTACGGCCTCCACCGCGGTGCGGATCCTGGTCCGCGAAGCAGCGCCCACCAGCGACGCCGCGGAGCGTCTCGTCGAACGTCTTGGCGGGGATGTCACGCACGAGCTGCCGATCGTCGAGGGCTTCGCGGCGAAGGTGCCTCTCGAGGCACTCCCCGTCCTTGCCGCGGATGCGTCGGTTGCCGGCCTGTCGCCGGACGCCCGGCTCCGGATGGCATCCACGACCGGGGTCACGTACGACGGCGACCCCGATCTGGCGTGGCGCAAGGCCGTGCGTCTCAACCAGGTCGGGTCGGTCACGGGCGCCGGTGTGACCGTCGCGCTGCTGGACACCGGCATCTCGAGGGTTGATGACCTGGGCGGCCGGGTGGTCGCGCGCGTCGACTTCACCCCCGGCGGCGCCGGCTTCGATACGTACGGGCACGGGACCCACCTCGCCGGGATCATCGGCGGGGACGGCGCCGACTCGGCGGGCAAGTGGCGCGGTGTGGCGCCGGGCGCCCGCATCGTGAGCGTCAAGGTGGCCGGCGCCGACGGCTCGACCGACGTCTCGGTGGTGATCGCGGCGCTGCAATGGATCGTCACCCATCGCGCCGAGTTCGGGATCCGCGTGCTGAACCTCGCCTTCGGCACCGACGGAGACCAGACGTACGCGCTCGATCCGCTGGATGCGGCGGTCGAGCGCGCCTGGTCGGCGGGGATCACCGTCGTGGTCTCGGCCGGGAACCGCGGATCGCAGACGAGGACGATCAGCAAGCCCGGGGACGACCCCTTCGTGATCACGGTCGGCGCCGCCGACATGAAGGGAACGAGCGAGCGCAGCGACGACGAGGTGGCGCCGTTCTCGAGTCGTGGTCCGACGCAGGACGGCTTCGAGAAGCCGGACGTCGTCGCGCCGGGGATCTCCATCGTCTCAACCCGGGCACCGGGGAGCACGATCGACCGGCAGAACCCCGAGGCGGTCGTCGACGGCGACTACTTCAAAGGGACGGGGACGTCGCAGGCGGCCGCGATCGTCACGGGGCTTGCAGCGCTGATGTATCAGGCGAACCCGTCGCTCACGCCGAACGCGGTCAAGGCGATCCTGATGGCGAGCGCGTACAAGACGGCGGCCTACCGCGCGAGCGGGGGTGCCGGGCTCGTGGACGCGTCGGGCGCCGTCCAGGCAGCGGCCTCCGGCTCGGCGAGCGACCCCAACGCCGGGGTCACGTGGTCGACGGGGAACGGCTCGCTGGAGGCGAGCCGAGGAAGCGCTCACGTGGCGGCGGACCTCGACGGCGACGGCGCGCCCGATCCGGTCCAGGGCGAGATCGACGTCTTGGGAACGCCGTGGGACTCGACGTCGTGGTCGTCGTCCTCGTGGGACTCCACATCGTGGTCCTCATTGATCTCCGAGAACGCTGGCTGGACGAGTACGTCGTGGAGTTCCACGTCGTGGAGCGGGACGAGTTGGAGCTCCACGTCGTGGTCCTCGACGTCCTGGAGCTCGACATCGTGGAGCTCCAGGAGCTGGGGCTGAGGTGTGATGAAGATGACGCTTCCTCGATCCGTCAAGGTGCTCATCGGAACGGCCGTGGTCACCGGCCTGGCGTGCGTGGGGCTGCGGGTTCCCGAGATCGTGCGATGGACCCTCAGCGATCTCCTCGCCGTCGCGGTGGTGGCGGCTGCGACGATCCTCGCCGAACGGTGCTCGATCCCGCTCCGGCACGGGGCGGAGACCGTCAACTTCGCACTGACCGACGGCGTGTGGGCCGCGGCCCTGCTGCTGGTGCACCCCAGCGTCCTGACGATCGGCGTGCTGTTCGGCGTCGGTCTGGGCCAGGCGCTCAACAGATGGTCGGCGTACAAGATCGCGTACAACGTTGCGCAGTTCCTCGTCGGCATCACGCTGGCGGAGCTCGTTGCCGCCCGTCTCGGGCTCCCCGGCAGTCCGGCCGATCCGGCCACCTGGCTCGTGGTGATCATGGCGATGTGGGTGGCCTTCGTCGTGAACGCGGCGTCGATCGTGCTCGTGGTGTCGATGGTCCAGGGCAAGCCGTTCGTGGAGGTGCTGACCCCGCCGCTGTTGCTCAACGTGTCCCATTGGATCGGGAACATGGCGCTGGGGATCCTCGCCGCGATGCTGTGGGTCGAGCTGCCGGCGGCGCTGATCCTGCTCTCCGTTCCGGTCGGGCTGGCCTACCTCGCATACCGACGCTGGGTCGAGAGCGTCGGGGAACGCGATCAGATGCGCGACCTCTACGAGGCGGGGCGAGCGCTATCAGGGCCGCTGGGCCCGACGCCCGATCTCGGCGACTTCCTCGAGCTGCTCGAACAGCTCCTGCCCGCTGATCGCGTGGAGCTGGTGGTCGCCGACGGAGACCGGGTCGACGTCCACGGATCGGCCGGCGTGCGCACGCTCACGGTCGGCGACGGCGGCACCGAACCGCTCGAGGCGTTCGTCGCCGTGCGCGACGGCGTCGCCCCCCAGATCGCGATCGTCGGCGACGGCCAGGACGTGCGGGGGGTCCTGGCCGTCTATCGCGAGCAGCCGCTTGCCACGAAGGACCGTTTCCTGCTCGAAGGACTGGGGGCCCAGGTCGCGGTCCGGTTGCAGAACCATCTCCTCTACGGCCAGACGCTGGAGCGGGCGCAGCTGTCCGACATGCTTGCGCACACGTCCGACGGCGTGATGACGGTCGATCACCGTGGCCGGATCGCGGCGTGGAACCCCGCGATGGAGGCCATCGTCGGATTCGCGGAGGACGAGGCCGTGGGACGTCGATGCGAGGACGTGCTCGGGCTCGACGTGCTCGAGCTGCCGTCGGCGCCCGAGGCCCCCGACCTGGGCTCGCTCGAGACGACGGCGCGGACGAAGGACGGATCGCAGAAGCAGCTTCTGCTTCGCACGAGCGCGTTCCGCGATCACGCGGGCGCCCCCGGATCACACATCGTCATCGTGCGCGACGCCACAGCAGAGAGCCGGGCGGAGCAGATGAAGAGGGACTTCGTCTCGATGGTCTCCCACGAGCTGCGGACACCGCTCACGCCGCTCAAGGGGTTCCTCAAGAGCATGCTCGACGGGTCGGTCGACGACTCGCCCGAAGCTCGCCACGAGTACTACGGCATCATGCTGCGGCAGGCCGAGCGGCTCGAGCGGCTCCTCGGGGACATGCTCGACGCGTCGCAGATCGAGGCCGGCGGACTGGTCGTCGACGCGCAGCCGTTCGCCCTCGACCGGGTGGTCCGGCGTCAGGTCGCGGAGTTCGCCGAGCAGCACCGAGACCGCAGGGTGTCACTGGACGGTGCCGAGCGAGCAGTGGTCGCCTTCGCCGATCCGTTCCGTGTGGAGCAGGTGGTTCTTAACCTGCTCTCCAACGCAGACAAGTACTCGCGTGCGGACGCCCCGATCGAGGTGCGCATCGGCGCGCGCGGCCCCTCGGCGGTCATCTCGGTACAGGACCGCGGCGACGGGGTTCCACCCGAGCATCGCGAGCGGATCTTCGATCGGTTCTTCCGGCTCGACGACGACCCGAACCGGCAGCGCAGGGGGACCGGCTTGGGCCTCTTCATCTCCCGCACGCTTGTCGAGGCGATGTCGGGATCGCTGTGGCTCGAGTCGGAGGTGGGGGTCGGCTCCACCTTCTCCTTCACCGTGCCCGTGGTCGACGTCGTCCGCGTCTCCTCCCAGCAGAACGGTGTGTCTTCAGCCGATGCGGTCGGTGCGCCCGATCCGCTCTTGATCCCGGCGGCATTCGGCGGGACGCATCAGGTACCGCGGTGACGCGCGACCGCCGCCGACAGGCGGTCGAGAGAGGCCTCGGACATCGGCTGCAGGATCACGATGAGGTGGTCCACGCCGAGCGTGGCGTAGTCGTCGAAGGCCCTCGCGAGCTCGTCGACCGATCCGGTGAACGAGGCGTCCTCATCGTCGGTGGTCGCATGCCCACGGTCCGGATCGACGACGATCATCCCCACGGTGCGGGCCAGCGTCACGGGTTCGCGCGACTCTGCGGCGAGGGCATCGTCCAGGGCCGCGAAGCGCCTGCGTAGGCGTTCGTGGGGTGCCCCATACCACGCCGTGTTCCAGGCATCCGCGTGCCGCGCCGTGACGCGAAGCATCCGCGGGCCGAACGCAGCGACGAGGAGCGGGATGTGGCGGACGGGCGCCGGCGAGAGAACGGCATCGTGGGTCACGTGGTAGCGGCCGGCGAAGGAGACTCGTTCGCCCCGAAGTAGGGGCCCGATCACCCGAAGCGACTCCTCGAAGCGGTCGACACGGTGGTCGGTCGGATACCCGAAGGCCGCGTACTCGGGGTCGTGCCATCCGGCTCCGAGCCCGAGGATCAGCCGGCCGCCGCTCACCGCATCGGCCGTGGCCGCCATCTTGGCGACCAGGCCGGGGTTCCGGAATCCCGTGCACAGCACGAGCGTGCCGATCTCCAGACGCTCGGTCACGGCGCCGACCGCGCTCACGACCGTCCAGGCCTCGTGCATCCCCTCGAGCGGACCGGCGTTAGGCTGGTTGAAGAAGTGGTCGAACATCCACGCGGAGTCGAGGCCGCGTGCCTCGGCCGCGAGCGCGAACGACCGGATCATGGGCCAGCCGGGTGTGGCGCCGTCGCCGTCGCCCTCGGCCGCGGGCAGGATCACGCCGATCTTCACGGACGAGGAGTGTAGGCGGCATGTCCGGCCCTACCCGCGGGTAGGCTTGGATGCATGGACGATCGGGAGCACAACCGGAGTCAAGCGGACGGACCGGAGCCTGCAGGTTCGGACCAGGACGCCGAAGACGACCTCGAAACCATGATCGAGCAGATGGATCGCCCGATGGGGTCGGACCTCACCGGCACGACCGCCGAGGAGCAGCGCCGAAACCCGTCGCTCGAGGAGCGGACCGCTCGCGAAGGAGCCCGCCGGGTTGAACGGCAGGAGGGGATCGAGCTCACCGAGGATGCCGCGGAAGACGACGAGGCCGAGCTGATCGGCGAGGAGGCTGAGGAGGGCGAGGCCGAGGCGCCGGAGGAGCGGGCGATGCGCGAGGCCGACGATGCCCCCGGCGGAACCTGGCACGACGGCGACGACTATGTGGCGTAGGGATCAGCCGCGGCGTCGGCCGGTGCTGAACACCACCCAACCGAGCCAAAGGGCGAGCGGTGTCACCGCGAACACGCCTAGCACGGCGAAGTACCCGAGCAGTCGCAGGAGCGTACCCATCGCGTCCTTCCCCTCGTGATCGAGGCAATCCTACCCGCCCTCCACCCTTGCACCTGCGTTCGGCAGCGTGCGAGACTCGGCTCGTCCGGGCCTCGAAGCCCGGTATGACGGCGGCACGACGCGGGCACGTGCCGCCGTCGCCTTTTCTCCAGGCGTCTCGTTCATGTGGGCTTGCTATCGTTGACTCGCTCCCGGGCGCGTAGCTCAGCGGTAGAGCGCTCGCCTCACACGCGAGAGGTCGTAGGTTCGAACCCTGCCGCGCCCACGTCAACGACCATGATGCTCGGGGGGAAGAGGATGGACGCAACGACCGCGACCAGGGCCGCTGCGCGGGCGGTCGACCTTCGCAAGGTGTACGGGCAGGGCGCGGCAAGCGTGGAGGCGCTCGCCGGCATCACCGTCGAGTTCGCCTCCGGACAGTTCTCCGCCATCATGGGTCCGTCGGGGTCGGGCAAGTCGACGCTTCTGCATTGCCTGGCCGGGCTCGACACGCCGACCAGCGGCCGGGTGTTCATCGGCGACATCGACATCACGACGCTGGGTGAGCGACAGCTGACCGAACTGCGACGTGACCGCGTCGGCTTCGTGTTCCAGGCATTCAACCTGATCCCGACCCTCACCGCGAGGGAGAACATCACGCTCCCGGTCGACATCGCCGGCCGCGACGTCGACCGGGCATGGTTCGATCAGGTCGTCGATACCGTGCGCCTTCGCGATCGTCTGGACCACAAGCCATCGGAGCTGTCCGGTGGCGAGCAGCAGCGCGTCGCCGGCGCCCGAGCTCTGGCGAGCAAGCCGGCGATCGTGTTCGCCGACGAGCCGACGGGAAACCTCGACTCGCATTCGAGCGCCGAGCTGCTGGGGTTCCTGCGAGGGGCCGTGGACGACCACGGGCAGACGATCGTCATGGTCACGCACGACGCCGTGGCGGCAAGCCATGCGGACCGCATCCTGTTCCTCGAGGACGGCCGGGTCGTCGACCAGATGCTCGAGCCCACCGCCGAGCGGGTCCTCGACCGGCTGAAGGCGCTCGAGGCCTGACCCGGTGTTCCGGGCGACGCTCAAGAGCCTCCTCGCGCGGAAGCTCCGGTTGGTGCTGACCGCGATGGCGGTGGTGCTCGGGGTCGGCTTCACGGCGGGCACGTTCGTCCTGACCGACACCGCTCTCAAGAGCTTCGACAACCTGTTCGGTGACGTCTTCCGGGGGACCGACGTCGTGGTGCAGGCGAAGACGTCCTTCACCCCGACCGAGGGAGGTGGACCCGGCGGTGGTGGGGGGAGCGAGCGCAATCCGATGCCCGAGGGTCTGCTCGCGAAGGTCCGAGCGGTGGAAGGGGTGCAGGCCGCCGACGGCGACGTCTCCGGGTTCGCGCAGATCGTCGATCCGCGGACGGGCAAGGTGATCCAGAACGGGGGGGCACCGACGATCGGCAACTCGTGGGATCCGGACGTCACCTCGCTCCTGGTCACCGATGGCACGGCACCGTCCGGTCCCGACCAGGTCGCGATCGACGCCGCGACGGCGAGGGACCACGGACTCTCCGTCGGACAACAGATCCGCGTGGCAACGACCACGAAGAGCGGCGAGTTCACGATCTCGGGCATCGTCCGGTTCGAGAAGTCCGACAGCCTACTCGGGGCGACGCTGTCGATCTTCGACCTGCCGACCTCGCAGCAGCTGTTCGATCGGGTCGGGAAGTTCGACTTCATCTACGTACGGAGCGCGCAGGGCGCCTCGGCCGACGACGTCGCAGCCCGCATCTCGGCGGTGCTTCCCGCCGGCTTCCAGGCGATCACCGGCGCGACCGCGGCCAGCCAGCAGCAGGACCAGGTCAACCAGGGCCTGGGGTTCCTGCGGACCGGCCTGCTGGTGTTCGGGTTCGTCGCGCTCTTCGTCGGCGCGTTCATCATCTTCAACACCTTCAACATCGTCGTGACCCAGCGCAACCGCGAGCTGGCCCTCTTCCGGGCCCTCGGGGCGAGTCGCAGGCAGGTCATGGCGTCCGTCCTGATCGAGGCCACTGTCATCGGGCTCGTCGCGTCGATCGGTGGGGTGCTGCTGGGGATCCTGCTCGCGATCGGTCTGAAGGCGGTCATGGCCGGGATCGGACTGAAGCTGCCCGCGACCGCGCTGGTGGTGGCGTCTCGCACCGTCATCGTCTCGCTCGTGTTGGGAACAGGCATCACGCTCGTGGCGGCGGTGGCTCCGTCGCGTCGCGCGTCGCGGATCGCCCCCGTGGCCGCGCTCCGCGAAACGGCCGCGCCGAGCTCGTCGATCCGGCGGCGTGTGGTCGTCGGGACGCTGATCACGGTCGCGGGTCTGGCGGCGTTGTTCGCGGGGTTGTTCGGAGGGGTCTCGAACGGTGGCCTCGTCGTCGGGCTCGGTGCCGCGCTCACGTTCATCGGGGTCGCGATGCTGTCGCCACTCGTGGCCCGGCCGATCTCCACGGTCCTCGGCCGCCCGTTCCGACGCCGGGTCTCGGGCAAGCTCGGCGGCGAGAACGCCAACCGCAATCCGCGACGGACGGCGTCGACCGCGGCCGCGTTGATGATCGGGCTCGGACTCGTGACCTTCGTCGCCGTGTTTGCCGCGTCCCTGAAATCGTCCGTGAGCGCAGTCCTCGATCGGACGTTGCGCGCAGACCTGATGCTCACGTCGTCGCAGTTCTCCACGTTCTCACCGCAGCTCGCGAAGGATCTGGCCGCGGATCGGGATTTCTCCGTCGTGTCGCCCTTGCGCTCGTCCGAGGTGAAGGTCGACGGATCGTCGACGTTCCCCTCGGCGGTCGATCCCGCAACGGTCGGCAGCGTGGCCAACATCGAGATGGACGAGGGCTCGATCGAAGGGCTGTCCTCACCGGATACGGTTCTCGTCTCGCGGACGACCGCGGACTCCAAGGGATACGCCGTGGGCAGCACGATCGATATGGAGTTCGCGAGCACCGGGACCAAGCAGCTGGAGGTGGCCGGGATCTATGAGCCGAACCAGCTCTTCGGCGACTACACGATCTCGCTGGGAACCTACGAGCAGAACATCGCCCAGCAGCTGGATCAGGTCGTGTTCTTGGACTTCGCGCCCGGCGCCGACCGGTCCGCCGCGCGGGCGCGGCTCGAGGCGCAGCTCTCGCGGGACTACCCGAGCGTGCAGGTCAACGATCAGTCGCAGACGAAGCAGCAGTACATCTCGCAGGTCGACCAGGTCTTCGCGATCGTGTACGTGTTGCTCTTCCTGTCCGTGCTGATCTCGACGTTCGGGATCGTCAACACGCTCGGTCTCTCGATCTACGAGCGGGTGCGCGAGCTCGGGCTGCTGCGCGCGGTCGGCATGAGCCGCCGGCAGGTCAAGCGGATGGTGCGGGTCGAGGCCGTCATCATCGCGGTCCTCGGTGCCCTGCTCGGGCTCGGCGTCGGCATCCTGTTCGGGTGGGCGATGCAACGGGCGCTGTCCGACGTCGGGGTGGACCGGCTGGCGATCCCGTTCGGCCAGCTCCTCTTCTTCCTCGTGGCCGCCGCGTTGATCGGGGTGGTCGCCGCGATCTGGCCGGCTCGTCGCGCCGCGAAGCTCAACGTGCTCGAAGCGATCAGCTACGAGTAGGCGGGCTATCCTTCCCGGATGCCGCGCCTGACCTTTTCCGATGGCACCAGCAGCGAGCTCCCGGAGGGGGAGCCCGTGGGCAGCGCCCTGCCCGCGGACGCGATCGCGGCCAGGGTGGACGGCGAGCTCCGCGACCTGGCGTTCGTGCCGGACGCCGACGCGTCGGTCGAGGCGATCGTGCCGTCGTCCGACGACGGGCTGCACGTGCTTCGGCATTCGACGGCGCACGTCATGGCCCAGGCGGTGTGCGACCTGTTCCCGGGCACGCAGTTCGCGATCGGTCCGGCGATCCAAGATGGCTTCTACTACGACTTCCAGCTGCCGGGGCCGATATCACCCGAGGACCTGCCGCGCATCGAAGAACGGATGCACGAGTTGGTCAAGCTCGATCAGCCGTTCGTCCGCGAGGAGGTGTCCCGCGACGAGGCGATCGCGCTGCTGCAGGGACAGGAGTTCAAGCGCGAGATCATCGAGTCGATCGGAGAGGAGGGCGAGGTTCGAGCCGGCGACACGGTGTCGCTGTACCGCAACGGCGACTGGGCTGACCTGTGTCTCGGGCCGCACGTGCCCTCCACCGGACGGCTCGGCGCGTTCAAGCTGATGAGCGTCGCGGGCGCCTATTGGCGCGGCGACGAGTCACGCCCCATGCTGACGCGCGTCTACGGCACCGCGTGGGCGATCGACGACGACCTGGAGGCGTACCTACGCCGGCTCGAGGAGGCCGAACGGCGGGACCACCGGCTCCTCGGAAGGCAGCTCGACCTGTTCTCCTCACCCGACGAGCTCGGACCGGGGCTCTGGGTGTGGCACCCGCGCGGCGGCGTCTTCCGCAAGCAGCTGGAGGACTGGGTCCGCGACCTGCACCTTGCCCGCGGCTACGACCTGGTGGTCACGCCGCACATCGCGCGCTCGGTGCTCTGGGAGACCTCGGGGCATCTCGCGAAGTACGCCGACAACATGTACCCGCCGATGCAGACCGACACCGGCGACTACTACGTCAAGCCGATGAACTGCCCGTTCCACGTGCTGGTCTACAAGTCGCAGGTGCGCTCGTACAGGGATCTGCCGATGCGTCTGTCCGAGCTCGGCACGATCTACCGTCACGAGCGGCTGGGAACGCTGCACGGGCTGCTCCGCATCCGAGGCGGCACGCAGGACGATTCGCACATCATCTGCAGGCCCGACCAGCTCGTGGACGAGATCCTCTCGGTGTTCGACCTCACCCTCGAGATCCACCGGACCTTCGGGTTCAGCGATCCGGTCGTGAACCTGTCGACGCTCCCCGGGCAGAGCATCCTCGAGCCTGAGATGGCGACGCGGGCGACGGAGACGCTCGTGACCGCACTGGAGCGCTACGGGCTGCCGTACACGGAGGCCGAGGGCGAGGGCACGTTCTACGGACCCAAGGTGGACTTCCACTTCCGCGACGCGATCGGGCGCCTGTGGCAGCTGACGACGGTGCAGTGCGACTTCGCGCTGCCCGAGCGATTCGACATGGAGTTCACCGGCGAGGACAACCAGCGACACCGTCCGGTGATGATCCACCGGGCGATCCTCGGCACCCTCGAACGGTTCAGCGCCGTGCTGATAGAGCACTACGCAGGTGCGTTCCCGCTCTGGCTTGCACCCGAGCAGATCCGGTTCGTGCCCGTCGCCGACCGCCACGTGGAGCATTGCGACGCGCTCGCCGCCCGGGCGCGCGGCGCCGGTCTGCGCCCCTTCGTCGACCGGTCAAAGGAGTCGGTCGGCAAGAAGATCCGCGCCGCCCAGCTCCTCAAGACGCCCTACACGCTGGTCGTCGGCGACCGCGACATCGACGCGGGCACCTATACGGTGCGTGACCGCGAGGGCGTGGAGACACCCGGGCTCCCCTTCGAACAGATCCTTACGGCGTTGGTCCAGGAGAGCGCCGAGCGCCGGCTGCAACAGACCCGCTTCGGGGACTGATCTGTGGAGCGGCTCTGGAGCCCCTGGAGGATGGCGTACATCGAGGCCAACAAGGACGCGGTCGCCGACGGCTGCGTGTTCTGCGACCTGCTCGCCGGACGCGGCGACGACGAGGTCGAACGGATCCTCGATCGCGACGAGCGGGCCTTCGTGACGCTTGCGAAGTACCCCTACAACCCGGGGCACTTGCTGGTGCTGCCGGTGCGGCACGTCGGTGAGCTCGACGACCTCACGCCGGAAGAGAGCGTCGCGATCGCCGCGCTCCTGCTGCGCTCGGTGCGAGCGCTTCGCGCCGAATCGGAGCCACACGGCTTCAACATCGGTCTGAACCTGGGCCGGGCCGCCGGCGCGGGCATCCCCGGACACCTCCATTGGCACGTCGTGCCTCGGTGGGGAGGGGACACCAACTTCATGCCCGTGGTCGGGGAGACTCGCGTCCTCCCCGAGCTGTTGAACGAGACCTACCGGAAGCTCGCCCCGCACTTCGAAGCGGATGATGGATAGCGGCTTCGTCGACCTTCCCGACGGAGCCCGGTTGCGGTACGACGTGGCCGGGGCGGGTCCGGTCGTGCTGTTCCTGCACCCGGGACTGTGGGACCGGCGCGTCTGGGACGACCAGATGACGTCGTTCCCGGCCGCCGGCTACCGTGCCGTGCGCTACGACACTCGCGGCTACGGCGAGTCGAGCAGACCCGCGGGCGAGCCGTACTCCTTCGTCGACGACCAGCTCGCCGTGCTCGATCACCTCGACGTCGTCGAGGCCGCCGTCGTCGGATGCTCGATGGGCGGCGCGGTAGGGATCGACTTCGCGCTGGAGCATCCCGACCGGGTCTGGGCCGTCGTGGCCGCGGCCTCGGGTCTGTCCGGGTTCGAGCCTCTGGAGGAAGAGGAGGACTGGTGGGAGCGGGTCGACGGCCCGATCGAGGCCGCGATCGAAGCCGGCGACCTGGGCCGGGCTCAGGAGCTGCGGCTGCAGATCTGGGCGCCACTCGGCACCGACGACGAGGCCGGGCGGAAGATCCGCGACATCGCCTTGGACAACATCCACGAGCTCACGATGGACGAGACGGCGGAGCAGGGGATCGATCCGCCTGCGGCGCACCGGCTTCGCGACATCGATGCCCCCACGCTCGTCATCGCGGCGGACCACGATCCGCCGGACATGCTGAGGATCGCCGACCTCATCGCCCGGGGCATCCCCGACGCGCGCAAGGTCACGATCGAGGACGCCGACCACGTCGTGAACCTGCGGCAGCCCGAGCGCTTCGATGAGGCGGTGCTGGCGTTCCTGAGCGAGGTCCGTCCGGACCGCTGATCGGCTACTTCTTCTGGGCTTCCTCGCGAGCCTTGTGGTAGTCCGCGATGACCCTGTCGGCCAGCTGCGACGGCATCTCCTCGTAGTGCGAGAACGACATCGTGAACGCACCTCTCCCACCCGTCATGGATCGGAGGTCGATGACGTAGCGCGCGACCTCGGCTTGTGGCACCAGGGCGTTGATGCGCTGTTTCCCACCGCCCACCTGCTCCATGCCCTGGATCTTGCCGCGCTTGGCGTTGAGGTCGCCCATGACGTCGCCGGTGAAGCTCTCGGGGACGATCACCGACAGCTGCACGACCGGCTCCAGCAGCACGACGCCGGCCTTCTCGACCGCGTCCTTGAGCGCCAACGAGCCGGCGATCTGGAACGCCATGTCCGAGGAGTCGACCGCGTGGAACTTCCCGTCGACCAGCGTGACCTTGACGTCGACCATCGGGTTCCCGCTGAGGACGCCTTCGGACATCGTCTTGACGATGCCCTTTTCGATCGAGGGGATGAACTGCTGTGGGATCGCGCCGCCGAAGATCTTGTCCTCGTAGACGAAGCCCTCGCCGCGAGGAAGCGGCTCGAGTTCGATCGAGCAGACCGCGTACTGGCCGTGGCCGCCGGTCTGCTTCACGTGCCGACCGAGCCCGGGGGCCTTGCGCTTGATCGTCTCCCGATATGCGATCTTGGCTGGTGCCGTGTCGACCTCGACGCCGAACTTCGCCTTCAGCCGGCTCATCTGGACGCCGAGGTGCGCCTCGCCCATGCCGTAGATCACCGTCTCGTGGGTCTCTTCGTTCCGCGCGACACGGAAGGACGGGTCCTCCTCACGCAGACGCGCGAGCCCGGTCGCCAGCTTGTCCTCGTCGCCCTTGGTCTTCGGCGTCACCGCGTAGGCGAGCAGCGGCTCCGGGAGCTCGATCGACGGCAGCTGCACCGGGTCGTCCTTCGTCGACCACGTGTCGCCGGTGTGCACGTGTTGGAGCTTCGCGACCGCGCCGACGTCGCCGGCGGTCACTTCGGGGACCGACTCGTGCTCCTTGCCGCGCAGCGTGAAAAGCTGGCCGATCCGCTCCTCGATGTTCTGGGTCGCGTCGAGGACGGTCGAGTCGGGTCGCACCGAGCCGCTGAACGCCCGGAACATCGTGATGTGCCCGACGAAGGGGTCGGACACGGTCTTGAACACGAAGGCGCACGTCGGCGCGGACGGGTCGCAGGGCCGCTCGCTCTCGTCGCCGGTCTTCCCGATCACCTTCACCGGCCCTCGGTCCACAGGGGACGGGAACTCCTCGAGGACGAAGTCGAGCAGCCGGTCGATCCCGATCGCCCGCGCCGCCGAGCCCACGATCACGGGTGCGAGGCGTGCGCGTGAGAACCCGTCCTTCGCGCCGTGCACGACGTCGTCCTCGGGAAGGGACCCCTCCTCCAGGTACTTCTCGAGCAGGGCGTCGTCCGCCTCGGCCACCGCCTCGATCAGCTTCTCGCGCGCTGGGTCGGCGATCGCGTGGATCTCCTCCGGCCATTCGGACTCCTCCGCGAGTGGGCCGTCGGCGTACATGTCCGCCTTCTCGTGGAGCAGGTCCGCGACCCCGCGGAACTCATGCTCCTGACCGATCGGCAGCTCGAAGGGCGCGACCTGGTTCCCGAAGGCGGAGACGAGTTGATCGAGCGTGGACTGGAAGTCGGCACGCTCCCGGTCGAGCTTGTTGACGAAGATCGCCCGGGGGAGTCCTTCCTCGACGGCGAGCTCCCAGGCGTACTCGGTCTGAACCTCGACTCCGTCGACGGCCGACACGACAAGAACGACGGCGTCGACGGCGCGGATCGCCGAGCGGACGTCGCCCACGAAGTCCGCGTACCCGGGTGCGTCCAGGACGTTGATCTTCGCGCCCTTCCACTCCACGGGCGCCATGGCGAGCGACACCGAGATGCCGCGGCGCTGCTCGTCAGGGTCGTGGTCCGACACGGTGTTGCCGTCCTCGACGGTGCCCATCCGGGTGGTGGCGCCGGACGTGAAGACCATGGCCTCGAGCAGCGTCGTCTTGCCGGCCCCGCCGTGGCCTACCAGCAGGACGTTGCGGATGTCCTTCGCGTCGTAGGTCTTCAACGCGCGCTCCTTGCGTTCGGTGGGCGTGAACGAGTGGTCATCCTATCGAGTTGTTACGCTCGCGCCGTCCCGATGGTCCGCTTCCAACGCCAGCCTCCCGGCACCGCCGTCACCCGCGCCGCGCTGATCCTCGGCGGTGGCTGCGCGGTCGTGGCGGGCTGGCTCGTGATCGTGCGTGAACCCGAGGTGGCGGGTCTGTTCGCGTCGGCCGGGGCCACGCTGCTGCTGATCGGGGGACATCGAGCGAACCACGGCGAGGGCGGTCCGGTCGACCGCATGCTCACCGAGCTGATGGACCGCCTGTGGGACGGCGCCGTGCTGGCCCCCGTGATCTGGGCCGCCCGCCAGGACGCACCGAGCGTGGCCGTGGGCGGCATCGTCGCCCTCTGCACGAGCTTCTTGTCCTCGTACGTGCGGGCGCGCGGCGCGGCCCTCGGCTACTCGGTCGAGGAGAGCCACGTCACTCGCGGGCTTCGCTATGTCCTGCTCTGCGCCGGGCTGGTGTTCTCTTGGCTGTCCTGGACGGTCTGGGCGACCGCGGGCGTCTCGGTGCTGGCTTCGGTGGTCCGCACGGGCCAGGTCGCGGGGGAGGAGCGGACGTGAGCACCGAGACGATGCACGACCGGGTGGCCTACATGGCCTTCGCGAGCGTGAGCTGGCTGGGCAGGACCCTTCCGACCCACACGGGGCGCGTGCTGTTCCGCTGGCTCGGGACGGCGGCGTTCCATCTGTTGCCGGGCGTCCGTGCCACGGTCGCGGCCAACCAGGGACGCGTGCTCGGCAGACCGGCCGATGACCCGCTCGTGCGGGCCTCGACCCGGGAGGCGTTCCGCCGGTACGCGCGGTACTGGTTCGACGCGTTCGACGTCGTCGGCTGGCCGGACGAGCAGATCATCGAGCGCTTCACATTCGACGGCTGGGACAACATCGAGAAGGCCCTGGCGGGCGGCCGCGGGGTGGTCGCGGTCCTGCCGCACATGGGGAACTGGGACGCGGCCGGACGCGCGATGATGGCCCGAAAGGTGCCGGTGGTGTCCGTGGCGGAGGAGCTCCGGCCGGCCCGCCTGTACGAGCTCTTCCTGGAGCACAGGCGTGACCTCGGCATGGAGATCTTCGGGCTCGTCCAGGGGGGCCAGGTCGGGCGCCAGTTGGCCTCGTCGCTGTCGAAGAATCGAGTGGTGGCCCTGGTCGCGGACCGCGACCTCGGCGGCCGCGGCGTCGAGGTCGAGATGTTCGGCGCCAGGCGCCGCCTTCCTATCGGGCCCGGGCTCCTGTCGGTGTCCTCCGGCGCCCCCGTCATCGTCGCGGGCGTCTACGAGACGCGCGAGGGGTGGCATTGCATCCTTCACGAGCCGATCGCGATCGAGCCCACCGGGAACCGGCGCGCCGACGTCACGGCGATCACGCGCGAGATCGCGAAGCTGTTCGAGCGTGTCGTGTCGGCCTCGCCCGCCGACTGGCACCTCTTCCAGCCCGGCTGGGAGGACTGAGGACGTGCGCGTCGCGCTCGTCTGCCCCTACGCCTTCGACGACCCCGGCGGCGTGCAGACGCACGTTCGCGCGCTCGCCGGGCACCTGATGGCGCGCGGGAGCGAGGTCGTCGTGATCGCACCGGTCCGCGGATCGGTCCCCGACCCGTGGTTCGTCCCCGTCGGCCGGCCCGTCGACCTTCGCTACAACGGGTCGAACGCACCGATCGATCCCCGGCCGTGGGAACGGCGGCGCGTCCGCTCGGCGCTGGCCGCATTCGGTCCCCACGTGGTCCACGTGCACGAGCCACTGGCACCCTCGACCGGGCTCTGGGCCGTGCTCGAGTCCCGGGCGCCGCTCGTCGGAACGTTCCACTCGGGCGCCTCGAGCGCCCGGCTGTTCGACCTGGCGAGTCCGATCCTTCGGCGCGTCGCCCGCCGTCTGACCGTGCGGATCGCCGTGTCGGAGACGGCGCGGCGGTTCGCCGAACCGCGGATCGGGGGTCCGTTCGTGATCGTCCCCAACGGGGTCGAGACCGACCGCTTCGCAGCCGCCGAACCCGCGGATCTCGGCCCGGGCACGAAGCTCCTGTTCGTGGGCAGGCTCGACCCGCGCAAGGGGTTCGCCGTCGCCGTGGGGGCGTTCGCGCGGCTGGGCGCGGCGCGGCCCGAGGTCCGGCTGGTCGTGGTCGGTGACGGACCGGAACGGGCGGCGCTGCAGGCTCTCCCGGCCGACGTTCGCTCCCGCGTCACGATGATGGGAACGGTCCCGAACGTAAACCTCCCCCCGTACGAGGCAGCCTGCGACGTGTACCTGGGGCCGGCGATCGGTGGCGAGTCCTTCGGCGTGGTGCTCGTGGAGGCGATGGCGGCGGGCATCCCCGTGGTCGCGAGCGACGTGCCCGGGTACGACGAGGTCGTCCGCGACGGCGTCGACGGCCTGCTGGTTCCGCCGGACGATCCCGCCGCGCTCGCGACCGCGACCGCCCGGGTGCTCGACGACCCGGGGCTCGCGCGGCATCTGCGCGCCGCCGGCCGCGAGCGAGCGGCGACGTTCGACTGGTCGGTGATCGTGGAGCGGATCGAGGCGCTGTACCGGAGGGCGCTCGAGGCCCGCGCCGCGCCGATACGATAAGCGCATGCCGCTCTGGGCATGGGTCGTCCTCGCGATCGTCGTGGTCATCGTGGCGTGGGCGGTGCTGGCGTTCAACCGGCTCGTCACGCTCCGCAACCGGGTCGACAACGGCTGGTCCCAGATCGACGTGCAGCTTCGCCGGCGGTACGACCTGATCCCGAACCTGGTCCAGACCGTGCAGGGATACGCGGCCCACGAGCGGGAGCTCTTCGAGAAGGTGGCCGAGGCTCGGTCACGCGCGATCGGTGCGACGGGGGTCGCCGATCAGGCTCAGGCCGAGAACGCCATCACGGCCGGTCTTCGGCAGCTGATGGCGGTCGTCGAGAACTATCCCGACCTGAAGGCGAACCAGAACTTCCTGGCGCTCCAGGAGGAGCTCACCGCCACGGAGTCGAAGATCGCGTACGCGCGCCAGTTCTACAACGACCAGGTCATGCGGCTGAACACGGCGATCCAGTCGTTCCCCTCGAACCTGATCGCCGGCGCGTTCCACTACACGGCGCGAGAGTTCTTCGACATCGAGGAGCCGGTGCGGGGACCCGTACAGGTGGACCTGGGGGGATCCTAGCCCGCCGTGTACGAGCAGATCGCCTCGAACCGACGCAAGACGGTCCTGCTGTTCGTCGGCGCGGTGTTGTTCGCAGCGCTGATCGGGCTCGCGATCGGCTTCATCTGGGGGAACGGACCCGCGGGTCTGGTCATCGCGCTCGTCGTGGCGGCGGTGCTGTCGTTCGCGTCCTACTTCTCGGGCGACAAGCTCGTGCTGGCGTCGACACGCGCGAAGGAGGTCACGCCGCAGGAGGAACCGCGGCTGCACAACGTCGTGGAGGGCATCGCGATCGCGGCGGGGCTGCCGAAGCCCCGCGTGTACGTGGTGCCGGAGCAGGCCCCGAACGCCTTCGCCACGGGTCGAGACCCCGAGCACTCGTCGATCGCGGTCACGCAAGGGCTGCTCGGCATGATGAACCGCGTCGAGCTCGAAGGCGTGATCGCCCACGAGATGTCCCACGTGCAGGACCGAGACATCCTGGTCGGCACCGTGGTCGCCACCGTGGTCGGCGCGGCGGTCCTGCTCTCGGAGTTCTTCATGCGTTCGTGGTGGTGGGGAGGGATGCGTGGCCGCCGCGGCAACGACTCGAACGGCGGCGGCGCGGAGCTCGTCCTCTTCGCTGTCGGGCTGGTGCTGCTGATCATCGCGCCGATCGCGGGACAGATCATCAAGCTGGCCGTCTCGCGCAACCGTGAGTACCTGGCCGACGCCCAGGGCGCGCTGCTCACGCGGTACCCACCGGGGCTCGCCTCGGCCCTCGGCAAGATCCGCGACGCGCCGCACGCGATGCGCTCGGCGAACAACGCGACGGCCCACCTATGGCTCGACCAGCCTTCACGGGTGCAGGGCGACCGGATGGGGACGCTCGAGAAGCTGTTCTCGACGCACCCGCCGATCGACGAGCGGATCCGGCGCCTGAACGAGATGTAGGGCCGGGCAGGAACGCCGAAGTAGACTTGAAGCGTTGAGGGTCGTTCCTGAGGAGGGATAGACGATGCAGCGCGAGACCGGCACCTTCACCGTGAAGTCCGGCCTGGCGGAGATGCTCAAGGGTGGCGTGATCATGGACGTCACCAACGTGGAGCAGGCCAAGATCGCCGAGGACGCGGGGGCGTGCTCGGTGATGGCGCTCGAGCGGGTGCCCGCCGACATCCGCAAGGAAGGCGGCGTCGCACGCATGGCGGACCCCACCAAGATCGAGGAGATCAAGGCGGCCGTCTCCGTCCCCGTGATGGCCAAGGCGCGCATCGGCCATTTCGTGGAGGCGCAGGTGCTGCAGGCCCTCGGCGTGGACTACATCGACGAGTCCGAGGTGCTGACGCCCGCCGACGAGCAGTACCACATCGACAAGTGGGCGTTCACCGTGCCGTTCGTGTGCGGGTGCCGCAACCTCGGCGAGGCCCTTCGGCGGATCGCCGAGGGGGCCGCGATGATCCGCACGAAGGGTGAAGCGGGGACCGGCAACGTCGTCGAGGCCGTCCGTCACGAGCGCGCGCTGCTGGAGGAGATCGCCGAGTGCACGCAGCTCCGGCCTGAGCAGTACGTCACGAAGGCGAAGGAGCTCGGCGCGCCCGTCGAGCTCGTGCGCACGGTGGCCGAGCAGGGCCGGCTCCCGGTCGTGAACTTCAGCGCCGGCGGGATCGCGACGCCGGCCGACGCCGCGCTGATGATGCAGCTCGGGGTCGACGGCGTGTTCGTCGGCTCCGGCATATTCAAGTCCTCGGATCCGGCGTCGATGGCGCGCGCGATCGTCGAGGCCACGACCCACTTCCAGGACCCCGACGTGCTGGCGAAGGTGTCGCGCGGGCTCGGCGAAGCGATGCACGGGCTCGAGATCGCCACCCTGGAGACGCGGCTGCAGGACCGCGGCCGGTAGGAACTGCCTATGCGGCGGCCGCGCGCGATGGCCCGGCTGGATAGCGCAGCCCGTCGGGCCGGAACCATCTGACCTCGCCGTCCCGCTCCCGCTTCACGCGCCAGCCGTACTCGTGCACCAGCTTGTGATGGAACGAGCAGATCAAGAGCAGGTTCTGCAGATCCGTGCGTCCGCCGTCACGCCACCACCCGATGTGGTGTGCCTGCGTGAAGCGTCGCGCTCCGCAGCCCGGGAACCTGCATTCCTGGTCGCGATGGCGAACCTGTCGAAACATCCATGGCGCGGGCTCGCGTGACACGCGCCCGAGCCCGAGCACCGCCCCCGTGGAGTCTTCGAGAACGGTCTGGATGCGTGCGTTGCAGAGGAGGCGCTTGAGCGTTTCGTGATGCATCGGCGGCGCGCCCTCCACCTCGTGCGCGCCCTGTCCGGTCCTCAGCGTTTCGAGCTGCGCGTGTACGACGACCGTCGAGCGATCCTGATCGGGGTCGGCGGCGAGCCGCGCGGACGAGAGCGCAACGAGCGCGTCGGCACGCCGAGCGGCTGCGTGCGAGCCGGCATCTTCGTCGGGCATCTCGGGCAGGGAGTCCGCGAGACGCTCGAGCGCCTTGGCCACGATCGTTCCTTGCGCAGCGGGAAGCTCCGCTTCGAGCCCGAAGCGCCGCCCCTCGTCGAAATACCACCACGAGAGCGAGCGGCTTCGTTCGACGTCGATCAGCTCTTCGATGACCGCGCGCGCGGCGAGATCGGCCTTCCGGCGGATCGCTCCGCAGGACACGCCTCGCGCCCAGCGGATGAGATCGGCCTCCGACTCGAGGGTGGCGAACCGGGTGAGCTCGACCACCTTGTCGATCCCGAGGTCGCCCCTCGCCAACGCGTTGGAGATCCTCGGCAGGGTCGCGATGGCATGGGCCGCAGCGATCCATCGCCTGGCCTTCCAATGCGAGATCCCGTAACGCATCGAGAGCCAGTGCGCCATGTCCCGGGCACCGCTGTCACGCCACGCCTCACGGTCGTCGACGTCCGCGATCAAACCAAGGAGTTCGCGCTGCGCGGAGGAGACGCGTTCATGAACCGCATCGATCCTGTGGACCAACGCGTCGATGGAGATGGTCGCCTCGTGCACCTGCCACTGGCCGTTTCCGGGGGAGGAACCGGTCCGAACTAGCAGCAATTCTACCCGAACAGATGTTCGATTGTCAACCCATCCCGTAGATCATGGTGGGACAGTTTGACTAGAGAATCTCGCGCACGGCCGCCGCCTCGACCGCATCCAGGTGGTCGGCTCGGAACCGAGACTGCACCGCCGCCCATCCGGTTCGTGAGTTTCGCCAGGAGTCTCATCCGTGCGGAGCTAGTTCCAGGGGCATGGTGTCAAGGCGGGTCACGCTCAAGTCTGACCCACTACCGGGAGATCGCGTGATGCCTTCGGCATAGCGTTGCTGCGACGACGTGGCGCGGCCCTCGGTGAGGTGTGCCCTCAGTACGATGAGGCCATGACCAAAGCAGGCGTCCTCGCGCTCCAGGGCGACTTCCGCGAGCACGCGCTCGTGTTCGAGGTAGCGGGCGCCACGCCCGTCGAGGTCCGGACGCCCGCCGATCTCGAGGGTGTCGACTGCCTGGCGATCCCCGGCGGGGAGTCGACCACCATCTCCAAGCTCGCCCTCGCCTACGACCTCGTCGAGCCGATCCGACAGCGCGCGAACGCCGGCATGCCGATCCTCGGCACCTGCGCCGGCATGATCCTCCTCGCGAAGCGCGTCGACGGTGGCGAGCCGCTCCTGGGGCTGATGGACATCGCCGTTCAGCGCAACGCCTACGGCCGCCAGGTCGACTCGTTCGAGGCAGATCTCGATGTCAAGGGGATCGAGCACCCGGTGCGCGGGGTCTTCATCCGGGCGCCCTGGATCGAGCACGTCGGCGCGGGCGTCGAGGTTCTGGCCGAGTTCGAGGGCCGCCCGGTCGTCCTGGAGGAGGGGAACCTGCTCGTGGCATCCTTCCATCCGGAGCTCGTCGGTGAGCCCGGGCTCCATCGATACGTCCTGAAGAAGGTGTGAGGCGATGTCCGGACACTCCAAGTGGGCCACGATCAAGCGCAAGAAGGGCGCCGCCGACGCGAAGCGGTCGAACCAGTTCGCCAAGCTCCTGCGGGCGGTCGAGGTCGCGGCCAGGGAGGGCGGCAGCGGCGACATCAAGGCCAACATGACCCTTGCCTCCGCGGTCGAGAAGGCGCGGGCCTCGTCGGTTCCGGCCGACAATATCGACCGCGCGATCAAGCGCGGCACGGGCGAGCTCGAGGGCGGCGCGCGGTACGAGGAGATCACGTACGAGGGCTACGCGCCCGGCGGCATCGCCCTCGTGGTCGAGGCGCTCACCGACAACCGCAACCGCACGGCGCAGGAGGTCCGCCACGCGTTCACGCGGAACAACGCGAGCCTCGGCGAGACCGGGAGCACGCTGTGGATGTTCCAGCGCAAGGGCGTGATCGTGGTCGAGAAAGACCTCGCGCCCGACGAGGAGCGGCTCGTCGAGCTGGCGCTCGAGGGCGGCGCCGAGGACCTGAACGACTCGGAATCGTCGTGGGAGATCGTGACCGCCGCCCACGACTTCCGGTCGGTCCAGGATGCCCTGGAGGCCGCCGGCGTCGAGGCCGAGTCCGCGGAGATCACGATGCTCCCCACCACGACGATCCCGGTCGACGGCGGCGAAGCGCGCCAGGTGCTCCAGTTGATCGACGCGCTCGAAGAGCTCGACGACGTCCAGAACGTCTACGCGAACTTCGACATCCCCGAAGAGGTCATGGCCTCCCTCTGACCGACGGGTCGTTGCCCGCGGTTGAGGGGCGGCCTAGACTCCGCGAACAGATGTTCGATGCATGTGTGCTTGGCATCGACCCCGGCGTCGCCCGATTCGGGCTGGCCGTGGTCGCGCGACGCGACCGGAGCGCCGAGTTGCTCTGGGCGGCCACGGTGCGAACCCCGACGGATCTGGAGGAGTCCGCGCGGCTCCGGCTGCTGGCCGATGCGACGCGGGCGGCCATCGCCGAGCATCATCCGACGGCCGTCGCGATCGAACGCGTCGCGTGGAACCGCAACCAGGTGAGCGCGCTGCAGGTGGCGCGGGCCACCGGTGCTGCGATGGTCGTTGCCGCCGACGCGGGCCTGCCCGTCGAGGAGTACGGGCCGAGCGAGGTCAAGAACGCCGTCACCGGCACCGGCAGCGCCGACAAAGCCCAGGTCCAGCGGGCGCTCACGCGGATCCACGGGCTCCGCGAGGTCCCCGAGCAACCCGATGCCGCCGATGCCGTGGCGGTCGCGCTGACGCACCTGGTCGCGTCGCGCATGCGCGCCGTCGCCGCCGGAGCGCGTGTACGGTGATCGCGTTCCTCGAAGGCGAGATCGTCGAGAAGGGCGCCACGCGCGTCGTGATCTCGGTCGGCGGGGTGGGCTACGAGGTGCTCACGCCGACGTCGGCCGTCGGAGCGCTGCCGCCGGTCGGGCGGACGGCACGGCTCCAGATCCGGATGGTGGTGCGCGAGGACGCGATCACCCTCTACGGGTTCGCCGGCGCCGACGCCCGCGCGATGTTCGACCTGCTGACCGGCGTCAGCGGGGTCGGCCCGAAGGTGGCGCTCAGCTTCCTGTCGGCGATGGACCCCGATGCCGTTCGTCGCGCGATCATCGCGGGCGACGCATCCGCACTCACGGTCGTACCCGGTGTCGGCAAGAAGGTGGCGCAGCGCGTGGTGCTCGACCTGCGCGACCGGCTCGGCGGTGAGGGCGAGCTGCCGGCCGAAGGGCCGCTGGCCGACGTCCGCGAGGCCCTGCTGTCGCTCGGTCTGACGCCTGCGGAGGCATCCGAGGCCCTGGCCGGGCTCGACGCCGACGGTCGGGCGTCCGACGAGCTGCTTCGCGAGGCGCTGCGCCGGGTGGGACGATGAGCGGCGTGACAGAAGACGAGCGCCTGATCGAAGCCGTCGCGCTCTCGCCGGAGGACCGCGAGTTCGACGTCGCCCTCCGGCCGCGCTCCCTGGGGGAGTTCGTCGGGCAGGAGCGCGTGAAGGAGCAGCTGCTGTTGCTGCTCGAGGGCGCTCGTACCCGCGACGAACCGGTCGATCACCTCCTGTTCAGCGGGCCGCCCGGGCTCGGCAAGACCACGCTCGCGCAGATCGTGGCGATCGAGATGGGCGCCGGGTTCCAGCCCACGAGTGGGCCGGCTCTCGAGCGGCCGAGCGACCTCGCGGCGATCCTCACCAACCTCGGCGACGGCGACGTGCTGTTCGTCGACGAGATCCACCGCATGCCCCGCCCGGTGGAGGAGGTCCTGTACCCGGCGCTCGAGGACTTCACGCTCGACGTGGTGCTCGGCAAAGGGCCGACCGCGCGGTCGATCCGGCTCGAGCTGCCGAGGTTCACGCTGATCGGGGCGACCACGCGCCCGGGCCGGATCACGCTGCCGCTCCGCGAGCGGTTCGGGTTCTCGCCGCGATTGGACTACTACGGCGTCGCGGAGGTCGCCACCATCGTGCGCCGCTCCGCGGGGATCCTTGGGCTCGAGGTCGACGACGAGGGCGCGGGCGAGATCGCTCGGCGCTCGCGCGGCACGCCGCGGATCGCCAACCGGCTGCTCCGGAGGGTGCGCGACTTCGCCCAGGTGCGTCACGACGGCGTCGTGGTCGGCTCGGTGGCGCGTGCCGGGTTGGAGCTGTTCGAGGTGGATGACATCGGGCTCGATCGGCTGGACCACGCGATCCTGTCGTGCCTGATCGAACGCTTCGGCGGCGGGCCGGTCGGGCTCTCCACGCTGGCGGCCGCGGTCGGCGAGGAGACCGATACGGTCGAGGACGTGGTGGAGCCGTTCCTGCTGCAGCTGGGGTTCCTGAAGCGAACCCCCCGGGGCCGGGTCGCCACCGAGCGCGCCTTCCGACACCTGAAGATCACCGCCCCGGGGACCCTTCCGCTCTAGGCGCGGTCGGAGAGCGTGTCCCCGCCGGTAGACTCGTCGTTCCGTCCGAACGAAGGAATCCCAGATGATCGAGATCCTTGCTCAGAGCAGCTCCAGCGGGGGCGGCGCGTTCACGTTCCTGATCTTCCTCGTGCCCATCGGGCTGCTGTTCTTCATGATGCGCTCGCAGCGGCGTCGCGCGAGCCAGCAGCAGATGCAGCAGCGGGCAGCCGACGTGGGCGACGAGATCCTCACGACCGCAGGCATCTTCGGAACCATCGTCGACACCGACGACGACGATGACACCGTCGTGGTCGAGATAGCACCGGGCACGCGGATCCATATGGTCCGGGCCGGCATCGCGCGGCGCGTCACCGAGGACGAGTCCGATGAGCCGCAGGACGACGAGGACGAGAACGAGGGGGGACCGATCCACTCGTGAACGCCGTCGAGGGCTCGGGTGAGCCGGCCATCGCCGCCTTCGCCTCGCAGCCGGAACCGCTCGAGACCTCGAGCATCACGCTGGAGGAGGTGCAGCAGGACCAGCAGCTCTCGCTCTACATCGCCTCGGCCGACCGGGTCATGGACGCGATCGGGTTCACCGAGCACGGCTTCCGCCACGCGAACCTGGTGGCGCGGATCTCGTTCCAGGTGCTGCACCGGCTCGGGTACACGGAGCGTGAGGCGGAGCTGGCCCAGGTGGCCGGCTATCTGCACGACGTCGGGAACGCCCTGGCGCGCGATGCGCACGGGCAGACGGGCGCCGTGCTCGTGAACGAAGCATTGAAGGAACGCGCCAAGGGCAGCGACCTGATGCCGATCCTGGCCGCGATCGCGAACCACGAGGAACGGGAGGGGACGGCCGTCTCGCCCATATCGGCCGCAGTGATCCTCGCCGACAAGTCCGACGTGCACCGCAGCCGCGTCCGCAAGCCCATCGCTCTCGAATACGACATCCACGACCGCGTCAACTACGCGGTCGAGCAGAGTTTCTTGCGGGTAGACTCCGACGCCCGTACCGTCAGCTTGGAGCTGACGATCGACACGGCGATCAGCCAGGTCATGGAGTACTTCGAGATCTTCCTCGGCAGGATGCAGATGTGCCGCATCGCGGCCGAGCACCTCGAATCGAGGTTCCGGCTCGTGGTGAACGGCCAGGAGTTGGCGTGAAGCGCAGCCGCGGCCTGTGGGTATCGATCGGGTTCGTCGGCGTTCTCGTGGTCGGCTCGATCGTGGGCCTCGTCGCCAGCACGTTCAAGCCGCTGCTCGGGCTCGATCTCCAGGGCGGCGTCGCGGTGATCCTTTCCGCGCCCCAGGGCACGGACCAGCCCGTGATGGAGCAGGCGCTGGAGAACATCCGCACGCGCGTCGACGCGTTCGGGGTGGGCGAGCCCGACATCTTCCTTTCGGGCAACACGATCGAGGTGCAGATCCCAGGTCTCTCCAACAGCAGGCTCGAGCAGCGGGCAACCGACGCCTACTGCCTGATCGGCAAGGACGGCAGCAATTTCGGGTGCGCCGACACGCAGAACGCCGCCCAGGCCGCGCTCGACGAGCTGCGGACCGCCTCCCAGGCCTCGCAGGTGTGCTTGGTCACCGGCGACACCCAGCTGGACTGCTTCAACTCCCAGCAGGAGGCCGACTCTGCGAAGGGCCTGATCACGCCGGCCCAGAGGCAGACCTCGGGGAGTCCATCGCCGTCGCCCGCGTCGGTGGGCAACGGAGACTGGTGCCTGACCGACGCCGGCAACAACGAGCTCGCGTGCGGCTACGCCTCCAAGAAGGACGCGCAGGCGGCGGTGGACGCGATCACCACCAAGGTGACCCAGACGCAGTGGTGCATCCAGACCGAGGGCGCAGCCGCGGCGTCGCCGACCCCTTCCGCGAGCGCATCCGCGTCGGCGAGCGAGAGCACGTCGGCTTCGGCGTCGGCCAGCGCCTCCGCCTCGCCCACGCCCGGCGCCGCCTTCGCCTCGCTGGACACGAGCGGGGCCGTCGGGCTGCCCTGCACGTTCGCCTCGAAGTCGGACGCCGACACCGCGCTCGCCGCGATCCAGGCGCAGCACGTGACCACGCAGTGGTGCGTCGTCAGCTCCCAGGGTCAGGATCTCGGGTGCTTCACCACACAGGCGGCCGCGGCCGACCGCCAACGCGAGACCGGACAGCAACGGCTGCTCGACATCATCGGGCAGACCGCCCGGCTCGAGGAACGTCCGACCCTGCAGGTCGTGCCCCCCACGGATCCACAGTTCGCCTCGATCAAGCTGACGTGCGCCACCCCGGAGGAGCAGGCGAGCAAGGACTGCAAGGGCGACGCGCAGGACCACAACGACGTCTGGTACCTCTCGAACGGGGCCGGCGAGCAGGGCGCGAAGGTGCGCCTCGGGCCGGTGATCATCACCGGGGGCAACATCACGAAGGCGACCGCGGTGTTCGCGAGCTCGGGCACGAGCCTGCCGCAATGGCAGGTGAACTTCACCCTCGATGGCGACGGAGCCAAGGCCTTCGGCGCGGCCACCACCGCCGCCGTGACGAAGCCGTCGCCTCAGAACCAGATCGCGATCGCGGTGGACCGAAGGATCGAATCGGATCCGGTGGTGCAGTCGCCGATCACGAACGGCACCGGCCAGATCACGGGCGGCTTCACCGAGGACGAGGCGAAGAACCTGGCGACCCTGCTGAACGCCGGCGCCCTGCCCGTCGAGCTCACCCGTCAGTCGGTGCGGACCGTCAGCCCCACATTGGGCGAGGAGTCGCTCAAGCAGGGCATCGTGGCCGGCATCGTCGGTCTGATCCTGCTGTTCGTCTACCTGCTCTTCTACTACCGGCTGCTCGGCATCGTGGCGTGGTTCGGCATGTCGATCTGGGCGTTGTTCGCGATCACGCTGGTCTCGATCGCGGGGCGATCGTTCGGGTACGCGCTGACCCTGGCCGGTGTGGCCGGGCTCGTGATCTCGCTCGGCGTCACCGCCGACTCCTACATCGTGTTCTTCGAACGGTTGAAGGACGAGGTGCGCTCCGGGCGGTCGCCGCGCACGGCCGTGCAGCCCGCGTTCCGGCGCGCCTTCCGCACGATCGTCGCCGCCGACATCGTCACGGGCATCGCCGCAGCGGTGCTGTACCTCACGGCGGTGAGCTCGGTGCGCGGGTTCGCGCTGACGCTCGGCGTCGCGACCGGCCTGGACCTCTTCGTCGTCTACTTCTTCAAGCGCCCGACTGTGTTCCTGATCTCGCACAACGCGCGCCTGATCGAGCTGCCCGGGTTCGGGCTGAGCACGGCCGCGGCGGCGGACCACGTCCTCGACGAGCCGGTCGGGGGTGAGGCGACGTGAGCAGCCTGCGTCATGTGCTCGACGTCTACCGCGGCTACCGCGTGCCGCGGTTCCAGCTGATCGAACACCGCAATCGCGGCTTCATCTTCTCGGGCGTCCTGGTGGTGCTCTCCCTCGCGGGTCTGCTCTTCGTCGGTCTGAACTTCTCGATCGACTTCGAGGGCGGCGCGCAGATCACGTACCCCACCAACCAGGCCGTCGCGATCGGCGACGTCCAGGACCTCCTGTCGAGCTCCGGCCTCGCGGGGTCGGAGGTGCAGATCGTGAGCGGCAACCAGGTGTCGATCCGCACCGAGTCGCTCACGGGCGTCGCGAACTCCGACAAGCTGGTCGCCGACCTCGCGAAGCAAGCGGGGATCAGCGCCGACGATGTCAACGTCGAGGACATCGGGCCGACGTGGGGCTCGGAGATCTCGCGGAAGGCGCTGCGCGGCCTGGTGGTCGTGTTGCTGGCGATCGGGGCATACATCGCGGTGCGCTTCGAGTGGAAGATGGCGGCGGGCGCGATGATCGCGCTCGTCCACGACGTGCTGATCACCGCCGGGATCTATGCGCTGACGGGTCGCGAGGTGACGCCCGAGACGGTGATCGCGATCCTCACGATCCTGGGATTTTCCCTGTACGACACCGTCGTGATCTACGACAAGATCAAGGAGAACAGCGAGTCGCCCGGCATGATGGCCCGGCTCGGCTACGACGCCGTCGTCAACGAGTCCCTGAACCACACGCTGATGCGCTCGGTGAACACGTCGCTCGTCGTCCTCCTTCCGATCGCCTCGCTGCTGCTGTTCGGCGGCAGCACCCTCAAGGACTTCGCGTTCGCGATGTTCGTCGGCGTCGCGATCGGTGCGTACTCCTCCATCTTCGTCGCGGCGCCGGTGCTCACGATCATCGACCAACGGAGCACCCGTCGCCGCCCACCCGTTCGGCGGGCCCCCACGCCAGCTGGGGTCGCCCGTCCGCGGGCCACGACGCGGACCACGACCGAGGCGGCCTCGGTGTCCGCGACGTCGGACGCCGCCGCGGTCCGCGCTACGGCGCGTTCGGGTGGCTCGTCGCGGCCGCGCCCGAAGTCGAAGCGCCGTCCGCCCGCGAAGCGCAAACGGAGGTAGGGCGTGGACCTGGAGGAGATCAAGGGGCTCGTCCGCGACGTGCCCGACTTCCCCGAACCGGGCATCGTCTTCAAGGACATCACCCCCGTGCTGGCCGATCCGATCGCGTTCTCGACGATCATCGACCTGATCGTCGTGCACTTCGGCCGCGGCAACGTCGACAAGGTGGTCGGGATCGAGGCGCGTGGGTTCATCCTGGCCGCGCCGGTCGCGTACCACTTCGGTGCGGGCGTGGTGCCCGTGCGGAAGAAAGGGAAGCTGCCGTTCGAGACGCTCGGCGAGGAGTACGCCCTCGAGTACGGCACGGCGTCCCTGGAGATCCACCGCGACGCGGTCCGTTCCGGCGAGCGCGTGCTCGTCGTCGACGACGTGCTCGCGACCGGCGGCACCGCCAGGGCGGCCGCATCGCTGGTGGAGCGGATCGGCGGCGACATCGTCGGCATCTCATGCCTGATCGAGCTCGGGTTCCTCGGCGGTCGCCGGAAGCTCGAGGGCTATCAGCTGCACACGCTGCTGCAGTACTGAGCGGAAACCGCCGGCACGCGGCGTACACTGGCTCGAAGAACCGTGGACAGCCAGGAAGACGTACGCGTCGAACGCACGCCGCCGCCCCGACGCGGTGCGCGGCTCCCCCTGCCACGTCTTCGGCGCGGCGAGCAGGGGGCGCACTCCCCGGTAGCTCCACTGCTCAAGAAGGTCCGTTCCTACAACCCCAAGGCCGACACGAAGGGGCTCGAGCACGCCTTCGCCGTCGCGCAGGAGGCGCACGAAGGGCAGAGGCGACTGTCGGGCGAGGACTTCATCCAGCACCCGCTGGCCGTGGCTGGCATCCTCGCCGAGCTGCGGCTCGACACGACCACCCTGCAGGCCGCGTTGCTGCACGACGTGGTCGAGGACACCGAGGTGACCCTCGAGCGCATCAAGGACGAATTCGGTGGCGAGGTAGCCCGGATCGTCGACGGGCTGACGAAGCTCGAGCGCATCCACTTCCGATCGCGCGAGCTCGCCCAGGCGGAGAACGTCCGGAAGATGATCGTCGCGATGGCGGGCGACATCCGCGTCCTGCTTATCAAGCTCGCCGACCGCCTGCACAACATGCGAACCCTGTCCGCCCTGGCACCGCACAAGCAACAGCGCATCGCCACGGAGACGCTCGAGATCTACGCGCCGCTCGCCAATCGCTTGGGCGTCCAGGAGGTGAAGTGGGAGCTCGAGGACCTCTCGTTCAAGACGCTGCACCCGGGTCCCTACCGCGAGATCGCGAACCTGGTGGAGCAGCGTCGCGGCGAGCGCCAGCGATTGATCGACGAGCTGACCACGACGCTGCGCCAGAAGCTCAAGGAGCTCGGCGTCAAGGCCGAGGTCGAGGGCCGCCCGAAGCACCTGTACTCGATCTACGAGAAGATGGTGATCCGGGGTAAGGAGTTCAACGAGATCTACGACCTGGTCGGCGTCCGGATCATGGTCGACTCCCTCCGCGACACCTACGCGGCGCTCGGGGCGGTGCACGCGTTGTGGAAGCCGATCCCCGGCCGGTTCAAGGACTACGTCGCCATGCCCAAGTCGAACATGTACCAGTCGCTGCACACGACCGTGGTCGGGCCCGAGGGCAAGCCGCTCGAGATCCAGATCCGTACCCGCGACATGCACCGCACGGCGCAGTTCGGGATCGCGGCCCACTGGCGCTACAAGGAGGGCGGCAAGCAGGCCCGCGACGGCAGCGACCTCGCGTGGCTGGGCCAGATGATGGAGTGGCTGAAGGACATGGCCGATCCGCGGGAGTTCATGGAGGGCCTGCGGATCGACCTGTCCGGAGGCCGTGTGTTCGTGTTCACGCCGAAGGGCGACGTGACGAACCTGCCGCAGGGCGCCACGCCGGTCGACTTCGCCTACGCGATCCACACCGAGGTCGGCCACCGCACGATCGGTGCGAAGGTGAACCGTAAGCTCGTGCCGCTGGACTACGAGCTTCGCACGGGCGACACGGTCGAGATCCTCACGTCACGGTCGCAGGGGGAAGGACCGAGCCAGGACTGGCTCCAGTTCGTGGCGACGCCACGTGCCCGCAACAAGATCCGGCAGTGGTTCGCTCGCGGCAGGCGCGAGGACGCCCTCGACCAGGGGAAGGACCTCCTCCAGCGTCGGATGCGCAAGCAGAACATGCCGTTCAAGCGTCTGGCCGGCGAGGAGGCTCTGCAGCAGGTGGCGGAGGACCTCAAGTACGCCGACCTCGACTCGCTCTACGTCGCGGTGGGGGAGGGGCACGTCTCGCCGCAATCGGTCGTGGCCCGGCTGGCGCGGCTGGTCTCGGGCAGCACCGAGGAGGACGTCACGGACGTCCCACTTGCGCGGCCGGTCCGCATCTCCCAACCCGACGTGTCGAAGGGCGTCGTCGTGCGCGGTCTCGAGGACGTGTGGGTGAAGCTCGGACGATGCTGCACGCCGGTGCCGGGCGACGCCATCGTCGGGTTCGTGACGCGGGGCCAAGGGGTCTCGGTCCACCGCGAGGATTGCCCCAACGTCCGCTCCCTCCGACGCGAGCCCGAGCGCATGATCGACGTGACGTGGTCGGAGGGGAAGTCGACCACGTTCGTCGTGGCGATCCAGGTCGAGGCCCTGGACCGCACGCGTCTGCTCTCCGACATCGCGACCGCGCTGTCGGATCACCACGTGAACATCCTGGCGGCGAACTCCACGACCGGACGAGACAGGATCACTCGGCTGCGGTTCACCTTCGAGCTCGCCGACATCACCCACCTGTCGAGCATCATCGCGGCGGTCAAGCGGGTCGACGGCGTCTACGACGCCTATCGCGTCGTTTCCTCCTGAGGCGATGCGGCTGGTCCTGCAGCGCGTGACGCGCGCCTCCGTGACTGTCGACGGCGCGGTGGTGTCTTCGATCGGTCACGGCTTCGTGATCCTCGTCGGAGTCGGGCACGAGGACGACGCGGTCCGTGCGGAGAACCTGGCCGCGAAGGTCGCGGACCTCAGGATCTTCCGCGACGCCGCGGGGAAGACGAACCTGGCGCTGGCCGAGGTCGGCGGCGAGGCGCTCGTCGTGTCACAGTTCACGCTGTACGCCGACACGCGCAAGGGTCGCCGTCCCTCGTTCATCGCCGCAGCGGAGCCCTTGACGGCCGCCGACCTCGTCGAAGCGTTCGCCCGGGCGCTGGAGGCGCGGGACGTGCGGGTGTCGCGCGGGGTCTTCGGTGCCGAGATGGTCCTCGAGCTCGTGAACGACGGGCCGTTCACGCTCGTGCTCGACGCCTGACCGGTCTCGCGCACGCTGAGCGTCCTTGCTACGGTCCGGCGATGGGGTGGGGAGCTCGGGTGGTCGAAGGGCTCCGTGCTGCCGCGCGGGCCTTCGCGAACCCGAACCTCCGTCGACTCGAGATCGCGTGGTCGCTGTCGGTCACCGCGGATCTCGCGTCGACCGTCGCGCTCGGCGTCTATGCCTACGACCAGGGCGGGCCGACCGCTGTCGGGATCGCCGCGGTGGTGCGGTTCGTCCCCTCGGCGATCGCCGCACCCTTCCTCGCCTTGCCGGGCGATCGCTTCCCGCGCGAGCGCGTGCTGACCGTCATCGAGGCGCTCCGGGGTGGGTTCGTCGTGGCCGCTGGCCTCGTCGCCGCAACGTCGGCGAACCCGCCGCTCGTCTACGGACTGATGGCGGCCGCGGCGGTCGTGTCCAGCCCGCTTCGCTCGATCCAGTTCGCGCTGCTGCCGGCGCTTGCGACCAAGCCGGAGGAGCTGGTGGCCGCCAACGTGGGGCTCGCCTCGATCGAAGGGCTCGGAGGACTCGTCGGACCGGCCGTCGGCGGCGCCCTGCTCGCCGTGCGGGGACCCGCCGCCGCCATCTGGATCACCGGCATCGGCTTCGTGTTCGCCGCGCTGGTCGTCGTTCGCGTTCGGGTGCCGCTGCGGTTCGCTCGGTCCGGCGGCGAGGCTCGACCGCTGGTCGCGGCGTTCGAAGGGATCCGCGAGATCGTCACGGATCGGAGCCCCCGCGTGATCGTCGGCCTCTTCTTCGCGCAGACGATCGTCCGCGGGGCCCTCGGCGTCTTCGTCGTGGTCACCGCGATCGACGTCCTGCACCTCGGCACCGACGGGGTGGGCTACCTGCTCGCCGCGGTCGGCGTCGGGGGCCTCGTGGGCGGGGTGATCACGCTGACCCTGGTCGGGCGGCCCGAGCTCGCCAGGTGGTTCGGGGTGGGGCTGGCGCTGTGGGGCGCGCCGCTGCTCGTGCTCGCAGGAGCGGGGGTGGCCCTTCCCGCGTACCTGGCGATGGTGATCGTTGGCATCGGTAACAACCTGGTCGACGTGGCTGGGATGACCTTGCTCCAGCGGACGATCGAAGACCGGATCCTTGCGCGCGTGCTCGGCGCGCTCGACGGAATCGTGCTCGCGGGAGCAGGCCTCGGTGCGGTGATCGCGCCCGTGCTGATCTGGTGGCTCGGTGAACGATCCGCGATCGCGGCCGTGGGCCTGGCGATGCTCTGCCTGGTGGGGGCCGCCCAGGCGAGCCTTCGCAGGCTGGATCGGGTGGCGACCGCGCCCGCCCGGCCCCTGGCCCGCCTGCGGGAGGTTCCGATGCTCGCGGTGCTCGACCTTCCGACGATCGATCACCTGGCGCTCGTGGCGAAGGAGCTGCGCGTGCCGAAGGGGACCGTGCTGATCCGGCAAGGGGACCGCGGCGACCGCTTCTACGTGATCGAGGATGGATCATTCGACGTGTCGGGGGATGGTGGATGGGTCGCGACGCTGGGTCCCGGCGGATACGTCGGAGAGATCGCCCTGCTTCGGGACGTGCCGAGGACCGCGACGGTCCGTGCGCTCGAGGACTCGACCGTGTTCGCGGTCGAACGCGACGACTTCCTTCGGGCCGTGACGGGGTTCGCGCTCAGCCACGAGGAGGCGCAGCGTGGCGCGGCGACGCGGCTCGACGAGCTCCGTGCTGGTCGGGCCGGATGAGGGCTCCGGTAGCATCAGCTCATGTACCTGGACCTCTTCGACCGGAACCCGTACGGGACGAACTGTTGGCTGCTCGCGGCCGAAGGCTCGGACGAGGCCGTGGCGGTGGATCCCGGGTTCGAGCCCGCGGCGGTCGCCGAGATCCTGCGTGCGGCGGGCAAGCGGATCGCCGCGATCCTGCTCACCCACGCCCACATGGATCACGCCTGGCAGGCGGGAGCACTCGCCGGCGAGGAGGTCCCAGTGTTCCTGCACGGAGCCGACGCGGTTGCATACGAGGATCCGATCGCGTGGAACGCGGGGTTCGAGAACCCCCTGGAACCCGTGAAGGACCTCCGCTCGGTCGAGGACGGCGAGGTGATCACCGCGGGCGGGTTCACGATCGACGTACTCCACACCCCTGGCCACACGCCGGGGCACTGCGTGTTCCGGGTCGGCGACCACGTGCTGTTGCTGTCGGGCGACCTCGTGTTCGCCGGGTCGGTGGGGCGCTCGGACTTCCCGAACTCGGATCCGGGCGCGATGCGCGACAGCCTGCGACGGTTCCTGGCGCTGCCGGACGGTCTGCCGGTGTTGCCGGGCCACGGATCGCGCACCGACGTCGGGCGCGAGCGCGCGACGAACCCGTTCTTGGCGGAGCTCGCGTGATGGAGCTCGCACCGCCGCGCGGGACCCAGGACCTCCTGCCCGACCGTGCCGATGCCGTGCTCGGTCTCTACGAGGAGGCGCATGCCATCGCGCGGCTGTTCGGGTTCCGGTACGTGGAGACGCCGACCTTCGAGCACACCGAGCTGTTCACGCGGACGTCGGGCGACACGTCCGACGTCGTGACGAAAGAGATGTATACGTTCGAAGACAAGGGCGGGCGGTCGCTCACGCTTCGCCCCGAGAGCACGGCGTCGGTCGTGCGCGCGTACCTGACGCACGCCCACGACCTCGGCACAACCTTCCGGGGCTACTACGTGGGCGTGCAGTTCCGTCACGGCCGCCCGCAGGCGGGCCGTCTGCGGGAGTTCCGGCAGTTCGGCGTCGAGATCCTCGGTGTCGAGAACCCGTCCGCCGACGTCGAAGTGCTCGCGGCGGGGGAGCGGTTCGTCCGCGAGCGGGGTCTGCGCGACTACGCGCTGCGCCTCAACTCGATCGGCGACCAGAACTGCCGTCCGGCGTACCGGGAGAAGCTGGTTGCCTACTTCGAGCCGTACCGCGACCGGCTCGACGAGGATTGCCGGACGCGCCTGGCTCGCAACCCGCTTCGTGTCTTCGACTGCAAGGTCGACGGGCAGAAGGACTTCGTCCTGGCCGCGCCGACGATCACCGACAACCTCTGCGAGGCCTGCGCGGCGCACTTCGCCGCGGTGCGCGCTGGATTGGACGAGGCGGGGATCGCCTATGCGCTGGACCCGAGGCTGGTGCGCGGTCTCGACTACTACACACGGACCGCCTTCGAGTGGGTCTCGGGTGCGTTGCACGCCGCGCAGGCGACCGTAAACGCCGGCGGCCGATACGACGGCCTGGCCGAGGAGCTCGGTGGTCCCGTGACGCCGGGCGTGGGGTTCGCGATGGGGCTCGACCGCGTGCTGCTGGCGATGGAAGCCGAAGGTGCCCCCGTGCCGGCAGCCCGTACGCCGCGGTGCTTCGTGGTTGCGATCGGTGCCGACGGGGAGGCGGCGGCCCGGCGCCTCGTCACGGACCTTCGCGACGCGGGCGTGCCGGCCGTCCGCAGCTTCGAGGACCGGCCCCTCAAGGCCCAGCTCAAGATGGCCGATCGCGCGGGCGCGTCCTTCGTGGCGATCCTCGGGGAGCGCGAGGTCGCCGAGGATGTCGTGACGCTGAAGCGGTTGGACGACGGGAGCCAGCAGACCGTCCCGGCGGGCGACATGGTCACCACGGTCACCCGGGTGGTGAACGAGCTGTGACCTCTCGCATGCGCACGGCGATGCGCACCCACGCCTGCGGCGAGCTCCGGGCGGTCGACGCCGGCGAGGAGGTCGCGCTCTGCGGCTGGGTCGCGCACCGCCGCGATCACGGCGGGGTGACGTTCATCGATCTCCGCGATCGCGAGGGTGCGGTTCAGGTGGTATTCCACCCCGACGAGGCGCCGCAGGCGCACGAGCGCGCCCAGGAGCTCCGCGGGGAGTGGGTCGTCCGCGTGAATGGGGTCGTCCGGCTGCGCCCCGAGGGGATGGCCAACCCGAACCTCGGGACCGGCGAGGTGGAGGTCGCGGCGACCGCGCTCGACGTGCTCTCGGAGGCCGAGACCCCGCCGTTCGTGATCGAGGACCGGATCGAGGCCGACGAGCTGCTGCGCCTGGAGTACCGCTACCTCGATCTCCGCCGGCCCGAGATGACGGCGATCCTGCGCATGCGCCACGACGTGAACCGCATCATGCGCGAGCACATGGACGGGCTCGGGTTCCTCGAGGTCGAGACGCCGATCCTGACGCGCTCGACGCCGGAGGGCGCGCGAGATTTCCTGGTGCCGTCGCGGTTGATGCCCGGCAGCTTCTACGCCCTGCCGCAATCGCCGCAACAGCTCAAGCAGCTGCTGATGGTCGCGGGGCAGGATCGCTACTACCAGATCGTGCGCTGCCTCCGGGACGAGAACCCGCGCGCGGACCGCGCGTTCGAGTTCACCCAGCTCGACGTCGAGATGTCCTTCGCGGACGAGGAAGACATCGTCTCGGTGATCGAACCGCTCTTCGCGCGGATCGTGCGCGAGGTCGTCGGCGTCGACGTTGCGACGCCGTTCCGGCGCATGACGTTCGATCAGATGATGGACCGGTACGGATCGGACAAGCCCGATCTCCGCTACGGGATGGAGCTGGTCAAGCTCACCGACCTCTTCGCGGGCTCGGGGTTCAGGGCGTTCGCAAGCGTTGTGGCGGATGGCGGCACGATCAAGGCGCTCTGCGCACCGGGCGGCGCCGGGCTCAGCCGCAAGGAGCTCGACAAGCTCGTCGACGACGCGAAGGGTCGGGGTGCGGCCGGACTGGTGTGGATGGCCGTGGAGGGCAACGCCGCGGTGCGGTCCCCTGTGGAGAAGTTCCTCTCTGCCGACGAGGTCGCGGGCGTGCTCGAACGCACCGGCGCCAACCAGGGCGACCTCGTCTGCATCGTGGCGGACCGGGTCGACCGAGCGAACGTGGCGCTCGACGGCGCACGGCGTGATCTGGCGCCGCGTCTCGGTCTCGTCCCCGAAGGGCGATGGGAGTTCTGCTGGTACTTCGAGCCGCCACTCTTCGAGTGGAGCGACGAGGAGGGCAAGTGGGTGTCGAACCATCACCCGTTCACCTCGCCGCTCACCCATGACCTCGACCCCGCAACGGCGAAGGCGCGCGCGTACGATCTGACCCTGAACGGCTTCGAGCTGGGCGGGGGTAGCATCCGCATCCACCGGCCCGAGATCCAACGCCGGGTCTTCGACGTGCTCGGGTTGACGAACGAGGAGACCGAGGAGAAGTTCGGGCACCTGATCCGGGCGTTCCGCTACGGGGCGCCGCCACACGGCGGGATCGCGATGGGGGTCGACCGGCTCCTGATGCTGCTGGCGGGGAAGGACTCGATCCGCGACGTGACGGCGTTCCCGAAGGCACAGTCGGGAACGGACCCGTTGACCGGCGCCCCAGCCGAGATCGACGACGCGCAGCTCGCCGAGCTCGGGATCCGGCTGCGCGAACGACCGAAGGAGCGATGACGATGGCCGACCTGAACGACTTCGACCTGGAGCTGCTGCGCGGAACGAACTTCGCGCACGTGGCGACGATCCGCCCCGACGGTGCTCCCCAGGTCACGGTCGTGTGGATCGATGCCAGCGACTCGCACGTCCTGTTCAACACCGCCGAGGGAAGGGCGAAGGACCGGCACCTGCAGACCGATCCGCGTTGCTCCGTGTCGGTCCACGACCAGGGCGACGGGTACCGGTACGTGGCGATCCGCGGAACCGTCGCGGAGCGGATCACCGGCGACGAAGCCGACCGGCACATCGACTTCCTGAACCGCAAGTACCACGACGGCACGCCCTGGACAACAGTCGAGGGTCAGGTCCGCGTGCTCTACCGGATCCGGCCCGAGCACATCGTGCGCTACGACGACTGAGCGCGCCGATGACCGACGTCCCTCTCGCCGCGCGGATGCGTCCACGGACGCCGGCGGAGTTCGTCGGTCAGCGTCACTTGGTCGGACCGGGTCGCGCGCTGTCGAAGCTGCTCGCGACCGGCAACCTCCCGTCGTTGATCCTCTGGGGGCCCGCGGGCACGGGCAAGACCACGCTCGCGTACCTGCTCGCCGACGCGATCGGGGCCGAACTGGTGCAGCTGTCGGCCACGTCCTCCGGTGTCGCCGACGCGCGCAAAGTGATGCAGGGCGCACGGGGCGGGCTGTTCAAGACCGTGCTCTTCGTCGACGAGGTGCACCGCTGGTCCAAGGCGCAGCAGGACGTCTTGCTCCCGGCGGTCGAGGACGGGACGATCACCTTGATCGGCGCCACCACCGAGAACCCGTACTTCTCGCTCAATACGCCGCTGCTGTCGCGATGCCTCTTGCTGCGGCTCGAGCCGCTCTCGGCGGAGGACGTGCGGGCGATCCTTCAGGGTGCGCTCGACGACGAGGACCGAGGCCTCGGGAAGCTCGGGCTCTCGGTCGACGACGACGCGCTCGAGCACCTAGTGACGATCTCGGGCGGCGACGCGAGGATGGCGCTGACCGGTCTAGAGGCTGCCGGGTTGGCGGCGACTGCGGCCGACGAGAGCCGCGTGACGCTCGACCTCGCGGCCGATGCCGTCCAGCGCAAGGCGGTCGTCTACGATCGCCAGGGCGACGCCCACTATGACGTCATCAGTGCCTTCATCAAGTCGATCCGCGGTTCGGACCCGGACGCCGCCCTGTTCTGGCTGGCCCGGATGATCGAGGCGGGTGAGGACCCTCGCTACATCGCCCGGCGCCTGATCGTCCACGCCAGCGAGGACGTTGGTCTGGCCGACCCGATGGCGCTGCTGCAGGCCGTGGCGACGGCGCACGCAGTGGAGCACGTGGGGTTGCCGGAGGCGCGGCTGAACCTAGCGCAGGCCACCATCTACCTGGCGCGGGCGCCGAAGTCCAACAGCGTGTACACGGCACTGTCGGCGGCGACCGAGGACGCCGTGAGCGCGGACCCGGTCCCGGCACACCTGCGCGACGCCTCCTATCCGGGCGCCCGTAAGCTCGGTCATGGCGCCGGCTACCGCTACCCCCACGACGCGCCCGACCATCACGTCGAGCAGCAGTACCGGCCCGAGCTGTACGAGGGGAAGCACTACTACGAGCCCTCCGGGATGGGGGAGGAGGCCCGTGAATGGCACCCAGGCACCGGGTCCTCCCGGCCCTCGCCGGGCGACGGGTAAGCTAGCGGGTCCCGCTCGAGACCGGAGGGAGACACGACCATGACCGTGCTGGCGCTCACCGGGGGCGACGTCGCCCTGATCGTCCTGGCCGCCGCCTGGGTGGTGCTCGTGGGATTCCTGTCGATCGTCTTGCTCAATACGTACAACGTCTTGACCAGCACGAAGCTCACGATCGACGCGATGCGCGAGGAGACCGTGCCGCTGCTGCGCGAGGTCAAGACCTCCGTCGAGAAGGCCAACCGCGAGATCGACCGGGTCGACGGCATGCTCGTGAGCGCCACGAACATCGTCGGGCGGGCCGAGAAGCTGACGGGGCTGATCGAGGAGGCCGCGGCCAGCCCGCTCGTGAAGATCATCAGCGTCGGCGCCGGGCTGCGGAAGGGCTTCGCGCGGGTGAAGAAGGGCAGGGGCGGCAAGGGGCAGAAGTAGCGTGCGCCGACTCTTCTGGCTCGCGGTCGGGCTCGGCGCGGGGGCGACCTCCGCGGTGCTCGCCTCGCGCTGGATGCGGCGCCAGACCCAGCGCGTCGCGCCTCAGACGATCGCCCGCGAGGCGCGCGGCGGGCTGCTCGATCTCTCGAAGCTGGTCTCGGAGTCGATCGCCGAGGGTCGCGAGGCGATGGAGGAACGCGAGCGCGAGCTCCGGGCCCGACATCTCGACCCCTGAGCCGGGGGCTCGCCGGTAGACTCGTTCTTCCATGGAGGGTCGGGAGATCCGTGAGCGGTTCCTCGGGTTCTTCGAGGCGTGCGGCCACTCGCGCGTCCGCTCATCGTCGCTGATCCCGCCGCCCGAGTCCGGGCTCCTGCTCAGCAACGCGGGGATGAACCAGTTCATCCCGTACTTCCTGGGACAGGCGGAACCGCCGTATCGCCGGGCCACGACCGTCCAGAAGGTGATGCGCACCAACGACATCGAGAACGTCGGACGGGACGCCCGGCACGAGACCTTCTTCGAGATGCTCGGGAACTTCTCCTTCGGCGACTACTTCAAAGCCGACGCGATCGCCTGGGCCTATGAGCTGATCACCGAGGTCTACGGCATCGACCCGAGCCGTCTGTGGGTGACCGTGTACCTCGAGGACGAGGAGGCCGTTGGGGCGTGGGTCGACGGGGTCGGTCTCCCGCCGGAGCGGATCGTCCGCCGGGACAAGTTCGACGCCGACGGCGAATCGCTGAACTACTGGTGGACGCACGCGTGGGGACCCGCGGGCCCGTGCAGCGAGATCTACGTCGACCGCGGCCCGACCTACGGCCCCGATGGGGGGCCCGACGTCGACGAGGAGCGATTCCTCGAGATCTGGAACCTCGTCTTCATGCAGGACCAGGTGGACGGCGAGGCACGGATCGTCGCGCCGCTCCCGGCCAAGAACGTCGACACGGGGTCCTCGCTCGAGCGTGTCGCGATGGTCCTGCAGGAGGTCGACAACGTCTTCGAGACGGACCTGCTGCGACCGATGCTCGAGGTCGGCGAGCGGCTCTCGGGCAAGACGCACGGCCATGACCCGCGCGACGACGTGTCGCTCAAGATCGTCGCCGAGCACGGGCGCGCGACCGCCTTCCTGATCGCGGACGGCGTGCAGCCGTCGAACGCCGGGCGCGGCTACATCCTGCGCAGGATGCTTCGACGGGTCGTCTCGCACGCCCGGCGGCTCGGCATCGAGGGCAGCGTCTTGGACCCGATGATCACGGTCGTGGTCGAGGAGTTCGGCGACGCCTACCACGAGCTCCGCGAGAACGAGGCCTTCATCCGCCAGGTGGCGGACTCCGAGGAGGAGCGGTTCGCCAAGACGCTCCGGCAGGGCATGACGCTGCTGCAGCAGGAGATCGACCGAACGAGCGAGGCGCGGCTGCCCGGAGACGTCGCGTTCAAGCTGTCGGACACCTTCGGGTTCCCGATCGAGCTGACGGCGGAGCTCGCGGAGGGGACGGGGGTCTCGGTGGATCGCGATCGTTTCGAGGAGCTCCTGAACGAGCAGCGCGAACGATCGCGCAAGGACGCGAAGAAGGTCGCGCTCGGGCTGGACGCCGGGGCGGTTCCACCGACGGAGTTCGTCGGGTACCGGCAGACCGAGGCCGTGGCGCCGATCGCGGTGCTGCTCTCCGCCGACAACGAAGAGCTCCCTGTGGCCGAAGAGGGAGACGAGGTTCGGGTGTTCCTGGCCCGGACACCGTTCTATGCCGAGGGCGGCGGGCAGGTGGGGGACCAGGGTCTGATCCGCACGCCGACCGGCACCGTCCGGGTGAGGGACGCGCAGCCCGCGGGTGATCGGGCGATCATGCACGTCGGCGTGGTCGAGTCCGGCGAGGTCCTGCCGGGTCAAGAGGCGTCGGCCGAGGTCGACCGCGCGCGCCGGGAGGCCACCGCCCGCTCGCACACGTCCACGCACGTCGTGCATTGGACCCTCCGCAACCTGCTCGGCGAGCACGCACGCCAGGCGGGTTCGCTCGTCGCTCCCGGACGGCTGCGCTTCGACTTCACGCACCCGAGCGCGGTTCCCCACGACGTCCTCGAACGGGCCGAGCTCGAGGCCAACCGCCGGGTCGCCGAGGACGAGCCCGTGCGCGCGTTCGAGACGACCATGGAGGAGGCGAAGGCGCTCGGCGCGATCGCGCTCTTCGGTGAGAAGTACGGCGATCTGGTCCGCGTGGTGGAGATCGGCGACTACTCGCGCGAGCTCTGCGGCGGCACGCACGTGCCGAGGACCGGGCACGTCGCCGTGATCCGGATCCTGCACGAGGGCTCCATCGGCGCCGGCATGCGACGGGTGGAGGCGCTGGTCGGGCCGGACGCCCTGCGCGAGATCAACGCCGAGCGGCACCTCCTGCGCGGGTTGGTGGAAGCGCTCGGGGGCTCGGATCCCGCCTCCGCGCTCGACCGCGCTCGCGCCGTGGTGGAGGAGAACAAGCGTCTGCGGAGCGAGCTCGGCAGGCTCCGTCAGGGCGACAGGCAAGCGTTGGTCTCGTCGCTGGCCGAGAGCGCCGAGCGGATCGACGGCGTGGCGCTCGTCGTCGCCGACGTGCCGGGCGAGGACCCCTCGGGGCTCCGCGAGCTTGCGCAAAAGGTACGCGACAAGCTCTCCGCAGGCCCGGCGGTCGTCGTCGTGGGCAATGCGGACGGCGGCAAGGCGATGCTCGTCGCGGCCTCGACTCCTCCCGCGGTCGAGCGCGGGATCACGGCTCCAAAGCTGCTCGAGACCGCCGCGAACGTGATCGGTGGAGGGGCCGGCGGCAGGGACCTGCTCGCCAACGCCGGGGGGAAGAACGCGGCGCGCATCCCCGAGGCGCTCGGCGGCATCCCCGCGCGCCTGCGTGAGCTCCTCTCCGGGGTCTGAGGTCGTGGCCGAGGGCTGCGCGCTCGGCCTGGACCTGGGCGACGCGCGTATCGGCATCGCGATCAGCGATCCCGACCGCCGCATCGCGCTCCCAGTGGGCAACGTGCACGTCGGGCAGCCGCCGGGAGAGCTCAAAGCGATCGCCGCAATGGTGGGGTCACACGGCGCGACGGTCGTCGTGATCGGACATCCCTTGTCGATGTCGGGGGAGCGCGGCCCGCGCGCCGTCCAGGCCGAGGCGTTCGCCGATGCCCTGCGTTCGATCCTCGACGTCCCGGTCGTGCTACAGGACGAACGACTCTCGACCGTGGAGGCCGAGCGAGCGCTCCGCGACGCCGGCCTGGGTGGCCGCCGCCGCCGCGCCGTGGTCGACGAGACGGCGGCGGCGGTGATCCTGCAGGCATGGCTGGACGTGCACGGTCACCCGGTATCCTCGACCCCCGATGGATGACGAGGGGACGCCCGACCTCCCCGGCCGGACGGCGAAGCCACATCGGCGCAGGACCTCGCTCATCGTCGTGCTCGTGGTGTTCCTGCTCGTCGCAGGCGGGTTGGCGTGGGCAGCCGACTACTACAGCGGCTGCAAACGAGCGCCCGCCCAGACCGACGCCACGGTCTCGTTCGAGGTGCCGAGCGGGGCCACCGGGAACGAGGTCGTGCGGTCGCTCGCCGACCGCGGCCTGATCAGCTGCGGTGGCTTCGTGGGCAACCTGCTCCTGCGTGGCACGGGCAAGGCGAGCGACCTCCGATCGGGCACCTATGAGCTTCGGGTCGGCATGAGCCTGGACCAGATCATCGACGTCCTGACCACACCGCCGAAGAAGGTCGCGACGGTCCGCCTGACGGTCACGCCCGGTCTTCGCATCCAGGCCGCGTACGACGGCGAGCGCAGCATCGCTGAGGAGGTCGCGGAGCAGACCGGCCTGTCCGCGAAGCGCTTCGCGGCCCTCGCCGAGAGCGGGAGGTTCGCGCTGCCGCCCTACCTGCCCCCGGGGAAACCGACCGCGGAAGGATTCCTCTACCCGGAGACCTACCAGCTGGTCCGCAAGGGTCTCACGGAGAACGCGGTGATCAGGCGGATGCTTCAGCAGTTCCGGATCGGCGCGAAGGGGCTCCCGTGGGCACGGGCGCATGAGCTGGGTTTGACGCCGTACCAGGTGGTCATCGTCGCCTCGATGGTCGAGAAGGAGGCGGGCGCCAACGACGACTGGTCGCTCATCTCGGGCGTGATCTACAACCGCCTCCGGATGGGGATCACCCTGGGCATCGACGCGACGCTGCTGTACGAGGACCCCACTCCCGACGGCTCGTTGTCGACGTCCGATCTGCAGACCGTCAACCCCTACAACACGCGCTTGACTCAGGGACTGCCGCCCACGCCCATCGCGAGCCCGTCGCACGATGCGCTCCAGGCGGCTCTCGAACCCGCCCACACGAGATACCTCTATTACGTCCTGTGTCCTCCCGACGGCGAGGGGGTGCACCGATTCTCGAAGACGCTCGCCCAACACAACCGCAACGTGAAGGAATGCCTGGGCTGACATGGCCGTGACCCCGCGGATCAACGGCGCAACGCGCACGCTCGGGGTGATCGGGTGGCCCGTCGAGCACAGCCTCTCGCCCGCGATCCACAACGCCGCGTTCGCGAGTCTGGGCCTCGACTGGGCCTACGTGCCGCTCCCCGTTCGCCCGGGACGCGTGGACGCTGCGATCACCGGGCTCCGCGACCTCGGCTTCGCCGGTGCGAACGTCACGATGCCGCACAAGTCGGAGGTCGCTCGGATGATGGACCGCCGCTCCGAGGACGCCGAACGACTGGGTGCCGTCAACACGATCGTGGTCGGGGAAGAGGGCGTGGTCGGGCACAACACCGACGTGCCGGGCTTCGAGCGGTTCGTCCGCCTCGACGTCGGCTTCGACCCCGCCCAGCGCCGGATCCTTCTGTTCGGAGGTGGCGGGGCGTCCAGGGCGTGCGCCCTCGCGCTCGGGCGGTCCGGAGCCGCCGAGGTCGTCGTCGCGCTGCGCGATCCGTCGCGGGACGGTCCGTTGCGCTCGGCTCTGGAGGGGGTGCCGGCCACCCTTCGGACGGTGCCGTTCGACGATGCGGGCGATGTCTACGCCGACCTCGTCGTGAACGCGACGCCCCTCGGCCGGGCGGGCGAAGAGCTGCCCGTTCCGCCGCTCGGCCCCGAGCAGGTCGTGATCGATCTGCTCTACGACCCACCCTTTACCCCGCTGCTCGCCCGGGCCCGTGCGGCCGGCGCCTCCGCGTTCGGCGGGCTCGGCATGCTGCTGCAGCAGGCCGCCCTCTCCTTCGAGATCTGGACCGGACAGGTGGCCCCGCTGGACGTGATGTCGGCGGCCGGCCTCGCCGCACTGACTGACCGCGGTGGTCCTCCGGCCTAGGGAGGACCACCCGTCCGGGTGGTTCGGGTCGGCGTCCCTCAAGCGCGCGTCGAGCTCCGACGATGCTTCGGGAGAGAGACCAGATGGACGACTACGCAGCGCTCGCTCAGCGCTTCGTCTTGAGCATGACCGACGTGCGAGGCTGCCTCGTGCTCTCCCGGGACGGCCTGGTCCTGGGTGCCTATCCGGAAGAGGACGAAACGCTCGTCAAGCCTGCCTGGCTCAGGTTCGTGACCCTTGGCGAGGTGCGGAAGAGCTTCGTCGAGCTCGCGGACCAGACCTGGGCCTACGTCTACCGGGGACCGTACGCGATGTTCGTCGTCGCAGGGCTGACCGTGCGTCCGGGCGTGCTGATCGACCAGCTCGAACAGGCCTTGCTCGCGACCGAGGAGAACCGCACCAAGCGCGATCCCCTCAAGGTGCCCGACGCGACCGGCGCGCCGAGCGGGAAGCCGCGGACGCCCCTGCACCCCCAGGCGGATCGCGAGCCGATGCCGCGTGCCGAGGCGGTGGCCGCCGAGCCGGCTCACGACCGGCGACTCTGGTCGGCGCGGCCCGCGCCGGCGTCCGAGGCCGACGCCGGGGGCGAGCCCGGCACCGGATGGCCCAGACCGGCTGCCGCCGCGGACGGGCATGCCGCAGACATCCATCCCCCCGAGCCGAGCTCCGACGACGAGGGCGCGGCCGATCCACGGTCGGGGCTCCAGCGGGAGCCTCAGCGGCTCGCGTCCTCCGAACGGGGGACCGAGGCCGGCGAAGCCGACGAGACCGGGGAGATCGACCGGGTGCTCCTGGCCAAAGAGTTCTCGGGTTTGCTTCAGGTCGACCGGGACCCTGACGAAGGTAGTTCCTGAAGACCTAGCCCGGTTGGACGGGGGCACGCTGGATGACGACGGTCAAGCGCAAGTCGAAGCAACTCGGACAGATCCTGATCGAGCTCGGATACATCACGTCCGAGCAGCTCGACGTTGCGCTGGAGGAGCATCGGAAGACCCCGAAGTCGATCGGCCGCGTGCTGATCGACATGGGCATGATCAAGGAGGGCGACCTCGTCCGCGCGCTGGCCGAACAGGTTGGCCTCGAGTTCGTCGATCTCAGCGACTACCCGATCGATCCGACCGCGACCGCGCTCCTTCCCGAGCCGCTCGCCCGCCGCTACCGGGCCCTGCCGATCGGAGACCGGGACGGCAAGCTCCTCGTCGCGATGTCCGACCCGGCCAACGTCTACGCCCTCGACGACATCCGCACGATCACCGGCCGCGACGTCCAGCCGGTGGTGGCCACCGCCAACGACGTCGAGCGCGCGATCCAGAAGTTCGCCGGCATGGACTCCCAGGTCGAGGCGATGGCGAGCATCGCGGCCGAGGCCGAGGAGGGGACCACCGAAGAGCTGGAGGCGGCGCTCGAGGACGCGCCGATCGTCAAGCTCGTCAACGCGATCATGACCCAGGCGGTCGGTGACCGGGCCTCCGACGTCCACATCGAGCCCGCGGAACAGAACGTGCGGATCCGCTTCCGCGTCGACGGCGTGCTCCACGAACCGATGCCGCCGGCGCCCAAGAACATCCAGGGCGGTCTGATCAGCCGGTTGAAGGTCATGGCCGACCTCAACATCGCCGAGAAGCGCGTGCCGCAGGACGGTCGGATCTCGATGAAGGTCGGGGGGAGGCAGCTCGACCTGCGCGTGGCGACGTTGCCGGCGGTCTACGGCGAAAAGGTCGTGATCCGCGTGCTCGACAAATCGAATGCGCTGCTGCGGCTGGAGGACCTTGGGTTCCTCGAGGACGCCTACAAGCGCTTCGCGGTCTCGTTCAAGAAGCCCTACGGCGCGATCCTCGTGACCGGCCCGACCGGGTCGGGGAAGTCCACGACCATGTACTCGACGCTCAACATCCTCAACGAGGTGTCGAAGAACATCATCACGGTCGAGGATCCGGTCGAGTACCGGCTGGGGGGCGTCAACCAGATGCAGGTGAACCCGAAGGCCGGGCTCACGTTCGCATCGGCGCTCCGCTCGATCCTGCGCGCCGACCCCGACATCGTGCTGATCGGTGAGATCCGCGACAAGGAGACGGCCAACATCGCGATCGAGGCGGCCTTGACGGGGCACCTCGTGCTGTCGTCGCTGCACACGAACGACGCGCCGGCCGCGATCTCGCGGCTGACGGAGATGGAGGTCGAGACGTTCCTGGTTGCCTCGGCGATCGACTGCGTGGTCGCCCAGCGGCTGGCCCGCAAGCTGTGCGAGCGCTGTCGCCAGGTCTACACACCCGAGCAGGCCGAACTGCAGGCTGCCGGGTATCCCGAGTGGCTCTGGCCCGAGATCCCCGAGCTGTACAAGGCGGTCGGCTGCCCCGCGTGCTCCAACACGGGCTACCGCGGCCGGATCGGCCTGTACGAGGTGATGCAGATGAGCGAAGAGATCGAGCGGCTCACGGTCGAGCGCGCGTCCTCCGACGCGATCAAGGCCGTGGCCATCCAGCAGGGCATGATGCCCCTCCGTGACGACGGTCTCGAGAAGGCGCGCATGGGGATCACGTCCCTGGACGAGGTCGCGAGGGTGGTGAAGTGACGATGAGCGTCGTCGCCCAAGAAGAGGACGACATCCAGGTCCCGGTGCCCGAGCTCCTCGGTCGGCTCCTCGACGCGAACGGATCGGACCTCCATCTCACCAGCGGCACGAAGCCCGTGATCCGCGTCCACGGGGAGCTCGAACGGCTCGAGGACTATCCGATCCTCACGTCGCGCGCCCTGCAGGGGATGATCTACGCGATCCTTCCGCAGAAGATGCGCGAGCGGTTCGAGCAGGAGCTCGAGCTGGACATGTCGTACTCACTGCCGGGCCGTGCCCGTTTCCGCGTGAACGTCTTCATGCAGCGCGACGCCGTGGGCGGCGTGTTCCGGGTGATCCCCTTCGACATCAAGTCGATCGAAGACCTCGGGCTGCCGCCGGTGGTCGCGGACCTCGCACGGTTCCCGCGCGGGTTCGTGGTGGTGACCGGACCGACCGGTTCGGGAAAGTCGACGAGCCTCGCGGCGATGGTCGACGTCGTGAACTCGGAGCGATCGGGTCACATCATGACCGTCGAGGACCCGATCGAGTTCCTCCACAAGCACAAGGCCTGCATCGTCAACCAGCGGGAGATCGGCGCCGACACGCACAGCTTCGGATCTGCGCTCAAGCACGTCCTGCGCCAGGACCCCGACGTGATCCTGGTCGGCGAGATGCGGGACCTGGAAACGATCGCCACGGCGATCACCGCCGCCGAGACCGGCCACCTGGTGTTCGCCACCCTGCACACGCAGGACGCCCCGCAGACGATCGACCGCATCATCGACGTGTTCCCGCCCCACCAGCAGCAGCAGGTGCGGGTCCAGCTGTCGACGACGCTCCAGGGCGTGGTCACCCAGCAGCTGATCCCGACCGCCGACGGGCAGGGCCGGGTCGCGGCGTGCGAGGTCATGATCGCGACGCCGGCGATCCGCAACCTGATTCGCGAGGGCAAGGTGCACCAGATCTACTCGGCGATGCAGGCCGGTGGGCGCTACGGCATGCAGACGATGGACATGGCCCTGGCCGGGCACGTGAAGGCCGGCAGGATCAGCCAGCAGATGGCGTTCGAGCGTTGCCACGATCCCGAGGAGCTCGACCGGCTGATCGGGTCGCGCGGCGGGCTGTCGGCGTATGCCGGCGATAGCGGCGTCAGCTCCGACTACGGCGACCCCTATGGCTCGATGGGGAGCTCGTTGGGCAGCTCCATGGGCGGCATGTGAGGAGGTTGAGCGATGCCTGACACGTACGCGTACAAGGTCCGTGACAAGACCGGCAAGATCGTCTCTGGGACGCTGATCGCCGACAACGAGGCGCTGGTCCTGCAGCGCCTCCGCGAGGAGGGGTTGACCCCCCTCGAGGTCGGCAAGCAGAGCCGCGGACTCAACATCGAGCTGACGAAGAAGAAGGTCAAGCTCAAGGAGCTCGCCGTCTTCTCGAGGCAGTTCGCCACGATGGTCAACTCGGGGCTCCCGATCCTGCGGGCCCTGTCGATCCTGGCCGACCAGACCCCGAACAAGGAGCTCGCTCGCGTGCTGGGCGAGGTCCGGCTCGACGTCGAGCAGGGCGCGTCGCTGTCCACGGCGATGGCCAAGCACCCCAAGGTGTTCAACGACCTCTATATATCGATGGTGCGTTCGGGTGAGACCGGAGGGTCGCTCGACGACGTCTTGTTGCGCCTGGCCGATCTGATCGAGAACGAGGTCAAGCTCCGCGGGAAGATCAAGTCGGCGATGACCTACCCGATCGCGGTCGTGTGCCTGGTGGTCCTGATCATGACGGCGATGCTGCTGTTCATCGTGCCGCAGTTCAAGGGCATCTTCGAGCAGCTCGGCGGCACGCTGCCGTTGCCGACGCGGGTGCTGCTCGCGGCGTCCGACATCTTCAAGAAGCTCTGGTACCTCGTCATCGCCGGCGTCTTCGTCGGCCGCTACTTCTTCAAGAGATGGAAGCGCACGGCGGCCGGCCGCGAGGCGGTGGATCGGACCAAGCTGCGCGTCCCGGTGTTCGGATCCTTGTTCCACAAGACGGCACTGTCGCGCTTCTCGTCGACCTTGGCGATGCTCATGCACTCGGGCGTCCCCATCCTGCAGGCGCTCGACATCGTGAGCGACACCGTCAACAACAAGGTCATCTCGAAGGCCGTCATCGACGTCCAGTCGAGCGTCCGCGACGGCGAGTCGATGGCCAAGCCGCTTGCCCGGCACCGGGTCTTCCCTCCGATGGTGGTCCAGATGCTCTCGGTGGGCGAGGAGACCGGCCAGGTCGACGTGATGCTCGAGAAGGTGGCCGCCTTCTACGACCAGGAGGTCGAGGCCGCGGTCGACGCGCTGACCTCGTTGATCGAGCCGCTGCTGATCGCCGTGATCGGCGGCATGGTCGGCTCGGCGGTCATCGCCCTGTACATGCCGATGTTCAACATCATCAAGCTCATCAAGTAGGCCATCTCGAGGCAGGCATCGACGAAGGGCCCGGGCCATCCGCCCCGGGCCTCTCGGCGTGGAGGACCCGGAGTGGCCCCAACTACCCGGGTTCAGGTAGGTCCCTGCTTTTCCCCCTGCGAGGCTACAGGTGTCGCGACTTCCGGCCGAAACCCTTTTCGGATGCGCACCAGCGGGGTGCGCCAGGCTTCATGGGAAGGAGGAAGGCAGATGCTCAAGGGGCTCATGAAGCGCGTCCGTGAGGACGAGGGCTTCACCCTCATCGAGTTGATGGTGGTCGTTCTGATCATCGGCATCCTGATCGCCATCGCTCTGCCGACGTTCCTGGGTGCCCGCAACCGGGCCAACGACAAGGCGGCTCAATCGGGCCTCCGCAACTCGCTCGCGGCCGCGAAGACGTGCTTCACGGACCACGACACGTATCACCAATCGGCGACGGTGCTTTGCGACGCCGCCACACTCGGTGGGATCGAGACGTCGCTCTCGTTCGTGGCGCCAGCGACGACATCGGCCGACCCCAATACGGTGAGCGTCGACTCGAGCGACGCGACGGGCAACGTGTGGTCCGCCGCGGCGTACTCGAAGTCCGGCACGTGCTTCTACGTCTCGGACGACGCGACGAGCGGCACCACCTACGGCAGCGCGGCCTCTAACGGCACGAACTGCCTGGGCAGCGCCGCCACCGCCGGCGCCACCGCCGCGAGCTGGTAATCACGGCTCGGCAGCACAACGGGAAGGGCGGCCTCCGGGCCGCCCTTTCGGTTTGCCCCGGAGGCCTCAAGGAGACCCCCCGATCGGCCGACGATATGGCTGGAGGTCCCAAGACCCGATGCTGATGCGTACGCTCACGAGTCTTCACCGGCGCCTGGACGACGAGGGCGGCTTCACGCTGGTCGAGGCGCTGGTCGCCTTGACGATCCTCGCCGTCGGCTCGTTCGCGGCCGCGCAGGCGTTGAGCTTCGGTCTGACCGCCAGCGGCATGTCTCGTGAGAGGCTCGCTGCTCGCTCGGCGGTGGACCAGCAGATGGAGCTGGCTCGCGCACTCAACTACGACAACCTTGTGCTGGACGACAGCGCCGCGCTGACCCATTCGGCCGACACGACCGATCCCGACTACTGGGTCGACGAGACCGCTCAGACCTTCGACCCGGACGGGACGGGACCGCTCGACGCCGAATCCATCGTGCGCATCCCGGGGCAGTCGCCCGCGTTCCACCACATCCAGACGCCGATCGTCCAGGGCGACACGACGTTCGCGATCTACGTCTACGTGACGTGGGTCGATTCGCCGTCCGACGGGACGGTCGCTGCCGGCGACGATCAAGCCGACGGGAACGGGAACGGCATCGACGACTCGAACGGACACGACCAGAAACGCGTCACGGTCGCCGTGACGTGGATCGACCCGGTGCGCAGCATCACGATGAACACGACACAGTCCTCACTCTTCTCCGACGAGCAGATCCCGTATCACCAGCCTGCGCACAACAACCCGCCGACCGTCAGCTGCCCCCAGGTGACCGCCGTGAACAACCTTCAGTTTACGTTCACGCCGATCGCGTCCGATAGCGACGGCACCATCACCACGGTGATCTGGTCGTTCAGCGACAGCTCCGGCAGCGTGATCTCGACGCAGTCCACCGCGTTCACGGACCTGACCTACACGTTCCCGGCCGGCGGCACCTACGGGATCGTCAACACCGTCGTCGACAACGGGTCCGCCAACGCCACGAACTCGGGGTTGAGCTGTTCCGTGACCGCCGTGGATCCCGCCGACGGGAACGGCGGTCCCGACGGCGGGGCGAACGCGATCCAGATCCTGAGCAACGCCCCGTACACGAACCTGCTGAACGTGACGCTCAACCTCAGCTACCCGAACGGAGCGAACGGCGCCACCCAGATGCAGTTCTCCAACGACGGGGTGACCTGGTCGGCGAAGCAAGCCGTGAGCTCGTCAACCATCTGGACCCTCGTGTCCGGCGACGGGGTGAAGACTGTTTGGGTCCGTTACTGGAACTCCTCGGGCCTGTTCGGCAAGATCCGATCGGACAGCATCACGCTGGACCAGACGAAGCCAAGCGCCCCGACGAGCCTGACCGGGTCTGTCGTATCGACCAATGGTTCCAACCACACCGTGTCGCTCAGCTGGGGCGTGTCCACGGACTCGGGGTCGGGGCTGGCGGGCTACCGGCTCTGGAGGCGCCTGACCACCTCGAGCACATGGGCCCAGGTCAGCTGCTCGTCGGGGACGTCCTGCAGCACGACCGTCAAAGCGAGCGATAGCTACGTCTACTACGTCGAGGCCTACGACAACGCGGGGAACACGAGTGCGCAGAGCAATACGTTCACGATCTGAGCGCGAGGACGGGTTCACGCTCGCCGAGATGCTCGTAGTGATGCTGGTCATGGGCGTCGTCGCGACGGCCGTCCTCTCGGTCGGCATGCGCGCGTTCACGGACACCGCCACGATCACGAACCGGCGCGACGTCTTCGACGACGCGCGGATCGCCCTAGACCGGTTCTCGAAGCAGCTTCGCCAGGGCGAGGTTGTCGCGTCGAGCAGCGACGCCAGCTCGATCACCTTCACGGGCTACCTGGACGGAGGCGAGGCGACGTTCACCTGGCGCACCGCCGGAACCCAGGCGCCCTACTCGCTCGAGGAGTCGACGGACAACGGCACGAACTTCTACACGATCCTTCCGGCGGTGCTGTCCTCGTCCGATCTCTTCGAGTACACCACGCACAGCAGCGTCACGGACGAGGTCACGATCACCCTTCCGCTGACGACGTTGACCTCGAGCGTCACGCTGACCTCGGACGTCCACCTGAGGAACGCACAGACATGACGCGCGCCCTGATCCGTCGGCTGCACCGCGAGGATGAGGGCTATGCCCTGATCATCGCCATCCTCTTGTTGTCCGTGATGATGGTCTTGATGGTGGTGTCGCTCGACGCAGCGAACGGCTCGCTCAACACGGTCAGCCGGGGCAGCGAATGGAGCAAGACGCTCACCGTCGCCGAAGCGGGTGTCCACGACGTGATCACGCGCCTGGGTGAATCGCGGACGGCGACGAACCCGTGCGCGATCGCCACCTCCACCACGTGCTCTGGGGGCGGCGGCGAGTACCAAGTGACGTGGACGGGGACCTCCACCGGAGGCATCCTGGTCACGTCGAAGGGATATTTCCCCTCGATGTCGGCTCCGCGCTTCACCCGCGAGGTGCAGGTGACCTACGAGCCGGTGCCCACGTTCAAGTACGCCCTGTTCGCCCAGGATGCGCTGTCGATCAAGAACAACCCGAGCGTCGTCGGTGACATCTACTCGTCGGGCTCGATCACGGTCGATCAGAACGTAACCATCTGCGGGGGGATCATCTCCGCGAACGGAACGATCACCTTGGGGAACAACGACCAAGTAGTGACGAGCAACGCGACGACCAACTGCACGGGCCAGTCGGCCATGGTCTGGGCGGGCGGATCGATCGTGGGCTCCAGCGGGGTGATCATCGCGGGCAACGCGACCGCGTCGGCACCGTCGGGCACGACGTGCAACGCCGCCAACGCCACGTACTCGATCTCGACGGTGAGCGCCACGCAGTTCATGCAGGTGCAGGGGTCGGGCGGCGCGACGGCGTGCGGCTCGGTGTCGGCACAGGTGCTTGCGACGAACGGCGCACATGCGGGGACCGCCACGACGCCGCCGGAGGTTCAGACGATGCCGGCCTACGTCTTCGATCCCAACAACTACCCCGTGTTGGTCTGCTATCCGACGGGAGGCACGTGTGGCGCGAACACGTCCACGACGGCCGCCTCGTCGTTCAACACCTACGTGTCGTCCCACAAGAACAACTTGACGGGCCAGTTCGCGATCTGGCAGCGGAACCCGACGGCGAGCACCTACGTCAACCTCGACGGCCTGACGAACATCTCCGGCGACGTCACGATCGTGACGAACGCGCCGATCAACTTCGGCAACACCAGCACGATCACGACGAGTGCCGCGACGGCGCAGATGACCGTGATCTCCCTGTACCAGCCGCCCAGCGGGACCACCTGCCAGGACGGCGGCGGGGACTGCAGCATCTACGGCAACAACAACATCAAGTTCAACTCGGGTAGCCCGACCGACCCGAACGACGGGGTCGTCGGCCTGCTCTACACGACGGGCAAGCTGAGCTTCAAGAACCGCAACAACAACGCCCAGCCGTGGGAGGGAGCCCTGTACGCGAACTCGATGGACATGAAGAACGGGTTCGACCTCACGTACAACGCCCGCATCGAGCGCACGCTCGGGTTCGGCGCCGCCCTCCAGCAGGTCCTCTGGCAGGAGATCAACCTCTAACGCCGACCCGGTCGCGACGAGGGATAAGGTTCGCGCGATGAGCGACGCGTGGCTCCGCGCCCTGGTCGCGCTCCCGTTCGGGCTCGTGATCGGGAGCTTCATGACCGTCGTGGTCGCTCGCGTCCCCGAGAAGGCGTCGCTCGTTCGGCCGCGATCCGCGTGTCCGTCGTGCGGGACCCCGATCCGCAACCGGGACAACGTGCCGGTGCTCGGGTGGCTCCTCTTGGGGGGCCGCTGCCGGGCGTGTGACGCCCGGATCTCGGCGGTCTACCCGTTCCTGGAGGTGACGACCGCCTTCCTCATCAGCGCGACGTTCTACGTGTACGCGAGCATCTGGGTGACGGTGGCGGTGGCGGCCCTCTTGTCCCTGATGCCCGCGATCGCGGTGATCGACGTACAGCACCGCATCATCCCGAACCGGCTGATGTACCCGGCGCTCGTCGTGTTCCCCCTGTACCTCGTGCTCGCGAGGGTCGCGGGGGCGCCCGTCGACCTCGTCCGCATGGTGATCGGCTTCGTCCTGTACGGCGGAGCGCTCTTCCTCGTCGCCGCGATCTCCCGAGGGATGGGGATGGGCGACGTGAAGCTCGCGGCGCTCCTCGGGGCCGTGTTCGGCGCGATCGGGCTCCGGTACGTGGGCGTGGCGGCCGGCGCGGCGATCGTCCTGGGCGGGGTGGGCGGCCTGGTCGCGCTGCTGATCGGGCGGGGCAGGAAGTCCGCGATCCCGTTCGGTCCGTACCTCGCCGCGGGCGCCGTCGCGGCCGGCCTGTGGGGGCAGGCGATCGCGGACTGGTACCTGAGGACCTTCCTCGGCGCCTGAAGCCGGCTCGACCCGCACCCGAACAGGCGTTCGACCTGCGAAAACAGCCCGTTCGGATGTTTGACTTGCCCCTGTGCCTGATGTTTCGTTGCTCTGCTCTAGGGGACCAAAGTGCTCCTTGGAGTCTTTTGTGACTCATGGTGCAGATGTGGCACGTGTGACACGGAGAGAGGATCAGGCGATCGGCAGCCCACGGGCGTTCGCGACGAGTGGACTCCTCACCGTCTCCGAGGTGGCTGCCTCGATGCGCGTATCGAACATGACGGTCTACCGCCTCATCAAGAGCGGCGAGCTGCCCGCGGTCCGGATCGGGCGCAACTTCCGGATCCGTGCGGCCGACGTCGAGCGCTACCTGTCCGCGCGGTCGGTGCGGGTGGAGGGAGCCTGATGGCGAAGGGTCGGATCGGCCTCGACATCGGATCGACGGCCGTGCGCGCCGCCGAGGTGGCGCTCGGCGCGAAGCCCTCGGTGGTGCGCGCCGCCCAGGTACCGCTGCCCGCGGGCGCCGTCGAGAACGGCGAGGTGCGCGACCCGTTCGCGGTGGCCGAAGCCCTCCGCACGCTCTGGGACTCGAAGCACGGCGCCTTCAAGAGCCGTCAGGTATGGACGGGCATCGGGAATCAGCGGGTCGTGGTGCGCGAGATCTCACTGCCCTACCTGCCCGAGAAGGAGCTGCGGCAATCGCTCGGGTTCCAGGTGCAGGAGTTCATCCCGATGTCGGTCGACGAGGCCTACCTGGACTACGACCCGGTCGAGGAGTTCGACCAGGACGACCGCCGGATGCTCCGGATGCTCCTGGTCGCCGCGCAGCGAACCATGATCGACCAGGTGGTCTCGGCGATCCGCGACGCGAAGCTCGAGCCGATGGGCCTCGACCTGACCCCCTTCGCGCTCGTGCGGGCGATCGGCACCGCCGACATCGGGATGGATCTGGACGATGCCGGTGAGGAGGCCATCGTCGACGTGGGAGCGCACGTCACGAACATCGTGGTGCACGGACGCGGGACGACGCGCTTCGTCCGCATCCTTCCGTCGGGCGGGCGTGACATCACGCTGGCAGTGGCCCGGTCGGCAGGCGTCGAGGACGACGTGGCCGAGCATCTCAAGCGTGGCGAAGAGGTCGACGGTGCACCGAAGCCTGCCCAGGTGCGCGAGGCGGCGCTGCATCGCGCCGGCGCCTTCGTCGACGAGATCCGGTCCTCCCTCGAGTTCTACACGGCGCAGTCGCGCGACGCGCGCATCGGACGCGTGCTCGTGACGGGCGGGGGATCCAAGCTGGAGGGCCTGATCGACCTGATGCGTCAACGCATCCCGGTGTCGGTCGACCCGGGTCGCGTCTTCCAGCACGTGCCGTCGAAGCTGCCACTCTCCGACGAACAGGTGATCGACGCCGAGCCGTTGTTGGCCGTGGCGGTGGGGCTTGCCATCCCGGGGAGGCCGGAGTGAGCCAGGTCAACCTCCTTCCCCCCGATATCCAGCGGAGCCAGCGTGTCCGGCGGGTCACCCTCGGCGTGCTCGCGGCCGGCGCCGTCGTCCTCGCGCTGGTCTTCGCGTTCTACCTCCTGCAGGCGCAGTCCCTCTCGTCGGTCAACGACGACATCCGCTCCCAGGAGAACACCAACCAGGGGTTCCAGAACGAGATCGACGACCTGCAGAAGTACGAAGACCTCCAGGCGCGTGCGCAGCAACAGCAGGCCCTGCTGGACAGCGCCTATGCGAACGAGGTCGCCTTCTCGGGGCTGCTGATGGATCTGTCGCGCGTCATCCCGAGCGACGCCTACCTGGGCTCGTTCGACGTCACCACGACGGCTCCGGCCGCACCCGCGGCCGCCGCCCCGACCACGACGACGTTCGTCGGGACGATCACCACGAACGGGACCGGGGCCAGCTTCGAGACCCTCAGCCGGTGGCTGACCTCGCTGGAGCAGATCAAGGGCTGGGCCAACCCGTGGATGCCGAGCATCACGCAATCCGCATCGGCCACGGGGGCCTATGACTTCACCACGAGCGTCGACCTCACCCAGGACGTCTTGACGGCGCGCGGCGCCGCCGCCGGCGGGGTGGTGGCCACCGGTGGATAACCGTCGGGCGCCGATCATCGCCGGGATCGCCGTCGTCGTCCTCGCGTTCCTGCTCGTGTTCCTCCTGGTGATCCCGAAGAGCCACGATGTCGGCGCCGCCCGGGACCAGCTCACACAGCTGCGAAACCGTCAGGAGACGCTCGAGTCCCAGAAGCGCGCACTCGAGGACGCTCGCGACCGCGCTCCGGAGGCCCGCAGAACGATCAAGCAGGTCCAGCAGCAGATCCCGCCAGTCGCCGAGCTCCCCGGGCTGATCCTCCTGCTGCAGAACGCGGCGGCGAGCGCAGGGCTCGACATCGTGTCGCTCACGCCGGGGAACCCGACCCTCGCGCCATCGGGTGATATCTCGGTGATCAGCGTGGGGCTGAGCACCACGGGGACGTACTTCGAGGTGACGGACTTCATGCACCGGATCGAGACGCTGCCGCGCGCCGCAAAGGTGACGGCGCTCTCGCTCACTCCCGTCCAGGCGGCCACGGCGGGGTCGATCCCGCAGCTGACCGTCACCGGCACGATCGAGCTGTACACGAGCGACGTCAGCGCAGGGCCGGGCTCGAGTCCCGGACCGACGACTCAGGTGGGTGGATGACGTGCCGCTGACCGAACGCGACCGGCGAACCCTGACGGTGGGCGGGGTCATCGTGGGCGTGCTCCTCGTGGGGTTCCTGCTGGTCAACCTTCTGACGGGTGGAGGGGCGGAGGTTGCCAATACCCCTGGGCCGAGGCCGAGTTCCACCAGCTCGCCGACGACCGCCCCGACCCCCTCGTCGACCCAGACGCCGGCGCCGGTCTTCCAGGGCCGAGACCCCTTCTCGGTGCCGGGCGGCCTCGCCCCGAGCTCGTCCTCCGGGTCATCGGGCTCGTCGTCCAGCTCGAGCTCGGGCTCGTCGTCCAGCTCGAGCTCGTCCGGGTCATCCACCTCGAGCTCGTCGAGCTCGACTTCGCCGACCGCACCCGGCAACGGGTCCTCGACGACGGTGGGCAGCCACCAGGTGGTGCTCCTGGACGTCTTCCCGAGGAACGGCGTGGAGATGGCACAGGTCGAGATCGACGGCACGGTGTACACGATCGCGGAGGGCCAGGCCTTCGGCCCCGACAAGGCGTTCGAGCTTCGGTCGGTGTCCGGGAGCTGCGCCACGTTCCTGTTCGGAGACCAGTCCTTCACCCTGTGCATCACCCCGCAGAAATAGGCGGGGGCAAAGGCGCCGGCGGCCCGCCCACGGGGGGAGCGGTCGTCGGCCGCGGGGGCGGCCCCTTCGAGGGTCGCCCTCGCCTTTGCGGCGGGCGGCCCGGGACGGTTCCCTATGATGGGCGCCATGCTGCGTCTCCTGACGGCCGGTGAGTCCCACGGCAAGGGTCTCGTCGCGGTCCTCGAAGGGATCCCTTCCGGCGTCCCCATCGCCCCCAAGGAGATCGCGGGGGAGCTCGCTCGTCGGCGACACGGCCACGGACGCGGAGGCCGCCAGCGGCTCGAGGGCGACGCCTTCGACATCCTCGCCGGGGTCCGGCACGGCCGCACGCTCGGATCGCCGGTGGCCATCACGATCCCCAACGTGGAATTCGCGACGAAGTACCGGGAGTTGATGGCCGTCGAGGGCGAGCCCGAACCGGATCAACGGCTCACGCGCCCTCGACCGGGGCACGCCGACCTCGCCGGAGCGCTCAAGTATGGGTTCGATGACGTACGCAACGTGCTGGAGCGCGCGAGCGCGCGTGAGACCGCGGCACGGGTCGCCGCGGGGGCCGTGTGCAAGGCGTTCCTGGCCGACCTCGGGATCCAGGTGCTCTCCCACGTGGTGCGGATCGGCCGGGTCGCCGTTCCGGCCCGGATGCGAACGCCGGTTCCCGAGGACCTCGACCGGATCGACGCCTCGCCGGTACGGTGCGCCGAGGATGCCACCGGCGCGAGGATGGTCGCGGAGATCGATCGCGCCCGCAAGGACAAGGACACCGTGGGAGGGGTCTTCGAGGTGGTCGTCTACGGTGTACCGCCCGGTCTCGGCTCCCACGTGCAGTGGGATCGCAAGCTCGACGGCCGTCTCGCCGCGGCTCTGATGTCCATCCAGTCGGTGAAGGGGGTCGAGATCGGCGACGGGTTCGCTACCGCTTCGCGTCCGGGGTCGAAGGCCCACGACGAGATCGTCCTTCGCGGCGGCCGCCTGGCGCGAGCCACGGCGCGCGCCGGGGGCATCGAGGGCGGCACGTCGACCGGGCAGCCGATGCGTGTTAGGTCGGCGATGAAGCCGTTCTCCACGGTGCCCCGGCCGCTCGGCACGGTCGATCTCGCCACGGGGCAGCCGGCCGTCGCGATCAAGCAGCGTACGGACGTGTGCGCGGTTCCCGCGGGGGGAGTCGTCGGGGAGGCCGCGGTGGCCTTCGTGCTGGCGGATGCGGTTCTGGAGAAGTTCGGCGGCGACTCGGTGGGGGAGACGCGCCGGAACCTTGATGGCTTCCTCGAGACGCTGCCGTGATCGTTTACCTGGTCGGCATGCCGGGCTCCGGGAAGTCGACGGTCGGGCGGGAGCTCGCCGGGCGCCTCGGCGTCCCCTTCGTCGATCTGGATTCCGAGATCGAGCGGCGTGAGGGCCGCACCGTCCCGGAGATCTTCCAGACCGACGGCGAAGCGAGCTTCCGCGCGCTGGAGGCGCGGGAGCTGGTACGCGCGAGCGGACGCGACCCCGCGGTGGTCGCCTGCGGCGGAGGCGTCGTGCTCGAGCCCGCCAACAGGATCGCGCTCCGGAACACGGGTACGTGCGTGTTCCTCGCGGTCCCGCTCGAGGCGCTCCGTGCTCGGGTCCGGCCCGCGATCGACAGGCCCCTGATCCGGCACGAGGGCGACCTCGATCGACTGCTTGCGGCGCGCGAGCCGCTCTACCGCGAGTTCGCGGCACACGTCGTCGATGGAAGCGGCCCCCCCGCAGAGGTGGCCGACGCGATCGTGGAGGAGCTGCGTTGGAGCGCGTGACCGTCTCGGTCCCGGGACGGTCCTACGACGTCGTGATCGGCGGCGGGACCATGCGCCGAGCGGGAGAGCTGCTGCCCCCGATCGGACCGTCGTCGCAGGCCTTCGTCGTCGCGGATCACGACGTGGCCGAGCGATATCTCGAGCCGCTGGCCGCGTCGCTGGCCGAGCGGGGGCTGAGGACGGTCCTGCTGGCCGTGCCCGCCGGTGAGGAGGCCAAGACGCTGCAGGTGTTCGAGACGGTCCTTCATCAGCTGGCCACTCGTGAGGCGCATCGAGACGACCTGGTGGTGGCGCTCGGCGGCGGTAGCACCGGCGACCTGGCCGGGTTCGTGGCATCGACGTTCATGCGCGGGATCCCGTTGGTGCAGGTGCCGACGACCCTCACCGCGCAGGTCGACGCCGCGGTGGGCGGCAAGACCGCCGTCAACCTGCCCGAGGGGAAGAACCTGGTCGGGACCTTCTATCAGCCGGTCGTCGTCATCTGCGACGTCGAGGTGCTCGCCACGCTCGACGAGCGCACGTACCGGGCAGGTCTGGCCGAGGTCGCGAAGTACGCGCTGACGCTCGACCTCGAGCTCCTCGACCAGCTCGAGAACGACCCCGGGCCGGTGCTGCGGCGCGATCCCGCCGTGCTCGAGCACCTCATCGCACGATGCGTTGCCGCGAAGGCGCGCATCGTCGCGGCCGACGAGCGCGACGCCGGCGCGCGGCTGGTCCTCAACTACGGTCACACGCTCGGGCACGCGCTCGAGCGCCTCGACGCGTTCGGGGGCCGCTCCCACGGGGAAGCGATCGCGATCGGGATGGTGTTCGCGGCGCGCGTCGCGGAGGAACAGGGTCTCTGCGCCCCCGGTCTTGGTTCACGGACCGCCCGCGTCCTCGCCGGCCTCGGGCTGGAGACCGACGGCGCGCTTCCGGCCGCCGACGACGTGGTGGAGGCGATCCAGATGGACAAGAAGTTCCACGGGGGCGTCCGCCTGGTCCTGCTGGAGGACTTTGGCCGTCCCGTGGTGGTTGACGGCGTACGCGACGACGACGTGCGCCGGATCCTCGAGACGATGGGAGCCACATGAACGTCCTGTTCCTGTTCGGGCCGAACCTGGGCGCGCTCGGGCGGCGCGACCCCGATCTCTACGGCTCGCAGACGCTCGACGAAATCGTGCGCGAGCTGGAGGAGACGGCCACGGGCCTTGGGCACTCCATGCGATGGAAGCAGTCCGACCACGAGGGAGACCTCGTGGGGTGGCTGCTGTCAGCTGCGGGGGACGGTGTCGAGGGTGTGGTGCTGAACCCTGGCGCCCTCTCCCACTACTCCTACGTGCTGCGCGACGCGATCGAGGCCTCGGGTTTGCCCGTGATCGAGGTCCACATGTCGCAGATCCACGCCAGGGAGGGGTTCCGCAGGATCTCCGTGGTGGCCGATGTGTGTCGCGGCTCGATCAGCGGTCTCGGGGCTCGTGGCTATCATCTGGCCCTGGAGGCGATGCCGTGGATCACGAGCTGAGGAGGGCGGCCCTGACGGCGCGTCTGGCCGAGTTGGATCTGGACGCCTTGTTCGTGAGTCGTCTGGAGAACGTGCGCTACCTCACCGGGTTCACCGGTTCGAGCGGTCAGCTGCTGGTCGGGAAGGACGGCGCGGCGTTCTTCACGGACGGCCGGTACACCGAGCAATCCCGGCGAGAGCTGCCCGACGTCGATCGCGTGACGTGCATCAACGGCTACCGGGAGGAGCTCGCTCGCCGATGCGGCCGGATCCGGCGGCTCGGGTTCGAGTCGCACGTGGTGTCGGTGGCCGATCACGACAGGCTCGCAGGGTCCCTGGCGGACGTCGCGCTCGTTCCGGTCGAGGGCGGGGTCGAGCGTCTTCGAGAGACGAAGGACGACGAGGAGATCGAGCAGCTGCGTGAGGCGCAGCGGATCACGGACGCCGCATTCGGTCGGCTGCTGGACGTCGTGGCGGTGGGGCTGACCGAACGACGCGTCGCGAGCGAGCTCGAACGCCTGCTCCTGGAGGAGGGCGCCGACGACGTCGCCTTCGAGTCGATCGTCGCCTTCGGCGAGAACGCGGCGGAGCCACACCATGCGCCCGGCCATCGCATGCTCGAGGAGGGCGACGTGATCAAGCTCGACATGGGCGCCCTCGCCGCCGGGTATCACGCCGACATGACTCGGACGGTGTCGTTCGGGTCACCGCCGGCCGAGCTGCGGAAGATCCACGACGTCGTCCGGCAAGCACAGGAGGCGGGTATCGACGCGGTACGCGGGGGCGTCGCCGGCGCGGAGGTGGACGCGGCCGCTCGCACCGTGATCGAGGAGGCCGGCTACGGAGCCGGGTTCGTCCACGGGCTGGGTCACGGGGTGGGCCTGGAGATCCACGAAGGGCCGTGGCTCGGGCGTGACAAGACCAACGTGCTGCCGGTCGGCGCAGTCGTCACCGTCGAGCCGGGCGTCTACGTTCCCGGTCTCGGCGGTGTCCGCATCGAGGACATGGTGGAGGTGACCGAGGCCGGCGCGCGGGTGCTCGGCACCTCGACGCGAGAGCTCATCGAGCTGTAGGAGATCTTGTGAGCGTTTCCACGAACGACCTGAAGAACGGCATGACGCTCGACCTGGACGGCACGCTGTTCCAGGTGATCGAGTTCCAGCACGTCAAACCGGGAAAGGGTGGCGCCTTCGTCCGCACCAAGCTCCGCAACGTGAAGAGCGGGGCGGTGGTCGAGCGCACGTTCAATGCCGGTGTGAAGGTCGGGCTGGCGATCGTCGAGCGCAGGCCGATGCAGTACCTGTACGCCGACGACACCGACGCCGTGTTCATGGACCTCGAGACCTACGACCAGGTGCACGTGCCCTCGGAGGTCATGGGTGGGGCCGACAGCTACCTGTCGGAGGGCGGCGAGGCGCAGATCGCGATGCACGACGGCGTGCCGATCGCGATCGACCTGCCTGCGTCGCTCGCGCTCACCGTGACGAAGACCGACCCGGGTGTGAAGGGCGACACCCGCACGGGCTCGATGAAGCCCGCGACCCTCGAGACCGGCGTGGTCGTGAACGTCCCGCTGTTCGTAGAAGAAGGCGAGAAGATCAAGGTCGACACGCGCACGGGCGAGTACATCGAGCGCGTGAAGGCCTGAGGTGACGAGCCGCCGCGACGCTCGGCGTCTGGCGCTGGACGTGCTCTACCAGGCCGACGTCACGGACGAGGCGCCGCTGGCCGTGTTGCGCCGCTGGCGCGCGGCCGAGCGGGGGATCCCGCCGTTCGCGCGGACGCTCGTGGAGGGTGTGGCCGAGCGGCAGCCTGACATCGACCTGCTGCTCGAGGAGCACGCGGAGGGTTGGTCCGTGGCGCGGATGACCTCGCTCGACCGCTCGATCCTGCGGATCGCCGTCTACGAGCTGCTGTGGGGCACCGACGTTCCCGCATCCGTCGCGATCAGCGAGGCCGTGGAGGCGGCCGCCGAGCTCTCGGCCGAGGAGTCGAAGCGGTTCGTCAACGGCGTCTTGGGGAAGATCGCGCGCGAGCACGGGCGCGACCCCGACGCCTCCAGCGGGATCTGAGCCTCAGTTCTCTGGGGGCGGCTGCTCCGACGGGTGGGTGGCGGGCTGCGAGGGCTGTGCGGACTCCGGCGGCGGGGCGGGCCGCGACGCCTCGTCCTTCTCGGTGGAGCCTTCCCGCATGCCCTTCTTGAACTCGCTCTGGGCCTTGCCCACGTTGTGGGCGATCTCGGGGATCCGCTTCGCGCCGAAGATGACGGCGATCGCGATGATGCCGACGATGATCCACTCGGGTCCCATGTGTCAGACGCACCTTTCTTCGGACGTTCCGGGGAGACCAACCAAGCATACGCCCGGGCGGCGGGTCGGCCTAGGTGTATGCTGCTCGGGACGCTCTTCCCCTTTAAGTCCGGTCCCGTGAGGCCGGGAAGGGAGCGAACATGCGGCTGTGCCCCATATGCGCCTCCTCGCACGCTCGAGGGGGCGTTCGCGCATGACGGCCAAGGTGATGGACCAGGCGGACGTGCGGCGGGCCCTCACGCGCATCGCACACGAGATCGTGGAGCGCGACAAGGGCGGGAAGGGGGTCGCCCTCGTCGGGATCGCCGACCGGGGCGACCACCTGGCGCGCCGGCTGGCAGCGGAGATCGGCCAGATCGAAGGCAGGTCTGTTCCTGTCGGCGTCCTCGACATCACCTTCTACCGCGATGACATCGGGATGCGCGCCGAGGCTCCGGAGGTCCACGAGACGCGGATCGGGTTCGATATCGGCGGCAAGACCGTCGTCCTTGTCGACGACGTTCTGTACACAGGCCGCACGGTCCGCGCGGCCATGGACGCGCTGATGGACCTTGGCAGACCGCGCAAGATCCAGCTGGCCGTGCTGATCGACCGCGGCCATCGCGAGCTGCCGATCCGTGCAGACTTCGTCGGCAAGAACGTGCCCACGAGCCGAGCCGACGACGTCCGGGTCATGGTGCAGGAGGTCGACCGGAAGGACGGCGTGGTCGTGGAGGCTGCATCGTGAACCGGCATCTGTTGTCGATGAACGACCTTACCGCCGCCGACGTCACGCAGATCCTCGACACGGCGGAGTCGTTCCGTGAGGTCGGAACGCGGGTCATCAAGAAGGTGCCGGCGCTCCGCGGGCGCACGGTCGTGAACCTCTTCTACGAGAACTCCACGCGCACGCGGATCTCGTTCGAGCTGGCCGCGAAGCGGTTGTCGGCCGACGTGATCAACTTCACGACGGGTGGATCCTCGGTCTCTAAGGGGGAGTCGCTCAAGGACACGGCGCTCACGCTCCAGGCGATGGGCGCCGACGCGATCGTGATCCGTCACGCGTCGAGCGGCGCGCCACACCAGCTCACGAAATGGGTGCACGGCCACGTCCTCAACGCCGGCGACGGCACGCACGAGCACCCCACCCAAGGGCTGCTCGACCTCTACACGATGCGCGAGCGGCTGGGACGTCTCGAGGGGATTCGCGTCGCGATAATCGGCGACGTCTTGCACTCGCGCGTCGCGCGCTCGCTTTCGTTCGGGCTCGTGACGATGGGAGCCGACGTCACGCTCGTCGGGCCGCCGACGCTGATCCCGCCCGGGGCGCCGGCATGGGGGGTGCAGGTCAGCTACGACGTCGACGGCGTGCTCCCCAAGCTCGACGTGTGCTACCTGCTGCGCGTCCAGACCGAGCGCCAGCGCCTCGAGTACTTCCCGACCGTTCGCGAGTACGCTCGCCTGTTCGGGTTGACGCGAGATCGCGTGGCCCAGCTACCGGAGGGGAGCCTGATCATGCACCCGGGGCCGATGAACCGCGGGGTCGAGATCGACTCCGACGTCGCGGACCTACCGCAGAGCGTCATCGAGGACCAGGTGACCAACGGCATCGCGATCCGGATGGCGCTGCTGTACCTGTTGCTCGGCGGGGCGGTCGCGGAGGTGGCCACGGGATGACGACGTTGTTGCTCCGTGGCGCCCGGGTCATCGATCCGGCGTCGGGCGCAGACACGACGACCGACGTGTTGGTCGATGCCGGGCGCATCTCGGCGGTCGGGGTCGAGCTCGCCGCCGACGGTGCGGAGGTGATCGACTGCACCGGGCTCCTCCTGCTGCCGGGGCTCGTGGACCTGCATGCACACCTCAGAACGCCGGGGCACGAGCACAAAGAGACGATCGAGACGGGCACGCGGGCGGCGGCCCTCGGCGGCTACACGGCGGTGGCGGCGATGGCCAACACGGAGCCGGTCACCGATCACGCTGCCGTCGTGCACGAGGTGCGAGATCTCGCGGCCGCAGCAGGTCTCTGCGACGTGTTCCCTGTCGGCGCGATCACCAAGGGGCTCGCGGGCGAGTCGCTCGCCGAGATCGGCGAGATGGTGGACGCGGGCGTGCGCGTCTTCAGCGACGACGGCATGTGCGTGCCCACCGCCCGGGTGCTGCGCAACGCCCTCACCTATGCCAAGACGTTCCCCGCCGAGATCGTGGTCGCCGATCATGCGGAGGATGCGTCGCTCGTCGAGAACGGTCAGATGCACGAGGGCCTGTGGTCCTCCACACTCGGACTCGCCGGGCGTCCCGCCGAGGCCGAGGAGATCGTGGTCGCACGCGACATCGCGGTCGCACGCATGACGGGTGGCCGTCTGCACCTGTGCCATCTGTCCTCGGCGCGCTCGGTCGAGCTCGTGCGTCGGGCGAAGGGCGAGGGGGTCCGTGTCACGGCGGAGGTCACCCCGCACCATCTCATCTTCACCGACGAGGATCTCCGCTCCTACGACACGAACCTGAAGGTGCATCCGCCCCTGCGAACGGTCGAGGATCGGATGGCCCTGCGAGCGGGCCTGGCCGACGGCACGATCGACGTGATCGCGACCGATCACGCTCCACACGCCGTCCAGGAGAAGGAAGCCGAATTCGACCGGTCGCCACCGGGCACGATAGGGCTCGAGACCGCGCTCGCCGCGGTCTTGACCGAGCTCGTTGCGCCGGGCCCGGTGAGCCTGACGCGCGCCGTCGAGGCGATGACGCTCGCGCCCGCCCGGATCCTCGGCGCGGCCGATCACGGTGGGCCGATCGAGCCGGGGCGCCCTGCGAACCTCGTGCTCGTCGACCCGGAGGAAGAGTGGCTCGTGGAGCCGCCGTTCGCCTCGAAGGCGCGCAACTGCGCCTTCACCGGCAGGACGCTCACCGGGAGGGTTCGCACCACGGTGCTGCACGGGGAGCTCACCGTCGCGGATGGGAAGGCGACGCGGTGACCCGCGCGCCGGCGGCACTCTTGGCGCTCGAGGACGGCACCGTCTTCCGCGGCTCGGCCTTCGGCGCGGCGGGCGAGACGTTCGGTGAGGCCGTGTTCAACACGGGTATGGCGGGCTACCAAGAGGTGCTCACCGACCCTTCCTACGCCGGACAGATCGTCGCTATGACCTCGCCGCACCAGGGGAACTACGGCGTCAACCGCGACGATCCCGAGTCGGGGCGGATATGGGTGGCGGGGTTCGCCGTGCGCGAGGCCTCTCGGCGTGCGTCGTCCTGGCGCGCCGAAGGAACCCTCGCCGGCGCGCTCGACCGCGACGCAGTTGTCGGCATCGAGGGCATCGACACGCGCCGTCTGACGCTTCGTCTGCGCGAACACGGCTCGATGCGTGCGGCGATCTCGACCGAGGATCTCGACGCCGAGTCGCTGGTCGCGCGCGTGCAGGAGTCCCCGGGCATGATGGGAGCGGACCTCGCGCGCACGGTCACCGTCGCGGAGCCCTATGAGGGCGAAGAGGTCGCAGGCGTCCCGAGCCGTGAGCATGGGCCGATCCTCCGCGTGGCCGCCTACGACTACGGGATCAAGCGGAACATCCTGCGACTGCTTGCCGGGCACGGCATCGCGTGCACGGTCTTCCCGGCGGGCACCCCGCCCGCCACGATCGCGCGGGGTGACTTCGACGGTGTGTTCCTCTCCAACGGACCGGGCGACCCGGCGGCCACGGGCTACGGCGTGAACGCCGTGAAGGCGCTTCTGGGCACGATCCCGATCCTCGGCATCTGCCTGGGGCACCAGCTGCTCGGCCTCGCGCTTGGGGGCAGGACGTACAAGATGCCGTTCGGCCATCGAGGCGTGAACCAGCCGGTGAAGGACCTCGCCAGGGGCGTGGTGGAGATCACGAGCCACAACCACGGGTTCGCGGTGGACCCGGACGGGTGGGCCGCCGACGGCGACGACCACGTCCACACCGATCACGGTCGGGTGCATCTCAGCCACCGCAACCTCAACGACGCCACGCTCGAGGGGCTCCGCTGCCTCCAGCCACCCGCCTTCTCGGTCCAGTACCACCCGGAGGCCGCGCCCGGTCCACATGATTCGCGGTATCTCTTCGACGACTTCCGCAGGCTCATGGTGGCGGACCGCTGATGCCCAAGCGCACGGACGTCCGCTCCATCATGGTGATCGGCTCCGGGCCGATCGTGATCGGCCAGGCGTGTGAGTTCGACTACTCGGGAACCCAGGCGTGCAAGGTGCTCCGCCGCGAGGGCTTCGAGGTCGCCCTCGTGAACTCGAATCCGGCGACGATCATGACCGACCCCGACTACGCCGACCACACCTACATCGAGCCGCTCACGCCGGATTCAGTGTTGCGGATCCTCGAGAGGGAGCGGCCGGACGCGCTGCTCCCGACTCTCGGTGGCCAGACCGGGCTCAACGTGAGCGTGGTGCTCGCCGAGAGCGGGGACCTCGATCGGCTGGGGATCCGGTTGATCGGCGCTTCGCTCGAAGCGATCCACCGCGCCGAGGATCGCAGCGGGTTCAAGCAGACGATGCTCGACGCCGGGCTCGACGTGCCTCGTGCCGGTGTCGCACGGGCGCTGGGCGAGGCGCTCGCGCTCGGCGACGAGATCGGATTCCCCGTGATCGTGCGTCCTTCGTTCACGCTCGGCGGCGGGGGCAGTGGGTTCGCGGCCGACCGCGACGAGCTCGCGTCTCTCGCCGCTCGCTCGCTCGAGGTCTCGCCGGTGCACGAGATCCTGGTCGAGGAGTCGATCGCGGGGTGGAAGGAGTTCGAGCTCGAGGTGATGCGCGACGGCGCCGACAACGCGGTGATCGTGTGCTCGATCGAGAACGTCGACCCGATGGGGGTGCATACCGGCGACTCGGTCACCGTCGCGCCGCAACAGACCCTCAGCGACCGCGAGTACCAGCAGATGCGCGACGCGGCGATCCGCGTCCTTCGTGCGGTCGGCGTTGAGACCGGGGGCTCCAACGTGCAGTTCGCGGTGGACCCGCGGACCGGGCGTCAGGTGCTGATCGAGATGAACCCGCGCGTCTCACGCTCCTCGGCGCTGGCGTCGAAGGCCACCGGCTTCCCGATCGCCAAGATCGCGGCTCTGCTCGCCGTCGGGTACCGGCTGGACGAGATCGCGAACGACATCACCGGCGCCACACCGGCCGCGTTCGAGCCCACGCTCGACTACGTCGTCGTCAAGATCCCGCGGTTCGCGTTCGAGAAGTTCCCGGAGGCGTCACCCGTGCTCACCTCGACGATGAAATCGGTCGGCGAGGTCATGGCGATCGGTCGGACGTTCAAGGAGGCCCTGGGCAAGGCGTGGCGCGGGGTGGAGAAGGCGGGGTTCGATCTGGGTGGCGACGGCCTCGCCGAGGCCGACCTTCTCGCAGCCCTGGCCCGGCCGTCGGAACACCGTCTGCTTCGCGTCGACGCCGCGCTTCGCGCAGGCCTCCCTCTCGACGAGGTCAGTGCGGCGTCGGGGATCGATCCGTGGTTCGTGGATCAGATCGCGCAGGTGATCGAAGAGGCCGCGGCGCTGGAGGGGCGCGCCCTGGGTGAGCTCGATGCGAGCGATCTTCGCGACGCGAAACGGACAGGGCTCTCCGACGCGCGGATCGCGGGCCTCACATCCTCCTCGGAAGCCGACGTGCGTCACCGGCGGTTGACCCTCGGCGTGGAGCCGGTGTTCAAGACCGTGGACACGTGCGCGGGAGAGTTTCCGGCGCTCACCCCATACCACTATTCGACCTACGAGGAAGAAACAGAGCTCCGCCCGGCCGAGCGCTCGCGCGTCGTGATCCTCGGGGCCGGACCGAACCGGATCGGCCAGGGGATCGAGTTCGACTACGCGTGCGTGCACGCGGCGTTCGGGCTGGAGGAGGCGGGCTACGAGTCGGTGATGCTCAACTCGAACCCCGAGACCGTGTCGACCGACTACGACACGTCCTCACGCCTGTACTTCGAGCCGATCTCGGCGGAGGACGTGCTCGCGGTCTGCCGCGCCGAGCAGCCGGTCGGCGTGATCGCGCAGTTCGGCGGGCAGACGCCGCTCACGCTCGCCCGCACGTTGCAAGACGAGGGGTTCCCGATCCTCGGCACCCAGCCCGACGCGATCGATCTGGCCGAGGACCGAGGCCGGTTCGCCGAGGTCCTCAACGAGATGGGGATCCCGGCGCCCCCGCACGGCGAAGCCCGCACGATGGACGAGGCTCGGGCCGCGGCCGCCCGGATCGGCTACCCGGTCGTCGTTCGTCCTTCCTACGTGCTCGGCGGGCGCGCGATGGAGATCGTGTACGACGGCGAGGAGCTCGAGCGGTTCGTTCGGGAAGCCGCCGATGCCTCGCCCGACCATCCGGTGCTGATCGACCGCTTCCTCGAAGGTGCGATCGAGGTCGACGTGGACGCCGTCGTGGACGCGAACGGCGACGTGTTCATCGGCGCCGTCATGGAGCACATCGAGGAGGCCGGCGTGCACTCCGGGGACTCCTCGTGCCAGATCCCGCCGCCGACGCTCTCCGACGACGAACTCGACGAGATCGAGGACGTGACGCGACGACTCGGGCGACGACTCGGCGTGCTGGGGCTCCTCAACCTCCAGCTCGCCGTCAAGGACGAGCGGATCTGGGTCCTCGAGGCGAACCCTCGCGCATCGCGCACGGTGCCCTTCGTGTCGAAGGTGATCGGCACGTCCCTGGCTCGCGTCGCCACGCTGGTGCTGACGGGAACCTCGCTCGCGGAACTGCGCATCGCCGGCGTCGTGCCGGCCGGCGAGCGTCACTACCGGCACCTCCCGTACACCAGCGTCAAGGCGGCCGTCCTGCCGTTCGGGCGGTTCCCCGGCGTGGACACGATCCTCGGTCCGGAGATGAAGTCGACCGGCGAGGTCATGGGGATCGATGCGGACCCGGGCGTGGCCCTGGCCAAGGCCATGGTTGCCGCCGGACACGCTCTGCCGGTGACCGGGTCGGTCTTCGTGAGCGTGGCCAACCGCGACAAGCGCGCCATCGTCTTGCCCGCGAAGCGACTTGCCGACATCGGGTTCCGGCTCCTGGCGACGAAGGGGACCGCGGGCGTGCTGGTGCGGGCCGGGATCCCGGTGGAAGCGGTGGCCAAGGTGTCCGAGAGCGAGGACAACGTAGCCGAGCTGATCCGAGCGGGAAAGGTGGACCTCGTCATCAACACGCCCTTCGGGCGAGCGCCGCGCACCGACGGCTCGCTGATCCGCACGGCCGCCGCAGCCAACGGGGTTCCGTGCATCACGACGCTTCCCGGCGCGTTCGCCGCGGTGCGGGGCATCGAGGCGCTCCGCGGCGGCCCTACCGAGCCCCGCTCGATCCAGGAGCACCACGCCTCTGCGGCGCGGGGGCCGCTCCAGGCGCGGATGACGTTCGACGAGGCGGCGAGCGTGGGGGAGGTGAGCGGGTGAAGCGTGCGCGTGCGGAGATCCTGTCGACGCGGAAGATCGGTGTCTACCAGGCGCTCACGCTCGTCGCGCCCGAGATCGCGGAACGCGCGCGACCCGGTCAGTTCGTGGCGATCGCGATGCCCGAGGGTCGTGACTTCATCTTGCGCCGGCACTTCTCGATCCACCAGGCGTCGCGCCGAGGTGGCTGGGCCGGGACGCTCGAGTTCGTCGTCGACCCGTCGGGGGCGGGGACCTCATGGCTCGTCGAATCGGTGGCTCACCAGTTCCTGGACGTGATCGGACCTCTCGGCCGTCCCTTCGCGTACCCCCGCCGCCTCACCAACTGCCTGCTGGTCGCGGAAGGCCGCGGCGCGGCTTCTCTGTACTTCCTCGCGCAGGAGCTGGCCGCGCGGCACAAGCGCATCGATATGGTGATCGGCGGCGAGACGCTGGAGTCCGTGTTCAAGCCGATCGAGGGGAAGCGACTCTCGCAGACCCTGTCGATCGTCACCGACGACGGCACGCTGGGGGAGCAGGGGAGCATCCTCGACGCGCTGCATGACGCCGTCGAGCGGTCCAACCCGGAGGTGGTCTACGCGGCTGCGCGACCGTCCTCGCTCCGGAAGATCGCGGCGCTCTGCCAGGAGCGTCGGATCCCTGCGCAGGTTCTGGTCGAGGAGCGGATGGGATGCGGGTACGGGCTGTGCCACACGTGCGTCGTGCCGGTCGCCCGCCCCGACGGAAGTGGATACGAGCACCTGCGCGCGTGCGTCGACGGTCCGGTGTTCAACCCGGCCCGCGTCCTGTGGGATCGCTGGTGCCCCGATGAGCCGCCCGTGCGTCCGACCCTTCCGGAGGGGCTGCCGGTCGTGAGGAGCCGGCCAGGAACGGAGGAGGGTGCGTGGCGGGAGTGAGGCGGACGCTCGCCGTGGAGCTCGGCGGACTCTCGCTCTCAACCCCCGTGATGATCGCGTCCGGGTGCGCTGGGACCGGACGCGAGCTCGCCGGGTTGGTCGACCTGCGGAAGGTCGGCGGGGTCGTGTCGCGCACGATCTCGGTGGCTCCCCGGAAGGGAGCCGCCACGCCGCGCATCGCCGAGACGCCGGGCGGCATCGTCTGGGACACGGGCTTGCAGAATCCCGGGCTGGACGCCTTCCTCGTCGACGAGCTGCCGCGACTCGCGCGCGGCACTCGTGTCCTCGTCTCGATCGGCGGCGGCTCGCTCGAGGAGTACGTGCGGCTCACCAGTCTCTTGCAGAACCACCCGGACGTCGCGGCCATCGAGGTCCACCTCTCGGGCCCCGACGAGGAGATGGGCCGAGACCTGCTCGGCGCCCACGTCGACCGGCTGACCGAGATCGTCGGTGCGGTCGCGCGGATGTCGCTCGTGCCGGTGTTCGCGAAGCTCCCGGGGAACACGGCGACGAATGTCACGGAGCTCGCGCGCGCAGCCGTGCGCGCGGGAGCCACCGGCATCACGGCGCTCGGCTCCCCGCTCGCGCTCGGCATCGACGCCACGGGCTTGCGGGCGGTGCTCGGCGGCGTGACGGGGTGGCTGTCGGGGCCCGTCCTCAAGCCCTTGACCCTGCGCGCCGTGTTCGACATCTCCCGAGCGCTCCCCGACGTCCCCGTCATCGCCAGCGGCGGGATCCGAACGGGCCAGGACGCTGCTGAGTGCCTGTTGGCGGGCGCCTGGGCGGTCCAGGTGGGGACGGCGATGCTCGTGGACCCCGCCGCGCCCGTGACGATCGCCCAAGGTCTGGCGCGCTATCTGCGATCGAAGAACGTGCGGTCGCCTGCGGACGTGCGGGGCAGGCTCCGCGTGCCGGCGTCGTACGCGCCGGGACCCGAGGAGTCCGGCACGTGATCCCTCGGCCGGACAACCCATTGGTGGTCGCGCTCGACGTGTCCGACCTGGGCGAGGCCGAACGCCTCGCCCGCCTCCTGGGCCCGCACGCCGGCATGCTGAAGGTCGGCCTCGAGCTCGTGTGGGCCGGGGGCCCGGCGGCCGTGCGAGCGATGGCATCGGTGGGGCCGCTGTTCGCAGACGCGAAGCTCCACGACATCCCGAACACGGTCGAGCGGGCCAGCGCCAACATCGCCGAGCTCGGGGTACGGATGCTCACGGTGCACGCGCTCGGTGGCGGTCGGATGATGGAGGCCGCGGTCCGCGGTGCGAGACGGGGCGCTGACGCGATCGACGTCGAGCCGCCGCTCGTCGTCGCCGTGACGGTGCTGTCGTCGCAGACGGGAGAAGACCTCGCCTCGCCCGCGTCGCTCGCTTGGGAGGCACGCGAGGCCGGCCTCGACGGGGTCGTCGTCTCGGGCCAGGACGTGCGCGATGTGCGGGACGCCTGCGGGGACGCGTTCTGTCTGGTCGTGCCCGGCATCCGTCCGGCGGGCGGCAACGGCGACGACCATGTGCGCGTGCTGACGCCGGCCGAGGCGATCGAACGCGGAGCCGACTACATCGTGGTCGGGCGACCGATCACCACGGCCAGGGACCCCGTCGGGGTGGCGCGCGGCATCGTCCTCGAGTCGCGCTGAATCCGCAGGCAGGAGCCTACGTCGCGTTTGTCCCCCTCGGGAGCCGTGCGTATACTCCCGGCGTTCCTGACCCTGACCTTCCACCGAACGAAGGAGTGTGTCGATGGCTCTTCCGACGCTTACCCCGGAGCAGCGTGCGCAAGCGCTTGCGAAGGCCGCGGAGGCGCGCAAGAAGCGTGCCGCGGTCAAGGCGGAGCTGAAGTCCGGGAAGCGGACGTTGGCCGACGTGCTGCAGCACTCGAGCGGCGACGACACGCTCGGCAAGATGAAGGTGTCCAACGTGCTCGAGTCGCTCCCCGGTGTCGGGAAGGTCCGGGCGCAGAAGCTCATGGAAGAGCTCGACATCTCCGCCAGCCGGCGCGTGCGCGGGCTCGGGGCGAAGCAGCGCGAGCAGCTGCTCGGCAAGTTCGGCGCGAAGTAAACCCGTCGCCTCGTGCGCCGGGGCCGGTTGATCGTCGTCGCGGGCCCCTCCGGGGTGGGGAAGGGCACGGTCGTCCGCAGGCTCCTGGCCCGCGATCCTGAGCGGCTGGCGCTGTCGGTGTCGGTCACGACCCGGACGCCGCGCGCCGGTGAGGTTCCCGAGCGGGACTACGCGTTCGTCACCGACGTGGAGTTCGACCGCATGATCCGCGAAAGGGAGCTCCTCGAGTGGGCCGAGATCGTCGGGCATCGCTCGGGAACGCCGCGAGCCTTCGTGGAACGAGCGCTCGCCTCCGGGCGCGATGTCATTCTGGAGATCGACGTGCAGGGCGCGGCCCAGATTCGGCAGGCGGTCCCCCACGCCCTCCTGATCTTCCTCATCCCACCCTCGTTCGAGGATCTCGAGGCGCGCCTGCGCAGCCGCGGGACCGAGGACGACGAACGCATCCGCCGGCGGCTGCAGACGGCGCAGTGGGAGCTGCAACAGGCCGGCTGGTTCGACCACGTCGTCGTCAATGACGACGTCGACCGCGCTGCCGACGAGGTCGCTGCTATCATCGAACGGTCCCGATCCGACGGACCTTCGGACACCGGAAAGGACGTTCCCTAGATGATCGAGCCCAAGATCGACGACCTGCTTGCGGCCGTCGACTCCAAGTACACGCTGGTGATCCTGTCCGCGAAGCGCGCGAGAGAGATCAACTCGTACTACAACCAGCTCGGAGAGGGTCGCGGCGAGTTCGTGCCGCCGCTCGTCGAGACCGGCCTGCGCAACAAGCCGCTCTCGATCGCCCTCGAGGAGATCTCCGAGGGGAAGATCGACTACGAGCGACCTCCGGAGCCCGTCGAGTAACGACCTCGCCGGCCGCCGGGTGCTGCTCGGCGTCACCGGGGGCGTCGCCGCGTACAAGGCCGCGATCGTCGCCCGGCGGCTGGCCGCGCTCGGTGCGCAGGTCACCGCGGTGCTCACGGAGCCGGCGACGCGGTTCGTCGGCGCCGAGACTTTCTCCGCGCTCACCGGCCGCGAGGCCTTGAGCACCCTGTGGCAGCGGCCGGGCGAAGTGATCCACGTCCGGCTCGCCCACGAGGCCGATGTCGCGGTCGTCGCCCCGTGCACGGCCAACGTCCTGGCCAAGCTCGCGCATGGGCTCGCCGACGACCTGCTCACCGCGACCTTGCTCGAGTACGACGGCCCGCTGGTGGTCGCACCGGCGATGCACACCGGCATGTGGAACGCCGCGGCGACCCGCGCGAACGTCGAGACGCTGACCGCGCGCGGCGTGCGGTTCGTGGGTCCCGTCGAGGGCGCGCTCGCGCACGGCGACGAGGGGGTGGGTCGTCTCGCCGAGCCCGAGCAGATCCTCGCGACCATCGGGGACACGCTGGCGCCACGCGACGAGGCCGGCGACCTGAACGGGCGGCGGGTGCTCGTGACCGCGGGCCCTACGCAGGAGCCGATCGATCCGGTTCGCTTCATCGGGAACCGCTCGTCGGGCAAGATGGGGATCGCCGTCGCGACCGAGGCCGTTCGCCGCGGTGCGGCGGTGACCCTGATCCTCGGACCGGTCGGGTTGCTCACCCATCCGACCGCGATCGACGTCGTACACGTGCGGACGACCGACGAGATGCGACGCGAGGTGCTCGCGCGGTTCGACGGCGCGGACGCCGTCGTGATGGCCGCGGCCGTGGCCGACTTCCGGCCAAAGGCGATCGCAGAGTCGAAGTTGAAGAAGGACCAGGGCGTTCCCGAGCTGGTCCTCGAGCCCACGCCGGACGTGCTCTCGGAGCTGGCGGAGCGGAAGCGAACCCAGGTGCTCGTCGGCTTCGCTGCCGAGACCGAGGACGTGGAAGCCGCAGGTCGCCGCAAGCTCGAGCGGAAGCATCTCGACCTCGTGGTGGCCAACCTTGTCGGTCGCGACGACACGGGGTTCGGAAGCGAGACGAACGACGCGGTGATCCTCACGACCGGCGACGACGACGTCCCCATGCGTCGCTGGACGAAGACCGAACTCGCGACGGCCATCTGCGATCGGATCGCGCTGCTCACGGCTCCCTGACGTGGTCGGTGCGCGCCGCTAGACTCGGCCGCATCATGCGCCAGGGGCACCTGTTCTCCTCCGAGTCCGTCACCGAAGGCCACCCGGACAAGCTCGCCGACCAGATCTCCGACGCGATCCTCGACGCCATGCTCGGAGGGGATCCGAACAGCAGGGTCGCGTGCGAGACGCTCGTCACGACCGGGTTCGTCCTGGTCGCGGGTGAGATCACCACGGACCGCTGGGTCGACATCCCGTCGGTCGTGCGCGAGACGGTGACCGAGATCGGCTACACGGACGCGAAGTTCGGACTCGACGGCCAGACCTGCGGCGTCCTCACGGCGATCCAGGAGCAGTCCGCGGACATCGCGCGCGGCGTCGAGGACTCGCTCGAGCACCGCGAGGGCCAGTCCCACGACGATCTGGACACGCTCGGCGCAGGCGACCAGGGCATGATGTTCGGGTTCGCCTGCCGCGAGACGGACGAGCTCATGCCGTTGCCGATCGCGATGGCCCACCGTCTGGCCAAGCGCCTGTCCGACGTCCGCAAGGCGGGCGTCGTTCCGTACCTGCGGCCCGACGGGAAGAGCCAGGTCTCGATCGAGTACGAGGGCACGCGGCCCACCCGCGTCGACACCGTCCTGATCAGCGCGCAGCACCGCGAGGAGGTCGACGTCGAGACGCTGCTCAAGCCCGACGTCGAGGCCGAGGTGATCGACCCCGTCCTTCGCGAGTTCGCCGATGTCGACAGCCAGGGCGTGCGCGTGCTCGTGAACCCGACAGGTCGCTTCGAGATCGGCGGGCCCAAGGCCGACACGGGGCTCACGGGTCGCAAGATCATCGTCGACTCCTACGGGGGCACCGCGCCGCACGGTGGTGGAGCGTTCAGCGGCAAGGATCCGACGAAGGTCGATCGTTCGGCCGCCTACATGGCGCGCTACGTCGCGAAGAACGTCGTTGCGGCCGGTCTCGCCGACCGATGCCAGCTGCAGGTGGCCTACGCGATCGGGACTGCGCACCCGGTCTCTCTCATGGTCGAGACCTTCGGCTCCGAGCAGGCCGACCCGGAGAAGATCACCGAGGCGCTCTGGGACGTCTTCGACTTCCGGCCCGCGGCGATCATCCGCGACCTTGGGCTGGCCCGCCCGCTCTACAAGGAGACGGCCGCCTACGGGCACTTCGGGCGCAAGGAGTTCCCCTGGGAGGCCACGGATCGCGTCGACGACCTCCGCCGCGCCGTCGGCGCCTGACGTCCTCTCCGGACCGGTCGCGGTCTGTCTGGACCGGCCGGTCCTCTCGCTCGACCGGCCGTTCACCTACGAGCTTCCCGCCGAGCTCGACGCCGGTCTGGGGTCGCTCGTACGGGTGCGGTTCCACGGGGGACTGACCCGGGCGTGGGTGCTGGGTCCGACCGACGATCTCCCCGCTCGGATGCTTCCAATCACGAAGCTGGTCTCCCTGGTTCGGTTCTTCGATGCTCCTATGTTGGAGCTGGCTCGGTGGGTATCGGAGCGGTACGTCGCGCCGCTGGCAACCGTGCTCGGGCGGGTGGTGCCGCCTCGGGTGGCGTCGGAGGAGAGGCGGGGCGACGATGTCACCGCGGGCGGCCCGCGGGGGGCCGCTTCGCTCCTTCCCTCCGGTTCGCTCCGGGCAGAGCCCCCCGCGGCGCCGCCCGCGGCGGCCTCTCTCCGTCCTCCTCTGTTGACCGGCTATTCCCGCGGATCCGACCTTCTCGGGACGATTGGGTCCCACGAGACCGCCACGTTCATCCTTCGACCCGCACCAGAAGACGAGGCCGCGGTCTGTGTCGAGGCGGTCTCGGCCTGTTTGGCCGGGGGGAGGCGGGCGATCGTGCTCGTGCCGGAGGCGTCGCCGCTGCCGGCCACGGCCGTCGCGTTGCGGGAGGCGTTCGGGGGGCGAGTATGTCTGTTCGTCGGGGGTGACAAGCGAGCTCGGTACCGGACGTGGCTCGCGATCCGCGAGGGCGCTTTCGACGTGATCGTGGGGACACGGCCGGGGGTGTTCGCACCGGTGACCGACGTCGGCCTCGTGTACGTGTCCCGTGAGTCGCATCCCGCGCATCGCGAGGATCGAGCGCCCTACTACCACGTGCGCGACGTGGCGCTCGCGCGGGCGAGGAGTGCAGGGGCGGTGACGATCCTGGAGGCGCTCTGCTCGTCGTCGGAGGCGGCGGCCTTGGAGGCGATCCACGTCGCGCCGCGAGAGCGCAGGTGGCCGAAGGTCGAGGTCGTTCGGCCGGGTCCCGAGGGACGCGCCCCCCGGCTGGTGCAGGCCCTCAAACAGGTCCAGCGCGCGTTCGTCTACGCGCCCCTGCCCGGCTATGGCGTGGCGGCCGTCTGCAAGGCCTGCGGCTCGCCGGCGTCGTGCGCGCGGTGCGGTGGCACCCTGCGGCAGGACGAGGGGTCCGTCCGGTGCGTGGTGTGCGAGGCGCCGGGGCGATGCGCCGAGTGTGGGGCGGACTCCTTCGGGATCCGGCGAGGCGGGGCCGAGCGGGTCGAGGAATGGGTCCGCCCCGTGGCCGCGGTTCCGGTCACCCGTCCGAGCCGGCCGCGACTGCCGAAGCCGACGGGGGAGATCGTGGTCGGGGGTGCCGACCAGGTCCGCGACCTCGGGGTCGGAGACCTCGATCTGGTGGCGATCCTCGACGCAGACCTGGCGGAGCGGCGGCCCGGACTCGCCGCGCGGGAGCGAGCGCTGTCCGTGTGGATGGAGGCGGTGGCCTGGGCGCGTCCGCGCGGCGGCGCGATCGTGCAGGCGTCGCACCCCTCCGACCCCGGGGTGCAGGCGCTGGTGCGCGGCAGCCCCGAACGGTTCCACGAACGGGAACGCGTGCGCCGGGCGGCGGCGGGCTTCCCGGTGGGGGCCCCCGTGTTTCGGGTCATGGGAGACGCGCAGCTCGAAGGGGAGCTCGAGGCGTTCGCCCCCGTCACGTCGCTCGTCTCGTCGCTCGGAGACCGGACGGTATGCTTGCTCGCGCTCGAGCCCGGTCGCGTCGCGTCGTTCGGGGCCGCGATGCGCGAGCTCGCCGGACGAGGGGTCGTCGAACGGGTCGAGGCCGAGCCCCACCTGTAGAGGAGTCACCACGATGATCCTGCCGATCCGAACGCTGGGCGACCCCGTGCTGCGCGAGCCCTCCAAGCCGCTCCTGTCCTTCGACCGCAAGCTGCGCAAGATCGCCGACGACATGTTGGAGACGATGTACGCAGCCCCGGGAGTCGGTCTGGCCGCGCCGCAGGTGGGGCTGTCGCTGCGCCTGTTCGTCTTCGACGATGGCGAGACCGGGCCGGTCTTCGTCGCCAACCCCGAGCTGTCGGAGGCGGAAGGAGAGGCGAACGAGGAGGAGGGGTGCCTGTCGATCCCGGGGCCTTACTACCCGACGACGCGGTACGCGAAGATCCGGTGTCGCGGCAAAGACGTCCGGGGCAAGCCGTTCGACATGGTCGGCGAAGGGCTGCTGGCGCGGATCTTCCAGCACGAGACCGATCACCTCGACGGAATGCTGTACGTCGACCGCCTCGACGAGGACGGTCGCCGGAGCGTCCTCACCGAGCTGCGGCGGATCGAGCTCGGCCTCTCGCAGCCGCGCCCGAGCAAGCGCGTCGGCCCCGAGTGAGCACGGCTATCCTCCCGGCGTGAGCGTCCGGGTCGCGTTCCTGGGCAACGATCGATGGTCGGTGCCCTCCCTCGAGGCGATGGCCGGCGAGCCCGAGATCGATGTCGTGCTGGTCATCACCAATCCTCCGAAGCCCGCGGGCCGTGGCGCGAAGCACACCCCGACGCCCGTGGCCGAGGCGGCGCGGCGCATGGACCTTCCACTGCTCGAAGCCGACGGCGTGCGCGCCGGCGCGGGTCTCGACGCGCTCCGTCGGGCGCGTCCGGATGCGATCGCCGTCGTCGCCTACGGTCAGCTCCTGCCGCCGGAGGTCCTGGAGCTGCCGAGCTTGGGGTGTGTGAACGTGCACTTCTCGCTGCTGCCCCGATGGCGGGGCGCGGCGCCTGTCCAGCGCGCGTTCCTCGCCGGTGACGAGGTCACGGGCGTGACCGTGATGCGTATGGATGCCGGGCTCGACACCGGCCCGATCCTCAACCAGATGGAGGACGCGATCCGGCCCGAGGACGACGCCGGGACGCTCGGCGACCGGCTCGCCCATCTCGGCGGCATGCTCCTGGTCGGCGTGCTCCGCAAGCTCGCCGAGGACGGCTTGCCCGAGCGGCGGCAGGACGACCGCAAGGCCACGCGAGCGCCACGGTTGACACCCGAGCAGCGCAGGATCGACTGGGGTGGATCCGCGGAGTCCGTCGTGCGGATGGTGCGCGCGCTGGCGCCCGATCCGGGGGCGACGACCTCGTTCCGCGGCGAGCCGCTCAAGGTGCTGTCGGCGGGCGTCGCCCACGACGCCGTCGCCGACGATCCGCCGCCCGGATCGGTGATCTCTGCCGACGACCGAGGCGTTCTCGTCGCCGCCGGTTCCGGAGCCGTGCGCCTTCGCCGGGTCGCGCCGTCGGGCCGTCGGCGGATGGGGGCGGCGGAGTGGGCGCGGGGAGCGCGGTTCGCGTCCGACGATCGGCTCGGATGACGCGGTCCCGGCGCCCGACGACCGCCCGTGCGGTCGCGCTGGAGGCCGTCCGCCGCGTCGTTGACGAGGGTGCGTATTCGAACCGGGTCGTTCCGGCGCTCCTGGAACGGTCGGGTCTCCCGCGACGTGACCGGGCGTTCGCCGCGGAGCTTGCCTACGGGACGGTCCGCCGGCTGCTGCCCGTCGACCGCGCGATCGAGATGCGGGCCAAACGGCCGGTCGAGAGGATCAGTCCCGGCGCGCGGCATACTCTGCGCCTGGGCGCCTATCAGCTGCTGTTCGCGGGCGTCCCGGCTCACGCGGCCGTCGGGGAGACCGTCGCCCTCGCGGGTCCGCGTGAGCGGGGGTTCGTCAACGCCGTCCTCCGAGGGATCGCTTCGTCGCCCCCCGAGCCACCCGCCGGCGATGAAGAGGCCGACGTCTCGGCGCGCACGGGGCTCTCCTCCTGGGCCGTCCGAGAGCTTCGCCACGTCCTCGGGGCCGACGCCGAGCGGGCCGCGTCGGCACTGGCCGGCCGCGGGCCACTCTGCGTCCGCGTGAACACCTGCGCGGGCGATGTGGAGTCCTTCCGGGGCGCGCTCTCGCGCGCGGGGATCGAGGCAGAGCCGGCGTTTCTCGAACCCGACTGCTTCCTGATCGACGGCGGGGACCCGAGATCGCTGCCCGGGTGGGCGGAGGGTCGGTTCGCCGTGCAGGACCAGGCGTCCGCCTTCGTGGTGCGCACGCTCGACCCGCGTCCCGGCGACCGCGTGCTGGATGCGTGTGCGGCGCCCGGCGGAAAGTCCGTGTTCGCCGCGTGCCTGGTCGGAGCACCGGGCGTCGTGGTGGCCACGGACATCAGCCGGGCTCGGCTCGGTCTGGTGGCGACCCAGGCACGCCGGCTCGGCGCCCGCGCGCTGCTGGTGGCGATGGATGCGACCGTGCCGGCGGTGCGTGGGTCCTTCGACCGCGTGCTCGTCGACGCGCCCTGCAGCGGCATCGGCTCGGCGCGTCGCCGGCCCGAGCTGCTGTGGAAGGTGCCGAAGGACGGGCTCAGCAGGCTCGCACGGCGCCAAGTGTCGATCGTCTCGGCAGCCGCCGGGCTGCTGCGGCCGGGGGGCCGTCTCGTCTATTCCGTGTGCACATTCCCGAGGGCGGAGACGGACGCCGCGTGTGACGCCATCGTCCGCCATCGGCCGGAGCTCCGCCCGGTCCAGACGCCCGGCCCGGAAGGCCCTGCCCTGCGCCACCGGCTCTGGCCCCACGTCCACGGGTCCGACGGCATGTTCGTGGCGGCGTTCGAACGCGGCCCGTGATCAACGGGCTGCGGCGGCCGGCTGGACCCCGCCGGGTACGATACGCGCGATGGGCAAGCTCTCCGCGTCGATCCTGGCAGCCGATCTCGCGCAGCTGGGACGGCAGGTTCAGCTGGTCGAGCCGTACGCCGACATCATCCACGTGGACATCATGGACGGGCACTTCGTTCCGCCGATCGCGCTCGGTACCGTCGTGGTCGAGTCGCTGCGCCCCGTCACGGAACGGACCCTCCACGGACACCTGATGGTCGACGCGCCTGAGAGCTTCTTCGACGAGCTCCGCGACGCGGGGTTGGACGTGGTCTCCTTCCACATCGAGGCGGTTCCCGAGCCGGCGCCGGCGATCCGGAAGGCCCGCGAGGCGGGTCTGGGCGTCGGTTTGACGATCAACCTCGAGACGCCCGTCGAGCGTCTCTTCCCGTTCCTCGACCAGATCGACGACGTCATGCTGATGAGCATCCGGCCCGGCTGGTCGGGCCAGCTGCTCAACCCCGACGTGTATCCGCGCCTCGAGGCCGTGCGTGCTGAGGTCGACCGGTCCGGTCGTGCGATCGACGTGGAGATCGACGGTGGCGTGAAGCTCGACAACGCGGACCGGGCGGTTCGCGCCGGAGCCAACGTCCTGATCGCGGCGTCCGGCATCTTCCGCCAGCCCGACCCCGCCGCCGCGGCCCGCGCCCTCGCCGACGTCGCCAAGGAGGCCGCCTGATGCCGGAGACGATCCTGGTCGTCGACGACGATCCCGACATCGCCCGATTCGTTGAGGTGAACCTTCGCTCGGCCGGCTACGACGTGGCGGTCGCAGGCGACGGCGAGGAGGCGATCGACAAGGCGATGGACCTCCGACCCGACCTCGTGCTCCTCGACGTGATGATGCCGCGCATCGACGGCTTCGAGGTCGCACAACGGCTCCGGAAGAACCCGCAGACCGCGAACACGAGCATCATCATGCTCACGGCGAAGGCGCTGTCGGCCGACAAGGTGACCGGGCTGCAGTCGGGCGCCGACGACTACATCATCAAGCCGTTCGATCCGATCGAGCTGCTGGCGCGGGTGAAGGGCACCCTTCGCCGCGCCAAGGAGATGCGGAACCTCTCGCCGCTCACGGGGCTGCCGGGCAACATCCGGATCCAGGAGGAGATCGAGCGCCAGGTCCGGGAGGGCCGTGACTTCGCGGTGCTCTACTCCGACCTGGACAACTTCAAGGCGTACAACGACCAGAAGGGGTTCGTCCGCGGCGACCGGCTGATCCAGGCGACCGCCCGGCTGATCCAGGACGCGGTGCTCGAGTTCGCTGGCGCGGAGGGGTTCATCGGTCACGTCGGCGGCGACGACTTCGTTGCCGTCGTGCAGCCGGAGGTCGCCGAAGAGGTGGCCAAACGGATCGCCGAGCGGTTCGACGAGGCACGCGCCGACTTCTACGAACCGGAGGACCTCGAGCGGGGATTCGTGCGGGTCGAGGACCGCAAGGGAGTCCTGCAGGACATCCCCTTGGTCGCCGTCTCGATCGGGATCGCCTCGACGTCGAAGCGCCGGTTCGCCCACTATGGCGAGGCGGTGGCCGTGGCCACCGAGATGAAGTCCTTCGCCAAGCGCGACGCCGGCTCCTCCTACGCCGTCGACCGCCGCGCGGAGTGACGTCCTTCTTCCTATACTCTTGGGCAAGCCTGTTTCCGGGGCGGGGTGGAAGTCCCCACCGGCGGTGACAGTCCGCGACCCCGCGGCAACCAGTCGTGGGTGGACCCGGTGCGATTCCGGGACCGACCGTGAGAGTCGGGATGAGAGGAACGGGCGCCGGCGTGGCCGCGCATGTGGCGGCGCGCGTCGTGTCGTTCCCGCCCCGGGGTGAAGGGGTGTGGATGCAGCGGCACGAGACCTACATGCGGCGGGCGCTCGAGCTCGCCACACGCGGCTGGGGCCGTGTGTCTCCCAACCCGATGGTGGGCGCCGTCGTGGTCTCTCCCGACGGCGAGATCCTGGGGGAAGGCTGGTACGAGGGCCCTCGTGGCAACCCGCACGCGGAGGTTGTCGCCCTCGAGCAGGCAGGGGAGCGCGCACGTGGATCGACGCTCTACTGCACCCTCGAGCCGTGCGATCACCACGGATCGACACCTCCGTGCACCGAGGCGCTGATCGCGGCGGGCGTGGCGCGCGCCGTGATCGCGGCGGGCGACCCGAACCCCGTCGTCGACGGCCGCGGACTCGCGAAGCTCCGGGGCGCGGGCGTCGCCGTCGACGAGGGCATGCTCGCCGCGGAGGCACACAGCCTCAACGAGGCCTTCGAACGTCACGTCACCACGGGACGTCCGTTCGTGGTGCTGAAGTCGGCGTCGTCCCTCGACGGCAAGACGGCGGCAGCCGACGGAACCTCGCGGTGGATCACGTCGGAGGCCGCGCGCGCCGACGCGCAGCGCCTCAGGGCGTGGGCGGACGCGGTCGTCGTCGGCGCGCGGACCGCCCAGCTCGACGATCCGGCGCTCACCCTGCGCGACGCGACGTGGTCGGCCGCGCGCCCGCCGACGCGCGTCCTGGTCGATTCGACGGGCGGCACGCCCTCCACCGCGCGGATGTTCGACGAGACGGCGCCGACCCTGGTCGCAACCACGAGCGACGCACCCGACCAGGTAGTTCGCGCTTGGCAGGAGACCGGCGCCGAGGTCGTGGTCCTGGATCGGGACGCCACCGCCGGCGTCTCGATCGACGCGTTGCTGGAAGCCCTCGGGAAGCGGGACGTGCAGGGTGTACTGGTCGAGGGCGGGTCGACGCTGGCGTGGAGCTTCCTCCGCGACCGGCTCGTCGACCGCATCGTGGCCTACGTCGCCCCCAAGGTGATCGGGGGTGCGGGCGCCCCCGGTGTGGTGGCAGGGGCGGGCTTCGCCCCGATCGAGGCCGCGTTGCAGGTGGAGTTCGACCGCATCGACCGGATCGGTCCCGACCTGAGGGTGGAGGCCCATGTTCACCGGGATCGTTGAGGAGCGCGGCGAGGTGCGCTCGATCGAGGGTCACCGGCTCACCGTGGGGTGCAACCTCGTGCCGGCCGACAGCCCGCTCGGAGCTTCTGTCGCCGTCAACGGGGTATGCCTCACGGTCGTGGAGCACACCGACGCGTCGCTCGGCTTCGATCTGTCGCAGGAGACGCTCGCGCGCACCAGCCTGCGGCGGCTCGCGGTCGGACATCCCGTCAACCTGGAGCGACCGGTCTCTCTGGCCGCCCGCCTCGGCGGCCACATCGTCCAGGGCCACGTCGACGGGGTCGGGGTCGTCGTGACGTTCGACCGAGACGAGGGCGGTGGAGCCACGCTGCGAGTGGGCGTGCCCGAGGAGCTGCTCCGATACGTCGTGGAGAAGGGGTCGCTGTCGGTCGACGGCGTGAGCCTGACCGTGGCCGCGATGCACGACGACGGGGTGTCGATCGCGTTGATCCCGCACACCCTGGATGTCACGACGCTGGGCACGGCGAGGGCCGGCGACCCGGTGAACCTGGAAGTCGACGTCATCGCCAAGTACGTGGAGCGCCTGATGGAAAGGTCCGATGCATGAGCGAGCAGCAGCACGACGCGTTCGCCTCGATCCCCGAGGCGGTGGCGGAGATCCGCGCCGGCCGGATGGTGATCGTGGTCGACGACGCCGACCGGGAGAACGAGGGCGATCTGATCATGGCCGCCGAGAAGGTGACCAAGGAGGCGATCGCCTTCATGGTCCGGTACACGAGCGGCGTGATCTGCATGCCGGTGGTTGGCGACCGTCTCGATGAGCTGCAGATCCCGCTGATGGTGTCGGCCAACACGGACCATCAGCGGACCGCGTTCACCGTGTCCGTCGACGCCAGGAAGGACGTCACCACCGGCATCTCGGCGGCCGACCGCGCCACCACGATCCGCACGATGATCGACCCCGCGACCAGGCCCGAGGACTTCTCGCGACCGGGGCACATCTTCCCGCTGCGGTATCGGGAGGGTGGCGTGCTTCGTCGCGCCGGCCACACCGAGGCGGCGGTCGACCTGGCACGGCTGGCCGGTCTGTATCCGGCGGGGGTCCTGTGCGAGACGGTCAACGACGACGGCACGATGGCGCGGCTGCCCGATCTGGCGCGGTTCGCGGCCGAGCACGACCTGAAGCTGATCTCGATCGCCGACCTGATCGCGCACCGGCGCGCGCACGAGGTGCTGGTGGAACGGGTCGCGGAAGCCGCGATCCCCACAGAGTGGGGCGTCTTCCGCGCCTACGCCTACGAGAGCCTCGTGGACGGCCGCACGCACGTCGCGCTGACCCTCGGAGACGTCGGCGACGGTGAGAAGGTGCTGACCCGCGTCCACTCGGAGTGCTTGACCGGCGACGTGTTCGGCTCGCTCCGGTGCGACTGCGGCCGCCAGCTCGAAGCGGCGATGCGGCTGATCGGCGAGGAGGGCCGGGGGGTCGTCCTCTACGTCCGCGGTCACGAGGGCCGTGCGATCGGCCTGACCCACAAGCTGCGCGCCTACGAGCTGCAGGACCTCGGTCGCGACACCGTGGAGGCCAACCTGGAGCTGGGGTTCGCCGCGGACCAGCGCGACTACGGCATCGGAGCGCAGATCCTCGTCGACCTCGGCGTGCGCACGATGCGCCTGCTGACGAACAACCCCGACAAGCGGGCGGGCCTGGAAGGGTATGGTCTGTCGATCGAGGAACGGATCCCGCTCGAGACGACGCCGACGCCGGAGAACATCGGCTACCTCCGGACGAAGCGCGAGAAGATGGGGCACCTGCTCGACGTACCGGAGGCCGAGGCGTGAACGAGGTCCGCGGCGACCTCGCCGGCGCGGGGAGGCGCATGGCGATCGTGGCCGCTCGTTTCAACGAGGTCGTGACGGCCAAGCTCGTGGAAGGGGCGCTCGCCGGTCTGGCCAGGCACGGCGTCCGCGACGACGACGTGGCGCTGGCTTGGGTTCCGGGAGCCTTCGAGATCCCGCTCGTCGCGCGTCGGTTCGCCGAGACCGGAACGGTCGACGCGGTGATCTGCCTGGGCGCGGTGATCCGCGGCGAGACCCACCACTTCGACCTCGTGGCCAACGAGGCCGCACGCGGCGTCGCCGAGGTGAGCGCGCAGACCGGCGTTCCGTGCATCTTCGAGGTCCTCGCCACCGACGACCTCCAGCAGGCGCTGTCACGGGCGGGCGGGTCGCACGGCAACAAGGGGTGGACGGCGGCGGAGGCGGCGCTCGACATGGCGGCCGTGCTGACCCGGCTCCCGCGCGAGGAGGCTCGATGATCATCGACAAGCCGTGGGGTCACGTCGCCACCTACGCGCTCAACCAGCCGTCGTCGGTCCGGATCATCACGGTCCGGGCGGGGGAGCAGACGAGCGTGCACTTCCACCGGATGCGCGACGAGGTCTGGGTCGTGCTCGATGCGGGTCTGACGATCGAGATCGGCAACCGCGTCGTCGAGACCGCGCCCGGCGAGGAGTTCACGATCCCGGCGGAGGAGACCCACCGGATCCGCTGCACGGGGGGAACCCCGGGGCGGATCCTCGAGATCGCGTACGGCTATACCAGCGAGGACGATACGCAGCGTCTCGACGACCCCCACGGTCGCCCGCTGGAGTCGGACTGGTGAGCGTCGTGTCGACGGGCGTCGCCGGGGCCCCCTATACTTGCCACGCGCCAAGGCGCTCGTTCGCTTGTCCTGCACCGGCGAGGCCGGTGCTCGTTCGTCAATAGGAGGTGGTGCGGGGTCTCCACGGATCCGCGGATCAACGACCGGATCAGGTCGCCACAGGTACGGCTCGTGGGTGCCGACGGCCAGCAGATCGGGGTGGTGGACACCCGCGAGGCGCTGCGCCAGGCGCGTGAGCTCGATCTGGACCTCGTCGAAGTTGCGCCGCAAGCCGACCCGCCGGTGTGCCGGATCATGGATTACGGCAAGTTCAAGTACGAGCGGGACATCCGGCAGAAGGAAGCGCGGAAGAAGCAGTCACGGACCGAGCTGAAGGAGATCAAGTTCCGCCCGAAGATCGATCCGCACGACTACGGCACGAAGAAGGGCCACGTCGAGCGGTTCATCCGAGGCGGGCACAAGGTCAAGGTCACGATCATGTTCCGTGGGCGAGAGATGGCGCACACGGACCTCGGTCGGAAGATCTTGGACCGGCTCGTCGAGGATCTCGGGCAGACGGTGGTGGTCGAGTCCCTTCCGAAGCAGGAGGGACGCAACATGATCATGGTCATCTCCCCGAACCGGCGGTTCCTGGAGGAGATCGCGAAGCAGCGACAGCGCGCGGACTCGTCCCGCGCCTCTGCGGCGCTCGACGAGGTCGAGGCGGTCGACCCCGTTCCCGCATCCGACGAAGGGTGAAGGCACGATGCCGAAGATGAAGACCCACCGCGCGGCCGCCAAGCGGTTCCGTGTCACGCGGAACGGGAAGGTGCTCCACCGCAAGGCCACGGGCAACCACTTCCTCATGAAGAAGTCCGGCAGCCGTCGCCGGCGGATCGAAGGCATGGCCGAGGTCGGCGCCGTCGGCGAGCAGAAGAAGATCAAGCGACTCCTGTCGAGGTGACCGATGGCCCGAGTGAAGCGATCCGTCCACGCGAAGAAGAAGCGCCGCGAGATCCTCGCGGCAGCCAAGGGGTATACGGGCACCCGGCGCACGCGCTACCGGGCGGCGAAGGAGCAGCTCATGCACTCCGGCGCCTATGCCTACCGCGACCGGCGCGACCGCAAAGCCCAGTTCCGCAGGCTGTGGATCGCACGGATCAACGCCGCGGTCCGCCCCCAGGGCATGTCGTACTCGCGGTTCATCAACGGGCTGAAGACCGCCGGCGTAGACGTCGACCGCAAGATTCTGGCCGATCTGGCGGTGCACGACCCCGCGGCGTTCGCCGCCCTCGTCGAGACTGCGAAGGGCGTCTCGGCCACGGCCTGAACGCGTGCTGACCAGCTTGAAGAACCCGAAGGTGGCGGTCGCCACCCGCCTGCGCAAGCGCGCGTTCCGCGACGAAGACCGGCGCTTCCTGGTCGAGGGCGTGCAGGGCGTCGAGGAGGCCCTCGAGGACGCCGCACGACTCGAGCTCCTGTTCGTCACCGGCGCGCACGAGGCGCTCGCCGCACGCGCCGCGGAGGCCGGGGTCGAGACCTACCGCGTCAGCGAGGAGGTGATGGCCAAGCTGACCTCCACGGTGACGCCACAGGGCGTCGTGGGGGTGGCTCCGTTCGTCGACGTCGCGCTCGAGCAGCTCCCTTCGGAGGGTTGCGTCACCTTGCTGCACGAGGTTCGCGACCCGGGGAACGCCGGCACGGTCCTGCGCACCGCCGACGCAGCCGGTGGCTCGGCCGTGGTCTTCTCGCACACCTCGGTCGACCTGTACAACCCGAAGACCGTTCGGGCGTCGGCCGGCTCGGTCTTCCATCTCCCGGTCGTCCGCGCAGCGGAAACGCCCGAGGCGATCGCCCACCTTCGATCGAGCGGGTTCCGCGTGCTGGCGATGGACGCGCGCGGGTCGGAGAACCTGTATGCGGCCGACCTGTCGGCGCCGCTTGCGCTCGTCTTCGGCAACGAGGCGCACGGATTGCCGCAAGAGATCGTGGCGCTGGCGGATGCCTCGGTGCGGGTCCCTCATGCCGGGCGGGCCGAGTCGCTCAACCTCGCCGCCGCCGCGAGCGTCTGTCTCTTCGAGTGGGCCAGGCGCCGGATCGGTCGTGGCCACGCGCTCGAGACGATGATCGCCGCCGCCGCCCACGACATCCGATCCCCGCTGACGGCGATGAAGGGGTTCGGGTACGCGCTGGAGAAGCGGTGGGACCAGATGAGCGACGATCAGCGCGCCCTGATGCTGAAAGGCATCGTCCACGACGCGGACCGGATGGACTCGATCGTTCACCAGCTGGTCGACGCTGCGCGGGTGACCGCGGGCTCGCTCGAGCTGTTCCCGGAGCAAGCCGATCTGGCCGACCTCGTGCTCGGCATCGCCGAGGCGCAGGCCCGCGACCCCGACCACCCCCCGATCGAGTGGGAGGGCGACCCGGGCCCGTTCTTCGTCGACCCCACGCGGCTGAAGACCGCGCTCCTGGCCTTCGCCGAGGCGTTGGTCTGGTGGTGTGACGCCGGCTCGATCCGCGTTCACGCTCAGCGACGCGACGCGACCCTCCGTGTCTCGGCGTCACGATCGGGGACCGAGCTGTCGGGCGACGATGCGGAGGCGTTGTTCTTGCCCCGCCGACCGGGAACGGGGGCAGGGAGCAAGATCGGTCTGTACGTGGCGCGCGCCGTCGCGGAGACGCAGGGCGGCCGGGCCTGGTCCGAGGTGCGACGGGGGGAACTCACGTTCCTTCTCGAGCTGCCACTGCCCGCCTGACCTGCACGGTCGCGTTCAGGCCGCTTGTTAGACTCGCTCACCCATGGACGCCGTCTCGATGCTGGCCACGCTTGACGTCGAGCTCGAGCGCGCTCGTGGACTCCTCGCGCGGGCCGATTCCCTCGAGGCCGTCGATGCGGTCGAGGTCGCCGTGCTCGGGCGCAAGGCCCCGTTCAGCGAGGTCCAGCGGTCGCTCAAGGGGCTCTCCGAGGACGACCGTAGATCCGTCGGCAAGCGTGTCAACGAGGTACGTGAAGCGATCCGCGCGGCCATCCAGAGCCGGCGCGACGCGCTCGCCGAGGGAGTGGAGGCAGCGCTCCTGGAGGCCGACCGGATCGATCTGACCCTGCCCGGGCGCCGTCCCCGCCGAGGCTCGTTGCACCCGATGACCCTGGTGGAGGACGAGATCGTGAACGTGTTCCTCCGTCTCGGATATCGCGTGGTGGAGGGCCCCGAGGTCGAGGACGACTGGCACAACTTCCAGGCGCTGAACATCCCCGAGGACCACCCCGCACGCACGATGCGAGACACGCTGTACGTCGCGATCCCGGGACATCCCGAGCTCCTGCTGCGAACCGAGACCTCGGCCGCGCAGATCCGCACGATGCAGTCGCAGCCTCCGCCCGTCTACATCATCAGCCCCGGACGCGTCTACCGCCGAGAGACCGCCGACGCCACGCACCTGCCCGTCTTCGCCCAGGTCGAGTGTCTCGCGGTGGACGAGGGGCTCACCTTCGCCGACCTCAAGGGAACGCTCGAGGCCATGGCGAAGGAGTTGTTCGGCGAGAGCCGGCGGATCCGCTTCACCCCCTCGTACTTCCCCTTCGTCGAGCCCGGTGCACAGATCGGCGTGTCGTGCTTCAAGTGCGACGGCGTGGGCTGCCGGGTGTGCGGCAATGGGTGGATCGAGCTGCTGGGAGCGGGGATGGTGCACCCGACGGTGCTCGAGAACTGTGGGTACGACGCCGAGCGGTACACGGGCTTCGCCTTCGGGCTCGGGATCGAGCGCGTCGCGATCCTCAAGTACGCGATCCCCGACATGCGCATGCTGATCGACGGGGACGTGCGCTTCCTCGAGCAGTTCGGAGCCGCCTGATGCGCGTTCCGCTCTCGTGGCTTCGCGAGCTCGCCCCCACCGATCTGTCCGCCGAGGACCTGGTCGAGCTGATGACCCCCCGGGGGGTCCTCGTCGAGGACGTCCTTCGGCCGTGGGAGGGTCTGGACGGCGTCGTCGTGGCCCGGGTGCTGGAGGTCCGTGAACACCCCAACTCGGAGAAGCTGTGCATCGCCAGGATCCAGCACGGCGCGGGGGAGACAGAGCTGGTCGTGGGCGTGCGCAACATGGTCGCCGGCGACCTGGTGCCGTGGGCGCCGCCGGGCGGGCGGGTGCCCGTGCTGCCTGACCCGCTGGGCGCACGGGAGATCCGCGGCGTCGTCTCCAACGGCATGCTGTGCTCTCCGCGCGAGCTCGCGATCTCCCAGGATCACGAGGGGATCCTGGTGCTGAACGACGAAGGGTGGGACGTCGGCACCGACCTCAAGGGCGCGCTCGGTCTGGACGACGCCGTGCTCGACGTCGAGATCGAGCCGAACCGACCCGACTTCCTCTCGGTGGTCGGGGTGGCGCGCGAGGTGGCGGCGGCGACGGGGGTGGCGCTCGCACACCCGGACCTCTCCTTGGAGGAGTCGGCTGAGCGCGCCGCGGACGTCGCCGGCGTGCGGGTGGAGGCGCCGGCGGCGTGTCCGCGCTACGTGGCACGGGTGATCCGCCACGTGTCCGCGGGCCGCACGCCCCTGCGGGCACAGGCCCGGCTCACCGCGTGCGGCATGCGGCCGATCTCCGCGGTAGTGGACGCCACGAACTACGCGATGCTCGAGGTCGGTCAGCCGCTGCATGCCTTCGACATGGACCGTCTCGCCGGCCCGGGGATCGTGGTGCGGGAGGCCGCGGACGGCGAACGACTGAGGACCCTGGACGACGTGGAACGCGTCCTCACGCACGACGATCTCCTGATCTGCGACCTGGAGCGCCCGGTCGCGATCGCGGGCGTCATGGGCGGGCAGACCTCGGAGGTCTCCGGCAACACGACGACCGTCCTGCTCGAGAGCGCGTACTTCACGCGTGGCGGCGTGCTGCTGACCGCCCGTCGCCTCGACCTGCACACCGAGGCCTCGCACCGCTTCGAGCGAGGCACCGACCCCGAGGGCACCGACCCCGCCGCAACCCGGGGCGCAAAGCTGATCGCCGCGTGGGCGGGCGGCGAGGTGCTGGCTGGGGTCGCCGGCGCGGGCGAACCGCCGCCGCGCAGGCATGTCGCCATGCGCGCGACGCGGGCCTCGGCGGTGCTCGGCTACCCGGTCTCGACCGACGAGGCCCTCGCCGTGTTCGGCACGCTCGGGATGCACGCGACGGTGGACGCCGACACGGTCGAGGTCGAGGTGCCTGGCTACCGGGTCGACGTCGAGCGCGAGGTGGACCTGATCGAGGAGGTCGTCCGGATCCAGGGGTACGACCACGTGGGGTCCCGCCTGCCGCGCGCCGCGCGGGCCGGCGGACTTCCCGCGCCGTATTCGTTCGCCCGACGGGCCAAGGACTCCCTGGTGCGGGCCGGGCTCCGCGAGGTCCGGCCGGCGCCGTTCGCCTCGCAGGAGGACCTTGCGCTTTCGGGCGACACGGACGCGATCGCGATCGCAAACCCGCTGACCGTCGAGGAGGGATATCTCCGCACGCGCCTGACGCCCGGATTGTTGCGCGCGGTCGCGCGTAATCAGTCGCTCGGGGTGCGGTCGGTGGCGTTGTTCGAGGTGGGGACCGTGTTCCGTCTGGGGGACCCGGTGGAAGAGCGGCGGAAGATCGCCTTCGTGCTCGCCGGGGCGGCCGGGGAGGGATGGGCCGCCGAGAAGCGCCCGTTCGACGTGCTCGATGCGCGCGGCGCCCTCGAGGCGTTGATGGACGACCTGGGCGTCGCCTCCTGGTCGTTGGGGGAGCCGCTCGGCGGCGCCTTCCACCCCGGGCGGTCGGCGTTCGTCCAGGTGGACGGCGAGCGCGCGGGGATCCTCGCCGAGCTGCACCCCCGCACCGCCGAGGCGTTCGACATCGAGGGTCGTGTCGCGCTCTGCGAGCTGGAGTTCGAGGCGGTGCGCGCGGCGGGCGCCAAGGAGTTCGTCCTGCGCGACGTGCCCCGATTCCCACCGGTCCGGCGCGACCTGGCGTTCATCGTCGCCGACGACGTCCCCGCAGGAGCCGTCCAGGCGGCGCTCGAAGAGGCGGCGGGAGACCTGCTGGGTGGGGTCGTCCTGTTCGACGTCTTCCGCGGAGGGTCGCTGCCCGAGGACAGGAAGAGCCTGGCCTTCGCTATCGACTTCCGCGCCGCCGATCGCACCCTGACGATCGAGGAGGTGCAGCCGGCCGTGGACAGGATCGTAGCGCGGGTGCGGTCCGACTTCGGGGGAGAGCTGCGCTCCGGCTGACGCGTCCAGGCGGGACGTCCGGCCCGGGCTAGACTCGGTTCCATGATGCGCGACTACCTTTCAGTCGACGACCTCTCACCGGACGAGCTCGCCCACGTCCTCGAGCTGGCCGCGTCGCTCAAGGCCGACCGGTCGCTCCACTCGACCGCGCTCGCCGGCAGGACGGTCGCGCTGATCTTCGAGAAGTCGTCGACGCGCACCCGAGTGTCGTTCGAGGTCGGCGTGTCCCAGCTCGGCGCCCGTCCCCTCACGCTGTCGTCCACCGACCTGCAGCTTGGGCGCGGGGAGACGATCGAGGACACAGGCCGCGTCCTCTCCCGCTACGTCGACGCGATCGTGCTGCGCACATTCGAGCAGGAGCGGCTGGAGGTCCTCGCCGCCGCCGCGACCGTGCCCGTCGTCAACTCGTTGTCGGACTTCGAGCATCCGTGCCAGGCGCTGGCCGACCTGATGACCATCCGGGAGCGGTTCGGCGACCTCGAAGGCCGGATCCTCACCTACGTCGGCGACGGCAACAACGTCGCGCATTCGCTGCTGCTCGCCGGCGCCAAGACCGGGATGCAGGTGCGGGTGGCCACGCCGCCGGGGTTCGAGCCGATCCCGCAGGTGGCGCAACGGGCGCGTGGGATCGCCGCGGACACCGGGGGCTCGGTGGAGATCGGCAACGATGCGCAGGACGCCGCGACCGGCGCGCACGTGCTGTACACGGACGTCTGGGCAAGCATGGGGAAGGAGCGGGAGGCCGACGAGCGGGCCCTGGTGTTCCCGGCGTACCAGCTGAACCAGAAGCTGGTCGACGTCGCGGCACCCGACGTGGTGGTGTTGCATTGTCTGCCGGCGCATCGCGGGCTGGAGATCACCGATGAGGTGATCGACGGGCCGCGCTCAGCCGTGTGGGACCAGGCGGAGAACCGCCTGCACTCGCAGAAGGCCCTCGTGCTCTTCCTGTTCGGGATCGCCTGATCGAGGGCGCGGTCGTGCCGCGATCGAACGACGTCGTCGAGCGGGTGCTGCTGGAGTTCGCCGACCTCCTCGCGATCGTCGGCGGCGACCCGTACAAGCCGCGTGCCTACGAGAAAGCGGCTCGGGCCGTGGGCGGTCACCCGGAGGATCTGCGCGACCTCGACGATGCCGGGATCCGGGCGATCCCCAACGTCGGGAAGTCGATCGCCGAGAAGATCCGGACCGTTCTGGACGACGGCACGTTCCCGGAGCTCGAGTCCCTCCGCGAGCAGGTGCCCCCGGGCGTGCGCGAGATGACGGCGATCCCGGGGTTCGGCCCGAAGAAGGCGATGGCGGTCTACACGGAGCTCGGGATCGGGAGCGTCGACGAGCTGGTCTCCGCCGCCGAGCAGGGCAGGCTCGCGGGCCTCAAGGGCTTCTCGACGACCACCGAGCGAAACGTGCTGACGGGTGTGCAGCGCGTCAACAAGAGCACCAGCGGCGGCCGCGTGCTGGTGAGCGAAGCGCTCGAGGCGGCGGAGACGCTTCTGGAGCGTCTCCGCGGGATCGACGGGGTGCGCAGGGCGGCGTACGCCGGGTCCCTGCGCAGGATGGCCGAGACGATCGGCGACGTCGATCTCCTGGTCGCGAGCGACGAGTCCACCGCCGTCATGGAGGCGTTCACGTCGTACGCGTCGGTCGATCGCGTGCTCGCCCGCGGCGACACGAAGTCCTCGGTTGTGACGCGCGACGGCCTGCAGGTGGACCTTCGCGTGATCCCCCTCGAGTCCTGGGGAGCGGCGATGATCTACTTCACCGGGTCGAAGCCGCACAACGTGCGGATCCGGGAGATGGCCGTCCGCAGGGGCTTGAAGCTCAACGAGTACGGGCTGTACGTGGCCGACAGCGGCGACCTGCTGGCGGCCCGGAGCGAGGAGCAGGTCTACGAGCACCTGGGGTTGCCCTACATCGAGCCGACCTTGCGGGAGGACCGGGGCGAGGTGGAGGCGGCGCTTGCCGGAACGCTGCCCGATCTGCTGACCCTCGCCCAGATCAAGGGTGATCTCCACACGCACACGGACCTGACCGACGGCCTCGCGACGCTCGAGCGGATGCTCGAGGCCGCCTCCGCCAAGGGCTACGCCTATTACGCGGTGACCGACCATGCGCCGAACCTGTACATGCAGCGGATGACCGACGCGAAGATGCTCGCCCAGCGCGCCGAGCTGGACCGGCTTCGGGCGCGGTTCCCGAAGATGACCCTCCTGCACGGGACGGAGCTGAACATCGACCCCGAGGGCCGAGTCGATTGGGGTCCGGAGTTCCTCGAGGGCTTCGACGTGACCATCGCCTCGGTGCACTCCCATTTCGGGCTTGGCCGCGCGGCGCAGACGCGCCGCGTGGTTCGCGCCATCGAGAACCCACACGTCAACGTGATCGGTCACCTCACGACCAGGCTGATCGGCCGGCGGGAACCGATCGACCTCGACCTGGAGGTCATCTTCGAAGCGGCGGCGCGTGCCGGCACGGCGCTCGAGATCAACGGGTTCCCCGACCGGCTGGACCTTCGCGACGAACACGTCCTGTGGGCCCGGCGCCATGGCGTGCGGTTCGCGGTGGACACCGACAGCCACGCCGTCGGACACCTGGACGCGATGCGCTACGGAGTGGCGACCGCGCAGCGCGGATGGCTCTCGAAGGACGACGTGATCAACGCGTGGCCGAAGACGAAGCTGCGGCGGTTCCTGCGGAAGGGCCGCTGAGGTGGCCGCCCGTCTGCCGCGAACGTTCTTCGCGCGCCCCTCGCACGTCGTCGGCCCGGCGCTCCTGGGTCACGTGCTCGTGCGACGGCTGCCATCGGGCCTCGAACTCCGGGCCCGTCTCGTGGAGACCGAGGCCTATCGCGAGGACGATCCGGCGAGTCACTCCTTCCGCGGGCCCACGCCACGCAACGGGGTGATGTTCGGCCCGGCAGGACACCTCTACGTCTATTTCACCTATGGGATGCACTACTGCATGAACGTCGTGACCGGGAAGGTCGGAGAAGGGAGCGCGGTGCTGTTGCGTGCTGCGGAGCCGCTCGACGGCCTCGAGGCGATGCGGAGACGCCGGGGGACCGAACGTGTGCTGGCGCTGTGCAGCGGACCGGCTCGCCTGACCGAGGCCCTGTCCGTGGACCGCGCGCTCGACGGCACCGACCTCGTGCGTGGCGCCGAGGTCTGGCTCGAACACGGCCAGGGCCTCTCCACCGAGGCCATCATGACCGGTCCGAGGGTGGGGATCCGCCAGGCCGTCGAGAAGCCCTGGCGATTCTTCGAGGCGGGGAGCGAGTGGGTGTCGCGCGGTCGTCCGGGGCCTCCGCCGGTCAGGACGCCGGGGGCGCCTTCGCGAGGGTGATCGTGACGGTGTCGGTCTGCATCGCGTCGGTTCCGGCGGCCGGCGACTCGTAGATGACGGTGCCCACGGGCTGGGTGGACGCCCTCGCCGTCACCTCCACGTAGAAGCCGGCGTGCCGCAGGGTCTCCATCGCCTGGCCCTGGGGGAACCCGATCACGGACGGCACGATGACCTCCTGCAACGACGTGGGAGACGTACACGCCTGGGTCGGCTCGGTGCCCGCGATGAACGTCAGGTTCTGGATGTTCTGCGGCAGCGTGAACCGGTTGGGGAGGCAGTACGGGCTCTGGGTAACGTCCACCCCCACCGTGATGTAAGTCACGTCCGGCGAGGGGAAGCCGTCGGGTTGGAGATGGGCGGTCACCCGCAGCATCAGCACCCGCCAGATCTGCGCCGGCCACGTCCCCCCGAACACCGTGATGCGCGTGCGCGGTGGCTCCATGGGGATCTGTCCCTGGTGGAAGCCGACCCACACGGCGGCCGTCAGCTGCGGGACCGAGCCCACGAACCAGGCGTTGTTGTGATGGTCGTCCGTGCCCGTCTTGCCGATCTGCGGGCGTCCGATGTTCGCGGCCGTGCCCGTCCCGTAGAGGACCGCGTCCTGCAGGATGCCGTCGGCCAGCGAGGCGACCTTGGGGTCGACCACTTGTTGGGGGTTGGGGTTCGACTGCCAGATCACCTGGCCGCCCGCGTCGGTGACCGTCGCGGCCGGCACCGGGTCCACCCGTTGTCCGCCGGTGGCCAGGGTGCCGTACGCGCTCGCCATCTCGAGCGTGTTGGCCTCGTTGGCGCCCAGCACCGCTGCGAGGTACGGCTGCAGCGGCGTGGCGGGCCGCGACACGCTTCGGCAGCAGCGCATCCCCATCCGGTCCGCGACCTCGACGACGGTCTGGGGTGTGAGGCGCTGGATCAGCTGTGCGTAGACGGTGTTGACCGAGTCGATCGTCGCGGCGCGAAGCGTCATGGAACCGTACCCCGAGCCCTCGGCGTTGACGACGTGCCACCACCCGCCGTCGGCCATCGGGATCGAGATCGAGGCGGGTGCCTGGAAGATCGTGTCCGGTGAGTACCCGTTCTCCAGCGCGGCCACGAGCGCGAACGGCTTGAACGCCGATCCGGTCTGGCGCCCGGTCCCGCCGGTTCCCGTCGCGAGGTTGACCCGCCCGGCCCGCCGGTCCTTCCAGTAGTCGGCGTCCTTGCCTCCGACCATCGCGCGAACGGCGCCGCTCCTCGGATCAAGGACGGTGACGGCTGCGTCGGGGTCGGTGGGATAGGACAGCACCGACGTGAGGGCGTCCTGGGCGGCGCGCTGGATCTCGGGCTCCAGGGTGGTGGCGATGCGGAGTCCACCCGTGAACAGCAGCTGATACCGGTCGTCGCGCGTCCGGCCGAATGCAGGGTTGGAGAGGAACCACTGCTTCAAGTAGTCGACGAAATACGGATACGGGTACCGCTGGATCGCGGCATCCCTGCGCAGCGCGAGGCGTTGGCCCATCGCCCCGTGCATCTGCCGGCGGGTGATCGTGCCCATCTCGCGCATGAGCCGCAGGACCACGCCGCGCCGGCCGAGCGCCGATCGCATCCGCAGGAAGGGGTCGAAGTGGTTGGGGGCCGAGATCAGTCCGGCCAGCGTTGCCGACTGGGACAGCGTCAGCTGCGACGCGTCCACGCCGAAGTACGTGCGCGCGGCGGCCTGGGCACCGTAGGCGCCCTCGCCGAAGTACACGGTGTTGAGGTACTTGGTGAGGATCTGCTCCTTCGAGTAGCGATCCTCGAGCTGCCACGCCAGGACGGCCTCCTGGAACTTCCGCCGGAACGTGTCGGCGTTCCCGACGTACAGCTGCTTCACGAGCTGCTGGGTGATCGTGGAGCCGCCCTCGACGACCCGCCCGTTCGCCACGTTCTCGACCGCCGCACGCAGGATCGCCTGCAGGTCGACGCCGTGATGGGTGTAGAAGCGGCGGTCCTCGATCGCGACCGCCGCGTCCCGAAGGGCCTGTGGGATCTTCGATCTGGGGAGGACGACACGGTCTTCGGTCGCGTGCAGCTCGGTGATCAACGACCCGTCGGCGGCGTAGACGAACGTGGTCTGTGCGAGCGGGCGAGCCGAGTAGTCGTCGAGGTTCGGCAGGCTGCAGCCGGTCGCCACCGCGACGAGCAGAACGACGAGCGCGACCGGCCCCCGGACCTTCCGCATACCCGCGAAGCGTACCCCCGGACCTGCGGTTCTTCGGGGAGCCACTGGTAGCATCGCGGCGCCATGCGCGCCGACGCGCTCACCCAGCTGAAGACCGGAACCGCCGAGATCCACCCGGAAGACGGCCTCGAGCAGAAGCTGGCTCTCGGACGCCCCCTGCGCGTGAAGTTCGGCATCGACCCGAGCCGCCCGGACCTCACGCTCGGCCATACCGTCGTGCTGCGGAAGCTCCGCCAGTTCCAGGACGCCGGCCACGTGGCGGTGCTGATCGTGGGCGACTTCACCGCGAGGATCGGCGACCCTTCGGGTCTGTCGCAGACCCGGCCGATGCTCAGCGAGGAAGAGGTGGCGGCGAACGCGCGGACGTACTTCGAGCAGGCGGGGAAGGTCATCGACGTCGAGCGCGCCGATGTCCACGGGAACGCGGCGTGGAACGCCTCGATGGACATGTCGCAGCTGCTCCGGCTCGCGTCGACCACCACCGTGGCCCAGATGCTCGAGCGAGAGGACTTCGGGGCGCGGTATCGGGGCGGTCAGCCCATCAGCGTCGTCGAGCTGCTCTACCCGTTGTTCCAAGGCTACGACTCGGTCGCGGTCGAGGCGGACGTCGAGCTCGGTGGCACCGATCAGATGTTCAACCTGTTGATGGGGCGGGAGGTCCAACGCGCCTACGGGCAGGACCCGCAGGTCGTGCTCACGATGCCGCTACTCGAGGGGATCGACGGGGTCAGGAAGATGTCCAAGTCCTTCGGGAACTACGTCGCCCTCACCGATCCCCCGGAAGAGATGTTCGGAAAGCTGATGTCGATCCCGGACGACCTGATCGCGAAGTACGAACTGCTGTGTGCGGGGTTCCACGACCACGACCGCGTGGTGGCGGGACTCGCCGACGGCACGATCCACCCGAACGAGGAGAAACGACGTATGGCGCGCGCCATCGTGGGCCTCTACCACGGCGAAGGCGCCGGGACCGCCGCCGAGGAACGATTCGACCAGGTCCATATCGAGCACGAGATCCCCCACGACGTCCCCGACGTGAACCTCTCCGCGGACGCGATCCGGAACGGGAGGGTCTGGCTCCCGCGGATGCTGGTGGCGGCCGGGCTCGCCGCATCCAATGGCGACGCCCGACGGAAGGTCACCGAGGGCGGGGTTCGCCTCGATGGCGAGCGCCTCGCGGACCCGGACGCCGAGTTCGACCCGAACGAGCTGATGGGGAAGGTCCTGCAGGTGGGCCGTCGCAGGTTCGTCCGCATCGCCGGTGTCGTAGAATAGGAGCAGAATCGAACAGCGGTTCGTGCAGCAGTCCTCGGGTTGACGCCTGAGGGGGGGCTGCTACGATACCCGTCCGGCGCGGCTCCCCTCCGCGAGGTCCTCGACCTTGTCGCGGGGGGCGTTTGCGCGTCGCACGGACCTTGAGAACTGAACAGCGTGATAGCCAGTGCCTCGTCGAGAGCGGGCGCGGTTCGCCGTGCCCGACCTTGGACGACCGTACGAAACACGATGAACCGCCCGGCAACGGGCGGGTCAGGAACTGGCCGGCGCGAGGTGCCTCTCGGGCCGGCCGAATTCTCTACGGAGAGTTTGATCCTGGCTCAGGACGAACGCTGGCGGCGCGCCTAACACATGCAAGTCGAGCGGTGAACCGGGCTTCGGCCCGGGGATCAGCGGCGAACGGGTGCGTAACACGTGGGCAACCTGCCCCTCACTCTGGGATAACCCCGGGAAACCGGAGCTAATACCGGATACTCCGGCTGGATCACATGGTCCGGCCGGGAAAGGTCCGCCGGTGAGGGATGGGCCCGCGGCCTATCAGCTTGTTGGTGGGGTAACGGCCCACCAAGGCGACGACGGGTAGCTGGTCTGAGAGGACGACCAGCCACACTGGGACTGAGATACGGCCCAGACTCCTACGGGAGGCAGCAGTGGGGAATCTTGCGCAATGGGCGAAAGCCTGACGCAGCGACGCCGCGTGGGGGATGAAGGCCCTCGGGTTGTAAACCCCTTTCGGCGGGGACGAAGCGAACGTGACGGTACCCGCAGAAGAAGCCCCGGCTAACTACGTGCCAGCAGCCGCGGTAAGACGTAGGGGGCGAGCGTTGTCCGGAATTATTGGGCGTAAAGAGCGCGCAGGCGGCCGCGTAAGTCGGGTGTGAAATCCCGGGGCTCAACCCCGGGACTGCATCCGATACTGCACGGCTAGAGGTAGGTAGGGGAGATCGGAATTCCTGGTGTAGCGGTGAAATGCGCAGATATCAGGAGGAACACCGGTGGCGAAGGCGGATCTCTGGGCCTTACCTGACGCTCAGGCGCGAAAGCTAGGGGAGCGAACAGGATTAGATACCCTGGTAGTCCTAGCCGTAAACGTTGGGTGCTAGGTGTGGGCGGATATTGACCCCGTCCGTGCCGAAGCTAACGCATTAAGCACCCCGCCTGGGGAGTACGGCCGCAAGGCTAAAACTCAAAGGAATTGACGGGGGCCCGCACAAGCGGCGGAGCATGCTGCTTAATTCGATGCAACGCGAAGAACCTTACCTGGGCTTGACATGCAGGGTGAAACCGGTGAAAGCCGGCGCTCTTCGGAGCCTGCACAGGTGGTGCATGGCTGTCGTCAGCTCGTGCCGTGAGGTGTTGCCTTAAGTGGCGCAACGAGCGCAACCCCTGTCCTTAGTTGCCAGCGGGTCATGCCGGGAACTCTAGGGAGACTGCCGGTGCCAAACCGGAGGAAGGTGGGGATGACGTCAAGTCATCATGCCCCTTATGTCCAGGGCTGCAAGCATGCTACAATGCGCGGTACAAAGGGCGGCGATCCCGTGAGGGGGAGCGAATCCCAGAAAGCCGCGCTCAGTTCGGATCGAGGTCTGCAACCCGACCTCGTGAAGTCGGAGTCGCTAGTAATCGCAGATCAGCAATGCTGCGGTGAATACGTTCCCGGGCCTTGTACACACCGCCCGTCACACCACGAAAGTGGGCAACACCCGAAGCCGGTGGCCTAACCCTTGTGGAGGGAGCCGTCGAAGGTGGGGCTCGCGATTGGGGTGAAGTCGTAACAAGGTAGCCGTACCGGAAGGTGCGGCTGGATCACCTCCTTTCTAAGGAGCCGTTGGCACTTCGGCGATCCGACGACCACGTCGGGTCATGCATGCCGGAAGACTCCAGGTCAATCACTGGCTCGCCGTCGAGGCGTGATGGGATCACCCTTCGCGTTGCGGCGGCACACGCTGTTCAGCTTTGAGGGTCCGTGCCCTCGAGCACCTTGAGAACTCGATAGCGAGCGCGAGCATCTACAAACAGTCAAGTTATGAAGGGCTTACGGTGGATGCCTTGGCGCCAGGAGCCGATGAAGGACGCGTCTGGCTGCGAAAAGCTTCGGGGAGCTGCCGAGAGAGCTTTGATCCGGAGATGTCCGAATGGGGAAACCCGGCCGGGGTCATGCCCGGTCACCCGTCGCTGAACACATAGGCGACGTGGAGGGAACCGCCCGAAGTGAAACATCTCAGTAGGGCGAGGAAGGGAAAGCAACCGCGACTCCCCCAGTAGCGGCGAGCGAACGGGGAAGAGCCTAAACCGGTACGGTGCGATAGCCCGACGGCGTTGCCGTACCGGGGTCGTGGGACCTGCGTGGATCCTCGTCGGAGGGTCTGAGGAGTGACAAAGTCGACGTCTAGACGAAGGCCATGGAAAGGGCCGCCGCAGCGGGTAACAGCCCCGTAGTCGAAAGGCGAGCGACCTCCTTGCAGTGTTCCCGAGTAGCACGGGACCCCGGAAATCCCGTGCGAATCCGGGGGGACCACCCCCTAAGGCTAAGCACTCCCTGGCGACCGATAGTGAACCAGTACCGTGAGGGAAAGGTGAAAAGCACCCCGGGAGGGGAGTGAAAGAGCACCTGAAACCGTGAGCCTACAAACAGTCGGAGCTCCACCTGGGCAACCAGGTGGGGTGACGGCGTGCCTTTTGAAGAATGAGCCGGCGAGTTAGCGGTGCGCGGCGAGGTTAAGTCTTCTGACGAAGCCGAAGCGAAAGCGAGTCTGCATGGGGCGAAGAGTCGCGTGCCCTAGACCCGAAGCCGAGTGATCTACCCATGGGCAGGTTGAAGCGAGGGTAAGACCTCGTGGAGGACCGAACCCACCAGGGTTGAAAACCTGGGGGATGACCTGTGGGTAGGGGTGAAAGGCCAATCAAACTCGGTGATAGCTGGTTCTCCCCGAAATGCCTTTAGGGGCAGCCTCGGGCGTTCTCCGACGGAGGTAGAGCACTGATTGGGCTAGGGGGCCTACAAGCTTACCGACCTCAGTCAAACTCCGAATGCCGTCGGACCAGAGCTCGGGAGTGAGGGCGCGGGGGCTAAGCTCCGTGTCCGAGAGGGAAACAACCCAGATCGCCAGCTAAGGTCCCTAAGTTCGTGCTAAGTGGGTAAGGATGTGGGATCGCCCAGACAACCAGGAGGTTGGCTTAGAAGCAGCCATCCTTGAAAGAGTGCGTAATAGCTCACTGGTCAAGTGGTCCTGCGCCGACGATGTATCGGGGCTCAAGCACGACACCGAAGCTGCGGGATCCACCGTATCGCTCGGCCCACGGGGGAGGCCTCGTGGGTCCAGGCGGGTGGATCGGTAGGGGAGCGTTCTGACGCGCGTGAAGCCGCGGGGGAACCCAGCGGTGGACGCGTCAGAAGTGAGAATGCCGGCATGAGTAGCGAAAGACGGGGGAGGAACCCGTCCGCCGAATGCCCAAGGGTTCCTGGGGAAGGTTCATCCGCCCAGGGTTAGTCGGGACCTAAGCCGAGGCCGAGAGGCGTAGGCGATGGACGACTGGTTGATATTCCAGTACCACCTTGATCGCGCCCAGGCCGAATCCACGGCGCTAAGGGAACCCCTTCGGGGGCTACCGACCCTCGTGGTACTAGGCCAGCGATGGGGGGACGCAGGAAGGTAGCTCGACCCAGGCGTTGGTCGTCCTGGGGCAAGTGCGTAGGGAGGCCTCCCAGGCAAATCCGGGGGGTCGATCCTGAGGCACGATGCCGAACCGTCTAGGTGAAGCGAGTGATCCTATGCTGCCGAGAAAAGCCTCTAGCGAGTGATCAAGGTGCCCGTACCCCAAACCGACACAGGTGGGCACGTAGAGAATACGAAGGCGATCGAGAGAACCCTGGTCAAGGAACTCGGCAAATTGCGTCCGTAACTTCGGGAGAAGGACGACCGCGTTAGGGTGAAGGACTTCGCGTTCCGAGCCCGAAGCGGTGGCACAGACCAGGCCCAAGCGACTGTTTACTAAAAACACAGGTCCGTGCGAAGTCGTAAGACGATGTATACGGACTGACGCCTGCCCGGTGCCGGAACGTTAAGGGGAGAGGTCAGTGGCTTCGGCCGCGAAGCTTTGAACCCAAGCGCCGGTAAACGGCGGCGGTAACTATAACCGTCCTAAGGTAGCGAAATTCCTTGTCAGGTAACGAAAGTTGCCTTGCGCCGGAGCGATCCGGCGTGCAGACCCGCTCATAACGGCGAAGCCCTCACCGACTGCCCCGACCAAGGACGGGGCGATAGGCGGCGGGCGATGCCGTGGGAAGCCCTCTGTCCCTCCGGGACATGGCCCCGTAACGACTGATCCCGATATGGGTGACGCTTCGGTCCTGTCACACTTCGCCGATACGGTTCGAGGGTGACAAATCTATGGCCGGGGCGATACGCGGGCTCTCACGCGATGCTCGTGGATCTGCCGTCGTACATCTCGGGATACTTCGACGGCGAGGGCTGCTTCACCGTTTCCATCGCACCTCGGCCGAGGCTGATGGTGGGTTGGGAGGTGAGGCCAAGCGTCTCGGTCAGCCAGAACGGCGACCGCTCCGAGGTCCTGTTAGAGATTCAACGGTTCTTCGGGTGCGGAAGTCTCAGGCCCGATCGAAGCGACAAGACGCTCAAATGGGAGGTGCGAAGCCTTCCGTTCCTCTTGGAACGGGTGCTCCCTCACTTCCGAGCATATCCCTTGCTGTCGGGGAAACGCCGTGACTTCGAGCTACTCGATCGCATCTGCCGATCGATGGCCGAGGGCCGGCACCTGACCGTGGACGGATTGGCCGGTATCGTGCGTTTGGCCGCTCAGATGAATCCGAGTGGTTCGCGCCGATACCGACCCGACGAGATCCTCGAGCGCTTGAGATGAAGGCATAGTCTGCCCCCTCCGGAAACGGGGGGATCAAGGTGAAGTTCTGACCTGCACGAATGGCGTAACGACTTGGGCACTGTCTCGACCAGGGACTCGGCGAAATTGCAATACGAGTAAAGATGCTCGTTACCCGCAGCAGGACGGAAAGACCCCGGGACCTTTACTGCAGCTTGATGTTGGGTTTTGGCATGTGTTGCGTAGGATAGGTGGGAGACGGTGAAGCCGCGCTTCCGGGCGTGGTGGAGTCAACCTTGAAATACCACCCTTCACCTGTTGGGACTCTAACCCAGGCCCGTGATCCGGGTCGGGGACAGCGTCTGGTGGGCAGTTTAACTGGGGCGGTTGCCTCCTAAAGCGTAACGGAGGCGCCCAAAGGTTCCCTCAGTCTGGTTGGCAATCAGGCGTCGAGTGCAAGGGCACAAGGGAGCTTGACTGCGAGACCGACAGGTCGAGCAGGAGCGAAAGCTGGGCCTAGTGATCCGACGGCTCCATGTGGAAGGGCCGTCGCTCAACGGATAAAAGGTACCCCGGGGATAACAGGCTGATCCTTCCCAAGAGTCCATATCGACGGAAGGGTTTGGCACCTCGATGTCGGCTCGTCTCATCCTGGGGCTGGAGCAGGTCCCAAGGGTCGGGCTGTTCGCCCGTTAAAGAGGCACGCGAGCTGGGTTTAGAACGTCGTGAGACAGTTCGGTCCCTATCCGCTGTGGGCGTAGGAAGCTTGACGGGAGCTGCCCCTAGTACGAGAGGACCGGGGCGGACGAACCTCTGGTGTGCCAGTTGTCGCGCCAGCGGCACGGCTGGTTGGCCACGTTCGGAAGGGATAAGCGCTGAAAGCATCTAAGTGCGAAGCTCGCCCGGAGATGAGGCTTCCCACCGGGAAACCGGGTAAGGCCCGTGGAAGACCACCACGTCGATAGGCGGGAAGTGGAAGCACGGTGACGTGTGGAGCTGACCCGTACTAATAGGCCGAGGACTTGACTCTATTTGCTCGCGCTCGCTATCGCGTCTCTCGAGCTCTGCTCGAGGCACGCGCCCTCACCATCGTCCGTGATGGACACCGCGTTTCGGTAGCCATGGCGGAGGGGGAACACCCGGTCCCATCCCGAACCCGGAAGTTAAGCCCTCCAGCGCCGATGGTACTGCCCGGGTGACTGGGTGGGAGAGTAGGTCGCTGCCGAGACATCTTCGCGACACGGAACGGGCCACCTCGGTGGCCCGTTCGTCGTTTCCCGTACCCTTCGTTCGTGCCCAAAGCCCTGCGACCCCGCACCGGCGGGCCAGCCCGTGGGACGCCCTCGAAGCAGGCGACCCTGCCGCGCGAGCTGGCCGACGAGCTGCACCGGACGACTCGCCCGAGCGAGCACAAGGTGGCGGTGGCCCGGCTGGGCCGTGCGATCGAGCTGCTCGAGCGTGGCGACCCTCGGGCGGCCCTCGTGGAGGCCGAGCGCGCGAAGGCGGCGGCGCCCCGGTCGGCCGGCGTCCGAGAGGTGCTCGGGCTCGCGTACTACGGCGCCGAACGCTGGTCCGACGCGCTCACCGAGCTCAAGGCCTACAAGCGGATGACCGGACGCCACGACCAGAACCATCTGATCGCCGACTGCCTGCGCGGGCTCGGGCGGCCCGCCGAGGCGGTGCCGCTCGCCGAGGAAGCCCTCGGGGACCGGACCGTCCCCAACGAGGCCAAGGCGGAGGCGGTGATCGTGGCCACGTCCGCGCTGGCCGACCAACGACGATACGCGGAGGCGCTCGCCTTCCTCGCGCGTGCGAAGACCCGGGAAGACGTCTCGGAGCGGTATACGCTCCGGCTCTGGTACGTGAAGGGTGACCTGCTCGAGAAGGTCGGTCGCCGCGACGAGGCGGCCGCGGAGTTCCGCAAGATCGTGCGGCACGATCCGTCGGCCTTCGACGCGGCGGAGCGGCTGGCTCAGCTGTCCTGACGGTCGAGGTCGATCGCGAGCGGGACCTCGGCGAGCTCGGCGGCATCGCGCTCCGCGCGCTTCTTCCAGTACCGGCTCAGCCCCATGGCGTTCATCCGGATCGACGAGAGGACGTCGTAGCGCTCCATGTCGATGTCCTGGCCCGAGTCCTCCCGGTACTCGGTCGCCCCCCGCGTCTCCAACAGCCCGGCGATCCGGTCGAGATCGTCGTCGAGCGCGAGCGCTTCGCGGACGGTGTCGCTCCAGGCAAGCAGGCGCCGTTCGGCGAGCTCACAGATCTGGTCGACTTCGGCGACGGGTCCGAAGTGGGACAGGAGCACTAGGTCGGCGCGGTCGCGGATCCGCTGGATGCTTGCGAGCGCGGCCTCGATGTCGACGTCGGGCGGAGGCATCGCCGGACGGAGCACCCCCACGTCGGGCAGGTGGACCCCGAGCGCATCACCGGCGAAGACCGCACCGGTGGCCCGGTCGGCGAGCGCGACATGGTGCGAGGCGTGCCCCGGCGTGTACAGGACCTCCACCGTCCGGTTCCCGAGGTCGATCGTGTCCCCGTCCTCGAGAGCGTGGAGCCGCCCGGTGTCGGTCGGCTCGACCGGGCCGAACCACTGGAGCAGGCGCTCGGGGCCGTAGATCCGCTCGGCGCTCATCACGAGCTTCGTGGGGTCGGCCAGGTGCGGGGCGCCGCGCTCGTTCACCCGCACGGTCGCGTTCGGGAACACCCGGGCGAGGGTTCCCACGCCGCCGGCGTGATCCAGGTGGATGTGCGTGACGACGATGTGGGCGAGATCGCCGGGCGCTACGCCGAGCGACTCCAGCCCGCTGCGGACCGCGCCGGCCGACGTCGTCGGCCCGGTCTCGACCAGCGCGAGCTCGTCGGCCTCCACCAGGTAGGCCGACGTCACCAGATAACGGCCCACCATCTTCGTGTCGATGCCGGTGATGCCGTCGGAGACCGCGAACGTCTCGGGCCAGCGCTCTGTCACCCATCGAGTCTAGCGACGGTCGTGTCGGCGGCCGATGCTAGCGTCCGCCCCGGAAAGGGGGAGCCTATGGTGACGGTCAACGTCGTCGTGTTGGCGGGCACCGTCGCGGCAGATCCGGTCGAACGCCGGATGCCCTCGGGTGACGAGGTCACCGAGCTCAGGCTCACCGTTCCGGAGGCCGGCAAGCGCCTCCTCCCCCTCCCGGTTGCGGCGTGGCACGCCACGGTCGGCAAGCGAGCGCTGAAGGGGATCGCCAAGGGCGACCCGGTGCTCGTGCACGGGCAGCTCGTCCGGCGCTTCTACCGGAGCGGTGCCGGAGCGCGGAGCCTCACCGAGGTGGTCGCGACGGGCATCAAGAAGCTGGAGGTGCCGGAACCGGATTGATCAGGCGTCCAGCGGCATCATCACGATGCCGGTGCGCGGCTTGGGCCAGAAGAAGGTCGACTTGCGCGGGAGCCGTTCGCCCCGCTCGATCACCTTGCGGATCCGGTCGGGCGTGGTGGACGGAAGGAAGTAGGCGGCCACCGCGGAACCGTCGCGGACGGCGCGGTCTGCGTCCTCGGGCTCGTGGGTGAACGCGAGGGCATCGCCCTCGGCCACGCGGTCGAGCAGATCGTGATGCAGGGCCTCGACGGTTGGTGGCTCGCCCCTCAGCGTGTGCAGGCGGTAGTCCACCCCGTCGTCGTTCAGAGCTGCGCTGCCGTAGGTGAGGGCGGTGTCGTCGAGGGCGTCCAGCAGCTCCGGGAGGTCGGGCACGGTCCGGCCCCCCGTGGGTGGGGTGCCGGTGCGCTGCACCCGGTGATAGGGAAGCACCGGCACCTCCTCGGTTCCGGCGTCGACGATCAACGTGAGGATGCGGTCCCACGCGCCGGGACCGTCTTCGGCGTGTCGCTCGTTCCGGTACTCGAGCGCGGTCGCGTACCGGTGGTGTCCGTCCGCGATCAGGAGCTGCTCGTCCGCGAGCCATCGGTCGACCTGGACGTCGGCGCCGACCGGCCAGATGCGGTGCCCGACGCCCTCCTCGTCGACCGTCTGCAGGGCGGGGGGATTCTGCGCAGTGCGGTCCAACAGCTCCGCCAGCGGCGCGTTCGGCCCCGCGATCGTCCCGTAGATCGGCGAGAGATGCGTGTGGGTGGCCCGGAGCAGTTGCAGGCGATCCTCGATCGGGCCGGGCATCGTCTCCTCGTGCGGCAGCACGCTCCCTCCCCACGGCTCCAGCTCCATCGCGCCCACGAGCCCACGTAGCCGTCTTCGCCTGCCCTCCAGCGTGAACCGCAGCTCGTAGGCGTAGAAGAGGGGATCGGAGGCCTGGGTCAGCACGCCCGCCGCTCGCCAGTCGCGCAGCATCGTGCCCGCCCGCGAATACCGATCCCGGCTCGGGACCGCCGTCACGCCATCTTCCGCGAGATCGAGATGCACCACGTTGCACGGGCTGTCGTCCAGACACCGACGTCGGCGGTCGTCGCTGATAACGTCGTACGGCGGCGCCGTCAGCCGGTCCAGTGGCCCGGCGACCGCGGGATCGTAGGTCAGGCCTCGGAACGGAGCGACGCGTGGCACCCGGTCTGTATAGCAGTCAGGAACGGCCAGAGGCCGCGTACGACCTCTTCTCGCGTGGACGCGCGATGCTCCAGGAGGGCCACCCGCATGCGGCTGCCACGATCCTGGCTCGCGCCAAGCTCCTGGAACCCGACAAGGGCTCCATCCGCGAGGCCCTCGGACGGGCTTTGTACATGGCCGGCCGCGCAAGTCCGGCCCGTCGTGAGTTCGCCAAGGCGGTTCAGCTCAACCCGTCCGACGACTACGCGCACTTCGCGCTCGCCCTCGCGTGCGAGCGGACGGGCCAGCGCACGCGCGCGCTGGGGCACGCGAAGCTGGCGCTCGCCCTCAGCCCGGGGGTGCCCGAGTACGAACGCGTGCTCGCCCGGCTCTCGGCGGCATGATCGCCGATCGCTACGACTCCTTCCTCTTCGACCTCGACGGCGTCCTGTATCGGGGCCCGGACGCCGTTCCCGGCGCCGTCGAGGCGCTCGGCGCGCTCCGCGGGCTCGGGAAGGGGATCGCCTTCGTCACGAACAACTCGTCCCGGACGCCCGCCGATGTGGCCGCGCACCTGGCGTCCGTCGGCATCGCCGCGACGCCGGACGAGGTCGAGACCTCCGCGCTGGCCACCGGTCTCGTCCTCGCGGATCGGGGCGTGCGTACGGCCTACGTGCTCGGCGAGAGGGGGCTTCGCGCGGCGCTCGCCGACCGCGGCATCGCGGCCGTCGAGGGGCACGCATCCTCCGTCGACGCCGTGGTCGTCGGATTCGACCGCACGACCACGTACGACATGCTGCGGACGGCTTCGATCCTGGTGCAGAAGGGTGCCCCGCTCATCGCCTCCAACGCCGACGGCTCGTTCCCCGCCGGGGACGGCTTCGCGTGGCCGGGGGCCGGTGCGCTGGTGGCCGCGATCGAGATCACGACAGGGGTGACCGCCGAGATCGTCGGCAAGCCACATCCCCCGATCTTCCATGCGGCCCTCTCGCGCGCGGGCGGTGGCCGACCTCTGGTGGTCGGGGACCGGATCGACACCGACATCGCGGGGGCGCACGCCGTGGGGTGGGACTCCATCTTGGTGCTCACGGGGATCTCCACGCGCGCTGACGCCGAGCGTTCGCCCTTCCCGCCGACGTTCCTGGCGGACGACCTCCGTGTGCTGATGCAACCGGACTGATTCGAAGCCCGAGGGCGCTCGGTATGCTGGGGTCGACCCGGTCGAACGGGAGGAAGCCATGCGCTTGGAAGAGGCACGCAAGACGATCGAGGCTGCCCTCGGCAACCTGACTCCGGCGCGGGCCCAGCAGCTCGCGAAGAGCTTCCTGGAGCCCGGCGCGGCCAAGGAGCAGGTGGGGAAGACGGCGGCGGACATCCTCGAATGGCAGCACAAGAACCGCGAGCGGGTGCGCGGGTTCGTCCGCAACGAGGTCCAGACCCAGATGAAGCAGATGGGTGGTGCCACGCAGGATGAGCTGAACTCGCTCAAGAAGCGGGTGCGCGAGCTCGAGCGTCGTGCCGGAATGACGGCATCCGGCCGCTCCGCGGCGCGCAAGCCCGCCGCCAAGCGATCCGGCGCGAAGAAGTCCACAGCGAAGCGCACGACCGCCACCCCGACGACCCCGGCGACCCCGACGATCCCGACGACCCCGACGACCCCCACCGGCTGAGGCTTCGGGCGCCGTGACCCGCCGCCGCCTCGACGCCGAGCTCGTCCGCCGCGGGTTGGCAACGAGTCGCGTCGAGGCACAGCAGGCCGTCCGCGCCGGCCTCGTGCTCGTGGGCGGAGTCGCCGCCACGAAGTCGGCCACGCTGGTGGCCGATGACGCGCCGGTCGTGGTGACGGCGGCGGCGCGCCCCTTCGTCTCTCGGGGCGGTCTCAAGCTCGCCGCCGCCCTTGACCGGTTCTCGGTCGACCCCGGCGCCAGGGACTGCCTGGATGCGGGCGCATCCACGGGCGGCTTCACCGACTGCCTGCTCCGCGCCGGTGCGGCACGCGTGATCGCCGTCGACGTCGGTCGCGGGCAGCTCGCCTGGGAGCTCAGGAACGACCCGAGGGTGGTGGTGCTCGAGAGAACCAACGTGCGCGATCTCCGGCCCGCCTCGCTGCCGTTCGTGCCCAGGCTGGTCGTGGCCGACCTTTCGTTCATCTCGCTGAGACTGACGCTGCCGACCCTGGTCGCGCTCGCGGTCGCCGACGGGGACTACGTGGTGCTCGTCAAGCCGCAATTCGAGGCGGGGCCCCGCGACGTCGGCCGTGGCGGCGTCGTGCGCGATCCCACCGTGTGGCGTCGGGTCCTGGGCTCGGTGTGCGACGTCGCGGAGGAGCTCGGGATGGGCCTCATCGGAGCCATGGCCTCGCCGCTTCCCGGTCCTGCCGGCAACGTCGAATTCTTCCTGCACCTGCGGGGGAGCGGCCGAGCCGAGCCGGTCGATCTCGACGGGGTCGTCCGCGAAGGCGAGGCGATCCGGGCGTGAGGCGCGTTGGGTTCGTCACCCACGAGGGGCGCGACTCGGCCGTGAAGGCCACGTCCGTCCTGCGCGATGCGCTCGCGGCCGACGACGTGGAGACGCTCGATCTGGGGACCGGGGCCGTGCCGGTCGACCTCGTCGTGGCCGTCGGCGGCGACGGTACCTTCCTTCGGGGCGCGCACGTGGCGGCGCAGGCGCGGGCGCCGGTGCTCGGCGTGAAGGTCGGCCGGCTCGGCTTCCTGACGGAGGTCGACCCCGACGACGCCCTCGGCCTGATCCGCAGCGCCCTGGACGGGAGCGCGGCCATCGAGGAGCGGCTCGCGGTTGTGGCCGAGCCGGAGAGGGGCGAGGCGTTCCCACCACAGTGGGCGCTCAACGAGATCATGGTGGAGAAGCATGCCCGTCACCGCCTCGTCCGGCTGCGGGTGGAGATCGATGGCGTCTACGTGACGACGTTCTCGGCGGACGGCGTGATCGTCGCGACCCCGACGGGGTCGACGGCCTATTCGTTCTCCGCTCGGGGTCCGATCGTCTCGCCAGACGTGGCCTGCCTGTTGCTCACGCCGGTCGCGGCCCACATGGTCTTCGACCGCTCGTTCGTCCTGAGCGCCGGCCAGGTGGTCACGCTCGAGGTGACGCCGGAGGAGGCCGGCCTCCTCTCGGCGGACGGTCGCGCGACGCTGGAGGTGGCCGTCGGGACACGCGTGCGGATCCGGGCGTCCAACCGACCCGCCAGGTTCGTCCGGCGGGCCGACGGTCCCGGCTTCCTCGAGCGCGTGAAGGAGAAGTTCGGGCTGCCCGGCGACCCCGACTGGTTCCACGGTGATGTCGGCGGCCCGGGCTAGGATCCGGACGTGCTGCACGAGCTCCACATCGAGGGGCTCGGGGTCATCGACGACCTCGACCTCGCGCTGCACCCCGGGCTGAACGTCCTCACCGGCGAGACCGGCGCGGGCAAGACGCTCGTCACGGTCGGCGTGTCGCTCGCCACGGGTGCCCGAGCGTCGGCATCGCTCGTCCGGGCCGGGGCCGACCAGGCCCGCGCGCAGGCACGCTTCGATGCACCGCACGGTTCCGAGGCCTGGAGCGAGGACGGCGAGGTGCTGCTGACACGGGTCGTCGGTGCCGACGGTCGCGGGGCGGCGCGGATCGGGCGCCAGCTCGCCACGGTCTCCGCCCTGGCCGAGGTCGGGGGGCGGTGCGTCGAGATCCACGGGCAACACGGGTCGCTCGGGCTGCTCCAGGCGGGTGTGCAGACCGCCTTCCTCGACCGGTTCGCGGGCCCGGCCCATCTCGCCGCCGTCGACGCCTTCCGCACCGTCTACGGACGGCTCCGATCGGCCCGCACCAAGCTCGACGAGCTCGCCACCGATGCCCGCGACCGCGAACGTGAGCTCGATCTGCTCGCCTACCAGATCCGCGAGATCGAGGCGGTGGCTCCGAGGGAAGGCGAGACGGAGCTCCTCGTCGCCGAAGAGGCCCGTCTCGCGCACGTGGAGCGGTTGCTCGAGATCGCCGCGGGGGCCGAGGTGCTACTCGTCGGCGACGCGGGGGCGGCCGACGCCGTTGCCTCGGCCGAGCGCGCGCTCGCGACGGCGGCGGAGCTCGATCGTGGCGTCGAGGCGCTGGCCGAGCGTTCGCGAGGCCTGGCCGCCGAGACCGGAGAGCTGGCGCGGGACGTCCGCGCCTACCGCGAGAGCTTGGCGATCGACCCGGCGCGGCTCGAAGAGGTGCGGGAGCGCATCGCTGCCTTGAAGGGCCTGCATCGCAAGTACGGAGCCACCGATCGCGAGGTGCTGGGGTTCCTCGGTGAGGCTTCGTCGCGGCTGGCAGCGCTGGCCGGAACCGGCGAGCGGCTGTCCGAGCTCACCGCCGAGGTCGCCGAGCTCGAGCGCGAGACGGCCGAACGGGCCGGTGTCGTCACGGCGGGCAGGATCGAAGCCGCCGGCCGCCTCGCCACCGCGCTCCGCGCCGAGGTGGAGGAGCTCGGCATGCCTGCGGCGACGCTCACCGTAGCGCTCCAGCCGACGCCCGAGCCGGGCGCAGACGGCGCCGAGCGCGTCGAGCTTCGGTTCTCCCCGGCCGAGGGGCAGCCGCCCTTGCCCCTGGCCAAGACCGCCAGTGGCGGGGAGCTCTCCCGCGTCATGCTCGCGTGCAGGAGCGTACTGGCGGACCTCGATGACGTGCCGACCCTGGTCTTCGACGAGGTGGACGCGGGGATCGGCGGACAGGCGGGGCTCGCGGTCGGCCGGCGGCTCGCGCGCCTGGCCGTGGAGCGGCAGGTCGTCGTCGTGACGCACCTTCCGCAGATCGCCTGCTTCGCCGACCTTCACGTGCGGGTCCGCAAGCAGGGCGGCACCGCATCGGTTGACGTCCTCGACGACCGCGAACGGGTGCGGGAGCTGTCGCGGATGCTGGCGGGGCTCGAGGCGAGCGAGCACGGGGCATCGCACGCCAAGGAGCTGCTGGCCGAAGCGGCGAGGGTTCGGGCGGCCGTATGACCGGCGCCCGTACTCGCCCGACCGAGAACGTGCCGCCCCGGATGCCGCGGAACGCTGTCGGGGTCTGCTACAGTCGGATTCCGTGGTGAAGGAGCACACGAAGTTCATCTTCGTCACGGGCGGCGTCGCCTCTGGCCTCGGGAAGGGCATCACCACCGCCTCCCTCGGGCGCCTCTTCACCTCCCGCGGTCTCAAGGTCGTGCTCCAGAAGCTCGACCCGTACGTGAACGTCGACCCCGGCACCATGAACCCGTTCGAGCACGGCGAGGTCTTCGTGCTCGACGACGGAGCCGAGACCGATCTGGACCTCGGGCACTACGAACGCTTCCTCGACGCCGACCTGCACCGGGGGTCGAACTTCACGACCGGCGCCGTGTACTCCTCGGTGCTCGCCAAGGAGCGCCGAGGCGATTACCTCGGCAAGACCGTCCAGGTGATCCCGCACGTGACCGACGAGATCAAGACCAGGGTGCGCGCGCTCGCCGAGGCTGAACAGGCCGATCTGCAGATCGTGGAGATCGGTGGCACGGTCGGCGACATCGAGTCCCTGCCGTTCCTCGAGGCGATCCGCCAGCTGCGCAACGAGATCGGCCGCGACCGCTGTGCGTTCGTCCACGTCTCGCTGATGCCGTTCATCGGCCCGTCCGGGGAACTGAAGACGAAGCCGACGCAGCACTCGGTCAAGGAGCTTCGGTCGCTGGGCCTGCAGCCGGACGCGATCGTCTGCCGCTCGGATCGCCCGATCGGCCGCAACCTCAAGGAGAAGGTGTCGCTCCTGTGCGACGTGCCGATCGCCGGGGTGATCAGCGCGCCCGACGCGCCGTCGATCTACGAGGTGCCGCTCGTGCTGCACCGCGAGGGACTCGACGCGCTGCTGGCCGATCATCTGCGCGTCGACGAGCCGCCCGATCTCTCCGAGTGGGAGCAGCTCGTCGACCGCGTGCACGCGGCGAGCGAACCGGTCGACATCGCCGTGGTCGGGAAATACGTCAACCTGCGGGACGCCTACCTTTCGGTCATGGAGGCGCTGCGGCACGGCGGCTTCCACCACGGCTGCGATGTCAGGATCCACTGGATCGCCTCTGACGACCTCGGCGGGGGCGCCACCGAGGAAGTGCTTGCCGACATGGACGGCGTCCTGATCCCCGGAGGGTTCGGCGTTCGCGGGGTCGAGGGGAAGGTCGACGCCGTCCGGTACGCGCGGGAGCAGCGGGTGCCGTTCCTCGGGATCTGCTTGGGACTGCAGTGCGCGGTGATCGAGTTCGCCCGGCACGTCTGTGGTCTGGAGGGCGCCAACTCGAGCGAGTTCGACCCGGCCTGCGCTCACCCGGTGATCGACCTGCTGCCCGAGCAGAAGGACGTCACCGATCTCGGCGCCACGATGCGATTGGGCGCCCAGCCGTGCTACCTGGAGCCCGGCACCCACGCCGCCGCCGCCTACGAGGCGGACGTCGTCGAGGAGCGCCACCGTCACCGGTGGGAGGTCAACCCCGCCTACCACGAGACGCTTCGGCAGGGCGGCATGGTGATCAGCGGCTCGTCGCAGAAGGGCCGGCTGGCGGAGATCATCGAGCTTCCCGATCACCCGTTCTTCGTCGGCGGGCAGTTCCACCCGGAGCTGCGGTCACGCCCGACGCGCCCGCATCCACTGTTCCGCGCGTTCGTCGGAGCCGCGCTGGAGTTCCGACGGCAGCGCGCCGAGAACGCCGCTCGCGTCGTCGTCACCGGTTGACCGCGGCCTGATGCGGGAGCCCGCCGGGAGCCGACGCATCTTCGACGGGAAGGTGGTCTCGCTCGACCTCGAGGAGTGGAGCCTCGGTTTCGCGTACGAGGTGGTGCACACGCCGGGGGCGGCAGGCGTGCTCGCGCTCACACCCGATGACAACGTCCTGCTCGTGCGCCAGTTCCGCCCGCCCATTCGCGACGCGCTCGTGGAGATCCCGGCCGGGCTCCTGGACGTCGCCGGCGAGGATCCGCTTGCCTGTGCCGGGCGGGAGTTGCGTGAGGAGACCGGGTTCGATCATCGTGCGATCGAGTTCCTCGGTGGTTACTACGCCTCGGCGGGGCTCACCGACGAGTACGTGCACCTGTTCTGGGCGCGAACCGAGGAGACCGCCGCGGGCGAGCCCGAAGAGGGGATCGAGGTCCTGCGCCGGCCGTTCCGCGAGATGGTCGACGCCGCGCGCGGGGGCCGGGTCCGTGATGCGAAGACCGCGCTCGCCCTGATGATGGCGGCGTCGCGGCCGCCGCTGCCGTGACGGCGCCAGGCTCGCTGGGACACGACACCGTCCCGGCGACCGCGGAGCGGCACGCGGAGCGCTTCCTGGACCACTTGGCCGTGGAGCGGGGGCTCTCCGCTCACACACTCGCCGCGTACCGCCGCGACCTCAGGCGGTACGTCGGCTTTCTGGCGAAGCGGGATGTGCGAGACGTGGCGGCGGTCGACGAGCCGACCGTCCGGGCGTTCGTCGCGTCGGTGTCGGCGTCGACGTACGGGGCGAACCAGGCGCCGTACAAGGCGAGGTCGGTGGCGCGCGCCCTGTCGGCCGTGCGGTCGTTCCACCGCTTCCTGGTCCGCGAGGGTGTCACGGAAAACGATCCGACGACCGGGGTCGTGCGCCCGAAGCTGCCGCGCGGGCTTCCACACCCGCTCGGCGTCGAAGAGGTGCGCCGCGTGCTCGAGGCTCCGGACGCGGGATCGCCCACCGGCATGCGGGACCGGGCACTCCTCGAGCTGCTGTACGGATCAGGGCTGCGCGTCTCGGAGCTCACCGCGCTCGACGTCGACGATGTGGACCTCGAGGACGGAGCCGTGCGGGTGCTGGGGAAGGGCGGCAAGGAGCGCGAGGTACCCGTCGGCCGGTACGCACGGGACGCCGTGGCTGCCTATCTCGGCCGGGTTCGGCCCGGGTTCGTCTCCGCGAAGTCGAAGGGAGCTCTCTTCCTGAACGCGCGCGGCGGACGGCTGACCCGACAGAGTTGTGCCCGGCTGCTCGCAGGGCATGCGCGAAGGGCAGGTCTGGAGCGTCGCGTCAGCCCCCATGACCTGCGACACTCGTTTGCGACGCACCTCCTGGAAGGTGGCGCCGACGTTCGGGTGGTGCAAGAGCTCCTCGGGCACGCGAGCGTCGCGACGACACAGATCTACACGTTGGTGACGAAGGAGCACCTGCGTGCGGTGTATTACACGTCGCACCCGCGCGCCCGACGCGGGGCGGGGAAGGGGCGATGAGCGTGTTGGACGAGGCCAAGCTGACGGCGCTCCGCGGACAGCTCGAGGCCCAGCGGATCGGCCTCCGCAAGGAGATCGAGGAGTACGGCGCCGACGCGGACCTGGACGAGGTCTCGTTCGAGGGTGATGCGGGGTTCTCCGACCGCTCCCACAGCACCGAGGAACGCGCGCGCGTGATCGCGGTGGTGCGGGCACTGCGTTCGAATCTACGGGACGTCGAGCGGGCGCTCGCCAAGATGGAGGCGGGCACGTACGGCACGTGCGAGCGGTGCGGGAACCCGATCCCGGTCGAACGCCTCGAGGCGATCCCGTGGACGCTGCTGTGTATCGACTGCAAGAAGGCGGTCGGCTGACCGTGAGGCCGGTCGTCCCCCGCGTCTGCGTGCTCGTCTGTGACTCCTGGGGGGTGGGCGACGCACCCGACGCGGACGACTACGCAGACGCGGGATCGAACACGCTCGCGAACACGGCGCGCGCGGTCGGCGGGCTCCGTGCCCCGAACCTGGAGGCGATGGGGCTCGGGCGCCTGACGGCGATCGAGGGCGTTCCTCCGCGCGCCGAGCCGGGTACCGCGGCCGGTCGAGCCACTGAGCGTTCGGTCGGCAAGGACACCACCACCGGGCACTGGGAGATGATGGGCATCCGCCCCGACCGCCCGTTCCCTCTGTACCCGCGGGGGTTCCCGCCGGAGATCGTCGAGCCGTTCGAGGCCGCGATCGGACGCCGGATCCTCGGGAACCGGCCGGCGTCGGGGACCGCGATCATCCAGGAGCTGGGCGCGGAGCACCTGCGGACCGGGAGCCCGATCGTCTACACGAGCGGCGATTCCGTGTTCCAGATCGCGACGCACGTGGACGTGGTCCCCTTGCCCCAGCTGTACGAATGGTGTCGCGTGGCTCGCCGGCTGCTGACCGGGGAGCACGCAGTGGGGCGGGTGATCGCCCGTCCGTTCGAGGGCGGATCGGGTGGGTTCGTACGCCGTCCGGAGCGTCGCGACTTCAGCGTCCCGCCGTCCGGCGAGACCGTCCTCGATCGGCTTCAGGCCGCCGGGGTCCCGGTCTACGGCGTCGGGAAGATCCAGGACATCTTCTCGAGGCAGGGCATCACCGAGGGTCGGTACTCGGATTCCAACGACCACGGCATCGACCTGACGATCGACTACCTCCGCCGGCCTGCGCCCTCCTTCGTGTTCTCGAACCTCGTCGACTTCGACTCGAAGTACGGGCACCGCAACGACCCCACGGGCTACGCGGCGGCGATCGAAGCGCTGGATCGCCGCCTGCCCGAGGTGATGGCCGTCCTGGACGGGGGCGTCTTGCTGCTCACGGGCGATCATGGCTGCGACCCGACCACGCCGCCGACGGATCACTCCCGGGAACGAACGCCGCTCCTCGCTGCGGGGCTCCACGGCGGGCCCTACGACATCGGGACCAGGTCGACGTTCGCCGACCTCGGGACGACGGTCGCCGCGTTGCTCGGGGCGACGTCGGACGGCCTCACCGGATCGAGTTTCGCGGCGGCGATCGGGTTCGGAGCATGACGTCGGGCTCGGGTCGAGGTCGAGGGTGGAGTTGCGTTAGCTTCTCCCGTGACCATGGACGTCGAGTCGAGGATCGCCCATCCTGCCACGTCAGCGACGGCGCATCGTTCCCATGAGCGCATGGGATCCCCGGGCGGTCGTCGCGGCAAAGCGGGACGGCAAGACGCTTCCTCCGGAGGAGGTCGAGCGTTTCGTGCTCGCCCACGCTCGCGGTGAGATCGGGGACCCACTCGCCGCGGCCTTCCTGATGGCGTCGTTGCTGAACGGGCTCGACGCCACCGAGACGCTCGCGATGACTCGCGCGATGATCGCCTCCGGGGAAACGGTGGCCTTTCCGGGACTGCGGTGCGCCTCGGTGGACAAGCACTCGACGGGCGGCGTGGCCGACGGGGTCACGCTCGTCTTCGCGCCGCTGGCGGCCTCGCTCGGTCTGGCGGTGGCCAAGCTCTCCGGTCGCGGGCTCGGTCACACAGGCGGGACGCTGGACAAGCTCGAGTCGATCCCCGGACTCCGCACCGACCTCACACCAGCGGAGATCGAACGGCAGGTCGAGCGGGTGGGCTGTGCCGTGGCGGCCCAGTCACCGACCCTGGTGCCGGCCGACGGCGCCCTGTACGCGCTCCGCGACGCCACCTCGACCGTCCCGTCGGTGCCCCTGATCGCGGCAAGCGTGATGTCGAAGAAGCTCGCCGTCGAGACGGATCTGATCCTGCTGGACGTGAAGGTCGGATCGGGCGCCTTCATGAAGACCGTCGAGGATGCCGATGGCCTCGCCGCGGCATGCCTGGTGTTGGCCCGGGGGGCCGGCCGGAGATGCGGCGTCGCGGTGACGGACATGAGCCAGCCGCTCGGGGACGCGGTCGGCAACGCCCTCGACGTTGCGGAGGCGATCCGCGTTCTCCGCGGCGAGGACCGCGGACGGCTCCGCGACCTGGCGGTGTGGTTCGCGGCCCGCGCCCTCGAGTCGCTCGAGGGTATGGCGTTCGCGGACGCGCTGGATCGAGCCGCCCGAACGCTCGACGCGGGGGACGCGCTGGACCGGTTCAGCCGCATGGTCGAGGCGCAGGGCGGCGACCCCCGCGTCGTCGAGGACCCGCACGGTGTCCTGCCGCACGCGCGGGTCGTGGTCCCGCTCACGGCCGACCGGGGCGGCGTGCTCGCCGCGGTGGACGCCGAGGAGATCGGTCTGGCCAGCGGGGCACTGGGCGCCGGAAGGATGCAGAAGGGTGATGCCGTCGACCCCGCGGTCGGTATCGTGATCCGTTCCAAGATCGGCGACGTGCTGGAGCGGGGGCAGCCGATCGGCGAGGTGCATGCGCGGGACGAGGGCGCGGCGGCGGAGGCCGCCCGTCGGGTGCTCGAAGCGCTCACGCTCGCCGACGCGGCCGTCGAGGCACCGCCGTTGATCCACGCGTGGCTGGGGGAAGGGGTCCGGTCGTGAGCGCATTGAGCCTGAGGATCGCGGCGTACATCGCGGTCGGGCTGCTCGTCGGCATGATCGCGCGGGAGTACGCCCGCGCCTTCGCGGCGGCGAGGCTCGGTGACCCCACGCCCCGCTTGTGGGGACGCCTGACCTTCAATCCGAAGGCCTGGTTCGACCCGTTTGGGAGTGGGCTCCTGCCCGCGCTGATCCTGATCCTCTGGGCGGCCGCCGGGTCGTTCCTGCCCGCACCGATGGCATACGCGAAACCGGCACCGATCGACCCCTCGTACCTGCGGCGCCACCCGCGCGACGTGGTGCTCGTCTCGCTGGCGGGACCGGCCGCCAACGTGGTGCTGGCGGCGATCGCCGGCATCGCCCTGCGCGCGACGGGCCTCTCGATCGAGATCCAACGGTTCCTGAACTTCTTCGAGTACACGAACCTGTCGCTGGCGATCTTCCACCTGATCCCGATCCCCGGGCTCGACGGCGCCCGCCTGGTGGCCCTCGCGCTTCCGCCCCATGCCCGGGCCACGTATCGCAACCTCGATCAGTACCTGGCGCTGTTCGTGCTGGTCGCCGTGTTCCTGCTGGCCGGGCCGATCCAGGGGATCATGAACTCGCTCACGAACGCGCTGTGCGGCGTCTTCTCCGGCTTCCACTGTGCGCCCGTGTAGCCCCGGCATCCCAGAGGGAAGAAGACCCGGCGGTATCATCGCCGGCATCGTGAGCCCGCTCATATCGACCGTCCTCTTCCGCTGCCTTCCGGCCGCGGTCCTGCCGCCCGAAGCGCCCCACCGGGGACGATGAAGGGCGCGGGCGCCGTCGCGCCGGGTGACGGAGCAGTGTTCTCGGTCACCCTGCCGATGTTCGCCGGACCGTTCCGGCTGCTGGCGGATCTGATCATGGAGCAGAAGGTCGACGTCTGCGACGTGCCCATCGCCGGCGTGACCGACGCGTTCTTGGAGCACGCGACGGATCCGGAGCGGTGGGACCTCGAGGAAGCCACCTGGTTCCTGGCGATCTGTGCGGTCCTGCTCGAGCTGAAGGTCGCCCGGCTCACCCCCAGACATGCCGAGCTCGACGAAGAGGACCTGGTCGGCGGGTCGCCCGACCTGCGCTACGCACGTTCGATCGAGCTCCGCGCGTTCCGCAGCGTGGCCCTCGAGCTCGCGCGCCGGCTCGAGGACGAGGCGGGGTTCTTCACCAGGGACGTCGGGCCGGGACCGGAGTTCTCTCACCTGTATCCGGACCCGATGCAGCGCGTCGCCGCTCCGCAGATCGCGGTCCTTGCCGCGCAGCTGCTGCGCCCGCCCCCGACCCTGGACCTGTCCCACGTCACGCCGATCCGGTACACGGTCTCGGACGCGATGAGCGCGGTCGAGGAGCGGTTCGCCTCGTTCACCGGGCGCCAGGCGTCGTTCCGCGACCTGGTGGCCGACTGCGAGGACCGGATCCACGTCGTCGTGCGATTCCTGGCGATCCTCGAGCTGTACCGTGAAGGAAAGGTCGAGCTTCAGCAGGCGGCGACGTTCGGCGAGATCGAGGTGGAGTGGAGAGGATGAGGGCGACGTGAGCGAGACCGTCCGGCACGACACGCGGGCGCTCGAGGCGCTGTTCTTCGTTTCCGACGAGCCACTCGCGTCCTCGGTGCTCGCCCAGGCGCTGGAGATGGATCGGCGGACCGCCGAAGCGCTCTGCGACCGGCTGCAACGCGAGCTCGAGGAACGTGGCAGCGGTCTCGTGTTGCGGAACGTGGCGGGGGGATGGCGGCTGTTCACCCATCCCGACACGGCCGCCGTCGTCGAGCGGTTCGTCCTGTCCTCGCGCCAGGCGCGCATGACGAAGGCGGCCCTGGAGACGCTCTCGATCGTCGCCTACAAGCAGCCCGTCACCCGCCACCAGGTCGGCGCGATCAGGGGGGTCAACTCCGACGGCGTTCTGCGTGCGCTGGTCGATCGCGGCCTGGTGGAGGAGGCAGGCCGCGAGGAGGGGCCGGGCCGACCGGTGCTGTACGGCACCACCCCCCAGTTCCTCGAGCGGCTGGGCCTCGCCTCGCTCGCAGCCCTTCCCTCGCTGGCGCCGTTGCTCGGCGCCGACGCCGGCGAGGACGAGGGGCCTATCCGCGATGCAGCAGGGGAGCCCCCCGCGCACCACGGGGAGTGACCACCGTGGCCGTGGAGCGCCTGCAGCGGGCGCTGGCGCGCGCGGGCTACGGCTCGCGGCGATCCTGCGAGCAGTTGATCGTTGAGGGTCGGGTCACGCTGGATGGCAGGGTCGCGACCCTGGGAGACAAGGTCGAGGTCGGCAGACATCAGGTCGAGGTCGATGGTGCGCCCGTGAACCTCGACCCCAACGTCCGCTACTACGCGCTCCACAAGCCGGCCGGCATCGTCACCACCATGCGCGATCCCCAGGGGCGTGCGGACATCCGGTCGCTGTTGCCGCGCGACGGGCCGCGTGTGTTCCCCGTGGGCCGTCTCGACCGCGACACGGAGGGACTGCTGGTCCTGACCAACGACGGGGAACTAGCGAACCGGCTGATGCATCCGGCGTTCGGGGTCGAGAAGGAGTACCTGGCCGAGGTCGAAGGTGTGCCCAGCCCAGGGCAGGTGACGAGGCTGCGCCGCGGCGTCGAGCTCGACGACGGCCCGGCGAGGGCAGAGACGGCGAGGATCGTCGACACACGCGCGAACCGCGGCCAGATCCGGATGGTGATGACGGAAGGTCGCAAGCGCGAGGTGCGACGGATGCTGGCGGCGATCGGGCTCCCCGTGACGCGGCTCGTCCGGCTCCGCGTCGGACCCGTCCGCCTCGGCCGGATGAAACCGGGCGCCGTGCGCGAGCTGACGCCCGAGGAAGTGCTGGGTCTGTCCCGGGCCGCGGGGGCACCGCAGCGACGTCGTGCGCGCACCCGGCGAGGCGCCAAGCGCGGTGTGTAGCCTGACCTTCCCCCGGGTGAGGCGTTGGCCCGAACGCCGCCCGGAGATCGAGCGACGGAAGGGAACGACGAGATGAGGGTTCGCGCCGCTCGCGGTGCGATCGTGGTGTCCGACACCACGGCCGAGGCGCTGCTCGAGGCCACACAACGGCTGCTCGGCGCCTTGATCTCCGGCAACGGCGTGTCCACCGAGGACCTCGTGAGCATCCTGTTCACCGCCACCCCCGACCTTCGCGCCGCGTTCCCGGCAGAGGCGGCACGGCGGATGGGCCTGGGCACCGTCCCGCTGCTCTGCGCGTCGGAGATCCCCGTCGAGGGGTCGATGCCGTCGGTCGTCCGCGTCCTGATGCACTTCCACAGCGGACGCGCTCTCGACGAGGTCGTGCACGTGTACCTCGACGGCGCGGAGGGGCTGCGCGATGACGTCGACCCCGTCTCCTGAGTCTTCCCCCGGTGCGCCGCGCAGCGTCGCGGTGATCGGCACGGGTCTGATGGGCACCTCGATCGCGCTCGCCTCCGCTCGTGCGGGCATCGCGGTCACCGGGTGGGATGTCGACGCGTCGGCGGGGCGACGAGCCTCGACGGGCGGCGCGATGACCGTTGTCGGGGACCTCTCGCGCGCGGTGCGAGACGCAGAGCTGGTCCTGGTGTGCACGCCGATCGGCGCCATCGCCGAGACCGTCGCGCTGGTCCTGGAAGCCGCGCCCGAGGCGGTGGTCTCCGACACCGGCTCGATCAAGGGCCGCGTGGCGCGGGAGGTCGCATCCTCGGCGCCGTCGTCGTCGCTGGGGAGGTTCGTGGCCGGACATCCCATGGGCGGGAGCGAACGTTCGGGTCCGGAGCATGCCTCCGCATCGGTGGTGGACGGGATCGTGTGGGTGGTTGCACCCACCGGCGAGACCGATCCCGCCTCGATCGTCCGGCTTGAGCGGTTCGTCGAGGCGATCGGGGCGCGGCCGGTGCGGCTCACGCCCGAGCGCCATGACCGGCTCGTCGCCGTCGTCAGCCATCTTCCCCAGGTGGCGTCGACGTCCCTGATGGGTCTGGCGGCGATGGAGGAGGCGGACGAACCCGACATCCTCCTGTTGGCCGCCGGCGGATTCCGCGACCTCACGCGGCTCGCATCGTCCAATCCCGGGCTGTGGAGCGAGATCCTGGTGGCCAACCAGGGTGAGGTCGCGCACGCGATCGACCTGTTCGTCGAGCGACTGGTCGTGCTCCGCGATCAGATCGCCGAAGCGCGGACGTCCGCCGTCGAGGCCACCTTCGACGACGCGAAGCGGGCCCGTCTCCGGCTGGGGGCCAAGCCCCAGGTGCGTGCGGGCGTGTCGGTGCTGCAGGTGCTGGTGCCCGACCGCCCCGGGGCGCTGGCGCTGCTGACCTCCGCGCTCGCCGACGGCGAGGTCAACATCGAGGACCTGCAGATCGTGCACTCGCCCGAGGGAGGGCGTGGCATCGTCCACCTCACGGTGGCCACCGGATCCGCCGACAGCGCGGCACGGGTCCTCGAGCGACGCGGGCTCGATCCGATCCGGCTGGCCTAGGCTGGAGCCGAACGATGCGCGTGCGCGTGATGCCCGGATCAGCGGTCACCGGCGCGGCCACCGTCCCCGGCGACAAGTCGATCGCGCACCGATGGCTCATCCTCGCGGCCACGGCGTCGGGCCCGAGCCACGTGAGGGGCCTGCCCCCGGCGCTGGACGTCGGCTCGACCGCGTCGTGTCTCGCACGGCTCACCGTGAAGGCTCGACCTGGACTCGACGTATGGTCTCGAAACGCTGCCCGGCGCGTGGAGACTGGTGGTTCCACGTGGAACCCGCGGACCTTCGACGATCCGGAAGCCTCACTCGAGGTCGAGGGTGACGGGGCCCAGCTGGTGACGCCGCGAGACCCGCTCGACTGCGAGAACTCCGGCACGACGATGCGGCTGCTGGCGGGCGTGCTCGCCGGGTCGCCGTTTCGCAGCGTGCTCCGCGGCGACGAAAGCCTGTCCGCTCGTCCGATGGAGCGTATCGCGGTCCCGCTTCGCCTCATGGGCGCGGACGTCGCGACCACGGACGGGCATCCTCCGCTCTTCGTCACCGGCGGCGCCCTTCGTGGGATCGACTACGAGGTCCCGGTGCCCTCGGCCCAGGTCAAGGGCGCGGTCCTGCTCGCGGCGGTCGCCGCCGAGGGCCCGACCGTGGTTCGCGAACCCGCCGCCACGCGCGATCACACCGAGCGGGCCCTGCGCGCGCTCGGGGCGGCGGTTCGCGTGTCCGACCGGCGGGTCGAGCTCACCGGACCCTTCCGTAACGGGGGGTTCGAGGCCCGAGTCCCCGGTGACCCGTCGTCCGCCGCTTTCCTGGTGGGCGCCGCGGCGCTCACCGGGTCGGAGCTGCTGGTCCACGACGTCGGGCTGAATCCGAGCCGCGTGCGGTTCCTCGCGGTCCTCGAGCGGATGGGGGTTCGCGTCCGCACGACCGTGCTCCGGGAGGAGCTCGGAGAGCCGGTGGGGGACATCGAGGTCGAAGCGGCCCAGACGATCGGACCGGTGCGCGTCGAAGCCGACGAGCTGCCCCTGATCGTGGACGAGGTCCCGGTCCTGGCGCTCGTGGCCGCGCACGCGCGCGGGGAGTCGCGGTTCCTCGGCGCGGGCGAGCTCCGCGTGAAGGAGAGCGACCGGCTGCGAACCCTCGTGGAGGGGATCCGGGGCCTCGGCGGTGTCGCCGACGACGAGGGAGACGACCTCGTCATCGGCGGCGGCGGGATCGCCGGTGGAAGCGCACGGGCTCAGCTCGATCACCGGATCGCGATGGCCCTGGTGATCGGATCACTCGCCGCCGGCGGACCGTGCGAGATCGACGGGGTCGAGGCGGCGGCGGTCAGCTATCCGGGGTTCCCGGCGGCGCTTCGCACCCTTGGCGCGAACGTCGAGGTGGTCGCGTGAGCCCGCCCAGCGTCGTGGCTATCGATGGCGCCGCGGGAAGCGGGAAGTCGACGCTCGCACGCCGCGTCGCTCGGGCTCTGGACCTCCCCTACGTCAACACGGGGTTGATGTACCGGGCGCTCGCCGCCGCCGCGATCCGGGCTGGCGTGTCGCCCGACGACCCGAGCGGTTTGCTCGAGCTGCTCCGCGGCCTGAGGTTCACGCTGGCGGGAGACGGTCCCGCCGAGCTGGAGGTCGAGGGTTACGGTTCCGACGAGCTCACGAGCCCGGAGGTGGAGTCGACGGTCTCGGCTGTTTCGAGGCACACGGCCGTTCGTGAGCGGATGCGGGCGATCCAGCGCGCCATGGGAACCGAGCGGGGCGCGGTGATGGAGGGGCGGGACATCGGCTCCGTCGTGTTCTCTGACGCGCCGGTCAAGCTGTACCTGGCTGCGGACCCCTCGGCGCGCGCGATCCGACGGGTCGAAGAGCGGGGGAGCTCCGGCGACGCGGCCGAGGCGCTGCACGCGCGCGATCGACGCGACGCGAAGACGAATCCGCATCTCCCCGCGCCGGGTGCCGAGGTCATCGACACCACCGATCTCGACATCGAGGCAACGGTTCGTGAGGCACTGCGTATCGTGCGGTCGCGCGCACCCGAGCTGGTCCCCGAAGGGGGAGGGCCGTGACCGTCGCCGCCCCGAAGATCGCCGTGATCGGGCGCCAGAACGTGGGCAAGTCGACCCTCGTGAACCGGCTGTTCGGTCGCCGGCAGACGATCGCGCACGACCTCCCCGGTGTGACGCGCGACCGGATCGAGCTCGAGACCACCTGGCGGGGTCGGCGGTTCGGGCTGGTCGACACGCCGGGCTACCGACGCGGGGCGACGGGCCTGGAGGCCCTCGCGGCCCATCAGGCGGCCCGTGCGCCCGCCGAAGCCGACCTCATCCTGTTGGTCGTGGATGTCGGCACCGGAGTGACCGAGGAGGACGCCGAGCTGGCTCGACGCGTCCGACGCAGCCCCGCCTCGGTGCTCCTCGTCGCGAACAAGGCCGACTCGCCCACCGACGCGGCCGATGTCGCCGGCTTCTACACCCTGGGGCTCGGCGAACCGGTCGCGGTCTCGGCGCTGCACGGCGGCGGGACCGGCGACCTCCTCGATCGGATCGTCGAGCTCCTTCCCGACGCCCCGGCGGAGGGCGCGGACCTCGACGAGCCCCGGTTCGCGATCATAGGCCGTCCCAACGTGGGGAAATCGACCCTGTTCAACCGGTTGCTCGGAGAGGAGCGAAGCGTCGTCTCCGACGTCCCCGGCACGACCCGGGACAGCGTCGATTCCTTCGTGGAGTGGCCGACGTACGGGCGCGTGCGGTTCGTGGACACGGCCGGCATGCGGCGTGGCAGCAGGGTGCGCTCGATCGAGTACTACAGCTTCCTTCGCGCGGCCGAGGCGATCGATCGCACGCACGTAGCCGTGCTCGTGATCGACGCGAGCGACGGGTTCACGGGCGAGGACAAGCGGATCGCGAGCCGCGTAATGGAGGCCGGACGCGGTCTGTTCGTCGTCGCGAACAAATGGGACCTCGTCGAGGACAAGGACTCCACCTACAAGGAGCTCGGATCCGACATGCGGCCCTTCGCCGACGCGGCGGTGACGCGGGCGTCGGCCACCCGTGGGCAGGGCGTGCATCGTCTGCCGCCGCTGCTGATGGACCTGCACGGGAGGTGGACCCTCAGGGCTTCGACGTCGAGGGTCAACGAGATCCTGCATGCCGCGCAGGGCGAGCGCCCGACACCGCGGGTGGCGGGAACCCTCCACTACGCGACCCAGATCTCCGCGGGTCCGCCGACGTTCGTCGTGTTCGGCGGCGCACGGGCGCCGGATCCGTCCTACCGCCGCTTCCTCGAGAACAGGTTCCGTCGTGAGCTCGAGCTCGCCGGCGTCCCGATCCGCCTTCGGTTCCGGCCGCGACGAACGCGTCGTGGGTCCCGCCGGGACGCGGGCCGGTAGAATCACGCGCATCGGGCCGTGGCGCAGCTTGGTTAGCGCGTCTGACTGGGGGTCAGAAGGTCGCCGGTTCGAATCCGGCCGGCCCGACCGATGAACGTCACCGACGGCGGCGACACGGGGCACTCCGCCGTCGCGACCCTTCCGAACCTCGTCACCGCCCTTCGGATCCTGCTCATCCCAGTCTTCTGGTGGCTCATCGTCGACCCGGACACGACCGCGACGGGGATCCTGCTGCTTTCGGGCGTGATGGCCACGGACTGGGTCGACGGCCTCCTGGCGCGCCGGACCGGGCAGGTCTCGGAGCTGGGCAAGGTGCTCGACCCGACCGCGGACCGCCTCGCGATCGCGGCGGGGCTGATCGCTCTCGTCGTTCGCGGCGCTTTCCCCTTGTGGGCGGCGCTGCTGATCCTCGTGCGCGACGTCGCCCTGCTGATCGCAGGCGGCCTGATCCTGGCGCGCCGATCGGTGCGGATCGACGTGCGGTGGATCGGGAAGGTCGCGACGTTCTCGCTCATGTGCGCGGTGCCGTGGATCTCGTGGGGACGCCTCGACTTTCCGCTCGCCGAGGCCGCGCTCGTCTGCGGTTGGACCGCGTTCGTGGTGGGCATCGTGGAGTCCTACGTGGCCGCCGCGGTCTACGCCGGCGATCTGCGTCGCGCGCTTACTGCTCCGTAGCGCCCGCGCTGCGGCTATCGTGTGGGCCGGACGCCGGCCAGGGACCGGCCCAGGAGGGGAAGCGGTGGAGTTCCCGCAGGACCTTCGTTACACGAAGGAACACGAGTGGGCTCGGATCGAGGGGTCGCGGGTGCGCGTGGGCATCACGGACTTCGCCCAGGACGCCCTCGGCGACGTGGTCTACGTCGACCTACCCGAGATCGGAGCGACGGTCGAGGCCGAGCAGCCGTTCGGCGAGGTGGAGTCCACGAAGTCGGTCTCGGACGTCTTCAGCCCCGTTTCGGGGACCATCGTGGAGCGCAACCCGTTGCTCGAGGAGCATTCCGAGCTGGTGAACCAGCAGCCGTACGGAGACGGCTGGCTGGTCATCATCGAGACCTCGGATCCGGCCCAGCTGGAATCGCTGATGGACGCCGAGGCGTACCGGGCGTTTGCTCATCCCGACGAAGGCTGATCGCCGGCCGCCGAGCGGCGAACCCTCGACCACGTCGACCCTCGCTGGAGGGTGATGATGGCTGCAGGTGAAACGTGTCCGCACGGATCGGTTGACCCTTCGAACCGCGTAGGATAGCGTCGAGCGGCACCGAGGGTCGAGGGTTATGCTCTGACCGTCACCCTCTGAGAGGACCGGCGCTCGAGGGGTAGTGGACGGTGTTCTGTACGCGATGTGGACATCCGAACCGTGACGACGCGCGCTTCTGCGCCGAATGCGGACATCCGCTGCAGGGCGACGTGACGCTCAGCCTTCCCGCGATCGATGCGGAGGAAGAGGCGCACGAGGAGTTCCCGTTCCCGCACGACGGGCTCGAGACCGGGCAGGGTCTGCTTCTGGTGAAGCGTGGTCCGAACGCCGGCTCGACCTTTCTTCTCGACGCGGAGTCCACCTCTGTCGGCCGGAGCACCGATGGCGATGTGTTCCTGGACGACATCACGGTCTCCCGCAAGCACGCGGCGTTCGAACGGCGCGCGGATGGTTCGTGGTTCGTCCGCGACCTCGGCAGCCTCAACGGCACCTACGTCAACGGAGAGCAGGTCGAGGAGACCAAGCTCGCGAACGGCGACGAGGTGCAGATCGGCAAGTTCAAGCTGACGTTCTTCGCAGCAGGGGAGTGAGGCGACCGTGGCGGGCACACGCAACTACCAATCGATCGGCGAGGTCCTCGTGGCGGTCAAGACCGAGTTTCCCGACATCACGATCTCGAAGATCCGGTTCCTGGAATCCGAGGGGCTGATCACGCCCGAGCGCACGCCCTCGGGCTACCGCAAGTTCTACGCCCACGACGTCGAGCGGCTCCGCTCGATCCTGCGGATGCAGCGCGACGAGTACCTCCCCCTCAAGGTGATCAAGGAGCGCCTCGCGAAGATGGACGCGGGCGACGACGAGGAGCACGTGACGCTGGAGCAGGCGGCAGGGGGGAGCGAGTCGGCCGCCAGCAGCTACGACGGCGTCAGCGCATCCGTCGCCGACGAGCTCGCGGAGGCGCCCACCGGGCTGCAGATGTCATTGGAGGAGATGTCGGCGGCGACGGGAGTCGACCGCGACCGCATCAAGGAGCTCGAATCGTTCGGCATCGTCTGCACGCACGGACCGGAGGGCGCGCGGTACTACGATGGCGACGACTACATCGTGCTGTCGATCGTGAAGGACTTCTTCCGGTTCGGGATCGAGCCGCGGCACCTGACGATGTACAAGCACTTCTCCGACCGCGAGTCGTCGTTCTTCGAGGCGCTCGTCGCTCCGACGCTCCGCCAGAAGAACCCGGACGCCCGTCGCACCGCGGCGCAGACGCTCGCCGACCTGACGGTCACCTCGCGGAAGTTCAAGCAGGCGCTTCTACGGAACAGCCTGCGGGAGCACCTCAAGACAGCGTGAGCCGTCTCCGGCGCCGCAGGATCGGCGTCGCGGCGGTCGCCGCCGCGGTCGTCGTGGTCCAGTCCGTCATCGTGGGGCTCGCGGGGCCGATCCTGCGGCCTCCTCCTCCCACGCCGGTTCCGCCCCGCGGGTCACTGTCACCGTTCCCCCAGGTGCTGCACACGCCGGCCGACGCGACGGTCGTGCCCGAGCTCTCCGCGGGTTCGGCGGTGCTCGGGGATCTCCGCACCGGGGCGATCCTGTACCGGGAGGGAGCGAACGTCCGCCGACCGGTCGCCAGCCTCACGAAGATCATGACGGCGCTGCTGACGCTCGAGCGGAGTGATCCAGCCGACGCCGTGACGGTCGATCCCCGGGCCGTATTCGAACGCGGCGACAACGGGGCGAGCGCGACCATCGGGCTCCGCGCCGGAGAACGGCTGAGTGTCGGGGACCTGCTCGCAGGGCTCTTGCTGGGCTCCGCGAACGACGCGGCGGTGGCTCTGGCGATCCACGAGGCCGGCAGCGAGGAGGAGTTCGTCCGTCTGATGAACCGCAAGGCCGCCCGTCTGGGGATGCGCGACACGCGGTTCTCCTCGTCGAGCGGCCTGGACGATCGCGGGCGGTCGACCGCGGCCGATCTGTTCAAGCTCGTGCGAGCGGCCGATGCGCTGCCGGCCTTCGACGAGCTCACCTCCAGCCGATTCCGGTCGATCCCGGCACCGCGCGGTCCCGACCGCCGCATCCAGAACCGCGACGTCCTCCTGTGGCTCTATCCGGGTGCGTTCGGTACGAAGACGGGGTCGACGGCGGGCGCGGGGTTCTGCGTCGTGGGGTCGGCCGAGCGCGATGGCAGGCGGCTCACCGCGATCGTGCTCGGAGCCCCGGACGAGCCGTTCTCCGACGCCGCCGCCCTCCTGGACTACGGCTTCGAGGGCTTCACCGACAGGACGCTCCTGCGCGAGGGCGACGCGCTCGGCTCGGTGCCGATCCGGGGCGGGACGGTGCCGGTCGTCGCCGGGAGGACCCTCGAACGGCTCGTTCCCACCGCGGCGATCGACCGAACCAGGACCACGTTGCTCGTCGACGGCCGCGTCGCATTCCCGCCCGCAGCCGGGCAGCGCATCGGCTCGGTGCGCGTCGGCGTTCCCGGCCTCCCGATCGGGGTCGTGCCGCTCGTGGTCCCCGCCGTTCCGCCACCGCCGACGGCATCCGGGCCTTGGTGGGCGCGGGCCGCCGGCGCCGTGGGGCGCGCCGTGGCCGATGCCGTCGGTGCGATCGCGGGCTGAGCGTCCTCCCACCCGGGCCGACCGACCCCCTGGTACGCTCGGCCGGCATGTTGGACGTCGCTCGCGTCTTGTTCGGTCGCGAGGACATCCGCCGGCGGGTCGAGGAACTCGGCCGCACGATCACCGGGGAGTACGTGGGGCGCGAGCCCGTCCTCGTCTCCGTGTTGAAGGGCGGCGCGATGTTCCTCGCGGACCTGATGCGTGCGGTCGACCTTCCCCTCGAGGCGCATTTCATGGCGGTCAGTCGCTACGGCGGGGCCGAGGAATCGATGGGCCGGGTCCAGATCCTGCTCGACGTCGACGTCGACCTCGCGGACCGGCACGTGCTGCTGGTCGAGGACATCGTCGACACCGGGCTCACCTCGCGCTACCTGCTCTCCGTGCTCCGCTCCCGCTCCCCGGCGACGATCGAGCTGTGCACGCTGCTCGACAAGTCGGTCAGGCGCATCGTGCCGCTCACGCCGCGATACGCGGGCTTCGACTGCCCGGATGCATTCGTCGTCGGCTACGGCCTCGACTATCGGGAGCGATACCGGAACCTCCCCGACATCCTTCAGGTGGACGACCTCGACGCGCTGAAGAGCGACCCGGACGCCCTCGTCCCGATCCTGACCGCCGCTGCCTAGGTTGTCCGTTCCGGGGCCCCTGGTTACGCTGGCCGAGACCGATGATCGAGATGGAGCTGACCGGCGTCCGGGTGGAACTCCCCACGAACCAGCCCATCGTCCTGTTGCGCGAACGCAGCGGCGAGCGGTACCTGCCGATCTGGATCGGAGCCGCCGAGGCGGCCGCCATCGCGCTTTCGCTCCAGGGCGTGGTCACGCCTCGACCGATGACGCACGACCTGCTGAAGACGATCTTGGAGGACCTGTCCGTCGAGGTGCAGCGGATCATCGTGACCGAGCTTCGCGACTCCACCTTCTACGCGTCGATCCAGATGCAGAAGGGGAGCGACGCGCTCGAGATCTCCTCTCGCCCCTCGGACGCGATCGCGCTGGCCGTGCGGATGGCGGTACCGATCTTCGCCAACGAGGACGTCCTCGAGGAGGCCGCGATCCTGATCCCGGGTGACGAGGACGAGGAGGTCGAGAAGTTCCGGGAATTCCTCGACAACGTCAGCCCCGAGGACTTCGCACCCTGACGCCGGTACCGCAGGCCCTGCCCAGGAGCTCAGCCGTAGAAGAAGACCGTGACCCAGAGGTTCCCGAGGGCATCGCGCGCGGTGCCGATCGCGGTGCGACGGAACTTCCCGTTGAGGATGTTGTCCCGGTGGGGCCGGGAATGCATGAACCCCTTCTCGAGCCGCTGGATCTGGGTCCCACCGGGGTAGGTCACGCCGATGTTCTCCCCCCACGTGTGCCAGGTCATGCCCTTGAGGTAGTAGGTGCCCGGATCGGACGTGTGGCACAGGCACTGGTGCCGCGCCATCCACCTGCTGTGCCGCCGGGCGAGGTCGGACAGCTCCTTGTTCAGCCAGACCTTGTGGACCCCGTTGTTCGTGCGGCTCAGGTTCGTCGCCTTGAACATGTTCGTGCGCTCGACGAGCCGAGGCGAGATCACCGCGTGCGAAGGGGCGGGCGCGAGCGACAGCAGCAGCCCCGCGGCCACCGCGACCAGCCCGATCCGAGAAACCTTTGGCACCCGCATCGTCGATCCCCCCTGGCGCTTCCTGACTAGGAGTGCATCGGCGGGAGCCCACCGAGACTTGAGCCCGGGGTGAGGGGCCGACCGGGCCCCTTCGGGAGCGACCAGGTGGGTCGCTTGACGGCGCGCCCTCGCCCCCGTACGCTGCGGAATCACATCGTCGTCATTCACTTCCACGGAGCGTGCGGATGAGCGAACAGGGCTATCGCGTCCCCGAGGTCTGCAAGATCGTGGGCATCACGTACCGCCAGCTGGACTATTGGGCCCGAACCGGGCTGGTCACTCCCTCGGTGCGGGACGCCCGCGGGAGTGGCAGCCAGCGCCTGTATTCGTTCCAGGACCTCGTCACGCTCCGGGTGATCAAGAACCTCCTGGACACCGGGGTCAGCCTCCAGCGTGTCCGGTCGGCCGTCGAGCACCTCAACACGATGCGCCGTCCGATCTCGGGCGTGACCCTTATGTCCGACGGCCGCCGCGTCTACGAGGCCCATTCGCCGGAGGCCGTCGTCGACCTCCTTCGGGGGGGCCAGGGGGTGTTCGCGATCGCCGTCGGCCGCGTCTGGGAGGACATGGAAGGAGCGATCGCGCGAGCCGCCGGACCGAAGCGCCGGCGCGCCGCCGCAGGAGGGTCGTGAGCGCCGCACCACGTTCCGACGGTCCACTGAAGAGCGACACCGTCAGCTTCGCGCACGCGTCCGAGCGACAGTTCGCCCGGCTGCTCGACTTCTATCAGATCGAATGGGAGTACGAGCCCGCGTCCTTCGACATCGCCTGGGACCGCGATGGCCACGTCGTGCAGCGATTCACCCCGGACTTCTACCTGGCCGAGTTCGATCTCTACATCGAGATCACCACGCTCAACCAGAAGCTCGTGACCAAGAAGAACCGAAAGGTGCGCAGGCTGCGCGAGCGGTATCCGGAGATCCGCTGCAAGGTCTTCTATCAGCGTGACTACCTCACGCTGGTCACGAAGTACGGCCTCGAGGACGCGTCGGGGTGAGCGCCACCGGATCCGAGTCCCGCCCGTAGACTGACCATCGTGCGGTTCGCGCCACACACGGACGACGACGTCAGGGAGATGCTCGCCACGATCGGCGTCTCGTCCATCGACGACCTCTTCGGCGACATCCCTCCGACCGTCCGGCTCGACCGGCCGCTCGACCTGCCTGACGGGATCTCCGAGATGGAGATCCTGGCCGATCTGCAGGCCCTGGCACGATCGAACCGCACCGCCGACGACCTCATCTGCTTCGCCGGGGGCGGGGCCTACGACCACTACGTGCCGAGCCTCGTGTGGGCGCTGGCCGGACGCTCGGAGTTCTACACGTCCTACACGCCGTACCAGCCCGAGCTCTCCCAGGGCGTCCTCCAGACCCTGTTCGAGTTCCAGTCGATGATCTGCGAGCTGACCGGGCTCGAGGTCTCGAACGCCTCCCTGTACGACGGCGCAACGGCGCTGGTGGAGGCGGTGAACATGGCGCGGAGCACCGGGCGCGGCCGGGTGCTCGTCTCCGAGGCGGTGGATCGGCGCTTCCTGGAGACCCTCCGTACGTACGGGCGCGGGTCGGGCTACGAGCCCGAGGTCTTCCCGACGTCGCATGGCCGTGGAGGACAGCCCGACGTGAGCTCCGACGTCGCGGCGGTGATCGTCCAGCATCCGAACTACCACGGCCTGCTCGAGGACGTCGGTTCGCTCGTCGAACGAGCCCACGAGGGTGGGGCCAAGCTGATCCAGGTGTTCGACCCGCTGTCGCTGGGAGTGCTCAGCCCGCCCGGGGACCTCGGGGCCGACATCGCGGTTGCCGAGGGACAGGTGCTCGGGAACCATCTGAACTACGGCGGACCCTACCTGGGCATCCTGGCGGCCAGGATGGCCGACGTCCGTCGGATGCCCGGGCGGATCGTCGGCGAGACGCTGGACGTGGACGGCATCCCGGGCTACGTGCTCACGCTCCAGGCGCGCGAGCAGCACATCCGGCGCGAGAAGGCGACGTCGAACATCTGCACGAACCAGACGCTGATGGCGCTCGCCGCAACCGTGTACCTGGCGTGGCTCGGCCCCGAGGGGCTGCGCGAGACGGGAGAGGCCTGCGCGTCAAAGGCCGCGTACGCGTTCGAACGATTGAGCGCGATCCCAGACGTCGACCCGATGTTCCCCGGGGTCCCGTTCTTCAAGGAGTTCGCGGTGCGCCTGCCGCGCCCTGCGGTGGAGGTCCGAGACGCGCTCGTGGACCGGGGCTTCCTCGCCGGCGTGCCGCACGCCGGCGACGACCACGCGCTGCTGGTCGCCGTGACGGAGCGGCGCACCCGCGCCCAGATCGACGCGCTGGCCGACGCGGTGCGGGAGGTGCTCGCCGGATGACGACCCTCGGAGCGCCGGTCCGGCGGCAGGGACCGCCCGAGACCGGGACCGTCCTGGATCTGTCGCGACCGGGCCGGCGATCGTCCCAGCTCCCGGCGCCGGACGTGGACCCGGCGGCGATCCCCGCCGAGCATCGCCGCGCGGAGCCGCCCAGGCTGCCCGAGGTGGCCGAGCGCGACCTGGTGCGGCACTACACGCGGCTGTCCCAGCAGAACTACGGGGTCGACACGGGCATCTATCCGCTCGGGTCGTGCTCGATGAAGTACAACCCGAAGGTCGCCGAGACCGTGGCCTCGTTGCCCGGCTTCGCCCGCCTGCACCCGCTGCAACCCGACGCGAGCGCCCAGGGCATGCTCGAGCTGCTGTGGCGGCTCGAGCGCGCGCTCTGCGAGGTCACGGGCATGGCCCGCGCGACGCTGCAGCCCCCGGCCGGGGCGTGCGGCGAGCTCACCGGGCTACTGTTGATGCGCGCGTACCACGCGGACCGTGGTCAGACCCGGCGGAAGGTCATCATCCCCGATTCGGCACATGGAACGAACCCGGCCAGCGTTCGGCTCGGGGGCTTCGACGCGGTCCACGTGCCGTCGGACTCACGAGGGCTCCTCGACGTCGGCGAGCTCGCGAAGATCGTCGACGAGGACGTCGCCGGTCTGATGCTCACCAACCCGAACACGCTCGGGCTCTTCGAGCGCGACATCGCCGAGATCGCGAGCCTGATCCATGAGGTCGGTGGGCTCGTCTACTACGACGGGGCCAACCTGAACGCGATCATGGGCCGTGTCCGTCCCGGCGACATGGGCTTCGACATCGTCCACATCAACACGCACAAGACGTTCGCCACGCCGCACGGCGGTGGGGGCCCCGGCGCGGGGCCGGTCGGGGTGGTGGATCGACTGGTGCCGTTCCTCCCGGTGCCGCGTGTCGAGCGTGCGGGAGACACTGGCCCCTTCGGGCTCTCCTACGACGCCCCGGCCTCGATCGGGCGGATGCACGGATTCCACGGGAACGCCGGCGTCCTGGTTCGCGCCTATCTCTACGTGTTCCTCCACGGCGCCGACGGTCTTCGCGACGTGAGCGAGCTCGCCGTCCTGAACGCGAACTATCTGGCGGCGCTCGTCCGGGGCGACTTCCCGCTCGCGTATCCGGACGGGACCCCGATGCACGAGTTCGTCTCGACGGCACGCACGCTCCGCGATCGCACCGGCGTCCGCGCGATGGACGTCGCGAAGCGGCTGATCGACCTCGGATTCCACCCCTCGACGGTGTACTTCCCGCTGGTCGTCGAGGAAGCGATGATGGTCGAGCCGACCGAGACGGAGACCAAGGAGACCCTCGACGCGTTCGCCGAGGCGTTGCACCGTGCCGCCTCCGAAGCGGAGTCGGATCCGGACCTCCTGCACCAGGCGCCGGTCACGACGCCGGTACGACGCCTGGACGAGGCGCGAGCGGCCCGTCAACTCAAGCTTCGTTGGTGAGGCACACAGAGGGCCCGGGCGGAGCGCCCGGGCCCTCTGTGTGATTGCTCCGCCGGTTAGGCGGTCTGGCCGCGGCGACGGCGGCCCAGCGCGAGGGCCAGCAGGCCCAGCGCCAGGAGCCCTGCCGCGATCAGGCCGATCCGCTCCGCGTCCGAGCCGGTGAAGGCCGTCGGCGGTGACGGCGGCGGGGTTTCCGCACGCAGGATCGTGACGCCGGCCTCGTCCTGGTCCGAGACGCTGGACCCCAAGACATCGGTGCCGGTGCCCGTTCCGACGTTCACCAGCGGCAGGTCGCCCTGCTGGTTGGGAAGCACGAAGTCCATCGTGAGCGTCGCGCTCTCACCCGGAGCCAGCTGGTCGATGTCGCCGATGTGGCCGATCACGTCGTCGTCGACGCTGATGTCGTAGAGCGTCGTGTCGCCGGTGTTGGTGACCACGTAGGTGTAGGTCACCGTGTCGCCCGGCTCGCCGCTGTCCGGGTTCACCGTCTTGACGATGCGGATGTCCGGGTGGATCAGGTCGACCGAGTGGCTGTCCTGATCCGACGCGGAGCGACCGTCGTCGGCCGTGCCCTGAACCGTGGCCGTGTTCGGCAGCGGGTCGGGGTCGGTCTGGGTCACGACGTGGGTGCAGGTGTAATGCCACACCTCGCCTGCCTCGAGCGCGTTGTCGCCGTCGTCGCCCGAGACGTAGACGGGGGCGCCCTCGTTGCAGTTGGGGTCGCTGACCACGATGTCGAAGAGCGTCTCCGGCGTCGTGAGCTGGACCGTGAAGGTGTAGACGATCGTGTCACCCACGTGTGCCAGACCGGGGCCGCCCTTCACGATGTCGATGCCGAGCGGCGGGCAGTTGACGTCGACCGAGTCGCCGTCCTCGTCGCCGGGGCCGTTCGAGATCGTGACCGTGGCCGTGTTGTCCACCGTGCCACAGGTGGTGGCGTCGGTGTCAGACGTGATGTGGACCGTGAAGCTCGTGCCGGCGGCCATGTCGCCGAAGTCGCACGTCAGCACGCCCTGGTCGATCGCGCAGTCCCCGGCGCCCGTCCCACCGTCGATCGACCAGGATAGGCCGTCGTTGGTCGGGAGCGTGTCCGTGACCATCACGTCGGCCGCCGTCCCCGGGCCGCCGTTGGAGACCGTGATCGTGAACCCGATCTGGTCCGCCGCGTCGACCTGGGGGTCGTCGGCCACCTTGGTGATGTTGATCCCCGGGCAGTTGACCGTGATGGTCGCCGTGGACGTGTTGTTCCCCGTGTCCCCGTCTGCCTCGTTCGAGGCGGCCACGGTCGCGGTGTTGACCAGGTCGCCGCAGTCCGTGGCATCGGTCAGACCGCTCACGTGCACCGTGTGAGAGGTGCCTGCGGCCATGTCGCCGAAGTCGCAGGTCAGCACCCCCGCAGCGATGTCGCAGAACGGGCTGTCCTCGGTCCAGGAGATCCCGGCCGGCAGCGGGTCGTTCAGGGTGACCCCGGTCGCCGTGCCCGCACCGTCGTTCGAGACGACGATCGTGAACGACGCGGTGTCGCCGGCGTTGATCGTGCCCTGGTCGGCGGTCTTGACGACCGTCACGTCGGGGCAGTTGACCGTGATCGTCGCCGTAGAGGTGTTGTCCTGGCCGCTCCCCGGCGCCTCGTTGTCCGCGGACACCGTGGCCGTGTTCGTCAAGGTGCCGCAGTCCGTGGCATCGGTCAGACCGCTCACGTGCACCGTGTGAGAGGTGCCTGCGGCCATGTCGCCGAAGTCGCAGGTCAGCACTCCCGCAGCGATGTCGCAGAACGGGCTGTCCTCGGTCCAGGAGATCCCGGCCGGCAGCGGGTCGTTCAGGGTGACTCCGGTTGCCGTGCCCGTCCCGTCGCTCGAGACGACGATCGTGAACGACGCGGTGTCGCCGGCGTTGATCGTGCCGTTCGCGGCGGTCTTGAGCACCGACACGTTCGGGCAGTTCACCGTGATCGAGGCACTGGCGTTGCCGGAACCGTCGTTGCTGGTCGCGACGTGCGCCGTGTTGTCCACCGTGCCGCACGTGGCCGCGGTCGTCGGCGATGTGATGTGCACCGACGCGCTCGCGCTCGGACCGAGATCGAAGTCCACCCCGCCGCACGTGAGCACGCCCGAGGTGATGGAGCAGCTCCATCCGCCGGTGGTCGTGCCGACCGACCAGCTCAGACCGGGATCGCTCGGCAACGTGTCGGTCATCGTGACGCCGTGCGCCGTCCCGGCGCCGCCGTTGGTCACGGTGATCGTGTAGCCGATCTGGCTTCCCGCAACCACGGTGCCGGCGTCGGCGGTCTTCGAGATGCCGATCGACGCGCAGTTGACCGTGATCGTGGCGGTCGCGCTGTTGTCCGAGTCGGAGTCGGCCGCCTCGTTGGACGCCGAGACGGTCGCCGTGTTGGTGAGCGTGCCGCAGTCGGCGGCACCGGTCACGCCGTAGACGTGCACGGAGGCCGAGGCGCCCTCGTCCAGGGTGAAGCCCTGACCACCGCAGGTGAGCGTGCCGCTCGCGATCCCGCATGTCCAGCCGCCGGTCACCTGGTCGAAGCTCCAGGAGACGCCCGCGGGCAGCGGGTCGGTGAGCGTGACGTCGCTGGCCGCGCCGGGGCCGTCGTTCGTGACCGTGACCGTGAACCCGGCCGTGTCGCCCGCGCTGATCGACGCGTCGTCGGCCACCTTCGTGACCCGGACGTTGGGCTGGGCGACCGAGATCGCGCTCGGCTGGATGCTGCGGTCCTGGTTCTTGTTGCCGCTGCCGTCCAGCTGCTGGGTCCGCATGTGCCACGGCGCGCCGCTGATCGTCGCGGCCCCGTTGGCGTCGCCGCCGTTGAACTCGTTCCAGTACGCGGACTGGGCGATGTGCGCGCCCCACAGGAAGAAGGCCCAGGTGCTCGTGGTGGTGAAGGTGACCGTCATGTCGGCCTTCCCCGACCCGTGCGAGATCGCCCCGATGCTGTCGATCGTGCCGCCGTACATCGTGAGGTTCCTGCTGACGTTGGCGAAGGTCATCGCTCCGTTCACCGTGAGCCCGGGGCTGACGGCGGGGGAGAAGGAGTCACCGGGGAAAGCGTGCGTGTCCGCGGCCCCGAGGGTGCTCGGGCAGTGCGAGGACACGGCCCCGCCCCCCGACGCGCACTTGTCGGGGTTCTCGGTGACGTTCCACGTGGCGAGGAAGTCATAGGCCTCGCTGCTCCCGCTGAGGAAGTCGTGGTTCAGGTGGATCGTGTGCTGCCCTGCGCTGATGCCCTCCAGCGCGAGGCGGAACGGAACGACCATGCCCTCGCCGTACGCCGAGTTGTTCCCGTTGAGGTCGCCGTTCTGCCACCCCTTCCCCGGCAGGTTCGCGTACTGGTCGAGGTCGACGTTGATGGCGTCGGCGGCCGTCGTCACCCGTGGCGCCGCCGTCGTGCTTATCACGCTCTTCGCGTTCTTGAGCAGATCCGTCGCCTTCTGGCCACCCGACGCGGGCTGCAGGCTGCCACCCAGCCCGCCCGCCGAGGCGATCATGCCTGTGCCCTGTCCCATCGCGAGCGAGAACAGCAGCAACAGCGCGAAGAAAGACGTGGCCGACCGACGCGATGTACGCCGGACGACCTTCCCGAACCCGGTGCGAGTGCTCATCCCTACCCTCCAGCCTCCGAAGCTCTTCCCTACCCCAGGGAACTTTGGGTCGGACGCCTTGTGTCTCCACGGGCGTCCCCACGTGTGACGGTACCGCCCCCCTCCGGGGGATGCCATTGGACGAAAGCCCCGACCCCATACGCCCGACCGTCGTAGTGCGTTCGGACGACCCTGCGGACCCGGTGTGGGGGACGGGCTCCGATCGAAACAAATCCGCACGTCAGAGCGAGCAAAAACCTATGTGTTCGATCGTGCTCTCCGAGCGGTTCCGAGGCGGACCGGAGGACTGCCGCCGGGGCTGGGCTGGCGGGGAAGTGTTACTTCCCTGTGCTACCCCTGGGGCGACGCGACGTCACGACCCATGCCAGGAGGCCCACCGCGAGCAGAGCAGCCGCCGCCCGTGCGGGCAGCACCACCCGGGCGCCCGTGAACGCGCTCCCACCCTGATGACCGGCGCCCGCGTGGGCCGCCTCGACGGTCACCGTTGCGCTGGCCCGAGCGAGGACCGAGCCACCGAGCGCGTCCCGCGCCGTGGCGATGCCGGCGCCAGTGAGCGCGGAACGGGCCGGAAGCATAGCCGAGCCCGAGAGCGTGCGACGCGAGCCCGCGGGGAGCGCTGGGATGTCGCCGACGTGACCGACGGCGACATCGTCGACCCGCACGTCGAACAGGGGAGCGTCGCCCGTGTTCGTCACCACGTAGGAGAAGGCGACGGTCGACCTGGGCCTGCCCGAGCTCGCCGACGCGGTCTGGAGGATCTCGATGCGGGGGTGCAGGACGTCGGTCTCGTGTCGGCCGACCGCCCGAACGACGCGGCCGTCGCGATCGATCGCCGTCGCCGAGGCCGTGCCTCGTGCGGGGTCGCCGTCGACCGCGGTGACCGTGTGCGTGCAGGAGTAGACCCACGTCTCGCCCCGACCGAGGATCCCGTCACCGTTGCCGGCGCCGATCCGTCTCGGGTCGGTCCCACAACCCGTGTCGCGCAGCGTGACGTGGACCAGCGGTCGCTCGCCGTCGTTGGATACCCGCGTGGTGTAGGTGACCCTGTCGCCCACGTGTGCTGCGGAGGGGGCGCGCGCTCCGAGCGTCACCGACGGAACGCATGCGATCCGGTCGGTCGCCGTGTCTCGGTTGTTCCCGCGCCGAGCCTTCGCCTCGTTGGCGCCCACGACGGTCGCGGTGTTGACGAGGCGGCCGCATCGGACGGACGCGTCGACGCGCATGCGGATCGTCGCCGACGCGGAGTGGCCTGCCTCGAGGGACCCGCGGACGCAGTCCACCGCGTAATACTCGTTCCCGTCGCTGTCCGCCGTGGCGATCGCCGAGCAGGCGCCACCCTGCATGGTGGGAAGCGCGCCCATGATCCGCAGACCGGACGGGACGTCGTCGTGCAGGTGGACCCCGATCGCCATCGCCAGACCCACGTTCGTCACGGTGACCGTGTACACGATGCCGTGACCACGCGGGAGCGGGCGTCTCGCGTCTGAGGTCGTGTTCACGACGAGGTCGGGCTCCTCCGGGGCGCAGAAGAGGTGATCGGTGACATCGGCATGGTTGGCGTCGTCCACCGCGGTGGCTGGTTCGTCTGGGGACGAGACGGATACCTCGTTCTCGAGCGGCCCGCACGTCGCACCTCGGATCGCCACACGGAGCTGCGTCGACGCCTCGTCGCCCGCACCGAGCGTGGCAAGCGCGCACGCGACGACCCCTCCGTCCTCCTCGCACGGACCCGGCGCCTCCGCGAGCGCGACGCCGGCCGGCAGCGTGTCGACCAGCGCGACGTCGTCCGCGACCCCGGTGCCGACGTTCGTCACCGTGATCGAATACCCGACGGTGTCGCCGGGAGAGAGGGGGCCACCCGCGTCGCTGGTCAGCGCGACCGTCAGGTCGGGCGCGCCCGCAGACAGTGCCGCGGTGGGCGGCTCCTCGGCCCGCGCGGACCGCGCCGCCGGACCGACGCCGAGGGCGACGAGGACCGACGCGGCGAGCAGCGGCCCCGCGCCTCGGCGGGACCCGCCTCGCCTCGTGTGCAACGACATCCCGTCTCCTCCTCGGGGCCAGACGGTAGTTCCCCCACATGGGGGACGGCATCGGACCGACGTCGCAGCGGCGTCCCTGAACGACGTAGGTCTCTTGCCCGTCGGGCCGAACCATGACAGGGGGGAGGTGCCGAGGCAACAACCGGTCGCCAGATCGTCCCGAGACCGCCCCGATGTCGGACCGCAAGGCGGGGCGTCTCGGCTAAGGTGACATAATGTTCGTTATCGGCATAGGGCCCGCCGTCAGTCCGAGGCGGCGCTCCCTCGCAGACGCGCGGAGAAGCCCCAGCGGGTGACCAGCCACAGCGCCTCCGCGACGATCCGGCGCGAGATCTTGGAGCGGCCGTGCTCGCGCTCGCGGAACGTGATCGGAACCTCGCCGACGTCGAAGCCCAGGCGCCACGCCCGGAGCACCAGCTCGATCTGGAACCCGTACCCGTCGCTCGCGAACGGACGCCGCACGAGCTCCTGGAGCAGGCGACGACGGTACACCCGGTAGCCGCTCGTGGCGTCGTGGACGTCCAACCCGAGCATGACCCGCGCGTAGAGGTTGCCCGCGCGCGAGAGGGCGACGCGCGACCGGCTCCAGTTGGAGACCGACCCTCCCGGGACGTAGCGGCTCCCGATCGTCAGGTCGTGGATCCCGGCCGCGGCCAGCAGCCGCGGGAGCTCCCCTGGGTCGTGCGACAGGTCGGAGTCCATCTCGACGGCCAGATCGAAGCCCTCGTCGAGCGCGCGGTGGAACCCTTCGAGGTAGGCGCTGGCCAGACCGGACTTCGCGGGGCGTTCGTGCAACCGGATGCGGGGTTCCCCGTCCATCAGGGCCCGCACGACGTCGGCCGTCCCGTCCGGCGAGGAGTCGTCGACGACCAGGATGTGCACCTCCTCGGGCGCCTCCAGCACGCCGCGGATCACGCGTTCGACCGTGGCGCGCTCGTCGTAGGTCGGCAGGATCACCAGCGTGCGTGGGGACGCCGACAGGGGCCCGGGGGCCGGCCGGACCTGCGAGCGGCGGCGAGGGAACGCGACGAGTCCCACCACGACGACCAGGGAGAGCCATGGCACCCAGTCCCCCAGCCGGACGTACGGCGTCTCGGCGGTCGAGGCCTGGATGCGATCCCTCAGGATAGCGGTCTGGAACAGCTCCGTGCGCCCAACCACCTGCCCCCGCGTGTCGACGAACGCGGTGACGCCGGAGATCGCGGCGTCGACGACCCACCGACCGGTCTCCACCGCGCGCATCCGGCTCATCTGCAGGTGCTGGTCCGAGGCCGCGGTGAATCCGTAGGAGGCGTTGTTGACGGGGACGACGAGGAACGTCGCCCCCGCTCGTACCATCGCACGGGGCACCGCCGGGAAGCTGTTCTCGAAGCAGATCGGCGTTCCGAACGGCGGGAGACCGGGTACGGCGAGCGTACGGATCGCCGTCCCGGGCACGCGATCGACCGGGATCTGACGGATCGCGTCGACCCATCCCAGCTCGTCGCGGAACGGGACGTACTCGCCGAACGGCACCAGGTGGACCTTGTCGTAGCGCCCCACGTTGGACCCCTGCCCGTCCAACACGATGACGCTCGTATGCTCCGCTCCGTCCTCGTCGATCACCGCGCCGATCACCGTCGGGGCCCCCACCTCGGCGACGACGCTCCGCACGGCGGCGACCGTCTCGGCATCGGAGGAGGCTGCCGGGTCGAGCGCGCCCTCACCCCACAGGACGAGGTCCGGACGAGGGCCGCTCGCCAACGATGCGTGCAGCTCGACGTTGAGCTGTGCGACCTGTCGGTCCTCCTGGGCGGCGGTCGGCCCGCTCGCCTCCCGAACGTCCACCTGGAGCGACGCGACGTCGATCGACGGGCCGTCCGGGTGGGAGAACGGCAGCGCGACAGGAGCCAGGACCACGGCCAGGGCGAACGCAAGCCGGCCGGCCCGGCGCGGCGCCCCTCCCCCACCGGCGGCGGCCTCGACGAGCAACGCGTTCACGAGCACGACGACGAACGTCACGCCCCACACGCCGGCGACGGTCGCCAGGGGCAGGAGCGCACGATCGTCCACCTGCGAGATCCCAACCGCCCCCCAGGTGAACCCGCCGAGCGGCCACATGCCGCGGACCCAGTCGACGGCGGTCCAGAGCGATGCGAGACCGATCGCGGTGCCCAGCGGTGCGCCGGGGCGGATCAGCGAGGGCGCCAACGCTCCCACGAGCGAGAGTGACAACGCGGAGGCGACCGTCAGGGCGAGCCACGCCAGCGCCCCGAACAGGAAGATCCAGTAGATCGTGGCGCCGAAGAACGCGAGGCCGAACGCGAGCCCGAGCGCGAAGCCGCGCGACGGTCCCGCCGCGCGCAGGAGCCACAGCAACGGGGCGATCGCCAGCAGCGCGAGCGGCCAGAGCTCGGCCGGGGGGAACGCCAGGGCGAGCAGCAGCCCGGCCGCGGCGCTCATCCCGAGCGCCGCGGCCAGCGGGATCGAGGAGGCCGTCGCCGAACTCAGGCGCAGTCGCGGCAGAGCATCTTCTTCTTGTCGGCGAGCTGGCTCCGATGCTTCACGAGGAAGCAACGTTTGCACATGAACTCGGTCGCCTGCATCGGAACGACCCTGGTGTCCAGGGGCTCGGCGCGGTCGTCTCGGGTGAGGCTTGCGAGGATGGCCTCCTCGTCCTCCTCCGGAGCTTCCTCTTCCGGCTGCTTGTCCTGCTTGGCGATCAGCTCCTGGATCGACTCGACCTCTCCGATCCCGGGCTCCGGGGGGACCGTCGCGTCGGCGAGGTCCGCCTCCGTAGGCTCGGCGTCTTCCAGGCTCTCGTCGGCATCCAGAACCGGCTCTTCGTCTTCGACCCGCTCGTCGATCTCGTCGATATCTTCGCTGGGCATGATCCCTCCAGGGGGCCCACCACCCTGATTGGCGCGCGCATCCTACACCCGGACCGCGACGATGCAACCGATCTTTCCGGCAGGCCGCCGTGGGTGAACGTCGCGAGTCCTCGATGCATTCCCATCGGGGATCGGACGCAAACTGAGGAACGGACGCAAAGAGGAGGACCCAAGTGGCCTTTGGGGCCGCGACGCCGGGGCGCCGCGTTCTCTACTCGGCCTCTTGGGTCCTCCGTGCGCCTCCGCCGGGGCGGCGACGCAGGCCGCACGCTAGCGAACCCCCACCGGCGCGGTCAAGGTCGGGCCGCTAGAAAGAGTGACAAAGCCGTTCCGTTGCAAGCACCCGAGGCGATCTCAGGCGGCGAAGACCTCACGTCCAAGCGAGACGGTGAGGATCGGGCGAGGCTCACGGGGGTCCTCCACATCGAGCGGATCGAGATCGTAGGCGGCGAAGTCCGCGTGGAACCCGGGCTCGAGCGTCCCCTTCTTCTCCTCTTGATGGGCGAGCCGAGCGCTGCCGGAGGTGTGCACACGGAGCGCGTCCAGCCGGGAGAGTCGCTGGGCCGGATCGTGATGCGCCTGCATCGCCGCGACGGCCCCCCATGGGTCGAGCGGCGTGACCGGGGCGTCGGATCCCGCACCGATCACGACCCCTCGCTCCAGCATCGTTCGGATCGGGTTCATCGCGAACGCCCGCCCGGGACCGACCGCGATCTCGTAGAGTCCGCCGGGTTGCCCCCAAGTGCGGTCGAAGGCCGGTTGCGTCGAGACCGCGAGCCCGAGCATTGCCGCGCGCTCCACCTGTTCGATCGACGGCATCTCGAAGTGCTCGACGCGATGCCGCCGCGCCCGGAAGTGGCGCTTCTCGCGGGAGTCCAGCGCCGCGTAGACATGCTCCCAGGCGCCCAGCACCTGCTCGATCGCGCGGTCGCCGATCGCGTGCACGCCCACCTGCAGCCCGGCGTTGTGCCCGTCGGCGAAGAAGCCGATCAGCTCCTCGTCCTCGAAGTAGGTCGTGCCGGGCTCCGCCCCGTCCGCGTAGGGCGCGAGCAACGCCGCGGTCCGCGCACCGATGGACCCGTCGGCGGGAAGGTCGCCCCCCACCGACGCCAGCCCGAGGTCGATCACCCGCGCGACGTCGGTCGTACCGACGACGGCCGAGGCGTCGACCGGGAGGCGGGACCGGTGTCGCAAGAAGACCTCCAGATCGCGGAACCCGTCGACGAGTGGGAGGGACATCTCGTGGACGGCCGTCAAGCCGCGCGACGCGGCCACCGACGCCGCCTGCAGCTGGAGCTCCTCGATGCGATGCTCGTCGCGCGAGTCGGCGACCCATCGATGCAGTCTCCGGTTCGCCTCACGCGTGACGCGGCCGGTCGGCGCGCCCTCCCCGTCGCGCTCGCAGCCGTCTTCGTCGAGAAGCTGCGCGAACGTCAACGCGGCCGAGTTCGCCAGGGCGACGTGCCCGTCCGCCCGGTGGATCACGAGGGGCTTGTCGGTGACGCCGTCGAGCTCGGCCAGCGGAGGCAGAACCGGCACGTCCCACCGTGTCTCGTCGAAGCCCTGCAACACGACGACAGGGTCGGGCTCCGAGGCCGCCCGCCCCTTCGCCAACGCCAGGAGCTCCTGGCGGGAACGAGCCCGAGCGACGTCCTCGTTCACGAGGGAGGCGCCCGTGCTGCTGAGATGGACGTGCGTGTCGATCAGTCCTGGCACGATCGTGGCACCGGGCAGGTCGACGACCCGGTCGGCCGCCGGAGGCTGGCCCGCTCCGAGGCGCTGGATGTGCCGGCCGTCGACGAGGATCCACTCCGCTCGCGGCGGGTGCCCGAGCGTGTGCACGCGGGCGGCTCGGTACAAGGTCCTCATGGCGTGCGGATGATGCCATGCGCGGACCCCTCCACGCCCGAAGGCCGCATGCCGAGCAGCCGCTCTCGCGTTCGTTCGCCCCCGGCTACGGCGGTCTTGGCCCCGTTCGGAACCAGCCCCAGCGCCGCCAGGTGCGAGCGCCACGCGTCGAACGCGCCCAGCACCGACGCCCGGTCGGCTCCGACGAGCAGCACGTCGTCCACCCACCGCACCACGGCGACGCCGGTCGCCGCGGCAGCGTCGTCGGCGATCGCGAGGACCGCGTTGGCCAGCACGGCCGACGGCTCGGGTCCGACCGGCAGCCCCCGCGCCGGCAACCCGCGGAGGAACGTGGCGAGGTCGTCGGGACTCGTCGCGCCGGCCCGCGCGAGCCCCGCGCCGACGGCCGTCACGCCGATCGACGCGTAGCAGTCGCGGACGTCGCTCACGATCGCGAACGAGCCCCGCGTGAGCACCCTCGAGACGATGCGGCGCCACCGCGCGCGTGCGACCATGACCGGCCGCAGCGTCGAGTCGACGGTGCGGGCCCGGTTGGCGACGACGCCCGGACCGAGCGATCGCTCGACCGACCGCACGAACGGCGCGACGAGCATCCGGTATCGGCGGTCATCGTCGTGTGAGAGACGGGTGATCCACCGGACCCCGCCGCCCGGCTTGGGCACCGCCTCGACGCGTGCCGAAGGCGACGTGCTGCCTGCCAATGGAGCCTCCCCTCGTCCGGCCGGAGAGAGGAGCGGCTCGAGGTCGGCATCCCATCACGGGGCGCGCTCGCGCGCCATCCCCAGGGTGGGGGAACCTCGCGTCCGCCGTGGTCCTCCCCTACGATGCCCCCGTGGTGGACGAGCGCGACCTCGAGATCCTTTCCGCCCTCCAGGAGGATGCGCGCGCGACCTACGCCGACGTCGCACACCGCGTCGGCCTGTCCGCCTCGGCCGTGCACGATCGCGTCCGGAAGCTCGAGCAGGCGGGGGTGATCCTCGGCTACCGAGCCGTCGTCGATCCCCACGCGGTCGGCCTGTTCGTCACGGCGTTGATCGCGGCGACGCCGTTGGACCTCCAACAGCCCGACGACCTGCCCGAGCGCATCGCCGAGTTCCCCGAGGTCGAGGACTGCCTGTCCGTAGCGGGTGAGGCCAACTACATCCTCAAGGTGAGGACGCGGACCACCGCCGACCTCGAGGATCTGATCCGGCGTCTGCGCGAGAAGGCCGGCGTCGCGACGCGCACGACGATCGCGCTGTCGATCCCGTTCGAGGGCCGCCCGATCCGAACCTGAGCCCGGCACCGGGTCGCGAGGCACCGGTATCCTGACCGGTATGCGTCTGTACAACTCGCTCAGCCGCGAGGTCGAGGAGCTCGTCCCGGTCGAGCCGGACCGCGTGAAGATCTACTCGTGTGGGCCGACCGTCTATCGGTACGCGCATCTCGGGAACCTCCGAACGTACATGCTGGCCGACCTGATCCGACGCGCCCTCCGGTTCGAAGGCTATCGCGACATCACCGTCGTCATGAACATCACCGACGTCGGACACATGACCGACGAGTCCTCTCCCGAGGCCGTGGACAAGATGCTGCTCGCCGTCGACGACGAGGGACTGCAGCCGCTCGAGATCGCCGAGAAGTACACGAGGGCCGTGCTGGAGGATGCGGCGAAGCTCGGTATCGCCGACGCCGACCTCTTCCCGAAGGCGACCGAACACATCCCGGAGATGATCAAGCTGATCCAGACCCTCATCGACAAGGGCCACGCATACGTAGTCGACAACGGCTCGGTCTACTACGACGTCCGAAGCTTCCCCGGCTACGGGAAGCTGTCGGGCAACACGCTCGAGAACCTCCGCGAGGGGCACCGCGACCTCGAGACCGATCCGCGCAAGCGCCACCCGGCCGACTTCGCGCTGTGGAAGTCTGCGGGCCCCGGTCGCGTGATGAAATGGGACTCGCCCTGGGGTCCCGGCTTCCCCGGTTGGCACATCGAATGCTCCGCGATGTCGATGAGGTACCTGCGCGACCGGTTCGACGTCCACACCGGCGGAACCGACCTCCGGTTCCCTCACCACGAGGACGAGATCGCGCAGTCCGAGGGCGCCGTGGACCACGAGGTCGTCTCGATCTGGGTCCACGGGGGGCACCTGCGGATGTCCGGTCAGAAGATCGCGAAGTCGACCGGCAACGTCCTGCGTCCCGAGGACCTGGAGGAGCGCGGCTACGACCCGCTGTCGTTCCGGTGGCTGGCCTTCCAGACCCAGTACCGCAGCGAGATGGACTTCACATGGGAGGCGATGGAGGCCGCGGACCAGCGCGTGCGGCAACTCCGCCGTCACATGGCGGACTGGGCGCCCGAGGCCGAGACCCTGGGCGACGAAGGGAAGACGTTCGACGTGCGGTTCCGCGAAGCCGTGATGAACGATCTCCACATGCCGGGCGCGGTGGCCGTCGTCAACGAGCTCGACCGCTCCCCCGACGTCTCCCCCGGTGAGAAATACGAGCTGCTGCGGTCGTGGGACCAGGTGCTGGCTCTGGACCTGGAGCGCGAAGCGACGGGCGGGTGGCAGCCGACCGATGAGATGGTGCGGAAGATGGCCGAGCGCGACGCCGCCCGCGCGGCCAAGGACTACACGACCTCAGACCGCATCCGCGACGAGCTGTCGGCCATGGGTGTCGAGGTGATGGACACGTCCGAGGGCACGAAGGTCCGTCCTCGCGACTAGTGGTTAACCCACGCTCCGCAGGTCCCGCGGGCTGCGGTTCAGCCGTTCGACGCCGCCGGCCGTCACCGCCACCACGTCCTCGATCCGGACCCCGAACCTGCCTTCGAGGTAGACGCCCGGCTCGACGCTGAACGTCATCCCCGGCTCCAGCGGGGTCGCGTTGCCCTCGGCAACGTACGGCGGTTCGTGGACCTCCAGCCCGATCCCGTGGCCGGTGCGATGGATGAACCGTTCGGCGAACCCCGCATCCCGCACCACGCGGCGGGCGGCGCGGTCGACCTCCTGAACTCCCACGCCGGGACGGACCGCCTCGACGCCGGCCTCCTGGGCTCGCCGCACGGTCTCGAATACCTCCTCGAACCCCGCGGGCGGCTCGTCGACCACGACCGTCCGGGTCGTATCGCTGTTGTAGCCGTCGAGCTCCCCGCCGAAGTCGAGGACGACGACGTCGCCGGCGCCGATCACCCGCTCGCCCGGCTCGTGGTGCGGCGAGGCGGCGTTCGGCCCGCTGCCGACGATCGTGAACTCGGCGCGCCGGTGACCGTGCTCGACCAGGAGCCGGCCGAGGTCGGCCGCCACCTCGTCCTCGCGGCGGCCTCGGAACGGTAACCCGACGACATCCTCGAACGTGGCGTCCGCCGCGGCGCCGGCCCGCCTGAGGGCGTCGAGCTCGTCGGGCTCCTTGACGGCGCGCAGGCCGCCGATGACGCCCGACGCCGGGACGAACGCGACGCCGGGGAGGGCGCCCTGCAGTCCGACCAGGTGCGACGCCCACATGCGGTCGCCGGCCGCGATCCGGCCTTTCGGCGGCAGGATCCGTGCCGCCTCCGCATACGGGTCGGCGCCGTCGATCCAGCTCCGCAGCTCGATCTCTGCGCCGCCGGGCGAGGCGGCGGCGAGGGGCCTCTCCAGCTCCGGGACGATCAGCACGGGGTCCTGCCCGGGGCGTACCAGCAGGAGGGTCGCGCGCTCGAGCGGCGGCGGCTCGTAACCCAACAGGTACCGAAAGTCCGGCGACGGGGGAACCACGAACGCGGCGAGGCCCGCCCGGGCGCACGCGTCGGCGGCGCGTCGCATCCGTTCGACCTGGCGATGCACGTCGTCTCCGTTCGCTAGAGCTTCAGCAGGATCGGCTGTGGCACGAGCTGGAAGGTTACCGGGGTGGTGCCGAGGTACGCCCCGTCGGCCACGACGGGCATCGGGCGATCCGCCGCGACCGCGATGCGCACCTTGGCCTTGAGCTCATCGATATCGGGGTCCGGCACGTGGTCGCCGTGACGGAAGAGCCGTGGGAGCATCCGGTACGCCCCGGACTTGGGACCGCCGAAGACGAGCGCGTCGAGCACGCCGTCGCCGGGGAACGAACGGGGCGACAGGCGAAGGCCGCCGTCGCCGAACTGGCCGTTGGCGACCACGACGCTCCAGGCGCGGAGCTCCCGGGTCCTGGTGTCGGTCGCAACGTTCAGCCGCCGCGGATGGCTCGTGACGTAGGCGCTCCAGAAGCCCGCGAACCGTCGCACGGACCCCAGCGCTCGTGGCAGCCGAGCGGCGCGCCGTGTCGCGGCAGCGTGGAGTCCGACCTCCGCAAGGTTGTGCGCGTACCGCACCCGCTCCTCGCCGCCAGCCGTCACCGAGATCTTCATCAGGTCCAGGGGGTACGTGTTCTCGCCGAGCAGGTGCGCGGCGGCGCCGTCGACGTCTCCGGGGAGCCCGAAGCTCCGCACCAGGTCGCACCCGGAGCCGGCGGCGATCACCGCGAGTACGGGCGATGCAACGATCGTGTGCCCTTCGTGGAACATCCCGTTCACCACCGCCTGGACGGTGGCGTCGTCGCCGACGGCCGCAACGTAGCGGAGGCCCCCACCCAGCGCTTCCGACGTGAGCCGGGTGACCTCCGAAGGCGTGGCGGCCACCGAGAGGCGGCAGTCCAGACCGAGCTCGCCGAGGGCCCGCTCGACCTGGGGGATCGCGCGCGCAACCCTCCCCTCCCCCGCGCCGGGGTCGGCGATCACGGCGAGCGTGCCGAACGGGCTGCCGACGCCCACGGCCGCGCTACACGCCCGTGTACGCGACCACGCCGCGCAGGACCGCGCGCCGGGCCCGTCCCACCAGCTCGGCCGTCGACGGTGGCGCGATCTCCTCGACCTGCCGCAGCAGGTCGAGCAGCTGCTTGCAGTTGCGGACGAAGTCCCCGGGCGCCATCTCCGTCTCGGCGAGGATGTCGTTGAGCGGCTTGCCCTCCGCCCAGTGGAAGACCGGCGAGGCGAACCCCGACTCGAGCTCGCGGCAGAGCTGCACCTGATGTGCGTCCTCCGTTCGACGGATCGTCCTCCACAGGCGCTGCAGCCGCTCGAACCGCTCCTCGGTCGAGGACGTCGGGAGCTCGCCGGGAAGCGGGGTTCGCTCGCGGGCCTCGTAGACCACCGTGGACAGCAGCGACGCCGCCTCGGCGGCCTCGACGCGGTCCAGGACGCCGTCGGCGAGCGCCTCGCCCACGAGGATGTCCCCCTCGCCGTAGATGCGTGCGAGCGTGGAGCCCTTTCCGGTGAGCGTCCACTCGTGCACGTAGCCGAGGTCCTCCAGCACGGCGAGCACGCGATCGAACTGACGCGCGAGCGTCTCGGTCCTCACGCGGATCCGCCGCTCCACACCCGCGGCCTGTTGTTCGAGCTTCTCCGCCCGCTCGGCCCAGCGCTCGTGCTTGGCCCGCTCCGGGCACGCGTTGCACGGATGCTCGCGCGCGCGCTCCTCGAGCCGGGCGGCTTCGCGTTCCACCTTCGGGTCGGCGGCGCGTCCGCGCGCCGCGGTCGGCGGCTTCACGCGAAGCGTCACGAGCTTGGCCGCCACGTCGCGCCGGTACCGCGAGCTCCGGGCGCTGCCCGAGCGCGGCAGCGGGATCTTCGTCAAGACCGCGGGTGGCTCGTCGAAGTCCTTGGCCGAGATGCGGAAGAACGCCCGGTCCTCGGAGAGCACCGTGGGCTTGCCGTCGCGCGCCGACACGACCACCGCCAGCCCTCGCCGGCGCGACCGCGGGACGTGGATGACCTCCCCCGGGCGGAGCCCTGAGACCGCGCGGCGCACGGCCTCCGCCCTGGCCGTCTCCCTTCCTCGCGCCTCGCGCTCGCGGAGCTCGCGGGCACGACGCAGGAGCCCCCAGTACTCCTCGAAGTCGCCGAGATGGCACGTCAGGTTGGCGCGGTATCCCTCGAGGGCTTGGCGGTCACGCTCCCGCGCGCGCTCGAGGGCCACGACGCCCCGATCCGCGAGGAACTGGGCGAAGGACGAGTTCAGCAGCTTGTGGGCCTGCTCCGGCGTGTAGTTGCGGACCAGGTTCACCGCCATGTTGTACGAAGGACGGAACGACGAGGTGAGATCGTAGGTCCTCGTGGCCGCGAGCCCGGCCACACGCTCGAACGGCACCTGCCGCTGGTACACGACGACCGCGTGCCCGATCGGGTCGATCCCTCGGCGGCCGGCCCGTCCGGTCAGCTGCGTGTACTCGCCCGGCGTGAGCAGCTCGTGCCGTTCCCCCTGGAACTTCCACAGATCCTCGATCACCACGGTCTTGGCGGGCATGTTGATCCCGAGGCTGAGGGTCTCGGTTGCGAACACGACCTTCACCAGACCGGCCTCAAAGAGCTCCTCGACGGTCTCCTTGAACACGGGCAGCATCCCGGCGTGATGTGAGGCGACCCCGGCCATCAGCCCGTCGAGGAAGTCGTAGAAGCCCAGCGTCGCCAGATCCTCGTCGCCGATCCAGGCCGCGCGTGTCTCCGCACGCTCGCGGATCGCAGCGGCCTCGTCGCGCGTCGTGAGCCGTATCCGCGCGTCGCGCAGCCACCGGACGCTCTTGTCGCACCCCGCCCTGCTGAACACGAAGTAGATCGCCGGCAGCATCCCCTCGTCGGCCAGGACCTCCACGACTTCCTCGCGCCTCGGCGCGTAGACCCCGTGGTAGCCTCCGCGCGAGCGCGAGGACCGGGGCCCGGCGTGGCCGCCCCCTCGCCGCTGATAGGGCCCCACCCGCTGCTCCTGCTGGTCGAGCGAGACGACGTAGGGGTTCGGGAGAAGCACGCCGTCCTGCTCGACGTGCATCGGGTGCAGGCGCCGACCGACCAGGTAGTGGTGTTCGAGGGGGACGGGCCGCCTTTCCTCGATCACCACGCGCGTCTGGCCACGAAGCGTCTGGATCCACTCGCCGAACTCCTCCGCGTTGGAGATCGTCGCCGATAGGCACACGACGCTCACCGAGATCGGCAGGTGGATCAGAACCTCCTCCCAGACCGCACCGCGGTACGGGTCCTGGAGGTAGTGCACCTCGTCCAGGACCACGGACTGCAGACCCTCGGTGGCGTCGCTCCGCTCGTAGAGCATGTTCCGCAGGACCTCGGTGGTCATCACGACGATCGGTGCGGAGCCGTTGATCACGTTGTCGCCGGTGAGAAGGCCCACACGCTGGGGGCCGTAGCTCGCCACGAGGTCGCCGTACTTCTGATTCGAGAGCGCCTTGAGCGGGGTCGTGTAGAAGCACTTCCGGCCCGCGGCCAGGGCCCGTTCCACGGCGAACTCGGCGACGACGGTCTTCCCCGACCCGGTCGGGGCGGCGACGAGTACCGACATGCCCGCGTCGAGGGCCTCGATCGCGTCAAGCTGGAAGCGATCCAGCGCGAACGGGAAGCGAGCGGCGAACGAACCGACGGAGGTCACCGAGCCAGTCTAGGGGCGGGCGGGGCAGCTACGGCTCGACGCCGCAGCGAGCGCACAGCTGGAGCACCACGTCGTTGAAGGCGCCGGGACGCTCGAGGTTCGACAGGTGCCCGGCCCCCTCGATCGCCGTGAGCGTGGCCCCCGGCACCTGGTCGGCCATCGGCGCCGTGAGCTCGGGGGCGATCAACGTGTCGCCGTCGGAGGTGATCACGAGGGTTGGGACGTCGATCCCGGGCAGGTCCGGGGTCGAGTCGGGCCGCTCGGCCATCCCCAGCGCCGCCGCTCCGATCGACGCCGGCGGCTGGGCGGCGATCATCGCACGCACTCGGTCCCAGAGCCCTTCCTGAGCCCGCTCGGAAAGGAGCGGGGGAGGGTTGTCGACGAGTACGTTGCCCTCGTCCCGGAGCCGCGCTGCCAGCCTGCGCCGGCCCTCGGCGGCCTCGGGCGTGTCGGCTCCCGCACGCGTGTTCGCCAGGACGAGCCCGGCGACACGCTCGGGCGCGGTCCGCCACAGCTCGAAGGCGACGTAGCCGCCCATCGACAGACCGCAGACGACCGCTCGATCGAGACCGGCCTCGTCCAGCGCCTCGAGGCAGCGCCCGGCGGCGATCGCCATCGTCATCACACCGCCGGGAGCGGACGCCGCGTCGCCGAATCCCGGGAGGTTCGGAGCGATCGTCCGCGGGCCGAGCAGCTGCTCGGACCACATACCCGCGTCGACGGGGAAGGCGTGGATCAGCAGCAGCCCGTCGGTCATCGCACGGCCCTGGCGTTCGGGCCGACGACGACCGGGAGAGCCGACGGCATGACCTCGAACACGGCGGGGGCCGGTCCCACCCGCTCGCCGTCCGCGTAGATGACCACGCGCCGGTCGGCCTCCAGCTTGACGTGGGACGCGCGCGCCATCCGGATCGCCGGGTGCCGCACGTGCGTCCCCCGGAACACCTTCGGGAACGCCCGTAGGAACGCCGTCTTGGTCATCTCCCGCAGCAAGCAGACGTCGAGCAGGCCATCGACGATCGAGGCGTCGGGCGCGACCTTCATGCCTCCGCCGAAACGGACGGCGTTGGCGACCACCACCAGCATGTGCGGCCCCTCGACGATCTCGTCGTCGAGCTCGACCCTGAACAGGGCGGGGCGGAAGCGCGAGAGCGTCTTCACCATGGCGGCGACGTAGGTCCCGGTGCTTCCGAGCCGGACGCGCATGGCGTTGGCCGCCTCGTTCACCTCGGAGTCGAAGCCGCCACCCGCCACGTTGATGAACGTTCTTCGCTCGGTGCCGGTCGAGAGCTGTACCACGTCGATCGGAACGATATTGGGTTCCACCAGCGCCCGCACGCCGGCGTCGAGCCGCCTGACGCCGATCGACGCCGCGAAGTCGTCTGCGGTGCCCGACGGCAGGACGGCGAGCGCCGCTCCCCTGCCGAGAAGGGCGCCGGCGGCGATGCCCGCCGTCCCATCCCCCCCGAGGACGGCGACGATCGGGGCGCCCTCGTCGGCCGCGGCACGCGCCAGCGCGGCGAGGTCCTCGCCCGAGTCGCTGACGCGGATGTCGTGGTTCACCCCCGCCCGGTGCAGCAGGCGGTCGATCTTGCCGATCAGACGCCCGGCCTTCCCGCGCCCAGCGGTCGGATTGGCGACCACGACCACGGGACCGACGGTCACGCTCGCCCTTACCCGAGCGGTCCCGCGCTGGCCGCGCCCGGACCGATCGGGCTCGTGAGATGCACGCTGGCGAGCGCGTTCTGATACTGGTTCCAGCCGATCTGGAGGAGCGCGGCCGCGCGGTCGGCGACCGCGTTGCCTGCTGCCGCGATGTCCTTCCTGCTGCTCCCGTCGGCCTTCAGGGCGAGCAGCGCGAGCCGGGCGGCATCCTCGTAGGCGTGCAGGGTGCTCGCCAGCTCGGTCTGCGACGACAGGAGGTACTCGGTCGGGCCCCCCTCGAATCCCTTGCCGACGATCGCGTCGCTCAGTTTGAAGGTTCCGATCTGGTCGGCGGCGTTCTTGAGCGCCTTCTGCTTGGACGCCAAGGTATCGGCGGTGACCCCCTTGTCCCGACCCTTGACCAGCGTCGCCAGCGCCGACGTGACCTCCGACGCCACCGTCGGCGGCTGGAGCGACCCGGTCTGGATCTGCCCCACCGTGGCGATCTGCCCCTCCACCACGCCCTTCCACTGCTCCACCGCCTGGCGCTGCGTGGCCAGCTGCTCCGCCGCCTTGGCGCTGGCGCGATCCTCCCGAAGGTTGCTCCGGACCCATCCGGCGAACAGGAGGACGCCCATCCCCAGCAGGAACGCGGCGGTGACCTGCACCCACCGGCGCTGGTAGACGGGCTTGGGGACGGGGACCGGCTCGCGCCGGGGGGCGCGGGCCTGGGGTCGCTTGCCCTTGGTCTTCGTCTTCCCTTTGATCGCCATCCGGTGCCCTTCGACTCCTCGCTCAGCGCTTCATGAGCCGGCCGACGATGATAGCCGCCTCGTAGAACAGATACATCGGGATCGTCATCGCCAGCATCGTGTAGGGGTCCGAGCTCGGGGTGATCACCGCGGCGAAGATCGAGATGCCGAGGAGCGCCCACCGGCGCACGTGAGCCAGCGCCGCGGGCGAGACGATGCCGGCCAGCTCCAGGAACACGATGAAGATCGGGAACAGGAACGACACACCGAACGCCAGCATCACGAGCACGACGAAGCTCAGATAGCGATCGAACGAGATCAGCGGCACCACGCCCTCGCCGGCAAACCCGAGCAGGAAGTTCAGCGCCTTGGGCAGGGTCACGAACGCGAACAGGGCGCCCAGCGCGAACAGCACCACCGACGAGACGATGAACGGGATGGAGTACTTGCGCTCTTTCGAGGTCAGCCCCGGCACGACGAAGGCCCAGAGCTGATACAGGATGACCGGGAGCGCGATCGCCAGCGCAAGGAAGGCGACCACCTTCAGCTTGACGAGCATCGCGTCCAGCAGCCCGGTGAACACGAGGTTGCACCCCGCCGGCGGCTGCTGGTCGGCGGGACGGCTCATCACCCACTCGCAGTACGGGTTCTGCGCCAGATGCTTGAACGGCTCGAACAGGAACCACCCCACCAACGAGGCACAGGCGACCGCGTAGAGGCAGATGATCAACCGCGCCCGCAGCTCCTCGAGATGCTCGAGCAGCGTCATCGTCCCCGTTCGCTCCTCGTCGGAGCGTCGGTGGAAACGGGGGATGACTCTCATGGTCCGGCCGCGGCGCCTACTCCGCCGACGCTGGGTCATCCGGCGTCGAGGACGCGGGGGGCGGCGCCTCCGCGGCCGGCTCCTGGGCGGCCGGGCGGGGCGCGCGGTGCACCTGCGGCGCCGTCGGCGAGCCGGTGCGCGGCTGGTCGCCCGGGTCGAGGTCGAAGTTCACCATGTCCTTGACCTCGTCCTGGACCTTCCGGAACTCGCGCAACCCGCGCCCGATCGTGCGCGAGAGGTCGGGCAGGCGGTTGGGGCCGACCACGATCAGCGCGATCAGCAGGATGACCAGCAGTTCCGGGGGTCCGATGTTGAACATTGGCCGTCGACCACGTCCATCCTACCCCTGGTGATCGCGACCGAGGCCGGACGGACGAAGGCCCGCCGCGCGTCCGGAGGCCCGGTCGCCCTCCACCCCGATCTCGTTCGCGATCGGGCCGACCTCCTCCTGGAACCGCTTGGCCGCGCGGCCGAGCACCAGCGCATGTCGAACGAGGCCGACGATCACGACGACGATCACCAGCGTGGTCACCAAGGCGATGACGAACCACCAGATGAGCCAGGTGGACACGCCGGGATGCTACACGAGGCGGACCCGGGCTCAGCCGTCGCTGCTGGCGAGGAACTCGCGGATGTAGGAGTCGTCCTCGAGCAGGAAATGGAACTCGATCACGTCGTCGATCGTGAAGGCCGGACCCTCCGGCACCCGTCGCTGCATGCCTTCCTCGTCGAAGAGCTCGGGGTGGGGGAACGCCTCCTGGTCGGCACGATCGATGTCGACGCCAGCCGAAACCAGCAAGGCGACGATCTTGCGATCGGCTCGCTTCTCGACGTCGTCGGCGCAGCTGGGGCAGGTGAACCGGTAGCTTCCCTCGCGGCCGTTGCCTCGAACCGACAGGCTGATCGCCTGGGGTCCCATGTCGACCTCACCGCAGCGGGGGCACGTCGTCCGGATGGTGGTCATCTCACCCCGAAGCATCGGCGGGACCCATCGGAGGCTTGAGGCCCCGAAAGGGGGTATCGGGCCGAAGATCGGAACCATCGAAGACGGATCAGCCTGCGTACCTCGCGAGGCTCCGGCGTGCCAGGTCACGGACGTCGTCGCGGAGCCCGACGGGCTCCAGGACTTCGGCGGCCGGGCCGAGCCGGAGCAGGAGGCGAGCGATCCAGCTCAGCCGCTTCGCGGGCAGGGTCGCTTCGATCGAGCCGTTGGAACGCTCGACGACGTCGCTCGTGACGTAGTACTCGGCGACCCATCGAGCCTCCCGGCGCAACAGGAGGCGTACGGAGACGTCGCCCTCCCCGGGCGTGTACAGGGGGCGGCCGGCGCCCTGGAGTCCGCGGGGTTCGAACCCTTCACCGGTCGTGGTGGCCGAGGTCACCCGGTCGATCCGGAACAGGCGCTCCTCGTCGGAATCCACGTCCCAGGCCACGACGTACCAGCGGCCGAGCGTCGCGAACACCGCCTCCGGCTCGATCGTGCGCTCCGAGCGTTCTCCGGTGGACGCCGCCAGGTATCCGATCCGTACGCGCATCGAGGTTGCTGCGGCATCGCGCATCGTGTCCAGATGTATAGGACCGGTGCCGCCCCCCGTCGCCTCGATGCCGCCTGCGTGACCAAGGGTCTCGGGGCCGAGCGAATTGCGCAGCTTGTCGAGCGCGCTGTCGAGCGCAGGCGCCTCGGGCATGCCGGGCGTGGCCGCCAGCTCTGTGGCGCGCAGGTAGACCGCCAGGGCTTCCTGACGCGTCAGCCGGATCGGGCGGGCGAAGTGATCGGCCATCCCGATCCAGATGCGGCCGTCCTCGTCGATGTCGACGTCGATCAGGTCGCCGGGTCCGTAGGGTGGCAGACCCGACATGAACAGCAGCTCCAGATCGCGCCGGAGCTGACTCGGCTCCACGCCGAACAGGGCCGCCGCCTCCTCGAGGCTCGTGCCGGCATGCCGGACGAGATAGGGCACCACCACGAGCATCCGGCCGAGCCGCTCCGCGACGTTCGGCGACCGGCGCCGTCGGCGATCAGGCACGTGCGAGCGACTCCAGCCTTCGGCGAACCTCGGCGCGGAGCGGCGCAGGCGTCAGTACCTCGGCATCGGGACCGTACTGCAGCACAAGGGCCGCCAGGGTGCCCTCGTCCGAATACGGGAGCGCGACGACGATCCGGCCGTCGATAAGGGTGCGAAGGGTCGACGCCCCCGCGAAGGCGGACGTCGCGGCCACGGCCGCGTCGGCCACGAACGCAACCTCGGCGATCTGCTGGACCGATTCCGGAGCCCCCGCCTCCACGTGGTCGGCCGCGCGGAACCCCTGCGGAGGCGAGCCCGCTTCCCCGGCATCGACGAGGTCGGAGGTGAACCTCGAGAGGCGGAAGGCTCGGATCGCGTCGCGTTCGTGATCGTGACCGACCAGGTACCAATGACCGCCGCGGAAGACGATTCCGAAGGCGTCCACATCGCGTTCGGACTCGGCGCCCTGGGAGGTCCGATAGCCGAACCGAACCCTGCGCCGTGCGCTGGCGGCGTCGGCCGCCGCGATCACCCTGGGGTTCTGGGCGTCGGAGCCCGCCACGAGCGGCCCCCCCGGGGGACCCACCAAGAGGCCGCCGTCGGCCCCGTACAGCAGCTTGCGGATGCCCTGCTCGGCAGCCGTCTCCTCCCCGCCGTTCTGGGCGGCCACGAACAGCGCGGAGATCTCCTCGGGCGTGAAGGCGATCTCCGGCAGGTAGTAGCGCTCCTTCGGGATCAGGTAGCCGAGCTCCACCCCCCACGCGTCGGTCTCGGTCATCTCGAGCGGCACCCCGTACTCGCGAAGGACGTCCTTGTCGCGTTCGAACTTGCGCTTGGCAGAGTCGAGGTTGTCGCCGCGGTAGGCGTCGAGCGTGTCGCGGATCTCGTCGAACGTGAGGGGCCGACGCGTCTCCAGCAGCAGTCCGACCAGGTTGAGGAGCCGCTCGAGGGGCTCCATCGTGTCGTCGCCCGCCATCGCGGGCATCATAGCCGGGCGACCTCGCGTCACATGTGCGCGATCAGCTGGTCGACGCGCTCGTCGACGCTGCGGAACGGATCCTTGCACAGCACCGTGCGCTGCGCCTGGTCGTTCAGCTTCAGGTGAACCCAGTCGACCGTGTAGTCGCGCCGCTTCGCCTTGGCGTGCCGGATGAAATCGCCTCGAAGCTTGGCGCGGGTGGTCTGCGGCGGTTCGCGCATCGCGAGGTTGATGTCGGCGTCAGAGACCACTCGGTCCACGCGGCCGCCCTTCTCGAGCAGGTAGTACAGCCCCCTCGTTCGGTTGACGTCGTGGTAGGCCAGGTCGAGGAGCGCCACTTTGGGCGACCCGAGCGCAAGATCGTGCTTCTTCATGTACCGCTCGACCATCACCCGCTTCGTCACCCAGTCGACCTTGCGCACCAGGAGGTCGGGCTGCCCCGCGACGATGGCATCGATCGCACCTCGCCACTCCTCCAGCAGGACCTTGGAGGTCGGATCCATCCCCCGTCGTTCGACGAACCGGGCGGTCTTCTCGAAGTACTCGGTCTGCATCTCCAGCGCCGAGAGCTCGCGACCGTTGGCCAGCCGAACCTTGCGCGCGCACCCGAGGTCGTGGCTGATCTCGCGGATCGCCCGGATCGGGTTCTCGAGGGTCAGGTCGCGCATCACGGTGTTGGCCTCGACCATCCGCAGGACCAGATCCGTGATGCCGACCTTCATGAACGACGTCCATTCGCTCATGTTGGAGTCGCCGACGATCACGTGCAGCCGCCGGAAGCGCTCGGCGTCGGCGTGGGGCTCGTCGCGCGTGTTGATGATCGGGCGCGACCGCGTCGTGGCCGACGAGACCCCCTCCCAGATGTGTTCGGCGCGCTGCGCGATGCAGAACTGAGCGCCCCGCGGCCCGTGCAACACTTTCCCTGCGCCGCACCAGATCTGGCGCGTGACGAAGAACGGGATCAGGACGTCGGCCATGCGGGCGAACTCGCCGTGGCGGGCGACCAGGTAGTTCTCGTGGCACCCGTAGGAGTTGCCCGCCGAGTCGGTGTTGTTCTTGAACAGGTAGACCTGACCGCTGATGCCTTCCTCGTGAAGACGCATCTCGGCGGCGGCCAGGAGGTGCTCGAGGATCCGCTCCCCCGCCTTGTCGTGCGCCACCAGCTCGTGCACCGAGTCGCACTCCGGTGTGGCGTATTCGGGATGCGAGCCGACGTCGAGGTAGAGGCGCGCTCCGTTCTCCAGGAAGACGTTGGAGGAACGGCCCCAGTGGACGACGCGCCGGAACAGGTACCGGGCGACCTCGTCGGGCGAGAGCCGCCGCTGTCCCCGGAACGTGCAGGTCACCCCGTATTCGTTCTCGAGGCCGAAGATGCGCCGGTCCATGGGTACAGGGTATGCCCGGCAGCGACGAACGCGATGAGTCAGTCGGACAGGATGCCTGCGAGCTCGATGTCGCTCAGCCGGCGGAACTTCCGACGCTGCGTCCGGACGCGGTCCAGAACTCCCGCCTCGATCTGGTCCGCGGCGATCTCGCGCGTCTCGGGCGTGGTGCCGAGTGCCTGTACGGCCGTGCGAACGGCCGTGGGCAGGTCCCAGCCTTCCTGGAAGCGGTCGCGGAGGGTGTCGGTCAGCTCCTCGGCGTGACCGCCCATCGCGACGAACCCCTGCTCGTCCGACACCGAACCATCGAACAGGATGTGGTACACGCCGGTGCCGCGGGCCCCGCCGTCGACCTCCCCCACCAGGATCTCGACCTCGTACGGTTTCATCTGCTGCGTGAAGATCGTCGAGAGCGCCTGCGAGTACGCGTTGGCCAGATCGCGGGCCTTCACGTCTTCCCGTCCGTATTGATACCCGCGGATGTCCGCCAGCCGGATGCCGGCGATCCGCAGCTCTTCGAACTCGCTGTACTTGCCCACACCCGCGAACGCGACGCGGTCGTAGATCTCGCTGATCTTGTGCAGCGTTGCGCTCGGGTTCTCCGCGATGAACAGCAGGCCGTCGGCGTACTCGAGCCCGATCACCGACCGGCCGCGCGCGATGCCCTTGTGCGCGTAGTCCGAGCGATCCTTCATCAGCTGCTCGGGCGCCACGTAGGGCATGAAGCTCATCGGCGGCGCTCCTGCAGCACGGCGTCGACGGCGGCCGCCACGTCGTCCTCGGGCACGTCCTCGGAGCCGCGCTGCGTCACCGTCATCACGACCGGGAAGTTGCGCGTGATCGCGTCGGGGCCGCCGGTGGCGGCGTCGTCCTCGGACGCGTCGATCAGCGCCTCGATCGCCACGCGGATCGCCTCCTCATGCGTCAGCCCGGGCCGCCATCGTTTCTTCATCGAGTTCTTGGCGGGGAGGCTCCCCGAGCCCGTCGTCTGGAAGTCGTCCTCCTCCCATCGACCGCCCGTGGCGTCGTAGTAGAAGATGCGACCCTCGCCGCGGACCTCGTCATAGCCGCCGAAGAGCGGTACGACGACCAACCCTTGCAGCGCCATCGGGAAGTTCTCTCGGATCATCTGACCCAGGCGGTTCGCCTTGCCCTCCAGCGAGAGACGGTCGCCCGTGATCTTCTCGTAGTGCTCGAGCTCGAGCTGGAACAGCTTCACGAGCTCCACCGCCTGCCCGGCTGCGCCGGCGATCGCGATCGAGGAGTAGTCGTCGGCGGCGAACACCTTGCGCACCTTTGAATCGGCGATGAGGTTGCCGGCCGTCGCCCGCTTGTCGCCGGCCATGATCATGCCGTCGGCGAACTTGAGACCGAGCACCGTGGTGCCGTGCGGGATGGGTACGGCCGCGTTCGGACCCTCGGTGAGGACCCGCGGAAACGCCTCGGGCCGCTCCTGGGCGACGAGCTCGACGAAGCTCGGGCTCGACCCGAAGGGCGTGCCCGCGGACGGAAGCCGGAGCGGGTCGGTCACTCCCCGCCCTTCTGGACGTAGGACTTCACGAACTCCTCGGCGTTCTCCTCGAGTACCGAGTCGATCTCGTCCAGGATCTCGTCCATCTCCTCCTTCAGCTCGGAGGCCTTGGTGGTGTCGGCGACCTGGCCGGCGTCTTCGCCGCCCGCGCCTCCCCCCTTCTTCTGGATGCGCTTCTGCTCCGGCACGTCGTGCTCCTTTCCCCGGGAGGCGATTCTAGCCGGGTGACCGGGAACGCCGGTCAGCCCTGGAGCCGGTCGACCAGCTCCGCGGCATCGTCGCAGGCGTCGATGACGTCCTGGACGTGGGCGCGGGTTCCCCGCAGCGGCTCTCGCATGGGGATGCGCTGCAACGCGTCGCGACCGGTGTCCATGATGATCGAGTCCCACGAGGCGGCCGCGATCGCGTCGGGGAACTTGCCGATGCACCGCCCGCGGAAGTAGGCGCGCGTGTTCTCGGGGGGATGCATGATCGCTCGATCGACCTCGTCGTCGGTGGTCATGCGCTCAACCTTCCCGGCACGTTCGAGGCGGTGATAGAGGCCCTTGTCGCGCCGCACGTCGTGGTACTGCAGGTCGATCGCCCGCAGCTTGGGGTCGCTCCACGCCAGTCCGTCCCGCTCGCGGTACCCATCGAGCAGCCGGAGCTTCGCCACCCAGTCCAGCTGCCCGGCGAGCGACATCGGGTCGTCCTCGAGCCCGGCCAGGATCGACTCCCAGCGTTCGATCACGTCGTGGTTCTCCCGCGTGTCGTCCTCGCGCTCGACGAACTTGCGCGCGTGCTCGAAGTACTCCCACTGGAGCTGGATCGCGGTGAGCGAGCGGCCGTCGCTGAGCTCGACCGTGGCCCCGAGCGAGATGTCCCGCGAGACGTCGTGGATCGCCGCCACCGGATTGACGAGGGACAGATCCGGCAGGAACGAGTCCTCGATCATCTTGAGCACGATGGCAGTGGACCCCAGCTTGAGGAACTGCGTGACCTCGCAGAGGTTCGCGTCACCGACGATCACGTGGAGCCGGCGGTAGCGCTCCGGGTCGGCGTGCGGCTCGTCGCGTGTGTTGATGATCGGCCGCTTCAGGGTGGTCTCGAGCCCGACCTCCGTCTCGAAGAAGTCCGCCCGCTGCGTCAGCTGGTAGACGTGCCGCCCTCGGTCGTCCCACTGGGCCTCGAGGCCGAGCTTGCCAGCGCCGGTGAAGACCTGCCGCGAGACGAAGAACGGGGTCAGGTCGCGCACGATGTCGCCGAACGGCGTGGCCCGGTCGACCAGGTAGTTCTCGTGCGTGCCGTAGGAGTTTCCCTTGCCGTCGGTGTTGTTCTTGTAGATCGAGATGGCCGGCGCCGACGGCATCTCCTCGGCCACCACGCGGAGCGAGCGCTCGAGGATGCGCACACCCGCCTTGTCGTGCACGACCAGCTCGCGAGCCGTCAAGCACTCCGGCGTGGAGTACTCGGGATGGGCGTGGTCGACGTAGTACCGGGCCCCGTTCGGCAGGATCACGTTGGCCAGGCCGAGGTCCTCGTCGCTCACCTCGCGCGCGGGCACCGGCTCGAAGCCGCGTGCGTCGCGCAACGGTGACTCGTCCTCGTAGTCCCATCGGATGCGGCGGAGGGATCCCGCGTAGGAGGAGATGAGCAACGAAGACGACAGCACCGGGTTGAAGTCGGGTTGACCGACCGCGGCGATCCCGTACTCCGTCTCGGTGCCGATGACCTTGGGGATGGCCATGCGGCCACCTTACAGGTACTGACCGGCGTTCACGCGTTCGACCTGACGACCGTCGCCGTCCTGGCCGAGCAGGGTACGGACGTAGACGATCCGCTCCCCCTTCTTCCCCGAGATCCGCGCCCAGTCGTCGGGGTTCGTCGTGTTCGGCAGGTCCTCGTTCTCCTTGAACTCGTCGCGGATCGCCTGGATCATGTCGTCGGTCTTGATGCCCTTCTCGCCCGTGGACAGGAACCGCTTGATGGCGTCCTTCTTCGCACGCCGGACGATGTTCTCGATCATCGCGCCCGAGTTGAAGTCCTTGAAGTACAGGACCTCCTTGTCCCCCGACGCGTAGGTGACCTCGAGGAAGCGGTTGTCGTCGCTGGGCGCGTACATCCGGTCGACCGTCCGCTCGATCATCCGTCGGCACGCGACGTCGACGTCCCCGCCGTAGCGCCCGATCTCGTCTGGGTGGATCGGCACGCGCGACTGCAGGTACTTCGACATGATGTCCTTGGCCTGATCCACGTCGGGCCGCTCGATCTTGATCTTCACGTCGAGGCGCCCGGGGCGCAGGATCGCCGGGTCGATCAGGTCCTCGCGGTTCGAGGCACCGATGACGATCACGTTCTTGAGGGTCTCGACCCCGTCGAGCTCGGACAGCAGCTGGGGCACGATCGTCGACTCGACGTCGGAGGAGATGCCCGTGCCGCGCGTGCGGAAGATCGAGTCCATCTCGTCGAAGAAGACGATCACGGGCAGTCCCTCCTCGCTGCGCTCCTTGGCGCGCTGGAAGATCTGTCGGATCTGCCGCTCGGTCTCACCGACGTACTTGTTCAGCAGCTCGGGTCCCTTCACGTTCAGGAAGTAGCTGCGCGCGTCCTCGCGGCCGGTGCGCTCGCGCACCTTGTCCGCGAGGGACTTCGCGACGGCCTTGGCGATGAGCGTCTTGCCGCAGCCCGGAGGCCCGTACAGGAGGACGCCCTTCGGCGGCTCGAGCTCGTGCTCCTGGAAGAGCTCCGCGTACAGGAACGGCAGCTCGACGGCGTCGCGGATGTCGTCGATCTGGCCCTCGAGCCCGCCGATGTCCTCGTACGTCACGTCGGGGATCTCCTCGAGGACGAGCTCCTCGACCTCCTCCTTGGGCAGCAGCTCGGTGGCCGTGACCGAACGCGGATCGAAAAGGACGTTGTCCCCCGCGCGGACCCCCGTGCTGAGCAGGTCGCCAGCGAGATACGCGACGTGCTCCTCGTCGCCCCGGCCGAACACCAGCACGCGATCGTCACCCAGCCGATCCTTCACGCGGACGACATCGCCCGCGCGATCGGGCTCGAGCACCTCCACGACGTTGAGCGACTCGTTCAAGACCACCTGGGCCCCCGGCGCGACCTTCTCGGTGTCGACGTCGGGGGCGGGCAGCACGCGCATCTTCCGCCCCGCGGTCACGATGTCGAGCGACCCGTCGTCGTTCTTGCGGAGGAAGACCCCGTAGCTGGCGGGCGGTTGGCTGAGCTTCTCGACCTCCTGCGCCAGCGACTCGATCTTGTCGCGCTCGCCGCGCAGCGCGTCGGCCAGCTTCTGGTTCTGGCTCATGGCCTTCGCGAGCTGCTCGCGCGTCTCGACGAGCTTCTCCTCGAGCACCGTCACCTGGCGCGGTGCGTTGGAGAGACGGCGCCGCAGCAGCCCGACCTCTTCCTCGAGGAACTTCACCTGTGACCGGAGCTCGTGCGCCTGTTGGTCGTACCGCTCCACGTGGTCGTCTTGGCCGGGCACCGGAATCACCTCCCCCGCGAAGGGCCGAGTATATGTCCGCGCACCGACCCGGCCGTGGAGCCGGGGCGCGGCAGTGCGTCCTGTTGGGTATTACGGCATCGATCGACGCCGGGCTTAGAACTTTCTTCAGCGTATCCCGGTCGTGGCTCGGACGGATCGATCTCAGACGGTGCGCCGCGCCACGGTGACGAACCCCGTGTGGCCGATCATCCGGTGATCCGGCCGGACGCTCCGCTCGGCCACGTGCCATCCGCGCCGAAGCACCTCGAAGGTCTCGATATGCACGAACGCGTGATCGGGAAGTGCGAGCACCAGCTGATGGACCTGGATGGTGGTGGGCAGGTAGCAGCACAGGACGGCCCCGGGCTCGAGGACCTCTTGCAGCGCAGGAAACGTGCCCCACGGCTCGGGGAGGTCCAACACACACCGGTCGAACCGCTCCCCCGTGGCCGCGACCTCCGCCACGTCACCGGCCCGGACCTCGAGCCACGCAGGCAGCTTGCCGAAGAGCCCCTCCAGGTTCTTCACGCCTCTGTCGCGGTGCTCCTCGCGGACCTCGTAGGAGACGACCTTGCCATCGGGACCCACCGCCCGGACAAGGGCGCCGGTCAGCGAGCCCGATCCGGTCCCAGCCTCCAGGACCCGGGCGCCCGGGTAGATGTCGGCGTAGACGAGGATCGGTCCGAGATCCTTGGGATAGACGACCTGCGCGCCCCGGGGCATCTTCAAGACGTAGTCGGCGAACCTCGGGCGGAACGCCGTCAGGGCCATCCCGCCGGCGGTCCGCACGCGCGTCCCCTCGGGTCTCCCCAGGAGCTCGTCGTGCGGCAGCGCCCCGGAGTGCGAGTGAAAGGTCCCTCCCGCCTGGAGCTTCACGAGGTATTGGCGTGCCCGCTCGTCGATCAGGAGAACGCGCTCCCCCGGCTCGAACGGGGCGCTCATCTGCGTCGCATCTCCATCGGGGCAGGCTAGCGCACCCCGTTCGGGCCCGCGGATCCGCTCAGGGAAGGGTGCCGGCGGGCAACGGCCGGGTACCCAGCGTGACGTTCACCGTCTTGCGGGCGCCGCCGGGCGCCACCACGTCGACCGGAACGGTCTGGCCGGGGTCGAGGGAGTCGAGGATGGTGCCGAGATCGTCGGCGGACGTCACGTCCTGTCCGTTCAGACGCACGATCACCTGGCCGGCATGGATGCCGGCCGCCTCCGCCGGACCGTCGCTCGTCACGGCCAGCACGTACGCACCCTCGTTTACGGGCAGGTTCAGCTGGAACGCCATCGCCGACGTCACCGTCTGGGTCGACACGCCCAGGTACGGGCTCGGGGCGAGCGGGTTGGACATCGCCTGTTGGATCGTCTCCTTCGCCGAGTCGATCGCGATCGCGAAACCGATGTTCTCCGCGTTTTCCGACCCCGCCGTGTTGATCCCCACGACCTGGCCCGCAAGGTTCACCAGCGGTCCGCCGGAGTTCCCGTGGTTGATCGCCGCGTCCGTCTGGATCACGTTCGTGTACGTGCGGGTGCCGTTCTTGCAGACGGTGCACCCCGGGTCCTGCGCCTGGATCGTCCGGTCGAGCGACGAGACGATGCCCGAGGTGACGGTCGGTCCGCCCTCCAGGGCGAGGGCGTATCCGATCGCGACCACGCTCTGCCCCAAGGCGAGGGAGCCCGAGCTGCCGATCGAGACCGTCGGCAGCCCGGTTGCGTCCACCTTCAGCACGGCCAGGTCGTGGAGGCAGTCCCCGCCGATCACACGGGCATCGAACTGCTTGGGGTTCTCGTCGGACGTGAAGACGGAGATCTTCGTCGCCCCCTCCACGACATGGCAGTTGGTGACGATGATGCCGTCCTGGCGAGCGATGAAGCCGGTCCCCACGCCCTTCCCCTGCTGGGGGTTGCCCAAGGCGTCGGGCTGGAAGACGTCGGTCGTCACGTTGACGACGGCGGGAAGGACCCGCTGCACGACCCGGGGGACGGATCCCTTGCCGCTCCCGACGGTCGCGAGCGGTTGCGCCGAGCCGTCGGGGGTCGGGGCACCGAGATCGATCGAGCACGCCGTCGCGATCAGCCCCAGCATCGAGATCACCACGAGCACATGCCGGCGACGAGCGACGGGCGGGTTCACGACCTTGTCTTCGTTGTGCGGGCACGACGGGTTCGATGTGCGCTCAGGCGCCCTTCGTCAGCGCGGCGGCCGGCCGTTCCTTCCTGGGGTCGACGAACGGGATCGCGGCGGTGGTGCCCACGATGTGGTCGCCGGATTCCATCTCGACATCGAGCTCGTTCCCCGGCCCGGCAAGCGCGATCGGCACCCAGACGTAGCCGATGTTCGCCCGAAGACCGGGCGACCAGACGGCGTCCGTCATGTACCCGACCTTCGAGCCCTCGCTGAAGACGCTCCAGAACTCCGACATCTCGGCGCGCAGCTCGCCGCCCTCGAGTCGGATCCCCACGAGCTTGCGGTCGACGCCCTCGCGGCGGATGCGCTCGAGCGCGGCCTTGCCGATGTAGTCCTGCGGCTGTTCCTCCATCAGGCGCTCGAGCCCCATCACGTGCAGCGGCGTGTCGGCGATCGTGATGTCCGACCCGTAGTTGAAGATGCCGGCCTCGATCCGCCGGGCCTCGACCGGCGCGATCGGCCTCAACCCGAACTCCTCCCCCGCGTGGACGATCGCGTCCCACAGGTCGTCGCCACGCGATCCATCGAGAAGGTTCACCTCGAACCCGGGGATCGCCGTCCAACCCGTGCGGCTGACCAGCACGGGGATGTCGCCGATCTCGAAGCGTTCGCACCAGTAATACTTGATGTCGTAGATCGCAGCGCCCACGAGCTTCTCGAGCGTCTTGGCCGACAGCGGACCCTGCACCTGGACGGGATGGACGTCGGGGAACGACACCTCGGCATCCAGCCCGCTCTGCGCGAGCACACCGAGCGCGTAAAGGCCGGCATCGGAGTCGGCGAGCTGCATCCACCAGACGTTCGGCTCCGGGTGCAGCAGCACGGGGTCGTTGACGATGCCGCCGTCGGGGGCGATCACGGGCATGTACTTCCCCTGCTTGACCGCGCACTTCGTGAGGTCGCGGCACGTGAGCGTGTCGATCAGGCGGTCGGCGTCGGGGCCGCTCACCTGCACGGTGCGCTCGACCCCGACGTCCCAGAGCGTGACCCCCTCGTTCAGCAGACCGTACTCCACCTCCGGGTCGTCGTAGTACCCGGGCAGGTACATGTGGTTGTAGATGTCGTAGGCGGTGCAGCCGGCGCGAAGCGTCGCCTTGAAGAACGGCGACTGCCGGTACCAGGGACCGAAGTACAGCGTCGAGCTCTTCGCGAGCATCTCCTCGCGCTCGTTCACCATCGCGGCGATCCTTTCGGTGGGCTCACCGCCGGGCCCGGCGCCCGGCGCATCGTGTTGAATCTTCGTTCAGCACGACGGCCGAGCGCAAGTCGCCCCTCGGCGGTCATCCGGTCGCCGCGCCTGAATAGCGGTTCAGGACACGGGGATCTGCTTGCCCGGGTCGACGAACGGCATCGGGGTGACGGTCGCGGTGCGCGTGCCCCACTCGGACTCGACCGTGACACTCTGGCCATCGTCGCTCCGGTCCGCGGGGAGCCAGCAGAAGCCGATGTTCTGCTCCAGGCGCGGCGAGTAGATGGCCGACGTGACCCTGCCGACCACGCTCCCGTCGATCGACGCGGGCCACTTCACGTTGTTGAGCGCGGGAAAGGGGTCGCCGTCGAGGACCACCCCGTTGATCTTCTTCTCGACCCCACGCGCCGCGATGGCCTTGTATGCCGCGATCGAGATGGAGGCTTCCTCCGAGACCGTGTCGAGGTCGACCAACCGGTCCAGACCCAGCTCGAACGCGTTCTCCTGGTACGTCATGTCGGCGCCCCAGTTGAAGATCGCACCCTCGATCCGGCGGATGTCGCTCGGTCCGGTCGGCACGATCCCGAACTCACTCCCGGCCTCCATGATCGCCTCGTAGACGTCGTTGCCCCGGGAGGTGTCCGTCGTGTAGACCTCGTACCCGACCTCGGAGGTCCATCCCGTGCGCGTGACCACGACGGGGACGCCGCCGATCTTCGCGTCCGTCCAGTAGTAGTACCTGAGGTCGAGGATGCCGTCGCCGAGCAGCTTGACCATGAGGTCCTTCGACCTGGGTCCCTGTACCTGCAGCGGCGCGACGTCGGCCTCCTTGATCGTCACGTCGAGGTCCCGATAGGCGTTCTTCAGGCCGCGGGCGAACAGCAGGGCGTCGGAGGACGCCAGGGCGAACCAGAACGTCGTCTCGTCCATCCTGGTGAGCACCGGGTCGTTGATGATGCCGCCGTCGGCGTCGCAGATCAGCACGTACTTCGCCTGGCCGACGGCACATGCCGAGAGGTCGCGGGGCGTCAGCAGTTGCGCGAAGGGGAAGCCGTCGGGTCCCGATATCTCCAGGCACCGTTCGACCGCCACGTCCCAGAGGGTGACGCCGTTCAGGAGCGCGTCGAACTCGTTCTCGAACGAGTCGAACCGGATGGGGAAGTACATGTGGTTGTAGACGGTGAAGCCCTTGGGGCCGTACTTCTGCGTCGCCTCGTAGTAGGGAGTGCGGCGGTTCCTCGCGCCTCGCTGGACGAGTCCCATGTCGAACGCTTCGGCCATCGGTTCCTCCTTCGGGTCGTCGAACATCGTCCGAGACGCACCTCCCACCCGCAACGAGCCTCTCTGACCTCGGGTCAGAGGCGAATCGGACCCTCCGCGGCGGGCCGTTCGTCCGTTGGCACCTCCCCGCCACGGGCGCAGGCTCGCGTCGGAGGCGAACGATGAACAGATGGGAAGGGTTCCGTCAGTGCCCCGGTTGCGGGTTCGACATCGCCACCGGCGAGGGGCACCGCTCGTGCGCCTGGGGTGACTGTCCGTACCTGCCGGAGGAGCTGGACGTGTTCTGCCCGCAGTGCCGGTTCAACCTCTTCACGATGGAGGGGAACCCGCCCTGCGAGGACCCGCTCACGTGTCCGAATTCTGTGGAGCCGCTCCAGCACGTTGAGAACGTCCGCCGGTGGGCCGCCAGCAGAGGCTGACCGGCAAGGCTCACGCGTCGGGCGCTGCGTAGACCCGATCGCCCTGCACGTACGTCTGAAGGCATTGCGCTCGGGCGATCTCGTCGGCCGGATGCGCGAAGACGTTGCGGTCGATCACCGCCAGGTCGGCGAGCTTGCCCACCTCGATCGACCCCGTCTCGCGGTCGAGGTGGTTCGCGTACGCGGATCCGATCGTGAACCCGGCGATCGCGGTCGGAAGGTCCAGACGCTCGTCCGGCAGGAACACCTCCGCCGTCTCGACCCGGTGCGGGTACTCATCGGGCATCCTGCGGTTCACTCCGACGTGGATCTCCTCCAGTGGGTTGGGCGAGGAGACCGACCAATCGCTGCCCATCGCCAACATCGCGCCGTTCCGCAGCAGGCTGGCGAAGGGATACTGCCACCGCCACCGCGGCTCGCCGAGGAACGGGATCGTGAGCTCGTCCATCTGCGCCTCGTGAGCCGCCCACAGCGGCTGGGCGTTGGCGATCGCTCCCAGGGCGCGGAAGCGGGGCACGTCGTCCGGATGCACGATCTGGATGTGCGCCAGCATGGGACGCCCGTCCGAGGGTCCGTTGGCCCGGCGCGCCGCCTCGATCGCGTCCAGCGACTCACGCACCGCCCGCTCGGCGAGCGCGTGGAAGTGCACCTGGAAGCCGTCGGCGTCCAGGCGGGTCACGGCCTCGTTCAGCAACGCGGGCTCGACGAAGGAGTTGCCCCGCCTACCCGTCGGTCGGCCGTTCCCGTCGAGGTAGGGCTCGAGGACGGCCGCCGTGAAGCTTTCGCACACCCCGTCCTGCATGATCTTGACGCTGGTCGCGGCGAACCGTCCGGCGCGTCCCCTCGAACGGAGCTCACGGAGCTCGTCGATCTGCTCGAGGCCCCGCTCGCGATCCCACCACAGGGCGCCGATCACGCGCGCCGTGAGGTCGCCGCCGGCGCCCGCCCGAAGGTAGGCCGCGAAGTTGGAGAACGAAGGATCGTCCTGAACGATCGCGTCCTGCCAGGCGGTGATGCCGAGCGAGTGCAGGTAGGCCTGGCCCTCACGCAACCCTGCGTCGACGAGGTCCGGAGCGACCGGTGGCAAGAGCCGCTCGACCGCACGGCCCGCCCCCTCGTGCAAGGCCCCCGTGGGCTCCCCGTCGGGCCCGCGCTCGATGCGGCCGTCCGCCGGATCGGCGGTGTCTCGCGTGATGCCCGCCAGCGCGAGCGCCTTCGAGTTGACCCACACCGAGTGTCCGTCGCGGTTCGGGAGGTACGCGGGCCGGTTCGGCACGACGGCGTCCAGCGGCTCCTTCGTGGGGACGCCGCCCTTGAAGGCGTCCATCGACCAGCCGCCGCCGAGGATCCACGGCTCGTTCGGGCGCTCGGTCGCATAGGTCGCGATCGCGTCCAGGTAGGCCTCCCTCGACACCAGGTCGCTGAGGTCGCACCGCAGCATCTCCACGCCGCTGCTCACGGGATGGACGTGGGCGTCCTGGAACCCGGGCAGGAGCAACCCGTCTCGCAGGTCCACGACCTCGGTCCGGGGACCACGGAGATCGAGGAGGTCGTCCTCTGAGCCGACCGCGGCGATCCTGCCGTCGCGCACGGCGACGGCCCGTGCCCATGACCGGGCGGCGTCGACCGTGTACACGCTGCCGTTCACGAACACGAGGTCCGCGTGCATGCCGTCCGTGCTCACCCCACCCACCTCCCGTGCTCGGGCGGAGCATACCGGCCGGTCACGCCAGCTCCACGAGGGACGCGTAGTCCTCGTTCCAGTAGTCGAGCGCCCCTTCCGGCATCAACAGGACACGCTGGGGTGCAAGGGCTTCCACGAATGCGGCATCGTGGCTGACGAGCACCATTGCCCCGGGCCATCCCTGGAGCGCCTCCGCGATCGCTTCCCGCGAAGGCGGGTCGAGGTTGTTCGTCGGCTCGTCGAGCAGCAGGAGGTTCCTGCGACCCGCGACCAGCTGCGCGAGCGCGAGCTTCGTCTTCTCCCCGCCCGAGAGCGTCCCCGCGTCCTGGAACGCGACCTCTCCGTGGAGGCCGAACATCCCCATCAGCGTGCGCAGCGCCTGGTCGTCGGCCGTGGACGCCTCGCGCATGTGAGTAAGCACGTCGACCCCGTCGCGAAGCCCCTCGTGCTCCTGGGCGTAATAGCCCGTCTCGACGCCGTGACCGAACCGGAACGAGCCCGTGTCCGGCTCGGTCTGACCGACGAGGATCCGCAGCAGGCTCGTCTTGCCGGCTCCGTTCAACCCCATCACCAGCAGACGCTCGCCACGACCGACGTCGAACGAGACGTCGCCGAACACCGGCGGCCCGCCGTAGGACTTCGACAGGCCGTCCACCTCCAAGACGGTCCGCCCGCTGTGCGGCGGCTCCGGGAACCGGAACCGCACCCGGCGCTCTCGCGACGGACCCTCGATGCGATGGGCCTCCAGCCGCGCGCGACGCGAGTCGAGGCCGTGTGCGACGCGCGCCCGGCGTGCCGTCTGGCCGCGCATCGCGTCGGCCAGCGTGCGCAGCCGGCGGATCTCGTGCTCCTGCCGCTCGGCCATCGTGGCGCGGCGCTCCTCGTCGCGGCGGCGCGACGTCCGGTATTGGGAGTACGTGCCACGGTACTCGACCACGCCATCGCGATCGAGGTGCAGGATCCTGGTGATCGAGGCGTCGAGCAGCTCGAGGTCGTGGCTCACGACGATCAGGGCGCCCTTGTAGGTCGTGAGGAACCGCATCAGCCAGCCCCTCGCGTCGACGTCCAGGTGGTTCGTCGGCTCGTCCAGGAGCAGCAGATCGGAGCCACCGAACAGGATCCTCGCAAGCTCGAGGCGGCGTCGCTCCCCACCCGATAAGGCGCGCACGGGCAGGTCCAGCCGATCCTGCGGGAGGCCGAGCCCAGCCGCGATCGCCTTCGCGTCGGCCTCGCCTCGGTAGCCCCCTGTCCGCCGGTACTCCTCCTCGAGCCGGGCGAACCGGGCCACGGCCACGTCGTCATGCGTCTCTTCGAGCCGGATCCGGGCCTTCTCGACGCGCCGCGATAGCTCCACGAGACCTCCGACCGAGAGGATGTGCTCCAGACCGCGGTCGTCGTCCTCCGCTCGGTGCTGGCGCGGATCCTGACGCAGGTATCCGACCGCACCGCGACGAACGACCGTTCCCGCTGCGGGAGCCAGCTCGCCCGCGAGGACGCGGAGGGTGCTCGTCTTCCCCGCCCCGTTGCGGCCGACCACGCCGACCTTCTCGCCGGGTCGAATGGTCAGGTCCAGACCGTCGACCACCGTGCGACCGCCGACCTCGACCGAGAGCCGACGGGTCTCGAGCGTGCTCATGGGCCGCCTCGAGACGGAACGAGCTCCTCGAACGGAGCGACCAGGGTGGCGGTGCGAGCGCGCATGCGAACCTCCTCCGAACTGCGCCTCGCCGGCCGCGGTCGCGACCGGCGGGAAACGAGGACGGTTCGCTAGCTCATGCGGCGCTCATCTTACGACGCCGCACGGTCCCCGAGCGGACCCCGCCCGCCGTGCGCGCCCACCGCGTTGGCCGCGACCCAGGGCCGGAGCCAGGCGCCGTAGAGCGCGCGCTCGTGGTAGGCACCGTCAGCGTGCAAGCCGGGCGCGCCGCCCCGTTCGATCAGGACCTCGAGGAGGGGAGCCAGCTGCGCTCCGTAGAGCTGCATGCACGCGCGCGGGTGCACGCCCGGCCACGAGTAGCAGGAGACCACCGTGCGGCGATGGTCCGTGGGCACGTCGCGAGGGATCGTGTCGCACCACCCCGGATCGCCCGGGCGGAACACGTACCGGTCGAGGCTGCCGCGCGGTATCCCCTCGATGCTGCGCACCGTGGGAGGCTCTGCATCGGGCAGGTACGGATCGACCACGAGGTCACAGACGACCGCGTGGCCCGGAAGGTCCCCCAGCCAGGCGTTCGGCACGAGCGGGAGCGTGGTGTCCTCGCGCTGGCTGGCGTCCACCAGCAGATCGGTCTCGCGAAGGAGCGAACGCATGAGCCGCTCGTCGCCCGTGACGTTGCGCCCGACCGCCTTGACGATCGCTCCCGGAAGCCCCTCCTCCATGAACCGATCGCGCCGTGACGCGTTCCCGAGCTTCGTCGCCGCCTCCACGGCGTGGCGGCCCACCGTCCCGACACCGAGCACCAGCACGCCGAGCGGCGGCCGGCCGGGGTCGCGGAACTGGACCCACTCGCCCTCGAGCGCGTCGAACGCAGCCTCCAACCCGTTCCATGCGACGGCGCGGGCGTTCACGACGAGCCGGCGACCGGCGTCGTCCACGATCCCGTCCAGCGACACCGCTTCGATCCCGAGCTCGACGAGCCGCGCGATGCGAGCCGGCCGCGTGCGATAGTGCAGCATCGAGACGAGCGTCGCCCCCGGTCGCATCTTGGGCAGTTCCTTGTTCTCCGGTGAGCGAAGCGTCACCACGAGATCCTGCTCGAACGCCTGCTCGTTCGTGCCGAGGCGGGTGCACCCCGGCCACCGGAGGTAATCCGCCTCCGCCAGGCCCATCCCCAAGCCGATCCCCGTCTCGATCACGACGTCGGCGTGCTCGGCCGCGACGGCGACGAGCTCGGGCAGCCAGTCGCGGCGCTCACCCGCCTCCTTGTGCATGCGGGGGAACCCGACCGTCAGCCGTGCGCTCTGCTCAGCCATCTCGACAGCTCCGCTCGTGCCACGGCGCGTTCCGCGTGGTGCGCGCTCCCGACGTCCCAGCGCCCTACCGGCTTGGTGAGGACGACCTCCATCACGTCTTCCAGCTGCTCACCGTAGAGGGCCATGCTCGCCCGCGGCCGCACCCCCGGCCACGCGTTGCATGAGAGCGCAAGCCGCCGGCTGGAGGTGTCCACCATCGGTCCGAGCGTGTCCCATGCCGGGTGCTCCGGCTCGAACACGTACCCGTCGAGGGTCCCGTGCGGGACACCTTCGAGGCCCTTGATCGCGGGAGGGTCGGCATCGAGGTCGTAGGGATCGGCGGACAGATCGAGCAGGATGCCGTCCTCGGGCATCGTGCCGATCCAGGCGTTGGGGACCGCAGGCATCGACGCGACCGGCCGACGCGAGGCGTCGATCAGCACGTCGGTGCACTGGAGGCGGCGAAGCATGTAGTCCTCGTGCCAGCTGAGGTCGTGGTCGACGACGGCGACCTCGACGCCCGGCACCCCCCGCTCGTGCAGCGACGCACGGAGCTCGGGATCGCCGTACCGCGACGCGGCATGGACGGCCGACGCGCCCACCGCGCCCGAGCCGAGGCACGTCACGCGGATCGGCGCCCGGCCCGGGTGCGCAAAGTCGCGGCGCGTCCGGGCGAGCTCCAGGAACGCGACGCCCACCCCCGCCCATCCCACCAGCTCCATGTTCTGGACGAGTCTCCGCCCACGATCGTCGACGATGCCGTCGAGGCTGACGCCGATGATCCCGAGCCGGCCCAACAGAGCGTTACGTGCGGGTCGCGTTGCGTAGTGCAGCATCGTGACGAGGATCGCGCCGGGCCTGATCATCCGCAGATCGGGCTCGCGGGGGCATCGAAGCACGAGCACGACGTCTTGCGAGAGGCATTCCTCGTAGCCGCCGAAGGCCACACATGCATCCGCGCCGAGGTACGCGTCCGACTCGACGTCGACCCCTGCGCCATACCCCTCCTCGAGGACGACGCGGTCGGCGCCCAGCCGGACGAGCTCGTGCACCAGCGAGGGCAGGAAGTCCCGGCGCTCGCCGGCCTCCAGGTGGATCCGCGGCAAACCGACGGTGAGCCCCACGTACCCACGCTATGGGGCCGAGGATCAGAGCACCCGGGGCGGAAGCGCCTCTGTCGGGGGGCCGTTCGGTAGGCCCTCAGAAGCTGGGCGCCGAGCCCTGGGGGCCCAGCCGGGCCTCCTCGATCGCAGCGAGGGCTTCCTGGGGAAGGCCCTGATCCTCGGCGACCGCTCGCAACATCGCCACGTAGCGGTCCTCCGGCGGGACGAACCGCTCCGAGGCGTCGACGGCGAACGTCCGCGCCGCCACAACCCCTTCGGGACCGTCGACGTCCACCTCGAGGACGAGCCGCGAGGACTCGTCGCCCCGGAAGGAGTCGAGCGACGCGAGCTCGCCTGCGTCCACCTCCCACAGCAGGCCCCACAGATGCCCGCGCGGATCCGGGACCGCGTTGGCCCCGCCGCCACCCCACGCCCGGCTCGTCACGTTGAATGCCAGACGGTACCCGTCCAGCCGCGCCGGCCCAACGATGCGCGCGCCCGGGACGTCCTCCTGCATCTTGTGCGCGTTCATCCGTTCGCCGTAGGCGAAGAAGTAGGCCACGCCGGCATCCTATCCGGCACCCGGGCGCGAGGGCCCGACAGGGTCACGTCGAGCGTGGGTTCTGGGTCCTGTAGGTCTGGCTGATGTTCTGGACGACGTCCTTCACGGACGTGCTCGACGCGTCCGCGGCCGCCTTGAGGTCCTCGTAGACGATGTTGCGCCCGTCGCCGTGCTGCTCGTGGGGCTCCTTGCACCCGCAGCTCATGCACATCTCGGATCCTCCTCGTGTCTCGTCCGCTCGACATACCCGCCCCCGTCCCCACCTAACCGGCGTTTCCCATCCCGACGTCGACGAGAGGGCCCGAGGAGGCACGACCATGCAACCGTGGACATGGGTGATCATCGGGATCGCCGCCGTGCTCGTCTTGCTGCTGCTCTTCCGGCCGACCGTACGCCGTCGCGTCGTGGTCCGACGGCCATGGAGCCGCGGCCGGCGGGTTGTGGGCCGCCACTGGTGACCCGTCGCGACCGACCGGGAACGGAACGGGCAGATAGCCCAACGCAGCAACGCGTGTGAACCGACCTCTCATAGGAGAGGATGTGGTCGTGGCGGGGGCTGCGACCGAAGAGAACGCGATCGACCTCGAGGGTGTCCGCAAGACCTACGGCGAGGGTGCGGTCGCCGTCGAGGCGTTGCGCGGCATCAACGTCCGGATCGAGCGTGGTCAGTTCGTGGCGGTGCTCGGGCCGAGCGGCTCGGGCAAGACCACACTGTTGAACGTCGTCGGCGGGATCGAGCCCGTCACGGACGGCCGGATCACCGTGGACGGTGCGGATGTCGCGGCGATGAACGAACGTGAACGCACCGCCTTCCGGCAACGCGTGGGCTACGTGTTCCAGTTCTTCAACCTGATCCCGACGCTCACGGCGCTCGAGAACGTCGAGCTCGTCCTGGAATTGACCGGTCGTCCCGCGGACCCCGCCGCGATCCGGGCGCTGCTGGCCGAGGTCGGTCTCGAAGACCGCGGCGACCACTTCCCGGCGCAGCTCTCCGGTGGGGAGCAGCAGCGGGTCGCCATCGCCAGGGCCCTGGCGAAGGACCCTTCGATCCTGTTCTGCGACGAGCCCACCGGCGCGCTCGATCTGGACACGGGGCGCCTGATCATCGGCCTGCTTCGGGAGGTGTCCTCGGGCGGACGACGGACGGTGATGCTCGTCACCCACAACTCCGCGATCGCACGAACCGCCGATCGGATCCTGAGGATGCGCTCCGGAGAGCTCGTGGCCGACGAACGGGTCCAACGGCCGATCCCGCCCGACGAGCTCGAATGGTGAGCATCCCGACCCTGCGGCTGAAGCTCCGCCGCGACCTCCGACGCCGCCGTGGGCAGTTCGCGGCGATCGTCGTGACGCTCTTCCTCGGGATCGTTCTGTTCGGCACGTCCTACGACGCCTTCCTCAACCTGCAGTCCTCCTACGACGAGGTATTCGCGCGGACGCACTTCGCCGACGTCACGGTCGCCGGCGGCGACCTCCGCGCGGTGGAAGCCATCGCCGAGCGGCAGGGTGCCCTCGTCGCGACGAGAACCGTGGCCGACGTGCCGCTCCGCTTCGGCACGACGACGCTGCTGGGCCGGATCGTGGGGATGCCGGCCGGCTCCCAGCCCCCGGTGAACGGCTTGATCGTCCTGCAGGGTGCGTACCTCGCGCCGGGACAGGGCGACGTGGCCCTGGTCGAGCAGCACGCGGCCTCCCATTTCGGGCTCGACCCCGGGGTCACGGTGCAGGCGCACGCGCCGGCCGGGTGGCGAACGCTCACGGTGGCCGGCATCGCGGCCTCGCCCGAGTACCTGTGGCCGGCCCGGAACCGCCAGGAGGTGCTGACCACACCCGACGAGTTCGCGGTCCTGTTCGTGCCCGAGTCGCTTGCCGCCGAGATCGGAGGGCCTGCGGCCCGGTCCGAGCTCTCGGTCTACGTGCCGGATCGCGACCGCGCCATGTCCGTGGTCGAGGAGGTCGCCGCCGGCGCCGAACGCGCGGGCGCCACCGACATCGTCACGCGGGCAGACCAGCCCTCCAACGCCGCGCTCCAGGAGGACGTGCAGGGGTTCGGGGAGCTGTCGTTCCTGTTCCCCCTCTTGTTCTTGACGGGGGCCGCGATGGCGGCATGGATCCTCCTCACCCGGCTGGTGCAGTCGCAGCGATCGCAGATCGGCACCCTGCGGGCGTTCGGCGCACGTCGGTCGACGCTGCTCGCGCACTACCTGGGGTTCGGGCTGGCGTGCGGCGTGCTCGGCGGCGTCCCCGGCGCCGTCGTCGGGATGCTCGGCGCGCACTTCGCCACGGGCGCGTACACCAGCGCGATCTCCGTCCCGATCACCGTGACGCCGCTGCATTGGAGCACGGCCCTCATCGGCGTCGCGTTCGGGATCGCGATCGGGGCCGTGGGGGCCGCCGGCCCTGCCCTGGCGGCCTCTCGCGTGCCTCCCGCCGAGGCGATGCGCGGCATCCTGCCCGCCCACGGCGGCGGGATCGGCCTCCTCGAGCGGGTCGTTCCCTTTTTCGGCAGGATCCCGCCGGCGGGGCGCATGGCCGTCCGCGGCATCGCGCGGGACCGCCGCCGATCCCTCTACACGATCGCCGGGGTGATCCTGGCGCTCGTGCTCGTGCTCGTGTCCTGGGGCATGCTCGACAGCACCCAGGTGCTCCTGGCCCGCCAGTTCGGCCAAGTGCAGCGACAGGACGCCCAGGTGTATCTGTCAGGACCGGATCCGACCGGCACCGTCTCGCGCGTGGCCGAGGTCCCAGGCGTCGCCGCAGCCGAAGCCGCGGCCGAGGTGCCCGCGACGATCCGCGGGCCGCGCTTCAGCTACGCGACGTCGCTGCTCGCCCTCCAGCCGACGACCTCGATGCACGGCTTCGTGCTCGACGGCGGCGGCACCACGACGCTTCCCTCCGACGGCATCCTCGCCGGGTCCGCCCTGCGATCCACGCTCGGGGTCGACGTCGGGGACCGCGTCCGGGTGGTGCTGCCGTCGCTCGGGACCACGATCGAGGAATCCGTCGCGGGGTTCCTCGCGGAACCGCTCGGCACCTTCGCTTATATCGCCCTGCCCTCTCTCGAGCGAGCCGTGGCATCGGCGGGACAGGTTCCCGGCTCCGTCGTCAACACCGCGCTTCTGCGGTTCGATCCGGGCGCGAACCCCGATGCCCTCCGCATGACGATCTCGTCCCTTCCGGGCGTGACCGCCTACGTGGACTCGCGTGCGCTGCAGCGGGCCGCGGACGGGTTCATGGCGCTGTTCTACGCGTTCGTCGGGCTGATGCTGGCGTTCGGCGCGATCCTGGCCTTCGCGCTGGTGTTCAACGCTATGTCGGTCAACGTGGCCGAGCGATCGACCGAGATCGCCACGCTGCGGTCGGAGGGGGTTCCGCTCGGCCGCGTGGGCCGGCTCGTCGGCGGGGAGAACATGATCGTCACCGCGCTCGGCATCGTGCCGGGTCTCCTGATCGGGTATGTGACCGCGAAGGCGTTCATGGGATCGTTCTCGAGCGACCTGTTCTCCTTCGACCTCTCGGTGCGCCCGACCACATTCGTCCTGTCGGCACTCGCGATGTTGCTGGTCGGGGTCGTGTCGCAGTGGCCGGCGATGCGCGCCATCGGCCGCGTGGACGTGGCGTCGGCCCTCCGGGAGCGAACCGGCTAAGGGAGGCGGCGAGTTCGATAGAGTCGGATCGGCATCACGAAGGAGGGCATCCGACGGTCTACCGCATCTCGGAGGTGGCTGCCCGCACGGGGTTCACTCCCCCCACCCTTCGCTTCTACGAGCAGATCCACCTGATCCCCCAGCCGCGCCGGGGCGCCAACGGCTACCGGGTCTTCACCGATGAGGACCTGCGGCGGCTGGACTTCATCGCACGGGCGAAGCGGCTGGGCTTCCCGCTGGACGAGATCAAGCTCCTGGCCGAGGCCTGGAGCAAGGACGACTGTCGGGCGACACGAGCCCGGCTCCTCGTTCTCCTCGACTCCAAGCTCGAAGAGATCGGCAGTCGGATCGACGACCTCACGCGGCTCGAGGGTCAACTCCGCGAAGTTCGAGACGGCTTGTGCAGCAGTCACCCTCGCGCTCGCTGCGACCCCGGGTGCGGATGCTCGATCGACGTCGTAACACGGTGAGCGGTCTTGACCTTCAAGCCGGTTGAGCCCATACGCTCGGCTGGATGGACGTGCAGATCGAGTACTGCCGGCCGTGCGGTCTGCTTCCGGCCGCCGAGGAAGCCGAGCACGCGATCCTGGAGGAGCTCGGCGGCCACATCGACGCGCTCAGGTTCGTGCCCGGCCACGGCGGCGTGTTCAAGGTGAGCGTGGACGACGAGGTCGTCTTCGACAACGGCCACGATCCTTGGGACTTGAGCATCGTTGTCGACCGAGTTCGGCAGCGGCTCACGGGAAGCACTGGTCAGGAAGGAGGCTGACGTGGACGCTCGACAGGACGAGATCTCGTTGGTGCGAGAGGGCGAGCGGCGCCCGGGACCGCCGACGCCTGGGATGGATCGGCAGGAGGCTTTCTCGACCGACCGCCTGTGGGCCGGACTCGTCCGCACCGAGCCCGACATGGTGTCGGGCTGGCACCACCACGGTGACCACGAGACGGCCGTCTACGTGGTGAGCGGGTCACTGCGGATGGAGTTCGGCCCCGACGGTTCCAACATCGTCGATGCCGGCCCGGGAGATTTCCTGCGCGTACCGAGGGGGCTCGTACACCGGGAGAGCAACCCCCTCACCGAGCCATCGGAGGTCGTCGTGATCCGGGCCGGGACCGGGCCGTCGTCGTTCAACGTCGGTGCGCCCGACGAGTCATCGGCGTAGGGTCAGGCTTTCGTAGCACGCGGATCCAGGGGCTGAGTCTCGGGGCAAGCCCTCGCCGGGCCCAGGCGGGGGCAGACGAAAGGGGGAAGACATGGCTGACCTGAACGGGTTGCGCGACGGTGTCCGGGGCGAGGTCGTCACCCGCGACGACGAGGGGTACGAGGACGCCCGCCAGGTCCTCAACGCGATGGCCGACCGGCATCCGCTCGTCGTCGTCCGAGCTGCGAACGCCGGAGACGTGATGACCGCCGTGAACTTCGCGCGCGAGAACGATCTGGATCTGGCCGTACGCGGCGGGGCACACAGCGCGCCGGGGTTCGGCACGGTGGACGACGGCGTCGTGATCGACCTCTGCCGCATGCGCGGCGTTCGCGTCGACCCGGGCGCCCGAACCGCCCGCGCGGAGGGCGGCGCCACATGGGGAGACTTCAACGCCGCCACGCACGCGTTCGGGCTCGCGACGACGGGGGGGTTCGTATCCACGACCGGCGTGGGCGGACTGACCCTCGGCGGCGGCATCGGCTACCTCGCGCGAAGGGCGGGCCTCTCCGTCGACAACCTGGTCTCCGCCGACGTCGTCACCGCGGACGGCCGGTTCCTGATGGCGAGCGAGCAGGACAACGAGGATCTCTTCTGGGCCCTCCGAGGTGGCGGCGGCAACTTCGGGGTCGTCACGTCGTTCGAGTTCAAGCTGCACCCGGTGCAGACCATCTTCGGCGGCCCGATGTTCTTCGACCTGAGCCATGCCGGTGACGTCCTGCACTTCTACGGCGACTTCATCAAGGACGCCCCCGAGGAGCTCGGGACGTTCCCGGGGTTCCACATCGCGCCGCCCCTGCCCTTCATCCCCGAGGAGCGCGTCGGTCGGCCGCACCTCGCGATGGTGATGTGCTGGACCGGCGAGATGGGCGAGGGCGAGAAGCTGCTGGCTCGGTACCACGACGTCGCTCCTGTGGCGGCGGAGCACGTGGGAGCGATGCCCTACCCGGCACTCAATGCCGCGTTCGACGCCCTATTTCCACCGGGGCTCCAGGGCTACTGGAAGACCACGTACTCGAAGGAGCTGACCGACCAGGCGATCGAGGCGCATCTCGAGTACGGCCCGAAGGTGCCCGCGGTCAACACCGCCGTGCACATCTACTCGATCAACGGGGCGGTCAACCGGGTCGCGCCCGACGCGACGGCGTTCGCGTTCCGCGACGTGACGTTCGCGACCGTGATCGCCGGCATCTGGCCCGACCCTGCGCAGAACGAGGCCAACATCGGCTGGGTCCGCGACTACCACGACGCGCTCGCGCCCTCCGCGGAGGAAGGCGGGTACGTCAACTTCATGGACGGGGACGACCAGACCAAGGTGCGGGCCAGCTATCGCGGCAACTACGGGCGCCTGGTCGACGTGAAGAAGAAGTACGACCCGGACAACCTCTTCCACATCAACCAGAACATCAAGCCCTGACGGGCGGGCGCGCCACCCGGGAGGGTCCCGAAGGGCGTGTTTAGCAACTCGTCCGGCGTGGGAAGGCTGGGGCATGAACAAGGGAACAGGAACCGGCCTGATCGCGTTCGGCGTCGTGTTGGGCGTCATCGGAGCCGTCATGGCCTTCGCGATCACCGTGACCACCACGGGCTTCAACGTCAACACCGCCGGGTGGATCCTGCTGATCGTGGGGATCGCGGTCGTTCTGATCGGTATCACCGTGTTCTTGATGGGGAGCCGTAGGCGGTCCACCACAGTCGAGAACGTGCAGGCTACGCCGAGCGGACGCGAACGGGTCGAGGAGCGGAGCGACTGGGGATCGGCCTAAGGGCCGGGCCCGTCGCTGTTCACCGCGGCCTTCTCGTTGAGCGCTGCTCGCAGGGCGGCCATCGCGCTGAGCAGCGGGGTCGCGGACCTGGTGCGCGGCCACGTGTCGATGAGGTCTCTCGCCGCCTCTTCGATCCGCCGAAGCCGTGCGAGCTCGTCCGTCGCGATGGTCTGATAATCCGCATCGGTCGTCATGGATCCTCCCGCAGGCTTAAGTTCGGCTGACTGATGTACGCGACCACGGATATCGCTCTATCCACGATCGGGCCAGGGAACGAGGTCGACCTCGTTCCCTTCGGCGTCGGCGAGCGTCCAACATAGCGGCGCCCTCGAGGGCATGCGTGACTAGACTCGCCGCCATGCGAAAGGGCCTGAGCCCCGACGACCTCGGCGGGCTGCTCGAGCGTCCCTTCGTTGCCGTCCTCGCCACCTACCGCGCCAACGGCAACGTGCTCCTTTCGCCGGTCTGGCACCGATGGCGAGATGGTGGCTTCGACGTCGTGACGCGCGGAGACGACGTGAAGGTGCGCCACCTGCGCGAAGACCCTAGGGCGAGCATCGTCGTCTTCGAGCACGAGCCGCCTTATCGCGGCATCGAGGTCCGAGGCCACGCGGTGCTCGGTCGGGCCGACGCCGATGTCGTCCGCGACATAGCCGTCCGGTACCTCGGCGCCGAGGAGGGTGGGGCGTACGCGGACCACGGTTACGACGACACCCTCATCCGGCTTGAGCCTGGCCGCTTGCGCGCCTGGGACTTCGCCGACGACCTGTGATCCGAGCCGACTGCCTTGGATGTCGCCGCCGGAACTCCGACGGCCCTACCATCGGGCCGTGCTGGCCGCGCTGAGCCTGTCGCGATCGCGATCATGCTGGCCTTCGCCGTGGCAGCGTGTTCGCACAGCACCCCCGGCACCCGGCACTAGGCCCGCCCGGGCCCGGGACTCGGATGACCCCCCCTCGTGCCGAGTGCCTCGAGACTCTCTTGTCCCGGGCCATGGGCGACGCGCAATGGACGGCCCGGACCCGTCTTCGTCGACGTCTCCATCTGGCACGGGCCCGACACCGACGTGTATCACCGAACCATCGAGCTGGTGCGCCAACAGCCCAACGGCCCGAACTGTGATCGCACAGACGAAGCGATCGGCCTGGTCGCGACCCCGCAAGGACTGCGCAGATGTGAAGGGTTGGCGATTCCCGGCGCCGTGCTCACGACAAGAGCCTCCGCACGTCCTCGTCGTCCTCCTCTTGGTCGATCGTCCCATGGTCGACCTTGCCGCATGCGTCCGGCGTGAACTGGAGTTCCCGACCCCACTGGGGCATCTCCGCGGAGGTCGCGGCTAGTACCGTGAGGACCGGGTTCTTGACCACTCGAGCCGTGACTTGATCGGCAGACGAACGCCCGGCACGGGAGGTCCGCGCGAGAGGGCCTCCTGGGACGCCTCGCAGAACAGAGCCTAGGCGGTTCAGTACGCCTCAAGAGCTGCCGGTCCGCATCTTGGAGCCAGGTTGAGTACGCTGCGCACGCCTTCACGATCCGCCGCCAATCACGTCGCGCCTCAGTGGGAGATGGTCGGGCGGTGAGGGTGCGCCGACGCCCGTCGATCGGTTTCCACCGCGCTCGCAGGCGCCGACCACCGGACGGAGCCGGGGTCTGAAGCATCTGGACCCACCGCGAACATCTACACGCGCGTCCCGACGGCGTGAGCATCGAGAGCAGATCGCGGCGATCGACACTCGGTCATCTGCAAACAACGGCTCACGTTGAGCCGGACACCGAGACCCCCGGGATAGTGAATCCCTACGAGGCCGGCACCGACGCGCTGTCGTCCACGACGTTGTACATGTACTGGCCGAAAGGCTTGTTGCTCACCTCGAACCCGTGACTGAGCTGCACGCACACCATCTCGTTGCCGTTGTGATCGAACTTCATGAGACCCGACAGCACGACCTCCTGACTGACGAGCCCCTCGTCGATCGCGGCGGCGGTCCGCGGCAGTGCCAGGTACGTCGTGAAGTCCACTCGGCCGATGTTGAACCCTGTACCGCACCCGTACGACGGCTCCGAGGCGGACACTGCGGGTCCTTCGCCGAGGGTGAAGAGCGCAGCGACGCTCAGCACGACGAGAACGTGCGAACCGACCCATCGTCTAACAGTCAAGGCGCCCCTCCTTTCCGGAAGACCCGTCGCCGGTCACCATGAGTCCACCGCATCCGGGTAGGGCCGTCAAGGGCCAATCACCGTGTGCCCGCGGCGCACACACTCGAGGACCACCCTCGTCGCGCCCTTATCGGCTCGGTGGTGGGAGTTTTCGGCGCGGCGTTGATAGCATTGGCCGGTGAACGTTCGGCGCGTAATCGTCGATCACGTGCTTCGTCGTGAAAGACTTGGACGCGAGCCGACGGCTCTATACGGCACCCTCGCCCCACTCGGCTACAGAGCAACTTTACGTTCTTCGAGGCCGCGGTCGCGAACGGTGCAACAACGCGAGGCGAGCCCGGCGTGTGGACGCAGTACTCCGAGCGGTACTACGCCGCATTCGTGAACGACTTGCATCAGAACAACGTCGAGGCCGTATGGCATGCCCTCGATCCGGTGATCGACGCGCCTCACCGTCCCGGCGTCCCTTGATCCCCACGGTGGAGGGCTGGGGCCACCAGCCCGCCGACAGTGACGGCACGAGCTCGATCGTAGCGAACCCGCTGTGTGGCCCGGGAGGTTGCGCCGAAGGGCCCTTTCGGATGACCAGGTTTCAGAAGAGACTCCCGACGAGGGTCGAGGCCGAAGTGGTGCTGTCCGTTGACCCCGACCCTCGGCGTCGCTCGGTCTCCGTTCAGAGCCCTCGCATGCTCCCGAGCGGGGGCGGGGCGGCGCTTTATACGGCCACTCGCACGACGAAGCGCTAGCGGAGGCCGCCGCACCAGTCGCGGGAGCCATCCGCTAGCCCTTGGGGGATTCCTGGGAGAACGAGAGCCCCGGAGGCTCCTACTGCTCTCCGGGGGTTCTCCGCGTTTGTGCTGGTGGTTACGTGTCGGAGGGGGTGTTTGGTCTCACGACATAGTTGACAGGTGTCTCAGGACATCGTTGACACCCTGATGAGGGGGTGCGGGCGATGTCGGAGTCGTTGGCTCGGTTGGTGGTGACGGCCGTCGTGGTGGAGGGGCGGTCGAAGGCGGCGGTAGCCCGGGACTACGGGGTCTCGCGCCAGTGGGTCCATGAGCTGTGCCGTCGCTACGCGGCCGAGGGCGAGGCAGGGCTCGTCCCCGGGAGCCGACGGCCTCGCACCAACGCACGCCGGGTGCCCGTCGCGATCGAGGACGCGATCGTGGCGCTGCGCAAGGAGCTGGACGATCAGGGCCTGGACGCCGGCGCCCACACGATCGCCTACCACTTGGAACGTCGCGGGGTGCACCCGCCCTCGGTCGCGACGATCTGGCGGATCCTCCTCCGTCGCGGGTTCGTCACCCCGCAGCCGCAGAAGCGCCCGAAGGCCGCCTCGATCCGGTTCTCGGCCGAGATGCCCAACGAGCGGTGGCAGGAAGACATCACGCACTGGAGGCTCGCCGACGGCACCGACGTCGAGATCTTGAACGCGATCGATGATCACTCCCGGTGCCTGGTCGGCTCGGACGTGCGGGTGGTGTTCAAGGCCGCCGACGTCGTGGCGAGCTTCCACGAAGCGGCTGCGGCCCACGGTTATCCGGCTGAGCTGCTGACGGACAACGGGGCGGTGTTCACCGCCGCTCCCCGAGGCGGGCGCTGTGCGCTGGAACTCGAGTGCGACCGGCTGGGGATCCGCGACGTCAACTCCCGCCCCTACCACCCCCAGACCTGCGGCAAGGTCGAGCGGTTCCACCAGACCCAGAAGAAGTGGCTGGCCAAGCAGGACCCCGCGCGACGCTCGAGGAGCTCCAGGCCCAGCTCGACCGGTTCCGCACCTACTACAACGAGGTCCGGCCGCACCGCGCGATCGGCAGGCGGCCACCGGCAGAGGTCTACGCGGCCCGACCCAAGGACCACCCGCGGGGACCCGTGATCGAAGCGACCTACCGCGTGCGCAAGGACCGGATCGACACCGGTGGGGCCGTGACGCTTCGTCACGACTCGAAGCTCCTGCACATCAAGGTCGGCAGGCGTCATGCGGGGACACGGGTGTTGATACTCGTCGCGGGACTCGACGTGAGGATCGTGACCGAAGACGGCGAGCTGATCCGCGAGCTCACGATCGATCCGGCGAAGACCTACCAAGGGCTCGGGAAGGCCGAGGGTGCAAGGATGTCGTGAGACAGGTGTCAACGATGTCTCGCGACATCACATTGGTGTCGGAGGGGGGATTTGAACCCCCACGCCCCGCAAGGGGCACTAGGCCCTCAACCTAGCGCGTCTACCAAGTTCCGCCACTCCGACGTGGGCGCTCGGGATTCTAGCAACCGGCGTTGCCCGGCCCTACGAGAGCCACTGGTAGTCGAGCCAGAAGACGCAGATCGAGAAGAGGATCGCGGTGAAGACCGTGATCTTGTCGAGCCGTCGTTCGAGGGCGGTGCCGCCCGCCAGGGTGCTGGTGCCGCCGAACATGTCCGAAAGGCCGCTCCCCCGCCCTGAGTGGAGCAGGATCGTGACGATCAGGAACAGTCCCGACAGGACCAGCAGCACGATGAAGATGGTGTTGAGCATCGGGGATCCTCAAGCCGTATCGGAGTCGTCCCCGATGATACGGCTCTCCAGCGGGAAGTGGCAGGCCGCAACCTCGCCGTTGCCCGGGATCTTCGACTCGAGCATCGGGTCGTCATCCGAACACTTCGGGAACTGGGCGTTGTAGCAGCGCGGATGGAACCTGCACCCCGACGGCGGATCGATCGGCGAGGGCACGTCGCCCTCGAGGATGATCCGCTTCTTCTGCTTCGCCAGGTTGGGGTCGGCGATCGGCACGGCAGACAGCAGTGCCCCGGTGTACGGATGCTTCGGCTCGCGATACAGCGTGTCCCGGTCGGCGACCTCGACGATCCGGCCGAGGTACATGACGGCCACGCGGTCGGAGACGTGCCGCACGACGGACAGATCGTGCGCGATGAATAGGTACGTCAGCTTGAACTCGTCCTGCAGGTCGTCGAGGAGGTTCAGGATCTGCGCCTGGATCGAGACGTCGAGCGCCGAGACCGGCTCGTCGCAAACGATCAGCCGGGGGCGCAGCGCGAGCGCGCGTGCGACCCCGATCCGCTGGCGCTGGCCGCCCGAGAACTCGTGCGGGTACCGGTTGTAGTGCTCGGGGTTCAGACCGACGAGCTCCATCAGCTGCTGGACCTCGCCCTTGATCTTGTCCTTCGGGACGGTCTTGTGCAGCCGGTAGGGCGCTCCGATGATGGTTCCGATGGTCTTGCGGGGATTCAGCGACGCGTAGGGGTCCTGGAAGATCATCTGCATGTTGCGACGGAGGTCGCGGAGACGACGGCTTCGGGCGTTCGTGATGTCTTGGCCCTCGAACGAGATCGAGCCCTCCGTGGCCGGGTACAGGCGCATCACGACCCGGGCCAGCGTCGACTTCCCGCACCCGGTCTCCCCCACGAGCCCGAGGGTCTCGCCCGGGTAGATGTCCAGGTCCACGCCGTCGACGGCATGCACCGCGCCGACCTTCTTCTGCATGATGATGCCCCGCGTGATCGGGAAGTGCTTCTTGAGTCCCCGGACGCGGACGAGCGGCTCGACGGCGGGCTGCGCGGTCGATCCGCCGGGCAGGGTCTCGACGGTGCTCATGCCCGCTCCAACACGTCTTTGTGCACGATGCGCTCACGATCTGACAGCGACAGGTGGCACGCCGCGGCGTGATGGCCGTTCACCGGGAGGAGCTCCGGGACCTCGGCCTTGCACCGGTCGAACACGTACGGGCAGCGCGGGTTGAAGGGGCATCCGTTCGGCACGTGGATCAGCGAAGGGGGCGTGCCACGGATCGGCGAGAGCCGTTCGTCGTCGGCCGTCAGTCGCGGGAGCGAGCGGAGCAGGCCCCACGTGTACGGCATCATCGGCTCGTAGTAGATGTCGTCGGCCGTTCCGGTCTCCACCAGCTTGCCCGCGTACATCACCTGGATGAAGTCGCAGTGCTCGGCGACCACGCCGAGGTCGTGGGTGATCAATGCGACCGCCGTGTTGAACTCGCTCTGGAGCCGGTCGATCAGCGACAGGATCTGCGCCTGCACGGTGACGTCGAGGGCGGTCGTTGGCTCGTCGGCGACCAGCAGGTCGGGGTTGAGCGACAGCGCCATCGCGATCATCGCGCGCTGGCGCATGCCGCCGGAGAACTCGTGCGGGTACTGTCGGGCTCGCTCGTCGGGACGCGGGATCCCGACGCGATCGAGCATCTCGACGGACCGGGCGTGCGCGTCCTTCTTCGAGATCTTGTCGTGCGCCAGGATCGCCTCCGCGATCTGGTCGCCGACCTTGTAGAAGGGGTGGAGCGAGGTCATCGGGTCCTGGAAGATCATCCCGATCTTGTTCCCGCGGACGCTTCGCAGCTCCTCCCTCGGGAGCTGCAGCAGGTCCTGACCCTGGAAGATGACCTCGCCCTCGACGATCGCCGACTTGCGGTTGATCAGGCCCATGACCGTCAGGAAGGTCACGCTCTTGCCGGAGCCGGACTCCCCCACGATCCCGAGCGTCTCCCCAGGCTGGATCGAGAACGAGAGGCCGTCGACGGCCTTGACCAGACCGTCCTCGGTCGGGAAGTGGACCCGGAGGTCCTTGACGTCGAGCAGCGGCTCAGGCATGGGACCCCCATCGTACGGCCGTGACGGCCGATCTCACGTGTACCGCACCCGTGGGTCCAAGAAGGCGTAGACGATGTCGACCACCAGGTTCGCGAGGGTCACGAAGAAGGCGGCGATGATCGTCACGTCCAGGATCGTGTAGAGGTCCAGCGAGAAGACGGCGCGGACGGCGAACTGGCCGATGCCGGGAAGGTTGAAGACGGTCTCGGTGATGACCGCCCCGGCGAGCAGGCCGGCGAGGTCGAGGCCGAACACCGTCACGAGGGGCGTCAGGCTCGAGCGTAGGCCGTGGTGAACGATCACGGTGCGCTCCGGCAGGCCCTTGGCACGAGCCGTGCGCATGTAGTCCTCGCCCATCACGTCCAAGAGGTTCGCCCGCGAGAGCCGCGCGTAGAACGCGGCGTACAGCAGGGCGAGCACGCACCACGGCAGGATGAAGTGCGAGAACCACGGGCCGATGCCCTCCTTCCCGACCGCGTAGTACCCCGATCCGGGAAGGATCCCCCACTTGTACACGAGCACGTAGAGGGCCAGCGGGCCGATGAAGAAGACCGGCATCGAGATGCCGATGAGGGCGAAGGTCATCGCAGCCCGGTCGAAGAACGACCGTGGCTTGAGGGCCGACAAGACCCCGATCGGGATCCCGACCAGGAGCCACACGACGGCCGCCCCCAATGCCAGTTGGATCGTCACCCACATCCGCTGGAGCAGCACCGGCTTGAGCGGCTGCCGCAGGACGAACGAGAGGCCGAGACCCGGCCAGCCGTACTGGTCGCCGATGAAGAGGTGCTTCGTGAAGTTGAAGAACTGCTCGTAGAGCGGCTTGTCGAGGCCGAACTGCTGCTTGACCTGGGCGATGATCTCCGGCGTGGGCTGCCGCCCCCCGAACCGGGCGGCGACGGCATCGGTGCCCCCGCCGGGGAGCAGGAAGAAGATCGAGTACGAGATCGCGACGATCACGATCAGGACCAGCACCATGTAGAGCAGGCGGCGGATGATGTATCGGATCACGGTGTCTTCTTCCTAAGGCGAAGAGGGGGCCGCGTGCGCGGCCCCCTCTCTCGCTTCCCTCTCGACTCTCCCTTAGGCCACGTTCTGCGGATCGAGGCCGTTGTTCACCGAGGTGTTGACGTACGAGATGATCCCCGCGAACTGATCGTACTCGTAGTGGTCCACCGTGTTGAGGTTGGTCGACGTGAAGTTCGTCGCCCAGATCCACGGCGCCCAGGGAACCGCCTTCTCCATCAGGTACGTGTCCAACTCGGCGAAGCACGGGTCGACCTGGTCCTGGGCGGCGGACACACATTCGTCCATCTTGTCGTCCACGCTCGGGATCGGCCCGTTGTTCTTGATGTACGCGTTGTACGCGTCCTGGACTCCGCACTCCTTGGCCTGATCGGCCGTGATCCCCACCAGGGAGTAGTTCACGGCCGCGGTGCAGGAGATGCCTTCGCTGTCGAAGATGAAGAAGTCGAACCCGTAGGGGCTGGGGTAGTCCTTGCCCCACCCCGGAACCATCGAGATCGGGACGAGCTTGTTCACCTGCTGAAGCGTCGTGTAACCCGTGCTCGTGTCCACCTCGCGGAGGGTGAGACCCGGCAGGATCGGAGTCAGCGACGCCATGGCGACCTGGTTCATGTTCGGCCACGGGTCGGTGCTGCGGCCGAGGAACAGGATGTTGTCGCAGGCACCGCCGTCGTCACAGATGCCGTTCTTGTTCGTGTCGTAGCGGGACTGCTTCATCTCCGCCATAGCGGCGTCGGCGTTGCCCTGCCCGGCGTTGTCCGAGTAGGGGTTGATGTCCTGGCTCTGGGGCAGCACCGCGGGCGGCTCGACGGACGTCGCGAGTTCGCCTCGCTGGGTCCCGCCGTACGCCTTGCGGATGCCGTCCTTGTTGATGGCCAGGTTGACCGCCGCACGCACGTGGACGTCGTCGAACGGCGGCGCCAGCAGGTTCATCGTGACGTACCAGGTGCGGTCACCCGGGTCGGCGTGCAGCCAGCCCTTGAAGTCCGGGTTCGTCGAGAAGTCGCGCAGCACCTTCGTAGGCGGCGTGCCCTCCACGACGTCCAGGTCGCCGGCCTGCAGCCGGTTGAACTCGTCGTCGACGTTGGAGTTGATCTTCAGCTGGATGCCCTTGGGGTACGCCTGCCGCGTTCCATCCGTGGCGGGGTCGTAGTTCGGGTTGCGAACCAGCGTCATCCCGTTGTTGACGTTGTAGCCGGAGATCGGCTTGATCGTGCTGCAGGACGAAAGGTCGAGCTGGTCCTGTCCCATGATCATGTACGGGCCCGCCGAGATGACGTCGACGCCGTAGTCGCCGGCCTTGGTGAAGCAGTGCCCCACCTCGGGCGGGACGGCCTTGGTCGCCGGCATCGCCAGCCGGTAGAGGAAGTCACCGGTCGGCTGCTCCAACGTGATCGTGATGTGCGTGGCGTCGGACGACGTGACGCCCTCGATCGGCGTCTTGTCGTCTGGTGCCGAGCAGTCCATGCCCTTGATGACGCCGCAATAGTAGTTGCCGTACTGCGCGACCAGCTTCTTGTCGTTGATCCGCTGGAACGCGTAGACGACGTCCTCCGCCGTGACGGTGCGGTCGAGCGGCGGACCCCACTTCACGTTGTCCTTCAGCGTGAATTCGTAGGTGAGGCCGTCGTCGGAGACCGTCGGCATGTCCGTGGCGAGGTCGGGCACGGGCGTGTCGCCGCCGTGCTCGACGTCGGTGTGCTTGTAGGTCATCAGACCACGCATCAGGAGCTGGTCGTACAGGCCCCATGCGTAACCCAGATACTCACCGGTCGGGTCGAACGCGTTCGTCCACCCGAACTCCGGCAGCTCCTCGCGGAGCGTGCCGCCGTCATACGTGCCCGCGCCCTGGCTCGAGGACGAGGACTGGTTGGAGGAGGCGCCGTTGTTGCCACCGCAGGCGACCCCCACGAGCCCCAGTACCGCGAGCACGGCGACGGTCGCCGTTCGCTTGTGACCTCTGATCACCGGATCACTCCCTTCTCTCCGATCTCCATCTGCCTGCCTCCCAGTGATACGGGATTCACCCACGCCGAGGTTTCGTCCCTGGAGTCCCCCATCTGACAGGTCACCGACCGGCTCGCGGGTCGAGCGCGTCGCGCAGGCCGTCACCGAGCAGGTTGAACGAGAGCGTCGTCAGCACCAGCAGCAGCCCCGGGAAGACCAGCATCCACCACGCGATCTGGTACAGCTCCCCGTTCACGGCGTCGGAGATCATCTTTCCCCACGACGGGGTGTTCGCCGGGATGCCCACGCTCAGGAAGGACAGCGCCGCCTCGAACAGGATGTTCTGCGGGATCAGCAGCGTCGCGACGACCAGGATCGACGCGACCATGTTGGGCAGGATCTCCCGGAACATGATGTGGAAGTTGCCGAACCCAGTTGCCCGGGCGGCCTCGACGAACTCGCGCTCCCGGAGCGAGAGGGTCTGTCCACGCACGATGCGCGCGACGTAGGGCCAACCGAACAGGGCGATGATGAAGGTCACCAGACCGATGCCCGGTTGGATCCGCGGCCCCGTCCCGCTGGCCAGCAGCGCGACTGCGAGGGCCAAGGCCGCCAAGGCGGCGAGGACGGACAAGAGCCGGTAGCCGGCCTCGAAGCCGACCACGATCGCCATCGTGCCCGCGATCATGAGGAGCACGGGGATGATCCAGACCCCGCTGCAGCCGTCCACCGAGGCACCGCACGCCGCGCCGATCCCGATCGCCAGCAGGAGCAGCGGCAGCGACAGGACGATGTCGATCGAGCGCGAGATCACGGTGTCGACCTTGCCGCCCCGGAACCCCGCGATCAATCCGAGAGCGATCCCCACCACGAGCGACAGACCTGTTCCGATGAACGAGACCATCAACGACGTCCTGGCCCCGTACATGCTGCGGATGAACACGTCCCGCCCGAGATCGTCCACCCCGAACCAGTAGTGCGTGCTCGGTCCGAACAGGGGGACCCCGAACTCGTCGGTGAGGTTCTGATCGAGGTCCGAGGGCCCTCGATGCACGATGTACTTGGCGAAGACCGGCGCCAGGAGCGCCGACGCGATCAGGAGGACGACGACGATCGCGGCGGCGACCGCGACGCGGTCCCGCTTGAACCGGGTCCAGAAGAGCTGCCAGGGGGTGCGTCCCTCGACGCGCTCGGCCGCACCCTCCTCCGGCGCGAAGACCTCCGCAACAGGCTCCGATTGTTGGACCTGGCTCATCGGCCCTCGGTCTCGCTCACGACCGCCGAAGTGTATGGCAAGACCTATGGAGGGACAACACAATGGTTGACGAGCGCCGGACCGGCTGCGGGTCTCGTTGCGTTCATGTACCCGATAGCTCGACCAGACGCGGCAGGATCTGGACGCCACGGAGCCGCCCGAGGGATCCCTCGGCACAGTCGCGCTCACCGAACGAGGCCGATCCATCGGGGGTCACGGCTCCGCCCGCGACCACCAGTGGAACTGGGTCGGCGGTGTGCGCCTTGCGCACGCACGAGGTCGCGTGGTCCGCCGTCACCGCGACCAGGGTCGCGCCGAGGTCGAGCCGGGGGAGGATCTCTCCGAAGAACGCCCGGTCGATGGCGCTCACCACGTCGCGCTTGTCCTCGGCCCGGCCGTCGTGGGCGGGGATGTCCGGGCCCTTGAGATGGACGTAGAGCGCCTCGTAGCCTCCGAGCGCATCGGCGGCCAGGGACGCCCACGCCGCGTAGGCCGTCTCGGCCGCCGGACCGAACCCCTTGGGATCCAGCCGAGGCGCCTGGACCGGATGCATCCCGAGCGCCAGCGAGATCCCTCGCTCCACCGGCATCTCCACGAAGCAGCCCCAGTCCATCCCGAACCGTTCGCGGATCGGCTGCAACCGCGGCCGGTGATCACCGGCGTCGCGGGTGAGGATGGCGTTGCCGGGGAGCTTCCCCTCGGCGCGCCGGCGGACGTTGGTCTCGGCGACGTTCAGCACCCGGGCGGCGCCCTCGACGAACGCGTTGGTCAGCTCCGCCGCACGCCGGGCAGCCTCCGAGTCGTCCAGGGGTTCGCACGTCCCCACCACGGGCTCGAAGGTCTCCAGGGCGACGCCGAGGCTGCCCTGGCGCCGGTACGCGGGGTCGGTGTTGGTCACGTTGGCCGACAGCGGCGTGCCGTCGTCGGTCCTGATCACGAGAGCGCCGCGGTGCTCGACCGTGGCGCGGAGCTCGAAGGTCGCAGACGGCAGCGTCAGTTTCGAGTTCACCTCGTCGGCCAGGTCCTGCGCCTCGTCGGAGGTGAGGTTCCTCCCTACACGCCGGTCGACGATCGTGGGCCACTCCGCGGTCGCGAAGTTGATCCGGTACGCGAGGTCGCCGTCCTCGAACTGCATCCCGCTGCCGATCGCCTCCAGGACGCCGCGGCCCGGGTGCTCCTCGTGTGGGTCGTATCCGAGGATCCCGAACACGCCGATGTCCGACTCGGGTGCGATCCCTTCCCCGACCGTGAGCACGGTTCCCGTGCGCCCACGCGCCGCGAGGGCGTCGAGGTTCGGCGTCTCGGCCGCCTCGAGTGGCGTACGGCCGTCCAGCTCGGGGATCGGGTCGTCGCCGAGTCCGTCGAGACACACGTACAGCAGCGATCGGGCCAACGTGCTCTCCCTTCGAACGCTCTCAGCGGTACTTGACGATCAGCGTGAACTCCTCGGGGTCGAGGCTGGCCCCGCCGACGAGCGCGCCGTCGACCTCGGGGTGCGCCATGAACTCCCGGATGTTGCCCGGTTTGACGCTGCCCCCATACTGCACGCGCACGGACTGAGCGACGGCGTCGTCGAACCGCTGCGCCAGCGCGTCGCGGATCACCTCGATCACACGTCCCGCATCGCCCGGCTCGGCGTTGCGGCCGGTGCCGATCGCCCAGATCGGCTCGTAGGCGATCACGAGGGCAGCGGCCTGCGATGCGTCGACGCCGTCGAGCGCCCGCCGCACCTGCTGCGCCACCTTCGACTCCGTGCCGCCCGCCTCGCGCTCCTCGAGCGTCTCGCCCACGCAGAGGATCGGCGTCATGCCGTGGGCGAACACCGCGCGCACCTTCTTGTTCACCGTGAGATCGTCTTCGCCGAACAGCTGGCGCCGTTCGGAGTGTCCCGTGATGACGTAGGTAACCCGCAGGGCCTGAAGCATCGGCGGGGAGATCTCTCCCGTGAAGGCGCCCTTCTCCTCGGGGTGCACGTTCTGCGCGCCGAGCCCGTACGGAAGCTTGTCGGAGTCGATGAGGGTCTGCACCGACCGCAGCGCCGTGAACGGCGGACAGATCACCACCTCGACCTTCTCGGCGTCGTCGCGGTCGAGCAGGTAGCTGAGCTTCTGCACGGCCTGGATCGACTCCAGGTGGGTCTTGTGCATCTTCCAGTTCGCCGCGATGATCGGCCGCCGGTCCGTCATGGGCTTCTAGTCCTCGAGCACCGAGATGCCGGGGAGCGGGCGGCCCTCGAGGAACTCGAGCGATGCCCCGCCGCCGGTGGAGAGGTGGTCGAACCCGTCTTCGAGCCCCGCCCGCCTGATCGCCGCGATCGAGTCGCCACCGCCGACCACGCTGAAGGCGTTCGCCCCGGCCACCGCCATCGCGACGCCGCGTGTGCCGGCCGAGAACGGCTCGAGCTCGAACACGCCCATCGGGCCGTTCCACAGGATCGTCTTTGCATCGGCGATGATCCGGGCGAACTCTTCGACGGTCTTCGGCCCGATGTCGAGACCCATCAGGTCGCGCGGGATCTCGCGGGCCGGGACGGTCCGGCCCTGGGCCTCGGCCGACATCCCGGAGGCGGCCACGACGTCCTGGGGCAGCTCGACCAGGACGCCCTTGGACGCCGCCTTCTCCTTCGCGGCGCGGACCTCGTCGAAGCGGTCGGCCTCCACTTTGGACGCGCCGACCTCCGCTCCCTCCGCGGCGAGCATCGTGAAGGCCATCGCGCCGCCGACGAGCAGGGCGTCGACGCGATCGAGGAGGGCGTCGATCACGCCGAGCTTGTCGCTCACCTTCGCGCCGCCGAGGATCGCGACGTAGGGACGGCCGGGGTCGTGCAGGAGCCTCGAGAGCACCTCGACCTCGCGCTGGAGCAGGCGGCCGGCGACGGCCGGCCGCCCGGACGCCAACATGAGGTCCGGGAGCGCGGAGACGCTCGCATGAGCACGGTGGGCCGCGCCGAACGCGTCGTCGACGTAGGCGTCGGCGAGCTCCGCGAGCGCGCCGGCGAAGGCCGGGTCGTTCTTCTCCTCGCGCGGGTCGAACCGCAGGTTCTCGAGCAGGACCACGGTGTCGGCGGGCAGGTCGGCCGGCGTGACCTCGTCGAGCGCGGCCACGTCGCGCCCGAGGAGCTGAGCGAGGCGTGCTCCGGCCGGCGCGAGGCGTAGTTCGGGCTTGACCTCTCCCTTCGGGCGGCCGAGGTGCGAGGCGACGACGAGGTTGGCGTCGCGGTCGAGCAACTCGCGGAGCGTCGGGATCGTCGCTCGTATCCGACTGTCGTCGGCGACCTCACCGTCCTTCAGGGGCACGTTGAAGTCGGCGCGGACGAATACGCGCCGCCCGCCGATGTCGCCGAGCGCGTCGAGCGTTCGGATCGCCAACGCTAGAGCCTCGAAGCCACCAGCTCGACGAGGTCGACGAGCCGGTTCGAGTAGCCCCACTCGTTGTCGTACCAGCCGACGACCTTGGCCATGCGACCGATCGCCATCGTCGAGAGCGCATCGAAGGTGCACGACGCAGGGCTCCCGACGATGTCGCTGGAGACGACCGGATCCTCCGTGTAGAAGAGCTTGCCCGCCAACGGTCCGCTCTCCGAAGCGGCACGGTAGGCGCCGTTGACCTCTTCGACCGTGACCTCCCGACCGAGCGTGACGACCAGATCGGTGACCGAGCCGTCCGGCACCGGCACCCGCATCGAGATCCCGTCCATCTTGCCCTTCAGGTGAGGCAACACGACGCCTGTGGACCTCGCCGCCCCCGTCGACGTCGGGATGATGTTCAGCGCCGCGGCGCGGGCCCGCCGCAGGTCCTTGTGCGGTTGGTCGAGGATCTTCTGATCGTTCGTGTAGGCGTGGATCGTCGTCATGAAGCCCTGCTCGATCCCGAAGGCATCGTCGAGGACCTTGGCCATCGGGACGACGCAGTTCGTGGTGCACGACGCGTTGGAGATCACGTGGTGCGAGGAGGGATCGTAGGCGTCGTCGTTCACGCCGAGCACCACGGTGACGTCCTCTCCCTTCGCCGGCGCGCTGATGATGACCTTCTGGGCCCCGGCTTCCAGGTGCGCGGCGGCCTTCTCGCGGCTCGTGAACAGGCCGGTCGACTCGATCACGATCTCTGCCCCGAGCTCCTTCCACGGGAGGTTCGCCGGATCGCGCTCGGCGACGACGCGGATCTCGTGTCCGTCGGCGACGATGGCATCCTCGCGCGCCGTCACCTCGCCGGCGTATGTCCCCAGCACCGAGTCGTACTTCAAGAGGTACGCAAGGGTCTTCGCGTCGGTGATGTCGTTGACGGCGACGAAGTCCCAGTCCTTCCCCTGTTGCCTGGCGGCGCGGAAGAAGTTGCGGCCGATCCGGCCGAACCCGTTGATGCCGACCTTGGTCGTCATGGGATCCCCCTTCGGAGTGGGTGCTCCCATGCTAGCGACTCCCCTTCGCCGGCGACGGGCCGTTCGGGCCGTCTAGCCTCGGTCGAGGTCCCTGTGGACCACGACGACCGGCAGCCCGTGCCTGCGGAAGTAGGATCCGAGCTCGTCCGCCACCACCACCGATCGGTGACGGCCTCCGGTGCAGCCGACGGCGATGGTCAGGTAGGACTTGCCCTCGCGTACGTATCCGGGAACGGCGACGTCGAGGAGCCCCTCCATCCGCTCGATGAACGCTCCGTAGGCCTCCTGCCCCATCACGTACTGGCACACCTTGGGGTCGGTGCCGGGGAGAGGCCGAAGCTCGGGGACCCAATGGGGGTTGGGGAGGAAGCGCACGTCGAACAGGAGGTCCGCGTCGCGCGGCGTGCCGAACTTGAAGCCGAACGAGACGACGGCGACCTGGAGCCCCTCCTCGGGCGGGGAATCGGCGAAGGCCTCGCGCACCCTGTCCCGGAGCTCGTGCGGCGTGAGGCCGGACGTGTCGATCACGAGGTCTGCCTCGCCGCGGAGCTGTTCGAGGATCTGCCGCTCCTTCCGGATGCCCTCGACGACACGGTCCGCCGGGGCCATCGGGTGCCGGCGGCGCGTCGCTTCGTAGCGGTTCACGAGATCCTGGTCGGACGCCTCCAGGAAGACGATCCGGTACGCGATCCCCAGCTTCTCCAGCTCCCCCAGCGCCTTCGAGAGCTCGCCGAAGAACACCCCGCCCCGCGCGTCGACCACGATGGCGACGCGGGAGGGGGCACCCGGGCGCCCGGCGAGCTCGGCCATCTTCCCCAACAGCTCGGGGGGGAGGTTGTCCACGACGAAGTAGCCGAGGTCCTCGAGGCAGTGCGCGGCCTCGGACCGCCCGGCACCCGACAGCCCGGTGATCAGCGTGAATCCGGGGACGATCGGATCGTCGGCGGTCTCGGTCATGCGCTGGCCTTGCGATCGGCCGGCACGGGTGAGGTCAGGCGCTCGTGGATCGCTCGCGCGAGCTCGGGACCGATACCGCGCACCTGGGCGAGCTCCTCGGGGTCTGCGGCGCGCACGCGCGCGAGCGACCCGAACCGCTTCATCAGCGCCTTCTTCCGCGACGGGCCAACGCCCGGGACCTCGTCGAGCGGGGAGGCCAGCGCGCGTCGCTCGCGCCTCTGCCGGTGGTAGGTGATGGCGAACCGGTGGGCCTCGTCGCGGATGTGCTGCAGCACGAAGAGGGACTCGGAGCCGCGCGGGATCCGCAGCGGGTCTGGCGTATCCGGGAAGTAGACCTCCTCCAGGCGCTTGGCCAGCCCGATGTGCGGGATCGAGAGACCGAACTCCTGGAGGACCTTGGTGGCAACCCCGAGCTGGCCGCGCCCCCCGTCGACCACGACCAGGGCCGGCGGGTAGGAGAACCGGCGCCTCCGGCCGGTGGACGGCTCGGCTTCCTCCTTCAGCAGGCGGGTGAACCGCCGGCGGAGCATCTCCTCCATCGAGGCGAAGTCGTCCTGGCCGTGCACCCCCTTGATCGCGAATCGCCGGTAGTCGCTCCGCTTGGGGAGGCCGTCTTCGAACACGACCATCGATCCGACGACGTCGGTCGGACCGAGGTTCGAGATGTCGTAGCACTCGATGCGGAGCGGCGCCTGCTCCAGGCCGAGCCGCTCCGCCAGCTCCGTCAGGGCGCGGGAGCGCGCGCCGAAGTCCGAGGCGCGGCGCAGCTTGTGCCGGTGGAACGCCTCCTCGGCGTTGCGCGTGACCACCTGCATCAGGGTTCGCTTGGCGCCGCGCTCCGGGACGGCGATCCGCACGTTCGAACCGCGACGACCCGCCAGCCACGACGCGATCACGTCGTGGTCGAGCGGCTCGGTCGGGATCAGGACCTGCGGGGGAACCTCCTGCCGTTCCATGTAGAGCTGCTGCAGGAACGACGCAACCAGCGCGGGACGGTCGAGGTCCTCGACGCGGTCGACGACCCAGCCCTTCCGGCCGAGGACCCGGCCGCCGCGGACGAAGAACACCTGGAACGCGGCCTCGAGGTCGTCTTCGGCCATCCCGACGACGTCGAGGTCCTGGCGCTGGGACAGGACCATCTCCTGCTTCTCGAGCGCCCGGCGGGCCGCGAACAGCTGGTCGCGCAGCTTCGCGGCCTGCTCGAACTCCTCATGCTCGGCCGCCTCGGCCATCTCGCGCTCCAGCCGCTGGAGCACGGGGCGCGTTCCCCCCGCGAGGAACTCGGCCATCGCGTCGACGTGCGCCCGGTAGGACTCCTCGGTGACGCCCGTGGTAGAGGGGACGCACGGCCCGGCGCACCGGCCGATGTCGTAGTAGAGGCACGGCCGGCGGGCGCGCTTGCGCTGGTCGAAGAACGCGTTCGAACAGGTGCGGACGGGGAAGACCCGCGTCAGGGCATCGAGCGTGTCACGGATCGCCCACGCGTGCCCGTACGGGCCGAAATACCGGACCCCCTTGCGTTTGGCCCCGCGAAGGACCTGCGCGCGAGGCCAGGTCTCCCCCACGGTCAGGGCCAGGTACGGATACGACTTGTCGTCGCGGTACCGGATGTTGAACCGGGGACGATGCCGCTGGATCAGGTTGTACTCCAGCATCAGCGCGTCGACCTCGGTGGAGGCCACGATCCACTCCACCGAAGCCGCAGCCTCGACCATCGCCTGCGTCCGTGGGTGCAGTGGCTTGCCCCAATACGAGGAGAGGCGCTTGCGGAGGCTCATCGCCTTGCCCGCGTAGATCACGCGATCGTCGCCGTCGCGGAAGAGGTACGCGCCCGGCGCGTCGGGCACGCTCGACGGTTCCGGGCGGGGGGCGCTCACGCATCGATGCTAGCGCGGCCCGCGGACGTGCCCGCGCAGGCGGGCGTTACGCCTTCTTCACCACGAACGTGCCCGTCATCTGGGTGGGGTGGTAATCGCACTGGAAGAAGTACGTGCCGGGGTCCAGCGCGTCGACCGTATATTTCTCGGTCTTCACCCCCACCACGGCGTCCCCGCGGAAGAGCGGGTTCGCGAGGTCGGTCGAGCTCGTGTAGATCGCGACGTTGTGCGTCGTCCCGGCGTCCTGGTTGTCGAAGTTGATCGAGAACGACTTCCCGCCCTCGGCGACCAGGCAGTTCTGCTTGAACGCGATGCCCTGGGCGACCTCGTCCAGCTGGACCTTGCTGTTCGGACCGCACGCGCCGGCCGGCGGGCCGGTCGACACCTGCAGCGACGGGCTCGGGTTCGCGAGCGCCACCCCGGTCAGGTCGCCGTAAACGCCGAGCATCAGGTTCGTGTTGGCGGCGTCGTACCAGGAGACGTACGCGTTCCCGGCGTCGTCGACGGCGAGCGCCGGCGTCGTCCCGTCCTCGGCCGAGTTGATGTCGAGATCGCTGAACGAACCCGACGATCCGGAGGCTAGGTGCACGCCCGACGTGTCCTGCCATGCAACGAACGTCGAGCCCTTGGATCCGGCCACGCCGGTCGTCGGGGCGAAGTTGGCGGTGGCCGTCGCGGCGTCGCCGAGGTCGGCCGTCGCGACCTGGGTCGACTGCCACGCGCCCCCGGTGTCCGAAGCCACCTCGACCTTCCCGCCCGCGTAGTAGGCGATCGACGCGACGTCGTCGGCCACGCCCATCGAGAGGCCGCCCACGTCCTTGCTCGCGCGGATGTCCTCGGTGGTCCAGTTCGTGCCGTCTGAAGTGGCGACCACGACGCGCGAGGCTCCGGGGTCGGGGAAGGCGACCACCGGCTTCCCCTTGACGTTCGCGATCCCGGTCGGACCCGGCTGGCAGTCGAAGCAGGCGGTCCCCGTGGCCACGGTCTGGACCTTCCAGCCCTTGCCCGCAGGGGTCGCGACACGGACCTCGATGCCGGAGCCCGCGTTCACCGCGAACGCGATCCACGGGTCGCCGTTGTCGTCGAGCGCGATCGCGGGACGACCGATCGGGCCCGCCAGACTCAAACCCACGCCGTAGGCGTAGACCTGGGAGATCGTCGACGTGCCGCCGGCGGTGGTCGTGCCGTACCAGACGCCGTCGGATTGGACCCACGCGACGTGGATCGCGCCGTTGTCGGCCACGGCCACCGCGGTGCCGTTCGTGTTGTCCCTCGTCAGGTCGAGGCCGGCGACCGTCTTCGGCCCGAAGGGGACCGTCACGCCGTTCGGCTCGTTCTCGGGCTTGTCCTGCAGGACGGCGCCACGGTTCCACAGGCCGTCGGAGGTCTGCTCCGATAAGAGCACCCCCGGCAGGAAGGCCGCTCCGATCGGGCGTTGGGTCGGGATCTCACCGGGCTCGAGCACCGCGGGGAATCCGAGGTACGAGACGTAGACGGCCCCCTCGGACGTGACCGCGACCGATGAGCCGAGGCCGACGTCGTCGAGCGAGTCGACGACCTGGGGAACGAAGCGGGCTCCGGCCCCGTAGTCGATCACCGGCTGGGGTCGGGTGGCACAGGCGGTCGCGAGGACGGCCAGGATCGCACAGGAGGTCGTGAGCCGCTTGGACACGTCGGCGCGGATACTACCAATGGGTGTCTAGCGGGACGGCGCGCCGCCCGCGACGGCGACCGGCAGTTCTCCGAGCACCTCCGCGAGGAACCGGCCGGTGTAGCTGCCAGGATCGGCCGCGACCTGCTCGGGCGTTCCGGTGGCGACCACCAGCCCGCCGGCGTCGCCCCCCTCGGGCCCGAGATCGATCAACCAGTCGGCGGTCTTGATCACGTCGAGGTTGTGTTCGATCACGAGCACCGTGTTGCCCGCCGAGACGAGCCGCTGGAGCACCTGCAGCAGCTTGCGGATGTCCTCGAAGTGCAGACCGGTCGTGGGCTCGTCCAGCACGTACAGCGTGTTGCCCGTGGCGCGCTTGTGCAGCTCGGAGGAGAGCTTGATCCGTTGCGCCTCTCCCCCCGAGAGCGTCGGGGCGGGCTGACCCAACTTGATGTAGCCGAGCCCGACGTCGTTGAGCACCTGCATGTGGCGGCTGATCTGGGGGATGTTGCGGAAGAACTCGAGTGCCTCCTCGACGCTCATCTCGAGCACGTCGCTGATCGAGCGGCCCTTGTACTTGACCTCGAGGGTCTCGCGGTTGTACCGCTTGCCCTTGCACACCTCGCACGTCACGTACACGTCGGGCAGGAAGTGCATCTCGATCTTGATCTGCCCGTCGCCGGCGCAGTTCTCGCAGCGGCCGCCGCGGACGTTGAACGAGAACCGCCCGGGCTGGAACCCGCGGATCCGAGCCTCGGGCACCTGGGCGAAGAGCTTCCGGACGTGATCGAAGACACCGGTGTACGTGGCCGGGTTCGACCGCGGGGTTCGCCCGATCGGCGACTGGTCGATGTCGATGACCTTGTCGATGTGCTCCCAGCCCAGCATCTTCTTGTGCTTGCCCGGCAGCAGCTTCGACCGGTATATCTTCTGCATCAGCGCGCGAAGCAGCACGTCCTGGACGAGCGTGGACTTGCCCGAGCCGCTGACGCCGGTGACGCAGACGAACCGCCCGAGCGGCACGTCGACGTCGATGCTCTGCAGGTTGTGCTCGCGCACGCCCTGCAGCCGGAGGGTTCGGCCGCCGGGCACGCGCCGCACGGCCGGCACCGGGATCGTGCGCCGCCCCGACAGGAACGCGCCGGTCATCGACCCCTCGCACTCCAGCAGGCCCTTGAGGTCACCCTCGTACACCACCTCGCCGCCGTGCTCGCCGGCCGCGGGGCCGATGTCGACGATGTGGTCGGCCTCGACGATGGTCGCTTCGTCGTGCTCGACGACGATGAGCGTGTTGCCCAGGTCGCGCAGCCGGATCAGCGTGTCTATCAGCCGGCGGTTGTCGCGTTGGTGCAGACCGATCGACGGCTCGTCGAGGATGTAGAGCACACCGACCAGGCCGCTGCCGATCTGGGTGGCCAGCCGGATGCGCTGGGCCTCGCCGCCGGCGAGCGTGCCGGCCGCCCTGCCAAGGGTGAGGTAGTCGAGGCCAACGTCGACCAGGAATCCGAGCCGGGACCGGATCTCCTTCACGAGCCGCTCGGCGATCATGTGCTCGCGCTCGGTCAGCTCGACGTCGTCGAAGAACGCGAGCGTGTCGCGGATCGACACGCCGGTGAGCTCGGCGATGTTGATGCCGCCGATGGTGACCGCGAGCGACTCGGGGCGGAGCCGCTGCCCCTTGCACGTGCGGCACGGCACTTCGCGCATGAACTGCTCGAGCTTCTCGCGCGCCGCGTCGGAATCGGTCTCTGCGTGCCGGCGCTCGATGTTCGGGATGGCGCCCTCGTACGTGGTCCAGTAGGCGCGCTGGCGCCCGTACCGGTTCTTGTACTTGACGTAGATCTGCTCCTCGGATCCGTAGAGCAGGACGTCGCGCGCCTTCTTCGGGAGCTTCCGCCACGGCGTGTCCAGATCGAACCCGTGGGTGTCGGCGACGGCCTCGAGCACACGGAACCAGTACTCGAGCGTGGCCGACGCCCACGGCGCCAGAGCGCCCTCGTGCACGGTCAGATCGGGGTCGGGCACCACGAGCTCGGCGTCGACCTCCAGGCGGACCCCAAGGCCGTCACATGTCTGGCACGCGCCGTAGGGAGAGTTGAACGAGAAGTTCCGCGGCGCGAGCTCGTCGAAGGACGTGCCGTCGTACGTGCACGCCAGCGCCTGGGAGAAGTTCTGGACCTCCTCGTGACCCTCGTGCGTCACGACGGCGATCGCCGCGAGCCCCTCGGCGAGCTCGAGTGCGGTCTCGATCGAGTCGGCGACCCGGCGGCGGATGTCCGGTCTGGCAACCAGCCGGTCCACCACGACCTCGATCGTGTGCTTGTAGTTCTTCGGCAGGCGGATCGCCTCGGAGAGGTCGCGAACGTCACCATCGATGCGGGCACGGGGGAACCCCCGGCGGGCGAGATCCTGGAGGAGCTTCTCGTACTCGCCCTTGCGCCCGCGGACCACGGGGGCGAGCACCTGGAACCGCGTTCCCTCGGGCAGCTCCATCACCTGGTCCACGATCTGCTCGGGCGACTGACGCCCGATCGGTCGGCCGCAGTTCGGGCAATGGGGGTGCCCGACACGGGCGAACAGGACGCGCAGGTAGTCGTAGATCTCTGTGATCGTGCCGACGGTCGAGCGGGGGTTGCGCGACGTGGACTTCTGGTCGATCGAGATAGCCGGGCTCAGGCCCTCGATGAAGTCGACGTCGGGCTTCTCCATCTGGCCGAGGAACTGCCGCGCGTACGACGACAGCGACTCCACGTATCGCCGCTGACCCTCGGCGTAGATCGTGTCGAACGCCAACGACGACTTCCCCGACCCGGACAGGCCGGTGAACACGATCAGGGCGTCGCGGGGCAGCTCCAGCGTGATGTTCTTGAGGTTGTGCTCGCGCGCGCCGTGGATGACGAGCCGATCGGTCCCCACGACGATCGAGTGTACCGGGGGTCTGCGACACGCCTGTCGCGCAGCCACCGTCGGCGGCTCCTGCGATAGGCTCGCGGGGCCGTGGCGACCCGGGAGGAACTCGAACGCATCTCGACCCGCGAGCTGCACGAACGCGCGATCGAGACCGCCAAGCGCCACACGGACGTCGCGTTCCTGTGGCGCCTGGTGAAGGCGCTGCCGGTCGCGGAGGAGCTCGCGGGCGACGACGAACGCGCCAAGGTCGACATCTGGCGTCCGCTCGCGTTGATCAACGACGCCCTGTACGACGCCGGGGAGGGCGCCCTCGGTGAAGCGCTCCGCCCGATGTACATCGAGTACCTGCTCGAGAAGGACGGCTGAGCCGATGCGCCTCGGGGCGCCGCATCATCTCGACCTGAACGTCTCCGACCTGGAACGCTCGACCCGCTTCTACACCGAGATCCTGGCGGCGCTGGGATACGGGCCGGGGGACTCCGGCCCCGGCTGGCGGACGCTCGTACACCCCGAGGGGTGGTACCTGTGCCTGGTGCAGGCCGAGGACCGGTTCCTGAGCGCCGGGTACCACCGCAAGCGCATCGGCGTGAACCACCTGGCCTTCTCGGTGCCGGATCGCCCGGCGATCGACGCGTTGCACGAACGGCTCCGGGCGCTCGGCGTCCACGTCCTCTACGGCGGCCCGCGCGACATGGGCGACGACCGGGAGGAGAACCACGCCCTCTTCTTCGAGGACCCCGATCGGGTCAAGCTCGAGTTCGTCGCGCGAGGCCCGCGGCCGTGACCCGACCCGACCTGGCCGGCTACCGCGACGAGTTCGAGGTCGTCCGGCGCAAGACCTACCTGATCAGCGCCTCGCTCGGGCCGGTGGGCGACCGGTCGAAGCGGCTGCTCGACGCGTACGTGCGCGCGTGGGCGGAGAAGGGCGCGCCGGACCACGTGTGGTTCGAGGACATCTTCCCGGCGATGAGAACCCTGAAGCGAAGCTTCGCCCTGCTGGCCGGGTGCGACGTCGACGAGGTGGCGCTCACGACGAACGTCTCGATCGCGATCTCGACGGTCGCCTCGTCGCTCGACCTGTCGGGCGCGCGGAACCGGGTCGTGCTGTCGGAGCTCGACTTCCCCACCGACGGTCAGGTATGGCAGGCGTGGGTGGAGAAGACGGGCGCCGAGCTCGTGTGGCTCCGCTCCCCCGACGGCACGACGCTTCCGGTCGAGGTCTTCGACGAGGCCATCGACGAGCGGACGGCGCTCGTGATGGTGAACCGGGTGCTGTACCGCTCGAGCGCCCTCGTGGACGCGAAGGGCGTGTGCGCGATCGCCCGCGAACGCGGCGCCCTGTCGTTCGTCGACGATTACCACGGGATCGGCGTGGTCCCCCTCGACCTGCACGACCTCGGGTGCGACCTGTACACGAGCGGGACCCTCAAGTTCCTCTGCGGCGGACCGGGATGCGCGTTCCTGTACGCGCGCCGGGATCTGCTGCCGTCGTTGGAGCCGGCGGTCACAGGCTGGTTCGCGACGGCGGAGCCGTTCTCGTTCGATACCGAACACCTCGCCTATCACCCGACGGCCCGGCGCCTGGAACACGGGACGCCGCCGGCACCGGTCTACTTCATCGCGCAGGGCGGCCTCGACGTGATCGCGGAGGTGGGGGTCGGCCGGATCCGCGCTCGGCAGGGCGAGCTCCAGGACCGAGTGATCGAGCGCGCCGACGAGCTCGGACTGGAGGTCCGCACACCGCGCGAACGGGCGGCACGGGGTGGGGTCGTCAACGTCCGGGTCGGGCCGAGCGCGGAGAAGGTCTGTCACGGCCTGCTGGCCCGCAACGTGTGCACCGATTTCCGCGGCGACGGCCTGCGGATCAGCCCGCACTTCTTCAACACCGAGGACGACGTCGACCGCTGCTTCCACGAGTTGCGGATCGTGATGGACGGTCTCTAGGACGGTTCGACCACACGCCCGGCCCGCACGACCAGGTGCACCTCGTCGAAGGCGGTCAGGTCCTCGAGGGGGTCGCGGGCGAGCACGATCAGATCAGCCGGCGCGTCGGGCTCGAGGGGCGCCCTCGTCATCGCCTCGAGCACCTCCTCGGGCTCGAGACCGGCCGCGTGCAGCAGCCGCAGCTCCTCGGTGTGGATCCCCGGCGGGATCGCGCCGTTCCCCAGATCGGTGCCATAGATCACGGTTCCCCCCGCGGCGTGGAACCGTCGTAGGTTGTCCAGCGCCGTGCGCAACTCAGGCGTGTCGCGTCCGTAGCTGAGGATGTCGAGCGTCGAGACGACGCGAAGCCGCTGCGCGCAGCCCGCGATCGTGGCTTCGGAGAGCGGCGTCCACGGCGCGTGCGCCAGCTCGTCGACGCCTGCGCCCAGGGCGCGCTCCACCTGCCCGGCCCCTTGCGCGTGGGTCGTCACGGGCACCGTCCGGGCGTGCGCCGTCTCGACGATGGCCATCAGCGCGGCGTCCGACGGCGTCGGGCCCGCTTCGGCGTTGAGCGAGACCTTGATCGCGGTCGCCCCGAGCGCCACGAGCTCCTTCACCGTTGCGACCGCCTGCTCCGGTGCGTCGACGGGGCGACCCGTCCCGTCGGGTGCCCAGCCGGCCCGGGTGGGATACCCGCCCGGGGCGGTGAGGATCGGACCGGCGGCGCGCACGAGCGGTCCGGCGAAGGATGGAACCTCGGAAAGGTCGGCGAGCGGGAAGATGCGGTCGGCCGGCCAGCCGAGGTCGCGTACGGCCGTCACCCCCCGCTCGAGGACGGCGGCGGGGCTCGAGAGCTCGACGTGCACGTGCCGGTCGGCCGCCGCGGGCATGAGGAAGCCGTCGATCACGATGTCGGGCTCGCCGATCGGCGTCGTGGGTCCCGCGTAGGTGATGACGCCGCCCTCGCAGACGACCTGCGCGTCGTCGACGACCCGACCGGGCCCGAGCCATGCGCGGGACGCCCGGATCGAGAGCCTGGTCACGAACCGAACACTACCGACCTGTCAGGCGACCCCGGCCTCACGCATCTGCTTGAGCTCCTTGCGGAGCTCGTGGACCTCGTCGCGAAGCCGCGCCGCATACTCGAACCGAAGGTCCTTGGCCGCCTCGTGCATCTCCTCCTCGAGCTGCTGGATCAGGCGGCCGAGCTCCTCGGTGGGCATCTCCGGATGGGCGGCCTTGCGGCGACGCTCCCGCTTCGGCGTGGTGCGGGTGGAGTCTTCGCCGCGCAGGGTCAACAGGATGTCGGTGACCTTCTTCCGGATCGTCTGCGGGTCGATGCCGTTCGCTCGGTTGTAGGCGATCTGGATCTGACGGCGGCGCTGGGTCTCGTCGATCGCGTCGCGCATCGAGTCGGTGACGCTGTCGGCGTACATCAGCACCGTGCCGTCGACGTTGCGCGCGGCGCGACCGATCGTCTGGATCAGCGATGTCCCCGACCGGAGGAATCCCTCTTTGTCGGCGTCGAGGATCGCCACGAGCGACACCTCGGGAAGGTCGAGCCCCTCGCGCAGCAGGTTGATGCCGACGAGCACGTCGAACTCGCCGAGCCGCAGATCGCGGACGATCTCGATCCGCTGGAGCGTATCGACCTCCGAGTGCAGGTAGCGCACGCGGATGCCCATCTCGACGAGGTAGTCGGTGAGATCCTCGGCCATCTTCTTCGTGAGCGTCGTGACCAGCACCCGCTGCTCGCGCTCGGTTCGTGCGCGGATCTCGCTGATCAGATCGTCGACCTGCCCCTTCGTGGGGCGGATCTGGACCTCCGGGTCCACCAGACCGGTCGGGCGCACGATCTGCTCGACGACGCGCTTGGAGGCGCGGAGCTCATAATCGCTCGGCGTGGCCGACATGTAGACGACCTGGCGCACCCGGTCGCGGAACTCGTCGAACCGCAGCGGACGGTTGTCGATCGCCGAGGGCAACCGGAAGCCGAAATCGACCAGCGTCGTCTTCCGCGAGACATCGCCCTCGTACATGCCGTGGAGCTGCGGCACGGTCACGTGGGACTCGTCGATGACGACGAGGTAATCGTCGGGGAAGTAGTCGAGCAACGTGAACGGCGCCGTGCCGGGACCGCGGCCGTCGATGTGGCGCGAGTAATTCTCGATGCCGCTGCAGAACCCGACCTCGCGGAGCATCTCGAGGTCGTACGTGGTGCGCATGCGCAGCCGCTCGGCTTCGAGCAGCTTCCCCTGCCGTTCGAGCTCGCTCAAGCGATCCGCCAGCTCCTCCTCGATCGTTCCGATCGCGCGCTTCATGCGGTCCTCCGACGCCACGTAGTGCGACGCCGGAAAGATCGTGTGGTCGACGACGTCGTCCTTCACGACCTCGCCGGTGATCGGGTCGAAGATCGAGATGCGTTCGACCGTATCTCCCCACCATTCGATGCGGTAACCGGACGTCTCGTACGGCGGGAAGACCTCGAGCGTGTCGCCGTTCAGACGGAACGTGCCGCGGGCCCGGCTGACCTGGTTCCGCTGATACTGGATGTCGACCAGCCGCTGCAGCGCGAAGTCGAGCGGGACGTCGGTGCCGCGGAAGAGGCGGAGGATCTGCCCCTCGTACTCTTCGGGCGAGCCCAGGCCGTAGATGCACGAGACGCTCGCGACGATGAGCACGTCGCGGCGGCTGAGGAGCGCCGCGGTCGCCGAGTGTCGCAGCCGCTCGATCTCGTCGTTCACCGAGCTGTCCTTCTCGATGTACGTGTCGGTCTGCGGGATGTAGGCCTCGGGTTGGTAGTAGTCGTAGTAGCTGACGAAGTACTCGACGGCGTTGTCGGGGAACACCTCGCGGAACTCGTTGGCCAGCTGCGCGCCGAGCGACTTGTTCGGCGCGATCACCAGGGTCGGCTTCTGCACCCGCTCGACCAGGTGCGCGATCGTGAACGTCTTGCCCGTGCCGGTGGCACCGAGCAGCGTGACGTGAGGCTCGCCGGCGAGGACCCCCTCGGCCAAGGCTTCGATCGCCTGGGGCTGGTCGCCGGCAGGCTGGAAGTCGGACACGACACGGAACGGGGGCACGCAGGAAGTGTAGGGCCGGCCGGCGACATCCGGGGTTCCGGCCGATCAGACCTCGGCGAACGCTCGGACCGGGAAGTTCGAGCCTCCGACGATCTTGGGCGGAACCGCCGTGAACCGGAACCCTGCGCGCGGCAACGCCGACAGGTCCGCGAGGTTCTCCACGATCGGGATGCCGGCCGCGAGCAACCGCGTATGCGCCGGCCGGGTCAGGTCCTGCACGTCGTCGATGTTCCCGGTGTCGATCCCCACGAGGGCGGCACGCTCGCCGACGAGCCGGTCCAGCAGCGGCCCGCCGAGGAAGGGGCTGTCCTCCCAATACGCATCGCTCCCCCAACGAGACGCCCACCCCGTGTTCAACAGGACGGCCCTGTCGCGGAGGTCGAGCGCCGCGTCGTCCGGACCCGTCTCGATCTCGCGCCCGGATCCCGCCTGACGGAGCACGACGCCCGACAGTCCGACGAGCCCTTCGAGGCCCAGCATGCTCAGGTCGGCCGCATCGCGATGGCGGTGGAACGGAGCGTCGAGATACGTGCCGGTGGCGCCGCTCAGGTCGTACTGGCCCAGATGGAACTCGGCCTTCCCCGCGTAGTGCTCGCGCGATGCGTCGTGATCGAGGAACGCCCCGATCTCGGGTCTCGGAAGGATCGGGTAGATCCGCATCCCGTCCTCGATCGGATGGGAGAGGTCGACGAGCACGATCACATCCTCCCTGCCGCGATGATCCGGTCCAGGAACCGCCGGGTCCGTTCCTCGCGAGGACTCGTGAAGATCCGCGACGGCGGTCCCTCCTCCGCGATCCGCCCCTCGTCGAGGAAGCACACGCGGTTCGCGACGTCCTTCGCGAACCCCATCTCGTGGGTAGCGATCAGCATCGTCATCCCGGCTTCGGCCAGCTCGCGCAGCGCGTCGAGCACCTCGGCGATCAGCTCCGGGTCCAACGCGCTCGTGATCTCGTCGAACAGCATGATGTCCGGCTCCATCGCCAGCGCGCGGATGATCGCGACGCGCTGCTGCTGGCCGCCCGAGAGACGGTCGGGGTACTCGCCGGCCTTGTCGTCCAGGCCGAAGCGAGCCAACAGGGCATGCGCGGCCTCGTCGGCCTCGCTCCTACCGCGCCCGAGGACCTTCATCGGGGCGAGCGTGACGTTGCGCAGCACGGTCATGTTCGGGAAGAGGTTGAACGCCTGGAACACGATGCCCACCTGGCGACGGACGTCGTTCTGGTCGACGCCGCGCTGCGTGACGTTTCGGCCATGGATCCAGACAGACCCCGCGTCCAGCGGCTCCAGGAGGTTCACGCACCGAAGGAGCGTCGACTTCCCGGACCCGCTCGGCCCGATCAGACAGATGACCTCGTGCTCGTCGACGACCATGTCGATCCCCCGGAGCACATGCAGGTCGTCGAAGCGCTTGTGCAGCCCTTCGAGCCGGATCGCCTCGGTCACACGGCACCACCCGCCTGCCGGCGCCGACGCTGCCGTTCGAGCAACCAGTCCGTGAACCGGGTCATCGGGATCGTGATCACCAGGAAACAGAGGGCCGCGCCGACGAACGGCGTGAAGTTGAACGTGGCGGCGCTCGAGATCTGCGCCTCGAGAAAGGCCTCCGGGATGAAGCCGGAGACGAACGCGATCAGCGCAGTGTCCTTCTGCAGCGAGATGAAGTCGTTCATGAGCGGAGGGATCACGCGCCGGACCGCCTGCGGGATGACCACGTAGCGAAGGGTGCGCGCCCGGCCGAGCCCGAGCGCCCGGGCGGCCGCCGTCTGGCTCGGGTGCACCGACTCGATGCCGGCGCGGTAGACCTCGGCGACGTAGGCCGAGTAGCTCAGGATCAGACCGACCCAGCCCCAGAACCATCCGGCGGTCGGGAGCCCGGGGATCTGCAGGGCCGGCATGCCGAACCCGAGCGCGTAGACAACCAGGACCGTCGGGATCCCGCGGAACACGTCCACGTAGATCGTCGCCATCAGCCGCAGCGGGAAGAAGGCGGGCCCCCGCAGCGACCGGAGCACGGCGAGCAGCAACGCGAACGCGAGGATCACCGGTTCGGCGGTGACGAAGTAGAGCACGTTGCGCCGAAAGGCGACCACGATGTCCGGGAAGGACGAAGAGAAGGCGTCCCAGCTGAAGAAGGACTGCTTGAACTGCGGCCAGTACGCCGACCTGGTCGCGGCGACGACGAGCAGCCCGAGCACGATCAGGGTGCTCACGGTGGCGATCGCGACGCCTTTCGCGCCCTCCTCACGCAGCGACCACCCGCCCAGCAGCCGCGACCGGCCGCCACCGGACGGAAGCGCGCCGAGCGGGTCGCCCGGTGGGTTCACCGCAGGAAGCCGATGTGGCCGATCACTTCGACCAGACCGGCACGACCCCGACGTTCGTCTTCTTCGAGAGCCACGTGTCGGTGATCGACTGCAGGGTGCCGTCGTCGCGCATCTCGCCGATCGCCTGGTCGATGCACGGCGTCAGCGTGCTGTCCTTCGCCTGGACCGTGCCGAAGTACTCACCGCCCTCGACGGCGTCGTTCGGGAACTGCGCCAGCACCGTGCTGTCGTGCACCTGCTGCACGAACGGGTCGGCCATGTAGAGCGCAGTCGGGTAATCGACCACCAGACCGTCCGCCTGTCCCGCGTTCACCGCCGCGACGGCGTCGCGGAGCGTCTGGAACGTGCCCGGCGTTCCGCCGATGTAGCTCTCGATCAGGTCGGAGCTCGTGGTGCCGAGCGGCGCAGCCAGCTTGTACTGGGCGAGGTCGGCCACGCCGGTCGCGTTCGCGATCGGCGTGTCCTTCCTGATCACGATGGCCTGGTTCACGTCGTAGTAGCTGTCGCTGAAGTCGACCGCCTGCGCGCGCTTGGCCGAGTAGGAGATCTGGTTGATGTCGAAGTCGAAGTTCTTCGGTCCGGGCGCGTAGGACTGTGCGAAGGGCACGACGATCCACTGGACCTCGCCCGACGAGAACCCCAGCCGGTCCGCGATCTCGTAGGCGACCGCCGACTCGAACCCCTTGTCGTTGTTCGGGTCGTTGATCTTCCACTGCGAGCCCTTGTCGGCGCCGCCCTGGAAATAAGGCGGATAGGCCGGGTTGTCGGTGCCGACCGTGAGCGTGCCGGAGCTGACGAGCGTCGCGTTCGCCGCGCAGTCTGCCGCCGTCTGCGGCACGCTCGAGGACGAGGAGCTCGTGCCGACGCTCGTGCTCGAGGAGTTCGAGCAGGCCACCGCGACGATGCCGATCGCGGCCAATGCGATGATCCCCTTGCGCATCGTGAGGAACCTCCCGGAGCGACGGCCGGAACCCCCTTCCGGCCAGGGCCGGAGCGTAACAGACGCCTAGGTACGCGGCTCCCACGAGAAGAAGCGCGAGGCGGCGATCAGGCCGGCCACCCCCCACGCAGCCAGGATCGCGACGTCCGCCCAGGAGAAGTCGAAGATCGGCTGCCCGTAGTACGCACCGAAGAAGGCGTCGGTGAAGTGGCGCACCGGGAAGACGCGGCTGAGCGTGTCGATCCACGCAGGCGCGCCGCTCATCGAGAAGAACACGCCCGAGATGAACAGGAGCGGGAGGACCGTGGCGTTCACGATCGCCGGCGCGGCGTCCGCGTTCGGGATCGCGGCGGTGATCGCCAGTGCGAGCGCCGCGAAGCTGCCCGAGCCCACCAGCAGCACCACGAGCGTCCTCACCAAGCTCATGCCCGTCGGCAGCGCCGCGTCGTAGAAGGCCCGGCCGAACAGGGCGCAGATGACCACGAGGACGACGGCGACGACGACGGCGTGCAGGACGCGGGCCGTCAGGTACGCCCACCCGGGTAACGGCGTCCCGCGGATCCGCTTGAGGATGCCCTCGTCGCGTTGGAAGGTGACCGACATCGCGATGTTCGTGTAACAGGCCGTGATCACGGCGAACGACGCCATGCCCGCGACGTAGTACGTGGACTGATCGAACTCGACACCGTTGATCGTGGTGGTGCCGCTGCCGAGCAAGGTGGTGAAGATCACCAGGAACAGCAAGGGGAACGCGAACGTGAAGAACGCCGAGGCGGGGTTCCGCCAGAAGGCGCGGTTGACGTACCGGACCTGCCGCAGTGCCAGCCCGACGTCGCTCACGGCTGCGCCGACGCTTCCTGCGCCGTCAGCTGGAGATAGACGTCCTCCAGGCTAGGCAACGCGATCTCGAGACCCTCGAGGGTCAGGTCGTTGTCGAGGGCCCACCCCGTCACGTCGTGGACGAACGTCGTCGTCTCGTCGGCGTCGACATGGATCTCATACGAGCCGTCGACCTGCTGGACGAAGCCGTTGTGCGGGGGGGGCGGCGGCGCGCCCGCCGGCAGCCGGAACCGGATGCGGGTGGTCATCTGCTCGCGCCCCGCGATGCTCGCGGGCGGCCCCTCGGCCACGATCCGACCGTTCGAGATCACCGCGACGCGGTCCGCCAGGTACTGCGCCTCGTCCATGAAGTGCGTCGTCAGGAAGACCGTCTTGCCGAGCCCGACGAGGTTCTTGACCACCTCCCATGCGTTTCGCCGCGCGCTCGGGTCGAACCCGGTCGTCGGCTCGTCGAGGAAAAGGAGCTCGGGGTCGCCGGCGAGCGCGATGGCCACGTCGAGCCGGCGCTGCTGCCCGCCCGAGAGTTGGCGAACGCGTGTGTCTCGCTTCTCGGCGAGCCCCACGACCTCGATCACCTCGTCGGTGGACCGCTTGGTCGGGTAGTAGCCGCCGTACATCTCGATCGTCTCTCGGACCGTCAGGAACGGGTCGATCCCGGTCGATTGCAGGACGATGCCGATGCGGCGGCGCAGCACCTGCTGGCGGTGGAAGGGGTCGTGCCCCAGCACGGTCACGTCCCCGGAGGACCGCGAGCGGTAGCCCTCGAGGATCTCGGTGGTCGTCGTCTTCCCCGCCCCGTTGGGACCGAGCATGGCGAACACCTCACCGCGGGAGACCTCGAACGAGACGCCGTCGACCGCGTGCACGTCCCCGTACGACTTCCGGAGATCGCGGACCTGGATGACCGTCTCGGACATCATGCACCAGCCTACGGCGCCCCGAATCCGAGCAGGGCGTCGACACGGTTGCGCAACGGGTCGCCCCGGACGAACCGCTCGAGGTTGTCCACGAACAGCTCCGTCACGACGGACTCCCACCCTTCGAAGTCGCCACACATGTGCGGCGAGATCAACACGTTCGCCATCCCCCACAGGGGGGAGGAGGCGGGCAGCGGCTCCTCTTCGAACACATCGAGAGCGGCTCCTGCGATGCCGCCGCTCCGCAACGTGTCCACCAGCGCGGACTCATCGACGGTCGCCCCCCGGCCGACGTTGAGGAACCGCGCGTCGGGGCGCATCGCCGCGAACGCCGCCGCGTCGAACGTGTGGCGGGTCGCCATGGTGATCGGCATGGTGTCGACGACGAAGTCTGCGTCCGCCAGCGCCGCGTGGAGCTCGTCTCGTCCGCGCACCCGCCCGAAAAGGTCGTCGTCGCGCGCCGTGCGACCGACGGCCGAGAGCTCCATCCCGAGCGACGAAGCGCGCCGCGCCACCGCGCGGCCGATCGGTCCCGGACCGACCACCAGCAGGCGGCGCCCCGCGAGCCGCTGCGTCCGTCCCTCGAGCCAGGTCCTGCGCGCTTGCGCGTCGCGCTGGTCCAGGATGCGGGTCGCGAACGCGAGCATGGCGCCGACCGTCCACTCGGCGATCGCGTCGTCGAACACCCCGCGGGCGTTCGTCACGACCATGTCGGACTCGACGAGCTCGGGGAACAGCAGCCCGTCGACGCCGTCGCTCGCCGTCTGGATCCAGCGCAGACGGTCGGCGCGGTCCCACACGGCTCGCAGCCGGTCCCGGATACCTCCCCACGCGAACAGCCCCTCCGCGGCGCCGATGCCCGCCTCGAGCGACGGGGCGTCATGGGCCATTCGAACGTCCGCCAGGTGTCCGGCCCGTTCGATACCGGGTGGGGGTTCGCCTCGTGCGCCGACGACGAGCACGACCGGACGGTCGGTCACAGCGGCTTGCGGCCTCCGAGGCCGCCGTGCTCCTCGTGGAACCAGTTCACCTCGTCCTCGCCGAGCCGCCAGCACAGGAACACGCGCCGCCCCTCGTGCACCGCGGGGAAGTCGACCAGACCCGTCTGCGCGTCGCGCAGGAGGATCCCGCGCGACGCCAGGTACTCGAGGTCCTCACGCAGCGTCTGCTGATGGCGGAACCAGTCGCCCCCGGCCACCCCGCCGCCGTCGACGGCCACCTCCTCCGTGATGCGCCGGCTCGCCGCGATCATGTCCTGCCGCGCACGACGCACCCTCGGGAGCCGCTCGCGCAGCTCGTCCAGCTCGGCGTTCGCATCGTCCCGGGTGAAGCGCCGCTCGTCGCTCATCCGGCGCCCTCGAGCACGCGCGGGAGGTCGCGGAGGTCGTCGATCCGGTTTCCCTCGTGATCCGGGAACCTCCCCCGGCGATCGATGAGCACCGTGGTCATCCCGAGGGCCGCCGCCGGCGCGACGTCGAACTCGGGATTGTCGCCGACGAACGCCGCGTCGGCAGCCTCGACCCCGGACCGCGAGAGCGCCAGCCCGTAGATCCGTGGATCGGGCTTCTCGAACCCCTCCACCCCCGAGATCACACGCACCGGAAAGCTCTCCCGCACGCCGAGGCGCGTGAGGAGCTCGTCCAACCACGCCTCGAAGTTCGAGACGATCCCGAGGGTCGGACCGTCGGTTCCGATGGCCCGGATCATCGGGACGACGTCGTCGAACAAGGCGTAGTTGGTGAGGTCGGTGAACGCCCGGTACAGGACGTCGCGCACGCCGTCGTGCCCTGGCACGCCGAGCGTCTCGAGCATCCGTTCGTAGACGCCCTTCCAGAAGCGCTCGGATCGCTCCGGGCTCGTCGTCCAGAGCTCTTGATCGCGCGCGGCCTCGCTGAACCGGTGGAACACGACCCGCGACGCGTCGACCACCTGCTCGGGCGACCGGACGACGCCCTCGCGCAGGAGCACCGCGCTGAACAGCTCCGGGTACGAGGGAGCGGGGTGCACGAGCGTCTCACCCGCGTCGAAGAAGACCGCGCGGAACCGCACGCCGGAAGGATAGCCGGGTCTCAGGCGTGAACCGCCGCGCGTGAGGCGAGCTGGTCCCACAGCCGCTCGACCTGGCGCTCCAGCTCCGCCACCGAGCCCTCGTTGTCCACGATGACGTCGGCGTACCGCGAACGCTCGGCCAACGGGAGCTGCGCGGCCATCCGCGCGCGGACGTCGTCCTCGTCCATCCCGCTCGCGGTGCTCCGGGCAACCTGGGTCTCGGGCGACACCGACACCACAACCACGACGTCGCAGTCGCGATGCGTCCCCATCTCGATGAGCAGCGGGTTCACGAGAACCACCACGTTGTCGGTGTCGAGGTTGTCCTGGATCCCGTCGGCGATCAGCCCGCGCACCTGAGGGTGGACGATGGCCTCGAGGTCCGCCCGAGCCGACGGGTCTGCGAAGACGATCGAGGCAAGCTTCGCGCGGTCCAGCTCTCCGTCCGGTCCGAGGACCTCCGCTCCGAAGCGCGCGGCGACTGCGCGCAGCCCGTCGCTCCCGCCGCGCACGGCCTGACGCGCGAACGCGTCGGCGTCGAGCACGATCGCACCGCGGGCCGCGAGCATCCGCGCGACGGTGGACTTCCCCGATCCGATGCCCCCGGTCAACCCGACGAACAGCACGTGATCTCCCGTCGTGACGAGAAGCCGCTCCCCCACCTATTCGGAGCGACCTTCGCGCCGTTTCAGGTCCTCGAGGATCGCCTCGAGCGACACTTCCTCATCCGACGCCGGCGCTTCCTCCGACGCCGGCGCTTCCTCCGCGGCCGGCTCGGCCTCCGGGGTCTCGGGTGGCGCTTCGGCAGCCGGCTCGCTGGTGGTCTGGGTGGCTTCCGCGGCAGGCTCGACGGGAGCCGGGGGGGGTTCGACGGGAGCCGGGGGGGGTTCGACGACGCGGGGCGTTTCTTCCCGCGCGGCGACGGACCCGACCTCAGGCGGCTGCGCGCCGGCCGGGGCCGTCTCTTCGACACCCGCGAACGCATCGAGGATCTCCTGGGGCACCTCGATCGCGGTGGACATGTCGGGCGCCGCCGATCCCGTCGGCTGCGGCTCGCGCTCGACCTCGATCTCGCGCGGCCGCGGCGGCGGGGAGGTCACCTGGCGCATCGACAGGCTGACCCGCCTGCGTGTGACGTCGACATCGATCACCTTGACCTCGACCTCCTGTCCGACGGACAGGACCGACTCGGGCGAATCGACGTGCTCGTGGGAGATCTCCGAGATGTGGACCAGCCCCTCGATGCCCTGGGCGACCCGGACGAACGCGCCGAACGGCACCAGCTTGGTGACCGTACCGGTGATGACCGACCCGGCCTGCGACGTGCGCTCGAACTCCTTCCAGGGGTCCTCCTGGGTCGCCTTGAGCGACAGCGACACGCGCTCGCGCTCGAGGTCCACGTCGAGCACCTCGACCTCGACCTCCTGACCGACGCTCACGACCTCGCTCGGATGGTCCACGTGCTTCCAACTGAGCTCCGAGACGTGCACCAGACCGTCGACCCCGCCGAGGTCCACGAAGGCCCCGAAGTTCACGATCGAGCTCACGGTGCCCTTCCGGCGCTCGCCCTTGTTCAGGTTCTCGAGGAACTTCTTGCGGCCCTCGCTCTGCGACTCCTCGAGGAACGCACGCCGTGACAGCACCACGTTGTTGCGGTTGCGATCGAGCTCGATGATCTTCGCCTCGAGCTCCTGACCTACGAACGGCTGGAGGTCGCGCACGCGGCGCAGGTCGACGAGCGACGCGGGCAGGAACCCGCGCAGGCCGATGTCGAGGATCAGCCCGCCCTTGACGACCTCGATCACGGGCCCCTTGATCGTCTGGCCCGACTGCATGACCTCCTCGATCCGGCCCCACGCGCGCTCGTACTGCGCGCGCTTCTTCGACAGGATCAGCCGGCCTTCCTTGTCCTCCTTCTGCAGGACGAGCGCCTCTATCCGGTCCCCGACCTTGACGACCTCGTTGGGGTCGACGTCGTGGCGGATCGAGAGCTCCTTCGAGGGGATCACGCCCTCGGACTTGTAACCGATGTCGAGGAGCACCTCGTCGCGGTCGATCTTGACGACCTCGCCGTCGACGATGTCGCCGTCCTTGAAGTCGTGCAACGATTCCTCGAGCGCCTGGACGAGCTCCTCGGGGGTCAGGTCGCGCTCCGGCGCGGTCTCCTCCGCTTGCGCGGCCTTGGGTTCGGCCGCCTCTTCCGCCGGGGCTTCGGCAGCCTCCGGGGCGACCTGCATCTCGTCGCTCATGTCGTGTTCCGTCTCCTTCCGGCACGCGAGGTCGCTCGCCGTGGGCGCGTGAGATTTGCCCCGGCGCGGGACGCGGAACCCCGCGGGTCGAAGGGATGGTAGGTGACCTGCGGAAACGGCGTCAAACGCTCAATGGCCCGCCGGGGCGGCGTCGGCCCAGTTCGGGCCCCACCCGATGTCGGCGCGCAGCGGGACATCGAGGTCGATCGCGTGTTCCATGCGCTCGCGGACCACCGCGGCCGCGCCCTCCGCGGCGTCCTCGGGCACCTCGAACACCAGCTCGTCGTGCACGGTGAGCAACACGTGGCAGTCGAGCTCGGAGCGGTTCGCCAGCGCGCGCTCGACCTCGATCATCGCCACCTTGAAGACGTCGCTCGCGCTGCCCTGGATCGGCGCGTTGAGCGCCTGCCGCTCGCCGAGCGCCTGCAGCCGGCGGTTGCCGCTGGTGAGCTCGGGGATGTACCGGCGGCGTCCGAGGATCGTCTCGGTGAAACCGTCCATGCGCGCCCGGTCGACCTGCGCGCGCAGGTACTCCTTGATCTTCGGGAACCCGGCGAAGTAGCCGTCCATGATCTCCTGCGCCTCGTCGGCCGTGAGGTCGAGCCGGCTGGCCAGCCCCCAGGCGCTCATGCCGTAGGCCAGCCCGTAGTTGACCGCCTTGGCGCGACGCCGCAGCTCCGGATCGACCTGCTCGATCGGTAGCCCGAAGACCTTGGCCGCCGTCGCCGCATGGATGTCGGCGCCTCCAGCGAAAGCCTCACGCAGCCCGTCGTCGCCCGACAGGTGCGCCAGCACGCGCAGCTCGATCTGCGAGTAGTCGGCAACCAGCAGGACCTGGCCCGGCTCGCCGGGGACGAACGCCTGCCGGATCTGCCTGCCGACCTCCGACCGAACGGGGATGTTCTGGAGGTTCGGGTTGGAGCTGCTCAGCCGCCCGGTGGCCGCGGCTGCCTGGTTGAACGACGTGTGGAGCCGGCCGTCTCTCGGGTCGACCATCCTCGGCAGGGCCTCGAGGTACGTCGAGTTCAGCTTGTCGAGCTCGCGCCACGAGAGCAGCGCGTCGACGATCGGGTGGCGGTCGCGGAGCTTCTCGAGCACTGTGGCGTCGGTGGACAGCGCCCCCTTGGACGTGCGCTTTCCCGGCTGCAGCCCGAGCTCGTCGTAGAGGACCTGCCGAAGCTGCGGGGGGGAGTTCAGGTTGAACTCCCGACCGGCGTGACGGAACACGTCCGCCTGCAGCGTGGCCATCCGGTCGCGGACGGACTCGCCCATCTCCTCGAGGTAGGCGACGTCGAGCCTGACACCCCGGGCCTCCATCCGGGCGAGCACGGACGACAGCGGGAGCTCGACCTCCTCCAGGAGCGCGCGGAAGCTCTCGTGGTCGATGCGCTCCTCCATAACGGGCGCAAGCAGCGCCACCGCGGCGGCCTCGGCCGCCACCGAGCGCCACGGGTCGTCGGCGAAGAGCTGACCGACCTCTTCGTCGTCGGTCTCGCCGAGCACGTCGGTGCCCAGGTACCGCTCGCAGAGCCCGCGCAGCGGGTAGTCGGCCGAGGCGGGATCCAGCAGATAGCCGGCGATCAGGGTGTCGAACGTCACGCCGTCCACCCCACCGCCCTCGGCGATCGCCGCACGCTCGAGCACCTTCGCGTCGTGGGTCCACTTCGCGACGCCGGCGTCGGCGAGGGGACGGGCGAGCAACCCGAGCCCGTCGAGGGCGGCGTAGGCGGCCTGCGCGCCTCCCGCCGACGCAGCCGCTCCCCGCAGGCGGTTCTCCTCGACGTGGAGCTGGATCGCCACCGGGCCCTGCGCGGCGAGCGAGGCAAGCTCGGACTCGTCGACCTGGCGAAGGTCCAGTTCGGCCACCTCCACGGTGGGTTTCGTGCGCCCGCCGGCCTCCTGGAGGCGGTCGAGCAGGCTGCGGAACTCGAGCGAGACGAACAGCCGCCGGACCTCGTCGAGATCCCACTCCCCCATCGCGCAGTCACCGGGGTCGATGTCGAGCTCGACGTCGGTGACGATGCGTGCGAGCTCCTTGTTGAGGGCCAGGCGATCCCGCGACGCCTCGAGGTTGTCCCGCAGGCGTCCCTTCTTCAGCTCGCCGACGTGCTCGACGATCGCCTCGACGCTGCCGTGGTCCTGAACCAGCTTCGCGGCGGTCTTCTCCCCCACGCCGGGCACGCCGGGGATGTTGTCCGACGTGTCTCCCTTGAGCGCGACGTAGTCGAGGTACTTCGCCGGCGGCACCCCGTACCGGGCCTCGACCGCCGCCTCGTCCATGAAGTCGATCTCCGAGATGCCTCGGCGGTTGTAGAGCACGCCGACGCCGCCGCGCCCGCCGTCGCGATCGCGAACCAGTTGGAAGAAGTCGCGGTCCGCGGTCACGACGACCGCGTCGATGCCGGCGTCGGAGGCACGCACGGCGAGGGTGCCGAGCGCGTCGTCGGCCTCGTGCCCCTCGACGCGGACCACCGGGATGCGGAGCGCCCCGAGCACCTCCTCGATCAGCTCGAGCTGGGGTTTGAAGTCCGCCGGTGTCTCTCGGCGGCCCGCCTTGTACTCCGCGTCCATCGCCAGGCGGATCGCGGGCGGCCCCGTGTCGAAGGCGACGGCGATCAGGTCCGGGTGCTCATCGCCGAGAAGCTTGATCAGCATCGACGTGAAGCCGTACACGGCGTTCGTGACGGTGCCGCTGCTCGTGGCCAGGGTCGCCGGCAGTGCGAAGAACGCCCGATACGCGAGGCTGTGACCGTCGAGCAGGAACAGCCGCTTCGGTGCGTCCTCGGGGGCGGTCACGAAGGCATCCTAGCCAGCGAGGCCGACGCGACGCGGCCGGGCAAGTGATTCGTATACGAACGACATTGACGTGAATCCGACCAGCTGCATAGGATTCACGCGACTCGTTCGGATGCGAACTTCTGACCGCGGACCAAGGGGAAGGGCGACGTGCTACCGACCTTCGTGATCGGGCTCCGGGAGGGCCTGGAGGCGTCGCTCATCGTCGGCATCATCGCGGCCTTCCTGATCCAGCGGGGGGAACGCAGGGGCCTCCGCCCGATGTGGATCGGGGTCGCGCTCGCGCTCGGCATCTGCCTCGCGATCGCCCTGGTTCTGCGGCTCGTCGGCCAGTCACTGCCGACCCGCCAGCGGGAGGGCCTCGAGGGGTCGCTGGCCCTCGTGGCGGTCGCCGGCGTCTCCTACATGGTCGTCTGGATGCGCCGGCACTCGCGAGAGCTCAAGGGGCAGCTCGAGACACACGCCGAGCACGCGCTCCTCACCGGTTCTGTCGTGGCGCTGGTGGGCATGGCGTTCTTCGCGGTGATCCGGGAAGGGCTGGAGACGGCGATCTTCCTGCTGGCGGCGTTCGAGAGCTCGGCGGATCCGCTGGCCACGGGGATGGGGGCCGTGGCCGGGGTCGCGGTCGCCGTCGGGCTGGGTTGGGCGATCTACAAGGGCGGCGTCCGGATCAACCTCAGCAGGTTCTTCCGGGTGACGGGGTTCGTCCTCGTCCTCGTGGCCGCCGGACTGTTCGCGACCGCCGTTCACGATCTCGCCGAGGCGGGCGTGGTCGACATGGCGCAGCGCACCGCCTTCGACCTGACGTGGCTCGTGGCCCCGGGCACGGTCCGCGCGTCGCTCCTGACCGGGATGCTGGGGCTCCAGCCGGTCCCGACCTACGCCGAGCTCGCCGCATGGCTCGCGTTCGCGATCCCGATGTCCGCCTACGTCCTGTGGCCGCATCGGCCGAACCGCCATCCGACCGCCGTCACCGCGACGACGTCGTCCTGAGCCGTCGTTCCGAAGGAAGCAGACCGAGATGCGATGGCTGCTGACGGCGGCCGTGCTGGGGCTCGTCGCCCCGGCGTGCGGGGGATCCTCGGGGGCCGGTACAGGCGGCGTCGACGCGACCCTCAACGACACCTCGATCCGGCTGTCGGCCACCGCCATTCCGACGGGAAACATCACGTTCAACGTCCGCAACGCCGGGACGATCACCCACGAGTTCGAGGTCTTCGGCACCGACCTCGCCGACGACGCGTTGCCCGTCGAGAATAGTGTGGTGCGGAGCGACCAGCTCGAGGACGAGAGCGAGGTCGAGGATGTCGCGCCGGGCACGACCGTCGACTTCGACGTGACCCTCGACCCCGGTCACTACGTGGCGATCTGCAACCTGCCGGGGCACTACCTCGCGGGGATGCACGTCGCCTTCACCGTCGGTTGAAGACCCTCGCGTGCAGGTCGAGACCTGGCCGTCTTGTCACTCTTCCCGCTGGTGAAGGATGCCGTCACGACCTGCGCGGATGGCGTACACAGCTTGCGTCGCACGCGATGCGCGCGTGTTGACAGGCCTCAACCTCTCGTCTAACCTCCGCTCGGTCCCGGCGGTTCTCCGTCGGGACGCGGGTGTACGGGCCGCGGCGCTCGACAGGGGACGCTCACGTATGGGGAAGGCGCGAGCGGCTCCGAGGAGAGCCGCGGCCCGTCATCGTTGTGTGACCCGATCGGGGGCGCGACTCACAACACGGCGTCGAGGAACTTGCGCGTCTCCGGGAACCGCGTGTGGTCGAAGATCTCCTCGGGCGTGCCCTCCTCGAGGATGACGCCCTCGTGGAAGAAGCACAGGCGGTGCGCCACCTCGCGGGCGAACCCCATCTCGTGCGTCACGACCACCATCGTCATGTGCAGGTCCTTGGCGAGCGACTTCATCACCGCCAGGACCTCGCCGATCAGCTCGGGGTCGAGCGCGGACGTGGGCTCGTCGAACAGCATGACGTCGGGATCCATCGCGAGCGCGCGCGCGATCGCCACGCGCTGCTGCTGACCCCCCGACAGCCGGATCGGGAACTCGTGGGTCTTGTCGGCGAGCCCCACCTTCGCGAGCAGGGCCTCCGCGCGAGAGCGAACCTCCTCGGTCTTCTCTCCCTTCACCGTGACCGGCCCCTCCATCACGTTCTGGAGCGCCGTCATGTGCGGGAAGAGGTTGAACTGCTGGAAGACCATCCCCGTGTGGACGCGTAGCCGCCGGATCTGCTCGCGCTTGCCGCGGGTGCGATGACCGCCCACGAGCCGGATCCCCGAGACCTCGATCGTGCCCTCGGAAGGGTCCTCCAGGAAGTTGATGCACCGAAGGAGCGTCGACTTGCCCGAGCCCGACCGGCCGAAGATCACGACCACCTCGCCCTTGTCGACCTCCAGGTTGATGTCGCGGAGCACCTCCAGCTCGCCGAAGCGCTTGCGGAGGTGCTCGACGCGGACGACCGCTTCGCCGTTGCCCCAGGTCATATCGGCGGCTCCACCGGGACGCCGGGCTGGGCCTCAGGCGCCGGGACGTCGACCATCATCCCGCCCCCGCCGGGCCCGCCAGCCGCACTCCCCTGCATGAAGTGCGGGCGCGGCTTCCCGGCCGTGCCTCCCCGCTCGTACCCCCGGCCCATCCGGCGCTCGAGCTTGCGCTGGAAGTACGTGAAGATGGCCGTGAGGAGCCAGTACATCGCCGCGGCGACAAGAAGGGACTCGAGGCGTTTCGTGGGGTCCTCGCTCAGCGACAATTGGGCCCTCCGGAAGAGCTCGGCCCGCGAGACCTCGACCCCCAGGAAGCTCACGAGCGCCGTGTCCTTCATCATCGCGATGAACTCGTTGCCCGTCGGCGGGATGATGACTCGCGTCGCTTGGGGCAGCACGACCCGCCGCATGCGCTGCGCATAGCTCATGCCGAGGGCGTCGGCGGCCTCGGCCTGGCCGTGGCCGACCGACTGGATGCCCGCGCGGAAGATCTCGGTCATGTACGCGCCGTAGTTCAATCCCAGTCCGATGACGCCTGCCTGAAAAGCGGTCAGGGTGAGGATGTTGAGGAGCGACAGGCGCCCGAAGCTTCCCCCGATCTCGGGAAGCGCGGCGTAGATCAGGAACAGCTGAACGATCAGGGGTGTGCCCCGGAAGAACGACGTGTAGAAGCTTGAGATGGCGTAGGCGACGGGGTTCTTCGACAGCCGACCGAGCGCGCCGAAGAGCGCCAGGACGACGGCCATGACGATCGCCCCCAGGGCGAGCAACAGCGTGTACTCGACACCCTTGGCGATGAAGCTGGCGTTGTCCTTGATCCATGAACCGTCGAGCTCGAACAGCGCCAGGACCACGCCGATCAGGAAGAAGATCGACACCCATGCGATGGCGACCTTCACCCGGAACGGGATGTTGGCGCTCGCGATGGCCATCGCCTCCGGGCGGCCGGCAGCCCTCCTGCCGAGCAGGAGGGCGACGACCTGGACCATCGCGAACCCGGCGGCGACGTAGCCCTCGGAGATCGAGGTCAGGCCCCGCGTCGAGAGCAGCCACGCGGGAGCCGCCAGGGCGACCGCAAGGGCGAGCCACCATGCCCAACGCCATCGCGAATAGAGCAGAGCGCCCGCCACCATGCACAGGGCGCTCCCGAGCGCGAACGTCGCGATCCTGCCGACGGCGATATCGGTCGTGTCGGAGTAGACGATGATCGGTCCGAAGACGAACCCGACGGCCCCCTCCGCGAGCAGCAGCCACGCGGCGATCAGTTGAAAGGTCGAGCCTCGCGGCAGCTCGATCGAGTACGCAGGGAGCCGGCTCGTGCCGGCCCCCCGCTTCGCCGCTCCCGTCCTCAACGGGGCACCCCCGACGTCGTGATCAGGTCCCGGTCTGGGTGGTCAGATCCGTCTTGTACCAGGTCATCGATAGGTTCGTGAGCGTGTCGTCCGCGTGCATGTCCTGGACGATCTTGCTGACGGCGTCGACGAGCGTCGTGTTGTCTAGGGGGTCCTTCTTGTCGAAGGCGATGCAGAGCGGCTCGTAGTAGATCGGGTCGCCGACCAGCTTGATGGAGCCTCCCGCGTCGATGTAGGCCTGGATCGTCGGCTGAGCGGAGATGGCCGCGTCGCACCGCACCCCGTCGCCGAGCGCCAGCTGGTCGAGGGCGTCCGTGTCGGTCGGGAACGTGATGATCGAAGCGTTGTCCACCTGGAACTGGAACTTCGGCGCGGTGGAACCGAGCACTAGCGACTTCTTCAGGTAGTCCTCGTAGGTGGTGGACACGCCGACACAGACCTTCTTCCCGTCGAGATCGCTCGCGACGTCCGTGATCGACGTGTTCGACGCGTTCACCGAGACCGCCGCCGGCGTGTAGTAGTAGGCCGGGGTGAAGGAGAACAGCTTCTCGCGGGGCACGGTGTCGGTCATCGAGCCCACGCTCACGTCCCACCGGTCGTTCCAGGAACCTGCGGTGATGACCTCCCAGTCCTGGTGATTGATCACCGGCTGGACGCCCAGACGTGCGGCGATCTCCTTCGCCACGTCGACGTCGAAGCCCTTCCATTCGTTGTTCTTCACGTCGTACCAGGACTGCGGCTTGTACTTCTGGTCGGTGGCGATCCGCAACTGCCCGCTCTCGCAGATCTTCGCGAGGGCGTCGCCGGTGCTGGTGTCGACCGATGCGCACACGCCTGTCCCGGAGCTGCTAGACGATGTGCTTCCGCTTGCCGCACTGGTGGTGGTGGTGTTGTTGGAACACGCGGCCGCGACGATCGCGAACAAGGCCGCGAGCACCGCGATGACGCGGAAACGGAACCTCCGCATGGATCTCTCCTCCTTCCCCGGGAACGCCAGGTGGCGCCCCCAGCCCTACGCGCGGACTATATGGCCCGCGGTGCTCGGCGGGCAACGCAGTGAGCCCTATCCGGGGGCGTCCCACCGGCGCAGCGCCCGCTGCGGCCGATGCGCGATGATCCAATGCACCCCGATGGCCCGATACACGCGGAGCCCCTCGTCGCGGCTCCGTCCGTCGCGGTCCCAGGCGTACGTCCGCGCGATCCCCGCGAACCGGGTCACCCTGGCCAGACGGGCGGCCACCTGTCCGCGCGAGGGTCCCACCTGGAGCGCCCGGGCGATCCACGTGCCGACGTCGAACCCCTCGACGGCGAAGGGGCCCGCATCCAGGCCCGTCGTCGCCTGATAGTCGTGGACGAACCGCTGGGCGACGGGGTCGCCGCGCGTGGAGAAGTCCGCGCACGAGCACACGGCGAGCACGCTCGATCCACCGGGCCATCGAGAGGTCAGGAAGCCGCCGGTGCGTGCCGCGTCGTCGAGCACGAGCGGGATGCGTCCGCCGATCGCCATGTCGAGGGCTCCGGCCCCCGGCGCCGTACCCGTCCATAGTGCCGCGCCGCACCCGGTCGAGAGGACCGGCGCGCGAGCTTCGGACGGCACCGAATCGACGGGCTTGACCCGGATCCCCAGATGGATGCGATCGATCTCTGCCCGCAGCCGTTCCGACCATGCCGTGTCCTCACCGAGCACGCATGTGGGTTCACGCCGGTGCAGGTTTCCCGCCACTCGAAGCAAGGCCCGAGCCTGGACGGAGACCGACGCGACGAACCGGCGCCACGGCGGATGGGGCCGACCGGCAGGCCGATCGTCGAGCGCGGACAGGCTGAGCATCGGGACGCCCGCGCTCAGGAGCGCCTCCCGGGCCTCGGCCGGCATGGGCGTGAAGGGTGCGACGACGACCGCGACCACCGACGCATCGCCGGCCACCGATCGGGCGGCCGCGAGGGTCCTCGAATCGTCGCCACCCGTGTCGAGAAGCGTGACTTCGGCTCCGGGGGCCTGCGAGATCGCGAGCTGGAGCCCGAGCACCGCGGGCGTCACGAGGTCGCGGGCCTCGGGAAGGGAGCCGACTTGCAGGACCGCCACGCGGCGAACCGGCGCCGCCGCGTGTTCGTGCGAGCAGCCGACCAGCGAGATGGCGACCGAAACGAGGAGCAGCGATCGGATGTGCATGCGCGAAGGGGGACCCGGCGACCCGGCGACGGCTAGTCTAGGCCCCGCCCGGCCGGGATGGCGGAACTGGCAGACGCGCGGGACTCAAAATCCCGTGACCGCAAGGTCGTGCGGGTTCGACCCCCGCTCCCGGCACTCACACGACGTGGCCCTCGCGGACCAGCTCGCCACGCGCGAACCGGTCCAGTGACAGCGCCGAGATGTCGACCGAGTGCGCGGCGCCGTCGACCACCAGCTCGGCGAGCAGCGTGCCGACGATCGGCCCATGCTGGAACCCGTGACCGCTGAACCCGGCCGCAACGAGCAGGCCCGGAACAGGCGTGGTCCCGACGACGGGATGCCGGTCCGGGGTCATCTCGTACAGACCCGCCCACGAGGAGCGGACGCCTGCCTCGGCCAGCGGCGGGAACACCTGGACGGCCTTGGGCAGCAGCTCGTCGGCAACGAACCGTTCGTCGACGGCGGTCGAGAAGGTGGCCTCGTCGGCTCCGCCCATCCCCATCAACACGCCCTCGCCCTCGCGGTGGAAATAGAACGAGCTGTCGGCGTCGATCACGAGCGTGCGCCGCGCCGGGACGCCGGGGAAGGCCGCCGTGGTGACGACCACGCGCGGCACGGGCTCGACGGGCAGATCGATGCCCGCGGTGGCGGCCAGCGGCGCCGACCAGGGGCCCGCGGCGAGCACGACCGTGGGCGCCGCGACGTCGCCCGCCCGGGTCCGCACCCCGGCAACGCCCGCCCCCTCGGCCAGGATCCGTTCGACCGTCGATCCGAGCTCGAACGAGGCCCCCGCGCGCACCGCGAGATGCGCGTAGCCCTGGGTCAGAGCGCCGGGATCGGCGATGCCGTCGTCCGGGCCCAAGGTCGCCCCGACGAGGCCGTCGACGTCGAGACCGGGGATCAGCGCCGCGGCCTCGTCCGGCCCGAGCAGCTCGACCGACGCCCCCAAGGACCGCTGGAGCTCGACCCCGCGACGGAACCCTTCCCACGCGTCGGGATCGCGGACGAGGAACAGGTACCCGTCCCGAGACACGTCGACCGGGATGCCGTGGTCCGCGGTAAAGCCGACGATCATCGGAACGCTCGCGAGCGAGAGTCGGACGTTGACCTCCGTCGTGAACTGGTGCCGGAACCCTCCGGCGCACGCTCCCGTGGAGCCTCGCCCGACCGCGTCCTCGCGGTCGAGCACGAGCACGCGGCCGGCACCCGCGGCGGCCAGGTGGTAGGCGGCCGAGCACCCGACGATCCCCGCGCCGATGACCACGACGTCCGCCGTCGACGGCAGGCTCACGCGAGCGCCTCCGCGGCCGCCCGCGCAACGACGAGGTCCTCGAAGCCCATCCCGACCGACACGAAGACCGTCCGGTCGCGCTCGGACGTGCGTACCGTGGACCCACGGACGAGCTCGCCCAGGTCCGCCACCACATGGCCGGCTCCGATGCTGCCCTCCGCGATCGGGATCAGCAGGTCGCCCGCCTCGGCGAAGGCGACCGTCCGCGTCTCGACCACCACCCGCGCACCGCGAACCGTCTCGGTGTCGAGCTCGCGGGTATCGGGCAGGTAGGCGCCGACCGCGTTCACGTGCACTCCCTGGGCCAGGAGACGACCGTCGAAGAGCGGTGCCGTCGCTGTCGTGCACGTGCAAACGACGTCGGCGTCCGCCACGGCCTCAGGGGTCCCCGCCGTTGCCTCCAGGCCCATCCCCCGCGCCCGTTCCGCGAGGGCCTCGGCGCGTTCCCGTGTCCGTGAGACGACGACCACGCTCCGCAGGGGCCGGACGGCGGCCATCGCGTCCAGGTGCGCGGTCGCCTGGACGCCGGCTCCGAACAGGACGAGCCGGCTCGCGGACGGGGCGGCTAGGTACCGGGTGGCCACACCGCTCACGGCGGCCGTGCGGAGCGCCGTGAGCGAGGCACCGTCGAAGACCGCCTCCGGCGTCTGCGTCGCCGGATCGAACAGCACGTATGCCGCCTGCACGAACGGAAGCCGCCGTGCCGGGTTGTCCGGGGTGAGCGTGACCAGCTTCACGCCGACCCCGCGCCGACCGCGCGCGGGCATGACGAGCAGAGACCCTCCCGCCGTTTGCGTCGTCGACCGCATCGGAGCCGACGCGTCGGGGTCCCCTTCGAGGAAGGCGGCTTCGAGCGCATCGATCGCGGCCGTTATCGCGAGCCCGGCTCGGAGCTGCTCGGCGTCGACGACGCGCATCAGAGCTCGCCCAGGTACGCCTCGCGCATCAGCGGGCTCGCCAGCAGGTTCGTCGCCGTGTCGGCCAGCACGACCTGACCGGTCTGGATCACGTACCCGCGGTCGGCGATCGACAGGGCCATGTTCGCGTTCTGCTCCACCACGAAGACCGTCTTGCCGAGCGAGCGGATCCGCTCGATGATGCCGAACACCTGCTCGACCAGCACGGGAGCGAGGCCCATCGAGGGTTCGTCCATCAACAGGAGCGTCGGGTTGGCCATGAGGGCCCGACCCATCGCCACCATCTGCTGCTCGCCGCCCGAGAGCGTGCCTGCCTTCTGCTTGAGGCGCTCCCGGATCCGCGGGAAAGTCTCGAGCACCTGCTCGCGATCTCGGGCGATCGTCTCACGATCGTTCCGCAGATACGCGCCGAGTTGCAGGTTCTCCTCGACGCTCATGTCCGGGAACAGCCGCCGGTTCTCCGGGACCATCGAGATCCCGCGCTGGACGATCTCGGTGGTGTCGCGGCCCGACACCGTCTCGCCCATGAACACCACCTCGCCCTCCGACGGCGTCACGTACCCGAGGATCGTCTTGAGCGTGGTGCTCTTGCCCGACGCGTTGCCGCCGAGCAGGCAGACCATCTCGCCCTCGTAGATGTGCATGTCGACGTGCCGCAGCACCGAGACCAGCCCGTAATGGGTGCTCACGTTCCGCAGCTGGAGGATCGGCGCAGCGTCCGTCCCCGTCGCTCATCCGATCTCCTCGTGCCGACGTCCAAGATACGCCTCGATCGACCTGTTGGTCGTTCGCGACCTCCTCGTACGAGCCTTCGGCGATCTTGCGGCCGTAGTCGCAGGCGACGACCCGGTCGGAGACGCCCTTGACGACCCGCATGTCGTGCTCGATCAAGAGCACCGTGATCCCGAGCGTGTCGCGCATGCGGACGATGTGGTCGCGCAGCTCGAGCGTCTCCCGGGGGTTCATGCCGGCGGTCGGCTCGTCGAGGAGCAGCAACGCCGGCTCGGTGGCCAGCGCCCGCGCCATCTCGAGCCGGCGTCGATTCGCGTAGGAGAGCATGAACGCGGCCTGCTGCTCCCGGAAGCCGGTGAGGCGCGACCCGAAGAACCCCAGCGCCTCCTTCGCCCGCTCCTTGATCCGCTCCTCCTCGCGGCGCACGGCGGGCGTGCGGGCGATCGAGCCGAACACGCCCGCCCGGGACCGGCTGTGCTGGCCGACCATCGCGTTCTCAAGGATCGTCATGTTCGGGAACAGCTTCACGCTCTGGAAGGTGCGCGCGATCCCGAGCTTGACGATCTGGTTCGGGCGCCGCCCCACGATCGACTCGCCGAGGAAGCGGACGTCCCCTTCGTCGGGCTCGTACAGCCCGGTGATCACGTTGAACAGGGTCGACTTGCCGGCTCCGTTCGGCCCGATCACCGAGACGATCTCCCCCTCGTCGACGTGCAGGTCGAGACCGTCCAGCGCGGCGAGGCCGCCGAACGACTTCCGGATCGCGCCGACCTCCAGGATCGCCGTCACTCGGAGGCCCCGGCGATCGGCTGCGCGGCGGCGTCGGTCGGCTCGCTGCCGGCGAGCCACGCGTCCTGCTCGACCTCCTCCTCGAGGAGCTCCCGGCTCCGCCGGACGTTCGGTACGAGTCCCTGCGGACGCAGGATCATGATCGCGATCAGCGCGGCCCCGTAGATCAGGAGCTGGAATTCCTCGAGTTCGGACAACACTCCGGGCAGCCCGACCAGCACGAGCCCGCCGATGACGACGCCGGGGATGCTGCCGATCCCGCCGAGGATGATCGCGGCGAGCGCCGTGATCGACACCAGGATGCCGAAGCTCGCGATCGTGAGGGAGCCGATGCTGACGGCGTAGATCGCGCCACCGATCGATCCGACGGCGCCGCCCATCGCGAAGGCGAGCAGCTTGTAGCGCACGGTGCTGACCCCCATCGCGTCGGCCACCTGCTCGTCCTCGCGCATAGCGGTCCACGCTCGGCCGATCCGAGAGTCCTGCAATCGCCACGACACGTAGACGGCCACCGCGCAGAAGAACAGGGCGAGGTAGTAGAAGTGTCGGGGATCGTCTTGGAACTGGAAGCTCCCGAGCGGTGCCTTCGTGATCCCGGCCATCCCGAGCGAGCCCCCGAAGAGGCTCTGCGCCCAGGTGGATCCGAAGATGATGCGTGCCATCTCGCCGAATCCCAACGTGACGATCGCGAGGTAGTCGCCCCGCAAGCGAAGCACGGGGGCTCCGATCAGCAGACCGATCAGGGCCGCCACGCACACGACGATCGGCAGCGCCGCGAAGAACGACAGGTCGGCGCCGATCGCGGGGGGACGGAAGCCGCCGGCCGTCACGCGCTGGCCGCCGGTGAGGATCGCCGTGAAATAGGCGCCGACCGAGAAGAACGCGACGTAACCAAGGTCCAGCAATCCCGCGTAGCCGACCACGATGTTCAGCCCGAGACCGAGCAGCAGGAAGATCCCGACGGTGCCCAGGATCCGCGAGACCACGGGTCCCACGAGGTAGGGCATCGCGACCAGGGCTGCGGCGAGGACCGCCCACACGGCCACGAGGATCAGCCGCTGCGACGCCGACTCGCCCCCGGCGACCCCCGGTCGCCTGGCCGCCAGCAGCTCACGAGGGTGCCGGCCCCGAAGGAACAGGGTGACGCCGGCCGCGACGGCGAACACGAACACGGCGCCGACGACGGTGAGCCCGAGGGTCGTCGGCGAGTACAGCCACCGGCGCTGGATGTGCAACTGGTCCAACGCCGGAGGCACGATGCGCTGCAGCAGTCCCATCGCCAGCACGGCCGCGACCCCGTTGATGACCGCCCGACGCAGGAGCGGTTCGAGCAACCGGACCGCCGCGCCCACTCCTCCGGCCGCGACGATGAGACCCGACAGGGCCAACGTCCCGGGCACACGCTCCATGTGCAGACGAAGGATCGCGAGCAGTTCGTCGGACACGGAGCGGAACACGGTCCTGACCGTTTCCGGACCGATCCAGTAGACGACGACCACGCCCAGGACCACGAGGACGGCAGACGCAACGCCGGAAACGAGACCCGACAGGAGCGCCGTTCGCGCGCTGGGCGACGTCAGCTCACCGGCGACGACCCGGGGGCGCGCGGCAACGTAGCTCGCAAGGGCCGGCGGCCCGAGCAGCAGCAGCCAATCGAGGGTGAACACGCTGCCGACGATGGCGAGCTCGTCCAGACGCTCGACCATCCCGACGAGGCAGAAGTACGCGATCCCGACCCCGCCGATCAGACCGGCCCGCACGGCTCCGCGCAGATAAAGGGAACGGCTCAGACCTTCTCCACCTCCCCCGTTCCGAGCAGACCGGAGGGACGGAAGATCAGCACGATCACGAGGATCGAAAAGGTGACGACGCCCTTCAGCTCGAAGGGCGACGGCGCATGCACGCCCGACAGCAACAGGTAAGGCCCGACCGACTCGGCGACGCCCAGCACCAATCCTCCGAGCGCCGCCCCGGAGATGCTTCCGATGCCCCCCAGGACGGCCGCCGTGAACGCGGCGATGCCGGGCAGGAAGCCCATCGTGGCGCTCACGTTGCCGAACGTGAGGCAGAACAGCACGGCCGCGATCCCCGCGAGGAGACCGCCGATCATGAAGGTCACGACGACGACCCGGTCGACGTCGATCCCCATCAGGCTCGCGATCTCGCGATCCTGTGCAACCGCACGCATCGCTTTGCCCGTCTTCGTCCGCCGGACGAACCACTCCAGCAGGATCATCATGACGAGGGTGGTGCCCAGGACGACGGGATCCATCTTGTCGAAGCTGACGCGCCCGAACGTGATCGTCCCGGACAGGAACGTCGGCCGCGGGTACCCGCGCGGCTCGGCGCCGAACAGCCCTTGATACGTGTTCTGCAGGAACAGCGAGGCGCCGATCGCCGTGATCAGCGGCACGAGCCGCGGCGCGTTGCGGAGAGGTCGATACGCGATCCGCTCGAGCAGCACCGCCACCAGGGTCGAGATCGCCATCGACGACACGAGCAGGATGGCGAGCGACAGCGTCGGCTGACGGTCGAGGAACCCGCTCTCCTGGTACGCAGTGGCGAAGAAGAACGACGCGAACGCGCCCGCGGTGAAGACCTCGCCGTGCGCGAAGTTGATCATCCGCAGGATCCCGTACACGAGCGTGTAGCCGAGCGCGATGAGTGCGTACACCGCGCCCAGCGCCAGACCGATCACCGTCAGGTTCGCCCAGAACGTCCAGCTGAGATGCTCATCGCCCGGGAGCGTCAGCGTCTTGAAGATGCCGGCTCCCAGAACGACGGCCAACCCGACCGCGACGACGGTGAGCACGATCCGGCGAAGCGGCAGCCGCTCGACCCAGGAGAGCTTGGCGGTGGATGCACGATCCAGGTCGCTGCTCACCTGTGTCATGGGCGCCCCTTCCCCCGGTGCGTCAGGCCGAAGCTGCGGGCGAGCCAGGTCGGCTCGCCCGCAGCCCGCGTCGAGCGCCTCGGCCTACTGGACTTCGGCCAGGGTCTTGGTCTCGGTGAACACCGGCTTCGCGCTGGGGTCCACGAATCCGACATCGGGGACCTTGTACACGCCGATCGTGACCGACGTGGCGCAGTCACCGAGCGGGGTGCACGTGAGCGTGCCGATGATCCCCTGGTAGCCGGTCGTGTTCTGCACGGCGTCGCGGAGCGCGACCTTGGAGATCGTGAGGGACCCGTCGCCGTTGTCGACCGCGACCGACTTGATCGCGTTGGCCATGATATTCATCGCGTCGTAGGCGTGGGCGTGGAACACCGAGATCGGGTTCGAGCCGGCGAGCTGCTTGTACGCCGGCAGGAACTGATCCTTGTAGAACTGGCCGCCGGTGAACGCGGTCAGGTCAGGTCCCGAAAGGTAGGAGCCCGTCGTCGCGTCGCCGCCGATGCTCATGAACGTGGGATCCGAGCATCCGTCGGCGCCCATGTACGTGGTGTTCGACAGGCCGTTCGTATCGGCCATCTGCTTGACGAGCAACGCACACACGGGGTTGAAGTCCGGGGCGTACAGGATGTCCGGCGCCTTCTGCGCGATCTTCGTCAGCAACGCCTTGAAGTCGGTGTCGCCGCTGTTGACGGCTTCCTCCGACAGGACCTTCCCCCCGAGCGTCTCGAAGTTCGCCTTGAACCCGTCGGTCAGGCCCTGCGTGTACGGGCTCTCGTCGTGGATCGTGACGGCGGTCTTCGCGTTCAGGTTCTGCCACGCGAAGTCGGCGCCGACCGCCGCCTGGATCCGGTCGTTGTGCGCGGTCCGGAAGTAGTACGGCTGGTGCGTGCCCTCGGTCGTCAGCGCCGGGTTGGTCGCCGACGGCGAGATCGTCGTGATCCCCTTGCTCGACAGGATCGTGTCGGCGACGCCGAGCGACGCGCTCGAGCAGCTCGTCCCGATCACGCCGACCATGTTCGGGTCGGCCGCGAGCGTCGTGGCCCCCTTCTGGCCGCCGTCGGCCGAGCAGCCGTCGGTCTCGTTGACGAGCTTGAGGTCGTGCCCGTCGATCTGGCCGTCGGCGCCGTCGAACGTGCCATCGAGGTAGTCGACCGCCAGCTGGACGCCGTACAGGCTGTCCAGGCCGAGGTTCTTGTTCGCTCCGGTCGTCGACAGCAGGGTGCCGATCTCGATCGGGGCGCCGCTGGCGACGGTCACGCAGCCCGGGGCGGCGCCGCAGTCGACCGCGCCACCGCTCGAACCTCCCGACCCCGCGGACGACGACCCGTTCGAACAGGCCGCCGCGACCATGGCCAGGACGGCGACCGCGCCCAGCACGGCCATCCCCCTCCGTTGATTCATACAGCCTCCCTTCCTCGCATCAGCCCCGTATCCGCCGCTTGGTACCACATCCGGCCTGCGAGGGCCAGCCGGCCGGCGGCGCTGGCCCTGCACGGGAGATACGCTCGCGAAGCGATCCGCGGATGGTTCGGGCCTCAGATGCTCTCCATGGCGACGCGGAAGGCTCGGGTGAGGGAGACCGCTTCGTGGGGGTCGTCACGGAGCAGGCACGCGACGAGCGCGCTCCCGACGACCACGCCGTCGGCGAACACGCACGCCTGCCGCGCCTGCTCGGGCGTCCCGATCCCGACCCCGAGCAACAGCGGCAGGTCGGTTCGTGGCCTGAGCGCTTCCACGAGGCCGCGAGCGGTCGCCGACAGTTCCCCACGTGCTCCCGTGACCCCGTACGAGGCGACGCAGTAGACGAACCCGTGGGAGCCGCGGCCGATCGCATCGAGTCGCACGTCCGAGGCCCCCGGCGCTGCGAGCAGGACCACGTCGATCTCGCGCGCGCGCGCGGCGGCCTGGAACTCCCCCGCCTCGTCCACCGGAAGGTCCGGCACGATCGCGGCGGAGACCGACGCCGCCCGTAGCTCGTCGCAGAACCGATCGAAGCCCCGCCGGTATACGGGGTTGACGTAGGTCATCACAGCGACCGGGATCCCGAGCCCGGCCTCGCGAATCGTCGCCAGGACGTCGAGCGGATTGGTGCCGCGCTCGAGGGCCACCCGCGACGCTTCCTGGATCACGCCGCCGTCCATGATCGGGTCGGAGTGCGGGATCCCGACCTCGATCGCGTCGGCGCCCACGGACTCGAGCTCCCGAAGCAGCGCCCCATCCACGCCCGGAAGGCCTCCCATGACGTAGGGGACAAATGACTTCGCCCCGCTGGCGCGGACGGATCGGAGCCGGTCCTCGAGGGCGCCCATCACGGCGACCTGAACGCGGCCCTGACGGTGTCGAGGTCCTTGTCGCCCCGGCCGGACAGGTTCACGAGCAACCGGGCGCCCGGCGGCAGCTCGCCCCTGCGCAGCCATCCGATCACGTGCGCCGGTTCGAGCGCCGGGACGATGCCCTCGGTCCGCGCGAGCAGCTGGAACCCCGCCAGCGCCTCTTCGTCGTCGGCGCTCACGTACGTGGCGAGCCCCGCGTCCTTGAGCAACGCATGCTCCGGACCCACGCCCGGGTAGTCGAGGCCTGCGGAGATCGAATGCGTCGGGGCGACCTGACCCTCGTCGTCCTGCAGCAGGTAGGACAATGCCCCGTGCAGCACCCCCGGCCGACCGTGGGTCAACGAGGAGCAGTGCCGACCGAGCTCCATCCCGGTGCCGCCGGCCTCGACGCCGATCAGCCGCACCCCGGCTGTGCCCACGAAGGCCGAGAACATGCCGATGGCGTTCGAGCCGCCCCCGACGCAAGCCAGGACGAACTCCGGGTCGCCGCCCGTGCGTTCGACGTACTGCCCCCGCGCCTCGTCTCCGATCACGCGTTGCAGGTCGCGCACCAGCATCGGGAAGGGGTGGGGGCCGACCACCGACCCGATCACGTAGTGCGTGGTTCGCACGCTGGCGGCCCAGTCGCGCAGCGCCTCGTTGACGGCCTCCTTCAACGTGCGCATGCCGGCGAGCACCGGCACAACCTCGGCGCCCAGGAGCTGCATCCGCGCCACGTTGGGCGCCTGCCGGTGGGTGTCCTCCTCGCCCATGTAGACGACGCACGGTAGGCCGAGCAGGGCGCACGCCGTCGCGGTCGCCACCCCGTGCTGACCGGCGCCGGTCTCGGCGATGATCCGCCGCTTCCCCAGCCGCCTGGCCAGCAAGACCTGGCCGACCGCGTTATTGATCTTGTGCGCGCCCGTGTGCGCGAGATCCTCGCGCTTGAGCCAGATGTCGTAGCCGAGCGCCTCAGACAGACGTTCGGCGTGCGTGATCGGCGTCGGTCGCCCCACGAAGTCCCGCAGCAGTACCCCCAGCTCCTCGCGGAAGGCGTGGTCCTCCCGAAGCTCCCGCCACGCCCGTTCCAGCTCGTCGAGCGCAGGGATAAGCACCTCCGGGGCGTACCTGCCCCCGAAGTCACCGAACCGACCATGCTCGTCGGGGCGCGCCGTCTCGGTCCTGCTCATGGCTCCTCCCCCAGCAGCTCGCGGAGCGTCGTGCCCGGGTCCGTCGAACGCATCAGGGTCTCGCCCACGAGAACGGCGGAGGCTCCCGCACCGACCGCCGCCTGGACGTGCCGCCGCGTCGCGATCCCCGATTCGAGCACGGCCACGCGATCGGCCGGGACCCGGCGGAGCCGCGCCAACGCGCGCTCGAGGTCGACCTCGAGCGTCTCCAGGTCACGTGCGTTCACGCCGATCACGGCGCTCTCGGTGGCGATCGCCCGGTCGAGGTCGCGGTCGCCGTGCGCCTCGAGCAGGACGCCGAGCCCTTCCTTCGCGGCCGTTCCTAGAAGCTCCTCGAGCTCGCCGTCGTCCAGCGCCCCGGCGATCACGAGGACGGCGTCCGCGCCCGCCGCCCTGGCCTCCAGCACCTGGTCGGGATGCACGAGGAAGTCCTTCCTGAGGACGGGAACCTCCACGGACGCACGGACCGCGCGAAGATCGGCGAGGGAACCCCCGAAGTGGACGGGCTCGGTCAGGACGGAGATCGCGCAGGCGCCCGAGGACTCGTACCGTCGCGCCTGGACGGTCGGGTCGACCAGGTCGGCGATCCGACCGGCCGACGGCGAGGCGCGCTTCACCTCGGCGATCACCGACGGATGCCCGTTGCGGAGCGCCGAGGCCCACGGCACCGCGGGGGGCCGCTCGTCCGCCTCCGCACGCAGCGATGGGCGGTCGAGCGGCCGGTCGGCGAGCTCCCCGCGCACGCGGGCCACGATGTCGGTGAGGAAGCCCATGGAGCGCCGAAGTCTACCGACGCGCTCACGCTGCGGCCCAGGTCAAGGCGTCGGCGAGGTCGATGGCGCCTTCGAGCGCCGCGCGTCCGACGACCGCGCCGGTGGCCCCCGCGTTGCGGAGCGCCGTGAGGTCCTCGACCGATCGGACGCCGCCGGCGGCGAGCGTCGGCCTGCCCGCCCTCGCGACCCGGCGGACCGCGGCGACGTCGGGTCCGGAGAGCGCGCCCACGCGAGCGACGCCGGTCACCAGGAAGGCAGGGGCGCCCGACTCCACCAGCCATCCCAGCGTCGGCATCAGGTCGAGCTCCGAGCGCGCGGCTCCGCGGGGGCGGATCCGTCCGTCCTCGAGCTCCAGCCCGATCGTCACGCGGTCCGCATGCCGATCAAGCAGGATCCTCACGCCGGGCTCGTCGAGCAGCGCGACCGAGCCGAGCACGACCCGGTCGGCGCCGGCGTTCAGGAACGGCAACGCGGTCTCCCAGCCGTCGACGCCGCTGGCTTGGATGCCGATGTTGGGGTGCGCCGCGCGGATCGCGGCGACGGTCGCCGGGTCCGGGGGACGCAGACCGTAGGCGAGATCCATGTCGACGACGTGGAGCCGACGTGCTCCTGCATCCGCGTACCGCTGCGCCGCCACGAGCGGATCGCCACCGAACGCCTCGACGGGGCGTGGTCCCTCCCGCGTGGCGACGGCGAGCCTGCCGGCGGCGACGTCGATCGCCGGGATCAGGAGGAAGGGCATCGCCGCACGATACCGCCGCCCTCAGGGCTCGACGCGGGCGGCGCCCACGCCGAGCAGCGTGCGCAGCTCGTCGAGCAGCGAGCCCTCGGCGTCGACCCGGAAGGATCCGAGCTCGAGCGGCTGTACCCCGTTCGAGGACCGGAAACGCAGGCGAACGGGGGCGCCTCCGGGGTGAGCCTCGAACAGCTCGCGGAGCTTCGCGAGCACGGCGGGCGTGCACGCGGCGGCCTGCAGCTCCACGGCCAGAGCGGCGGACATCCGCGGCCCGTCGGGCGAGAGATCGGCGGGCTCCTTGACGTCGCTCGCGCGGATCTGGAGCTCGCGGCCGCGCAGGTCGATCCGGCCGGTGACGAGCACGATGCGATCCTGCTCGATCAGCCCCGGGACGGCCTCGTAGACGTTGGGGAAGGCCACGACCCCGGCCCCGCCCGCGAGCCCCTCGAGCCGGAACTGCGCGTAGGGCTCACCGCGCTTCGTGAACTTGCGCGCGAGCGAGCCGATGATGCCGCCCACGGTCACGAGATCGCCGTCGCCCAGCGTCTCGAGATCGGTTATGTCGTGCGTGCAGCGGGCTCGGAGGGAAGTCTCGACGCCGAGCAGCGGATGGTCGGTGACGAACTGTCCGAGCATCTCCTTCTCGCGCGACAGCAACAGAGGCTTGGCGAGCTCCGGGCCTGTCAGCACGGACTCGTCGACGGCGGTCGAGCCGTCGTCGCCGCCGAACAGCGAGAACTGCCCCGCGGCCTCGGCCTTGCGGTCGGCGAGGATCGGTCCGGCGACCTTCTCCCACGCGGCCTGCTCCCCCGACCGCTGGATCAGCCCGCCCCGTGTGTAACCGAGCCCGTCGAAGGCTCCGGCCAGGATCAACGACTCGAGCACGCGCTTGGTCAGCACCGTGTGGTCCACGCGCTTGCAGACGTCGGCGAACGAGGCGAAAGGCTCGCCGTTGGCGCGGGCATCCAGGATGGCCCGCACCGCTCCCTCGCCGACGTTGCGCACCGCGGACAGGCCGTAGCGGATCGCCCGGCGCTCCCCCGGCGCCGGTGCGAAGTCCATGTCGGACTCGTTCACGTCGGGCGGAAGGACCTCGATGTCCATGCCACGACACGCATATAGATAGAAGGGTTTGCGATCCTTGTCGTCCTTGACCGACGTGAGGATCGCCGACATGTACTCGACGGGGTGGTGCGCCATCAGGTACGCGGTCTGGTAGGCGATGAACCCGTACGCGCAGGCGTGCGCCGCGGGGAAGCCGTAGTCGGCGAACGGCTCGATCAGGTCGAACAGGTTCTTCGCCAGGCGCTCCGGATGACCCTGGGCGCGGCAGCCTTCCACGAACTTCTCGCGCTCGGCGCCGATCAGCTCGCGCTTCTTCTTGGCCATGACCTTTCGCAGCGTGTCGGCCTGACCCATCGTGTACCCGGCCATCCGGACCGCGATCTGCATGATCTGCTCTTGGTAGACCATCACCCCGTAGGTGCCGGCGAGGATCTCGCCGACGTCCTCGTGCAGGTGGTGCACCGGCCGCCGGCCGTGCTTGCGTTCGGCGTACTCCGTGTGCATACCGGTGTTGAGCGGCCCGGGGCGGTACAGGGCCACGAGCGCCATGATGTCTTCGAACCGGTCGGGCTCGAGCAGCTTGATCAGGTTGCGCAGGCCAGCCGACTCCATCTGGAACACGCCGGTGGTCTCGGCCCTTCGAAGCATCGCGTAGGTGTCGGCATCGTCGAGCGGCGCGTGGTCGATGTCCAGCTCGATCCCACGTGCACGGAGGTGCCGCAGCGTGTCCTCGATGACCGACAACGTCCGCAGGCCCAGGAAGTCCATCTTCAGCAGCCCGAGCTGTTCGACGCCGCCCATGTCGAACTGGGTGACGATCTTCTTCGAGTCGTCGCGCGAGTCCTTCGTGAGCTTGAGCGGCAGATAGTTGACGAGCGGCGCGTCGCCGATGACGACCCCGGCGGCGTGGACGGAGTCTTCGCGACGCAGGCCCTCCAAGGCGCGCGCGGTGTCGACGATCTCGCGCGCCTCGGGCTCTCGCTCGTAGGCCTCCCGCAGCTCCGGACTGATGTCGAGCGCGCGGTCGATCGGCTCGTCCCGGCCCATCACCGACGGCGGGTACATCTTGCACAGACGATCGCCCACGACCGCCGGGAACCCGAGCACGCGGGCGGCGTCGCGGATGCCCTGCTTCCCCTTGATCGTCTGGAACGTGACGATCTGCGCCACGTGGTCTGTGCCGTACCGGTCGGTGGCGTACCGGATGACCTCGTCGCGACGGCGCTCATCGAAGTCCATGTCGATGTCGGGCATCTGGATCCGCTCGGGGTTCAGGAAACGCTCGAAGAGCAGGCCGTACCGGAGCGGATCCAGGTCCGTGATGCGTAGGGAGTACGACACGACGGACCCCGCCGCCGACCCCCTTCCGGGCCCCACGCGGATGCCCTGCTCGCGGGCGAACCGGATCAGGTCCCAGACGATGAGGAAGTAGCCCGAGAACCCCATCTGCGTGATGACCTCGAGCTCGCGGTCGATCCTCTCCCGCACCTCCCCGGGGACGGGCCGCCCGTACCGCTCGGCGGCGCCGTCATCCACGAGAGTGCGCAGGTACGCGTCGAGCGGCTCGCTCTCGGGCGTGTCGAAGCGCGGCAGGTGGTACTCGACCTTGTGCTCGACGAGGATGCGTTCGAGCTCGGCGATCGGCTGCACGCGGTCGGCGATCGCGAGCGTCGCGTCGCAGGCTTCCTCCAGATCGCGGAACACGTGGCGCATCTCCTCCGCGCTCTTCAGGTAGAACTCCTCCGCGTCGAACCGCAGCCGCTTCGGGTCGCTCTGAAGCTTCTGCTGCTGGATGCAGAGCAGGACGTCGTGCGGCTTCGCGTCGGCCTTCACCGTGTAGTGCAGGTCGTTGGTGGCCACGAGCGGCGCGCCGAGCTCGCGGGCGATCCGGACCTGCTCCGGAAGGATGCGCCGTTGGTCGGCGAGGCCGTGGTCCTGGACCTCGACGTAGTAGTTGTCGGCGCCGAACAGGTCGCGGTAGTCGGCGGCCGTGCGCAACGCCCGGTCGCGCTGTCCCTGTTGCAGCAGCACCCCGATCTCCGAGGACAGGCAGCCCGAGAGACACAGGATGCCCTCCGCGTGCTCGGCGAGAAGCTCCTTGTCCATGCGCGGCCGGTGATAGAAGCCCTCCAGGTGCGCCGCGGACACCAGCTTCAGCAAGTTGAGGTAGCCGGTCTCGTTCTCGGCGAGCAGCGTCAGGTGGTAGTACTTCTCCTCGCTCTCGCCCGGGGTGCGGTCGAACCGGGAACCCGGCGCGACGTAGGCCTCGACGCCCAGGATCGGAGCGACGCCGCTCGCCCGCGCGGTCTCGTAGAAGCGCAGGGCGCCGAACATCGCCCCGTGGTCGGTGAGCGCGATCGCCGGCATGCCCAGCCGGGCCGCCTCGGTGAAGATCGTCGGCGCGGTGGGGTTGGACGCCGGCGCCTGGATGCGCGAGGCCCCGTCGAGCAGCGAGAACTCGGAATGGGTGTGGAGGTGGACGAAGCTTCTACCCGGCATCTGCCCTGCTCGTGGCCCCTTCGACCGGCGGTTATCCACACCTACAACCGATGGGTGTGGAGAAATGACATCTGTGTGATTCGCGCTCGCCCACGCTACGCCGGCACCCCCGGGCCGTCAAGGTCGCTGGTGGCGCGCACGTTCCAGCGCTTCGACCAGATCGGCGGGGAGCGGCTCGTCCACGACCACCGGGGCGCCGGTGAACGGGTGCTCGAACGAGAGACGGCATGCGTGAAGGAAGGGTCGGTCGAGCCCGATCGCCGCCACGTCCTCCCCCGCGCCGCCGTAGGTTCGGTCGCCCAGGATCGGGTGCCCCACCGCGGACAGGTGGACCCGGATCTGGTGCGTCCGCCCCGTCCGGGGCGTCGCCTCGAGCAGCGTCGCTCTCGGCAGACGCTCCAGCACCTCGAACGCGGTCTCCGCCGGGCGCCCCTGGGCGCGATCGACGACCACGCGGGCCGCTCGCCGCCCCAAGGGGGCGTCGACGGCGAAGGAGTCGTCGGCGACCCTGCCGCGCACCAGCGCGAGGTAGCGGCGTTCCACTTCGTGCTCGCCCAGCATCGAGCGGAGCGCGTGGTAGGCGCGATCGGTCTTCGCGACGAGCAGCAGCCCGGACGTCCCCGCATCCAGCCGGTGGACGATGCCGGGACGGAGCGTGCCGCCTGCGGGCGCGAGCGTGACCCCCATGCCGAGCAGACGGTTCACGAGCGAGCCGCTGCGGCGTCCCTCGGTGGGGTGCGTGACGAGGCCCGCGGGTTTGGCCACGACGAGCAGGTCTGCGTCCTCGAACCGGACGGGGACGTCGGGTGTCTCCGCGGCCAGCGGCTCCTCGCCGGGAAGCTCGACGACCAGCAGCTCCCCACCCCGCAGGCGGAAGGACTTCGGCCGCGGGCCTCCGTCGACAAGCACGGTACCGGCGGCGATCGCACGCTGGACGTCGGCACGCGGGGCGCCGGTCAGGGCGGCCACCACCGCGTCCAGACGGCCCTCCGTCGCGATCAGCTCCTCACGACCCATCGCCCTCGTCCTTCGACGCTGTCTCGCGCCTCGTCTCGCGGAACGAGCTCCACGCGAAGAGGAGCGCGCCGACGACGACGGCGCTGTCGGCCAGGTTGAACACGGGCCAGACGTGCAGATCGATGAAGTCGACCACGCGGCCCGACACGCCGGGCCCGCGGACGATCCGATCGGCCAGGTTGCCGAGCGCCCCTCCCAGCACGAGCCCCAGCGCGACCGCGGTCGTCGCGTCCCGATGACGGAACGCCGTCGCGACGATCACTCCCGAAACGAGGATCGTCGTGGTCGCGAAGAACCAGGGAGCGCTCTGCCCGAGGCTGAAGGCGCCCCCCGAGTTCGTCGTGAACCGGAACGTCAGGACGCCGGGGATGACGTCGTACGGGTGGTGTGCGAAGGCGGCCTCCGCCCAGGCCTTCGTCAGGCGGTCCAGCAGGAACACCGCGCCCGCCGAGGCGAACAGCATGGCCGCCCCGCGGCGCCCCACCGTGCTAGCGGCGCGACTGCGCCTGCGCGTCCTTGATGCACAGATCGACGTAGGGCAGCGCCTTCACGCGCGCCTTCTCGATCGGCTTGCCGCATCGGTCGCAGATGCCGAAACGGCCCTCCTCCATGCGCTCGAGCGCCCGATCGATCTTGACCAGGAGGTCACGGACGTTCTGTTCGATCGAGAGGTCCTTCTCGCGCTCGAACGTCGCGGTGCCGGCGTCGGCGGACTCGTCGTCCAGGCCGACGTCGCCCGAAAGTTCGGACTGCGTCTGGGCGAACGACGCCTCCTCGATCGTGGAGAGCTGCAGCTGGAGCTGTGCTCGCTCGTCGACGAGTCGGTCGTGGAGATCGTCGATCTCACGCTTCGTGAGCTTGGCCTCCGCCATAGCCGACGGAGGGTAGCAGAACGGCGCATCGCCGTGGGAAACGCGCTGGTCAGACCCGTTTTCCGGGTTCCGCGGGCGCCCGGAAAACCCGGGTCCCGGACCGCGCCCACGACCGCCGATGCGGGCATGCACTCGCGTGCGGCCGTGGCGCGTGTAGCATGGCGCCACCGGCGACGACGGGAACGAGTAGCCGGGATCCGCGTGGCCGGAGCGAGCCGGGATGGTGGGAGCCGGTGCCGCGCCCCCGGCGAACATCCTCCCCGAGCCCCTGCCCGAACCGGCGCGCGGGAATCCGTGCCGCAGTAGACGCAGGCGGGACCCGCCCGTGAGCGCGGGGGGCCGTGTTCGCGGCTGCGGAGCGGTCGGCCCCGCGAGGGGCCGGCAAGCGGGGTGGCACCGCGGGGCCAACGCCTCGTCCTCGCACCGAGGACGAGGCGTTTCGCATGGATCGAGGAGGCAGGCAGATGGCGCCGTTCGAGCCGGTCGACCCGAAGGTGAACTTCCCCGAGCTCGAGCGCGGCATCCTCGACCGATGGCGCGAGACCGACGTCTTCCGGCGGTCGCTCGAGCTCCGTGCCGATGCGCCCGAGTGGATCTTCTACGAGGGCCCTCCCACGGCCAACGGAAAACCCGGCGTCCACCACGTCGAGGCGCGCACCTTCAAGGACCTCTACCCGAGGTTCAAGACGATGACCGGCCACCTCGTACGCCGCAAGGGCGGATGGGACTGTCACGGCCTGCCCGTGGAGCTCGAGATCGAGCGCGAGATCGGCACCACCGGCAAACGCGACATCGAGGAGTTCGGGATCGAGGCCTTCAATCGACTCTGCCGCGAGTCGGTCACGCGGTACGTGGACGAGTGGGTGCGGCTGACAGACCGGATCGGCTTCTGGATCGACATGTCGCGTCCGTACCGGACGATGGACACCGAATACGTCGAGTCCGTCTGGTGGTCACTGAAGCAACTCCACGCACGCGGCCTGCTCTTCGAGGCCGACAAGGTGACCGCCTACTGTCCCCGGTGCGGCACCGCGCTCTCCGACGCCGAGGTCGCGCTCGGCTATCAGACGGTCGAGGACCCCAGCGTGTTCCTGCGGTTCCCGATCCTCGAGGCGGGCGACGCCTCGCTCGTGGGCGCCTCGCTGCTCGTGTGGACCACGACGCCGTGGACGCTGCCCTCGAACGAGGGTGTCGCGGTGGATCCCGGTGCCGACTACGTCGAAGTCGAGCGCGACGGGACGCGGTACGTGGTGGGCGCCTCCGTCCTGGATGCGGTGCTCCCCGGCTCCCAACCGGTACGGGGCCTCCGTGGCGTCGACCTCGTCGGCGCGCGGTACACGCCGCCGTACCCGAACGTCGAGGGTGCGCATCGGGTCGTCGCCGGCGACTTCGTCTCGATGGAGGAGGGCACGGGGATCGTGCATCTCGCGCCCGCGTTCGGTCCCGACGACCTCGCCGTCGGCCGGGAGCAGGGCTGGCCCGTGTTCAAGCCGGTCGACGACGCCGGCCGGTTCACCGAGCTCGCGCCCCCATTCGTTCGGGGCGTCTTCGTCAAGGACGCCGACCCGGCGATCATCCAGGACCTCCGGGAGCGCGACGTCCTGGTTCGCGACGAGCTCTACGAACACGCCTACCCGTTCTGCTGGCGGTGCTCGACCCCACTCCTCTATTACGCGCGCACCTCGTGGTACGTGGGGACGACGAAGGTCAAGGACCGTCTCCTCGAGGTGAACGAGTCGGTCAACTGGATCCCGGAGCACATCAAGCACGGCCGCTACGGGAACTGGCTCGAGAACAACGTGGACTGGGCGCTGTCGCGCGAGCGCTACTGGGGGACGCCGCTGCCGATCTGGCGCTGCGACGCCGGTCACCAGACGACGGTCGGCTCGCTCCGCGAGCTTGGGGCGATGGCCGGGCGCGACCTTTCCTCGCTGGACCCGCACCGGCCCTACATCGACGGCGTCACCCTCGCGTGCCCCGAGTGCGGCGAGGCCGCGGGCCGCGTCCCGGAGGTGATCGACGCCTGGTACGACTCCGGGGCGATGCCGTTCGCCCAGTGGGGCTATCACCCGGAGCTCGGGCGCGGCATCGAGGAGTTCCGGGGGTCGTTCCCCGCCGACTTCATCTCGGAGGCCATCGACCAGACCCGGGGATGGTTCTACACGCTGATGGCCGAGGGCGTGCTCCACTTCGACGCCGCGACCTATCGCAACGTCGTGTGTCTCGGCCTTCTCGTCGCCGAGGACGGTCGGAAGATGTCGACGTCGCTCGGCAACGCCTTCGACCCGTGGGATGCGCTCGACCGCCAGGGCGCCGACGCGCTTCGCTGGTGGATGATCACGTCGGGATCGCCGTGGGCGTCGCGTCGGATCGGCCACACCGTCCTCGACGAGGTGGTCCGGCAGTTCCTGCTGACGCTGTGGAACGTCTACGCCTTCTTCGTCACGTACGCGAACGCCGCCGGGTTCGACCCGGCCGTCGAGGCGCCCCCGGTCGGCGACCGTCCGCTCCTGGACCGCTGGGTGCTCTCGCGGCTGGCGCGCACCGTCCGAGCGGCCCGCGACGGTCTCGAGGGCTACGACGCCACCGGCGCGGGCCGCACGATCGAAGCGTTCGTGGCCGACCTGTCGAACTGGTACGTGCGGCGATCCCGCCGGCGCTTCTGGAACCCGAGCGGGGATGGTGGCACCGACTCGGCTGCGGCGTTCCACACGCTGCACGAGTCACTGACGACGGTCGCCGCGCTCCTGGCGCCGTTCACCCCGTTCGTCGCCGAGGAGCTCTGGCGGAACCTCGCGGCCGACCGCGACGGGCGCCCGTCCTCGGTGCACCTCGCCGACTACCCGAAGCCCGACGACGCCCACGTCGACGATCGGCTCGAGGCCGCGATGACGGCCGCGCGAGCCATCGTGGAGCTGGGCCGCCGGGTCCGTGTGGAGACGAAGACCAAGACGCGCCAACCGCTCGCCGAGGCGGTCGTCCACTATGCGGGCGACCACTCCGCGCTCACCCCGCTGCTCGACGTGGTGGCCGAGGAGCTGAACGTGAAGCAGGTGACGTTCGCGGAGACGGCCCACGAGCTCGGCCGCTGGCGCGCGAAACCTAACTACCGGCTGCTCGGCCCGAAGCTGGGTCCCCGCGTCCGCGAGGTCGCCGGCGCGCTGGAGGCAGACGACGGAGCCAACGCGATCGCGCTCGCCCGAGGGGAGACCGTGGAGGTGGCGGGCGTGTCGCTCTCCCCCGAGGACGTCGATCTCGCCCAGGAGGTCCGCGAAGGGTGGGGCGTCGCGAGCGAGGGCGGCCTGACGGTGGCTCTGGAGCTCGAGCTCACCCCGGAGCTCAGGCTCGAGGGGCTCGCGCGGGAGATCGTCCGCGTCGTTCAGGACGCTCGCAAGGCGGCGGGGTTCGACGTGAGCGACCGGATCGCCCTCGGGGTGGAGGCCGGCGGCTCGCTCGCAGAGGCGCTCGCCGCACATCGCGACTACGTCGCCAACGAAACGCTCGCCGTCGAGATCGTGGAGGGACCGCTGCCCGACGCCGCCCTGCGCGCCGAGGTCGAGCTCGACGGCCTGGACGCCGCGTTCGGGGTGCGGCGCGCCTAGCGGATCAGTTCTCCTCGCCCCAGAAGAGCTCGCGGAGCGAAGCGTCCCCGCCGGGGCGATCCGGCTCGCCCGAGGTCGCGGTGGCGGGCTCGGGGTCCTCGATGCGGATCGGCTCCTCGTGTTCCTGGATCGCCTGCGTGGCTTCGGAGTCGAGCGTCGGCGGCGGCGGGACGTCCTCCGCCGCGACGTGAGAGCCGGCGGTGTCGGCCTCGGCCTGCTCGGTGGTGTCCTGCGCCTCCGGGGGCGGCGCCGGCGGGGACGACCGACGGGCCTCACGGACCATCCCCTTGACCGCCTCGGCGTGGCCCTGGACCAGCTCGGCCAGGCTCCGGAGGAACTCGCGTTCGCGCTCGAGGAAGGCCTGTACCGCGGCGCGATCCTCCTCGCTGCCCGCCGGCCGGACACCCGACGCGGCCGCCGACCCGCGGGCCTCGGCGAGGATCCTGCCGGCTTCGTCACGCGCACGCTGGATGATCTCGTCCGCCTGGCGCGACACGTCGTCGAGATCGGGCGCCCCGACGACCGGCGACGCGCTCGCCTGCCGGCGCAGCCGCTCGTTCTCGTTGACGAGCGACGAGACCGATCCCGTGAGCTCGTCGAGGAACTCGTCGACGTCGCGCATGCGGTAGCCGCCCATGCGCGAGACGCGGAACTCCTTCTGTTGGATCTCGCTCGGCGTAACGACCCTCGGCGCGGGGGGCTGGGGCGCCGAGAAGGCGGACCCACCCTTGTCCTTCCTGCGCTGACCCATCTCGACGTCCTCCTCAGCAGAACAGCTGTTGCAGCACGAAGACGATCACGAACGCCACCACGACGGACAGATCGAACATGCCCGCGGGCGGGACGATCCGCCGCAGGGGCCGGAGCACCGGCTCGGTGACGTCGAACAGAAGCTCGTACCCGGAGCGTAGCGGACCGGACGTCGGCGGGTGCACCCCTGCGAACTGCAGCCACGACAGCACGACGCGCACGAGCAGGACGATCCAGAAGACGCTGAGCGCGATGCAGATCAGGTTCGACACGGCGTTGGTTGCGGCGACCATCGGGCGAGAAGGCTAGCAGTCCAGGGCGCGCCGCCGGGGACCCGCGTGCGAATCAGAACTGGTTGTAGAAGGCGCCGCCCGCGATGCGTTCGCGCTCCTCGGCGGAGACCTCGACGTTGGCGGGCGTGAGCAGGTAGACGCGGTTGGCAACGAGCTCGATCTTGCCGTCGAGTCCGTAGACCAGACCCGAGGCGAAGTCGACCAGCCGGCGAGCGATCGAGTCCTCCGTGCCCTGGAGGTTCATGATGACCGCGGTGCCCTCCTTGTAGCGGTCGGCGACCTCGCGCGCCTCGTTGAAGCGCTTGGGCTCGGACTTGTGGATCGCCGAGGCGCTCGGCCCGCCCATCGAGCGAGGCGACGCGATCGTTCGTACGACACCCTCGGCGTCCGCGGAGGTGTCGCGGACGGCCTGTGGACGCATCCGGCGAACGGGCGCCGGCTCGGCCTCGGGCAGCTCGTCGACGAAGTCCTCTTCCTCCTCGACGAGGCCAAGGTAGTTCAGTGTCTTCTTCCACACGCCGGCCATATAGGGAAGTCTCCTCCTCGTGTCACGGCGTCCGCGGACCGAACAACGCCGTCCCGATGCGGACCATCGTAGCGCCTTCTTCCACTGCGACCTGGTAATCCAACGACATCCCCATCGAAAGTTCCAGCACATCCGGCCAGTCATCGCGGAGCCGGTCACGGAGCCCACGGAGCCGCACGAACCACGGCCGTGCGTCCTCGGGGACGGCCGGGAAGGGCGGGAGCGTCATCAAGCCACGAAGCCGGACACCCTCGAGCGAGGAGACGAACGCCGCGAACGCTGCCAGCTCCTCGGGAGCCACGCCCGAGCGTTCCCCCGTCAGGTCCACCTCGATCAGGGCGTCGAGGAGGCGGCCTCCGCGCGCCGCGCGCGCCGCCAGGCGCCGTGCGGCGTGCTCACCGGCGAGCGTCTGGACGACGTCGACCATGTCGGCGACGCGATGCGCCGTGCTCGATTGCAGCGCGCCGATGTAGTGCCATCGGATCGGCAGGTCTTCGAGGGCGGCGCGCGCGGCGCGGAGCTCGGCCACGTAGTTCTCGCCGACGGCCGCGACGCCCTCCTGCACGACCCAGCGCACGGCCTCCGCCGGCACCGACTTCGCCGCCGCCACGAGCGTCACGTCACCGGCGCGGCGGCCCGACCGTTCGGCGGCCGCGGCGATCGCGGCTCGGATCGCCGCCAGGTTCGCACGGACCTCGCTCTCGGACGCCGCCACCGGGCCCGAGCATAGAGAAGGGGGGCGGGGAGGTGTCTCGGCCAAGAGGCGGGGGAAGGACGCCTCTTCGCTCGAGCCTCCCCGCCCCCCAGGTCGCGCGGGCCGCGCGGGGCGGCGGGTGCCGCCTAGCTCTTCAAGAAGTCCGGGATGTCCAGGTCCTCCTCGGCGTCGAAGGTGACCGACGGCTCCGCCTCGGGCTCCGCCCCGAACACCTCCTCGGAGTCGTCGGCGAGGATCGACGGCAGCGACTCCTCGCGTGCCCCCGTGCGCACCGGCTCCTCGAGCAAGCGTGACAACCGGCTCTCGAAACGATTGTCGGTCGACGGCGAGACCTTGTCGAAGCCCGCGGCGACCACCGTGACGCGGACCTCGTCGCCGAGCATGTCGTCGACGACGGCGCCGAAGATGATGTTGGCGTCGGGGTGCGCGACCCGCGTGATCGCGTCGGCCGCCGCGTTCACCTCGTGCAGGGTCAGATCGGTGGGGCCCGCGATCGAGAGCAACACGCCCTTCGCCCCGTCGATGGAGGACTCCAGCAGCGGCGAGCTCGTGGCCGCCTTCGCGGCTTCGGTGGCACGGTCGGCGCCGCTGCCGATGCCGATGCCCATCAATGCCGAACCGGCACCCGACATCACGGACTTCACGTCGGCGAAGTCGAGGTTGATCAACCCCGGCGTGGTGATCAGCGACGTGATGCCGTCCACGCCCTGATACAGGACCTGATCCGCCATGCGGAACGCCTCGATCATCGGCATGTTCGGATCGGCGACCTGAAGCAGGCGGTCGTTCGGGACGACGATCAGCGTGTCGACCGCCTTCTTCAGCTCGGTGATGCCGAGGTCCGCCTGCGTGGCACGCTTGCGGCCCTCGAAGCCGAACGGCCGCGTCACGACGCCGATCGTGAGCGCACCCAGGTTCCGCGCGATCTCGGCGACCACCGGCGCGCCGCCGGTGCCGGTGCCGCCACCCTCGCCGGCCGTGATGAAGACCATGTCGGCGCCCTTGAGGATCTCTTCGATCTCGTCGGAATGCTCCTGGGACGCGGTCTGCCCGACCCCCGGGTCCGAGCCCGCACCCAGCCCTCGCGTGGTCTCTCGCCCGATGTCGAGCTTCACCTCCGCGTCGGACATCAGCAACGTCTGCGCGTCGGTGTTGACGGCGATGAACTCGACGCCCCGGAGGCCTGCCTCGATCATCCGGTTCACCGCGTTCACGCCGCCCCCACCGATGCCGACCACCTTGATCACGGCGAGGTAGTTCTGAGGAGCGTCCATCTGCCTTCCTCCACCTCCGGGCCCCGGCCCGACCACCTGGGGAAACGCCGTTACCACCCTTCGAACCCTTACCCTCAACTGGAACCTGATTGTTATATCTAGCTCCAGTGAACCTAGCGACACTACTGAAGAAGGCACAGGGCGTCAAGGCGGGACGTCGTCCTCAGGGTCATCCCGATTGATGGTTCTGATGACAGTCGGGACCGGCGATGGCGGCGGATCGGGATCAGGGCGCGACGGCCGCTCCATCGCTCGTGGTCGCGGTCGGCGCATCGGGAACGCTCAGGTCGATCGCCGCCAGCGACACGTCGTCCTGCGCGACCCACGCGAGGACGGCACGCAACGCCGACGCCTTCGCCACCACGTCCTGCGATGGGCCGTAGGTGACCACGACGCCGTCGTCCAGGTGCAACGTCAGCGACCCGTCGAGCGCCACGACGACCGCGGAGACGCGGGAGCGCGCCGCCGCCGGCATCGCCGCCAGGGCTCGTGCGCCGGCCCGCCAGGCATCCGGCCCCAGCTCGCCGACGGCCGCGCGCACCTCGGGAAGACCGGCATCGTCGCCGGCAGGGAGCACCGTGCCGTCCTCGGCGACCCGCAGCATCCCGCCGTCGCGGCGGACGAGCGCGACCGGCTCGCGTTCGACGATCCGGATGCGGATCGTGGAGGGCAGATCGCGCTCGACGGTCGCCTCCGCGACCCAGGGGCTGGACCGCAGAGAGGTCTCGACGGCGCCGACGTCGAGATGGAACACGTTCGTCGTGTCGTCCAGGCCCGCGATCCGGAGCACGCGCGAACGTGTCAGGACGTGCTCCCCCACCACGTCGATCTGGCGGGCGCCGAAGACGGCCGTGTACGTCAGGCCAAGGGTCGCGATCGCGAGGACGGCGACGGCGATCGCAGCCAGGATCAGACGGGCGCGCCACGCGGCGAGCACCTCACGCATCGGGAAAGCTCCCGACCAACCGCACCTCGGGCTCGAGCTCGACCCCGCTCGCGTCGCGGACCCGTTCACCGACCAGCCGGATCAATCCGAACACGTCTCGCGCGCACGCGCCCTCGTCGGTCACGATGAAGTTGGCGTGCTTGCCCGACACGTGGGCGCCCCCGACGCGCGCGTCCTTCAGCCCCGCCGCGTCGATCAGCCGGGCGGCATGGTCGCCCGGCGGGTTCTTGAACACGCTCCCGCAGTTGGGCTCGGCGAGCGGCTGGGTGCGGCGGCGCGACTCCCGCGCCTCGTCCATCCGCCGCCGGATGGCCGCCTCCTCCTCGTCGGCCAACGCCAGCTCGGCTCCGACCACGAGCGCGTCAGCCGGCAGGGACGTGGCCCGGTAGGAGAACGTCACCCCGGTCGAATCCGGCGCGCTGCGCCGCCCCTCTCCCATCGAGAAGACGTCGATCCGCGCGAGCACGTCGCCCATCTCTGCGCCGTGGGCCCCCGCGTTCATCCAGACCGCGCCGCCGAGGGTCGCCGGGATCGCCACGCCGAACTCCAGGCCGGACAGTCCGTGCCTGAGGGCGACGCCCGCGAGCGCCGGCAGCGGCATCGCCCCCCCGGCGGCGAGCCGCTCGCCCGCACGTGACGCCCACCGGAACCCGCGGCCCAGCCGCAGCACGATCCCGGCGAACCCGTCGTCGGACACCAAGACGTTCGACCCCTTGCCCAGGACGAGGAACGGCACGTTCGTCTCTTGCACGACGCGGGAGGCCGCCTCGAGATCCGCGTCGTCCTCCGCCTCGAGGAACAGAGCGGCCGGCCCACCGACGCGGAAGGTCGTGAGCGGAGCCAGCGGCAGGCCCGTTCGCACGCGCTGGCCGAGGTCGTGCCGCAGGAGCGACTCCGCCGCGACGAGGTCACCGGCCATCGTCGGTCTCCCGGATGCGCTCGAGTGCCGCGTCGCCGAGCATCCAGACGTCACCGCAGCCCATCGTCACGACGAGGTCCCCCTCCCTGATCTCGTGGTCCAGGAAAGACACCACGTCGCGTCTGTGCGGCAGGTACACGGTCCGTCGTCCCGGCGCCGCGAGCTGGATCCCGTCGACCACCAGCTTGCCCGTGACGCCGGGGATCGGGGGCTGGGCCGCCCCGTAGACGTCGGTCACGATGACGAGATCGGCATCGGACACGCTGGCGCCGAGCTCGCGCCAGAGCGCCTGGACGCGGGAGTAGCGATGCGGTTGGACGAGCGCGATCAGCCGTGCGGGGTCGCGCCGGCGCGCCGTCGCGACGGTCACCGCCATCTCCGTCGGGTTGTGCCCGTAGTCGTCGAAGAACTCTGCGCCGCGCGCGTGCCCTCGAAGCTCGAACCGGCGGTGGACGCCGCCGAAGGTGCCGATCGCCTCCGCGGCGTCGGCGGGGTCCACCCCGACCAGCCGGGCGACGGCGACCGCGGCCGCCGCGTTGGCGAGGTTGTGCGGCCCGTCCACGCGGAGACGTAGCTCGACGTCGCCTCCGTCGCGGAAGCTGAGCCGGCCGCGCGCCCCGTGTGGCCCCAACTCCTCGACCTGGACCACGATGTCGTTGGTATCGCGCATGCCGTAGGTGAGCGCCGTCGCGCCGGCGAGCTCCAGCGCCCGCTGCACCATCGAGTCGTCGCCCCATGCCACGAGCGATCCGCATCGGGCGGCGAACTCCGCGAAGGCACGGACGATCTCGTCCAGCCCGCCCGTGTAGAAGTCCACGTGGTCGAGCTCGACGTTCGTGATGACCCCGATGGCCGGTGGCGCGAGCAGGAACGAGCCGTCGCTCTCGTCGGCCTCGAAAACGAACACGTCGCCGTCGCCGTTGCGAGCCCCGCTCCCGCTCTCGTTCAGATCGCCGCCGACCACGTACGTCGGGTCCAGACCCGCTCGGTCCAACGCGACGGCGACCATCGAGGTGGTGGTCGTCTTGCCGTGCGTGCCCGAGATGCCGATCGAGCGACGACCGGCGGCGAGCGCCGCGAGCGCCTGCTGCCGCTTCCAGACCGGGATGCCTCGGCGGCGCGCTTCCTCCAGCTCCGGGTTCGCGTCGCCGATCGCGCTCGAGGTCACGACCACGTCGGGCGCGCGCATCGCAGCCGGGTCGTGCCCCACGTGGACCTGCACGCCGTCGGCCGCGAGGTCGGACAGGTAGTGGGAATCCTTCAGGTCCGACCCGGTCACGTGAAGCCCACGCGCTCGGAAGACCCGTGCGAGGTTTCGCATGCCTGCGCCACCCACCCCGATCAGGTGGATCCGCGCGACGCCCTCGAGGGAGGGGATCCCCAGCGTCGGGATCGACCCCACGGGTGGGGTCCAGAGGGTCCGCCCGCTCACGAGGCGACCTCCATGACGATCGAGGCGATGCGGTCCGCGGCGCCCGGTCGTGCCCAGGCCAGGGCCGACTCGGCCATCCGCGAGCGCCGGGACGGGTCGTCCACGAGCTCGAGGATGCACGATGCCAGCCGCGACGGCGACAGGTCGCGCTCCAGGACCATGGTCGCCGCACCGGCCGACACCACCTCCCGTGCGTTCGCCTCCTGGTGGTTCTCCGTGGCGAAGGGATAGGGCACGAGCACGGCGGGCAGACCGCAGGCCGCGAGCTCCGCGACGCTCGCGCCGGCGCGGGACACCGCGACATCCGCGACGGCCAGCGCCAGATCCATGCGGTCGATGAAGGCTGTCGAGCGAACGAGGAGCGGCGCGTCGGGTTCGATCGCACGCTCGAGGACGTCCTCGTGTCCCCGTCCCGTGCTCACGAGCAGCTGCAGGTCCTCGCGATCGCGCAGGAGCGGCAGCGCGGCCGCGACCGTCTCGTCCAGACGCAGCGCGCCGAGGCTTCCCCCGACCACGAGCACCGTCGTTCGATCGGCAGCCAGACCGAACGTCTCGCGTCCGTCGGCGGCGAACCGTTCGCGATGCGCCGCGACGGCGGCGATCTCGGCCCGGATCGGGTTGCCCGTCCGCTCGATTCGGGGGCCGCGCGGCAGGCGTGAGGCGGTCGCATCGAAGGCGGTCGCCACGACCCGGGCCCAGCGGGCGGCGATCCGGTTGACCGCGCCCGGAACACTGTTCTGATCGACCAGGACGAGCGGCCGGCGCGCCCAGCGCGCCGCCACCACGGCCGGTGCGCTCGCGAAGCCGCCGACCCCCACGACCGCGTCGGCGCCACGGACGAGCGCACGAACGGTACGCGCGCCACGCACGGCCAGCGCGAGCGCCCGCACCGAACGGACGGACACGCGGGTCTGTGCCGACTCGACCCGCAGACCGACGAAGCGGTACCCGGCGGCCGGCACAAGCGTCGCCTCTTGTCCATCGCGCGCCCCGACGAAGGTCACGTCCCCGCCGCGACGCCGCAACGCATCGGCGACGGCGAGCGCCGGGAACACGTGGCCCGCGGTCCCGCCCCCGGCGATCACGACCCTCATGCCGAGGCCTTCCGGGACGAGGCGCGGGCGCGCGCCGCGCTCCTCCTCCCGGGGCCCGCGGAGCTGCCGGCGATCCCCGCGAGAACGCCGACGCCCGCGAGCGTCACCACGAGCGCGGTGCCGCCGAACGACACGAGGGGAAGCGGGACGCCCGTGATCGGCAGGAGCCCCGTGACGGCTCCGAGGTTGATCACGATCTGCAGGCCGATCCACGCGATCACGCCCGCGGCGAGCAGGCGCCCGAACCGGTCCCTCGCATGCACGGCGATCCGGATGCCGGCGTAGATCAGCACGGCGAACGCGACGAGCACGACGAGGGCACCGATCAACCCGAGCTCCTCCCCGATGACCGCGAAGATGAAGTCCGAGTGGGCGTTCGGAAGGAAGTCCCACTTGGCGCGGCTGGTGCCCAGGCCCGACCCGAACCACCCGCCCGACCCGATCGCGATCAGCCCCTGGATCAGCTGATACCCCGACCCCTTGGGGTCCGCCCAGGGATCCAGGAAGGCGCCGAAGAACCGGGTTCGCCGGTACGCCTCACCGAAGATCAGGTACGCGGCGCCCGCGAGCCCCAGCGCGCCCGACACGAACAGATACCGGAGCCGAACACCGGCGGCGAACAGCAGGATGAACACCGAGCCGACCAGGATCACGGTCGTGCCGAGGTCACGCTGGAGAACACCCAGCCCCGCGACCACCGCGACGACCGGCCCCAGCGGAATCAACAGATGTCCGGGTTCGTGCAGCTTGCCCCATTTGCGCGTGAGGATCGTCGCCGTGAAGGCGACCAAGCCGAGCTTCGCAAGCTCCGAGGGCTGCACGGTGACGGGCCCCACGTCGATCCAGCGCGACGCGCCGTAGTAGGCGGTGCCCGACGCCGGATGCGCCGCGATCAGCATCAGCCCCGTGGCCACCGCCAGCACGGGGATCGAAAGCAGCTGCCACGTCGAGTACGGCACGCGAGCGATCGCGAGCGCGATCGCGACGCCCGCCGCAGCGTAGATCACCTGCCGTTCGAAGTACCAGAAGCTGTTCCCTCCGTACCCCTGCGCGGCGGACACGGAGCCGGCGGACAGCACCATCACGAGCCCGACCGCGGTCAGGAACCCCGCCGATCCGAGCAACAGCCCCAGGTCGACGCGCGCAAGCCGCGCCGCCTGTCGCTTCGTGACGGCGGCGTCCCCTCCGCGGATCAGCCGTAGCCCGACCGCCCTCTCCCCCCGCCGTCGCGCCGGCGGCGAAGCGGCCGCGCCCTTGCTCGCGCGCGCCGTGCGCCGCTCAGCCACCGGAGCCGACCTCCCGACGGAGCGTCCGCGCCGCGGCCGCGAACCGATCGCCGCGCTCCGCGTAGTCGCGGAACTGGTCCCAGCTCGCACAGGCCGGTGCCAGCAGGACGGCACCGCGGGCCGGTGCCAGCTCGAAGGCCAACCGGGTGGCCTCCTCGATCGAGCCCGCCAGCCGGACGGGCACCTGGCCCTCGAACAGGCCGGCGACGTCGCCGGCGCTCTCGCCGATACCGACCACCCCGGCGAGGTCGCGGGCGCGCGTGGCGAGCGCGGACAGGTCCTGCCCCTTCGCTCGACCGCCGGCGATCAGCACCGCGCCGTGCACCGCGTCGATCGCCGCGATCGCGGCGTGGACGTTCGTTGCCTTCGAGTTGTCGATGAACCGCACACCGGCGAGCTCCGCGACGGTCTCACCGCGATGTCGCGGAGGCTCGAACGCAGCGAGTCCGCGCCGGACGGCGCGCGGGTCCGCCCCGAACCACACGCAGGCGGCGGCCGCCGCAGCCGCGTCGGCCCGATACCCGGGGCGCTCGGACTCGATCGGCCCGAGCGATGCATCGTCGTCGATGCGCACGATGAGCTCCCCGTCCACGTAGCCGGTCTCGCCCGGCTGCGGGGCCGCGAGACGGAACCACCCGATGCGACATGGGGCGCCGGCCGAGAGCGCGGCGCCTTCCGGGTCGTCGCGGTTGCCGACGTGCACGTCGTCGCCGCCCTGCGCGGCGAAGACGCGCTTCTTGGCCGCCGCGTAGTCCTCGAAGGAGCCGTGCCAATCCAGGTGATCGGGCGCGACGTTCAGGAGCACCGACACGCGAGGGTGCAGCGACTCCTGCAGCACCAGCTGGAACGACGAGACCTCGACGACCAGGACGTCGTGCCGCTCGCGCGCCGCAGTGGTGAACGGCCGGCCGATGTTCCCGCACGCCACGGCGTCCAGACCCGAGGCCGAGAGACACGCCGCGATCATGGCCGTCGTCGTCGTCTTCCCGTTCGTTCCAGTCACGGCCACGTATGGCACGCGCGCCAGGCGAGCGCCCAGCTCCATCTCGCCCCACACCGGTACACGGCGGTCGCTCGCCCACGCCATCACCTTCGCGTCCGGAGGCACGCCGGGGCTCGCCACCACGAGCGTCATTCCGTCGAGGTGCGACGGGTCGTGTCCGCCGGCGTGCACCTCGACGCCGAGCGCCTCGAGCGCCGCCACGCCGGCGAGCTCCTCGCGTGGGCGCTCCTCCGTCACGCGGACCTCGGCGCCCTCGGCCACGAGCGCCTCGGCCGCGGCGACCCCCGCGACCCCTGCACCGACGACCAGCACACGTTCGGACGCGAACGAGCCGATCATCCGAGGCCCCCGCGCGCGATGAAGTCGGCGTAGAAGAGCCCGATCCCGATCGCCGAACAGAGCCCGGCGATGATCCAGAACCGGACGATCACCGTGAACTCGGGCCATCCGGCGAGCTCGAAATGATGGTGGACCGGCGACATCCGGAACACCCGGCGGCCGAACCCCCGGAACGAGATGACCTGCACGATGACCGACGCCGTCTCCAGGACGAACAGGCCGCCGAGGATCACCAGCAGCAGCTGGGTGTTGGTCACGACCGCCAGCGCGCCGAGCATGCCACCGAGCGCGAGCGACCCCGTGTCGCCCATGAAGATGCGCGCCGGGGCGGCATTCCACCACAGGAACCCGGTCACCGCGCCCATCATCGCCGCCGACACGATCGCCGCGTCCTGCATCTCGACGCCCGACACGCCGTAGCACCCGTCCACCGATCCCAGCAGGGCGCACGTGTGGCGGAACTGCCAGAAGCTGATGAAGATGTAGGCGGCCAGAACCAGGATCGACGATCCGCTCGCGAGCCCGTCGAGCCCGTCGGTGAGGTTCACGGCGTTGGACGATGCCGTGAGGATCAGGAACGCCCACAGGTAGAAGAGGAACCCCAGCGCGATCGCCGAGGGGCGAACGAACGACATGTGCGTCGACGTGCCTGTCGTCGGAGCGTAGTGCACCACGAGCACGGCGAACGCGATCGACACGAGCGCGGTGCCCGCGAACTTCTGGAGCTTCGTGAGCCCGAGCGACCGCTGCCTGCTCACCTTCATGTAGTCGTCGAGGAACCCGACCGCTCCGAAGCCGACCGCCGCGAGCACGAGGGCGATCCCCGTCGAGGTGAGCCGCTGGGTAGTGACCCGCGACGCGAGGTAGCCGAGCACCAGGCCGATCAGGATCACGACGCCGCCCATCGTCGGCGTCCCCATCTTCTCCATGTGCGTGTGCGGCCCGTCCTCACGGATCCGTTGGCCCCATCCCCAGATCCGGAACGCCCGGATCGCCAGAGGCGTCCCGAGCAACGTCGCGGCCAGGCCGAACGCCGCCGCGAGCAGGATCGAGATCACCGCAAGGCCTCCGCGAGCCGCTCGAGCCCGACCACGCGCGAGGCCTTGAACAGAACGAGGTCGCCGGCCTCGGTGTGCGCACGCACGTCGGCCAGCGCCGCGTCCGCGTCGTCGTAACTCGCCACGTCGTCTGGCTCCATGCCTTCGCGAAGCGCCGCGACGGCGACGGGCTTTGCCGCATCGCCGACGGTCACGAGCCGGTCCACGCCCAGGCGCGCGGCCATCTCGCCCACCCGTTCGTGCTCGGCCTCGGCGATGCCGCCGAGCTCCGCCATCGGGCCGAGCACGGCAACCAGCCGCGCGCTCGATGCGATCCATCGCGCCGTGCGCAGCGCCGCGGCCATCGACTCCGGATTCGCGTTGTACGCGTCGTTCAACACCCGCAGACCGCCCGATGTCGTGAACGTCTCCATCCGCCAGCGCGACAACGTCGACGAGGCCAGGGCCTCGGCGCACTCCGCCATCGGCACCCCAAGAGCGTGCCCCACGGCAGCCGCCGCGAGCGCGTTGTCCACCATGTGCTCACCGGCCACCGCGAGTGCGACGTGCGCGCGGTCTCCGTCGCAGACGAGGTCGAACGACGCGCGGCCCGCTCGGTCCAGGCCGACGGCGTCGGCTCGAACGTCGGCCGAACCGGCGCGCCCGAAGGTGAGGAGGCGGCCCCCGTGCCGCTCGGCCAGACCCGCCACCACGGGATCGTCGGCGTTCAGCACGGCGACGCCGTCGGCGCCGAGCGCCTCGACCGGCTCGGCGGCGGCCTCGACGATGCGCTCCCACGAACCGAACACCTCCATGTGGGCGACACCGACGTTCGTCACCACGACGATCGAGGGCCGTGCGACCCGGCAGAGCAGCGTGACGTCGCCCACGTGGCGCGCCCCGAGCTCGGCGACCAGGACCTCCGTGTCCGCGGGTGTCCCGAGGATCGTCGCGGGGACGCCGACCTCGTTGTTGAACGACGCGGGGCTGGCGTGCGTTCGGAACCTGCCGGCGAGGACCCTCGCGGCCATGTCCTTGGTGGAGGTCTTGCCGTTGGCCCCCGTGATGCCGACGACCGTCGCGTGAAGCGCGGTGCGTTCGTCGGCGGCAAGAGCGAGGAACGCCTCGCCCGTGTCCGGTACGCGGATCGTCGGACCGTCCGCCGAGACGTCCTCGTCGACGAGCCCCGCCGTCGCACCGTTGGAGAAGGCATCACCCAGGAATCGATGCCCGTCGTGGCGCTCGCCGCGCAGCGCGACGAAGAGGTCCCCGGGCGTCGCCGCGCGGGAGTCCGTCGTCACGCCGCGGATCTCGACGACGCCCTCCGACGTCACGCCGCCCACGGCGCGCGCCACGTCGGCGAGCGCGCGCGTCCTCACGTGCCCTCCGAACGGGCCGCCAAGGCGTCGCGCGCCACCTCGCGGTCGTCGAACGGCAGCCGCATCTCCCCGATCTCCTGAAAGGACTCATGACCCTTTCCCGCGATCACGACGACGTCGCCCGGACGCGCCTCACCGACCGCGACCGCGATCGCGGTCCGCCGATCCGCCTCAACGACGTACGCGCCGCCGCCCGACCTCGCGCCGGCCTCGATCTCGGCGATGATGCCCAGCGGGTCCTCGGACCGTGGGTTGTCGCTCGTGATGACGGTCAGGTCGGCCTCGGCGGTGGCCGCCGCACCCATCAAGGGACGCTTCGCACGGTCGCGGTCACCGCCGCAACCGAACACGACGATGACGCGGCCCGACGCCAGCGGGCGTGCACCCCGGAGCACGCTGTGGATGCTATCCGGCGTGTGCGCGTAGTCCACCACCACCAGGAACGGCTGTCCGGCGTCGACGGGCTCCATCCGGCCGGGCACACCCTTCACGTCGCCGATCCCGGCAACCGTCACCTCGTCGTCGATGCCGAGCGAGCGCGCCAGCGCGAAGGCGCCCAGGCAGTTCGAGACGTTGAAGGCGCCGCGGAGCTCCGAGCGCACCCGCGTGGCGCCGACGCCGAACGCGACGCCGTCGGCGTCGACCACGACGTCGACGGCGCGGACGTCCGCGGCGGCGTCCACGCCGAAGGTCGACAGTCGGAGCCTCGAGCCGTCTCGCAGGCGGCGGCCCCACGGATCGTCGAGGTTGACGACCCCACGTGCCGCGCGCTCCGCCGTGAACAGCGACGCTTTCGCCTCGAAGTATTCCTCCATCGACGCATGGAAGTCGAGGTGATCCTGCGAGAGGTTCGTGAACAGCGCCGCGTCGAAGACGATCCCGTCGACGCGGCCGTAGGCGAGCGCGTGGGAGGAGACCTCCATCGCCACCGCCCGCACGCCCGCCGTACGCATGCGGCCGAGGAGACGCTGGAGGTCGGGCGCCTCCGGCGTCGTGCGCGCCAGCTCGACCCCGACGCCGTCCATCCGGGCCCCCGTCGTCCCGATCACGCCCGGTGCCAGACCGGCCCGGCGGAACACCGCCTCCAGCAGGTAGGTCACGGTCGTCTTCCCGTTCGTGCCGGTGACCCCCACCAGGGTCATCGCCTCGGCCGGGCGGCCGAATAGCTGCGCCGAGACCGGGCCCATCGTCGCGCGTGTCGACCTCACGAGCACCTGCGTCACGTCGAGATCGAGCCAGCGCTCGACCAGGAGCGCGACGGCGCCGGACGCGACCGCACCGGCGGCCAGGTCGTGGCCGTCCACCGTCGCGCCCCGCACGCAGACGAAGAGCGTGCCGGGACGGACCGCTCCCACATCGTGGGCCACGTCCGTGACGAGGGCGGCCGGGTCGCCGCGCAGCCGGCCGTCCGCGATCCGCGCGATCTCGGCGGCCGTGACGGGGGGGAAGGACGGATGCACCGGCCGCGAGCCTACACGCGGGCCCGCGGCGGTCATGGGATGGGAAGTGCGTGCGGTGGAAGCTCGACGGGCGGCGCCGGATGGATCCCCAGACGCTGGATCGCCGCACGCGCCACCGCCTGGAACAGCGGTGCCGCGGCCACGCCTCCGTACACGGTGCGCGGCTCGTCGATGATGGCCGCGACCACGACACGCGGCGCGGAAGCCGGGAGGAAGCCGACGAACGCCGCCACGTAGCGGTGGGTGTAGTGCCCGGAGCTGTCGAGCTTCTTCGCGGTGCCGGTCTTCCCGGCCACCTGGTACCCGGGGATCCGTGCGTTCTCGCCCGTGCCGTCCTGCACGGCATAGGCCAGCATCTGGGTGAGCACCGTCGCGGTGGACGGACGCAGCACGCGCCGTCTCGGCGAGGGGTCGGCCTCCTTCAGCGAGCCGTCCGGCGCCCGTACGCCTCGCACCAGACGTGGCTGGACCCGTACGCCCCCGTTGGCGATCGTCGCGTACACCGACGCCATCTGCAGCGGCGTGACCGCCACCCCGGCGCCGAACGAGACCGTCGCGCGCGTGAGGTTGGTCCAGTGCGTGAGGTCGGGCATCAACCCTGCGGCCTCGCCCGGGAACCCGACCCCCGTCGGGACCCCGTAGCCGAACTTCGAGAAGTAGGAGGCGAGCGCGTCGCTCCCGACCCGGTCGGCCACGAGCGAGATGCCGATGTTCGAGGAGTGCGCGATGACGTCGGCGAGGGTCATCGTCTCGATCGGATGGGTCTCCGAGTCGTGGAGCGTGAACCCGTCGACCTTGCGCGTGGACGGAACCTCGAAGCGCTCCTGCAACCCGACCGACCGGGTCTCCAGCGCGGTGGCGGCCGTGATGACCTTGTTCACGGAGCCCGGCTCCCACATGTCGGTGACAGCGCGGTTGCGAAGCGTCGAGGGGTCCGCCTGGGCGAAGCGGTTCGGGTCGAACCACGGGTAGTTGGCCATCGCGTAGACGTCCCCCGTTCGCGGGTCCATCACGACCACGGTGCCGCCCTTCGCGTGGTTCTCGAGCACGGCCCTTCGCAGATAGGTCTGCGCCTGGAACTGGATCTCGCGGTCGATCGTCAGCACCAGGTCGCTCCCCCGCAACGGGTCGCGGACGACGCTCTGGCCTCCCGCGATCTCCTGGCCCTGAGCGGAGAGCTCCACGGTCTGCTCACCGGGCCGGCCGGCCAGGAGCGACTGGTACTCCTCTTCCAGACCCGAGAGCCCGATGCCGTCGACCCCGACGAACCCGAGCACCTGGGGCGCCAGCGCCCGGGCCGGGTAGTAGCGCTTCGGAACGGGGGCCGTCCCGATGCCGGGCAGGTGCAGGTCGGCGATCCGGCCCGCCAGGTCCCGGTCCACCTGGCGTGCCACGTAGACGAACGTCCCGTCGGACTCGAGCGTCGAGCGCACCGCACGCGGCTTCAGGTGGAGCACGCCTGCGATCTCGGAGGCCTCACCCGCCGGATCGGTGACGAGTTGAGGATTCGCGTAGACGTCGCTCGCCTGCATCGTGATCGCCAGCGGGACCATGTTTCGGTCGACGATCGTTCCGCGGCTGGCCGGGAGATCCTCGGACCTGATCCGTTGCTCCAGACCGAGCACCCGGTAGGCATGCGTCTCGCGCACCTGGAGGACCGCCAGGCGCGTCACGATCCCCCCCAGCGCCATCAGGAAGGCAGCGAACAGCACCACCAGACGGATCGTCGGCGGTCGTTTCACGCACCGTTCCCGGTTTGCGGATCCCCGACGCGAAGCACCACGACGTCGTCGGGAACCACCATGCCGTGGCGGCGCGCCCACACGGCCACGCGCGCCGGCGACGAGAGCGAAGCGACCTGCTCGGTAAGCACCTGCTGATGCTCGGCGAGGTCCCCGATGCGAGACCGAAGATCGTCGGCCGCGAAGCTCGACTGCACCACCAGGGCCGACAGCGAGACGACACCGACGACCAAGGCGGTCACGACGACCGCGGTCATGACCCAGAACGCGGGGGTGGACCCGCGGCGCGCCCGCCGACGAAGGCCGGGAGCGGTGGCGGTCCGCGGGCGCGCCGCGGGTGAGCGCGCCGGCGCGGCGGACCCGCGCGGCCCCGTGCCGACGATCGTTCGCGCCGGCGCGCTCACGCCGCCTCGTCCTCGCGCTCGGCGGCGCGCAGCTTCGCGCTCCGTGCACGCGGGTTCCGGCCGACCTCTTCGGGCGAGGGAACAAGGGGCTTGCGCGTCAGCACGCGCAGCCGCGCGTCCTCGCGGAACGCCCGCTTGACGGCGCCGTCCTCGAGCGAGTGGTACGAGATCACGACCACGCGGCCGCCGGGGCCGAGGAGCCCCGCCGCGTGAGGCAGGGCCGCGGTGAGCTCCTCGAGCTCCCGGTTGACCGCGATGCGGAGCGCCTGGAACGTGCGGCGGGCGGGGTGGGGGCCCCCCGGACGCCGTCCCACGGTGCTCACGATCACGCCCGCGAGTTCGTCGGTCGTGTGGATCGGCCTGCGCGCAACGATCGCGTGCGCGATCCGGCGCGACCGGCGCTCGTCGCCGAGCCGGTAGATCAGGTCGGCCAGCTCGCGCTCGGGAAGCCCGTTCACCAGCTCGGCCGCGGTCGGGCCCTCGTCGCCCATCCGCATGTCGAGCGGCGAGTCGCGGCGGTAGGAGAACCCGCGCTCGGTCCGGTCGAGCTGCATCGACGAGACGCCGAGGTCGAAGAGCACGCCGTCGGCGGGGTCACCCACGACGTCCTCATCCACCTCGGAGAACCGCATCGGCAGGATCCGCACCCGGTCCCCGTAGCCGGCCAGGCGCGCCGCGGCCTGGCGGACCGCATCCGGGTCCCGGTCGACGCCGAGGATGCGCCGAACACCGGCGTCGAGCATCGCGGCGGCGTGCCCGCCCGCACCGATCGTCATGTCGACGACGAGTGCGCGATCCGCGAGCAGTTCGACGACCTCCGCGGCCATGACCGGCTCGTGTCCCGGCTGGTCGGCCCCGTTCACCCGAGATGCCCCACCAGCAACCCGAACCCGATCGACGCCAACAGAGTGAGCGCCGTCATCCCGATCAGCGAGAGGCTCTGTCGAACCTCGGCGCCGAGTTTCCCCGATCGATCCATCAGCCGTTCCCCCCTGTCCCTGCGCCGGGCGTGAGCGTTCCCGCCTGATACGCCCCGGCGAACGTGGCCTCGTACCGTTCGAATGCCTCCCTGTCCCAGACCTCCATCCGGTCCCGCACCCCGAGCACCACGACGTCCTTCCGGATCCCCACGACCTCGCGAAGACGCTGCGGGATCGTCAGCCGCCCCTGGCCGTCGAGCTTGGCCTCGTCCGAGGATCCGAAGAACAGCCGCGCGTACGCGCGTCCGTCGGCGTCGGAAAGGGGGGACGCGGCGACCTCGTCGGAGCGTCGCTCCCATTCGACCCTGGGGAAGGCGAAGAGACACCCGTCCTGCCCGATCGTGAGCCAGGCCCCGTCGGCGAAGGCCTCGCGGAACCGAGCCGGCAGGGACACGCGTCCCTTCGGGTCGAGCTGGTAGCTGTGCGTGCCGAGCAGATCGGCCACGCGTCCTCCCCTTTCCTCCACTCGGGTCCACGTTTATCCCACTTGCACTCCACTCAGTCAATGCGAAACACGCCCGAACTGTTGTTCGGGCGTGCATGTCGGGATGTGACGGGTGGCCGGTCGCGCTAGATCAGGTACAGCTCCCAGCCCGGCTCGAGGTGCCCGAGCGTCAGCCGGAACCCGTCGGAGGGCGCAAACGGCTGGCGCGACAGGTGAAACCCTGCCTCGGCCGGCGTGCGGTCCATCTTCTTGGCGTTGCACCGCCGGCACGCGGCGACGACGTTCTCCCACACGTGCAGACCCCCGCGCGAGCGCGGGACGACGTGGTCGAGGTTCTCGGCCGAGGCGCCGCAGTACTGGCAGGTCCACTCGTCACGCGCGAACACCGCCCGCCGCGTGAGCGGCGCGTGCGGCCGGAAGGGCACGTGGACGAAGTGCCGAAGGCGCACCACCGACGGTGCCTCGAGCGCGATGCGCTCGGACCGGAAGATCGCACCGTTGGACTGCACGACCTCGGCCTTCTCCTTGAGGACGAGCACGACCGCGCGCCTCGCGGGCACCACCGCGAGAGGCAGATCGGTTGCGTTGAGCACCAGCGCTCGTCCCATTGGAGGTGAGTGTATCCGGGTCGCACCGGGATTCGTGGGGGTGCGCCGGGAATCACAACCGTGTAATCTTCGCTGCGGGCCGGTCCGGACGGGATGCCTGGAGCAGCGAACAGGGGCCGCGCGGGGCGTCCGCCGCCGGACCGGCCCATCTTCTCAAACGTTGCCAGAAGCCAGCCGATCATGAGTCTGGCGAGTCCCAAGCAGGCTGCTTATTGCCGGCGTCCGCATCTATCTGCTTGTCCCCGGTGTCACGGGACTGGCGCTTAGCCAAACCCACACCACTTCGAGCACCGAGTCCAGCATGTTCAAGAACTCGTCCCCTATCGGGTCGATGGGTGCCCAACCTTGAATCAGTCGGGCAGCGTTCCGGCCTCTTCGCGACTCTTCTTACGGGGGAACTCCGAGGTTCACCTTGGCGTCGTATGACTTTCGAGAGGGTGTTCCTCGATGGAACGGAACGCTCCAAGCCGCGTACGATGGTTCAGCCGAGGGAGGTGTCCGTGGAGCTACGAGAGCAGACGCGGGACTGGGACCGGTTCGCCGGCCACTTCCGCCAGATCGAGGAGAACGTCGAGCGGGTCGTCCGCGGCAAACAGCAGGAGATCCGGCTGGCGCTCGTGGCGATGATCGCCGAAGGCCACCTGTTGATCGAGGACGTGCCGGGGGTCGGAAAGACCATGCTGGCCAAGGCGATGGCCCGGTCGATCGACTGCTCGTTCCGCAGGATCCAGTTCACCCCCGACCTGCTGCCCACCGACATCACGGGGATCAACGTCTTCAATCAGGAGCAGCGCGACTTCGAGTTCAAGCCCGGCGCGATCTTCGCCAACATCGTGCTCGGCGACGAGATCAACCGGGCGTCGCCGAAGACCCAGTCGGCGCTGCTGGAGTGCATGGAGGAGCGCCAGGTCACGATCGACACCGAGACCCACCCCCTCGGGACTCCTTTCATGGTGATCGCCACCCAGAACCCCGTCGAGCACGAGGGCACGTACCCCCTGCCGGAGGCCCAGCTCGACCGGTTCATGCTGCGCCTTTCGATCGGCTACCCCGCTGCGGACGTCGAGGCCGAGATCCTGTCGAGCCACACGAGCGGTGAGCCGCTGACCGAGATCGGCCCGATCACCGACGCCCGCGGCGTCGCCGACATGATCGAGATGGCCAAGACGGTCCACGTGGCTCCCTCGATCCGCCGGTACATCGTCGACATCGTCGCCGCAACGAGGAACCACGCCGACGTGTACCTGGGCGCGAGCCCGCGGGCGGGCATCATGATCCTCCGCGCCGCTCGGGCGCTCGCCGCGGCCGACGAGCGCGACTACGTGATCCCCGACGACGTGAAGGCCCTCGCGGTACCCGCGCTGGGGCACCGCATCATCGTGACCGCCGACGCAGTCATGACGGGGCGGTCCGTGAGCGTGGTGCTGGACGAGATCCTCCGCGAGGTCGAGGTTCCGGTCGCGGAGCGCCCCTGATGCTCAGCGGGCGCGGGGTCACGGTCATCGTGGCCGCCTTCGCCATGTGGCTCACGGCGCGCCTGATCGGGTCCGCCGGCCTGGAGGTCGTCGCGATCGGCCTTGCGGTGACCCCGTTCCTCGCCACGCGATACCTGCGGTGGACTCGGCGCCGTATCACGGTGCGCCGCCGCCTCTCCGACGTTCGCGTCGTCCCCGGAACCCGGGTGGCAGTCCAGATCGACGTGGAGAACCGCTCCACCTCGCCCACCTCGTTCATCCTGCTGCAGGACCAGCTGCCCCCCGCGCTCGGCCGCCCGGCCCGCCTCGTGGTCTCGAACGTGCCCGGGCGCACCGCGCAACGGGTCTCGTACTCGGTCCTGCCACAGGTGCGTGGGCGCTACCGCATCGGCCCGCTCTCGATCGACGCCACGGACCCGTTCACGCTGGCCCGCCGCCGCACCGAGATCGAGGACCGTGAAGAGCTCCTCGTGACCCCCGAGGTCGAGGATCTGAGCTCGCCGCCCGAGGCCTCGATGGGCCCCAGCTTCGGCGCCGCCCGGGCGCGACAGCTCCTTCGGACGGGCGAGGAGTACTACACGATGCGCCAGTACCAGATGGGCGACGACCTGCGACGGATCCACTGGCCGTCGGTCGCACGCACCGGCGACCTGATGATCCGTCAGGACGAGGCCTCGCGGCGATCCAGCGGGCTCCTGTTCCTGGACAACCGGGAGGTGTCGTTGGGACAGTCCCACGGCGCGGCGTTCGAGCGCGCGGTGTCCTCCGTCGCGAGCGTCGGTCTCCTCCTCGCACGCAACGGCTTCACGCTCCGGCTGGCGACGGCCGACACCCCGGCGGCGGTCCTGTCCGAGGAGCGGTTCCTCGAGGCCCTGGCGGGCGTCCTGCACGGGGGCGGACGATCGATCGCCCCGGCCCTCGCACACCTGCGGGCGGCGGCGTCGGCGGAGGCGTCACTGGTGTTCGTCGCCGGGCCGCCGGCTCCGACCGAGCTGCCGGCGCTGCTCCGCGCCGGGACCGGTTTCGGTCCCAAGCTGGCCGTCCTGGTCTACCCCGCCGACCCGGCAAGTGTCCCGCCGAGCCGGCGCACCCAGCTGGAGGGACGCGCGACGCAGGCCCGTCTGGCACTCACCCGCGCCGGGTGGGACTGCATCGTCCTCCCCCCTTCGATGAGGCTCTCGGAACGATGGCACATACCTCGGGAACGACCGCTCGCGTCCAACGCCTGACCTCGCTCGCGGCGACGACGCTCGTTGCCGTGGCAGTGGGGTTCTCGTTCGGACGCGTGTACGTGGGCCACGCGTCCACGTACCGTTTGCTCGCGGTCGGCCTTGTCTCAGGGGTCGTCGCCTGGCTGTTCGAGCGACGGAGCCTGATGCTCGCGACCGTCGTCAGCGGCGCGCTGCTGCTCGTCGCGATCGGCCTGCTCGTGTTCCCCGAAACGATCTGGCACGGGGTCCCCACGCTCACGACGCTCCGCGAGGTCGGCAAGGCGGCTTCCGCGGTCGGTGAGCAGGCGCGCATCCAGGTGGCGCCGACGCCGCCGATCGATCCGCTGATGCTCGCGGGCGTGACGGCGGTCTGGGCGGCGGTCTTCTCCTGTCACGCGCTCGCGTTCCGGGCCGGGAGCCCACTGCTGGCGCTCGTGCCCCCTGTGGCCCTCGTCGCGTTCGCCGACACCGTCCTCGAGGACTTCGTCAAGCCCCAGTACGGGTTGCTCTTCTTGGTGGCCGCGCTCGCGGTCGTCTTCGCCGACGGCATCCGCCGGGTGCAGGGCTGGGGTCCGGTGTGGAACGGCCCGGGGACGCGGGACCGTCTGCTGCCGACGGCGGGAAGGGGGGCGCGACGCGTCGCAGCGGCCGCCGTGGCGCTTGCCGCTGCGGCTCCGGTGTTCATCCCCGGCTTCGGTTCGAAGGCCGTCTTCGACCTCTCGAGCGTGAACGGCGGGTCGGGGCTGCGGGTGAGCCCGCTCGTCGCGCTCGGCGCGGCCCTGTCCGACGACACGCCGGTCGAGGTCTTCCGTGTCGAGAGCAAGCAGGCGTCGTACTGGCGCATGGCCGGCCTCGATCACTGGGACGGCACCACGTGGCGCCTCGCCGATGTGGAGGGTGACCCGTCCTTCCAACCCGGCATGCGGCTGAACGACCCGGCCCCGGGCGGGACAGAGATCGTGCAGCAGGTGACGATCACGAACGACGACCTGCACATGCCGTGGGTGCCGATGGCCTACCAGCCGATCTCGGTCGACGGGCTCGTCCAGACCGGGAAGTGGGACCCGGAGCGCTCCACGGTGCAGCTCGACTCCACGCTGCCGGCCGACACGAGCTTCACCGTCACGTCGAGCTACGTCGACCCCACGCCGGCGCAGTTACGAGACGTGACGTTCTCCGATCCGAGTGCCTACGGGGACCTCGTCGCGTACCCCGACGACCTGCCGCCGGTCGTGAAGCAGCTGGCGGAGAAGTGGACCAAGAGATACCCCAACGACTACGACAAGATCATCGCGATCCAGGACGAGTTCGCCAGCTCGGGCCACTTCGCCTACAACGTCGACGTCCGGTTCGGCGACAACGTTCAGGCCCTTCAGCACTTCCTGACCGACCAGCGCCGGGGGTTCTGCCAACAGTTCGCGAGTGCGATGGCTCTGATGCTGCGAACGCTCGGCATCCCCGCGCGCGTCGCGGTCGGGTTCGTCCCGCGGCTGCAACCCGACGGGTCCTACGTCGAGACGACCAAAGAGCTGCACGCGTGGGTCGAGGTGGACTTTCCCCAGTACGGGTGGCTCGCCTTCGAGCCGACGCCGTCGAGGTCCAACCCGACCGCCGACTACCAGAACCCGAGCACGACCGTAAGCTGCCCACCCGGGAAGAAGGATTGCGCCACCAGCGTCGGCAACGATAAGAAGCAGACAAAGATCGGGGCGGGGAACGATCTCAACCGAAACAACCGCTTGGGCAAATCCCCCGACGATCCCGGCGGCGACTTCGGGGCGGCCGGCACGCCTTCCGGGACGCGCCGTTGGGTGTGGGGGCTCGCCGCGGTGGCCGTTGCGCTCGCGATCGGCCTGCTCGCCCTGATCGCCGTGCCGATCGTGCGAGCGGCGGGGCGGCGGCGGCGGCTGCGCCGTGCGGGGCACGATCCCCGGCGGCTGATCCTCGCGACGTACGACGTCTTCACCGAGCGGGCGGGCGATCTTGGGCTCGGCCGGCTGATCGGCGAGACGCCGGGTGAGTACCGGCGACGGATCGAGGCGACCGCGCCACTGTCCGACGGGCACCTCGGCCGGCTCACGAACCTCGCCGTGCGAGCCGCGTACGCCCCCGCTGAGCCGTCGCCCGACGACGCGCTCGACGCGACCGCCGACGCCGGCCAGACCCTCGGGGACCTGCGGCGGTCGACACCCTTGACCAGGAGGATCCTGGGGATCTACCGGCGAGACTGAGCGTCAGGAGCCGGTGGCGGTGTGGGCGGCCGCCTCGCGCAGGGCACGAACGAACCGCTCGCGATCGTCCTGGAACGTGCGCACGTTCGTGCGCACCGAGGTGGCGATGTCGTCGATCGCCACGAAGAACGCCATCTGCCCCTCGCGGAGGGCGTCCATGACCTCGCCGTCGCGGCGCGCGATGCGGAAGATGCTCTGTCCGTCGGTCACTAACTGCACCTCGGAGAGGTGACGATCGAGATGGGCCCTCTTGTTGAGGAACTCCCAGGACCGGCGGACCCGCTGCAGCGACATGCCGCCGTCGATCAGGGACTTCACCACACGAAGGGCCACGAGGTCACGGAACGAGTAGAGGCGCGGCACGCCGGGGCGTCCGCCGGTGCCCTGGATCGTGGGCCTCACCAGTCCGATCTGGTCCCAATACCGCAACTGACGCGGGGAACAGCCCGTGAACTTGCATGCCTGATGCCCGGTGAATCCCTCCATACGGACGCGCGCCTTTCCGTTCCTCTCTCCGACCGACCACCACGCGGGCGGGCCGCCGGCGGAGGGGAAGCGACGTGCTTCCAATCGGCGGTCACGCACCCAGGGAAGGGAACGCCCGTTGTACACCCCCGCTCGGAACCGTGGCAAGCGTCGAGCTAGCGCCGTGCGAAAAATCGTCCGGTCGGACTACGCGTTGATCACGATCGGCGGAAGCGAGCGGCGATCCGGCCGAGCAGCCCCGTGAACGAGAACGCGCCCTCGTTCTGCATCGCTCGGATCTGGTCGCGCCCGAGCTGCCCGAGGTACCGGTAGATCATGACCGCGGACAGCACCATCACGAGGAACCCTGCCGCGGCGACCCAGAGCGAGGCGACGAACAGCAGGAGCATCACGAACCCGGCCAGGAACGCGAAGGCGGCGATGCGGATGCGGCGGGCGAGATGCGTGTAGAGGTCGGTGCGGCCGACCTGTTCGACCAGCTTCGGGTCGTCCTCGGCCAGACGTCGCTCGATCTCTTCGAGGATCTTCTGTTCGTGGTCGCTGAGCGGCATCTGCGTCCTCCGGCCGTCGCGGTCCGACCGTCATGTTCGATTATAGGGAGGGTCCGCCAACGCAGGAACCCACATCCGGCTCATCCGGTCCGACCCTGTGGAGGTATCTCGCGGAAGGCAGGCGACCGGGGCTTGGACCGATCGCGGTCGATCAGCGTCGCCTGGGTGGCCGCTCCACGGCCGAACCTCCGCTCTATCCGGTCGATCGTCCGCTCGACGTCGCTCCACCGCTCCCCCCGCAGGAGGGCGAGCTGCTCGGCGCCGGCGGCCACCAGGCCGCTGCCCTGCACGCCGAGCAGGCGGATCCGGCGTCCGGTGCCCGGGAGCGAGCGGTACAGCTCGGCGACGACCCGGTACAGGTCCGCGCCCACATCCGTGGCGTCGGAGGGCGTCCGCGCGCGCGTGAGCGTCGTGAAGTTCGCCAGCCGGGCCTTGAGGGTCACCGTGCGCGCCCGATACCCGTCGTCGCGCAGTCGCGCCGCGACCTTCCCCGACAGATGGAGCAGCTCGCGGAGGATCTCCTCCTCGTCGTCGAGGTCGCGGTCGAAAGTCTCCTCGTGCCCGACCGATTTGGGCGCCTCGTAGGGGACGACCACGCGCTCGTCGATCCCCTGCGACAGGTTCGAGAGGTGCCGGGCCGCCGCCTCGCCGAGGAGCCGCTCGAGGATCGCCTCCGGTGTCGCGGCGAGGTCGCCGATCGTCCGTATCGCCAGGCGCCCGAGCAGGTCGCCGGTCTTCTCGCCGACGCCCCACAGGCGGCTCACCGGCAGCGGCTGGAGGAACGCGAGCGTCTCCCCGGCCGGGACGTGCAGCAGACCGTCGGGCTTGCAGTGGTCGGAGGCCAGCTTGGCGACGAACTTCGTGGCGGCCACGCCGACCGAGCACGTCACTCCGACCTCGGCCTCGACGTCGCGCCGGATCCGCCGCGCGATCTCGACCGGTTCGCCGAACAGCCGGACGGCGCCCCCGACGTCGAGGAACGCCTCGTCGAGCGAGATCGGCTCCACGAGCGGCGTGAACGACAGCAGCACCTCGCGGAACCGGTTCGAGTGGGTCCGGTAGGCCTCGAAGTCGGCGGGCAGGAAGATCCCGGCGGGACACAGGCGCCGTGCTCGCACGGCCGGCATCGCCGAGTGCACGCCCTGGGCGCGGGCTTCGTAGGAGGCGCTGGCCACCACGCCGCGGGCCCCGACGCCGCCGACGATGACGGGCTTGCCCTTCAGGGAGGGGTCCTTCAGGACCTCCACGCCCGCGTAGAACGCGTCGAGGTCGACGTGCAGCATCGGTTCGGCGGGCCGAGTGGGCACGAGGCCAATCATCCCGCGGAGCCGCCGCTCGCGTTCCACAGCTTCTTGGCAGGTGCGCGCGGCTCGGTGGGCGAGGCCATCGCCTCGCGCAGCCGGCCCTCGCCCCTGGCCAACTGCAGCGCGGTCAGATCCCAGACCTCCTCGGCGACCACGCTCACGCCCTTCACCCCGGTCCGCCTGAGCTGCCCCCAGACCGCCATCGCGTACGCGTGGAAGACCGTGCGCGCCACCTTCGGCTGCACCGACTCGAAGATCGTGACCTCGATCGGACCCGTGGCGTCGTCGAGCGACAGGAAGATGATCCGCTGGCCGCTGCGGACCGCCGGCGTCTGCGAGGCGATCTTCACCCCCGCGACCATCACGTGCTCGTCCTGGCGTTTGCGATGCAGGTCCTTGGCGCGCGTCACGCCGAGATCGGCGAGCAGCGGCTCGAAGAAGCTCACGATGTGGCGCGTGGCGTCGAGGCCGAGCACCTCTAGCTCTGCGCGGACGACCTCGGCATCCGTGTAGTCGGGGAAGGCGTATCCGGATGCTCGCAGCGTCCGGGGCTGCCGCTCCGCCGGACCCGGTCGCGACTGCGGGGTCACGGGGAACTCGCCACTGCGCTCCCTCAGGTCCGGCTCCGCGACATCCCCTCCCGCTCCCGTATGTCCGGCTCCGGCCCATTCGCCTCCTTCTTCGGCCGTCACCATGGGATTCCACAACCCCAGGGCCAGTTGGTCTCCCTCGCGAGCAGCTTCCGTGGTGATCGCGTTGTACAGGTGGGTGCGGCGGTTCGCGTCGCCGAGGGCGTCGAAGGCGCCGGCGTGGGCGAGGGCCTCGACCACCGGGCGCGCAACCGTCGTGCGGCGAAGGAAGTCGCCGACGTCGGCGAAGGGGCGGTCGGATCGCGCCGACAGGATCGACCGGATCTCGGCGTCGGAGATCCCGTGCACGTCCTGCAACGCCAGCCGGATGCCCCAAACGGGATCGCCGGAGTCGCAGTGCGACGGAGCCAAGGCGGCGGGGGGGTCGGCGCGCGAGGTATGGCCAGGCAGGGTCAGCGCGACGACCCCCCCGCCGCGACCCCGGTTCCCAACGGACGACGCCCTTGCCTCCTCGACCACGTACTCGGGCTCCGACCGATTGACGTCCAGCGGCAAGATGGGAACCCCCGCCCGGCGTGCGTCGTCGAGAAGCAGCCGCCGCGGATACATCCCCGGGTCGTGGGTGAGCACGCCGGCGAGGAAGTGCGCGCGGTAATGCGCCTTGAGCCACGACGACCGGTACGTCGGCACGGCGAACGCCGCCGCGTGCGCCTTGCAGAACCCGAAGCTCGCGAACTGCGCGACGGCGTCCCAGGTCTTCTCGGCCGCGCCGCGGTCGACGCCGCGCGCGACCGCACGTGCGACGAAGTCGGTGCGGAACCCGGGCAGCAGGTCCTCGCGGTGCAGGTTCCGCCGGATGTGGTCGGCGTAGGTGAGGTCGTAGCCGCCGAGCGCCGAGAGCGTGCGCATGACCTGCTCGTGGTAGACGATCACGCCGTGGGTCTCGGCCAGGGCCGGGCGCAGGTCGGGGTGGATGTAGACCGCGCGCTGGAGACCGCCGCGCCGGGCAAGGAACGGCCGGATCATGTCGGACTTCACCGGCCCGGGCCGGAACAGCGAGATGTCGATGATCAGGTCGTCCCAGCGCGCCGGCTGGAGCTTCTGCAGCAGCTCGCGCTGACCGGGCGACTCGATCTGGAAACACCCGAGCGTGTCGGAGCGCCGGATCATCTCGAAGGTCGCCGCGTCGTCGAGCGGGATCCGGCCGAGGTCGATCTTGTCCCCTGTGGTGCGCGCGATCTCGTCCAGGGCGTGGCGCATCGACGAGAGCATCCGCACGCCGAGGATGTCGAGCTTCAGGTACCCGAGCAGCTCGACGTCGTCCTTGTCGGCCTGCGCCATCTGGTGCCCGTTCGCGCTTCGTTCGAGCGGCACGCGCTGCACGAGGTCGTGCGACGCGAGCACGATGCCGCACGGGTGCAGCGCGATGTGCCGCGGGAACCCGTCGAGCCGTTCGGCCACGCGGAACAGCAGCTCGAGCTGGCGCATCGGCAGGTTGACGCCCTGCAGCTCGGGCAGCCGCTCGAGGCCTTCGCGCAGATGACGCGCCGAGATGTGGGGAAACGCAGTGGCGACCACACCGACCTCGACCTCGGGCAGCCCGAGCGCCTTGCCGACCTCGCGGATCGCGGCTCGTGCTCGGTACGTGTCGATCATCGCGACGCACGCGGCGCGGTCCTGGCCGTGGCGCGACAGGATCATGTCGTAAACGTCCTCGCGCCGCGCCGACTCGACGTCGATGTCGACGTCGGGCAGGTCCTCACGCATCGGGTTCATGAACCGCTCGAACGACAGGTCGTGCGCCATCGCGTCGACGTCGGAGATGCCGGTGAGGTAGCACACCATCGAGCCGGCCGCGCTCCCCCGGCACGCCGCCATGATGCCCATCGCCCTGATGTCGGCCACGATGTCGGCGACCGTCAGGAAGTAGGCCCCGTAGCCCATCTGCCGGATCATCGTGAGCTCGTGGTGCAGCCGGTCGCGCATCCGCTCGGTCTCGAGCAGGCCGCGCTCGTGGACGCCTCGCCAGCACCGCTCGGCGAGGATGGCGTCGGCGGATCTGCCAGCCGGCGTCGGGAAGTCGGGGAAGTGCACCTGCTTCAGCCCCAGGTCGTAGGTGCATCGCTCGGCGATCGCGAGGGTCGCGTCGCACAGGTCGGTGCGCTCGGCGAAGAGCGCGCGCATCGCTGCGGCGGGCTTCAGCCACCCCTCGGCGTTGCGCCGGCTGACGTGGTTGGACGCGATCGGCACGATCTGCCGCATGCACTCGAGCGCGTCGGCCAGGAACGCGTCGTCGGGCAGCAGGTAGCGGACGGGGTTGGTCGCGACCGGCGTGAGCTCGGCCCGCTCGGCCAGCCGGAGCATCGCGCGCATCTCTGCGTCGGAGCCCGGCTCCATGCGGTGCTCCACGGCGACGTACGCGCGGTCGCCGAACGCCTCGCGGAACCCTTGAAGCTGGCGCGCGCCGGCGTCGATCGCGCCACGGAGCGCGAGCCGCCCGGGATGCGAACGCGGGCCGAGCAGGGCGATCAGACCATCGGCGTGCGCCAGGATCTGCTCGGTGGCCACCCAGGGATCTCCGCGCTGTCCCAGCATGTGTGCGTCGGTGAGCAGCCGGCAGAGGTTCGCGTAGCCGCGATCGTCTGCCGCCAATAGCACGACGTGCGCATCGATCGGCGGTGGCGCAGGTGCGCGCACGGTGATCGACGCGCCGAGGATCGGCCGCACGCCCAACTGCGTGCACGCGGCGACGAACCGGGCGGCCCCGTAGAGCCCGTCGCGATCGGTCATCGCTACCGCCGGCATCCCGAGCCCCACCGCCTGCTCGGCCAGCTGCTCGGGCGCGAACGCCCCCTCCTTCAAGGAGAAGAAGGAACGGACGTCGAGGTGGACGAACGACGATGCCATCATGTCATCGGATAGTGTTATCGTGTTGTCGGAATGATCCGGACCCAGATCCAGCTGACCGAGGAGCAAGCCGCGAAGCTGAAGCGCCTCGCGGCCGCGCGCGACGTCTCGATGGCCGAGGTGATCCGCGAGGCCGTCGACCGTCTCCCCGATCGCGACGACCCCGCCGAGCGCTGGGCGCGAGCACTCTCGGCGGTCGGGATCGGCCACGACAAGGGAGGGAAGACGGACGTCAGCGTCCGCCACGACGAGTACCTCGCGGAGATCTTCGAGGAGGACCTCCGGAGAGGCCGGTGACGACGTTCGTCGACACGTCGGCGTTCTACGCAGTGCTGACGCATGAGGACGCACGCCAACAGCGGGCAGCGCGTTGGTTGGACGATGTCGCCGCACGCGGCGACGAAGACCTGGTCACCCATAACTACGTCGTCACAGAATCGATCACCCTGATCCACCGTCGGCTGGGCATCGACCTCGTTCGTGCGTTCATCAACGACCTCATGCCGGTCTGCCGGATCACGTTCGTCGATCGAGAACTGCACGAGCGCGCGACCGCGGCGTACCTGGCGGGGTTGCGTCGTGGTTCGTCGTTCGTCGATCGAGTGAGCTTCGAGCTGATGCGCGAGGAGGGCATCCGGCGGGCGTTCGCGTTCGACAGCGATTTCGCCCGCGAGGGGTTCGAGACCGTCCCGTAAATCGAACATGTGTTCGAGTCTGATGCTCGCCCCTGACATCCGTCAAGGGGCCGTTCGGCCACGGCGAGCGCGGGTAGACCAGCTTCAAGATGTCCGCTCTCGAGCGCTCCGCCGCCCAGTACCTGCCCGACAGCCGATCGCTCCGCGCTCTCGCCGAGGCCGTGCAGGGCTGCCGGGGCTGCGACCTGTACGAGGATGCGACCCAGGCGGTGTTCGGCGAGGGCATGAAGCGCGCTCGGGTGATGCTCGTCGGCGAGCAGCCGGGCGATCGCGAGGACATCGAGGGGCGTCCGTTCGTCGGACCCGCCGGGAAGCTCCTCGACCGCGCGCTCGACGAGGCCGGGATCGACCGTCGCGACGCCTACGTCACCAACGTCGTGAAGCACTTCAAGTGGAAGCCGGCGCTGCGTGGGAAGCGTCGGATCCATCGCAAGCCGGACATGCACGAGATCCTCGCGTGCCGGCCGTGGCTCGACGCCGAGCTCGAGGCGGTCAAGCCGTCCGTGCTCGTCTGTCTCGGCGCCACGGCCGCCCAATCGTTGCTAGGGCGCTCGTTCCGCGTGACGCAGGAGCGCGGCCGATTCGTCGACTCCGATCTGGCTCCGTTCGTGACCGCGACCGTGCACCCGTCGTCGGTCTTGCGAGCGCCCGACGACGCCGCGCGCGCCAACGCGATGCATGCCTTCGTCGCCGATCTCCGGAAGGTCGCCCGGGAGCTGGACCGGGCCGGATCGTCCTAGTCCGGCGGCTGTTCGTGCCTCGGGTCCCGCGACCGACGGGACCAATGCACATTTCGCTTACGGACACCGCTCCATGGCGTTCGTTGAAGCTTCGCCGGGCCTGACGCGACCGTCGTTCCCCGATCGGCCCGGGATCGGGTCTGGTAGCGACACGCGGCGGGGTCGAGGAGAGGGAGAACCATGAAGAGGATTCTCTTCGCGTTGGGGATCGGCGCGGGCGTGTTCGGGCTCGTGCTCGGCGCAATTCTCGCGATCCGAGGTGATCGCGCTCGTGGACAGCGTGATCCCGCCGGCCGACGTGATCCTCAGGGTCTCCGGTTCGGTCGATTCGCGTACGTTCGCCGGGAGCGACACGGTGAAGTTGGTCGACCCGGGGGGGAACCGCCCCACCTCGATCCGGTGGCTGGAGGGGACGACACCTAGTCCCAGAGGCGCTCCATGTGCCAGCGGTCCCGCTGGCGGTCGAAGTAGAGGTCCCAGACGGCGCCGCCCTTGGCCTCGACACGCCAGTATTCGCGGTCGCGGCCGTCGGCCCACCACCGCCCTTCGATCCGCCACCGTCCGATCACGTCGACGACCTGGTAGCGGCGGCCGCGCCACTCGAAGACCGCCGGCATCCCCGCGTCGCGCTCGACCCGGACCTCCTCGTCGAAACGCTTCGTCACCTGAGCGCCACCTGTGCTGTCGAACGTATGTTCGAGCGGACGAGCACAGTACGCCGCTGCGTCGGACGCCGTCAAGACGCGCGTATCGTCCATGCATGCTCCGGTGGAACCACGGCGACGTCGTCGCGATCCGTGAGGTGTGGCGCGGGGACGTCTTCGAGGCCCGACCCGCGATCGTCGTCGAGGACGCTCCCGGGCAGATCGTCCTGTACGTGCCGATCGGGGCGCGCGTCGCGGTGGCGGTGGGCGAGGACGGACGTCGGCTCCGGCTCCCCGACCGTCCGTGGCGGATGGAGTTGCACGATGTCCGCAGCCGATCGGTGCTGTCGTTCGCATGGCCCGATACGCCCTACGCCGTGTTGTTGCTCCGCGACGCCGACCAGGCGTTCGTCGGCTGGTACGTCAACATCCAGGACCCGCTGCGCCGAACCTCGCTGGGTTTCGACACCGTTGACCACGCGCTCGACGCGTTGATTTCCCCGGACCGGTCCTCCTGGAGCTGGAAGGACGAGGACGAGCTTGCCGAGGCGGTGGCCTCGGGCCTGTTCGACCCGCAGGACGGGCCGGGCTTCCGGGTCGCGGGCCTGCGCGGCGTCGAGCGCGTGGTATCGAGGGAGCCCCCCTTCGACCGTGACTGGGAGGGTTGGCATCCCGATCCCGCATGGGGCGTCCCCGCGCTGCCGCCCGGGTGGGACGCGGTACCGGCATGAGGTTGGCGAGCTTCCGACACTCCTCTGGCATCGCGGCGTACTATGCGCCCGTCACGAGAGAGGGAGAACGACATGGACAGCTCTGGTGGATTCAATCCTCCCCCGCCGCCCCCGCCCCCGGGCGAAGGTGGCGGAGGCGGGATGGGGGCCTTCGCCCCACGCGGGCTCGGCGACATCCTGAGCGCCGCGTTCGATCTGTACCGCCAGAACGCCTCTCAGCTGATCCAGATCGTCGCGATGGTTGTCGTCCCCCTGACGCTCGTGCAGGCGTTCTTGATCCAGGTCGCGTTCAAGCAGAACTGCAGCGATCTGAGCACCCAGGCCGGTATCGCACGCTGCACGAGCACGTTCGGCCGTTCCCTCCTGCTTACCGCGCTCTCGGGGCTCATCGGGGTGATGATCCAGCAGTTGCTGACCGGCGCGCTGACGCGCGGGGCCGCAGGGTCGCTCATCGGCCGGCCCGTGGACGTCGGCGGCAGCTACCGCTACGCGTTCTCGAGACTTGGAGGGCTGATCGGCCTCGCGTTCCTGATCGCCCTCGTCGTGGGCGTGGGCTTCATCCTCTTGATCATCCCCGGGATCATCTTCTCCGTGTTCCTCGCGATGGCCGTTCCCGCGTTCATCGTGGAGCGGCGTGGGGTTACCGAGTCGATGTCGCGGTCCTGGAACCTGGTGCGCGGTTCCTGGTGGCACGTCCTCGGCGTGGTGTTCGTGGCGGGGATCCTCGCCAGCATCGTGAACGGGATCATCACGGCGATCGGTGGCAGCACGTTCATCGGCTACTGGATCGCGTCGGCGATCGCTCAGATCATCACCGCGCCGTTCGTCGCGTTGGTCGCGGTCGTCTTGTACGTCGACCTGCGTGCGCGCCGCGAGGGACTCGACGCAGGCACGCTCACGCGGGAACTCGACGCCGCGCAGGCCTGATCCGGACCCGTGCCGGCTCTCGAGGGGGTGCCCTCGTCGTCGCATCGATCGGTGTGGGAGCCTGTGGTCGATGAGAACACGCGCCTCCGCCGACGACACCCTGGATCTCCCGTCGATACGGGCGCGGTTCCCGGCCCTCGCCCGGCTCGGGCCTGACGGGCGGCCGTACGTATGGGCCGACGCGCCGGGAGGCTCCCAAGCGCCGGACTCCGTGATCGACGCGATCGCCGAGAGGATGCGGCGGGGCGCCTCGAACACCCACGGCGCGTTCGAGACGAGTCGCGAGATCGACGCGCTGGTCGCCGGCGCGCACGCGGCGGGGGCGCATCTGCTCGGTTGCGACGCCGACGAGGTGGTGTTCGGCCCGAACGCCACGACGCTCCTGCTCCATCTCTCTCGCTCGTTCGCGCGCACGATCGGGCGGGGCGACGAGGTGGTCGTCACGCGCCTGGATCACGACGCGAACGTGCGGCCGTGGATCCTGGCGGCGCGCGACGCCGGCGCGACCGTGCGGTGGGTCGACGTGCTGGACGAGGACGTCACGCTCGACATGGATTCGTTCGACGCGGCGCTGTCTGACCGCACCAAGCTCGTCGCCTTCACGCTCGCGTCCAACGCCGTCGGGACCATGCCGCCCGCCGGCGAGCTCGTCCGCCGAGCGAGAGCGGCGGGGGCGGTCGTGGTGGTCGATGGGGTTCACTGCGCGCAACATCGCGCGATCGATCTGCACGCGCTCGGCGCCGACGTGGTCGCCACGTCCCCCTACAAGTTCTTCGGCCCCCACGTGGGGATGCTCGGCGTCCGCCGCCATGTCCTCGAGGCATGGGAGCCCTACAAGCTCCGCCCGGCAAACGACGAGAACCCGGATCGCTGGGAGACCGGCACGCAGAACCACGAGGGCATGGCAGGAACGATCGCCGCGATCGACTACATCGCGGGCTTCGGCCGTGCGCTCGGCGATCCCGCAGACGGGTCGCGTCGCGCGGCGATCGAGGCCGGCTTCGCTGCGTTCGAGCGCCACGAGCGGGCGCTGGCGCAACGGTTCCTCGATGGGATCGCACGGATCGCGGCCCTCCGGCTGATCGGTATCGCGGATCCCGCTCGGACGGACGAGCGCACGCCGACGTTCGCGATCCGGCTGGGCGCGCAGCATCCGCTGGACACGGCATCCGCCTTGAGCGAACGAGGCATCTTCGTCTGGGACGGGCACTACTACGCGATCGAGGTCTTCGACCGGCTCGGGCTCCTCGAGACCGGCGGTGCCGTCCGTATCGGGTTCTGCCACTACCACACGCTCGACGAGGTCGACCGCGTGGTGCAGGCACTCGCCGACCTCGCCTGAGCGTCCCGGGACACCGCCGGGGCGCCGGTACAATCCATGTGCGTTCCGACCGAAGGGAACGACTCGATGCGCATCCTGATCCTCGGCGGCGACGGATACCTCGGGTGGCCGACGGCGATGCGCTTCTCGCGTCGGGGTCACGAGGTCCGCGTCGTGGACAACTACCTCCGGCGGCGTGCCCATGCCGAAGCGGGCACGGATTCGCTGACCCCCATCCAGGCGGACCTGCCCGCGCGCTCGGCGGCGTGGACCGAGGTGACGGACCGCGAGATCGCGGTCTCGGAGGGAGACCTGACCGACTGGGGAATCGTGGAACGCGTGGTCGGCGACTTCGTCCCCGACGTTGTCGTGCACTACGGCGAGATGCCGAGCGCCCCGTACTCGATGAAGGACCGCCAGCACGCGGTGTTCACGCAAACGAACAACGTCGTGGGCACGCTGAACGTCCTGTACGCGATCCGCGATCTGGTTCCCGACTGCCACCTGGTGAAGCTCGGCACGATGGGCGAGTACGGCACTCCCAATATCGACATCGAAGAAGGGTTCATCGAGGTCCGGCACAACAACCGGCAGGACTACCTGCCGTTCCCGAAGCAGCCCGGCTCGATGTACCACCTGTCGAAGGTGCACGACTCGCACAACATCCACTTCGCATGTCGCGTCTGGGGGCTGCGCGCGACCGATCTGAACCAGGGCGTGGTCTACGGCGTGCGGACCGAGGAGACGGATCTGGACGACCGGCTCCTCACGCGCTTCGACTACGACTCGGTGTTCGGCACCGCGCTCAACCGGTTCTGCGTGCAGGCTGTGATCGGGCACCCGCTCACCGTCTACGGCCGCGGCGGCCAGACCCGCGGATACCTGAACATCGCCGACACGATCAGCTGCGTCGAGCTCGCCGCGGGGCATCCCGCCGAGCCCGGCGAATACCGGGTCTTCAACCAGTTCACCGAACAGTTCTCGGTCTGGCAGCTCGCCGAGCTGGTGCAGAAGGCGGGGGCGGAGTTCGGGATCGACGTGACGGTCGCGCCCATCGGCAATCCACGGGTGGAGGCCGAAGAGCACTATTACAACGCCAAGCACACGAAGCTGCTCGACCTGGGGCTCAGGCCCCACCTGCTCAACGAGACGTTGATCGAGTCCGTCTTCGCCACGATCGAGCGATTCCGCGGTCGCGTGCTCGCCGAGCACATACTGCCCACGGATCGATGGCGTCCGGATCGGCCGCCGTGACCTTCAGGAGCCCTTCGTGACAGCCGTCCGGATGCTCGGAGTGATCGCCGCGCTGGCGTTCTTCCTCCTCGCCGTCCGCGGGTACGGCCGGCGCCGCATCAGCCGGCTGAGCCTGATCATCGTCACGGGCCTCGCCGTGATCATGGTGCTGCTCTCGCTGTCCCCCTCGCTGTTCGACCCGGTCTTCGGCGGCTTCGACGTGCAACGCGGCAACGACCGGCGTCTGATCTTCGTGCTGGTCGTGGCGATCTTCATCCTGTTCGCGCTCGTCCTGCGCCTGCAGTCGGAGTCCGACACGAACGAGCGGAGCATGCGCCTTCTGGTCGAGGCGCTCGGGCGCGAGCGGTTCGACTGGCGCCGTGCCGCGACGTTGCCCGAGGGCCGTCGCCTGGCGACCGTCACGCCCGCCTACAACGAGGACCAGACGGTCGGCGACGTGGTCAGGCGGATCCCTCGGGAGCTCGATGGCTACCACGTCGTCCCGATCGTGGTGAGCGACGGGTCCGAGGACGAGACCGCGCGCCTCGCCCGTGATGCGGGCGCGCTCGTGGCGGAGCTGCCGATCCGTCGAGGAGGCGGCCTCGCCCTTCGCGTGGGCTACGAGATCGCGCTGAAACTCGGGGCCGAGATCGTCGTGACCCTCGACGCGGACGGGCAGCACGCGCCCGAAGAGCTCGACGTCCTGGTCGAGCCGATCGTCTCCGAGCGCGCCGATTACGTGAGCGGGTCACGCCTTCTCGGCGAGTTCGAGCGCGAGAGCCTTGTCCGCCACGTCGGTGTGCACGTGTTCTCCCGCCTGGTCACCGTGCTGACGGGACAGCGGATCACCGACCCCTCGAGCGGCTACCGGGCTGCCCGCGCCGAGCTGCTTCGGCGGCTGGTCCTGGAGCAGGACCAGTTCTGGACTACCGAGATCCTGATCGAGGCGCTGCGGCACCGGGCGCGCGTCGTCGAGGTGCCGATCACGATCGCCGCCCGCGCCGGCGGTCGTTCGAAGAAGCCGAAGCCGATCCGCTACGGCTGGAACTTCTCCAAGGTCATCTTCCAGACCTGGCTGCGCTGAGCGCCGCGGCGATCTCGGCGGCGACGCGGGCGTTGTCCTCGAGCAGGGCCAGGTTCGAGTCGAGCGAACGACCCTGCGTCTCCTCGGCGAGCGCCGCCAGGAGGAACGGCGTCAGTGCCTTGCCGGCGACGCCCTCGCGCTCGGCGCGATCCTCGGCGGCGCGTGTCGCGACGCGCACCTCGTCGAACCCCATCGCGTGCGCGGCCGGGACCGGGTTGCACACGAGGACCGCGGCCTCCATCCCGCCGTCGCCGGCGGCGAGCGCGATCCGAGCGGCATCGTCCGCGGTGTCGACACGGTGTTCGAACTCCACCGGCGCCTCGCGTGCGAGGAAGAACGGGAGGCGGTCCACGCCGTATCCGACGAGGCCCACGCCCAGCTCCTCGAGCTTCTCGGCCGTGAGCACGGGGTCCACGATCGACTTCGCCCCGCTGCACACGAGCAGGATCGGCGTCCGCGCGAGCTCCAGGAGGTCCGCGCTCACGTCCGCGTGCGCGCCCGGGTGCACGCCTCCGATCCCGCCGGTGGCGCAGACGCGCACGCCCGCTCGGGACGCCGCCCAGATCGTCGCGCTCACCGTCGTGGCGCCGAGCGCCCCGGTGGCGACGGCGATCGGAAGGTCCCGGCGGGCCACTTTCGTCGCCTCGCCCGAGGTCGCGAACCGGTGCAGCTCGGCGCGGTCCAGACCGGCCCGGATCACGCCGTCCACCACGCCGGTCCAGGCCGGCACCGCTCCCGCGACGCGGATCGCGCCCTCCATCCGGTCGATGCACTCGAGGTTCCGCGGCTGCGGCAGCCCCTGACCGATCACGCTGGTCTCCAGGCCCACGACGCCCCGCCCGCCGGCCACGGCCATCGCGACCTCGTCCGAGGCGACGACCGTCATTCGGCACCCTCGCGCTGTGGCCACGCCTCCACGCCGGAAGCGGCCAGGGCACCCGCGTGGGCCGCACGCGAAAGGACCGCGTCCGGATCGTCGCCGCGCGCGAGCCCGGCCAGGAGCACGCCGTCGAACGCGTCGCCGGCTCCCGTCGGATCGGCCTCGTCGATCGGCTCCGCCGGCACCTCGCGCAGGACCCCGTCGATGCAGCAGACCGCCCCGGCCGCGCCCCGCTTGACGGCCACGACGCGGTATCGCTCGGACAACGCCCTGGCCGCCTCCTCTGCGCCGAGCCCGGTGAGGACGGCCGCCTCACGATCGTTCGCCAGGACGGCATCGCATCGGACGGTCGCCTCGAGGAACCTCGTCACCCCGAACGCCTCGATCAGGGGCCACGAGGCGGCCTCCACCGCGAGCAGGGACGTGCGGGCGCGCTCGATCGCGGCCGCGGCCGTCGCCGTCCCGGGCTCCTGCAACAGCAGGTACCCGGACACGAGGACGGCGCCAGCGTCGAGCGGGGGAATGTCCGCCGGATCGAGCATCGCGTTCGCTCCGCGGTCGGCGACCATCGAGCGGTCACCCTGCTCGTGCAGGACGAGCATCACGCCCGTGGAGGCCGCGCGCCGGACGACGCCGCTCGCATCAACGCCGTGGTCGCGCAGGGCGCGGATCGCGAGCTCGCCCGCGACGTCGTCGCCGACGGCGCCCACGACCGCCACGGAGGCGCCAGCCCACGCCGCCCAGACGGCCGCGTTTGCCGACGTGCCCCCCGGGCGCACCAGCACGCGACCGTGGACGTCGCCACCGGGCGCGATCGTGCCCGCGTCGGCCCGGACGTCGAGCATCACGTCTCCGACGCAGAACAGGTCCATCGCGGCGAGGCTACACGGTCATGGCGAAGCGGCCGCGTCGGCGGCCCACGCCCCGAACGCCGCCCAGAACGGGTCGAGCCCCGGATGCTCGAGCGGGCGCTCCGCTCCCCGGTCGACCAGGACCCGGCCGGCCGCCGGCGCCATGACCTGTCCGACGACGGCGGCCTCGATGTCTTCGTGCGCGAGCGCCGCCACGAACGCCTCCGCACGATCGGGCACGACCGTCGCGATCAGCGTCCCCTCGCTGATCGACACGTACGGGTCGATCCCGACGTGACCGCACACCGCGCGCACCTCCGGTCGAACCGGGATCGCATCCAGGTCGACGCGCATCCCGACCCCCGAGGCCGTTGCGACCTCGAGGAGCCCGCCGAGCACGCCGCCCTCTGTCGCGTCGTGCATCGACGTCACGCCGTCGGCGCGGAGCCCGAACTCACGCGCCACCGCCGCGTCCGGCACCACCGTCATCCGTTCGAAGAGGGCGTCGGCGGCTCGCACCACGTCCTCGCCGACACCGGAGCGCAGGCGGTCGGGGAAGGTGGCGGCGAACAGCGCCGTCGCCTCGATCGCCGCTCCCTTCGTGATGACGACGGCTTCGCCCGGTCTCGCCATCTCCGTCGTGACGTATGCCTCATCGGAGCCGAGGGCGATGCACGTGGCGCCGCCAACCATCGGCCAGATGCATCCGTCGTAGCGTGCGGTGTGCCCGGTCACGACGGCGATCCCCAGATCGGCGCACGCGCGGTGGAAGGCGTCCCAGAGCTGCGTCAATTGGTCGTCCGTGATCTCGGGCGGAAGGTTGAGGTCGACCGACATCCAGCGCAACGGCAACCCCGAGGTCGAGGCGTCCGACGCCAGGATGTTCACGGCGAACCACGCCGCCCGCTCCCACCCGTAGGCGGGCACGACGAACACGGGGTCGGCCGTGACGGCCATGGCGACGCCCTCGGCCACCCGGACGACGCCCACGTCGACCCCATGCCGCGGCGGCGTCAGGACGTCGGGATCCACGGCTCCGAGTCGCCGGAAGATCACCCGCTCGAACAGCTCGGCCGTGGCCTTGCCCGTCACCTGCTCGGTCATCGCGACCCTCCTCGCTCCTCAAGCGCGTCGTCCACCGCCGCCCGCAGGGCGCTGGTCGCCGCCACCGGATCCTTCGCCGTGGCGACCGCCGAGATCACCGCGACCCCCGTGGCGCCGGCACGGATCACCTCGGCCGCGTTCGACGCGTCGATGCCGCCGATCCCGACCACCGGAAGGGCCGTCGCACGCGCGATCCTCCGCACGCCGTCAAGCCCCGCCGACCTACCGCCGGGCTTCGTGGCCGTGGGCCAGACGGTCACGCCGAGATAGTCGGCTCCGAACGCCATCGCCGCCCGCGCCTGATCGACGTCGAAGACGCTGATCCCGAGGACGCGATCGGGCCCGAGCGCCGAGCGGGCCCCGGCCATGTCGTCGTCCTGGCCGACGTGGGCCCCGTCGGCATCCACCGCGGCCGCGACATCGGTTCGATCGTTGACGATGAAGAGGACCGCGGTGCCCCGGGTGACGGCTCGCACCTCGGCGGCAAGCGCGCGCAGCTCCTCCGCGCCGGCTTCCGGCGCCCGGAGCTGCACGGCGCCGGCTCCGCCGGCGATCGCGGCCTCGGCCAGCTCGACGTGTCCACGCCCCTCGGACGCCGTGGTGGTGACGACGTAGACGCGCAACCGCTCCGGATCGATCGGCCGCCCGTTCGTCATCGGCTCCCTCCGCCGGCATTACCCGGATCAGGTTCTGCGGGTCGCGGACGCCCTGCTGTCCGCCTCTCAGCCCGGTATCGCCCGAGCTCCCCGGTGGTCCCGGCAAGCCTAACGCGCCGCCCCCCCTGCGACCGCGCGGGCGACCGCCATCTCGCGCCGGAACTTCTTCCAGTCGCTTGAGCGCACGGAGAACACGATGTCGGTGATGATCTGAAACAGCCCGACCAAGGCCATCGCGATCACGGCCCACGCGGGGGCGTTCGTGAGCGGCGCAAGCGCCACCGCGACGAACGGGGCGAGCTTGGTCGCGATCGCTCCGCTCGCATGGAACCACGCTCGCGCACGCGGCGGCGTTCGAAGGTAGGTGGCGTAGTCGATCTTGACCCCGGGCCGCGGCGGCGGCGGACCCCCGAGGAAGTAGTCCGTACACCGGATCCCGGCCAAGCGGCCCACGAGCAGGTGTGTCGGGGAATGGACCCCCAGGGCCCACGCGCCGCCCGCAACGAGCAGCGCCAGCCCCGCGACCAGACCGTCATGGGTGGCGGCCACGACGATCGCGGCCGCGCCGGCGGCGATCACCCCCGCCAGGACCAGGTTCCCGGCCCAGATCGGCGCACGAAGGCGCACGCGCGCCCGGAACGCGGCCGCGTCGATCCGGGCCACCTGGTCGGCGAACGCCGCGACCAGTGCGGGATCGCGCTTGACCCGCCCCACCACTCGCCAGAAGCCGAGGTCGGCGAGGTCGGTGTTCCCGGCGGTGACCTGCGCCTCGATCCGATCCAGCTGCGCGCCAAGGTCCTCGGAGGGATCGGGCGATCCCGCCGCCCGAGCACTTCCTCCGGCTTCCACGGTTCGAGCCCTCCTCCGCTGTACCATCGCGCCCGGACCGCGCTCCCGCCTCCACGAGCGCTTCCCCGACGGGAGGTCGATGTCCAGGAGCATCGCACAGCCGACGGCCTCGGGCAGCCGGGGCCGTACGCTCGTGACCCTCGACGGGCGCTATCACGTTCTGGAACGCGTCGCCGCCGGGGGCATGGGCGAGGTCTTCCGCGCACACGACGCCGTCCTGGCGCGCGAGGTCGCGGTCAAGGTGCTGCACCGGTCCCTGTCGGGCGACCAGGGCTTCGTCGAGCGGTTCCGCCGCGAGGCGCGTGCGGCGGCCACGCTCAACCACCCCAACATCGTCGCCGTCTACGACTGGGGTGCCGTCGACGGCATCTACTACATGGTCATGGAGTACGTGCACGGACGGTCGGTGCGCGAGCTGCTCAACGCGGGCGGCCGCCTCGCACCCGCACAGGCCGCCGAGATCGTGCGCCAGACCTTGCTCGCGCTGGAGCACGCTCACGCCAAGGGGATCGTGCATCGCGACCTGAAGCCCGAGAACATCCTGATCACGACCGAGGGCGTCGTGAAGCTGACCGACCTCGGTCTCGCTCGGGCGTTCGGCGACGCGAAGGCGACCCGCGCCGGCGCGGTGACCGGCACGGTGCAGTACCTGTCCCCCGAACAGATCCGCGGCGAGCCCGCCGATCCGCGCAGCGACCTCTACGCCCTCGGGGTCGTGACGTTCGAGCTGCTGACCGGCGAGCTCCCGTTCACCGGCGAGACGCCGATGGCGATCGCCTACAAGCACCTCTCCGACCGCGTCCCGCCGCCCTCGCGGTTCACCCCCGACGTCGGCGAGGAGGTCGACGGCTTCGTCGCCAGTGCCACCGACCCGGACCGCGAGATGCGCCCCGAGTCCGCCCACGCCATGCGGGCCGACCTCGAGACGATCGGCGGCGGCCTTCCGAGCGCCCGCTCGCTGGTCGCCGTCGTGCGCGACCTTCCGGAGGTCGTGCACGAACCCGCCGCATCGGAGGCGGCGATCGCCGCCGTCACCGAGACGATCCCGCGCGTCGAGCGAACGAAACATCGCCGCGGGCGGCGATGGATCGTGCTGGCGCTGGTGCTGGCGCTGACGGCCGGAGCCGCGTGGGGCGCGTGGACCTACGCCATCCCGCATTCCCACCAGGTGCCCAAGCTCGCGGGGACGTCGGTCGTCGACGCGCGATCCCAGCTCGAGCGGTTGGGGTTCTCGGTGCGCATGGCACCGGGTCAGTACGACCCGCGTGAGTCCGAGGGAACCGTGCTCGCGATCGATCCTCCCGCGGGAACGTCGCTACGCGAGGGCGAGACGATCACCATCGTCCCCTCGCTGGGCCCGCCTCCCGTTCCGGTCCCGTCCGTGGTCGGCAAGACGCTCGATCAGGCACGCGCCCTCCTCGAGGGCGCGCACCTGGGAGTGGGACAGGTGGACCGCGCCTACGACGACACCGCCCCGGAAGGGCGCGTGCTCTCGCAGCGGCCGGCGGACGGGAAGGCGCCGTCCGGCTCGGCCGTGGACCTCACCGTCAGCAAGGGACACGCCCCGGTGGCAGTTCCCCGCGTCGATGGCACGACGAAGGCGAAGGCGGAGGCGCAGCTCAGGGCCGCCGGCTTCAAGGTCGTCGTGCAGACCGCGTTCTCCGACCAGATCGGCCGCGACGTCGTGATCTCCGTCGATCCGGACCAGGGCGTCGAGGCTCCGTTCGAGTCCACGGTGACGCTCACGGTCTCGCTCGGACCCGAGCAGTTCGCCGCGCCGAGGCTCACCGGCCTCTCCCCCACGGCCGCCAAGGCGAAGGCGGGTGACTACGGTCTGCACGTCCGCTTCTTCTACGTGCCCGGCACGCCGCAGACGACCGTGATCAGCCAGGTGCCCGAGGCTGGCCAGATGGTCCGCTACGGCGACACCCTCGTGCTCTACGTCGCGTGATCCTCGGCGCCCACGTCCGGCGTCGCGGAGCCGGCATCCGGGGCGCCGTCGAGGAGTGCCGCGTGCGCGAGGCCGACTGCGCGCAGGTCTTCCTGTCGAACCCACGTGCCTGGGCGCCGCCCGCGTCGACCCCGGAGGCGGCGGCCGCGTTCCGCGAGACATGGGCGGCCTCCGGGCTCGGACCGCTCGCGGCGCATGCCCCGTACGTGGTGAACATCGCCTCGCCCGACGCCGGGGTCCTCGACCGGGCTCGGGCGCTCGCGCGGGCGACCGTCGACGAGGCCGGCCGGGTGGGCGTGGACGTCGTGGTCGTGCACGCGGGCACGGGAGGCTCCGACGAGGCCGAGGCTGCGCGCCGCCGCGCGGCCAGGTCCCTCCGAGAGGTGGTCGGCGCGGCGGCGCGCACCACCGTGGCGGTCGAGCTGATGGCGGGCACCTCGGGTGCCGTCGCCTCGACGATCGCCGAGGCGAGCGTATTGCTCGACGCCGTCGGCGAAGAGCCGCTCGGGCTCTGCCTCGACACCTGCCACCTGTTCGCCGCCGGCTACGCGCTGGACGAGCCCCACGGCGTGGCGCTGCTCGTCGAGGAGCTCGAGCGCACGCGGCTGCTCGACCGAGTCGTCCTCGTCCATGCCAACGACTCCGCGTTCGGACGTGGCGAGCACCGGGACCGTCATGCCTATCTCGACGAGGGACGCATCGGCACCGACGGCTGGCGAGCCCTGGCGCGATCGCCGCTGGCGACCCTGCCGTGGGTCACCGAGACGGCGGGCGACTCCGACCGTCAGCGCGCCGATCTGGCGATGCTCCGGTCGCTGGCCGCCGACGGTTGAGAGTCCTAGGGCTCCAGCTCGGCCCGAGGACCCTCCTGGTAGGAGTACCGCTCCTCGGCGAAGGGCTCGGCGTGCACGTGGTAGCCGCGCACCTCCCAGAAGCCGCGCACGTTCCGGTCGGTGAACTCGAGGCCGGTCAGCCACTTCGCGCTCTTCCACGCGTACCGCTTCGGCACGACCAGGCGCAGGGGCCAGCCGTGCTCCGGGGTCAGGTCCTCGCCGTGGTTCCGCCACGCGAGCAGCACGTCGTCGCCGTCCATCGCCTCGAGCGACAGCTCGGACGTGTAGCCGTAGGCGCAGTGCGCGGTCACCCACTTGGCCTCGGAGGTCGGGCGCGCCTTCTCCAGGATCGTCTTGAACGCGACGCCCTCCCAGGTGTTGTCGAGCGTCGTCCAGCCGGTCACGCAATGCATGTCGGCGTCCACCCTGACGGTGGGCAGGGCCCGGAGCTCGTCGTACGTCAGGGTGAACGGGTTCTCGACCAGCCCCGAGACCTCCAGGTCCCAGTTCGCGCCGTCGAACTTCGGGATCGGGCCGTAGTGCAGGACCGGCCAGCTCTTCACCAGGCGCTGGCCCGGCGGGATGCGCGGGGCGATCTCGGGCGGATAGCTCTTCTGGAACAGACCCATCAGGACTCCTCCATCCTCGGCGCTCGGTCCGCGGCGAGCGACCGCCACGCGTCGATCGCGTAGCCGATCCCCTCGTCGTCGACGTCGACGTGGGTCACCATCCGCAGCACCCTTCCCAGCGGAACCGCGCCCACGCCGAGGGCCGCCAGTCGCTCGATCGCGTCGAGGACCGGCATCCCCACCGCTTCCGTGTCGACGAGCACCATGTTCGTTTCAACGCTCGTCGGATCGACCGAGCCGGGGAGGAGCTCCGCGATCGCCTCCGCTAGACGGCGAGCGCGAGCGTGGTCCTCCTGCAGCCGGAGCCGCCCTTCCTCCAGCGCGATCAGACCGGCCGCGGCCATGATGCCCGCTTGCCGCCAGGCGCCGCCGAAGAGGATCCAGATGCGACGAGCCTCCCGGATCAGCTCCGCGGGCCCACAGAGCACCGAACCAATCGGCGCGCCGAGCCCCTTCGACAGGCAGAACATCATCGTTTCCACCTGCGAGGTCCACTCGGTCACCTCCTGGCCGCTCGCCGCCACGGCGTTCCAGATGCGCGCGCCGTCGAGGTGGATCGGAACGCCTTCCTGTCGCGCGACCCCGGCCACCTTCCGGAGCTCGTCGGCCGGAAGGATCGTTCCGCCGTAGCCCCCGACCGTGTTCTCGACGCCCAGCAGGTCGACGACCTCGACGTCGAAGTACTCGTCGGGCTCGAGCAGGCGTCGCGCCAGCTCGGCGGTCATGTAGCCCTTCGGGCTGTCGGCGCCGGTGCGGTGCGCGATGCCCGAGAGCACGGCCGAGGTCATGAGCTCGGTCGTCCCGACGTGCGCGCGTTCCTCGCACGCAACGAGGTGCCCGGCGCCCGTGACGTGCAGCCGGATCCCGATCTGGTTCGCCATCGTCCCGGTCGCCACGTAGATGCCCGCCTCCATGCCCGTGAGCTCGGCGGCGCACTCCTGCAGGCGGTTCACCGTGGGGTCGTCGCCGTACCAGGCGTCCCCGACCTCGGCCTCGGCCATCGCCGTGCGCATCTTCGCCGACGGCGCCGAGACGGTGTCCGAACGCAGATCGACCCGGAACGGCGGCATCATGGCAGTCTAGAGGAGCCGGTCAGTACAGGAACATCGGCTTGCCGTCGACGTGGCGGATCTTCGGCCGGTAGGCCTCCGAGTCGTACAGGGCCTCGACGTCGACCCGCTTGACCCCTTGGCCGAGCACCGTGAGCGGCACGTTCGTGTAGTTGCCGTTCCGGAGCGCCACGAGGCGCCCAGACGTGCCCTCGATCACGAGGTCGGTCGCCATGACCGCATAGTTGATCGCCACCATCAGGTCGAGCGAATCGGGCGAACCCGACCGCATCAGGTATCCGAGCTGCTGGTAGATCATGCCCTCGCCGGTGCGCTCCTTGAGCAGCTCGGTCGTGAGCTCGCCGATGCCGCCGAGCTTGCGGTGGCCGTAGGCGTCCTCCTCCCCGCTGAGGACCATCTCCCCACCCTTCAGCGTCGCCCCCTCGCTGATCGTCATCATCGCGTAGTTGCTCGGGTTGTGGCGCTTGTCGCGCATCAGCAGCTCCGCCATCCGGTCGACGTCGAACGGTACTTCCGAGATCACCGCCCGGTCGACGCCCGACAGGTACGCCGACACGAGCGAGGTCTCGCCGCTGTAGCGACCGAACACCTCGACCACCGCTAGTCGCTCGTGCGAGCCGGCGCTGGTGCGGAGCTGGTGGACGAAGTTCACGGTCCTCGTGACGGCGGTCGAGAACCCGATGCAGTAGTCCGTACCGTGGACGTCGTTGTCCATCGTCTTCGGGATCGCGACGACGGGGACGCCCTCCTCGTGCAGCCGCAGCGCGAACGAAAGCGTGTCGTCGCCGCCGATCGGCACCATCGCGTCGATGCCGAGGTGGTCGAGCACGCGGAGCACGTGGTCGGTGTGGTCACGCACCTCGTCTCCCTCGCGGCCCGCCGCGAGGAAGTCGGGCTCGCCGGCCTTCTTCACCTTGGCCGGGTTCGTCCGCGACGTGTGCAAGAACGTACCGCCGGTGCGATCGATCGTGCGCACCACCGATGCGTCCAGGGGGATCGTGTTCACCTTGACCGCCAGCGGGTTGGCCTGATCGATCTCGAGCAGGCCGCCCCAGCCGCGACGGATGCCGATCACCTGATGGCCCTCGGCGTTGGCCCGCGTGACGGCCGCCTTGATGCACGCGTTGAGCCCGGGGACGTCGCCGCCGCCGGTCAGGATGCCGATCTTCATGGCGTCGAGCCTACGACCCTCGTCGCGGGTCTCGCGTGGTCACGCGCACAGCACCTCGGGGATGCGCCAGAGCTCCTCGGGCACCGTCCGCGACCCGCTGCCCACGTCGGCGAGCGGCGTGACCACGACGTCGCCTCCGCGCATCCCCACCATGCTCCCCCACCGGCCCGCGATCGCGCCGTCGACCGCGGCGCGGGCCAGCCGCGTGGCGAGCACGCGGTCGCTCGCCACCGGCGACCCGCCGCGCTGCACGTGTCCGAGCACCGTCACCCGCGTCTCGTACGCGGTACGCCGCGAGATCTCGGCCGCGAGCACCGAGGCGATGCCGCCGAGCCGGGGGAACCCGTTGGGATCCAAGGGGTACTCCGGCACCTCCATCGTGCCCGGAACCGGCTCCGCGCCCTCGGAAACCACGACGATCGAGAACTGCCGCTTCAGGGTGTGGACCTCGCGGATCCGCCGGCACACGGCCTCGATGTCGAAGGGATGCTCGGGGATCAGGATCACGTCGGCGCCCGCCGCGACCCCCGCGGTCAGACCGATCCAGCCGGCCGCGCGACCCATCACCTCGCAGACCATCACGCGGTTGTGGCTCTCCGCCGTGCTGTACAAGCGGTCGATCAGCTCGGTCGCGATCTGCGCGGCCGTCTGGAAGCCGATCGTGACATCGGTCCCGTGAAGGTCGTTGTCGATCGTCTTGGGGATCCCGATCGTGGGGACGTCGGGCATCCGGGCGGCGGCGCCCAGGGTGCCCTCGCCTCCGAGCACGATGAAGCCGTCGAGCCGGTGGACCTTCACGGCCTCCCGCACCCGGCCGATCCCGCCCTCGACCAGGTGGGGCTGCGTGCCCGAGGTGCCCAACATCGTGCCGCCGCGCGGCAAGAGTCCCCGGACGTCGGCGATCGTCAGCTCCTCGGAGCGGCTCTCGATCACCCCGCGCCACCCGTCGCGGAACCCGATCACGGTGATCCCGCGTTCGCCGTCCGCGTAGCGGACCGCAGCGCGGATCGCCGCGTTGAGTCCGGGACAGTCCCCGCCGCCGGTCAGGATGCCCACCCGCACGCCGGAACCCTACCGGACGAGGTCCCCGCGGCTCTGGCGGGCGACGGGCGGGCGGTAGGATGCCTTCATGACCCAGATCGCCGCGTTCCTGCCGGAGATCCACGGCCTCATGCCGCTGATCTTCGTGGGGATCCTGGTGCTGTTGACGGTCATCGTCGGGGTCTTCGCGCTGTTCGTGATCGTGCAGCAGTTCCGCAACCCGGGACGCCCGATCCGTCGCTGACCTCAGCTCGCGACGATCTGCGTCCCCGTCTCGCCCTGGAGCGCCGTCAGCGCGTCGTCGAGGTCGGCGATCACGGCACGGTCGCCTCCGGACTCGACGAACCCTACGGCGGCCTCGACCTTCGGGCCCATCGAGCCGGCGCCGAACTCCTTCTTCTTCAGCAGGCTCCGGGCCTCGGCGACGGTCATCCGATCGATATCGGTAGGCATCAGCGTGCCGAAGCCGCGCTGCACCTTCGGCACGTCCGTGAGGATCAACAGCACGGACGCCTCGACCTCGGTCGCCAGGATCGCGGCGGCCAGGTCCTTGTCGACGACGCCCTCCTTGCCGATCAGACGGGGACCCTTCTCGATCACCGGAACCCCGCCCCCGCCCGAGGCGATCACGATGGCGCCCTCGGCCACGAGCCTCGCGATCACGGGCGTCTCGACGATCGAGTACGGCTTGGGCGAGGGCACCACCCGCCGCCAGCCGCCGTGCGGGTCGGGACGAACCACCCAGTCGCGTTGCTCCTCCAGCCTGCGCGCCCGCGCCTCGGTGAAGTACGGACCGACGAACTTCGTCGGCTTGCGGAAGGCCGGGTCGTTCGGGCGCACGCGCGTGAGCGTGAGGATCGTGACGACCGGACGCTCCATGCCTCGCTCGAAGAAGACGTCGCCAAGCGTGACCTGCAGCAGGTACCCGATCTGCCCCTGGCTCTCGGCGCCGCAGACGTCCAGGGGCATCGGGTGCACCTGGCGGGCCGCCGCCTCCTGCTGCATCAGGATCCGGCCGACCTGCGGTCCGTTGCCGTGGGTGACCACCGCCTCCCAGCCGGCCGCGGCGATGTCGGCCACCCGTTCGGCCGCCCCGCGCGCAGCCCGGTACATCTCGTCGTAGGTGTCCTGCGCACCGCGGCGGAGCAGCGCGTTGCCGCCGAGCGCGACGACGACCCTCTCCACCGCGCGTGCCTCGGCCGTCAGAGCACCGGGGCCAGCACGTCGCGGAGCGACGGAGAGCCGGGAAGGACCTCGAGGTCGTACCGGACCCGGACGGCCGGCTTGTCGATCGTGATGACGCTCCGCAGGTCGATCGGGGTGCCGATCACGACGAGGTCGACGTCTGCGGCGTCGATGATCTTCTCCATCTCGGCGAGCTGTCCCGCGCTGTAACCCATCGCCGGGAGCACCGCGCCCACGTCGTACTTCGCAAACGTCTCCGCGATCGTCCCCACCGCCCACGGGCGCGGGTCGACGATCTCGGCGGCGCCGAGCCGTTGCGCGGCCACCACCCCCGCGCCGATCTTCATCTCTCCGTGGGTCAGGGTGGGTCCGTCCTCCACCACGAGCACCCGCTTGCCGCGGATCGCCTCGGGGTCGTCGGCCGTCACCTTCGAGTTCGCCTTGACCACCGTCGCCGACGGGTTCACGTCGGCGATCGTCCGCTCGAGCTGCGCGACCTGGTCGTGCGAGGCCGAGTCGACCTTGTTGATCACGACGACGCCCGCCATGCGGAGGTTCGTCTCGCCCGGGTGGTAGCGGAGCTCGTGCCCCGCGCGGAGCGGATCGACCAGCACGATGTGCACCGTCGGCCGGTAGAACGGCAGGTCGTTGTTCCCGCCGTCCCAGAGCAGCACGTCGCACTCGGCCTGCGCCCGCTCGAGGATCGCGCCGTAGTCCACACCCGCGTAGATGACCGTTCCGGTCACGATGTGCGGCTCGTACTCTTCGCGTTCCTCGATCGTCGTCTTGTTGCGCTCGAGGTCCTCGAGGTCGGCGTATCGCTGCACGGTTTGGGCCGCGAGGTCCCCGTAGGGCATCGGATGGCGGACCGCGACCACGCGCTTGCCCGCATCCTTGAGCGTCGCGGCCACAGCGCGGGTCGTCTGGCTCTTGCCGACGCCCGTGCGCACCGCGGTCACCGCCACCACCGGCACGGTCGCGTCGAGCATCGTGGCGTCCGGGCCGAGCAGCTCGAAGTTCGCCCCGGCGGCGAGCACGGTCGACGCCGTGTGCATCACGTACTGGTGCGAGACGTCGGAGTAGCTGAACACCACGTCGTCGACGGCCAGCTCCCGGATCAGCCCGACGAGCTCGGATTCGTCGTGGATCGCGATCCCGTTCGGGTAGCGCGGCCCCGCGAGCGGGGCCGGATAGGTGCGATCGTCGATGAACGGGATCTGCGTGGCAGTGAACGCGACGACGTCGGTGTCGGGGTCGTCGCGGTAGACCACGTTGAAGTTGTGGAAGTCGCGCCCGGCGGCGCCCATGATCAGGACACGTCGCGGCATGCCAAGGGTCCTTTCCTCGCGATGGTGTGATGCGCGGGTCGGCCGGGGCCGTCCGCCTCGGACCCGCTCTTCACGGCGGACTGTACCCCATCAGACCGGGCGCCAGAGGCCCCCTTCCACCAGGCCGAACGGGCGCGCGAAGTGGCTCACGCCCACCCGCCAGCCCTCGTCCGCGGCGCGGAACACGAGTCGCCGCCGGGAGGCCGCACCCAGCATCGGATCGACGTCGTGACCCGAAAGCCAGTCGGGGTGGGCGATCTGGATCGGCGCGTGCAACAGGTCGCCGGTCAGCAGCAGCACCTCGCTGCCGTCGCGCACGAGCACGGAGCGATGGCCCGGCGTGTGCCCCGGCGTGTGGACGAGGGTCACGCCGCCGGCGAGGTCGTGATCGAGCGGTCGCATCGACACCCTGTCGGCGAGCGCGGACAGCGCGGCGCGAGCGTCGTACCGAGCGCCGTCGCGAGCCCGGACGGCCGGATGTTCCTGGAAGTGCTGCCAGTCGGCGGGATGCACGTGGTACCGCGCGTTCGGGAACGCCGCGGCGCCGTCGAGGACGCTCCCGCCGGCGTGGTCGGCGTGCAGATGCGTCAGCACCACGTCGCGGACCGCCGCGCGGTCCAGACCTGCCCACGCGTCGGGACCGGCGCGCACGGCCCAGGGCTCCCACGGACCGAACGCCCCCACCCCCGTGTCGACGAGCACGACGCCGGAGGACGTGTGCAGCACGAACGCGTGCACGTGCCACGCCCACGCGCCGTCGTCGTGGAACGCCCACGGGAACCTCGCGACCTCGCCGGCCCAGTCGACCTCGCGGTCCGGCAGCTCCTCGGCGAGCGCCAGCGGAGCGTATCCCTCGCAGATCAGCTCGACCTCGAGGCGGCCGATCGTGAGCGAGGCGTCGTGGGGCATGGCCGCGGATGCTACCTGCAGACCTGCGCCGTCTCACGCCGGGAGGTCGCCTGGCTCGTCGACGTCGACCAGCGTACGGCGCGCCGGGTCCAGACGGGTCCAGTCGGCCTCGTCGACGGTCTCGACGCCGAGTGCCTCGAGCAGCGCGCGGAGTCGGCGCTCGCCGGTGTCCAGCAAGGATCTCGCCGTCCGCGCCGCGGGTCGCGTCCCCACCACGCAGGGAACCGGGCGGACCCGGCCGGCGTCAGCCAGCGCCACCGCGTGCGCGCGGGACCGTGAGGCGACACGCAGCATCTCGCGCAGGACCTCTTCCTGGAGGTACGGCATGTCTCCCGCCACGACGACCGACATCTCGCCGAGGGCTGAATCGAGCCCGGCTGCGACGCCGGCGAGCGGCCCCTCGAACCGATCCTCGTCGCGGACCACACGGTGCACGAGGCCCCCCGGCAGCTCGGGCTCGGGACCGACGGGCCCGACGACGACGATCACGTCGTCGCACACGGGGCCGAGCGCCGAGACGGCGCGCGTCAGGAGGGGAACTCCCTCGACCCGCGCCAAGAGCTTGTCGGACCCGAACCGGGACGACCGACCGCCCGCGAGCACGATCCCGGTCATCGGCAGCGGACTAGTCTCCGCCGCGCTTCCTGCGTTGCACGTACTGGAACCCGAACCGACCCTTCACGCACAGGTGTCCGGCCGTGACGGAGTGATCCGCGGGAGAGGTCACCTTGACGATCTCGTTGTCCTGCACGTGGACCTCCAGCTCGCAGCCCACGCCGCAGTACGGGCAGATCGTGTTCGTCACGGTCTGTGCCTCGGCGTCCCACGTGCCCTCCGCGCGCATGTCGAACTCGCTCTTGAACATGAGCGCGCCCGTCGGGCATACGCCGATGCAGTTGCCGCAATATACGCACGCGGACGCGTCGAGCGGCACCGCGTACTCCGTGGAGATCCGCGCGTCGAAGCCCCGGCCGGACACGGCGATGGCGAAGGTGTGCTGCGCGTCGGTGCCGCACGCTTCGACGCACTTGTAGCAGAGCACGCACTTGCCGTAGTCGCGGACATACAGGTCGTTGTCCACCTTGACCGGCTGGGCCACCGTCTGGGCCACCGACGGGTCGGGGTCGTGGTGGTGGCCCACCTGTTTCGCGTCGCGCTCCCCCTCCGCCAGGCCCTCCATCGGAGGACCGAACCGCGCCGGCTCCGCGCCGTACGCCTCGACCCAGCGTTGCCATTCGTCGTTCGCCAGCGACGTGTCGACGCTCGAGCCGAGCAGCTCCATCACGAGCTTGCGGGAGTGCCTGACGCGCTCGGAATCGGTGCGCACCTTCATGCCGGGCTCGACCCGCCGCGAGCACGAGGGAACGAGCGTCCGCGCGCCCTCGACCTCGACCACGCACACCCGGCACGCGTTGACGGGTGTCAGGTTGTCGGCGAAGCACATCGTCGGCGTGTCCTTGCGCTCCGTGCGCAGCGCGTCGAGGATCGTGGCATCCTCGGGCGCGCGAACCGCCTTCCCGTCGATCTCCAGATCGATCAAGCGACGCGGTGGAGCCAGCGGGACCTGGCTCATGCCGGGCTCCCCTCGAACAGGCCGAACGAGGCGATCGCCGACTGCACCGCGTTGGCCGCGGTCTGGCCCAGTCCGCAGATCGAGGCGTCCCGCATCACCTGGGCGACCTCCTGCAGGAGCGAGAGCTCGTCGGCGGCCGAGCCGATCGCGCGACCGGCGACCAGCCGATGCAGGGCTTCCTCCTGGCGCACCGTACCGACCCGGCACGGCACGCACTGCCCGCATGACTCGTCGCGGAAGAACCGCGCGATCCGCAGACAGAGATCCACCAGGTCGACCGTGTCGTCGAGCGCCATGACCACCCCGGATCCCAGCGTGTAGCCGCCTTCGCGCGCGTCCTCGAACGACAGCCGGGCGTCGAGCCGGTCGGGCCCGACGAATCCGCCAGCAGCGCCGCCAAGCAGGATGGCCTTGAGCGGCCGGCCGCCGCGGATCCCGCCCGCCAGCTCGAGGAGGTCGCCCAGCGTGGTGCCGTGCGCCACTTCGTAGACGCCGGGGCGCTCGACGTGCCCGCTCAGACAGAACAGCCGGGGCCCCGTCGAGCCCTCGGTGCCGATCCGCGCGTACGCGCTCGCGCCGAGCGTCATGACGGGAAGCACGTTCAGCAGCGTTTCGACGTTGTTGATCGAGGTCGGCTTTCCGAACAGACCGAACGTCACCGGGAACGGCGGCTTGTTCCTGGGCTCGCCCCGCTTGCCCTCGATCGACTCGAACAGCGCGGTCTCCTCGCCGCAGATGTACGCGCCGGCCCCCCGGCGCAGCTCGACGTCGAACCGGAAGCCGTGGCCGCCGACGTCGTCGCCGAGCATGCCTCGCGTGCGCGACTCGGCGATCGCGTGCTCGAGCCGCTCGCGCGCCAGCGGATACTCCCCACGGAGGTACAGATAGCCCTGCTCGGCCCCGGTCGCGTACCCCGCGATCGTGAGCGCCTCTAGCACGGCGAAAGGGTCCAGCTCCATCAGCAGACGGTCCTTGAAGGTCCCGGGTTCGGACTCGTCGGCGTTGCACACGACGAAATGAGGGCGCACAGGTTGCTCTGCCACGGCCTTCCACTTCGCCCCGGCGGGAAAAGCCGCTCCGCCGCGCCCGAGCAGCTTCGCCTCGGCAACCTCGCGGATCGTCCCCTCGGGGCCGAGCTTGACCGCCCGGCGGAGTGCCGCGTAGCCGCCCAGCGCGCGGTAGTCGTCGATCGAGCGTGGATCGACGAGCCCGACGCGCCCGAGAAGCCGCAGGTGTCTGCGGCCGTTCGCGTCCCAGGTCTGCGGCGCCGTGTCGGCCCCCGCACAGGTGATGTCGGCCCCCGGGGCAACGACGGCGCGCACCGTCTCCGTCGTCGCCGAGCCCAGCGCCACGTCCGGAGCGCCCGTCCGCTGGGCCAGGATCGCCGGAGCCTGCTCACACATACCCAGACACGGGCTCCGCACCCATGCCGCGCCGTTCGTCGCCGCACCCTCCGGCCCGAGCGCGGCGATCAGATCGCCCACGCCGTTGACGCGGCAAGCGAGGTCGTCGCACACGTGCACGATCGTCGCCGGGCTCGCCTGGGTGCGGAACATCGCGTAGAAGCTTGCGACCCCGTAGGCCTCGGCCGGCGGCACGCGGAGTCGCGCGCAGAGGTGGTTCAGTCCGCCCGGGCTGATCCAGCCGATCCGCTCCTGGAGCGCGTGCATTGCAGGCAGCAGCTGCGTGCGGAGCAACAGCGTCTCGTGTCCGCCGCGGACGACCCGGCCCTCGATCCGCTCGGTACGTCCGTGGCCGTTGGCCGGGACCACCGAGTCGACGAAGGCGTCGACCGCCGCGCGTTCCTCGTCCGTCGGCGTGGCCGACCCGAGATAGAGGTCGGAGCTCATGTCGATCCCCCGGCGGGTGCCGGTGCGTCTGACCGCAGCTTGTCCACCCGGATCGCCGTCGCCTTGAACTCCGCCGTTCCCGACCTCGGGTCGGTCGCCTCGATCGTGAGCCTGTTCGTCTCGACCTGATCGGGGAAGTGCGGCGTCATGAACGCCAGCCCCGGCCGAAGCGCAGCCGAGACGTGGACCGGGGCGATCACCTCGCCCCGGCGCGACGACACGACGACCCGCTCGCCCTCCGAGAGGCCGAGCGCCTCGGCGTCCTCGCGGGAGAGCTCGATCGCCTCGGGCCGTCGCAGCGGCGAGGTGTAGCCACCGCTCTGCACGCCCGTGTTGTACGAGTCGAGCCGGCGACCGGTCGTCAAGCGGATCGGGTAGTCGTCGTCGAGCGCGTCGGCCGGAGGTTCGTCGACGACCACGCTGAACGAAGCGGGGTTCAGCCGCTTCTCGGGGTCGTCCTCCCACAGCCGAGCGTGCAGGTACTGCGTGCCGGGATGGTCCTCGTCCCAGCACGGCCACTGCGCGCCATGCATCTCGTCCAGGCGTTCCCACGTCATGCCCCGGTGCATCGGCGAGAGCGAGCGCAGCTCGTCCCAGGCCTCGCGCGGCGTCGGGTCGCCCCAGTCGTAGCCGAGCCGCTTTGCCAGCTGCGCCAGGATCCAGATGTCGTCCCTCGCGTTGCCCGGCGGATCGAGCGCCTTCCGCACGAGCTGGACGCGACGCTCCGAGTTCGTGACCGTTCCCTCGGACTCGAACGCGGAGTTGGCGGCGGGGAACACGACGTCGGCGACCTCAGCCGTCTTGGTCAGGAAGATGTCCTGGACGATGAGGGTGTCGAGGTTCTCCAACAGCTTGCTGATCCGGTTGGTATCGGCCTCGGAGTTCACGGGGTTCTCGCCGATGCAGTAGACGGCGGTCAGTTCGCCGCGTTCCATCGCCTCGAACATCGCGGTGAGGTGCCAGCCGTACTCGGGCAGGATCGTGCAGGCCCATGCCGCCTCGAACCGCTCCCGCGCCTCGACGTCGCGAACGATGTCCTGGAAGCCGGGCAGCTTGTTCGGGATCGCGCCCATGTCACCCCCGCCCTGGACGTTGTTCTGCCCGCGGATCGGGTTCAGACCGGAGCCGTACCGCCCGACGTGGCCGGTCAAGAGCGCCAGGTTGATCAGCGCGAGCACGTTGTCGACGGCGTTGTGGTGCTCGGTGATGCCGAGGGTCCAGCAGATCATCGCGCGATCCGCCTTCGCGTAGGCGTGCGCGACCTCCTCGATCACGTCGGCCGGGATGCCGGTGACGGCCGCACCTCGTTCGAGCGTCCAGTCCGCAACGCTGTCGGCGTATTCCGCGAAGTTCTCGGTCGCGCGGTCGATGAACGACCGGTTGTGCAGGCCGCTCGCGATGATCTCGCGCGCGATCGTGTTGGACAGCGCGATGTCGGTGCCCACGTCGATACCCAGCCACAGGTCGGCGAACGCCGCGGACTCGGTCTGCCGGGGGTCGATGACGATCATCCGAGCCCCGTTCTCCAGCCCGCGAAGGATGTGATGGAAGAAGATCGGGTGCGCGGCGCGCGCGTTGGACCCCCAGAGCACCACGAGATCCGTGTGCTCGATCTCTTCATATGAGCTGGTGCCGCCTCCGGCACCGAAGATCGTGGCCAGACCGACCACGCTCGGCGCGTGTCAGGTGCGGTTGCAGCTGTCGACGTTGTTCGTGCCCAGGACCTGACGGGCGAACTTCTGGGCGACGAAGTTCATCTCGTTGGTGGCCTTGGAGCAGCTGAACATGCCCGCTCCCCAGCCCGGGTTGCGATCCATCGCGCGGCGGAGTCCCTCGGCGGCCCGGTCCAGGGCCTCGTCCCAGGTGGCGGTCCGCAGCGCGCCCTTGTCGCGCACCATCGGCTCGGTGAGACGGGTGAGCCCGTTCGGCATCGACGCGTGCTCCTTCCTGTCGTCGGACCCGGAGATTCTAGGCCTGCAGGGAACCGTCCCCCACGTACCGGGCGGTGCGAGACGAGAACGTCCACGAGTGGACCGCGGTCATCCAGTCGCCCATGATGGACACGTGACGACCGCCGTGCCCAGCCATCCGCTCGCGCGCCCTGCCCGCGCTACACCCGTGGCGGCGAACGGGCTGGAGCTCGTCGTCGCTGCCACGCTCGGCGCCGCTTCGCTGTCGCTGCGGATCGTGCTCGACGCGCTCGCCGGCGCCAGCCGCCGGCGGCCTGCGCAGCCCGACCTCGTCACCGATCTCACGTTCACGGGTCTCGCCGCGGGTCTGGTGTTGGGTCGTTCGTTCGCTCGGATGATCGGCGACGGACTCGACGTCGCTGCCCGCGCAGGCGCCACGGCGGTGGAGCTCGCTCCGGCGACGCTCCGGAACCCGATCGAGGACCGGATGCACGGGTGGCGCGAGCGCGGCCGGACGCGCGCTCGCGAGCTCGCCGACGCGGAGCTCATGGCGGAGGACCTGGTGGCGGCGCTCGTGCCGCGGATCGTGACGGCGACCCTGGACCAGCTGGATCTCACCTCGATCGTCCGGCGGCGGGTCGACCTGGATGCGGTGGTGCGCGACATCGACCTGGACGCCGTGGCCACCCGGATCGATCTCGACGCCGTGGCCGCGCGGCTCGACGTGGACGCGGTCGCGGCACGGCTCAATCTGGATGCGGTGATCGAGCGGCTGGATCTTGCCGGCATCGCCCAAACCGTGATCGACGAGATCGACCTGCCGGAGGTGATCCGTCGATCGACCGGCTCGGTCGCGTCCGAGACCGTACGTGGGGTCCGGATGCAGAGCATCGGGGTGGACCGGTCCATCGAGGGCCTCGTCGATCGCGTCCTTCGCCGGCGACAGCCGAGGCGACTCGACGCCCCCGGCATCTCGGAGGCCGAACAAGAGATCGCTCGAGAGGGAGACGAGCGGTGACCGCCCCGCCGACGCGCACCGGACCCGACGCGATTCACGTGATCCCCGCCGAGGCCCGACCCTTCCAGGGTCGCAGGGCGGGGATCGTCAGCCGTGTGCTGGCCGTCGCGATCGACGCCGTCGTTGTCGTGTTCCTCGAGGTTGCCCTGTACGCGGCCTGGGCTGGATTCCTGTTCCTTCGCAGGGGACGTTCGTTCCGGTTCCCGACCGTCGACCTGGCGCCGGCGATCACGATCGGCCTGGTGGTCTTCATCGTGTACGCCACGATCGGCTGGTCGACCACCGGCCGCACCTATGGCGGCGACGTGATCGGATTGCGTGTCGTCGGCCGTCGCGGTGGACGGCTGCGCCCGGCCGCAGCCTTGGTGCGCGCCGTGCTCTGCACGGTCTTCCCACTCGGACTCTTCTGGTGCATCGTCAGCCGTGAGAACCGATCCGTCCAGGACCTGGTGCTCGGGAGCTCGGTGGTCTACGACTGGGAGGTCCGCCAGCTTCCTACCAGCGAGCACGGTTCGAGAGGCTAGTATCCGGCTGCACCGGAACGGACCTTCGGAGAGGGGGCGGCATGGACACGATGACTCCGCGAGGAGCCGCGCGCGCAACGGCGGGGCTCTGGTGGTTGTTCCTGCTCACGGGCATCGCCTGGCTCCTCGTATCGGTGATCGTGCTGCGCTTCAACATCACCTCGGTCTCGTCGGTGGGCATCTTGCTCGGCGTGATCCTGATCATGGCCGGGGTGAACGAGTTCATCGCGCTCGGCCTGCGCGAGATGGGATGGAAGTGGCTGCACGGGATCCTCGGGGTGCTGTTCGTGGCCGGCGGGATCTGGGCGTTCGCCCATCCGATCGGGGCCTTCTACGAGCTCGCGTCGATCCTCGGTTTCCTGCTGATCCTCAAGGGCAGCATGGACGTCGTGGGCTCGGTCATCCAGAAGGAGGTCAGTGAGCTCTGGTGGCTCGGGCTCCTGGTCGGCCTGTTCGAGCTGTTGCTCGGCTTCTGGGCGTCGCAGCAGTACTTCGCGCCTCGGGCGATCCTGATCCTCACGTGGGTCGGGTTCGCGGCGCTCTTCCGTGGCGTGGGTGAGATCGTCATCGCATTCGAGCTGCGCAGGGCCAAGAAGGATCTGGCTGTCGCCTGAGGGGCGCCAACACGTGACCGCCTCGGGATACGTCGCGGCTCGGCATGGCTGAAGACGAACGAGCTGTCATCGGTTCGCGGCGGGGCTGGTCGTTCCGCCGGCGACTTGCCGCGCTCGACAGCTACGGCCTGCTGCTGCTCCTGATCCTTCTGTCGCTCATCGTTTCGGCGCTGAACACCGCCGATCTCGGCCGGCTCAGCGCCCTGATCCGGATCGTCACGCTGGGAGGCACGCTCGCGTTCGCACTCCATACGTCGGGGGCCTCCCGCAGGACGTACGTCGTGTGCTCCGGGATGGTCTTCGTCGCGATCGGGCTGTCGCTTTCGTTCGACGCCGCGTCCCGCGCCGGGCGCGCGATCGCTGCAGCCAGCGCTTTCGCGTTGATCGCAGCGGTGCTCGCAACGATCCTCCGGCGTTTCGCCGTTCATCTCAGGGTCACGGGCGCATCCATCCTCGCCGCGATCAGCGTCTATCTCCTTGTGGGTCTCGCGTACGCAACCATCTACGGATTCGTCGGAGCCGTCGGTTCGGCTGATCTGTTCTCCGGCGGCGCCGGCGACGGCACGAGCGCCGAGCGCATCTACTTCAGCTACATCACCCTCACCACGGTCGGGTACGGGGACTTCACGATGGGCGCCGACCTTGGTCGCATGATCGCTGCGACGGAAGGGCTGCTCGGGCAGGTCTACCTGGTCACGGTCGTCGCTCTCCTCGTGAGCAACCTCGGTGCAACACGCCGTCGAAGCGATGCACGCGGGCCCGATCCCCCATCCGATGGTCGATAGCCCCGCGACGGCTCGTGACGCCGCAGGGACTTGCAGACCAGGGCGTTTCCGTCGAGGATACGGCTCGGGCGGGCTCCGGCTCGCCGGTTCTTCCCTGAGGCAAGGAGGAGGGAATGTCGGAGGAACGGAGCGGCTGGGCGGTCGGGTTCGGGATGTTCGCCAGCGTGATGATGATCATGACCGGCACGTTCTCGATCCTGTACGGGCTGGCGGCGATCATCAAGGACCAGTTCTTCGTCGTCGGCGCGGAGTACCTCTACAAGTTCGACGTGACGACGTGGGGGTGGATCCACTTGATCCTCGGCGCCGTTGTGCTGATCGCAGGGTTCGCCCTGTTCAGCGGCGCGGTATGGGCGCGCACCATCGCCGTGATCCTCGCGGTGCTCTCGGCGGTCGCGAACTTCTTCTTCATCCCATACCAGCCGGTGTGGTCGGTCGTCGTGATCGCGATCGACATCCTGGTGATCTGGGCCCTGACCGCGCACGGGCGCGACATGGCCATGTGACCTTCCCACCTGCGAGAGGAGACCGATTTGCTGGCAACTGAGTGGTCGTTCGGGTCCGTGCTCTGGACCATGATCATCTTCTTCTTCTGGGTGATGGCGATCTGGATCTTCATCGCCTTGTTCGCCGACATCTTCCGCCGCAACGACCTGTCCGGAGCGGCCAAGGCGGGATGGATCCTGTTGCTGTTCGTCGTCCCGTTCCTCGGGGCGCTGATCTACATGATCGCGCGCCCGAAGATGACGGAGCAGGACCGGGAGATGATGGAGCAGGCGCAGGAGGCTCAGCGCCGGGTCCAGGGGTACTCACCGGCCGACGAGATCCAGAAGCTCGCGGCGCTTCGCGACAACGGCAAGATCTCGGCCGAGGAGTACGAGGACATGAAGCGCAAGGCGATGATGCAGCTCTAGAAGGGCCCTTGCCGATCGCAGGGGGCCGGCCTCCGCCGGCCGGTCCCCTCGATCGGAACGCCTGGACCGCGGCATCGAGGGTCGGGGGCACTCGACGTCGCGCGTCGTCCCATCGCTCACGTCGTTCGATCAAGTCGCGTACGAGCCCGTAGAAGTTCGCGGCCCACAGCTCGACCCCGCGCCGGGCGAGGGTGTCGTGGAGCTCTTCGAACGCCTCGGCGGCGGTCACGTCGCCGCCACTCACGCTCGCCGAGCCCATCAACAGCACGTCGGCTGAGGGTCCTCGCGATCGACGAGATCGAGCAGACGATCCGTCACGCGACGGGCGTTGGCGACATACAGACGGGATTCGACCCTGACCGTCAGGAGCCCCGCAAGGTCTCGGGCTCCGGGTTGCGCGCCAGGTCGCGGTAGCTGCCCGATGTCGGGTCGAGGCCGAGCCGCGCGATCGGCGGGCGGTTCATCTTCCACAGCAACAGCCCCACGGAAACGAGGATGGCGGTGAGGATGCCGTCCGGGGTCCCGAAAACGAGGACGCCGGCACATGCCACGAGTGCGAGCCAGTACTCGTCGCCACACATCCGACGTAACGCCCGCAGACCGCTTGTCGGCGAGCCCCATCGCCGCGACGAGCACGATGCCCGCGAGCGCATCGAGCGGCAGACCGGAGAATAGCGGCGCCAGGACGAGCAGCGTCAGCGCCGCGGCGGCCGCGGTCACCAGACCGGCGAGTTGGGAGCGCGCGCCCGAAGCGTCGTTCACTGCGGTCTGGGACAATCCGCCGCTGGCCGGATAGGCGCGGAACAGACCGCCGGCGATCCCGGCGGCGCCTGGGCAGCAGCGCGACGCTCAAACCCAGGTCCGGTGCCGCCGGCACGGGAACGCCCGTCGGTACGGAGGGGACCGTTGCGACGTGCCCCAGCCCGAACACGCTCACAGCGAGGATGCCGCCCGCCAGCGCGACGAGCGGGCCGGGCACGCGCGGGCCGGGCACGCGCGGGGGCAACCCGGCGCAGGACGAACAGGCCCGCGACGGTCGTCGCGGCGACCAGAACGGTCGGGATGCTCGCGTCACCCACCTGATCGATCGCGGACCGGAGCTTCTGGATGACCGAGTCGCCGGTAAGGGGGAACCCCATCGCGTTCCCGAGCTGGCCGACGGCGATCGTGATCCCCATGCCGACCTTGAAGCCCGTGAGGACCGGTCGTGAGATGAAGTCGGCGACGAAGCCGAAATTGAGCAGCCCGGCTCCCACCAGCGGGGCTCCCGAGAGCACCGCAAGGGTCGACGCGACGGTCAACGGGCCGGACCCGCCCGGCGCCGCGGCGATCGCCCCGGTGGTCAGGTTCGAGATCGTCGACGTGGTGCTGACCGCGAGCGCGCGCGCCGTCCCGAGCCCGCATAGACCGCCGTCGGCACGAGCGCGCAACACAAACCCCACTTCGACGGGCAGGCCGGCGATCGTCGCGTAGGCGTGTGCTTACGGGATCACCACGGCTGCGGCGGCCGATCCCGCGATGATGTCCGTGCGGAGCCACCGTCGAGGGTAGCCGCGCGCCCATGCCGCGATCCATGGCGGCGACACCCCCGTGCATTCGCCCTCATCGAGTCCTCTTACGGCTCCGGTGATTCGCCGACGATGCGTCTCCTCGGCGGACGGCGATCCACGACCGAGGCCTCGATGAGCGCCGGGTCCCTCGAGGAGGCGCGTTCGAACCAGTCTGCGTACCGTGACGCCCCGGCCACGGCCGTCGCTCCGTGGAGATAGACGGAGAAGACGATCGTCGCCGTGACCGCGAGCACGAAGGTTCCCGTTGCCGCGCCCTCGTCGAGCACCAGCAACATGAACACGATCGATGCCAGGCCACGGGGACCGAACCATCCGACGTACCCGACGGTGGGACGTCGCAGACCGGTCCCCACGAGCGCGACACCGACAGGCACGACGCGCATGATGGTCAGGCTGAGCGCCGCATACAGGACGGCGCTCCACCCGACGTGTGCAAGGTTGGGACCCACGAAGAGGAAGCCGAACGCGAAGAACCCGACCGTCGCGAGGAGATGACCGACCTCCTCGGTGAGCTCGCCGCGATCGTGGATCGTGTGAGCGCCGACCTTCCCTGCCGCGAACCCGGCGACCCAGGCTCCGATGAACCCGGATCCCTCGACCTTAACCGTCGCGGCGTACGCGGCGAACGCGATCGCGCCGACCGCGATCTGTCCCCACGTCTCGGTCGTCCAGCCCCGAGCGCTCGCGCGCGCGAGCGCCCACGCCCCGCACGCCCCGATCGCGGCGCCGATCACGGGGGAAAGGACCACGGACCGGAGGATCACGTCGCCGATGCCGAGCTGGCCGGCGTGCAGCTCCTCTGCCGCGAGCGCCATGAAGACCGTGACGAACGGCAACGCCAGCCCGTCGTTCAAACCCGACTCGACGTTCAGCGCGTCACGGATCAGTCGCGGAACCCGCGGGTCGGCGATCACCGCCTCGCCGAGCGCCGCATCGGTCGGGGCGAGCACCGCCCCGAGCAAGGCGGCCTCCCACAGTGGCATGTCGGGGAACACGAGCTTCGCGATCAGCCACCCCAGCCCGATCGACAGCGGAAGCCCGATGCCCAGCAGACGGATGGGCACACGATCTTCCTCACGTGCGAAGTTCGCGAGCGACGAGGCATCGGTGAACAGCACCAACACGAGCGCCGCCTCGAGCACCAACCCGAATGCCTCGGTCGCTGCGGCTCCTTGCACGGTATCGGTGCCGTTGGGACCGAGGAGGACACCCGCCGCCACGAACACCATCGGCGCGGTCACCGGTGTCCCCTGGAGCCTCCTGGACACCAGCGCGAAGAGCACCAGCAGCACCGCGACCACGAGCAGCGACGTCACGACGCGTATCATCCCTCGCCCTTCTACCCCCCGCACGCACTGCCGCCCCTCGCACGCACCGCCGGAGGCAACCGCATCGACTATTGTTCGCGGGCACAAAAGAGGAGGGGGAACCTATGCCCGCTGAGTCTCGCCGCGACGTCCTGCCGATCCCGGACCGTTCGCACGTCGGCCTCACGACCTACGACGCGAAGGATCCCGATACGGCATTCCCGCCGATCGAACAGCTCCGTCCACCTGCCGGAGCGCCCAACGTGTTGCTCATCCTCCTCGACGACGTCGGCTTCGGCGCGTCGAGCGCGTTCGGTGGCCCCGTCAACACGCCGACCGCCGAGCGTCTGGCCGCAGCAGGGCTCAGGTACAACCGCTTCCATACGACGGCCCTGTGTTCACCGACGAGGCAGGCACTGATGACCGGCCGCAACCACCACTCGGTCGGGATGGGGGGCATCACCGAGATCGCGACGTCGGCTCCCGGGTACAACTCCCTGCGGCCCAACACGAAGGCCCCGGTCGCCGAGACCCTCAAGCTCAACGGCTATTCGACTGCGCAGTTCGGCAAGTGCCACGAGGTGCCCGTGTGGGAGACGAGCCCCATGGGACCGTTCGATCACTGGCCATCGCCCGGCGGCGGGTTCGAGTACTTCTACGGGTTCATCGGCGGCGAGACGAACCAGTACGCGCCCGCGATCTATCACGGGACGATCCCAGTCGAGCCCGATCGCACCCCGGAGCAGGGGTACCACTTCACCGAGGACATGACGGACCACGCGATCGACTGGGTCCGCCAGCAGAAGGCGCTGATGCCCGACAAACCGTTCTTCGTCTACTTCGCGCCCGGAGCGACGCACGCGCCGCATCACGTGCCGAAGGAATGGTCGGACAGGTACAAGGGGACGTTCGACGACGGGTGGGACGCGCTCCGCGAGCGAACGTTCGCGCGTCAGAAGGAGCTGGGCGTGATCCCGGCCGATGCAGAGCTCACGGCTCGACCCGACGAGATCCCGAGCTGGGACGACATGCCCGATGCCTTGAAGCCCGCGCTGGTCCGGCAGGCGGAGGTCTACGCGGGCTTCCTCGAGCACACCGACCATCACGTCGGCCGCCTCGTCGCCGCGCTCGAGGACCTCGAGATCCTCGACGACACGTTGGTCTACTACATCATCGGCGACAACGGAGCGTCGGCGGAAGGAACTCCGAACGGCTGTTTCAACGAGCTGGTCGTGTTGAACGGCGGGGCCGGCCTGGAGACTGCGGAGTTCATGACCTCGCGGATCGACGACTTCGGAACGCCCGCCGCGTACAACCATTACGCGGTGGGTTGGGCGCATGCGATGGACACGCCGTACCAGTGGACCAAGCAGGTGGCCTCGCACTGGGGTGGCACGCGCAACGGCACGATCGTGCACTGGCCGAACGGCTTCCCGGCGAGCGGCGAGATCCGCTCGCAGTTCCACCACGTGATCGACGTGGCACCGACGATCCTGGAAGCCGCCGGTCTTCCCGAGCCGACGTTTGTCAACGGCGTGCAGCAGTCGCCGATGGAGGGCGTCTCGATGATGTATTCGTTCGGCGACTCGTCGGCCGCCGACCGCCATCAGACACAGTACTTCGAGATGTTCGTGAACCGCGGCATCTACCACAAGGGGTGGACCGCAGTGACGCGGCACTCGATCCCATGGTTGCCGACGGAGCTGCCGGCCCTCGACGACGACGTGTGGGAGCTCTATGCCGACGACGACTGGACGCAGGCACGCAACCTCGCCGCCGAGCAGCCCGAGAAGCTCCGCGAGCTCCAGCGACTCTTCCTTCTGGAGGCCACGAAGTACAACGTGCTGCCATTGGACGATCGGCGGTTCGAGCGGTTCGACCCCGACGTCGCAGGCCGTCCGCAGCTGGTCCGTGGCAAGTCGCAGACGCTGTTCGGCGGCATGGGCCGGCTCACCGAGAGCTCGCTCGTGGTGATCAAGAACAAGTCGCATTCGGTGACGGCCCAGATCACCGTGCCGGACGAGGGAGCGAACGGCGTGATCGTCGCCCAAGGCGGCGCCTTCGCGGGCTGGGTCTTGTATGCCCACGAGGGCAAGCCGGCCTACTGCTACAACTGGTTCGGCCTCAAGCGGTTCAAGACCTACGGCGACACGCCGATCCCGGCGGGCGACCATCAGGTGCGTATGGAGTTCACCTACGACGGCGGCGGCATCGGCAAGGGCGGCGACGTCGCGCTCTTCGTCGACGGCGCAGCCGTGGGCACGGGTCGCATCGACACAACCGTGCCGGTCGTCTTCTCGGCCGACGAGACAGCCGACGTCGGCAACGACACCGCGACGCCCGTGAGCGACGACTACACGGCGAAGGACAGCCGGTTCACCGGGCGGGTCCGCTGGGTCCAGATCGACATCGACGAGGCCGCAGAGGACGTCGATCACCTGATCTCCGCTGAGGAGCGATATCGCGTCGCGATGGCGCGCCAATGAGCCGTTAGGAGGGTCGGATGCGCCCTGTTCCTCATCGGGACAGCGCTCGCGTCGCGATTCGGCCTGTTCGTGATCTGGGTCGCGCGGCCCGCGGTCGTCATCACGGTTCTTCAACACGTGGATCGTCCCGCTCCTCGGCTTGCTCGTCTTGCCCTACACGACCCTGCTCTCCCTCATCCTCGCGGATCCGACGGTCACGGCCTCGCGAGGTGCGAACGTCGTCGATTCGTGGGAGGCTCCTGGGGGACGTTCGAGACCGAGGGGGATCGAGATGACGATCGGACCGGTGCAGTTGATCGTGCTGGGCTTCGAACAGCCGACGTTTCGCGGGGAGGTGCTGGCGGAGCTCGACCGGCTTAAGACCAACGACACGGTGCGTGTGATCGACGCCCTCGCCGTCCACAAGGATGCCGACGGCGAGATCGCCATCCTCGAGCGGTCCGACCTGAGCGATGAGGACGCCCAGGAGTTCGGCGCCACGGTCGGCGCACTGATCGGGCTCGGTGCCTCCGGCGAGGCGGGCATGGTCGCCGGCGCGCTCGCCGGCGCCGACGCGGCGTCCGAGGGGATCGACGTGTTCTCTGCCGACGCCGCGTGGGACGTCGTGGAGGACCTTCCGAAGGATTCGGCGGCGGCCATCCTGCTGATCGAGCACCGCTGGGCGATCCCCCTCCGCGACGCCGTGGCGCGCGCCGGCGGTTTCCCCGTGGCGAGCGACATGATCAGTCCCCTCGACCTGGTTGGGGTCGGGCTCCTCGCGAAGGAGGAGGCGGAGGCGCTCGCGGCAGCCGAAGGCGCCTAGACCGAGCACCGCCCGATCAGGGATACGACAAGAGAGAGGACGAGACCATGTTCGGACCAGGACGACGGGTCGCTCGACGAACCGCGCGACGCACCACCAGACGGCAGATGGCTATCCAAGGCTCCATGAATCAACCGGAGCCGGAACCGCAATACGCCGCGCCACCGCCCGCTCCGGCCGCGGCCGCTCCCGACTACGCGGCCGAGCTCGAGCAGCTCGCGAAGCTGAAGGCCCAAGGCATCTTGTCCGAGGAAGAGTTCGAGGCGAAGAAAAAGCAGATCCTCGGCATCTAGCCGACTCGATGTGTTCAGGCGGTGGTGCTCGCTTCTGCGAGACGCCGTGCGAAGAACCGCAGCGCGGTCGCGGTCTTGGTCTGCTGCGCGCCCGACAGGTCCACCCCGACGGACGATAGGTGCGCCCTGGCCTCCGCCGACACCTGGAACGCCTCGCTCGGCGCGCATTTCGTCGAGAGCTCGAGGATCCTCGACCCGTCCGGATAGTTCCAGAGCTCCACCGCGAGCTTCCGCCCGAATTCGGCCGGGCGGAGCTTCAGCTTCAGCACCGGGATCGGGCCCAACACCGCCAGCCCGTCGAAATCGATGCCGTCGGGAGCGTGCTCGGCGAAGAAGGCGCGCTGTCCCTTCGAGTAGAGCTTCCTGATCGAGCGTCTGCCCGCGGCCGCCTCCTTCACCGCGTCGTTGGTGCTCTGACCCTTGAACGACGCCGAGCAAACGAAGCCGCCGGGCATCGCATCCACCTCCACACCGAACGACGAGTCCTTCCGCAGCTCATCGCGGAGGTCGGCAGGTAGGACGGGCCGGAGCTTCACCACCGTGTCGGCGACGGCGTCTTGGATCCGTCGCGCTCGCACCACAACGCCTGCCGCGTTCAGGGCCAGATCGGGCGTATCGAAGAAGAAGACCTGCCGCATCCGCGCCTCGAGCGGGTCTACTTCCAGCGCCTGGAGCGCCCCGTACCGCTCGCTCTCGGGCACTGTCAGCTTCAGTTCGGCCGTGTCGGCACCCCTCAGAAGTGCGAGCATCTCTCCCAGCTGCTCACCCGTCAGAGGCTTCGGCGCGGTCATCGGTACGACCTCGCCGCCGACGAGCCGGCCAGGAGGCTCGACACGAGGATCCCGAGCGGCAGCGTGCCCCAGTACGAGGTTGCGACGCCGACGTTGCCGAGGAAGAGCATCAACAGCCACGTTGCCGGGAACGTCGCCAACAGGAACACCACGAACGTTACGAGCAGAACCCTGATCACCTTGTCTCCCTTCGTCTTCGACGACTCAGCCCGCGGGAAGGTCCGAGCCCGTTCGCACCGAGCCCGTCCGGTAGACCACGAGCTCGTACACGGCGATCACGACCGCAAACACGAGGAACCCGATCACGGACAGATCGACGACCAGCAGGACAAGCGCGCCGACGATGGCTCCGCCCAACATGAGGGCGTCTCGGTGAGCAGCGACCCACGTCGCCGCCCCGGCCGGCTCGCGACCCCGCGCCGCGCCCCCTGCAGTTGCCGCCACGTCGGATACCCAACCACGGAGCTTGACCGCCCACGGGTACGGCCCGCTCACGAGCGTCACCAGCAGGATGAGCACCGCGACCGCGAGGAACCAGCCCGTATAGCGGAGGAGGCTCCCGATCACCTGGTCCACCACGGCTCGCGCCGCGGCCTGGTTCTCGGGTTTGACCTTGTCGACGATCGCGTTGCTCTCCGCGATCGCGAAGCGACGCTCGATGACGAGCACCACCGCGAGCGCGGTCGCCAGCTGCAGCAGCGTGCGCCGCTTGCGCGGTGACACCCAGATCGCCACCGCCGCGAGGATCAGGAACAGGACCGCGAGCGCGACGATCGCGCGGCTCGCGAGATCGACGCCCTGCTGCACCGCCGCAAGGTCTTCGGAGTCGTAGATGGCCACGGTGCCGAACCGATCGGGCAGGTCGATCCCGAGCGCCGACTCGAGCTTGGTGATCGCCTCCGACGGGATCTCGTCGCCGGTGATCTCAGGCAAGGTGACGGGATGTCCGATCAGATCGGTGACCACGCCCGAGATGGCGACAAGACCCTGGTTCACGAGCGGCAGCAGGTTGAGCACGACGGTGCCCTCTTGCACCACGACCGTGTCTCCCCCACCCTCGAGCGCGGCGATCAGCTGGCTGTGCGCGAACCGGTTCGCCTGCTCCCACGCGGTTGCGAACGCGTCGGAGGCGAACACCTTCAGGAGCTGATCCTGGACGAACCCCTCGACCCCGTTCGAGATCGGGCCGGCGAGGAAGGCCAGCTGCGGGTTCCGCTCCCGAAGGACATCGGCCAGCCGCGTTTGGACGTCGAGCGCAACGAAGACCTGTTGCGTCACCGTACGGGCGAGGTACTCCTGCACCGCGGGATCCTGTGCAAGGGGAGCGGCGGTCGCGACGTACCGGTCCGTGTCCAGCAATGTGCGGCGCGCCCAGAGCCCGGGGACCGCGACGGCGAAGACAAGGACGGCGAGGACGGTCAGGAGGGTGGCGGTGACCCTCGCCACGCGTCGCCGGCGCCCGGGACGATTCTCGAGCGTCTCGACGCGGTGCTCGAGGGCGTCGCGCTCAGCGCGAAGGCGTTCGACTTCCTCGTCACTCGACACGGCAGCACCCCTCACCATCCGCCGACGCTCGGCGTCAGAGGATACCCCGCGAGCGCATCCGGTTGCCGCGCACACGGTTGCTCGGTCGCTTCGGGGATCAGGGGTAGAGTTCAGCGCGGATGAGTGCCTCCAACGGACCGGATGTGGAGCGCGCCGGCCCCTGGCGAAGGATCCTGCTCACGATCGGGGCGATCGCCGCCGCGGGGGTCGTCTGGGGCTGGCTCAGCCCCGAACCCGACGATGATGGCGTCGCGGTCGCAACGGTCCCGACGCCCGACGGCGTGGCGGAAGAGGTCACCCTACCCGCCCTGGTCGCACCGGAGGACGCCGCGCGCGCTCCGGAATGGGTGCGACCCACCATCGTGTGGACGGTCGGGCTCGTCGCCGCCGTCGTCCTCGCCGTGGCGGTGCTCGGGCTCCTTCGGCAGATCGTCACCTATCTGCTCCTGGCGCTGTTCTTCTCGTTCGCGATGGAACCCGCGGTCAACTACATGCACGCGAAGTGGCACTGGCGGCGGGGGCCGGCCACCGCCCTGCTGCTCGGACTCGTCTTCCTGGCCCTGCTGGTGCTCGTTCTGGTGTTCGTGCCGACGTTGCTCAGGGGCGCCGCCGTGATCGCCGACCGGTTGCCACAGACGGCGCGGGACTTCCAGGCGTGGGCGGAGGACACCCTCGGCGTCGACGTCTCCACGACGTCGATCCAGTCGGGCGGGAAGGAAGCTTCGACCTCGCTGATGGCCTCGGCCGATGCCCCGATGTCTACATTGATCGGGTTCACGACCTCGTTGATCGGTGGCATCTTCGGGGCGTTCACGGTGGCGATGTTCATCTTCTACATGGTCGCCGAGGCGCCTCAGTTCCGGCGTGCCGTGCTCTCGTTCTTCTCGGAGAAGCGTCAGGAGGAGGTGCTCTCGATCTGGGAGGCGGCGATCGAGAAGACCGGCGGGTACTTCTACTCGAGACTCCTGCTGGCGATGATCAACGGAGGTCTCTTCTACATCGTGCTCCGCATCGTTGGGGTGCCCGGCGCCGCGCCGCTCGCCTTCTTCGAGGGCTCGGTCGCCGCTTTCATCCCGATCGTCGGCACGTACATCTCGGCGACCGTGCCGATCATCGTCGCCTTCATCAGCGTGGGGTCGAAGGGGGCGCTCGTCCTGCTGATCTACGTCCTGATCTACCAGCAGGTCGAGAACTACCTGCTCTCACCGAGGATCCAGGGCAAGACGATGCAGCTGCACCCGGCGGTCGCGTTCGGCGCCGCCCTCGCCGGCGGCGCGATCGGCGGGTTGCTCTGGGCGTTCCTCGCGCTGCCGTTCGCCGCGACCGTCCAGGCATCCGCGTCGCTGTGGATCCAGCACCACGAGGTGGTCGAGAGCAAGCTCACGCACGTCGAGCCCCCGGCGCCGACGCCAGATGGGCACGAGCCCGAGAAGGAGTCGCTGTTCGGACGGTCCGGCCGCTTGATCCGATCCACTCGGGGATGGATCCACAAGGGAGTCTGAACCTCGTGGACGGTTCGGACACTCCTCCATCCGAAGAGGGACAGCAAGAGAAGGACACCCTGGTGGATCGTGCCCGCTCACGCGTGACCGACACCTGGACGCGCGTCGAGGAGGCCCGACCTCGGATCCCGGCACTCGACGCTGCATTCGACGTCCGCGACTACGACCAGGAGGTCGCCGGAGGTCTGCTCGCCGGGGCGATCGCGTTCCGCTTGTTCCTGTGGCTGGTGCCGTTCGCTCTCGTCGTCGTCTTGATACTCGGGTGGATCGTCGACGACACGTCGATGTCGCAGGCCGAGCTCGCCGACACGTACAGCATCACGGGCGTCGTGTCCACCTACGTCGGCGACGCAGCGAGGCAGTCCTCGACCGGACGGCTCCTGATCCTCCTTGCCGCCCTCTACGCGTTGTACCTGGCCAGCCTTGGGGCGGTACGCGCGATCCGGGTGGCGCACGTCCTGGCCTGGCACATGTCGACGACGAAGTTCAAGGGGTCGTTGAAGGCCGGGCTCTGGTTCGTCGCGGGAACGACGCTCGTGGCGCTGGTGACCGCGTCGGTGAACGCGATCCGGCAGTCGCTGCCGGGACCGGGCCTCGTCCTCCTGCTCCTGATGGTGGTGTTCGTTGGAGCGGTCTGGCTCGCGGCTTCGTGGAAGCTCCCCCACCCCGCGGAGGTGCCGTTGACCGCGATGATCCCGGGTGCCGTGTTGGTCGCGGTGGGCGCAGAGGTTCTGCACATCGTCACGGTCCTGTGGTACGCGCACAAGATCGAGCACTCGTCGGAACTATACGGAGGCCTCGGTGTCGCCGTCGGCCTGCTCGCGTGGCTCTACCTGCTCGGTCGGCTCGCGATAGCCTCGGCGGTCCTCAACGCGACGCTCTGGCGGCGGAAGCAGAGCCCGCCGCGGGCGTGATCAGCGCGTCGGACCCAGCTCAGCTCGCCCAGGCCCCCGGATCTGTCGTAAGGTCGACCGCCCCCGACCAGGTGTCGGAGGCCTCAGCCGCCTCATCGTGAGCCGGAAGATGGAGTGGTCAGCATGACGTGGGCCCTCGGAGCGCTGGTCGTCTTTGGAGCGAGCGGGGCGATGATAGCGGCGATCCTCCTCGTGCGACGTCGCGCTCCCGAGGGCGGGTATTTCAACGACGGTGATCGGGCCTCCGGGGTGTTCGGCGTCCTCGCCACGGGATTCGCGCTGTTGCTCGGGTTCGTGATCTTCCTCGCCTTCACCAAGTACGACGGATCACGCGCCGGCGCAGAAGCCGAAGCCCTGGCGGTCGTCCAGCAATTCGAGACCGCCCAGCTGATGCCGCCGGACGTCGGCCCCGGACTCGCGGGCGAGGTCGAGTGCTACGGGCGGTCGGTGGTGAACCTCGAGTGGCCGGCGATGGAGTCAGGCCACGGGTTCGAGGCGATCAATCCGTGGGGGCTCTCGATGCTCCGCACGGTTCAAGGGGTCGAGCCGGCGACCGCCGCCGAGCAGAGCGCGTACGACTCGTGGCTGGCCCAGACGAGCGCGCGGGAGGAAGCGCGGCGTGACCGACTCCACGCGGCGGAAGGGGTCGTTCCTCTGGCGATGTGGGTCGTGCTGCTCCTTTCGGCGGTGCTCGTCCTCCTCTACCTGCTCTTCTTCGCCGACAGCGGCGAACGCGCCGCGGTCCAGGGGTTGATGGCGGGCTGCGTGACCGCGGTGGTCGTCGCGTCCTTGCTCGTCCTCGCGTCGTTGAACCACCCCTACGACCGGGACATCGGAGGGATACAGCCGGTCGCGATGCAGCGGTCCCTGGAGATCATCGCGTCCGCGCGTGCCGCGCTCGATCTCGATGAGCCGCTCCCGTGCGATGCGCTCGGACAGCCGCAGTGAGCGTCCCACGACCGGAACGCTCGACGGCAGATCGACGGATCGACACGATCGCGGCCGTCCTGCTCGCGATGGCGGCGGTCGCGACCGCGTGGAGCAGCTATCAAGCCAGCCGCTGGACGGGTGAACAAGCCAGGGCTTTCAGCGCCGCCACCGGCGCACGGGTTGAATCGACCAGATCGTCGAGTCTCGCCAACGCCCAGACACAGGTCGACGTCGCCGTCTTCACGCAGTGGGTCGACGCGCGGCTCCGCCACGAGGCCGATCTGGCCGCCTTCTACGAGCATCGCTTCCGTGCCGAGTTCCAACCGGCCTTCCGCGCATGGCTCCACACCGACCCGTTCCAGGATCCCGCAGCACCTCCGACCCCGTTCGCGATGGACGAGTACCAGCTGGCTGCGACCCAAGAGGCGAACGACCTCTCGGCGACCGCGGAGGCGTCGAGCGAGTTGGCACGGACGTACATCCAGCGCGCGACGAACTACGTGCTCGGGGTCGTGCTGTTCGCCACGTCGCTGTTCTTCGCCGGGATCAGCACGAAGCTCAACAGCACCAGGCTTCGTGGAGTCATCCTCGTCGTCGGATGCGTCGTGTTCATCTCGGCTGTCTCATGGATCGCGACGTTCCCGATCAGCGTGTCGATCTGAATCGGATCGCCCGCGCGCGCCCTCCCTACCCCGCGATGCGCCTTCGCCCTTCGGCCACGGTCGCGGCGATCATCAGACCGAGTCCGGCACCGCCGACCAGATCGAGCGGGAGGTGGGCACCGACGTACATCCGGCCGAAGCCCGTCGTCGCGACCACCCCGGCCGCAACCGGCCGCGCCCAGACCGGAAGCGCCGGCGCCGCCACGGCAACCAGCGTCGTCGCCACCGCGGTGTGGCCCGAGACCCACCCGAGATCGCCCGCGATGTGCTCTCGTAGCCGCACCCCTCCGAGCACCGGGTCGGGCCGCGGCCGCCCACCCAACGGCTTGGCCGCCTTCGCAAGCAGCCACGCGGACGTCCCCGCCAGACCGAGCTCGACCGCGAGACGCCGCCTGCCGATCAGCGCTGCCGCCCCCGCCGCGATCGGGACGGTCACGAAGGTCCCGGCCTGCATCACCGCTCGCACCGGCACGCGGAGTCGGTCATCTGCGTCGTTCGCGAGGCGGAACAGCCGTTCCTCCGCCGTCGAGATGCCCGCGCGACGCGCGAGCAGTCGGCTTCCCTCGAAGAGCAGCACCCCGGTCGCGAACCACAACCCTGTACGCCTCATGCGAGGCCGGCCCGGATCACGTCGGTCAACATCGCGGCAACCACGAACACCGCCGCCAGACAGGCCGCGGCGAGCCCGATCCGGCGAGCGCTCCAACGCTGGATCGACACCGGCTCGTGGGCGGGAGCCAGCTCCTTGAATCGCGCCACGAGGAGCCGCGGATCCTCCTTCACCCGTTGCTGCAGCTGCGTCGGAACCGCGAAGCCGACGGCCGACGCGAGCCCCTCGCCGATCTCGTCGGGCGTGAACACGAACGTGGTCCGCGCGTAGACGCGGTCGGGATCGGTCTGCAGCGCGAGCGTGAGCATCATGTTCGCCAGATCGACCGCCTGACGCCACGGCGTCGGCCGAACCTCGAGGCCGGAGACGTCCACGAGCTGCAGGTGGCCGTCCTTGACGAGCATGTTCGCCGGCTTGATGTCCCTGTGCGCGAGCCCCTCGTCCCAGAGCCGCCGGACGAGCTGGATCCCCTCGTCGATCACACCGTCTTCGATCTCGGAGTCGCCGAGGTTGCGAGCGCCTTCGAAGAACTCGGTCACCAGCATGTATTCGCGGTTCGGCGTGAGCTCGACGATACCGTAGGTGTGCGCCACGCGGATGCCCGCATCGTCGAGCAACCGCAACGCGTAGTCCTCGTAGGCGACGAGTCGCCGGACGGACGAGAACGGAACCTCGTCCTCGAGCTGCCCGTACAGCAGCGTTCGTCCGATCCGGTACCATCGATCCGCGCGAAGATGGCTCGTCGAATAGACCTTCGCGAACACACGCCCGTCCAGCTCACTGACGCGCATCCGCAGCGGCGACGATCCACCCGAGCCCTCGAGCCCGAACGGCTCCACCTCGGTCACCGTGAACCCGAGCTGATCGGCCATCGCCCGCACGATCGCAGCGCCGCGCTCACCCCCCAGTTCGAGGTGCGCCGCGGTGCCACCGCGCCGATACGAGACCGGGAAGACGTCGTCGGGCACGCTGAACGCGAAGGACGCCACCGGCACGACGACGCCGAGCGCGACGGCGTAAACGGCGTCGAGCGGGTAGTCGGCGGCCAGCACGATCCGCGCGATCGCGACTAGCATGGCGACGGTCGCAGCCGCCCACACGGCACGACGACGCGCGGGGCCGGCGGAGACCAGGACGAACGCCATGCCCACGAGCGTCACGGCCAACGCGGTGACCGGGCGCGACGGGAACCAGAGGGTCGCCCGATCCGAGAGCGACGTCACCGACGGAGCCGGGCGCGCGACCCCGAGCACGCGGACGACGATCCAGTCGGCGAGCACGAAGGTGGCCAGGAAGACGATCGCCTGTCGCCAGCGGCGGAACCACGCGGCGACGGCCAACGCGCCGAGCCGAAGCACGATCACAGCGGCCGCGCCGGCGAGCGCATCGAGCCACTTGGCGACCGTCGCCGCACCCGACGAGGGGTCCGCCCGTAGCGTCGTGGCGAGCGAGGAGCCGAGCTCGTCCCACGCGCCCGTGTGCAGGAGGATCGACCACACGGCGCCGATCGCGAGCACGATCACGGCGGCCACGACCGCTCTCGTCCAACCCGGACCGCGGGCGAGTGGCGCAGGCTCGCCCGATGGCCTTCGGCGCTTCACCGTGCCCTCAACGCATACCGTGATCCCGGCGACGGAGTCCCCGTAAGGTCAGCCCGTCTGGTACCCGGCGAGCGAGTCGAAGCGTCGAGGCGCACCCGCAGAGCCTAGACTCCGGCGATGCTCGAGGCGCTGGCGCTCGGCGGTCTGGCCCAGATCTCGCTCCTCTTGAGCGGTCTCTTCGCGACCTGGGTCTCCCTGCCCAGGCGGATCATCGGTTGGCTCGCCGGGTTCGGCGCCGGCGCCCTCGTCAGCGCGGTCACGTTCGACCTCACCGAGCAGGCCGAGGGCCTCGACGGGTACCAGCTCGCGATCTGGCTGCTGATCGGCGCACTGGTGTTCATCGGCGGGGACTACGTCGTGGACCGGAAGATCGGACCCGACGACTCGTCGGGAGGCGCGCTCGGGATCGTCCTTGGCTCCGTCGTCGACGGCGTGCCCGAGTCGTTGATCTTCGGCATCGGCGTCGCCGCCGGGACACCCGTGAGCGCCTCCTTCCTCGCCGCCGTCATCGTCTCGAACATCCCGCAGGCGCTCGCGCCGTCGGCCGAGCTCGTGGACGGCGGGTGGACCCGTTCGAAGCTCGCCCTGATGTGGAGCGTCGTCGTGATCGGATGCGCGCTCGCGGCTGCCGTGGGCTATCTGGTCGGGTCGATCGACCAGAGCTCGGGCGATCGCATGTCCGCGTTCGCCGCCGGCGGACTGCTGGCGATGCTGACCAACTCACTGATGCCGTTCGCCTTCGACCGCGGCGGCAGCTGGGCAGGATTCTGGACCGTGGTCGGGTTCGCGCTCGCGGTCGTCCCCCGCTGACCGCGACGGGCCCACGCGTGTCCCGTACCATCGGCCGCGGAGGACGACTGACGTGAAGGACATGGTGCGGGTATCCGGCGGCGACTTCTTGATGGGGTCGGATCGCTTCTACCCCGAGGAGGCGCCCGTGCACCCGGTGACCGTCGACCCGTTCTGGATCGACGAACATCAGGTCACCGTCGCAGCGTTCCGACGGTTCGTGAAGGCGACCGGCTACGTCACGGTCGCGGAACGTCCACCCGACCCCGAGCAGTTCCCCGACGCCGACCCGGAGCTCCTCGTGCCCGGCTCGCTCGTCTTCCACCGGACCCCCGGGCCCGTCGATCTTCGTGACGTAGCGAAATGGTGGTCGTACGTGCCCGGAGCGCAGTGGCGACATCCCGAAGGACCGGGCAGCACCCTCGGAGGCCGAGACCGTCATCCGGTCACCCAGGTGGCGTTCGAGGACGCCGAGGCATACGCCGCGTGGGCCGGCAAGGAGCTCCCGACGGAGGCGGAATGGGAGCTCGCGGCGCGGGGCGGGCTCGAACAAGCGATCTTCACCTGGGGCGACGATTTCACCCCGAAGGGCAAGATGATGGCCAACACGTGGCAGGGCGAGTTCCCCTGGCAGAACCTCGCGGCCGACGGGTTCGAGGGGACGTCGCCCGTGAAGAGCTTCCCGCCGAACGGCTATGGCCTGTACGACATGGCCGGCAACGTGTGGGAGTGGACGACGGACTTCTTCGGCTCGCACCGCCCGACCGAGGCAACGCACGCCTGCTGCGCTCCCGAGAAGCCGTACGCCACGACTGCCGACGAGAGCATGGTTCCGGGCCAGCCCGGCGCCGACATCCCTCGCCGCGTGATCAAAGGCGGCTCGCACCTGTGCGCGCCCAACTACTGCCTGCGATACCGGCCAGCGGCGCGTCAGAGCGAGACCGTCGATACGTCCACGACGCACATCGGGTTCCGCTGCATCGTGCGAGCGCCCAACGGCTGAGCTCGCCCGCCATCGTTCATTCGAGCGTCGCCAGCAGGAAGGCGAGCGTGAAGCCGAGCGTGGTGGCCAGGCCCGCGGCCGCTCCGCCGTGCTCGAACGCCTCGGGCATCATCGTGTCCGCGAGCATCGTGAGGATCGCGCCAGCCGCGAACGCATCGACGAACGCCACCACCGAGGTCGGTCCCCCGTCGAGAAGCACGAAGCCCAGCGCGGACGACACCGCGCTCACGAGCACCACGAGCGCCCACATCCGCAGGATCCGGCCCCGGCTACGACCCTTCGCCTCTAGACCCACCGATGCCGCGATCGCCTCGGGCAGGTTCGACAGGAAGATCGCGACCAAGAGCGTCACCGACAGACCCTCGCCGTTCAGCAGGCTGAGCCCGAGGACGAGCGACTCGGGGATCCCGTCGAGCACGGCGCCGAGCACGATCGCGACAGGCTGATCCCCCGAGGGTCCCTTCAGCGACTTGCGGTCCGGCCCTGCCGCGCGGTCGATCAGCAGGTCCCCGACGAAGAAGGTCAGCGCACCCGCGAGCAGACCCAACGGGATCCTTTCGCCCCCCGGTGCCTTCACGGCTTCCGCGACGAGGTCGTACGCGACGGCGCTGATCAGCACGCCGGCGCCGAAGGCCATCACGAGGCCGAGCGTGCGCTCCTTGACCGGGCGGACGAACGACACGAGCGCGCCCAGCAACAACGACGAGGCCGCGAACCCTCCGACGAGGAACGCCCGGATCACTCAGCGGCCGCCCGAACCCGGACGAGCAGGTACAGGATCTCGATGTAGAGCCACACGAGGGTCGTGAGCAGGCCGAAGGCCGCGAACCACGACATCGCCGAGGGCGCACCGGAGCGAACACCCATCTCGACGATCGCGAAGTCCAGTATCAGGTTGAGCGCGGCGACGATGCAGACCGCCACGCTGATCACGATGCCGGTGGTCGACGGGTGCGCCCAGAACCGGAGGTCGATCCCGAAGAGCGAGAAGAACCAGCCCGCCAGGTACATGATCCCGACGCCGAGCGTCGCGATCACGACCACGCGGACGAACCTGCCGGTGACGCGCACGGCTCGCGACATGTAGAGCAACAGGCATGCGAGGAACGTCGCAACCGAGGCGAGCAACGCTTGGCCGACGATGCCGTCGTAATACGTCTCGTAGATGCGCGAGATCGCTCCCATCCACAGCCCCATCAGGACGGCGTAGAGGAGACCCGCGCCCACCGCGAGCCTCGGGTTGGATGCCGCCGCGAGGGACAACGCGATCAGCAGGATGTAGCCGAGGAAGAACCAGAGGCCCGACGACGTCACGACGTCGGCCGCGGCTCGCCATCCGACCATCGCGAACCCGATCGTGAAGATCAGGAAGAACAGCGCTCGGGCAGCCGTGCCCGCATACGACATCGTTCCGGTGACTGGGCGCCGGCGCGCGAAGGCGGCGACCGCCGGTGGCGAGAACGTCCGCTCGTTCAGGAGCTGCTTCGACATGGTGTCTCCCCTCCCCGCCGGATCTTCGCCCATCGCGCAGCCGGACCGCGTCACTTCCTCAAGACTCGAGCGACGCCTGCGCGGATCTCATCCGCCCATCTTCACGAGATCAGCGCGCCGACCGTAAGGACGATCACGGTCACGACCGCGAGCATCACGAGCAGCGGCCACACCCACCGGAGGTAGCTGCCGTACGGGACCCGTGCGATCGCCAACCCTCCCATGACGACCGCCGACGTCGGGATGAACAGGTTCATGAGGCCGCTGGCGCTCTGATAGGCGGTCACCACCAGGCTGGCGGGAACCTCCAGGAAGCTCGCGAGCGGCGCCATGATCGGCATGGCCACGGTGGCGAGCCCCGACGAGGACGGGATCAGGAACGAGAGCGGCAGGAACAGCCCGTACATGACCACCGAGAACCCTGCCTTGCCGACGTCGCCGAGGGCGACCTCCGCCCAGTGCAGGACCGTGTCGGTGATCTGCCCGTTGTTCATGATCACCGTGATGCCGCGGGCGATCCCGATGATCAGCGCGACGCCGAGAAGGTCGCGGGCGCCGTCGACGAACGTCGCGGTCAGATCGCCTTCCTTCATCCGCCCGATGAGCCCGATGATGATCGAGAACAGCAGGAACGAAGCCGTCATCTCCGGGAACCACCACCAGAGGGTCGGGATCGGGACCCCCAGGTCCTCCCAAGGGATCACGCCGTACATCATCACGCCGAACGCCAGGCCGAACACGACCAAGATGACCTTGTGGGTTCCGCTCAGCACGATGCTGGCGCCGCCTCCTTCGTCCTGCGCGCGGAAGTGTTCCTCGTTGTCCTCCTTCATCTCGTAGACGACGGATCGCGTCGGATCCTTCTTCACGCGGTCCGCGTAGCGCAGCACGAAGTAGATGCCGATCGCGAGCCCGACGATCAGGATGACGAGCCTGCCGACGAGACCCTCGCTGATCGGGATGTCGGCGAAACCGGAGGCGATGCCCGTCGCGAACGGGTTGATCGTGGACCCGAGCGTGCCGATCCCGCATCCGAGCAGGACCACCGCAGCACCGGTCAGCGCATCGTACCCCGCGGCGATCATCACCGTGATCACGAGCGCGTAGAAGGCCAGGCTCTCCTCGGCCATCCCGTAGGTCGTGCCGCCGATCGCGAACACGAGCATGAGGAGCGGGATCATCCACCGCTCCTTCCCGCGGAGGCGCTGCACCAGCCGTCCGATGCCCGCCTGGATGGCGCCTGTCTTCATCGTCACGCCGAGGAAGCCGCCGATCACGATGATGAACAGGGCGACGTCGATCGCGCCGAACAACGTCCCGGAGTTGTAGTAGTTGATGTTGCCCTTGGCGTCCTCGATCCCGTACAGACCGTTGATCGGCGCCGTGATCGAGTCGGCGAGGATCCGCTGCGGGTTCGACGTCACCTCGTGGTAGGTGCCGGGGACCGGTTCCCCCTGCTTGTTGAGATCGTAGGTGCCTGCGGGGACGATCCAGGTGGCGAGCGCCGCCAGCACGATCAGTGCGAACAGGATCGTGTACGCCGAGGGCAGGGTGAACCGCTTCTTCTTCGCCGGTTGCGGTTCGACCTGGGTCGTGGATTCGTCGCTCATCTTCGGATCCCCCTCACGCGGACGCTGTCGTCTGGTCGCCGATGTCGCGCGGCGCATTGTCCGGCGCCGTTCCTCCTGGAGCGATGGTCGGTACCTTGAACCCGGTGAACCCGAACACCACGTCGAGCATCGGGCTCAAGATGTTGAAGAAGCAGAATGGGAGGTAGCTCGCCGTCGACACGCCGAGCACCCCGGAGATGTAGGCACCGCACGTGTTCCAGGGCACCAGCACCGACGTCACCGTGCCGGAGTCCTCGACGGCCCGCGAGAGCACCTGCGGCGCCAACCCGCGCCGTTCGAACTCGGCGCGATACATGCGGCTCGGCAACACGTCCGCCACGTACTGGTCGCCGGCGAGCACGTTCAAGCCGATCCCGCTGGCGTTCACGGCGAGGATGAGGCTGCCGCGCGACCGCGCGCGCGACACGACCGGTCGGAGGATCCGTTCCAGGAACCCGGCGTGCTCCATCACGGCGCCGAACGAGAGCGCGCCGAGGATCAGCCACACCGTCGTCAGCATGCTCGCCATCCCGCCGCGCGAGAACAGTTGATCGATCACGTCGACGCCCGTGTTGCTCACGAACCCGGTCGCCATCGCCGCGTAGATCCCCTTGATCCCGGTGGCCACCGATCCGAGACCCGGCTCTCCGACGAAGGCCTTCACGGCGTCGGGCTGGGTGAACAACGCAAGGATCCCCGCGAACAACGCGGCGCCGAGGATCGACAGGAACGGTGGGAACTTCCTGACCGAGAAGAACACCAGGAGCAGCAACGGCAGCAGATTGACGGGAGAGATGTGGAACGCGCCCTCGAGCGCCTTCTGTGCCGCATCGGTGCTCGTGGCGCCGCTCGGCTCCGCGGTGAGGCCGAGGATCAGGAAGATCACCAACGAGATCCCGATCGCGGGGGCCGCCGTCCAGTACATGTTGCGGATGTGCTGCGACGTCGTGACCCCGCCCACGAGGCTCGGCACGAGGATCGTCGTCTCCGAGAGCGGCGTCATCTTGTCCCCGAAGTAGGCGCCGCTGATCACCGCGCCGGCAGCGATGGCCTCGTTCACACCCAGGACCTTGGCCATCCCCACGAACGCCACTCCGAGCGTGCCCGCGGTGGTCCACGAGCTCCCTGTGACCATGCCGACCAGGGCGCAGATCGCCGCAGACGCGAAGAAGAAGATGCTCGGATTCAGAAGACCGATGCCGTAGTGCACGATCGTCGGGATCGTGCCGGCCATGTTCCACGTGCCCATCAATGCACCGACGGCCAGCAGGATGAAGATGGCGCCCATGGCCGACGTCACGCCGCCGACCGCTGCATCGGCCACCGATGCGACCGTGTATCCGTTCTTGAACGCGATCAGGCTCGCGAACGCCGCGCTCAGGAAGAGCGCGACCTGGAGCGGCCCGTCGGTGGCGCCGATGCCGAAGATCGCGATCGTCGTGGCGATCAGGACGATCAGGACGACGACGGGGAGGAGCGCGTCGAGCAAGCTCGGTGGCCGGGGACGCCGCCCGCCTGCAAGGGGCTCGGCGGTCTTGGGTCCGGGCGGTTCCGACACCTCACCTCACCTGGACCCATGGGGCGGGGGATCCGGCGCGCAACGCCCCGAGGTCGTCCCCATGATGATGCTCGGGGCCTCGTGCGTAGGCGATGAGCCCCACGACGAGAACCGCGACGACCACGATGATGATCCACATCCGCGTGTCGCTCATCCCCACCTCCTGACCATCCCTAGAGGGGATCGCGGACGAGCGGGCACGTCATGCAGTGACCCCCGCCCCGACCCTTCCCCAACTCGAACCCTTCGATCGTGATGACCTCGACGCCGGCCCGGCGCATCGCGGCGATCGTGTTCGTGTTCCGCTCGTAGGCGACGACGACGCCCGGCTCGAGCGCGACGACGTTGTTGCCGTCGTCCCATTGCTCGCGCTCCTGCTGGTAGGCGTCGCCGCCGGTCTCCACGACCTGCAGGTCCTTCACTCCCATCGCGTCGGCCACCGTCGGCAAGAACCCCTTCTCGACCGTGACGTGGAACCGACCCGCGGACGGTCCTGGCCGCAGGCTGATCGCCCGCACCTGGTCCATCACCTTGGGGTACACCGTCACCTTGTCGCGATCCAGCATCGTGAACACGGTGTCCAAGTGCATGTGCGCCCGGTCCTTCGTCATGACGACGGCGATGACCCGGTCGGCCGACCCGTTGGCGAACAACGCCCGGGCGAGCTGCTCGATCATCCGCGCCTGGGTCCGCTCGGAGAGGCCGATCAGCACGCTCCCGTTCCCGATCGGCTGGACGTCGCCGCCCTCGAGCGACGAGCGCCCGAAGTCGGCGACCTGGAACCGACCGTCGTCCCCGAGCTCCGGGTACCAGTAGTGCACACCCGCGTCGGCGAACATCGGGTGGTACCGGTAGATCGCGGCGACGTTGTACGCCTCCAGCCGACGCGCCGGCCAGTACATCGGGTTGATCGATACCCCGTCGTAGATCCAGCACGAGGAGTCGCGAGTGAACAGCGTGTTCGGCAGGGGCGGCAGCAGGAACGCGCTGGTGTCCTCAAGCGCGGCCGCACCGAGCGAGAACTCGCGGAACTTATCGAGATCGACGTCCGCCTCGGCAACGGTCAGTCCACCGATGAGATGCTTCGCGAGCTCGTCGGGCTTCAGGTTCCAGAGCACCGAACGGACATCGTCCACCAACGAGACACCGACCGTGTACTCCGAGACCACGAGCTCGACCAGGCGTCGGCGGCCTTCCTCGCTGGCGGCGAGGGCCTCTCCGAGCAGGTCCCGCAGGCGGAACACCTCCACGCCGCGATCGCGCATCTTCGCGACGAACTGATCGTGCTCGTACTGGGCGCGCTCCACCCACAGCACGTCGTCGAAGAGCAGCTCGTCGTGGTTCGAGGGGGTCAGTCGCTGAAGGCTCAGCTCCGGGCGATGGACCATGACCTTGCGCAGCTTCCCGACCTCCGAATGGACCCCGAACTCGCTCATCGTTGCCTCCCGTTCTCCGGGCTCACGCGGACCCGACCTGGGTCCCCGCGACGCCGTCCACGATCTTCTCGATATCACCCAGACCGCCGATCGCCGCCCGCTTGCCCGTGCGCTCGACGAATCGCACCGCCGCCTCGACCTTCGGTCCCATCGAGCCCGACGCGAAGTCGAGGCCGCGCAGCTCCTCGGGCGTGACGCGATCCAGCTTGCGCTGCTCGGGGCGGCCCCAGTCCATGTAGACGCCGTCGACGTCGGTCACCATCACGAAGAGGTCCGCCGCCACCTCTCGCGCCAGGAGCTCGCTCGCGAGGTCCTTGTCGATCACGGCCTCCACGCCGACCAGGCGCCGGTCGGGCCCCCGCTCGTACATCGTCGGGACCCCGCCGCCGCCCGCGCAGATCACGACCGTGTCCTTCTCGAGCAGCCACGTGATCGGACGGATCTCGAAGATGCGCCTCGGTTCCGGCGACGGCACGACGCGGCGCCATCGATCGCCGTCCTGCTTGAAGATCCACGCCTTGTCGGCTGCGAGCCGATCGGCGTCCGTCCGGTCGTAGACCGGGCCGACGAACTTGGTTGGGTCGCCGAACGCCGGATCGTCCGGATCGACCTCCACCATCGTCAGCACGGTCGCGAAGGGGACCTCGAACGGAAGGAGGTTGCCGAGCTCCTGCTCGAGGACGTAGCCGATCATCCCCTCGGTTTGCGCTCCCAAGACGTCGAGTGGATATGCCTCGACGTCCTCGTAAGCGGCAGCCTGCAGGGCAAGGAGGCCGACCTGCGGCCCGTTGCCGTGCGAGAGGACGAGCTGGTGTCGCGACGCTACGGCCGCGAGGGCCGGGGCCGCCGCGCGGACGTTGCCCCGTTGCACCTCGGCCGTCATCGGTTCCCCGCGCTTCAGCAGGGCGTTCCCGCCGAGCGCGATCACGACCCGCATCGCCGGTCACCTCCCGAGCGTCGCCACCATCACGGCCTTGATGGTGTGCATACGGTTCTCCGCCTGGTCGAAGACGATCGAGTGCTCGGACTCGAACACCTCGTCGGTGACCTCCAGACCGTTCAGGCCGTACTTCTCGAAGATCTCTCGACCCACCTTGGTCTCCCGGTTGTGGAACGCGGGGAGGCAGTGCAGGAACTTGACGGCGGGGTTGCCCGTCCGCTTCAGCACGTCGCCGTTGACCTGATATGGCTTCAGTAGCTTGATCCGCTCCTCCCAGACGCTCGCGTCCTCACCCATCGACACCCACACGTCGGTATAGAGGTAGTCCGCGTTCCGGACCCCCTCATCGACGTCGGCAGTCAACGTGAGCCGTGCGCCGTTCTCCTCGGCGATCTTCCGACATGTCCTCACGAGATCCTCGTTCGGCCACAGCTCCTCGGGCGCGCAGATCCGCACGTCCATCCCGAGCTTGGAGCCGGCGACCATGAGCGAGTTGCCCATGTTGAACCGCGCATCCCCGAGGTAGCAGTAGGCGATCTCCCCGACGTGCTTGTCGGTGTGCTCGGTCATCGTGAGCACGTCGGCCAGGATCTGCGTCGGGTGGAACTCGTCGGTCAGGCCGTTCCATACGGGGACGCCGGCGTACCGCGCCAGCTCCTCCACCGTCTCCTGCGCGAACCCGCGATACTCGATGCCGTCGAACGTCCGGCCGAGGACGCGCGCGGTGTCCTTCATCGATTCCTTATGCCCGATCTGCGATCCCGTCGGCTCCAGGTAGGTCACGTGCGCGCCCTGATCGTGCGCCGCCACCTCGAACGCCGTCCGGGTGCGCGTCGACGTCTTCTCGAAGATCAGGGCGATGTTCTTGCCAACGAGCTGCGGCCGCTCGTAGCCACCGTACTTCGCGGCCTTGAGCTCAGCCGAGAGCTTGAGGAGGAACCGAAGCTCCTCCGGCGTGAAGTCGAGCTCCTTCACGTAGCTGCGATTGCGGAGGTTGAACGCCATCGTGTCGCTCCTTCCTGCTAGATGCCAACGACCGCGGCCGGGTTTGGGGACAGGTCGGTCAAGGTCCCCCGGTCGCGGCGACGGATGAAGAACTTGATCAGCTCCTCGACGATCACCAGGCTCGCCGCGATCCCGATGCAGATCCACCACTGCGAGAAGCTCAGCGACACCGTCTGCGCGATCCGCTGCAAGAACCCGATCGCCGTCACTGCGATGATCGCGAGCAGCGCGACGCCGTACCGTCGCAACTGCGTCGGACCCGGGACCGCGGCGCGGTCGAAGATCGTGTTGCGCTGGTCGCGAGCCAGCAATCCAGCCACCAGGTGGAACAGCGACAGGGTCGTGAGCAACATCGTCGACGCCACAAACGCCCCCCATCGACCCTCCGCGATCTGGTACGCGGAGAGCGCCCCGACGGTCATCACGAAGCCCTGTACGCACAAGCGGACCCAGTTGGCCGAGGAGAGCACGGGCGCGCCGACCGGTCGCGGAGCGCGAGCCATCAGCCCGGCCGTCGGCTCGTCGAACCCCAGCGCGACCGCGATCGGGATGTCGACGACCATGTTGAGCCACAGGATCTGGATCGGGTTGAGTGGGATGCCGTTCGCGATCGAGAAGATCCCGGCGCCGATGAAGATCGCGATGTACGCCACCAAGGTCGACATCTGGAACCGGAGGTACTTGAGGAGGTTGTCGTAGAGCCCCCGGCCGTACTCGACGGCGCCGACGATCGTGGCGAAGTTGTCGTCGGTCAGGATCATCACGGCTGCCTCCTTGGAGACCTCCGTGCCGGTGATGCCCATCGCCACGCCGATGTTCGCGGCCTTGAGCGCCGGCGCGTCGTTCACGCCGTCGCCGGTCATCGCGACGATATTGCCCACGCGCTGGAGCATCCGCACCAGCCGGATCTTGTCCTCGGGAGCGACCCGTGCGACGACGCCGATCTCGGGCAGCTGTTCGATGAGCTCGTCGTCGCTCATCGCCGCGAACGCGGCACCGGTCACGGCCCTCCCCTCGATCCCGAGCTCCCGGGCGATCGCCGCGGCGGTCGTCGCATGGTCGCCCGTGATCATCCGCACGCGGATCCCGGCGCTCTTGCATTCCGCGATGGCCTCTTTCGCCTCAGACCGTGGGGGATCGACGATCCCGACCATCGCGAGCAACGTGAGATCCTGCACGAGTCCGATCAGGTCACCCTTGGCATCGAACGACGAGGGGTCGAAGTCGCGCTGGGCCACCACCATCACGCGCTCCCCGGCCTCGGCGATACGATCGTTCGCCTCCGACGCGAGCGAGCGGTTGTCGTCCGTGATCGGCACCACGGTGCTGTCGGGGTTTCGGTAGGAGCCGCCCCGGGCGATCAACACGTCGGGAGCTCCCTTTACGTAACAGCGGACGACCGGAGAGCCGTCGGCGCCGGTCATCTCGTGGAACGTCGCCATGAACTTGTAGTCGGAGTCGAACGGCACCTCGGCGATCCGCGGGTACGCGACACGGGTCTCCTCGATGTCGAGACCGCCCTTCGCTCCCAGGACGATGAGCGCGCCTTCGGTCGGGTCCCCGATCAGGGCTTCGCCGTCCAACACCGCGTCCGCGCAGAGGACCATCGGCAGCAGATACGCGTCGAGGTCGATCCGTCCACCGCCGACGTGCTTGATCTCCCCCTCGGTGCTGTATCCCTCGCCGGTGACGGTGAAGCGATGCTGGCCCGGGATCGCCAGCTCGCGCGCGGTCATCTTGTTCAGCGTCAGGGTCCCGGTCTTGTCGGAGCAGATGACCGACGTCGACCCGAGCGTCTCGACCGCCGGGAGACGCTTGACGATGGCGTTTCGACGCGCGATCTCGCGCGTGCCGATGGACAGCAACGCGGTGACCACCGCGGGCAGGCCCGTGGGGATCGCGGCGACCGCGAGCGCGACGCCCGTGATGAACAGCGTGTCGAACGAGTCCCCGCGGATGAGCCCGAGCGCGATGACGAGGATCAGCGCGATCCCCGCGATCGTCGCGATGATCTTGGAGAGCCCGTCCAGCTGCTTCTGTAAGGGGGTCTTCTCGCTCTCGGTGTTCGCAAGCAGGTTGGCGATGTGACCGATCTCGGTCTCCATGCCTGTCTCGGTCACGATCATCTCTCCACGCCCGCGCGTGACCGCCGTGTTCATGTACGCGATGCACGTGCGGTCGCCCAGCGCCACGTCGGTGCCGGGCACGGAGTCGACGCTCTTGCCGACCGGCAGGCTCTCGCCGGTGAGCGCGGCTTCCTCGATCTCGAGCGTCGCGGCGACCGTGATCCGGCCGTCCGCGGGGACGACGTTGCCGGCCTCCATCAGCACGACATCGCCCGGGACGAGCTCGGCCGCGTCGATCTCGAGCACCTGCCCGTCCCGCCGCACGCGCGCGACGGTCTTCATCATCTGGGCGAGCGCCTTCACGCTCTCCTCCGCCTTCGCCTCCTGTCGGAGGCCGATCACCGCGTTGAAGACGGTGAGCCCCGCCAGCACGACCGACGTGGCGGTGTCGCCGGTGACGATCTGGTTGATCACGGCAGCGGCGAGCAGCACGATCTGCATGAAGTCCTGGTATTGACGCAGGAACGCCTGGAAGCCGGACTCCTTCTTGCCACCGGCGAGCCGGTTCGGACCGTACCGTTGCAGCCGCGCGGCCACCTCCGCCGCGCTCAGGCCCTGCTCGAGGGGAACGTCGAGCGTCTGCGCGACTCCGGCCGCGTCGGATGCGTGCCACTCCGGACGGGGTCCCGGGCTTCCGGCTCCCGCAGCCCCCGGGGGAACGGACGATGCCTTAGTCGAGCTCATCGATCTGGCTCACTTTCTCGATCTGAACACCGTGGTCGCGGAGGCGGTCGAGGAGGTCGGACAGCTCCTGGGGACTTCGGGCCGAGGCGGTGAGGACAGTCTTCCCCCCTCCGGCAGACACGGCAACGTCCTCGAACGCCGCTGTGAGGAGATCACCGAACTCGTCGCGGACGACGATCCGGTATCGATCGCGTTGCTTTCGGGACCCGTTCGTTCCCTGCACAACCCCTCCACATCCGTTCGGTCGCGCTCCCGAACGTCTTCTCGAATAGCACACGTCCGGGGTGGCGCCGTCCTCACCCTCCGAACGAACTCACCTGGGTGAGATCGGGACGGCGCGAGGAGACGGGTTGGCTCGCTGCGAATCTCCCGGCGGTTGTGCTTGACTATGGGGGCGCATCGCCGTCCGTCCCGTGAGCCGTGGGGGGCCCAGAGGCCGTCATGCTCGACAACTTCGTCCACACGAGGCTCAGGCCGCCGTTGCTTCGAGGGCTGGTGCACAGACCGGCCCTCGTCGGGGCGTTGGCCGGAGTGGGGGACCGGCGCGTCGTCCTCATCGATGCGCCGGTGGGGTACGGGAAGACCTCCCTGCTCGTCGACTGGCTGTCGTCGCAGGGGGAGTCGCGCCGCGTGGCATGGATCTCGCTCGAGAAGGCCGACTCCGACCCGACCCGGCTGCTCGCCCACCTGGTGGCCGCGATCCGTCAGCAGGTGCCAGGATTCGCCGAGGGAGTCGACCTCGCGGTGCGGGTCCCGCGGTCCCGCCTATGGGGCTCGGCCGTCCCTCGGCTCTTGGGCGACCTCGAGGCGCTCGGGGAGCCGTTCGTCATCGTCGCGGACGACTACCACCTCTTGAAGGGCCGGCTCGTCCAGGACTTGATCGATCGCCTGATCGGCGACTTGCCCCCCACGACCCAACTCATCATCTCGAGCCGGATCGACCCGCCCCTCGCCCTTGCTCGACTGCGGGCATCGGGATCTCTGTTCGAGCTCCACGCGGCCGATCTCCGGTTCGACGAGACCGAAGGGGCGGCGCTCCTTCGAAACAACGGCGTCGAACTCGATCCCGACGATCTGCGGATCCTCCTGGAACGAACCGAGGGCTGGCCGGCAGGCCTCTACCTCGCGACGCTCTCGCTGCGAGCCGATCCGGATCGATCGGGGTTCATCCATCGGTTCGCCGGCACGCACCGCAACGTGGCTGACTACCTCTCGGAGGAGGTCGTCCGCCGCCAACCTGAAGCCACCAGGATCTTCCTCGTGCGAACGTCGATCCTCAACCGCATGTGTGCTCCGCTGTGCGACACGCTCGTCGACGGTGCAGGCGCCCAGGACATGCTCGAAGAGCTGGAACGGTCCAACCTGTTCGTCGTTCCGCTCGACGATGAACGGACCTGGTACCGGTACCACCACCTGTTCGGCGAGATGCTGCGCGCCGAGCTCGCGCGAACCGACGCGTCACTCGTCTTCACGTTGCACCGTCAAGCGAGCGCCTGGTTCGAAGCGCAGGGGATGGCTGAGGAGGCGACGGAGCACGCGCTCGCCGCGCGCGACGGAGGTCGGGCAGGCAACCTCATCGCCGGACAATGGCTTGCGCTGTTGAACGCGGGCCGGTTGGCCACCGTGATGCGGTGGCTGGACGCCCTCGGCGAGGACGCCATCGCCGCGTCGCCGCCGGCGGCGCTCGCGGCGGCGTGGGTCGCGGCGCTGACAGGTCACGCCGCAACGGCGGACCGATGGCTCCGAGCGGCCGAGCTCCGAGCGGCCGAGCTCGGTGGGACCGAGGGTCGGCTCCCCGACGGAACGTCCTCGATCGATTCGGCCGTCGCGATCATCCGCGGGCTGTTCGGGTTCTGCGGGCTGGGCGAGCGCCGCGACCATCTGGTGACGGCGCTCGGGCTCGAGCCGACAGACTCTGTATGGCGTCCCTACCTGCTCTGGGGGCTGGCGCAGGCCACCTTGCTCGCCGAGGACGCCCAAGGCGCCGAGCGGATCCTCGCCGACGCCCTCCAGCTGCCTTCGGAGCGGCAACCGCTCGCCGAGATCATGATCCGTTCCGAGCTCGCGATCGCGCGGCTCGAGCTCGGCGACGTGCCCGGGTCTCGGGAGCTCGCGCGTTCCGCGGAACGACTGGCCCGCGACGGGGGACTCGCCACCGACACGCGGAGTTCGGGAGCCGAGCTCGCGGTCGGATTGTCGCTCATCGCGGATGGCGAACTCGTCGACGGGCACGCGCACCTGGAGCGTGCTCTCGAGCTGCGTCAATCCGATGGTGTCCTGAGCCCGTGGCCCACCCTCCTCGTGCTGGCCGCCCTCGCTCCGGTCCGGGCGACCCTCGGCGACGTTCCCGGTGCGCGGGAACTGATCCTCTTCGCCCGCCAGCTCATCGCCGACGTCGACGACGCTGGAGATCTGCCGCGCCGGATCGACGAGGCCGAGCGGCTTCTTCGCGCGACGGACGACCGCTTGGAGTTCGGCCAGCACCTCACCGAGCGCGAGCTGACCATCCTGCGGATGCTTGGAACACAGCTCTCCCAGCGCGAGATCTCGCGCGAGCTGTACGTGTCGGTGAACACGGTGAAGACCCACAGCCGTGCGATCTATCGCAAGCTCGGGGTGTCGTCGCGGCGGGAGGCCGTGCGGCGGGCGGAGGAGATGGATCTGATCGGGTCGCTCAAGGGCACCGCCGCATCCCCGTGAGCCAGCCTCGCACGTCGATCTCGGTTCGGCAGGCAGCCTTCATCGGCGTGGGGGCGATGGTCGGGGCCGGGATCTTCGCCCTGCTGGGTGAGGCCGGCGCGGTTGCTGGGGCGGCTGTCTGGCTCTCGTTCGCGATCGCGGGGATCATCGCCGCCTTCCAGGGGTACTCCTTCGCGAAGTTCGGCGCGCGCTATCCGTCGGCCGGCGGTCTGCTCGAGTACATCGCTCGAGGATTCGGAGACGGGCATACGACCGGCGCTACCTGCTGGCTCACCTACGCCGCCAACATCGTGGTGACCGCGCTCGTCGCCGTTTCGTTCGGGAGCTACGCCGCGTCGCTCGTGATCGGTGACGACGCATCCATCGGCTGGGTCAAGCTCTTCGCGATCGTGATCCTTGTGGCGATGCTCGGCCTGAACGTGCTGGGATCCCAGGCGGTCGCCAAGGTGCAGTCGGTGATCGTCTGGGTCGTGACCGGCATCCTCCTCACGTTCGCCGCCGTGACGATCTGGAACATGGACCCTTCGCTGCTGTCTCCGTCTCGCTACCCCTCCGTCCGCGAGATCGTGTCCAGCGTCGCCCTGACGTTCTTCGCGTTCCTGGGGTTCGGCGTCGTCACCTTCACGGCAAAGGACCTCGCGGATCCCGCACGCGAGCTCCCACGAGCCATGTACCTGGCCCTCGTGATCGCGACCGCGACCTACATCGCTGTCGCGCTCGGCGTCTTCGGGACCCTCACCGTCGACGAGGTGATCGCGTCGGGCGGCACCGCGATCGCGGTGGCGGCGGAGCCGACGCTCGGGCGGTTCGGCTTCTGGCTCATGAGCCTCACGGGTCTGTTCGCCACGGCGGGCGCCACGAACTCCGGGATCTATCCCGCTGCGGGACTGTCGGTCCAGCTCGCATCCAGCGGACAGTTCCCGCCGGTGATGGGTCGCCAGGTCGGTCGCATGCCGGTGGGCATGCTCGTCATGGTCGCCGCGACCCTCGTCCTGGCGGTCGGCTTCGACCTCAGCGCGATCGCCTCGATCGGAAGCGCCGTCGCGTTGCTGATCTTCACGCTCGTCACGATCGCGCACCTCCGTGTCCGCACCGAGACCGGCGCGCGACTCGTTCCGCTGCTCCTCGGGTTGCTCTCGACGACCGTGACGCTGGCGGTGTTCGTCACGACCACCCTCGCGAACGAGCCCGCCGCGACCGCCGCGCTGCTCGGCATCATCGCGATGTCGATCGGTCTTGACCTGTGGTGGAAGCGGGTTCGGCCGGCACGACCGCACGTCGTGGTACCCGTGGTGCGCTGAGCTCCGCTTCTCCTGGTTTCGGTCACGGGTTGCGGCGTGAGACCAGGACGACGGCACGTGGGCCGTCACGTCCCGAAGCGCTCGATCAGCACGCCGTGGCGCAATCCGCGGTCGCTGACCGTGAGCTGCTCCTGTCCGAGCTTCTCCATCACCGTGCGAACGACACACGCGCCCGCGAGGATGACCTCGGCGCGTTTGGGCTGAAGGCCGACGATGCCCCGGCGGCCGTCGGCATCCCGCGAGGCATACAGCTCGATCTGTCGGTCGACCTCCCCCGCGGTCAGGACCGCACCCTGGACACGGTCGGGGTCGTACTCGCCGAGCTCGAGCATGACGGCGGTGATGTTCGTGATCGCCCCGCCCATCCCCACCACGGCGTCGGGCGGCGGGCGGCCGTCGAGGCGCGCCAGATCGGCCGCGATCGCAGCCATCGCTTCGCGCACACGATCGGGGCCGACCGCCCCCTCCAGATCGAATCGTTCCGTGTAGCGGACGGCGCCGACGTCGACGCTGAAACGTTCCTCGATGTTCCGACCGTGCCCGAAGGTGAACTGGGAGCTGCCTCCGCCGGTATCGAACACGACGACCGAGCCCTCGGGCAGACCCAGGCCGGCCGTCACTGCAAGATAGGCGAGCCTGCTCTCCTCCTCCCCCGAGATCACGTGGACGGTGACCCCCGCACGCCCCCGGATGGCATCGACGACCGCGTCACCGTTGTCCGCGATGCGAAGCCCCGCCGTACCCAGGGCGACGATCGCGCTGGCACGACGCGAGCGGGCCTCCTCCGCCATCGTCGCGATCGCCTCGGCGGTCCGAGCCTGCGCCGCTTCCGAGATCCGACCCGTGCCTTGGAGTCCTTCACCGAGACGGGTGACCTCGGCCCGGTCGATCAGGACGCGGAACCCTCCTCCCGGCGCTCGCTCGGCCACCTGGAACTTGATCGAGTTGGTCCCGACGTCGATCACCGCGTAGCGGGGTGGCTCGTCATCGGCGAGCGCCGCGAGACCGCGCGGGTAGCTTGTGTTGACGAAGTCCTCCAGCCCGGCAGCGGCGACGGCGGCGGCAACGGCCGCGGCTTCCTCGGACTCGATCGCCAGCGTCCGTGTGGACCGACCGTCGACGGACACGTCGGCCACCTCCGCCATGCACCCATGGAAGGTCGCGCGGGTCCGAAGCTTGCGCACCGATACCGGACGGATCGTGATGCCCGATAACGCAAGTCCCTCCACCAGCTCGTCGATCGATGCGGCGGTGGCCGACCGCTGCGGCGCGCCGAAGGCGTCGAAGACCAGCGCGACGTCGGCGGCCGACAACGGGAACCCCGCCTTCATCACCGGCTCCCACCGCTCGAGCCCGTCGGCGTTCACCTCACGCAGGACCTTCACGTCCATGAGGTCGTCCCGGACCTTGACGTTGGCCGTATCGGTCCCCGGCAGGTAGATCTCCTCGCTCTCCGTAGGCTCCGATGGAGCTGTTCCGAGCATCACCCGCTCGGCCGATCCGTGTTCGTTCCCGAAGGTCCGCCACTCCCACCGCGGCGTGATCGCTCCCATCAGGCCCCTCTGCCCGCGAGGGCCCCGGGGGCAAGGTCGACCCATCCCGGTCCGTGGTCGAGCTGGAAGTCCAGGTTCATCGCGGCGTTGATCAAGGACAGATGCGTAAAGGCTTGCGGGAAGTTGCCCAGCTGCTCCCCCGTCGGTCCGATCTCCTCGGAGAACAGCCCGAGGTGGTTGGCGTACGTGAGCATCTTCTCGAACGTCAGCCGGGACTCTTCGAGACGGCCCGACCGAGCGAGAGCGTCGACGTACCAGAACGTGCAGATCGAGAAGGTGCCCTCGGACCCCTGCAGCCCGTCGGGGGAGGCGCTCGGGTCATATCGGTAGACGAGGCTGTCCGAGACGAGCTCCTCTTTCATGGCGTCGAGCGTCGATAGCCACATGGGATCGCGCGGGGCGACGAACCCGACGAGCGGCATCAGCAGGTTCGAGGCGTCCAAGACCTGCGTCCCGTAGTGCTGGATGAACGCCGCCCGCTCCTTGCTCCACCCCTTCTGCATGATCTGGTCGTAGATCTCGTCGCGTGCCTTCCTCCACCGCTCGACGTCGCCCGGCCGCCCGAGGCCATCCGCGAGACGCAGCCCGCGATCCATCGCGACCCACGACATCAGACGGCCGTACACGAAGTGCTGGCGACCCCCGCGCGTCTCCCAGACGCCCTCGTCGGGGCGATCCCAGTTGTCGCAGAGCCAATCGATGATCCGGCTCAGGCTCGTCCAGCCCTGGTGCCCTATGCCGATCCCCCTCCGGTCGGCGAGGTAGATGGAGTCCAGGGCCTCGCCGTAGATGTCGAGCTGAAGCTGATCGGACGCTCCGTTCCCGATCCGGACGGGGTGCGAGCCGCGATACCCTTCGAGATGCGGCAGCACTTCTTCGTCCAGGTCCGGCGACCCGTCGATGCGGTACATGATCTTGAGCGGTCCCGACGCATCTCCCGCTCGCTCGACGGCGCGGTCGCGCAGCCACATCCCGAACGCCGCCGCCTCCTCTGTATAGCCGAGCCCTAGCAACGCGTAGACCGAGAACGATCCGTCACGGACCCACGTGAACCGGTAGTCCCAGTTCCGCTCCCCCCCAGCTGCTCGGGAAGGCTCGTCGTCGGCGCCGCCACGAGTGCCCCCGTGGGTGCATAGGTCATCAGCTTGAGCGTCATCGCCGAACGGCGCACCGCCTCCTGCCAGCGCCCGCGGTAGGTCGAACGCCCCAGCCAGGCGCGCCAGAACCGGACGGTCTGGTTGAACATGCCGAGGACGTCCTCGCGCTCGACCTTCCCGGCCCGTCCGTCGGTCGCGGACTCGAGCACGATGCCACCGACCTGTCCGGCCCGCCCGGACCACGTCGCCCGTACGTCGGTCCCGTCACGCTCGAGGTCGAACGTGCCCGACAGCGACAGCTGGAGCGCAGCGGAGCGGAACGTCGCACCGTCGGCGGTGAGCTCGAGGTCGTGTTCCGCACGTGCGTAGTCGAAGCGAGGCTGGCACTGGAGCGTGAACTCCATCTGGCCGCGAACCACTCGGACGAGCCGAACGAGTCGGTGGCGATCGGTGGCTCGCTCGGGCGATTCGATCGGCATGAAATCGGCGACCTCGCCCACGCCGTCAGGTGTCAGGAACCTCGTGATCAGGATGGCCGTGTCGGGGAAGTACAGCTGTTTCGTCACGTACTCGGCGGTCGCGGGTGCGATGCGGAAGAAGCCGCCTCGTGATCGATCGAGCAGCGAGGCGAACACGCTGGGCGAGTCGAAGCGTGGGCAACAGAACCAGTCGATCGCCCCGTCGGTCGAGACCAGCGCGGTCGTCTGCAGGTCTCCGATCAGCCCGTGCTCCGAGATCGGTGGGTACGCGTCCATCGGGCCCTCCCCTATCAGGCCGTCTCCGGCAGTCCGTCGGAGCCGGGCGTCGTCTGGATCCAGGTCAGATCCCGAGGATCTGCTTTTTCTTGGCCTCGAACTCCGCGTCCGAGATGATGCCCTGCTCCTTCAGTTGGGCGAGCTTCTGCAGCTCCGCGGCGTAGTCCGGTGCCGCCTGCGCCGGTGCCGGTGGCGGCGCCGCGTATTGCGGCTCGTCGTAGTCGGGCTGATCGTAGGCGCCCTGGATCATCATCTGGCGCCGGGTGGTGCGCCGGGCCGTCCGTCGTGCGACGCGTCTGCCAGGTCCGAACATCGTCTGCCTCCTCCTCCTTGATCGCTCAGGTGCCGGCTTGCTCCTCGAGCGCCTTGGCCTCCTCGGCGGCAACGAGCCCCACCCCAACCAGGTCCAACGGGCTGATGAACGCGTCGGCGACACGGAATCCCCCTGCGCGTGCAACCGCGTCGCGAAGCGGGATCGCCCAGCGGTGTTCGATCAGCAGGATCGCCGCGGCGGAGTCCTTCGGCAGGTCCTCCACGACGTCCCAGGCGTTCTCTGACGAGAACACGTCCACGCCCTCCGAGGTCGCCTCCGCTCCCACGAGCGCCCCGGCAACCATGCCCTCCTCGCCGGCCGCGCCCAGCCCGATCAACGCGCCCACCGTGGCCCCGAACTCCTCGGCCTGCTCGTGGCTGAGGTCGGACCGCTCGAGGATCGCGACCTCACCGTCCGCGTCCTTGTGAACCGCGAGCGCATCGATCACCCGCACGGTGTCGCTCCGCTTGAGCCGGTCCAACTCGGCGAGCACCTCGCCGCGGAACTCAGGGCTCTGGAAGCCGAGGACCAGCAACTGCACAGGCCCGATCGTCATTGTGTATCCCTCCTCGCGTTCAGACCGAGATCAGCGCCCGGCGCTTCATCTCCTCGTACTCCTCGGCGCTGATCTTGCCCGCGTCACGGAGCGACGCGAGCTTCTCGATCTCCTCCGCCGGGGAGTACCCAGAGAGCCGTCGCTGAGCTTCCTCCGCTTCATCCATCATGCGTCGGTCCTGCTCGGTCATCTTCGGACGAGCGATCATGTAGATCAGCGCGCCCAGGAATGGCACGGCGAACAGCAGCAGCATCCATCCGGCCTTCGCCCAACCGCCGATGTCGTCGCGGCGGAAGATGTCGGCGAAGAGCGTGATGAAGATCCAGATCGCCATCGTCCAGAAGAACATGACGAGCATGAACCACAGCACCGAGCCGAGGTTCCATTCGGTCGCGATCACCGCAAGCCTCCTTCGGTCCTCTCCCTGATGGCATGTGCCACCGAAGACATCCAAAGCTGCGCTCCCACGAAACCGCATCACCCCGGAAGGGTGATTCCCGCCGACCGAGGGTGACGGCCCCCCGGACTAGGTTCGCACGACACCCACCGTCAACCTGCAGATCTTCCCCCAGCACGCCCCCATCGGCGATGGTGACCGGGGATCAGCGATAGTCGCCGAGGCCCTCCTCGGTGGCGCGCTCACGTGCGCGCTCGGCGGCGGCCTCCGAAGCCGCCTTCTTCGCCTGGTCTGGGTCGTCTCCGGCGTCGACCACGCTGGGGCGCGCGATCATATACGCGATGACCCCGACCAACGGGAGCAGGAGCAGGAGCACGATCCACAACGCCTTGGCCCCGCTGCCGAGGTCGCGTCGTCGCGCCACGTCGACGATCGCGGCGATGTCGATCACGATCACGACCAGCACGCTGAGCCACAGCCAGAAGCCCATCCGTCCCCTCCTTCGGAACCGCTTCGCAGATTACCCCTCAGCTTGCGGCGTAGCGAGGCAACCTCAACCGATCACCCGCTCGGCACGGGAGTAGACGTTGCAGCCGCCGTCGCGGACGAACCCGACGACGGTCATGCCGAACCGGTCCCCGGCCTCGACGGCCAGCGACGACGGCGCCCCGACCGCGCTGATCACCGGGATGCCGGCCACGGCCGCCTTCTGCACGAGCTCGAACGACACCCGACCGCTCACCTGTAGGACGTGCCCGGCGACGGGCAGCGCACCGGCGAGCAGCCGCTCCCCGATCACCTTGTCGACGGCGTTGTGCCTGCCCACGTCCTCGCGCAGCGTCAGGAGCTCGCCGTCAGGCGCGAACAGGCCGGCCGCGTGCAATCCCCCCGTCCGGTCGAATACCGTCTGCGCGGCGCGCAGCCGGTCGGGAAGGGAGACGAGCACCTCGAGCGGGACCTCGGGGCCTCCGGCGACCGCGTCACACCGCACCTCGATGTCGTCCAGGGCGGCTTTCCCGCATACCCCGCACGACGACGTCGCGTAGAAGTTGCGGCGCAGCCGCTCGGGGTCGGTCGGCCGGTCGAGCGTGACGGTCACCACGTTGAACCGCTGGTCCTCGTCCTCGACGTCGTCGCAGTACGCCACCCGGCGAACGTCCCCGGCACCGATCAGGCCCTCGGTGAAGAGGAACCCCGCGGCGAGCTCGAAGTCGCCGCCGGGTGTGCGCATCGTGACCGCGACCTGCACGGTTTCGCCGTCGGGACCCGCCGCGCGGATCTCCAGCGGCTCTTCGGTGGCCAGGGTGTCGGGGCGCTCGGTGCGAACGCCGGCGCGGATCGCCGTCAGGCGCGTCCCGGTGACGTTGCGGCGCACGGGCTGCGTGGTGGCCATGCCTTCCAGTATCGACCCCGGGCCAGCATCGGTCACCTCCCAGGTTCCGCGCTCGCCGGTGTATCGTCCCGGCGCGAACCACCACGAGAGGAGCTCAGGTCGCCGATGAAGTCCGGACTCGAGATCGCACAGCAGGCCGACCTGACACCGATCGCGGAGATCGCCGAGGCGGCGGGCATCCTGCCCGAGGAGCTCCGTCCCTACGGCGCCTACCGAGCGAAGGTCGCCCTGTCGATCCTCGACCGTCTGGCTGACCGCCCCGACGGGAAGCTCGTGATCACCACGGCGATCACCCCGACCAAGGCCGGTGAGGGGAAGACCACCACATCGGTATCCCTCACCCAGGGGCTCGGCACGCTCGGCAGGAAGGTCGCGTTGGCGTTGCGCGAGCCCTCGATGGGGCCCGTTTTCGGGATCAAGGGCGGCGGGACCGGTGGCGGCTACGCACAGGTCGTGCCGATGGAGGAGATCAACCTTCACCTCAACGGTGACTTCCACGCGGTCACGGCGGCGCACAACCTGCTCGCTGCGGCGCTGGACGCCTCGATCTTCCACGGGAACCCGCTGGAGGTCGACGCGCAGACGATCACGTGGCCGCGGACGCTCGACGTGAACGACCGCGAGCTCCGCAAGACGGTGATCGGGCTGGGCGGCAAGGCGCACGGCGTCCCGCGCGAGGACGCGTTCGTGATCACCGCCGCCTCGGAGATCATGGCGATCCTGGCGCTCGCGTCGGATCTGCCGGACCTGCGTGCCCGGCTCGGCCGCATCGTGGTGGCCTCGACGCACGACGGCAAGCCCGTGACCGCCGAGGAGCTGCGCGTCGCGGGCGCGATGTCCGTGATCATGCGCGACGCGATCGAGCCGAACCTGGTGCAGACGCTCGAGCACCAACCCGTGTTCGTGCACGCGGGACCGTTCGGCAACATCGCCCACGCGAACAACTCGATCATCCAGGACCGCGTCGCGCTGAAGCTGGCCGACTACCTGGTGACGGAGGCCGGGTTCGGCAGCGATCTCGGGTTCCAGAAGTTCTGCGACATCGTCTGTCGCGTCGGTGGGCTCACGCCGAGCGCGGCCGTCCTCGTCACGACCGTGCGCGCGACCAAGTCCCACGGCGGAATGCCCTTCGCGGACCTCGGCACCGAAGACCTCGACGCGCTCCGCCGCGGCATCGACAACCTCGCCGCGCACATCGGGATCATCCGCCAGTACGGCGTGCCCTGCGTCGTGTCGATCAACAACTTCCCCACCGACACCGATGCCGAGATCGATCTGATCCGCAACCTCGCGGTCAGCGCCGGGGCCGAGACCGTCGTCGTGAATCGCGGGTTCGCCGAGGGCGGGGCCGGCGCCGTCGAGCTGGCGGAGGCCGTGATCGCCGCATGCGAGCAACCATCGACCTTCCGCCCACTCACGCCGGAGGGCACGTCAGTGCGCGACCAGGTCGAGGCCATAGCGACGAGGCTCTACGGCGCCGACGGCGTCGACTACCTCCCCCAGGCCGAGAAGGACCTCGCGCGGATGGACGATCTCGGGTTCGGCGCCGTCCCGGTCTGCATGGCGAAGACCCACCTGTCGCTCAGCCACGACCCCACGCTGCTCAACCGGCCGACCGGCTACCGGCTCCCGGTACGCGGCATCGTGCCGAGCGCCGGCGCCGGGTTCGTGGTGGTGCTCTGCGGCGACATGCAGCGCATGCCCGGACTCGGGACCACCCCCAATTTCATGGGCGTGGACATCGACGAGGCCGGCAACACCGTCGGACTCTTCTGAAAGGGGCACACGATGTTGATCCTGGCCATCCTCGTCCTCGGCATGGCGGCGGGCTGGGTCGCGCAGCTGATCCTCGGACGCCGAACCGGCGTGTGGGGCGAGGCCCTCGCCGCAGGGCTGATCGGCTCGTTGGTGGGCGGGCTGCTGAGCAGCCTCATCGCCGGCGACGGCATCGCCTTCCGGCCGAGCGGGCTCATCGGCTCGATCGTTGGCGCGGTGATCGTGCTGGCGATCTGGGGCGCCGTGCGTGGGACGAAGGCGCCGAGCCGGCGCCGTTAGGCCACGGCATCGGCGCAGGACGACGCCGCCTACGCGGCGTCGTCGTCGTTGGGCATGACGCAGAACTCGTTCCCCTCGGGGTCGAGCATGACCACCCAGACCGCGTCGTCCTCTTCGGCCCAGTTGCGGACGTGGGCGCCGAGATCCTCGAGCCGCTCGACCTCGTGCTCGAGCTCGTCGTCGGCAAGCAGGTCGAGGTGCACCCGGTTCTTCACGACCTTCCCCTCGGGCACCTCGGTGAAGTAGAGCACCGGCAGGTCGCTCCCCTCCGAGGGTTCCACCATGACGGAGGGGTCGTCCTCGGGGTCGATCACTCCCTTGGCGGCGAGGCGGGCGAGCTCGTCCTCGTCGTAGGGCGCGACCGCCCAGCCGAGCGCCGACGCCCAGAACCGCGCCAGGGGCGCCGCGTCGTGGCAGTCGAACACGATCGCGTCGAGCCGCATGCCGCAAGCCTGTCCCGAGCCGGGGCCGCGCGCAATCCCTATCCGGGCTTGAGCCGGAGCTCGAACGCCGTCTGCGAGTCGACCAACAGCCCGTCGGCTCGTGCTCGCAACCCCGCGCAGGCGTCGCGGAGCTCGAGGCGCTTCGCTTCGTCGCGAAGCCCGCTCGCATTGATCTCGACGTTGGCGATCCCGCAGATAGCCGCAGCGAAGAGCGCCGCGGCCGCGCTGTAGCCGTCGGAGGCGGCGTTCGGGTTCCCCATCGCGGTCGCGTCCTCGGCCCGCTCCATCAGATCGACGGCCCGCCGGGCGACCTCGAGCGGCACCTCGGCCGCGCCCAGGTAGGCGCGTTGGATCTCCTCGGCGCGCTCGGCCTTCTGCTCGTCGGTCTCCTTCGGCAGGCGGAAGGCGGCCATCACACGGTCGAACGCGGACGCATCGCGGTCGGCGAGCTCGAGGAACGCAATCCGGTGTTCGTCCGCCGTTCGCACGAGCGCACGCATCCGGTCCTCGACGTCCTCCGATCCCTTCTTGCCGATCGTCAGCCGGCCGACCATCGCCACGAGCGCCGCCCCCGCGGACGCCGACACCGCGGCGAAGGCACCCCCGCCCGGGGTCGCCGCATCCGAGGCAAGCGCCTCGAGCCACTCCCTCACCGGCCGTTCCCCCGTCCCGCTCATCCGTCTCCCCCCATGTCTGCCGCGAGTCGCTCCAATACCTGTGCCTGCGGATCGAACCCCGTGAGGCCCAGGTGCTCGGCGTCGCCGGGCGCCAGCGCGGCCTCCGGTACCAGGCCCACGATCTCGCTGTCGAGGACCTCCAGGCCGTGCCCGGCGGCTTCGCCTGCAACCGCGTCGAACGCCTCCCGCAGGCCCGTCACCTCGTGGTCCACCAGGTTCATCGACACCGTTACGCAGTCACGCTCGGGCACGAGGAACCCGATCGCACGCACGGCCGGCAGGCCACCGCTCGACTCCCGGACCGCTCTCGCCACGGCCTTGGCAGCCGCCTCGTCCGTCCCCGACAGGTACACGTTGAACGCGATCAGCGGCTTCCGCGCTCCCACGGCGGTGGCGCCCGCGCGCCCGAGCGCGTGCGGCCCGAAGTCGGGCAGCCGCTCTCCCCGAGCGACGGCGTCGCGCACCCCCTCGTACTCCCCCCTGCGGACGTCGGCGAGCGACGCCCGATCGGGTGAGAGCGCCGCGCGGTCGTACAGGTAGACCGGAAGATCGAGCCGGTCGGCCAGCTCCTTCGCGAAGCCCCGCGCGAGCTCGACGGCGCCGTCCATCGTCATGTCGCGGACCGGGACGAACGGGATCACGTCGACCGCACCCATCCGCGGGTGTCCACCCCGGTGCCGTTCCATGTCGATCATCGAGACGGCCACGCGCGCTGCGGCCAGCGATGCGCGCGCGACCGCGGCAGGCGACCCGAGCACAGTCGCGTCGAGCCGGTTGTGGCCGGGATCCGCCTGCCGATACACGAGCTTCGCCCCCGGGACCTCGAGCGCGCGGCAGATCGCATCGATCACGTCGGGGCGCCGGCCCTCGCTGAAGTTGGGCACGGTGGCCACCAGCTCGCGGGTCACGGTGCGAGCGTACCGACTGATCCCGTCAGCTGCGCGGGCGCTGCTTCTGCGGGTCGTACAGGCTGAGCGCAGCGACGGTCGCGGTGCCGTCGCCGACCTCGAGCTGAGTCCCGTCGGCGGCGACGTCTCGGCGCAGGATCGCGAGCCCGATCGCCCCCAGCCGCGGGCTGTTCGTCGGCGACGTAACGATCCCGACCGCCTCGCCGTCGCGCGTCACGCTGGCCCCTGCCTCCGGGGCGTCGCCGCCGAACGTCAGGGTCTTGAACCGGTTCGGCGGGTTGCCGCCGTAGCCGGCCAGCGCCTCCGAGCCGACGCACTCGGTGCCGGCCTTGATGAACCGGTCCATCGAGATGTCGTAGGGCGACGTCTCGCCCGGCTGGTAGTCCAGGCCGATGATCACGAGCCCTGCCTCGATCCGGGCGATCTCGATCGCGTCCAGCCCGAACGGTGTGCCGCCGCCCTCCACGAGCGCGTCCCAGAGCTTGCGGACGCCCTCGTCGGTGTCGGTCACGAGCTCGAACCCGAGCTCACCCGAGAAGCCGGTGCGGAGCACCCAGCACTCGACCCCCGCGACCTTCACGCTGTCGGGCCAGAATCGGAAGTAGCGCAGGTCGCCGATCGGGGCGTCGGTGAGCGGGCGCAGCACGTCACGCGAGGTCGGCCCCTGCACCGAGATCATCGGCAGCTCCGCCGTACGGTGCTCGATGAAGGCGTTCAGGTCCTCCGACGGCTCGCGGAACCAGTCCTCCAGGTCGGCCGTGTTGATCAGCACCCAGTACCGGTCCTCGGCGTGACGGTAGACGTTGCCGTCGTCGGTCATCGTGCCGTCGGCGTTGACGAACGCGCCGTAGCGCACCTGCCCGGGCTCCATCGATGCGACGTCGTTCGTGCACCGCCGCTGGACGAATCGAGCCGCTTCCGGACCGGTCACCTCGTACTTGCACGTCGAATACAGGTCCCAGAGGCCGGTCGCGGTGCGGATCGCCTCGTACTCGGGCAGGGGATCCTCGCCGAACTTCATCGCCCAGGGCCAGCCGTCCTCCCAGGAGAACTCCGCGCCGAGCGAGACCTGTTGATCGTGCAGGGGCGAGCGACGGTCCTCGGTCATGTGCTCCTCCTGTTCCTCTGGCTCTTGCTCTGGTCGTGCGCCTCAGCTGCGCGGCCGGCGCTTCTCGGGATCGTGGACCGCCAGGACGTCGACGGTCCCCGGGATCAGGCCCTCGGCGGCGGCGACCTCCACCCTCGTGCCTTCGACGGCCACGCCCGTGCGAAGGATCGCAAGCCCGAGATTGCCGTAGAGGGGGCTGGTCGCCGGCGAGGTGAGCACCCCCACCTCGTTCCCCTCGTGGAACACGGCTGCGCCGTAGGCGGGGAGCGGTCCCTCGGCGAGGCGGATCGTCTTGAAGCGGTTCGGAGGATCGATCGCGATCGCGCGCAGCTCTTCCTTGCCCATGAACGCGCCCGCCCCTTCGAGCGCCACCACCCGGTCGAGCCCGAGATCGAAGGGCGAACGCTGGTGGGCCTCGTAGTCGTAGTCCGTCACGATCATGCCGGTCTCGACCCGGATCGGCTCGATGATGTCGACGCCGTAGGGAACCGCGCCTGCCTCCTCGACGGCCGCCCAAACCGCCTCCGCGTGCTCGGGCCGCAGGAAGACCTCGTAGCCGAGCTCCCCGCTGAACCCCGTCCTGGAAAGCCACACGGACACGCGGCCGAACATGACCTGCTCGGGGAAGAACGTGAAATACCGGAGGTCCTCGACCGGGGCGTCGGTGAGGGACCGAACGAGGTCACGGCTCTTCGGTCCCTGGATCTGCAGGCTCGGCAGCTCCGGGGCGATGTAGCGGAAGGCGACGTCGAGGCCCTTCGTGGCCTCCGCGAAGTAGTCGTGGTGCTCGGAGCCGTTCGTGCAGACCCATAAGTGGTCGGGCGCGTGGACGAACACCGTGCCGTCGTCGACGAGCAACCCGTCCTCATCGACGAAGGCGCCGTATCGGATCTGACCGGGGCGCATCGCGATCACGTCGTTCGTGTGCACGCGCTGGACCGCCTCGAGCGCATCCGGCCCCTTGAACTCCCACTTGTTGAGTGGGGACAGGTCCCACATGCCGACGCCTTCCCGCACGGCGCGATACTCGGCGTCGGTGTCGCCGAAGTTCGTGACCCAGAGCCAGCCCGCTTCCTCCATGAACCCGGCGGCGGTCTTCGACGTCACTGCGTGGAACGCGGTCTCCCTGCTCACCGATGCTCTCCGGTCGCTCGTGGGGTGTCGTTCTACCGCACGACTGAACGTTCGTTCAAGCAGCGCAGGTCAGGGGCGCGCGAGCCGGAGGAGATCGCCCACCCTTGGATCGGCCACGCCGGGCAGCTTCGACACGAGGACCAGGAAGAGCTGTGCGGTGACGAGCGCGTCGTCGTAGGCCTCGTGGGCGTTGGCCACCGGCACGCCGAAGCGCCTGGCGACGTTCGTCAGCCCGTAGCCGAGCTTGGCACGGACCGCTCGGGGCTCCCCGTCGGCGGCGATGGCCAGGTTCCGCACGTCGATCGTGCGCCGGTTCCACCACCGTCGGCTCCCGCCGAAGGTCCGGCGCAGGAACACCACCTCGACCTCCGCGAACCAGGCAAGCACGTAGCGGTGGGCCAGTGCCGCGCGCAGGTCTTCCCGGACGTCCTCGATCGGCGGCGAGTCGGCGAGGTCCTGCGGCCGCATCAGGTGCACCGTCTGCGAACGGGGAGACGGGGGCACCGTCGGCCGGACCAGCTGATGCACCGAATCCGCCACGATCGCCCGCCCGCCGCGCACGGGAACGACGCCGAAGGAGACGATCGCGTCGGCCGCGTAGTCCAGACCCGTCGTCTCGAAGTCGAGCGCCGCGAACTCGGCGCCGCGCCAGGACGCACGGCGCGAGGCCAGTCTCGGTGCCGACGGACGGCTCAGCCGTCGCGGCTGCACCGGATCGTCTCGCTCTCCGTGACGACGGCGTCCACCCGCAGGTCGAACGGTCCCGACGGGAGGTCTTCGGCGACGACCTGGACGTCGTAGGCCACCCCCACTCGGACAGCTCGATCGGCACGCTTGAGGAACCGGTCGTAGAACCCGCCTCCGTAGCCGATCCTGCGGCCGGCGCGATCGAACGCCACCCCGGGCACGCAGACGACGTCGACGTCCTGCGGCGGCAGGGTCGCACCGTCCGCCGGTTCCATCGCACCGAACGACGTGGACGTGACCTCGTCACCGGGCGCGTACGCGCGGACCTCGAGCTCGCCATCGACGATGCGCGGGAGGGCGGTGCTCGTCCCGGCCGCGTGGGTCGCCGCGAGCAACGGCTGGGTGTCGAGCTCGGACCCGAAGGACCAGAACGCCATCACGATCCGCGCGCCCTGAACCTCCGGCAGCGCCAAGAACCGCTTCACGATGGCCCGCCCCAGGTGCACCCGGTCCTCGACGGGCAGCGCGTCGCGTGCGGCCAGCACGGCGCGCCGGATCGTCCGCTTCGCCTTCTTGAGCTCGCTCGAGCCCATCGTGGACTCAGCCGTCGCGAACCGCCTCCCGGATCAGCGCGGTCCGGTCCGCCGGCCCCGCGGCGATGCAGACGAACCACGCGCAGCCTGCGGCTTCGAGCCGCCGCACGAACGCCCGCAGATCGTCCCGCGTGCCGCGCCAGACGTCCATCGGCAGTCCCCTGGACGCGCGTTCCTCCTCCAGCTGCGCCAGGTCCGCGCCGTCCTCGCCCACCAACGCGATCCCTCCCCAGGTCGGCGGAACCTCGGTTGGGTCGCGCCCGGCGTCGACCGCCAGCCGCGCGAGGGCGGACGCTCTGGACTCGAAGCCCTCGGCGTCGAGGGCCCAGCCGTTCCACGCGTCGCCGGCGCGAGCGGCCACCTGCAGGACGCGGTCCGAGCGGCCGCCGATCCAGACCTCGGGGGACCCCGGCGGGAGCAGCGGCCCGGCCAGCGGTCCGACCAGCGTGCCGCCGGGCCAGGGCACGCCGCGGAAGAGGGACCGTAGCGCGTTCGCCGTCTCCTCGAGTCGGGCGGCGCGCTCGTCCGGCGGCGGGAAAGGCAGCCCCAGCCGCTCGTGCTCGGCGCGCGCGTTCGCGTCGCCCAGCCCGAGGCCGAGCACGGCGCGGCCGCCGCTGAGCTGGTCCAGCGCCGCCGCCTGCTTGGCGAGGAGCCCCGGAGGGCGCAGCCCCGCGCGTGTGACGAGCACGCCGACGCCGAGGCCCGAGTTGGCCCAGGCGATCGCCGCCAGCAGCGTGTAGGGATCGAGCGAGACGCCGTCGGGCGCTCCAGGAGGGAAGAAGTGATCGGGTGCGAACACGCCGTCGAAGCCGAGTTCGGCCGCGCGCCGTGCCGCTCGCAGCGGTCGCTCGACGTCGGCCGTGAACGTCGGGAGGGACAGACCGAGCTTCATGCGAGCGCTTCGAGGGCCATGAGCGCCGCCCCGATCGCGGCAGCATCCGGCCCGAGAGCGCCCTCGACGATCGGGACGTCGGGATGCAGCTCGCGCCCCTCGACCGCCGCGCGGAAGGAAGCGCGTGCCGGCACCAGCAGCAGCTCTCCCGCCCCCGCCGCCCCGCCGCCGATGACGACGAGCTCCGGATCGAGGACGTTGACAAGGCCGGCGATGCCTTCCCCCAGCCGGTGTCCGACCTCGGCGAGGATCCCCTGCGCCGTCGGGTCTCCGGCCTGCGCCGCCTCGGTGACCATGGTTCCTGTGAGCCGGTCGGGGTCGCCACCGGCGAGCTCGGAGAGCAGCGAATGGGTGCGGTGCGCTACAGCCTGGCGTCCCTCCCTGGTGATCGTGCTGCCACTGGCCACGGCCTCCAAGCATCCGCTGTTGCCGCATCCGCACTCGGGGCCGCCGGGCTCCACGATGATGTGGCCGACCTCGCCGGCGAAGCCGTGGGCGCCGCGCCGGATCTGCCCGTCCATGACGATCCCTCCGCCGATGCCGGTGCCGACGCCCAGGTAGAGCACGTCCCGATGCCCCCGCGCGATCCCGACCCTGAGCTCCCCGTAGGCGCCGGAGGTGCAGTCGTTGTCCACAGCGACCGGCAGCCCGAAGGCCTGCCGCATCCGGTCGGCGATCGGAGCGTCCCGCCACACGATGTTCGGCGCGAACCGCATCACGCCGGTCGCGAACTCGACCAGGCCCGCCGCGCCGCATCCGACGGCGATCACCTCGGTGTTCGTGACCGCCATCCCCGCCTCCACCAACCGCTCGAGCGTGGCCTCCATGTCCTCGGCGGGGGTCGACAGCGTCTCGCGGGCCAGGATCTCTCCGCTGAGCGTCACCCGCAGCGCGTTGACCTTGGTGCCGCCGACGTCGATGCCGACGGCCTGGGGCTCGCCCCTCATCCGATGTCGATCTTCTCGAGCCGGGTGGTCCCCTCAGCCGCTCCATCGGGGGACATGCCGTCGGCCCGAGCGTCGATCACGCCGCGGAAGGCAAGCAGCAGCTCGGTCCCCGCCTTTAGCAGGTGCTCGACCACATCGGGGCGGATCGGCTGGACGGCGGTGACCGCCAGGCAGATCGGGCACCACGCGACAGGGCAGCTCGAGGGAGTGTGCGTCTGCTCCTCCGCCACGTCCTTCGGCTCGGCGGCGGCATCCTTCGAACGGGTACGGGCGTGCGCGGCCTCGGCCATGGTCAGCTCCTCTCGCGGGCCGGGACCGGTTCCCGGCCGAACAGGATCTCGAGATGGTCGCCCGCGAAGTTCGCGCCGCGGACGGTCATCCGCTTCAGGGTCTGGGGAAGGATCATGTTGCGCTTGTACGTACCGACGCGGACGAACAGCTCCTCGCCGCGTCGGTGGATGTCCATGTCGTCGCGCGAGACGAACGGCAGCCGCATCGAGAGCACGTAGCCCGTGCCCCGCCTGCGCACCCGGATCGGATCGTCGCGGTAGAGCACGGCGAGGGCGTCCAGGTCCCCGTAGACCTCGTCGCCCATCTCCACCAGGAGCGGGATCCCCACCATCTCGCGATCGAACAACCGCGCTTCCAGAATCGGGACGGGCTCGAAGGACTCGTGCACCGTCGACAGGTGTTCGGCCTGGATGTCCTTCCACTTCCCGAAGTAGGGGTCCACGACGTCCTCCGGGATGATGCGGTTCGCAATGACGGCGTCGACGCGATAGCCGAACAGACCGAGGTAGGTGTACGTGCGCCGTGCCTCCGAGATGACCATCTTCTCCGGGTTGACGACCAACCGCACCGACGAGACCCGCTCGTCGGCCAGGATGTGCCGCACGGCCTCCAGATTGTGGTGCAGCCGCTCGATCGCCGCGAAGACGCGATCGCCTGCGATCGGGAGCGTCGTCGTGCGCGAGACGATCGGGCGCACCGCGCGTACCACTCTCCGCTGCACCGGGAAGATCCGCTCGATGTACCAGTTCATGATGTCGGGCAGGCTCAGCAGCCGAAGCGTCTCGGCCGTGGGCGCGCAGTCCACGACCACTGCCTCGTACGTGCCCGACTCGACATGGGTCTTGACGTCGATCAGCGCGAAGATCTCGTCGATCCCGGGGATCACGGTGAGCTCCTCGGCCTGGATCGTCTCGGTCCCCGCCCAGTTCATGACCTGCACCATGTAGTCCTGGATCTCGCGCCAGTTGTCCTCGAGGCGCTCCTGCGCGTCGATCTGCTGCGCCCATAGGTTTGGCGCGATCTCGGCCGGGTCGTTCCCGATCTGCACCTCGAACGAGTCGCCGAGGGAGTGGGCGGGGTCGGTCGACATCACGAGCGTCCGCACGCCTTGCCGCGCAGCGCGAACAGCGGTCGCGGCAGCCACGGTCGTCTTGCCGACCCCGCCCTTGCCCGTGAACAGGATGACCCGCACGCAGGGAGCTTAGCCCGAGCGCACGAAGGGGCGGAGGGTCACCCCATCTCGACGCGCCGCTTCAGCCGCTCTAGCGCGTTCTCGATGACGCGCTTGGCTCCCTCGGCACGGATGAACCCGGGGACGAGGGGCCCGAGCTCGACACCCAGGCGATAGACGACGTGGGTCATGCCCTCGTCGGACTCGTTGAGCAGGTACTCTCCGCGGATGTCCCGCACGGCTCCGTGCGCCTCGGTGCTCCACCACGACACACCCGTGTCGCCCGGAGCGTACTGATAGCGGAGCACGTAGGAGGCCTTTCCGAGGACCGGCACGTCGACCTCGAACGCGACCTCCGTGGCGCGCGAGCCCTCGCCCCGCTCGCGGATCTCCACCCGCTTGACGTCGGCCCACTCGGGATAGGACTCGTAGTCCTCGATGACCTCCATGACGTCCTCGAGAGGCGCCTCGACGTCGATGGAGCCCTCCGCCTGTTCCATCGGACGCGAATCCTACTGCCTGGTCGAGGACACGGCGGAGGCGGCGAGCAGCGCGACGGCGAAGAAGATCACGACGACGAGTGCCCACAGCAACACGCGCGACCCGACGAGCAGGTCGCCGCCCTGCGCCAAGCGATACGCCTCGTACGCGGTCAGCCCGTACACGGCGATGCCGACGATCAGGAACAGGGCGAACACCGCGAAGACGAGGCCGTTGCTCGCGCCGAGCCCCGTCAGGACGGCGAAGACGAGCGCGACGGCGAAGAGCACGCCGCGCGCGAGCCCGTCGAGCCCTCGACCAAGCTTGCGGTGGCCGAGCCCCGGGAACACGAGCGACCAGACCAACGCGTCCCTCGGCTCGACCGGACGCAGCTCCACGGTGTCGTCGCGGAACAGTTGGGCGAACGGCGTGCCGCAGACCGCGCAGGTGTCCGCCTCGATCGCGTTGTGGTGATCGCAGGCCGGGCACGGCCAGAACGGGTCGCGGCGCTGGGAGGACTCGGGCGGCGTCGCCGGAGCGCCCTGGGACACGGCCGGCCGAGGCGAGCGTTCCTCGGTCAGCCGCGTGTAGCACTGACCGCACCACGTGGCGTCCACGGCAACGAGCGCGCCACAGGTCGGACAACGCCGGTCGTCGACCACGCGGGCAGGGTACCCCGCGGCCCGACACCGGGGAACGACCTCAGGTGACTGCCTCGCGGAGCCACAGCGCCAGCCGTTCGGCGATCGCGGACCATCGATGCGCGCGCTCGACGCGAGCGCGGCCCGCCTCGCCCATCCTCGTGGCGAGCGCGGGGTCGCCGAGCAGCGTCGCGACGGCGTCGGCGACCGCTTCGACGTCGGCGCCGTCCACGAGCAACCCCGTCTCGCCGTCCACGAGCGCCTCGCGGGCTCCACCCGAGTCCCCGACGACGACGGGACGGGCGCACGCGGCCGCCTCGATGAACACGTTGCCCCACCCCTCCACCTCGAGCCCTGCCAGCCGGGTGCGGCACGGCATGGCGAACACGTCGCCGACGGCGTAGTAGCGGGGAAGGTCGTCCTCGGCCACCTGCCCCGAGAAGAAGACGGATCCGGCGGGCGCGTCGGCTGCCAGCTCGCGCAGGCGGCCCTCGTACGGCCCTCCACCCACGAGCAGGAGCGCGGCATCCGACACGCTGCGACGGATCCGGTCCATGGCCCGGATCAATACGTCCTGGCCCTTGCGCGGCACGAGCCTGCTGACGCACACCACGAGCGGGCGGTCGTCGACACCGAGCGCCTCGCGGATGTCGCCGGTCGGCAGGTCGGGGCGGAACCGCTCGACGTCGGCGCCCGGGTGCAGGACCGACACGGGGACGTCGCCCGGGACGGCCGTGCGCACGGTCCGGGCGATGAACGCGGAGCAGAGCACCGGGACCCTCGAGGCACGTGACGTTGCGTACCGCATCAGCGCGTGGGTCCCGGGTGCCAGCGAGAGCCAGTACTCGAACCCGTGCGCGGCCGCCAGGTAGGGCGTGCCCCGGGCGGCAAGTCGCGGCCCGAGCAGGGCGAGCGGGTACGCCGCACCGAACAGCACGACATCGGCCCCGACCTCGTCGACCGCCCGCTCCACCCGGCGCGCGACGGCGGGTGTCGGCGCCAGGAACCGCTCGGGCTGGCGTAGCACGCGGAACGCGGCGCCTTCGTCGTATGCGTCCGCGCCATCCCAGGCGGGGCACAGGACCGCGACCCGATCCGCCGGGAGCTCGCGCACCAGGGCCTCGAGCGTACGCTGGATCCCCCCCACGCGCGGCGGGAAGTCGTTCGTGACGACGAGGGTGAGGGGAACGTCCACGCTGGATAATCCTCTCAGGAGGACCGTCACGTGGAGTCCGGCCACTCGAACCCGCACGCGCTCGATACCCAGTTGGACGCGCTCCGGCATGGGCACGCCTTCGCCGACCTGTCCTCGTGGTGGAAGACGTCGGTCGGCGGCGAGGACGCCATCGGCTGGCTGCACGACCTGTTGACGGCCGACATCGCTTCGCTCCTCCCCGGGATGTCGCGCCGCTCGCTCTTGCTGACGCCCACCGGACGCATCCGCGCCGACGTGCACCTGGCGCGGTCAGGCCACGATCTCTTTCTCCTGCAGGCCCCATGTGCGAACGATCCCGTGGCGCGTCTGCTCGCCCCCTACGTGTTGTCCTCGGACGTGCGGCTCGACGACGTGACCGACGTGTTCGCCCTCCTGGCGGTCCCCGGGGCCGGTGGCGCCGACAGCGCCGCGACGTCCTTCGCGCCCTCGGTGCTCGGCGCCGGTCACGACGAGATCCTCCCCGCCGGCCCACCGGCCGTGGAGCGGCGGGCGGCCCTCACGGCGGGCGGGTTGGTCGAAGCCACCGCCGAGGCGGTCGAGATCGACCGGATCCGCCGGGGCGTCGCCCGGATGGGCAACGACTTCGACGAGTCGTCACTGCCCGCCGAGGCCGGGCTGGACGCCCTGATCGACGCGACGAAGGGTTGCTTCCTCGGGCAGGAATCGGTGGCTCGGGTACGCGACCTCGGGCATCCCCCGCGCGTGCTTCGTCGGGTACGGACCGACGGCGTCGTTCGCGTCGGTGAGCCGGTTCGTGTCGGCGACCGGGAGGTCGGCCAGATCACCAGCGCTGCAGCAGGTGTCGGCCACGACTCGGTGGCGATCACTCGTGTCGGCTGGGAAGCCCGGGAAGACGAGCTGGCTCTCGACGGCGGACGCCGGTTGGTCGACGTACCGCAGATTGTCTAGCCCATCCGGGTCATTTCGTGTCCCTCATCCGGGGGTTCAAAGATTGCCTGCCTTCGACCCCTTCCGCTTGTGCGGAGTGCTTTGGTATGAATCGCTTCCCTGGCTCGCCCGCGGCCGGGAACGAGGGGGGTACGCAACCACGTGAGGATCGACCGGTTCCCCGACGTCAACGTCGACGATCTCCCGGCGAATCCCGCCCCACCGGACGTCTGGCAGGACCGCGCCGCGTGCTTCGGGATCGATCCCGACGTCTTCTTCCCCGTGTCCGAAGACGAAGCCGGCGCGGCGCTCGCCTTCTGCGGCAGCTGCAGGATCCGTGAGGAGTGCCTCGCTTGGGCGCTCAAGAACGGCGAGCGGTACGGCGTCTGGGGGGGCATGACCGAGCAGCAGCGCCGCCGCCTGCAACGCCGGGTCGCCTGAGCGGCGGCACCGCCGCCTCGCAGCCGGCGCCTAGACTGGGCGCCGATGCGCGCCGACCCGACCCCGATCGATGCCGTCGCGCCACTCCGGATCAGCTTCGTCGGGGGTGGCACCGACTTCCCACACTGGTATGAGGACCACGGGGGCGCGGTGCTTTCCTCGACGATCGACCACGCCGTCCGCGTCCGGATCACGCCCCGCGAGGATCGCCAGGTCACAGTGCGGTCGCTCGATCTCGGACACATCGTCGAGTACCACCTCGACGAGGGACCCGTCTACGACGGTGTGATGGATCTGGCGAAGGCGGCGATCGAGCGGATCGGCGTGGCGGGTGGTCTCGACGTGGAGATCCGCAGCGAGGCGCCCCCGGGGAGCGGGCTCGGCGGCTCCTCCGCGCTCGTGACGGCGATGCTCGCGGGTCTCGCGATGCTCGACCGGCGCCGGCTCGGCGCACACGAGCTCGCGCGTCTGGCGTACGCGGTCGAGCGAGACGACCTCGGGATCAGCGGAGGATGGCAGGACCAGTACGCGACCACCTTCGGGGGGTTCAACCTGCTCGAGTTCTCCCGCCGCGGTGTCCGTGTGACACCTGTGCGGCTCCGCCCTCGGGAGCTCGCATCGCTGCACCGTTCACTGCTCCTGTGCTACACGGGGTACGTTCGGCGCAACGTCGGGCTGATCGACCGTCAGATCGAGCTTCATCGCCAAGGTCGCGAGGAGACGTTGCTCGGCACCAAGCAGCTGGCGGAGATGGCATACGTGATGCGCGACGCCCTCGAGGCCGGGCACGTCGAGGATCTGGGGCCGATGTTGCACGAGGCGTTCGAAGCGAAGAAGCGGATGAACCCACACATCGCCGAGGGGACCGCGATCGAGTCGATGCTCGGCGCGGCGCGATCCGCTGGTGCGGGCGGCGGAAAGATCTGCGGGGCGGGCGGCGGCGGCTACCTCTTGGTGTCGTGCCCGGTGTCGGCGCGCGCGGACGTGACGCGGGCTCTCGAGACCCTCGGTGGTCAGATCGCGCCGTTCGCGTTCCGTGCCGAGGGCGTCCGCGCCAACCGCGGGTCCGACGTCTGGGCGCCCGACGGATGACCGGGCGCTTCGCGGTGCTCGACCGTGACGGCACGATCAACGTCGAGCGCAACCACCTCACCGACCCGGCCGAGCTCGAGCTGATCCCCGGGTCGGCGGCCGCGATCCGACGGCTTCGCGACGAGCTGGGGTTCGGCATCGTGGTCGTCACGAACCAGGCCCACGTGGGTCGCGGGCTGCTCCCCGTGGACGGGCTGGTGGCGATCCACGACCGCCTTCACCAGATGCTGGCGTCGGAGGGAGCACGGGTCGACGCGATCCTCTATTGCCCCCACGCGCCCGAAGACGGCTGCTCGTGCAGGAAGCCTCGGCCGGGGTTGGTGCTCGAGGCCGCCGATCGGTTCGGGTTCGATCCGGCGGAGACGTTCGTGGTGGGCGACCACGTCGCCGACGTCGCGATGGGACGAACGCTCGGCGCAACCACGCTCCTGGTGCTCACGGGTCACGGGCGCGAGGAGGCCGCGACGGCAGCGGCGTCGGCCGACCACGTCGTCGCCGACCTCGGGGCGGCGACCGATATCATCGCCGGGCTCGTCGTGAAGGAGGGCTGAGATGGACGTCGACGCAGCGCGGGAGCGAGCCCACGCGTACCTCCGCACGACGTCGGAGCTGCTCGTGCGCGTCGGCGCCGAGTGCGTCGAGGACATCGCCGCCGCCGCCGTACGCCTCGTGGCGTCGTTCCGGGCGGGTGGAAAGCTCCTGATCTGCGGCAACGGCGGGAGCGCCGCCGACGCCCAGCATCTGGCGACGGAGTTCGTCAGCACGCTCACACTGGACCATCCCCGGCCTTCGATCGCCGCGCTCGCGCTCACCACGGACACCTCGCTGCTCACGGCCGTCGCGAACGATTTCGGGGTGGAGGGCGTGTTCGCTCGGCAGGTCGAGTCGCTCGGCCGTCCCGGCGACGTCCTGCTGGGCATCTCCACCAGCGGCAACTCCGCGAACGTGCTCCGCGCGGCCGAACAGGCCCGGGCGGGCGATCTCGCCGTCATCGGACTCACGGGCCGCGACGGAGGCAAGCTCGCACCCCTCGCCGACGTGGCGATCGTCGTCCCCTCCACCGTGACCGCCCACATCCAGGAATCGCACCTGGCGATCGAGCAACTGCTCGCCCTGCTGGTGGAGCGGGAGCTCTATCCCGAGCCGGCCTGAGCCCCTACCCGATCAGGGGTAGCCGAAGTTCCCCTCTCCCGCGGATGCTCCGCGTCCCCCATCCGCCCGATGTGGACGGTGGATGCGGACGACCTACACGGGAGGAACTCACTCGATGCGAATCACCACACGAACGATCCGGCGACTGGTGGCCGCGGTGCTCACGGCGGCGATCCCGACGGTGGGGCTCGCGATGCCCGCCTCGGCCGGGGCGCCGAGCGCCCCGATCAAGATCTCCGACGCCTCGGTGACGGAGGGGAACACCGGGACGACCAACGCCTCGTTCACGATCTCCGCGACGAACATCAAGGGCTCCGCGACCGTCAAGTGGGCCACCGTCGGCGGCACCGCGACCGCCGGGGTCGACTTCGTGTCGGCCTCGGGGACGGTCTCCCTGACGAAGTCCGCTCGCAACGTCGCGGTGATCGTCAAGGTGACCGGGGACCTGATCGACGAGTCCGACGAGACCTTCACCGTGCGGCTCTCCGACCCGACCGGAGGCACGATCTCCGACGGCACCGGTCTTGGCACGATCGTGGACGACGACGCGGCCCCGGTGCTCTCGGTGGCAGGCGCGACGGTCTCCGAGGGGGCCGGGTCCGCCGGGGTGCAGGTGTCGATGACCGGCGCGAGCACGCAAACCGTTACCGTCCACTACGCGACCGGGGGCGGAACCGCCACGGCCGGCGTCGACTACACGGCCGTGTCGGGGACGTTGACGGTTCCGGCGGGGGCGTCGCCGGGGCTCATCACGGTCCCGATCACGAACGACTCCGTCGACGAGCCGGCCGAGACGTTCACGATCACGCTATCGCTGCCGGCGAACGCCACGATCGGATCGGGATCGGCGCAGGTCACGATCACCGACGACGACGACGCACCCACCATCTCGGTCGCGAACCTCAGCGTTGGCGAGGCGGCCGGCACGGCGCCTTTCCAGGTGACGCTCTCGAACCCCAGCTCCTGGACCGTCACGGTGGACTACTCCACCGCCGATGGGACGGCGTTCTTGACCGAGGACTACACGACCACGAGCGGCACGCTCTCGTTCGCCCCCGGCGACACGACGGCCACGGTGAACGTCCCGGTCACCTCCGACGACATCGACGAGCCGACCCAGACCTTCAAGCTCAAGCTCTCCAACGCGACCAACGCGACGATCGGGACGAGCTCGTCCACGGCATCGATCCTCGACGACGACGGCGGGCCGTGGGTGACGGTCACCGGCTCCACGGTGTCGGAGACTGCAGGCACGGCGACCCTCACGTTGGACCTCGACGCGGAGAGCCAGCAGGCGATCACGGTCGACTTCACGACGATCGATGGCAGCGGGGTCGCGGGCGCCGACTACACGACCGTCTCGGGGACCGCCGCGTTCGCCCCCGGCGTCACCACCGTCGACGTCGTCGTGCCGATCCTGAACGACAACATCTACGAGGCCGACGAGACGTTCGGGCTCGCCCTCACGAACCCGTCCAACGTCTCGATCGACCCGACGCCAGGCACCGTGACGATCACGAGCGACGACAAGGCGCCGGTGAAGCTCACGCTCGCTGTGAAGAAAACGGCCTCCTCCGTCACGGCCAAGGGCACGATCACGTACGCCGTCGCGGGGATGAAGATCCGCGTGACCCTGTTCAAGCGCGTGAACGGCCACTGGGTGAAGGTCGCCGGCAAGACCGTCGCGGCGAAGAACGTCGCCGACCGCAACGGCGACGGCATCCCGGACGCCGCATACGCGGCCTCCTTCGGGCGGCCTCGCGTACACGGCTCGTATCGCTTCCAAGCTCGGTACGCGGGAAGCGCCACGCGGCGGGCGCGTACCACGGCGAAGCGTTTCAAGGTGTAGCCGCGGGCGATCGGCAGGAGAGGGGACGCGCCGGCCGGGCTCTCGCCCGGCCGGCGCTTCCGTTGCGCCCGCTCGCACCGGCTTGACTTCCGAACACGTGTTCGGTACCGTCGCCACCCCCGTGCGGCCCCACCGACGGGAGGAGCACCCGTGCTCACGGAGCCGATCCAGACGACGCTCGAGGAGGGCGTCCCGCTCTCCGAGGTCACGTTCGCGGTCGTCGACCTCGAGACCACCGGGGGTTCGCCGCTTGATCACGCGATCACCGAGATCGGCGCCGTGACCTACCGAGGGGGCGAGCGTCTCGCGTCGTTCCAGGCATTGGTCGACCCGATGCAGCCGATCCCCAACTACGTGGCTCACCTCACGGGGATCGACGATTCGCTGGTGTCCGGACAGCCCCCGATCGAGCAGATCCTCCCTTCGTTCCTCGAGTTCGTCCGCGGTGCCGTCTTCGTCGCGCACAACGCGCGGTTCGACTTCGGGTTCGTCAACGTGAACCTCGAGCGCCTGGAGTACGAACCGCTCCCGGGTCCCGCGGTGTGCACGGCCAAGCTCGCACGCCGCGTGGTGTGGCCCGACGTGCCGAACGTCCGCCTGCAGACGCTGTCGCGGTACTTCCGCACGCGCGCCACGCCCGTGCACCGAGCGCTCGCTGACGCCGAGGCGACCGGTGAGGTGCTCCAGGGACTCCTCGATCTCGGCGGGCGCCTCGGCATCCGCACGCTCGGCGACCTCCACGAGGCTTGCCGAGCGCGAGGGCGGCCGCACTACGGGAAGATCCGGCTGGCGGATCACCTCCCAAGGGCTCCCGGCGTCTACCTCTTCCGCGCCCGCGACGGCCGCGTCCTGTACGTGGGCACCTCGAAGGATCTGCGTTCGCGCGTCAAGTCCTACTTCTACGGCGACGAGCGCAAGAAGGTGCAAGATCTGCTGGCCGAGGTTTCGTCGGTCGAGGGCCGGGTCACGACCGGCGAGGTCCAGGCCGTCGCCCTCGAGGCGCGGCTGATCGCCCGGTACGACCCCCCCTACAACCGCCGGGGGAGGGTCTGGCGGCGCTACGCCTACCTCAAGGTCGACACGACCGAGGCGTGGCCGAGGATCAAGGTCGTCCGGTCGGCGGGCGGCGACGGCACCTTCCTCGGACCGTTCGGGTCGGCTGCGAGAGCGCGCCTCGCCAAGGAGGCGCTCGAGGAAGTCTTCCCGATCCGCCGATGCACGACCTCCATGCGCGCCAGTACCCGGTTCGCGCCGTGTGCGCTCGCCGACATGGGACGTTGCTCCGCACCCTGCGACGGGCGGATCGGCCTCGAACGCTACGGAGAGCTCGTCGGGGCCCTCGTGTCCTCCCTCACCGCTCCCGGCGAGCTCCTCGTTGCGCTCGAGACCCGGATGAACGCCCTCGCACGCGCGGAGCGGTTCGAGGAGGCCGCGATGGCGCGCGACCGCCTCCGAGCGCTCGCCGAGACACTGTGGCGCAGCCGCGTCGACGCCTGGCTCACCGCCGGAGCCCTGCGGCTGCGCGGACCCACGGGAGAACGGATCGAGCTGGTGAACGGAGGTCTGGTCGTTTCGGGGGATCCACCGACACCGATCGCACTCCCCTGTCCGCGCGAGCGGTCCGACGAGCTCGCCGCCGTGCGCTCCTGGATCGCGCGCCACCGGGTGCGGGTCGATGGCTGTGAGGTTCCACCGGCGGAACCCCTGTCCGGCGGCGCAGACCTCGCGCGGATACTCCGTCAGACCCGACCGGCCACCCGGCGGTAGCCTCGTGCACGATGACCGGATCGGTCGAGTTGCTGAGGGCCGAGATGGACGAGGCGTATGCGCGCCTGCGCGGCCGCCTCGAGGGACTCGGCGATGACGAGTTCTTCTGGGAGGCCGTCCCCGACCCATGGACGGTCTTCCGCGACCATGCGGGACGGTGGACGTACCAATACCAGGAGCCCGACCCCGACCCCGCACCGTTCACCACGATCGGCTGGCGCCTCGTGCACGTCGCCCTCTGCAAGCTCATGTACCACGAGTGGGCGTTCGGGCCGCGTCGGCTGACCTTCGTCAACGTGGAGAACCCTGGCGATGCTGCCTCCTCGATCGCGGCGCTCGAGGCCGGACATGCGCTGTTGTTGAACGATCTTGCCGGCCTCAACGACGCGGACCTCGACCGGATGGTGCTCACGAACTGGGGCGAGCCGTGGCCGGCGTGGAAGATCTTCTGGACGATGACCCACCACGACGCGCACCACGGCGCCGAGATCGGCGTGCTTCGCGACCTGTATCGGGCCATCGGGAAGACCGACGCCACGTGACGTCATCGGCCGTCACGCTCGACGACGTCGTCGCGGCATCCGACCGCATCGCCGGCCGGGTGCATCGCACGCCGCTGCTCAGCTCCTCGACGCTCGACGACCGCGTCGGAGCCCACGTCCTGCTGAAGGCCGAGCACTTCCAGCGCGCGGGGGCGTTCAAGATCCGCGGAGCGACGAACGCGATCCTCTCCCTCGATGCCGGCGCACTCGCCCGCGGCGTGGTCGCCTTCTCCTCCGGGAACCACGCCCAGGCCGTTGCGCTGGCGGCACGCGAAGCCGGGACCTCGGCGACGATCGTGATGCCGGCCGACGCCCCGGCGTCGAAGCTCCGGGCGACCCGCGACTACGGCGCCGAGATCGTCACGTACGATCGCGCGCGCGAGGACCGCGAGGCGATCGCGACCGAGCTGGCGGATCGCATCGGCGCCGCCCTGATCCGCCCGTACGACGACTCGGCCGTGATCGCCGGGCAAGGCACCTGTGCGCTCGAGCTCGCCACCCAAGCTGACGACCTCGACTTCCTGCTGGTGCCGGTAGGCGGCGGCGGACTGATCGCGGGATGCGCCACGGTCGCAGAAGGGGCGATGCCGGCGGCGCGGGTGATCGGGGTCGAACCCGCGAGTGCGGACGACACGCGTCGTTCGGTCGCGGCCGGCGCGCGGGTCGAGATCGAGCCGCCCGACACGATCGCAGACGGCCTGGCGGTCACCTCGCCGGGCCGTCTCACGTTTCCGACGATCCAGCGACTCGTCGACGACGTGGTGACGGTCGGTGAGGCCGAGATCGTCGATGCGATGGTGTTCCTGTTCGAGCGATCGAAGATCGTCGTGGAGCCCAGCGGGGCGGTCGGCGTGGCGGCGCTCCTGGCCGCGCGGGTGCCCGGGGTCGCGGGCCGCACGGTGAGCGTGATCCTGTCGGGTGGCAACGTCGACGCCAAGCGTTTCGCGTCGCTGACCGACAGGGGTGTCGGAGGATCGCGGGCCGGGTAAGCGATCGGCATGGACACGTCCGACACCTCACCGGGGCCGCTCCGCGACGAGAAGACCGAGTCCGCGTCTCCCCCGGACGCGCCAGAACCCGAGGCGGCCGAGGTCGAGAGCGCGCGGCTGCTCGTGAACGACACGCGAATCCGGCTGCAGGGGCGCGGCCTGGACGAACAGGAGATCCTCCGCCTTGCCGACCGGTTCATCGCCGAGGATCGAGGCCAGGATCCCGACGTCTTCGTCGACTGGGCACTCGCCCACCGCGAGCCGGCCTGAGCGGCTTCCGGGCCACGCAAGGCCCCCGGCTAGACTGGCGGGCATGGAGACCGCAGTCATCGTCGAGGGTGCACGCACGCCGGTCGGCCGGTTCCTGGGCTCCTTCGCCGACACGCCTGCCGTCGAGCTGGGCGTGCTGGCCGCGACCGAGGCCCTCCGCCGGGCCGACGTCGATCCCGACCAGGTGGATCAGACGATCCTCGGGCACGCGCGGCAGGCCGGGAACGGACCGAACACCGGACGGCAGGTCAGCGTTGGCGCCGGCGTGCCGAAGGAGGTATCCGCCTACAACGTCAACATCGCGTGCGGGTCCGGGATGAAGGCCGCCCAACTCGGCGCGCAGCAGATCGCGCTCGGCGACGGGGACGTCGTCCTTGTCGGCGGCATGGAGAACATGACGCAGGTCCCGTTCCTGCTTCCCGGCATGCGCATGGGCCATCGCCTCGGTGATGCGCAGGCCGTCGATGCGATGTACCGCGACGGCCTGCTCGATCCGCTCTGCGACCTGATCATGGGCGAGACGGCCGAGAACCTCGTCGACATGTACGACATCTCCCGACAGGAACAGGACGAGTTCGCCGTGGAGTCGCAGCGGAAGGCCGAGAACGCGAAGTCCGCGCGCGCCGAGGAGCTGTTCCTGGTCGATACGACGCTTCGGGGGAAGCCGGTCACCGTGGCCGAGGACGAGCACCCTCGGCCCGGGACGACAGTGGAGGCGCTGTCGCGGCTGGCGCCGGTCTTCCGCGAGGGCGGTTCGGTCACGGCCGGCAACTCGAGCGGTCTCACCGACGGCGCGGCGGCGATGGTGCTGATGTCAGCGTCGCGTGCTCGGGCGGAGGGCCGTGAGCCCCTGGCTCGGATCGCGGGCATGAGCTGGGCGGGGGTCCCCCCCGAGATCATGGGCATCGGTCCCGTGCCGGCGACACGGAAGGTCCTCGAGCGGACCGGCCTGTCGTTGGCCGACATCGACGTGATCGAGATCAACGAGGCCTTCGCCGCACAGGTGATCGCGTGCGAGCGCGAGCTCAAGTTCGACCGGGACAAGCTGAACGTCCGCGGCGGCGCCATCGCGATCGGGCACCCGATCGGGTGCTCCGGAGCACGGATCACCCTGTCCCTCGCCTACGAGATGCGTGCGCGGGATGCTTCGATCGGGCTGGCCACGCTGTGCGTCAGCGGCGGGCAAGGACTCGCCGTGGTCCTCGAGCGAAGCTAGGGGGAGCGGTGAGCGTCCACGCGGTCGTGTTGATCCAGTGCGACATCGACGAGATCCCCGAGGCGGCGCAGGCGATCGCCGACCTCGACGGCGTCTCGGAGGTGTACTCCGTCGCCGGCGAGTTCGATCTGGTCGCCGTGGTCCGCGTCAGGGAGCACGACGACCTTGCGAGCGTGATCCCGGGTGGCATCGCCAAGGTCGAGGGCGTGGAACGAACCGAGACGTTGATCGCGTTCCAGGTGTTCTCCAAGCACGACCTAGAGCGATTGTTCTCGATCGGCTTCGACGAGGGCGGCTAGGACCAGTCGATCGCGACCGGGAGCGAGGTCCGGCTCCAGTCCCCCAGGTCCTCTCCGTACCCCGGCTGGTACTTCTCCACGAGCAGCCGCCGCGCCCGCGCATCCTCCTCGGTGCCGGGCTCTAGGACCCGGGCGCGCGTGGTCCGTCGCGCGTCGCCGATCTCCAGCACCACGTCCGGAGATGCCATCAGGTTGCGGAGCCAGTCCGAGCTATCACGCCCGCCGGACAACACGAAGACGGTCCCCTCGTGCAACGCGAACCAGATCTCGATCCGATGCGGTCGACCGCTCGTCCGCCCGGTGGTGGTGAGGTAGCAGTACGGCAGCGACGCGAGGTCCGCGTCTGCGCTCACGCGCGGCCGAGCAACGCCCACGCCACGAGGCCGCCCACGACGAGGATCGCCGCTGCGAGCATGACGAGGTCCGCCTTCTTGATCTTGCCGGGCTGCTGGTAGTTGAACCCCATCTCACCCTTGCCTGATCAGGTTCTGCCCGACACGGTCGAGCTGGGTCTTGATGTGCCCGAGCACCGTGTCCGGATACAGGATGAACTCGGGCGTCAGATCCGCGATCGTCTCCAGAGCTCGCTCGAGCCGCGTTCCCGCTTCCTCAGCGTCGCGAAGCGCGTTCACCAGGGTCGCCGCATAGTTGTCGTTGAACGGTCGGCCGTCCCAGGGACACGCGCCGCCGGTTTCGATCACCTGCTCCGCCAGGAAGTCTCGGCCGTCGCGCTTGCACGTTCCCTTGATCTTCACACCGGCTCCTTGTGCTTCATGAGGCCCCGTTCCTCCACCAGCTCCAGCAGCCGATCGGCGACCTCGAACGGGTCGGCTGGCTTGACGTACCACGCGTCGGCGCCGCTCCATCTAGCGAGCCACGCGTCGTGCATCCGCTCGAGCAGGATCACGATCACGCCCCGGTACGGGTCTCGGTCGTCCCGCAGCGTGCGGGCCAACGAGAACGCGCCCTCGCGCGACGCAAGCTCGTCGGCGACGATCACGTCGGGCCGGTCGCGCAGCGCGGCCGAGGTGCCGAGCTCGCCGTTCCTGGCCGCTCGGAACCGGAGCTCTTCGCCGAGGCGGCGCTCGATGCTGCGAACGGCGAGGGCCATCAACTCGCGAGACGCGGGGTCGGGTGACACGAGCAGGACGTCCACGGGCGGGAGGCTACCATGCGTCGATTCTGTCCTTTGCCCGGCGGAAGGGGCGTCGACTAGGCTTCCGCCGCGGCGACCGGGAGGGCGTGTGGAGGGCACGGGGAGAGCGGCGGTCTCGGAGTTCGTCGGCACCTTCGCGATCGTGTTCTTCGCCGCGGGGGCGGTCGTCGCCACCCAGGGCGCCGACCTCGTCGCGGTCGCCGCAGCCTACGGGGTAGCAGTCGCCGTCATGGTCTCGATCTCGGCCGGGGTCTCGGGCGGCGTCTTCAACCCGGCGCTCCAGCTCGCGCTGTGGCTCACGGGAAGCGTCGGCGCCCTGCGCTGCGCGGTGCTCGGCGGAGCACAGCTGCTCGGCGCGATCGCGGCCGGGTTCGCGATCAAGTGGATGAGCCCCGGTCCCGCGTTCGACGCCGTCAACGGCGGCGCTCCGGCCGTGGCCGCCGGTTTCGCGGTGGGCAGGGCCGTCGTGGTCGAGGCCCTGGCCACGTTCTTCCTCGTGTGGACGTACTTCGCAGCCATCGTGGACGATCGGCGGCCGGCGCCGGGGGTCGCCGGCCTCGTAGTCGGGTCGGTCGTCGGGCTCGACGTGTTGGCCACGTGGACCCTGACCGGAGCCGCCGTCAACCCCGCCCGTTGGTTCGGCCCGGCGCTTGCGGCGGGCACGTGGACCGACTGGTGGGTCTGGGTGGCCGGACCGGTCGCCGGGGCGGTGATCGCCGCCGTCGCGTATTGGTGGGTCTTCCTCAGGAACGTGGAACCCGCCACGGCGTGACGCGGACTCCGCCGGCTTCGCACTACCCTTGGGCGATGACGGCCGACGTCTACCTGGACAGTGCTTCCGCCACGGCCTTGCTCCCCGAGGCGCGCGAAGCCGTGGTCGGCGCCCTCGATCTCTTCGGCGATCCGTTGAACATCCACGCCCCGGCTCGCGCCGCGCGACATCTCATCGAGGAGTCCCGAGTCCAGATCGCAGCGGCGATCGGCGCCCAGCCCGACGAGGTCGTGTTCACGTCGGGTGGGACCGAGGCCGTCGCCCTCGCCATCTGGGGCGGGGTGCGCGCGCAGCGCGAGCGCGGCAGACGGATCGTGGTCGGTTCGCTCGAGCATCCGTCGGTGGGCGGCGTCTGTCGCGTCCTCGAGGGCGACGGTTTCGAGGTGGTCCTCGTACCCGCCGACGCCGAGGGCCAGCTCGATCTCGATCGGTTCGCCGTCGAGGTCCGGCGCCCTGGCACCCTCCTGGCCAGCCTCCAGCACGCGAACCACGAGCTCGGCACGCTCCAGCAGATCGGCGAGGCGGCGCGACTGGCGCGCGAGGCGCGCGTGCGCTTCCACACCGACGCCTGCCAGACGGCCGGTCGGCTCCCCGTCGACGTCGCCGCGCTCGGCGTGGATCTCCTCTCGCTGTCCGGCCACAAGTTCGGCGGCCCGCCGGGGGTCGGCGCGCTCTTCGTTCGGCGCGGTGTGGGCGTGACGGCCTACCCCTGCGGCGACGACCGTGAGCGCAAGCGTCGATCGGGCATGGAGAACACACCCGGGATCGCGGGGATGGCAGCGGCGCTGACCGCATCGCTCGCGACGATGGCCGACGAGGCGGCCCGCCAATGGGCCCTGACCGCCCGGCTGCGCGATAGGATCGAGGCGACGGTTCCCGGCGCCGTCGTCCACGGCCACCCGACGCACCGCACCCCGCACCTCGTGTGCTTCAGCGTGGAGGGCCTCGATCCCGCCACACTCGCGATGGCGCTGGACGACCGTGGGTTCCAGCTCGGCGCCGGATCGCTGTGCTCCGGCCGTCCCGAGGACCCCTCCCCCGTCCTGGAGCGGCTGGGTGTCGCCGTCACGAGGGGGTTCCGGGTGAGCCTCGGGGCGTCCACTGCGGCCGAGGACGTCGAACGCTTCCTGGTGGAGCTCCCGGAAGTCGTCGGCGAGCTCCAGCGGGTCGAGCGCGCCTCCGCCGAAGCCCTCGCGCGCTTCCGTCCGCCCGAGGCCGGCTAGATGCGCGGCGGCGTATTTCCCCTGGCGGTCTGGCTCGTGATCGGAGGCGCCGTCGGCGCCGCGATCGGCGCGAGCGCAGGGCACGGATCCGACGCGAGCGCCACCGGCATCGCGATCGGCTCGTTCGTCGGCATCCTGGCGGGAGGCGCGATCGGCGTGTTCCTCGGACGCCGCCGCTAGCGCACCCGCGTCACCCGACGGTCCAGGTGTCGCCGCCGTGCAGGAGCGTCGCCAGGTCGCCTGCACCGAGCCGCTCCACCGCCTGGTCGAGCTGGCCGTGGACCGCTTGACCGAACGTCGGCCGCTCGATCTGACGGAAGATGCCGATGCACGAGGGCTCGCTCGGGCCACGTGAGACGTGCGCCAGCGCGAAGGCGAGCGACGGTCTTCCGGCGACGTCGTGCACGACGATGCTCTCCTGGGCCGAGTCGGCGACGTCTGCGATCTCGAGCCTGCCGTTCTCGCCCACGCGAACGCAGCGCGCGCCGTCGTCGAAGACGATCGGCTCGCCGTCGACCAGACGGATCTGGTTGTGCTGCCCCTGGGGCTTCTCGCGGAGCAGGTCGAACGCGCCGTCGTTGAACACGTTGCAGTTCTGATAGATCTCGACGAAGGCGGTGCCGCGGTGGGCGGCGGCGGCTCGCAGCACCTCGGTCAGGTGCTTGCGGTCGTTGTCGAGCGTGCGCGCGACGAACGTCGCCTCCGCGCCCAGCGCGAGCGCGACGGGGTTGAACGGGTGATCGATCGAGCCGAACGGCGTCGACTTCGTGACCTTCCCCTCTTCGGAGGTCGGCGAGTACTGGCCCTTCGTCAGCCCGTAGATCTGGTTGTTGAACAGCAGGATCTTGAGGTTCACGTTCCGGCGCAGGGCGTGGATCAGGTGGTTGCCGCCGATCGACAGCGCGTCGCCGTCACCCGTGACGACCCACACCGACAGGTCCGGGTCGGCGACCGCCACGCCGGTCGCCAATGCCGGCGCGCGGCCGTGGATCCCGTGGAACCCGTAGGTGTCCATGTAATAGGTGAACCGGCCGCTGCAGCCGATCCCGGAGATGAACACGGTCTTGTGTGGCTCGATCCCGAGCTCCGGCATGAACCCCTGCACCGCCGCCAGGATCGCGTAGTCGCCGCACCCGGGGCACCACCGCGGCTCCTGGTCGGACGTGAAGTCCTTCTTCGTGAGGGTGCTGACGCCTCCCACGGCGTCGCCGTTGCCGTTGTGTGTCACGTCGTCACTCATCGATCATCTGCAGGATCTCCTGCTCCAGATCCTCCGCCCAGATCGGGAGTCCCTGGACCTTCGAGTAGGTCCTCGCGCCCACGAGGAAGCGGGCCCGGATCAACAGTGCCAGCTGGCCCAGGTTGATCTCGGGGATCAGCACCTTCGGATACCGGAGCAACACTTCCTCGGTGTTCGAGGGGAACGGGTTGAGCCATCGCAGGTGGGCGGTGGCCACCGACCTTCCGCGGTCGCGCACCCGGCGGGCCGCCGCCCGGATCGTGCCGAGGGTCGAGCCCCATCCCAGGACCAGCAGCTCGGCGTCCCCGTCCGGATCGTCCACCTGGAGCGGCGGGAGCTCGTCGGCGATGCCGGAGACCTTCTGCTGACGAAGGTGCGTCATCCGCTCGTGGTTCTCCGGGTCGTAGCTGATATTGCCGGTCACGTCCTGGCGCTCGAGCCCGCCGATGCGATGCTCGAGCCCGGGCGTGCCGGGGATCGCCCAGGGGCGCGCGAGCCGCTCGTCCCGCGCGTAGGGCATGAACGTGCCGTCCGCGGTGGCGAGATGCGGGTCGACGTCCGGCAGGTCACCGACGTCGGGCAGCCGCCAGGGCTCCGAGGAGTTCTGCAGGAACGTGTCGGACAGCAGGATCACGGGCGTCCGGTACGCGATCGCGACCCGCGCCGCCTCGAAGGCCACCTCGAAGCAGTCGGCGGGTGAGGCGGCGGCGGCGATCGGCATCGGAGATTCACCGTGCCGGCCGAACATCGCGAGCAACAGGTCGCCCTGCTCGGTCTTGGTGGGCATGCCCGTCGAAGGTCCCGCCCGCATCACGTCCACGATCACCATCGGGAGCTCGGCGATCACGGCAAGGCCGAGGGTCTCGGCCTTGAGATCCATGCCGGGACCGCTGGTGCCGGTCACCGCGAGCTGTCCGGTGAACGCCGCCCCCAGAGCGATGTTCACGGCGGCGATCTCGTCCTCGGCCTGGATCGTCACCACCCCGAAGTTCTTCTGCTTGGACAGCTCGTGCAGGAGCTCGGAGGCCGGTGTGATCGGATAGCTGGCGTAGAAGAGCGGCAGGCCGCTCTGGGCCGACGCCGCGATCAGGCCCCAGGCCGTCGTCTGCGCACCGGCGACGTTGCGGTACGTGCCGGGCTCGACGGGAGCGGCCTTCACCTCCACCTGATGGGCGAAGAGCTCGGTCGTCTCCCCGAAGTTGTAGCCCGCCTTGAAGGCGGCGACGTTCGCGTCGAAGATCTCCGGCTTGCTGCCGAACTTCGACCGGAGCCAGTTGATCGTGACGTCGGTCGGGCGCCCGTACATCCAGGACACCAGGCCCAACGCGAACATGTTCTTCGAGCGGTCGGCCTCCTTCTTGCTGACCCCGAGCGATTCGGTTGCCCGCAGCGTGATCGTGGTCATCGGGACCTTGTACACCTGGAAGGCGTCGAGCGAGCCGTCGGTGGTCGGGTCCGACTCGTAGCCGGCCTTGTCGATGTTGCGCTGCGTGAAGGCGTCCTCGTTCAAGATGACCGCGCCGCCCTTGGCCACGGTGTGAAGGTCGGCTTTGAGAGCGGCGGGGTTCATCGCGACCAGCACGTCGGCGTGGTCGCCGGGGGTGGTCACGTCGCTCGAGGCGAACTGGATCTGGAACGCCGAGACCCCGTGGACCGTGCCCGCAGGGGCTCGGATCTCCGCGGGGAAGTCGGGTAGCGTCGCGAGGTCGTTGCCGAGGACCGCGGTTGCATTGGTGAACCTGTCACCCGTCAGCTGCATGCCGTCGCCCGAATCGCCCGCGAAACGGATAACGACGTGGTCGCGTTCCTCGACGGTCTTGGGTGTTACGGCCACGAAGGCCTCATCTCCTTCCGGTTGCATTGTTTCGGTGCCGCCGGACTTCTAGCGTACTGCGCCCTCCCGGGTGCGAGCCCGCTCGTTGTGATGAGATGTCGTCATGCATACGCAGACGTTGGGGTCGCGGGGCCCCGAGATGACGGTGATCGGGTTCGGCGCGTGGGAGGCGGGCGGCGACGCCTGGGGGCCGAACGCCTCCGAGGAAGCGGTCGTCGAGGCCATCCGAGCCGGCATGGACGCGGGCATCGGCTGGATCGACACCGCCGAGGTCTACGGCAAGGGGGTGTCGGAGACCCTGGTCGGCCGGGCGGTGCAGGGCCGCCGCGAGGATGTCCTGATCGCGACCAAGGTGGCTCCGCTGCCGGAGGGCACCGGCTTCCGTCCCGAGGAGATCCGCAAGGCGATCCACGGCAGCCTGGACCGACTGGGGATCGAGCGGGTCGACCTGTACCAGCTCCACTGGCCCGACGACGAGGGCACCCCCGTCGAGGAGTCGTGGGAGGCCATGGCGGGCCTCGTCGACGAGGGGCTGGTCCGCTGGATCGGCGTCTCGAACTTCGACCGCACGCTGATCGAGCGGTGCGAGACGATCCACCACGTCGACTCGCTCCAGCAGCAGTTCTCGATGCTGTCGCTCGAGGACCGCGACCTGATCCGGTGGTGCGGCGAGGTAGGGACCGGCGTCGTCTCGTACGGACCGCTGGGGTTCGGACTGCTCACGGGCGCCTTCGACCGGAAGCGTGCGGAGGCGGTCGACGACTGGCGCACCAGCGAAGACGAGCCGGCGTTCACGTCCGAGCGTCTCGACGACGCCTTCCGGCTGCTCGACGGCATGCGGCCGATCGCCGACCGGCTCGGGTGCACGCTGGCCCAGCTCGCGCTCGCCTGGAACTGGCACCAGCCGGGCGTGACGAGCGCGATCGCGGGAAGCCGCGACGCCGCGCACGTCCGCCAGAACGCGGCCGCGGGCGGCCTCGAGCTCGACGCGTCCGTGCTCGCGGAGCTCGAGGCGCTGCTTCCGAGCAGCTAGACGGCGGCCGACCGCCGTTCGGCCATACGCACGCGCCGCACCATCTCGTCGAGGATCCTCAATGCGAGCTGGGGCTCCTCCTTGAGCAGCTCGACGAGCGTGTGCCGGAACAGCCGAAGGAGGCGCATCGGGGTCTCGGCGACCACGCTCGCGCTGCGCGCCCCGCCGTCGAGCGCCGACAGCTCCCCGAAGAAGTCCCCGGGAACGAGGTCGCCGATCTTCCGGCGGCCCTGGACCACTTTGGCGTGACCCGCCAACACGACGAAGAAGGCCTCCCCGCGCAACCCTTCCTCGACGACGTTCTCGCCGGGATTGACGTCGATCTCGTCCGCGTCCTTCGCCAGCCGGTTGAGGTGGCGCTTCGCGAACCCGACGAACAAGGGCACGCGGGCGAGCACCTCGACGGTCTCGCGGCGGGTTCGGCGGGCGGGCTGCTCGGGCTGGCGCTCGACACGGGTGCGCGCCTCTCGCATGGCCATGTCGGGGAGGCTCTGGGGCATGGCGCGAGCCTACCCGTTCCCCGGCGGGGAACGCGAACACGGTGGTCTACGCATCGGTTGCCGGGTAGCTTGATTGGATGGACGCGCGGTCACGCCTGGAGAAGCTCCTCACCGAGCGCATCGTCCTGCTCGACGGTGCCTGGGGGGTGCTCCTGCAGGGCCGAGGGCTGTCAGAAGAGGAGTTCCGCGGCTCCCGCTTCGCCGACCACGAGCGCGATGTCAAGGGCGACCCCGACCTCCTGAACCTCACCCAGCCCGCGGTGGTGGCGGAGGTGCACGACGCGTACCTGGCCGCGGGCGCGGACGTGACCACCACGAACACCTTCACCGCAACGGCGATCGGCCAGGGCGACTATCGGCTGCAGGGCGCCGTCTACGACATGAACCTGGCCGGCGCGCGCCTGGCTCGCGAGGCGGTCGAGCGCGCCGGCGGTGACCGGTTCGTTGCCGGATCGATGGGGCCGCTCAACGTGACCCTGTCGCTCAGCCCGAACGTCGAGGACCCGTCGTTCCGCCCGGTCACGTTCGACGAGGTCTACGCGGCGTACGCCGAGCAGATCCGTGCTCTACGCGACGGGGGGGTCGATTTCCTGCTGATCGAGACGATCTTCGACACCCTCAACGCCAAGGCCGCGATCGCGGCCGCGATCGACGTGGCGCCCGAGCTGCCGCGGTGGATCTCGGTCACGATCGTGGACCGAAGCGGCCGGACGCTGTCCGGGCAGACGGTGGAGGCGTTCTGGACGTCCGTCGCCCATGCGGACCCGGTCCTGGTCGGGGTCAACTGCTCCCTCGGGGCCACCGAGATCCGGCCGTCTATCGAGGCACTTGCGCAGGCTGCCCCGGTCCCCGTCAGCTGCTATCCGAACGCCGGTCTGCCCAACGCGTTCGGCGGGTTCGACGAGGACCCCGAGACCACCAGCCGCCTGCTCGGCGCGATCGCGCGCGACGGCCTGGTCAACCTCGTCGGCGGTTGCTGCGGCACGACGCCTGAGCACATCCGCAGGATCGCCGACACGGTGCGCGACGTCACCCCTCGCGCGCTCCCGGCCTTGGGCGGTTCCACGTCCTTCGCAGGGCTCGAGCCGTTCCGGATCACGCCCGAGACCGGGTTTGTCACGATCGGCGAGCGTACGAACATCACCGGGTCGAAGAGGTTCGCGCGCCTGATCGAGTCCGGCGACTTCCAGGCCGGCGTAGAGATCGCCCGCGAGCAGGTCGACAACGGCGCCAACCTGATCGACGTCAACATGGACGCCGACCTGATCGACGGCGCGAAGGCGATGACGACCTTCCTCAACCTGGTGGCGACCGAGCCCGACATCGCGAAGGTCCCGACCGTGATCGACTCCTCGAAGTGGGACGTGATCGAAGCCGGGTTGAAGTGCGTGCAGGGCAAGGCCGTCGTCAACTCGATCAGCCTGAAGGAGGGCGAGGACGAGTTCCTGCGCAAGGCCGAGCTCTGTCACCACTACGGAGCCGCGGCCGTCGTGATGTGCTTCGACGAGCAGGGCCAGGCCGACACCGTCGCACGCAAGGTCGAGATCGCGGAGCGCTCGTACCGCTTGCTGGTGGACCGCGCGGGCTTCGCCCCCCACGACGTGATCGTCGACCCGAACATCCTCGCGGTCGCCACCGGCATCGAAGAGCACAACGCCTTCGCGAAGGCATTCATCGAGGCCACGCGCGAGATCAAGCACCGGCTGCCGGGGGTCAAGGTCTCCGGCGGGGTCTCGAACCTGTCCTTCTCGTTCCGCGGGAACGAGCCGGTCCGCCGTGCGATGCATTCCGCGTTCCTTTACCACGCGATCGCCGCCGGGCTCGACATGGCGATCGTCAACGCGGGCCAGCTCGATGTCTACGCGGACATCCCGAAGGAGCTGCTCGAGCACGTCGAGGACGTCATCTTCGACCGGCGACCCGACGCCACCGAGCGTCTGGTGACCTTCGCCGAGACCGTCCAGGGCAGCGCGCTCGCCAAGGAGGAGGATCTCTCCTGGCGTGACGCGCCCATCGAGGAGCGCCTCTCGTACGCGCTCGTCCACGGGATCGATCGGTGGATCGAGGAGGACGCGGAGGAGGCCCGCCAGGGGTACGAACGGCCCCTCGAGGTGATCGAGGGCCCCTTGATGGCTGGCATGCAGATCGTCGGCGACCTGTTCGGCGCCGGGAAGATGTTCCTGCCGCAGGTCGTCAAGAGCGCCCGCGCGATGAAGAAGGCGGTCGCCTACCTCGAGCCGTTCATGGAGGAGGAGAAGCGCGCCCTGATCGCATCCGGCGGGGTCGCGCGTCCGCAGGGAAAGGTGATCCTCTGCACGGTCAAGGGCGACGTGCACGACATCGGCAAGAACATCGTGGGCGTGGTGCTCGGCTGCAACAACTACGCCGTGATCGACCTCGGCGTGATGGTCCCCGCCGACGTGCTACTCGAGACCGCGGTCCGTGAGGGGTGCGACATCGTTGGATGCTCGGGGTTGATCACGCCGTCGCTCGACGAGATGGTCGGCGTCGCGAAGGAGATGCAGCGCCGGGAGCTCGACCTGCCCCTGCTGATCGGAGGCGCCACGACGTCGCGTCAGCACACCGCGGTGCGGATCGCGCCGGCGTACGGACAGCCGGTGGTCCACGTCACCGACGCCTCGCGCGTGGTCGGCGTCGTGTCCTCCCTGCTCGACCCCGATCGCAAGCTGACGCTCGACAAGGAGAACCGCGACCTGCAGGACCGGTTGCGGAAGCAGCACGAGGAGCGCGAGAAGACCCCGCTCGTCCCCTACCGCGTGGCGCTCGAGCGGCGCACGACGATCGATTGGCGCGCCGAGGACCTGCCCGTTCCGTCGTTCACGGGGATGCGCGTGGTCGAGCCCGACCTCGCCACGCTCCGTGGCTACATCGACTGGACGTTCTTCTTCACGGCCTGGGAGCTGAAGGGCTCGTACCCGCAGATCCTCGACCACGCGACGTACGGTCCCCAGGCCCGCGAGCTCTTCGAGGAGGCCAACGCGCTCCTCGACGAGATCGTCGCGGCCGCCTCGCTGCAGGCGCGCGGCGTCTACGGCTTCTGGCCGGCGCGCGGCGAGGGCGACGACGTCGTGCTCGCCAACGGCGTGGTGTTCCCGATGCTGCGCCAGCAGGTCGACCGCGGGCCCGACGACGTCAACCGGTCGCTGGCGGACTTCGTCGCCCCGGTCGAGACGGGGCTGGCCGACCACATCGGCGCGTTCGCGGTGACGGCCGGCCTCGGCGTCGACGACCTCGTGAAGCACTACGAGGCCGAACACGACGACTACCGAGCCATCATGGTCAAGGCGCTCGCGGACCGGCTGGCCGAGGCGTTCGCCGAGCACCTCCACGAGCAAGCGCGCGCCGACTGGGGCTACGAGACCGAGCGCCGCCCGAACGAGGACCTGATCGCCGAGCGGTATCGCGGCATCCGGCCCGCGTTCGGCTACCCAGCGTGTCCCGACCACTCCCTCAAGCGCCGGCTCTTCGACGTGCTGAACGCCCGCGAGATCGGGATGGAACTCACCGAGCACTGCGCGATGACCCCGACCGCCAGCGTGGCCGGCCTGTACTTCCACCACCCCGAGGCCCGGTACTTCAACGTCGGCAGGATCGGGAAGGACCAGGTGGAGGACTACGCGCGGCGGCTCGGCCAGAGCGTGCAGGAAGCCGAGCGCTGGCTCCGCCCCAACCTCTCCTACGACCCGACCTGAGCGCGACCACCCGGCCCGCGCGAGACGGGCCGCTCGTCCGTGGGTGAGGCCCCTCCGACCGGCCAGAGTGAGGTGTGGCGCGCGGACGCCCGTTCGCGCTCGTGCCGAAGGAGCGAACGATGAGCACCCAGACCCGCGAACGCGAGCGGATCGGCCAGCACCTGTTCGGGGCCGACCTGCTCGAAGATCCCCTGTCGAACAAGGACACCGCGTTCACCGACGAGGAGCGCGAGCGCTACGGCCTTCGCGGCCTCCTGCCGTCGCGCGTCAAGACGATCGAGGAGCAGGCCGAGGTCGAGATGGAGCACGTCCGCCGCAAGCAGGACGAGCTCGAGAAGTTCATCGGCCTGGCGGCCCTGCAGGACCGGAACGAGACCCTCTTCTACCGCGTCCTCGTGGAGCATCTCGAAGAGCTGATGCCGATCGTCTACACGCCCGTGGTGGGACGCGCGTGCCAGGAGTTCAGCCACATCCTGCGCCGGCCGCGCGGCCTGTGGATCACGCCCGACGACGTCGGCCGGATCCCCGAGCTGCTGCGCAACGCCCGCCATGCCGACGTGCGGTTGATCGTGGCTACCGACAACGAGCGGATCCTCGGCCTCGGCGACCTGGGCGCCGGCGGGATGGGCATCCCGGTCGGCAAGCTCGCGCTCTACACGGCGGGCGCCGGGATCCACCCGTCGCTCACGTTGCCGGTGTCGCTCGACGTCGGCACCGACACCCGGTCGTTGCTCGATGACCCGCAGTACCTGGGCTGGCGGCACCCGCGCCTGCGCGGCGAACCCTACGACCGGTTCATCGAGGCCTTCGTCGAGGGCGTGCTCGAGGTGTTCCCGCACGCCGTCCTGCAATGGGAGGACTTCAAGCAGCACAACGCGATCCGCATCCTCGACCGCTACCGCCACCGGCTGACGTCGTTCAACGACGACATCCAGGGCACGTCAGCGGTCGTGCTCGGCGGCATGCTCGCCGCGATGCGGCGGCTGGGCCAACGACTGAGCGACCAGCGGATCGTGTTCGTCGGCGCGGGCGCGGCGGGGATCGGGATCTCGCGCCTCGTGAAGGCCGCCATGGCGGCCGAGGGCGCCACGCCGGAGCAGGTCGGCCATTCGATCGCGGTGCTCGACTCACGGGGCCTGTGCTTCGACGTGCGCGAGCCGCTCGACGACGACAAGCGCGAGCTGGCGCTCGACGCGGAGCGACTGGCGTTCCACGGGTTCGGCGGATGCGACCTCGAGGCGCGCTACGACCTCGCCACCGTCGTGCGCCACGTGCGGCCGACGATCCTCGTCGGCTCGTCGGGTCAGCCCGGCACCTTCACCGAGGAAGCGATCCGGGCGATGGCCGAGCACACCCCGACTCCGGTGGTGTTCCCGCTGTCCAACCCGACCTCGAAGACCGAGGCGATCCCGGCCGACATCCTGCGGTGGACCGAGGGCCGCGCGCTGGTCGCGACCGGCAGCCCGTTCGACCCTGTCGAAGTCGACGGCGTCACGCACGTGATCGGCCAGGCGAACAACGCGTTCGTCTTCCCGGGCATCGGGCTCGGCGCGATCGTCGGCGAGGTGCGCGAGATCACCGACGAGCTGTTCCTGGCCGCGGCCGAGACCTTCGCGTCCTGCGTGTCGGACGAGCGGCTCACGACCGGCGCGCTGTATCCGTCGCCCCAAGACCTTCGGAGGGTGTCGCGCGCGGTCGCCGTCAGAGTCGTGCGCGAGGCGCGCGACGCGGGCATCGGCCGGTGGCTCGACGACGACGAGATCGATCCGGCGGTCGACTCGGCGATGTGGTGGCCCGAGTACAAGGAGTACATGGCCGACTGACCGATCGGGAGTTCGGACACCCGACGCACGCGCCTCATCGAAGATCCGAGAGACGCCGCGCGACCACCTCGGCGTGCGGCAGGCCTGATTCCGCCCCCTCGCGCAGGAGCACGCCAACGGAGGCGGCCAGCGCTGCGCGAAGCGGCGAACGCTCCACCGCCCCAACGTGGGTACCGGCGAACCGCTCTCGTGTCTCGGTAGAGAGGTCGTCGTAGCCGCGCGCCTGTACGGCGGTCACCCCTTCGTGGAGGCAGACGAGTGCGAGCGCGTGGTCGCGCGCGGCCCCGACGTAATGCTCGGCCTGCCACACGCGCCCGCGTTCGATGCAGGCGCGCGCGTGCAGTGCGTAGATCACGCCCCACCCGAAGACGCCGTCAGGCACCGCGGGCGTCGAGATGAACAGGCTCCCGACGACCGGCGGCGTCGGAGCCTCGGACTCGGCAGCCGTCTCGCCGAAGAGCAGCCGGAATCGTGGCCCTGCGGGACGAAACTGGGCTGCAGGGGTCATCGAGAGGTCGAGCTGCAGCGCATCCCGCAGCAGGAACACGCGGTACGTGGTGGGCGCGCGTTCGAGATCCACCAGATGCACCGCGTCGAGCTCCTCGACGAGCGTGTGCGTCCAATCGTCGAGCACATCGGCAACCCGGACCGCGTCGGCGATGCCGAAGGTGAGGTCCACATCGGAGAAGCGGTCGCCGGCGTCAACGGCGAGCGAACCCACGGCGGCTCCCGCGACGACGCGCTCATCCTGCTGCGCACGGCTGAGCATGCCTTCGCGAAGAGCATCTCGCTCCTCGACGGTGAACACGACGTGCGATCGTAGCTTCGCGTGCGATCGAGCGCCGGGTGAACCCCGGCGCCGGCTCAGCCTCGGCGCGCTCCGTCGAACCGACGCTGCTGATCACGCACCGAGCTCGTCCTCGGCGACCGCGTCTCCGCCCTTGGGATCGAGGCTCGCTTCGGTGAGCGAGGCCGCGCGCTCCTCGGCAAGCTCCGCGACGCGGAGGTTCGCGCTCGTATGCAGGATCGCCGCCTCGACGAGCAGCGCGACGAGGGGCTCGGTCCGCTTCTCCTGTTGGAGCGCGGCCAGGGTGCCGAGCTCCGCGAGGTAGGCTTGCCGCTGATCCCGCGCCACTCTCGTCACGCGGTCGGTGCCGAGGCGCACCGCGACGAAGAGTCTCAGGAAGAAGTCGTCGCGGTATCCGCCCTCGCGGACCACCGGCTCGGAGAGCCAGCGCTCGAGCTCTCGGCCACCGGCCTTCGTCAGCCGGTAGACGACCTTGTCGGGACGATCACGCTGGGGTACGTCTCGTCGTGTGACCAACCCGTCCCGCACGAGCCGGTCGAGCACCTGGTAGAGGTGGCCGATGTTGAGCTCGCCCCACTGGGGACCGATTGCGTCTTCGAAGCTCGCCTTCAGCTCGTAGCCGTAGCTCGGCCCGCCGGCCAGCATCCCCAGGACCGCGTGATGGATGGGCATCGGGCGCTCCCCTTCGTACGAAACCTCGTCCGGTCCGCCCATCGTATACCGCGACGTAGGAAGCTATATGGTCACGATGTAGATGGGGATCCGACCGAGGGCTTAATGACACGATTCGTCTGGAGCCAGCTCGTTCACCGGCCGAGCCGCACGGCGACGCTCGGTATCGGCATCCTCGTGGCCGCGGTCGGCTTCACCGTGTTGACATCCGCCGCCGAGACGAGCGCCCTCGAGATAAGGGGCACGATCGCGCAGAACTTCAGGGGCACGTACGACATCCTCGTGCGACCGACGGACTCATTCAGCCCGATCGAGCGGGAAGAGGGCGTCGTCGCGCCCAACTTCGCGAGCGGCATCTTCGGCGGTATCAGCCTCCGTCAGTGGCGCGCGATCGAGACGATCCCGGGAGTCGACGTCGCGGCCCCGATCGCGAACATCGGGTACGTCATCGCGGGCGCGGACTTCAGGCTCCCCCTGGAGCGCTACCTGACGAAGGAGCCCTGGCAGCTCTACCGAGTTAGGCCGACGTGGGTCTCGAACCGAGGCCTCTCCAGATACCCCTACGACGACCAGTACGTCTACGTCATGCGGCGAGACCGCCTCGTGCAGGGTGACAATTTCGGGCCGTACGAGAAGCTCCCGGGCGGCCGGCTGGTGAAGTCGTGCGGGGGCTTCCAGCAGGGCGAGCCGTCGGAGCTCGGGCCCGACATCCCAGGCTCGAACGCCGCGCTCTGGTGCTTCTCGATCCGTTCTCCCCACCTCTCCGCGTGGAACGTCGGGTTCGGGTTCAAGCCGGGTGAGGTGGGAGCTCCGCTGTTCGCGCAGTTCCCGATCATGATCGCCGCGGTCGATCCGCAGCAGGAGGATCGGCTGGTCGGCCTCGATCGCGCAGTGGTCTCTGGGCGGCGGCTCACGGCGGACATGCAGGCGGTCCCTCGGTCGAAGCCGTCCTCGATGTTGCGGATCCCGGTGATCGCGAGCACCCGCGACTTCATCACCGATAACCTCCGCGTGCAGGTGGATCGGTTGCGGGTGCGCCCGACGCGTCGGCTGCCGACGACCCTTGCGTCCTGGGGCGCATACGACTACGTGACCCATCTGGATGCCGCGCCGCTCGGCTCGCGGGCGTACACGGCGACGTCCCTCTACCGCCGGAGCCTGGGACAAGCCTTCGGAATCTACGCCGACACGTACTGGACGGCTTCGCCCGTGCGCTACGAAGGAAGGATCGGCGACCAGATCCAGCCGTTGACGACGACCAACCCCGATCGGAGTTACGAGCTCTCCTGGGACGGATTCCTCTGGGATCCCGCCAACCGGGACCTCCAGTTCCGGCATATCACGAACCATCGGGCACTCGAGCAGTTCCCGCAGGTCATCCCGAAGGTGGTGGGTCGCTACGATCCATACGAGCTGCAGGGGTTCTCGTCGCTCACCCGGACAGCCCTGCCCGCCTACACGCCGCCGCTCGTTCAGCCGGCGACGACCGCTTCCAGAGACGCCCTGGGCGGTGGCCCACTGCACCCGACCATGAACCTCGGTGGGTACATCCAGCAGCCACCCCTGATGCTCACCACCTTGGATGCGGCCAAGGCGTTCTTCGATCCGGAGAAGTACTCGGGGGCGAGTGGGAGCCGGCCGATCAGCGTGATCCGTGTCGTCGTATCCGGGGTCACGGGCCCCGATCCCGTGAGCCTGGCCCGGATCAAAGCGGTGGCGCAGCTGATCGTGCAGCGGACCGGTCTGGCCGTCGACATCACCGCCGGCTCATCAGCGACGACCGTGCAGGTCCATCTCCCGGCCGGGCGGTTCGGCTCCCCGCCCCTCGATGTCGAGGAGGCCTGGGTGAAGAAGGGCGTGGCCGTCACGATCCTGCAGGCGCTCGACCGCAAGAGCGTTGCGCTGTTCGTGCTCGTGCTCGCCGTCACCGTCCTGTTCCTGGTGAACGGTGCACTGGCTTCGGTGCGCACGCGCCGGTCCGAGATCGGAACGCTGCGAGCGCTCGGCTGGTCCCGGGCGTGGGTGTTCCGCGCCGTACTGGCCGAGCTCACGCTGATCGGGTTCGCCGCCGGCGTGGCCGGAACGGCGATCGCGGCGGCCCTCGTCACCGCGTTCGGGTTCCGGATGCCGCTCGCGCGAACCCTGCTCGTCGCGCCCGTGGCGACGGTGCTTGCCGCGGCAGCCGGGCTGGTGCCGGCCTGGCGAGCCTCGCGCTCGTCGCCGATCGACGCGGTGCGTCCCGTGGTCGCTCTCGGAGGACCCGCGAAGCCGGTGCGCGGCGTCGGGTCGATGGCGCTCGCGAACCTCCGACGGCTCCCATCGCGGACGTTCTTCGGCGCGGCCGGCTTGTTCGTCGGGGTCGGAGCGCTCTCCGTGCTTCTGTCGATCACGCTCGCCTTCCGGGGCACGCTCGTGGGAACCGCCCTGGGATCGGTCATCTCGATCCAGGTCCGCCGGGTCGACTACGTGGCCATCGGCCTCGCGCTCGCTCTCGCGGCGCTCTCGGTGGCCGATGTCCTCTTCCTGAACCTCAAGGACCGGGCCCGTGAAGTCGCGACGCTCCTCGCCTCAGGGTGGGGCGACGCACATCTCGTGCGCCTGGTCGGCCTGGAGGGCCTTGGGATCGGGCTCCTCGGGTCTGTCGTGGGAGCGGTCGTCGGCGCCGGCCTCTCCGCGATCCTCGGCGTCTCGGCAACGCGCATCGTCGCGGCGGGGGCGATCGCATCCCTCGTCGGCGTCCTGGTGGCCGTCGTCGCCTCCCTCGTCCCGGCCTCGCTCGCCTCGCGGATGGCGCTTCCGACCGTGCTTGCGGAGGAGTGAGGAGATGGGCTTCGACGTTCGGCTGCGCGGCGTGTCGAAGCGATACACCGCCGACGAACAGGTCGTGGTCGCGCTCGACGACGTGAACCTCGGGATCGGCGAGGGTGAGGTCGTCGCGGTCACCGGACCGTCGGGCTCGGGCAAGTCGACCCTCCTGCACGTCGTCGGCGCGATGGACCACCCGGATGCGGGTGTCATCCGGGTCACCGATCGCGACGTGACCTCGCTCTCTCGATCGGGGGAGGCCGCCTACCGGCGGACGATCGGCTTCGTCTTCCAACGGTTCCACCTGTTGCCGGCGCTGACGGTGCGGGACAACGTGGTGGCGCCGGTCCTTCCGTACAGGACCGAGTTCGATAAGCACGCGAGGGCGGCCGAGCTGCTCGACGCCGTCGGGCTCGCCCACCGCGGCCCTTCGTTGCCGTCGCGCCTGTCGGGTGGCGAACAGCAGCGCGTCGCCATCGCCCGGGCGCTGATCAACGACCCCGGGCTGCTGCTGGCCGACGAGCCGACCGGCAACCTCGACTCCACGACGGGCGGCGAGATCGTGCAGCTGATCCTCGATCTCCGCGAACAGCGGGGGATGACCGTGATCGTCGCGACGCACGACCCGGTGGTGGCCAGCCGGTGCGGCCGGGTCATCCGCCTGAAGGACGGCGCGGTCGTGGACGACGTGACGATCCGGCCGGGCGACGCCGAAGACTCGCTGCGTCGGATCGAGGGGTTCGGCCCTGGATAGTCAGGCGACCGCGTGGGTCGGGATCCTGCCGAGCTCGTGGACGAGCTCGCCGGCGACCTCCTTCGCGTCGCCGAAGAGCATCATCGTCTGCGGCAGGTAGAACAGCTCGTTCTCGATGCCGGCGAACCCCGAGCGCATCGAGCGCTTGATCACCACAACGCTCTTTGCCTTGTCGGCGTTGAGGATCGGCATCCCGTAGATCGGGCTGGCCTTGTCGTGGCGGGCCGCCGGGTTCACGACGTCGTTCGCGCCGATCACCAGGACGCAGTCCGCGCGCTCGAACTCGGGGTTGACGTCGCTCAGCTCGACCATGTGGTCGTATGGCACGTCGGCCTCGGCGAGCAGGACGTTCATGTGGCCGGGCATGCGGCCGGCGACCGGGTGGATCGCGTAGAGAGTCTCGACCCCGCGCTTGCCCAACAGATCGGTCAGGTCCCGCACCTTGTGCTGCGCCTGCGCGGCGGCCATGCCGTAGCCGGGCACGACGATCACGAGGCTCGCCGCGTCGAGGATCATCGCGACCTCCTCGGCGGTCGTCGCGTGCACCGGCTTGGCATGCTCACCCGACGCCGCGGTCTGCTCGACACCGAACCCGCCGAAGAGCACGTTCGCGAACGAGCGGTTCATCGCGCGGCACATGAACACGGAGAGCAGGAAACCGGACGACCCGTCGAGCGCGCCCGCGGTGATCAGGATCGGGTTGGCGATCGCGAAGCCCAGCGCCGCTCCCGACAGCCCGGCGAACGAGTTCAGCAGCGAGATCACGGTCGGCATGTCGGCGCCGCCGATCCGGATCACGAACATGACCCCGAACAGCAAACCCGCGCCGATCAGCGGGATCAGCAGCGCCACGTGCTCGGGCGAGATCGTCAGCGCGACGGCCGAAATCAGCCCGATCCCCAGCACGCCGAGGTTCACGAGGTTCTGACCCTTGTACAGCCACGGGCGGTCGGGCAGCCAGCCCTGCAGCTTCCCGAACGCCATCATCGAGCCGGTGAAGGTCAGGTAGCCGAGCAGCATCTCGACGCCGAGGATCGCCAGCGTGAACGGCTCGATGTCGTGCCGGCCGAGCAGGTACTCCGCGGTGCCGACCAGCGCGGCGGCCAGGGCGCCGAACGCGTGCGAGAACGCGATCCGCTGGGGCATGGCCGTCATCTTCACGAACAGCCCGATCACCAGACCGATCGCCGAGCCGACGACGAGCGCGACCGCGATCCACAGCCAGCTGACGATGTCGGCGTGGATCAGCGTGGCGATCACGGCGACGACCATGCCGATCTCGCCCGCGACCACGCCGCGGCGCGCGGTGCTCGGATGCGTGAGCCACTTGAGCGCCAGGATGAACCCCGCGCTCGCGCCCACGTACATGAACAGCAGGAGCCAGTCCTTCCAGTCGGTCACGAGGCGTCACCGCCCACCGGAGCCGGCTTCCGCTCGCGCTCCTTCCGGAACATCTTGAGCATCCGGTCGGTGATCACGAAGCCGCCGACGACGTTGATCGTCGACGCGCACACCGCGACCGCCCCGAGCGAGGTCGCGATCACGCCCCTGCCCGAACCCGCCAGGATCAGCGAGCCGACGAGGGCGATGCCCGAGATCGCGTTCGTGAGCGACATCAGCGGCGTATGCAGCAATGGCGGCACGCGCCTGATCACCTCGAACCCCATGAACGTCGCGAGCATGAACACGAACAGCCCGAGCTGGATCCGGTCGAACATCAGGTCTTCACCTCCCGAGGGGTCTCCTCGGAACGCTCGAAGATCACCCGGCCGTCGCGCGCGGCCAGCGTGGACCGCACGATCTCGTCCTCCATATCGAGGGCGAATCCCTCCTCGTGCACCTGTGCCAGGAGGAAATTGGCCACGTTGCGCGCGTAGAGCTGGCTGGCGTGGAACGGTGCGCGCGCGGGCAGGTTCGTTGGGCCCAGGATCGTGACGCCGTGGGCAAGGACCACCTCGTCGGGCTCGGTCAGGGCGCAGTTGCCGCCGCCCACGGCGGCTGCGTCCACGATCACGGAGCCCTCTGCCATCGCCTCGACCGCCGCCTCGATCAGGAGGACCGGCGCCGGCCGCCCCGGGATCGAGGCGGTCGAGATGATCACGTCGTGCCCGCGCGCCACGTCGACCAGGAACTCCTGCTGGCGGCGGTAGAACGCCTCGCCGAGGTCCTTCGCGTAGCCGCTGGCGTCCTCCGCGTCGCCGGGCTCGAGGGGCAGCTGCACGAGCTTCGCGCCGACGCTCTCGACGTCCTCCTGCGCCGCCGGGCGCACGTCGTAGGCCTCGACCACCGCGCCCAGGCGGCGGGCCGTCGCGATCGCCTGCAGGCCCGCGACCCCCGCCCCGATCACCAGCACCCGCGCCGGCGTCACCGTGCCGGCTGCCGTGGTCAGCATCGGGAAGATCTTCGGCAGGTGGGTCGCCGCGATCACGACGGTCTCGTACCCCGCGATCGTCGCCTGCGACGACAGCACGTCCATCTGCTGGGCTCGCGAGATCCGTGGCACGAGCTCCAGCGCGAAGACGGTCGCCCCGGTCTCTGCGAGGCGGCGGAGCCCGGCCGGCGCGTCGAGTGGATCGCACAACCCGATCACGGTGCGGCCGGGGTCCAGCCGAGGAAGATCGTCGGCGCCTGCCTCCGGGTTCGCGGCGGTTGTGCGGACCTGGATCACCAGACGGGCGCCGAACGCTTCATCACGATCCGCGATCTCGGCGCCGTGCGCGACGTAGGTCTCGTCCGGGAGCCCTGCAGCGCGTCCGGCTTCGGACTCGACGACCACTCGGAAGCCGGCCTTGACGAGCGCGGGCACCTGGGCGGGGACCATCGCGACACGGGTCTCGCCCGGAAAGGTCTCGCGCGGAACCCCCACGGCGAGCGGCGTGTCTGCCATGGACCTATCGTGACGTGACGGTCGCGGCGAGCTCCGGGCCGACGGACCCGTCACGCGACGGCCGTTCGGCGCGCGCGGGATCTAGTGGAACGAGTGGCCGCAGGCGCAGCTGCCCTGCGCGGCGGGGTTGTCGATCGTGAACCCGGTCGCCTCGAGGCTGTCGACGAAGTCGATCGTGGCCGCCGAGAGGTAGGGCACCGACATCTTGTCGATCACGACACGGACGCCGTGCTGCTCCTCCCAGGCGTCCTTGTCCGAGAGCTGATCGTCCAGGTACATGGCGTAACGGAGACCCGAGCATCCGCCCGGCTGCACGGCGACGCGCAGGGCGATGTCGTCGCGGCCCTCCTCGGTCAGGAGTTCCTTCACCTTGCCGGCGGCGGATTCGGTCAGTGTGAGCATCGTCCCTCCGTGCGAGCGGTTCGCGGACCCCTCATTCTACCTGCGCCCGGCCCGAAACCCCATCGTTCGGGTCGGATTCCGCCACGTCGGCGGGGGCCGCCCCAGACAGTCGGACGAGGTCAGACGGAGCCAGCGGGAAAACGGCGTCCGGCCGTCCGGCCGCCGCCCAGACCTCGTCGAGCGCCAGGAGGTCGTGGTCGACGAAGGCGCGCAAGGGTTCGGGGTGACCGAAGGGGGGCGTCCCGCCGATCGCGAACCCCGTGGCCGAGCGGACCTCCTCTGGATTGGCCCGGCGGGCGGCGCCGCCCCCGCACAGCGCGGCAAGCTTCACCGTGTCGACCCGGTTCCGTCCCGAGGTCAGCACGAGCACCGGCGTCGTGTCCACCACGAACACGAGCGACTTGACGATCTGCGCGACGTCGCAGCCGATCGCGCGCGCGGCGTCCTCAGCCGTCTTGGTTCCGTCGGGGAACCGCCGGACGTCGGGCGCGATCCCGAGGGCCCGGGCGGCGCCGACGAACCGCTCGAGCCCGCCGGTCACGCCGGAACCACCTCCGCGTCGTGCGCGAGCTCCTCGGCGAGGACCTCGAGCGATCGCGCGGCGTCGACCATGGCGATGCCCTCTCCGAAGCGGTCGACCAAGGTCCGGACCACGAGGCCGTCGGGGCGGACCTCGGCGCGGCCGCACAGGATCGCGACCCTGACACCCGCGATCGCGGCCGCCTCGAGCACGGCCGACGCCACCTTGCCGCGGAGCGACTGCGTGTCCAGGGAGCCCTCGCCGGTGACGACGAGGTCGGCCTCCGCCAGGTCGGCGTCGAACCCGACCACGTGCATGACCTCGGCCGCTCCCGGCCGCAGGCGCGCGCCGCAGAAGGCCGCCAGCCCGAACCCGAGCCCGCCGGCGGCCCCCGCACCGGGCTCGTCCTTGAGATCGATGCCGAGATCGTGGTGAACGGACGCGGCGAGGTGCCCCAGGGCGCGGTCGAGCAACACCGCGTCGGCCTCCGACGCACCCTTCTGCGGACCGTAGACGATGCTCGCCCCGTTCGGTCCGCAGAGGGGGTTGTCGACGTCGGTCAAGCCGATGACCTCCGCGTCGCGGAGCCGATGATCGAGACCGCTCAGGTCGATCCGTGCCAGATCGAGGACCGCCGCCCCGCCCTCTGCCAGCTGGGACCCGTCCTTGGCGGAGAACGTCGCACCGAGCGCGCTCGCCATCCCGGTCCCCCCGTCGCTCGTCGCGCTTCCGCCGAGGCACACCAGGATCCGTCGCGCGCCCTCGTCGAGGGCCGCAAGCATGAGCTCGCCGGTGCCGCGAGTGCCTGCCCGCATCGGGTCGCGCCGGGCGGACGGCACGAGCGCCAGTCCGGAGGCCCGAGCCGACTCGACCACCGCCGTGTCCTCCCGCATGCCGAACTCAGCCGGGACCGGCTCGCCGAGCGGACCGTGCACCTGCACGCGGACGCGCCGGCAGCCGGGGTCGTCCGGGGGGACGAGCACGTCGAGCGTGCCCTCGCCGCCGTCGGCCAGCGGCACGACGATCTCCTCGTCCGCAGGTCGCGCACGGCTCCATCCGCGGCCGATCGCGCCTGCGGCCTCCTGCGCCGAGAGCGTTCCCCGGAACTTGTCGGGGCAGATCAGGACGCGCACCGGGCGACTGTACAATCCCGGCCCGTGAACCTGGACAGAGCGACGTTGATCGGGGTTGCCCATGCCGAGCGGCAGCGTCTCGGTCGCATGATCCAGTACGCCGAACCCGACACCTGGGAGGAGCCGAGCGCGGCGGCCGGGTGGTGGAACCGCGACGTGATGGCGCACCTGGCCGCGGGCGACACCGCCGCCGCGCAGCTCCTCGCCGGCGGCCCCGCCGAGGAGCTCGACGAGTACCGGGCGTCGCTCGACGGCCAGCCCTTCACGGTCGACAGTTGGAACGCGTGGACCGTGAACCGGCGTTCGGGGCTGCCCGTACGCGACGTGCTCGAGACGTGGGGCCGGGCGGCCGAGGCGCTCCTCTCGTTCGCCTCCGACATGCCCGGCGACGAATGGGAAAGGCGCCGGTTCGCGTGGCTGGCCGGCGACATCGCGGCCCGGTACCTCGTCCAATCGCGTGTGGTCGAGTGGTTCCTCCATGGCGAGGACATGCGGGCGACCAACGGCGTCGGGGTCGAGTGGCAGCACTGGCCGATCTACTTGACGATCGACATGGGTGTTCGGATGCTGCCGTGGGCCCTGGGGCAGCGGGGGTACGACCTGACCGGCAGGAGCGTCCAGATCGACCTGGAGGGCGCCGGCGAGGGCTCGTGGCATTGGGGCCTGGGCGCCGGCGAGGTCCCGATCGGAGAGAAGAAGCCCGACGCGATCCTGATCGGCCGGGCGCCGCAGTTCGCGCTCGTGGCGGGGAAACGGCTCTCGCCCGACGACGTGCTCGAATCGGGGGCGGTCGTCCTCGGCGGCGATGTCACGCTCGCCGAGCTCGTCCTTCGGACGATCCGTGCCTTCGTCTAGTCACCGGCGCGCAACCAGACGGCGCACCCGCCGGGGCCTCGCTCCGAACCGGTACTTGTAGGCGTAGTCGCCCTTCAACAGGTCGAACCCGGCCAACCCCTCCTCGATGGCCGAGCGGATGTCCTCCGCTACGAGCACCATGCCGGGTGCCAACGTCTCCCACCTTCGATCGAACGCCGAGTTGTACAGGTAGTACGTCCGGTTGCAGGCGAAGCCGATCGTTCCGGCCGCGAGCTCACCCGACACCTCGATGAACGTCAGGCGGAATACGCCCTCGGCGAGGAAGGCCTCGGCCAGCCGACGGAAGAAGATCTCCATCCCGGAGACCAGGAACACGCCCTTGGGACCCTCGCTCATCCGGTGCAGCTCGACGAACCGGTCCATCAGGGGTCCGATCGTCTCGCGATCGGCGACCACCGTTCGGAACGGCCCCGTCTCGGCCTCGAGCTTCTTCGCCTTCCGTTTGATCTCGTGCCGGAGCTTGGAGGGCAGCCCCGCCAGGTACTCCTGCCACGTGGGCGCCAGTGGGAGGAACGGCGCCGTCCCGTTCTGGTCCTCCTTCTCCTCGACCGTCAGCCCCTGCGCGGCGGCCGCGTCGCGCAGCAGGCCGAGCCACCGGCGATCCTCGGGCAGGCCGCGGAGGTCGGCCACCGTCCATCCCTCACGCGTGAGCAATGCGGGCCACAGCTCCTTCGCGAAGGCCTCCTGCGCCTCGGGAACCCCCACTGGGCCCATGTAGTCCGTCACCTCCGTGCCGCCCAGGAAGCGGAGCGTCGCGTCGATCCGCTCGAACGCCACCGCGGCGAGCTGCGACCCGTCGTCGGCCTCGCCGAAGGCGAGGAGGAGGTGCTCGGGCGTGTCGCCGAACTCCTCCCAGTAGAGCTTCAGGTAGGCGGGGTAGTGGAAGAAGCTGCCGCCCGGGTCGGCGTCGACCAGCGCCGACCAGTCCCGGCGGCTGAAGTCACGCCCGTCCTCGCTGAACTCGACGCGCATCTGGTCCATGGTAGGGGCGTTCCGGGTGCGGACGGCCTCACCAGGAGCCGCCGCCGCCCCCGCCGCCTCCCCCACCCGACGATCCCCCGCCGAACCCGCTCGACCCCGACCCGGCGGGCGTCGACGCGATGGTCCCCGACGTCGCCACGGTGAACCCGTCGATCGCGTGCGCGAACTGCGCCAGGGCGAACGGTCGGCTCGACACGTACCACGAGGCCGTGTCGGGCCGTGCCTCGCCGAGCTGTTCGAACGCCTTGGCCCACTTCTCCGTCAGCCCGAACACGATCGCGAAGGGGAGGTACTTCGTGAAGACGTTCTCCTGCTCGGCCCAGCGCGCCATGTTCGCCTCGGCCTTGTCGATGACCGTGCGGAAGCCCCGCACCCGGCGGAGCAGGGCCGTACCCTTCGCCGTGCGCGCCGGCATCCAGCGAGGCGCGAGCCAGAGCGCGAGCGCCGTCGCGACGAACGGCAGCCCGATCAGCCCGAGCCGCCAGGTCACGGCGAGGAACCACGTCAGCGCTCCTGCCAACGCAGTGGCAACGAGTGCGATCAGGTACCAGCGCGACCGCACCTTGTCCGGGTTCTTGCGGAACCACCCCGTGGCCACCGCGTCGCTCATCAGGTCCTTCTGGACCAGGTGCAGGCGTTCGACGAACTTCGTCCGCAGCGACGACAGCTCGACCGTCGTGCCGTCCTCGAACAGGCCGCCGAGGAGGCTGCGCTCGTACGCGAGCAGGTCGTCTTCGGGCGCCTCCAGGCGCACCAGGCGCCAGTCGGGCTTGCCGAACCAGCCCTCCTTCGGCAGCTCCTGGATCTTGAGGTGGCCGCGCACCGCCAGATCGACGATGGTGGCCGAGACGTCGAGCGTGTTCACCCGCTCGTCGATGAGGGTGCCGAGCTGACCGGGCCGCAGACCGTCGGGAGGCGCGAACTCGACCGGCGCGCTCGTGTCGGCGTCGCCGATCGGCACGGGCTCGTCCCCGGTCATGCCGCCCATCGTCTGGTCCACCGGCGATCCCCGGAACCGCCGGTCGCGACCGGTCGTCCACATCGACCAGCCGATGGTGCCGAGCCCAAGCACCAGAAGGGCGATGGCCACCCCTCCGCGTTGGGGCGTCGCGCGGAACGCATTGAGGAGCGTCAGCCGCTCCTGCAGGATCGGCCGCGGCGTCGGTGTGACCACACCCTTCGGGACGGCGACCACGACGGTCATCCCTTCGAACGGGAACAGGTTGGATTGCGTGAAGGTCGCGGTGCGGCCCGACGCCTTCGAACGGTCGCACGCGAGCGAGGACCCTTCCGCCCCGTGGAAGCACGCGACCTGCTCGATCGGCGCCGGGGAGTGCACGGTGACGACCGCGCGCTCGATCAGCACGGGCCACGCGTCGCCGACCGCGTTCCAGTACAGCTCGTCGTGGTCGGGGAAGGCGTTGAGCGCGCCTTCGATCGTGTAGGCGATGTCGTAGAGGTGCTCGCCGACGATCGTGGCGTCGGGGTCGCCGATCTTGATCTCGGTCTGTCCACCGGTCTGATCCTCGACGGTCCAGGGGACGTCGTGCATCGCCCAGCCGTCGCCGCTACGTTCGCCGACCTGCACCTGCGACACCCGGAGCGGGAACACCCGGTCGTACCGGTCGTCGTAGCGCAGCGTCGTCGGGACGTCGCGGAAGATCCCGTGGTGGGGATCGCTTCCGAAGTCGTAGACGATCTGCTCGCGAACGTCGAGCGTCCCGTTCGCCTCGACGGACAGGTCGACCCTGTAGTCGTGGATGCCCTCCGCCGCGAACGCGGCGCGCGCCGGCACTAGGATGATCGTGCACGCAAGACCGACCACCTTCAGCAGGCGCCTCACGCGCCGCAGACTAGCCGTTACCCGGCGGCGTGGGGGTGCGCGCCGGTGGCCTCACCGGCTGTGCCGAGCGCCTCCTGCAGCACGTCCCACGCGAGCACCGCGCACTTGATCCGGATCGGGTACTTCACGACCCCCTTGAGAGCCATCAGGTCGCCGAAGCGCTCCTCGGTGGGCTCGACGTCGCCCGCCATCATGCCGCGGAAGTCCGACGCCAGTTCCAGGGCGTCCTCGACGGTGGTGTCGCTGACGGCCTCCGTCATCATCGAGGCGCTCGACTGGCTGATGGAGCACCCGGCGCCCTGGAACGTGACCTCCCGGATCTTCCCGTCGTCGACGTGTGCGAAGACGGTGATCTCGTCACCGCAGAGAGGGTTGTTCCGCGTGCAGGTCAGCTCGGCGCCGGGCAGCTCGCGCTTGTTCCGCGGGGACTTGTAGTGATCCAGGATCACTTCCTTGTAGATGTCGTCGAGCGCCACGGATCTCCCTCCGTCGTAGCTAGAGCGCGAAGATGTCCTCCGCCTTGGCGAGCGACTCGACCAGCACGTCGACCTCGTCCTTCGTGTTGTACACGTAGAACGACGCGCGCGCCGTGGCCGGCGTCCCGAACCGCCGCATCGCGAGCTGCGCGCAATGGTGCCCCGCCCGGATCGCGACGCCCTCCTCGTTGAGGATCGTCGCCAGGTCGTGCGGATGGACGTCGCGGTACCAGAAGCTGACGGCGCCGCCCCGTATCGACGCGTCCTTGGGCCCGTACACGGTGGCCCCCGCGTCGAGCAGGCGGTCCAAGGCGTAGCGCGTGATCTCCTCCTCGTGCTCCCGGATGGCGTCCATGCCGAGTGCCTCCAGGTAGTCGATCGCGGTTCCGAGACCGACCTGCTGGGCGATCTGCATCGTGCCGGCCTCGAACTTGTGGGGCACGTCGTTCCACGTGGCGTGGTCGAAGAAGACCTCGCGGATCATCTCGCCGCCGCCGAACATCGGATCCATCGCCTCGAGCAGCTCGGCCTTGGCGTACAGGCCGCCGGACGAGGTCGGACCGAGCATCTTGTGGCCGCTGAAGGCGAGGAAGTCGCAGTCCAGCTCGGCGACGTCGATCGCCAGATGCGGGGCCATCTGCGCGGCGTCGACGCACACCAGGGCGCCCACGGCGCGGGCCGACTCGATCAGCTGCTTGAGGGGGGTGATCGTGCCGAGCGCGTTCGACATGCCGGTGACGCCCAGGAGCTTCGTGCGTTCGGTCAGCAGCGAACCGAGCTCGGACAGATCGAGCTGGCCGTCGTCGGTCAGCGGGATGTACCTGAGCGTCGCGCCGGTGACCGCCGCGGTCAGCTGCCACGGCACGATGTTGGAGTGGTGCTCCATCTCCGTCAGGAGCACCTCGTCGCCCGGCTGCAGGAACTTGCGTCCCCACCCTTGCGCCACCAGGTTGATCGACTCGGTGGTGCCCCGGGTGAAGACGATCGTCGCCGGCCCGGGCGCGCCGAAGAACCGTGCCAGGGTGGCGCGCGCGCCCTCGAAGGCCTCGGTGGCCTCCTCACCCAGCTGGTAGATGCCGCGATGCGCGTTGGCGTTGTGGTTGCGGTAGAAGTCGGCCTCCGCTTCGATCACCTGGACGGGCTTCTGCGCGGTGGCGGCGGAATCGAGGTACACGAGCGGGTTGCCGTTCACCGTGCGTTTCAGGATCGGGAAGTCCCGCCTGACCCGCTCGACGTCGATGTGCCCGGTCACAGCTCCTCCTCGTCGGCGGCGCCCTCGTCCAAGCCGAGCTCCCTGCGGAAGCCCTCGTAGCCCTTCTCCTCGAGTTCGCGGGCGAACTCGGGGCCGCCCGACTTCACGATACGCCCCTGCAGCATCACATGGACCCGGTCGGGCGTGATGTAGTTCAGCATCCGCTGGTAATGGGTGATGACGAGCACGCCGAGCTCGGGCCCGACGAGCTCGTTCACGCTCTCGGCGACCAGCTTGAGGGAGTCGATGTCCAGCCCGGAGTCGGTCTCGTCGAGGATCGCGACGCGCGGCTCGAGGACCGCGAGCTGCAGGATCTCGTTGCGCTTCTTCTCCCCGCCCGAGAAGCCCTGGTTGACGTACCGCTGGACCATCGCGTCCTCGATGCCAAGCCGGTCCATCTGTGCTTTCATGTGCTTGCGGAAGGCCAAGGCCGAGACCTGCTCACCCTTGATCGCCTGATAGGCCGTCCGCATGAAGTTCACGACCGAGACGCCCGGCACCTCCGTCGGGTACTGCATCGCCAGGAACAGCCCGCGCTTGGCGCGGTCGTCCGGCGTGAGCGCGCCGATGTCCTCGCCGTTGAACAGCACTTGACCGCCGGTGAGCTGATAACCGGGGCGGCCCATGATTACGTTGGAGAGCGTTGACTTGCCCGAGCCGTTCGGGCCCATCAGCGCATGGATCTCGCCCTGCCGCACGACCAGGTCGATCCCTCGAAGGATCTCCTTGCCCTCGACCGTTGCGTGCAGGTCGCGGATCTCGAGCGTCGCACGTCCGTTCTGGTTCATCGTCATCGTCACACCTCGATCAGGAGATCGTCGCCGTCGGTGGTCACCTCGTACACGGGCACGGGCCGGATCGCCGGCAGCGCTCGGGGAGCGCCCGTGTTGAGGTCGAACATGGAGCCGTGCTTCGGACATTCGATCGTCTCGTCTTCGACGTCGACGTCGCCCTCGTCCAGGTAGTACTTCTCGTGCGAGCAGATCGCGTCGACAGCCCGGAAGCCTTCGTCGCCCAGGTTCACCACCGCGACGAGGTGGCCGTCCACCTGGAACCTCCGAGCCTCCCCCGTGGGGACGTCGGTCCTCGAGCAGATGCGGACCCGATCCATCATCCGGCCTTGGCGAGCTCTTCCGCGATCGCGAGCTCGGCGCCGCGCCGCACCTCCTCGAGCGTCACGCGATCGAACACCTCTTGGAAGAAGCCCGTGACGATCAGCCGCTCGGCCTCCGCTCGCGGGATGCCGCGGCTCTCAAGGTAGAAGAGCGCCTCGTCGTCGACCGGGCCGACCGACGCCGCATGACCGCAGCGCACGTCGTTCGCCTCGATCTCGAGGTTCGGGATCGCCTGCGCCTTGGCTCGTTCGGAGAGCACGAGGTTGCGCGAGGTCTGCATCGCGTCGGTCTTCTGAGCGTCCTTGCGGACGTGCACCCAGCCGCTGTAGACGGCGCGCGACTCGTCGCGGAGCGCCCCCTTGTAGAGCAGGTCGCTCGTGCAGTGATCGGCCACGTGCTCCTGCTCCGACCGATGGTCGAAGTGCTGCGTGCCGTCGGCGAAGAAGACCCCGAGCATCTCGGAGAAGCCGCCGGAGCCGGCGAGCACGGTCTCCGCCTCGGCACGGGCGAGAGACGCGCCGAACCCGACCGCGAGCGACCGGAAGTCGGCATCGCGTCCTACGTGCGCCCGCTGGATGCCGAGGTGGGTGACGCCGCCGCCCCACTCCTGTATCGACGCGTACCGCACGCGGGCCGCGTCGCCCACGAAGATCTCGACGACCACGTCGCTGAACGCTCGCTCGAGGTCGTGGGAGGAGAAGCGGTCGATGAAGGTCACGTCGGCGCCCTCGTCGGCGATCAGCAACGTGTGCGGGAACACCGCCTCGCCGTCGCCGCGCAGATAGGTCAGCGTCTGCAGCGGCAGCTCGAGGCGAACGTCGCGCGGGACGTACAGGAAGGTGCCGCCGGTGCGGAACGCACCGTGCAGTGCCGTGAACTTGGTCCGGCCCGTGGGCACGAGGGCGTGCAGCCGGGGCTCCACGAGGTCGGGGTGTTTCTCGATCGCCTCGTCGAGGTCGCAGAAGATCACCCCGGTGCCGTCGAGCGTCTGATTCGAGGTCGTTCGCTGGTGCCCGGGCGTCTGCGGCGTGAATGTGAGGTCGAAGGCGGACAGGTCGGTGTAGCGCCACTCCTCGGTCTCCTGCGACGGGATCGGGAGCGCTTGGAACTCCTCGAACGCCTGCTTGCGCTGACCCCCGAGCCAGTCCGGCGCCGCCGGGAGCGCCTCCAGGGCGCGCTCGTCGAAGGTCTGGCTCTCCATCTCGACAGAAATCCTACTGGCTCGACAGAAATCCTACCCGACGAGTCGGATTCCACGAGGGGCGGCGCCCCGAGCGTCCGAGTCCAATCCGATACCGTCGAACGCATGTTCGATGCCTCGCCTGGGCACGGCTGGTCACGTGAGCGGCCTCCGGCCGGCGATCGACGAGCTCCGCCTCGACTCCCTCCGGGAGCTGCCGGACGCGCGGATCGAGGATGAGTTCGTCGAGCTTCATGCCGCGGTCGAGGCGCTGGAGGCGGAACGGCTGCGGCGGCTCGCCGAGATCGACCGGCGTCGTCTCTTCGAGCGGGACGGACTCCTGTCCACGGCTGCCTGGCTGGTGTCCCGGCTTCGCATGGGTGGGGCGGGGCGCGGGCGCTGGTCGGGCTGGCACGAGCGCTCGAGGCGATGCCCGAGACGCGTCGGGCCCTCGAAACGGGTGACGTCTCGATCACGGCGGCCGGGGTCCTCGCCGGAGCCCGGGATGTCGACGTCGATGCCTTCGGGCGCGACGAGGGCGTGCTCGTCGGCGCGGCGCGGGCCCACTCCGTGGGAGGCCTGCACCGCGTGGTGGGCTACTGAAGCAGGGGGTCGAGCGCGCACGCGGTGCCGATCACGACGAACAGCTCCGCGCCCGCCGACGGCTCCACGTCTCGCCCTCGTTCCTGGGGATGGTACGGGTCGACGGCGACCTCGATCCCGTGACAGGCGATGCCATCCTGACGGCAGTGCGCGCCGGGCTCGATACGGAGGCGCGAACAGATGCGAGCGACGCTCGAACGGCCGCACAACGGCGCGCCGATGCGCTCGTCGAGATCTGTCGTCAGTGGCTGGATCGACCCGAGCGGCCGGTCGTCGCCGGCGAGCGTCCCCACGCCCGTCGTCCCGTCCGCATGCGACGGGCCGTGATCGTTCGCGATCGGCATTGCCGGTTCCCCGGATGCGACCGGCCGCACGGCGGGTGCGACGCCCACCACGTGGTCCACTGGGCCGACGGAGGCGCGACAGCGGTCCGGAATCTGCTCTTGCTGTGCCGCAGGCACCACCGGACCGTCCACGAACGCGACGGCTTACGGCTCGAACTCGCGGACGGCAAACCGGTGTTCCGGCGACCCGATGGCTCGGTGCTGGAGGACCGAGCGCCTCCCTAGCCGACCGAGCCCTCCATCTGCAGCTCGATCAGACGATTGAGCTCGACCGCGTACTCCATCGGAAGCTCGCGCGTGATCGGCTCGATGAACCCGTTCACGATCATCGCGGTGGCCTCGACCTCCGACAGGCCGCGGCTGCGCAGGTAGAAGAGCTGGTCATCGCCCACCTTCGACACGGTGGCCTCGTGACCGAGCGCCGCGGTCTCGTCCTCCACCTCGATGTACGGGTAGGTGTCGGAGCGGCTGATCTCATCGAGGATCAGCGCGTCGCAGCGCACGTTCGACTTGGCGTGATGCGCGTCGGGCTCGACGCGGACGAGGCCCCGGTATCCGGTGCGCCCCCCGTCCTTGGAGACCGACTTCGACGTGATCACGCTGGTCGTGTACGGGGCCGCGTGGATCGCCTTGCCGCCGGCGTCGGTGTGCATGCCCTTGCCGGCGAACGCCACCGAGAGCACCTCGCCGCGCGCGCCCTTGCCGAGCAGGTAGATCGACGGGTACTTCATCGTGACCTTGGAGCCGATGTTGCCGTCGACCCACTCCATCACGGCGTCCTCGTAGGCGGCCGCACGCTTCGTCACCAGGTTGTACACGTTGGTCGACCAGTTCTGGATCGTCGTGTAGCGGACACGCGCGCCGCGCATGGCCTTGATCTCGACCACGGCCGAGTGCAACGAGTCGCTCGTGTAGATCGGCGCCGAGCATCCCTCGACGTAGTGCACGTACGAGCCCTCGTCGGCGATGATCAGCGTGCGCTCGAACTGCCCCATGTTCTCGGCGTTGATCCGGAAGTACGCCTGCAGCGGGATGTCGACGTGCACGCCCGGCGGCACGTAGATGAACGACCCGCCCGACCAGACGGCGGTGTTCAGCGCCGCGAACTTGTTGTCGTTCGACGGGATCAGCGTGCCGAAGTGCTCCTTGACCAGGTCGGGGTAGAGCCGCACCGCCGAGTCCATGTCGGTGAACAGGACGCCCATCGACTCGAGCTCGTCCTTGATCTTGTGGTAGACGACCTCGCTCTCGTACTGCGCGCTGACGCCACCGAGGTACTTCTTCTCGGCCTCGGGGATCCCGAGCTTGTCCCACGTGCCTCGGATGTCCTCCGGCAGGTCTTCCCAGCTCTGGGCCTGTTTCTCGGTGGACCGGATGAAGTAGTAGATGTTGTCGAAGTCGATGCCGGACAGGTCGGCACCCCACCACGGCATCGGGCGTGCCTCGAAGTGCTTCAACGCCTTCAGGCGGTACTTCCGCATCCAGTCCGGCTCGTCCTTGAGCGCCGAGATCTCCTCGACGACGGCGGGCGACAGCCCGCGTTTGGGCGTGAAGACCGAATGCTCCGGATCCTTCCAGTCGAACCGGTAGCCCTTGCTGAGCTCCCTCAGGTGTTCTTCCTGGCTGACGGCCACGACCTCATCCCTTTCGGATCCACGACGTCGGAACGCGAGCCGCGCTCGCGACCTGCTGAAAGTCTACCCGCCCGGTCGGATTCCGAACAGTCGGCCGCGCCTGGAAGCGCCCAGGGCGTTGCGCCCTAGGCTATGCACCGAGCTCGACGGGCGCGCCGACGAGTGAGCCGTACTCGGTCCAGCTGCCGTCGTAGTTCTTGACCTCCGGATACCCGAGCAGCTCTTGCAGTGCGAACCAGGTGTGTGAGCTGCGCTCCCCGATCCGGCAGTAGGCGATGACCTCCTTGTCGGGGGTGATCCCCTCGCCCTCGTAGAGGGAGCGGAGCTCGTCCGCGGACTTGAAGGTACCGTCGTCGTTGGCGGCTTTCGCCCACGGGATGTTGGCCGCGCCGGCGATGTGACCCGGAACCTGCGACTGCTCCTGGGGGAGGTGGTCGGGAGCGAGCTTCTCCCCGCGGAACTCCTCGGGCGAGCGAACGTCGATGAAGCCCGTCCCCGATCCGACCTTGGCGAGCACGTCGTCGCGAAGCGCACGGATCTCCGAACGCTCGCCGCCCTCGAGCGTGAAGCCCGTGGGCTGGTGAGACTGGACGTCCTGCGTCAGCTCGCGGCTCTCGAGCTCCCACTTCTTGCGTCCACCGTTCAGCAACTTCACAGCGCCGAAGCCGCGGAGCTTCAACAGCCAATACGCGTAGGCCGCGAACCAGTTGTTGTTGCCGCCGTAGAGCACCACGGTGGTGCCCGGCCCGACCCCCGCATCGGACAGGAGCTTCGAGAACCCGGCCCGGTCGATGTAGTCGCGGCCCACCGGCGAGTGCAGATCGGTCGTCCAGTTCCACGCGGCAGCGCCGCTGATGTGGCCCTTCTCGTAGGCAGTCGTGTCCTCGTCGACCTCGATCACGCGGACCGAGGGATCGTCGAGGTGCTGCTCGAGCCACTCGGTCGACACGAGCACGTCAGGATTCGCGTAGTCACTCACGCTGTTGCCCTCCTCGCTGTAGCTCCAAGACATAAGAACGGCCGCCCAAGGCGGCCGCTCGACCATGCATGGCTGGTTCGGATTACGTCGGCCGCTGCATCTGCCCTCGCGCGAGGGCCTGGGGCATCGGACAGCACAGACGCGACGGGATCATCGCGCCGACGAGGCCGCGGCACCTGGTGCGGATCACGACTTCCCTACCTCCAGGGTCGGATTTGCAGATGCAATTCAAGCCACCTGGTCGCGATGCGTCAAGGGAGACCTCAGAAGATGCCGAGCGCCGCCTTCGCCTCGTCCGACATCAGCTCGGGGCTCCACGGCGGACGGAGCACCAGCTCGGGCCGGATCTCTCCGATCCCGTCGATCGGCGCGAGGAAGGCACGGATCTGGTCCTCGATCAGCGGGCCGATCGGGCAGCCCATGGTGGTGAGCGTGTACTCGATGTCCACGTCGCCGTTGTCCTGGACCGCGATGTCGTAGACGAGCCCGAGATCGACGATGTTGATGCCGAGCTCCGGGTCGTAGACCTGCTTGAGAGCCTCCTCGACCCGCTCCCTCGTCACGCCTTCGTCCTGGCCGGTGGTCTGGTCCTCGATCGCGACATCCTTCTCGTCCATCTCCACCATCCATCCTCGCGCGGGCATATCCTTAGGCACCAAGGTTACCTGCCCGAACCTGAACGAGGTGCCGAACCGGATGTCCTCCATCCGCGCCATGATCGTCGACGACCACCCTGTGACCCGCGAGGGGCTTCGAACCGCGCTCGAGTTCTCCGACGAGACGGTCGTGGTGGTGGGTGAGGCCGCCAGCGGCGAGGAGGCGGTCGAGCGCGCCCGAGAGCTTATGCCCGACGTGGTGTTCATGGACGTGCGGATGCCGGGGATGGACGGCATCGAGGCGACCCGACGGATCCGCGAGGCGTCGCCGGAGACGAAGGTCATCCTGATCACGATCGACGAGTCGCGAGGAGCGATCTCCGAGGCGATCCAGGCCGGCGTCTCGGGCTACCTCCTGAAGGACGCCTCCCCCGACGCCCTGATCGACGCCGCACGGAACGCGGTCGAAGGAAACGCCGTGATCCACCCGCAGCTCGCGAAGACGTTCATCGAGGAGGCCCAAGCGGTCTCCGGCGACGAGCCCCGGCAGGCGCCCTTGTCCAAGCGCGAGCGCGAGATCCTGCAGAAGGTCGCCGACGGTTCCACGACCCGGCAGGTGGCCAACGAGCTCGGGATCTCGCCGCACACCGTCAAGACGCACCTCGAGCGGATCTTCGAGAAGCTTGGGGCCAACGACCGGGCGCAGGCGGTCGCGATCGCCATCCGCACCGGGATCGTCCACTGAGTCATTGAGTCGTCCGTTCGGCCTCCCCCGCTCAACCCGGCCGAGCCTCGGCCGATACGCGTAGAGATGGTGTCCAACGTGCTGCTCTGCGACACGACCGACGAGATCGCGAGCCTCCAGTACCACCTGCTCCGCGAGGCCCCGGATCTCCTGGTCGAGGTCACCACGGACGCGTTCCGAGCCGTGGAGTCGGCGGCGCGGGTGCGCCCCGACGTCGTGGTGTGCGATCTCGAGCTCGAAGGGCTCGGGGGCGCGGAGCTCGTCCGGCGGCTCGTCACGGCCTCGCCCGGCTCGCGGGTGATCGCCCGCTCGGCGAGCCCGGACCCGGGAAGGATCGCCGAGACGCTCGCAGCAGGCGCCTCCGGCTACCTGTTGAAGGACGAGGGGTCCGAACCGGTGATCGCCGCCGTGCGAGCCGCGCTCGGTGGGAGCGTCGCCCTCAGTCCCGCCGCGGCCGGCCTGCTGGGAGACGAGGTCGCGCGCACCGTCGTTCGGGCCCGCGAGCTCGAGGACGAGCTCGCGCGGCTGCGCGACGACGTCAGCCAGGGCACCTCGGCCAAGGCCGACTTTCTCGCCAACATCTCGCACGAGCTCCGCACCCCCGTCACGGTCGCCAAGGGCATCGCCTACGTGCTGCGCAACCCGAGCGTGCCCGAGGCCGAGCGCATCCAGTTCCTGGAACAGCTCCAGGCCTCCCTCGACAAGTTGATGGCCATCGTCGACGAGATCATCACGATCGCCGAGCTGGAACGCGGAACCTTCGAACTCGAGGTGACGGAGACCGACCTGGCACCGCTCGTGCGCCACGCGCTCGACGAGGTGGGGCGTCAGTACCCGTCGATCCCGATCGACGCCGAGGTGCCCGACGAGCTGCTGGCGATCGCCGACGCCTCGCGCGTGGGCGGAGTCGTCCGTGAGCTGCTCGACAACGCGTGCCGGTACTCTCCCGCAGGGTGCTCGGTGGATCTCGTCGCGCGGAACCTCGAAGAGGGCGTGGTCGTCGGGATCGCCGACCGGGGCGAGGGTCTCGACCGAGCGGTCGCGATGCAGGCGTTCGAGCAGCCGTTCTCGACCGGCGAGGCAACCCTGCGCAAGGAGAAGGCGGGGGTCGGCGTCGGGCTGCACCTGGCGCGGCAGATCGTCGTCGAGCACGGCGGGGTCATGTGGGCCGACCCCCTCCCGGGAGGGGGGACCCGCGTCTCTTTCTGCATCCCTTCCCACGAGGGCGAACGCCTTGCGGCGCCGCCCCTCGGGGCCGCCTGAGAGCTCGGAGGCCGATCGCGCGGGCTGGCGTCTCTGGGGGAGGGGGCGTATCCTCCGCCGGGAAAGCCGGTGCGAAGCGTCTTGCTCGGGTTCATCATGATGGTGGCGGCAGCGAGTTGCGCCGCAGCTGATCTACAACCCCTGTCGCGACCCGAAGCGGCAGTGCAGATCCGGCCGACGGCGTCACCCTACGTCCATGTGGACGCCGGGGATGTTCACGCTCTCGTGCCGCACGGATGGCAAGCGGTCCTCGCAACCGGTGACGGGGTCCGAGAGGGGTTCGTGGCCTCACCTAGCCCGACCCGGTGGCGGGCATTCGACGGCGAGACCTACGGCATGGCCGCCACCTGGATCGACGCGACCCGGGTGGGGGTGCCGAGCGACTTCTACTACCTGGCCGCGACCGGGCCCCTCCTCTCGCGGCTGACATCCACCCCCGGGTGCACGATGCAGGAGCAGCGGGTCTTCGCGAACCACGTCCCCTCCTACGTCGCATCGGGCTCGGCCGGATCCGCGGGCGACTACGTGGCGCGGGGCGAAGGCGTCTGCACGAGCGCGAACCATCCGGCGACGCGATGGTCGTACTTCGTGGCCGCGCCGGGCTTCGGGCCGGCGCGGAGCATCGGCATCCCGAGCTCGGGGCTGTACCTGGTCGTCGCGATGACGCGGGAGTCGCCGAGAGCCCACCGTATCCTCGACCGGTTGCTCGGAAGCATCCGGTTCGGCACGGCCGGGATCGTCGACTTCACACACGCCGTCCGTCACCCGACCGTCTGAGCCGGGTTCAGCGCGGGTTGCGATCCACGAACGGCGGACGCACGACCGTCGCCGCCCCACGCCTTCCCCGGATGTCCACCTCAACCTCGGCCCCGAGCGCGGCGATGTCGGCCGGCCACAGGTACCCGAGCCCGATCCCCGTCTGCAGCAGCGGGCTGAAGGTCTCGCTCGTCACCTCGCCGATCAGCTGGTCGGCCACGAGGACCGGGCAGTGGGCGCGAGGGATGTGTCGCCGGTCGTGCATCCGCAGACCGCGGAGCAGGCTCGGCAGACCCTCGTCGCGCTGGCGCATCAGGGCGTCACGACCGCGGAAGTCGCCCTTCTCGAACGACACGGCCCAGCTCAGGCCGGCTTCCAGCGCGGTCGAGGATTCGAACAGGTCCTGCCCGTAGAGCGGATAGCCCATCTCGAGCCGGAGGATGTCTCTGGCAGCTAGCGCACAGGGCCGTCCGTCGAACGCCGACGCCGCGGTCATCAGGTCGCGCCAGAGGTCGACCGCGACGTCCTGGTACGTGAACAGCTCGTACCCGAGCTCCCCCGTATAGCCCGACCGCGTGACGATCACCGGTCGGCGGCGGTACTCCGACTCCTCGCATTGCATGAACCCGAGGTCGGAGGACTCAGGGAACAGCGCGGACACGACATGGGCCGAGTCCGGCCCCTGGACCGCGAGGAAGCACCAGTCCTGGTGGTACATGAGATGGACGGGCGCGTCGGTGTCAGCGTCGGCGAGGAGCTGAAGCACGCGTTGCGTGTTCGACGCGTTGGGGACCACGAAGAAGCGCTCGTCGCCGAGGCGGTAGACGATCAGGTCCTCGATCACGCCGCCGCCCTCGTTCAGCACGAGGTTGTACTGCGCTTCCCCCACCGCGACCGTGCCGACGTCGTTCGTGATCAACCCCTGCAGCAGCCCGAGCGCGCCGGAACCGACGACCTCCACCTTTCCCAGATGGGTCAGATCGAACAAGCCGACGCGCTCGCGGACGGCTCGGTGCTCGGCGAGCGCGCCCTCGTACTCGATCGGCATGAGCCAGCCCGCGAACGCGCCCAGCTTCGCGCCGAGCGAGCGGTGTTCCGCCTCCAGCGGCGTGCGCCTGAGCTCAACCGGCTCGTCCATCGACAGCATCCTATGCATCGCCTTCGGGCGTGTCGGACGAGCGTGGGTAGACTGGCATTCCGTATGGCCGATGCATACGACGTCGTCGTTGTCGGCGCCGGCACGGGGGGCTACTCGACGGCCCTGCGTGCTGCGCAGCTGGCCAAGCGCGTTGCCATCGTGGAGAAGGACGAGCGGCTCGGTGGCACCTGTCTGCTGCGCGGTTGCATCCCGACGAAGGCGCTCCTGCAGTCCGCCGCCGTCCTCGACACCGTGAACCGCGCGACCGAGTGGGGCGTGAAGGCGAGCGGCGAGCCCGACTGGGACGCCGTCAAGGCCTTCGAGGACAAGGTCGTCGACAAGCTCGTCACCGGTCTGACGGGCGTGATCAAGCAGCGACAGATCGACGTGATCGCCGGCACCGCCACCCTCCTCGAGGGTCCCGCGGTGGAGGTCGACGGGCGCCGCGTCGAGGCGGGCGACGTCGTGATCGCATCCGGCTCGCGTCCCAAGCTGCTCCCGGGCGTGCAGGTCACCGACCGGATCATCACGAGCGACCAGGCTCTCTGGTACGAGCGGATCCCCGCCTCGGCCGTCGTGATCGGGGCCGGCGCGGTCGGGCTCGAGTTCGCCTCCCTCTACCGGTCGTTCGGGGCCGACGTGACGCTGCTCGAGGCGTTGCCGCGGCTCGCGCCGCTCGAAGACGACGAGGTGTCGAAAGAGATCGGTCGAGCGTTCCGCAAGCGAGGCATCACCAGCGATGCCGGGGCCTCAGTCCAGACGATCGCCGACAACGGCGAGACCGTCGACGTCACCTACGAGGTCGGCGGGAAGACGCAGACGGTCAACGCCGAGGTCTGCCTGGTGGCGGTCGGACGTGGGCCGGTCACCGACGACCTCGGGCTGGAGGCCGCGGGCGTCACGCTGCACCAGAAGGGCTTCGTCGACGTCGACGGACAGCTCCGTACCAGCGCCCCACACGTGTGGGCCGTGGGCGACGTCGCCGCGACGCCGCTTCAGCTGGCGCACGTCTCGTTCACCGAAGGCATCGCCGTCGCCGAGCGCATCGCCGGCATGCCCGTTCCCGACCTCGACTACGTGAACATCCCCCGCGTCACTTACTGCACCCCGGAGATCGCGAGCGTCGGGCTGACCGAGGCGCAGGCGCGCGAGCAGGGGCGCGAGGTCGTCGTCGAGAAGCTCGACTTCCGCGCGATCGGCAAGGCCAACATCGTCGGCGAGGGCGGGTTCGTGAAGGTGGTCGCCGAGCCCGACGGTCCGGTCGTCGGCATCCACATGATCGGGCCCCACGTCACCGACCTGATCGCCGAGGGCATGTTGATCACCAGCTGGGAGGCCACCGCGGCCGACGTCGCGGCGCTGATCCACCCGCATCCGTCCCTGTCCGAAGGTGTCGGTGAGGCGATGCTCGCGCTGGCCGGCAAGGCGCTGCACACCGTCTAGGGGGAAGGAACGTGGCCACGAAGGTGCGACGTGAGGCGGATATGAGCGGTCGGCCGCTGCCGGACGATCGTCTCAAGGAGATCCTGCATCACCTCAAGCTCGCCCGGTACTTCGACGAGCGCATGGAGGCCCTCTACCGGCAGGGCCGCCTCCCCGGTGCCATCTACTCCGGGCGGGGTCAGGAAGGCACGCACGTCGGTGTCGCGTTCGCGCTCGAGAAGGACGACTCCCTCTTCCCGACGCATCGAGACCTGACCGCCCAGTTGACGAAGGGCCTCGACCTGAAGCGCGTCATGGCCCAGTACTGGGGTCGCATCGACGGCTACACGCGTGGCCGCGACGGCAACAGCCACATCGGCGACTGGTTCGGGAACCGCACGTTCACGGTGATCTCGCACCTCCCGATCGCCTATCCGGTGGCCGTCGGTGCCGCGCTCGCGTACAAGCGATCGGGCGACCGTCGGGTGGCCATGGCGATCTGCGGCGACGGCTCCACCTCGAACGGACGCTGGCACGAGGCGATCAACGCGTCGGCGATCCATCGGCTGCCCGTGGTGTGGGTCGTGAACAACAATCAGTGGGCGTATTCGACGCCAAACCCCCTCGAGTTCGCCGTGCCGACGATCGCGGAGCGGGCCGTCGCCTACGGCATCCCCGGGGTCCGGGTCGACGGCGGCAACGTGCTCGAGGTCTACGAGGCCGCACGCGAAGCCGTCGAGCGTGCGCGGGGCGGCGAGGGACCGACCCTGATCGAGTCGGTATCGCTCCGATGGCGCGGGCATGCAGGTCACGACCCCGCGAAGTACGTGCCCACCGAGATGCTCGAGCACTACATGGCCGAGAAGGACCCGGTCCGGAACTTCGAGGAGTACCTCCTGTCCGAAGGGGTCGTGACGAAGGAGGAGATCGCCGAGGTGCAGTCGGCCATCGAGAAGGAGTTCGACGAGGGCTACGAGTACGCGCTGGCGAGCCCGTTCCCCGAGCCGGGCGACGTCACGAAGGGCGTCTGGGTCGAGGACGGCTACTGGACGAGCGAGCCCGGCCGCGGCGGCGGCACGGAGGCCGGCTGATGGCAACGACCCAGGTGGAGGCGGGGGCAGCAGGTCATGGCGCGGAACCCCGCGGAAAGCGTACCGAGGACGGCCAGGCAACTTATCTGATCGCGATCGCCGAGGCGCTCTGGGAGGAGATGGAACGCGACGACCGCGTGTACATGCTGGGCGAGGACATCGGCGTCTACGGGGGGGCGTTCAAGGTCACCGAGGGCTTCATCGAACGCTTCGGCGCCGAGCGCGTGATGGACACGCCGATCGCCGAGGAGACCATCGTGGGGATGGCGATCGGCTCGGCGATGGAGGGGTTCCGCCCGGTGGCAGAGTTCCAGTACGCCGACTTCATGTCCAGCGGCTTCGACGAGATCACCACGGTACTCGCCCGCTATCACTACCGGAGCGGCGTGCCGCTGCCCGTCGTGCTGCGGGCTCCCTCGGGTGGCGGCGTCCGTGCTTCGTCCTTCCATTCCACGAACCCGGAGCCCTACTTCTCGCACCCGGGTGGCATCAAGGTCATCTGTCCCGCGTTCCCTGCCGATGCGAAGGGTCTGCTCAAGTCGGCGATCCGAGACGACAACCCGTGCCTGTTCCTCGAGCACAAGTGGATCTACCGCAGGGTGAAGGAGCAGGTGTCGGAGGAGCCGGACTTCCTCGTGCCGATCGGCAGGGCGAACGTCCGCCGGGAGGGGACCGACGTCACGATCGTCAGCTACGGCGCCATGGTGCACAAGGCGCTCGAGGCCGCCGAGAACCTCGCACACCGCGGAACGTCGGCCGAGGTGGTCGATCTGCGCACGGTCTACCCGCTCGACGAAGAGACCGTGCTGCGCTCGATCGAGAAGACGTCGCGTGCCGTGGTGGTGTCCGAGTCGTACCGCTTCGGGGGGATCGCGGGTGAGGTCGTCGCTACGATCGCCGAGAAGGCGTTCGAGCACCTCGACGCCCCGGTCGAGCGGTTGTCTCCGCCGAACATCCCCGTCCCGTTCTCCCCGCCGTTGGAGGACGCGTTCCTGCCGCAGGTGGCCGACATCGAGGCGTCGGTCGAGCGGCTCTCGGCCTGGTGAGATCGGAGGCTATGCCGTGACGCAGGTGCAGATGCCCCAGCTCGGGGAGACGATCGTCGAGGGGACGATCCTCAAGTGGCTCAAGCACGAGGGCGACAGCGTCGACCGCGACGAGCCGCTGTTCGAGATCTCGACCGACAAGGTTGACACCGAGGTGCCGTCGCCCGTGGCCGGCACCGTGTCGAAGATCCTCGTCGAAGAAGGCGCTACGGTCGCGGTCGGCACGCCGTTGATGGACATCGACGACGGGAAGAGCGGAGCGGCTGCGCCCGGTGCTCCGACTGAGCCTGCTGACGCGGCCCGTGACGCCGGCGGTGTCGCCGCCGGGAAAGAAACGCCCGGCGTCGCCCCCGCCGGCGGTTCCGGGGCTTCGCCCCCATCGACCCGCGAGGCACCGGCTGCGGCGTCGGCACCTGCCGCACCCGCCGCCACGGGCGCGATGCCGGATCGGGGACCGAGGTCGCAGATCCTGTCGCCGATCGTGCGACGGCTGGCCCAGGAACACGGGCTCGACCTGTCGACCGTCGAAGGCACCGGCACCGGGGGTCGCATCACGAAGAAGGACGTCCTCGCCGCTGCCGCGTCTGGCGGCGCGGCAGCCGCCACGGCGCCGGTGGCGGCGGCGCAGGGCGTTTCTTTCCCTGCGACGACGCCGCCGATAGCTCCGGTCACCCCTACGACACCCGCCGGTGTGGGCGAGGACGTCGCGCCGATGACGCACATCCGCAAGGCGATCGCCCAGCACATGCTGGCCTCGGTCCAGCAGACGGCGCGCGCGTGGACCATGGTCGAGGTCAACGTCGAGAACCTGGTTCGGCTGCGCACCACGGCGAAGGATCCGTTCGAGGCCGCCCACGGCGCCAAGCTCACCTATCTGCCGTTCGTGGTCCGCGCGACGATCGAGGCGCTGCAGGCCTTCCCGCTCGTGAACTCGCGGCTGGACGGCGAGAACCTCGTCACGCCGCGGTTCGTGAACATGGGGATCGCCGTCAGCTACGACGAGGGATTGATCGTTCCCGTGATCAAGGGGGCGGACGGCATGAACGCCGTCGGCATCGCACGCGCGATCGCGGACCTCGCGTCGCGGGCCCGCGCACACCAGCTGAGGCCCGACGAGGTGCAGGGCGCCACGTTCACGATCACGAATCCGGGCCCGTACGGGTCACTGATCAGCGTGCCGATCATCAGTCAGCCGAACGTGGGCATCCTCTCGCTCGACGCGATCCAGAAACGGCCCGTCGTGGTGGAGGGCGACGCGATCGCGGTGCGGCACATGGTCTACGTCTCGATGTCGTGGGACCATCGCGTGATCGACGGCGAGCTCGCCACCCGATTCCTCGCCCGCGTGAAGCAGAACCTCGAGACGTGGGACTTCGCCGAGGATCTCGGCCTTCCCCGATGACCCGCCCGGGCTGGCTGGTCCGCCCGGCCGCACCCGTGCCCTACGACGCCGCGAACGACGCCATGCACGCGCTCGCGGAGCGGCGGCTCGCGGCGGATGTCCCAGACGCCGTGATCCTCCTCGAGCATCCGCCGGTCTTCACGGCGGGCAGACGGGCCAAGCCCGACGAGCTGTTGTGGGACGAGGCGCGGGTCGAGGATCGTGGCGGCGCGATCCGGCGGATCGACCGCGGCGGATCGTTCACCTTCCACGGGCCCGGACAGCTGGTCGGCTATCCGATCCTCGATCTCGGAACCAGACCCGACGCGAGCCGCTACCTGCGCGCCCTCGAGGAGGTCGTGATCCGTGCCTGCGCAGACCTCGGCGCCGAGGTGCATCGCCGGGAAGAGGTCCAGACCGGGGTCTGGTCGGGCGACAGGAAGGTATGCGCGATCGGCGTCCGCCTGATGCGGGCGCGCGTCACGCTGCACGGGTTCGCGCTCAACTGCGACACGGACCTCTCCTGGTTCGGAGGGATCGTCGCGTGCGGGCTGCCCGACCACGGGGTGACGTCGCTCTCCGAGTTGCTCGAGCGCGACGTGACGATCGGAGAGGTTCGGCCCCTGATCGAGTGGCACCTCGCCGACGTCTTCGATCTCGACCTCCTGCCCGCGCCCGAGGAGGTCGCTACCGCATTCGCCGAAGCGGCCGCGGTCTGAACGCGGACCGCGGACGAAGAAGCGGACCCGCGCTACGCGTCGGCCGTGAGAGCGACGTGCGGCACCTGTTCGAGCCAGCCCAGCGGCCACGGCGCCTGCAACCGACGAGCCCACTCGATGTCGCGAAGGCGAGCGATCTGCGCCGATCGCCAGCCGGCCTGATACACAGCGGCGATGACGGGGGCCGCCGACGTCAACCGAGAGAACGGCAGCGACGCGATGACGTCTTCCGGATACGGCGCATGGTGGCTCTCCGGCACGCTGAGCGCGCGCTTGACCACTTCGGCGGTGCCGCGCCTGACGCGTGCGGCGACGTCGTCACCTCCGAAGATCGCTTCGAGAAGCACCAGGCGGCCGCCGGGCCGGACGGCCTCACGCCACGCGCGGAGGGTGGCGAAGGGATCCGGCATCGTCCACAGAACGTGGCGTTCCACGATCGCGTCGAACGGTCCGGCGGGAGGAGCGTCGGCCGGTCCGACGACGAACGAGAGCTGCAGACCTCGCTCGGCGGCCTTCTCCTTGGCCCTGGCGAGCATGTCCTCGGCCAGATCGAGCGCCGTCACGTCGTAGCCGAGCTCCGCGGCGAGCAGGGCGATCGCTCCCGTCCCCGAGCCGACGTCCAGGACGCGCGCCGGAGCAGGCGGCAGGGTTTCGGTCAGGACACGCCGCCACGCCGCCGACTCGACAGGGTCGGTCATGGCGTGCCCGGGCGCGAGGTCGTACGTCTCGCTGTCGCGGTTCCAGAAGTCCCGGAGACGGTCGTGAACGTCGCCCATATCAGAACAGCGCCGCGGACAGGCGCTTGCGGTACTCGACCACCAGGTCGTCCTCGTCGCCGAGCACGGCGAAGACCGTGACCATCGCCTGGCGTGCCGCGTCGCGGTCGTCCTGGACGGCGGCGAGCATCCCGTCCAGCGCCTCGCGCCACTTCCCCTGCGCAGCGAGGCGCTTCGCCGAAGCGAGCGTTCCGGGCTGGGGGTCTTCGACCCACTCCTGCACCTCGATCGCGGCGTGCAACCGCTCCGCCTCGGGGTCGGGCAGATGCTTCATCACAAGGGGACGCGCCTCGTCGATCGCGCCGCGCGACACGAGGATGCGCGCGAGCCCGAGGGCGGCCTCACGGTTGTCTGGCTCTTTCTGGAGCGCTTCGCGGAAGCCTTCCTCCGCCGCCGCGACGTCGCCCGACTCGGCGACGGCCTCCGCCTGCATCGCCTCACGGTCGGCCTCGGTCGGCAGGACCGAGTCGACGAACGCGTTGACCTCCGACTCCGGGTAGGCGCCGATGAACATACTCACCGGTTGCCCGTCGCGGAACGCGACCACCGTGGGGATGCCCTGGCTGCGGACCGCCTGCAGCAGCGCCTGGCCCACCCCGTTCGCGTCGACGTCGACCTTCGCGAGCAGGAACTCGCCCTTGCGCTCTCCGGCCACTTTCTCGAGAACCGGGCTCAAGGACTTGCACGGGCCGCACCAGTCCGCCCAGAGATCCACCACGACCGGTCGGTCCTTCGAACCCTCGATCACCACGCGTTCGAAGTCCTCGTCGGTGACGTCGACGACGTGTTCCGCAGTCATGCTCATGGGGTAGGTCCGTCCTCCGTTCGCACGTTCGCTTCCACGCAAGTCTCGGCGAGGACCGCGCGAGTGACAACGTGGGGCGCATCCCCCGTTCGGACCCCGGTGTAGACTCGCCCCACGGTGCGAGGAACTGCGCAGTGGCGACACGGGTGACGCAGACCCCTCACGGGGCGCTCGGTCTGTCGGGGGACGATCTCCTCGCGATGCATCGCACGATGCTCGAGGCGCGCCTGATCGACGAGGCCTCCTTGCGGCAGAACCGGATGGGCCGTGCTCCCTTCGTCGTGCCGGTGTCGGGGCACGAGGGATGTCAGATCGGCACCGCCTGGGCGATGCGGCGCGGTCCCGACGTCTGGGTCCCCTACTACCGGGACCTCGGCGTCGTGCTCGTGGCCGGGATGACCGCCGAGGAGGTCTTCCTCGGCCTCTTCTCCAAGGCGGCCGACCCGTCCTCAGCGGGACGGCAGATGCCCAACCACTGGGGCTCGGAGGCTCTCAACATCGTGTCGCACTCCTCGCCGATCGCCACCCAGGTGCCCCACGCGGCGGGCATCGCGTACGCGATGAAGTACCGCGGCGAAGACGGTGTGACGGGCTGCTGGTTCGGCGAGGGTGCGACCAGCGAAGGCGACTGGCACGAGGGCGTGAACTTCGCCAGCATCCACAGGCTCCCCGTCATCTTCGTCTGCGAGAACAACGAGTACGCGATCAGCGTGCATCAGACGAAGCAGATGGCGGTGAAGGACGTCGCGAGCCGCGCTGAGGGATACGGCATGCCCGGTGTCGTCGTCGACGGCAACGACGTCCTGGCGTGCTACGACGCGATGAAGCAGGCGCACGATCGCGCAAGGGGCGGCGACGGCCCCACCCTGATCGAGTGCAAGACGTACCGGTTCCTGCCCCACACGTCCGACGACGACGACAAGACCTACCGCTCACGCGAAGAGGTCGAGGAACACAAGCACCTCGATCCGCTGGTCCGCTTCGGCGCGTACCTGAAGCAGCACGAGCTGGCCGACGACGCGTCGCTCGACGCGCTGCGCGCCGAGGTCAAGGGGCAGATCGACGAAGCGATCCAGTCGGCCTGGGACGCCCCCGATCCCGACCCGGCGAGCGCGACCCGGTACGTGTTCGCGGAAGGATGACGTGAGCGAGAAGAACCTCGTCACCGCGATCCGCGACACGCTGCACGACGAGATGGCGGCCGACGACCGGCTGATCCTTCTCGGCGAGGACGTGGGTGCACGCGGCGGCGTCTTCAAGATCTCCGAGGGATTCCTCGACGAGTTCGGGGGCATGCGCGTGCTGGACACGCCGCTTGCCGAATCAGGGATCGTGGGGGTCGCGATCGGGATGGCGCTGCACGGCTTGCTTCCGGTAGCCGAGATCGAGTTCGCGGACTTCATCCATCCTGCGTTCGATCAGATCGTGTCGGAGGCTGCGCGCATGCGCTATCGGACCAACGGCACGATCGGCGTTCCGATGGTGATCCGCGCACCGTGCGGGGGCGGCATCCACGGTGCCCTCTACCATTCGCAGTCGATCGAAGCGTTCTACGCGCACGTGCCCGGGATCAAGGTCGTCTTGCCGTCGACGCCCGCCGACGCCGCCGGGTTGCTGCGTTCCGCGATCCACGACCCGGACCCCGTGCTGTTCCTCGAGCACAAGAAGTGCTACCGGCTGATCAAGGGTGAGGTGCCCGACGATGCGGGGACCACGCCGATCGGGAAGGCCGACGTGAAGCGGGAGGGATCCGACCTGACCGTGGTGACCTACGGCTACGACCTCCACCGGTGCCTCGACGCAGCGGAGCGCCTGGCGGCCGACGAAGGTGTCGACGCGGAGGTCGTGGACGTGCGAACGCTGGCACCCCTGGACACCGAGACGATCCTGGCGTCGGTGCGCAAGACCACCAAGGCGATGGTCGTCTACGAGGACAACCGCACGTACGGGGCCGGGGCCGAGATCGCCGCGACGATCGCCGAGGAGACCATGTTCGACCTCGACGCCCCGATCGTGCGGGTGGGTGGCCCCGACATCCCGGCGATGCCCTTCGCAGCAGGGCTCGAGCACTACTACATGGAGCCCGAGCCGGACCACATCTACCGGCGCATGCTCGACCTGGCACGGTTCTGAGTTCAGGCCGCACCGGCCGCACCCGATACTGCGCAAGAGATGCGCGTTCGAGCGGGGCCGCGTGGAAGGCGGCGGCGATCCGGCACCCGGGACCTCATGGTCCTCCTCGTGGCGGTCGCAGCGTTCTTCGCGCTGGGTGCTGCCCTCGGCGTGTTCGTGGACCTCTGGCGACGCCTCGCCGATGCACCCGCCCTGGCGAACCTGTTCGGGGCGGCCGTGCTGCTCCTCGTGACCGCCGCGGTGCTGGGGTTGCGTCAGTGGGGGCAGGTCGAGGGCGAGCGGGCGCTGCGCGTGGACGCCGAGGCGAAGTTCCGTGCGCTCGTCGAGGAGTCACCAGCCGTGTCGTACACGTGGGACCCGGTCCGCCGCCGCCACCTGTACGTCAGCCCCCAGATCGCGAACGTCCTCGGGTACACGGCGAGCGGATGGGCCGACGACGACGACCTGTGGTTCGAGGTCATCGACGAGGGGCATCGAGACGCGGTGCTCGCCGCGTCCAGAGAGGCCGACCGCACCGGCCGGCCGTTCCTGCAGGAATACCGGATGCGCGCGAAGGACGGGCGCACGGTGTGGATCCGCGACGAGTCCAACTACGTCTCGTTCTCGGCGACGGGCAAGCCGCTGCTGGCGCAGGGCGTGATGTACGACATCACACGTCAGAAGGAGGCCGAGGAGCGGGCCTTCGCGGCCGAGGAGCGGTACCGGCAGCTGATCGAACACCTCCCGGTGGCCGTCTATACCGACGCGGTCGACGAGGTGAGCACGGCGCTGTACATCAGCCCGCAGTACGAAGACCTCACCGGCTACACCCCGGAGCAGCGCCTCCTCGACCCCACCCTGTGGACGACGATGCTCCACCCCGAGGACAGGGACCGCGTGCTCGCCGAATCGAAGCGCACGAACGAGAGCGGCGACCCGTTCGACATCGAGTATCGGATCGTTCGCGCCGACCGGCGGATCGCGTGGCTCCACGACCACGCGATGCTCGTGGGTGGTCCCGGCGGCAAGCCGATCTGGCAGGGCGTGCTGCAGGACGTCACCGAGCGACGCCAGGCACAGGACGCCCTCGCGCGCCGCGACGCGATCCTGCAGGCGACCGGGTTCGCCGCAGAGCGGTTCCTCCGCTCGCCGTCGTGGCGCTCGGTGATCGCCGACGCGCTCGAACGCATGGGACGGGCGAGCGGAGCAGGCCGGACGACGCTCTGGGCGAACCAGCGGGGCGAGGACGAGGACCTGCGTGTCAGTCAGCTCGCCTCGTGGTGCGCACCCGGCGTCCCGATCGAAGGCGACGAGAAGCGCACCCGCGGCTTCTCGTGGCTCGCCGGGGGGTTCGGGCGCTGGATGGAGCTGTTGGGGGCGGGCGAGATCGTGCACGGGCACGTCCACGACCTTCCCGGGCCCGAGCGCGAGCTGCTCGAACGGGACCCGTTCGAGATCCACGCGCTCCTCGCCATCCCCGTCTTCGTGGAGGACGACTGGTGGGGCTACCTGGGGTTCGAGCAGGGCGAGGCCGGACGCACCTGGCACGAGGTGGAGATCGAGGCCCTGATGGTGACGGCGAACACGCTCGGGGCGGCGATCGCGCGTGAACGCGCGGCCGGCGAGCTCGCCGAGACACAGCGCCGCTACCAGACCCTCGTGGAGCAGATCCCCGCGATGACCTACATCGAGCGCGCGTTCCAAGGCGGCGCGATCTACACGAGCCCGCAGACCCGTGAGGTGCTCGGCTACGCGGAGGACGAGTGGAACCGCAACGAGCACTGGGTCCGTGCGCTCCATCCGGACGACCGCGACCGCGTGGTCGCAGAGGACACGCGAACCAACGAGACGGGCGAGCCTTTCCGCGCCGAGTATCGGCTGCTCGCGAAGGACGGCCACGTGGTGTGGGTCCGCGACGAGGCGGTCCTGGTACGCGCGGACGACGGCTCACCGCTCTACTGGCAGGGCGTGCGATTCGACATCACCGCAGAGAAGGAGTCGGAGGAACAGCTGCGCGCGGCGGAGGAGCGCTACCGGGGGATCGTGGAGCACGTGCCGGCCGCGATCTACCTCGATCGGCCCGATGCGAGCATGCAGAGCGTCTACGTGAGTCCGCAGATCGAGGAGATCACGGGTGTAGGCGCCGATCGGTGGATGGAGGAGCCGGAGCTCTGGCTCGAGCTCGCGCACCCGGATGATCGCCAGCGCGTCCGCACGTCGTATCTGGCGGCCGCGCGCGAGCACACGCCGTGGAGCGCGGAGTACCGCATGCGCACGCCGGACGGCCGGACGATCTGGGTCCACGACGAGACGACCTTCTTGCACGACACGGAAGGCACGCCCGTCTACATGCAGGGCGTCATCTTCGACATCACCGAGCAGAAGCTCGCGGAGCAGGCGCTGCGTGAGAGCGAGCGGCGCGAGCGCGAGGCAGCCGAGCGCCTGCGTTCTCTCGACGTGATGAAGAACACCTTCCTCGCGGCCGTGTCGCACGAGTTGCGGAGCCCGCTCACGTCGATCCTCGGGCTCTCGCTGACCCTCGAGCGGGGATCCGAGATCGGCGCCGACGACCGGCAGGACCTGCTGCGGCGGCTCGCCGGGAACGCCAGGAAGCTCGATCGGTTGCTTCGTGATCTCCTCGACATCGACAGGCTGAACCGAGGGATCGTCGAGCCTCAGTACCGGGTGACCGACATCGGCACGCTCGCTCGCAGGACGGTCGAGAGCCTGGACGTCCTCGCCGGGCGGGACGTGATCGTCCAGACCGACGCCGTCGTCCTGGCCGTCGACCCACCGAAGGTCGAACGCATCGTGGAGAACCTGCTCGCCAACGCGGTCCGGCATACGGAGCCCGACCGCAGGATCTGGCTCAAGGTGCAGCCGCGCGATGCGGGGGCGATCATCACCGTGGAGGACGACGGTCCCGGGGTCGACGAAGGGATGCGCGACGCCATCTTCGAGCCGTTCCGTCAGGGACCCACCGCCTCTCCCCACGCGCCGGGCACGGGCATCGGCCTGTCGCTCGTGGCGCGGTTCGCCGAGCTGCACGGCGGCCGTGCCTGGGTCGAGGAGCGGCGCGGCGGCGGCGCCTCGTTCCGCGTGTTCCTGCCGGGCCGCCAGGCGACCCTTGACCTGCGCCAGCCCGATCCCGTCGAGGGTGCGTCCGTCCACCTGCCGCGCGCGGACGCCGCGGGCTGACCCTCAGGGTTTGCCGCGGCGTCGCTCGAACCACCGGCGGCGCTGACCGGACTCGACGCTCGGCTCCTCGCCCGTGACCGCCTGTGTCGTGAGCTCGGAGGTGATGACCTCGTGGCGCTGGACGTAGGTGCTGATCACGGCCTGGACGATGGCGGCGGCGGGCAGGGCGAGGAAGGCGCCCACCACGCCGTAGAGACTGGCGCCCGCGATCGCGGCGCCGAACGCGAGCGCAGGGTGCAGGTTCATCGTCCGCGCCGCGACGTGAGGGCTGAGGATGTAGTTCTCCAACTGCTGATAAAGGGTGAAGAAGATCAGCAGGACAAGGGCATCCCACGGATCCTTGGCCACGGCAACGAGCAAGGGCAGCGCCATCGCGATGTACGTCCCGATCGTGGGGATGAACTGGGACACGAGGCCCATCCAGACCGAGAGCGGGAGGGCGAAGTCGATGCCCAGGATCATCAGGGCCGTGAACGTGGCGATCCCGGAGAACATCGCCAGCAGCAGCCGCGAGTAGAGGAACCCACCGGTCTTATCGATCGCCACCTCCCACGTGTCGAGCACGCGTTGCTGCTGCCGCGGAGGCAGCATCGAGCAGATCTGTCGCCGGAACCGAGGGCCATCGGCCACGATGTAGAAGGTGAACAGGGCGATCGCCAGCAGCTTGAACACGGTCGCGAGGAGCGCCAGGCCGATGCCGAACACGTTGCCTGCGATGTTCGAGGCGAAATCGGTCAGCCGAGAGTTCGCGCTCTGGAGCCCGCTCTGGATCTGGTCCGGTGAGAGGTTGAGGTGGAAGACGCGTTTGCCCCACTGGGTGACGCTGTCGAAGATCCCCGGGGCCGCCTCGACGAGCGCCTGCAGCTGCCGCACGAAGACCGGCACCATGGAGGCCACCAGGAGCACGCCGAGGACGACGACACCCAACAGGATCACGAACGTGGCGAACCCGCGACGCATGCCGTGACGCGACAGGTACGCGACGGCGGGCTCCAGCGCAAACGAGAGGAACAGGGAGACGACCACGATCTCGATCAGGTCCTTGAGACCCCGCAGGACGTTGAACACCAACATCCCGAGCAGCACCGCCGCGACGACCGAGGCGAGGAGCTTCCAGATCCAGATCCATGACGGGAGCGCCGGGGCGCGCTCCGTCATCCGCTCGTCGGTTTCCTTCGGGTTCGACGCCATCTGCGGCGAAGCCTAGTCGCGATGCGGCCCGGGGCGGCTAAGGCTCACGGACCGGTGGGCCGGCCGCACCCGAGGTCCCCCGCGATCGCCTGGTAGGCCGCGCCGAGGCGCTGGCGGGCATCGGCGATGTCGGCGGCCACCGCTGTGGCCGGGTCGTCGTCGCCCACGTTCGCGATCGCGCCAGAGTACGCCGTCCGTGCGTCTTCGAGCTCGCCTCGAAGCGCCTCGGGCACCAGCGGGGAGCGGACGATCTCGTCGACCGTCGGATCGAGCTTCTCGAGTGCGGACCGGACCTGCCCGACGGTCGCGTCCAGCGGCGGACGAGCCACCAGCTCGACCGTCTGCCGCAGATGAAGGAGGTCCTCGCACAGCGACGCAACCGGGTCCTCCCGCGTGGCCGATCCGCATGCGACACACACCACGGCGAGGGCCGCCACGAGCGCGACGAGCTCGGCGCGCCCGGGCCTCCGCATCGCCCGAGCGTACACTCGACGTCGATGGTCTCCGTGGGAGAACGCGACCACAATCCGTCCAAGCGGCGGCTGCACCTGCCGATCCTCGGCGTCACGAACGGACCCGGCGACGCACGCGGGGTCAACGTGCCCGGGGAGCGGAAGCCTCCCTGGTTGAAGGTGCGCCTCGCGAGCGGTCCGAACTACTCGGCCCTGAAGGGCCTGATGCGCGGCAAGGCGCTACACACCGTGTGTGAAGAGGCGATGTGCCCGAACATCGGCGAGTGCTGGGAGGAGCGTGAGGCCACGTTCCTGCTGCTCGGTTCGAAGTGCACCCGCCGGTGTGGCTTCTGCGACGTGATGACGGCCAAGCCCGACCCGGTCGACGAGGACGAGCCGCGCCGGATCGCCGAGGCCGTCGCCGAGATGGGGCTGCGGCACGTGGTCCTGACCGGCGTTGCCCGCGACGACCTGCCCGACGGAGGCGCGCGGATCTGGGCGGCTGCGATCCGCGCATGCAGGGACGCGGTTGCGGGGGTCGCCGTGGAGGTGCTGCCGTCCGATCTCAAGGGCGGCGAGGACGACGTTGCCACGGTGCTCGACGCCGAGCCCGACGTGTTCGCGCACAACCTCGAGACCGTGCGGCGGCTTCACGACCGGATCCGGCCCGCGTTCGGCTATGACCGATCTCTTGACGTCCTGCGCTTCGCGAAGCGTCACCGCCCGGGACAGGTTACGAAGTCGAACCTGATCCTGGGGATGGGCGAGCGCCCCGATGAGGTCGCCGACGCCATGCGCGACGTCGCGGACGCGGACGTCGACATCCTCACGATGGGTCAGTATCTGCAGCCCACCCCGTACCACCTGCCGGTCGATCGGTGGGTGACGCCCGATGAGTTCGCCGAGCACACGCGTGTGGGCGAAGGCCTCGGCATCGCCCACGTGGAGGCGGGACCGCTCGTGCGATCGAGCTACCACGCCGGCCGGCAGCTGAGGCGCGCCGTCGAAGCGGGCGCCGTCGCGGCCGGGTAGACGAGGTCGCGTCACCCCGACGCGCACGCGACGAGCCGCAGCTCCGCGAACCGGATCGCGAGATCGTCGACCTGATGGTGGGCGTTCAACCCGCTCGGGTTGGGCAGCACCCAAAGGGCGGCAGCCTCGAGCTCCTCGACTTGCCGGCCGAGCAGCGCGGCGCGGCGGTCGAACGCCGAGCGGTACGCGGTGATGCCGAGCACGGCGACCGCGGCCGGACGAAACCGCCGAACCTTCCGCGCGAGCGAGAACGCACCGGCGCGGAGCTCCTCGGCCGAGAGCTCGCTCGCGACGGGAGTCGGACGCGCCACCAGGTTCGTGATCCCGACACCGAACGCCGGCAGTGTCGCGTCCTCGGTCGCGTCGAGCACGCGATCGGTGAACCCACCGAGATGTAAGGCCCTCCAGAACCGGTTCCCGGGCCGGGCGAAGTGATGTCCAACCGCGGCCGAGTACAGCCCGGGATTGATGCCGACGAACAGCACGTCCAGATCCTCGGCGAGGACGTCGGGAACGCCGCGCGTTCGCGCGGCCTCGAGCTCTTCTCGCGTCGGCCCCACCGACGAGAGCGTAGCGGCAGGGGGTGTGGAGGAGCCGGCCTGTAAGCCGGATCCTGTGCGCGGGGCTCGCGCCCCGCCGGCGACCATCTCTCTCGGCTGCGCGCTCACGCGCCCGCCGCGTCGCGGTTCGCCCGCGCCGTGCGGCCTACCCGGGAGCTCGAACGGGCCGCCCTCCTCGGTGGGGCTACCGCGTCGCTGCGTGAGCCCCGCCGAACGCTCCCTGCTTGGCCTTGCTCCGGGTGGGGGTTGCCGAGCCGCGCCGGTCGCCCGACGCGCTGGTGAGCTCTTACCTCACCGTTGCACCCTTGCCCGCTCGCGCGGGCGGTCTGTTCTCTGTGGCCCTGTCCGCGAGGTCACCCCCGCCTGGCTCTCGCCAGCACCCTGCCCTTCGGAGTCCGGACTTTCCTCGACCGCGCGAACGCGGCCGCGGCCGCCCGGCCGGCTCCTCCGCGCTCCACGCTACTACCGATGCTCGTACCAGACGTCGGCGCCGAGGTTCGCGAGCCGGTCCGCCTCGGTGTTCTGCGCCCGAGGCACGTGCTCGTAGCTGACGCGGTCGAACCCGGCGGCGAGCGAACGGATCCTCCGGTGGAGCGGTTGCAGGTGCGGTGTCTTCACACGATAGACGCCGCTCAGCTGGTTGACGAGCAGCTGGCTGTCGGTGCGCAGCGTGACCTCGGTGGCGCCCAGCTCCGCGGCCCGCTCCAGCCCGCGGATCGCGGCCGTGTACTCGGCGACGTTGTTCGTGGTCTCGCCGAGCCCCTCGGCGATCTCGGCCAGCACCTCACCGTCGGGAGCCGTGATCTGGACCCCGATGCCGGCGCGGCCCGGGTTGCCCCGCGCGGCCCCGTCGGTGTGAACGATCACCCGCGTCACAGCACGAGGATCCGTCGGCAGTGGTCGCAGCGCGGGATCTCACCGGAGTGCTTGACGCGGTCGAGCTCGACCGACGAGAGCTGCTCGTGGCATCCCTGGCACACGCCGTCCACGAGGGCGGCCGCGCCGACCCCTTTCTTGTGCGCGCGAAGGTCCTCGTAAAGCTCGAGGACCTCTGGCTCGATCTGCGGAACGAGAACCGAGCGTCGCGTACCCAGGTCCACCAGCTCGGCCCGCACCCGGAGGAGCTCCTCGCTGGCATCCGATGCCACGTTGTCGACGTTCGAGCGCAGTTCGGTGGCCACACCCTCGGCCTGCTTCGCGCGGTCCTCGACCTCCTCGCGCTGCTCGAGGAGGGCCAGCAGCTCGTCTTCCCGGTCGGATCTGCGCCGCTTGAGGTTCTCAACCTCGTGACGGATCGCCTCGAGCTCCTTGGCGTTGGCGACCGATCCGTCGTACATGCGCGCCTCCTCGGCCGCGGCCTTCTGCGACAGGGTGTCGATCTCGTGTTCGAGCCTCGTACCGTCACGGTCGAAGACGTCGAGCTGCAGGCGAAGCTCCCCCAGCGCCGTCTCGGCCTCGTCCGCGGTATTCCGTGCGGCGGCCAGCTCGCTCTCCCCCTCGAGTGCACGCTGGCGCGCGGCGAGCCGGTCGATCGCCGAGTCGATCGCCTGGAGGTCGAGCAGCCGGTGGGTCACCTTCGCCATGGAACGCGAGGGTAGTCGATGGCCCGATCGGCGCGCGGCGCTAGCCGACGAGCGTCAGCTGCTCCGGCGGCTCGTCGCGCCGCCCTGCCGAGGGTTCGCCGCGCCAGAAGGGCTCCGGTTCGACGGACGGGCGGAGACCGCCCATCGCGCGGATCAGCGACGTCACCCGCGCCGAGAGCTCGCCCCGAGCACCCCCTGACGCGTAGGAACGCGGGTACATCGCCGCGTATCTCGGCACGAGATCCGGGTACTCGCGCTGGAGCCACGGCAGGAACTCTTCGCGGACGCCCGGCCGAAGGTGCAGCAGCACCGGAGACACGTGGGTCGCACCGGCGTCGATCGCTGCGGCGACCACCTCGCGGAGCTGACGCGGGGCGTCGCTGATGCCGGGCAGCACCGGCGCAAGCAGCACGCCGGTCGGGATACCCGCCTCGACGAGTGCCCGGACCGCTTCCATGCGCGCCTTCGGATGAGGCGTGCCGGGCTCCGTGCGCTTCCAGACCTGCTCGTCCATCGTTCCGATCGAGAAGGCGGCCGACACCGACGCGTGGCCGGAGGCCTCCCGCAGCAGGTCGACGTCACGCAGGATCAGCGTGCCCTTCGTGAGGATGGAGAACGGGTTGCGCGCGTCACGGAGCGCCTCGAGGATCTCCCGCATCAACCGGTAACGCCCCTCCGCGCGCTGGTACGGGTCGGTGTTCGTTCCCATCGCGATGTGGTCGCCCTTCCACGATCGCCTGGCGAGCTCGCGGCGCAGCACCTCGGGCGCGTTGACCTTGACCACGATCTTCGACTCGAAGTCACGCCCCGCGTCCATCTCGAGGTAGGTGTGCGTCGGCCGCGCGAAGCAGTAGACGCACGCATGCGAGCATCCCCGGTAGGGGTTGATCGTGTAGTCGAACGGCATGCGCGATGCGGCCGGCACCTTGTTGATGACGGACTTGGCCTCGACCTCGATGAAGGTCATGCCACGGAACTCGGGCGTATCGAACGTCCGGCGGCGCAGCTCGAACAGGCGCTCGGGAGCCATCAGGCCCACGAGACTAGAACATATGTTCGACTCCGGTCAACCTCTTGTCATCCGGCCGTGGCGGGGCCGCCGCTAGGCTGTGCCGTCATGGAGCGGGAGTCCGACGGGCGGGTCGCGCTGGTCACCGGGGCCGGCTCGCCGACGGGAATCGGGTTCGCGGCGGCCCGGGCCTTGGGACGCGACGGCGCGGTCCTGGCCATCGCTTCCACGACCGATCGGATCCACGAGCGTGCCGGCGAGCTCGTCGGGATGGGCTTCGACGCGGCGGGGTTCGTGGCCGACCTCACCGATCGCGAACGCGTGCGGTCGATGGTCGACGCCGTGACGCAGACCTTCGGACGCATCGACATCCTGGTGAACAACGCCGGCATGGTCCACGTCGGCATGGGGGCGCAGGTCGGCGCGACGTTCGTCGATCTGGACGACGCCGACTGGGACCTGGAGATCGCGCTCAACCTCCACACGGCCTACAACGTGACCCGGGCCGTGGTTCCCGGCATGGTCGAGCGCGGATGGGGCCGCGTGGTCATGGTCTCGTCCGTCACCGGCACGATCGCCACGAATCCCGCATCGACCGGCTACAGCGCAGCGAAGGCGGCGATGGACGGGCTGATGCGCGGGGTCGCGATCGACGTCGGCCCCGCGGGCGTGACGGTCAACTCGGTCGCACCCGGGTGGATTGCCACCGGCTCGCAACTGCCGGAGGAGGCCGTCGCCGGGATGCACACCCCGCTGGGACGCTCCGGCACGCCGGAGGAGGTCGCCGAGGTGATCGCGTTCCTGGCCAGCGACCGTGCCTCCTACGTGACTGGATCGGTGGTCGTCGTCGACGGCGGCAACACCCTGCAGGAGACCAAGGCCTCCTGAGGACGGAGTCCCGGACAGGGCAGCGCGCCCGGATATCCTCGAGCGGTGGCGCGATCCCGCACCCGTTCGATCCTTCTGCTCCTGGTCGCCCTCTCGGTGGCGGGGGTCTGCGTCCGGCTGGGCATCTGGCAGTTGCACCGTCTCGCGACGCGACGGGCGTTCAACGCTGCGGTGCTGACGGGGACCTCGTCCTCACCCGCGCCGGTCGCCGCCCTCGCGCACGGCACAGACGCCGCGTACCGAAGGGCAGAGGCCACGGGTCGGTACGACCCCGCGCGCGAGGTCATCTTCTACGGCCGCAGCAACGCCGACGGAGACCCCGGCAACGAGGTGCTCACGCCTCTTCTGCTGGACGACGGCGGCGCGATCCTCGTCGACCGGGGCTGGATCCCGTTCGACGCGAACCAGCCGGTACCCGTGGCCGGGGCCGGGGCCGCTCCCGACGGCACGGTCATCGTCACCGGCGTGCTGTTCCCCCCGGATTCCTCGACGGCCCCGGCCGCCGGGGCCACTTCGGTCACCTACGTCCGGCACGTGGACCTCGTCCAGATCGGCGCACAGCTGCCGTACCGGCTGCTGCCCTACTACCTGCTGCTTCAGGAGCAGGCGCCCGCTCAGACGGAGGGGTTGCCCTCGCCCGCACCGTTGCCGGAGCTGTCGGAGGGTCCTCACCTCTCGTACGCGATCCAGTGGTTCACGTTCGCGGGGATCGCGATCCTCGGGTATGGTCTGCTCCTTCACCGCGACCTGCGCGCGAAGCGCGGTCCATCGGCGCGCTCCGGCGAAGGCGAAAGCAAAGGCGCACGCGCACAGGAGGGTGCCTGATGGGCTGTCTGCTGGTGCTGTTCTCCCTGATCACGCCGCGGTTCGTCCTCGTCGTCATGTGGTTGTTCACGGACTACCTCTCCCGAGCCTACGGGGGCTGGTTCTGGCCGACGCTCGGCTTCCTCTTCCTGCCGACCACGACGATCGCCTACGCGATCGCCCAGAACGCGTTCTCGCCCAGGGGCGCGATCAACGCCGCCGGTGTGGTCATCATCGTGCTGGGCGTGGCGGTCGACCTCGGGCTGGTGGGCGGGAGCGCGCGCTCGCGCCGGCGGTAACGCCGCGTCAGACGTTGCGCATCGCCTCGGCGGCCATCGCGAAGTACTCGTCGAAGGCCGTGCGGATCGGCTCGGCGGGCTCCAGCGCGTCGAGCGCCGCCGTCATGTGGGTGAGCCAGCGGTCGCGTTCCTCCGGGCCGATCACGAAGGGCGCGTGGCGCATCCGGAGCCGGGGGTGACCTCGTTCCTCGCTGTACGTGCCGGGTCCCCCCCAGTATTGGGCCAGGAACAGGGCGAGCTTGCGGCGGGCGCTCGAGAGGTCGCCCGGCTCCGGGTACAGGCGCAGGAGCGCGCGGTCGGCGGCCACCCCGTCGTAGAAGCGGTCGACGAGTTCCACGAAGAAACCCATGCCGCCGACCGCATCGTAGACGCTGCTCGTCTCGAGCACGCGACCGAGTCTACGAGCGCGATCGAGCCCCCCTCGTCGCCGCCGCCGTTCGCCGCACGATCCTGTCCTGATCACGCGTACGCTGGGGTCGATGCAGGAGCCTCAGCGTCCTCGCCTGCGCGGCCGGATCCACCAGTTCGCGTTCTTCGGGTCACTCCCCTGCGGGGCCGCGCTCGCCGCCCTCGCGGCCACCGGCGTCGCCCGTGTTGCGGCCGTCATCTTCGCGGCCGGGTTGACCGGGGTCTTCGGGGTCAGCGCCGCCTATCACCGTGGGCGATGGACCGTGCAAGGACGCCGCCGCATGCGGCGCCTCGACCACTCGATGATCTACGTGCTGATCGCGGCCACATACACGCCCTTCTGCCTGTTGGCATTCCCGGGACGGTGGGGATACGCCCTGCTGGCCGCGGTGTGGGCCGGCTCCATCACCGGCATCGCGATCAAGCTCGTGAGCCTCGAACGGCTGGCCAGGGTGACCGCCGCGCTGTACGTGGTGCTCGGATGGCTGGCGGTCCTAGCGATCCCGATCATGATCACCCACCTACCGCCGGCGGCGTTCGTGTTGATCGTGTGCGGCGGCCTCCTCTACACGGTCGGCGCGGTCATCTTCGCCGCCGGACGTCCGAACCCGCGGCCCGGGGTCTTCGGGTACCACGAGATGTTCCACGCGTTCGGCGTGGTCGCCGGGGCGTGCCACTACGTCGCGGTGCTGCTGGTGGTCGTCGCCGCGCGCTGACGCGCCTCCGTTGGGGCGACGTCTCAGGCGGCGCCGGGTTCCCCTGTGTCGGTCAGGTCGACAGCCGCCGGGGTCGGTGGGAAGTACTCGACGATGCCCAGGTCGTTCCCGTCCCCGAGCTCAGGGAAGAGCTCCACGAAGCCGGACTCGGTCACCGCGAGGCCGGGCGTCTCGAGTTCGCCGGAGCCCTCGTGTTTCACGCGACCCTGGGCTCGTCAGCCCGGCGGCGGGGCGCCGGCATCACGACCGGGACGAGTTCCGTATGCGTCCAGCAGGTCGTTCCGCGGTTGTAGACCGACAACCGGGTGCTGCACCCGGGCTCCGAGCACGAACGGTCCTCGGCGAACCGCTTGGGCGCCTGACCGTGGGAGGTGACGCCTCGCCCTCGGAACGCCTGTTGACCTGCCCTGATCGCGGATGCCATACGGTTCCTCCCCTTCGTGCAAGGACTTCGGTGTCTCGGCGATACCCGAGGGCTCCTAGGCCCAAACGCGATCGTGTGAGGCAAAGGCAGGCGGCGCCTGGTAGCGTTGCGGCCGAGGGTTCCGGTCGAAAGTTGCACTTGCGAGCAGTTCCCTCACGCCGGCGGTTGTCCAGCCGGCCGCCCAAGGGCAGCACCAAGGCCCGGACGGCGAAAGGAAGGAGGGATCGCCAGTGGCAACCGGTACCGTGAAGTGGTTCAACCCCGAGAAGGGGTTCGGCTTCATCACCCCCGAGGACGGCAGCGCAGACGTGTTCGTGCACTTCAGCGCGATCGCGGGGACGGGGTACCGCAACCTGGAGGAGGGTCAGCGCGTCGAGTACGACGTGACCCAGGGCCAAAAGGGCCCCCAGGCTGCGAACGTTCGCGGCGTCTGAGATACGCGGACGACGGGTTGGACGGGGCTCGGCGCACGCGCCGGGCCCCGTCGCCGTTCACGAGCCCGGCAGCGTGACGTCCGCCGACATGCCCTCGCCGCCACCCGTCTCGATCCGTAAGGTCCCCCGAGCTCTGAGATCGCCCTCGAACGTCATCACCCGGCCCTAAGCTGTCTCGATGACCTGTGGGGTCTGTGGACAGCTCTTGCCGGACGGGGCACGTTTCTGCCCGAACTGCGGGACCCCTGTGCCCACCTCGGTGGGCACCGAAGAGCGGAAGCTCGTCACGGTGATGTTCGCCGATCTCGTCGACTCGACAGGTCTGACGCAACGCCTCGATGCCGAGCGGACCCGGGAGGTTCTCGGCCGCTTCTACGACGAGGCCACCGAGGAGATCCTCGCGCTGCGCGGTCGGCCCGAGAAGTTCATCGGCGATGCGGTGATGGCGGTCTTCGGTCTGCCACAGGTGCACGAGGACGACGCGGTTCGAGCGGTGCGGGCCGGGCTCGCCGTGCGCGACCGAGTGCGCCGGATGTGCTCCGTCCTGGGGCTCCCGGACGAGCTCGAGGTGCGAGTGGGGATCGAGACCGGCGAGGCCGCGACCGGTGAGGGGCCTACCGGTCAGCTCCTGGTCACGGGTCCCGTGGTGAACGCCGCCGCCCGGCTGCAGGACGCCGCGGCGCCGGGCCAGGTGCTCGCCGGCGCCACCACGCACCAGCTGACGCAGGCGGCCGTCTCGTTCGAGGAACGACGCACGGTGCGAGCCAAAGGATTCTCCGACGGGCTCGCGGCCCATCCGATCCTCGAGCTCACCACGCGGTCGGCACGGCGCACCATCCCGGTCGTCGGGCGAGCGGGTGAGCTGTCGACCCTGCGCGACGCCTACGCGCGTGCGGTCGCCGGGGCGCGGCCGGTTCTCGTCACGCTGCTCGGCGAGCCCGGGATCGGCAAGTCGCGGCTCATCGAGGAGTTCGTCGCCGGCCTGGAGCCCGACGTGCTCGTCCTGACCGGACACGGCCGCACGTACTCGGACAGCGCCACCTTCGCCCCGGTCGCCGCGATGGTGCGTGAGCTCGCAGGCATCGACGACGGCGAGGTGTCGGAGGGTTCCGTGCAGACGCTCCGCGTGCTCGCCGCACGATGTTGCGATCCGACCGAGGCCAAGCACGTCGCCGAGCGGCTCGCGCTCACGCTCGGGATCGGCGAGCCGCGACGCGACGAGTCGGCCTTCGTCCAGGAGGTGCAGGGCGGCTTCTTGGCGCTGGCGGAAGGGCTGGCGGCCGAGGCGCCGCTCGTCCTCGTGTTCGACGACGCGCATGCGCTGCGACCGCCGATGCTCGACCTGATCGAACGGCTGGCCGGCAGGGCCGGCACACGCCCGGGCGCAGCCTTGATCGTCGTCGTGGCACGCCCCCACCTCGTCGAGTCCCGCGCGTCGTGGGGCGCGGCGTCGGCCGATCACACCGTGATCCGCATCGACCCGCTGCCGACGCCCGACGCCATCGAGTTGGCGCGCGAGTCGAGCGGCGGTCGCGTCGACGCCCCGACCGCGGCGCAGATCGCCGAGCGCACGGGTGGGAACCCGTTCTTCATCGTCGAGATCACGGGCATGCTCCTTCGGGCCGGCGACGGGGCGCAGCCGGGCGACGCGATCCCGCCCACCGTGCAATCGGTGGTGGCCGCGCGCCTCGACTCCCTCTCTCCCACGCTTCGCGAGCTCGTGCGGCAAGTGTCCGTGTTCCTCTACAACTTCGACCCGGTCGAGCTCGAGTACATCGGCCTCGGCGCCGGCGTGGTCCCCGCCCTCGACGAGCTGATGGACGAGGAGGTGCTCGTCCGGGTCGACGGCGCCGAGCCGCGTTGGCGCTTCCGGCACGAGATGCTTCGCGACGTCGCGTACGCCAGCCTGCCCAAGCGCGAGCGCGTCCGCCTGCACCTGGCGATCGTCGACGGGCTCCGACGAGCCAGGCACGAGCACGAGCACGTCACGTACGCCGCCGAACACCTCGAGCGTGCGGCGATCGCCTCGCTCGACCTCGCGCCCGACGACCGCGCGATCCCCGAACGCGCCGTCGATGCACTGGCCGCGGCCGGCGACCGGTCGCGCCGGCGCATGGAGAGCCGCTCCGCCGTCGACTTCTACCTGCGAGCGCTCGCACTCGCAGGTTCCGAGGACGCGTGGGGCACCCGCGAGGCACGTATCCTCGCCGGTATCGGCGAGTCTCGGTACTGGCTGAGCGAGTATGCGGCGGCGATCGACGTCCTCGATCGGGCGCTGCAGGTCGATGCCGACGACGCGTGGACGGTCGCGCTCGCGCTCCGGTTCCGGGGGGATGTCGCGCTCAACTACGAGGGCGACCTCAACATGGCCGAGGAGATGTTCGACCGGTCGCTCGAGGCCGCCGAACGCTTGGGTGACCCGTTCGCGGTCGATCGCACCCTGCTGTTCGCCGGGTGGGTGCCGTGGGCGCGCCAGGACTTCGAGGCGGCCGACCGGGTGTGGAAGCGCGCGCTCGCGTTGTCCGAGGAGCACGCCGACCCGTGGGCTCGCGCGAGGGCTCTGACCGCCCTGTCGATCAACCGGTCCGATCAGGGCGGCCACCAGGAGGCCGTCCGGCTGATCGAGGAAGCCGCGTCCGTCGCCCAAGACCTCGGCGACCAGTTCAGCTCCGCGGTCGCCGCCGTGCAGCGCGGGCGCCTTCATCAGGAGGCCAACGAGGGACGTGAGGCGATCGACCGCTTCGACGGCGCGATACGAACCTTCTCCGAGCTCGGGGCGCGATGGGAGCTCGCCGACGCCACCGCCGAGCGCGGGATCTCCTATCGCGAGCTGGGCCAGCTGGACCGGGCGGAAGCCGACCTCAAGCGGGCGATCCAGATCTCGGAGGAGCTCGGCGAGCGTCAGCTCGCCAGGTGGAGCTGGCGCGCGCTCGCGCGCGTCTCCGAGCAGCGGGGCGACGGCGCCGAGGCGCAGGCGCGCTTGCGCCGCGCCGATGAAGAAGAGGCGCGGAAGCCCCAGTAGCCGGGGGTGCTACCCGATCCCCGGTACCAGCCTCTACCCGCGCATCGAGCCTCGGTCATCCGGTCCACTGCGAACGGGACGTTCGGTGCGTGCGCCTGGCCGTATGGCCGATGAGCAGCCGTCGCGGTGCGCGCATCATCGAACGCAGGGCTCCACGGACGGACTCGGATCGAGGGTGACGATGCGAACCTTGTTCACCGGCTGCGTGCAATGCGGGATCCTCACCACCAACGTCGAGGGCTACTGTCGCGACTGCGAAGCGGCGCGGGCGGCCCGGCGACGCGACGCCGCGACCGCACAGCGTCGCGTGCACGTGCCGAAGACCACGCGCTCGGCCACCGTGCATCGTTGACCGGGCGGCTCAGGGCAGCACGAGCACGCAGGTGACCGGGGGCAGGGTCGCCGCCGCCTGCTCCCACGAGGAGCCGCGATCGCTCGAGACGAACACGCGCCCGTCCGACGTGCCGAAGGCAGCGACGTCGCCTCCGGGCGGCGCGTCGAGGCAATGGCTGTCGATGTTGTCGTCGAACCACTCCGGGAGCCCGGCGCGGCATCGCTCGAACGGGCCGCCGTTGAGACTGCTCCGGTAGACGCCGCTGCGACCGCCTCGCGGTCCGTTCGACGCCGAGACGAGGACGACGTCCCCGCTCACGGCAACCGCACGGCTGTAGCGAGCCTCGAGCCCGTCGGCGCGGATCGTCCACGTCTCGCCCCGATCCACGCTGCCCGCCAACCCGCGGGCGCATGCGGCGAGCACGACGCCCCCCTCGGCCGTCGTCACCCGGTGGACGTCGGCGTCGACATCGATCGTCGGCTGCCAGGTCGCGCCTCGATCCACCGTGCGGAGGATCCCCCCGACGTGGACGTTGACGTAGACGGACTCGTCCCACTCGGAGATCGAGCGCGTGTCCGGCGGACCTCCCCACGGCGTGTACCAGCCGGCGCGACCATCGGCCCTGTCGAAGCCGTCGACCGGTTCGGCGGCTCGCTCCACCACCCGGAACAGCCGCGCCTCCGATGAACCGACGAACACGTCGTCGTCCGTGGCGGCGATGCACGTGGCCCATACGCCTTCGAGATCCGCGACATGGTCCCAATCGTCGCCGCCCGCCCCATGCCAGATCTCCGAGCGATCCACGATCGCCCACAGCTCGTCGCGATACGGCGCGAGGGCGGTCACGTGGCGGCCGGCGAACGCGGGCACGCCGCCGTCCAACGCGAGCAATCCGTTGCGCGTCGCGACGAGGATCCGAGGCATACATCGATCGTCTCACGTCGACAGTGAAGGTCCTGCGGACAAGCACGTCCGTACACTTGGCATCGTGAGTCGCACGGACCACGTCGGGATCCGCGAGGTGCTCCGCATCCCCGAGATCCGGGCGGCGATGCTCGGCACATTCGTGATCATGCTGGGATTCGGCATCCTGGCGCCGGTCCTCCCCAACTACGCCCGCAGCTTCGGGGTCGGCTACGACGCGGTTGGCTTGCTGATCTCCGCGTTCTCGTTCATGAGACTGGTGTCCGACCCGTTCGTCGGCCGGTTCATCGACCGCTACGGGGAACGGGCGATGTCGACCCTGGGTGCGGCCTGGGTGGGCCTCTCCTCGATCGCAGCCGGCCTCGCGCCGACGTTCCCCTTGCTCGTCCTTTTCCGCGCGCTCGGCGGCGCCGGAAGTGCGCTGTTCTTCGCCGCCCTCCTCTCGTTCCTGCTGCGCTCGATCCCGGCGGAGCGAACTGGCCGCGTGATGGGCGTGTACTACGCGGCGTTCAACATCGGGTTCATCGCGGGCGGCCCGCTCGGCGGCGTCACCGCCGGGTGGTTCGGCTTGGCGAGCCCACTGTTCGTGTACGCAGGCGCGTGCCTGGTGGCCGCCGTCGCGTTCTGGCGGACGCTGCGTGACCCGCCGCGCCACGAGTCGGAGGTGCGCCGCGGCGGGCTCCGGCAGCTGCCCTGGAACCGTCCCTTCATCACGGTCCTGATCGTGAACTGCGCCTACCTGTGGATCATCGGGGCGGTCTTCCAGACGCTGGTGCCCGTGTTCGGCACGAGCGCGGACGTCGGGCTCGGCATCGAGGGAGTGGGCTTCGCCCTGGGCGTGGCCACCGCGACCGAGCTCGTCGCCCTCTACCCGGCCGGCAGGGCGAGCGACCGCCGCGGCCGGCGCGCCGTCCTGATCCCGGCCCTGGCCGGGCTCGCGCTGATGACCGCGCTGATCGGGCAGGCGTCCACCCCGCTCACGTTCATCCTCGCGCTCGGTGGGCTCGGGATCACGAGCGCCTACTCGGGCGTCCCGCCGGCGCCGATGCTCTCCGACGTCGCACCCGAAGCGCTCAAGGGAACTGCCGTCGGCGTGTTCCGATTCGTCGGCGACATCGGTTTCGTGCTCGGACCGCTCGTTGCCGGCTGGTCGACGAGCGCGTTCGGGTTCGGGACCGCGTTCGCCGTCACAGCGCTTCCCGCGCTGGTTGCCGTGGCGTTCGTGGTCTCGATCCGCGAAACGATGATCGGCCAGCGGCAGAGATAGGGTCGATCCGGGCTCGCCCTCGCCACTACCAGTGGAAGCCGGGCGGAGACGGCGAGCATGCCGCCCGCGCCCTCCGCATAAGGCGACGCTTCACACCTGCCAGCGATGGATCGCGCCGGCGATCGGTGAGCTCGTGCGGATCCGTCCTGTAGTCGTAGAGCTCGGAGCGCCCATTGGCGTAGCGAATGTAGAGGTAGCGAAGCGTCCGCCAGCCGCAGTACGGGGGACGGGCTACGTTCGTCCCGTTGCCGCCTGGTGGGTTGGCCGCCGCGGCCTCCATGACGAAGCCGTGTCGTCGCCATACGGTCAACAGGTTCTTCCCCTCGACCGGGCTCGTCGGTGCCCTTGCGGCGGCGGCGATCGTCACCGGCACGTCCACGTTGAGAGCGATCCTGTCGTCCACACGACCCGGCTTCAGGCGACGGCTCCACCGCATCGCGAGCGGCACGTGCGTCGCCCCCGCGTAGGGAAGGAACTTGCCGATGGCCCGATGCTCGCCCCACATGTCGCCGTTGTCCGACATGAGGATGATCAACGTGTTGCGCAGCCGGGATCTGGCTCGCTGCACCCTCATGATCGCGTGAACCGCGCGGTCCACGGCCTGCAGCGATCGATACTGTTCGACTCGGCTCACCTCGATCGCCTGACGTGACACGAGCGGCAACGCGCGGATCCAGGCCGGCTTGTCGCTCACGTTGGCCTCGTTGAAGTCGGGAGGTGAGAACGGGGCGAGGTGCACCGGCAGGTTGACGTCGCCGGGCGCCGGCGTCGCCGGGCCGTGCGGCGCGAAAGGGGCGAAGTAGAGGAAGAGCGGCCGCGAGGCAGGGCTCGACCGCAGGAACCGGGTCGCGTAGTCCTTGAGGACGTTCGTCGAGTAGTCCTGCGGCGCGGAACCGTAGGACGTGACGGACCCGTTCGAGTTGAGGATCTGATAGTCGTAGTAGCTCCCGTTGCCTCCGATGAAGGAGTGCCAGCGCTTCCACCCCCGAGGCGGTAACGAGCCCGTGAACCCGTTCAGGTACTTGCCCACCAGAGCTGTCCGATAGCCGGCTCGGGACAGCCACACCGCCACGGTCCTCGCTTGGTTCCCCGCCGCCTTGAACGCCTTCCATCCGTCGGCGTTGGACCAGACCTTCGTGCCGTGGGCGAACCGGCCGGTCAGCAACGAGGCACGGGACGGACAGCACACCGATGTCGGCACCATGGCCTCGGAGAACCGCTCGCCACGGCGAACGATGCCGTTCCACACATGCGGCATCCACGGGAGGGTCCCGTAGCGCGCGTCGTCGGTGACGATCAGGATGATGTCGGGCCGGGTCGGACGTCGCACCGCCGCGGTCGCCCGGTGCACCGTCGCCTCTCGGGAGGCCACCAGCGAGGCCGCGACGAGCGCGACGAGCGCGGCCGCTCGCCGTGCTGCGTCAGAAGGTCGACCAGGGCAGGCGGGTTTCTGCACGGAGCAACGCTATGCCCTGTTCCACGAGGCGTCAACAGCCGAGCCCAGGCGCCTCGCATGTCGAGTCGAGGAGCTCCCGTACGGCCCCGAAGAACAGGTCGGCAGACCGGCTCCAGGTCGGCAGCGTCTGGCCTCGTCGGCGAGCCCCCGCCGCAAGCCGTTCGCGCGCGATCGGATCCGTGGTGATGGTCCGGAGGGCGGCCGCAAGCCCCTGATGGTCCCCCGGCTCGGGCATCAGGCCTTCCCGTTCGTGCCCTGCGAGGCGCGGCAGGTTCGCAGCTCGCCATCCGATCACCGGCAGGCCGGCCGCGAGCGCCTCCGCCCACGCCGTCCCGTACGCATCGACGAGCGAGCACAGAGCGAAGACGTCGGCCGATCGGTAGAGGCGTCCCACCTCACCGATCGGGGCGGGCCCGCACACGACCACGCGCCCGGACAGATCGGGGGACGAGATCCTCCGGCGCACGCGCTCGGCGTACGCTCGATCCGGATCGGTGGCTCCCACGAGCCAGAGCGTCGCCGCATCCTCGGGCAGCAAGGCGAACGCGTCCAGCAATTCGACGATGCCCTTGCTCCGTGTCCAGTTCGCGACGCACAGCACGGCGGTCGCGCGACCTCGACGGAGGTCGAGGGGCGGTCCGAACGTGTCCGGTACATCGCTGCCCGGTGGGACGACGCGGATCCGCTGCTCCGGTACGCCCGATCCACGCAGGTCGTCCACGAGGCTCTCGCTCGCCGCGATGACGCCCCTCGCACGGCGGTAGGCGAGCCCGTCGAGCGCTCCCTGCGTCCTCGAGCGCACCCATCCGTGATCCACCCCTCCGGGCACTTGATGCACGATCGCGATGACCGTCACGCCGGTCCGAGCGATCCACGGCGCCGCGAGCGCGGCCGCGATGCTGTCGAGCAAGACGCAGTCCGCGGACACCGAGGCGCCGCGGACCGCGGATGCCGCCGGCCGGATGCCGGCCGGCCAAGGAAGGGTCGGGATCGACGTGAACCGGATCTCCGCTGCGTGGGCCGTGGCAGCCCGAGCCATCATCCGGTGATAGCGGTAGCCGCCCGTCAGCCGGCCCGGATCGCCGACCGTCACGAGTGAGAGCCGGAGTCGCTTGCCGGCCTCACAACCGTTCACGGATGCCTCCGAACGCGTCCTCCGACTCCCACACCCGCACCGCTAGGGATTCGGCGCCGTCCCTCCTGAGGGGCGCGGCCAACTGTCCGTGCATCCACGCGGCAAGGACCTCCACGGTCACGACCTCCGTCCCGCACACGTCGGCGAGGTCGCGGTCGCTCGCGCGGGCGACCGCGTCGCCAAGACGTTCGGTGACGACGTCGAGATCGCACACCATCCCCCGCTCGTCGAGACTCGCCCGTTCGGCCACGACCTCGACGCGGTAGTCGTGCGGATGTCGCTCGTTCTCGGGCGGGGGCTGCGACGGCATGCTGTGGAACGCACGGAACGAGGCCGTCGCCCCCACCTCGAACATCAGTACCTCAGCTCGACGTGCATGACTCCGGCCTCGCCCCGGTCCAGGGCGGCGTAGCCGTCCGCGGCCCGGCCGAACGGGACCTCGTCCGACGTCAGGAGCTTCACGGGAAGATCGCCGAGCAGCTCTGCGGCGACCCGGCGACGCCGAGCGATGTCCCACCGCGCGGCGAGGCGTGCGGGGATCGTCGAGACCTGTGTGCTCCTGATCTGCAGCCGGCGGCGGTGGAACTCCCTCCCGAGCGGCAGCGACACCTCCTTGGTCCCGTACCAGCTGCACACGAGCACCTCGCCCTCGTGGCCGAGGAGTTCCAGAGCGCGCGCCAGGGCGGGCGGGTGCCCTGAGGCTTCCACCACGAGCGGCACGCCCGTGCCCGACGTCATCCGATCCACGAGCGAATCGATCTCGGCGGCATCGACGGCACGGATCCCGAACCGACCCGCCACCTCACGGCGGTCCCGCCGGACGTCGACGCCGACCACATCGGCCCCCGACCGTTCCAGCAGCGCGACCGACAGGATCCCCACCGGGCCGAGCCCGAACACCACCACGGGCTGGCCCAATCGAGGACCCGCGTCGAGCGCCACCTGAAGGGCCGTTTCGACCAACGGGAAGAGCGTCGCCGCGCGCGCGTCGATCTTGTCGACCGGCACGACATCGCCGCCCTCGATGCAGAACAGATCCTGGTGCGGATGGAAGGCGAAGACCGTCGCGCCCTCGTCCAGACCTTCGGTGTGGGAGACCACGACCTCCCCCACGCAGCTGTAGCCGTAGGCGAACGGGTACGCGAACGTGCCGCCGAGCGAGCCGATCGTGTCGTCGCGGCTCCAGGCCGGGTCGAGCTCGCCTCGGTACGCCAGCAGTTCGGTGCCTCCGCTGATGCCGGACCACCGCGTCCTGACGAGGATCTCTCCCTCGGTCGGGGCCGCGACCTCGACGTCCGCGTGCTCCACACGGCGTGGAGCCACGAACCGCAAGACGCGCCCCCTCATGGGTGGCTCCTACCCCGAGGCACCGTCGTCCAATCGACGGTTGAAGGGGGTGCCGGGAGGGAAAGCCGCGGATACATGCCATCCACGACGGTCGCTCCCACCGAGGTCGCGCGTCTCAGCTTGCCTACCCCGTTCGGAGAATGGCAGATGCGTGCGTTCGACTGGCGGGGCACCGTGCACCTCTGCCTCTCGCGGGGCGAGGTCGGCGATGGCGAGAACGTCCTCGCGCGCATGCACTCTGAATGTCTGACGGGCGACGTGCTCGGCTCCCTCCGGTGCGACTGCGGGGTTCAACTCCGGCAAGCGATGCGGGTGATCGCGGCGGAGGGCCGTGGCGTGCTCGTGTATTCGACCGGCCACGAAGGCCGAGGCATCGGTCTGGCCAACAAGCTGCGTGCGTACATGCTTCAGGACGACGGACTCGACACCGTGCAGGCGAACCAACACCTCGGATTCCCGGTCGATCGGCGGACGTTCGCCGACGCTGCAGCCTGCCTCCAGACGCTCGGGGTTCGGTCGGTTCGCCTGTTGTCGAACAACCCGGCGAAGGCGCGAGGCTTGGAAGATGGCGGCATCCGCGTCCTCCGCGTCATGGGCCTGGCGACGGCGGCCCACACGCGCAACCTGCGATACCTGACGACGAAGCAAGACCTGATGGGCCACGTGGTTCCGATGGGGCTTCCGCTCGACGATCACCTCGGCCCGCCGGCCGACGTCGGAGCGCTCCTGGGAGCGGTGCGTCCTTCCGGAACGAAGCCCTACGTGGTCCTCAAGTACGCACAGACGCTCGACGGAAGGATCGCCACCTCCACCGGGGACTCTCGATGGATCAGTGGCGACGAGGAGCGGCGCATCTCGCATGCGCTCCGTGCGTCGTGCGACGCGGTCCTGGTCGGGGTCGGAACGGTATTGAGCGACGATCCGCAGCTGACGGTCCGGATGATCCCGGGGGCCTCGCCGATCCGTGTCGTGCTCGATTCGACCCTTCGCGTCCCCGACGGCTCGCGGCTCCTTGCTGACGACATGGCCACCACGATCGTCATCACCACCGACGCGTCACCGGCCGAGCGTCGTGACGAGCTTCGGCGGAACCGAGTCTCCGTGCTCGTCGTGCCCGCCGGCCCGTTCGGCGTCGACCCCTCCGCCGCCCTCGAAGCGCTCCACCAAGCTGGGATCCGGTCGTTGCTGGTGGAAGGTGGTGCGCGTGTGATCACGTCGTTCCTGTCGCTGGGTCTCGCGGACCGGCTGATCGTCGGGATCGCCCCTCGGGTCCTCGGCAACGGAACGGACGCCGTCATGGATCTCGGGGTCACGGAGGTCTCGAACTCGCTCCGGCTCGAGCGCCGGGCTGTTCACCTGGCGGGCGACGACGTCCTGATCGCCGGCGACGTCGTGCTCTCTAGCCGGACGGCTTAGCCGGGCTTCTCCTCTTGTCCCTTGGAGAATCTGCCGTGGAGCTTGCCTTCCGGGTGGTGCTCGATCTCCTCTTGGCCCTCCGCGAACTCACCCTCGTGTACTTCCTCGTGCCCGGGCAGATCCTCGTGCTGTCCCCGAGCGAAGTCGGGCTGCACCAGCCGTTCGGGATCGTCCGGCAGGTCCTCCTGCCCGCGAGCGAAGTCCGGGCGGGCGGTCGACTGCGGCTCGTCGCCGGGGACCGGCGGGACCACGGGCTCGACGTCGTTCGGATCGACCTCCACGTCCATCGCTACAACGATCTCTTCCTCCACAACCATCTCTTCGTCGACAGGGGACTCGTCGGTTGGCTCGCGCGGGTCCATCGTCGTGCCTCCTCCCGGGGCGGCCTCGTTGCCGACCTCTAAGGTGAAGCTTCCCGGGGCGGAGCCGCGGCAAACGACGACCGCCATCCCGGTGATGGACCCGAGATCTCTGCGACGTCAGGAGCCGCCGAGGCGGAACGCCCGCGGCGCGCGCGTCCGGTCGCCCGACCGATCCGACGACCAGGGCGCAGAGGGCGCGGCCACGATGTTGGCGAGCGCGAGCAAGACCGTGTCGTAGTTCACGCGCCAGCCCGCGAAGTCGCGCCACGCCTGATCCCGGTCGGTCCTCAGCCGAACGCCCTCCGCCTCGAGCGCGTCGACGACCGCCTGCCACTCGTCGCGCGAGACCGAGATCGGGTCGTCGGGCCCCGGATCGGGATCGAACGGCACCTTGAAGAACCGCGCGATCCTGCGCAGGCACAGGTACCCGGCACGCAGGCAGAACTCCGCCTGCACGTCCCTGGGCCAGTCCACCGTCGAGAGGGTGAACGCGGCGCTGTCGAGCACGGCCCCCGCCGCCGTCACCCAGTTGTGCTGCGGCTGCGGCGATCGGAAGAACACGAGCGCCGGCAACGAGCTATGGGTCTCCTCCACGTCGACGAACCAGCGCTCCCACTCCATCCACACGGCGCCGAGCTCGCCCATGCGCTCGAGCGCCCAATGCCGCCAGACCATCTCGCGTGCCGATGGCGGCGATCCCGCGCGCACCTCGAGAGCGGTGACGCCGACCTCCCGGCGCGAGTAGGCCGAGTAGATCGCCGGCAGGTACGTGATCAGCAGCGCGAGCAGGAAGAGCCCCATCGCCGCTTCCGTGAACGTGAGGATCGTGACCGGGAGCCCGGAGGGGTGGGCAAAGCCGAGCGTGAACAGCGAGGAGCCGGAGAGGGTGAAGGCATCGCGCAGCGACAGGCCCTCGACGCCGACGAATACGAGCGTGTACCCGGCGAGCATCAGGATCAGCCACACGGCCAGCGTCACCGTGAGGCTGATCGGAGCGTACGAGGCAAGCCGACGGTCGCGGCGCTCGTAGTCGAGCCCTCGTGGCGCGATCACCAGGAAGACCCGTCGCATCGTGAGGAAGACCCATCGAGTGATCGAGGACGCCGATGCGCGCGGTAGGACCACCGTCTTGATCGCCGAGCCCAGGGTCGCCAAGACGATGACAAGGCCCGCCGCCGTGGCGAGCACGCGTAGGAAGGACTCCATTGGGGCGGATGCTAGTGGGAACGCCCGTGTCGAGCGCCTCGCGACCGGCAAGGCCCGCCGCCTCTCGCACCAGGAAGCGATCGAAGGCCACCAAGGCTCGTCCCTTGCGGCCCCGAACAGCCCGCGGATAGGCTGAACAACCCCACCCAGGAAGACTCCCAAGGAGGATCGATGAGGCGTTTCCTCGTGATCGGCGCAGCCACGTTGTTGTGTGCCCTGGCCCCCGGATCGGCCGGCGCCATCACGGGCGGACAGAAGGACATACAGAACCGGTATCCGTTCGTCGGCCTGCTCGCCTTCTACGATGCCGGGGGCGATTACCTGCATCGATGCTCCGGCACCCTCATCTCGCCGACGGTGGTGCTCACCGCGGCTCACTGCACGGAGGGAACCGCCACGGCATACGTCTATTTCTCGGTCGACGTGCCCGCTGACTTCAGGGAGAACCCCTCGGGCGTCCTCGGCACGACGTACACCGATCCGAACTTCAACCCCAACACGCTGACCAACGACGTGGGGGTCGTGGTCCTCGAGCAGGCAGTCAGTCGCAGCGAGTACCCGGTCCTTGCGCCGATGGGGTTCCTCAGCGATCTGAAGGCTCAGGGCGAGATCAAGGACGACACCTTCGTGAACGTCGGCTACGGCCTCTTGGCAGGATGGCCCCCCTCGACCCTGGTGGACAACGAGAGCCGCTGGTTCTCCACCTCTCCCTATCGAGGGCTGACGCACCAGAAGCTGCACCTGCTCCAGAACCCCGAAGCGACGGGCCAGGGCGGGACGTGTTTCGGCGACTCGGGTGGTCCGCACTTCTGGGAGGACACGTTGGTCATCGTGTCCGTGACGAGCTGGGGCGACGCGATCTGCCGCTCCAACGACATGACCCAGCGGGTCGACATCGGATCGGTGCTGGATTGGCTGGAGCAGTTCGGGCCCACGCCGGGCTGAGAAGAGCTCGCTTCCCACGCTCGGGACACCCGAACCGAACGCGGCTCATGCGGATGACCGATCGGCTGGTGAAGGCCCCTTGACGGTCTCGTCGTTGATCGACCGCCACCAATACCCAACGCTGCAGAAGTGCGTCTATCTCAACCAGGCTTCCCTGGGCCTGATCGCGAACCCGGCCGTCGACGCTATCCACGATCTGCTCGAGCGAGTCGTGCGCCACGGCAATCTCTACATGTCCGACGAGGACGAGACGGGCTTCCTCGACAACCTGCGTGAGCGCGCGGCCCGGTTGTTGTCGGTAGGCGACGGCAGGATCGCGATCCTGAACAGCGCGAGCGAGCTGTTGGGCCAGGCACCCTTCCTGCTGGCGCCTCGACAGGGCTCCAAGGTGATCGCCGTGGCTACGGACTTCCCGGCGATCACACGGCCCTGGCTGCGTCTGGAAGAGCGTGGTGAGTGCCGCGTCGAGTTCGTCGAGGATGGCCTCGAGTCCGACCTGACGGCCGATCTCATCGCCCGGATCGATGATCGCACGTCGGTGGTCGCCGTCGGGTGGGTCCAATACGCGACGGGGACTGTGGTCGATGTTCCCCGGCTACGAGCGGCCACCGAGGAGGCCGGCGTCAGGCTCGTCCTCGACGCCACGCAGGGGGCCGGCGCGATGAGGTGCGACGGGGGCACCTGGCGCGCCGACCTCATGGTGTCCAGCGGGTACAAGTGGCTCGGCGGCCCCGGCGGGGTGGCGATCGGGGCGCTCGCTCCCGATCTCATCGACCAGATACCGCCGCTGCCGGGGTGGATGGGCGCCCCCTCCCCCTTCGCGTTCGACGCCACTCGGATCGCTCAGGCCGAAGGTGCCAGGCGGTTCACGCAGTCGACGATGTCCTACCTCTCGGTGGCCGGCTTGACCACGGCGATCGATCAGCTCCTGGCGGTCGGCCTGGACCGCGTCGAGCAGCACGCGACACGACTGCACGAGCTCTTGCTCCGTTCGGTCGAGGACCGCGGCTGGCTGCCGTTCCGCCGTCCCACCGACCCCGCATCCGCGCCGCACATCGTCTCGCTCGGCCGTCCGGGCACGGAGTCCGCGGACGTCCAGCTGCGGCTGCGCGAAGCGGGGATCGTATGCAGCCTTCGCGGAGACCGGCTGCGCGTGTCCTTGTCGCCCTACAACGACGAGGAGGACATCGCCGCTCTTGCGACGGGACTCGCATAGAGCGTCCGGCGACGCCGGATGCGCTCGGGCGATCAGGACACCGGACTCCGGGGGCTCGGACGGCAAGCTCTCAGGCCGTCGGTCGATAGGTCGCGAGGATGACTCCGCCATAGCCGGGTCGTCGCCCTTGGCCCACCCACCATGGGCAAAGCCTCCGCGCGTGTCTTCGTTGGCACGCGCCGGGCTTTGCATGACCCCATCGAGGCTGACGTGGTTGAGGACAACGAGTTCCACGATCGATGGTGCCAGAGCGTTCCTTCTCGCGCCAAGCGCCACTCAGGCTAGGTCCGCAGAATGAGCCGCCCAGGCGGCGCAAGCCTCGCTACTGTCGTGCCCGGGATCAGCGCGAGCGTGCCAACCGCCGCGGCGAGACGGCCGGGACCGATCCAACCGGGTCGCTCGGACGTGGTGCGACGTACGAAACGCACCAATCGGAGACGCATCACGACATGCGTGAAGAAGTAGAGCGACAGCCCGCCACACAACGTCACGGCCGGGACGGTCGCCAGCGGGTCGCGGACATCGTGCATCGCGATCTTCAAGCCCAGCGCGAACAGGACGATCCCCGCGATCATCGGCATGTGCAGGTAGCTGTAATGGTCCCGAGAGAGGCGCGCACGGGTCACGCCGCTCGTCTCCGATAGCTGGCGTTCGGCCAGCACGGCGTAGACGTCGAAGTACGCCCACCAGAGCGCGGCGCTCACGGCGAGACCGAGGACCGCGTAAGGACGATAAAGGAGCTGTGCGAGGCCGACCTTGCGCCGAAGACGTAGACCGGTCGTCGACGCCCGCACCTGAATCCCCTCTCTCAGCGGAGCCACAGGTCAAACGCAGTGAGCGCTGAGGGGCTCGAACCCCCGACCCTCTGCGTGAGCGGCCTCCTCGGCGGAGTACTCGCTATGTCATTCGCCGCGAAACCAGGTGACCGTGCGGCGGATCCCCTCGCGGATCGGGACGCGGGGCTCGTAGCCGAGGAGCTCCCCGGCGAGCGAGATGTCGGCCTCCGAGCGCAGGATGTCGCCCTCGCGGGGCGGCGTGAACCTCGGATCCGGGGAGGCCCCGCACTCGCCCGCGATCAGCTCGAGCAGCGCCTTCACCGAGGTCGGTGTGGCGCCCCCGCCGACGTTGAAGGCCCGTCCGAACGCTTGCTCGTCCGCGCGGATCGCGAGCAGGTTCGCGTCGACGACGTCGTCGACGTACGTGAAGTCGCGCGACTGCGACCCGTCGCCGTGGATCACCGGCCGTTCGCTCGTCAGACAGGCCACGATGAACCGCGGGACCACGGCGGCATACTCGCTCGCCGGGTCCTGCCCCGGCCCGTAGACGTTGAAGTAGCGCAGCGAGATCGTCGGGACGCGGTAGGCGGTCCACGCGGTCATCGCGTACAGCTCGGCCGACGCCTTGGCCGCCGCGTACGGCGAGCGCGGCAACACCGGCATCGTCTCCCGCAGCGGGAACTCGTCCTGATCGCCGTAGACCGAGGAGGACGACGCCTCTACCACGACGGCGCCCGCGTCGCGCGCCGCGAGCATCACGTTGAGGCTTCCGCGCAGGTTCACGTCGGTGACGAGGCCCGGTTCGCGGATCGAGAAGGGGACCGAGCGTATCGCAGCCTGGTGCAGGATCGCGTCGCAGCCGCGCGCGGCGTCGGCGACCGCCGCCTCGTCGCGCACGTCCGCTTCGACGAACCGGACCTCCGGCACGTCCCGGAGCGCCTCGAGTGATCCGGCGGACAGGTCGTCGAGGCCCACCACCTGCACGCCGTCGGCGACCAGACGGCGGCACAGGTGGGCGCCGACGAACCCGGCCGCCCCCGTCACCAGCATCCGTCGCACGTCTCGATCCATCAGCCGTTGCACCGTAGCCGCCGCGAACCGGAAGCGTAGAGAGAACACCGCATGCGGCGTATGCCCTCCGACGCCCCCCTCCGTACGATCGGAGGCACCAGGATCCGCATCCGGGACCAGGAGGTCTTCGCGTGCCGACCGAGACCGAGACCGAGACCGAGCATCGAGGCATCGATCGTCGTCAACTCCTGAAGCGGGCTGCCGCCGCGGGCGTCGTCGTATGGACCGTGCCTGCCGTCCAGACGCTGAACATGCCGGCGGCGCTCGCACAGGTCGGCTCGCCGGGCGAGACCTGTTACACGATCAAGATCCTCTCGAACTCCAGCTGCAGCTCCCCGAACGCGAACGAGAACGTGGCGTCCACGCTGAAGTGCCTCTACGCCTTCGACCCGGACCTGATCCTCCGCAACACGGGGATCGGGTGCCAGTTCGCGAAGCTCGTGTCGACCGACGTCGACGAGCTCGGGACCTGGCAGGTCAACCTCGAGCCCGGCTGTCGTCTCATTGCCGGGTTCGCGCGCTCGGGCACCGGTCAGGGTACGTGCATCCAGGCGTCCGATGCCGGCGGCGACCCGGTCGGAGAGGGCGCGACCGGTTCGATCTTCTTCCGCGGGCAGCCCGTGAACCATGTCGAGATAACGTTCTGCTGCAAGCCGTGAGCGCAGGTCACCACACGAGCCCTCGCTCGACGTCGTCCAGCATCACGATCGCGGCCCGGTAGCGCCTCAGCAGGTCGTCGCGGTCCTGGTCGCCGATCGCCCTGAGCTCGTCCTCGGAGCATTCGGACACGATGTCTGCGGCGACGACGAGCTCGTCCCGGACCCGCCCTGCGATCGCGCGCGCCTGCACCGCAGCGGTCACGGCGCGCGCCACGGTCCTAGGCCCGCGTTCGGTTGCGTTGCCGATCGCAGCGTTCACGTCGATCCGCCTCCCATCAGGTCCTCGATCAGCCGGACGGCGGCATCGAGGTTACCCACCGTCAGCCGATAGCACGCCGCGCCGCGCAGCACGCCCGCGAGGCGCTCCACGCCGCGGCCGCCGACGACCTCCAGGTTGAACGTTTGCTCCAGCAGGAGCGACAGCATCTCCGCCCGCGACACCGCGCGGAGCTCCGTGGGGGACCCCTCCTCGAACCGCGGCGCGATGATGTACCGAAGCTCGCACGGCTCGCCCAGGCACCCTGGGCGAAGCGCGCCCGGTGGGATCAGGAAGTCGAGGTTCCGCACGCGCTCGGCCCACCCGGGCAAGGACGCCCGGAGATCGGGGAACAATGCCATCGAGTCGGGCGCGAGGAGCAGCGGCCGGGTGAACGGATACACGAGACCGTCTTGGAGCCCGATCAGCGCGGACTCGTCCGACAGGAATTCGAACCCCGTGCGGACGAGTCCTATCGTGGTCGTCGTCTTGCCGTGATCCGGCGGCGCCGGCAGCGCAACCCCCACGCCACCCTTGCTCACGACGCCGGCGTGCACCGCGACGTGAGTAGCCACGCGCATCAATGAGGCGCGAGCGACGTCCGCGATGACCCAGGTGAGCATCGTGCCGGGCGGGTTGCCTCGTTGCACCGACCTCCCGTTCATGAGGAGTTCGGGCTGGCCGTTCTGACCGGTGCCCAGCACTTCGTAGGTGGTGCGATGGGCAGGCGTCACGCGGGGATCGACCCAATCCGCGAACAGCGACGCCGCGGCCTCCGCTACATCGCGCGAGTCGGTGGTGACGACGAAACGGAATCCAGCCACGTGGAACGACATCGTCGACGCGACGGAACCTGGCGCCGACACGCTCACGACGAGCCTCCTCCGGCGCGCCGATGCCTGGTCCGGTCCGGACCGGGCATCGCGGAGAACGGCCGCGCGACCGCCCCTACGGGCAGTTCGCGCGCGGCGGCGAGGTGTTTACCGGCCGACCGGGCCTTCCGATCGTCACCTGGCAGTTCTCGGTACCCGAGCAGTAGAGGAAGTTCGTGAAGGGCCCCCGCTGGTAGGCGGGGAGCGCCGGATTGTGGCCTGCCCCGTTGGAGGAGTTGTACCCGCTCTGCCACTTGCACCAGTTCTCGCAGTCGTCCGCCGTGTTCTGACCGGGGTCGACGAAGGCGTCGGGTTGGCCGTAGTTCTTGACGATGTTCCCGCTGCCATCCGGCGTGTAGCAGTAGCAGGCGGAGCACTCGCCCGGGCTCGGGCCGTAGGCCGCGGCCGCTTTCATCCCGACGGTCTGGATCGTCGGGGCCGCCCAGAGCAGAGCTCCGCCCACGATCGCGGAGCGCCGCAGCAGGTCGCGTCGCGACATCCCGATCTCGGACTCCACGTCGATCGAACGCTTCTTGGGCTCGAGCTCGTCGTCCACGGTCACTCCACCTCGATCCGGGTCGATGGGGACACGCTAGCGACGGCCGGACGGCCGCAGATGCGCCGTCGACCGTATCTTTCGCCCACACGGCGTACGTAGGCGGTCTGCGTACCCGGGTCACGGCCGCGCCGCCTCGATCGCCCGCCCCACACGGTCGACGTCTTCGACCGCCATGCCGTTCCACAACGGCAACGTGAGGGCCTGCCGCGCGGCCCGTTCGGTCTCGGGCAGGTCCGCGACGTGACCGTTCAGGTGCGCGTACGCCTTCATCCGGTGCACCGGCGGGTGGTAGTAGCGGCGCGTCTCGATCCCCCAGGCGGCGAGCGCCGCCGCCAGCGCGTCGGCGTCGATCCCGAAGCGGTCCGGGTCGATCAAGACGGTGAGGTCCTTATAGGTGCTTCGATCGCCGTCGGGCACGACCGGGAACCGGATCCCGCCGATCCCGCCGAGGCGCTCGCGGTACCGGCCGGCGATCGCGTTGCGCTCGTCCAGCCGCTCGTCCAGGTCCTCGAACGAGGCGAGGGCCACCGCGGCGTGGAGCTCGGAGAGACGCGCGTTCAGCCCCACGAACAGGCAGTCGTAGTCGCCGGGGTTGCCGTAGTCCCGGGCGATGCGCAGGCGCTCGGCGAGCAGGTCGTCGTCGGTCGAGACCAACCCGCCCTCGGCGGCCACGAGCACCTTCGTCGGGGACATGCTGAAGACCTCGGCGTCGCCGAGCCCGCCGACCCGGACGCCGCCGGACGAGGACCCGAACGCGTGGGCGGCGTCGAAGAACAGGCGCAGGCCGTTCACGCCGGCGAGCGCCCGGAGCGCGTCGACGTCGCACGGCGTGCCGTAGACGTGCGTCGCGAGGATCGCCGCGGTGCGGGCACCGAGGACGCGGTCGACGGCCTCCGGGCTGAGGGTGAGCGTGTCGGGGTCGACGTCGGCGAACACGGGCCGCAGGCCGTTCCACGCCACCGCGTGGGCCGTGGCCGCGAACGTGAACGACGGCACGATCACGTCGCCGTCGAGCTCGGCGCACCGGAGCACGAGCATCAACCCGGCCGTGCAGGACGAGACCGCGACCACGTGCCGGACCCCCAGGTACGCCGCGGCGGCCGCCTCGAGCCGCCGGACCGTGGGGCCGTTCGTCAGGACCCCGCTCCGCAGGATCGTCTCGACCTCGGCCGCGACGCGCGCGGGGTCGGCGAGGCGGGGGCGCGCGAGCGGCAGCGGTGTGGCCGGACCGAGCGCCGGGATGGACCGACGCGCCTGGGTGGCGTCGAGCGGGTGGGTACTCATCGGGGCTCCTCTCGTGGACGCGGGATCGGGCGGGCGGCCGTCAGCAGCCAACCGGTGCACGCGACGCCCGCGCCGGCCGCCGCGGCGAGGGCCGACGCCGGCTGGAGCCGGGCGACCGCCTGCGCACCGAGCGCGAGGAGCGCGCCGCAGGCCCAGCAGGCGAGCGTCGAGGCTGTCCGGCTCCCGAGCGCCTCGGCCAGCCGGTCGTACGCGTGCTCGCGGTCGCCGAGGACGGCCGGAGCCGACGACCACCGCCGCCGGACCACCGTGGACGCCAGCTCGACGAGGAAGAAGCCGAGGCACACCGCCGCCGCGAACAGGCCCGGCCAGTCGGTCGCCGCGGTGGCCGAGGCGACCACCAGGAGCACGCCGAGTGCGTAGGCGCCTCCGTCTCCGAGGAACGCGCGCGCCGGAGGGCGGTTCCACGCCAAGAACCCGAGCGCCGCGCCGGCGGTTGCTGTGGCCACCGCCGTCGACATTCCGGCCGCGGCCGCGACCCCGGCGAGGCCGGCCGCAGCGAACGCTCCCAGCCCGGTCGCCAACCCGTCCTGACCGTCGACCATGTTCACCGCGTTGCAGGCGGCGACGGTCGCGATCACGACCGCGACGCCACCGAGCGGGCCGAGCGGCGCGAACGTGAGGCCGCCGGCCGCGAGGCACACCCCCGCGAGCACCTGCGCGGCGAGCCGGATCCACGGCGAGATCGGACGGATGTCGTCCACCAAGCCGGCGGCGAGCGCCACGACCACGGCGACCACGAACCACATCCGGCGCTCGCCGCCGAGCCACGGCCACGCGCCGGCCAGCGCGCCGGCCGCGACCGCCGCCCCGGCGAGCGCCACGGGCCTCGCGTGCAGCTTCAGCGCGCCCGGCCGATCCACCAGACCGAGCCGCGGCCCGACGCGGACGAGCACCGCCGTCCCGACCAGCGAGACGGCGAGCGCGATCACGAACGGCACGACGCCACCCAGACGGTGCTCTCGACGCCGTCGTGCACGGCGATCGTGCCGACCCGCTCGAACCCGAGCGCGGCGTAGAAGGCGTTCGCCCCGTCGTTGTCGGCGCCGACGACCGCCTTGCAGCGATCGGCCCCGCGACGCGCCAGGCCTGACAGGACCGCCCCCGCGAGGGCGCGGCCGGCCCCGGTCCCCCGGGCCCGCTCGTCGACCGCGATCGCCAGCAGCTCCGCGTCGGGAAGGTCGGCGCGCCGGCCGGGGTAGCGGGCGGTCTCGCCGGCGCGTGCGCGGACCGACGCATCCCGAAGGCGCGGCGCGGCCGCGAGGGCCGCCCGGACGCCCCGCCGGAACGCGAACCGACGGTAGAAGGCGCCGAGCGATGGCACGCCGGACGCGAACCCCAGCACCTCACCCCCCCGCTCGGCGACGAACACCGTGGCGGCGCGATCGCCGATCAGCCCGGCGTGCAGCTGCGTGAGGAACCGCGCCCCGAGCCAGGGCAGGAACGCCGTGGGCATCGTCGCGATGTGCAGCCGCGCGATCGCCCGGGCGTCCGATCGCCGCGCCGGCCGTACGACCGTCGCGTCCCGGTTCCCCCGGACGATCCCCCTGGCTCGCAGCAGGCGCTCGGTGACGCCGACAACCGTGGCGACCACCCGCTCCTGGTCGAACTCGGCCTCGGCCCGGCGCCTCGCGGCCGCGCCCATCCTCCGTCGCAGTGCGCCGTCCTCCAGGACCCGGACGAGCGCCGAGGCCAGCGCGCCCGCGTCGCGGACCGGCACGAGCAGCCCCTGCACGCCGTCGGTCACGACCTCCCGGCAGCCGCGGATGTCGGTGAGCACGAGCGGAAGCCCGCTCGCCGCGGCCTCGATCGCCGAGCGCGGCATCCCCTCGCGCCACGACGGCAGCGCGAACACGTCCATCACGGCCATCAGCTCGGCCACGTCCTCGCGCCACCCCGTGAACACCACGTCCTTGCTCGCCGCCTCGATCTCGGCGGCCTCGATCGCGTCGGGCTTATCCGGGTCACCCTGCCCGACCACGAGGAACCGCGCCGCGGGCACCCGCGCCCGGACCCGACGCGCCGCCTCGAACAGCTCGAGGAAGCCCTTCTCGCGAACCATCCTCCCGACGGTCCCGACGACCAGCTCGTCCTCGCCGATCCCGAGCTCGGCGCGGAGCTTCCGCGCCGCCTCCGAGCCGGCGCGCTCGGGCGCGAACCGCGCCACGTCGATCCCGTTGCCCAGCTGGATCGCCCTGCCGCGGCGGACGACCCGCAGGCGTCGCGCCCACGCGAGGTCCTCTCCCGACTGGTACAGCTCGAGGTCCGAGCAGCGGGATGCGAGCGCCTCCACCGCCAGGACCGGCCCGCGCTTCCCGAGCCGGTCCTCCGGCGTCGCCCAGAGCCCGTGGACCGTGTTCAGCACGACCGGCACGCCGAGCAGGCGGGCGGCCACGCGCCCCATCGCGCCGGGCTTCGGGTTGTGCGTGTGGACGGCGTTGAACCGCTCGCGCCGGAGGATCCGGACCAGCTCGCGGAGGGCCCGCACGTCCGCCCGCGGGTTCCACGCCCGCGTCACGGTCGTCCACGCCACGTACCGGATCCCCTCGGCCTCGACGTCGCCGACCCACGGGCCCGGCGCGCCGATCGCCGTCACGTCGTGCCCCTTCTCGCGGAGCCCCACGAGCTGCGGCAGCAGCAGGAACCGGTGCGTCAGGTCGACCGTGGCCACGTGTGCGATCTTCGCCATCAGCCCTTCCCCCACGGTCCCCGTCCGAGCGCGCGGTAGACCCACGCCTCGGTGTCCAGCTGCCCGGCCGCCTTCCGCCGGAAGAAGAAGTCCCCGTCGGAGCGCAGCACCGGCACCCGCCCCAGCCGGTACCGGTCGGTTCGGCCGGCGCGGTTCGTCCGCCACGCGTCCCGGGCGGCCGAGACGAACAGCCGCCGCGCAGCGCGGTCGGCGGCGGCCCCGCCGACGGCCCAGGGGTACGCGAAGTGCCGGCACGCCGCGCCGAGCCGGTCCTCGATCAGGTCCCGGGACCGCCGCATCTCCGCGTCCGCCTGTTCCTCGCTCACGTCCGCGAGGTTCGCGTGCGAATGGGTGTGCGACCCGACCTCCACGAGCCCGCTCGCGACGCACTCCCCCAGCTGCCGCCACGTCAGCCCGTCGCCGCCGACCCCGCCGGTGGCGAGGTACAGCAGCGCCGGTACCCGGTGCCGCTCCAGCAACGGCAGCGCGCGCTCGGCGAAGTCGGGCGTCCCGTCGTCGAACGTGACCACCACTCCGCCGCGGCCGGCGAGCGCCTCGTCCAGCGTGATCGCGTGTGGCGCCACGTGCGCGAGCTGCCGGTCGAGCACGTCCTCGGGCAGCTCGATCTCCGAGGTCCCGTCGCCGACCCGGTGGTACAGCAGGATCACGACGTCGTCCGCCGCGCGCCGACCGGGCAGCCCGAACGGCAGCACCGCCGCCTTCGAGAGGGTCCGGACCGCGCTCACTCCCACCCGTCCTCGCGCCGCGGCACGAGCGCCGTCCCGAACAGTGCGGCCACGACCAGCACCACGGCCGGCGTGTGCAGCACGTAATCGACGCAGGCGTGCGCCCCGACAACCGCGACCGCCGCCGCGCCGAGCGCGGTCACCGCGTCGGGGCGAGGCACGGCCAGGAGCCGTACGAAGGCCCACCCGAAGACCGCGACCATCAGGAGCAGGCCCAGGACGCCGAGCTCCGCGCCGCGCTCGAGGAACTCGTGGTGCGCCTGGAACGCGTCGCGGTCCGAGCGGGCCGTCGGGCTCACCCGGGCGAACGTCCCGAGCCCGTTGCCGCGCGGCTCGGCCGTCGTCGCGTCCCACGCGTCGTGCCACAGGGCCAGTCGGCGTTCGGTGAGCCCCGCGTCCACCAGGCGTTCGGCGACCCCGGTCGGGCCGGCCGTGGGGTCGTACGTAGCCGCGAGCCAAACCGTCGCCGAAAGCGAGACCACGAACACGGCGGCCATCGCCGCGATCGCTACGCGCGAGGCCCGCGGACCCACGAGCGCGATCGCGAGCGCCACGAACGCCAGCCCGACCACCGCCGCCGCCTCGGCGCTTCGGACCGCGACCGCCGAGGGCGCCAGCGCCACGGCGACCGTCACCACGATCGCCGGCCACCGCCGGAGCGCGCCGCCCGTCATCAGCCACGCAACCGCGGCCGCCGCCAGGAACGCCCCGCTCGCGTTCCGGTAGCCGAACGGTCCGCCGAGCGGCCCGGTCGTCAGGTCGAGCCGCCATCGCCACGCGAACCAGGTCGCGCCCACCGCGACGACGGCCGGCACCAGCGCCCGGTGCGTCCGCGCGCCGACAACCGCCGAGACGACGACCACCCCGGCGACGGCGCCGAGCAGCGCCACGAACGACCCCGCGTCGGTCCCGGTGCGGAGCCCCACGAGCAGGGCCACGAGCGCCAGCGCGCCCACCAGCACGAGGCCGGCCACGTCCAGCCCCGGCCGGAGCTCCTCGTGGACCCGCGTCGTGACGACGGCCCGGTCACGCCAGCGGCTCAGCGCCTGCATGCTCCACCTCCCGTACCTCGGGGTGCCGCTCCCACCACACGGGCGTGGGAACCGCCAGCAGCACCAGGAAGAACGGCAGCACCTGCGAGCGCTGCCGCGCGAGGATCCCGAAGTTCGCGATGCTCGAGAACCCGAACACGAACACCGCCACGAACACGATCGCCACGGCCACGTAGGGCTGCCGGCGGATCGACGTCGCGGCCTCCCAGATCCACCGCCACCGCCAGACCGACCACGCGAGCAGCGCCGTCCCCTCGAGCGCCGCGAGGAACCCCTGGACGTTCTTCGCCTCCGGAAGCAGCGGCCGGAAGAGCACCGTCACAGCCGCGAGCGGCGCGCGCGTGGGGCTGTCGAGCACCGACGCCTGGAACGACGAGCCGCCCTGCTGGGTGCGGAACTCCGTGTTCTGCAGCGTCGCGCTCACGCCGCCCTCGTCGTTCACCCCCGCCTGCGCCAGGAAGTCGTTCGTCATCCGGACGAGGAAGAGCGTCCCGACCGCGAGCGCCGCGAGCACGGCGACCTTCGCGAGGAGCCCGACCTCGCGGTGCTCGGGCCGCGTCGGCCGCACCACGTACCCGGCCACCGTCGCGATCGCGACCATCGCCGCGATATGGGGCCGGACGACCGCGAGCGCCGCCACGCCCAGCACCACCGGCAACGCGGCGCCCCTGATCCCGGTCGTCAACAGCCGCGCGATGCCGAACGCCGCGAGCCCCAGCCCGAAGAGCATCCATGCCTCCTTGCCGACGCTCGACGGCCAGAACAGCAGCGACGGCATGAAGAAGACGAGCCGCGCGTACGTGCGACGGCGGCCCTCCGGGACCGCGATCGCGAACGCCCGATAGAAGAGGAAGAGGCCCCAGAACGCGATCCACGAGAAGACGAGGAAGGCCCCGACCTGGGTCGGCCACGTGAACGAGTAGACGACCCCCGTCAGGAGACCGGGGAACCCGGTCCCGGTGACGCTGCCCGTCATCGTGAAGTCGAGGCGATGGAACCGCGCCGCGAACGACGTGCCTTCCTGCAGGTACCGCGCCGCGTCGGCCACCCCCCCGTAGACGCCGAACGCGACGTAGTAGCGGGCGAGCGATGCGCCGAGCTTCAGCAGCAGGGCCCAGACCAGGATCGTGAACACGCGCGGCTCGTCCTCGCGTGCCGCCTGGCGCCGGAGCGCCGGCAGCGACACGAGGATCAGGACCGGCGCCACGAGCACCGCGCCCCACGTGTCGTACGTGGACCGATCCATAAGGAGCAAGAGCCAGGCGCTGAGCCCGGCGAGGAGCGCGAGCCACAGCAGCCCGAGGGGCTGCGTCCGGATCAGGAGTCTGCGGTCGGCAGTGGTCGCCACCTCAGAACACCTCCAGGTCCCCGAGCGCGAGCGCCCACGACGACGCGCGCAGCGGATCGACCGGGATCGGGCGGAGCGGGTTTGCCACGAGGGTCAGCCCCTCCGGCGACGGCAGGAACCCGGCCCGGCGCACTGCGCGACGAGCCTCGGACCCGGGCGGGAAGCTGCACGTGACGTGGTCGGCCGCCGCCGCCCCGACGGCCGCGCGCAACGCTCCGCGCACCGACCGCACGTCGCCCGGCGCCGCGAAGACTTCCGCCACCGTCGTCTCCCAGAGCCGCCCGCGCGGCCGAACGCGGAAGATCGCGATCGCGTCCGGGCGTGACCGGTTGCCCAGTGCGACCGCCCGGTAGTCCAGGAGCGGTGCCTCCCCGTACCGCCACCGGAGGTACTCGACGGAGCGGTCCGTCACGAGCCGCCCGGCCTCAGCCGCGGGGAGCAGCGGCGCCACGGCGTCGCCGTCGGCGAGCAGGGAGCCGGCCGGCGGTGCGGACACCGTCGGCGCGGTGCCCGCGTCGGCGTGCAGCTCGTCACGCGACCGCATCCCTCTCGCGAAGCGGAGCGGCCGGCGGATCCGGACCTCGATCGGCACGTCGGCGATCCGCCGCCATCCCATCTTCAGGTAGCCGGCGAGGCTCTGGTCGTTCGGCGTGTTGAAGACCAGGTCGGTGTCCGCGCGGAGCTCGTCGACCGCCGAGAGCGTCAACCGCCGAAAGATCCCCTGCCCCTGGTAATCGGGGTGCGTCGCGGTATCGACGGCCCGCACCGCCGAGACCGGCTTCCCGTCCACGAGGAACCGCCACCGCATGAAGGTCCGGAACCCGACGACGCGGTCGCCGTGCTCGGCCAGGATCGCGAACGACCGACCGAACGGGTTCGACGCGTGCTTCCACCGGAAGAACGCCGGCGAGCGGCTGCCGGCCGGGCCGCCGCCGAGCGACGCGTCGAGCAGCCCGAGAACCGCCGCCTCGTCCTCGTCGCGGTAGGGCCGCACGTCCAATGCGATCCGAAGGCTCATGCCAGCACCTCTCCGTACACCTGCTCGATCCGTCGGACGGCGACGCGGATGTCGAACTCGGCGGCACGCGCGCGGCCCGCCTCGCCGAGATGGGCGCGGAGCGCGGGGTCGTCCAGCAGCCGGACGATCGCGGCCGCGAGCGCCCGATCGTCGGCCGGCGGCACGACCAGTCCCTCACGGTCGTCCCGTACGACCTCGCCGAGCCCGCCGACGTCGGGCACCACCGCCGGCCGGCCGAGTGCGAGCGCCTCGATCAGCGCGATCGAGAGCCCCTCGTGCTCGGAGGACAACGCGAACACGTCGAACGCCGCGGCCAGCCGCTGCGCGTCCTGGCGGAACCCCAGGAACAGCACCGTCCCGTCGAGACCCATCCGTGTCGACATGTGCCGCAGCTCGTCCTCGAGCTGCCCAGACCCGACGAGGAGGAACCGGACGTCGGGGTACTCGGCGCGGACGATCGTCGCCGCGTGGAGCAGCCGGTCGATGCGCTTGTGCTCCTTCAGGTTCGCGACGGTCCCGACGATCGGCGCGCCGGCCGGGATCGCGAGCTCCTCGCGGACCCCGTCGGCTTCGCCCTGCCCGCGGACGGCCTCCAGGTCGATCCCGTGGTAGCGCGTCTCGACCGGCGGCCTCGGCAGGGCCCGCAGCGCACCGGGGAGGACGATCGAGTCCCGGACGTGATCGGAGACGGCGAGCACACGGTCGCTCCGCCAAAAGGTGAGCGCGTTCGCCCAATACGTGGCCGGGTGGTAGCGCTCCCACACGTTGTGCTCGGTGTAGACGCGTCGCGGCCGGGCACCCCAGCAGGCGAGCCGCGCCCCGACCGCCGGCACCGGTGACTGCGCGTGGATCAGGTCGATCCGCTGCTCGCGGACGAGCGACCGCAGACGCGGCACCCACCCGATCCCACGCCCGCCCTGCAGGCAATGCACCGGTACGCCCTGGTCCGCGATCTCCTTCACGAAGGCGTCCTTCCACGGCAGGAGGTAGGCGACCTCGTAGTCGAATCGGGTCCGGTCGAGGTGCGGGATTGAGCTGGCGAGGATCTGCTCCGCTCCTCCCCGGCCGAGGCCCTTGATGAGGAGGAGGACTCGATGCCTCATCGTCCCGCGGCGACCTCCTCGTAGACCGCCAGGTACCGGGCGGCGATCGCCCTGATGTCGAACGCGCTCGCGTGCGCCGGCGCCTCGGCACGGATCCGCGCCACGAGGTCCCGGTCGTCGAGCAGTCGGCCGGCGGCATCGGTGAGCGCGTCGACGTCGCCGTGCGTCACGAGCAGGCCGCTTCGACACGGGCAGACGACCTCCCCGATCCCGGCCACGTCGTAGCCGGCAAGGGGGAGTCCGAGCATGGCCGCTTCGATAGCTACGGCCGGCATCCCCTCCATCCCGTCCGGCCGGCTCGCGAACAGCAGGACGTCGCTCGCCGCGATCAGGTCGCCGACGTCCCGGCGTGATCCGAGGATCCGCGTCACCTGCGGATCGGCCGAGATGAGCACCTCGCCACGCTTCGGCCCGTCGCCGGCCATCAGATGGACCAGGCCGGGTCGCGTCGCCGCCAACCGCCGCGCGACCTCCACGTGAACCAGCGGATCCTTCTCCCAGCTCAGCGCGCCGATCGAGAGCACGACCGGGACCTCCGGATCGATCCCGAGCGCCGAACGGACCTCCTCCCGGGAGCGCCGCGGCGCGATCCGAGCGCGATCCACGCCGTTCGGAATCGTGACGACCTTCTCCGGCTCCAGCCCGAACTCCTCGATCGTCTCCTCGCGGAGCCGGTCGGCGACGGCGACGACCCGTGCGGCGCGTCGCATCACCCTCCTGTAGAGGCCGCGGAGAACTCGGCTGCCGAGCTGCGGAGGTGATCCGCCTATCCGCCGATAAACGATCCGCGTTCCTCGTGAAGCTATCGAGGAGTACTTCAGGGCTTCACCCCCGTGCGCCTGGATCACGTCTGGCTCGAGCTCGGCCACGAGCGACCGAAGCCGAACCCCGGGGGTCTGAAGTGCCGCACGCGACACCTTCGCCGGCATCACCTGGTGGGTGGGCGCTTCGAACGAGAGCTCCTGTGGACCCGATCGGAGAATAGCGACCGCCTGCTGTCCTCCGCCCCGCGCGATCTCGCCGACCAGGTCGGCCGCGAATACCTCGGCGCCGCGACGTCGTCCCGACGCTACGACGTGGAGCACGCGCCCCTGATCATTCATATTGCGCGTGCTCTAGGTGTTCGCTATGCCGCGCGATAGCTTCATCGACCAACGCCTCGAATCGGCGCGTGACGGTCCCGGGGTCCAGCTCGTCGCGTCGGCTGTGCTCCATCGCGCGTGCCGAAAGTTCTTCATACCTCGACTCGTCATCCCAGACCTCTGCAAGGGCGCGGATCCACCCGTCGAGCGGCGCGCCCGGGTCGACCAGGACCCCTCCGCCGCCGACCGATTCCGGCAGCCCCCCCAAAGCGCTCGTGATGCTCGGGATCCCGTTGACTTGCGCCTCCGAGACGACCCGACACCAGGCTTCCTCATCCATGCTCGGGACCAAGACCAACCGGCAGTCCCCGTACAGCTCCCCGGGATCGCTCGTCGCCGGGCGAACCTCCATGTTGCCGAGAGCGCGTGCCCGCTCGCGCACGTCACGGAGCGCGCCTCGCCTCATCCGCCAGCTCAGCCGGATCACGAACGGGATGTCGCGCCGCGCCGACGCGATACCGAAGGCGATCTCGATCCCCTTCCGCGGGGTCGGGTTCACGAACAACACCTTCTCGCGTCGAGTTTGAACCTCGTACGTGGACCTGGGGAAGAGAGATGGGAGGAACGTCGCCTCACGCCCAGCGAGATGGACACATCGCGCTGTGAAGGAAGAGTTCGCGATCACGACATCGGCGTGGATCGTCGATCCGGCCGCTTCGGCAGATCTAGCGTCCCTCACGTAAAGGATGCTGGGGCGATCGGTCGTCGCGTTGAGGCAGGCTCGCGCGAATCGAGGATCTCCACAGGTCACGACCACGACGTCGGCCGCAGTCTCGCTGGCAACGGCCCCGACCGCCGCAACCGGGTCGTGCACACGCCTCGTCGGGTATCCGAGCGACAGGTCGAGGCGAGGAGCAAGACGGCGGCCGAGGCCGTCAGCCGCCCAGGCCAGCGAACCAGCAAGCGATCTCCTTGGGAGGCGTGTCAAGACGGACACCTCGTCCCCTGCTGCTTGGAGACAAGCCGCGAGATGGTGGGTACTGACCTCCGACCCGCCCACGTAGGGCAGATGGTTCTTGCCGACGAACAGCACGCGACGCGCAGGTAGCTCAGCGCGCCGACGCGTCTCGACGTCTGAGATCGCGGAACGACGGGCCGTCATCATCGCCCCACCTCAGAGGTCGGCCTCTGCGAGAGCGCGTCGACCGCATCCTGCCAGATAACCGACCACCTCAGATCTGCCACCGCATCCCGATTGGCGATACCCGCGTCAACGGCACGCGACCTGTCAGCCAGGTATCCGGTGACTGCTTGGGCGAACGGCTCCGGGTCGTCGCACACGCGGAGGCCCGTCGATCCGGCGATGCCGGCGGCCGCCCACGATGTGGCGACGACAGGACGTGAGGACGCCATCCCCTCGACCACCTTGATCTTCGTGCCCCCGCCGCCGAACAAAGGAGCCACGACGACCGTTGCTGCCTCGTACTCGGGCACGAGAGAACGAACGAACCCGGAGTACGACACAGAGTTGTCGCCTCGTCCGTTCCACCCTGGACCGACGACGCGGAGCCGAGCGCCGGGAACGCGCTCCCGAACCGTCGGCCAGACCATGTTCACGAACCAGTCCAGACCGGACCGGTTCGCCGCGTAGTTCCCGGGACCGACGAAGAGACAGACGGATGCGCCGTTGGACGGCGGGCTGACCGACCACAACTCGTCGGTGGCACCGTTCGGGATCGTCCGCGCGGTGAGGTTCGGTAGGGACCTGGTGAGCCGCAAGCGCTCTTCCTCCGATACGAACCAGGCCTCGTCACATCGACGGAGGACGCGCTGCTGCCAACGCGCGTACTTCATGGCCGACAGCCGTGTCGAAACCCGAGCGATCCACGGGGTGCTCAAAGCTGCAAGCGACCCCAACCGTGCGGCGTCGTCGTCGTGGAGGACCACGATCCGTCGCGAAGTGTCGAGCCTCAGCGCTGCCGGCCAGACCGCGGTGGTCTCCGCCTGGACGACGTCGTACGTTCCCCGAAGGTCTCCGCGGGCTCGATCGACGTTCCATGCGAGCGGGGGGTCCGCGGATAGGTGGCAGCGCACCGGATGCGGTCGAACCTCGATGTCGACATAGCCATCTAGCAGCGATGCCTCTTCCTGGGTCAGGGGGTGCTCGTGCCTCCGTCGGAAGTGGTACACGTCGACCTCGAAACCGGCACCCTTGTAGTAGCGGAGCATGGCGGTCACGCGCGTTGCGAACCCCGTCCCCCGAAGCGACCGGGCGACGACAATCGCGACCCTCACGTTGTGACCAACGCTCTCGTCAGGTGCTTCTTCGCCCGGCTAGCCCGTACGTGGATACCCCGCATGGCCACCCTCGTTGCTCCCCGTACACGGGTAGTTGCAGGAAGCGTCGGAAGACCGCGCTCGTACCCAAGCTCCGTCAGCAGCGACCCGGCGACCGACTCGAACACCTCCAGGTCGCTTCTGGTCATCTGCTCGCGCCAGTCCCTGGTCGAACGTTGCGGAGGCAACAACGCGTTCATGTGGAAGCGCTCGAGGTCACTGGGAACCTCCAGCCGGTCGCGCGCGGTTCGGTGGTACTCAAGCATCGACGGAACGAACTCCAGCCCGAGGAAGGCGCATACATCGCGCAGCTTCCCCGGCGGGTCATCGACCAGATCCTCGTAACGAAGCTCGAGGTAGCGACTGGACCCGAGTGCCGCTCCCGCACGTAATCCTGCGCTCACCCACTCGCGCCACCTCCACGATGCTTCCCAGATCCCTCCCTTGAAGGAGCGCATCTCCAGGTAGGAGAGCGCAACGTTGCGCCCATCCCTGATCAGGTGGACGAATCGCGCCCTCGGGAAGAGCACGGCCAAGTGACGCATCGACAACACATAGATCGGCGTCTTGTCTCCCCACCGTGGCTTGCCGTGAAGCGTCGCGTACGCTCTGAACGGCGCTGCGACCACGTCCGCGAACCCGACGTCGGGGCGCGACGGGGCTGCCTCCCGAATTGCCTCAGCCGGCACGCCCCAGGTCGCGAGGTTCGGGTCCGAAACGACGTCTTCCAGAAGCCGGTCCGGATGGAAGAACCCCTCCGACCAGTACCGGCGGCGCCCATCCCAGAGACTGCGGATGAAGTTGGACTCCCCAGGGATGGCGAGCTCGGGATGCGAGTCGAGCATCAGGCGAAGGAGGGTCGTGCCAGATCTCCCGCACCCGACCACGAATACTGGATCGTTCTCGACCGGGGGCCGCCCTTCCGTCAACACGCCCACCCCACATCGCTCGGTGCCGACGCCTCGAGCAGTCGCTCGTAGAACCTAAGCAGCTGCGGCATGACAACTCCGATGTCGAACGCGCGCATCGCCTCTCGACCTGCTGTGCCCAGTGAGCGACGGAGGTCAACGTCATCGACGAGCGCACGAAGATGCACCGCCGCGACATCGGGTCGATGGACCGGGAAAGTGAGTGCCCCCGGCACTCGCCCAGTTAGTTCTCGCAACCCAGGAATATCGGCAGACACGACCGGCAGTGCTAGAGCCATGCCCTCCATGGCGACGCGACACCAACTCTCCTGAAGCGACGGGATGAGCAGGACGTCCATCTCTCGATAGGCCGTTTCGACGTCGTCGACGACACCGCGCCACTCGATTCGATCACGGAGGCCGGCCGCGACAAGTCGATCAATGCATGAACGGACGTATGCAGAGGACGAGTCTGGTTTCACGCCGAAGATGACCCATTCGACATTGTCGTCTGCCATCTGCCGCGCCACATCGACCACAATGTGGAGTCCCTTTCGCCTCGAACCTGAACCGACAAAGCCAATCCGCATCGGTAGATCATTCCGGGGGAGGACTGAATGCGACGGGACTTCGATGGGGTTCGGCAGGATCTCTTCAGTCATGGGACCAAGGCCGGCATCGACAAGAACCGCTTTCGCTCGCGTTGAGACGGGGTGGAGTTCCAAGCGAACGCCGAGTTGCATCCAGAGCTTCGCTAGAACTCGAGCGCGATAGCCAATCTCAGAGCCGTGGAAGTGAACGAGGACAGGAATCGACCTCCTCAACGCGATTGGTGCGATGAGGTTCAGTGCGGACAGTCCGTTCGCATGGATCACGTCGGGGACGCAGCCACGAGCAATGTAGCCTGACAGCGCACGACTCCCTTTGAGCCAAGATCTCACTCGCGACCTCTGCAGAGGCAGTTGAAGCGACCCGACTTGAGGCAGCTCTTCAACCGATGTAAGGATGACGCCGCCTGCTGCAGCGACGTCAAGTTCGCACACATTCGCTACCTGGGAAGCAAAAGCCGCCATCGTTCGGTCGGGCCCGCGTAATCCTCCAAGCGGGTGGACCATCAGAACACGCACGGTCAGTCGGAACCCGCAACCCACGATGTTGGTGTCTTCTCGTTTGAACGTAGGTCCGTCCAGGCTCCTTCGAACACGACGGGTCCCAGTTCGGCTCCAATCGCATCCAGGTGGGCAGCCTCGAAAGCGACGGAGCGATCCAATTTCCCGGGGTCGACGATCGCGCCCTCGACCGACAATGCGCAGATCACGGGGAAGTACGCACCCGGCCGCAGAGAGAGATTCTCAATCCGCCAACGCACCATTCGAGCATGCATTCGGCTTTCGATCGGCTTCATGCGCCATCCCAGTTCAGTCGACCGACCCAGTCGCGTACCAGTTCCAAGACCGTGTCCTGGGACTCCATCGTTCCGAAACCGTGGATAGATCCACCGACGCGCCTGAGCTCCACTCTGGCTGAAGGAAGCGAGAGAGAGGACTCGAACAGAGGCTGAGCGCGCAGGTAGTCATCAAACAGATCGTCCTGCTCCCCATACACAATCAGCGTCGGCACGCCGCGCTCCGCGAGCCACTTGAGGGACCCCAGGAACGAATTGCTGACAGGGCCTACACCGTGAGCTACGGACTCCTGTTTCGAGTGTTGGAGCCGGTCCATCTTCGAGGCAAAGATCTTCCTGTAGGTGGTTCGACGATTGGGTGACAGGAATCCTCGGATTACGCGAGGTTTCGCCGCTCGCCACAGAAGCTGGTTCACCGGTAGCTCCGCCATCCTGGTCGAAACGCGCTGGCCCATCTCGAAGTCGCGAACGGGCGGGCACAGAAGGACAAGTCCAGCCAGGTGTTCCACCGCTGGAGCTGCTGACAGAGCTGTCCGCGCTCCGAAGCAGCTGCCGATGAGGAGCACCTCGTCCAGGCCAAGCGTCTCAAGGTGATGTATGGCCCCGAGCAGATCTTTGGTGAACGGCTCTGCGAGGTCGAATCGGTCAAGTTCACCGGTACTCTCCCCGACGCCGTGGTAATCGAACCGGAAGGCCGCCAGGCCTCTTTCCGCCGATCCCCTGCTAAGCCGAACCCATATGTCGTTGACACTCGTCGATAGCGGAGTGCCGCCGCTTGACAAGCTGACGACCACGCCTCGGGGAACGGGTCGATCACCTTTCCCTTCGGAGAGAAGACCAAAGAGCCTCTCCTGACCGGCTTCGAAGTACATCGGGGTTTCCCGAACGGAGAGCATCCCTATTCCTTGTGAGAGAGGCGTCGGAGGCCGCCCAAGATCCAATCAGCCGTCGCCTTCACGCATCCCGCCGTCAAACGAGTGTGGGCGTCTCGCTCCTCCTGTATGCCGCGCGACCACCACGAAACCTCTTCACCCAAGACGTCGAACTCGACCTGGAACCCCTTCTCGCCCCAAACCTCGGCGGCGGAGGCATAGTCCGGTCGGGCCTTGCCGCGGCCGAACTGCACGATCTTCAATGGCCGCGGTGTGTCGCCGAGGACCTCCGGCAGGGAGTGATCGAGACTCTGGAGGAGGACCCGCCGAACGGGGTATCCATGCACGTCGACGAGACCGCGCCTGTCTAGCTCGGTAGCCGCGTCGGACCCACTCGACCGGTCACGCGTGTCGCCAGCGAGACTTGCGAACCGCAGAGCTCGCTTCGCCTCCAGCAAGTAGCTCTCTGACGTCATGACGGGCGACCACAGCACCAAGGGGGCTCGAGGATGCTCGGAGGCGACGGCGGCAGCCACGTAACCGCCAAGACGGCTTCCGACGAAGCACAGCTGCTTCGCGTTGAACCGCTCCCGCATCAGTTGGATGACTGTGCAAGCGTCGTGGGTCATCGTGGCAAACGTCATCTGCTGGGGATCCCCCCAGCTATGTCCTATACCCCGGTAATGGAGGCGTGCGGTCGCGACACCGTTCGCGGCGAGCGTTCTGCCTAGCAGGACCTCCGCCCGGTAGTTGCGAGCGAAGTCGGCATGGACCGGCGAGCAGACGAGGGTTGAGCCCGTAACCACCCCGCGTGGGTAAGTGATCGAGACGAAGAGCTGCTCTGAAGCATCCCCGACGAAGGTCACGTCACAGCCAAACGTGGCGGCCTCCAGATGAGCCTTGGGGCCGACGGTGACGCTCCTCGTCGTCATTCAGAGCTCCCGTTTAGGTTGGCACGAACGAAACGACCGATGTTGCTGATTGTTCCGAAGTTCGACGGGACCAGCTCCTCGTCCTGGATCTCTATTCCGAACTCGCTCTCGAGGAACGAGACGAGCTCGAAGATCCCGAGGGAGTCGAGGACCTGCCGCTCGAGGAGCGGGTAGTCGTCGGTGATCCCCGCGCCGTTGCCGTCCTGCGTGAGCTCGTCGGCGATGAACCGGCGGACGGTGTGTTCGATCATGGGACCTCCTGGTGTTCGGGGATCTCGACGGACGCGATCGCCTGACGGTCGATCTTGCCGGTCGAGGTCTTGGGCAGGGCGTCGCGGAGCTCGATCCGCTCGGGGACCATGTACTGGGGGATCCGCTCCCCGCAGATACGGACCACCGCGGTTTCGGTGAGTCCTGGACGGCCGGCGACGAACGCGTGGATCCGGTTCGTCACCAGCGGATCCGGGATGGCGATGACGGCGCACTCGAGGACATCGGGGTGCGCGTAGATCGCGGTCTCGATCTCGCCCAGCTCGATCCGGTAGCCGCGGCTCTTGATTTGATGGTCGCGACGGCCGTGGAGCACGTAGTTCCCCCCGTCGTCCAGGCGCACGAGATCGCCGGTGCGGTAGGCCGCATCGCGCAGGCCGCGTCCTGTGGGGTCCGCGACGAGCCCGCGTTCGGTCCTCACTGGATCACCCCAATACCCGTGCATCACGGTGTCCCCGCGGACCAGCAGCTCCCCCACCTCACCGTGCGGGACCCTGCGGCCGTTCTCGTCCACCGCGAACACCTCGACGCCGTCGATCGCTCGGCCGATCGGCACGGGCTCGGAGCGGTCGCGGTCGGCAGGCTTCACGGTGTACCAGGTGCACACGTTCGTCTCGGTGGGGCCGTAGAGGTTGTGGAACCCGACGTGCGGCAGCAGCTCCGTCAGCGTCCGAAGGAACCCGATCGGGAAGACCTCGCCGGCGAACAAGATCGTCCGCAGGTCAGGGAGAGAGCGGTGGGCGAGACCGCCGCGCAACGCCAGCATGCTGAGGATCGACGGCACCGAGTACCACACGCTGATCCGACGGTCCGCGATGAAGTCGCGCAAGTGCACCGGGAACACAGAGGCCTCGGGCGGCACCAGGACCACCGCGGCGCTTGCCGCCGCGGTGGCGAACAGGTCGAACACCGACAGGTCGAAATGTAGCGGCGCGTGGCTCGACAGGCGGTCGTCGGGTCTGATCTCGAACGTCTCGGCGGCCCACAACACGAACGCGAGTGCGTTCAGGTGGGAGAGCATCACGCCCTTCGGCGCGCCCGTCGACCCCGACGTGTAGAGGACGTACGCGAGATCGAGGTCGATCTGCTCGACGGCCGGCGGCATCGGGCCGCTCGCGTCCACGTCGCGGCGCGACAGCGTTCGGACGCCGGGCGCCGCCTCGACGTCGTCGGCGTTCAAGACGACCATCGTGTGGAGCGGGCTGGCATCGGCCGTCAGGTCGGACCATGCGTCGGCCTTCTCGGCGCCGGTGAGCAGCACGCGGATCCCGCAGTCCCGGACGATGTAGCCCAGCCGAGACGTGGGCGACCGCGGGTCGAGGGGCACGTACGCGGCGCCCGCCTTCAGGGCGCCGTACAACCCCACGATCGATTCCAGACTCTTTTCCAGGAACAACCCCACGCGGTCGCCCCGTTCGACGCCCCGCTCCCGCAGGAGGTTCGCAACCCGGTTCGAGGCGGCGTCCAGCTCCGCGTACGTGAGGGTGCGATCCCCGTCCTCGACCGCCGTGCGGTCCGGATGCCGGCGCGCGGACGCCGTGAGCAGGTCGTGGATCAGTCGGTCCATTGTCAACCCCTAGAGGCCGAGGTGGCTCGCCACCAGGTTCCGCTGGATGTCCGAAGTGCCGGAGTAGATCCGCGCCGCGACGGCGTCGCGGACCTCGCGCTCGAGCTCGGACTCGGTGAGGTAGCCGTAGCCCCCGTGTACCTGCAGCGCGTCCGTGCTCGAGCGCAGGTAGGACTCGCTCAGGTGGAGCTTCACGAGGGCCGATTCGAGCGGCGCCGGCTTCCCCTGCTGCTTCAGCCAGCCGAGCCGGTACAGGAGCAGCCGGCTTGTCTCGAGCCGGAGCTTCATCTCGACGATCGCGTGCGACACTGCCTGGTTCTTGCCGATCGGCTGCCCGAAGGTCCGGCGCGCCTTCGCGTACGCCACTGCCTTCTCCAGCTGGCGCTGCATCGACCCGACGGCGCTCGCCAGGATGCAGCTCCGCTCCCAGTCCATCGAGTGGTTGAAGATCGCGGCGCCGCCCCCCTCGGGCCCGAGCAGGCTGGAGTCGCCGATCCGGCATTCCTCGAACACGACCTCGCTCATCGGCGACGTCCGCAGCCCCATCTTGTGGAACGGGGCGCCGACCGAGACCCCAGGGGTCTCGCGATCCACGACGAACGCCGAGATGCCGGCGAACCCCAAGCGCCGGTCGGTCGAGGCGAAGACGACGAACACGTCGGCGATCGGCGCGTTCGTGATGAACGTCTTCGTCCCGTTCAGCAGGTACCCACCGTCGACCCGCTCAGCGGTCATCCGCATCCTAAAGGCGTCGGACCCGGAGTCGGGCTCGGTCATACACTGCACGCCGATCAGCGAGCCGTCGCAGAGCTCCGGCAGATATCGGCGCTTCTGCTCGTCCGTCCCGAAACGCACGAGCGGCGTCTCGCACGACCACATCTGCGCGTTCAGCGAGAAGATCAGTCCGTTGTCGCGACACCCGTAGCCGAGCGCTTCCAGCGCGTGGATCACCGTGAGCGCGTCGACGCCGGCACCGCCCCACTCGTGCGGCACCGGCAGGCCCTGGATCCCGATCGCCGCGCACTTCTTCCACGCCTCGTGGGAGAACGACGACTCGGCGTCGCGAGCGATCACGTCGTCGTTCAACTCACGCTCGGCGAACCGCACGATCTCGTCATAAAGGGCCTCCTGCTCAGGGGACCAGGCGAAATCCATCAGCGTCTCCCGGGAAATGAAGTTCACGGTGGTCTCGCCGATCCCCTTCTCGCCGTTCGCGTGAAACCGGGTCGCGTACCACGCCGGAGCCGCGCTCGCGCTGGCCGGTCGTAGAAGCGGACGTCCTTGTCCGGCGCGACGTGGACGTCTGGATGCGCGCCAAGGTATTGGGCGAAGGGACGTCAATATCGACCGCACCGCCCGACATCAGGAACGTAACGAGACGCGATGGGTTCACGTGACGACCGATCGGACGTCAGCTCGCCGCGCTCCGGCGAGCAACTCCTCGTACAAAAGAACTACTTGCGTCGCGACCCGCCCCGCGTCGAACGGCCGCATTGCCTCCCGGCCCGCGATGCCGAGCTGTCGGCGGCGGTCGGGTTCGTGGATGAGGCGACGCAGGTGCAGCGCCGCCACGTTGGGCCTGTCGGGCGCGAACGTGAGCGCGCCCGGAACGCGTCCGGTCAGCTCTCCCAACCCGGGGATATCCGAGGCGACGACCGGGAGCCCGAGCGCCATCCCCTCCATCGCGACTCGGCACCAGCTCTCCTGAAGCGACGGCACGAGCAGGACGTCCATCTCGCGGTACGCCGCCTCCGTGTCGTCGACGACCCCGCGCCACTCGACACGCTTGGTGAGGCCGGCCGCCTCGACGTCCGCCCTGCACGCCCGGACGTACGACGCCGCCGCGTCGGGCGCGACCCCGTAAATGAGCCAGGTGACCGGCTCGTCGACCAGCCGTCGAGCGACGTCGACGAGGACGTGAAGCCCCTTGCGCCGCGATGGCGATCCGACGAAGCCGACCCGCACGGGCGCCTCTGACCGGACAACGACGGGATCCGGTTGAAGGTCGATCGGATTCGGAACGATCGCTCCGACCATCGAACCGAGTCCGGCGTCCTTCAGCACGCCACGCGCCTGCTCCGAGACCGGGTGGAGGATCATTCGGATGTCGAGGGCGCGCCAGACTTTCGCCAACTTCCGCGCTCGTGCTCCGATTTTGTACCCGTGGAAATGGACGAACACCGGGAGCCTGCGACGGAGGGCCCCCGGGGCGACGAGGTTCAACGCCGACAGCCCGTTCGCATGGATGAGATCGGGCGTAGGCCCGTCTGCCACGAAGCGTGCGATCACCCAGCTCCCGCGGAGCCACGACCTCGGCCGCGTCTCGTGACGCGGTAACTGAAGCGAGCGGACGCCCCTGATCCCGTCCGCGGCGGTGAGCGCCACGCCGCCGGGTGCCGCCACGTCGACGTCCCATGATGCGGCAAGGTGCGGGACTAAGGTCGCCATAGTGCGTGCCGGCCCGCGCCGTCCGCCGAGTGCGTTCACCATGAGGACACGTTCAGTCATCCTGAGCTCCACGAGGGGCAGAATGATGCGGATATGTCCAGGCGACGCGATGCTTCAAGACCTCGCTTCAGCATCATCATCCCAACACACAACCGTCCGGCTCTCCTCGGGGAAGCGATCTCGTCGGTGCTCCTCCAGTCACAACCCGACTTCGAAGTGCTTGTCATCGACGACGCACGCGTTCCCCTTGCGAACGTCGGGATACGGGATGGCCGCGTGCGAGTGATCCGCAGCGACCGCGCTGGGGGCCCGGCCGCTTCGCGCAACATAGGGATCGACGAGGCCCGTGGTCGATACCTCGCGTTCTTGGATGACGATGATCTGTTCACTCCAGATCGCCTCGCGATCGCCGATGAGGGGCTCCTTCGTGGTCCCGTGACGGTTTGCCGTGCGTCGAAGTTGGACCAGCGTGCGAGACGCTGGATCAGCCCGTTGAGACGAACCGGCCGATACAACCGAGGTGAAGAGGTGCGCGATAAGCGCCGCACGCAGGTGATCGACCTCTTCCCGCAAGTGGGACAAGTCACGATCGACGCTCAACTCTCTCCCCGATTCGATGAGCGCTTAAGGGTGGAAGAGGACATTGACTGGTGGATCGACATCATTCGTGTCGCCCATCCCCAGGTGGTCGAACAAATCGGTTACATCCGTCGGGTCCATGACCGCCCTAGATCCCGGAGCGACGATGACCTCGCCCGGGCCCTCGACTCCACGTTGCTGCTCCTCAAGAAGAACGAGGCATTCTTCGCGAAACATCCCGGCGCCGCCGCATTCCGATGGAGGCGCATCGCGCTCTTCAATGAGCGGCTCGGCCGGCGCGATGATGCGCGCGCAGCGTTCCGGCGCTCAGCGGCGATCGTCGGCGTCCCGGTTGACAGCTGGGAAATCATGCGTACCTATCTGCCGATCCCGCGGTGGATGCGGACCCGTCTTTGATGAAGGTCGCAAGTTGCCGGAAGGCTTCGAGGATCTCGCTTTGCGCCCGTTCCACCCTGGCGCGTGGGACCTCGCGCATCACTCTGAACTTGAAGCGCACCCCGAGCGCCGATGAGTAATCACGGAACTTGAAGTCACCTCCCTGACGCCTCATCTCGTCGAACGGCTCAGGCTGGCAGGGGATGCCGAACGCGTCCGCCACGATTACGCCATGGAGCGAGGAGGACACGATGTGGCGACATGAAGCGATCTCGCGCACAACGCGCACGGGATCGTCGACGAGTGCGTCGATAACATGCCCTTCCTTGAATCGAGCACCGAGGGATCGGTCCGTCCAATGAGGAACGACGCCTAGCTCGTGAGTCTGCTCAACCCCGTCCACGAGCAACGGAGCGAGCAATCCCGGGTCGCCCAACGCAAAGTCTCCGCGAGGACGGACGCGTCGGGCAGTTAGAGTGCCGCGCAAGGCCAGGACCCGCGCCTCCGAAATGTCCACCGCTTGTCTGCTACTCAGCAAGCCTGAGCCGACGATGATGCCGGTCCATCCCCTTGCAGGGAGGTGGGTGAGCAGAGACCCGATCGACACAACGTCCGCTTCAGCCGGTTTGACCCGCAAAGCCTCTCGCGCGAGGAGGCGTTCCAAGAGCGGACGTGAAAGCTCGTCACCGAAGTTGTTGAGGGAAGGCCTCCAATTGCTTCCGTAACCGGCGCGTGCTGCAGCAGCTTCTGTCATCTTCCACCAGTAGGCGCGGACGGTGCTCACGCCGACATCCATCGCGCTGCAACCTCGAGCTGCCCAAACTCTCGACCGACCACTGGTTTGCCGTTCAATTCCACGACGACCGCTCGGTCGAGCCGCCAGCGATCACACACGGTGCCTTCAGGTGTGAAGACGGCAACCACCGGGAAATAGACGCCGGGTCTTAGTGGCAGCGTGGGGATGGTGCAGGTGACCGAGCTGAGGCCGTCATCGAGCCTGATCAACGATGAGAGTGAGCCCCCGATCTCATGGCCCTCTTCGTCCTCGAATCCGACCGATAGGAAGCCGTCCTTGACGCCGTCACTGACCCAGGAGATCGCGAACTCGACACCCGTGCCGTGGGTTTCGCGGACATCGACCTTCTCCACGCGGACGCCGCCCGCACCCCACCGATCCATCCCGCGAGCTCGGGTTGCCTTCCGCTCGTCCCGGCCGCGGCCCACGCGAGGAGCATCCCGCACCCCCATCGCCCGGCCGTAGTCTTCGAGCACCGCGCTGGTCGCACCGTCCGCCACGACCCCCCCGTGGTCGAGCCAAACCGCGCGGCTCGTCATGTGGCGGACGAGGCTGAGGTTGTGTGAAACGAAGAGGAGTGTGCCGCCGCTCGCCCGGAAGGTGTCGAGCCAATCGATGCACTTGCGCTGGAAGTTCGCGTCTCCGACCGCAAGGACCTCGTCGATCAACAGGATCTGGGGCTCAAACGCGATGATCGTCGAGAAGCCGAGCCGCGCAGCCATGCCTGCCGAGTAGCGCTTCACAGGCGTTTCTGCCATCTCGTCAATCTCGGCAAACGAGAAGATCTGGTCGACCTTCTCTCGCACCCGTCGGCGGCCGATGCCATGCAGAGCGGCGAGGAGATAGATGTTCTCGCGGCCGGTGAGATCGGCATTGAAACCGACGAGAACGTCGATCAAGGCTGCCATCCGCCCGACCGTCGTCGCCGTGCCTGTCGTCGACGACGTGATGCCCGCAATCACCTTGAGCAGCGTCGTCTTACCCGCCCCGTTGTGGCCAACGAGCGCCGTGGATGAACCCGCGGGCACCGTGAACGTCACATCTTCGAGCGCGTTGAACGTGTCCTTCGACCACCACTTTGGTGCGAGCCGAGAAAGAACACTATCGATCGGAGGTGGCACCATCTCCCGAACACGCGCCCGACCGACGCCGATCCGGTACGTCTTCGTAACGGCGTCGAGGGTGACCGCATCCATCTAGATCACGTCCGCGAACCGACGCTCGGTGGCGCCGAAGTACCAGGTCCCCAAGATGAGGAAGAGGATCGCACCGGTCATCGAAGGCAGGAGTAGCTCGATCTGCGGGGGGGTCCCGTAGATCAGGGCGCCTCGGAAGGACTCAACCAACCCGGTCATGGGGTTCAGGAGGTAGAGATCCCGCAGGTTCGGCGGGACAGCATCAAGTGGGTACATCACCGGCGTGACCAACAACCACAGCTGGGTCGCCAGCGGAACGAGGATCTTGATATCCCGCGCGAACACGTTGAGAGCGCTGAAGAAGAGGACGACGCCCGTCACGAGCGCGACCTCGATGACCATCAGGACGGGTGCCCACACAGCAGTCAGCGGCAACGGCGTGCGCGTAAGAAGCAGCGACACAAGGAAGACGGCCGTCGTGATGCCGAGATCGATCAATGACGTGCCGATCGTCGCGAGCGGGATCGCGGATCGAGGAAAGGCGAGCCGTGTGACGAGCGGCTGAGCGGCGACCACGCTGGGGACCGCCAAGGTCAGAGAAGCGGCGAAGAAGCTCCACGGAACCAGGGCCGACAGCGTGTTCAACGCGTAGGGGGTGTTGCCCGACGAGACTCCGGCAACACGATGGAAGACCAGTGTCGACGCCGCCAGTGTCGCGAGCGTCGGGACGATCGCCCAGACCACACCCACGAACGACTGGCGATAGCGCAACTGGAACTGGCGGCGCGCCATCGTCGTAACCAACATCCGGTGGGACCACGCATTGCGGAAGAGCTTCAACTTCTCACCCTTCGGGCTGGTGGAGTTAGACCTCGATGAGTCGCATTGATCGGTGCTCGCCGACGGATCCGTACCCGTCGGGCGGCCTCCAACCAGCGGCGGACGTACGAGCCACCTCCACGGGTTCCGCGACTGTCGAGGAACTCGCGACTCGGGAACACGAGAGCCCACGCATAAGCGGTCTTGTTCTCGACGCCACGGATCGCCCGGATGCTGTCCACCGCCGCCGCCGTCCGACCGGCCTGGCTGTAGGAGGCAAGCAGACGCTCGTCGATGGGTTGTGGGGTGCCGGCAGCCGCTCGGATGGTTGTCGGACACACTTCGAGGAATGACTGGCTCAGGTCGGACGCGCGGAGCAGCGTCGACGCAAGATGCCAGTGCCGGGCCCACCTCGCGAGGCGGTCCACATCCACTTGACCAGCACGCTCCACACTGATGATGTCTCGAACAGGGACGACACGAGGCTCGGCCCATCCCAGGGCGGCGTGCACCGCCACATTGACGAGCATCCCCGTGTCGTCGAGCCGGGGAAGCTTCCGCCCCGCGAGCTGGAACGCTGATCGATGGTCCATCAGTTCGTCGCCGTCGATCCATTGCCCGAACGGCCCGAGCGCGAGCGTGCGGTGAAGATCGATCTCGACACCGTCGTTGGGGTGGACGTGAACGCTCGCCTTGCCGAAGCGCGCCTCCCAACCTGGCCTAGGCTCGGGACGACGACGGACGTGGCCGAGACACGCCATCAGTGCGGTCGCGCGGTCGTAGTCGCGACTGCGGACCAGGAGATCGAGGTCGCCGAACGGGCGCAGGCACGGCTCGGCGTAGACCGTGTGCGCCAGGCTCGGCCCCTTCAGGACCGCGTACTCGATCCCCGCGCCCTCCAGCGCCTCGGCCAGGCGAAGCAGCTTCTGCTCTGCGAAGAGGCACCACGACATCGCTGCACGGTGGAGCCGGAGCAGCTCGTCGTCCTGATCGCTCGAAAGCAGCAGACCGCCGCCCAGCGCTGCCTCGACCGCGAGACCGGTGATCCGCTCGAACCGGATCCGCTCGAGCAGCGTCGCCCACTCGAGCGTCGTGAATGGACCGACCACGGCCCCATCGCCTAGCCCCCACGCGGCGATCAGCCGCAGGGCATCGGCGACCGGGACTACCGACGGCCTCACGTTCCGGCCACCTCCCGAACGGCGCCGAGGCGAGTCAGGTCCCGCACCACGTCTTCCACCTGGTCATAAAGGTCCGGCTCCTCCACCCCGTCCGCCTCGAGACCGGCCACGAGCTCCTCCACCGTCGTCGGGCGTTCGAGGCGCTCCCAGACGATCGCGGCACCGCCCTGCAGCTCGTGCACGTCGGGGTCGTCGGGCGTCGTGACGAGCCAGGCGGCGCCGACCCGGCGGGACAGGACCGACGGCGAGCGTTCGACCACGGCGCTCACAGCGGCACCACGTTCCCCCGGCGCTCCGGACCGAAGGCGTTGCGGGCGTCGAACACGAGGCGGGCGTGGTCGCCAACCCATCCGAGGTCGTACGCGTGGTGCGGCGTCAGAAGGGCGACGAGGTCGGCGCGCTCGACGGTGGCGGTCGACAGCTGGATGCTGCGCGTGCTCGTCCCGTTCAGAACGACCTCGTCGATGTAGGGGTCGTGGAAGTCGACCTTCGCTCCGCGCTTGTGCAGCGCCTGCATGATCCTGATCGACGGGGACTCGCGGACGTCGCCCACGTCGGGCTTGTATGACGCCCCGAGCACGAGGATCTTCGCGTCCTTCACGGCCTTCCCGTGCTCGTTCAGCAGCTCGCCGATCCGGCTCGCGACCCAGGCGGGCATCTGCGCGTTGATGTCCTCGGCCTCCTCGAGGATCCGGAACTGGTGCCCGGCGTCGCGCCGCACCTGCCACGCGAGGTAGGCCGGGTCGAGCGGGATGCAGTGCCCGCCGACGCCCGGACCCGGGCTGAACCGCATGAAGCCGAAGGGCTTCGTGGCCGCGGCATCGATCACCTCCCAGACGTCGATCCCGACCTCGTGGGAGACGATCGCCAGCTCGTTGACGAGCGCGATGTTCACGTGCCGGAAGGTGTTCTCGAGCAGCTTCGCCAGCTCGGCAGCGCGGCACGACGAGACCGCCATCACTTTGTCCACGAGCTGCTCGTAGAAGAGCGTCGTGAGTCCCGTCGCCTCCGCAGTCATCCCTCCGACGATCCGCGGGACCTCGCGGAACGAGAACTCCGTGTTGCCCGGGTCGATCCGCTCGGGGGAGTACGCGAGCAGGAAGTCCTTCCCGGCGCGCAGACCCGAGCGCTCGAGCGCCGGCGCCACGCGCTGCTCGGTGGTGCCCGGGTAGGTCGTCGACTCGAGGACGACGAGCGTGCCCGGCTCGAGGCGCTCGGCCGCGACACCCGCGGCGGTGTCGACGAACGAGAGGTCGGGGGCGCCGTCGCGAAGCGGCGTCGGGACGCAGACGAACAGGAGACGTGCGCCGTCCAGGTCCGCGGGGTCGGTGGTGAACGTCAGGCGCCCCGTCACGACGGCCGACCGGGTGATCTCGGGCGCCACGCCCGCGACGGTCTCACCGCCGCGGAGCCGGTCGATCCGGCGCTCGTCCACGTCCAGGCCGGTCACCGTGAACCCGGCTTCGGCCGCCGCGCAGGCGAGCGAGAGGCCGACGTACCCCTGGCCGATCACGGCGACCCGGGCCGAACGCGTCAGGATCTGGCCCCGGAGGGCGGCGGTTCCCTTCATCGGTCGTTCCTTCGTGAGGGCGGTGCGGCCGAGCACGAGGCGGTGCGGCCGGCGCTTCAGGCCGCGTCGTCGGTGTCGTCCGCGGGGTCGCGGTCGACGAGCGCGCGCACGGCGGCCGAGCGCCGGCGGAAGCACGTCCGGCGTGACAGCCGGACGGCCCGGGCGATCTCGTAGACGGGCAGCTCGCGGAAGTACCACAGGTACAGGACCTGCCGGTCGATCTCGTCCAGTCGGTCGCGGACCCGGCGCGTGAGCTCGGTGCGCTCGTCGATCGTGTCGAGCAGCCCGTCAGCGATCCCGTCGCCGAACCCTCCGGCGCGCCGGGCGCTTCCCACCTGCAGGATCGAGCCGGTCTGCGGCTGCCACCAATCGGTGAAGCGCACGAGCGCGCGGATCACATCGGCGGTCTCCGGGAAGGAGACAGCAGGCTGCACGGTAGAGGCTAGGGGCTCCCTGAGTGCCACGGTAGTCGGGGAAACCCCCTATCCCTCCCCCGTGCCGTCGTCGGCGGCCCCCGTGCCACCCGCGTCGCCCGCGCCGAAGCCGAGCGTGACCTGGGTCTGTCCCGCCGGGGTCTTCGTCTTGGCCGCGCGCCGGTAGTAGCCGCGGTAGCCGGCGGGCATCACGACCTCGCGGGACATGTTCAGGATCACGCGGATGTTCGAGACCTCGAGCTGTCGGAGCGTCTCGGTGGCGCGGCGGGCGAGCGCCGTCGACGTCTTGTTCGCCATCGTGACGAGCAGCACGAGGTCCGCCTCCGGCAGGAGCAGCGCGGACTCGGTCGCCGCGAGGAGCGGTGACGTGTCGATCAGGATCCAGTCGACGTGCGTGCGCGCCTGCGCGAGGAGCGATCGTATCTGCGGCGAGCCCAGGACCCCGCCGGGGCTCGACGTGCGGTTTCCGCTGGCGAGCACCCACAGGTTCGGCAACGACGACGGCTGCACGAAGCCCTTCAGGTCCGGCTCGCGCTGTTGCGCGGCGTCGACGAGCCCGGGCGTCCGCGAGGCCTTGAAGACCTCGTGGATGCGCGGACGTCGCAGGTCGGCGGAGACGACCAGCACGCGCGCGCCCTCCTCGGCGAGCGCCGCCCCGATGTTCACGACGAGCGTCGTCTTCCCGTCCGAGGGGCCGGGGCTCGTGACCAGGACGGTCCGCCCCTTCGACCTGTCGCCGTCGGGATGGGGCGTGACCACCCCGATCCCGGCGCCCACCAGGCGGAACGCGTCGGCGGCGGCCGACGTCGGGAACGAGGCCGTCACGATCCTCTTGCGGTCGCCACGCGGGATCTTCGGGACCTCGGCGAGGACGGGGATGCCGAACCGCTCCTCGGCGGTCTCGCGCGTGCGAACCTTCGTGTCGAACCGCTCGAGGACGAGCGCGAGGGCCAGGCCCGCGAGCAAGCCGAGGATCCCGACGATCGCGAGCCGGCCGTTGCGTGAGACTTTGGCCGCGTCGACCCCGCTCGAGGTCACCTCGACGGCGACCGGGGGCGCGATCGGCTGGAGCCCGACGTCGCGGGCGTTGTTCATGTCGACCAGGAGCTGCGCGCGCTGCTGCTGGAGCGGGAGGAACGCCTCGGGCGACGCCCCGTTCTTGCGGAGCTCGGCGATCTGCGCGTCGACCCCGTCGATCTGCGCCTGGATCGAGACGGTACGCCGCCCGCGAAGGTACAGGAGCAGGCCGCGCTGGTACGCGGCCGCGCGGCGCTCGACGAGTTGCGGGTTCACGCCGCCCACGCTGATCCGCAGGATCCCGGTCTGCGTGTCCGGGATCACCGTTGCGGTGGCGAGGTCGGACGGGTCGCCCTCGTAGCCGAGCGCCTGGGCGACCTTGTCGAGCACAGGCGTCGTCGTCGCGACGACGGCGAGGGTGTCGAGGTTGTTCGACAGCGGATCGGTACCCGTGCCGTCGCTCAGCAGGAGCGCGTCGGCCGTGTAGAACCTCGGCGGATTCGGGTCGACCGGTGCGACCGTCGCCGTGGTGAGCCAGCCGACCCCGACCGCCACCAGGACGCACGCGACGATCCACGCCCACCGGCGTCGGAAGGCCTTCAGGTAGCGGGTCGGATCCATCGCCCCTCCTCCAGCAGCGCTGCGACCGCTGCGACCTGGTTCGGCACGCCGAGCTTCGCGTACGCCTTCGTCTTGTGGTGCTCCACGGTCTTCGGGCTGATCCCCATCAGCCGCGCGACCTGCTTGCCCGCGAGTCCCCTCCCGGCGAGCGTCAGGACCTCGCGCTCGCGCACGCTCAGCCGGCCGCCGGCAAGACGCCCGCGGTTCGGCGCGACCGCGAGCGCGAGGTCGGCCATCGTGCGGTCCGCCGGCACGTGCGCGTCGGCGGCGGGGAGCGGCGCACCGAGCGCGACGGTCCTGACGCCGCATCCGCGCAGCCGCGCGGCGACGGCGTCCGCACGGGCGAGCCCCGAATCGATCACGGTGACCTCGACGACGTCGCCGGGCTCGGGGACGGTGGTCCCCACCACGAGGATCCCGGGCTCGCGGCCCAGCGCCGCCGCCAAGGCCTCCGCGACGACGCGGTCGTGGTGCAGGACCACGGTCGCCGCCGGCCTCACGCGGGCCTCCGCGCGGCGGCGAGGTCGGGCACCGGCACCGCCTGGTCCCGCAGGAACGTCGCGAGGGCGTCGTCGTCGCCCAAACGGCAGTGCATCGCAAGGGTGGCGAGCGACCGCCGCAGGTCCGGACGGTCGGCGCGCGGCGCGCGCGTCACGGAGATCGCGGGGTGACCGCTCGGGAGCAGCTCCTCCCCCGGGTCGCGCACGTCCTCCTCGAGCTTCTCGCCGGGGCGCGGGCCGGTGATCTCGATCGGGACGTCGCGACCCGGCACCCGCCCGGAGAGGCGGATCACCCGCTTCGCCAGGTCGAGGATGTTGACCGGCTCCCCCATCTCGAGCGTGTAGACCTCGCCGCCCTCCGACGACAGGGCGGCGGCCTGAAGCACGAGCTGCACCGCCTCGGGGATGCTCATGAAGTAGCGGGTCATCGCCGGGTCGGTGACGGTGACCGGCCCGCCCCGCTGGATCTGCCGCAGGAACGTCGGGATCACGCTCCCCCGGCTCCCCAGGACGTTGCCGAAGCGGACGCAGCAGGCGATCGTCCCGTTGCCCGTGAACCCGCGCACGACCTCCTCCGCCATCCGCTTCGACGCCCCCATCACGCTCCGCGGCCGGATCGCCTTGTCGGTCGAGATGAAGATCAGCCGCTCCACGTGGGCCGCGGTCGCGGCGTCGACGACGCTCGCGGTGCCGAGGACGTTCGTCACGGCGGCCTCGCGCGGGTACTGCTCGAGGATCGGGACGTGTTTGTGCGCCGCCGCATGGAACACGACCTGCGGTTCGAGCGCCGCGAACACGTCGGCCACGCGGTCGGTGTCGCGGATGTCGAGCAGGACCTGCCTCGGCCCCACGTCGGCCGGGATCGCCTGCGCGACCTCGAACAGGTGCGTCTCGTCGTGGTCGACCAGGACGAGCTCCCTCGGGGCGAACTCGGCGACCTGCCGCGCGATCTCGGAGCCGATCGACCCGCCCGCGCCGGTGACGAGCACGCGACGGCCCGAGAGCAGCGCCCGGACGCCGGCGAGGTCGGTCTCGACCTGCTGGCGCCCGAGCAGGTCCTCGATCGAGAGGTCGCGGATGTCGCGCGCGGTGACGCGGCCGCCCACCACCTCGCGCACGGACGGCAGCACGCGCAGGCGCAGCCCCGCGCGCTCGCAGCGCTCCGCCACGTCGCGGATCAGGTCGCTCGCGGCCGACGGGATCGCGAGCAGCACCTGGGTGGCTCCGGTCGCGGCGACGAGCGGCTCGATGGCCTCGCGTCCGCCCGCGACCAGGATCCCGTGGAGGCGGCGCCCGCGACGGCGCGGGTCGTCGTCGAGGAGAGCGACGACGCGCATCCCGAGGGCGGGATCCCGCAGGATGTCCCGCAGCACCGCGGCGCCCGCTTCGCCCGTGCCGTACAGCAGCACGCGTTCGGTCCGGTCCTCGACGGCCTTCGCCTCCCGGCGGTGGAACGCGAACAGTCGCGCCTGGAACCGCAGCACCCCGAACCCGAGGAGCGCGAACCACGGCCCGACGAACGCGACGAAGCGCGGCACCACCCGGCCGCCGCCGAGCGCGCCGATCGCTGCCACGACCAGGGCGGCCCACACACCGGCGAGCAGCAACCGCCGCGCCTCCTGGACGCTCGCGTGCTGCCACATCTGCCCGTAGAGGCCGAACGCCCCGTTCGAGAGCAGATGGACGCAGAGCGCGACCAGCAGGAAGACGCGGAACGTGTGCCAGTACGACGTCGGGACCGAGCCGTCGAACCGCAGAACCAGCAGTGAGAGGTAGGCGACGACGACGATCACCGCGTCGAGTGCCACCAGCGGGAGGTCCCGGCGGAGCACAGCGACGATGCGGTCGGGAAGGCCGCGGCTCGAGATGCCGGGAAGGTGCTGGCGCGGCATGTACAGCGAAGGTATGAGGCGGAACCGCGCAGCGGATGGGCCTGCCTGCGTATCTTCGCTACGACGAACGGACGGCCCGCGTGAGCCCGACGAGCCGCTCGTACATCTCGTTCGTCGAGGCGTACCAGCCGCGGAACGGCTCGGCGCGCCGGACCGCGGCGGCGAGCGTCTCGAGCGCCGCGCCGTCGATCGCGTGCAGGTTCCGCACACGAGTCAGGAGCGCCTGCGCGACCTCCGCGCGGGAGGGCTGCCACACATCGCGCTCCTCGTCGAACTTCCGCTCGAAGATCAGGTCGATCGGGCGGCGCTCGGTGAACGGCTCCGCCTCGACGCGGTCGGGGACCGTCATGAACCTGGGCAGCAACGCGAGCGGGTCGTTGGGGATGTCGAGCGCGGAGGTCGGCGGCACGAACATCCCCGTGCCGAGCTCGAGCACCGAGTAGACGCCGCCGCCCACACGGACCCCGTAGCGCTCCCCGCGCCGCTTCGACCGGTTCAGCGCGGGCACGAGGTAGGACGGGACGATGCCGAGCGCGCCGCCGACGTCGACCGCCCCGACCTCCAGGTAGACGGCGTCGTCGCGGACCGGGTAGAGGATCGACTCGACGTCCCGGAGCACCCGCTCGGCGATCAGCCGCAGGTCGAGCGTCCGCACGATGTCCCACCCACCCAGGTACAGGATGTGGAACCGGCGATGGCGCCCGTCGGGTTCGGGCTCCTCGATCACGACCGAGTACGTCGCGTCCCGGTCGTCGTCGCCCCTGCGCGGACTCCGGTACACGGCGAGCACGTGGTCGAGCCATGCCGAGAAGGCGGCGGATGTCGAGCGGATCCCGAACCGGAACCCCTCGATCTCGTACCACCGGCAGACCACCCACCCGAGGCGGTCGAGCTTCTGCCCTCAAGAGCCGCGCGGCTTGCGCTCCCGGACCAGCTTCCGCTCGTCCACGGGCACCGGTTCCGGCGCTACCACCCCCGGATCGTCGTTCACGTGGGCTCCAGGATCCTGCTGTCGTCGAGCTCCGCGATCAGTATCTCGACCTGCGCGCGCACCTCATCGAGCGGTGCCCCGAACACGTCGGCGACGTCGGCCGCGATCTCGTCGACCGTGGCCGACCCGTCGAGGAACCCGAGGATCAGCGTTGCGGTCGGGTTCAGCCGGTGAACATCCATCGACCCCGCGTCGTAGACGACCGCCTCGCCGTCGAGCTCGACGACCGTCAGGGCGTCGCGGACCTTCGGTCGCCGCCCGCTCACGCCTCATCCACCCAGGTGATCAGGTTCGTCCGCTCGAACTCCGCGAGGATCCGCAGGACGTCTTCCTCGACCACCTCGTGAGGTAGCTTCGAGAGGTCGCAGATCGCGGCGACCATCTCGTCGGGCGTCGTGTGGCCGTCGCAGAGCGTCCAGATCGCGACGGCGGTCGAGTTGAGGATGTGGGCGATCCGCCCGCCCGGGTCGATCACCACGCCGCGATCGCCCTCCTGGCGCAGGAGCACGTCGGGGTTGCGGAGCGGCTCACGGACCGACACCGTCACGCGTGCACCTCGATCAGCTCCTCGAGGAGGCCGTTCTGCGTCACGAAGGCCGCCGCCTCGAGCCGGGAGTGGACCCCGAGCTTGTTCAGCACGTTCTGGACGTGGGTCCGCGCCGTCTCGGGGCTGATCACGAGCGGCTGCGCGATCCCGGCGTTGTCCGCGCCCCGGGCGAGCAGCGCGAGGACCTCGCGCTCGCGCGGCGTCAGCCTCGCCATCAGCCGGAGTGCCTGGTCCCGCTCGCGCCGGCGGGCGATCAGCCGGCCGAGCAGCCCGCCGAGCATCCGCGGCGGGACCACGGTCTCCCCATCGTTGACCCGGCGCGCCGCCGCGAGGAGCTCGTGGATCGGGCTCGACTTCGTCACGAACCCGGTCGCGCCGGCCTCGAGCGCATGCAGGAGCGCCTCCTCGTCCTCTGCGTCGGACAGGACGAGCACGCGGCACGACGGGACGTCGTCGACGAGCGAGGCGGTCGTGTGCAGCCCGTCGCTGTTCGGGAGGTCGAGGTTGATGAGCGCGACGTTCGGCTCGGCCAGGCGCGCCTCGGCGAGGGCCTGCACGCCGTCGGCCGCCTCCGCGACGACGACCACGTCGTCCTGGGCGTCCAGCACGAGGCGCATCGCCTCGCGGAACAGTGAGTGCCCGTCCGCGAGCAGCACCCGGACCTCTGCCTCGTTCATCTACGCTGCGTGCCCCGTTCCGGAGACCCGGAGCGTAGGTTCGGGGGGTCCCGCAGGCACGCGCCGGATGACGTAGACGCAGCTACGGCGTTCGGACGAGGCTCACGCCGACACCGGCGATCGTCCGGCGCCATGCCCGTTCGCGAACAGGCCGTGCCGGGCGGCGAACGCCGCGGCCTCGAGCCGCGAATGCACCCCGAGCTTCGCGAGGATGCTCTGCACGTGCGTCCGAACGGTGTTGCGCGAGATGTACAGCGCCGAGGCGATCGCGTCGGAGGGTCGCCCGGCCGCCAGCAGCTCCAGCACCTCGAGCTCCCGGCCGGTCAGCTGCGAGACGAGCAGGGCCACGTCGTCGTCGACCCGCCCCGGGCGGGACACCGAGCGGACCAGGTGACCGGGGACGACCACCTCGCCGTCGAACACCACCTGGATCGCATCCATCAGCGTCCCGAGCTGCGTGTCTTTCGTCAGGTACCCGGCGAACCCCACGGCGAGGGCCTCGTCGGCGACAGACGCGTCCTGCAGCGCGGTCAAGGCGATCAGCCGGCTCTCCGGCCGTCGCTCGAGGATCGCGCGCCCCACCTCCAACCCGCTCTGACCGGGAAGCCCGATGTCGAGCAGCACGACGTCGGCCGCGTGCTCCTCCAGGAAGTCCAGCGCCGCGCGGCCGTCGGGGGCCGCCGCTACGTCGACGCCGTGGTCCTGCAGCGCCGCCGCCACGGCGTCGGCGAAGAGCTGTTGATCGTCGACGATCAGGACGCGCATACGGCCTCCTCGGGAAGGGTGATCGTGAACACGGACCCGCAGCCCGAGGGATCGGGGTCGACCACGATCGATCCTCGGTGCGCGAGCGCGACCTGTCGAGCCACGTAGAGCCCCAGGCCCGCTCCGGACCGCAGGCGTCCCGCCGACCGGCGCGAGAAGGCGTCGAAGACCCCCGAGCGCTCCACCGGGCTGAGGCCGGGTCCGCGGTCAGTGACGGCGATCTCGACGCCGGTGTCGTGACGGACCTCCACGGTGACCGGCGAACCGGGCGGCGAGTACTGGATCGCGTTGCGGACGAGGTTCTCGACGGCGACGCCCAGGAGGTCTGGGTCGACCGACACCACCAGGCCGTCGGGGGCCCGGACATCGATCCTCGCACCCCCGCCCGGTTCGGCCGTGGAGGCGAGAGCCGCCGCGCGCACCAGTCCGCGTACGTCCACGGGACGGACGTCGAGCGTGGCGCGCGCGGCCGACCAGCGCAGCACGTGCTCGACGCGGTCCGACAGGTGGGTGAGGTGATCGATCGTCCGCCTCGTCAGCTGCTTCGACGCATCCGCCGTCGAGGACAGCGCCTGCTCCAGCGCGGCGCGCGCCGCGAGCAAAGGCCCGCGGAGCTCGTGCGCCGTCACCGCGAGGCCGACGTCGACGTCGCGCTCGCCGACGGCGACGGCGTCGAGCTGGCGGAGGGCGGAGGTCATCAGATCGCCGACGGACGCGACGAGCGCGGCGTCCTCGTCGCTCAGGCCGTCGACGGTGAGCGCGGCCTCGTCCGCCCGCAGGACCACGAGGTCGGGGTCGGGGGTCGCGAGCGCCCGCTCCGAGCGCCGGAGGTCGGCGGCTCGCGCGCGCCACCGACCGACCGGTCGCACGGCGCCGTCGCTCGCCGTGATCCACGCGACCGTCGGACGGCCGGTGGCGTCTGCGCAGAAGGCGCCCGCAGCTACGACGATCTCAGTAGTTGAATGGGACTGCAGCAGCGTTCGGGCAAGATCCAGGCCAACCGCGACCTGCGTGCGAACCCTCGGTTCCGCGTCCCGCATCGCCAGCCCTCCACCGGTAGGCCGTCGAACGACGTAGCACAAGGAGCACGGAGTCTAGGTCGCGGAGCGTGATGTGTCGAGGTGAAATATCCGTTCGCAAGTAGATCGGGTCGAGCGCTGGGTGGGCGCGGGCAGGAGGCGGCGGGAGGCCTCCGGTCGTGGTCCGTTGCCCTGGACCATTGCTTCCGAGACAACCTACGCCTTGACGTTGAGCAGCTTCTTCACATCTGCTTCAACTCGCACCGAGAGTGGCACCGGCCGGATCCCCTGAAGAAACTCGGACCAGCAAACCCCGCAGTCGATCGGTGGGCGCTGAGGGACTCGAACCCCCGACTTTCGCCTTGTAAGGGCGAGACGGAAATCCTGGTCACAGGCTTGGGCAACAAGGATCGAGTACCCGTGAGTACCACTCAGTCCCTGGGAGTGTCCACCCGTTGTTATGCACGAGTTGTGCGCAGGCGAGAGGAAAGGGCGGCTGTGAACCACCTGTCGATCCCCTCGCGTCTGACCCTTCCGCGGCGCGTCCATCGCCGTCGACGCGGTCGAGGGCGGCATCTTGCTCCAGACCAGATTTCTTAGCACCCGTTTTTCGCTCAGCTCGCCGGGTCCGTCAGTTCCTCGAGCCGAGCGGACTTGAGACGCGCGAGCTCGGTCGGGTAGGCAACGCCGTTCGCCTCTGCGATACGAGGGGCGTGCGCGCGAAAGAAGCCGACGATGCGCCGACCTGCTTCGAGCATCGCGCCTCGTTCCATCGGGCAGAAGCTCGATCGCAGCTCGTCGAGCTCCGAGACCGGGACCTGCTTTGACAGCTTCTCGTACGCCTCGTCCTGCGCCTCGATACCGTGCCGGATCCGAACGACGTTGACGCAGTAGCGGCGAAGCGCCTCGAGCTGGCCGTTCGCCCACCAGAGATCCCCGCGGCCCAGCGCGGCGAGGAAATGCGAGAGGTCGTGCCAGAACCACATCACGATCTCGCGCAGGCGTTCGCGCTGCGCGCCCGGATCCGGCGGGGAGAAGCGGAACTCGGCGCCGGCGAGGATCCCGCATTTGTCCACGAGCGGCTGGAACGGACCAACCTCGAGCCGCTCCAACCTCCCTTCGCGCTCGAAGAAGAGCTCGCAGTCCGTGCCATCCGCGAGTATGAAGAACACGATCCGGCCGTGGCCGAAGTCCTCGATGAAGAGCGGCTCACCGATCCTCCGGATCAGCGCTTCCCGCCCGCGAATCACACTCTCAAGTCCGTCGTCTGTCGTGATCGCGCACAGGTCGACGTCGGAGAACTCATCCGCCTCGCCTCGCGCGCGTGACCCGCCGAGCAGCCCAGCGACGATCCGGTCATCGGCCTCACATGCCTCGGCGAAGCGGGAGACGACGACGGAGTGGTCTCGGGGTCGCCGTGCTCGAGTGGGGGTCACAACTGGAGTCTCGCAGGAGGCCGCTCGTCAGGCTAGGTCCCATCCTGCTGGCCTTCGGGTCGATGACATCAGCATGGGTGGATGCTCGGACTGTCGGGCTGTCGGACGGCGGCCGGGCGCACACACCGGGCAGTCGCCCCGCCCAAGTGCCTCCGGTCCAATTGGCCGACTCACCGATGAGGCGTGGGCCGCAGTCTCCCGCACATTCGCACGGGCCTTGTGGGCTCCGGACCCCAAGACTGAAGCCCGGTCCTTGACGAGGGACCGGGCTTCTCGGCAACTCGGTCGGTCAGCTCACCAGGATGTGATCGTCGTCGACCCAGCTTTCGACGGTTCCGGCCGTCACGAATCGCGTCTCACCGTTTGTGAGATCGAAGATGAGCGTGCCGGAGCCATCTTCGTCGGTACTCCCGAGGTACGCGATCTGCGTGCTGTTCGGCGACCATCTCGGGTAGCTGCCGCTGTAACTCGCTTGTAGGACTTTCTCCCTGCCCGTGCCATCGACGTTCATCAGCGACAACCAGGCCTGGCCCGGGGGCCGGAAATACGAGTCGAAGGCGATCAGAGTCCCGTCAGGCGACACCTCGGGGGTGCTGACATCACGCGCGATCGTCGTCGTTTCACCCGTTTGGAGATCGATCGACCGGGCCAGCAACGGGTAGTCCGAGCTCGGGTTGCTGATCGAGAAGACGAACGATCGGTTGGATGCCCAGCCCCCCTCGTAGACGTCTTTCGGCTCGTGGGTGACGCGCTGCGACACACCGTCGCTGACACGCACGACGAAGATCTCGACGCCGCTCGCCGGCAACGTCACCCAATACGCGATCCTCGAACCGTCGGGCGACCACTGGGGAGGGCTCCCCATGACCGTCTCACCGAGTGCGCTATGTGTGAGCTGCTGCCGCTTCGAACCTTCCGCGTCCATCACGAAGACTTGAGAGGTTCCGTTCTCATCCACGTCGGTGTACGTGACCATCGACCCGTCGAGGGTGACATCGAACCTGGAGGCACCGAGCGGCGCCGTGAGCGCCGTTTCGGTTCCGGAACCCACGTCCACGATGGACAGGGTCTGCTCCGTTCCGTCTGACTCAGCGTCAGTCGCTCCTGTCGTGGCGTTCGTCGCGTCGGAAGCCGCTTGTGTTCCGCCTTCGCACGCCCCCGCCGTCAGGGCCAGGGCGAGCAGGAGCGAAGCCGCAGCAGGCCATCGCATCACGGTAGAGGAGCGTTCGGCACCTCGTTCTGATCTACCCATGCGCGTCATGCCTTCCTCCTTCCGTCCGGTCTCTCTTTGGAGACCCACGTGCGAGGTTGGCCGAGGAGGCTTGAGAACGGTTGGAACCTCTCTTCAAGCCGTTCTCAAGCGCCCCGCTCAAGGCTCAAGGGAACGTGAGCAACGGACAGGACGACGACGCGGTCTGGCACTCCCGAACCCAAGGATCGATACTCGGCCGCATGCGGGGGATGGAGCAGGCTCCGCTGGGATCGGACGGAACACGCGTCCGCGGGGCCGGACGAACGGTGGCGCCCGACGACACCGCCGAAGCCATCAAGACCTTCTTGATCGCGGACGTTCGCGGATACACCCATTTCACACAAGAGCGCGGTGACGAAGCAGCAGCCACGCTCGCGGCTCGGTTCGCGGCGATCGTTCGCGAGCAGGTCGATGCTCGAGAAGGCTCGGTGATCGAGCTGCGGGGGGACGAGGCCCTCGCGGTCTTCCGTTCGCCCCGTCAAGCGATCAGAACAGCGGTCGAGCTGCAGGCACGCCTCCTCCAAGAGACGCTGGCGACGCCGGATCTCCCGCTCCCCGTGGGGATCGGGCTGGACGCGGGCGAGGCTGTTCAGGTCGAGGGCGGGTACCGCGGTGGAGCGTTGAACCTCGCGGCGCGGTTGTGCGGACGGGCCGGTCCCGGCGAGATCCTGTGCAGTCAAAGCGTCGTTCACCTCGCTCGCGCGGTCGAGGGCATCCGCTACGTCGATCGAGGGGAGCTGCACCTCAAGGGACTGTCCGATCCCGTCCACGTCCTGGCGATCGCTGCGGACGGGGTCGATGTCGTGGAGCGGATGAGAGCGATCGCGCCCATGCCGCAGACGCGGCGGGTGTACGGGGGCATGCTGCAATTCCGCGTCCTCGGGCCGCTCGAGGTGGACGCGGGCAGTGGCCCGATCCCACTCGGCGGACCGAAGCAGCGCGCCGTCCTCGCACATCTGCTCATCCGCAGTAACGAGCTCGTCCCGGCGGAGACGCTGGTCGACGAGATCTGGGGCGACGCACCGCCCGAGCACGCCCGCAACATCATCCAGACCTACATCTCGCACCTCCGGAAGGCCCTCGGCCACGACCGCATCCAGAGCCACGCACCGGGCTACCGGCTGAGGCTCGATCCCTCCGAGTCAGATGCCAAACGCTTCGACGCGCTCCTGAGGGACGCGAAGAAGGCTCTCCCCATCGACCCCGGCAGCGCGGTCGCCACGCTCGACGATGCGTTGGGGCTGTGGCGTGGACCGGCGCTTGCCGACCTCGCCGACCAGCCCCCGCTGGTCGCCGAGGCCGCTCGGCTCGACGACCTTCGACTCGAGGCGCAGCAGGACAGGATCGAGGGGCTTCTCGCCAGCGGTGCGCAGGCGCGAGCGATCGGTGAGTTGGAGACCGTTCTCACACGCCACCCATGGAGGGAAGGTCTCTGGGGCCTGCTCATGCTGGCCCTCTATCGAGAGGGCCGTCAGGCCGAAGCACTCGGTGCCTATCAGCGAGCCAGAGAGATCTTGGCCGAAGAGCTCGGGATCGATCCGTCGCCCGAACTGATGAGGCTCCACGAACGGATCCTGAAGCAAGATCCTGGACTCGATCTGAGGGGGAAGCCGCTTCGCGGCTACCGGCTCCTCGAGAAGATCAACGACGGACCCACGGGCGTCGTCTTCCGCGCCATCCAACCCCATGTCGAACGCGACGTGGCGGTCAAGCTCTTCCACGAGGGCATCGCCTCCGATCCGGACTTCGTCAGACGTTTCGATGGGGAGACCCAAGCGATCGCCGCGTTGGAGCATCCGCACATCGCCTCCATCTACGACTACTGGCGGGAGCCCGGTCGTGCCTACATCGTCTCCCGATTCCTGCGTGGGGGGAGCCTTCGAGCCTTGGAGGAACGGGGGGAGTCACTGGAGCGAGATCGAGCGGTTCGCGTCGTCGAGCAGATCGCCTCCGCGCTCGCGTTCGCGCATCGCCAGGGCTTGGCGCACGGAAGCCTGAACGCATCCAATATCTTGTTCGACGGCGAGGGCAACGTCTACGTCGGAGACTTCCGTGTCGGGCTCGGGCCGCCTCCGGATCCGGCTGAGGATGTACGGGAACTCGCTCACCTCGTTGGCGGATTGCTCGCGAACGACGTGCCTTCGCCACTCGGGGAGCTTGCCGAGCGGGCCGAGCTCGGGATGGATATGCCGGACGCGGAAGCGTTCGTTCTGGCGGCCCGCCGGGCGCTCGAACCTCGTGCGGTCGCCGATCTCCCGCGGGTGGACGAACGGAATCCATACAAGGGTCTACGGGCGTTCACCGAGGCCGACTCGAACGACTTCTTCGGGCGAGGCGAGCTGACCCAGCGCCTCGTCACCCGGCTGACCGAGGGCGGATCCGGATCTAGGTTCCTGGCCGTCGTCGGCCCGAGCGGCGGAGGAAAGTCATCGGTGGTGCGCGCGGGGCTCGTACCGGCGATACGGCGCGGAGCTCTGGGGGACCCGGAGGATCGCTTCATCGCCGAGATGCTTCCCGGAACCCACCCGGTCGAGGAGCTCGAAGCTGCGCTGCTTCGTATCGCGGTGCGCCCGATCCCCCGGCTGAGCGACCTGCTCGATTCAGGTTCTCGCGGCTTGCTCGAAGCTGTGGATCACATCGCGCCCGGCGAGGCAGAGGTCGTGCTGGTGATCGACCAGTTCGAGGAGGTCTTCACGCTCACGCGCGACGAACGCGAACGGGAGCTGTTCCTCGAGTCGCTTCGCGTCGCAACCGCCGATCCCGAGAGCCGCCTACGGGTCATCGTGACCCTTAGGGCCGACTTCTACGACCGGCCCCTCGTCTACCCTCGCTTCGGGGAACTGCTCGCAGCAAGGACTGAGGCGGTTCCTCCGCTCACCCCCGACGAGCTCGAGCATGCGATCCGAGGGCCGGCGGAAGGTGCCGGCGTCCGACCCGAACCCGGACTCGTGGCGGAGATGATCGCCGAGGTCGCGCATCAACCCGGCGCGCTCCCGCTGCTGCAGTACGCCCTTACCGAGCTGTTCGAACGCCGGAACGTCGAGGGGTTGACCCTCTCTGCTTACCGAGAGATCGGAGGGATCGCCGGGGCGTTGTCCGCGCGAGCCGATCGCATCTACGAGGAGACCGACCCGCCGGGGCGACGCACCATCCAACAGGTGTTCCTGAGGTTGGTCACGCTCGGAGAAGGGCGCTTGGACACGAGACGCCGCATCACGAGGAGCGAACTCGACGATATCGCGGTGGATCCCGCGACGATCGATGCCGTGACAGACACGTTCGGACGGCATCGGCTCCTGACGTTCGATCGGGAACCTGCCACCCGCGAGCCAACCGTCGAGATCGCTCACGAGGCGCTGCTCAGCGCTTGGGGGCGGCTCCGCACCTGGATCGACGACGCACGGGAGGATCTCCGACAGAACCAAGGATTGGCCCGCGCCGGGGCGGATTGGCGAGGCTCCGATCGCGACCCGAGCTTTCTCTTGCGGGGTGCGCGATTGGACCAGGTCGAATCCTGGGCCGCGACGACGGACCTCGCGATCGGAGGACCGGAACGGGCGTACCTGAAGGCGAGCGTCGATCGGCGCGACCGGGAGCGGGAGGAGGAGGAGCGGCGGCATCAGCGCGAGGCGCAGATGGAGCGCCGATCCGCTCGGCGTCTACGCGGCCTCGTCGCCGTCTTCGCGGCCGCGGCTCTCATCGCCGGGTCGCTCACCGTCGTCGCCACGGATCAGCGGAGGAGAGCGGGTCGCGAGGCCGACCGCGCGGAACGCGAGGCGCGGAACGCGACCGCGAGGGAGCTCGCCGCGGCCGCCGTGTCCAACCGGGACGTCGACCCCGAGCTCAGTGTCTTGCTCGCGACCGAGGCCGTCGAGACGACACGCTCCTCGGACGGGACGGTTCTCCCCGAGGCGGAGGAGGCGCTGCACCGCGCCGTCGTGGCATCCCGACTCGACCTGGAGGTGTCGGGAGTTGGGGGGCTCCTCGCCTGGAGTCCAAGAGGAGTCTTCGCGACGGAGGGACCGGAGAATTCGGGCGTGATCGATATCCGAGATGACGAGACCGGAGACAGTGTCCGTTCGTTCAAGGGACACGACGGGGACGTCAACGACGTGGCATTCAGTCCGGACGGCTCCAAACTCGCCTCCGCGGGCGACGATGGCACGGTAAAGGTATGGGACCCGTCGACGGGGATGCTCATCTCGAAGTTGTCCAAGGTCGGTGGCGTATGGGCAGGCCCTTCGTTCAGCCCCGACGGGTCCCTGGTCGCCGCCGCCTGGACCAGGAACGGCGACTTCACCGGGGAGGTTCGAGTCGTGGATCTGTCCACGGACAGGGTGGTTCTGAGGTTCCATATGGACGGCGCGATGAACACTGCTTTCAGCCCCGACGGGAAACGCCTCGCCGTAACGTCCTGGTGGACTGAACCGGGGAACGTCGGCTCCGTGTTCGATGTGGAAGCCGGAACGGAAGTGTTCATGTTGAGAGGGCCGAACTGGAGCCTGGACCCACCATTCCGGGGGGTGTCGTGGAGTCCGGATGGCCGGTACATCGCCGCAAGCAGCCTTGACGGCACGCGAGTCTGGGATGCCGACACGGGACGGCTCCGCCACACGTTGTCCGGCGACACTGGATTCGTTCTAAGCGTTGCTTGGAGCCCGGACTCTTCTCGCCTCGTCACCGGTGGTTCGGACGGCACCGCGAGGGTGTGGAAGATCGGCGCAAAGGGTGTCCAGGAGCTGTGGTCGCTGTCGGCTCAGGAGACGAGGAGTGGGGTCGTCGGAGTGGCCTTCTCACCCGATGGGACCCGGGTGATGGCAGGGGATGCGGCGATCTCCGCCGTGAAGATCTGGGACCTGGGACCAGACGGGGATGCCGAGTGGGCGAACCTTCCCACTCCCGGCCACCCGATCGGGCGATTCATGCCCGATGGGCAGCGCCTCGTGGCGGGCAGCTGGAACAACGGCCAAGTGGTGACGATGTGGGACCTGGAGACGCGGCGTGACCTTGGAACGATCGGAGGGGCAACCGATGATGTGTGCACGCAGCCGAATTGCTTCTTCGTCGAGTCGATCGCCGTGAGCCCCAACGGTGAGTCGATCGCGGTCGGTGGCGACGGAGCATATTGCCCACCTTGCGGCGGCGAGGTCGCCAGGGTGTGGGATACCGCAACCGGGAACGAGCGCTATAGGGTCTGGCATCGCTACGACGTCAGCCACGTCGCATTCAGCCAGGATGGGCAGTATCTGGTCAGCGCGAGCTGGTACGGAGCGGCGAAGATCATCGATCGCTCCGGCCGCGTGATCCGCGTAATGCAAGACGACACAGGGTTCAACCTTCTCGATGCCCGGTTCAGCCCCGACGGCATCCTGGTGGCTACCGCGGCCATCTTCCAGCTAGGGGAAGTCGGGAAAGGGCGCGTGAAGATCTGGGACTGGGAGCGTGGTGAGGTCGTTCGGACGATCAACGCGGACGCACGCTCCTTGGACTTCGATCCCACCGGCACCCGGCTCGCGATGGCCGGTCCGGAAGGACCAGCCGAGATATGGGACGTAGAGAACGGAACGCGCGTGGCCGTGCTCGCCGGGTCTTCGGGCGGGGTTACCGATGTCGCCTATAGCCCCGGCGGATCGCGCGTCGCGACAGCGAGCAGCGATGGCACGGTTCGGCTGTTCGAGACAGACACGGGCACGCAGCAGCTCGTTCTGCGGGGTTCTGGATGCGCCGTGCAAGGCGTGAACTTCAGTCCGGATGGCACGAAGCTCGCCTCCACGAGCTGGTGCGACGGTGTTCGGATCTGGGCCCTCGACATCGACGATCTGCTCGAGATCGCCCGCCGGGAGGTCAAAAGGCAACTCACGGACGCGGAGTGCCGCCAGTACCTTCACGTAGATCGGTGCCCGCAGACCTAAGCGAGGCGACGTCTTGGTGGGCGCTGCAGGGCTCGAACCCCCGACCTTCGCCTTGTAAGGGCGAGACGGAAGTGCTGGTCAGACGCATGAGCAGGGAGAATCGAGTATCCCTGAGTACCTCTCAGTACCTCGGAGTACCTCGGGCTTGTTATGCAGATGTTATGCGCAGGCGAGACGCATCGGCGAGATGGTGGCCCATACCCTTCCTCGTTTAGGTATCGAATCTTCTTGGGTCCAACCATTGGGGCGGTGAAGCCCGGAACTCCGCATCAGCTCTTGTCATTGAACCCATACCTGGGAGAGCAGGAGCCCCCAGACGGGGTTGTTCTGGTAGTTCCCGAGCCGGCTCGAGACGAAGTCGACTCGGACTGTGTTCACGAGGGACACGAACGGTGCCTCGTCGGTGATCGCGTGATCCACTTCAGCCCACGCCTGTCCGGAGGCCGGGTCCCCGGTCGGGACCTGGGCCGCGTCCTCCATCATCCTGTCGATGTCTCTGTCGCAGAATCCACCGTAGTTCGGGTCTGGGAACAGGTCGCACCTGAGCAGGGTCGCGGTGAAGGACGAGGCGGAAGGGAAGTCGGCGATCCACCCCGCGGGGGCGATCTGGATCCCTCGGCCGGGGTCGGTGAGGGCTCCGAAGTGCGCCGTGTAGGCCGCGATACGATCGTGTCGCCAGTCGATGGAGCCCGCCGTGGACCTGAGGTCGACCTCGAAATGCAGCTCCTCCAGGAGGTCCACGAAATAGTTGGCTTGGGCCTTGGGGTGACCAGGAAAGGCGGGCGAGTACCAGAACGTCACGTGGGTTTCGGCGGTTCCCGAACGGCGGATCAAGTGCTGGGCCGCTTCCATGTCGGGTCCCGTCCATTGGCCCCCGGGTCCTGGGTCGACCGTGTACGGGCAGTACGGTTCGTGGCCAGGGGAGTTCGGCGGCAGGATCTGACACGTCAGCCGAGCCGCTTCGGGTCCGCCGTAGAACTCGACGATCCGTTGGCGGTCGACCGCGAAGTTCAGCGCCCGCCGAACGTCCTTGTCGTTGAACGGTTGCAGTTTCGTGTTGAGGGAAAGGTAGACCAAGTCCAGTTGCGGATGCTCGTGGACCTGATCGGCGAACTCCCCGCGTAGGTCGTCGATCCCGCTCGGTGGGTGGTCGTAGGCGACTAGATAGTCGGCTTCGTCGTTCGCGACGGCGTCGGTGAGCTCATCGAGTGTTCCGCCGAAGGTCCACTCGATCCGATCCACGTTGCCGTGCGGCTGGGCCTCGGCCGACCACTCATGGAAGTACTCGTTGGCCACGAGGACCAACCCGTCACCCGTCATCGGCCTTTCGAGCTTGTAGGGCCCGGTCCCCGGAACCCCCGCGCGGACCCGTTCTTCATCGAGGGGCGTCGACGGCGGCACGGGGAATGCCATCGGTAGGGCCAAGTTGCTGAGGAAATCAGGGTCGGGCTTGCTCAGATGGAACGTGACCGTGCCGGCTTGGTCGTCGCTCACGATCGCCTCGGATAGATCGCAGGACGCCGGCATCCCCCTGCACTCAAGCCCACCGACCAGGCTGCCGAAGTAGTTGAACGTCACGCCCGGATCCTGGATCCGGAAGCCTCTCTCGATCGCGCGGCCGAAGTCCGATGCAATCACGGTTTCGCCGTCGGAGTATCTGATGTCCGGACGGAGCTGGAAGCGGTAGGTCTTCCCATCTTCGGTGACCGTCGGGAGCGAGAGCGCGAGGTCCGGTACCAGAGTTCCGCCGTCGAACCCGCCCACGCGTTCGAACCCCACCAGACCGTCGCCCATGACGACCATGAGCTGCCACGGAGCGAAGTAGGCTTCGACGGGGTCCAAGGTGCCAGGCGCGTCCTGAGACACGAGTCGCAGCGTTCCCCCAAGATGGCTGGTCGCCGTTCCCCGAACGGTCACCCACAGGCTCTCCCCCGCGGCCTCCAACCCAGAAGGGATGCTGCCGATCCGTACCGTACGAATCGGCTTCGAGCCGAGGTCGATCCGGGACAAGGTTCCGTCCGATTCGTTCGCCACCCAGATCGCTCCCTCGGCCCATGCGATATCGGAGGGGCCGTCTCCAACAGAGATTGCCTCTACCTCCAGATTCGTGTTGGGGTCGATCCGTGAGACGGTGTCGGCAAGGCTGTTCACGACCCACACCGCGTCCGGGCTCACGGCCAGCGCCCCTGGCACGTTGCCGACGTCGATCGCCTGGACCACCTCGTTCGTCTTTGGGTCGACCCGTACCACCTCGTTCGACCCGGCCAGCGCCACCCACACGCTGCCGAACCCAACCGCGATACCGCTCGGGTCGAGCCCGACCGTGATCTCCTTCACGACCCCGCCACCGCTCGGGTCGATGCGCGAGACGGTCCCGTCGAAGCGGTTGGTCACCCACACGGCTCCCTCGCCGATGGCGATATCTGCCGGGCCGTTCCCGACGCCAATCGGATCCCCCGCCACCTCGTTCGTCTCGGGGCTGACGCGGGATACCGTGGGGCCGGCGCTGTCCACCACCCAGACGGCACCCTCGCCAGCGGCGATCGCGGCCGGAGCGTGTCCGACGCGGGTCGTGTTGATCACCGCCTTCGTCTCCTGATCGATCCGGGTGACCATCTCAACGTCGGGGTTCGTCACCCAGAGCGATCCGTTGCCGGATGTGATGGCGCCCGGGCGAGATGGCATCGCGATCGTGGAGCTGAGCTCACCTGACTCCGGATCGAGGATGCCGATCGAGTTCGGGGCGATCTCCGAATTTCCCCCGGACCTGCGAGCCAACGGGACGGCGACCAGGGCGACGAGCAGGACGAACGCGACTACAGCCGCGATCGCGTTCCGCCGCCTGTGAGGGGCAGACGCCGGAGTCGTGGATTGGACGAACGGAGCAATCGCCTCGACGGTGTCGGCGGACTCGGCCCGCACCGCGACCATGTGCACCGGCTGGTCGAGTCCCTTCAGGTCCGCCTTGCCACGCTCGGTGAACCGGACGCCGTCGATCCGCCTGGCGAGGTGGACGATCTCCCCGCTCGCGAGCACCTCCCCCGCTCGAGCTCGAGAGCAGAGCCGCGCGGCGACGTTCAGGGCCCCGCCGCGGTAGCCGCCCTCGACGGGCACCGCTTCGCCAGCGTCGAGCCCCACACCGACGGTGAGCGGGAGCGAGGGATCGGCGATCGTTTCCTCGACGAACCGCTGCTGCAGAGCAACGGCCGCGCGGATCGCCGAGCGGGGTGACCCGAACACGCACAGGGCCTCGTCACCCCGGAGCTCGAGCACCTCACCTTGGTGCTCTTTGATGACCTCCCGAGCGACCTCGGCGAAGCGCGCCGCCAGACGACCTGACTCCTCGTCCCCGCGAGCTTGGGTGAACGACGTCCATCCACGAACGTCTGCGATCAGGAACGCATGAACATCGGTACCGATCGGGACGTTCGACCCGATGTCTGACGCGGGACGAGACCCGCTCGACGGCAGCCCCTCGTCTTTCGAAACACCCACGCGCCCGAGTATCAACCTCCTGCGAGAAGCCCGCCAGCCGACTCACGGGCACGTCGGCCCTCCGTCCACTTCGGTGGACTGGGCAGAAGAACGTGACCTGCGAGTTGCTTGTGGCTCAGAGGATCTAAACCTTCACCTCCAAAGAGCCGAGACTTCGGCTCGTTCCTACACCCACCGCCAACGTCAACGGTCATCCCAGGGATTGCAGGCCGCTGCATGACTCTGCCGCGTTGTGTTGAGATCAAGTTTGCGGATCGGTGGGCGCTGAGGTGTTTGGTCTCACGACATAGTTGACAGGTGTCTCAGGACATCGTTGACACCCGATGAGGGGGTGCGGGCGATGTCGGAGTCGTTGGCTCGGTTGGTGGTGACGGCCGTCGTGGTGGAGGGGCGGTCGAAGGCGGCGGTAGCCCGGGACTACGGGGTCTCGCGCCAGTGGGTCCATGAGCTGTGCCGTCGCTACGCGGCCGAGGGCGAGGCAGGGCTCGTCCCCGGGAGCCGACGGCCTCGCACCAACGCACGCCGGGTGCCCGTCGCGATCGAGGACGCGATCGTGGCGCTGCGCAAGGAGCTGGACGATCAGGGCCTGGACGCCGGCGCCCACACGATCGCCTACCACTTGGAACGTCGCGGGGTGCACCCGCCCTCGGTCGCGACGATCTGGCGGATCCTCCTCCGTCGCGGGTTCGTCACCCCGCAGCCGCAGAAGCGCCCGAAGGCCGCCTCGATCCGGTTCTCGGCCGAGATGCCCAACGAGCGGTGGCAGGAAGACATCACGCACTGGAGGCTCGCCGACGGCACCGACGTCGAGATCTTGAACGCGATCGATGATCACTCCCGGTGCCTGGTCGGCTCGGACGTGCGGGTGGTGTTCAAGGCCGCCGACGTCGTGGCGAGCTTCCACGAAGCGGCTGCGGCCCACGGTTATCCGGCTGAGCTGCTGACGGACAACGGGGCGGTGTTCACCGCCGCTCCCCGAGGCGGGCGCTGTGCGCTGGAACTCGAGTGCGACCGGCTGGGGATCCGCGACGTCAACTCCCGCCCCTACCACCCCCAGACCTGCGGCAAGGTCGAGCGGTTCCACCAGACCCAGAAGAAGTGGCTGGCCAAGCAGGACCCCGCGGCGACGCTCGAGGAGCTCCAGGCCCAGCTCGACCGGTTCCGCACCTACTACAACGAGGTCCGGCCGCACCGCGCGATCGGCAGGCGGCCACCGGCAGAGGTCTACGCGGCCCGACCCAAGGACCACCCGCGGGGACCCGTGATCGAAGCGACCTACCGCGTGCGCAAGGACCGGATCGACACCGGCGGGGCCGTGACGCTTCGTCACGACTCGAAGCTCCTGCACATCAAGGTCGGCAGGCGTCATGCGGGGACACGGGTGTTGATACTCGTCGCGGGACTCGACGTGAGGATCGTGACCGAAGACGGCGAGCTGATCCGCGAGCTCACGATCGATCCGGCGAAGACCTACCAAGGGCTCGGGAAGGCCGAGGGTGCAAGGATGTCGTGAGACAGGTGTCAACGATGTCTCGCGACATCACATCGGTGGGCGCTGAGGGACTCGAACCCCCGACCTTCGCCTTGTAAGGGCGAGACGAACCTGCAGGTCACGGCCTTGTAGCCGCGAGATCGCGCATCACCGGGTCGGTTGAGTGTCGTTGCGTACGGTCGTGTCGTTGTACCGATGTTGTATCCGATGGATCGGATGAGGGTTGCGAACCGAAGGTTCAGCCACAAGCCGACGAACTCATTGTCTTGGCGCTGCGCTCCCCCGTTCGCATGCGACGCAGGACGCCGAGGAGAAACAGCCCCCAAGGCATTTATGGGCCAGGAGTTCTTCCTAGCAGCTTGCTGGTCCGGTGCGGGCATCGCCTTGCCCAGTCAGAAACCGAAGGAATGACCATTCAATGATGAAGGCTCTCGTGGTGGGCGCTGAGGGCTCCAAGCTCCGCCTGGGCTTCTTATCCTCACATCGATCGGATCGAGGTCGGCGAGGGGTGGACTCAGGCCGGTTGCTGGTGATCCGCGCCGTCGGCGGGCTGCTTCTCCGGGGCCTTATCGTTCTGAGCACGCCAGCCGATCGCAGGTGCAATCTCGCGAGCGATCGTTGCGAGCATGGCGACGTTGTACTCGACACCCAACTGGCTCGGGACGGTGAGCATGAGCGTGTCGGCCGCCTGGACCGCCGCGTCGTCGGCGAGCTCGACGGCGATCTTGTCCGGCGCGCCGGTGTAGCTGCGGCCGAACCGGCTCGAGGCGCCGTCGAGCCATCCCACCCGGTCTTCGTTCGCATCACCGCCGAAGAGGCGCTGATCCAGGTCGCTGGTGATCGGCATGACGCTGCGACTCACCGAGACGCGAGGGGTACCGGCGTGACCGGCCGCCGTCCAGGCGTCGCGGAAGATCCCGATCTGCTCCACCTGCAGCTCGTCGAACGGCACCTTGGTGTCCTCGAGCAACAGTGTCGAGCTCATCAGGTTCATGCCCTGCTCGCCGACCCACGCCGCAGACTCGCGGGTGCCTGAGCCCCACCAGATGCGTTCCGCGAGCCCAGGTGACTGCGGCTGGATAGGAAGAAGTATGTCGCCTGGACCGCCACCGGCGTCCGCGCGGACGACGCCCGCCCCCGAGATGGCCGCGCGGAAGATCTCGGTCTTCTTTCGAGGGTCATCTCCGTCGACGGCGTAGCCGAACGCTTCGGCGCCGTGCCATGCCGGCTCGGGTGAGCCTCGGCTGATGCCCAGCTGCAGACGACCGCCCGCGAGTAGGTCCGCGACGGCGGCGTCCTCCGCCATATAGAGCGGGTTCTCGTACCGCATGTCGATGACGGCGGTGCCGGTCTCGATCCGACTGGTCCGAGCGCCGATCGCTGCCAGGAGCGGGAACGGTGCCGACAGCTGGCGCGCGAAGTGATGGACACGCAGGAACGCGCCATCGATGCCGATCTCCTCCGCGGCGACCGCCAGCTCGAGTGTCTGTTGCACCGCGTCGGCGGCTGAGTTCGTCATACCGGCGGCCGGGTGCCACGCACCGAACGACAGGAAGCCGATCCGCTTAGGGTGGAAACACATCCCGGTCACAACCGCGTATCAGGCGGAACCATTCCAGGAGACCGGTGGGCCACCTGTGAGGTCAGCGGAAGCAGCCGGAATCTACTTCTCGCATCTCTCTCCGCGTTTAGACCGTCCGAAACCGAGTGTCCATCAGTCTCGTTGACCGGCAGTTACGCGCTCGCCCCATCAGCGGAGCTGCATGGATCGACCCGTGGACCGCGCAACAACTGCGGCCGGAAGGGCCCTAGGGCGTGTAGCCCACGGCGGCGGCCCAATCGAGGTCGACGTGGAGAGTGCCCGAAGCATCGGAGGTGTCCACCGTCACCGTGGACGGCATGCGGTTACCGGAGGGCGAGAGGATGGTGGCCGATCCGGTCCAGCCCACGAAGTCCTTGGTGGAGTAAAGCGCTCTGGCTAGCGGCACCTGCTGGAAGCTGTGGGCCTTGACCGCACTCTGCACCAAGAGGTTGACGGAGTCGAAGGTGTAAGGACTCCACAGGCCGGGGTCCGAGTGGAATCTGGCCTCGAACGCGGATAGGAACGGGGCCGAGCCTCCGAAGTCGGACGGGGCGGGCACGCCGAGGACGGGGCATTTCTGGACGGCGGGGATACCGGCTTCGGTCACGTAGCCGATGGAAGCCGAGGCGTAGTCAGACAGGCAGTTCGTGCCCGTGCCGGACTCAAGCATCTGGTCGGCCACCAGCGCGCCTTCGGGATAGTACAGATCGGCGTACACCCCGGTCGGATGTGTTGCCAGAGCCTCAGTCACGGCTGCCTGGATCACTGCCGGATCGTTGATGGCGCTGGGGATGATCGGGATGTTGGCGGATACGGTGACTCCAGCGGTCTGGAGCCCGGCCACCAGCGAGGTGTCTGCCCCCTGGGTATAGGCGGTGGAGTTGTCATAGATGATGGCCACCGAGGTGTTCTTCTGCCAGGTGGTCAGAGCCTGCACGGCGACCGGCGAGATCTGGTCGTTCATAGGCTGAAGCGTGACGCCGTAGCCTTCGGTCGAGGTCGAGGACGTGAGGCGGATCGGGACCAGCTTGTCCTTGATGTAAAGCGGCAAAGTTTGCAGGCCTACTCCGGAGTTGTACGGCCCGACCACCCCGTCGAGTCCGGCCTGGATGGCAGCCTTGGCGGCGGCCACGCCGACGGCGGGATCGGCCGCGTCGTCGATCGGGATGATCTGGACCTGACGTCCGAGCACCCCACCGGCTGCGTTGATCTCGTCGGCGGCCAGCTGAGCACCCTCGAGCATGCCGATCCCGATATCGGACTGGCTTCCGGTGAGCGGTCCCTCGAGGCCGATCTTCCAGACCTTGGGCTGGGATGCTCGGGCAGTCCCCTGGGCTGCCACAGCAGGAAAGGCGATGAGCAGGGCCACGGCCAGCGTGAGGGCGAGCTTTTGGGTGAAATGACGCATGAAGGCCATCTTAGGTCGGATGGCCGTCGCCTGCCGAGGTGCAGATCATCGGCGTGTGAGCACGAGACCGACCCAGTTCTTACGGCTGCTTGCGACAGTCCTTTCGCCACCGCTTCCCCTCGACAGCCTTCGATCGAACTAGAGACGCGCGCCCATCATGAGCGACGCTCGACGTCTTCCTGACGTGTGGGTCTGGTGGGCGCTGAGGGACTCGAACCCCCGACCTTCGCCTTGTAAGGGCGACGCTCTTGCCAGCTGAGCTAAGCGCCCGGCTCCGTATGGCCGCACGCGCGGCACACCACCTCGCCGAGCTGCACCGACAGGCGCGTTCCTCGGCACGCCGCGCACCGGTCCAGGCCATCGGCCCAGCCCGGCCGCTCGCGCTGGCAGATCGGGCACACGAGCACCTGCCTGCCACCCATCGCCGCCCGGGCCCACGGCACCGATCGCTTGTCGGGGTCGAAGGTCGGGCGGCCGCAGAGGACGCACCCGGGCCGGCTGCCCGGCTCGGAGGCACCGTCGAACGGCCTCACGGCGCACAAGGATACCGACCGGCTGCCCCGAACGGGGGGACTCGTCTTCTCGACCAAAGGCGGATGGCCTCGAGGGCCGGGCATTGCCGACAATGCATGCACCACATCGGAGCCGAGGGGGCTTCTTGACGAATCGAACCGTACGACGGCTCTTGGCCGCGGTCGCCGCGGCCGGGCTCATCGCGGGCGCCGCCGGGTCGATCCCGGCGGGCGCGGCGCCGGCCGACACGTCTGGAGCGGCGAGAGCTCCTCATGGCGCGCGCTCTGGTCGACGCGAACGACGACCTTCTCTCCGACGGGCTCGGACGAGCCCTGGCCCGCGCGAACGCCACGAAGAGATTCGACGTCGTCGCCACGTTCGCGACCCGCGCGGCCGCCGCCGGTGCTCGGCAGGACGTCGGCGACGCCCTCGACCGCTCCTTCAGCCTGATCCACGGGTTCGAGGCGCACCTCACGGCGGGTCAGATCACCGCGTTGGCGCACCGGCCGGGTGTGATCCGCGTCGAGCAGAACTTCGCGATCCATGCGCTCGACGACGCGGCGAACCGTGACTTCGGCGTCACAGGCGCCCAGAACGACTTCGGGGCCACCGGTGCAGGCAGGGAGGTCTGCGTCGTGGACACCGGCGTTGACGTCGGGCACGAACAGCTGGACTCCAAGACCCCGATCGCGTGGCACGATTACATCAACGGACAGGCGAACCCGTACGACGACTACGGCCACGGCACCAGCGTGGCCTCGATCGCGGTCGGCGACGGCGTCGGCCCGGGATCGATCGCGGGGCTGATGAAGGGCGTCGCCCCCGGCGCGGCGCTCTCGGCCGCGAAGGTGCTGGACGCGACGGGATCGGGCGACGACTCGCTTGGCGTCCTGGGGATCCAGTGGTGCGCAAACCGCTCGAGCGTCGACGTGATCTCGCTGAGCCTCGGCTCGGACGTCGCCTCCGACGGTCTGGACGCGCTGTCCCAGGCCGTCGACGCAGCCGTGCTCACGAAGAACAAGATCGTGATCGCCGCGGCCGGCAACGCCGGCGACGCCCCGGGAACGATCACGTCGCCCGGTTCGGCGGTGCAGGCCATCACGGTCGGAGCGACTGCCGACTGGTCGGCGCCGGTCAGCTACCCCTACCACGCGGAGGGCCCGTTCCTCGCGTTCTTCTCCAGCCGCGGCCCGACCTTGGACCACCGGATGAAGCCCGACATCGTGGCGCCCGGTGTGAACATCGGGTCCGCTGCCGAGGGGACCGTGTCCTCGTACGTGGCCGGGGCTCAGGGCACCGGCACGTCGTTCGCGACGCCGTTCGTCTCCGGCGTCGCGGCGCTGCTCCGTGAGAAGCAGCCTGCCTGGACGCAGGCACAGGTGCGGAGCGACATCGAGGGGACCGCCTTCGACGCGGGACCGCCGGGCAAGGACAACGACTGGGGCGCGGGCCTGCTGGACGGCTACGCGGCGGTCGCACAGGCCGCGGGCGGGTCAGGCCAGACGTCATTTCCCGCGTATCAGCGCTCCACGGGGTCGGTCGGCGGATCGGGTTCTTGGACGCAGACGTTCACCCTGACCGCGGACGACCTCGGGGCTCCCATCGCCGCGACGATCACGCTCGACGGGTCCGCGATCTGCACGATCGACCTCGGCCCGCTCGGTTGCTTCATGTACGAGTGGAGCCCCGATCTGGATGCGCAGCTGTTCGACCCGAACGGGTTCGCGGTCGCATCGAGCACCTGCGCCGCAGGTACGGAGTGCGTGACCGGCAGGCAAGAGACGATCCACTACATCCCGACGCTCGCCGGGACGTACACGCTCCGCGTCTATCCGTACGGCGGGACGGGAGGGTCGTTCTCGGTGGACCTGTTCCACGGACCCGTCGGGACCGCTCTCCCTCCGCCGCCGCCACCGCCGCCGCCGACGGTCCATGTCGGCGACCTCGACGACACGAGCGCGCTGCTGTCCACCGGGTGGAGGGCCCAGGTGCGGATCCTCGTGCACGATCAGGCCCACGCGATCGTTGCCGGCGCAGTCGTCACCGGTAAGTGGCCCAACGGCTCCAAGGCGAGCTGCACGACCGGCACCAACGGCATGTGCCGCATCAGCAGGAAGCTCGCCAAGAGCAAGGCCAAGATCGTGTTCACCGTCACCAATGTCGTGTCGGCGGTGGGCGCCTATGCTGCCGCCGACAACCACGACCCCGACGGCGACAGCAACGGCACCAAGATCACCCTGTTCCAGCCGTAGCGCTCAGCCGGCCTCGTAGACGACGCGGCCCGATGCGATCGTCGTCACCACCCGGGTCTGGCCGACCGGGCCCGCCTCCCGGTCGAACGGGTTTCGGTCGAGTACCACGAGATCTGCGCGCTTGCCCTCCTCGATCGAGCCGGCATCGTCGTCGTGGTTGACGAACGCGCTGCCCCGCGTGAACGCGGCGATCGCCGCCTGCAGATCGATCCGCTGCTCGGGAGCCAGGACCTCGCCGTCATCGCCGCCGCCCGGCACCTGCCGCGTCACCGCGACCTCCATCTCGAGGAACGGGTTGGGCGTGCTGACCGGCCAGTCGCTTCCGAAGCACATCACCGCGCCGCTGCGGCGGACGTCGCCGATCGGATACAGGTTCCCGGCGCGCTCACCCACCCGTGGCTTGGTCATCTCCTCCACCATCGGGTCGGGCTGAGCCCAGTAGGGCTGCACGTTCGCGACGACGCCGAGATCGCGCAGCCGCGGCACGTCGGTGGGCTGCGGCAGCTGCAGGTGCGCCACGTGGTGGCGGTGATCGTTCGCGCCGTTCGCCGATCGCGCGGCCTCCACGGCGTCGAGCGCGCTCCGCACGGCGCGGTCGCCGAGCGCGTGCTGGTGCACCTGGAACCCCGCAGCGTCCAGCGCGACGACGACCTCGTTCAGGTCCTTGGCGTCGATGAACTGGATGCCGGTCCCGTGCTCCTGGCCGAAGCGCCCCTCGAACGGGTCGAGCATCGAGGCCGTGCAGCTCTCGGGGCAGCCGTCGAGCATGATCTTCACGCTCGTCGCCCGCACTCGCCCGGCGGTCCCCCACTCGCGCATGTTCTCGAGGTCGTGCAGTTGCTCCAGGCCGCGGTGGCGATCCCACCACAGGGCCGCGACGACCCGCATGGTCAGCTGGCCGTCGTCGTCGAGCGCGCGATACGCGCGAAGGAGGTCGCCCTCGACCCACGCGTCCTGCCAGGCGGTGACCCCGAGCGCGTGCAGCTCGCGCTGGGCCACGCGTAGGTATTCCTCCCAGGTCTCGATCGTGGGGCGCGGCACCACGCGCTGCAGCACGTCGTAGGCGGCGCCCTCCTGCAGACACCCCGTCGGCGAGCCGTCCGTGTCCCGGACGAAGTAGCCGTCCCAGGGGTCTGGCGTGTCGGCGGCGATGCCGGCGATCTCGAGCAGCTTGGAGTTCGCCCACCCCGCGTGGACGTCGGTGTTGAGCAGGAAGACCGGCCGGTCGGGAACGACCGCGTCGAGATCCTGCTTCCGCGGTCCGTCGGTGGCGGCGAACACCCGGTTGTACCAGCCCCCGCCGACGATCCAGTCGAGCTCCGGGTGAGCCTCGGCGAAGCCGCGGATCCGCTCGAGGTAGGCGTCCTTCGTCGCGAGATCGTCGAGGTTGACGTTCAGCAGGTTCCGGCCGCCCACGGACGGGTGCACGTGCGCGTCCTGGAAGCCCGGCAGGATCGCGGCCCCGGTCATCACCGTGGCGGCCGACCCCACCCGCTCGCGGACGTCGGCCTCCGTTCCCACCGCGACGATCCGGTCGCCCGAGACGGCGACGGCGCTGGCCCAGCTCCGCGCGGCATCGACCGTGTAGACGTCACCGACGAGAACGAGATCCGCTCCGGCCATCGCCGCCGGACCCTAGTCTCTGGCGGCCGCGGGAGGCAAGGCTGGAGTCAGCCGATCGTGACCGTGCCGGCCATGCCGTACGCGTAGTGCCCGGGGAGATGGCACGCGAACTGCATCGTCGGAGACGACATCGGGAAGGTGTACGTCGTCTCGCGCGCCTGGCCGGCCGGCACGGTCACGGCTCCGGGGCTCTCGTGCAGGGCGTCGGTGCCGATCTCGTGCAGGTGCTGCACGCGGGCGTTCCCGAGGATGAACTCGTGGTCGATCGGGTCGGTGTTCTCGATGACGAACCGGACGGTCTCCCCCGGCCGCACGTGGATGTCGGTCGTGTCGAACCGCGAGTAGTGGATCGTGACGTGGACCGTACGCACGCCGCCGGACGAGGCCGACGCGGCGGCGCCCCAGAGCGCGGCTCCCCCCACAAGGAGGAAGACCACGCCCAGGAGCGACGCCACGCGCCTCGACATCGCTAGACCGCCGGACGACCGGTCGCGCGGCGTCGCTCGAACGCCGCGACCGCGATCAGCGTGCCGAACCCGAGGGCGAGCGCCCAGAGGATCCGTGAAGCTCCGACCACCGCATCCGGGCCGGGCGCGGGATAGCCGGCGGCCCGCGGGTCGGGATGCCCGAACCCGCTGGCGTCGATCGCCAGGTCGTGCACCAGGTCGGAGGCCGGCGTGTTCACCTTGATGTAGGTCAGCCACATGCCGCGCTCGGGCATCCACTTCATCCCGCGATCGGAGCGCAGGTCGGTCATCAGCTGATCCGACGCCGGCTCGCTGACCTCTCGGATCAAGCCCTGCTGTTGCGGTGCGTTCCGAAGGGGCTTCACGGTCTGCGGCAGCGTCGCGGGGGCGCGGTCGGTCATCAGATACACGTCGGCCTGGATCAGGGCGTCCGGCTTCTGCCCGAGCGTCAGTATCCGGAGCGGCACCCACGGGTTCGGGGTGGGGATCACGACATGGACCGGCGTGCCCTGGCCCTGTTGCACACCTTGCGCCTGCGCCCGCTTCAGGTCGAACTTCACGGCCATGAAGATCGGGCTCCGCGTCGCGTAGAAGGCGAGCACCTCCGGCGCGTCTGGCGGCAGGAAGAACCCGTGCTCGCGCGCCCAGCTCCCCACCGCGATCGCCCCACCCTTGAGGACGGTGATGTTCAACGCGTCGATCTTGGTCCGCAGGATCACGTCGACGCCGGCCGCTGCGGTAGGCACCGCCGCGAACGCGACCTCTCGGTGCAGGACCTGCGGCTGCGTCTCGATCTCCAGCCGCTGCAGGGTCCAGGCGCCGCCCTTGATCACCTTCGTCGGCACACCGGGCAGCGGGACGATCGACCCGACTTCCTTCGCGTCGGTCCCCGAGAAGTCGAAGGACGTGACGTAGTGCTCGACGCCGTTGTGGTAGGCGGCCAGCGTCGTGGTGCGGAGCAGGCTGACGGCTCCGTTGGGCGCGATCAGGCCCCCGCACGCGAGCGCGCTCCCCGCAGGCACGAGCACGAGGAGCGCGGTCACCGTTGCGAGCACGAGGCGGGTGATTCGATACGGAGCTCCCATTGCATCCCCTTTCCGGAGTCGATTGCTGTCCGACGGCTCGGGATGCCCGTCCGGTTCCCCGACCGCCGGTCGACTTCTCTACCCATGCCGCGGACGGCGCTGTTCGTGACTGTCGCTCGCTAGACTCGCCCGCAGTGCGTCTGACCCCGACCGAGGAAGACCGGCTTCGCATCTTCGTTGCGGCGCAACTCGCCCGGGCCATTCTGGCCCGCGGCCTCCCACTCAACGCCCCCGAAGCCGTCGCGCTCGTCTGCGACGAGATGCACATGGCGGCGCGCTCGGGCGGCTCGTGGGAGCAGGTCGGTGACGCCGGGCGGCGGGCGGTCACGCCCGACCAGGTGCTGGACGGGGTCGCCGACGTCGTCCCCGAGATCCGGTGCGAGGTCCTGCTGGAGGAAGGGACCCGGCTCGTCGTCCTGCGGCAGCCGTTCGGCCCCGCCGATCCGGACGGTCCCGGCGCGGTCCGGCTCGCGGAGGGTGACGTCGCCCTCGTGCCCGACCGCGAGCGCCTGACGATCTCCGTGACGAACGGCGGGCGCCGGCCGGTTCGCGTCTCGTCGCACTTCCCCTTCTGGCAGACGAACCGGTCGCTCTCGTTCGACCGTGAGGCTGCGACCGGCTACCGGCTGGACGTCGCGGCCGGCGACTCGGTCCGGTGGGGTCCCGGCGAGACGCGCGAGGTGACGCTGGTGACCTACGAGCAGGAGCAGACCTGACGTGCCCGACCGCATGTCGCGGCGGGAGCACGCGCTCCGCCACGGGCCGACCGTCGGCGACCGGGTGCGGCTGGGCGACACCGACCTGTGGGTCCGGATCGAGGACGACCTCACCGAGCCGGCCGACCAGGCGCTCTGGGGTTACGCGAAGAACATCCGCTCGCGCATGACCCAGCGCGACCTCGCGGGCCGCGACTCGGAGCTCGACGTCGTGCTCGCGGGCGTGATCGTGATCGATCCCTTCCTCGGCGTGCTCAAGGCCGATGTCGGGATCAAGGACGGCCGCGTGGTCGGCGTCGGCAGAGCGGGGAACCCCGACATCACGGCCGGCGTCGACCTGACGATCGGTCCGAACACGTGGCCGATCCCCTGCGGCGGCCTGATCGTGACGACGGGCGTCGTCGACTCGCACGTCCACCTGCTGAGCCCGAGGCTGGTGCCGGTGGCGCTCTCGGCCGGAGTGACCACGCTGATCACCGCCGGGTTCGAGGAGCCGCCCGACCGCATGGCGAGCACCTTGGAGGCCGTCGAGTTCCTGCCGGTGAACGTCGGGCTGCAGGCGAGCGCGCGCACCGACGCGCCGGGCGGGCTGGATCCCGTGATCGAGGCCGGCGCGGTCGGCCTGAAGATCCACGAAGACTGGGGTGCCTATCCGGAGATCATCGACGCGACGCTCGAGGCGGCGGGCGTTCACGACATCGCCGTATGCCTGCACACCGACGGCCTCAACGAGAGCACCGAGCTCGAGGGCACGGTCGAGGCGATCGGAGGGCGTGCGGTCCATGCGTACCACGTGGAGGGCGCGGGCGGCGGGCACATCCCCGACCTGATCGGGATCGTCCGCGAGCCCAACGTGTTCTGCTCGTCGACCACGCCGGGGCTCCCGCTCGGCCCGGCGGGCGCGACCGAGAACCTGGACATGATCATGATCGCGCACGAGATGAACGCGGCGCTCGACGAGGACGTCCGCGCCGCTCGCGAACGGATCCATCCGCACTCGATGGCGGCCGAGGGCCCGCTGCACGAGCTGGGCGCGATCCAGATCGTCAACTCGGACTCGCAGGGGATGGGCCGGATCGGCGAGACGCTGCGTCGGACGCTCCAACTCGCCCACGCGATGAAGGCGTGGCGGCAGACCGACCTCGGCCGCGACTGGCCCGACGCGCCGGCGATCCGGCGGCTACGCCCGGCCGAGCCGTCGCCCGGCGAGGAGCCCGACGACAACGATCGCGTGCTGCGCTACCTCGCGAAGCTCACGGTCGACCCCGCGCGGGTGCACGGGATCCTCGACGAGGTCGGCACGCTCGCCCCGGGGCGGCTGGCCGACCTCGTCCTGTGGCCGGCGTCGTCGTTCGGGGTGAAGCCGGCGATGGTGCTGAAGTCCGGCGTCGTCGCCTGGTCCGCGATGGGCGAGGGGAACGCCAGCATCCACGCGTCCGAGCCGACCAGGTACGGGCCCGACTGGGGGGCGATGGGGCTCGCGGCGCCGGATCTTTCCACGACGTTCGTCTCTCGCGCGGCGTTCGACGCCGACATCGGCCACGAGCTCGGCACGCGGCGACGCGTGGCGGCGGTCCGCGGCACCCGCGCGATCACGCGCGAGGACCTGGTGGCCAACACCTACGTCCCGCAGGACATGGAGGTTTCACCCGAGGATGGCACGGTCTCGATCGGCGGACGCGAGCTCGCGTGCGAGCCGGTCGGCTCCGTCCCGCTGTCCCGCCGCTACCTGCTGGCCTGAGGGGGCGTCTCGAACCGGTCTCCTGCGCGGTGCGTCGCCTCGATGCCGGGGCCGCGGACCTCGACCTCGCTTCGACCGAAGACCTCCCAGGCCGTGCCGTCGCCGAGGATGGCGGTCTTCTCGTCGATCCCGATGAACCAGGTGTCGTCGGGGACGCGCGACGTCATCCACCAGGCACCACCGGGGATCCGCCGCCAGCGATCCCAGTGGACGCCGAAGGACACGTGCGGGACGAGGCCGAGACCGAACAGCCACGAGCTGCCGCGCCGGCCGTCTCCTCGCGATCGGCTCACGACCATCGCGCCGGCGCTGCACCCCGCCCACGCAGCGCCGCGATCCATCGCCCGCAGGATCGCGGCGAGCAGCTGCGAGTCGCGCAGTACCCCGGCCAGGTGCTGTGGCTTCCCGCCCGAGAAGAAGATCATCGATGCGGCCTCGGCGCGCGCCGCGACGTCGTCCCGCATCGCGTCGTTGCGAACCTTCACGTCGAGGATCTCGGCCGCGATCCCGACCTCGGCGTAGTGGGTCAGGCCCATATGCCCCCACCGCTCGAACACGTGGTGTCCTTCCGTGGCGCTCGCGGTCGGCAGGATCACGACGCTGCCGTCGCCGCTCGCGTGCTCGAGCGCCCGCGCCTCGACCTCGTGCGTCCACGGCTCGAACTCGCCCGAGCCGAGCAGCAGGAAGGTGGGAGCCATCACTCCTCCGCGAGCGGTGTCTCGGGGGACTTGATCGAGGCCTGCTCGTGCTCGGGAACGTGGACGATGGCATGGGGCAGCTCCGGATGGCGATGCAGGATGCCGCCGAGCCGATGGCGTGCGACGCCACGTGTTCGCCAGACCGCGACGACGGTCGCACCCAGCCCGAAGAGCCCACCGAGCGCCCACCAGACCAGGTTGACCAGCGGCACCAGGCCCACGACGGAGCCGATCACCCACCCGACGAACAGCGCGCCGACACGCGACTTCGGCGCGCGGATCACCGCCCGGCCGATCACGAACGTGGTCGCTCCGAGTCCGACCAGCCACAGCAGCCCGAGCCCGAGCAACAGCGCCAGCCCGAACGGGAGGCCGAGGATCGACGCCGTCGCGGCGATCGCGGCCGCCGGCATCGCGACGAGCAGCGCGAGCCCCCACCCGACCGAGGCGAAGGGCGCGGTGCGCGCCGCGCCCGCGATCCGTTCGACGCCTCGTGGCGCGAGCAGCAGGAGCAGCAGCCCCGCGATCAGGATCGAGACGGCCATCGCCGCCGAAGCCAGCAGCACCCCGAGCACGTCGAGCGTTCTCGCGAGCGTGAAGCGGACGTGCTGACGGACGCTCCCCGCCACCTGGGCGTCGGCGTGTGCTGTGACGGTGCCTCCGGCGCGGACGTCGCCCACAACCTGCGCGGTGGCGAGCAACTTCACGTCGCCGTCCAGCGCGACCACGTCGCCGCTTACCTGCCCGGCGATCGTGACGCTCCCGCTCACGACGACGACATCCCCCTCCACGACGCCGTGGACGGTCGCGTTGCCGTCGAAGATCACGACCTCGCCGACCACGCTTCCCCTGGGCACCACCACGTCGCCCGACACGACGACCTGCTCCGGCGGGTTCTCAGGGATCCGCGGCTGGGCGTGGGCGGTCACGGGCCACAGCAGGGCCACGAGGAAACACGCGAACGCTGGCAGGAGCCGTCGCACGTCCGCGCATCCTACCGGCGAGGTCTCCAGCCGATCGGAGTTCAGGTACCCGTCAAGCGCCCGCGATGCCGCTGCCCTCGCACGCGTCGATGATCAGCTTCCACTCCCTCCCGATCGGGAAGCCGAAGAATCGTGCCACGGGAGAGCCATCTCGCAGAACTACGCGGATGATCCTCGAGTACTGCGGTGAGTCCGGATACCGGGGCGTCTCGAGCATGTCGGTCGAGCGGATGCCGGACACGCGACGGTAGGCATGGTCGGCGCTCTCGCCCGGACTCACCGGAAGCCTGATCCTCTTCTGGGTTTCGGGGCATGGGAGCACGTTCGACACGTAGAGGTGCGCCGGATCGATGACGGTGAGAGCCGCGGTTGGGGCGTCGACCTCAGAGCTTCGGTTGGGGAGGCAGGAGACCGTGATGGTTCCGGGAGCGATCGAGGAGGTGACGTCCGTCCGGTCTCCCTCGAGCGGGCCGCCCTCGGTCGAGTCGTGGTGTAGCGCGTATTCCTTCGCACCTCCGGGGTTCTCGAAGAGGAAGTGGACGCCGTCACGCTGAGCCCGGACGACCGGCGTCTGCATCGTGATCGTGCCGTCACCGCAGACGATGATCGCGACGTCGGCTGGCGTCTGATCGACGCTGTTCGCCGGCGGGGTCGGACCGATCGGGACGATCTGGCCTCTGTCGGGTCGCAGAGCGAGCCACGCGAGCGCTCCGGCGGCGGCGAACACGCAGGCCGCCAGCACGCCCGCGACGAACCGCTGACGGGAGGGGTACTGAGCCGGGACAGCGTCATCGTGGCGCGGGTCCACGCGATCGATGCCGATCTGGTTCCAGAGGTCCGGAGGCTGGAGCCCGTCGAGGGACCTGAGGCGCCGCTTGCTCTCATTCATGCGGATGCCCCAGAACGTCTCGAAGACGCCGGCGTCCACGACTCAGGTGCACGTACACGGTGGGGCGGGACACTCCCAAGATCGCAGCGACCTCGCTCGTCGGACGATCGGCGTAGTCGTGCAGAACGACCGCGAGCCGCTGATTCCGCGGAAGCCCCTCGAGAGCGGCGAACAGGTCTGGCATCGGCACCGCCATCTCGTACGTGGGCTCTCGGAGATCGCCGGTGGTCCGCCGACGCTCGCGGAGTTCGGCCGACGCGATCCTGAACGCGACACGCCAGGTCCAGGCAGCGATGTCGTGGATGGAGCCCGAACGGAGCAGGGCACGCGAGAACGCCTCTGCCATCGCGTCGCTCGAGAGCTCGGGATCGCCGGTGAATCCGACCAGAGCTGCCACATCTTCGAGGCGTGGTCGCGGTAGACCGCCTCTAGGCGGTCGCGGTCGGAATCCACGGTCGCATCCTGCAACACGTCCGCACAGAGGGCCGAGCGTGGCGAAACCTGTACCGCTGCTCTCAAACAGCTCGATGAGCCAACTCTTCGAGGAGTGGCACGGCGGCCTCGGGGCCCGGAAGGGCGACGATCTCGTGGCGGATCGCTCTCGCGGCCGCACGGTAACGGGGCTCCTCGAGCACGGTCGTAACCGCGCCGGCGACGGAACTCGGGGTGGCGTCGACGGCATTCAGCGCGATCCCTACGCCGAGTGCCTCGCATCGGCCCGCGTTCAGCGACTGATCCGCACCGAGGGGGAGCACGACCGTCGGCACGCCGTGGGCGAGCGCGCCGATCACGCTTCCCGATCCACCGTGGTTGATCGCGACGTCACACCGCGGCAGCACGTCCGATTGCGGCAGGTACCGCTGGATCCGGACGTTGGGTGGCTGCGGACCAAAAGCCTCCGGATCGAGCTCGCGTCCGACGGTGACGATGAGGTCGATGGGCAGGTCGCGGAGCCCGGCGAGCACTCGATCGAACAGATCACCCGATTCGAGGTTGAACACGGTTCCGAGCGTGAAGTACACGGTCCCCCGCTGGGACATGCGGTCGCGTGCCCTCGACGCGACTCCGTCGGGGCGCATCGAGATCGCGTTGGGCGGAAGCGGGAACGCCGGATCGCGGAAGCTCGGCGGGAACGGCGAGATCACGAGGTGCCGGCTCGGCATCGCGAGCTCCGGGTCGGCCGCGAGTCCGTGCTCGGCCCGGACCTCGTCGAGGGCGTCGGCGACGACGTCGGCTCGAACGAACGAGCCGCACGCGATGACGAGCACGGTCGCGTGCGGCAGGCCGAAACGCTCGGCCGAGATCATGCTGCCGAAGTCGACCTCGTCGCACACGATCAGGTCGGGCCGCCACTCGGCGGACACGGCGAGCACGCGCTGTGCGCGGTCGCGCGCCGCGCGTCCCGCGTAATAGTCGCGGAGAACGCGATGCTCACGTGCCATGTCGAGTGGCCGCAGCGGTGCGATGACATGCGCGTTGGCATCCTCATGGGCCGGCTCTTCGAGCACGGGGAATCCGTTCGCCTCGACCGAGCTCGCCGCGGAGCGGCGGCCGAGGAACGCGACCTCGTGGCCGACAGATCTCAGGACACCGGCGATCGGCACGAGCGGATCTGCATGACCGCTCCCGCCCGCGAACGTGAACAGGACGCGCACCCAGCGCATCCTGTCATGTCGTCGGTATGGAGCGGAACGCGATCGATCCGGCGACCGCGTCCCCGCGTCATCGAGGGGAGGCCCCCGAGGGGGGGCCTCCCCGTGTTGTCAGCTCAGACGCGCGGCGCGACACAGGCGGTCCCGAAGTCCGCGCCCGTGAGGTCGGGCGCGCCGAAGACGGCGGTGAGCGCTCCGGCCGCATCCGAGCTCAGCGCGAGCGACGCGGTGGCGCCACAGCCGTTGGCTGGGGGTGCGCCGCCGAGGTCGAACAGCGGCACTCGCCCGACCTCGGCACCGTTCACCGATGCGCTTGCGATGAGCTGTCCCGTGTTCGAATCGATGGCATACCGGGTCAGCGTGAGCACCGTGTCATCGGCGGTCAGGCTGAGCCCCCCCGTGTGCTTGATGATGCCGCCCCGAAGACCGCCCACGATCGGGAAGGCCGCCTGGAGCTCGTCTCCGTGCATGCCCAGCACCCCCGGGGTGACCGGTGCGGGGGTCAGACCGAGGTCGACCACCGCTCCGATCGTTTGCTGGTTGAGCGTGACGATCGTCGCGCCCCGAGCCTTGCCGTGCGGCATGACGTCGGCACCTGCGGTACCGACAGATCCGAGCACGCCGATCGCGGCGATGCTCATCACCAATCCCAGCCTCTTCAACCGGATGTTCATGACGTCTCCTTCGTGTTTGCGTTGGTAGCCCGCTCGAGTGAGGTCACGCGGCGATCGCTGCGCGTCGGTCCTCTCGCCCCATCAGGACGCCGAACCGGATCCCCAGCCACACGCCGGAGGCTCCCACGAGCCCGTACACGATCCGCGTGATCGCGCTCGTCTCGCCGAACTCCATCCCGAAGATCGACGCCACCAGGTCGTACTCGGCGATCGCGACCAGGCCCCAGTTCAGGGCGCCCACGATCACGAGCGCCAGGGCTGCTGCATCTACTTTCCTCATGCCACTCCCCTCCTTCTGTCGAGAGTCTGTCGAGGGAGAAGATAGCCTCTCCTGCGGGCGTGTGTCAAAGGATTGTCGAGAAATATGTGGAGTGTTCGTGTAAGGTGTGCTCGTGGACGAGCGGCGGGGGTACCTGCGGATCGGCGAGCTTTCCCGTCGCACGGGCGTGTCGCCGGAGCTGCTCAGGGCATGGGAGCAGCGCTATCGGTTGGTGCGGCCGTCCCGCTCGGACGGGGGATTCCGGCTGTACTCGGATCGAGACGAGCACCGCGTACGCCGGATGACCGCGTTGATCGAACAGGGCCGGTCCGCGGCGGAGGCGGCCAAGGAGGTCCTGTCGGGCGCCGAGCCGGCCCCGGTCCCCGAGGTCGCCGCGACCGCCGTCGGCGGTCTGCTCGTCGAGCTCACTCGGCACCTCGACGACATGGACGCCGAGGGGGCCCACCGGGCGTTCGACGATGTGCTGGCCACGCTGTCGGTTCACGCGGCGCTTCGCCGCATCGTGCTGCCGTATCTGCGCCAGCTCGGCGACCGGTGGGCCGCCGGCGAGATCTCGATCGCCCAGGAGCACTTCGCCTCCAGCTTGATCCGAGGCCGCCTGATGGGGATCGCCCGCGACTGGGGATCGGGAACCGGACCGGTCGCCGTGCTCGCATGCCCGCCCGGAGAGCGACACGAGCTGGGGCTCATCGTCTTCGGCATCGAGATCGCTCGTCGTGGATGGCGTGTGACGTATCTCGGCGCCGACACCCCGATCTCGACGATGGTGGAGACCGTGAGAGCATCTCAGCCGGCCCTGGTCGTGCTCGCGGTGACGGATGTCGCGAAGGCGCGAGACCACGCGGCCGAGCTGCGCTCGCTCGCGGCGGTGGTTCCACTTGCCGTCGGCGGTTCGATCACACCGGCCGATGGGCGCCTCATCGACGCGTGGGTGCTCGACGGTGGTCCTCTGGAGGCTGCACGAGCGGTGGTCGGATCGAGGAGATGACCCCCACACACTCCTCCCCTGCAACTGACCCCACGGGTGCGGATGTCCCGACAGCCCGACCTCTGCGCGGGATGTCGGCGGTTCCGGGTAGCGTGTCGGCGTGAGCCTCGCGGGGTTCTCCCCCTCCGTGCGTGCCTGGTTCGAGGCTTCGTTCGAGGCGCCCACCGACGCCCAGCGCAAGGGCTGGGCTGCGGTCGCGCGGGGCGAGCACACCCTGTTGCTGGCGCCGACCGGCTCGGGCAAGACGCTCGCAGCGTTCCTGTGGGCGATCGATCGTCTGTCGCACGAGCCGCCGCCGGAGCGCGAGCTGCGGACCCGCGTCCTGTACGTCTCGCCGCTGCGCGCGTTGGCGGTAGATGTCGAGAAGAACCTGCGGGCCCCGCTCGCGGGCGTTCAGCACGCGGCCGAACGTCTCGGAACCGAACTCGCCCACCTCCCGACCGTGGGTGTGCGCACGGGCGACACGCCGGCCCGCGAGCGCCGGCAGCTGCTGCAGCATCCGCCGGACATCCTGATCACGACGCCGGAGTCCCTCTACCTGATGCTCACGTCGTCGGGACGCGAGACGCTCCGGTCCGTCGAGACGGTCATCGTCGATGAGATCCACGCGATGGCCGCGACCAAGCGCGGCGCCCACCTGATGCTCTCGCTCGAGCGTCTCGAGGAGCTGACGGACGCGCCGCCTCAGCGGATCGGCCTTTCCGCCACGCAGCGGCCTCTCGACGAGATCGCGCGGTTCCTCGGTGGGTTCGAGGCGCCTGGCACGCCGCGGCCCGTGACGATAGCCGACGCGGGCAAGCGCAAGCCGCTCGACCTCGAGGTGATCGTGCCGATCGAGGACATGGCCGAGATCGGCCACTTCGTCGACGAGCCCGTGAGCGGCGACGCCGCCGCCGGGCCGACCCGGCTCTCGATCTGGCCGTCGGTGCACCCGGTGCTGCTCGACCTGATCACGAAGCACCGCTCGACGATCGTGTTCGTCAACAACCGGCGGCTCGCCGAACGCCTGGCGAACCAGCTGAACGAGCTGGCCGAGATGGACCTCGTGCGCGCGCACCACGGTTCGGTCGCCCGCGAGCAGCGCCTGGAGATCGAGGACGCGCTGAAGGACGGGCGCCTGCGCGCGATCGTCGCGACCTCCTCGCTCGAGCTCGGGATCGACATGGGCGCGGTCGACCTGGTGGTCCAGGTCGAGGCGCCGGACTCGGTGGCGAGCGGTCTGCAGCGCGTCGGCCGCGCCGGGCACCAGGTCGGCGCGCCGAGCGTCGGCAAGCTGATCCCGAAGTACCGCGGCGATCTGCTCGAGACGGCGGTCGTCGCCGAGCGGATGCTATCGGCCGACATCGAGGCCACGCGCTACCCGCGCAACCCGCTCGACGTGCTGGCGCAGCAGCTCGTCGCGATCTGCGCGGTCGACGAGTGGCGCGTCGACGACCTCTTCGCGGCCGTGAGGAGGTCGGCCAATTTCGCCGAGTTGGCCCAGGACGTGTTCCTGGCCGTGCTCGACATGCTGGCGGGGCGCTACCCATCCGACGCGTTCGCCGAGCTCCGGCCGCGCGTCGTGTGGGACCGGGCCAACGGCACCGTCCGGGCACGCGAGGGTGCCGGCCGGATCGCGATCACGTCGGGCGGCACGATCCCCGACCGCGGGCTGTTCGGCGTGTTCATGCAGGACGGCACGCGGGTCGGCGAGCTCGACGAGGAATGCGTCTACGAGTCGCGCCGCGGCGAGGTCATCCTGCTCGGTGCCACGGCGTGGCGGATCGACGACATCACGCGGGAGCGCGTCGTTGTCTCCCCAGCCCCCGGCGAGCACGGCAAGCTGCCCTTCTGGAAGGCGCCGGGGCCGGGCCGGCCGATCGAGCTCGGCCGCGCGATCGGCCGCTTCACGCGGGAGCTCCGCTCCAAGCACCGCGACGAGGCGCTCGAGCAGCTCCAACGTGACATCGGTCTCGATGCCTTCGCTGCGCAGAACTTGGTCAACTACGTTGACGAACAGGCGGAGGCGACCGGGGTCGTGCCCGACGACCGCACCGTGGTCGTCGAGCGGTTCCGCGACGAGCTCGGCGACTGGCGGATGTGCGTGCTGACCCCGTTCGGCTCGCGCGTGCACACGCCGTGGGCGCTCGCGATCGAGTCGCGGCTGCAGGAGCGGCTCGGGCCCGGCGCGCAGGTACTGTGGTCCGACGACGGCATCGTGGTGCGTCTGCCCGAGGCCGTCGACCGGGTACCCGTCGACGACCTGATCTTCGAGCCCGACGAGATCGAGGAGATCGTGGTGGCGGGACTTCCCTCCACGGCCCTGTTCGCCACGATGTTCCGCGAGGCCTCGGCGCGCGCGTTGCTGCTCCCGCGAAGGCGGCCCGGGCAGCGGACGCCCCTGTGGCAGCAGCGCCAGCGGAGCGCCGACCTGCTCGTCGAGGCCGCGAAGCATCCCGACTTCCCGATGCTGCTCGAGGCCACCCGCGAGTGCCTGCGCGACGTATTCGATGTGCCGGCGCTCCGCGAGGTGATGGGCGACCTGCGCTCGCGGAAGACGCGGCTGGTAACGGTCGACACCGAGCACGCGTCGCCGTTCGCCCAGTCCCTGCTGTTCAAGTGGATCGGCATCTACATGTACGAGGGCGACGCGCCGCTGGCCGAGCGCCGCGCGGCGGCGCTCGCGCTCGACCGCGACCTGCTGCGCGAGCTGCTCGGCTCGGAGGAGCTCCGCGAGCTGCTCGACCCACGTGCGCTCGACGAGGTCGAGCTCGAGCTGCAGCGGTTGGTCGAGGGGCGGAAGATGCGCACCGCCGACGGCGCGCACGACGTCCTGCTGGAGCTCGGGCCCTTGACCGACGACGAGCTGGCCGCGCGCGTCGAGGGTGACGTGGCGGCGTTCGTCGATCGCGTGCTCGAACAAGGACGGGCGATGCGGGTGCGGGTCGCCGGGGAGGAGCGCCTCGCCGCCGTCGAAGACGCGTCGCGGCTGCGCGATGCGCTCGGCGTCTCGTTGCCGCTCGGTCTGCCCGGCGTGTTCACCGAGCCGGTCGAGCGGCCGCTGGAGGACCTGGTCGCGCGGTTCGCGCGGACGCACGCGCCGTTCGCCGTCGACGACGTGGCCGCACGGCTCGGCGCAGGCGCCGACCGGGTCCGCTCGGCGCTCGAGGCGCTGGAGCGCGACGGCCGCGTCCTGCACGGCGAGTTCCGCCCCGGCGGCACGGAACGCGAGTGGTGCGACGCCGACGTCCTTCGCCGGATCCGTCGCCGGTCGCTCGCGTCGCTCCGCAAGGAGATCGAGCCGGTCGACGCGGCCGCGTTCGCGCGGTTCCTTCCGGCGTGGCAAGGCGCCGACCGTCCGCGAGGCGGGGTCGACGCACTGCCGGAGGCGGTCGGCCGGCTCCAGGGTGCCGCCGTTCCCGCATCGATCCTCGAGACCGACGTGCTGCCCGCGCGCGTGCGGGGCTTCCGGCCCGCGGACCTCGACGCGATGTGCGCCGGCGGCGATCTCGTGTGGATCGGCGCCGGAGCCCTCGGGTCGAACGACGGCCGGGTCGCGTTGCTGTTCCGCGACGACGCGGCGCTGTTGGCGCCCGCTCCGGCGTCGCCCGAGGACCGCCCGTCGGGGCCGCTGCACGACGCGATCCGCGAGCACCTCGGCCGGCGCGGGGCGTCGTTCTGGCCGGACCTGGTCCGGGCCGCGGGGACGGCGGACGAACGCGTGTTGCTGAACGCGCTCTGGGAGCTGGTGTGGGCCGGCGAGGTGACCAACGACACGTTGTCGCCGCTTCGTTCCTACGTCGCGGGAACGACCGCGCGACGACGACCGGCTCGTGCCGCGCGGCCAAGGCCGGGCGCACTCCGCCGTGCTGGTCCGCCCGCCGGCGCGGGTCGCTGGTCGCTCGTCGCCGATCTGATCGCCCGCGAGCCGGCACCCACCGAGCGGCTCCACGCGCGGGCGTCGCAGCTCCTGGACCGGCACGGCGTCGTCACGCGGGAGGCGGCGCTGGCCGAGAACACCCCGGAGGGTTCGCGGGCGTCTACCCCGTGTTGAAGGCCATGGAGGAAGCCGGCACGGTTCGTCGCGGATACTTCATCGCCGGGCTCGGAGCCGCGCAGTTCGCGCATCCGGGCGCCGTCGACCGGCTGCGGTCGGTTCGCGAGCCCGGCGACGATCCCGAGGCGATCACGCTGGCGGCGGCCGACCCCGCCCAACCCTACGGCGCCGCGCTCCCCTGGCCGGAGAGCGGCGGGCACCCGTCGCGCACAGCGGGCGCCTACGTCGTGCTGGCCGACGGTACACCCGCCGCTTTCCTCGAGCGGGGCGCCAAGACGCTCGTCACGTTCGGCGCCGCCGATCCCTCGGCCTGGGTCGATGCGATCGCAGCGCTCGCGAAGGACGGCCGGGTCCGGCGGATCGAGCTGCGGCAGATCGACGGGGTGCCGTCCGTCGAGCATCGGGCGGCCGACGCCCTGCGCGACGCGGGCTTCGTCGACGGCTACCGCGGTCTCACCCTTCGGGGTTGACGGGCGTCGAACCTCGATGCCCGAGGGTGACACGATCCATCGGGTGGCGCGGACGTTGCGCGCCAAGCTCGGTGAAGGACCGATCACCGGCTTCGCGGCGCCCAGCCTCCGCGGGCCGAAGCCCGAACCGGGCGAGACCATCGATCGGATCGACGCCCGCGGCAAGCATCTGCTGATCGGCTTCGGGGGCGGGCTCACACTGCACTCGCACCTGCGGATGGACGGCTCCTGGCGGGTGCATCCGGCGGGCGGGGGTCCGTACCCGCGGATCGGACCGCCCGGACACGGCGCGATCGCGAGGATCGACACGGAGGACGCCGCGGCCGTCTGTTCGAACACGCCGATGGTCGAGCTCCTGACGACCGCGGACCTGCGTCGCCATCGCCTGCTCTCGCAGCTGGGTCCGGATCTCTGCGTTCCCGACGTGGACATCGACGAAGCGCTGCGACGCTTCGACGCGTTCGTGGACCCACGAACGCCGGTCGGCGTCGCGCTCCTCGAACAGCGGGTGGCCGCCGGGATCGGGAACGTCTATCGGTCAGAGGTGCTGTGGGCCTGCCGACTCGACCCGTTCACGCCCCTCTCCGAGGTCGACCGCCCGACCCGACGCCTGCTGCTCGCGACGGCCGGCGACCTCCTACGAACGAACCTCGCGCGCGGCGGGCCACGCCGCACGATCCCGCAAGGCCTGGCCGTCTACGACCGCGCGGAGCGACCCTGTCCGCGCTGCGGCACCGCGATCCGTTCGGTCAGGCTCGGTGAACAGGCGCGGATCGCGTGGTGGTGCCCCGTCTGCCAGACTCCGCGCTGATGGGGCTCGCAGCGTCCGGCCGTTCGTGGGCGATCGCCACGCCGCAGGTCAACGCCACCGACGCGGGCGCGGTCGCGTTCGAGCGCGGCGGCAACGCGGTCGACGCCGCTCTGCACGCCGCAACGACCCTCGCGGTCACGTATCCGCACATGTGCGGGGTCGGCGGCGACCTGTTCGCGCTGGTGCAGCGTCCCGACGGGGAGGTGCTCGCGATCGCCTCGAGCGGTCGCTCGCCCCGAGCCGCGGACCCCGAGGACGTCCGCGCATCGCGCCGGATGCCCGTCCGCGGGCCGGTCCCGGTCACGATCCCGGGCGCCGTGGCCGGGTGGAAGGCCCTCCACGACCTCGGCGCCGTTCTTCCCTGGGCCGATGCCTTCCGGCAGGCGATCGCGTTCGCGTTCGGCGGCGTCACCGTGAGCCGCTCGCTCCACGGCATCCTCGCCGCTCCGGACGCGCCCCACGCCTCCGATCCGGGCCTGTCTCCGATCTTCTATCCGGGCGGGGTTCCGGCGCCGCGGGGCTCGCTCGTCGCCAACCCCGCGCTCGGGACGACGCTGCAGGCGATCGCCGCCGTCGGACCCGACGCCTTGTACCGGGGCGACGTCGGCGGGGCCTACGTCGCCGGGCTCCGGACCGTGGGATCGCCGATCACCACCGAGGACCTCGCGGCACACGAGCCCACCGTGACCCCTCCCCTGCAAGCGCCGTTCCGCGACCTGCACGTGTCGGTCGTGCCTCCCAACTCGCAGGGGTTCGTCCTGCTCGAGATCCTCTCGACGATCGAACGGATGGGGCTCGACCCCGATCCGTTCGGCGCCGACGTCGGCGCGATCGCGCACGCGTTCGCGGCGGCGTCACGCGATCGCGACCGCGAGCTCGCCGACCCCGACCACATGAGGATCGACCCCGCCGGGTTGCTCGACGACGCACGTCTCGCGGCGCTCGCCGACGAGGTACGTGGTGAGGCCGGGACGGGGTCCGGCAACAAGACCGCCCACGGCGACACGATCGCGCTCGTGGCCGCCGACGCGAACGGGTGGGGCGTGTCGTTGATCCAGAGCCTCTTCTGGGACTTCGGCGCGGGGATCCTCGAGCCGCAGACGGGGATCGTGGCGCAGAACCGGGGAGCGTGCTTCGTCGTGGAGCCCGGGCACCCGAACGGGTTCGCCCCCGGGAAGCGACCGTTGCACACCCTGATGCCGGTGCTCGTGCACGACGGGCGCGGACTGGCGGCCGTCGCGGGTTCGATGGGCGGCTTCGGGCAGCCGCAGATCAACGCGCAGACGATGATCCGCGCGATGACCCTGGGCGATCCGCCGGACGACGCGGTCGCAGCGCCGCGGTGGCTGGTCGATGCCGAACCCGGCGCGGCCGACCCCGTGGCTCTCGTCGAGGACGGCGTGCCCGGCGGGGTGGGGGCGCGGCTGGCCGAGGCCGGATTCCGCTGCGACGTCGTCCCCGCGCGCACCGAGGGGCTCGGCCATGCGCATCTGATCCGCGTGCGCCCGACCTCGCTGGCCGCGGGCTCGGATCCGCGAGCCGACGGGAGCGCGGTGGTCGGCTGACGGGTCCCCTCCGCACGGCAGTGGCGGACACGCGCCGAGGCCTGCCACACTCTTCGACGTGTCGGAGCGCCCGATGGATCCGAGCGAAGATGAGCTCCGCCGGGTACGGGGCCTGGTGGGCGGTCTCCCCTGCATCGTCTGGGAAACCGACGCCGCAACGATGACGTTCACCTTCGTGTCGGAGGGCTCGGCCTCGATCCTCGGCTACGAACCCTCGGAGTGGGTCGGCAGCGACTCCTTCTGGGCCGACCGGATCCACCCCGACGACCGCCAGCGCATCGTCGGGCGGTCGGTCCGCGTGGCCACGGCCGGCGGCCGGTTCGACGAGGAGTATCGGCTCCGGGCTCGCGACGGGTCCTGGGTGTGGATGCGCGACGTCGGCCACGCGGTCAAGGAGGCGGGTGGCCGCGTCGTCGCGGTCCGGGGCCTCATGACCCCGATCGCCGGGCGCACGCCGACCGACGCCGAGGTGGTCGAGTCGGAACGACGGTTCCGCCGGGTGGTCGAGCATCTGCCCGCGATCGTCTACATGGAGTCGGTCGCACGCGACGCGTCGAGCCTGCAGGAGATGCTCTACGTGAGCCCACAACTGGAGGAGATCCTCGGGTTCACGCCGCAGGAGTGGGTGGCCGACCCGGCCGCGTGGATGCAGCGGTTCCATCCCGACGACCGCGAGCGAGTGCGCGCCGAGTACGCGCGCGTGGAGCGCACGGGCGAGCCCTTCGACGCCGAGTACCGGATGTACGCGCGCGACGGCCGGCTCCTCTGGTTCCACGACGAGGCCGTGCTGGTCCGCGACGCGCGCGGCGAGCCCCTCTACTGGCAGGGCGTCATGTACGACATCACCGCCGAGCGCGTGAACGAGCAGCGCGCGCGTGCCAGCGAGGACCGGTACCGGGCGCTCGTGGACCAGCTGCCCGCGATCGTCTACCAGGAGGAGGCCTCAGGAACGGGAGCGAACCTCACCTACATCAGCCCGCAGGTGACGGACGTGCTCGGCTATCCGCCCGAGGAGTTCTCGGCGGACCCCGCTCTGTGGACGCGGGTGGTGCACCCCGACGATCGGTCCCGGGTGGCCGAGGAGCGGTCGCTCGGCGAGCCGCATTCCTCGGTCTACCGGCTGATCGCCAGGGACGGGCACACCGTGTGGGTGCACGATCTGGCCCGGCTGATCCTCGGCGACGACGGCCGGCCTCGCTTCTGGCAGGGCGTGCTGCTCGACGTCACGCAGGAGCGCCGCAGCCAGGAGCTCGAGCGGGACCTCGAGCGCGAGCGCGAGGAGGGCGAGCGTCTGCGCGCCGAGGACCGGATGAAGACGACGTTCCTGCAAGTCGTCGCGCACGACCTGCGAACCCCGCTGGCCGCGATCCTCGGCCTCGCGGTGACGATGGAGCGCGACGACCTCGAGCTGACCGAGGACGAGGACCGCGAGATGGCGCGACGCATCGCCCAGAACGCGCGCAAGCTCGACGGCATCGTCGCCGACTTCCTCGACCTGGAGCGGCTGACGCGCGGCTCGGCGACTCCGCACCTGGAGCCGATCGACCTCGGGACGATCGTGCGAGATCTGGTCGCCGGCTCCGAGAGCGTGGCCGAGCGCACCATGATCGTTGACGTCGCACCGCTCACGATCCGCGCCGACGTCGCGATGGTCGAGCGCATCGTCGAGAACCTGCTCAACAACGCGGTCAAGCACACCCCCCGCGACGCGAAGATCTGGATCCGGCTCGAACGGGCCGGTGACGCCTTGCTGATCGTGGAGGACGACGGGCCGGGCATCCCCGAGGACGAGCGCGCGAGGATCTTCGAGCCCTTCCGCCAGGGGACGGGCGCCGCCTCGGGATCGGGCGTGGGACTCGCGCTCGTGGCGGCGTTCGCCGAGCTCCACGCTGGACGCGCGTGGGTCGAGGAGCGGGCCGGTGGCGGCGCCTCGTTCCGGGTCCGGCTCGCGATCGATCCGGACCGCGCGCCGGTGGTACTCCCCGACGTGGAGATCGTGGATCAGGAGACCGGGGCGGGCTCCTCCTCGGCCGACTCGAGCCAGGCGTAGGCCTCCTCCTCCTGCGCGAAGTGCAGGCGCAGGATCGCGTGCAACCCGTAGAGGATGCGCCGCAGGTCCAGCAGGTCGTCGGGCGACGGCCCCTCCGCGGGCAGGTCGTCGAGCAGCTGCTGGTAGACGCGCGCCAGGTGGTCGATCTCGACGTGCGCGCGCGCCATGCTCGACATCGGATCCTCGCCGCCCAGGAGCCCGGCCACGACTGGGTAGACCGCCGACTCCTCTTCCTCTTCGTGTTGCGGCAGCCGCTCGACGATGAACCCGCGGACCGCCTCGAGAGCGTCACGGGTCTCCTCCGCCGACAGGGTGCCGAGTCGGTCGGCGGTGGCTCGGACCCGCTGGAGCTCGGGCGCGAACTCACGGTGCTCGGCCCGGAACCGGTCTGCCACGTGGGACCCGGGTCCCGACGGGCGTCGCTCGAGGCCACCGCTCAGCGCACGGAGCGCGTTCAGGATCGCCGCGACGTCGATCAGCTCCTGGACGAGCGCGCCGCCGACCGGGCGCAGGAGACCGAAGGCCGCCACGAGCATGAAGGCGAGCGCGAGGCCCATCCCCCCCAGGACGCTCTGCAACGCCACCGACCGGGTGCGCTTCGCGATCAGGAGCGCGTCGACGAGGCGGTCGAGGCGGTCGACGACCAGGACCACGTCGGCGGCCTCCGACGACGCCGTCGCACCCCTGGCGCCCATCGCCACGCCGACGTCGGCCACGGCCAGGGCCGGAGCGTCGTTCAGACCGTCGCCGACCATCACGACGACGCCTTCATCTCGTTCGGCGCGGACGGCGTCGACCTTCTCGCCGGGCGCGCGCTCCGACAGGATCCGGTCCACGCCGAGCGCCGCCCCGACCGACTCGGCCACGTCGGGGTGGTCGCCGGTCACCATCACCACGCGGGTGATTCCGGCTCGCCGCAGGGACCGGATCACGCGGGGCGTGTCGGGACGGATCGGGTCGTCGATCACGATCGCCCCGGCGATCTCGCCGTCGACCGAGACGAACACACAGGACGAGCCGTCCAGCATCGTCCGGCGGCGCACGTCGCGGGCCCGGCGCGGGAGGGGGGCTCCGCCGGTCAGGAACGCGCTCGTGCCGAGGGCGACCATGCGCTCCCCGACCCTGCCCTCGATACCGGACCCGTAGCGCTCATGGGCGTCCACGGGGAACGTCAGCTCGAGCCCCCGCGACCGGGCGGCACGCACGATTGACGCGGCGAGCACGTGCGGAGACACCTGGTCGAGCGAGGCCGCCAGGTGAAGCAGGTCGTTGCCGTCGACGACGCCGAACGGTTCGACGTCGGCCACCTCCGGCACCCCCGAGGTCAGCGTCCCTGTCTTGTCGAACAGCAGCGTCTGCCCGCGCGCGAGCGTCTCGAGCGCGCCGCCTCCCTTGACGATGATGCCCCGCTTCGCCGAGCGCGAGATACCCGCCACGATCGCGATCGGCACGGCCAGGATCAGCGGGCACGGTGTCGCGACCACGACGACCGCGAGCGCGCGCACCGCGTCGCCGGAGAGCGCCCACGCCGAGCCCGCGATCACCGCCGTGACGCCGACGAAGGCGAGCGCGTACCGGTCGGCCAGGCGGACGAACGGGGCCTTCTGCCGTTCGGCTTCCTCCACGAGCCGCACGATCCCCGCATATGTGCTGTCGGCGGCGGTCGTCGTGGCGTGCAGGTCGAACGCGGGGCCCGCGTTCACGGCACCGGAACGCACGAGATCGCCGCCCGTGCGCTCCACCGGGCGCGACTCACCGGTGAGCGCCGACTCGTCCAACACTGCGTGACTCTCGAGCACGCCGTCGACCGGGACGACCTCGCCGGTCTTCACGAAGAGGCGATCGCCGGTGACGACCTCGTCGATGTCACGAGGCTGGATGTCCCCGTCCTCGTACCGGTGGACGGTCCGGGGCGCACGCGCCAGCAGGTCCGAGAGCTCGCGGTGTGCGCGCCGGTCCGCGTAGGCCTCCAACGACTGGCCTGTCGCGAGCATCAGCGCGATCACCGCACCGGCCAAGTACTCGTGCAGCGCCAGCGATCCCACGATCGCGACCAACGCGATCAGGTCGACGCCCGGTTCGCGTCGCCTGATGCTGCCGATCACGTCGAGCAGGAGCGGCACGCCGCCGACCGCCGTCGTGATGCCCCACGCCAGGTGGGCGAGATCCTCCGCGCCCGCCACCGACGCTGCCGCTCCCGTGAGGATCCCGACGACGGAGAAAGCGAGCCACGACCGGTGGAGGTCGAACCGTCGTTCGTTCACGCCGACCTCCGCGATTCCGCTTCGAGGTGCAACGACGTCAAACGTATCAGTCGCCGGTTCGCGCGCGTGTTGGGGAGCCGATGAAGTCGACGAACCCGGGTAGTGACAAATCCTGTTTCCGGGGTATGCGCGGCGCTGGAGCGCATCCCGATACCACTGAGGAGTCCATAGAAGCCAGTCTAGGAACGAGGAGGATCCGATGCAGCATCGGAAGCTCGGCCGGAAGGCCCTGATCGTGATGGTGGTGGTGGGCGGGCTGCTGGGGGGCAGCGTCGCCCTCGCCGCGTGGGTGGCGACCGGCACCGGCAACGGGTACGCGAAGGCCGGGTCCGCCAGCGCGCTCTCGACCGTCGACGCCTCCGGCGCCACGACCGCACAGCTCTACCCGGGCGCGACCGGCGACGTGGTCATCGAGGTCCACAACCCCAACCCCTACCCGGTGCGCCTGACGGCGATCGACGGCACCGGCGCGATCACGTCGGACAAGGGCGCAGCGTGCAACGCCTCCACCGGCGTGACCTTCACGGACCAGACCGGCACCTGGGACGTGGCTGCCGGCAGCGACCAGCAGTTCACGCTGACGGGCGCGGTCTCGATGACCAACAGCTCCGACACGAGCTGCCAGGGTGCCCTGTTCACGATCCCGGTCAGCCTGACCGGGGCCAGCAACGCCTGATCCCCAGCGAACCACGCGGCGCGTGGGCGGAGGCAGAGCCTCCGCCCCTCGTCGCATCGGGAGGCGGTGAGGAGAGCGTGCGCGGTGAAAGCGTGAGGCGTCTTCGCATCGTGGGCGTCGTCGTGGTAGCGATCGTCGTCGTGCCCGGCGTCGCACTCGCGGCATGGGTCGGCGCGGATCCGGGGTCGGGGTTCGCACGAGCGACCATCGCGCCTGCGGGCTCGATCCCGTCGGTGTCGGTGCTCGGGCGAAGCGTCTCGGTCTCGTGGACGGCCAGCACGTTCTCCGATGGGGGCTCGGTGAGCGGGTACACGGTCGCCCGGTACGACGCGGTCTGGGGCCTCGTGCAGACGGTCCATGCCGCATGCGCCGGTACGATCTCCGCCCTCAGCTGTACGGAGGACGCCGTGCCCCCTGGATCGTGGAGGTACTCGGTCACGCCCCGGAAAGGACGATGGATCGGGGTCGAGAGCGGGCTGAGCCCCGCCGTCACCGTCGGAGCCCCAACCTTCACGCTCTCGCCGTCGACCATCACGTCGCTCCCGGCGACACGCCCCGGTTCGCTGACGAACTACGCCTCGGGCGAAACCGTCGCGTATCACCTCGACGGCTCGGGTGGTCCGGTGCTCACGGGGTCCACCACGCCCTCGCCTTTGCCGGCGAGCGGCGCCGCCTCCGCGTCCGTCACCATCCCGACTGGGACGCCGGACGGCGTGCATACCCTGTATGCGGTGGGCTCCGGCGGCTCGTCGGCCACGGCCACGGTCACGATCGACACCACTGCACCGGCGGTTGCCGCCGCCTCGATCCAGAAGGCCGCCGGGGGTGCCGGTGGAAGGATCAAGCAAGGTGGTTCGTACTTCGTCTACGCGCAGGTTTCCGACGCGCCGGCCGGCGTCACGAGCGTCACGGCGAACGCGAGCGCCGTCACGACCGGGGCGACGGCGGTCCCTCTGTCGTTCGGCTCGTGGACCGTGGACGGCGTCGTCTTCGACTACCGGAGCCCGGTCCGGACGGCCGACGCGGTCCTCGCCGAGGGCTCGAAGTCGTTCAGCGTGACGGCGACGGACACCGTCGGAAACGCAGGGACGGTAACGGGCTTCTCCGTGACCGTCGACAACACGCCGCCGGGAGGTGCCGACGTTCAGACAGCGAACGTCGCGGGCGGGACGGACGGGCGGGCGGAGACGGGCGACACCGCGACCTTCTCCTTCTCCGAGGCCATCGACCCGGCGTCTGTCCTGGCCGGGTGGAACGGGGCGCCGACATCGGTGACGGTGCGCATCATCCAGCAGAACGGGGGTGACCTCCTGCAGGTCTGGGACGGCGCCAACGCCACGCAACTCCCCCTCGGCGAGGTCGACCTCGGCGGCAGCAACTATGTGCAGACCACGTCGACCTTCACCGGATCGAGCATGACGATGTCGGGCACCACCGTGATCGTCACCCTGGGCACGCTTTCGTCCGGTACCGTGAAGATGTCCCACAACGCCGCCGGCATGAGCTGGACCCCCTCCGCGGCCGCAACCGACCTCGCCGGAAACGTCTGCCTGGTCACGCCCGCGGCGGAGTCGGGCGCGTCCGACGTCGAGTTCTGATCGACGGCGACCAAGGGTCTCGCCGCGCCTCCGACTACCATGCTGCAGACGCATGGGTGCTCGCCCCCGCCGCAGGCTCTCCCGATCATCCGCCCGCTCGGTATGGGCGTGCGCCGTTCTGCTGCTGTCGGCGTGTGATCACTACGCCGCCGCAGGACCGCCCGGCCAGACCCCCGCGCTGAGCCCCGCACCGCCCACCGCCCACGCGCGTCCGACCGCGTGCACGCTGGTCTCCACGACCGACGTGTCGGCGGTCGTGGAGACGCTGCGGCGGGCGGACGGTTCCTGTGTGCCCGCGTCAGAGGCCGTCGTCTACCGTTGCGATCCCGCGTTCGATCCGGTGGCGGAGGTCGGGACGCCCACGGGTATCCGGCGGTTCCTCGGTGGTGCCTACGCGGTCCCCGTCGACGCCCTACCGTTCGACGCCTCTGAGGTCGGCGTCACAGGGATGGGCCGGCTCTGGATGGGATCCGGCGACGCGAGCTCCCTCTTCGTCGAGTCGGGGGGGCGCATCGAACGCTGGGTTCGTCTGCCGGACGCAGCGGCCATCTCGCATCCACCGAGCATCTTCCTGATCGGAGATTCGATCCTCGACGGCGCGCGGACCCCGGTCACCGACGCCCTGGCCGACTGGAACCCGACGATCGACGCCGAGATCGGGCGCCCGTCCTCGGGTGGGGTGACCGTCGCGGAGTCCCTGCAGCCACCGCTCCCCGACGTCGTCGTGGTCGAGCTCGGCGTCAACGATCAGGACGCGCAGGCGTTCCTCGAGAACGCGCAACGCATCGTGAGCGCGCTCAACGGGACCAACCTCCTGGTGTGGGTCACGGCCCACGGGCCCGGCAGCACGACGTCGCAGGTGAACCGCCACATCCTCGAGGTCGTGGGGCCCGAACCGGTCGGGACGATCGCGGACTGGGACGAGCAGGTGCCGTTGGACGAGCTGTCCTCCGACGGGGTACATCTCCTGGCCGACCACGAGGGCGCCTTCGCGGACTTCCTCGCGCCCGTCCTGCGGACGTGGCTCGACGCCGTCGAGGGGCGTGGTCCGACCGGGTGCCAGGATCGGGTCCGCGCAGCGATCCGGTGAGAGCCTCGTGATCCCGATCCGCGACATCAACCCCACGCGACGCTTCGCGTGGGTCACGCTCGCGATCATCGCCGTCAACCTCGCCGCCTTCCTGTTCTGGCAGCCCACGTTCCAGAGCCAGCAGCGCCAGCAGACCTTCTTCTTCTGCCACGCCGAGATCCCGTACGAGGTCGCAAACCAGACGAACCTCGCGCAGGGTGGACCCGACGCTCGCCGTGCGATCGAAGCCGGCTTCGGCGTCGGCCAGCAGGAGGCGGCGAGCCTTCAAGCGTTCCTGGCCCAGCGCTGCCCGAACAAGAGCTGGCTGGCGTCGGTGTTCGAGGCGATGTTCATGCACGAGGGGTGGCTGCACATCGGCGGAAACATGCTGTTCCTGTGGGTCTTCGGCAACAACGTGGAGGATCGGCTCGGACGGTTCACCTTCATCGTGTTCTACCTGCTCGGTGGGCTCGCGGCGGCTGGGCTCCAGCTCGCGTTCGGCCCGGCGTCCGTGGTCCCGAACCTCGGCGCCTCCGGCGCGATCGCCGCGGTCCTGGGCGCGTACCTCGTGCTGTTCCCCGGCGCTCGCGTCTACACGTTGGTGTTCTTCTTCTTCATCACCTTCGTGGAGCTTCCCGCCGTCTTCGTGCTCGCCGTGTGGTTCCTGCTGCAGCTCGTGAGCGGGATCGGCGGGCTGGGGACGAACGTGAACGGCGGGGTCGCCTACTGGGCGCATGTCGGCGGGTTCGGGTTCGGCGTGTTGGTGACCTGGCTCTTCTTCCGCGGCCGCGGATGGCGTCGGCCGCAGGCCGTGGCGCCGCGCCCCGACGTCTACTGACGCTCGGCGAGCAGGTCGGCCAGCCGATCGACGAACGCACCCTGCCCGCGCACCAGCTTGCGCCGCGCCTCATCCAGCGCGAACCATCCCGCTCGATCGACCTCCGGGAACTCCCGTTCGCGGCCGGAGCGAGGCGGCCACTCCATCGTGAACGTGTTGCTCCGCGCCTCGCCGGCGTCGAGGTCGCCGCGCACCGCCCAGGCGCTCACGCTCTTGCCGCTCGTCTGCCGGACCTCCCCCAGGAACGCCGGCTCTGCCTCGGGAGGCTCGAGCCCGAGCTCCTCCCGGAACTCGCGCAGGGCCGCCGCCAGGGGATCCTCGTCGGGCTCGTACTCTCCCTTCGGCACCGACCACGCCCCCTCGTCGCGCTTCGCCCAGAAGGGCCCGCCGGGGTGTACCAGGAGCACCTCCGGCTGGTCGTTGGGGAGGCGGTACACGAGCAACCCGGCGCTCATCTTCGGCATCCGTGCTCAGCGCTCCTTCCCGATGCTCATGGCAGACTGCCCACATGCGCGGTCTCACGTTCTACACCGCACGGGATCGCTCGACGAAGCCCGCCGCCCGGACGAGCAGGATCGCACGATGACCCGGCCCGGGCGACCGGCCTCAGTCCCCGAGCCCTGAGCACCCGCGGCTCCCGTCGACGATGTTCAGGGCAACGCGTTCGGCGAGGTGGGCGATCTGCGGACCGCACCTCATCCTTGTCGCCGTGGGATGTTTGTCGAGCAGCACGCAGGGCCTCCCTCCAACCACGAGCCCTCAGACCGGCGCCACTCCGACCGTCTCGAGCCCGGCTTCCTACCTCGAGGCAAAGGAGGTACTCGACGGCCCCAAGGTGAACCACCGATAGCGCCGTGAGCATCCCGAGACCGTCCTGGGCCGTCTGGGGCCCAAGTGAGGATCAGGATCGAGCAGGACGTCGAGCCGGGGACACACGTCCCGGAGCCGAAGTGGGACAGAGGTGCCGGACTCGCACACCGACCTGGGGCTCTGTTGGGTGGGGCGGGCTGGACTCGAACCAGCGACCGACGGATTATGAGTCCGCTGCTCTGACCACCTGAGCTACCGCCCCGTATAGCCTGCGACCTGCGAGAACGCGACTCAATCGCCGCTCCCGATTCGGCCGCACGTACGAATCGTGTGCGAAATCATGCCAGACCGCTCCCTGCCTGAGCGCGGCACCGATCGCGCGCGCAAGCTCCCGCTGGCGGCCACGGATCGCGTGCGCGTAGACCGACAACGTGAGCGACGGGAACCTTCGCCTCTTTCCCCAACGCTGGAAGACGGGCGTGGGTTACGTCGAGGCGCCACGGCTGGAACCGAGCCGCGTCGGGCGTCGGAAGACGAGCTGGCCCACGTCGGCCACGCGCTCGCCCGCCTGACGGTCATGATCTCCGTGGTCGGTACTTTCGTCGGCCGACAGTTCGCGGCTGAACCGGTCGCGGCCGTGCTCCTCGAAGCGGCCGAGACTCGTGCCGGACGGGAACCCCCGAGGCCGCCGTCGGGCCCGCTCACGAGTTCTTGGTGGCCTTCCAGGAGCCGCCGGTCGCGTTGCTGACCGTGTACGAGCCGGACATCGAGTTGCCGGAGACCGTGCCTGAATAGGTGATCGCCGTCGAGCCCACGGTGCCGAATTGGATGGTGTCGCCCGACACCGTACCGTTGATGTCCGGGCTCCCGTCAGACGAGAGATCGATCGTGCCGCTCAGCGCCGACCCGGACTGTTGCCAGGTAAGGGTGAACGTCCCGCTGAACGTGCCGCTGTAGTTCCCCGACCATGTCCCCGATAGATCGGAGCCCGAGGCGTTCGAGGCCGGTGCGCTCGAGGTCGGGGCGGACGAGGTGGGGACGGCGGCGGCGCTCGTCGTGCTCGGCTCCGTCGGGCTCGAACTGCTGCACGCGGCGGCCGACAATGCCAGTGCAGTCAGGAGGGCGACGGACAAAAGGCCAGAGGAAAGAGGTAACTGGCGGGATCCTTGGCGGGGGGTATCACCCCTCAGCGGCTCGTTCCGGCTCGGGGCACGGTGTCGTCGCACGTTGATGGTCCTTTCTATCCGTGGGAAACCACGATCTGCTGTGCCGAGCGTACGGACCCCTTGCCCGAAGCGCAACGCGGCCGCGGCGCGGCGGGGGGCCGGCCGTCGGTCACCCGCCGGCGGCGACGGAGCCCGCGGCTCCTCGATCGGGTACTGACCGGCGGCGCGGTCCTTCAACGAGGACCCGTCGCAGACGGAGGACGGTGAACACGACGACGACAGTCTCTCGAGCCGGGCCTTGGCTGGACCTGGGGCCGACGGCGCTCGGGTCGCCGATTCCTGCCCTTCGCCACTCTCTCCCTCCCGGCCCATTCTTGGTGCGTGGCTAACACTTGCTTCGCGGTGTCTTGTACCTCGTCGTCATAGCGTCATCGCGTCGGTCCCGCGCCCATGCGCGGCAAGGAGGATCTGATGAACAAGAGATCCGCGCTCCTGACGGCGAGTGGCCTCGCGGCGTCGTTCGTCGCCGGGGCTGCCGCGTTCTCGGTCAACTGGGGTCTCGGCTCGGCGAACGGAAGCACGGTCGCCGCGAACCAGGACGCCGGGGTGAAGCCGATCGTGAAGCACCGCACGATCGTGGTGCACCGAAAGGCGCCGGCCAGCGCCGCGGGTGCGCGGCCGCAGACCGTCGTCCTGCCCGCTCCGGCACCTGCGCACTCGACCGTGGTAACGACCACGGGAGGGAGCGCTACAGCCGGAGGCGAGCACGAAGACGAGACCGAGGGCGGCGACGATTGATGGCCGAGACGCCGCGACGCAAGCTCAAGAGGGCGAGCCGGCGGCAGGTGCGTGCATGGGCGTGGATCGTCGGGACGTTCAGCGTCTTCGCACCCTGGACGCTCTTCGGCATCTCCCCGCGCCCGGCCGCGAACGCCGCCACAGCGTCACCGAACCCCTCGGCCCGGGCGGCGAAACGGCCGGTCGTCGTGGTCGTCACCAAGAAGATCGTGATCGGCGCGGCCTCGTCTTCGACGACCGTGAGCAGCCCACCGGTCAACTACGTCTACGCCCCGGCGTCGTCGGCCCCGGCGACCGTCTCGTGCGGCACACACCCGTGCTGAGGAGGATCGCGATGGAGCCCACGAGGTACGAGTTCACGTCGATGGGAACCCTGATCCGGCTGATCGCCGCGCCCGGGAGCGACCCGGTCATCGTGGAGCGGGCAGAGCGAGCGATCCAGCGCGTCTTCGCACGTGAGGACGTCCGGTTCTCGCGGTTCCGCCCGAACAGCGAACTGTGTCGCGTCAATGCGTCGGCGGGCCGATGGACGCGGGTGTCGCGTCCGTTCGCAGCCCTCACCGCGTCGTCGCTGCGAGCTGCCCGTGAGACGAACGGCCTGTTCGACCCGACAGTCCTTCCCGCCCTGCTCGCTGCCGGATACGACCGGGACTTCCCCGAGGTCATCGCACGCGGCGAGGAGGAGGACGAGGAGCTCGCCTCGATCCGGCGAGACTTCAGGGCGCTGATGTCCAAGAACACCACCGTTTGCGGCGCCTGGCGCGACGTGGAACTGGACGGGACGCGGCTCCGCCTGCCGGAGGGCGTGGCGCTCGACTTCGGGGGGATCGCGAAGGGCTGGACGGTGGACCTGGTGGCGCCTTGGTTGGAGCGACTCCCATGGGCCGTCGTGGACGCGGGAGGGGATCTCCGACTGGTCGGCAGCCCGCCCGAGGGCGTGGTCGAGATCGGCGTGGAGGATCCGGAGGATCGCGGGGCGGAAGCGCTGCGCCTGCGACTCGACTCGGGCGCGCTCGCGACGTCGTCGGTCACCGTTCGTGCGTGGGGTCAGGGCCAACACCACATCATCGACCCGCGCACGTCCCTGCCGGCGGCGACCAGCGTGGTGCAGGCCACCGTCTGGCGCAGGACGTGCACCGAAGCCGAGATCTGGTCGAAAGCGGCGCTCCTTCGCGGGCCCGAGGTGCTCGACCAGATCGCGGGCTGCCTGGTCATGAGCTCGGGGGAGGTCGTCACCAACCTGGCGCAAGCTCCCGATGACCGGGCGTTGGAGCGGATGCCTGCATGATCACGTGGAACCTGCTCCGTGCCGCTGGGATCGGCGCCTACCTCATGTTGTGGGCGTCGGTGACGTGGGGCCTCGTCGCAACGACGTCGATCTTCGGCAAGCGGGTCCCGAAGGCAACCAGCGTCGCCTTGCACCAGGCCTTCTCGACCGTGGGTGTGCTGTTGCTGGCGACGCACCTCGGATTCCTGCTGGTCGACCGGTTCATGCCCTTCTCGCCGCTCGACCTGTTGATCCCGATGCGCGCCACCTATCGGCCGCTGGGGGTGGCCTTCGGCATCGGTGGGATGTTCGCGATGGTGATCGTCCTGCTTTCGTCGTGGGGACGGAAGCTGATCGGGACGGGCTGGTGGCGACGGCTCCACGCGCTCTCGGTGCCGGCGTTCTCGCTGGCTCTGCTCCACGGCTTCATGACGGGGACGGATACCCCCAGGCCCCCGATGTTCTGGTTCTACCTGACCACGACCGCGATCCTGCTCTTCCTCGTCCTCGCGCGAGCGTTCACCGTCGGTCTACGCACCCGTCGGGCGCCGACACGCGAGACGGCGGCCGCCCCTGCCGCGCGGAGCCGGAGTGTGCCCGTCTGCCCGAGCGAGCCCGTGCGCCGGCGCGAGTTGGTCGGCGTCCCGATCGACTGAGGCTCTAGGTGTCGACCGCCTTGGCCGCGCGGTCGGCGCGTTTGCGCTCCGTCTTGGCCTCGTCGGCGAGCCGCTTCGCCTCGGCTTCGGCCTCGCGGGCCTGCGTCACCGCCCGGTCCGCGCGCGCCTTGAGCTCCGCGGCTCGATCGGCCGCCTTGCCCGCCGCGCGTTCTGCAGCCGCCGCCCGCTGGGCCGCCGCCCGTGCTTCCCGGGCACGTTCGCGGGCCTCGGCCTCACGATCCTTCGGAGCGGGTGCCTCGGACCCGCCCGCCCCGCCAGTAAGCAGCTCGAAGCCCTCGATCACGCCGAACCCGGCCGTCGGGCGGGCCTCGCGTTCGACCAGCCCGTCTCGCAGCTTGGCGCCGAGCTCGCCGTCGATCGAGGCGGCGTCGAGGGTGCCGGCGATGGCGTCGCGATGCGCCGCACCGCGATCCCCGAGCACGTCGACCGCCATCTCGGTCAACACCAGGATCAACGCGCGCCGCTCATCGGTCGCGCGGCGGAGCTCCTCCGCTCCCGAGCCCGTCAGCGCCTTGCGCTGGGCCCGCTGAAGGGCGCTGCCCGCCTCGAGCAGCGCGGCGACCTCGTCGCCTCGATCCCGCGCAACGACGTTGACGGCCCAGGCGACCACGCTCGGTCTGCGGAGCTTCCGCACCTCCGCGGCCTCATCGTCACGGCCGGCCGCCTTCAGCTCGTCGACGAGCCGGTCCCGTGCCGCGACGAACCCGTCGGGTGGGACGGCGAACAGCTCGCGAACGGCTTCGTCGCTCAGAACCCCTCCTCGTACTCGTCGTCGGTCACTGGGTCGCCCCATTCGGGTGCGCCGCCGCCGTTGATCGCGACGTGCACCAACGGCGCATCGGGAGCACCTGCGTGGAAGTGCCACTCATCGGGGCCGACGTGGATCACGTCGCCCGGGTCGAGGACCGTGCCGGCCTCTCCCCGCGTTCGCACCCGTCCGCGGCCGCTCACTCCGTACAGGAACTGCCCGCCGGGATGGCGGTGCCAGTGGGTCCGAGCCGCGGGCGAGAAGTGCACGACGCCCACATTCGTGCCGTCGGCCGCGGTCAGGGTCGCGCGGAGCCAGACCTCTCCGCTGAACCGCCCGTGATCGCCGCGCTCGAACGTCCCTTCGGCAGCCTTCGAAGTGTCCATGATGGGAGGGTACGCAGGGTCGGCGCGGGGGTCCATCTGCGACGATAGGGATCCGGGGAGGTGTGTCCGATGACCGAGTACCGCACCGAAACCGACTCGATGGGCGCGATCGACGTCCCCGCGGACCGCTACTGGGGGGCGCAGACCCAGCGATCGATCCGTCATTTCTCGATCGGGTGGCCCCAGGCCGACCGGATGCCGGTCGAGATCGTGCGTGCGATGGGGATCCTCAAGAAGGCGGCCGCGCTCGCCAACATGGACGAAGGCCTGCTCGACCCCGAGGTGGGGCGCCTGATCGTCGCCACCGCCGACGAGGTGATCGACGGCGCGCTGGACGACCACTTCCCGCTCTACGTCTGGCAGACCGGGTCCGGCACGCAGAGCAACATGAACGCCAACGAGGTGATCTCGAACCGGGCGATCGAGATGGCGGGCGGACAGCTCGGCTCGAAGAAACCCGTCCATCCCAACGACCACGTGAACATGTCGCAGTCGTCCAACGACACGTTCCCGACGGCGATGCACGTCGCCGGAGCGCAGGTGATCGTCGAGCAGCTGCTCCCTCGAGTCCGCGAGCTGCGCGACGCGCTGGCGGCCCGAGCCGAGGAGTTCCGCGACACCGTGAAGATCGGTCGCACGCACCTGCAGGACGCCGTTCCGCTCACGCTCGGCCAGGAGTTCGGCGGGTACGCGGCGCAGCTCGACGCCGACGTCGCCCGGATCGAATCCGCGCTCCCCGGCCTGTACGAGCTCGCGATCGGCGGGACCGCGGTGGGCACGGGGCTCAACGCGCCGCCGGGGTTCGGCGACGCCTGCGCCGCGAAGATCGCGGAGCTGACCGGCCTGCCGTTCGTGGCCGCGCCCAACTTCTTCGCCGCGCTCGCCGCCCACGACGCCGTCGTGTTCATGAGCGGTGCGCTTGCGACCCTGGCCGCGTCGCTGATGAAGATCGCCAACGACATCCGCTGGCTCGGGTCGGGACCGCGCGCGGGCATCGGCGAGCTCGACCTGCCCGAGAACGAGCCCGGGTCCTCGATCATGCCCGGCAAGGTCAACCCAACGCAGTCCGAGGCCATGACGATGGTCGCGTGCCAGGTCTTCGGCAACGACACGGCGGTGAAGGTGGCGGGGTCCCAGGGCAACTTCGAGCTCAACGTGTTCAAGCCCGTGATGATCCGGAACCTGCTGCACTCCGCGCGGCTGCTTGCCGACTCGTGCCGCTCGTTCCGCGAGTTCTGCGTCGAGGGTCTGCGCCCGAACCGCGAGCGGATCGACGAGCTGGTGCACCGCTCGCTGATGCTCGTGACCGCGCTCTCGCCCAAGATCGGCTACGACAAGGCCGCGGAGATCGCGAAGAAGGCACATCACGAGGGCACGACGCTCAAGGAAGCGGCGCTCGGCCTCGGGTACCTGACCGAGGCGGAGTACGACGAGGCGGTCGTCCCCGAAAAGATGGTGTGAGGGTCAGTCGGCGAGGGTGACGATCACCGGCGCATGATCGCTCGGCTTGCCCTCGCCGGCAAGCGGCCGACGTTCGTTCCGGTCCACCACCACGCCCTGAAGCCGCGCCGCGACGGGTTCGGTGCCGAGCACGAGATCCAGCCGGAGCCCCCACCCCTTGTGGAACGCGCCCGCCGTGTAATCCCAGAAGGTGAACGGCGCCTGCCCGCCCCCGGCGGCGGCGCGACCGAGGTCCACCAGCCCCCAGTCGAAGAGCGCGAGGAGCCGCTCGCGCTCGGGCTCGCTCGCCAGGTTCTGGTCTCTCCAGAGGTCGGCGTCCCACACATCGCGGTCGTCGGGCGTCACGTTGAAGTCGCCGCAGACGACGAGCGGCCGCGCCGGATCGGCGGTCTGCGCCAGCCACGCTCGTAGGGCGTCGTACCACGCGAGCTTCGTCTCGTACGCGGGGTCCCCGACGGCCTTGCCGTTGACCGCGTAGACACAGACCACGCCGAGATCGCCCACCCGGGCGGAGACGACGCGCGACTGTTCCGCCACAGGGTCGCCGTCGAAGCCTCGCACCGCGTCGTCGATCGCGCCCTTGGCCAGGATCGCCACGCCGTTGCGGCCGCGCTGGCCGAACGGGACCGCACCGTAGCCGGCACCCACGACCTGTTCCAGCGGGAAGACATCGTCCTCGACCTTCGTCTCCTGCAAGCAGATCACGTCGGGCTCGTACCGCTCGAGCATCGCCAGCAGGCGCGGAAGCCGCTGCCGGATCGAGTTCACGTTCCAGGTGATGATCTTCACGCCGGGAGCATACGGACCTCGGTGACCAGGTTGATCAGGCGATCCGGGACGTGGACGACCCGCGCCGGCGATCGGCCGTCGAGGTGGCGCCGAACCTTGTCGCTGGAGAGGGCGGCCTCGAGGGCCTCCTGCTCGCCGAGTCCGGCGGGCACCTCGATCCGGTCCCGAACGCGGTCGTCGACCTGGACCACCAGCGTGACCGTGTCTCGCTCGAGCGCGGACGGATCGACCGGCGGCCACGGCTGCGTGTGCACCGAGTACGGCCGCCCGAGTCGCTCCCAGAGCTCCTCCGCCAGGTGCGGAGCGAACGGCGCGAACAGGAGCGTCACCGTTGTCGCCGCGCGGTCCCACTCCTCAGCAGACATACCCTCCGTGACGTCGCCGACCCACCGGACGGTTTCCATCAACGCCGCGATCGCGGTGTTGAACCGCAGGCGCTCCAGATCACGGCCGATCCGGTCGACCGCGCGGTCCAGCGCCCGCAGGTCGACTCCACCCGGACCGTCCGGCGACGGTCCCGTCACCAGGCGCCATGCGCGCGCGATGAGCCGCTCGATCCCGGCGATCCCGGCGTCGGTGAAGTCGCCGCCCTCCTGCCAGTCGCCGCAGAACAGCAGGTACATCCGCAACGCGTCCGCCCCGACCCGCTCCACGTAGGTGTCGGGGTTGACGACGTTGCCGCGGCTCTTGCTCATCTTCGCCCCGTCCTTCACCAGGAGCCCGTGCAACAACAGGTGCGGGAACGGCTCCTCGAACGGCACGAGCCCCAGGTCGTGCAGGGCCATCGTTACGAACCGCGCGTAGAGGTGGTGACGCACGACGTGCTCGCGCCCGCCCGCGTAGACGTCGACGGGCAGCACCCGAGCCGTGATCTCGGGATCCCAGGGGCGCTGGTCATCGTCGCTGGAGGGGTAGCGAAGGAAATACCAGGCCGAGTCGACGAAGGTGTCGGACACGTCGGTCTCGCGGCGGGCCGGCCCCCCGCAGGCCGAGCACCGGACGCCGACGAAGTCCTCGGCGGCGGCCAGCGGGGCCGTGCCCGTTCCGGTCGGCCGGAAGTCCTCGACGTAGGGCAGCAGGACGGGCAGTTCGTCCTCCGGCACCGCCTGGGGCCCGCAAGCCGGACAATGCACGATCGGGATCGGCGGACCCCAGTACCGCTGTCGCGAGATCAGCCAGTCGTGCAGCCGGTACCGGGTCGAGCGACGACCGCCCCCCGCGCGTTGCAGCCGATCCGCGATCGCCTCGCGAGCCTGCATCGACCAGAGACCATCGAACTCCGCCGAGGATCGCAGTCGTCCTTCGCCGGCGAAGGGCAGCTCCTCGCCGTCGCCGACGACCCGAAGGACGGGCAGCCCGGCGGCGCGAGCGAACGCGAAGTCCCGCGCGTCGTGCGCGGGCACCCCCATCACCGCGCCGGTGCCGTAGGCGGACACGACGTGCTCCGCGACCAGGATGGGGATCTCGGCGCCGGTAAGCGGGTGGATCGCACGCTCCCCCGTCGGTTCTCCCGGCGCCGCCCCCGCCGCGAGGTGCCCGTCCGGCGCGACCACCAGGAAGGTGACGCCGAACAGCGTGTCGACACGCGTGGTGAAGACCGACACGAGGCGGTCGCTCCCCGCCACGCGGAAGTCGACCTCGACGCCCTCGGACCGGCCGATCCATGCGCGCTGGAGGGTCTTCGAGACCTCGGGCCAATCGAGGTCCGCCAGCCCGTCGACCAGTCGGTCCGCGTAGGCGGTGATCTTCAGGAACCACTGCAGCATCCGTCGCTCGGTGACCGGGGTTCCGCAGCGCTCACAGCGGTCGCCCTCGACCTGCTCGTAGGCCAGCACGGTCAGGCACGACGGACACCAGACGACTGCGGCCTCCTTGCGTTCCATCAGCCCGGCGCGGAACAACTTCACGAGGATCCACTGCGTCCAGCGGTAGTACGAGGGGTCGCTCGTCACGATCTCGTGCTCCCAATCCCAGGCGGCGCCGAGGCGGCGGAGCTGGCCGCGGTAGTCCTCGATCGTCTGCCGGGTGAGCTCCACAGGGTGCCGTCCGACCTTGAGCGCGTAGTTCTCCGTGTGGATCCCGAACGCGTCGAACCCCATCGGTTGGAAGACGTCCTCGCCGCGCATGCGCCGGTACCTGCCGTACGTGTCCGCTCCCGAATACGTGTACGCGTGCCCGACGTGCAGCCCTTCGGCCGACGGGTAGGGGAACTCGACCAAGTTGTAGAAGACCGCGGTCCGCGCTCGAGAGATCGACGCGGCCGGGAGGATCCGACGCCCAGCGTGCCTGCCATCTGGCCTCGATGTCCTTGTGGTCGTACGTCTCGGTCATCCACCGCTCCCGATCCGGAAACGAACGACCCCTCGCCGGGCGGCAAGGGGTCTGGGCGAGCACCGGTCGGTGCTCGCGCTACGCGAGGAGGAGGCCCGTGAAGAAGCGCTCGTGCTCCATGCCCGCGATGGTGGCAGACGTGGCGGCTCCGGTCAACGTGCGGAGCCCTGGTCGGCCGGACCGGCCTTGCCCCGAGCCGGATTGCGCGCTAAGGTCGGAGCCGCTTCGACGACCGACCGACCCGAGGAGGTGACCGGATGACTGCGAGCCAGGTGGTCATCGCGTCGCGCCCCGGTTCCGGTCGATCGCTCGTTTCCTGATCGCACCCACCGAACCTTCGGCGCGACGGCGTCGTCCACCGTCCGGCCGGAGGTTCTCCCATGTCGCGCGACCAACGCCGCCAACAGCGGCGCCATGAACCAAGCTCGTTCCGATGTCGCAACTGTCGACTCGACGTGCCGACCCTTGCCCTCGGCACGGCCCACCGGAACCACTGCCCCAACTGCTTGTGGAGCCGGCACGTCGACCGGCAGAGCCCTGGCGACCGCGCGGCCGACTGTGCCTCGCTGATGGAACCGATCGCCGTCAGCGTCCGCGGCGACGGCGAGTGGGTGCTCGTGCATCGCTGCACGGGTTGCGACGTGCTTCGATTGAACCGGACCGCCGGCGACGACAACCCGTTGATGCTGCTTCGGCTCGCGGTCAGGCCGCTGTCTCAGCCGCCCTTCCCGCTCGAGCGGATCGGCGAGCTGTGACCTCGCCTACATCGGGCTGACGAGCTGGAAGTAGTTGTCGTCGGGGTCGGCGAAGGTCGCGATCTGCATCTGCCCCTCGTCACCCGGGTTGTACGGCTCCTGGACGACGGTCGCTCCGGCGGCCTTGAATCGCTCGAAGTCGCCCTTCACGTCGGAGGTCTCGATGTTCCAGATGATGCGGGCCGGGCGCGCTGTTCTTCCCCTTGACCTGATCGTGCGGGCCGACGGTGACGTACCCCGAGCCGATCTGCCACCCCGTGTAGCCGGAGTCCTCCATACCCGGCTCGCCGAAGATCTTCGCGTAGTAGTCGGTCAGCCGCTTCGGATCCTCGGACCCGATGAGGATGCTGTTCAGGTTCACCGTGTCTCCTCCTTTTCCGCTCCTGCGGACGTCGTCTTCCCCTTCGACGTCACGGGCCCGAGAAACTCATCGGTCGGCCGCGAGCTCGAGCCATCTCGCTCCACCGAGCCCGACGCGCGTCTTCCCCTCCACCTCGGTCAGCACGAAGAGCACGGCCTCGCAGTGGCAGCAGCGCACCACGACGCCGGGGGCGTGCATGTAGACGTGCTCCGCCCCGAACGGCTCGATCCGGCCGCATCCTCCGCACGCCGTGCGTGCGGCGGTCATGTCCGCGACGAAGACCTCGCTCAAGCGCACCCGCCGCGGCGTTGCCGTCGACCCTCATCTCTCGCCTCCATCTAGCCTCCCGTCGGTCCGAACCGCTCGGTCTTGACGTTCGTCGGCGCGTAGCCAGCAGCACGAGCGCGTTGGCGACGGACTCGACGAACGGCGTCGGTCCGCAGACGAACGCGGCCGGGGAGGCGACGCATTCCAGGCGACCTCCTCCAGCATGGCGGCGTCGACCCTCCGCGCGTAGCCGGTCCACCCGGGCGGCTGCGACCGCGTCAAGCGTGTGGACCACCTCCGGCCCGCCGGCGACCGAGCCGAGCCGCTCGAGATCGTCGCCGTAGATCACGTCGTCCCACGACCTCGACGAGTAGACGAGACGGGCGCCGACGTCGGTCACCGGAGGCCGCTCGGTGCCGCAGCATCGCCATCAGGGGGACGATCCCCGAGCCGCCGGCGACGAGCAGGAGCGGACCGCCGATGCTCGCCTCCCAGACGAAGTAGCCGCCGATCGGGCCGCGCAGCTCGAGCATGTCGCCGACGCGGAGCTCACCGACCAGGTACGACGACACCTCGCCGTCGGGGAGGCCCTCCACCGTGAGCATCAGCCGGCCGTCCTCCGGCGCCGAGGCGATCGAGTAGCTCCGCTGCGCCTGATAGCCGTCCTCGGCGGTCAGCCGCACGTCGACGTGCTGGCCGGCGCGATGCCCCGGCCAGTCGGGCACGTCCAGACACGATGCTTCGAACACGCGGCGTCTCGTCGATCAGCTCGACGACCGTGCCGAGGCCCAGCTCAGTCGCCCGCGTACCGTTGCTCGCGCCATGGGTCTCCGTAGATGTGATAGCCGTAGGACTCCCAGAACCCCGGCTCGTCGTGATCCATGAGCCCCAGGCCACGGACCCACTTCGCGCTCTTCCAGAAGTAGAGGTGCGGGACCAGGAGGCGGGCCGGCCCGCCGTGCTCGGGCTCGAGCGGCTCGCCCTCGTACGCGAAGGCCACCCAGGCCTTGCCGTCGACCAGATCCTCCAGCGGGACGTTGGTCGTGTAGTCCCCGTCGGAGAAAGCGAGCGCGTGCGTGGCATCGTGCTCGACGTCTTCCAGCAGCGTGTCGATCGCAACGCCCTCCCAGGCCGTGCCCAGCTTCGACCACTTCGTGACGCAGTGGATGTCGGTGCGTATCTCCTCGCTCGGAAGGGCTCGGAATTCTTCCCAGCTCCACGTCTTCGGCTCGGCCACGCCACCGACGATCGAGAACGACCACTCGTCGAGCGGCGTCTCGGGGGTGGGGCCGGCCGACAGGACCGGGAAGTCCCGTACGAGGTACTGCCCGGGAGGCAGCCGGGCGTCCTCGCCCTCCTTCTCACGCTTGCCGCGGAACCCCCGGGAGACGTACGCCACGATGCCTCTCCTCGACCGTGTGGAGGTCGCATCGTACCGCCTTCAGGCCTGCCGGATCGGACCGCAGCCGCAGGCTCTCCGTCGAGGGGACGAAGTAGTACGCGCCCGTGAGGGCCCGGGTGTAGCGCGTGAGGTCGTCGCGACCGGCGCCGTCGGCGAGCCCGGCCATGCTCTCGAGCATCGACGCCAACCGCGGCTGCTCGGCGCTGAAGCCCACGAACATGGTGCCGTGGTTCGTGACGGTTCCGTACGGCATGTTGCGTCGGAAGATCTTGCCGAAGCGATCCTGGTCGGTGCTGCCCACGTGGGACGTCGGCGCCTTGTCCTCGAGCTCGACGCCTTCGGGCTTCGTTCGCCCGATGACGGCCTCCTGCTCGGCCGTGGACAGCGATTCCCACGCGGTCACGTCGTGCTCCCACTTCTGCAGCAGCAGCACGGTTCCGGACGCTCCGGGGCTCCCCTCGGGGATCAGGGCGACGCCGGGCGCGTCGATCAGCGAGGGGTTCTCGGTCCCATCGATGAACCCGGTGAGATCGCGGTCGTGCCGATAGGGCCAGCTCGAGGTCTCGTCGGCGACCGACGCCAGCGCATCCACCTCGGCGATCGCCTCGCGCGCCATGTCGAAGATGACGTCGTAGGCGCTTCCCGACAGCCACAGGACGGCGTCGTGCTGGGACGCCGGCATGACGAAACCGTCGGGGCCGACCACGTCCCGATCGAAGCCGGTCACGTCCTCGGGGATCTCGTCGGGGGCGATCGCCCGCCAGAGCTCGGGCCGGAAGCCGGCGACGAGGTTCACCCCGCCCATCGTCGTCCTCGGCTCCCGTAGCGAAGAGATCGCACGGACCAGATCCGCCCCGTTTGGCTCGGCACGAAGGTCGAACTCGAGATAGGCGTGCGATGCCGTTCCGAGGGCGAAGATCCCGGCCTGGTGGTTGGTCATGCGTGATCCGCTCCTGAAGCCGTTGGGGCCCTACGGTATCGGTGCTCGTACCATCGCCGCCAGTCGGATCGCGCCGAAGTTGCCGGGTACGCTGACGCGATGCGGTGGATCGCGCTTCCCGCGGGCGTCGTGCTGCTCGGCTGGACGCTGCTCGACGTGTTCCGCACCCTCGTGATGCCCCGGGCGGCGCGCGGTCGGTTCCGCCTGGCCCGGATGTTGTTCGCCCCGGTCTGGCGCCCCTGGCGGTGGGTCGGCGTTCGCCGCAAGACCGCACAGGCTCGCGAGCGGGTGCTGGCGACGGCTGCGCCGTTCTTCTTCTTCGCGCTGCTCGTCGGGTGGGTCTCCTTCGCACTGCTGGGGTACGCGCTCATCCTATGGAGCCCGGCGTTCGTCCACGGGATGCCGCAGGGCGACGGTTCGTTCGCGGATGCCGTCTACGCTGCCGGAACCTCGTTGTTCACGCTCGGGTTCGGCGGTGGCGACGCGACCGGTTGGACCCGGGCGATCGCGGTGGTGGGAGGAGCGACCGGTCTCGGGTTGTTCGCGGTGGTGATCGCCTATCTGCCGGTGCTCTATCAGGCGTTCAACCGTCGTGAGGTCGGCGTGCTGCTGCTCGATGCGCGCGCGGGGTCGCCTCCCTCGGGGCCGGAGCTGCTGCACCGGATGGGGAGCGCCGGCGTCGCGTCGTCGTTGCCGGAGCTCTTCGCGGAGTGGGAGCGATGGGTCGCCGACGTCCTCGAGACGCACATGTCCTATCCGCTGCTGGCCCTGTTCCGTTCGCCGCACGACGAGACCTCATGGGTCACGTCGCTCGGGTCGGTGCTCGATGCGGCCACGCTCATCATCACGTCCGTGGACGACGAGCCCGACGAGCGCGCCAAGCTGCTGTACGGCACGGGCGTGCACGCCGTGGAGGACCTCTTCTACTACTTCCGCCTGGCGGAGCGCGAGTCGACGATCCAGCGCGACGAGTTCGAGGACGTCCTGCAGGACATGAAGGACGACGGCTTCTCGGTCCGGCCCGCCGACGAAGCATTCCTCCGGTTCACCGAGAAACGGGGCAAGTACGCCCCGCGCCTGGATGCGCTCGTCGTGTTGCTGGCGGCGCCCCCCGGCCTGTGGATCGGCGACCGCTCATTCCTCGGCGCACGCACCGTCCACTGAACTCGCGCGAGGTCAGGCGGAGATCCTCACGTCGTCGAACTCACAATCCACGGGCTCCGCGAACCGCCGGCCGTTGACCCGGTCGTGTCGCATGAACGGCGCCGGATCGATGTGGACGCGCACCCGGTACGTGCCGGTGCCCGGGACCGCCCAGTTCCGGCCGTAGTGGTAGATCATCGGATGCCACAGCATCGGTTGTTCGTGCGTGCCGATCTCGTGGCCCTCGTCGTCGATGATGGTCGCGGACACGGTGAGGCCTGGGACGAAGCGGCCGTCTCCGGCGTCGCGAACGCTCACTTCGAGGTGGCAGTTCTCTTCGTCCGGCTCGTGCCATTCGAGGGCACCGTCTGACGGCGCGTACATCCCCTCCGCCTCCTCGACCGCGTACGCGACCAGGTACTCCCCAGCACGTTGCTCGGCGCCGCCGCTCGCCACGCGTTCCACCATCAGCTGCAACGCGGCGCCGTAGGCGGCTCCCTGCGACTTCGCCGCCTCCATCTGGTCGGGGGTGACCTCGTCGGTTCGCGGGTCCATCGGTGGTCGATCTTCGGCCATGTCGTTCTCCTTCCTTCTCATCCCGGTTGCGGAACCCCCCATCGCCATACCGCTGCAGCGACGACCCCTGCCAGCAAGCCGACCTGGAACGCCGGTGCGAACGCGGGCGTGTGGACCAGGACGAGCGCTCCGCAGCCCGCGCCGGCGGCCAAGCCGACCAGTTGGATCAGGCTCCTGGCGTCGAAGGACCGGCCCGCGATCACGATGCCCGTCACGACCTCCGTGACCGTGGAGGTGAAGTACGTGGTCGAGAGGCCCTCGACGCGGATCTCGCGCACCGCCGATGCCTGGACGCCCATCGCCACCGCCGCGATCAGCAGGAGCAGGAGCTGCGCCCCGCCTCGCGGGTCCGATCCCACCGCCTCCCAGCCGAGGGTCACGGTCGCGAACAGCACGAGCTCGATGCCCAGGGCGACGGTGACGGCCCGGGGCCACAGGTACCCCCCGGCCCTGCTCGGCCTGGTCGCGATCCACGAGCCGCCCGCGGTTCCCACCGCGTACCCGGCCAACGCGACGATCGTATGGGCCATGAGCGACCCGTCCCTCGTCCCGATGGCCAGTCCGAGCAGGACCAGGTTCCCCGTCATGACGCTCGTGAACACCTGGCCCAGCCGCATGAAGCTCAGGACGTCCGTCGCCCCGGCGACCAGCGTCAACGCAACGGCCAGGATGTCGACGACGAGCCCCGATCGGGTGCGCAGCGTCGTCACCGGGATAGCGTCCGGCCCTCAGGCGTCAGGATCGATCAGGTCCAGGCCCGACTCCTCGTCGTGGACCCGACGCAGCCGTGCGGGCGACGCGACGACCATGACCTCCAACGTGGGTCGCACCATGGCCTCCATGAGGTGCCCGCCGATCGTGCTGCCGTCGCGGCGCCCCAACACCGTATGCACGTGGATCTTGGGGCCGTCCTGCGCGAGCGCGACGTCCCCGTCGAAGGACAGCACCTCGACCTGGTCGTCGACCGGGATGTCCTTGTAGGACTTCGATCCCCAGTCGAAGAAGCCGAGCTTCGCCTTCGAGAACCCACCGACGCCGTTGATCCTGGCGGCCGCCAGGTCATGCTCCTCGGCGAACCTTCTCAGCCCGCCGGCGACCTCCTCCCCCGTCTCGAAGACGATCATGAACGCGTTCTCTCCGTCGGTGTCGATCTCTCGCGATCGCACGTCACTACCTCCGATCGATCTGCTGGTGCTTGGATACCCGGTCAGTCGCGCCGGGGAAACGGCCTCGCCCGCGCTCAGGCTGGGCCGTTGCCGAGCGGGACGACCTCCACCCGATCCGTCCGGATGAACCGTCCGACCGACTGGTCGACGTCGTACGTTCCGGTCACCTCGACGCGCCGCCCCACGTACGGCGCCACGCTGGAGGTGGGCAGCACCTCCACGCGGTTCCGGTCGGGGTCCTCGATGACGAAGTACGGCCCCGAGGGATCGATGAACCGGCGGACCGTCCCTCGGGTCGTGACCACCGCGCCCCGATACGCGTCCTGGTCGGACGTCAGCGTCACGAGCGACACGGATGACGGCATGGTCCCGCAGGCGCTCGCGGACAGCGCAAGACAGACGATCAAGCCTGCAAGCGTTCGCGTTCTCGCCTCGACGGCGTACAGGTCATGAGCCCGATGTCCTATGCGACCGTGCGTCGGGGTCACAGCAGATCAGGTTCCGAGGTCGATGCATCGTTCGGGCGATCCATGAACTCGATAGACGATCGTGCGGCTCCGTGCATCCATGGTACACACACCGGCTCTCGCAGCGAGCGGCGAGAGTCCAGGCGCGAAGGGGTGGTCGAACGTGATGGGCACGTTGAAGGTGAAGGTCCTGGCCAAGCTTCTTCCGGTGGTCGTGATCGTCGGAGCGACCGCTCTGTTGGCCCAACCGGCTTCAGCGAGGCCGGTGAGAACGGTGATTCACATCGACGACACCGGTGTCGATCCGGAGATCTGCGACTTCGACGTCACCTTCCATTTCTTCGGGTCGCTCACGTTCACGGACTTCTACGACAACAGCGGGTTCCGCTACAAGACGATCGGCAGGGCCGGTCCTGGGCCGTTCACGGTCACCGCGACCGCGAAGGGGACCACGCTCACGCAGCAGAACGTCAGCTTCACGGAGATCACCACGTATAACGCCGACGGGTCGGTGAAGACGCTGACGGACAACGGGCCCTACAACAAGTTCACCGCACCGGGAAGCGGCATCGTCTGGCTGGACACGGGTCGGATCGTGGTCGACGGCGACTTCAACGTCCTCTTCGAGGCAGGGCCGCGACAGCACGGTGAGTTCGACGCCTTCTGCGCTGCGTTCGGCTAGACACGACGCCGCGGCACCGACGGGCTTCTGGAAGGCCAACCCGAGGCCCTGGTCGCCGCCGGTCGCGGGTCACCGCGACGAGGCCCACGTCACCCGACACTTCCAGCCGGTCAGGTTCAGACCGACCGGTGGGCAGACGCTGCGGAGCCGGCGGGTTCGTCGCTGCCGGCGGCCTCGGATCGCAGCCGTTGCCAACCCTCGCGCTCGAACAGGAGCGAGATCGCCGTTCCCACGACGAGGGACCAGAAGAACGGCCCAAGCGAGAAGACCGTCATGTCCGAGAGCGCGATCGCGAACGCGAACAGCGGACCCAGCACGAGCGGACCCTTCGTGATCTCTCGGAGAGCACCGGTCAGGGGCGCGATCAGCGCGAGCCCGGCAAGTGCCAGGAGGAGCGCTCGCGGCATCAGGATCGCGAGGTCCGCAGCCGTGCCGGCGAACAGTGCGATCCCCAGCCCGGCCGCGACCGGCAGGAACACGGTCCGGTACCGGAGCTCGTGCGGACCGGCGGAGGAACCCGCGGTCAGGAGCACCGGCGGCAGGGCCAGGGAAACCGCCACGGGACCGACGAACGACCCGAGGATCGTTCCGACGCCGTCGACGACGTTGATCAGTCGTTCCGGCGGCCGGAAGCCCTGGCTCGTCAGGTAGATGACCGACGGGATGGTCGACTGCACCGTCATGAAGGCGACCAGCACGGGGGTGAGGGAGACGACCGACGTCCAGGTGAACTCCGGTCGTACCGCATCGAGCTCGGGGAACCGGAGCGACGTGGGAAACGCGCCAAGCTGACCCGTCAGGGCGGCGACCGACATCCCCGCGACGAACGCCGCGAGGATCGGCGGCAGATGGGGTCCGAGTACGCGCGGGCTCACCAGGTACGCGACCACGGCCGCCGCGACCATGAGCGGCACCCGGTACGGGATCGACTCTCCCCCTTGGGTGGTGCTCAGCGAGGTGAAGATCCCCACCACGAACGGCATCACCGCGCCGGCGATCACGCCCTGCACGATCGGCGCCGGGATCCACGCCGCGATGCGACCCGTCAACCGGAACAGCACGGCTACGAGCACGATCGCGCCGGCCAGCATCGTCGCTCCGATCAGTTCGGCAAAGTTGAACCTCTGACCCAGCGACGCGAAGAAAATGATCGCGAAGATGTTCCCCGTAAGCAGCAGGGGCTGTCGATACCGCAGCGACAGGACCACGCCGAGGATCGTCGGAAGACCGTAGCCGATGGCGATCCACCCGCTCGTCTGTGCCTCGGTGAGGCGGAGCCCGGCCGGTCCCGCCGCGGTCAGGACGATCCCGAGCACCGCGAAGAAGAGCACCGCGACGGGGATCGACGCGATCAACGCGGGCAAGGTCCGCCGAAGCTCACCCAGGCGTTGGGCCAAGCACCTCCCCCCTCGTCATCGACACCCGGCCGTCGCTTGGACCGGTCAGCTCCCCTCGTTCCGGGAGCAGGGAGGGTGGCCGCACTCGCACGCATGCTGCTCGTGGCCCGAACCCGCACTGTGCGCCCGGCAGTACTCGCCGCAGAAGTCCTCGCCGTCGGCGACCTCGCAACTGCAACCCGTGTGCATGCAGCGCATCCGTAACCTCCGTCCGTCCGTCGCCGGGAGCGTATCGCCGGATCGTCGGGATCAACAGACGCCAGCCGTCAGCCCCCTTCGTCGCGCAATCGTCGGACGACCCGGACGTAGCGGTACAAGCCGACGGGCGCGAGGATCGCGCCGACCACGACGAGCCCCCAACCGACAGCGTGGTCGGCCGTGGCGCTGAAGATGTGGATCATCGTCACGCCGGCCGCACCGAGCCCGAGTGCCGTGCGCTCGTACGCGAGCAGCGTTCGCTCGTTCGCGAGGCGTGTGCGCTCCAGGGCAAGCCGATCCCGGATCGCTGTCTCGTCGGAGCTCATATCCGCCGGAGCATAAGGTGCCATCGGACCGATCCTGGGAGCGCTTCGGGCTAGCGCGCCACGCGGTAGCGGAGGTAGACGACTCCCGAGCTGAAGGTGCGGGTCTCGACGAGTTCGAGATCCACCCGGCGCTCGCGCTGGGGAAAGAACGGGATGCCACCACCAACCAGCACCGGGTAGACCCTGACCCGATACTCGTCGATCAGACCCAACGCGGCCGCCTCGGCGGCGAGCGTCGCGCCGCCGATCGCGATGTCGCCCTCCTCAGGCTCGGCTCGCAACCGTTCGACCTCCTCCACCAGACCGCCGGAGGCCAGGCGGGCATTGCCCTGCACCGCCGACAGCGTGGTGGAGAACACCACCTTTGGGAGCGGCTTCCACAGCGCGGCCCAATCGAGCTCCGCGTCGTCGAGCGACGGATCCTGGTCGGCGGTCTCCCAGTACAGCATCGTCTCGTACAGCCGCCGTCCCATCAGGTGGACGCCAACCTCTCGGATCTCGTCGATGTGGGAGCGAAAGACCTCCTCGTCGGGCGCCGTCCAGGCGAAGTCGCCGTCCGGCCCGACGATGTAGCCGTCGAGCGAGGCGCCCATCGAATAGGTCACGCTGCGCATCAGAAGTCCTCCTCGGTAACGTGATCGACGGTAGGACCGCCGGACGCCGCAGGCCTGGTCGCGGCTCTCGGGATCCCTAGGCTAGGCTAGTTCGCTGTCAGGTTGGCGGCCAGACGGCCACGTTCATCATTGGGAGCTTGAACCCACCGGCTGCATCCCGATCGACCCGCGCCGCGGGGTGACGATCAGGCGCTGCCGACGCTCAGTAGCCGGACCTCGCGCGTGGGATCGCAGTCGTACTGCCGCAGGGCCCATCGGTAGCCGAGGAACCCGATGATCGCGCACCACACGAGGGCGAGTACGGCGTCGTTCCCGACCGGCGTCCCCATCAGCAGTCCCCGAATCGTCTCCGTCACCGGGGTGAATGGCTGGTACTTCGCGAACTGCGCCAGACCGGGTGCCATCGAGTCGGTCGGCACGAAGCCGCTCCCGATGAACACGAGGAGCAGCAGCGGCATCCCGAGGTTGCGTGCGGTCTCGACGCTCTTGGCGCGCAGGCCGAGGGCGGCCGACAGCCACGTGATCGCGAAGATCGCGAACGCGATCAACCCGAACACCGCGAGCCATTCGATGGGATCGGCGTTCGGGCGGAAGCCGATCGCGATCGCGACGCCGATCACGAGCGCGACGCCGACCAGCGTCTGGATCGTGTTCGCGAGGACGTGGCCCGCGAGCACCGCGCCGCGCGAGATCCCCATCGTGCGGAAGCGGGCGATGATCCCGTCCGCCATGTCCATCGATACGGCGATCGGCGTCGACTGCGCCACGCCGGCGATCGCGATGAGGATGATGCCGGGCGTCACGTACGCGACGTACGCCTTGCGTCCCGCCGCCGCGACCCCGAGGCCGGCGCCCATCGTGCCACCGAAGACGTACACGAACAGCAACAGGAGCATCACCGGTAGCAAGATCATCATCAGCGAGAGCGATGGGTATCGCTGGAGATGCTTGATCTGACGTCGGAGCATCGTCATCGAGTCCTTCAGCATGGCCTTCATCTCGACGCCTCCTCGCGATCCGCGTGGTCCGTCAGCGTCAGGAACACGTCGTCGAGATCCGGGGTGTGGATCGCGACGTCCTCGACCTGGATCGACGCCTCGCCGAGCCGGTCGAGCGCCGTCCGGAGCGCCTCGACGCCGCCGTTGGCCGTGACGTGGAGCTCGAGCGCCTCCGCATCCTCCTGAGCACCCGGGAGCATCCGGGCCGCCGCCGCGAGCGACGAGCCCTCGGCGAACCGCAGGGTGATCTCGCCGCCGGGAATCAGGCGCTTGAGTTCGTCGGGCGTGCCCTCCGCGATCACCTTGCCGTGGTCGATCAGCGCCACGCGATCGGCGAGCTCGTCGGCCTCCTCGAGGTAGTGCGTCGTGAGGAGGACCGTCGCTCCGCCGCGAACGAGCTCGCGCACGAGGTCCCAAACGACGCGGCGGCTCCGAGGGTCGAGCCCCGTCGTCGGCTCGTCGAGGAAGATGATCCGCGGGTCGCCGATCAGCGTCATCGCGAGGTCGAGCCGCCGGCGCACGCCGCCCGAGTAAGTCGCGGCCGGCCGGCGCGCCTCGTCCACGAGGTCGAGCCGCTCGAGGAGCTCGGCCGCTCGACGCCGGCCCTCCCCCGGCGCGAGATGACGAAGGTCGGCCATCAGCTGCAGGTTCTCCTCGCCGGTCAGCATGTTGTCGACGGTCGAGAACTGACCGGTGACGCCGATCACGTCGCGGACCGCCTGCGGGTCACGCACCGGGTCGTGTCCGGCAACGCGGATCTCGCCCGCGTCGGCGTGGAGCAGCGTGCACAGGATCTGCACGGTGGTGGTCTTGCCAGCGCCGTTCGGCCCGAGCAGCGCGAAGACCGACCCCTCCTCGACCGCCAGGTCGAGCCCGTCGAGCGCCATCGTCTCGGCGAACGCCTTGCGCAGCCCGATGGCCTCGAGCGCGAGAGCCGTAGTCGTCGAGTTCATGACCGCTCCTTCCCGGCGCCGGTCGCGGCCACGCGATGGATCGAGACGTCGCCCATCGAGGTGCGTGCGCGGATCTCGACGGAGTCCTGGTCCGGCCCCGGCCGGTCGGCCTCCTCGAGGTCGTTCAGCACCTGACCGAATTTCGTCCGCAGGTCGAGCCACGCGGCGACGCCCTCCGGCACGCCGATCTCGAGCCCGCCGAATGCGCTCTCGGCGACGACGTGACCACCGGCGACCTCGGCGAGGCGGACGTGGCCGTTCGCCGTCTTCGCCACGATCCCGCCGCGAGCGAGATCGACGGAGATCGCGCCGTTCGCCGCGGTCACGCGCGCCTCGCCGGTGACCTCCCCGATCCAGGTCTCACCGTTCGAGTTCTTGATCGCTGCCGGACCGTCGATCCTCCCGACGCGGATGACGCCGGCGGTCTTGACGTCGGCTCGTCCGTGGATCGCCTCGATCGTGATGTCGCCGGCACCTGTATGGAGCTCGGCAGGCCCCGTCTGATCGAATACCAGCCGGCCGGCGCCGTCATGGAGCCGGCACTCGCCGAGCCGTCCCGTCGACTGCACCGAGGCGACGCCGGTGGTGCCGCGCAGGGACGAACCCGCGGGCAGCTCGATCCGAACCTCGACCGAACCGTCGCCGCCGCGCAACGCCCACTTCCACCTGGGGCCGGTGACGGTCAGGGTGCCGTTCGCGAAGTTGACCTCGGTGGCACCGGCGGCGGTCACGTCGCGAGCTCTCGTCGGATCGCTCGCCCCGACCTCGACGACGGTGTCATCGCGATCGCTCGCCGCGACGACCACGTCACCGACGCCGAGATCGAGTGACACGGAGATCGGTTCTGGGGTCTCGAACGTTCGCATCCTTCTCTCCTCCTTCACGGGGCGGCTCGACCCGCCTCGCTCTTTCGTCAGCGCGCCCAGCCCGTGTAGTGCTGGCTTCCTCGCGCGGTGCGTCCCGGCCGTCGCCCGACGGCCTCGGTGCGTTCGACCGCGGCCGCCGTCGCCCGGACGAGCCACGCGTTGATCGACAGACCCTCGCGATCGGCAGCCTCCTCAACCCTCGACTTCAGCCGGTCCGGGAGCCGCAGGTTGATGCGGGCGACGGTGGTGTCGTCCCCCAGCGGCATCGCGGCGGCGAGCCCCTCGTCGCCCTCGGAGCCTTCCACAGGCGGGAGCGACACGACGAACTCGGGATCGCGGCCCCGCAGCCGGATCTCGACGGACCCCGGCGCGAGGTCGAGCGTGATCTCGTCCGCGGCCGCGGCGAGCGCGTCTTGGATCGCGAGCCGGATCGCCGAATCAAGCGGCGCGGCCAGGCGCTCGGCGAGCGCGCGCGCCTCTTCGCCACCGGTCTCGGCGGCCACCTCGAGCTGGTGCCGGATGCTCTCTACGTAGGGTTCGACGTTCATGGCACCATAATGGCATCAACTCGGCACTATGTCAAAGCCAAGTTGGCATCACGGTGGAATGCCCAGGTCCGCGCAGCCCCGACGAGCGATGCCGCGCCGATCCGCGGTCTCGTGCCGCGCCGGACACGGCGGCCGCCTACCCGCGAGGCACCGGCCGACGCGATCGTCGTGGGCTCGGCGGCCTCATCCTGGACACGCTTGGAAGCTCAACTCGTCGCCATCAGCCGGCCGATCGAGCGCGTGCACGCCACTTCGCCACGACCACGACTTCGAGACGCTGCGTACGGTGGCGGGACGACTGACGCCGGAACACAGAACTCGAGTCACGACCGAGTCCTGCGACGGATGGGTTCAGTCAACCTAGCTGATCATGCCTGCGGGACCACCGCTGGATACGTTCTGAACGAGGCGAGCGAAGGGGGCCTCAGCACCCGCTTCTACCTGAACGGATGCGAGCTCCGGGGGTGGGACTCGAACCCACAACCTACGGATTAACAGTCCGCCGCTCTGCCAATTGAGCTACCCCGGACCGGAGCCCGGGCAGTCTACCGCCGCGGACGCGCGACTCGCGATAGGCTGCCGCACGTCCATCGGCACGGAAAGGCACCCTATGAAGCTGCGCACGCTCTTCCTGTTCGGTGCCGGCCTCGTGGCCGGCTTCATGCTCGCTCGGAAGATGTCCGAGGACGACCCCGACGTGGTGACCGGCCCGACGCGGGCCAGGGCGTCCTCCCCCGCCGCGCGCATGGTGGGCACCCAGGCGCAGCGTCTCGCCGGGCGGGCGACCGTCCTCAGCCTGGACGCGATCCGCAAGGCGCGCGGCGCGATCCGTGAGCGCCTGGGTGAGGACGTCTACGACGACGCGGCCTGGACCTGAGCGTTACCAGCTCGGCCCGAACGTGACCGCCCCGCTGTTCGAGGCTGAGCAATCGGCCGGCGTCGCCGGGTTCAGCACGCCGAAGCCCGTGTCGGTGGGCGGGTCGTCCCGCAGGAAGAAGCATCGCCCGGCCTTCGAGTACGCGGCGAGCACCAGGATCTCGCCGGTGATGTCGCGGCTGACGATGACCGGGTCGTCGCTCGTCGTGGTCTCGTCGACCCAGTTCACGGCGTTGTCGATCCCCTGCAGCACCGGGATCGTCGCGGCCGCGTAGGTCTCCTCGGTCGAGAAGACGACGCGGCCGGCGGTCAGAGCCTCCCGCAGCGTCGACTTCGCCGCCACGTCCTGCGCGCGGTTGCGCGCGCCCAGGAACGTGGGGAGCGCGATCGCGATCAGGATGCCGATGATGAGCACGACGACCATGAGCTCGATGAGCGTGAAGCCCTCGTCGCGGTCCAGCCGCGCGCTGAAGATCCTTGCCCGCATGCGTTCTCCAGCCCTCGTGGGGGGCACGTCAGGAGCATCGGCATCTTCTGTCGGCGCCTTGACCTTCCGCCGATGCGGGGACCCGGAACTCCCCTATTCGAGGTAGTCGCGCAGCTTCTGCGACCGGGAGGGGTGCCGGAGCTTGGACAGGGTCTTGGACTCGATCTGCCGGATCCGCTCGCGGGTGACGCCGAACTCCCGTCCGACCTCCTCCAGCGTGCGCGGGTGACCGTCGACCAGACCGAACCGCAGCTGGATGACCTTCTTCTCGCGCTCCGAGAGCGTGTGCAGCACCGATTCGAGCTGTTCCTGGAGCAGGATGAAGCTGGCCGCGTCGACCGGGACCACGGCGTCGGCGTCCTCGATGAAGTCGCCGAGCTGAGAATCCTCCTCCTCGCCGATCGGGGTGTGCAGCGAGACCGGCTCCTGCGAGACCTTCTGGATCTCGCGGACCTTGTCGGCGCCGATCCCCATGACCTTGCCGATCTCCTCGGGCAACGGCTCGCGCCCGAGGTCCTGCAGCAGCTGACGCTGCACGCGAACGAGCTTGTTGATCGTCTCGACCATGTGCACGGGGATGCGGATCGTGCGGGCCTGGTCGGCGATCGCGCGCGTGATGGCCTGACGGATCCACCACGTCGCGTAGGTGGAGAACTTGAACCCCTTCGAGTACGCGAACTTCTCCACGGCGCGGATCAGCCCGAGGTTGCCCTCCTGGATCAGGTCGAGGAAGAGCATCCCCCGGCCCACGTACCGCTTCGCGATCGAGACGACCAACCGGAGGTTCGCCTCGATCAGCTTGCGCTTGGCGAGCTGGCCGTCGCGCTCCACGCGACGGAGGAAATCGCCGAGCTCGGTCTCGGTCTTGGGCCGGTAGGACTTCGCGATCTTGTCCCGGCCGATCCCCTCGACCTTGCCGAACGCCGTGAGCTGGTGATCCCGGATCTCCCACACCTTCTCTACCAGGAACTTCAGCGCCTTCGGGTCGGCTTTGCCGTCCTCGACGATCTGAAGGGTGGCTGCGGTGGAGAGCTCCCCCGCCTCGATCCGGCGCGCGAGGTCGATCTCCTGGGCGGCGGTCAGCAGCGGGACCTTGCCGATCTCCTTCAGGTACATCCGCACCGGATCGTTCGTCGGCGCGCGAAGCAGATCGACCTCGATGCGGACCTGGGTGGCGGCGTCGGTGTCGTCACCGGGGACCTCGATCACCTCGATGCTCTCGGCGGTCAGATGCTCTTGCACCGCAGTGAGGAACTCCTCGACCTGCTCGGAGGTGAAGTCGTCGACGGGAACCGCTTCGAGAAGATCGTCCGACGTCACGAACCCGCGCTCGCGCCCGCGCGCGACGAGTTGTTCCTTGATCTCGTCGAGGTTCGGCAGGTCGGAGTCGCTGCTCAGCGTCGAAACGCCGTGCTCGCGGTCGTTCCGTCCGCGACGCGGCTCGCGTTCCGGCTCGCGGGCAGGATCGCTCACCTGGACTTCACCTGAGGACTCGCCACGACCCGGACAGTGTACGGAACGGGCCGGGCGGCGACCCTCGGCCCGGCCGGGCCTGTTCACCGACCGGGACGTACGCCGTCGCGCAGCCTGCGGAGCTCGCCGTCCACTTGCACCAGCTGATCGAAGAGATCGTCGTAGCCGGGATCGATCGTCGGGTTGAGCTTCTGCAGTTGCAGGCGCAGCGCCTCGCTCCGCGCCTTCAACAGGAACTCCTGCAGGCGCGACCACACGCCCTGCGCGTACTCCGGTGTGTGGTCGCCGTCGAGCGGTTCGACGGTCAGCGCCGCTACCGCACCGGCGAGCTTCTCGTCGGGGCCGCCCGCGACCGTCTCGACGTCGGAGTCGCGCAGCACGAGGAACAGCTTCCGATGTGACGGAGAACGGAAGTGCTCCTCGGTCAGCCGCGTGACCACGTCGCCGAGGTCGTCACCGCCGCGCGCCATCAGCCGGAGCATCTCCCGCTCCACCCGCTCGTGTGCGGACGGGCGCCGCAACGCCTTCTGGACCTCCTGCGGGCGTCCCCCCAGGCGGCGGTCGAGCGACTGCAGGACCGAGGCCTCCGACACCCCCGCGAGGTCCGCGAGGAGTCCCGCGTACTCGGAGCGACGGACCGGATCGTTCAGGTGCTCGAGCATCGGCAGGGCGTCGGCCACCGCGGCCGACTGACCCTCGATCGTACCCAGGTCGTGCCGGGCGACGGTACGCCGCACCATGTACTCCACCAGGGGCCGGGCGTTCGCAGCGGCCTCGCGAACGGCGTCGGGGCCGTGTTTGGCCACGAAGTCGGCCGGGTCGAGCCCCTCGGGCATGATCATCACGACCGCCTGCACCGGGAAGCGCTCCTGGAACGCGAACGCCCGCTCGGCCGCGCGCGCGCCGGCCTCGTCAGAGTCGAAGGCCAGCACCGCGCGCTGGGCGAACCGCGACATCAGCTCGAAGTGCTTCTCACCGAGCGCCGTCCCACAGGTTGCGACCGCGTTGTCGAGGCCGGCCTGGGCCAGCCCGATCACGTCGGTGTAGCCCTCCACCACGAACACCTCGCCGCCGCGCGCCACGGTGGGGCGCGCGCGGTGCATGTTGTAGAGGATCTCGTGCTTGCGGTAGATCGGCGTCTCGGCGCTGTTGAGGTACTTCGCCTGCTCCGCGGCGCGCGGGTCGGTCGGCAGCACGCGCGCGCCGAACGCGATCGTCCGCCCCTGCAGATCGTGGATCGGGAACGTCACCCGCGCGCGGAACCGGTCGCGAACCGTGCCGTCGTCGCCCCGCGTGGCGAGCCCGGCCTCCAGCAACAGCTCGGGGGTGATGTCGCGCGCCTGCGTCAGCCGACGGAGCAGGAAGTCGGGGTAGCCGGGAGCGAACCCGATGCCGAAGGTCTCGATCGCTTCGGGCCCGATCCCCCGCTCGGTCAGGTACGCCCGTGCGTCCTGTGCCTCGCGGCCGTCGGCGAGCATCCGCGCATAGAGCGCCGCGGCCTCCTCGTTCGCCCGGTAGAGGGCCTTACGGCGCTCGGCCGCGCGACGCTCCATCTCGGAGTCGCCCTCGTAGCGCAGCTGCACGCCCGCCGCCTGGGCGAGCCGCTCGATCGCCTCGATGTACGTCAGCTGCTCGAGCTCGCGGAGGAAGGTGATCGCGTCACCGCCCTTCCCGCATCCGAAGCAGTAGAAGACCTGTTTCGCCGGCGAGACGCTGAACGAGGGCGTTTTCTCCTGGTGGAAGGGACACAGGCCGCTCATCGAGTCGTGCCCGGACTTCTTGAGCGTCAGGTGCTGGGAGACGAGATGGACGATGTCGGTCCGTTCCTTGACGGCTTCGATGTCTTCCTGACGGATCCGCGCCACGACGCTCCTTCGCTCTACAGGAGCCAGCCCTGGGGAAGGAAGAGCCGCTCGTACGTCCGGAGGGCATAGCGATCCGTCATGCCGGCGATGTAGTCGGCCACGCGGGTCGGTAGGTCCCCCGGCGCCCGATGGTACTCCGGCGGCAGTTGGTCGGGATGGTCGAGGAAGTGCTGGAAGAGGTCGCGCAGCAGCCGTGTGGCCTTCTCGAGGTCCTCCTGCGCGCCCGGACGCATGTAGACCTCGGCGAACATGAAGTCGCGCAACGCGTCCAGCGCGGCGAAGACGGGCGGGGACAGCCGGACCTCGGTCTGGTCCCAGCTGGTCTGGACGATGTCGGTCACCAGGGTGCCGATGCGCTCGGAGTGGGTCTGCCCGAGGACCCGGAGCGCCTGCTGCGGGAGCTCGTGCGGCGCGAGCACGCCGGCCCGGATCGCGTCGTCGATGTCGTGGTTGATGTAGGCGATGCGATCGGCGTACCGCACGACCTGTGCTTCGAGCGTGGCGGGCGGCGGCATCGACCACGGATGGTGCAGGATGCCGTCGCGGACCTCCCACGTGAGGTTCAGCCCGTCGCCGTCGCGCTCGAGGCGCTCGACGACACGGATGGACTGCTCGGAGTGGCGGAACGGCCTGCCGAGGAACGGGGTGAGCGCCTGCTCGCCGAGGTGGCCGAACGGCGTGTGCCCGAGGTCGTGGCCGAGCGAGATCGCCTCGGTGAGGTCCTCGTTGAGCCCGAGCGCGCGCGCCGCGGTGCGCGCGATCTGCGAGACGTCGAGGGTGTGCGTCAGCCGCACCCGGTAGTGGTCCCCCTCGGGCGCGAGGAAGACCTGGGTCTTGTGCTTGAGCCGCCGGAAGGCCTTGGAATGGAGGATGCGGTCGCGGTCGCGCTGGAAGCAGGTACGGATCGGGTCGGGCGCCTCGGGGCGCTCGCGTCCCTTGGACTCCGAGGACAGAACCGCGTGCTTCGACAGGGTGTCGCGCTCGATCTGTTCCGTGCGTTCCCGCGGTTCGACCACTGGGGCCATCGTACCGGCCCGACCCGACACCTCTGCCGCTCGGATCAGTGGCCGAACACGCGGTAGTACAGGTACGCGAACGTCTCGCGAAGGTAGCCCTCTCCCCGCGACTGCTCGCTGGTGGCCGCGGACGTCCACGTCGCCGAGGCGTGGCCCGCGAGCCCCAGGTCGTCGGCCATCGCTTTGACCCGCGCGTTGTGCCACGGGTCGGAGACGAGGAAGACGCTCCGCTTGCCGTTGTCCCGCAGGTACCGCGCGGCCGCCTGCAGGCTCTCGAACGTGGTGTGACCCACCGGGATCTGCACCACGTCGGCAGACGGAACCCCACGCGCCACGAGGTAGGTCTTGCCGGCCTCGGCCTCGGTATGGGCGTCGCCGGGGCGGTTCGCGCCGACGGTGACGATGAGTCGCGACCGCCCCCGCTTCCACAGCAGCAGCGCGTGGTCGAGCCGCCCTTCGAAGACGGGTGATGGCCGTCCGTTGTACTGCGCGGCACCCAGCACGACGATCGCGTCGGCGGTCTCGACATCCATGGCGTCGTCGTGATGGGCCGCTCGCCACACCGTCACGCCCGACCACGACACCACCGCGACGACCGCGAGCAGTCCGACGGCGAGCAGGGACAGGAGCGGGTGCCCGCGAACCAGGCGCACGCGGCCAGGCTATAGCAGGCACCCGTTCCCGGTCAGTCCACGCAGTTGTCCGTCACCTGGCCGGCCCACGCCGCCTCGCGGCCGGTGTCGGCGACCTCGCCGCGTGCGGCGTCCTCGTCTGCATCCAAGATGCCCAGGACGTACGACGCCCCGTACCGCGAGGGAAGGCCCGTGAAGCACCCCCCCGGGGACACGACGACGTGCGTGGCCGCGTCCTCGCCGAGTGCGTCGAGGACCGCTGCCCGATCGTCTTCGAGCGCGTTTGGATCGGCCGCCGAGGAGATCACCGCGAGGAACACGGTCGACGGGGCGCTCGACGACACCTCGGCCGGCGAACGCACCCCGTCGGCGGACGAGCCGCACCCGACGAGCAGCACCGACAGCATCGCCCCCGGCAGGATCTTCCAGGTCCACCCATGCTGCATGCTCGCCCCCTCAGACCGAGACCAGCCAGCTCCAGCCCGAGAACTCTGGCATCTCGGAGCGGAACCTCGCCAACGCACCGATGCCGTCGGTCCCCGGGGGGAGCGGCATCAGCACCGCCCACACGCCGGGCCGCACGATGGCCGGCTCCTGCGACGCGTCGGTGACGGTCGCGACCGACCCGAGCTCGGCCTGGACCCGTTCGGCGACGTCGCCGGCCTCCTCGGCAGAGGAGAAGTCGCCCACCAGGATGGCGTCGACGGCCGTCGCCTCTCCCGAGGCGGCGGGGTCGTCGCCGCTCGAGGCCGGGGACAGCGTCGCCAGCTTCGTGCCGGGCCGAGCGTCCGGATCGGGACGGTCGAGCGGATCGACCATCACCGCGCCGCACCCCGCATCTTCGAGGGTGCCGTCGGCCCGCTCCCGCTCGATCCGCCACGTGCTGCTGTCGCCGTCGCGAAGGTTCCAGACTCGGGCCGCGCCGTCCGATCCGGCCAGGTACATCTCTTCCGGCAGCGTCCGGAGGCGGCGCGCCGAGCCGCGACGAAGCTCCCAGAGCTCGAAGACCAGCGTCTGGTCCTGCGACGCACGCCCGTGGACGCGCACGAACTCGATGGACCCATCCTGCATGACGACCGGCGTTCGAACGATCGTCCACGCGTCCGAGCCGGCGTGGAAGTGGGTGAGCTTCGTCCACGCACGGGCCCCGGGCTCGTAGCGCCACAGGTCGCTCAGGTACTCGTCCTCGGGGACCATGGCGCTCGGCGCGGCGGCGACGCCCACGACGATCGATCCGCCCGGCGTGAAGACGGGCGAGAAGGCCAGGCCACGAGCGACCGGGCCCCGGATCGTGGCGGCGAAGCTCGCGTTCGGGCGGACGATCCGCAGGTTCGCGCCCTCTGCCCAGACCAGGTCGCCCGACGCCGACCACGAGGGATGCAGCGCTTCGTGCTCCGTCGGGAACCGTCTCAGGCCGTGGCCGGTCACGGCCACCACCACGTCGCCGCCCGCGCGGTCGCGCACGTACGCGGTTCCCACACCCGGTCTCGTCGCGATGTGACGGACCTCTCCCCGGGAACGATCTGGCGCGGCGACGTGCTCGGCGACCGATCCCACGACCACGGCGATCGTCCCATGGTCGGCGCCCGCGATCGCCGTCCCCCGGGAGAGGGCGGCGGTGTCGGCGACGGCGGCGGGCCGCGCGCCGTGGCAGGACCTCGTGGCACGAGGCGGCGGCGCGCCGTGCGCCGGCCAGAGCGGAGCCGTTAACGAGCCGACGGCTACCGCCGCCACGCCCATCCAGATCAGCCTCTTCATGAGCCCCCCTCAGTAGTTGGTGACGTACTGGAAATGCATGGGATCGGGGCGCGAGTCCCAGTTGAGGCCCCAGAAGAACCCGTGGCCCGGATAGGCACCCCGCCAGATGTTGGGCAGATACTTCGCGTAGCGCTCCCCGTCGGCGCCGATGCCCACCCAGTGGTCCTGTCCGAGTGGGTTGCGCGCGGAGTTCGTGTCGATCGCCGCGCCGAAGGCGTGCGTCGACCACGACGTGGACCCGCGGATCGTGCGGCAGTTGTAGCCGCCGACCAGGTAATCGACGGCGCCGTCGCGATGATCGTGGGCGACGTGGTTGCGGATGTTGTAGCCCACATCGCGCCCGATGTAGGGGTGGTAGTAGACGTAGCCCGAGACGTTGCGTGCCGACTGCGACGGCCAATAGGAGCGCGAGTCGTTCGCGTGATCGTTGCACGGCTGGCCGAACTTCTTGACCAGGCCCGCGTATCCCGACGGCCGTGGCGGCACGCCCGCCGAGCTGTGGTCGTGCGTCCACCCATCGATCACGACCGCCCGCGCGGCCGACGGTGCCGCGGCGACCACGGCGAGCACGATCGCGCACGCGAGCCGGCGCGCGAAGGTCGAAGCCGCCAAGGAGCATCACCTCCTCGGGGGAGGGTTCCTGCCTTCGGGAGGATCGACGACGCTACGCGACAGGCGCTTCGGCGACCGTGACCGCCGTCACGCGCGCGCGGCTTACTTCGACGCCGACTCGGCCGAGCCGACAGCCGCCTGCGCAGCAGCAAGCCGGGCCGTCTCGACGCGGAACGGCGAGCAGCTCACGTAGTCCAGCCCGATCTCGTGGCAGAACACGACGCTCGCGGGGTCGCCGCCGTGCTCGCCGCAGATGCCGAGGTGCATCGATTGGTTCGCCGCACGCCCCTCGTCAGAGGCGATCTCCATCAGCCGGCCGACGCCGGGGCGGTCGATCGTCACGAACGGGTTCGCGGGCACGAGCCGCCTCTCTTCGTAGAGCCCGACGAACTTGCCGATGTCGTCGCGGCTGAACCCGAACGCCGTTTGCGTCAGGTCGTTCGTGCCGAACGAGAAGAAGTCCGCGACCTCGGCGATCTCCCCGGCGGTGACCGCGGCACGCGGCAGCTCGATCATCGTTCCCCATTCCAGGTGCCCGAGCTCGACGCTCTCCCGCGCGAGTATCTCGTTGGCCACCGGCTCCAGCTCCTCGCGCATCTGCCGCAGCTCGGCCGCCGTCGCGACCAGCGGGATCATGATCTCGACCCTCGGGTCGCCGCCGCCCTTCTTCACCTCGCAGGCGGCCTCGACGATCGCGCGCACCTGCATCGCGTACAGGCCCGGCTTGAGGATGCCCAGCCGCACCCCCCGCAGCCCGAGCATCGGGTTGGTCTCGTGCAGCTGCCGCACCTTGGCCAGCTCGCGCTCCTTCTGCGAGACGTCCTCACCGCGCTCCTTCCCGAGCGCCACCTCGACCGACAGCGACGTCAGGTCGGGCAGGAACTCGTGCAATGGCGGGTCGAGCAGCCGCACCGTCACCGGCAGGCCGTCCATCGCCTCGAAGATGCCGACGAAGTCGCCCTTCTGCAGCGGCAGGAGCCGCTGGTAGGCAGCCTCCTCCTCGGCGTCGGTCTCGGCGAAGATCATCTGGCGCACGGCGTCGACGCGCTCCTCGCCGAGGAACATGTGCTCGGTACGGCACAGGCCGATGCCCTCGGCGCCCCGCGCACGGGCGTTCGCCGACTGGTCGGGCGTGTCGGCGTTGGCGCGCACACGCAGGCGGCGGCGGTCGTCGGCTACCGTCATCAGCCGCTCGAACGCCTTCCAGATCTTCTCCTCGCGGGCGTGCGCGTCGCCCGCGCGCGCCTTCTCGAGCACCGACTCCTCGAGCGGCAGCTCGCCGACGAACACGTTGCCGGTGAAGCCGTCGATCGTGATCGTGTCGCCTTCCTTCACCGTGGTGCCGTTGGCGTTGAACGAGCGCGAGCTGAGATCGATCTTGATCTGGTCGGCTCCGCAGACGGCCGGGATGCCCTCGCCGCGCGCGACCACGGCCGCGTGCGAGTTGGTGCCTCCGGCGGACGTCAGGATGCCCTGCGACGCGATCATGCCGTGGTAGTCGTCGGGCGTGGTCTCGCGCCGCACGAGGATGACCTTGTCGCCGTTCTCCTTCGCGCGGGCCTCCGCGTCGTCGGCGGAGAACACGACCGCGCCGATCGCTGCGCCGGGCGAGGCGTTGAGGCCCCGCGCGATCCGATCGACTTTCTCGGCAGCATCCGGGGCGACCCGGCGCTTGAACAGCTCCTCCAGGCGGTTCGCGTCGACCCGCTGCAGGGCGGTGTCCTCGTCGATCAGCTTCTCGTCGAGCATGTCGTAGGCCATCACCCACTCGGCGAAGGCGGTGCGCTTGCCGATCCGGGTCTGGAGGATCCAGAGGTTCCCCTTCTCGATCGTGAACTCGATGTCGCACATGTCCTTGTAGTGGCCCTCGAGCGTGTCCATCACCTGGAGCAGACGCCCGTACGACGTCGGATCGAGCGTCTCGAGCTCCTGGAGCTTCAGGGTGTTGCGGATACCGGCCACGACGTCCTCGCCCTGGGCGTTCGGCAGGTAGTCGCCGTAGGGGACCTTCTCGCCGGTGGACGGGTCGCGCGTGAACGCCACGCCGGTCCCCGAGTCGTCGCCGCGGTTGCCGAACACCATGGCCACGATGTTCACCGCGGTTCCGAGGTCGTCGGAGATCTTGTTCTGCCGGCGATAGTCGCGGGCGCGCTTGCCGTTCCAGCTCCTGAACACGGCGTCGATCGCGAGCCGGAGCTGCTCCTTGGGGTCCTGAGGGAACTCCTCGTTCGTGTGCTCGTGATAGGTCTGCTTGAACCGCTCGATCAACGCGGCCAGGTCGTCGGCGTCCAGGTCGGTGTCCTGCGCGTCGGGGCGCCTTCGCCTCCTTCGCCTCGTCGAGGGCCTCCTCGAAGGCCTCGCCCGGCACGTCCATCACGATCTTGCCGAACATCTGGATGAACCGGCGGTAGGCGTCGAGGGCGAACCGCATGTCGTCGCCGGTCTGCGCGGCGAGGCCCTTCACCGACTCGTCGGTGAGCCCCAGGTTGAGGACCGTGTCCATCATGCCGGGCATCGAGAACTTGGCACCGGACCGGACGCTCACGAGCAGCGGATCCTCGGTGTCGCCGAGCGTCTTGCCCATCGTCTCCTGCAGCCGCACCAGGTGCTCGCCCGCTTCCTCGAGCATCTCCGGGGGCGGCCCGCCCTGGCGCAGGAACGTCAAGCAGGCCTCGGTGGTGATCGTGAACCCGGGCGGGACGGGAAGACCCATGTTCGACATCTCGGCGAGGTTGGCACCCTTCCCCCCGAGCAGATCCTTCATGTCCTTGTTGCCTTCGGAGAAGTCGTACACGTACTTGGTCACGGCAAGCCTCCGGCGCAGCGGTCCGATCGGAAAGGCCAGTCTACGGCGGCCGTCTGCCGGCCGGGGCGTCAGGAACGCACGCGCAGGCGGGCGGCGAAGATCCCCGGGATCTCCTGGAACAGGGCGTCCATCGAGCCCTCCCGGACCACGCCCGGCGGCATGACCGCCTCCTCGATGCCGTCGACGGCCAGCCCGGCGCGGAAGAACGGCTCGAGCAGCAACGAGATCGGCCGGTCGAAGTACCACTGCGGCTCGGGCTGTCCCTCGATCGCGATGCCGCGGCCGGCGTAGGGCGTGATGTACCGCGAGACCTTCACCGACAGGCGGCGCTCGACGTGATCCTCGTGCTCCACCTGCTCCAGCATCCGGACCGACCCGCCTCCGCAGAAGGCGGGATGGATCACCGAGAACACGAACCGCCCGGCCGGGGCGAGAAGCCCCGGCAGCGCCTCGGCCAGCGGGTCGAGCGTCTGCATGTCCATCATCGCCATGTTGCAGACCACGGCGTCGAACGGACCGGCGTCGGCGATCCCGGCGAACGAGGCGGGATCGGTCGCGTCGAGGTGCCGGTACTCGACGTCTCCCCCGCGGGCCCGTGCCCGCTCGAGCATGCCCTCGCTGAAGTCGGTGGCCACGACGTGGATACCGAGCTCCGCCATCCGCCGCGCGTACTCGCCGTTCCCGCACGCGATCTCGAGCACGCGCTCCCCGGGCTCGAGGTCCAGGAGGCTCCCGACCGCCGGCGCAACGAGCGTCCGCTGCCAGGTCCGGCCGGCCTCCACCTCGTCGTCCCAGAAGGCCGCGTTCGCGTCCCACCGCGACCGGACGTCCTCGTTGGTCGGCTCGTCCACGCGCCAACAGTAGCCGAGCCGAAGACCCCGGTCGTGGCTACACCTTGATACACCTATCGGTGTATCCTGGCATCGTGCCACGCATGGTCCGGACGAACATCGTGCTCGACGAGGCCCTGGTCGAGAAGGTGATGCGCCTGTACCGGCTGCGGTCGAAGCGGGAGGCCGTCGACTTCGCGCTCCGGCAGGTCGCCGGGGACCGCGAGCAGGCCCGGATCCTCGAGCTGGAGGGCATCGGGTGGCAGGGAGATCTGACGGCGATGCGGGAGGACCACCGGGTCCGCCCGTGATCGTTCCGGACACCTCGATCTGGATCGAGCTGCTTCGCGGCACCGGCAGCCGCGAGCATCGGGTGCTCCAGCGGCTGATCGCGTCCGGTCAGGCCTTGGCCATCACCGAGACCATCCTGATGGAGGTCCTCGCGGGGGTCGTGACCAGACGCGACGAGATCGCCGTTCGCGCACGCCTGCTCGCACTCCCGCTGCTGACCCTGGAAGGCCTCGCCGACTTCGAAGAGGCGGCCGCGATCTTTCGGACCTGCCGCGACGCGGGCGAGTCTCTGCGCGGCACGATCGACTGCCTCATCGCCGTACCCGTGATCAGGGCAGACGCCTCGATCTTCCATCGCGACCGGGACTTCGACACGATCGCCAGACACACGGGCCTCCGGATCCATCGGTAGCGATCAGGAGGCGCGATCGACGACCATCGCGAGGAACTCGGTGGCGACGTCGGGGCGGACCCGATCCGGCATGGCGAAGTAGTGCCCGTCGACGACGCCGCGGACCGCGTCCCAGGCCCGGAACAACACGCCGGCGTCGGGTGCGTACCGGGTGGAGAGGCCGGCGAGGACCACCACGTTCGGGTTCGCCGCGCGCGCCTGAGCCGCGGCCTCGGTCACCACGCGAAGGTAGAGCGCGGGATCCCACTGCAGGAACTGCGCCTGGATCTCGACGATGTCGGCGTAGCGGGCGGCACGCCCCTCGAGCCCGCATCGGAGGAACGCGTCCTCGACCGTCTCGGTCTGCTTGCCGGTGCAGGGAGCTCCGTCGACCTCGGCCAGGCTCGGATGCGGCGTGATCACCACCGTATAGCCCGCTGCGTGCGCGGCGGCCGCGAAGTCGTGCATCGCGTGCACGGGCCGCCGCTGCTCGTCGAGCGGCGTGGCCGGCCAGAACTCCGGGTCGTACATCACCGTGCGCACCTCGGGGGGGATCGAGCCGTCGGCCAGGGCGCGCTCGAAGTCGGCGTCGCTGGCCCACGCCATCGCCGGGGTCGTCCCGCCCCATCCCCCGTTCAGCCCGAACGACGTCGTGGCGTCGAAGAAGCGCGATGCGAGGGACGGTTCGATGGCCTCGATCGCCCTGATCGTTCCCGGGGTCGCCATCCACACCTGCCCGAACGGCACCGTGCCGGCGGCGATCGATCCCGCGCGCTGCGCCGCCGGGAGCGTGGCGGCGACCAGCAGGCCGAGCAGCAGCGCGGGCGCGACCCAGCGCCCCAGGACGGGCGGTCGAGCGACGGGCACGGGAGAGACGTTCATCTGGGGCGCAACCGTACCCTGGGTTTCGGAAGATGGAAACCCAACCTTAAGGGGCCGGGAGCGCCCTCGTGGCCGCCGCGACGAGGGACGCGCTGGTGGCGAACACCACGTCGACCGTGGGCCCGACCGGGTCGCCCACGTGGACGTCGCCGGCGCCGCCGGCCCAGCTCCGGGTGGCCTCCGCGAAGGCCGAGGCGTCCTGTCGCGTGTCCCAGGACGTACGCAGCACCACCACCGTGTCGTGACCGTCGGACCACGCCCGGTACAGGCCTCCGCCCCATCCGGCCGCCGCGTCGTCGGCCTGTGCGGTGTCCAGACGGAGCCCCAGCATCGCCCGCAGCCACTCCTCCCCCACCTGCATCACGTCGAGGTCGCCCCAGCCGGCCCCGAGCGTTCCCGACATGTCGGGGACGTCGACCGGCACGGGCCGGTCGTTCGGGTACGCGTCGGGATGGATCACCTGCTCTGTGCTCACGGGCAGGTCCTCGAGCGCAGCGTCGATCGCCTGGAGCCCGCCCCTGGCGTCGAGCGCCGTCATGAACGCGAGCCCCGCCGTGTACGGCCAGACCTCGAGCTCCTGGACGAACGGCGGCACCCCGGGCACCGATCCGCCCGTGGTGCCCAACTGTTCGAGCAGCGCTCCCAGGTCTCCGAGGTCGAGCGTGGGGAACCGGACGAGGACCTGCGCGGCGAAGTACTGCGCGCTCCCCTCCACGGCTCCCAACGCCGCCTCGCCCTGCTCGTCGCGGCACGCCTTCGCGATCGCGTCGAGGCGTTTCAGGTGGAAGTGCTGGTCGTCGATCGCGTGGGTCAGCTCGTGCGCCAGCGTGAACCGCTCGGTCACGTCGAGGTCGCCCTGTCCGAGGTACACGAGCTCGCCGTTCTCGGGGTTGTAGAAGCCGACCACCTGGCCGGTCTGGAACCGCTCGAGCGCCTGCCGCAGGTCGCTCCCCGGGGGAAGGACGCCGATCGTCCGCCACGCCTCCGATCGCCGCGCGTAGAAGTCGGCCGGATAGGTGGCGTCGAACGACCGGGCGAGCTTGCGATCCATCGTCGCGTCGTCGACCGCCTGGACCGGGACGCGGTGGAGCCAGTCCAGACCGCGCACCTGCTGCACCTGATCCTCGATGCTCGCGACCGCCGGCGGCGTCGGGCGCGCCGGTAGGAGCGGGCTCGTCGACCGGCGTCGGAGGGACGCACAGCGCTCGCATCGCGGCGGCGGCCGACGCCTTGCCGCCCGGCGTGACCGATGGCGCGGTGATCGATGACGCCGCCGCACTCGATGTGGCCGGCGGACTGCCGGCCGTGGTCGTGGGCCGGCTCGGACACGCGGTCGCGACCAGCGCCAGCCCGGCCACAACGAGGAGGCGGGCGAGCCGACGCATCGCCGTTCAGGATCTCCGCGCCAGCAGCACGCTCGCCGCCGCGCCGACGATCGCGAGCACCGAGAGCACCACCGACAGCCATAACAGCCGCGTCGACTCCAGGAACCCGCGAACGGACGCGAGCACTGCCACCAGCGACAGAAGCACAAGCACGAACGATGCAGCGAAGATGCCGAGCGAGATGGGGCCCACGCCGCGGCTGGTTCGCTCGCTCACAGCCGCTCCCGCAAGTAGTCAACCAAATTGACCACCGGCAGGCGCTCCTGGGTCATCGAGTCGCGGTCGCGGACCGTCACCGCGCGATCCTCCAGCGTGTCGAAGTCCACCGTCACGCAGAACGGCGTCCCGACCTCGTCCTGCCGCCGGTAGCGACGCCCGATCGAGCCCGCGTCGTCGTAGTCGCACATCCAGTGCGGCTTGACCGCGTCGAAGACCTCGCGCGCCGTCGGCACGAGCTGCTCGTTCCTCGACAGCGGCAGCACGGCCACCTTGATCGGCGCGAGGTCCTTGTGCAGCGCCAGGAACGTGCGCTTCTCTGTGCTGCCCTTCGCGGTCGGCGCTTCCTCGGTGCGGTACGCGTCGATCAGGAAGGCGAGCACCGCGCGGTCGACGCCCGCGGCCGGCTCGATCACGTATGGGTGGTAGCGACGGTTCTGCTCCTGGTCGAAGTACGTGAGGTCGACGCCCGAGGCCTTCTCGTGGGCCTTGAGGTCGTAGTCGGTGCGGTTCGCGATCCCCTCGAGCTCTCCCCAATCGGTGAACGGGAAGCGGTACTCGATGTCAACCGTGCGCTTCGAGTAGTGCGACAGCTCGTCGGCGTCGTGCTCGCGCAGTCGGAGGTTGTCCTCGCGGAGCCCGAGGCCCGTCCACCACGCCATCCGTTCGCGGATCCAGGTGTCGTGCCACTCCTCGTCGGTGCCGGGCTCGACGAAGAACTCCATCTCCATCTGCTCGAACTCGCGCAGGCGATAGATGAAGTTCCCGGGCGTGATCTCGTTGCGGAAGGACTTGCCGATCTGGGCGATGCCGAACGGGACCTTCTTGCGGCTGGTCGCCTGGATCGTGGCGAAGTCGACGAACATGCCCTGCGCGGTCTCGGGACGGAGGTAGGCCACGCTCGAGCTGTCCTCCACCGGTCCCATGTGCGTCTTGAACATCAGGTTGAAGTTGCGCGGGTCCGTGAACCGGTCGTGCCCGCAGTTCGGGCACTTCGGGTGCTGCTCCATGTCGAGGGAGGTCTCGTCCTCCTCGTGCCCCGACTGCGGCGCGTGGATGCCCGGCAGGTGGTCGGCGCGGAACCGTTGGTGGCAGTTCATGCACTCGACCAGCGGATCGGTGAACACCTCGAGGTGCCCGCTGGCCTCCCAGACCTTCGGCGACATGATGATCGCGGCGTCGAGCCCGACGATGTCGGCGCGCAGCTGGACCATCGCGCGCCACCACGCGTTCTTGACGTTGCGCCTCAGCTCGACCCCGAGCGGCCCGAAGTCCCAGGACGAGCGGAGCCCGCCGTAGATCTCGGATGACTGGAAGGCGATCCCCCGCCGCTTGGCGAGGGACGTGATCTCGTCCATCAGATCGGGCATCGGCCCGTCTCCTTTCCCGGCCGCTGGCGACGACCGCTGGCGTGGAAGAGATGGTAGCGGACCGCATCCCGGCGTCTCAGGCCTCTAGTCCGTCCGCTGTAGCTCATCTGCCCTGTACCGTCATCCACAACATCCATCGTGGACTGGCGTGAAGGAGTTGTGAAGACAGCAACGTGTTTCTAGGTCTTTTGTCGTGTAAATGCCGTGAGAGTCCCCCGTCCGGGGGTTGCCCAGATGCGGGTTACCCACCAGATTCCCTACAGCAGGGGGTGGGCCCCAGGAGCGATCCCATCTCGCCGGGACGGGCATATGGCGGGCATCCAGCGCTCCCTCCGAGTCCACCATCGTGTCGATGGTGCCCGTTGGGCACAGGGAGGGTTGATCTATGGCATCGAGCAAGAGACGACTCGCGCGACGCCTCGGAGTAGGCGTCGCTGCGATAGCGCTGCTGTACGCCATCGCGGCACCCAGCTTCGCGGTCCTGACGGATAGTCCGAGCATGTTCGAGTCGGGCGACGACCCCACGATCGGGCTCGGGAACATGGTCGTCAACACCACTGGGAACTCCGACTGGGAAACCGTGGCCGACGGTACCCACGACAACTACGTGCACCTCGCGGACGCGGCACACACCGGGACCGACGACTCGTTCACCCCCGGCCAGAAGCAGGACACGACCTGTCCGACGGTCGAGGGGCACCAGAACCCGCCCAAGGACGACTTCACCCACGTCGCCTCGTTCAACGAGCAGGCGACCAACGGTGATGTCTACCTGTACGGGGCGACGATCCGGTACGCGGCGAACGGGAACGCGAGCGAGAACATCGAGCTGAAGCAGAGCGGCACGCTCTGCTCCGACAGCACGACCCTCACCGAACGGACTCCGGGGGACAAGCTGATCGCGATCGACTACCTGGGCGGCGGCTCGCGGCCCGAGTTCAACGTGCTGACCTGGGTCGGTTCGGGCGTCTGCTACGTGGCCAACGACACGGCTCCGTGCTGGGGCGCGGACGTCACTTCGCTCGCGTCTAACGCCGCCGAGGGCGGCGTTAACGGGGAGCACCATCACCGCCGCGAACAACCCCATCAGCAACCAGACCCTCGTGGCCGGGAAGTTCGCGGAGTTCGGCATCAACCTCTCCGAGGCCGGCATCATCCCCAGGGACGACTGCAAGGCTTTCCCCCAGACCGTGTGGGAGTCGAGGTCCTCGGGGAGCAGCTTCGTCTCTTCGACCAAGGACGTGACGATCGAGGACCACACGATCAGCAATTGCGCCGGCGTCAGCGTGACCAAGGAAGGCAGCGACGGCGGGTCGCAGGCGGGTGCGGTCTTCACGCTCTACGAGGGTTCGGACACCGACGGTACCGTTGTGGGCACCTGCACGATCCAGGCGGACGGAACCTGCGACTCGACGTTCACTGACCTGAACCCGGGCCAGTACACGATCGACGAAACGACGGTCCCGGCGGGGTACGACAAGGACCCGACCCTGCCGTACATGTTCACACTAGATGCCAACCAGTCACTGACCCTGAGCTTCACCGACCCTGCCAAGGCGGGGGCGATCGAGATCACGAAGGTCACCAGCAAGGATCACCAGACCGGCCTCGGGGACGCGGAGTTCACGATCGAGGACTCCAACGGCGTCGAGATCGTCGGCAGCCCGTTCACGAGCGGGCAGGACGGGACGGTCTGCGTCGACAACCTCGCGTTCGACGACTACACCGTGACGGAGACGATGGCGCCGGATGGGTACGAGATCGACGACGACACCGGTCAGACGGTCACCGTCGACACCAACTCTGAGTGCGGCGATGGCAACGAGGCGGCAATCACGTTCGAGGACACGCCACTGACCGATGTCACGGTCACCGCGACCAGCCAGGTCGCCGGCGGAACAGCGTCGACCATCACATGCACGGACGCGAACGGGGACGACATCGGGAACTCCCCTGTTGGAGACCCTGATCCCGTCGACCCCGCCGAGGTCGACGCGAACGACCTCCTGCCGGGCACGTACGACTGCACCATCGTTATCGACCCGTAACGAGGTCGAGAAGAACGAACGGGGGCCGGCTCCAGCTGGCCCCCGTTCGATGTTCTGGTCCGGGCAGTTGATCGGCCACAACGAGCGGGAAGCGAGTGCCCCTACCCATCCCATCCCCTCGGTTTCGGCGCCGTTGGTCGGCGCCAGTACGAGTTGGCCGGAGCCGCTGGGGCTTTCATCGGGCCGTGATGCGGCCGATATCGAGTGTATGACGGCACCCCGAAACTGCTCACGATGCGGTGCGCCGTTGCCTTTCGACGTCCGGTGGTGCGGCCAGTGCTACGCGCCGGTTCGCGAGTTGACGCCCCGCGCGCCCGTCCATCGGGGCAACTTCGTGGATGTCCCCCACCACGCCGGCCGGAACGTGCCGCACTGGTCGCGGTGGGAGGCGTCCGCGACGACGTTCGGCCCCGTGGGACGCGCCGGGTGGACCGTGGCGGTCGTCGGCCTCGGGCTGAACACCGTCATGCAGAACCCGCTCATGGTCCTGTTCCTGGTGCCGACGGTCCTCGCCCTGATCCATGCGCTGTGGCGACCGGGCTGGGTGGTTCCCGACGAGCCCGTTCCGCGCGGGATCCGGCGGTTCCGCCCGGAGGGACGCGTCAAGGACTGGCTCTTCGACGTCGACGAGTTGGCGACCACCGCGATCGCCACCGTGGTGGCGCTGGGCGTCGGCGCCGCGGTGATCTACGGGGATCCGATCCTCCAGTTCTGCGCGATCGTTGCAGGCGTGGTGGTAGTTGCGTACCTGTTCTTCCGGCGGTTCTTCGACCGCGCCTAGCGCCGGACCCGAACCCCCGATCCGGGGAGGGGTAGTGTTCCGCCGTGGCCCCGAAGCGCACGATCTTCTACGAGCGGCATGCGAGCTTGGGCGCCAAGCTGATCGAGTTTGGCGGCTGGGACATGCCGGTGCAGTACCCGTCCGGCACGATCCGCGAGCACCTGGCCACCCGCGCGTCCGCCGGGCTGTTCGACGTGTCGCACATGGGACGGTTCACGGTCCGGGGCGAGGGCGCGATCGACTTCCTCCAGCACGTGCTCACGAACAACGCCGTGGCTCTGGACGGACGCCCCGTCGGCGCGCAGTACACGCTGATCGCGAACGAGGACGGCGGCGCGCTCGACGACGCGTACCTGTACCGGCGCTCGCCCGACGAGTTCCTCCTGGTCGTGAACGCAGCCAACCGGATCGGCGACTGGGAGCATCTCTCGTCGGTCGCGGCGGATTTCCCCGGGGTGGACCTTCGGGACCGCACGGAGGACCTCCTCATGCTCGCGCTGCAGGGGCCGGCATCGCGCGGGATCCTCACATCGATCCTCGGAGCCGCGTCGCTGCCCGAGCCGTTGCGCAACTGCGTTTCCACCGGGACGTTCCAGGGCTCGAGCCTGTTCATCGGCAGGACCGGCTACACGGGCGAGCCGATCGGCTCGGAGCTCTTCGTGGAAGGCGACCGCGCACTCGACCTGTGGGATGCGCTCGTGGAGGCCGGTGCGACGCCGTGCGGACTGGGCGCGCGGGACACGCTTCGTCTTGAGGCCGCGCTCCCGCTCTACGGGCACGAGCTGGGGACCGACCCCGAAGGCCGCGAGATCCCGATCTTCGCGATCTCGCTTGCGCGGTTCGGGGTGAGCTTCTCGCCGCTCAAAGGCGAGTTCATCGGCCGCGCGGCGCTGGAGCGCCAGTTCGCCGCTGCCGGGAAGATCATGGACCGGGACTTCTCCGCGATGCGCGACCTTCCCCGGACGATCCGCCCCGCCGCGGTCACCGGTCGGGGGATCGCCCGGCAGGGCGCCGAGGTGTTCGTCGACGACCGGCGGGTCGGCTGGGTGACCAGCGGCACGGCGGTTCCATTCTGGGTGTTCGACGGAGAGGACGAGAGGTCTCGCCCGTCGACGGAGCATCGGACGAGGTCGATCTGCCTGGCGTACGTCGACGCGGACCTCCTGGACGACCAGCGCGTGACGATCGACGTCCGCGGCAAGATCACCGACGGCGTGGTTGTACCGTTCCACCTGCGATCGGAAGGGCCGCCCTTCGCCCGACCGATCGTCGTCACGTCCGATGAGCCGTCCGAGCAGCAAACGGTCGATCCCGCCGCGGCGCGCGTCCGCCGGCTGCTCGAACGGGCGGTCGACAACACAGAGTGGCGCCAGCGCGCCTGCGTGAACCTGATCCCGTCGGAGATGACGGCCTCCCCGATCGTCCGACTGCTGTCCGTGATGGACCCGGCCTTCCGCTACGCCGAGCATCGAGCGATGGAGGCCTTCAACGACGCGGAGGTCTTCTTCTATCAGGGGACGGGGTTCATCGGGGACGTGGAGCGGCTGCTGGAGGACGAGATGAGCGCCTTCATGGGAAGCGTCGAGGCGGAGACGCGCCCGATCAGCGGCCAGATGGCCAACGCGGCCGTGTTCAGCGGGCTGGTGGATCACCTCAACCGGGTCGACCGGCGGCGCGAGCCGCGGCGGATCCGGATGGTTATGAACCACCACATCGGCAAGGGCGGCCACCTGTCGGCCCAGCCGATGGGAGCTCTTCGGGACTTCGTCGCGCGCGACCCCCGGACCGAGCGGCCCGCGGTGGTCAACTTCCCTGTCGAGGCCGACGACCCGTACGCGATCGACGTGCCGGCCGCGCTCGAGCTGATCGACGAGCACCGGCCGGAGCTGATCGTCTTCGGCAAGAGCATGATCCTCTACAAGGAACCGGTCGCCGAGGTCCGGGCCTTCCTCGACGAGCGCTCGATCCCTGCCGTGGTCCTCTACGACATGGCCCACGTCCTGGGTCTGATCGGGCCGTCGTTCCAGGAGCCGTTCGCCGAGGGCGCGGACCTGGTCACGGGCTCCACCCACAAGACCTTCTTCGGAACGCAGCGCGGGGTGGTGGGCAGCCGCTTCCGGGAGGAGGACGCGGGATACGACCTGTGGCAGGCGATCCGCTCGCGCACGTTCCCCGGATCGGTATCGAACCACCACCTCGGGACGCTCCTCGGGCTGTTGATGGCCGCCTACGAGATGGACCGGTTCAAGGACGAGTACCAGCCGCTGGTGATCGCCAACGCCAAAGCCTTCGCGTCCGCGCTGGCCGAGGCCGGCCTGGAGGTCGCCGGCGATCCCTCGATCGGGTTCACCGAGACCCACCAGGTCGTGGTCAACGTCGGCCACGCGCGCGGGCCGCAGATCGCGCAACGCCTCGAGTCCAACAACATCATCTGCAACCACCAGGCCGTGCCCGGCGACGAGGGGTTCACCGCGGCGGGCGGCCTGCGGATGGGCGTCGCGGAGATGACGCGGTTCGGGATGCGGGAGGCCGAATTCGCCGAGCTGGCCGAGCTCGTCCGCGACGTGATCGTCGACGACGCGGACGTCGCCGAGAAGGTGGCGGCCTTCCGCGGCCGCTTCCTCGAGATGCGGTTCTGCTTCGAAGGCGCCGAGTACGCGGACCTGCTGGCCCGGCTCTCGGCGCTCCTGTGACGATCAGGCGTCCTCGCAGATGCCACCGAAGCGGCGGTCGCGCTTCTGGAAGTCGCGGATCGCTTCGAAGAGCAGCTCGCGGTTGAAGTCCGGCCAGAACACCGGCGTGAACCAGAGCTCCGAGTACGCGACCTCCCAGAGCAGGAAGTTCGAGATGCGCATCTCCCCGCTCGTGCGGATCAACAGGTCGGGGTCCGGCATGTCGATCCGGTAGAGCCGCTCGGCGATCGTGCGGTCGTCGATCTTCTCCGGGCGGAGCTTCCCGGCCTGCACCTCGCGCGCGAGCTCCTTGACCGCGTCGACGATCTCCTTGCGGCCGCCGTAGTTGAAGGCGATCGTGAGGGTCATCCCGGTGTTGTGTTCGGTGAGCTCCTCCGAGATCCGGATCTCCTTGAGCACCGACCGCGGCAGGCGCCAGTCACGCCGGCCGATGAACCGGATCCGCACGTTCATCGCGTGCAGCTCGTCGCGACGCCGGTGCAGGAGCTTCCGGTTGAAGTTCATCAGGTACAGAACCTCGGGCTGCGGACGCGCCCAGTTCTCGGTGGAGAAGGCGAACACCGTCAGCCACTTGAGACCGACCTCCACCCCGCCCTTGACCGTGTCCCAGAGCGCCTCCTCGCCGGCGCCGTGGCCCTCGGTGCGCGGCAGGCCGCGCTGCGTCGCCCACCGCCCGTTGCCGTCCATCACGATCGCGACGTGCGCGGGCACACGCGTCCGATCGATGTCGTGCAGGTACGTGCTCACGGCGCGGTCCTGACGAGCATCGGGATCGACTTCATCCGCCGCTCCAGGTGATACTCGGTGAACCCGAACAGCAGCCGCCGCGCCTCGTGGCGCAGCCGGTCGTCCCCCACCACCTGCGCGCCGCTCTGCGTGAGGTCGGCCTGCGCGAGCCAGGCCAATACCCGAAGCGCGTCGGGCGAGACCGCGATCGCACCGGGGTCCGCGCACGAGGGGCAGACGGCCCCGCCGATCCCCGCCGACCACAGCGACGGCTCGGTCGAGCCGCACACGGCGCATGCGGTAAGGCTCGGATGGAACCCCGAGAGCGACAGCATCTTGAGCACGAAGGACTCCGCCACCGCCGACGGGTCGACCGGCCCGGCATCGAGCGCGCGGAGTCCGGAAAGCAGCAGGAGCACGAGCCGCACGTTCCGCTCGTGGTCCTCGGCGACCTTGTCGACCGCCTCGAGCATCGTCTCGCCGGCTGCGAACAGCGCCAGATCCTGCCGGATGCGCATGTGCGGGGCGAGGATCTCGGCCTGGGTGACGGTGTCGAGCGCGCCCCGGCCCCGGTAGAGCATCAGGTTCACGTGCGTCAACGGCTCCAGCCGGGCGCCGAACCGCGATGTGGTCTTGCGGATGCCCTTCGCGACCGCCCGAACCTTCCCTGAGCCTTGCGTCAGGACGGTGACGATCTTGTCGGCCTCGCCGAGCTTGATCGACCGCAGGACGACGCCCTGCTCCTTGTACGGGGGCATATTCCGATGGTATCCCGCAGTCGTTGCGGCGAACCGCGCATGCGTGTGGCGATTCCGTTACGTCCCGACCCGGTAAGCTGGGGTCCTCGGGCATCCTCGAGGGTTCACGACGAGCGACAACGGGCGGCCATCCCGCAGCCTCCGCTCCCTCGCCACGGATCGAGCGGAACACGAGCAGACGGGAGCCGGCGAATGGTGAAGACGGGCGACTCGCGAACGCATTTCGGCACTCCGGATCGGGGCAAGGGAGCCTCGTCACGACCTGCCGCGGGCCGCGTCTGCGACGAACCCAGCTGTGCCACGGTTCTGTCGACGTACAACCCGGCGCACACCTGCTGGATGCATGCATCGCCGTCGACCCGTCACCCGCTGTACGGATCCAAGCCCAGCCGGTAGGTCGCCTTGGAGATCGCCAGCGCGATCTCGAAGAGGACGGGCCCGACGGCAGGCCCGCCCTCCTGAAGCGTCACGAACCGCTCATCTGCTGAAGGTTCTTCTCGACGACGGCCATCGTCGACGCGTACTCGGCCGTCGGGCTGACCTCGAGCACCTCGGTGCCCGGAAGCCCGACCTCGCCGGTGTGACCCGGGCCGACGTAGTAAGCCTCCCCTGCCTCCGCGACGATGTCGCCTTCGGGACGGTGCATGATCATCCGGCCCTTGATCACGTACCCCCAGTGGTGCGACTGGCACAGGTCGTCGGGCAGCCCACGGTAGAAGGGTGTGAAATCGCCCGCTTCCGCGAACGACTCAAACCCGAGGGTGTAGCCGTCAACCTCGATGTAGCGGCCATCGAACCCGGGCATGGTCTCCACGCGCTCGGCGCGGGCCTTCGCGAAGCTCGCTCCTGCCCCCATCGTCCACTCCTTTCAGCGCGTGTTCGCGCGTTCCTCAGCGACCTGCGCGAGGTTGCGCACGCCGCGCTGGACCAGCGACCGGGAGCCGGCGACGGCGAGCGACGACAGCACCGGGACCTTGAGCATCGCGAGCATCCCCGGCAGCTCGCTGATGCGCACGACGCGGAACGACTCGCGGATCGTGCAGCCCTGGCCGGTCGGCTCGATCTCGTAACGGTGGACGTTCGTCCAGTCGACGACCTTGCCCTTCTTGGTCTCGAGCTTCGCCTCGGTGACGAACTCGAAGACCTTGGGGCGCGTCGCCTCCGTGACGACCGACGAGTCGCGGAACGTGCCCATCGGGTCGCGCCCCGTGGAGTGGAACTCGGTCCCGACGATCGCGAGGCCGGCCAGCGCCTCCATCGAGGTCAGCCGCGTCTTCTTCCCCTGCCGCTCCCCGGCCCAGATCAGATGCGTCGCGAGATCGGCGACGACGTCGTAGACCGCGTCGGGCGGCGCCGTCGTCGTCTGCTCGACCTCGACGACGATCTCGCCCTTCAAGGCGTTCGCACGTCCGTTGCCGGACGCTCGCTTGGTGCTCATGCGCTCCTCCTTCCGTGCCTTCCGTTCCGGACGCGACGAAGCCTGCCCGGGATGGAGCGCGGAAGGATGGGGGGGATCCCCTATTTCGCGGAACGTTCGAGCGCGGCGAGCTCGTCGCCGTGACGCTGGGCGAACGCGGCCGCCTCGGCACGGCTCCGCAGGTGCAGCTTGGCGAGCAGGTTGCCGACGTGGTGCTCGGCCGTCTTCGTGCTGATGAACAGGCGCGCCGCGATCTCGGCGTTCGTCAGGCCCTCACCGAGGAGCGCGAGGACCTCCCGCTCGCGCTTCGTGAGCAGCCCGACCGCCTTCGGACCCGTCCGCGCGGACCCCCCGAGCTCACGGACGAGCGCGGCGGCGCGGTCCGCCGGCGCGCCGGCGCCCGCCCCGTCGAACGCGTCGAACGCGAGCTGCGCCTCGTGGGCGGCGAACGCCGGGTCCTCGTGGCGGATCGCCACCGCCAGGGCGAGACGCGCCCGCCCGACGTCGAGCGGCATGTGCAGACGGGTGAACGCGTCGACCGCCGACTCGAGCCACCGCCGAGCTCCCGAGACGTCGGCGGCGGTGCGGCCCGCCGCGACGTAGGCGTAGGCTCGCGCCCGCGGCCAGTCGGATCCGTCGGCGATCGCGCCGAGCCGCGCGGCGGCGCTCCGCGCGACGTCGGCGTCGCCCCGTTCCAGCTCGATGTCGACGAGCAGGGACAGGAGCGGTACCGCGAGGAGGTTCTCGCCGACCTGGGCGAGCCGCCGGTGGACGAGCGCCGCCGCAACGGCTGGATCGCCAACCGCCGCATGCACCGCGGCTGCGGCGCGGAGTGCATCGGGCCGGTCTTCGAAGCCCTCGAGGAGCCGCTGCGCCTCCTCGATCCGTCCCTGGAGCAAGCGGAGCTCCGCGAGTTTGGCGGCCGGGTGCACACAGCGCGCGTGGTGACCACGGCCCTCGAGTTCGGCGAGCGTGCGCACCAGCCAACCCTCCGCCTCGTCGAGCTGTCCGTTCGCGAGCAGCACCTCGGCACAGCATGTGCCGCAGAACTCCAGCAGCGGTGGGTGTCCGGTGCGCGTCATGAAGGCCATGACCACCTCGTTCCACCGTTCGAGGCGCGAGACGTCCCCCGCTTCTTCGGCGGCGCGCGTGACGAGGCAGCAGACGTCGCCGAACACGACCGGATCGGTCACCTCCCCGGCGGTGGCGGCGACCATGGCCTCGTCGAGCGTCGTCATCCCAGCGCCGACGTCGCCACGGGCGATCTCGGCCAGACCTCGCAGGGCGAGACCCGTCGCCTCGAGGTCGGGGTCCCGCATGGCCCTCCCGGCCCCGACCGCCACGCCTGCATCGTCGAATGCCGACGCGGGATCGAGCGCCAGCCGGCCCCGCGTGAGCGCGAGCCAGCCGCGTGCTCGTTCCGAGGGAAGATCACGCACGATGCCGTCGGCCCGCGCGAGCCAGCCCCGGCTCACGGGCTCGTTGGCGAAGCCCTCCCAATGCTCGCGCGCGAGCCACAGCGCGATGTGGGCGGCGGCCTCGTCGTCGCCGCGCTTGCGGAGCGCCGTGTAGGCGGTCTCGCGCTCGGTGACGGCTCGGTCGAGATCGCGCAGCCACCACAGGGCGCGAGCCAGGCCGTCGTGGGCCTCGGCACGGTCGGATTCGGCGATCGCTCGCTCGAACGCGTCGGCCGCGGCCGCCCAGTCGCCTCGCGTCAGCGCCTCGTCGCCCTCGGCGACCGCGTCACGCTCTCCCGACACCGGGTTCGCCGGCACCCTGCCCGCCATCCGGGGATGATGGCACCGCCACTCGGGCCGCGCCAGAGGGCTTATCGTTCCCGGATTCAGGCGCCGATCGGGTGCCAGACGGTCTTGAACTCCATCAGCGCGGTGATCTCGGCGAGGTCCTGGGCGTGATCGTCGAAGGGGTCGACCGCCGGTCCGCGATGGACGCGTTTGACGTTCTCAGCGGAGAGGACCTCGGCGTCCCGAACGAGGTCGTCCGGACAGCCGGTGAGGTCGATCGCGTTCACGTCCATGTGCCCGGCCAGCCAGGGCACGAGCTCGGCCGTGAGACCCGTGAGCAGGTTCACGACGCCGCCGGGGACGTCGGAGGTCGCGAGCACCTCGGCGAGCGTCACCGCCGGCAAAGGACTCGTCTCGCTCGCGATCACGACCGCGGTATTCCCCGACACGATCGCCGGCGCCACGCGCGACACGAGCCCGAGCAGCGGCTGGTCCGGCGGGGCGACGATGCCGACCACCCCGGTCGGCTCGGGGATCGTGAAGTTGAAGTACGGTCCGGCGACCGGGTTCGTGCCACCGGCCACCTGCGCGATCTTGTCGGCCCACCCCGCGTACCAGACCCAGCGATCGATCGATGCGCTCACGCCGCGTGCCGGGTCGGTCGCTCCGCCCGCCGCGAGCTCTGCCTCGAACTGGGCGCGCCTGCCCTCCATCAGCTCGGCGACGCGGTAGAGGACCTGGCCCCGGTTGTAGGGCGTCTTCGCGGACCATCCCTTCTGCGCCGCCCGCGCCGCCTTGACCGCGTCGCGCAGATCCTTGCGCGAGGCCCGCGCCGCGTGCGCGATCAGCTCGCCGTCGGAGCCGCGGACCTCGAACGTGCGCCCCGACTCGCTCCGCGGGAACTCGCCGCCGACGAACAGCTTGGCGGTCCGCTTGACGGGAAGCCGTGCCTCGGTCATCGCTCGCCGTCCAGCCGCAGGTACGCGGCGAGACCGTGCAGCCCGCCCTCGCGTCCGAACCCCGATTCCTTGTAGCCGCCGAACGGCGACGACGGGTCGAACCGATTGAAGGTGTTCGCCCACACGACACCCGCGCGCATCCGCTCGGCCATCCACAGGATGCGGGACCCCTTCTCGGTCCAGATGCCGGCGGACAGCCCGTACGGCGTGTTGTTGGCCTTCTCGACCGCCTCCTCGGGCGTGCGGAACGTGAGGATCGAGAGCACCGGGCCGAAGATCTCCTCGCGCGCGATGCGGTGCGACTGCGAGACGTTCGTGAACAGCGTCGGCGCGAACCAGAAACCGCGCTCCGGCAGCACGCAGTCCGGCTGGTAGAGGTCGGCGCCCTCGTCGACGCCCGAGGCGACGAGCTCGCGGATCTTGTCCAGCTGCCGTCGCGAGTTGATCGCGCCGACGTCGGTGTTCTTGTCGAGCGGGTCGCCGACGCGAAGCGTCTGCAGCCGGTCCTTCAGCTTCTCCAGGAGCAGCTCGAACACCGGCTCCTGGACCAGCAGACGCGACCCGGCGCAGCACACGTGGCCTTGGTTGAAGAAGATGCCGTTGACGACGCCCTCGATCGCCTGGTCGAGGGGAGCGTCCTCGAACACGATGTTCGCTGCCTTCCCGCCGAGCTCGAGCGTGAGGCGCTTTCCGCTGCCGGCGATCGCGCGGCGGATCTTCTTGCCGACCTCGGTGGAGCCGGTGAAGGCCACCTTGTCGACGCCGGGATGCTCGACGATCAGCGCCCCCGTCTGCCCAGCCCCCGTCAGGACGTTCACCACGCCGGGAGGCAGCTCCGCCTGCTGGATCAGCTGGGCCAGCAGAAGCGCCGTGAGCGGTGTGGTCTCGGCGGGCTTCAACACGGCGGTGTTGCCGGCGGCGAGCGCCGGGGCAAGCTTCCATGCCGCCATCAACATCGGGAAGTTCCATGGGATCACCTGGCCGGCCACACCGATCGGCCGCGAGGTCGCGTGCGGGAACGCGTAGTCGAGCTTGTCGGCCCAGCCCGCGTAGTAGAAGAAATGCGCCGCCGCCAGCGGCAGGTCGACGTCGCGCGACTCCTTGATCGGCTTCCCGCCGTTCATCGATTCGAGCACCGCGAACTCTCTCGCGCGCTCCTGCAGCTGGCGCGCGATCCGGTAGAGGTACTTGGCCCGTTCACGGCCCGGCAGCCGGCTCCACGTCGTCTCGTAGGCGTCGCGCGCCGCCCCGACGGCGAGGTCGACGTCCTCGTCTCCCGCCTCGGCGACCTCCGCCAGGACGTCCTCGGTCGCGGGGTCGATCGTCGGGAAGTACCGGCCGCTCTTCGGCTCGACGAACTCCCCGTTCACGAACAACCCGTAACGATCCTCGAGCCGCACGATGTCCTTCGACTCCGGCGCCGGCGCGTACTCCCACTCGGCGGCGTATGGCCGCGCGGGCACCGGCGCGTCCGTCGTGCGATCGATCGCCATCGTCGGCCGGCCTCCTAGTCGATCGTGAAGTAGTCGGGGCCCTGGTAGCGGCCGGTTCGTTCCTTGCCGATCTGCATCAGCACGTCGTTCAGCAGCGACGACGCGCCGATCCGGAAGCGCTCCGGCGTCATCCAGTCCGGCCCGAGCGTCTCGTGGACCAGCACGAGGTACTGAAGCGCCTGCTTCGATGCGCGGATGCCCCCCGCCACCTTGATCCCCACCGTGCGGCCGGTGTCCCGGTGGAAGTCGCGCGCAGCCTCCATCATGCACAGGGCGTTGGGAAGCGTGGCGTTCACACCGATCTTCCCGGTGCTGGTCTTGATGAAGTCGGCGCCGGCCGCCATCGCCAGCATCGATGCCTGGCGGATGCGGTCGTACGAGCCGAGCTCGCCCGCCTCGAGGATCACCTTGAGATGGGCCGCACCTGCCGCGTCCCGCGCATCCAGCAGCTCCTGGAACGCTTCGGCGTAGCGACCGCCCAGGAAGAGCGAGCGGTTCAGGACGATATCGATCTCGTGGGCACCCATCGACGCGACGTCGCGGATCTCCTGGAGCCTCGCGTCGAGGGGTCCGAGCCCCGACGGGAACGCGCCCGCGACGCTCGCCACCTTGACCGACGTGCCCTGCACCTGGGCGAGCGCGGTGGGTACGAGGTGAGGATAGACGCACACGGCCGCCACCGAGGGGAGCGAGGGGTCGAGCGGATCGGGGCGCACCGCCTTGGCGCACATCGCCACGATCTTCCCCGCCGTGTCGGCACCCTCCAGGGTCGTGAGATCCATGCATCGGATCGCGAGGTCGAGGCCCCAGAGCTTCGCGGTCCTCTTGATCGACCGCTTCGCGAGCGCCGCGGCGCGCTCCTCCAGCCCGACGGCGTCCACGGATGCGCTGCGGGCCACGATGCGCGCGGCCTCCGACGGCGCCGCGCGCGGCGCCGTCGTGGCGGGCGACCTGATCGCCGAGGCGTTCGACATGGGGAAGGAATCGTAGCCCACCGCCTCGGCATCGGCCGCGGCGGCCGCGCGCCCAGCCGGTAGCATTCGGTCCATGCCCTGGTACCGACTCGTCTTCGTTGCGCTCCTGACCTCGTTGTTCCTGCCCGCCTGCAGCTCGAGCGCCACCCCTCCCGCCTGCACCGACCCCCAGCCCACCACGACGGTGCAACTGCAGGACTTCTCATTCGGGCCGAACTGCTTCCAGGCGTCGGCGGAAGCCACGCTGACGCTCCCCAACACGGGCGACACCGCCCACACGTTCACCGTCAAGGGCACCGGCGTCGACGTGAAGGTGGACAGCGGCGCCACGGGCGAGGCATCGCTGGACGCCATCGCCCCGGGCACCTACACGGTCGTGTGCACGTTCCATCCGGAGATGGTCGCCACCATGCGCGTGGGCTAGAACCCGAGTCGCTCGAGGGCTTTCGGGTCGCGCTGCCACTCCTTGACGACCTTCACGCGAAGGTCCAGGAACACCTTGTGTCCGACGAGCAGCTCCATCTCCTCCCGGGCGCGGGTCCCGATCGTCTTGAGCGTTCGCCCGCCCTTGCCGATCACGATGCCCTTCTGCGACTCGCGCTCGACGACAAGCGACGCGTGGACCTTCGTCAGGCCCGTGTCGGTCTCGAGCTCCTCGATGACCACGGCGATCGAGTGCGGCACCTCCTGCCGCGTCACGGCCAGCGCCTTCTCGCGAACGATCTCCGAGAGCCGAACGTCGAGCGGCTGGTCCGTGACGGCGTCGTCCGGGTACAGGGGCGGTCCCTCGGGGATCCGTTCGAGGATCAGCCTTCGGACGAGACCGATCCCCTTGCCGAGCCGGGCCGATACCGGGACGATCTCGGCGTAGTCACCGAGCTCGCCGGCCGCGGCCAGCTGGGGGATATCACGGTGCGCGTGCAGGGTGTCGATCTTGTTCACGGCGCAGATCGCCGGCGCCCCCGCCGGGCGCACGCGCTGCTCGTAGACGAACCGGTCGCCGCGACCCACACCCGCCTGCGCGTCCACCACGTGCACGACGACGTCGACGTCGACGACGGCATCCCCCACGAGGTCGTTCAGCCGAGAACCCAGGAGCGTCCGCGGCTTGTGGAAGCCGGGCGTGTCGGTGAACACGACCTGTGCGTCTGCGGTGGTCCACACGGCGCGCAGGTCGCGACGCGTCGTCTGCGGCTTGTCCGACACGATGGCCACCTTCTGGCCGACGAGCGCGTTGACCAGCGTCGACTTCCCGACGTTCGGGCGTCCCACGACGGCAACGATGCCGGAGCGGTAGTCGCTCATTCGTCGCGCAGATCGCGCGGTCCGAAGGCCGACGGCAGCAGATCCTCCAGCGCCCACATCGCGCGCCGGCCGTCGGTGGTCTCGGACACCACTAGGGCGCCGGGTCCGAACTCCCACAGCACCTGTCGGCACGCGCCGCACGGCGGCGTCGGCGTCGGCGCCTCCGTCACCACCACGACGGCGTCCAGCGTCCGTTCGCCGGCGTCGATCATCTTGGCGACCGCGTTGCGCTCGGCGCAGACCGAGACCGGATAGCTGGCGTTCTCGATGTTCTCGCCGGTGAAGATGGCTCCGCCGGCGATCACCGCCGCGCCAACGTGGAACTTCGAGTACGGCGCGTACGCGCGGTCCATCGCCGCGCGCGCCTGGGTCAGGGCGTCCTCGATCAGCGCCTCCGCGACCGGCGGGAACCCGCGCTCATTCACCGACGACCTCGCCGTCCCGGCTGGGCTTCGGCGCCACCCGCGTGATGAGCACGGTCGAGATCCGCCGCCTGCGGACCTCCTCCGCCTTGAACTGCAGACCCTGGAACTCCGTCTGCTCGCCGGCGTTCGGGATCTTGCCGAACAGGTCGAGCACGAGTCCACCCACCGTGTCCCATTCCTCGTCGGGGAGCTCGGCGTCGAGCAGCTCGTTCACGTCGTCGATCGGCGTCTTGCCGGTGACCCGGTACACGCCGTCGGATACCTGCTCGGTGCCCGGCACCTCGACGTCGTACTCGTCCTCGATCTCGCCGACCAGCTCCTCGAGCAGGTCCTCGAGCGAGATGATGCCGGTCACCGAGCCGTACTCGTCGGTCACGAACGCCTGGTGATACTTCTCCTTCTGCATCTCGCGCAGCAGGTCGGCCACCTTCTTCGACTCGGGAACGAAGTGCGCGGGACGGCAGATCTCGCGGAGCGGCATGTCGCCGTTGCCTTGGTGCATCGCCTTCAAGACGTCCTTGGCGAACGCGACGCCGACGACGTCGTCGAGGTCCTCGTGGTAGACGGGGATGCGCGAGTAGCCGTGCTCCAGCACGAGGGCCTGGACGTCGCGGAGCGTCTTGTCGTCTTCGATCGCGACGATGTCCGGCCGGGGGACCATCACCTCGCGCACGATCGTGTCCCCGAACTCGAAGATCGAGTGGATCAGCTCCTTCTCCTCCTCCTCGATCTGCTCCTCCTCGGAGGCAACCTCCGCGTAGGCGCGAAGGTCCTGCTCGGTCACGTACGGACCCTCAGGTAAGCCCTTGCCGGGCATGATCACGTTCGCGAACTTCAGCAGCCCGGTCGCTATCGGGATGAACAACCGGGAGATCGCTACGAGGATCGGAGCCACGCGCAGGGCGACGCCGTCGGTTCGCTGGATCGCGAGGGTCTTGGGCGTCACCTCGGCGAAGATGAAGAGGATCAGCGTCATCACGACGGTCGCGACGATCTCACCGACCCGATGGAAGTGACGCACCGCGAGCGACGTCGCGATCGTGGTGCCGCCGATCGTGCATAGGAGCGTCAGGAGCAAAACGACGTTAAGGAACGGGGCCGGCTCGTCGACGATGCGTGTCAGCGCCTTCGCACCCCTGCGCTGCTCCTCCGCCAGCCGCATCGTACGGACACGGTTCGACCGCGTGATCGCCACTTCGGTGGCCGCGAGGAACGCATTGCACGCGACGAGTGCCAGGATCACGACGAGCTGCAGCCACTCGGTCCCGCTCACGAGGCCCGCACCCCGCTATAGCGTTCCTGCCTGGCCCACATGGCGGCCTTCCCGGTGTCGTCCTCGTGGTCGAACCCGAGCAGATGCAAGATGCCGTGGGCGAGCAGCAGGCGAAGCTCTGCCTGCGGGTTGCCCGGGTTGTTGCGCGCGGCCACGGCGGGGGCGATGACGACGTCGCCCAGCAGCGGGACGTCTCCGTCCATCTCGTCCTCCAAGGCGAACGACAGCACGTCGGTGGGACCCGCCTCGTCCATGTAGCGCTCGTGCAGCGCCGTCATCTCGGCATCGTCGACGAAGCTCACGGAGAGCTCGGCGCCCGCCAATCCCTCACCTCGGAGGGTGTCGCGCGCCAGCGCCGCCAGCGCCGCCTCGTCAACGGGCATGGACTGCCGGTTGGAGATGAGGACGACGGGTCTATCGCCGGGGTCATCGTTCATACGTCACTCATCGACCTGCAGGCTCTGCTGACCGTAGCGCCCGTAGGCCTCGACGATCTCCTGCACGATCTTGTGGCGAACCACGTCACGACCTCCGAGATGGACGAACGAGATGCCGTCGATGTCGCCAAGGATCTCCTCGACGACGTGCAGGCCGCTTCGCTGGCCGTTGGGCAGATCGACCTGCGTCGCGTCGCCGTTGACGACCGCGCGTGAGCCGAAGCCCATCCGTGTGAGGAACATCTTCATCTGCTCGGGCGTCGTGTTCTGCGCCTCGTCCAAGATGATGAACGCATCATTAAGCGTGTTGTGTGTGACGAGGAAGTCGTCGGTCACGTACAGGGAGTCGGCCGCCGCCACCTGGATGCAGACGGTTTCGGCTTCGCCGGCCGGTTCGACGCGATCGACGAACCGCATCGGTCTTCCCCCTCCCCCGAACGCGGCGTAGGTCGCCGCCTTCCTGGTCAGGCGGAACGGGGCGATGGCGCGAGGAAGACGTATGTCCACGACATAGGCATCCGACCGATATCCGACGGGCCGGCCTCGGGCTCGTCCCGGAGGCCGACCGGCCGCCGGGCGGGTACGTGCGTACGCGACGCCCCCGAGCGACCGTACGAGGAACACCACGTCATCACGCAATCTCGGCGAGGTCGTCGAGTACTGAACGCGGCAACTCCTGCGAGCCTGAGTGATGGGCCTACCATCCGTATCCAAGAGACCTTGAAGCACGGCAAGACGAACGGCAGGGGTGTTGTAGAGGAACGGGTGCGGAACGAACTTCGTGCTCGACCGGGTACCCGCGAGCGCGAGCTCGCGGATCGTCTCCGTGACGGGGTTCGCGACCAGAAGCCCACCCCGGCCGCCGGCCATGTCAAGTGCCAGTGCCAACTCGGGATCTGCCGTGGAGAACGAGGGTGTCGTCGAGGTGGTCAAGCAGCCGTCCCCGAGCAGGAGTCCAAGCGCGTAAGGATCCATGGGGACTTCGCGCGGCGCGAAAGCGACTGGCTCCGAAAGGAGGGGAAGCTCGAATCGGTGAGCGTGTGCCGACCGCAGATGCCCGATCATCTCGCGCGTCTCGAGCACTCGAGGAGCCAGGCCGCGCCGCCTATCCGACGGCATCGAGACAGCCCATAGGTGCTCGGCACAGCACACGGTCGAGGCCCCGTCTTGCGTGTGGACGCGGAAGACGTCCTTCCGGCCCTGCGGGAACACGCCCAGGACCGGTGTCGGCCGACCGTCCGAGCCGGTCACGAGATCGCCGACCTCGAGGGTGCCGATCCTGCGAAACCCGTCGGGAGTGAGAACCAGGCTCTGCAGGGGCTGCGCTCTACCCCGCATGAAGGCCAGCGGCGCCACTTCGACGACGCCGCGCTCCATCAGGCGAGGAAGCGTGTCGGGCCCCGTCATCTCGTACAGCGCGTCGTAGAGCGGGCGCATGTACGGGTCGATCTTCTCGTAGAGGGTCCCGGGCAGGAACCCGAGGCGCTCGCCCGCTTCTACGGCGGGGCGGGTGAGGATCAACCGCGACACCTGCCGCTCCTGCAGGGCGCGAACGGCCACCGCGACGGCCAGATAGGTCTTGCCCGTACCGGCGGGTCCGATCGCGAACGTCACGGTGTTCGTGCGGATCGCGTCCACGTACCGCTTCTGTCCGACCGTCTTGGGCGCGATCTTCTTGCCGCGGGCCGACAGCAGCTGGTCGCCGAGGACCTCGCTCACACGCGGGAGCTGCTCGCCGGCCTCCGCGACGCCACCGGTGACCATGGCGATCGCCTGGCCGACGGATGACTCGGTCAGGTCGTGCCCCTGCTCGATCAGCTCCAGGAGTTCCTCGAAGATGCTGCTGACCTTCTCGGCCTCTTCGGGTGGACCCGAGATCGTGATCTCGTTGCCGCGAACGAGGATGTCGGAGCGGAACGCTGCCTCGATCAGCTTCAGGAATGCGTCTCGCTGGCCGAGCAAGGCCACCATCGGCTGGTGCCCCGGGACCAGGATCTTCACTTGCGTGGTGGCGGCTGCCACGTCCTCCGACATCCGGGGCGTCGCCCCGTTCCCTCCTGTGTGCGTAAGGACCCCTTCAGGGGTCCCCATGGATGCTACTACGGCCCGACCCCCCCGCATCTCATCGGGGCTCGCCGGAGGAGCTGTTGCTTCTCTTGACATTGCCCCCCACAGCACTAGCCTCGGCCGTGGAGGCCCTGTCGTGCGGCAACGGAACCTACGGATCCGTCTTGCTCTGGCCGCCTTCGGCGTTACCGTCGCCCTCGTCGTGCCGGTCATCTCCGGCGCACCTCGAGCTCGCGCGGCGGCGCAACGGCCGAACGTGCTGATCTTCCTCTCCGACGACCAGCCGATGGGAACGATGCGGGTCCGGGTTCGGCGCAAGGACGGCTCGATCCAACGGAAGGACGTCATGCCGCACGTCCTGGAGAAGATCGCGGGAGCCGGAGTCACGTTTTCCCATGGGTACATCAGCAATCCGCTGTGCTGCCCGTCCAGATCCACGATCCTGACCGGCCTCTACTCGAAGGACTCGGGCGTCTACACGAACGGCGGCGGAACGATGAACCACTCGTTCGGCGGAGACGAGGCCTTCGAGACGAACGGGAACTCCGCGCGCACGATCCCCTACTTCCTCGACGGTGCGGGGTACGAGACCGCGCTCTTCGGCAAGTACCTCAACGGCTACCGGGACTATTCGGAGGCGCACCCCGGGGAGGACGGCTACTTCGTCCCGCCCGGCTGGGACCGCTGGCGAGCCTTCTACGCGAACAGCGGCCGGTACTACGACTACGACCTCATCTCCTGGGAGAAGGGAGGAACCCCCACGGTCGAACACCATGCGGAGGAGCCCGCCGACTACTCGACCAACCTCATCGGAAGACAGCTCCGCACGTGGTTGACCGACCGTGATCCGAGCCTCCCGTTCTTCGCCTACGTCGCTCCTTTCGCCCCGCACCCGAGCGCCGTCGCCGCGCCTCACGACGTCGGCCGGTTCCGCAACGCCGTGCCGTTCCGATCGCCGGCCCTCGAGGAATCGGACGCCGAGAAGTCGGACATGCCCCTGTACATCCGGCGCCGCGACCTCACGCGGAAGCGGCTCGATCGGGCACAGAGCCTGCGGAAGAGGCAGTTCGACACCCTCTTCAGCTTCGACCGGCAGATCGGACGGACGCTGTCGCTCCTGGAGCAACTTGGCACCCTCGACGACACCATCGTCGTCTATCTCTCGGACAACGGACTCATGTGGGGCGAGCACGACTGGACCTACAAGCTGGTTCCGTACGAACGGTCCACCCACGTGCCCTACTACCTGCGATTCGACCGTCTCGGGGCCGGGGCATCCGGTGTGGTCGACTCCGACCTCGTCGTCAACGCGGATCTCGCCCCGACGATCTACGACCTCGCGCTGGGCGGCTTCCGGCCCGGGTTCGCGCTCGACGGGGTGGACATGCTCACGGAGGCCGGCGGCCGCCCGGGCATCTACCTCGAACACCTCATCCAGTCCTCCGCGCCCTCGTACTGCGCGTTCGTTTCGGCGGCCGGCTGGAAGTACGTCGTGTACGAGCCGGCCGAAGGGTTGATCGACGCTCCGTACGAGGAAGAGCTCTACGAGCTGAGCTGGGATCCGCACGAGCTCGTCAACCGGGCCGAGCAACGGCGATACGCCAGGGTCAAGCGCGCGATGCGGTTCGTGCTGGCCGACGTCTGCTCGCTGCCCGACGCCACCGCCGACTGGTACGAGGCCTGGCGACCCTGATCCCGATCAGCCCGGTGGCCAGGCCATCGGGCGCCCGCCCAGCAGGTGGAAGTGAACGTGGAATACGGCCTGACCGGCGTCGGGGCCGACGTTGGCCACCAGTCGCCACCCGCTCTCGGCGATCCCCTCCGTCCTGGCCAGGTGCGCGGCCGACTCGACGACCTCGGCCAGCATCGCTGCGTGCTCGTCGGTGACGTCGCCCAGCGAGGCAAGATGGTCCTTCGGGATCACCAGGATGTGCGTGGGCGCCTTCGGATCGGTGTCGCGGAACGCGACCACGTGCTCGGACTCGCGAAGGATGTCCGCCGGGATCTCTCGCGCGGCGATCTTGCAGAAGACACAGCCCGGGTCGTACATCGGTTCGGCAGCCTATCGCGGGTGGACGGACCCGTTCCTCAGAACTCGGGGCGGCGGAGCTCCCCGCGAGCATCCTTCCCCGACTCGCCGCGGACCTCGGCGAGCCGCTGCAGGAGCTGGCGCTCCTCACGCGAGAGCTGGCCCGGCGTCAGGACGTGCAGGGTCACGTAGAGGTCGCCTCGGCCACGCCGGTTGAGGTTGGGAACGCCTTTGCCCTTCAGGCGAACGACGGTGCCCGATTCCGTGCCTGCGTCGATCTTGAGCGTCTCGTGACCGTCGAGCGTCTCGACCTCGACCGAGCCACCGAGGGCGGCGCGCGTGACGGGGATGTCGAGAACCGAGTAGATGTCCTGCCCCCTCCGCTCGAACCGGAGCGAGGGCTCCACGTCGATCCTGACGAACAGGTCGCCGGATGGCCCTCCCGCCATCCCCGCGTGGCCGCTGCCGGCCACCCGGAGCTCGATGCCCTCGGAGACGCCGGCCGGGATGTCCACCGTCACGGTCGCCTGCCTCCGCACGCGACCGCTCCCCGAGCAGGTGGTGCACGGATCCGGCACCTCTTGACCGCTGCCGTCGCACGTACGGCACGGCGCCGTGGTCATCAAGGTGCCGAACACGCTGCGACGGACGCTCTGCACCTCGCCGGTGCCACCGCACGCACGGCACGCGATCGGCGCGGTTCCGGGCTCCGCGCCGTTGCCGAGACACCGATCGCACTGGACCATCCGCTCCAGCTCGATCTCCCGCCGGACGCCGAAGGCGGCCTCCGAGAACGTCAGCAGCACGCGCACGCCGGCGTCCTCGCCGACGCGCGCCCGTGAGCGTGGGCCCCGCCGGCGCGTGCCGAACCCCCCGCCGAACCCGCCCTGCCCGAAGAACATGTCGAAGATGTCCTGGATGTCGGTGAAGCCCGCGGGTCCGCCCGAGGTCCCGAACGTGTCGTACCGCGCGCGCTTGTCCGGGTCGGCCAGGATCTCGTAGGCGCCCGCGATCTCCTTGAACCGCTCCTCGGCCGCGGGGTCGCCGTTGACGTCGGGATGCAGCTCGCGTGCCAGTCGCCGGTACGCCTTCCTGATGTCCTCGTCCGAGGCGTTGCGAGGAACGCCGAGGACCTCGTAGAGGTCGCGCGTGGTCGCCATCGCCTACTTCTCGAGTTCCGTCGCCAGCTCCGACAGGCGCTTGGCCACCGCGCGGACCGAGGCCATCGCCGACAGGTAGTCCATGCGCGTGGGCCCGACCACCCCGATCGTTCCCACCGTCGTGTCGCCGGCGTGGAAGGGCGCGGTTACGAGCGAAGCCTCCCATTCGCCCGTGCTTGGATGCTCGGCGCCGATCGTCACGTGGACGTCCTCACCCGGCGTCACCGAGCTGACCTCCTGGAGCACGCCGAGCATCTCCTGCTCGCGTTCGAGGGTCTCGAACAGGCGCCGGAGCGTCTCACGGCGCCAGGCCTGCGTATCGTCGGCGAGGTTGGCCACGCCGCCGACCATCACGTGCATGCCGTGGGCTCCGCCCGATGCGATCCGAAGCGCGTCGGCGACCGTCAGCAGCAGGTCGTGCCCCACGCCGGAGGTCCCTGCCGCCAGCGACAGCAACCGCGCCTGCGCGTCGACGAACGTCAGACCGTGGATCGCGTCGAGGCTGCGCTCGGCGGCTGCCACGTCGTCCGGTTCCAGGCCGTCTGGACGATCGAACAGATGCTTCTCCACCGTCCCGTGCTGTCCGACCGCCAGCACCATCAGGGTGGGACCCATGTCGATCAGCTCCAGCCGAACCAGCGCTTCCTCGGCGTTGGACGGCGGCACGGCAAGCCCCGCGTACTGGGTCAGCCGCGACAGGAGCTGGACCGACCCCTTCAGCACCTCCTCCAAGTCGAGGATCGCCTCCGCGAAGTAGGTGGCGATCGCCCGGCGCTGCGCGTCGCGCAGTCGGACGCCGACCGGCAGCGTGTCGACGTAGTGCCGGTATCCGGTGTCGGTCGGGATCCTGCCGGCGGACGTGTGGGGGTGCGTCAGGTAGCCGAGCTCCTCGAGGGCCGCCATCTCGTTGCGGATCGTCGCGCTCGACACGCCGAGGCCGGAGCTCTCGGCGATCGTCTCGGAGCCCACCGGCTCCCCCGTGCGCACGTATTCCTCGACGACCGCGCGCAGCACGGCCGCCTTCCTCGCTCCCAGATCGCGGCGCTCGGCCATACAGGGATGATAGCTGGCACTCTTGCCGCCAGAGTGCTAGCACTCGGCACGACCTCGGGTTCCTCGGGCAACCGCGCGTCCTTCAGGAGCGTCCTAGGGTTGCTCGAGGAGGGCGGGGCGTGATCGACGAGTCGGACATCCGGGCGTTCCTACGTCAGGGGTACCCGAAGCTCGTCGGCGCCGTCGCCCTGGCGTGCGGCGACCCGTCGCTGGCCGAGGACGCGGTGCAGGAGGCGGTCGTCCGCGCGTGGGAGCGTGCCGAGCGCGACGAGCCGATCGAGCGGCTGGACGCCTGGGTCGCGACCGTGGCGCTGAACCTCACGCGCAGCGGGATCCGACGGAGGATCGCCGAGCGGCGGGCGCGGAAGCGGCTCGAGACGGTACAGACGGCACCCGAGCCGTCCGCCGACCCGATCGACGTCAGCAGGGCGCTGGTCGCGCTCCCCCGCCGCCAGCGTGACGCCGTAGTGCTGCGGTACTTCCTCGAGCTGTCGACGGCCGAGACTGCCGAGGCGATGGGAACCAGCGAGGGAACCGTGAAGAGCCAGCTGTCGAAGGCCCGAGCACACCTCGAGGTCGCCCTCGCGCTCGACACCGACGAGGAGGAGCACCATGCCGACGCTTGAGGAGGTCATGCGCGACGCGCTCCGGCGGCGCACGCCTACTGCCGACCCCAGCGACGTCTTCGAGCAGCTGACCGGCCGGCGGCGACGGAGGTCGCTCACGCGCAAGGTCGGCACCATCGGGCTCGTGATCGCGGTCCTCGGCGGAACCGTCGGCGCGTTCGCCCTGCTCGGGAACGCGTTCGGCACGAAGCCCCAGCCGTTGGGGCCCTCGACGAGCAACGGCGCTCTGGTCGTCAGCCTGGCGAACGGGGACGGCTTCTCCCTGTACGTCTTGCCTCCCGGCCGGCAGGACCTGGCCCCGGGCCCGAGCACGTCCGCGGCCGGTCGCGACTCGATGCAGCTCCTGACCGGGAGCGGCACCGTGCAGGACCGGCAGCCGGCGATCAGCCCGGACGGCTCGACGGTGGCGTTCGTCCGCCGCGCGTCGAAGAACGCGCCGACGGCCCTGTGGACGATCGGGATGGATGGATCTCGCGCGCACGCGATCGTTCCTGCGTCGGTCGACGTCGCCGACCCCTCGTGGTCTCCGGACGGACGATGGATCGCCTTCACCGGAGTGGTCACCGACGTGCGGGCTTTGTTCCTGGTTCACCCGGACGGCTCGGCCATGCACGTGCTGCCCTTCACGCCCGCATCCAGTGTCAGCTCCCCCGCCTGGTCGCCTGACGGACGGCAGCTCGTCGTCTCGGCCACGCCCTACACGAACAACGTCGGCGCCGACCGCACAGCGGACCTGTGGATCATCGGCGTCGACGGAAGCGATCTGCGGAACCTCACGTCAACCCCCGATGTGTCCGAGACCGAGCCGGCGTACTCTCCAGGCGACACCCACATCGCGTTCGTGACCCCGGATGGCATCGAACAGATGCCGGCCGACGGCGGGAGCCCCGAGATCCTGGTGCCCGCGAGCGGGCTCGCCGAGGACCGACCGCCCACACAGCCGGGATGGTCCCCGGACGGGCGCTACCTCGCGTTCGAATTCGGCCCGACGGCTCCGCTCCCTCCCGTCGTCTACGTGCTCCCCGAAGGAAGCAGCACCGCGTTCCCGCTCGCGTGGGGCTGGGACTTCGCCTGGCAGCCGCTCCCCGCGAACGAAGCCATCCCGTCCATCACGACCCAGCCGAACCTCGGACTCGGCTATGACGTGTGTCGCGTGTCGTCGATGCCGATCATCACGGCAGACGGCCCCGGCGCCGCGTACGTCTTCAGCAAGAGGGGAGCGAACGGCTGCCCGAAGCGGGCGGATGGATACGTCGGCGTGGATGTGAACGGCGACGGTGGGGTCGACGCGACCTATGGTCCCCTCGGTGACTGCTTCCTGCGATGCGAAGCGTTCGGATCGCCTGACGTGAACGGAGACGGCGTGTCCGAGGTCGCGGTCTCGACCGAAGGCGCGGACGGCTACGGAGTGTCTCTCTTCCTGGTTCCAACGAGCCCTGTCTCGATCCATGCGATCCGCGTAGAGGACCCGCAGAACCTCGCGCATGTGTTGGATCCCCTTCAGTTCGCGTGGGTCGACGTGGCGACCCATTTCTCGGGAGCGAGGTGCGGAACCTCGCAGGACGGCCGAGCCGCCCTGATCCTCGATGCCGGCGACAAGCGGAGCGCGACCGCCGATGTCCAGTCGACCTCGCTCGTGCTGGACGGGTCGACGGCGACGGTGGTCGATGTATCGCACGCCACGATGCCGATGGCCGACGCCCCGTCGCCCGACCACGAGTTCTGCGGGACCCCGCTCTACAACTCTGCGGCCAACTTCCCCGAGGGTCCACACCGAGTGGGCGAGGACATCGGGCTGTCATTTCCCGTGTGTCATCTCTCCAGCCTCGACGGGGTGGACCTCGGGAACGGCGCCAGCCGCGTCTGGAGGGGTGCGAAGGTCACCTTGGATGGTCGGTGTCCCAACGAGGGCGCTGCGCTGATCGTGGCCGCCGACGTTGACGGCGACGGGCTCGCCGACACATGGGCTCCGCTCCAGGACTGTTCGTACTGCGAGCCGGACCCCGTCGCTGCCGCCGATCTCAACGGTGACGGCATCGACGAGGTGATCGTGCGTGAGGTGCCCTTCACCGTGCCGTCTTACAGGGTGTTGACCTTGTCCGCGGGAGCGTTGTCGCCGGTACTGGTGGCGGGAAGCGGCCACCCCGAGGCCGGCTTCATCGACGGGAAGCCGGCCGTTCTCTCCGCGGGCGGCGATGCCGGCATCTCTGATCACATCGCGTGCGACGGATGGCCCTCGAACGCGGTGCTGACCCAGTTCAACACCGACACGCCGATCGACGGAGCGAGGACGACGATCCACGTATCGCGTTTGGTGATGGAAGGAAGCTCGTTCCGCGTCGTCGGTTCGAGGGACTACACGCAGCCTGCAACGACGGCCCTGCCGTTCGGAACGCAGCCAGACGTGTGCGGGGTGCCTTGGGGACCGTGATCTCGCCGGCTCGCGGAAGCGAGCGGACGGGATAACCTGGAGGCAGCCCCGGGCCTGGAGTCCCCTCCGTGCTGGACGACACCACCATCCGCGAGTTCCTACGGGACGACTACGCGCTCGTGATCGATGCCGTGACGCTGGTGACGGGCGACGTGACGCGCGCCCGCGACACCGTTCACGACGCGCTCCTCGACGCGTGGGTCCAGATGGACGGCAGCGAGCCGTTGGACTCCCTCGTCGGGTGGGTCGCGGGCGAGGCCATGGGGGCTTCCCGCGGCGGACCGCTCCGGGTCGGTGCTGATCGCCGCGCGCGGACGCGGCTCGATCACGGCGCGGACGTCCGCGACGTCGACGAAGCGCGAGTCCGCGGTGCGATGGCGTGTCTCACCTGGCGGCAGCGTGAGGTCGTGTCCATGCGTTACGTGCTTCGACGTTCGGATCCGGAGATCGCCGATGCGCTCGGCCTGAGAACGCACTCCGTTGCGCTTTCGCTCGAGCGGGCCCAGGACCTTCTGGTGACGAGCCTGCAGCTGGAGGTCGACGCCGACCATCCCGTCGACGAACAGCTGGCCGATCTGGTCGGCGGTGGCGCGCGGCAGCTCGGACCGGATCCCGGCCTGTTCGAGCGTCTCGTATCGTCGATGAACCGTAAAGAGCGGGTCACTCGCGCTCGACGGGCGGGAGCGGCCGTAGCCGTTGTCGCGATCGGAGCATTGATCTTCGCGGTCCTGGGCCCTTCGGCAACCGGTGACGACGGGGAACCCCCGCCTTCGCCCCCACCGCCGTTCCACGCGGCGACCCTTCCCGGCGTGTCCTTCCCGGCGTGCTACGTGACCGTTGCCCATTCATTCGGGGGCCGCGGATGGTTCGGTCTCGTCTACGCGTTCGAACGAGGATTCCCCACCGGACGCTGCCCGGCGCTGGCGCAGAGCGGGACGTATCTCGCCCTCGATCGGGGCGGATTCGGGAAACACACGCGGGTGTTCGGCCCGATCGAATGCTTCGGCGCCTGCCGTGCGTTCGGCACGCCCGACCTCGACGGCGACGGATGGAACGAGTTCGCCGTGGTCGTCGTGGATGGAGAGAAGACCGACGTGATCCAGCTGTATCGGGTGAACCGCCGCGACGCTCCCCAGCCGTTCACGCCGATCACCACGGTCTCCTCCGGAACGCGAGCGACGATGTCCGTGGACTGGCGGAGCGTCGGAGCCTCCCGTGCGGGTGCAACGTGCCGTGCCCCTCGAACCTCAGCGAGATGGGACGTCGATGTGTGGCACGCGACGAACCGCGACGGCCTCTGGCATCTCGTGGAACGGCGCTACCGGATCCACGGCGCGGCGGCGGTCCCGGTCGGCGTGCGCCGGTCGACGGTGCGTGACGAACGTCGGCTACCCGAAGGCGGCGCGCTGGAGTTCTGTGGCTCCCTGGTCAGTCTGACGTGAGCTGATCGGCTGGAAGACAACCGCTAGCCTGGGTCGCGCGTCTCACGGTCGGAGCATCGCGTGCTCGACGACACGACGATCAGGCAGTTCCTGAGGGAGGACTATCCGCGGCTCGTGAACGCGGTCGCGCTGCTCACGGGCGACATGTCGTCGGCGGAGGACGCGGTGCAGGAGGCGCTGGTGCGAGCATGGATCCGCAGCGATCGCGGCGAGGAGATCGCATCGCTTCCCGCGTGGATCGCCGTGGCGGCGATGAACCTCGCGCGCAGCCGGTGGCGGCGCATCCTCGTGGAACGGCGGGTTCGAACAGGCGGCGTCGCCGCCGATGAAGGATCCGACGCCGAGCGGATCGACGTCCGGAATGCCCTCACGGCACTCCCTCGGCGACAGCGAGAGGTGGCGGTGATGCGCTACTTCCTCCAGATGAGCACCCATGAGGTCGCCGACGCGCTCCGCGTGACCGAGGGGACGGTCAAGAACTCGTTGTCGAAGGCGCGGTCGGCGCTTGCGGTTCGTCTGCGCATCGACGAAGAGGAGGAACACGATGTCGAAGCTTGACGAGGAGTTGGAACGGCGCTTGCGAGGACTCGAGCGCCCGCTCTCAGTCGAGCCTGCTCTCTTTACACGGATCGTCAAGAAGAGGTCGCGCCGCGAGCGATCGAAGCGGCTGAGCGCGATCGCGTTCGTCGTCGTCCTGGTTGCGGTCGGAGCCGGCGTGTTCGCCCTCGCGAACGATTCCGGGACGAACGGCCTGGGCCCAGCGGCAAGCAGTAATCCGAGCTACACCTCCCAGCCGGCGGTCGGAGCCACGCTTCCAGGCATCCCGTTCCCGGCGTGTCACGCCAGCACCATGCCCGGATACTCCGGCGTTGGAGGGACCGTCTACCTCTTCGCGCGCGGCGTCGAATCGAAGCCGTGCCCGGACACCAGACCTGGGAACACCTTCCTCGCCCTCTATCCCGACGTGATGCGGCTGTCCGCCAAACCGACCATCTTCGGCCCGATCGAGTGTTTCCATATGTGCCGCGTCTTCGGGTCGCCCGACGTCGACCTAAAGGGACCTCAGCTGGCCGTCGTGGTAAGCGACGAGAATGATGTGGCGTCGATCGAGCTCTATAGCGTGGATCCGCATTCGGCTGTGCCATTCACCTTGATCACCATTCTCGATCAGGGGAAGAGGAAGCCCCTCCGATTCGACTGGGGTGGCAGCGGTGATTATCGGGCGGGTGCGGGCTGCAGCCGTTCGGCGCCCAGGACGTTCGTAACGTGGCACGCCTATCTGCGCGACGGCAATTGGCACGTCACTCAACACTTCATGAGGCTCAGAGGAGCGACAGCCGTGCCGAACGGGACGGGTACGTATGCGACGGGGCTGGCCGCCAGCCTTCCCCATGGAGATGCCTTCTGTGAATCGACCCCACCGACTCCCTGACAAGGTCAACTTGCAGTAAGGCCCAGCACGAGCTCGTTGAGGAGCATCATGCCGCGCTCGGTCGGTACCAGCTGGCCGAGCTCGTCGACGAGCAGGCCGCTGTCGACGAACGGGCCGTAGGTCGCCTCCGCGAACCAGCTCGAGGGAACGCCCTCGAGGATCCGCAACCTCAGGAAGACCTCCTCGAGGTATGCGTCGGACGGGTCGAGCGACTCGCTGCCACCGATCGGGAGCCGCCCTCCGCGCACGATCTCCATGTATGACTCCGGCGGACGCACGTTCCACCATCGCGTGTCGTCGCGATAGGAATGGGCGCCGGCGCCGAGCCCCAGGTACGGGCGCCGCTCCCAGTACCCGAGATTGTGGCGGCACTCGAAGCCCGGCCGCGCCCAGTTCGACACCTCGTAGTGGCGGTAGCCGGCGTCGCGGAGGACGTCGCACGCTAGCTGGAACATCTCGGCCTGCAGGTCGGGATCGGGCTCGGGCACGACGCCCGCCGCGATCTTCCGCCCGAGCGGCGTGGCGGGCTCCACGGTCAACGCGTACGCGGACACGTGCTCGGGGCCGAGGCCGACGGTCTCGTGCAGCGTCCGCTCCCACGACGCGAGCGTTTCCCCGTGGGCGCCGTAGATCAGGTCGAGGCTGACGTTCGCGTAGCCGGCCCGGCGGGCCGCGGCCATCGCCTCGCGAACCGACGCCGGCTGGTGGATCCGCTCCAACGACGCCAGGACCTTCGGGTCGAACGACTGCGCGCCCATCGAGAGGCGCCCGTACCCGGCCTCCAACAGCGTGCAGAGCGACGACTCGTCGACCGTGTCGGGGTTGGCCTCGGTCGTGACCTCGGCGTCGTCGGCCAGCGCGAAGCGGTCGCGCAGGTGGGCCAGCAGCGCCTTAAGGTCGGCCGGCTCCATCGTCGTCGGCGTGCCCCCGCCGAGGAAGACGCTGACGAAGTCCGTCCCTTCCCACGAGGGCGCGGCAAGCTCGACCTCGAGCAGCAGCGCCGACAGGTACGAGGGCTTCAGTTCGTCCAGCCCCGCGTACGCGTTGAAGTCGCAATAGCCGCATCGCGTCAGGCAGAACGGCACGTGCACGTAGATGCCTGCGGGCGCGCTCACTTCTTCTTCACGCTTTCGTCCACGCGGAGGGCGGCGATGAACGCCTCCTGGGGCACGTCGACCTTGCCGACGCGGCGCATTCGCTCCTTCCCCTTCTTCTGGGTCTCGAGCAGCTTGCGCTTGCGCGTGATGTCGCCCCCGTAGCACTTGGCCAGCACGTCCTTGCGCTTTGCCTTGACGGTCTCGCGCGCGATCACCTTGGAGCCGATCGCGGCCTGGATCGCGACGTCGAACAGCTGCCGCGGGATAAGCTCCTTCAGCCGCTCCACCATCTGCTTGCCGTACTGGTAGGCCTTGTCGCGGTGCACGACGCTCGAGAACGCATCGACCGGCTCGCCGTGCAGCAGCACGTCGACGCGCACGAGCTTCGACTGCTGGAACCCCCACGGCTCGTAGTCGAGGCTGGCGTACCCGCGGGTCTTCGACTTCAGCTGGTCGAAGAAGTCGAACACGATCTCCGCAAGCGGCAGCACGTAGTGGACCTCGACGCGCTCGGGCGTGAGGTAGGTCATGTCGACCATCTCGCCGCGCCGCGCCTGGCAGAGCTCGAAGACAGCGCCGAGGTAGTCCGAGGGGGTGATGATCGTGGCGTACACGATCGGCTCCTCGACGCGGTCGTAGTCGCCGCCGGGCGGCATCTCGGCGGGGTTGTGCACCACCGTCTCGGTATCGGCCTTGAACACGTGGAACTCGACGTTGGGCGCCGTGGAGATGAGCTCGAGATCGAACTCACGCTCCAGGCGCTCGCGCACGATGTCCATGTGCAACAGACCGAGGAAGCCGACGCGGAACCCGAACCCGAGCGCCTGCGACGTCTCGGGCTCGTAGACGAGCGCCGAGTCGGAGAGCTTGAGCTTGTCGAGCGCCTCGCGCAGCACCGAGTAGTCGCTGCCGTCGGCAGGGAACAGCCCCGACCACACCATCGGCTTGGGCTCCCGATAGCCGGGAAGCGGCTCGGTGGCGCCCTGCTTGCCGGCCAATGTGATCGTGTCGCCGACCTTCGCGTGGTAGACGTCCTTGAGCCCGGTGACCAGGTAGCCGACCTCGCCGGGTCCGAGCGCGTCGACCGGCGTCGCCTCGGGAGCCATCACGCCGGTCTCCTCGGCCTCCGAGACCGTGTTCGTCGCGAACATCCGGATCTTGGCGAAGCTCGGAAGCGTCCCCTGCTTGACCCGTACGTAGGTGATGACCCCGCGATAGGTGTCGAACGCCGAGTCGAAGATCAGCGCCTTCAGCGGCGCGCCGGCGTCCCCGACCGGCGGGGGCACCCGTTCGACGACGGCCTTCAGCAGGTCGGGCACGCCCTCGCCGGTCTTGGCCGACACGCGCAGGATCTGCTGCGGATCGGTGCCGAGGAGCTTCGCCAGCTCCTCCGCCCGCCGGTCGGGCTCGGCCGCCGGAAGGTCGATCTTGTTCAGCACCGGGATGATCGCGAGCCCCGCGTCGCGCGCCAGGTGGTAGTTGGCGAGGGTCTGCGCCTCCAGTCCCTGGGCGGCGTCGACCAGCAGGACCGCTCCCTCGCAGGCGGCGAGCGACCGCGAGACCTCGTACGTGAAGTCAACGTGCCCCGGCGTGTCGATCAGGTTGAGCTCGTAGCCGTCGTGGAGCAGCCGGACGGCCTGGGCCTTGATCGTGATCCCCCGCTCCCGCTCCAGGTCCATCCGGTCCAAGTACTGGGCGCGCATCGAACGGCCCTCGACCGTGTGCGTCAGCTCGAGGAGCCGGTCGGCCAGCGTCGACTTCCCGTGGTCGATGTGCGCCACGATGCAGAAGTTGCGGATGTGGGAGATCTCGGTAGCCACTCGGCCAATGGTACGGGCCGAACGGCAGGCCCCTCCCCACCAGCAGGACCCACGGGGCGAATGACTCGATGTGACCACCGAGAATCCGGTACTCGTCCGCTCAGTCCGGACACCCGTTCGGCCGACACCGACGACATGGATCCGCATCCGATCGGGCTCGTGATCGTTGACGACGACGAGGACGTGCGTGGCGAGCTGCGGACGGTCCTCGCGGACCAGGGGTTCGATATCTACGGCGAGGCGGGCGACGGTCTCGAGGCCGTCGCGGCGGTCGAGGAGCTCTCTCCGGACGTGGTCGTGATGGACATCCGCATGCCGAACATGGACGGTTTGCGTGCCACGCGTGAGATCCGCCGACGGTATCCGTCCGTCCATGTCGTGATCCTCTCGGTCTACAACGACCCGGGCTTGCAGGACGACGCCGACGAGGTCGGGGCCGCAGCCTTCCTCGTCAAGGGATGCTCGCCCGCCGCGATGAAGGAAGCCCTGGTCGCGGCGGCCAACAGCGATCGTGGCGAGGGCGGACCGCTGCAGACCCGCTGGTAGACTCACTGGCTCTTATGGCCAACATCAAATCGCAGGTCAAACGCAACCGCACGAACGCCAAGCGGCACGACCGCAACCGGGCGGTCAAGAGCCAGCTCCGGACCGTGACCAAGAAGGCCGCGACCGCGATCTCCGAGGGGGATGCCGGGGCCGCGGTCGACGCTCAGCGCGAAGCCGCCCGCGCCCTCGACAAGGCTGCGAGCAAGGGCGTGCTGCACAAGCGGACCGTCGCGCGCAAGAAGAGCAGGCTCGCCAAGGCCGCGAACAGCACGTCGGCGGCCTGACGCCTACGCCGCGATCGCGGCGATCAGCACCGGCATCACGACAGTGCCCGTCGCACCCGACTTGAGCGCGCGATCGGCCTCCGCGATGCGCTCGTGCAGCACCACGAGCTGGTGCAGCGTGAAATGCCGGGCTTGCTGCTGGTAGCGGCGCGCCTGCCAGTCGAACCGCAGGCCGGCCCGGCGCGCCACCTCTGCGGGTGGGGTCCGGTCGGGCAGCGCGCGCACGCGGATCAGATCTCGCAACCGGGCAGCGATCCCGCCCAGCACCATCAGCGGGTCGTCCCCGCCGTCCTCGATGGAACGCAGCGCCCGGACCGCACCAGCAAGGTCCTTGCCGAAGGCCTTGTCGCACAGATCCCACGTCTTCTGCTCCCCGAGACCCCGGAACTGACGCCGCACCTCGGCGGGACCGACCTGCGCTCCGGCGAAGGCGTCGGCGAGCTGGTCGAGCGAGGCGACGAGCTGACCCGGATCATCACCGATCGTCTCGACCAGCGCCCGGGCCGCGGGCCCCGTCAGGCCGGCGCCTGCAGCCTTCGCTCGCTGCCCCACCCACGCCTCCAGGTCCTTGCGTAGCAGCTGGATCCGAACCACCTCGCCCACCGGTTCGACCAGCTTCAGCAGCGCCGCGGGGGGCTTCCCGCGCTCGGCAACGGTGCAGCAGATCACCAGCAGGGAGTCGGGGTCGGGCGCGGCGACGTAGGACGCAAGCTCCGCGAGGGCTTCCTTCGGCAGGGCGCGAGCGCCGGTGACCAGCAGTGCTCGGCGCTCGCCGAAGAGCGACGGCGTGGCGAGATCCTGCAGCTCGCCGCCCCGCCATTCGGATGCGTCGACCTCCTGTGCGCGGAGGTCGCCGAGCCGTGCCAGCGCCTGCTCGCGCACAAGGAACGAGTCCTCACCCCACAGCAGCACGACCGTGGCAGAGCGCTTCGGAGCCGACGTCATCGCTTCACGCTACCCGCGGCTCCCGACGTTCATCGGACCCGTGCGGTCATGACACGGTGAACGACGTTCGCATGCCCTCTTGGTAGTGGGACTCGACCCCTTGATCGGTCTCCTCGACGATGTTGCAGATGAAGACGTAGGCGCCGGGATCGAGATCGAGCGTCAGGGTGGCGTCGTCACCCGGTTCGATCTCCTCCTGTTCACCGATCAGGTCGATCCCCTCGCCGTCCTCCTCGACGGACCCGTCCTCGGCCGTCGGAAGCGCGGTCAGATCGAGGTCCGTCCGGATCACGACGAACTCGTGCGCATCCTCAGGCCCCTCGTTGTGGATGTCGAACGTCACATTGCCGCCCGAGGCGTTCGGGGGATCCGTCCCGATCGCGAACTCCTGCAGGGTGACTGCGACCGTTCCGTCCCCGCCGCCGGGACTCGCCTCGCCGTCGTCGTCTCCACCGCAAGCAGGCATCATCGCCAGTCCGAGCGTGCCCGCAGCGGCGATCATCCACCGCTTCATGCTGCACCCCTCCTCTCGGGCTTCTCGTGGCATCCTGCCTGCACCATGCGTGAGCCGCAAGCCAACGGAATCATCGATCGGCGTCAACCGTTGGGGTCGTGCCGCGGAACGTGACGGTGACGGTTCCGTGCTGGTCGGTCCGCCAGACCTGGGCGCCGGTCTCGGCGATGGCGTCCAGGGTAGCGGGCACCGGGTGGCCGTAGTCGTTGGGTCCCACCGAGACCACGGCGACCTCGGCCTGTACGGCTTGGAAGAAGGCAGGCAGGCTGGTGGCCGCGCCGTGATGCGGCACCTTCAAGACGTCCGCGTGCAGGTCGACGCCCTCGTCGAGCAGCCGCTGTTGGGCGGGCTCCTCGGGCTCGGTGGCGAACAGCACCACGTCCTCGCCGAGGGCGACCCGCAGCACGAGCGCGTCGTTGTTCGCGTCGGACTCGGTGTCTGTCCAACAGCGGTCGGGCGACAGGATGTCGACGTGGAGGTCGCCGACGGCGAACGTGTCCCCTGCTCGCGGCGTGAGCACCCGGACGTGCTCGTCGGCGATCGCCAGGTCGAGGTCCGCCTGGAGGGCCGACGTGTCCGGGCACCCTGGTTCGAGCACCGCGCCGACCGGGATGCGAGCGAGCACCGCGGGCAGCCCGACGATGTGATCGGCGTGCGGGTGGCTCGCGACCACGACGTCCAACCGCTTCACGCCGACCGCGGCCAGCTCGGTGGCCACCTGCTCCTCGTCGGGCCCTCCGTCGATCAGCATCGTCGCCCCGGCGGGGCTCGAGACGAGCGCGGAGTCGCCCTGTCCCACGTCGAAGAACCGGATCGTGAGCCCCGACGGCGGGCCCTTCGCCACCGCGCCGCTCCACACGAGCAACGGGACGACGGTGACCGCCGCGACGACGAGGGTCCGTGACGCCCGCCACCCGGACCGGAGCCACCACGCCACCCCGAGGAACGCGAGACCTCCCACGACCAGGATTCCCGGCCCGCCGGCCGACGTGACGTGCGGGATCGGAGCCTTGCCGAGCAGGTTCGCGACGCCTTCGAGGTAGCGCATCGGAACCATCGCGACCATCGCGACGAGCCGTCCCAGAGGCAGCCACACGAGACCGAGACACGACGCCGCGATGCCCATGAGCAGCGCGGGCGAGACGGCGGGGAAGGCGGCGAGGTTCGCCGCGATCGTGACCATCGGAACCTCGTGGAAGTGGAAGAGCAGCAGGGGCGTCACGCCGAGCTGTGCCGCCGTCGTGGTGCCCGCCGCGAGCGCGACGGGTTTGGGCACGAAGCGGCCGAGCCGCTCCGCGATCGGCGTGGCGAGCACGACCATCCCGGCGGTGGCCCCGACCGAGAGTTGGAACCCGACCGCGTCCACCAGCCAGGGGTCGAGGACGAGCAGCACGAACACGGCACCCGCCAACACCACGCCGGTTCCGCGTGGACGACCCATCAGCACGCCGAGGAGCGAGAGCGTCGCCATCGCCCCCGCCCGGAGCACCGAGGGCTCGGCGCCGGTGAGGACCACGAACAAAAGCACCGTGCCGAGCCCGAGCACGAACCGCCAGACGCCTGCCAGGCGGAGCACCGTCGCGAACGCCAACATCGGAGCGAGGACCATCGCGACGTTCTCGCCGGAGACGACTAGCAGGTGACCCAGCCCGGTCGCCTGGAAGTCCCGCTCGGTCCCGGGATCGAGCTCGGACGCGTCGCCGAGCACGAGCCCGAGCAGGAGACCCGCCTCTCGCCGGGGGAAGATCCGTTCGATCGTGCTCCCGACGAACGCGCGGATAACCTGCGTCGCGTGCACGAAGGGACTGGGTGCCGGCCCGAGCCGGGCCACATGGTCGGCGCGCAGCACCGCGGCCAACCCCCGGCGACGCAAGGCGTCGGCGAACCCGGGGTCCTCGGGAACCTGGAGCCGTCCGTCGACACGAACCAGATCGCCGCGCACGGCGTCCGGGAGATCGCCGTCGGCGTCGACCCAGACGGTCTCGCGCAACGAGGCCGCGCCCCCACGCCACGTCACCCGCGTGGCGTCGACGAGCACGTGCCAGCCGTACGAACCCTCGGCCGGGTCCTCACGCAGGGTCCCGGTCACCTCGGCGGGCCGCGGCGCGAGCCGGCCGAGCAGCTGAGCGTCGCGTCGCACGTCGGCCAGGCCCGCCCACCCGGCACCCAGGGCGGCCACGCCCGCTGCGAGGAGCACCACCGATACCGCGCGGGCGCCACGGGCGCCGTTACGGGCGGGCGCGACGGCGGCCACCGCCGGCGGCGGAGCCGGGACGAGCCCCGTCCGCACCAGCGGGTCGCCCCGCTGCGGGCGAGGTGCGGCGAGCCACGCAACCGCCAGCATGCCCAGCCCGACCAGGAATGGCGCCCACCACGGAGCCGGCCATCGCCGTGCGTCCCACAGCAGCAGGCCGCCCCAGAACGCGGAGGCCGCGACGGGCAGGCCCCAGCCTCCCACTCACACCGTGACCTGGTCGCGGATGTCCTCGAGGGTGGCCGGACCGATCCCGCTCACGTCCTCGAGCTGGTCGACCGACGTGAACGGCCCGTGCTCCTGCCGGTACTGGACGATGGCCGCGGCCAGCACCTCGCCGATGCCGCTCAGCGACTCGAGCGTGGTCGCGTCGGCGGTGTTGATGTTGACGAGCCCCGCTGTGCCGGCGGTGCCGACCGCGCCGATGCCCGAGCCGGTGGTCTCGCCTCGCTTCGGGACCAGGATCTGCTGCCCGTCCGCGAGCGGCGCCGCCAGGTTGAGCAACGCCAGATCGGCGCCGGTGCGTGCGCCGCCGGCGCGGTCGACCGCGTCGATCACGCGCGCCCCCGCCGGGAACTCGTAGACGCCGGGCCGCCGGACCCACCCGGCCACGTCGACGACGAGCGTGGCACCGGTGGCGCTCGGGCCGGCCGAGCCTGAGGGCGCGGCGGTCTCGCCCGATGCCGCCGGGGAGGTCACGCCGGGACCCGGGGTCGCGGCCACCTGGATCGGCTTGGGCAGGGACCGCGAATACCAGAGCCCCGCGCCGGCCAGGGTGGCGACGACGACGAGCGCGAGCCCCGCGAGCTCGCCTCGGGACAACGTGTCCAGCCGTTCCCGGATCGACATTCCGCGACGCTAGGTCGCGCCGATGCTGCCGGCTGTGACCCTCGTCACGTTCGCATGGACTCGACCGGCGGCGCGCCCGCGACGTAGCATCGCCCCTCGATGGAGCTGCCCGACGACATCAGCTACGCGGAACTGGAGCTTGCCGCGCGCAACCACGCGATGCCCCTGGAGGCGCTTCGCTACGACGTCACGCCGCCCGGTCTGCACTACGTGCTCGTCCACTACGACATCCCCGAGGTCGATCCTTCCATCTGGCGACTCGAGATCGGCGGGCACGTCCAGCGCCCCGCGACCTTCACGCTCGAGGATCTTCGTGAGCGAGCCCGGGTCACGGTTCCGGTCACCCTGGAGTGCGCGGGCAATGGGCGAGCGCTGTTCGCGCCGCGGGCACGGAGCCAGCCGTGGCTGCTCGGGGCGGTCGGCACGGCGGAGTGGACCGGCACGCCCCTGGCGCCCCTGCTGCAGGAGGCCGGCGTGCGCGACGGCGCGGTCGACGTCTCGTTCACGGGCACCGACCACGGCCGGGAGGGCGACGTCGAGCAGGACTACGAGCGCGGGCTGTCGCTCCAGGAGGCACTGCGCGACGACCTCCTCCTCGCCGACGAGATGAACGGCATACCGCTGCCGCCGCAGCACGGGTTCCCGCTCCGCTTGGTCGTGCCCGGCTGGTACGGCATGGCCAGCGTGAAATGGCTCCGCGAGATCCGCGTCCTGGACGTTCCCTTCGACGGATTCCAGAACGTCCGCGGCTACCGCTGGCGGCTCACCGAGGACGACGACACGGGCACCCCGGTGGAGCGCATCCGCGTGCGGAGCCTGATGGCGCCGCCCGGGCGTCCCGACTTCCTTCCCCGGCGTCATCGCGCGGCGCCGGGTCCCGTCACGGTGACGGGCCGGGCGTGGTCGGGAGTCGCGCCGATCACGCGGGTCGAGTTCAGCGCGGACGGCGGGGCCAGCTGGGCGGACGCCGACCTCGGCCCCGAGCCCGCGCCGTACGCCTGGCGCGCCTGGTCGTTCCGCTGGGTCGCGGAGCCCGGCGAACACGTCCTCTGCTGCCGCGCCACCGACGCCTCGGGCCAGACGCAACCGCTCGACGGAGAATGGAACGTCGGCGGCTACGCGAACACCGGCGTGCAGCGCGTGCCCGTCCTCGTCGAGGGGTAGTCGCGGCGGTCGAAACCCGCGACCCCGCGGGACCTATGCAGCCTGGCCGTAACTGGATCGCGACGGGGCCCTTCGAGACCGTTACGTCGGCACCGGTCGGAGACCGCCACTCGAGGTTCACCGTGAACGCACCTGGTGAGACCTTCGTCACCGAACGTGTACGAGAACGCCTGCACGGCATCCCCGGGATCGAAGCGCACGCGGCCCGGCCGCATCAGCCGGACCACCCAGCCGCCTCCGGGCCCCGTCCGCTGCTCGATCTCCATCGGCACACGGATCTCGAGGGGTCCTCCCTGAACGGTGAGACTCACCGTGACGGCGATGCCTGCGCGCGCACGGATCGCCGGGCCGTCACTGAACCCCCAGTTGGGGACCGCCTTGTACCTGCTGCTGGATATGGTGGCGGGCCCGTCGATCACCCCGAGGTTCTGCCGATCCACTCCCGGTACTTCGAGACGGTCGCCTGCACCGCGTTCGCCGACAAGACGAGTGCCACCACGCCGACCGCGAATACTTCCTTGCGCATCTTCATCAGGTCATCTCCAAGGACGAGTGGACGCGTGTTGACCCGTGCGGAACCGGGGCGAACGGCCCTCAGTGTGAGGGCTGGAACGGGCTGGAAGCCCAGGATCGGCCACTGGAAAGACGCTGGAAGACGCCGACTTCGGTCTTCCATGCCGTCGCGATCGGGCATAGGTTCCCGGCCATGGAGTTCCGGGTGCTCGGACCGCTGGAAGTGCTCGACACCGAGAACCCGCTTCCGACCGGTGGGCCCAAGCAGCGGACGGTGCTCGCGCTCCTGGTCCTGAACGCCAACCGGGTCGTGACCGTGGACCGGCTGGGCGACGCCCTGTGGGGATCCGAGCCACCCGAGACCGCGCGCAACACGCTCCAGACGTACGTGCGGCATCTGCGGAAGGCCCTGGGCGCCGAGCGGATCGAACACCGCTCGAACGGATACGTGCTCCACGCCGACGCGGACGAGATCGACCTGCTCCGCTTCGAGAGCCTCCTCGGCGAGGCACACCGGCTGACCCCGGCCGACCCTCCGCGCGCCATCGCGACCTACGACCGAGCGCTCGACCTCTGGCGTGGCCCCGCGCTCGACGACCTGGCCGGACAACCGGCCCTGCAGCCGGAGATCGCGCGACTCGAGGAGTCCCGCCTGGCCGCGGTCGAGGACCGGATCGCGGCCGAGCTGGCCCGCGGGCGTCACCGCGAGCTCGTTCCCGAGCTCGAGGTCCTGGTCCGGACCCACCCGTTCCGCGAGCGCCTGTGGGGGCACCTGATGGTCGCGCTCTATCGCTCAGGGCGTCAGGGCGACGCGCTCGCCGCCTATCGACGGGCGCGAGCGGTGCTCGTCGAGGAGCTCGGGATCGACCCCTCGCCGGAGCTGCACCTCCTCGAAGAGCAGGTCTTGCGGCAGGACCCCGACCTCGACCTCGCCGGGGAGCCGCTTCGTGGCTATCGACTGCTCGAGCGCATCGGCGAAGGAGCGTTCGGCGTCGTGCATCGAGCCGAGCAGCCCCAGGTGGGGCGGGAGGTCGCGGTCAAGGTCATCCGACCCGAGCTGGCCAACGATCCGGACTTCGTCCGCGGGTTCGAGCGCGAGGCGCGCCTCATCGCGCGGCTCGAGCATCGGCATATCGTGCCCCTCTACGACTACTGGCGCGACCGCGAGGGCGCCTACCTCGTGATGCGGCTGCTGCGCGGCGGCAGCCTTCGGACACGGATCGAACGGTCGGGCCCGCTCACGATCGACGAGGCGAAGCGGATCCTCGAGCAGGTGGCGCAGGCGCTCGCGACCGCCCTCGGCCAGGGCATCGTGCACGGGGACGTCAAGCCCGAGAACATCCTGCTCGACGACGACGGCAACGCCTACCTGTCCGACTTCGGCATCGCGAGGGAGCTCGCCGGGTCGCCCGTGGGTGGATCGGACGTCCCCCCGCCGTACGCGTCACCCGAACGGGTGCGTGGCGCACCGCCCGGTCCCGCGACCGACATCTACGCCCTCGGCATGGTGATCCGCCATGCGCTGGCCGGCCGGCAACTCTCCCAGGCTGTCCGTGACGTTCTGGCGACTGCGTGCGCCGAGGATCCGAGCAGCCGCTACGCGGACGCCCCGGCGTTCGCCGCGGCGTTCGACCGCGCGCTCGGGACGCCCACCGAACCTCCGGCGGAGCTCGTCGCCCCCGAGGTCGCGAACCCGTACAAGGGTCTGCGTTCGTTCGAGGAGCCCGATGCGCGCGACTTCTTCGGACGCGAGCGCATGGTCGACCGGCTGGTCGCTCGACTCGCGGAGCGCACCGACGGATCGCGGCTGCTCGCGGTGGTCGGTCCTTCCGGCTCCGGCAAGTCGTCGCTCGTGCGTGCCGGGCTCGTCCCATCCCTTCGGCGAGGCGCTCTCCCCGGGTCCGAGTCGTGGTTCACGACCGAGCTCACGCCCGGCGCCCATCCGTTCCACGAGCTGGAAGACGCCCTCACGCGGGTGGCGATCGATCCTCCATCGAACCTGGTCGACGAGCTGAGGGACCAGGGCCTCGTTGCAGTCGCCGATCGGATCCTTCCGCCGGACGGTACCGAGCTCTTCCTCCTGATCGACCAGTTCGAGGAGCTCTTCACGCTCACGGCGTCGGATCGCGAACGCTCTGCGTTCCTCGCCACCCTCGCCGATGCCGTGAGCAAGGTCGCCTCACGCGTGCGCATCGTCCTCGTGCTCCGCGCGGACTTCTATGACCGGCCGCTCCTCGACCCCCATCTCGGCCCGACCCTGGCCTCCCGGACCGAAGCGATCACCCCCCTAGCCCCCGAGGAGCTGGCAGAAGCGATCGCGCGCCCAGCGCAGGGCGCGGGCGTCTCGCTGGAACCGGCGCTGATGGCCGAGATGCTCGCCGAGGTCGTGGAGCAGCCGAGCGCGCTGCCCCTGCTGCAGTTCGCACTCACGGAGCTCTTCGAGCGCCGCGTCGACGGGACGATGACGATCGACGCATATCGGGAGTTGGGCCGTGTCTCGGGGGCCCTCGTGGGGCGAGCCGAGGAGTTGTTCGCGGCGTTCGACGCCGCCGAACAGGAAACCTGCCGGCAGGTCTTCCTTCGCCTGGTGGAGCCCGGGGAGGGGGCAGAGGACACTCGTCGCCGCGTGGCCCGATCGGAGTTGGACGCGCTGGGGCTGGATCCGGGGGCGACGGAACGCGTCATCGATGTGTTCGGCGGCGATCGGCTCCTGGCCTTCGACCGCGACGCCGCGACGAGAGAGCCGACGGTCGAGCTGGCGCACGAGGCGCTGATCCGCGTATGGGGGCGGCTGCGGGGTTGGGTGGACGAGAGCAGGGAGGATCTGCGCATCCACTCCCGGCTCACGGCGAGCGCCGACGAGTGGATGGCGGCTGACCGAGAGCCGAGCTTCCTTCTCGGCGGCGAGCGCCTCGAGCGGGTCGCGGCGTGGGCCGGCCAAACGCACCTGGCGCTCGATCCGAAGGAACGCGAGTTCGTCAGTCGCAGCGTCGAGCGACGGCAAGCCGAGATCGACGCGGAGCGCGCCCGGGAAGACCGCGAGCGCGCCCTCGAGCGTCGTTCCGTCCGGCGGCTGCGAGGACTCGTCGCTGCACTTGCAGCGGCTGCGCTCATCGCATCTGGGCTGACGATCGTGGCAGCGAATCGGAGCCGGGAGTCGGATCGATCGCGGAACGACGCCACCGTGGCGGCACTCACCGAAGCATCGCTCTCGCATCTCGCGTCTGATCCACGGCGCAGCCTCGCCCTCGCGCTCCACGCCGTGAACCTGGTCGCTTCCATCCACGAGCCCGTCCCCGCCTCGACGGTGGAGGCACTGCACTGGGCGATGCAGGAAGCCAACATCGAGTATCCCGTCCGGGACGGACCGGCCGCGATCGTGGCGGGACCCGAAGGATCGCGCGGAGTCTTCCCGCTCCCGGTCTCGGGCCTGGCGAACACCGTCCTCAGCGAAGGGATCCCGCAACTGGACGGAAGCGATTGCCAACTCTTCTTCGGCAGCGCCACATGTCCGGCCCTTCCCGTAGCGTTCCCGTCCGATCTCGCCGCGGAGCCGGTCCGGTCGCTTGCGCCGTCCGACCCCGCCCGGCCGCTCGCCGGAACGCAGGTAACGTTCTTCGGTGGCTACGATCAAGACTGGATCGATCGATTCCGGAAGGAGTTGGCACCCTTCACGAAACGGACAGGAATCGAGGTCCGTCTCGTCGGGAATCCTCAGTTCTTCCAGTCGGTCGAGGAGATGGTGGCCGCGGGCGATCCGCCGGACCTGGCACTCCTCCCGCAGCCGGGCGCCGTTCGTGACTTCGCACGCAGCGGCGACCTGATCGACCTCGGGGCGTTCGTCGATCCCAACAAACTCAGCGAGGATCAGAGCCCGTACCTCGTCTCGCTCGGAACGATCGGCAGTGACGGCTCGTGGCCTTCCGACACAGGCGATCTGTTCGGTGCGTTCCTCAACGTCAACCTCAAGGGCATGATCTGGTACCCGAAGCCGGAGTTCCGGGCGGCCGGCTACCGCATCCCGCATACGTGGAGGGAGCTCATGTCCCTGACCGATCGGATGGTGGCGGACGGCCGGACCCCATGGTGCATGGGTTGGCGCGAGCCGGGAGCGGCGTCCGGATGGCCGGGCACCGACTGGATCGAGAACGCCATGCTTATGGAGTCGGGCCCTAAGACGTACGACCGTTGGACCGCTCACGAGATCCCCTTCGACAGTCCACCCGTCCGGGAGGCATTCCAACGACTCGGGGAAGTGCTCTTCGCCGGTGGTGGCGACACGGCCGAGCGCGCGAGCACGATCGACGACAGCAGGGTCCAACGGCCGATGCTTCAGGATCCGCCGGGTTGCTGGCTGTATCAGTTTCCGAGCTTCCTGACCGCCTTCTTGCCCGAGGGGTCGGTCGGCACGTCCGTCGACTACTTCCCGTTCCCTGCCGGCGGAGGTGGGCCGCGAACCGTGTTCGGCGCGGGCGGGATGTTCGGCGCCTTCTCGGATCGACCCGAAGTGCGAGAAGTCGTGCGGTTCATGCTGAGCCGAAGGTTCGGCACGACGACGTTCGCGGCCCGTGGAAGGTTCATCTCCGCGAACCACCGATTCGACATCCGCAGGTATCCCCCGTTCGAGCGAGAGCAGGCCAAGCTCATCTACGCAGCCCTCGGCGCAGACACGTTCCGGTTCGACGCCTCCGATCTGATGCCGGCGGAGATCGGCGCAGACCTCTTCTGGAAGGCGATGATGAAGTACGCGGCGAGGGGCCCAGGGAGCGTGGACGGGATCCTGGCGCGCCTCGACGCGGCCTGGCCGTCGCAGGGCTGAGGGGCGCCGACCTTCGGTCGGCGCCCCTCGCGGATCGCCCTGCCCCTCGTTCAACATCCGACGGATCCGCGCGGGATCAACCCCTGTGCGATCAGGTTCTTGGTGAGGAAGGGCTCGCGATCCAGCGTCGATGCCGGAAGGGTCCCCGCCGCGACCTTCTGGAGGGTCGCGATCTCGTCGGGGCAGTAGAGCGGCGCCGGGATCGCCGCGTCCAGCGTGGCCAGCGGAAGGATCCCTTGAGCCACGAGGAGCTTCGTGCGGAACGGCTCGGCCTTCAGCACGTCGCCCGGCAGGACCTCCCGCGCAACCAGGTCGAGGACCGTCAGCTCGTCCTGCGTGAAGATCGGTCGCTCACTCGGAGCCGAGAGACTCGTCCTCTCGCCCGATGATCTGAGGACCATCGATCCCGCGATCAGGACCGCCGCCAGCGCCACCGCGGCGAGCGCGATGAGCGGCGCACCGATCCGAGGCCCAGCAACGGGGACTCCGACCTGCTGCTGCTCGATGGTTGTTGCCATGACGACCCCCTTCCCTCCACCTCACTGCGAGGTGCTCGGGGCGAGCCTGCTCGGCATCGCTGGAAAGAGCCGTTCGAAACGCTGGAGGAACCCTGGAAGCGCCCGGTCCCTGCGATTCAGCCGCGCGTGACGAAGTTCACGAGCTTGGGGGCCCGGACGATCTCCTTCACGACGTCGCGATCTTCCAGCGCCCGGCGCGCCCCCGTCGCGGCTCGAGCGGCCTCGAGCGCCGCCAACTCGTCGACGTCCGCGTCGACCTCGACCTTGGCCCGCACCTTGCCGTCGACCTGCACGACCAGCGTGACCGTCTCCTCGACGACGAGCGCGGGGTCGAAGGTCGGCCACGCGGCCTCGTGCACCGAGCCGTCCTGACCGAGATCGACCCGCCACAGCTCCTCCGCCGCGAACGGGGCGAACGGGGCCAGCAGCAACGTCAGCGCACGCACTGCCTCGAGGGCGCCGCCACCGGCGTCCAGCGTCGCACGCGCCTTGTTGGTCAGGACCATCAGCTTGGAGATCGCGGTGTTGAAGCGGAACCGCTCCATGTCGTCGGTGACTCCCTTGATCGTCTTGTGCGTCAGCCGGACCAGCCCCTCAGGCTCGTCGGCGTCCGTCGAGGTCGCCTCCCCGGCCACCGCGAACACCCGCCCGAGCCACGACGTCACCCCCGGTCGCCGGTCGGGGTCGCCGGCGATCAGCTTCCAATCGATGTCGTCCTCGAAGGGTCCGGCGAACAGCATCTGCAGCCGCATCGTGTCCGCGCCCCACCGCTGGACGATCGGCATCGGCTCGACGATGTTGCCTTTCGACTTCGACATCGCGGCGCCGCCGTAGATCACCTGCCCCTGGTTCATCAGCCGCGGGAACGGCTCGGTGAAGGAAACCAAGCCCATGTCGAAGAGCACCTTCGTGAAGAAGCGCGAGTACAACAGGTGCAGGATCGCGTGCTCGACCCCGCCCGTGTACTGGCCGACGGGCATCCATCTCTCGACGTCCTCGCGCCGGAACGGCCCGTCTTCGTAGCCCGGCGAGCAATAGCGGAAGAAGTACCAGCTGGAGTCGACGAACGTGTCCATCGTGTCCGTGTCGCGGACGGCCTCGCCCCCGCACGACGGACAGGGCACGTGCTTCCACGTGGCATGCCGCGCCAGGGGAGACTCCCCGCCCAGCTGGAAGTCGGCGTCGTCGGGCAGCAGCACGGGCAGCTGATCGTCGGGAACGGCCACCTCGCCGTGCGTCGGGCAGTGCACGATCGGGATCGGGGCTCCCCAGAACCGCTGCCGGCTGATCAGCCAGTCGCGCAGCCGATAGTGGATCGTCTCCTTCCCACGACCCTGCTGTTCGAGCCAGGCCGTGACCTTCGCGATCGAAGCCGGAGAGGACTCACCGTCGAACGGACCGCTGTTGACCATCGCGCCCTCGTGCGGCATGGCCTCGGTCATCGCGTCGGGGTCCACGTGCTCCCCAGGTGGCTCGATCACGATGCGGACGGGCAGCTGGTGCTGGCGTGCGAACTCGAAGTCGCGCTGGTCGTGGGCCGGCACCGCCATGATCGCGCCGGTGCCGTACTCCATCAGGACGTACGGCGCCACGTAGCAGGGAACGCGGTCGCCGTTGACCGGGTTGACGGCGTGGACGCCGAGGAAGGCGCCCTGCTTCGTGTCGACCTCCTCGTGCCCGGCCAGTGACGCCGCCCGGGCCCGCTCGACGAGCGGCCGGACCTGGTCCCAGGTCCCGCCGAGCTCCGCCAGAGGCTGCACCGCCGGATGTTCCACGGCGAACACGAAGAACGTGACGCCCCACAGCGTGTCGGGGCGTGTGGTGAAGACCGTGATCTCCTCACCCGTCTCGTCGATCGTGAACGTGACGTCGGCGCCCTCGGACCGGCCGATCCAGTTCCGTTGCATCGTCACGACCTTGTCGGGCCAGTCCTCGAGGACGTCCATGTCGTCGAGCAGGCGTTGCGCGTAGTCGGTGATGCGGAAGAACCACTGGGTCAGGTCGCGGCGTTGCACCGGCGTGCCGCACCGTTCGCAGGCTCCCGCGATCACCTGCTCGTTCGCCAGCACGGTCTGGTCCTTCGGGCACCAGTTGACCGGCGAGTTCTTCCGGTACGCGAGCCCGCGCTCGAACAGTCGCAGGAACAGCCACTGGGTCCACCGGTAGTACTCGGGGTCGCACGTCTGCAGCCTACGGGTCCAGTCGAAGGACATACCCATCCGGCGGAACGAGGCCGCCTGCTGATCGATGTTGTGGTAGGTCCATTCCGCGGGCGGGGTTCCCCGTTTGATCGCGGCGTTCTCGGCGGGTAGGCCGAAGGCATCCCACCCGATCGGGTGCAGGACGTTCGACCCGCGCATCCACCGGTAGCGCGCCACTGTATCGCCGCCACTGAACGCCTCGGCATGGCCCATGTGGAGGTCGCCGGATGGGTACGGAAACATGTCGAGCGCGTAGAAGCGTGGGCGCGGGTCGTCGTGATCCTCCGAAGCCCGGTACAGGCCCTCGTCCTCCCATACCTTCACCCATCTGGGCTCGATCTCTGCGGCGTCGTAGCGACGGGTCATGGTGCGAAATGGTACCGGTAGACTCCGCGGCCATGCGCTCGCGGCCTCCGGTTCGTGCGGTCCTGACCGTCCTCGCCCTGGCCGTGACCGCCTGCACGGCGGCGTCGGGGTCGGGTTCGCCGTCGGAAGGCCGGCCGACCGGCGGTGTCCCGGCCACCACCGCGAGCCCAACCCCCGAGGCGAAGGGCCTGCAGAAGATCGACCACTTCGTCTTCATCGTGCAGGAGAACCGATCGTTCGATCACTACTTCGGCACCTACCCCGGCGCCGACGGGATCCCGACCAAGGCAGACGGGTCCTTCGCGGTCTGTGTCACCGACCCCTATCAGGGCGGTCGCTGCGTCCCTCCCTACGTCAGCACCGACATCGACCCTCGCGGGGGTCCGCACGGGCACCTCGACTCGGTCACCGACGTCGACGGTGGCAAGATGGACGGGTTCATCCACGGCGGGTTCGCCGCGCCCGAGACGCACTGCCTGACGACCAACCGCGCGAACCCGTCGTGCGCGAGAACGCTGGGCCCGCAGGGCCAGCCGGGGGTCATGACCACCCTCACGCGACGGACGATCCCGAACTACTGGTCCTACGCCGACCATTTCGTCCTGCAGGACCGCATGTTCGCGCCGACCGACTCGTGGACGCTCCCTTCGCACCTGTTCCTGGTCTCGGGATGGTCGGCCTACTGCCCCCGCACCAAGGACCCGATGAGCTGCCGGACCGACATCAACCTGGACAGCGTGGCGCGCTGGGAGTACGGCGAGAAACCGATCTACGCCTGGACGGACATCACCTGGCTGCTCGACGAGCACCACGTGTCCTGGCGGTACTACGACGGCGACGACACGTGCGTCTTCCCCCCTGTCCCGCCCCCGGCAGGAAGGGATACTCCACCACGGACTACCGGGATCCGATGCCGGGGTTCACCAGCTTCCACGACGGCGAGCGGGCGACCAACATCCGCACGCACGTCGTTCCGGTCACGCGGTTCCTCGACGCTGCGAAGAGCGACACGCTCCCGTCGATCTCGTGGATCGTCCCGTCCTCCTACAACGGCGAGCACCCCGCCGGGCTGGGGAACGTCCGCACCGGCATGGCGTACGTGACGCGCCTCGTGAACGCCGTGATGGAGAGCCCGGCCTGGGGCTCGACGGCGATCTTCCTCACGTGGGACGACTGGGGCGGCTTCTACGACCACGTCGTGCCGCCGCGGATCGACGCGATGGGCCTGGGGCTCCGCGTGCCCGGCCTCGTGATCAGCCCCTATGCCCGGCAGGGCACGATCGACCACACGACCTATTCCTTCGACAGCTACCTCCGGCTGATCGAGGACCGGTTCCTCGGCCGCGCGCGCCTGGACCCGGCGACCGACGGACGCCCCGACTCCCGCCCGACGGTCCGCGAGCGCAAGGCCGAGGACATGCGCCGGTCGTTCGACTTCACGCAGGAGCCGCTGGCGCCGGTGATCCTCGACCCCTGGCCCTGGAAGCAGCCCGAGACGCAACCTTCCTTCTAGGCCGTCAGCGCCGCGGCTGCCACGTGCCCATCGTCAGCACCTGATCCGGACCCTTCAGGTCGAGCGGCTGGTCGAACCCGCCGCCGTTCAGGACGACGAAATCGGCCATGCCGTCTCGGTCGAAGTCGACCGCCGCCGCGTGGTCCCCGCATCCGAGCGCCACGTGGGGCACGGGCTTCTGCGTGTAGCCGCGGCCGTCGCCCCGGTTCATCAGCAAGACGTCCTCGACGTTCACGCGGTCGACGCACCCTTCCACGACGAGGATGTCGGGAGCCCCGTCGCCGTTGATGTCGCCCACGGCGAGGCCATGTCCGGCCGAGAGGGGTCGCCGGAACACGACCGGACCGAAGGTGTGGTCGGGTTGCTGGATCTGGACGGTGAGCAGCTGCTGCTGCACGGTGACGAGATCGGGCCGGTGATCCCCCGAGACGTCGACCAACCGGGCGGCGCGCGCAACCGCGTCCGACACGTTGGAACGCCCGTTCGCGAGGGTGAACCCGGCGCGCGTCCGGCGGAACAGCTCGAGCCCGAATCGGCCGCACACGAGCAGGTCCTGCCACCCGTTCCGGTCGTAGTCGATCGCCTGCGAGCACATGTTCCCGTCGGGGCGCGTGACGCCCATGTTCACCTCGCGGAACCGCACCCCGTGCTCGTTGATGTAGGTACGGTTCAGGGTCGGGTGCGCGTCCTGGCGCGGGTAGTCGTTCCCGAGGAACAGATCGGGGTAGCGGTCGTGGTTGAGGTCGATGAAGGCCGGGAACCGGCCGCGGCCCCAGATGTCCTCGACGCCGTAGGCGTGCGCCTCGTCGGTCCAGACGCCCGCGGGACCCTGGATCCAGAGCTCGTTCCACTTCTTGATCGTGCCGATGTCCGCGCCCTTCTCGCAGAGCACGTCGACGAGCCCGTCGAGGTTGACGTCGGCCGCGGTGCAACCGTGCCTGTCTACCCGGTGATGGATCGAGTCCCCGAACTGGAAGACCGCGTGGTACCAGAGCGACCGCGGCGGCCCCTTCTTCGCGACGTGGTTCTCGAAGAGCTGGGCGCGGAGCGATCCGTGGTGGGAGATCAACAGGTCGTCCCAACCGTCACCGTTCCAGTCGAGCACCTCGACGTAGTAGCTCTCCGTGTGGGGCCGGAGGCGCAGCTGTTGTCCGACGTCGCGGACCTCTCCGGGAGCCACGGCGGGTGCGGGCGACTGAGGCGAGGCCGTGGGACGAGGTCGCGTGGTGTGCGAGGACGTGCCCGACGCCGAGGCACCGCTGCACGCCGACGACAGCAGGGCCAGCGCGACCAGGGCAGCGGCGAGACGCACGACCGGGAGGATACGGTCAGGACGTGAACGGCACGGGCAGCAGCCCACCCGCGCCTCCGGCCAGTGCGGGGATCTCGCCGGCCGGCACGGGATAGGAGAACAGGAATCCCTGGCCGAGCGGACACCCGATCTCGCGGAGGAAGGCGAGCTCCCGCTCGGTCTCGACTCCTTCGGCAAGCGGGGTGATCCCCAGACCCTCGGCGAGCTGCACCATCGCCCGAACCATGCTTCCCAGGCCCGGATCGGCGTCGACGTGGCCGATGAACGACCGGTCGATCTTGAGCACGTCGACGGGCAGGTGCTTCAGACGCGCCAGCGACGAGTAGCCGGTTCCGAAGTCGTCGAGCGCCAGCGAGAACCCCCACGCCTTGAGCTCCTGCAGGATCCGCTGCGTGCGATCGGGGTCGGCCATCGCCGTGGACTCCGTGATCTCGACGACGACCCGTTCCGGCTCGACGTCGGCCTTGCGGAGCTTCAACAGGATCTTCTCTCCGAGATGGGCCGACCAGAGCTGCCGCGGGGACAGGTTGAAGCCGACGGTGAGGTCCAACCCCTCGGCGCGCCACGCCTTGTGCTGGCGCGCGAGCTCGGCGATCACCCAGTCACCGATCGCCTCGATCAGCCCGAGCTCTTCCGCGAGCGGGATGAACTCACCCGGCGCAACGATCCCGCCGTTGGGCTCCTGCCACCGGATCAACGCCTCGACGCTCCGGAGCTCACCCGTCGTGAGGTCGACGATCGGCTGCCAGTGCAGCACCCACCGCTCGTGCTGGACGGCCTCGCGCAGGCGGCTCGAGAGGGAGAGCTTGCGCATCGCGTCGTCGCCACCCGTGGCGTAGACGACCCACCTGCCGGGCTCGTGCCGTTTGGACTGATACATCGCGTGGTCTGCGTTCATCAGCAGCGTCTCGGCGTCGCCGGCGTCCTGGGGGAAGAGACTGATGCCGATCGATCCCGAGGCGTAGAAGGGGGTGCCGTTGAGGTCGAAGGGCTGGCTGAGCGCCTCGTGGATCCGCGCGGCCACGGACTCGGCCACGATCATCGCCGGGTCGTGCTTGCCGGGCTCCTCGATCCCGCGCTCGATGTCGGCCAGCAGCAGGAGGAACTCGTCGCCGCCCTGGCGCGCCACCAGGTCGGTCTCGCGCGTGCACGCGCGCAAGCGGTCGGCGAGCTGGGCCAGCAACAGGTCGCCCGCGTGATGGCCGAGGGAGTCGTTTACCAGCTTGAAGTTGTCCAGGTCGAGATAGACGACGCCGACCCCGCGATCGTGCCGACGTGCCCGCGCGATCGCGTTCTCGAGCATCTCCTCGAACAGGACGCGGTTGGGCAGCCCCGTCAGCTTGTCGTGATAGGCGAGGAAGGCGATCTGCTCCTCGGCGTTCTTGCGCTCCGTGATGTCGAACAGCACGCCCTGGATCAGCCAGGCGTTCCCCTCCTCGTCGTCGATCGGATAGGCCTGTTCGAGGACCCACTTCACCGAGCCGTCCTCGTGCAGCATCCGGTACTCGTGGTTGAGCGGCGCGTGGTTGCGGTACGCCTCCTGGTACTCGTCCCACGCGCGGTCGATGTCCTCGGGGTGCACGTGGGTACGCCAGGCGTAGTAGTCGTTCGTCCACTCGTCGGGGGTGATCCCGATCAGCTCCACGATCTGCGGGCTGACGTAGATCGACGTCGCGTTCTCGTCGACCGGGTCGAGATACACGACGGCCGGGATGTGCTCGACCAGGCTCTGGTACTTGGCCTCGGCCTCGAACCTGGCCTCGCGGCCGGCCTGCAGCTCGCTCACGTCGCGGAGCGTCACCACCAGGAGCGTCTCGGAGGCCTCGATCGTGCCGACGTGGACCTCGACCGGGATGGTCGTTCCCGATGCGGTGCGACAGGCGGCCTCGACACGGGTTCCCGACGGGATCGAGAGCACGTCGGCCGCCACCAGCAGCTCGACCGAGCCACCCAGCAGGTCATCGCGATCGAAGCCGGTCAGGTCTTCGACGTGCCTGTTGGCGAAGACGATCCGTCCGTCGGCCTGCGCCACGACCAGGCACTCCGGCGTCGCCTCGAGCAGCGACCCCGGCTCGATCAGCCGCGACAGACGTGCCAGGGCAGCGTCGTAGGCCGTGCCGGTCTCCTTCGCACTCACCCCGGGAGCATCGACATCCCGGAGCCCGGACCTGAGGGATCACGCGCATCAGCCGGCGACGGGCGTGCGCTCCTCGATCCCCCACGGGGAACCGTGGTCGGTCAACAGGTCGAGGAACGGCGCAGCGTCGAATGCCTCCGGCCCCAGAACCCCTGCGCCGGACCATGTGTCGTTCGCCAGGAGCTCCAGCGCCACCACCGGGTTGATCGCCGTCTGCCACACCACCGCCTGGGCGTGGTCGCGACCCCACGTCTCCTCGTTGTCGACAACGTGATACAGGTAGGCCTCGCGCGGCGTGCCGTCGGTGCCGGTGCCCCTCACCAAGATGCCCGCGCACGTCTTCCCACTCATCCGGTCACCCAGGCCGGCGGGGTCGGGCAGGCAGGCGGCGACCACGTCGCGCGGGCTGACCTCCACGCCGCGGACCGTGACCGTCTCCGTCGAATCGAGCCCGAGCTTGTGCAACGTCTGCAGGACCTCGATGAACTCGTCGCCGAGCCCGTACTTGAACGTGACGCGCCGGCAGTCGATCCACCGAGGCATCAGCACGACCTCCTCGTGCTCGACGTTCACGCACTCGATCGGCCCGATGCCGCCGGGGAACGTGAAGGTCTCCGGATCGGAGAACGGTCGCGTCGTGAACCACCCACGCTCCTTCTCCCAGATCACCGGAGGGTTGAGGCACTCCTCGATCGTGGTCCAGATCGAGAAGCTCGGTGCGAAGTCGTAGCCCTCCACGACCAGGTTCGCCCCGTCGCGAACCCCCACCTCGTCGATCGATGAGAACAGGTGGTCCTGTGCGTAGCGGGCGAACACGTCGGAGAGGCCTGGCTCCACCCCCATCCCGACCAGCGCGAGCTGGCCGCTGCGCTTCCACTGACCATCCATCTCGAACTGCTCGTCGCCGAGCTTGACGCCCGTCCGTTCGTGCGGCCGCTCGGGATCCGGACGGGAGAGCGACATCGCCATGTCCATGTAGGTCGCTCCCGCGTCGAGCGCCCCGTGGAAGATCGGCATCACGAAGCGCGGGTCGACTGCGTTGAGGACGTGCGTCACGTTCAGGGCGCGGCAGAGCTCCGAGACCGCCGAGGCATCCGACGCGTCGACCTGCGCGGCGGAGAAACGCCCGGTGTCGCCGTCGTACCGATCGACCACTGTGCGAGCACGACCCTCGTCGTAGTCGGCGAAGACGATGTGCTCGTAGAAGTCCCGCCGCGCTACGATCGGAGCGAACGCCGCGCCCACCCCACCGCAGCCGACGACCAGAACCCTCATCCCCGACGACCCTTCCTAAGGCGAACGGATCGCGGCGAGTCTACGGGAACAAGGTCGTTGGGACGGAGCGCTTACTCGCCGTTGGCGGTGGCGCCGTTCTCGCTGCGCTGTTTGAGCGTCCGATACCAGTCGTCCTCGTACGCCGCGCCCTCGGCCGCCGCCTCCACTGTGGCCTCGGGTGCCGGCTGGTCGCCGGACCGCTCCTCCGGCTCATGGGCGCCGTTCTGTGACGGGTCGACCGAGATCGGCTCCACTGAGACCGTCGAGGCATCGGAGGCGACCCCGAGGTCGCTCAACCGTGCATCGAGGGCCTTGAGCTCGTCCTCGGCCGTGCGCATCTGCTCCTCGATCCGCGCTCGCTCTGCTGCGTACGCGTCGCGGACCCGGTGGGCAGCCTGCTCGTAGACCTGGAGGGCTTCTGCTTCGTCGGCCTGGCGCGCCCGGAAGGTCTCCTCGGCGACCTTGGTGGCCTGCCGGCTTTCGTCGAGGGCCGTTCTCGCTTGCGCCACAGAGGCTTCCGCCTCGGCAACGTCGAGCGTCGCGGTTACGTCTGATCGTTCGGTGTCCATAGCCATCTCCCTGTGATGCGTTAGCTATCGGACGGCCGGCGCCGGTTCTGAAGTGTCGATCATGCAAGCCCGTCGCCGAGAAGGCCGGGACCCGGGGGACGCGGTTCAGATCGCGTGTCAGTCCCGATCCCGAAGGAACAGCACCTCCGCGCCGATCGGACGGAACCCCGCGGCGAGGAACGCGCGAAGGGATGCGGCGTTCCCCGCGGCGACCTGCGCGAACAGGTACTCATCGGGCGGCACCAGCGTGCGTGCGGCAAGGAGCAGCCGGCGCCCGAGCCCGCGGGCCATGGCTTCGCTCTCGCGGACCTCGATGCTCACCTCGCGCCGTCGCACCAGCCCACGGCCGAGGATGACGACCGCCCGCTCGTCCTGGTCGGCGAAGACCGACACGTCCTCGCGGTAGCGCTCGGCGCGACGCACCCGGTCGTCCGCCGCCCCGGCCACCTCGTGCAGCGGAGGATCGGCCTCGGTCCCGGCCAGACCCGGCGCGGTCAGGACGACGTCCAAGCTCCGGGGCGCGCTCCCCAGCTCGGCGCCCAGCCACGCGAGGAACGCTGTGCTCGTCGGCGCGCCGAGGTCCGCGCCGGCCGGCAGATGCGCCAGCACGTCCTCGGGCTCGACGTCGGCCGCGATCACGTGATGAGCGGTGAAGGCGACGACGGCGTCGGACCGCCCCTGCGGAGACGCCAGGATCAGGACGGCGCCGTCGGGAGGCGGGAACCGGCCCCGGGCGGCGTCTTCGAGGATCGCGCGAAGCGGATGGACGTCCGACACGGCCCGAACCGTACCCCGGGTGCCCGGGTCCTTACTCTTTGCCTGCGTCCACGACGGTGGATACCTGGTAGACGGACACTCCACCCAGGCTGACGGGGGTCGTGGAGACCGCGGACCGCAGGAGCGTGGTCCACGCTTCGGGGACCGGGTTCGCCGCGACGATGACCTCCACCTGGTGCTGCTCGAGGAACTCGACGAGGGCCTCCCGCGAGGGAGGGTGCTCGAGAGGGCGTGGCCGTCTCGGCGAGTGATGGATCCACGTCCTGATCGCGCTCCGCCCCGATGCGATCTGGACGAGCGGCCACGTGCCTTGGGGCATCCGGAAGTACATGCCGGTCTCCGCCTGCCACAGGAGATCGTCTCCGAGGTTCTGCGTGACCGGCAGAACGATCTCACCCGGCGCGATGTACGACCGGTAGGTCCCATCCGTGAAGAACGCCGGAACCGACAGGTCGGTGGGAGTGGAACGGAAGTTGGCCACTTGGGCCGCCAAGAGGATCGCTACGCCAACGACCACGTACCGGACCCAGCCGGTTCGTCTCCGCCCCTCGCAGATCCAGAGGGTCGCGATGACCGCGAGGGCGAGCCACACGAACTCGACCCATCGGTAGGGCACCGCGCTGTGCATGAGCGGGAGGCTCGTGATCATCGCACCCGGCATCGGGATGCTCTGGGTGCCCGCGATGTGCAACCTCGGTCCAAGCGACAGCACGGCGGCGGCCGCAGCGAAGCCGAGCAGCAGCCAGGTTGCCCGCTGTCGCCGGGCACCCCACGCGAACAGGATGAGGACGAGGACGAAGCCCGGCCCGAGATAGGCCAAGTCGGCGTGGCCGATGAAGCTGTGCGGGATGATGCTTGCGAACGTCGCCCCCCCGATCCACGTGCTGCGAGGCGGGAGCACGAAGCTCAACAGGTCCGCCGACAGCAGGCCACTCCGGATGGATCCGGAGGGAGCGTGGCTGATCGTTTCGTAGAGGTACGGGCTGACCACCACTCCGACCGCGAGGTAGGTGAGACCGATGAGGCCGGTTACGGAGAGCAGGCTCTCGCGGAGCGTCTTCGGCCCGAGCGCGAACGAACCGAGGAGCGCGATGGCCCCGAACAGCGTCATCGTGGCGAACACCTCCGCCGAGATGGAGAGTTGTGCCACCAGCACCAGTGCGAGGAGACCCACGAACGCGCGCTTGCCGATGCTGCCATCGATGCGGCGCAGGACCAAGTACACGGCCAGGGGAGCCGGGAAGACCAGTAGGGCGTGCAACTGCGCGCGCATGTACCGCTCGATATACGGGGAGAACCCGAACACGAACCCCCCGGCCACCGAGGGCCAGAACCTCCGAGTGACCTGATTGCAGACAAGGTAGGCTCCCCAGCCCGCCAAGGCGGGAGCGGCCACAAGGAGCACGTTGTCCGCGGCCACGGGGCCGAACACCATGGTCACCGGGGTCATGACCAGGGCGGGTCCAGGGACGGTCACGACCCATGTCAGGTCGATGCTGCCGGGAGCCGAGAGGAGATCGGTGTGGAAGGGACTGAGGCCGTGCGCGAGAGCGTGCGCCATCCATCCGAGTGACCAGATGAAGTACTTCGTGTCCGGCGCGCACACGGTGACGCATCGAGTGGCGAGGTGGGGCAGGGCGTGGTGCGCGTACACCACCACCGACACCAACGCGTACAGAAGGAATGCAGCAGAGCCACGACCGATCGGTCCACGCGACCTGCACCATGCGATGGCTCGTCGAACCCGCAACGGTTCCGCTTCGGGAGTCTGAAGAAAGCTGGAGCTCTCCCCAGCCTCCGCAGCCGGGTCGTCGGCCTCGGGCATCGTGGCGAGTATAGTTTCGGCGAAACCCCCGCCGATGAGCCCTCCTACGGAGGAGCGTGAAGGGCCGCGTTTGTCCTCTCGGTACGAGGGATATCCGACTTCGTCTGAGCGATCTCGCTCCGACACAGGCAAGGCGCTGGCTCATCGATCAGGAGGCTCTCGGACTGGACCCGACGGATCCAGCTGTCCTTCTCGTCTCGGAGTTGGATCACGAACAGCGTGCGCCACAGCGGTCAAGAACTCGACGCGGCGTCGAGCTGACCGTGCGGGCGTCACCGGGATGCCTACGCGTTGAGGTGAGCGATCCCGGGCCAGGGTTCGATCCGATGCACAGGAGCGGGCAGAGCCAGCCTGCGCCTCGTCGATCAGCTTTCGGATCGGTGGAGAGTCGATGCCCGACCACCGACGACCGGCTGGTTCCAGCTCGGTGCGAAGAGAGCCGAGTCGCCGTTGGTGGGCCTTCCAGAAGCGGACGAGCGGACTCCCCGGCCACCGCGATGATCTGATCGTCGTCGGTCACGAGCGCCTCGCCCACCAAGAGCCTCGGCGAGCTCGAGGAGAGCTTCCTCGTCCCACCTCCAGGGCCTGCCTGCAACGTTCGAGATCGGCATGCGACGCGCGCTCGGCGTTCGATGACGGAGCGTTCCCCAACTCGACTAGAGGGGTAATTCACTTCCTGAAGGACTCCCGGCCTCGGGCAAAGCGGACGGGAGTCCTTCTCTCTCTCTCTCTCCTGCAGTGGTCTTGATTGAACGGTGCGCGAACCACCTTGAGGCAAGGATCGCGGGGATGTCGATACGGGTCCCGGGGTAGCAGCAAAGCATCCGCCATACGCAGTGGGGCTTTCCCGGCCGTGCCTCGGCGGCGTCCCCTTATCGGCTTCTTGCTGCAACTGCAGGTGGCCCACCGGATCTGCTTGGTCGGCGTGAGTGCGGCCTGGCGACCGCCGACCATCCCCACGTCCGCGGCCTCGTTCGCGAGACGCTCATACGGGTTGCCAACCCGCCGCTCTCGGGCCGGGTCGCCTCCGCGCCTGGGTTCCTAACTCGCTTGACTCGGTCGGCGGTTCGGCATCATCCTGCTTCCCGAGCGCGCCTCTTCTGAGGTGCCCGGGGGCGGTCACGCCTGGTGCCGTTCCGCTCGCGGCTCGCTCCCGAGAGCTGAGCTCTCCTCGCCCTCGCGACGACGAATCTTCGCCAGCTCGAGCCCGCTCGCGATTTCGACGCCATCCGAGGGACGGCGCGGCCCCCGGCCATCGGCGACCGAAGCTGCCCGGCGGGCCACCTTCACCCATACAAAGGCGAGGAGGGTGCCCGAAACGTGGCGGCCTGGAGCGGGGAGAAATCGGGGAGGATCCCAGCCGTTCATTGGGCGTCATTTGTGCGACTGCACGGAGGGTGGACAAACTGCATAGGGTGGCACGACCGCCCAAAAACAAGTCAGCGCAATCAATCAACGGAGTTGGGCTGCAGAGATGGGGAGGCTCCGGCGTGTTTGCTCGGATCAAGCAGCTCGTGCGCGCCGCGCGCGAGAGGCGTGAGGGCTCGGCCGCGACAACGGGCCAGGCTCAGAGACGTCCGCGTCAACGCCCGGACATGTCTACGGTGGCTATAGAGAACGGAACCGTAGGAAGACCAACTCCTGCCGATTCACGTCCTAGTCCCCCACTCCTTGATCGCTGAGTTCAGTCTCAGTGGGTTCGGGGCCAGCGTCACTCTCATCTTCGACCCGGTTAGGGTGAATGACCGTTTCCCTTCCCATCGCCAGTTGACGAGTGCCCGTCGTTCAACATGCGTCACGCCCCTCGTCGGCCCAAACAAGGGCCAAGGGCGCAAGAGGAAGAGCCGCCTATCGGTTAGGACGAGGATTCTCGGCTTCACGAATATCTGCCGCGTTGCGTAGACCAGCAGCAGGTAGAAAGCAACGAACGGCGGAACGAATGTCCAAGGACTCACAAAGACAGGGATTCGATCGATCACCCAGAAGCCGAAGATCACCAACGGGATGCCAGCTGGCACGGACCTCAGGCGCGAGCCTAGTTGAGCGTCGGTGGCAAGCCAGACGCCCTCCCCGGATTCCAGAACCGGTGCGAGGACCTTCTGCGCTCTGTGGGTGAGTCGCTCTACTCGCCGGCCCCACGGTCCACTCGCTGACGAACTCATATCGGAGGCAAGCATGCTGACCAACACTCGACAGCAGGGAATTCACGAGCCTCAATCGAGGTGACTGTGCCTGGTGTCTTGAAGTTCGTGCCTCGGAGCGACTCCATATTCCACTCGAATTGTTCGCTCGTCATGAACAGTAACCCCCCGAGTAAACTCCTGGCCTGACGAAAACCGATGTCCCGGTCCATGGCAGTAAACGTCAAGCTTCAGGCACTTGCCCTCTCTCTCTGCCTTCTGTGCCGTGCTGTGAATCCACCACCCTTCTGCCAGGATCGCTGCAGCCATCGCTGCGGCCAGCCAGCCTGCTCCCTGAGCTTGCCCCGGTTCCATGGACAGGTCGACATTAGGACGCGGCGGCAGGGCTGATCCACCTCCTTTCGAACTCGAAGGGCGCGAGTTGACCACAGAACGAGTGACGGCGCCGACGGTTGTAGAAGACCTCGATCCACCAGAACACTGCCGAGCGTGCGGCCTCACGCGTCGGGAACACCGCCCCGAAGATCAGCTCGAGCTCGCGCTTCATCGAGCCGAAGGTGGACTCCATCGCGGCGTTGTCATGCGCGGTGCCGACGCGGCCCATCGAGGGCAGGATGCCGGACTCGCGAAGACGTCGACCGAACTCGAGCGAGGTGTATTGCGAACCCTGGTCGGTGTGGTGCACGAGCCCAGGCCCCGGTCGGCGGTTCGCACAGGCCATATCCAACGCCGAGATCACGAGCTCGGTCCGAAGGTGCGTCGCCATCGACCAGCCGACGATCGCCCGGGAGAACAGGTCCTCGACGGCTGCCAGGTGCAGGTAGCCCTCGGCCGTGTCGAGGTAGGTGATGTCGGCGACCCAGATCCGGTCGGGCTGGGCGGCCGGGAAGCGACGACCCACCAGGTCGGGAGCCGGAGCCAACCCTTTGGCTCGCCGGGTCGTGCGGTAGCCCCGACGCACGTGCACGCCCTGGATGCGGCCATGACGCATCAACCTGGCCACGCGCTTGCGGGAGACGGCGATCCCGTGATCCAGCCGGAGCTCGGCCCAGATCCTCGGAGCTCCGTAGGTCCCGCGGGAGCCCTCGTGGATCTCACCGATCAACTTCATGAGCGATCGATCGTCGACGTCGCGACGAGACGGTGGGCGCGTGCTCCAGGCGTGGAACCCCGAGCGCGACACGCCAAGCACCCGGCACAAGACGGCGACCGGGTGGTGCGCCCTCTCCGCAGCGATGAACCGGAACGTCCTCACCCGGTCTCGCTCTCCCTCGCGAAGAAGGCCGCGGCTTTTTTCAGGATCTCCCGCTCTTCCCGCAGCACCCGGTTCTCCCGGCGGAGCTTGCGGAGCTCCTCGCGCTCCTCGGTCGTGAGCCCCGGTGCTTCGCCGGCGTCAATCTTGGACTGGTTCACCCAGTGCCGGAGCGTCTCCAGCGAGATCCCGAGCTCCGAGCAGATGGCCTTCAGGCTCTTGCCGGAGCTCCGATACAGCCGCACGGCCTCAGCGCGGAACTCCGGCGGATACGGGGGATGGGGGTTGGGCATGGACACTCCCTTCTCCGAGCCAGGACGGCTCAGTGTTGAGGTGTCCACGAAAGCGGGTCAAGCTCAGTCCAGCCGTTCAGCCCTGGTGGGGTGATCGACGTGACGTGGCCTGCGGAGTCGTAGTCGTAGGTCGTCTTGAGCGCGGGCGAGATCCGCGGGTCCCATACCGCCCGGAGCCTCCCAACCGAACCGGTCCAGTCGTAGAGGTAGGAGGCGACCGCACTGGTCGTCATCGCGCCCGAGCCGCCACCGGCCGCAGGATCCCAACCGGTGAAGCTCACGGTCGTCAGCTGGTTCGCGATGTCGCCCCACTGGGCCGAGGAGGTGCCGGTCGCGGTCGTCGAGGACGCGTAGGTGAACGTCAGTGCCCGGCAGCCGGTGTTCGACGAGGTCCACGACGTCGGCGAGCCGTCACAGTAGCTCGAGCCCATCCCGGTCGGGACGACATCGAGGATCTGTGTGGGACGCATGATTCCGCCCACGACCTCGTAGGTCGCGGCGATGGCTCCTTGCGTGGCGCGTTCGAGGATGGATCGCTCTCGGCGGCCGACTGTCAGGAGCGGGTCGCCGCCTTGAGTGTCAGGATCGACGCGCTCACTGCCGAACAGGCGTCTCTGACCCGGAGTGCCTCGGAAACCGTCTCAGCGCCTCCGAGCGCAGTCGATGTCGCCGAGTGGGCCAGGGACCTCGGCGCACTCCTTCGCGTCGGGACGAATCAGCAGCGAAAAGCGCTGTTCCGTCTGCTCGTGAAGGAGCTTCGCGTGATGAGCCGCGAGGAGATCCTTCCGACGTACAAGGTCCCTGCCCTGGTTCGCGCACCGGAAGGTCAGGTGGACCCAGGGGGACTCGAACCCCCGACCTTCTGGCTGCCAGCCAGATGCTCTACCAGCTGAGCTATGGGCCCCTCGAGGGGCGAGTCTACCCGCCGGTCGCGGCCTCGGGTTCGGCCTCCCAGTTGAACCGCGGGGCGTCGCGCCACAGGCGTTCGAGGTCGTAGTAGGCGCGCTCCTCGGTGCCGAAGACGTGCACCACGACGTCGACGTAGTCGAGCAGCCACCAGCCCGCGCCCGCCTCGCCTTCGCGTCGGATCGGCTTGGCGCCGATCGACCGGACGCCCTCCTCCACCGACTCGATGACGGTCTTCACCTGTCGTTGCGTGCCGGCCGAGCAGATGACGAAGAAGTCCGTGATCACGATCAGCGTGCTGACGTCCAAGACCACGACGTCCGCGGCCTGCTTGGCGGCGGCCGCGCGCGCCGCCGCGGCCGCAACGGCGCGGCTGGGCGGGAGCCGATCGGCTCCTCGCACCGTGCCGCCTTCCGTCACGCCTTGAAGTCCTCTCCTACGACGATCGACACATCCGCCAGACCCGATGGTACCCCGGACACCGAGACGACCCCGACCCCCAGGGCTCGCTTGGCGCGTTCGGCGTCGGCGCGATGGGCCTCGTCGGTCGCCACGACGTCCGTCTCGGGGTGATCGAAGGACCCGGCGTTCTGCGAGATCACGACGCGGAAGCCGGCGGGGATCAGCAGCCGCGCAGCATCCTCCCCCACGCCGGGTCGCCCGTTCCCGTTCTGCACGACGACGTTGGTCGGCGCGGCCGTGCCGAACAGCTCGCGGAAGGTCCGGTCGAACGCCGGTTGATCGGGGATCAAGGCGGAGTCGCCGACTTCCCGCACGGGTGCCTCGGTCACGTCGGCGCCGTGCGCGGCGTGCAGCACCGAGAGGGCAGCGCCGGCGGAGTCCGTCTCCGCCAGGTCGCCCGGCCGCAGCGGCGCCTCCGATGCGAGGAACGCCGTCAGGACGGCTACCCAGCGGACCTCCGGATCCGTCGCCGGGGCCGACAGCAGCCTGCCGATCTGCGCGCCGTTCATGGGGGTCGCACCCGGGCCGAGGACCCTGCCGCCGAGCGTGTACACGTCGGGGAGGTCGACGGTCAGCCCACCGCCGCGGTCGACGACCTCGCCGAGCGCATCCAGACCCAGGACCGCATAGTGCTGCACCCACGCTCCGACGACGTTGGACACCCCCACCTGCAGGGCGCCCCCGGTGAGGGCCTGGAGGTCGTTCGTCTCGGCCTGTCCCTGGCCCGGGATCACGATCGTCACGTCCGAGGGCAGGGTCATCGCCGCGGGCGCGGGGGTGCCGCCGGCCCCGATCACCGCCAGCAGGGCGTCCCGCGATCCGGTCACGGAGAACGCGAGCATCGTCGCCACCTTCGGCGCGGTGGACGACGCCGGCGAGCTCGGCGCAGCCCCGGACCCGTCGCCGCCGAGCTGTGACGTCGCCCAGACGGCCGCGCCGACGACGAGGACGAGCGCCACGACCCCGATCCATCTCGTCCGGCGAGCCCGCGCTCGCCGCTCGGCACGTCCCGGGCGGACGCGACCGCCGGTGTCGCTCACCTGTAGAGGCCGGCCTTCTGCACGTAGCTGTTGACGCCCTCGGGCACGAGGTACCGGATCGGCTGCCCTTTGGCGACGCGCGTGCGGATGTCGGTGGACGAGATCGCGAGCGCCGGGATGCTCATCACGGTGATCCGCGGATGGTGATTCGGCGCATGGGACTCGAAGGCGGCGATGTCGTAGCCGGGCCGCGTCGCGGCGATGAAGTGTGCCAGATCGAACAGCTCCTGCGGCTCCTTCCACTGGAAGATCTCGAGCACCGCGTCGCCGCCGGTGACGAAGAACAGGTCCGCGTCGGGGCCGAGCTCCGCCTTGAGGCTTCGCAGCGTGTCGACCGCGTAGGTCGGCCCGTCGCGGTCCACCTCGATCCGCGACACGTGGAAGCGTGGGTTCGAGGCCGTCGCGATGACCGTCATCAGGTAGCGGTCCTCGGCCGGAGACACGACGTCGTGCTCCTTCATCCACGGGCTGCCGGTCGGCACGAAGATGACCCGATCCAGATCGAACTGATGCAGGGCCTCCTCGGCGGTGACGAGGTGCCCGTAGTGGATCGGATCGAACGTGCCGCCCATGATGCCGACGCGCATGATCATCGGGCGAATCCTACCGTCGGGCTGCGGCCCGACCGATCAGCGCGCCAGCCAGGCTTCGAGATCCTTCGCGTGGTCCGCGTAGTGCTGCGGCCCGGACTCCTCGAACCACTCCCACGCGTCGGTCGTGACCTCCCCCAGGCCGCCGAGCGCCTCCCGAGCACGCACGCGACCCGACTCGAACACCGCGCGCACGTCCGATCCGGCCATGTCCCTGGATCGCTCGAACCATGCCGTGTTGATCCGCTCGGTCGTTCCCGGCTCGTCGTACTTCTCGGATCGGAGCGAGCCATCGCGGATCCGATCGAGCACGTCACCGCACTCCACCAGCCACGCCCCCACGTGGAACATGACGTCCTTGGGCGACCATCCCTCCGGGGTGACCCCCGGCGACTCGAACCGGTCGGCCGGCACGCGCGCGAAGACGGCGCGCAGGCGGCGCCATCCTTCGTCCTCGCGGACGAGCATCTCCACCACGTCCATCACGTCTCGTCCTTCCGCTCGTCGGTCGGCTCATGCAGGTCCGGCACGAACTCGAAGACCCGTCCGCGGATCTCCACCTCGTCGCCCGTCTTGGCACCGAGCGAGCGCAGCCGGCGGTCGACGCCCTCCTTCTTCAGGCGGCGCTGGAGCTTGCGGACCTCGTCGTCGTCATCGAGGTCGGACTCCATGACCCAGCGCTCCACGTTGCGACCCCGGACGCGCCATCTGCCGTCGTCGCCGTGCTCAACCGTGAACCGCGCCCGTCCCGGGCGCAGCACGACGTAGGGCGCCGGCTTCGGCGCCTCGGCCGCGGCGCGTTCGGCGAGCAGGCCGAGGCGCCCCTGCAGGGCGTCGAGGCCGTCTCCCGTCACGGCCGAGACCGCGAGCGCATCGTCGCCGAGGGAGCGCGCGCGCTCTGAAGCGTCGTCGACGAGGTCGGCCTTCGTGCCTACCACGAGCGAACGACGCTCGGCCAGCTCGCTGTCGAACGCGCTCAGCTCCTCACGCAGCACCCCGAGGTCGGAGGGCGGGTCCTCAGAGGCGAGGTCGACGACGAGCACCAGAGCGCGGCATCGCATCACGTGGCGCAGGAACCGGTGCCCGAGCCCCCTGCCTTCGTGCGCGCCTTCGATCAGCCCGGGCACGTCGGCGACGACGAACCGCTCGCCGTCGGCCGCCGCCACGCCGAGGTTTGGGCTGAGCGTGGTGAAGGGATAGTCAGCGATACGCGGCGTGGCCGCCGTCAGGCGGGACAGCAGTGTGGACTTCCCCGCGTTGGGAAGGCCGACGAGTCCGACGTCGGCTACCGTCCGGAGCTCCAGGCGCAGGCGTCGCTCCTCGCCCTCCTCGCCCGGCTCGGCCGCCCGGGGGACGCGGTTGCGCGGACCGGCGAGCGCGGCGTTGCCGCGGCCGCCCCGGCCGCCCCTGGCCACCACCGCGCGCGCTCCCTCCCCCACCAGATCGGCGAGGAGCCCTTCCTCGTCGAAGACGACGGTGCCGTCGGGAACGCCGAGCACCAGGTCCTTGCCCGAGGCGCCCTCGCGCCGCGCCGAGCGGCCGGCCCCTCCCGGCTCGGCGCGCTGGTGCGGATGATCCGCCAGCCAGGAGAGGTCGTGCGCCTCCCCGGTCACGACGACCACGACGGACCCGCCGGCCCCGCCGTTGCCGCCGTCGGGGCCACCCCGCGGCTTGTAGGGCTCGCTGTGCAGCGACGCGGAGCCGTCACCCCCCCGTCCCGCGCGGACGAACACCGGGCACTCGTCGACGAACGCCATGGGGAGAGCGTAGCCGGGGTGGTCGCAGGACCCATCCCGGATGAAGATGGTCGAGATGAGCGACGCGGACCTCGACACGATCGTGGCGTGGATGGTTCACCTGCGCCGCGGCGAGCCCGTCGACGAGGTGAAGGGGCTCCTCTCGCTCGACGCCGACGCGCTCGCGTTCGAGGACTCCACGCCCGGCGAGGCTTTCCGGCTGCCGTACGCGGACATGCGGTCGGCCAAGCGCCTGTGGGGCTCCCCCGTGCTCATGGTCGAGTGGAGCGAGGGCCGGCAGCTCCGTCGCACGGCCTTCTACTTCGCCGAGCCGCCACCGATGGTGAACACCGACTTGTCCGGGTCCGGGGGGGCGCCGCGCCTGGCCAGCCCGCTCCGCTCGATCCGATCGGCCAAGAGGAAGCAGCAACGGCGGAACGTGAACTACTTCGCGACGCGCGGAGGCGTGCTGCGGCCGATCCTCAAGACGTGGGCGTCGGAGCTGTCGGCGCGGATCGCGGCCTCGCGGCCTCGCGGTTCGGGCTAGCCGGTCTTCTGGATCGTCGCGTACTTCCGTCCGCGCGACTCGTGGAAGCCGACCGTCCCCTCGCGCAGGGCGAACAGCGTGTCGTCGCCGCCCTTGCCCACGCCGTCGCCGGGGTGGATCCGGGTGCCGCGCTGGCGCACGATGATGGAGCCCGCGGTGACCGACTGGCCGCCGAAGGCCTTCACGCCGAGCCGCTTGGAGTTCGAGTCGCGGCCGTTGCGGGACGAGCCGCCGCCCTTCTTGTGTGCCATAGGTCCTCCAAGCTACCAATCAGCCCAGCGTGACGTCCTGGATCTCGAGCAACGTCAGCTGCTGGCGATGCCCCGCGCGCCGGGCATAGCCGGTCTTCGGCCGGTACTTGAAGATCTTGACCTTGTCGCCCTTCTTCTCGCCGAGCGGCTTGGCCGTCACGGTCGCCTTCGCCGCCTCGGCGCCGACGTGGGTCTTCCCGTCGTCGTCGACGACCAGCAGCGGCTGGAAGGTGACCGTCTCGCCGTCGTGGACCAGCTTCTCCACCTCGATCACGTCGCCGGCTTGTACCTTCTGCTGCTTGCCGCCGGTCTTGATCACCGCGTACATCGTTGAGGTTCCTTTCAGGAGACGTCGTAGGTCAGGATGATCCCCCTGCCCTCGCAGGTGGGACAGGTCTCGGAGAACGACTCGACGAGGCCCGAGGATACCCGCTTGCGGGTGACCTGCATCAGACCGAGCGGCCCGATCTCGAACACCTGCGATCGCGTCTTGTCGATCGCGAGGGCGTCGCGCATCGTGTCCTCGACCTTGCGCTTGTTCTGCTCGAGCAGCATATCGATGAAGTCGATCACGATGATCCCGCCGATGTCGCGCAGGCGGAGCTGCCGCGCGACCTCGCGCGCAGCCTCGAGGTTCGTGTTGACCACGGTCTCCTCGAGGTTCGTCTTGCCGACGCTCTTGCCGGTGTTGACGTCAACGATCGTCATCGCTTCGGTGCGCTCGATGATCAGGTAGCCGCCGGACGGCAGCCAGACCTTGCGGTCCAGCGCCTTGTGTATCTGTTCGACGACCCGGTACTCCTCGAACACCGGCAGCTTCCCAGTGTGCATGTGGACCTTGTCGGCGAGGTCGGGCGCGACCTCGCGCAGGTACGTGGTCACCCGGTCGTAGACGCGCTGGGAGTCAGTGGCCAGCTCGCGGAACTCCTCGTCGGTGAACAGGTCGCGCACGACTCGTACCGTGAGCTCGGGTTCCTCGTACAGGACCGCCGGGGCCTTCGCCCGCTTCGCGCTCTTCTGGATCGACTCCCACGTAGCGAGAAGCCGGCGGAGGTCGGCTTCGAGCTCCTCCTCGGTGGCGCCTTCGGCCGCGGTCCGCACGATCACGCCGTGCTCCGACGGCTTGACGCGCTTGAGCATCGCCTTCAGGCGCTTCCGGGCATCCTCGTCCAGTCGCCGGCTGATCCCCTGGAGGTTCTGGTTGGGAGCCAGCACGATGTACCGGCCGGCGAGGCTGAGGTTCGCGGTGAGGCGCGCCCCCTTGCCGCCCATCGGGTCTTTCGTGACCTGCACCATGACGCCCTGCCCGGCCTTCAGGATCTGCTCGATCCGCGGCGCGGGACCCTCGATGTCCTCCGGCGAGTAGTTCACCTCCCCGGCGTAGAGCACGCCGTTGCGGCCACGGCCGACGTCGACGAACGCCGCCTCCATCCCCGGAAGCACGTTCTGGACGCGGCCGAGGTAGATGTTGCCGACCATCGACGTGGCGCCCGTGCGCGTCACGTAGTGCTGCACGAGCAGGTTCTCCTCGAGCACCGCGATCTGATCGCGGTCGCCGTGCTCGGTGATCACCATCAGCTTGTCGGTGACCCGCGGGGGCGCCGGCTGCGGTTCGCGGCGTCGCCTGCCATCTCGCCCCGTGCGCGTGCGCGTGGACCGGATGCCGCGGGTCGGTCCGCCCGCGGCCACCTGCTCCTCGAGCGTGCGTCGGCGCGACCGCGATGGCTCCTTGGCCTCCTTCGGCTTCTTCGGCGTCTTGGTCTCGGCGGCCGGCTTGGCGGCGGGCGCCTTCGTGGAGGCGCCTCGGCTGCGCGACCGGGTCCGGGGCCGGGTAGGCGCGGTGCCGGCGTCGGCGTCGGGCTCGGCGTCGTCGCGCTGGGTCTCGGGAGTCTCGCCGCGCGGCGCCTCGTCGTCGGCGCCGACGTCGTCCGTGGACGCCGCGGGCTTCTTCTTCCCGCGCCCGCGGCCCCCGCGACGGCGGCGCTTCCGCGGGGTGGTGGGAGCCTCCTCGCCCGGTGCCGCGGTCGGCGTGCTGACTTCGGTCGCGGCCTCCGTCGTGTCGGCGGTCGCCTCCGCGTCGGCCTTGGGCTGGCGTCGCCGCGTCGTGGAGGTCTTCGCGGAACCGGCGGTCTTCGCGGAGCCGGAGCTCGAGCTCATCGTGGCCGTGGCGTTCTTCGTGGTGGTGGATCGTCTCGGCGGTGTGGCCTCCGCCTGGGCGGCTTCCTGGCCGTCGTCGACGACGACGGTCGTCGAGGTCCCGCTGCTGCCACCGCCTCTACCCCGGCCTCGGCCCCGCCCCCCGCGGCGCCTGCGCTTGCGCGGCGCGCCCTCCGGCGACGCGACACCGGACGTCTGGGGGTCGACGGATGCGACGGGTCCGGCCGGCGGCGCCTGGGGCGTCGCGGCACCTGATTCGTTGTCCATACGGGCGCTACTCCTCTCGCTGGAAGGGAGGAGGCGTGCCGCCGGACGGAGTGGGAACGATGACCTGAGGCCCGCAACGGGCAACGGTTCGTGAACGTACGTGTGAGCCCGCGCTGCGGGTTCCCCCGCGCGCCGGGGTCCGCGCATGATCGCGCACCCGGTAAACGTTCCCTTCGTCCGGGGCTCGCGGTCCGCCCGGCGGCCGCCTTGGGGCCGCGCGGAGGCGGACGCGCGCCACCTCGACAGTCGGAGATCCCCGCTGGGTGCGGCCTTCGGCCGCCCCGCGGGCACATCTGTTTGGAGGATAGCAGGCCGGGACCTGCGACGATGTAGGGAGGCCCCGGCCCGGTCGGGGCTAGCCAATGCGAGCCATGCACGACCGGCCGGTGTCATCGGAAGGAACCCCGCGCGAGCCGGATACGCCATCCACCGTGCGCGGTCGATGCTTTGGGCGATGAGCGCGCGGCCCATCTTCCCCGGCGCACTCCGCGAACGCGTCCGCGTCGTCGTGGTCGACGACAACGACGGGTTCCGGGAGTCGCTCGCGGTGCTGTTGGACGGCGAGGATCTCGACGTGGTGGGGCAGGCGGCGACCGGCGCCGAGGCACTGGAGCTGGTGCGCTCGTTGACCCCCGATGTCGTCTTGATGGACATCCGGATGCCCGAGATGGACGGCATCGAGACCACCCGCCGCCTGAAGACGCTCCACCCGTCGGTGGGCGTGGTCGCCCTGACGGGGCTGGAGGACCAGCGCGCGGTTCGCGACATGTTGGTGGCCGGAGCCTCCAGCTACGTGCTCAAGGACTCCGACGGCGACGACATCGTCGACGCGATCATGCGCGCGGCCGCCGGTGGCGGGCTCCTGTCCCCGGAGGTCACGCCGCAGGTGATCGAGGAGCTCACCGAGGCGCTCGAGCGGGAGCGACGGCGGACGCGGCAGCTCGAGATCGCCCAGGAGGCCTTGCTGGAGCGCGCCGCCCATCGCCGGCAGCTGATCGGACGGCTGGGACACGAGCTCAGGACGCCGGTCACCGTGATCCTCGGGCTCGCGCAGAGCCTGCGGCGGGGCCCCATGGAGCAGGACCAGCTCGAGCACGCGCTCGATACGCTCGTCGCACGCGCCGCGGGCCTCGGCCGGCTGGTGCAGCGGTTCGAGGCCGCGGTCGAGGCCGGTCTCACCGAATGGACGAACGTCACCAGGATCGCACGCGAGGTCAGCGAGCTCGACCCGCGCATCCGGTTGGAGGCTCCCGATGTCCCTGCGATGAGCACGGTGAACGACACCGCTGCCCGCCGGATCCTGGAGGAGCTGGTCGAGAACGCGCTCGCGTTCACTCCCGACGGCCGGGAGGTCATCGTCCGCGTCACGGTCGGACGGACCGGGCCGGAGATCCGTGTGATCGACAACGGCCCCGGGATCGATCCCGACGCGCAGGAACGGATATTCGACCCGCTCGAGCAGGCCGAGGACCTGCACACGCGCACGCATCCGGGCGTCGGGCTGGGGCTCAGCATCGCTCGGCTGTCGGCGAGGTCGATGGACGGCGACGTGGTGCTCGAGTCGAGCGGTCCCGACGGGTCCACGTTCCTGTGGCTCGTCACGCGCGAGCACGGCGGTTCCCAGCAGGCGCCGGCCGGCGACGCTTAAGTGAAGCGCCGCATATGCACGTTCTCGAGCAGCCCGATCGCGATGAAGCTCGCGAGCATCGAAGACCCCCCGTAGCTCATGAACGGAAGCGGGATGCCGGTGATCGGCATGATCCCGATCACCATCCCGACGTTCACGAACATCTGGATCGCGAACATCGACGCGATGCCCGTAGCCAGGAAGGTCCCGAACGGATCCTTCGCGAGCGACGCGATCCTGATCGCCCGGTAGACCAGGAACGCGTAGAGCAGCAGCACGGCCATGGCGCCCACGAACCCGAACTCCTCCCCAGCGACCGTGAAGATGAAGTCCGTGTGCTGTTCGGGCACGTAGTCGAGGTTCGTCTGCGAGCCGTTGAGGTAGCCGCGGCCGGTCAAGCCACCAGACCCCACGGCGATCAGGGACTGCTCCAGGTTGTAGCGCGCCGTCTCCGAGACACCCTGCGGATCGAGGAAGGCGCGGATCCGATCCGCCTGGTACTGCTTGATCACGTTGAGCTGGAATGCGAGGAAGATCAACAGCGCACCGGTGAGGACCAGCACCAGCATGTGGCGCAGACGGGCGCCGGCGACGATCAGCATCCCGACCGTGATCGCCACGATGACGATCGAGGTCCCGATGTCGGGCTGGATGAACACGAGGATCAGCGGGATCGAGGCGATCGTGAGCACCCGGATCAGGTCCGACAGCGACGGACTCGGCGTCCTGAGCTCGGAGAGCACGGCCGCAAGCATCACCACGACGACCACCTTCGTGAACTCCGAGGGAGTGATCTGGAAGCCACCGGCCGTCGCCACGCCGAAGTACCGCTGGGCGACGTGGGAGGCGTCGGTGGCCCCGATGCCGGGGATCCGGACCAGGATAAGGGCGAGGACGGTCACGCCGTAGATGAACCCGGCGTAGATCTTGAGGAACCGGTAGTCGAAGCTCGCCATGAGCAACATGAAGACGACCCCCACCACCGCCACAGCCGCCTGCTTCTTCACCCGCGCGAACGGATCGAACCCGCCGGCGCGGAGCGTTTGGTTGGTCGCGGAGTAGAGCAGCAGCAGGCCGACGACGATCATCGCCGCCGTGATCAGCAGCAGACCGACGTCGACGTGGCGCACCGGTTTGCGCTCGTCGGCCCAGACGCGTCCCGCAACGAGGTCCATCACTGATCCCTCGAGAAGTTCGTGCCGCAGCTGGTCCCCGGATCCTCCAGGTTGTAGATCCGGTCGATCACGTGGCGCGTGATCGGCGCTGCGACCTGAGCGCCGAACCCGCCCTGCTCGACCATCGTCACGACGATGTACTCGGGGTTGTTGGCCGGGACCATGGCGGCGAACCACGACGTGTCCTGGTGCGGCGGCCGCTCCGCCGTGCCGGTCTTGCCGCCGACCGGCACGCTCGACAGCGGGAATCCCGAGAACGCGCAGGCCGCGGTGCCGCCCGACGGAACGGTCGCCAGGGCGCTCCGCACGTAGTCCAGCTCGGCGGTCGTGTACGGCACCATCCGGTCGCAGCCCTTGTCCGCCTGCCGGACGACCTTGCCGTTGGGCGCCACGACCTGGTCCATCAGGTGGGGCCGGCACAGGTGCCCGCCGTTGCCGAGGGCGGCGTAGGCGGTGGCGAGCTGCAGCGGGGACACCTCGGGGTAGGCGGAGCCGATCATCATGCGGATGTCGCCGCCCGGGATCCACCCGTCGGGGAAGATGTCGGGGTGCTCCCCGGCGTAGGCGGCGTCGGGGATCAGCCCCGCGGTCTCCGAGGGGAGGTCGACCCCGGTGGGCGATCCGAACCCCCACTGCCGGAGGTCGCGCTGGAGCAGCTCATTGCTGCCGAGCTGGTTGTTCACGTAGTCGAAGTAGAACTGCGAGCCGAACGCGTAGAACACGGTGTCGCACGACACCTTGAGCGCCGTGGCGAGCGACATGTAGGTGTGGATCGGCGCCCAGTTGTGGAACACGGTCCCGGACGTGTCGCCGGGGTGCACGTAGTCGGTCTGACACAGGTACGAGCCGGAGAGGCTCGCGATGCCCTCCTTCACGGCCGCGAGCCCGGTGAACGGCTTGAACGTCGAGCCCGGAACGTAGGGGAGCTGCACCGCCCGGTCGACGAGCGGCGCAAGGTTGTCGTTGCTCAGGTACGCCGTCTCGTCCTTGGTGAGGCCCTTGACGAACCAGCTCGGGTCGAACGACGGGAGCGAGGCCATCGCGCGGATCCCGCCGGTCTTCGCGTCCAGCACGACCACCGCGCCCGCGTTGGCCTGCAGCGGGCGTCCGTCCGAGGCATTCAGCGAGCGCGCGTACATCAGGCCGTCCTTCAGCTCCTGTTCGGCGGCGCGCTGGAGCCGGACGTCGAGCGTCAAGTGGACGTCGTCACCCGCGGTTGCGTCGATCGCCTCAAGGGCGCGGATCGTCTCGCCGTTGGAGTTCACGATGAACTTCTGCACGCCGCGCTGGCCCCGGAGGAACTTCTCGTACTCCTGCTCGAGCCCGGCGCGCCCGACGACGTCGGATTGCCCGTAGCCCTTGTTCTTGAGCTTGTCGTACTCGGCTGAGTTGATCAGGCCGACGTACCCGAGCAGATGCGCGGCCGTGCGGTCGTGAGGGTAATGGCGAACGCTCACGCGCTGCACGTCGACCCCCGGGTACATGTCGGGATGCTCGTCGATGGCGAACTCGACGTCCTTGCGGACGAACTCGGCGACCGGGATCGGCTGGAAGGGATAGAAGCGCTTGTCCGCCAGCCGCGCGCGGAGCACGCCGGGGTCCACGCCGAGCAGTTGGGAAAGGCGCATCACCACGGCCTCCGCCTGCATGCCGAGTGCTTGGCGGTTGACACGGACCTCGAGACTCCTCGTGTTGTTCACGAGCGTCCGCCCCTGGTCGTCGAGGATCAGCCCGCGCACGGGCTCCGAGTAGGCCAACCGGACGCTGTTGTTCCGCGCCTCGCTCTTGAACTGGGTGGTCGCGAGGACCTGCAGGAACCACAGGCGCGCGGTCAGCGACACGAACATCAGCGCCACCAGCAACGCGAGGATCCTCAGCCGCGACGAGGCCTTGTCCATTTAGAACCGCACCACCCTTCGCGGACGCGAGCCCTCCGCGATCCGCCGCAGGAGAGGGTAGAGGATGGGCGTGAGGACGGCGTTGTACAGGGCCGCCAGGAGCGCCACTTTCACCAAGAACGTCACAGGTTGGTCGGCGCCGCCGAGCAGGAACGACATGATCTCGTAGAAGCCGATGCCCACGGCCGTTCCGATCGCGACCGCGATCGTCGGGACCAGGGGCGACTGCGAGACGATGTACTGGCGCGCGAGGCCCACGGCGTACCCGAGCAAGGTGAGCGTGAGCGCGGTGAGCCCCTTCGGCTCGTTCATGAGGAAGTCCTGGGCGAGCCCCGCGAAGAAGCCGAACACGAGCCCCTCGTTCGGCCCCTCGAGCAGAGCGATCACGATCGTGACCAGGTACACCAGCTCGGGGCGGACGCCGAGCAGCTTGAGGTCGGCGAACACGGTGGACTGAAGGAGCAGCGCGGTTACGACGATCGCGGTGAGCGCGAGCACACGGCGCGTCACCTACCCGTGCGCCTCCTGCTCGAGCTCGCGCGTGCGCGTCGTCAGCACGAGCACGTACTCGAGTGCGGAGAAATCGACGGCGGGACTGATCGACACGGAGGTCTGGAGCTCGTTCGTGCCCTGGAACACGCGCGAGACGTCGCCGATCAAGATCCCGGGCGGATAGAGACCCTGTTGTCCGTTCACCTTGTAGCTCAGCGTGAACACCTGTGGATGCTGCGTGAGGTCGATCTCGGCGTTGGGCGAGATCCCGTCCATCCGCAGGTCCTGGTCGCCCTGCCCGATCACGATGCCGGTGGCTCGCGTGTCGCCCAGCACGCCGGCGCCTTTCCAGTCCCGATCGATGATGAGCTGGACGTCCGCGGAGTGCGACGTGACGTCGACGACCCTGCCGACCAGCCTCGCGTCGGCCGTCGTGCTGCCCGCCGTCGCGCTGCCGGTGACGACCGGCATGTCGATCTGGATGCCGTCGCTCGAGCCCCGGTCGATCGTGATCGTCCATTCGAAGTTCGAGATCCCGTTGGCGATGACCACGGCGGCGACCGCGTTGGGGTCGAGCGTCCCCTTGAGGCCGAGGAGCGCCTGCAGCTCGGCCAGCCGCTGCTCGTTGTCGCGCGCGGCCGAGATCTCGGCCGTGGCCTCGGCGAGCTTGGTCTTGAGTTCCTGGTTCTCGTTCTCCAGCGACGGCAGGTGCGCCAGCCCGGAGAAGAAGTCGCCGATCGGACGCGTCACGTCGGTGACTGCGGTCTGCATCGGGGCCATGGCCGACTTCACGCTCCGTCCGGCGCGCTCCAGGGGGCCGTCGGAGCCCTGCCGGTAATCCAGCGTGATGACCGCGAGGGAAAGGGAGACGAAGACGACCACGAGCAACCGCGTGCTGCGGGGGCGCGGCCGCGTGACCACGACCGGTTACCGGCGGCCGCTCGGGCTCACCAGGACGCGCTGCAGGACCTCGAACTCCTCCAGGCACTTGCCCGACCCGAGCACCACCGCTTGCAGCGGCGTGTCGGAGATACGGACCGGCATGCCGGTCTCGTGGCGCAGCCGCTTGTCGAGCCCACGCAGCAGCGCGCCGCCGCCGGTGAGCACGATGCCGCGGTCCATGATGTCCGCGGAGAGCTCCGGCGGCGTGCGATCGAGGGTCGACTTGATGGTGTCGATGATCGCACTCACGGGTTCCTCGATAGCCCGGCGGATCTCCTCGGCAGAGATCGTGATCGTCTTGGGGAGCCCGCTCACGAGGTCGCGGCCCTTGATCTCGGCGACGAGCTCCTCGGGCGTCGGGAACACCGACGCGATGGCCAGCTTGATCGCCTCGGCCGTGCGCTCGCCGAGCAGCAGCGAGTACTCCTTCTTGACGTGCTGGATGATCGCTTCGTCGAGCTCGTCGCCGCCGATGCGGATCGACGTCGACGTCACGATGCCGCCGAGCGAGATCACCGCGACCTCGGTGGTGCCGCCGCCGATGTCGACGATCATGTTGCCGGTCGGCTCGTGGATCGGCAGGAGCGCCCCGATCGCGGCGGCCATCGGCTCCTCGATGATGTAGGCGCGACGCGCGCCGGCGGCGATCGTGGCCTCCTCGACCGCGCGCTGCTCGACGCCGGTGATGCCGGCCGGAACACAGACCACGATGCGGGGCTTCGCCAGCAGCCGGCGACGGTGCACCCGCTGGATGAAGTAGCGCAGCATCTTCTCGGTCACGTCGAAGTCCGCGATGACGCCGTCCTTCAGAGGGCGAACGGCCTGGATATGGCTGGGCGTGCGGCCGATCATCCGCTTGGCCTCGGCGCCGACGGCGAGCACGGCTCCAGTGAGGGTGTTGATCGCGACGACCGACGGCTCGTTGAGCACGACGCCCCGACCCCGGACGTACACCAGGGTGTTCGCCGTCCCCAGGTCGACCGCCATGTCGCGACCAAGGAACCCCAACACCCCCTCCGTCCCGGGTCGGGACGTGGGGGAAGGAGATTGCTGAACCCTCTCGGCCATGGGCTCGCGGTCATTCAACAGGACTTGCGTGCAGGCTGGCAACCTCGGGCGGTGGAAACCTCGTAGGCTCCGGCTCCATGTCGGCGGCGGTGGTGTTCCCAGGGCAGGGGTCACAGTTCCTTGGCATGGCAGATCCATGGGTCTCACACCCGGCGTCGTCCGCGGTCCTCGATGAGGCCTCCTCTGCGCTGGGGCGGTCCGTCGTCGAGGGGTGCCGGGACGAAGGCTCGCTCGCGACGACAGAGTTCGTGCAGCCTGCGCTATTGGCCTGCGGCGTCGCGGCGTTCCGGGTCATCGAGGCCGAGGGAGCGACGCAGGTCGTCGGTGCCGCCGGGCACTCCTTGGGGGAATACGCGGCCCTCGTGGCCGCGGGCGTGCTCACGCTGGCCGAAGCACTCGACGTCGTGGTCGTTCGTGGCGTGGCGATGCAACGTGCGGGAGAAGTGCGGCAGGGGACGATGGTGGCCCTGTTGGGTGTCCGACCGGGCGACGCCCAGGCGCTGGTCGACGAGGCGCGACGCGACGACGTGCTGGTCGTCGCGAACCTGAACTCGCCGGTCCAGATCGTCGTGAGCGGATCGGTCGGCGCCGTCGAACGGCTCGAGGCACTCGCGAAGGAACGGAAGGTTCGAGCGGTCCGCCTGCAGGTCGCCGGCGCCTTTCACTCGCCGTTGATGGAGCCCGCGGTCGCGGCGATCGACGCGCGCCTCGATGCGATCGAGTTCCGACCGCCCCGGTTCCCCATCGCGGAGAACGTGACCGGCACGCTCCTCCGGGACCCCGACGAGCTGAAGAAGGGAGTGCGCAGACAGGTCGTGTCGGCCGTGCGGTGGGAGGACTGCGCGCGGGCGCTCTCGGACGCCGGTGCAACGACGTTCCTCGAGGTGGGGCCGGGCGACGTGCTGAGCAAGCTGCAGAAACGGATCGATCCCGGCGTGCGGGCGGTCCCGATCGGGTCGCCCGACGCCGCCCGCGAGGCAAAGGCGCGATGAGGGCCGGGTCGCGCCCGTGTCGGATATCCTGCGCCGGATGACGCGCCACGCCACCATCAGCGGCGTCGGATCGGTCTTGCCGCCACGGATCGTGCCCAACTCGTGGTTCGAGTCGCGGATCGACACGACCGACGAATGGATCCGCGACCGCACCGGTATCGAGGCCAGGCACTTCGTCGAGGACGACGTCGTCACCTCGGATCTGGCGGTCGAGGCCGCTCGGATCGCGCTCGAGACGGCCGCGGTGCCCGCCGAGCAGGTCGACATGATCGTGTGCGCCAGCGTCACCGGCGACGTGCCGTTCCCCGCCACGGCAGTGTTCACCCAACGGAAGATGGGCCTGTCCTGCCCCGCGTTCGACGTCAACGCCGCGTGTGCGGGCTTCTCCTACGGACTGGCGACGTCGACGGCGCTCGTGGAGGCCGGCATGGCGGACACGGTCCTGCTGATCGGCGCCGAGGTGTTCAGCCGGATCCTCGACTTCGAGGATCGCGCCACCTGCGTGCTGTTCGGCGACGGGGCCGGCGCGACGGTGATCCAGGCGTCCGAGCGACCCGGGATCGAGGGCACCGTTCTGGGCGCCGACGGCACCGCGTCGGAGATCCTGATCATGCCCGGCGGGGGGTCGCGCGAGCCGGCGTCACCCGAGACCGTGGCCAAGCACCGGCATCGGATCCAGATGCCGGCGGGTCGAGAGGTGTTCAAGCGCGCGGTCACGGAGATGGCGTCGGCATCTCGCGAGGTGCTCGAGAAGAACGGGCACACGCCGGAGGACGTCGACGTGCTGATCCCCCACCAGGCGAACGCGCGCATCATGAAGGCCGTGACCGAGCGCCTGCGGATCCCCGAGGAGAAGGCGGTGGTCGACGTGGCCGAGGTCGGCAACACGAGCGCGGCGTCGATCCCGATCGCCCTGGACCGCGCCTACCGGGCGAGAAGGATCCACGAGGGCGACCTGGTCCTGTTCACCTCGTTCGGGGCCGGCCTCACGTGGGGCGCCACCGTGGTTCGCTGGACCATGCCGGAGCCGGGCGCGTGACGAGCAAGGTCGCGGTCGTCACCGGGGGGTCGCGCGGGATCGGCCGCGCCTGTGCCGTCGCGCTGGCCCAGGCGGGATGGACCGTCGCGATCGGCTATCGCACGAACGAGCACGACGCGAAGGAGACCGTGCAGGCGCTCGAGGGCGCCGGCACGCCGGGGTTGGCGGTGATGCTCGACGTCACCGACGAGCACAGCGTCCAGGAAGCGTTCCGTCGCGTGACCGACGAGGCAGGGAACGTCACCGGGCTGGTCAACAACGCGGGCATGTCGCGCGACGGGCTCCTGCTCAGGTACCCGATGGACGTCTACGAGGCGACGATGTCCACCAACCTGCGCGGCGCCTTCCTGTGCTCGCGTGGCGCGCTCCGCGGCATGCTCCGGGAGAAGTGGGGTCGCATCGTCAACATGTCGAGCGCGGTGGCGATCCACGGCAACCCCGGCCAGACGGTGTACGCGGCAACCAAGGCCGGGCTCGTCGGCCTCACGAAGTCGCTGGCTCGGGAGGTCGCCGCGAAGGGCGTGACCGTGAACGCCCTGTGCCCCGGGCTGCTCGACACCGAGATGACCGCGCACCTGACCGACGAGGCGCGGGCCTACTACGTGGACCAGACGCCCTTGCAGCGGCCGGCTCGTCTCGAGGAGGTCTCGGCCGTGGTGCGGTTCCTGATGTCGGACGAAGCCTCCTACGTCAACGGTGCGGCGATCCCCGTCGACGGGGGCCTCACCGCGTAGTCGGGCAGGGGTTCTGCGTCTAGGCTGTGGCGGATCGAGAACCGGACGACCAGGAGGAACGAACGCACATGACCGAACGCGCCGAGATCGAGACCAGGGTGAAGAAGGTGCTTGCCGAACAGCTCGCCGTCGACGAGGCGCAGGTGGTGCCCGACGCCCGGTTCCAGGAGGACCTCAACGCGGACTCGCTCGACCTCGTGGAGGCGGTGCTCGCGCTCGAGGAAGAGTGGAGCATCGAGATTCCCGAGGACGAGATGGAGAGCGTCAAGACGGTCGGTCAGGCGGTCGACATGGTCGCAACCAAGCTCGGCGTCGCCTGAGCGGCGAGGGCTGCTCGTGTCGGATCGGCGTCGCGTCGTGATCACCGGGATCGGACCGGTCACCCCGGTCGGGATCCGCGTCGACGACTTCTGGACCGGCCTGACCACCGGCCGCAACGGCGTCCGCACGATCACCCGGTTCCCGATCGGCGACCTGCCGGTGAGCGTCGCCGGCGAGGTCGACTTCGTCCCCACCGACTGGGGGGTCGACCCCAAGGAAGCCAAGCGCACCGACCGCTTCTCGCAGCTTGCGATCGCGGCCGCGATCCTCGGATGGCAGGACGCCGGCTCGCCGCAGGTCCCGGCGGAGCGCGGCGGCGCCATCGTCTCCACCGGTATCGGCGGCATCGAGACACTGCTCCAGCAGCACGTGGTGCTCCTGGAGAAGGGTCCGGGGCGCGTCTCGCCGTTCATGGTGCCTGCGCTGATGGCCAACGCTGCCGCCGGGCACATCGCGATGCGGTTCGGGCTCACCGGGCCCAACTACTGCACCGTGTCGGCGTGCGCGTCGTCCAACCACGCGATCGGCGAAGGGATGCGGCTGATCCGCGACGGCTACCTCGACCTGTGCATCGCCGGGGGCTCGGAGTCGGCGACCCTGCCGCTCACCGTCGCGGCCTTCGCGCAGATGACGGCGCTCACCCGCAACCACGATCCGGGGACCGCGTCGCGCCCGTTCGACGCCGCGCGCGACGGATTCGTGCTGTCCGAGGGCGCGTGCGCATTGATCCTCGAGAGCGAGGAGCATGCCCGGGCGCGCGGGGCACGGATCTACTGCGAGGTCGCCGGGTACGGGGCCTCCGACGACGCACACCACATCACGGCGCCCGACCCGAAAGGCTCGGGCGCGGCCCTCGCGATGGGCTGGGCTCTTCGCGACGCCGGCGAGGACCCGTCCGCCGTCTCGTACATCAACGCGCACGGGACCTCGACGCAGCTGAACGACGCGGCCGAGACGACGGCGATCAAGTCCGCGCTCGGGGAGCACGCGCACGACGTGGCCGTCAGCTCCACGAAGTCGATGACGGGCCACATGCTCGGCGCCGCCGGCGCCGTCGAGGGGGCGGCGTGCGCGCTCGCGATCGCACGCGGAAGGGTCCCGCCGACGATGCACTACGAGACGCCCGACCCCGACTGCGACCTCGACGTCGTCCCCAACGAAGCTCGCGACATGGACGTCAGGCTGGCGCTCTCGAACTCCTTCGGGTTCGGCGGGCAGAACGCCTGCATCGCGTTCCGCGCCGTCGCCTGATCGCTACTCCTCGAACGAGCGGTACCAGCGGCCGCCGTTGTACCAGAGCACCGCGGCGCGGCCCTCCTGCATCTCCTCGAAGCGGGCTCGCCGCGGCATGCGGACGTCCTCCACCCCGAAGAGACCGTCCTCGAGCGGGAGGAGCTCGCGCTCGACCCCCTCGGAGGGCCAGAGCAGCCAGAGCCGACCTGCACGGAGGAAGACACGCGCGACCGGTTGCCATGGGTCGTTGGACCGGTACAGACCCCTGAATGCTTCCCATGCCGCCGGGTGCTCGGCCGCCGGTGCCGGCTCGCGCTCTGCACGGACGAACCGATCCGGCCCGTGCACGAGCTCGGCGACCGAGCCATGGTCGTTGCGGAGCACGCGCAGCAGGTATCGATCCCACGAGGGTGTCGGCACCAGGAACGCGTCCTCGCTCTCGGGCCACCGTTCGAGGAGCACTCCCAGCGCGCCGTCCACCAATCGAAGTCCGTCCCCGGCAGGCACCAGTTCGATCGTGCGCTCGCCCTCGTAGGTTCCGGCAAGCTCCGCGGCACGCGGGATCGCCGTCCGTGAGAGGAAGGCGACCTGCGGGAGGTCCTCCCCCCTACTCGCCGCCCGCACCGTGGCGAGCGCGGTGTCGACGAGCTTCACCTTGTTGCCTTCGCCGTTCTGGAGCGCCACCGCGGCCAGCCCCGCGGTCAGGTCGGCCGCGAGCAGTGCGGTATGGCTCACCATGCCGCCGCTGTGCGCCACGATCTCGCGACCGTCCTCGGTCGTGAGGTCGACCCCGTAGCCGTAACGGAACGCCGGGTCGTCGGTCTCGGTGTGCGGCATCGTCATCAGCGCGAACAGCTCGTCGCTCAGCAGCCGGACCTCGGTACCGTCCACGATCGTGGCTCCCCTGCCAAGCAGCAGCCGTGCGTAGGCGCTCATGTCCACCACGTTGGAGACGATCGACCCGTCGGCCGTGGCGCTGACGATCCAGCGATCGGGCGCCAGCGGATGGTTCAGGTGCGGCGGCCGGTCATCGAACACCGGGCTGTAGCCCACCGCCAGGTCGAGCCGCGTGGCGTTCGTGATGGCGCCCTCGGTCGAGCGCATCTCGAGGGGGACGAAGATGCGCTCGCGAAGCAGCTGCTGCATCGGCGTCCCGGTCACGCGCTCGAGCACCGCGCCGACCAGCTTGTAGCCGTCGTTCGAGTAGCAGAACCGCTCCCCCGGCGCGAAGGTCGGTTCGAGCGTGCGCAGGATCGCGATCGCGCCCGGCCCCGACGGTGACTCCTCGGTGCCGATCGCGAGGCCGGCCGTGTGCGTAAGCAGGTGGTGCAGCGTGATCGGCCCGAAGGGCTCGGGCAGCTCGAGCCACGGGAGCAGCTCGTTGATCGAGACGTGCAGGTCGAAACGGCCCGCCTCGACCTCCTGCAGGCACACCAACGCGGCGAACTGCTTCGAGATCGACCCGATCTCGAAGCGCGTCTCGGGACGGATCGGTGTCTGCGCCGCCACGTCGGCGAACCCGCGCACGACGACGCCCAGGACGGCCTCGCGATCGGTGACCGCCAGCGCGATCCCCGGCGCATGGCTCAGCGGCAGGTGCTGCTCCGCAGCGTCGCCGATCCGCTCGAACGCCTCGGCCAGCCCGGCCACGTCTAGTCGCCGAAGAAGAGCTTGAGCTCGCGCGCCGCCGACTCCGCCGAGTCGGAGCCGTGCACGATGTTCTCGCCGATCACCGTGGCGAAGTCGCCCCGGATCGAGCCCGGCGCTGCCTGGACGGGATCGGTCGCGCCTATCAGCGTGCGCCAGCAGGTGATCGCGTCCTCGCCCGTGACCTTCGCCACCACGACGGGCCCGCTGATGATGAAGTCGACGAGCTCGCCATAGAAGGGCTTCTCGCGATGCTCGCCGTAGTGCTCCTCGGCGGTGGCGCGATCGATCACGCGGAGGTCCATCTGTTCGATGGTCAAGCCCTTCGCCTCGACCCGGCGCAGGATCTCGCCCACGAGCCCCCGACGGACGCCGTCGGGTTTCACGATCAAGAGCGTGGATTCGGTGGCCATGGCCGCGACAGTCTACCGGCGGTCGTCATCGACCCGTTTGGCGTCCCCGACCGTGAACAGCGAGCCCGTGACGAGGATGACGTCGTCCGGCTCCGCCGCCGTCCTCGCCGCCTCGATCGCACTCGCGACCGAAGACTGGACCTGGACGTCCACGTCGCGGGTAGCGAACGCCTCCGCCACCGTCTCGGCCTCGGCGCTCCGGACGCTCTCGTTCTTCGTGGCGTAGACGACGTCTGCGATCGGCGCGAGGGCGTCGGCGATCCCGTCGAGGTCCTTGTTCGCGCTCACCGCGATCACGAGCAGCAACCGCTTCCACCGGAAGAACTCGCGCATCGCGGTAGCGAGGGCCCGTGCCCCGTCGGGGTTGTGCGCGCCGTCCAGAACGAGCGTCGGGTCGTGCTCGATCACCTCGAGCCGACCCGGCACGGATACCACCCGCAGACCTGAGCGCACGGATTCCTCGTGCAGGGGCTGGCCCGTCAGTTCCTCGATCGCGACGATGCCGGCCGCTGCATTGCGCGCGGCGTACTCGCCGAACAGCGGCAGGAAAAGGTCCTCGTAGGTAGCCTGCACGCCGCGGAGCCGTAGCGACTGGCCTCCGACCGCCTGCAGCCGCTCCTCGACCTCCCAGTCCTCGCCCTCCCATCGGAGCGTGGCCTCCAACTCCTCGGCGTGCGCGCGCAGCACGGCTGCGGCCTCGTCGGCCTGCTCGCGGACGACCGCGACGTTGCCGGGCTTGACGATGCCGGCCTTCTCGCCGGCGATGTCCGTGATGGTCGGTCCCAGCTCGGCGACGTGATCCATCCCGATCGGCGTGATCACCGCGACCTCGCCGTCGATCAGGTTCGTGGCGTCCCAGCTGCCGCCCATACCGACCTCGAACACGCCGAGGCCCACCGGCTTGTCGGAGAACCACAGGTACGCGAGCGCCGTCACGGCCTCGAAGTAGGTGACCTCACCGGACCCCGCATCGTCGACCAGACGGAGGAACGGCTCCAGGTGCTCCCACTCCTCGGCGAACTCTTCCTCCGTGATCGGGACGCCGCAGATCTCGAATCGCTCGGTGATCGACAGCAGGTGCGGCGACGTGAACAGCCCGGCCGTCAGCCCATGGGCGCACGCGATCGACGCCGCCACGCGCGCCGCAGTCGTCTTGCCGTTCGTGCCGGTGACATGCACGGTCGGATACGTTCGCTCTGGATGGTCAAGGTAGTTGGCCACCTCGCGGATCCGGTCGAGCGACGGGCCGGGCATGTGCTCCGGCTGCCGCGCGTCGAGCTGCGCGAGCGCCTCCTCGAACCGCATCAGCCGGCCGGCTCGCCGAGCGTCGTCTCCACGGAGAGCTCCTCGGCCACGACCGGTTCGAGCGACTGGATGTTGCCCGCTGCGCAGAGGTCGCCCTCCGCGTACCGAAGCCGATCCAGCCGCTCGGCGGTGTCGCGGACGACGACGCGCGCCGCCGGAACGCGGAGCGAGACCTTCGCCAGGGCCTTCTCCTTCCGGACCGCCGTGAGCACGTCCGAGGCGACCTCGAACACGCCGGCGTCGCCGGCCTCGGCGACCGACAGCTCGTCCTCGGTCGGCCACGAGGCGCGGTGGATCGAGCCCTCGCGCCACCACGACCAGACCTCCTCGGTGACGTACGGCTGGAACGGAGCGAGCAGCCGCAGCACGACCTCGAGCGCCGTACGCAAGCCCGCCACCGCCGACCCGGCTCCGTCGGTCTCGCCGTAGGCGCGCGACTTCACCAGCTCCAGGTACTGGTCGGTGAAGCCCCAGAAGAAGCGCTCGGTCACGTCGAGCGCCTTCGCGTGTTCGTAGTCCTCGAACGCCTCGGTTGCCTCTCGGACGACGTCGCGAAGCGTCGCGAGCATCGCCAGATCCAGTGGCTCGGTGAGGGACGACGCGGTCTCGCCGAAGCCGAGCGCGAACCTCGACGCGTTGAGCACCTTGATCGCGAGCCGCCGCCCGACCTTCATCTGCTGCTCGTCGAAGGTCGCGTCGATCCCCAGCCGCGCCCTGCCGGCCCAGTAGCGGACCGCGTCGGCGCTGTGGCGCTCGAACATCTCGAGCGGCGTGACGACGTTCCCCTTCGACTTCGACATCTTCTTCCGCTCGGGATCGAGCACGAACCCGCTGATCGCGGCGTCGGACCAGGGCAGCGTGCCGTGCTCGAAGTGCGACTTCAGCACGGTGTAGAAGAGCCAAGTGCGGATGATCTCGTGCGCCTGCGGCCGCAGGTCCATCGGGAAGAGCCTCCCGAACAGGTCCGGGTCGTCTCCCCAACCGGTCGCGATCTCGGGGGTCACCGACGACGTTCCCCACGTGTCCATCACGTCGGGATCGCCGACGAACCCGCCGGGAACGCCGCGCTGCTCGGACGTGTACCCGGGGGGCGTCTCGTCCTGAGGATCGACCGGCAGCGCCGACTCATCGGCAACGATCGGTTGCCCGTGATCGGCCTCGCCGTGCTCGTCCAGCGGATACCACACGGGGAACGGCACACCGAAGTACCGCTGTCGGCTGACCGCCCAGTCCTGGTTGAGCCCCTCGACCCACGACGCGTAGCGCGCGCCCATGTGCGGCGGATGCCACCGCAGCTCGCGGCCGCGCGCTAGCAGCTCCTCCTTGAACGGCAGGGTCTTGATGAACCACTGGCGGCTGGTGATCACCTCGAGCGGCCGCTCGCCCCGCTCGTAGTATTTCACCGCATGACGGATCGAGGCCGGCTCGCCGACCAATGAGCCGTTCTCGCGCAGGAGCTCCACGATCCTCCGCCGCGCCTGTTTGGATGCCTTCCCGGCGAGCTCGGCCATCGCGGCGTTGGCGGCATCGGGGTCGCGCGCCTCCCACCCCGGCTCGCCGAAGCGACCCGGCGTGAGCGTGCCGTCCTTCTGCACCACGACACGGGCGGGCAGATCGAGCTCGCGCCACCAGGTCACGTCGGTGATGTCGCCGAAGGTGCAGATCATCGCCATGCCGGTCCCCTTCTCGGGATCGGCAAGCTCGTGCGCGAGCACCGGCACAGGCACCCGGAAAAGCGGCGTGAGCGCAGTGGATCCGACGAGTGAGGCGTACCGCTCGTCGGAGGGGTGCACCACGAGCGCGACGCAGGCGGGGATCAGCTCCGGCCGCGACGTTTCGATCTCGAGCGCGCTCCCGTCCCCGCCGTCGAACCGCACGCGGTGGTACTGCCCGTCCTGCTCGCGATCCTCGATCTCGGCCTGCGCAACGGCCGTTTGGAAGTCGACGTCCCACATCGTAGGCGCCTCGGCCTTGTACGCGAGCCCCTTCGCCAGCAGGTGCAGGAACGAGCGCTGCGATGCGCGTCGCGAGACCTCGCCGATCGTTGTGTACGTGTGCGTCCAGTCCACCGACAGACCCACCAGCCGGAACACGGCCTCGAACGCCTTCTCGTCCTCCGCCGTCAACCGGTTGCACAGCTCGATGAAGTTGGGGCGTGAGATCGGGACCGGATCGGCATCGTCGGGCCGTTCGAGCCGCGACGCGTCGAACGACGGGTCGTGCGGCAACGACGGGTCGCACCGGACGCCGAAGTAGTTCTGGACCCGGCGCTCTGTGGGCAGGCCGTTGTCGTCCCACCCCATCGGATAGAAGACCTCGAGCCCCCGCATCCGCTTGTAGCGCGCGATCAGGTCGGTGTGCGTGTAGGACATCACGTGCCCGACGTGCAGGTACCCGGAGGCCGTCGGCGGCGGCGTGTCGATCGAGTAGATCTGCTCGCGCGCCTTCGTCCGGTCGAAGCGGTAGGTGCCCGCGGCCTCCCACCACTCGTCCCACTTGGCCTCGAGGCCGTCGAGCGAAGGCTTCTCTGGAACGTTCATCGGGGCCCGAGTCTACCGATGCGCCGGACCGCCCTTAGACTCCGGCGCATGGCGACCTGCGGTTCGTGCGGCGTCGAGAACGACCAGGGCGCGAGGTTCTGCAGCAGCTGCGGCAGCCCCCTTGGCTCCAGCTGCGCCTCGTGCGGCTCGCCGATCCCGGAGGGCGCGCGGTTCTGCCCATCGTGCGGAACGCCGCTGCTGGAGGCCGCGACGCCGATGGGCGAGGAGCGCAAGGTCATCACGATCCTGTTCGCCGACGTGACCGGCTCGACCGCGCTCGGCGAGCGCCTCGACCCGGAACGGTTCCGCGAGGTCATGTCCGCGTTCGCCCAGGCCATGCGCAAGGAGATCGAGGCCGAGGGCGGCACGGTCGAGAAGTTCATCGGCGACGCCGTGATGGCCGCGTTCGGCGTGCCGACGGCCCACGAGGACGATCCCGCCAGGGCCTGCCGCGCCGCGCTCCGGATGCGCCGGCGTCTCGAGGTCCTGAACGAGGAACTCGACGCGACGCACGACGTCCGCCTCGAGATGCGGATCGGCATCAACACAGGCGACGTCCTTGCCACGGTCGCTCCTCGCCCGGGCGAGGGCATGGTGCATGGCGACGCGGTGAACGCGGCCGCGCGCCTCCAGACGGAGGCGGAGCCCGGACGGATCGTCGTCGGCGTGCGGACGGCCGAGGCCGCGCGCGGCTTCGTCTTCGGTCCGTCTGTGACGCTCAGCGTCAAGGGCAAGACGAAGCCGGTCGAGGCCCGGGAGCTCGTCGATTCCGGCGAGAGCGAGGTGCCCGAGCGCGGCGTTCCCGGCCTGCGCGCGCCCATGGTCGGCCGCGACCGTGAGCTCGAGCTGTTGCAGAGCCTGTACCGGCGGGTGGCGGAGGAGCGACGCCCCCAGCTCGTCACGGTGTACGGCGAGGCGGGCGTGGGCAAGAGCAGGCTTACCCGCGAGTTCCTCGCGTCGGTCGAGGCCGACGATCCCGTCCCGCTCGTACTGCGCGGGCGTTGCCTTCCCTACGGTGCTGGGATCACCTACTGGCCTCTCGCGGAGATCCTCAAGGGTCACGCGGGGATCTTCGACACCGATCCGCCCGAGCTCGCCGTGGAGAAGCTTCGCAAAGCCGGGCGCGATCTGCTCACGCACGAGGTGACTCCCGACCCCGAACGCGCGACTGCCGCGCTCGCCTACACGATGGGACTCGAGGATCCCGACGTCTCGTTCCAGGATGCCGATCCACGTGAGGTGCGCGACGAGCTGAACGCCGCATGGCGCTCGTTCTTCTCTGCTCTGGCGGGCACCCGGGCGGTGATCACGCTGATCGAGGACATCCACTGGGCCGATCCCGTCCTGCTCGATCTGCTCGAGGAGCTGTCCGAGCGCGTCGAAGGGCCGGTCCTGTTCGTGTGCCCATCGCGACCGGATCTCACGGCGCGAAGACCCGATTGGGGTGGAGGCAGGCGAAACGCGTCATCACTCGCGCTCGATCCGCTCGCTCCCCAGGATGCTCGGCGTCTCGTTCGGGCGCTCCTGTCCGTGGACGACCTTCCCGCGTCCGTGCACGCACGGATCCTCGAACGCGCGGAAGGCAACCCCTTCTATCTCGAGGAGATCATCAGACGCCTGATCGACGACGGTTCGCTCGTGCGGTCGGGCGATCGGTGGCGTGCGAAGGCGGGAGCCACCGACGTCGAGATCCCCGACAGCGTCCAGGCCGTGCTCGCCTCGCGGATCGATCTGCTGGATCCGGCGGACAAGCGGGCGCTCCAGGCGGCTGCGGTCGTCGGCCGCGTCTTCTGGCCCGGACCGGTCGCGCAGCTGACGGGCATCGCGCCGTCGGATCTGGCCCCGGCACTGCGCCGGCTCGAGGATCGGGAGATGGTCGTTTCGCGCACCGGCTCGACCCTCGCCGGGCAGGCGGAGTACCTCTTCAAGCACATCCTGACGCGCGACGTGGCCTATGAGTCGCTGCCGCTTCGCGAACGAGCGGCCTCCCACAGCGCCGTCGCGACGTGGCTGGAGCACACGGCCGGCGATCGCGCTGGCGAATTCGCGGAGCTCCTGGCCTACCACTTGGCCACGGCGGCCGGCCTCACCAACGACCCATCGGCCCGCCTTCGTTCGTCGGCCCTCAGATGGCTGCTCAGGGCATCCGTCGATGCGCGGCACAGGCTCGTCGTACGCAAGGCGCAACAGCTCGCGGAACAGGCGCTCGACTTTGCGAACGACGAGGCCGATCGCGTCGATGCGTTGGAGGCGTTGGGCGATGCGTTCAACACGGCCTACATCGGCGACCTCGCGTGGCGCTACTTCCGCGACGCGGCTTCCCTGCAGGCGAGCATCGAGCCCACCGACGATGCGCGCATCGCCTACCTGGCTGCTCGAGCAGGCGAGATGGCGATCCGCTGGCCGGGGTCGTTCCGCGGTCCCACCCCGTCGGAAGCGGAGGTCGAAGCGCTCGTGGATCTCGCGATGGCCCATCTTCCTGCCGGCGACAGCGAGGAGCGGATCCGGGTGCTCTCTCTCCAGTCAGGGTGGCCGTTCGCCTTCCCCAGGGATGTATACGCGCCGGAGGAGATCGATGCTGCCCAGCGCGCCGGCGTCGAAGCTGCGGAGGTCGCGATGCGGATGGGTCGCCCCGGGCTAGCGTCCGCGGCCCTGGACAATGCACAGGGCGCGTGGGTGTCGCAAGGGATCTACGGGCACGCGATCGGCCTGTGGGAGAAACGGGCGCGCGTCATGGAACAGGTCACCGATCTGACCGAGATCGGTGACTTCTGGGCCGTCGGCGCGTGGGTGCACCACGAGCTCGGGCGCTACCGGCAGTCGCTGGAGGTCACCGACGACGGTCTGGCCGCCGTGGCGGGGCGGGCGCCGAACGTGGAGATCCACATCCGAGCGTGGCGCGCCGCAACCCTCTATCGGCTGGGCTCGTGGGACGACGCGCTCCGCGAGTTCGGGTTCGTCCGGAGCCTGCTCGACGAGCGTGGGGACGAGCCCCCCTACTTCGCGAGCTTCGCCTACGCCATCGCAGGGATCATCCATGAGATCAGAGGTGAGCGCGTGCAGAGCGACCGCCTGGCCGCCGTCGTCATGGAGCTGGCGCCCAACCTGTCGGGACGCCTGTACCCGTCGCTGCTCGCGTTCTTGGTCGCGCGGGGCGACCTCGACGCCGCCGCCCGGATCCGGCGGCCGTCGTCGTGGCGGGTGCATGCGGGCGGCGCCTACGAGAGCGAGACGGAGCTCCTTGCAGCCACAGGTCGATGGGAGGAGGTGCCCTCGCTCCTCCTCGAGGTGCGGAGGCATGCGGAGGTCTCTCCCGCGCCGTCGCTCGGCGGGTTCGCCGACCGGCTGGAGGGCCGCGCCGCGCTCGCGGCCGCCGACCCCGCACGTGGGATCTCGTCGCTCGAGGCCGCGAGCGCGAGATTCGCCGAGCTGGAGGTCCCGTGGGAGCGGGCGGTCACCGATCTGGAGTTGGCCGAGGCGCTGATCGCGTCCGGGAGAGGTCCGGAGGCACGAGCGCTCGTCGCATCTGCGGTCTCGACGTTCGAGAACCTCGGAGCCGTCGGACACCTCGAACGGGCACGGTCACTGCACGCCGATTGACCGTCGCAGTCGCGCCCGGGCCGCGGCTCCCGCAACGAGGGCCGCGACGGCGACGGCAAGCGCTCCCAGCCCCACGGTCTGGGCGAACCCCACGAAACTCGAGCGCATGGCGACCGCCACGGCCTCCGCCACCGGTCGGCCGCCGGTCGACACCCCGGTCACGGCCACGTCCTGGACGACGCGGCTGCCCAGCGCCTCGAACCCGCAGATCACGGCGACCGCGAAGGCAATCGCAGCCAGCGTCCTGGCTCGCCGCGGGGAGATCGCCGTGGCCGCGGCGGCGAGGACAAGAGCAAGCAGCGGCAGCAGGATCGCCGACTTCTGGATCCAGCCGACGGTTCGCCCGAGCGTTCTCACGCGCGGGCCCTCGTAGACGACCACCGAGCCGAAGCCATCGGGAAGATCGATCCCCATCCTCCTCTCGAGCAGCCGCCGCACGCGTTGGGGGGTTGCCTGGGCCGGCACGTCGGGGATCGTGACGTCCACGCCGAGCAGGCCCTGGATCGCATCGCCCGCGTCGTGCAGCGCCGTCGCAACCAGAGGGATGTAGCTGAACGAGATCCGGGAGGGCCCGCCCTCGCGCCTCGCATCGAGGAACTGATCGTGCACATCGGCGCTCGCCGACGCCCAGAAGCGGTCGAAGGCGACGCCCCCGGTGAGAGCGCGGATCCCGCTCTCGATCACCAGGCGCGTCGCGCCTGCCGTGACGCCCTCGGACCCGAAGGACCGGGAAAGAGCAGTGATCACGTCGTCGGCCACGAGACTCGCGATCGCGGACTGGACGGCCGGATCGTGGCTCAGCGGGTCGACGACCTCGGAGAATCGATCCGTGTCCACGACGGTCAGCCGCGTCCACACGACGGGCACCGCCGCGGCGGCGGCAAGCACCGCCAACACCGCCAGCACGCTGGCCAGCGCCGCCTCGGCCCGGGAAGGCGAACGCCCCGCCGCTCGGTGCACCGGACAGTCTCAGGACGAGCGTGCCGAAAGGAGCACGCCGTGCCGCAGGGTCACGCCGTGCGCTCTTCGCGCTTCTGGCGCTTCGCCTGCTGCTCGCGCGGCACCAGCGTCGGGTTCACGCCGGTGAGCACCACGTCCTTGTCGACGAGGCACTTCGTGACGTCCTGGCGGGAGGGCAGCTCGTACATCACGTTGAGCAGCACCTCCTCCATGATCGCGCGCAGCCCGCGCGCCCCCGTGCCGCGGAGGATCGCCTGCTCGGCGATCGCGTTCATCGCGTCGTCGGTGAACTCGAGCTCGACGCCGTCGAAGTCGAAGAACTTCATGTACTGCCTCACGAGCGCGTTCTTCGGCTTGGTGAGGATGTCGACCAGGGCGGCCTCGTCGAGGTTGTTGACGTGCGTGAGGACCGGCAGGCGCCCGACGAACTCGGGGATCAATCCGTACTTGAGCAGGTCCTCCGGGAGCACCTGCGCGAAGATCTCTCCGAGGTCCTTCTCTTCGCGCGAGACGATCTCGGCACCGAATCCGACGCCCTTGCGCCCGATGCGGCTCTCGATGATCTTGTCGAGTCCCGCGAAGGCGCCGCCACAGATGAACAGCACGTTCGTGGTGTCGATCTGGATGAACTCCTGGTGCGGGTGCTTGCGGCCACCCTGCGGGGGCACCGACGCGGTGGTGCCCTCCAGGATCTTGAGCAGAGCCTGCTGCACACCCTCGCCGGAGACGTCGCGCGTGATCGACGGGTTCTCGCTCTTGCGGGCGATCTTGTCGATCTCGTCGATGTAGATGATGCCGGTCTCGGCCTTCTTGACGTCGTAGTCGGCGGCCTGGATCAGCTTCAGCAGGATGTTCTCGACGTCCTCACCGACGTACCCGGCCTCGGTGAGCGCCGTGGCGTCCGCGATCGCGAATGGGACGTTCAGCAGGCGGGCGAGCGTCTGGGCCAGGTAGGTCTTGCCGCACCCGGTCGGCCCGAGGATCAGGATGTTCGACTTCTGGAGCTCGACGTCCTGGTCCTTCTGCCCCACCTGGATCCGCTTGTAGTGGTTGTAGACGGCGACCGACAGGACCTTCTTCGCGGTGTCCTGACCGACGACGTACTCGTCGAGGAAGGAGTAGATCTCGGCGGGCTTGGGGAGCTCGTCGAGCTTGAGCTCGGCGGTCTCGGAGAGCTCCTCCTCGATGATCTCGTTGCAGAGGTCGATGCACTCGTCGCAGATGTAGACGCCGGGGCCGGCGATGAGCTTCTTGACCTGCTTCTGGCTCTTTCCGCAGAACGAGCACTTCAGCAGGTCCGAGTCCCCGAACTTCGCCATCCCCGATGCCTTTCCCTCTCCGAGACGAACGACCGGACTCGGCGTCCGGTCGTGTCGCGGATATTACGCCGAGTTCGCCGTCGCAGCCGCCATCTCCGGCGTGATCCCTCTGCCGGAGATGATCTCGTCGACGCATCCGTACATCTTTGCCTCCTCCGCGGTCAGGATGAAGTCGCGGTCGGTGTCCTTCTCCACCTTGTCCAGCGGCTGGCCGGTGTGCCGCGCGATGATGCCGTCCAACAGCTTGCGCAGCCGGACGATCTCCTTGGCCTGGAGCTCGATGTCGACCGCCTGCCCTTGCGCACCGCCGTGCGGCTGGTGCAGCAGCACGCGAGCGTTCGGCAGCGCGAACCGCTTGCCAGGGGCGCCGGCCAGCAGGAGCACCGCCGCCGCCGAAGCGGCCAAGCCCATCACGATCGTCGAGACGTCCGGCTTGATGTACTGCATCGTGTCGTAGATCGCCAAGAGCGCCGACACGTCACCGCCCGGCGAGTTGATGTAGAGGTGGATGTCCTTGTCGGGATCCTCGGACTCCAGGTGCAGGAGCTGCGCCATGATGAGGTTGCCGACGGCGTCGTCGATCGGCGTCCCGAGGAAGACGATCCGGTCCTTGAGCAGACGGGAGTAGATGTCGAAGGAACGCTCGCCGCGGCTGGTCTGCTCGACCACCACGGGAACGAGGTAGTTCTGCACGGACTCGAGCTTTTCGTTCATGTGGCGGTCTCCTCAGGGGTCTCGGTCACGGTGTCAGTCTCGCTGGGCTCGACGGCTTCGCTGGGCGCCTCGGTTCGGATATCGGCATGCTCGACCAGGATGTCGAGGGCCTTCGAACGGATGATATCCCCCGCGAGCGTCACTATCTGTCCGCTCTCGTCGAGCTTCTTCGCCAGCACGCGCGGATCCTCTCGGTATGCCTGCGCCAGAGCGGAGATCTCGGTCCCGATCTCCTCCGCGGAGACCTCGATGTTCTCCGCGCGCGCGACGCCCTCCAGCACGAGGTCCGCCTTGATCGCGCGGAGCGCGTGGTCGCGAGAGTCCTCGTTCAGACGATCCCGGTCCCACCCCTGCAGCTCTAGGTAGCGGTCCAGCGAGATGCCGACGCGCTGCGCTCGCTCCTCCGCGTGCAGGATTCGGTGGCGCGTCTCGTCCTCGACCAGGGAGTCCGGCAGTTCGACGTCGACGGTGTCGATCATCGCCTGCAGCACGCGGTCGCGAACCGCGCTCTCGGCTTCGCGCTCTTTGACCTCCGCGATCTTCGTGCGCAGGTCGTCGCGGAGCTGGGGCATCGTGTCGAACTCGCTCGCCGTCTTCGCGAGCTCGTCGTCGATCTCGGGGAGCTTCAGTCCCTTCACGTCCTTGACCAAGACGCTGAACGAGGCCTTCTGGCCGGCTAGATCCTCCCCGAGGCCGTCGGGCAGCACGTCGTCGAAGGCCAGGATGTCGCCTGGCTTCTTCCCGAGCATCTGGGCGTCCATGGCCGACCCGTACTCCCCCGACCCGATCGCGTACAGGTAGTCCTCGCGCGTGAGCGGCTCCACCTCGTCGCCGTCCTTCTTCACCGTCACGTTCACCGTGACGAAGTCGCCCTCCTGCGCAGGCCGAGTGACCGGCTCGAGCTCGGCGAACTGGCGGCGAAGGCGCTCGATCCAAGCGTCGATCTCGTCTTCGCTCACCTCGATCGCCGGCTTCTCGACCTGCACACCCTTGTAGTCTTCGGGTCCGAGCTCCAGCCGTGGGCGCACCTCGACCGTGGCCGTGAAGATGAGCGGCTTTCCGGGCTCGATCTGCTCCACGTCGACGTCGGGGTTGCCGATCGGCGCCAGGTCCTCCTCGGAGACCGCCGACCGGAAGTACCCGGGAACACGCGCGTTCACGAACTCGTCGAGCACGACGTCCTGCCCCACCTGGGCGTCGATGATCTGGTTCGGCGCCTTCCCCTTGCGGAACCCGGGGATCTTGATCTCGTTGGCGATGCTCCGATAGGTGCGGTCGAGGTCGGCGCGGAACTCGTCCGCGGGCACCTCGATCGTCAGTTTGACGGTGTGCTTGTCGGTTCGTTCGACCGTGGTCTGCATCGCAAGCTCAAGGCTACCGGAGATCGCTCAACACGACGGTTCGGGCCGGTAGCATCCGCCTGTGTTCGACGACGAGATGGTCTTCGCGATGGAGCTCGCCGACCACGCGGCCGCCACGGCGATGGACCTGTTCCGCAGGGAGGAGCTCCAGATCCGGACGAAGGCGGACCGAACGCTCGTGACCGAGGCCGACACCGCGATCGAGCGCGCGATACGGGCGCGGATCGCCAACGTCTTCCCCGACGACCGGGTCCTCGGCGAGGAGGAGGGCGGTTCCCACGATCCCGCGGGCCGTCTGTGGGTGATCGACCCGATCGACGGGACCGCGAACTTCGCCCGCGGGGTGCCGATCTGGGCGACGCTGATCGCGCTCCACGTCGACGGCGAAGGAGTGCTCGGCGTGGCCAGCGCCCCGGCGCTCGACGAGCGGTACGCGGCCCGGCGGGGCGAGGGTTCCACGATGAACGACCACCGGATCCGGGTGAGCGCGATCGCGGAGGTCGGCGACGCCCACCTCCTGTATGGAGAGCTCAAGGACCTGCTGGCGGGCGGGTACGCCGGGCCCATCGATTCGATGATCCGGGAGTCCTGGCGGGACCGCGGCTTCGGCGACTTCTGGGGCCACTCGTTGATCGCCCGCGGCGCGGCAGAAATCGCCTTCGAGCCGGCCCTGTCGATCTGGGACTACGCTGCGCTGCAGGTCATCGTCGAGGAGGCCGGGGGCCGCATGACCACCTTCGAGGGCGAAGCCGTGCGGCACGGCGGCAGCGTCCTCACGACGAACGGGATCCTCCACGACGAGGTGCTGCGGAGGCTCGCCGGCTAGAGCGCGAGCGTCTCCCCCGCCGCCGGGTCGGCGTTCGCTAGCACTGTGCTCGCGGCCGCGACGTCCTGGACGCCGACTCCCGTCAGATCGCAGACGGTCAGCTGCTGGTCCGACGTGCGTCCCGCCGCGGCGCCGGCGCAGATCGAGCCCAGCTCCACGGCGCGGTCCGCCTGCTCGGACGCGTGCTGAAGCTCGCCCAGCCGGAGGCACTGCTCCTTCGCGTCGACGACGAGGGCGTCCGCCGCCCGCAGGATCGCGGGGTCAAGCTCCTGCTTCCCCGTGCCATCGGAGCCCACCGCCGTCACGTGCGCGCCCGGTCGCAGCCAGTCCAACCGGACGAGGGGCTCGCGCGCCGCCGTGCACGTGATAACGACGTCGGCGTCGCGCACCGCCTCCTCGACCGTCCCCAGCGGGGTCCCTCCCACGTCGGCGGCCGCGCGGGTGGCACGATCCGCGTTACGGCCCCACAGCCGGATCTCGGCCACATCGCGCCGGACGGCCCTGAGGGCGGCAACCTGCTGGCGCGCCTGGACGCCGGTGCCGATCACGGCGACCGTCCCGACACGCTCGGGCGCCAGGTGCCGGGCCGCGACGCCGCCAGCCGCTCCGGTGCGCAGATCGGTCAGGTATCCGCTGTCGAGGAGGAAGGCCAGCGGCGCACCAGTGGAGGCATCGAAGACGATCACGAGGCCGTCGAGCGCCGGCGGATCCTGCTCGTAGAAACCGCTCGCGACCTTGACCGCATAGGCGGGTGACCCGTGCAGGAACCCTGCCTTCACGTGGATCTCGCCCTTCGCCTCGGGAACGTCGAGGTGGATCACCCCGGGAAGCTCGGCCCGCCCCGCCGAGTAGGCGACGAACGACGCCTCCACTGCGTCGATGCACGCCTGCATCCCGAGTGCCGCGCGGACGTCGGCTTCGCGCAGGATCCGGACGGTTCGCGACATAGCCGGAGGCTATCGCGCCGCCACCCGGCTAGGCTCCGGTCGACGCGACGAAGGAGCCTCGGATGCAGATCGACCTGTTCGAGATGGAGCGCTACCAGTCGGAGCACTGGCACGTCGTCGAGTACGACCTCTCGGAGTCGGGCGTGCTGCCGATGACGATCCGGGACCTGCTCGGTCCGGACGCCGACGCCGAGACGTTCCTGGCCACGGCGCTCGGATACCCGTTGTCCGAGGGGGCGCACGAGACCCGCGCCAACGTCGCCGAGTGGTACGCGGACGCAGGGCCCCAGAACGTGACCATCGTCAACGGCGGCTCCGAGGCGAACTTCCTGGCGCTCTGGACGCTCCTAGGCCCGGACGACCGGCTCGCCTTCATGCTGCCCAACTACCTGCAGGGCCTCGGACTGGGCCGTGCGTTCGCCGACCGCGTGAACACCTTCAAGCTGAGGCTTCGCCGCGGGCGATGGGCGCTCGACCTGGAGGGGCTGGACCGGGCGGTGGGCCAGCGCACGAAGGCGATCATGGTCTGCAACCCGAACAACCCGACCGGCGCCGTGCTCACCGAGGCCGAGATGGAGGCCGTGATCGAGGTCGCTGCGCGGGTCGGCGCGTGGATCGTGGCCGACGAGATCTACCGCGGCGCCGAGGTCGACAGCGACGCAACGTCGCCGACCTTCTGGGGCCGCTACGAGAAGGTCGTCGTCACGAGCGGGCTGTCGAAGGCGTTCGCGATGCCCGGGCTCCGCGTCGGCTGGGTGGTCGCGCCGCAGGACCTGATCCACCGTATCTGGGAGCGCCACGACTACACGACGCTGACGCCCGGGATCGTCGGCGACGCGCTGGCGGGGTTCGCGATGCAGCCCCAGGTCCGCGAGAACATCCTCGTTCGAACCCGCGCGATCGTCCGCGCGAACCTGCCGCGGCTCGAGGAATGGATCGACGCGCACCCGTACTTCACCTACGTGCGACCCGTTGCCGGCGCGATCGCCTACGTGAAGTACGACCTGCCCGCTTCGTCGACCGAGCTCGTGGAGCGGATCCGGGACGAGCGCAGCGTCCTGCTCGTGGGCGGTGAGATGTTCGGGCTGAAGAAGGGGATCCGGTTCGGGTTCGGGTTCGACATCGAGCACACGATGAAGGGCCTCGCGATGGCTGACGAGACCCTCACGGCGATCGCCGTCGGATGAGCGACCTGCCCCGCTGCGGGTGGGCGCCGCTGGGGGACCCGCTCTACCTCGCCTACCACGACAGGGAATGGGGGGTGCCCGTCCACGACGACACACGACTGTTCGAGATGTTGGTGCTCGAGGGCGCGCAGTCGGGGCTGTCCTGGTCCACGATCCTGCGCAAGCGCGAGGGCTACCGGAAGGCGTTCGCCCGCTTCGACCCCGCGAAGGTGGCGCGCTTCACGCCGGCGCACGTCGAGCGGCTGATGCAGGACGCGTCGATCGTCCGGAACCGCCTGAAGATCGAGTCGGCAGTCGCGAACGGGAAGGCGGTGCGCTCGGTGCAACGCGAACACGGGTCGCTCGACACGTACCTGTGGTCGTTCGTCGGCGGACGGCCGATCGTCAACAGCCCACGCACGCTCGGCGACATCGCGTCCGAGACGGAGGAGTCGCGCGCGATGTCCAGGGACCTCAAGCGGAGCGGCTTCCGGTTCGTCGGACCGACGGTCTGCTACGCGTTCATGCAGGCCGTCGGCATGGTCAACGACCATGTGACCTCGTGCTTCCGGTGGGCTGACCTCTCCGGCCCGGGCATCATTGGGCGGTCCAGCCGCCGTCGACGTAGAACTCGGCGCCCGTGATGTAGGAGGCGTCGTCCGACGCCACGAACGCCACGACGGACGCCACCTCGTCGGGCTTGGCGAGACGGCCCATCGGAGTCATCGCGAGGATGGCCTCCATGATCTGGGGGTCCTGTTTCGCTTCTTCGATCATCGGGGTGTCGACGAACCCCGGGTGGACCGAGTTCACACGGATCCCTTGCTTCGCCCAATGCAGAGCGGCACTCTTCGTCATGAGTCGGACGGCACCCTTGGACGCGTGGTAGGCGATCGAACCGCCGAATCCGCCGACGGCGCCGAAGATCGAGCTCAGGTTCACGATCGAGCCGCCACCGACCTTGAGCATCGCCGGCCCAGCGTGCTTCATCCCCAGCCAGACGCCGCGCTGGTTGATCGAGATGAGCCGATCCCAGCCCTCGACGGTCTCCTGCTCGACGTCTTCGAAGGTCCCGATCCCTGCGTTGTTCACCAAGACGTGAAGAGCGCCGAACTCCGCGATCGTCTTGTTGATGACCGCCTCCCACGACGCTTCGTCCGAGACGTCGTGGTGCTGGAACATCGCCGTTCCGCCGTCGTCTCGGATCACCGAGACGAGGTCTTGTCCTTCGTCGTCGACCACGTCGGCCACCACGACGGAGGCGCCGTTCGCGGCCAGGCGCCGAGCGCACGCCTGCCCGATCCCTCGTGCCGCGCCCGTGATGATGCCGACCTTGCCGCTGAAGTCCATGGCACCCTCCAGCAATCGACCTCCGCCCCTTCTCCCCCAGTTACCCCGGGAGTCGGTTGCCGACACGAGCCCCAAAGCGCTGTTGGTCAGCTCGAGCCGAGCTTCTCCTCCAGGTAGCGGCGGATGTCGAGGCTCTGATCCTCCATGGGTGCGTAGTAGCCATGCTCGAAGACGCGCGAGCCCATGCCCCGCTGCACCGATGCGCAGATCCGCCAGTCCTGACGGTTGACCAGGTCCCAGAACTCGATCGCGTCGGACGGATCGAAGCGGGCTCGCGCGATCTCGTCGGGGTGGAACAGGAACGCGCAGTCGATCCTTGTGTTCGCCTGGTCGATCGGCCACAGCGTGAATGCAGCGACGTGATCGGGAGACAGGCTCAGCATCATGTTCGGGTAGACGAGCTCTCCCTTATGTCGTGTCCGTTCGGCTTCCGACAGTCGCGGGAACGGCACCCGGTCGGTTGTGCCCGAGAACGTGAAGGTCGTCGCGCCGTCACGGTGGCGGATGCCCTCCTCCCAGTCGAGCTCGCGGCCGCCGCCGCGTTTGAAGGCGGGCACGATCTCGCAGAGCTCGGGGTGCACCGGGCCACAGTGGTAGCACTCGTTGTAGTTCTCGACGATCACCTTCCAGTTCGCCGGCACGTGGTAGCTGATCGTGCGCGCCGCGCGGAGCACCTCGAGCGGGTAGTTGGATGTGCGGGCGATCACGTCGGCGAGCGTCGAGCGTAGCGAGCGTTCGGGGGTGATCTCTTCGGGCGTGAGGTTGACGAACACGAAGCCGCCCCAGGTCTCGACGCCGATCGGATGAAGGCCGAGCTGCTCCCGACGGAGTCCGTCGCTCTCGGTCAGGAACGGCGCGTTTCGCAGCTCACCGTCGAGCCCATAGGTCCACGCGTGATACGGACACCGGATCGCACCCTTCAGACGGAGCGGCGTCTCGCAATCCTCGTCGACGAGTTGCGAGCCCCGATGGCGGCAGACGTTATAGAACCCGCGGAGCTCGCCCGCCCGTGTTCGGACCACGAGCACGCTCTCGCCGGCGACGTCCACCCGCAGACACGAGCCGGCGTTCTCGAGCGACTCCGCTCGCCCCACCAGGAACCACTCGCGGTGGAAGATCCGCTCGGTCTCGTGCACGAACGACTCGTGCGAGACGTACGCAGCCCGGGGAAGCGTCCGCATCAGCTCCGTGGGCGGATCCGTGCTTGCGGCGACGACGCGGCTCACCTATCATTGACCTCCGGTCACGTCCATTGCGGACAGTGTTGGCCCATGTAATCACCCATCACGGAGGCGCGGAACGAAGATGGCTGACCAGAAGTCACCGACGCGGTCGGCGCGGTCCGAGGCCAAGCGCGACCGCATCGTCGAGTGCGCGATGCGGCACTTCGCCGACGAGGGCTTTCAGGGCGCGCGGGTGGAGGACGTCGCGGCCGAGCTCGGGATCGCGAAGGGGTCGGTCTTCCAGCACTTCGGATCGAAGGCCGGCCTGTTCCTCGAGGTCTACAAGCGTGCGGTGACGTCGCTGCCCGCCTGGCTCGACGCGCCCGCCGAGGTCCTCGACGCCGGGTTCTTCGCCACGGTCGACTTCTGGCTGGAACGCACGGAGCATCTCGTCCAGGAGGACTGGATCCCCTACCGCGTGTCGCTGATCGGGAACTTCGGCACCGACCTCGAGCTCAAGCGCGAGATCAACCGGTTCCTCGTCAGCGAGGATCCATACGGGACGCTCGAGTTCGTCGAGTGGGGGCAGCAACGCGGTGAGGTTCGCTCCGACGTCGACCTCGAAACGATCGTCTCGCTCGTGGACTGGCTGTCGGGCTCGTTGCAGGACGCGCTCGTCACCCAGGAGCTCGACCCGGGGCTGTTCCATCGATGGCAGCACCAGCCCGATCGACAGCAGATGCGCGTGGAGCATTTCGCCGTGCTGTTGCGGAGCGCGATCGGGCTGGCCCCTCGTGAGGCTGGCGCTTGAGCGCCCCGGCCGCGTCGTCGATCGTGACGACCCGCCGCCCGTAGTTCCACAGCGCGAACCGGTCGCAGGCTGTCTCCGCGTGCGACTTCCTGCCAAGCCGCTCCTTCAGGTACCAGTGCATCCACTCGTGCAGGTACAGGAAGCGAAGCACCTGGCGCGGCGTGCGGAACGTGAGTCCCTCAGTGAGCCAGATGAACCGGATCCGGCGCCCGTCGCGGCGAACGGCCCTGTACGGCACCACCTCCCCGAAGGGAAGGAACGGCTCGGGGACCTGCAGGGTGATCGTCCGCGCGTCGAAGTCCGTCCACGCAGACAGGTGTGGCCGGTCTCGGTAGCGCAGCGGCTTGACGTGCACGCGGTATCCGTTGGCGTCGGGCAGGCCCGCCAGGATCTTCCGGACCTGGGCGACAGGTACCTCTGGGCAGTCAGACGACACGCGCACGGGCCGCAAGGGTACGGGCGATGGCTCGATAGCATCCGCGTCGTGAGCGAGCGGGGGTTCCGCCACGGCATCCGCGCCGCCGTGCCCTTGACCGTCGCCGTCGCCGGCTTCGGCGTCTCCTACGGCGTGTTGGCTCGATCCGCCGGCATGGGGGCGCTCGCCCCCGTCGTGATGTCGGCAACGACGTTCGCCGGATCTGCGCAGTTCGCCGCGGCGTCGATCATGGGAACCGGTGGGTCGGCGGCGACGGCCATCCTCGCGGCTGTGCTCTTGAACACTCGGTACGGTCCGATCGGCGTGACCGTCGCGCCGTGGCTCGAGGGCTCGTGGTGGTCGCGCGCCCTCCACGCGCACCTGATGGTGGACGAGTCGTGGGCCGTGGCCGCCGAAGGAGGCGGCCGCTGGAACCCGCGCGTCCTCCTGGGAGCCGGCGCCGCGCTCTGGGTCGCCTGGGTGCTCGGAACGGTCGCAGGAGTGGCGTTCGGCGACGTCCTGGGTGATCCGAACCGGCTCGGGCTCGACGCGGCGTTCCCCGCGTTGTTCCTGGCGCTCCTCGCTCCGCAGGTGCGAGGCCGTGTCCCGCTGCTGGCTGCCGTGCTCGGCGCGGGGATCGCGCTGGTGCTGACGCCGTTCGCTCCGGCCGGCGTGCCGATCATCGCCGCCGGCCTCGCCTGCGTGCTCGGCCTCGGGAGGAGGGACGCGTGACCTCGGTCTGGCTCGTGGTCGCTGTGGTCGGAGTGACGACGTTCGGACTGAAGGCGGCCGGTCCGCTCCTCCTCGGCGGCAAGCCGCTCCCTCGGCGCGTATCCGCGGTCGTCACGCTGCTCGGTCCCGCGCTCCTGTCGGCGCTCGTGGCGATCGGGACGTTCGGCAGCGGGCGCGATCTCGTCCTGGACGCGCGGGTCCCCGGCGTCCTCGCCGCCGCCGTCGCGATCCGCCTCCGCGCGCCGGTCCTGCTCGTCGTGATCTTTGCGGCGGCGGTCACGGCGACGCTCCGCACGCTTCACGGCTGACCCACGGGTGCCTGCTAGCCTCCGGCTCCGTGACGCGTTACCGCGACCTCGGGCTCACGGTCGGCATGCTGCCGCCCGGTCCGCAGAACGCGATCACCGACGTGGACGGGGTCGCCGTTGGCTCGACGACGCTGATCGACGGCGACGGACCGCTCGTCGTCGGACGCGGACCGGTACGAACGGGTGTGACGGTCGTCATCCCTCGCGCCGACATCGCCCGCTCACCCGTGTTCGCCGGATGTCACCGACTGAACGGCAACGGCGAGATGACCGGTCTCGAGTGGGTCCGCGAATCCGGGCAGCTGACCACGCCCGTCGCGATCACGAACACCCACAGCGTCGGCGTCGTCCGCGACGCGCTCGTCGCGCACGAACTGGGCAGGCGCGACGACGCTTCGTCGTTCTGGAGCCTTCCCGTGGTCGCCGAGACCTTCGACGGCGCCCTCAACGACATCAACGGCTTCCACGTGACGGCGGCGCATCTCGACCAGGCGATCGCGACTGCCTCGGGCGGTCCGGTCGCCGAGGGGAGCGTCGGGGGCGGCACCGGGATGGTGAGCCACGGATTCAAGGGAGGTACCGGCACGGCGTCCCGTGTAGTGGGCGGATGGACCGTCGGTGCGTTGGTGCAGGCGAACCACGGGATGCGGGAGCGCCTGACGGTCGACGGCGTGCCGGTCGGGCGGCACATCGGGCTGGACGCGATCCCCTCACCGTGGGATCAAGTGGATGCGCACGGAGCCGGTTCGATCATCGTCATCCTCGGCACCGACGCGCCCACGCTCCCGCATCAGCTCGAGCGTCTGGCCCAGCGCGCTTCGCTCGGGATCGCACGAGCGGGCGGTGGCGGCGAGCACTCGAGCGGCGATCTGATCCTCGCATTCTCGACCGCGAACCGCGGCAAGCTGCACAGCTACAAGGTCGAGGGGCCCGCCGATGTGGTGGATGTCGCCATGCTCGCCGACGGCGCGATCACCGAGCTGTTCTGGGCCGCCATCGAAGCAACCGAGGAAGCGATCCTCAACGCACTGGTCACGGCCGAGACCCTCGTCGGTCGCGACGGGATCACGGCGACGGCCCTCCCCCACGACCAGCTCGTCGAGATCATGACGCGGTTCGGCCGCGGACCGACCGCCTGACCTCGCCTCGGACTGAGAGCGACCCGACTCCGACGACCCAGCCGGTGTTGGGCGTCTCCACGAGGTTCGCCCTCGTGCTGGTCGGGGCGGCGGGATTCGAACCCGCGACCTCGTGCTCCCAAAGCACGCGCGCTCACCAGGCTGCGCTACGCCCCGTCCCCGGTAGCGTACCGGCAAAGCAGCGCGCTCCGGTGAAGTCCGGAGTACCCTGTGATGCATGGCATCCAGGACCGGCCGGGGGTCGATCGGCTACTACGTCGCCTTCGTGCTGCTGGTGGCCGCCCTTGCCGTCGGTGCCGGTCTGTTCTGGTTGCTTGCCACGAGGAATTCGACCAGCGAGGCTCGGTTCATCGTGGGAGCGGCACAGGCACAGGATTGCGCCGTCGGTGATCGTGCGCCCGCCTGCTATCGCTTCGACGTGTCGAACGTCGGGCCCGCGCCCGGCATCGTTCGCTGTGACGTGTCATCTGGGCCGGGCACCGTCGCGATGTTCCCGGATGGACAGCGCCAGGCCACGACGGCCGTCGGAGCGGGCGAGACCCAGTCGATCGTGGTCAAGGTCACCCCCGAGTCGGGTGACACCGTCACCGAGCCCGCTTTGCACTGCGAGTCGGGCTGATCCCTCATACGTCGAACGCGCCCTCGCCGACGATCCGAACGCCACCTCCCACACGAACCGACCAGGTGTCGTCGTTCGCACCCACGTCCACATGAAGGAACGACGGTCGTCCGATCATCTCCCCCTGCGCGATCGTGAACCTGCGACCTACCCCCTCGACCGCGTTCTCGGCCAGGTAGGCGCCGAGAGGTCCTGCAGCGGAACCCGTCGCGGGATCCTCTCCGATCTCGAAGGACGTGTCGAACATGCGCGCCATGACGTCGTCCTCTCCGCGCACCACGAAGAGGTACAGGGACTCGGCGTTCGCGTCGGCGCACACGGCCGCGCACCGCTGATCGATCCGCACGGCTCGGCGCAACGCTTCTTCGTCGGCGACCGGAGCCATCAGGTGCGCGATGCCCGTTGAGACCGGACGGATGGGGAGATCGAGCAGATCGTCCGGATCCAACCCCGCCGCGCTCGCGACGGCCCCCCGATCCTCGTACACGGGCCCGAATTCGGGAGGGAGCTGACTCATCCATGCGGCTCCGGCCGCCAGGTCCACCTCGACGGGAACGTCGCCGGCCGCAGACGTCTGCACGACCGATGGAGCGACGCGGCCCTCCGACGCGAGCGTAAAGGCCGTTCCCAGGGTCGGATGGCCGGCGAACGGGATCTCGCTGCGCGGCGTGAAGATGCGGACGTCGTACCCCGCGTCTCGCGTCGCGGTCACGAAGGTGGTCTCGGAGAACCCGATCTCGCGGGCGAGCACCTGCATCGCGTGCGCGTCGAGTGCTTCCGGTGTCTCTTGGACGACCGCGAGCTGATTCCCTGCGAACGGAACCTCCGTGAACACGTCGACGATCCGAAAGCCCACGCGCACGGGGCGAGTCTACGAGGACCCATCTCCCGAGGGGGGCTGATGATCTGCACGCGACTCCGGCCCAACGCCATTGCCTTTCCCGTTGCCGTTGCCGCCTTCGTTGTTGCCGTTGCCGTTGCCGCCTTCGCCGTTGCCGTTGCCGTTGCCCTCGCCGTTGCCGTTGCCGTTGCCCTCGCCGTTGCCCTCGCCGTTGCCGTTGCCGTTGCCCTCGCCGTTGCCGTTGCCGTTGCCCTCGCCGTTGCCGTTGCCGTTGCCGTTGCCGTTGCCCTCGCCGTTGCCGTTCCCGTTCCCGTTCCCGTTCCCGTTCCCGTTTCCGTTGCCGTTGCCGTTGCCGGTGCTGTTGCCGTTTCCGTTGCCGTTCCCGGTGCTGTTGCCGGTGCTGTTGCCGGTGCCTTCGTCGCTCCCGTTGGCGTTGCCTCCAGGTCCGCTGGAGCCGGAGTCCCCGGTCCCGCTGGTTGGAGCTGGGACGGTGGTCGCGTCGCCGGGGTCGGCGGCTGGCTGTCCACCGTCAGTGGGGCCTTGTCCGGTCTCCGGATGATCGGGGCTCTGGCTCGGGTGATCTGGCCTTCCCTGCTTGGTGGAGGAAGAGTCCTCATGCTCGGCTCCCGGCGCGAGGTGCGGAACACGGCCCGGACGCTCAGGGTGCTCGACCTCGTAGGGCTGTCCCGACGTGATGAGCGGCGGAGCGGCCGCCACCACGCCCCCTGGCGGCGGCGCGACAGCGATCGCCCCGAACGCGCGCGCAGCAAGCTCGCGGGCGGGGGTCGGCAGACCACCGACGAGCGCGAGGCTGCTTCCGGCCGTCATGACGATGGTCCCGGTCACGATCGCCACACGCGCTGCCGATCGGATGGTCGAGTGGGCGACGGATCTCGATCGATCCTCAGGTTGGAGGGCGCGGATCTCCGCCGCCATCGAAGCAACGACGTCATGCTCCGCAGACAGCTCCTCCGGCCGCGTGGGCGCAGACAGCTCTTCGAAGAAGCGCCGCAGGTCGACGGGATGCCCGGCGTTGTCGCGGATCACGGCCCGAAGCATCGAACTCGGCTGGGGCTCTTGCCGGACCACGTCAACCTCCCGCCCCCGCCGCAACCGCGGCCGGCTCCTCCAGTCGCTGGAGCGCGTGCAGCTCGAGCAGCCGCACACCTCCGGCTTCCCTGCCCATGACGAGTGCCACGTGTTCGGTGTCCAGGTTCCCGAGTGCACGCAGCAGGATCACGTCTGCCTCGTCGGACGAGAGCGATGCGAACCGCTCGGCGATGTCGTCCGACCCCTGGACCGACTCTCGGAACACCTCGGCGTCGATCGAGGTCGGCGCCGCGTTCAAACGCTCGTACGCAGCGCCGAACAATGCGCACCGGAACTCGCATTCGCCGCCCGAGAAAGCCGGGAGCGCGCTCGCTATCTCGCGCCACACGTCGGATGCCACGGCCTGCGGTTCGTCGGCGCCGCGCGCTCTCAGGTAGCGCTCGAGCCTCGGATGGTAGGTCCTGTAGAGGACGCCCAGCGCCCATTCCACACCAATCGCCGCGGCGGTGAGGATCGTCTCGAACCGCTCGCCGTGCAGGAACTGCTCCGCACCCTCGTTCGGCACCGGGTGCACGCCGTCGAGCAAGGGCTCCAGCGGGATCACTTGCGCACGAGGCGCCGATTCGAGCGACGTCGCCGACAGGCGGAACGAGAACACCGAGCCGATGCCGACCTCGCTCTGGACGTCCAAACGCGACCCGTGCTTCTGCAGGATCTCCGAGACGACCGCCAGACCGAGTCCCGTCCCGCGTGTCGTTCGGGTCATCACGTCACCGCCTCGGAAGAAGCGCTCCCCGATCCTGGCGAGCTCGTTGGCGGGGATCCCCGGCCCCTCGTCGCTGACCGAAACGACGACGTCGTCCTCGACAGGGTGCGCACCGACGGAGACGCGGGTTCCCGCCGGCGTGTACTTGGCGGCGTTGGACAGGAGGTTCTCGATGATGCGCTCGATCAGCCCGGGGTCGGCGATCGCGAAGAGCCCCGGCGCCACGTCGACCTCCAACACGTGCTCGCGGAACAGCGTGCGGAGCCGGTCCACGACGGTCATCAGCAGCGAGGACAGGTCGATCCGGGTCATCTCGGGATGGAGCTGTCCGGAATCGAGGCGTGAGAAGTCCAACAGCTGGGCGATGACGCGGTCGAGCGTCATCGCGTTCGCGTTGATCCGCGAGAGGAAATCCACCCGCGTGTCCTCGTCGAGGGTCGCCCACTGGTCCTCGAGCATGCGGCCCATGCCGTTGATCACCGTGAGCGGCGTGCGGAGCTCGTGAGAGACCGTCGACAGCCAGTCGCGCTTCATCCGGTCGAGCCCCTCGAGGCGGTCGATCACCTGCTGCTGCTCTTCGAACCGGCGGACGTTCTCGAGGGCCAAGCTCGCCTGGGAGGCGAGCATCCGGAAAACCTCCACGTCTTCGGAGGTCGGACGATGGCCCGTGGACGAGCCGACGATCAGCACCGCTGCAACGCCATCGCTCACGAAGATCGGAACCGCGACGCCATCGGCGGGCAGATCCTGAGCATGCTGCGTGGACGCGTCGAACCTGATGACCTTCGCCTCGTCCGTCACGCGCGCGATGAGCTCGGGAACGGGCCGATCCGACGGCGGCGCGTTGACCTTGCGGAACCGATCACCGTCCCGGACGTAGATCGTGGGGCGTTCGAAGCCGAGTCCCGAGACGGCACCGATCACGCTCGTGAGCACCTCCTCGGGATCGATGTCGGAACCCGTCATCTCGCGCGCCGCGGCCGACACTGTGGCGAGCAGTGCCCAGCGCCGATCGGACTCGCCCCGTGCCTGGCTCTCGGACTGCACCCGCCGGCGGATCTGGTGCACGAGGAACCCCGACAGAAAGGCCAGGACGCAGAGTGCGATCAAAGGTGTGGGGCCGATCGTGACCGGGGAGGTCGCCAGCCAGTAGCTGGTCAGCGTCAACGCGAGCAAGGCGATCTGGCCCTTCGGAGGGAACGCGACCGCGAAGAAGACCGTCGTCAGTGCGTAGAGCAGTACGAGAGGAGACTCGGCGCCCCCGGTTGCCCAGACACCGACCGTCACCATCCCGAGCGCGACGACGCTCCACGCGGCGAGCATCGGCATCCCGACGCGCGACCGCAGCAGACGTTCCCACGGAAGCAAGGTTGCGAGCGTGGCCACGACGGCCAGCAGCACGAAGATCCCGGCGTAGGGGCCCATCTCGATCCGGGTGCGCATCACCAGCACGAGACCCGCGGACGCGGCTGCCGGAGCCACGAGGGTCAGTTGCATTCCCACCCGCAACGTGCGGATGTCGATCGGCAGCGTGCGGCCGGTCCCCGCTAGCGGGGACCGGCGCATCGGCTGCGACGAAGCCGCCTCTCCGCGCTTCGCCACCCTGGTCGTTGCCACCACGATGGTGCTCCTCACCTTCCGTTCCGAGCCGCCTGCGGGCGACATGTGGAGCGGTTTCGAAGGTACGCACCTCGCGGCCCCCATGCATCCGACGCACGTCGGCTTTGTGGGTCTCACGCGGTGGTCCCGGTTCTCAGCCCTAGGACCTAGGCAACGGAACGCCGACGCGACGCTGCAATGCACGGAGGTCCCTGGATCAGCGCGGTGTGCCACGGCCCTTGCTAGGCTGTGCTCGCGCGGGTGTAGCTCAATGGTAGAGCTCCAGCCTTCCAAGCTGGCTGGTGCGGGTTCGATTCCCGTCACCCGCTCTGCACGTCAGAGCCGTTTCTGCACGTCAGAAGAGCTGCGGGTATCGCTCCACCTTTGTCGACGTTTCGCGTCCGATGGCCTTGTTTCGCGGCCTCGTGCGGCCTGGGTGCGGCCTGGGCTAATCGGGCAAGGCCTCCAGCTCCCCGAGCAGCCGCACGACGCGCCGGCGCGCCTCCGGGTTCATCGTCAGCGCGTCGATGATGTCGGCCCAGTCGTTGGCCGCTGCGTCTCCGTAGTGCAGGAGCTCGCGGGCGATCGCGTCGCGGTCGGGCTGGTCGCGGATCAGCACCCGGCGCAGAGCGTCGCGACCCTTCGGGCTCAGCCATTCGAGCACGGCGGGGAGGTCGTCGTCATCCATGCGGGTGGAAGCCACATGAGAACGGCTTCGAGGGGCCGATCCGAAGACCGGCCCTCGAAGCCGTCACCAACCAATACCCCTGCCCTTACTTCGTGAACTGGAACTCCGCCGTGTGCGTGCCGCCTCCCCCGATGTCCACAGAGACCATCTTGCATGACTTCGCGTAGGACTTAGGCGTGGCCCAGTTGAACTGGTAGTAGCCGTCACCCAAGTTCTGGAGACCAGAACTTCCGGTCGCATATTCCTCGACCAGGTCAGCACTGGTCCCGAGGCTGCAGCTGAGAGACGCCGCCTTCACCGTGACGCCCGTGAGGTCCGTGATCGGAATGCCGTTCGCATCGGTCACGCGGAACTTGAGCGGAATGGCTTGTCCGGCCTTGGCGACGTTCATCATGTTGTTGTCGACCGGTGCGGTGAACCCCGTGAACCCATACCCAACCGAGTATTCGTTTGTGGCCGAGTTCGAATTTCCCGAGGCGTCCATCGCGTTCACCGTGAAGGTCTTCGACCCGAGCGAGGCAGTGTCGATGGCTTGACCATCGGCCACCGTTCCGCTGCAGCTCGGGGCCGGATCGAAGTCGTCGGTGCACGCGTAGTCGGCGGTCACCGACTGGTTCAGCAGGTACGTTGCCCCGCTGACCGGCGTCGTGATCGTGATGTCCGGCGCCGTGTCAAGGACCCACAGCGGCGTCACCCAGTAGTTCGTGTCCCGGAAGGTGTCAGTCGGGAAGGTGCTGGTGGAGTTGTACGTGAAGAGGCCGTTGGCGCCTGCTCCACCCAGGGCCGTCACCGGTCCCACCGATCCGCGGGCCAGCCGTGAAGTAGTCCCACTGGAACGCGTACGCGCCCCCCGGTGCGAAGTACGACGCGACGAACGTGTCACCCGCCTGCATGAGTTGAGGCGCGCTGACCATCGCCGTCTGCCAGCCGGTGCCCGACGTTGAATCGTCGGCGCTCGTGATCCACGATCCACCGTCCCCGTTCCAGAGGCTGCCCGACCATGTCCCCGCATCGGCCCGGTAGAAGCGGACACCGACCACGGCGATCGGGACCGACGTCTGGAACTTGACGCCGAGTTCGAGGCTGCCGAAGTCACCCACGTTGCACGGCCCTGAGCCATCCGCGATGCACGCCGGTACATCGCTGGTTGTCCAGAGTCCGTCAGGGCTTGCCGTTGCGCCGGCGGATGTCGGCGTCAGCACCAAGGCCAAAGCTGTCAGCCCGGCCGCAACGAACACCAAGATCCTTCGCATATCCCACCCCTTTCCTCTTCGGGCGCCTCCCCCAAACGGGGGAAGTCCTGCCCTCCCGTTGCTGTAGCCTCATGAAGCTACCCAGCGCTGTGGAGTTGCCTTAAGGGGCGAAGGACCTCAGGGGGCCGGGACCCTCGGCTGGTCACGGAACGTCTGCGGCCACCCGCTGAACTTTGCGATCCGCTCCAGACCGCGTTACGACGGCCACGCCCCGCTCTCGACCAGCTCTCGGTATTCCCCGACGCTCACGCCGAGCATCCACGCGAGTCGTGCGACCGAGAGGCCGGCGCGGCGCCGATCGCTCTTGAGCTTCCCCCGGAACGCCGACAACGACGGCAACCGCCCGGGCCTAGCGTCGGCTCAGGACGCCCGCAGCGTCTGTCCGTTCGCATGGCCGACACCGAAGAACCGGCCTCCGGGGAGAGGCCGGCTTCGGTTCATCGGGCTTCGGATCCTCAAGGGTGACAGAGAGAGGAGCCGAACCACGACCCTAGGCCAAGCCGATCGTGCTCGTCGACTTGGCCGTTGGGCTGACATTGGTTGCTGTATCCGATTCGACCTTCAGTACGAGCGAAAGGGACCCCTCAGGAGGACAGGCTCGGCATCGGGAAAGCTTACCGATGGAGGCCGGCTGGCCGATACTCCGGACATGAACATGAAGCGGTGGCTATACGCCCTTCTCGTCTTGGTTTCGCTCTCGGTAGAGGCCACAGTCACTATCGTCACGGTGACGCATCCGAAACACGGCATCCCATACACCCCCGAGACGGTGCGCTTCTACATAGAGGCGGTCTGTTACGACGAGATCCACGGTCTCCCAACGCCCACCATCCAGTTCGACAATGCCCCGCCCATCGCGTTCGGCTGCGTTCCGCCAGACGCGTAACGCCATCGCGTCGAGGTGCAGCTACTCGGGCGGACCACCCGGCAAGATCTGCTGATTCCGCGCTCGTTCTCGGGTATCCGGCGAATCGTGCTCCAGCTGGCACGTCCTCGAACATGTAGCCGCAGAAGCGGCACTTACGAGCGGCGAAGCGGATCTGCTCGGCGCAATCAGGGCAAGTCTTGAACTCACGTGTTTGGGCGGGCGCTGGGGTTGGCGGGACTAGAGACTGGGCATGCCCGAAGCCGAAGTCGTTCGTGACCGCAGGGGACGACTTCGCAGTAGCGAGTGCGTCGCCAGACGATGCCTTTGGAACACGATCGATCCCGTCCCTGTCGAACCGTGCAGCTGCGATGTTGGGTGTGGTGAAGGAGCAGTCCTTGCACCAGTACGTCCTTCCGTCCTTGGCGTCCAAAAGAACCTCGTGCTTGGTGCTTGTTCCCGATGCTGCAGGGAACATGTTCCAGTAACCAGAGCCCCGACTCTTGTGAGGCTGGCTCTTCTCTGCGAAGTACGCGCGGCGACTCGGCTCCCCGCCGCGAGCCAGCGCTGCAACAAGTTGCCGTTCCTGCTCGACCTTCGTCGCCTCGGCCTCGACTTCGCGGCGGCGGTTCGCGTCCTCTTCCTGGAGACGCTCGGCCTCGATCCTTTGCTCTGTCGTCATCCTGCTCGTCATGCCTTCTTCCTTAAGTTCGTTCCGTTGTCGTAGATGCGGATCCGCCCCGCCTTGAGCGCCAGGGCGAGCATCTGTCCGGTCTTGCGGTACATGGCGGCGAGAGTGCGGGTGTCCGCGTCCGCGGACTCGGCGTAGAACTGGCTTGTGTCGATCAAGTCGATCGCGAGTTGCTCGACGCGGTCTTCGCTCGCTCGGCCAACCCGAAGGCGCAAAGCCATCTCGTTGATCTCCTCGGCCAGCTCATCGGCGTACGTCGAACGATGCCGCGCTCTCTCGTCGACGATTTGGCCGTTCACTTCGCGACCGAGCCGGTCCAGCGCTCGGGTATGGCGTTCCCGACACCGTCGGGCGGGCTGATGCGTCGATCGAACTTCCGGCGCACGTTCGCCAACGCCTGCGACGCGGCCGGCATCGAGCCGCTGCGTTTCCATGAGTTGAGGCACACGGTGCGGGTTCGATTCCCGTCACCCGCTCTCCTGCACAGAGGCCCTTTCCGCAGCTAGTGCCAAACGCAGCAGCCGAACATGTCGAGCCTACTCGCCCAGAAGACGTAGGGACTTCCGCACCTTGCCGGTGCGGCGGGGCATCGTTAGGACAGAAGCATGGAACGAGGCTCTGGACTGCCGACGAGCGCAGCGTGCGTTGCATCCCTAACCCTCGGCGCATTGTCGGCCATCCTCTTCCCTCTCGGCTACATCGGTTTCGTGGCCGGTGCGGCTGCGGTGGTCTTCGGCATCATCGGGATCGGCCGGGCCAACAAAGGAACCGTCTCGGGTCGGGGACTGGCGATCGCAGGCATCGTGATTGGTGCGGTCGGCTTGGTTCTCGCCTTGCTGGTCGGATCGACCAGCGTCAGCTGATCGACTGTCGACGGGACTTGTCATGCTCCGGGGCAAGGGCTAGATCGGGGGGGTGGCCGTGCCAGTCCCAACCCTCACAGGAACACTTCGAGGACTGGCGGCACTCGAGCGAGGTCCGCGTACGACGCGAGCAAGGGTGCATCGAGCCGTCGATGTGGAACGAGCCTCCCGCCGCGACGAAACGCGTCCGGGTGGGCCGGGAACGACCCAGGGGGCCACTCGTAGCCGGTCAAGGGTGTGCAGGAGCGCGCAGGTCGCTGAGTTGCGCGGGGAACGGCGTCTCGAGGACCTTGGCGCTGCGTCCCCACCACCAGGGGAAGGCCTTGAAGGAGAGGAACAACAGCCCCACCGCAACGATCAGGCCTAACCAGCGCAACCGCAGGCCCCGATCATGCATGGGAGGGCACGGCCCCGCCACCGAGGCGATCTCGGCCATTCCGGAGGAACCCGTGCCGAGCGGTACGCTTCGGGCGCGCGCCGGTAGCTCAGCCCGGATAGAGCGGGGGACTTCTAATCCCTAGGCCGCAGGTTCGAATCCTGCCCGGCGCACCGACCTCGTGCCGATCATCGTCGCTCCTTCGCCAGGTCCAGCATGTCGTCTAGCACCTCGTCGTACGACGACACCGCGACCGACAGGTGCCCGTGGTCCTCGAGCAGGTGGGGACGTGCCTTCGGCATTCGTGCGGCCAGCCACTCGCCGTGTCCGAACGGCACCATCCTGTCCTGCCCTCCCTGCCACAGGGCGATCGGAACCTCGATCTGATCCAGCGAGAAGCCCCAATCCCGCAGGAACGCCATGTCGTCGTCGAACCATCCCCAGATGCCGCTCGAAACGGACCGATGCATCGACGCGATCACCGACGCCGCGTAATCGCCCGTGAGAGCCTCCCGGTCCACCGGAGGGAGCAGGCCCTCCATCGTGGAGATCAGCTCCTCGGGTGACGTCGCTTGTCGCAGGGGCGGAGCCTCTCGCTCGAGGTACTCCTCCAACGCCTGGGCCCCCGCCAACGCGGCGTTGAACTCCTCGACGTTCTCAGGACCTTGTCCGGCGAACCAGTCCAGCCCGTCGGCGCCCCACGGCGCCGGCGAGGCGATCGCAGCACATGCCAGGACCCGCTCCGGCAGCAACGCGGCGCAGGCCAACGTATGGGGACCGCCTCCCGAGCCACCCGTGGTGTAACAACGATCGGCCTGCAGGCCGTCGAGGATCGCGCTCACGTCCTGGACGCAATCGGCGACGGAACGGCCCGCGCGCCGCGACGAAGCCCCGTACCCGGGTCGGGCATACGAGACCCACCGCATTCCTCGCTCCGCCGCCGCCCGGACGAAGGGAGGGAACGGCTTCCCCGCTCCGGGAGTCCCGTGGTGCGAGACGAGTGGGATGCCGTCCTCGGGACCCGCCACATAGAGGTCGATCGATCGTCCGTCGGGAAGTTCGAAGAGCGTCGGTTCCGGTTCGTGCGCCATCGGCGCAGTCTGTCGATTCGATCAGGCGCCGACAATCCCGCGTTCAGAACTTGGGGTACGTGTGGCCGTAGCCGGTCACCGAGACGGCCTTCGTCGACGTCGAGTACATCCGCCTCCTCGGGATCTCGCATTTCGTCCCGCACTCCCCGCACGTGAACGCGCCGAACCAGCGGGCCGGGATCGCCTGCTTGTAGTCGCATTCGTTGCAGGTCTCGAACACGATCTCCGCGAAACACGACATACAGCGATACTTCACCGCGTCGTCGGCGACCGGGCTCGGCATCCTGCAGTCGGGACAGACCAGGTATGCCACGTCACAGACATCGGCCGAGCGGGACCCGACCTCCATACGTCGTTGGTCGGCGCGCTCTCGGTCCTCCGTCCTCCCCCCGGAGCGGTTGACGGACCCGCCGCTACCCCGTCGTCGGATCGGGATCGTCCAGAACGCGTTTGGCCTGCGAGGCCCGGAAGTGCTCCAAGCGGCCCCGGACGTCGCCGTCCCCCAGGGCGACGATGGAGGCTGCCAGGATCGCGGCGTTGATCGCTCCCGCCTTGCCGATCGCCAGGGTGCCCACCGGGATGCCCGCGGGCATCTGCACCATCGACAGGAGGGAGTCCATGCCCTTCAACGCGTGCGATTCCATCGGGACCCCGAGCACGGGCAGGTGCGTGCACGCAGCGATCGCCCCGGGAAGGGCCGCAGCACCCCCGGCGCCCGCGATGACCACCTTGAACCCTCGGTCGGCTGCGTTCGTCACATAGTCGGTCAGCTGCGCGGGCGTGCGGTGCGCCGAGAGGATGCGCGCCTCGAACGGCACCCCAAGCTCCTCCAGCGTGTCGCAGGCGTGCTTCATCGTGTCCCAGTCCGAACGGGACCCCATGATCACGGCGACGACCGGGTCGGCCATCCGCGCAGTCTAGCGGCGACCGGCAGGAGTAGGATTCGCCGAACCATGGCCTACTACTTCGCCTACGGGGCACGGATGAGCTCCTCGCACATGTTGCTCACCTCGCCCAACGCCAGCGCCGTGGGACCGGCCTACCTCGAGGCATTCCGGCTGGCGTTCAACGTCCAGGACCGGCAGTTCGGCGGGGGCGCCGCCAACGCGGTCCCGGATCCCGCAGCCCGGCTGTGGGGCGTGCTGTGGGAGGTCGACGACGAGGAGCTCTCCGGGTTCGACTCGTTCCGGGGAGAGGCGCCGAGCGACACGCACGGCGTGATGGTCGAGGTCCACGGACCCGACGGGCCCGTCACCGCCAAGACGATGATGCTGCCGGCCACCGACGGATTCGTGGCGCCGGCAGACCCGTACCTGCGGCTGCTGCATGCGGGTGCGCGGGCCTACGGGCTGCCGCGTGAGGCGCTGGACGCGATCGACCTGGCCGAACGCGGCGACGAGGGCGCCTACAGGTAGAACTCCTTCGGCGGGTTCTCCATCGTGAGGACCTCTCGCTCGACGGACCACGCCGAGACGTCGCTTCGCGTCTCCCCGTCGAAGACGAGCTCGACGAGCGTCTTGCCGATCACGCTGGCGAACTTGAACGCGTGGGCCGCTCCCTGTCCGACCGCGGCTCGCTCGTGACCGGGGACCAAGTCGATAACGAAGTCGCGGTCTGGCGTCATCGTGTACAGGCACGTCTTCTGTGACAGGTACGGCCCGAACCCGCCCGGGAGGTGACGGCGCATGAAGTCGTCAAGTGTCTCCGCGTAGGCGGGGTCGGGCACGAACGAACGGGTGTCCGCCGTGACCTCCCGCCCACCGACGTCCCGGCCGATCTTCGCCCCCGCTTCCCCGAAGGCGGGGAACCCGTAGAAAGAGGGCTGTCCCATCCAGATCCAGATCGGGAACCGGTCCGGCGAGAACGCCTCGAGGTCGGCCGAGGCGTAGTAGTGCACCTGCTCCTGCGTCACGGTCAGGTTGATCGGACGCCACAGCTGCGCGAGCACCTCGTTGGTCCACGCATCCGCCGTCAGGATCAGCCGCTCCGCTCGGAACGTGCCGGACTCGGTGACGAGCTCGTACTCGCCGCCCGCATCGTGCACCTGCGTCACGCGCGCATCCGGGTGCAGCTCCGCTCCGTTGGCCGTAGCGATGCGCCGATGCGCTTCGTTCGCGCGCGCGGCAGCCACGATCCCCGACGACTCCTGGTACACCACCCGAACGTCGTCGTCGATGCGCCACTGCGGCCATCGGCGCATGGCCTCGGCGGCCTCCATCAGCTCGTAGGCGATGCCGACCGCGTCGAGCGAGCCCGTGTAGTGCGCGAGCCAGTCGGACGCGGACGGCGGGTACAGGTCGGTTCCACCGCTTCGGATCACGAGCTCATCGCTCGAGGTCTCCTCGACGTCGGCCCACGCTGCGAACGCGTCCTGAGCGAATCGCACGTACGCTGGCGTGTGATAGCTGAGCCGGATGATGCGGGAATGGTCCTGCGATGCCCCGCGTTCGTGGCCGAGCTCGAACCGTTCGAGTCCTAGCACGCGGGCACCGCGTCGGGTCGCCCAGTACGCGGCGCCGGACCCGAGTCCGCCCAGGCCGATGATCGCGACGTCGAACTCGTCCGCCACTTAGATCTCGGTCTCGGTGTGCCCGTAGTGCTCGTAGGCGGACATCGGCTTGCCCGTCGTCGAATGCCATGCGCGCTCCTCGACCGGCAGCTTGCCGATGGCCTTGCCCATCGCGCGCACGTGCTCGGCGACGGACCCACAGCACGAGCCGATCAGCCCGATCCCGGCGTCACGTGCCTTCACGGCGTACTCGGCCATCTCACCGCGCGCCAGCTGCAGCGGCGACAGGCCGTAGGGGAAGCTCGGCCCGGCGGTGAAGTCCGGCATGGCATCGCTCGTTCGGTACGCCACCGGCTGGCAGGCCACGTGCGCGTCACCAACCGCCTGCTTCATCTCGATCGCGATGGGCAGCTGCTGGTCGGGTCCGTTCAGACAGTTCACGCCGACGACGTCGGCGCCGGCGTCGAGCAGCCCGCGCGCGCACTCCCCCGCCGTGTCGCCTTCGAAGGAGCGTGCCGGCATCGTCTCGAAACACATAGTCGCCACGATCGGCAGCCCGGTCGCCTTGGCGCGCTCGACGAACAGCAGCGCCTCGCCCAGGTAGCTGAACGTCTCACCGACCCAAAGGTCGGGCGGTCCGGCGTCGAGCATGTCGCGGAGCTGCCGGTCGAACACCCCACGAACGTGGTCGTGCGTCGCGTCGTCGTCGGGCTCGTAGGCCCACGTCGTGGTCAGGTCGCCGGCGACGAGCGCGTCGCCCTCGCCCGCGACCTTCCGGGCGATCTGGACGGCATTGCGGTTGATGTCGTCCACCTTGCCTTCGAGGCCGACCGTGGCCAGCTTGTCGTCGCTGGCGTAGAAGGTCATCGTCGTGAGGAACTCGGCGCCGGCACGGAGGAACTCGCGGTGCAGCTGCTCGAGCGCGTCGGGGTTCTCGATCGCCACCTCGGGCGTGAACGGCCCGGCCTGCACGTAGCCGCGCTTCTCGAGCTCCAGCAGGTAGCCACCGTCGCCCAACACCGAACCTTCAGCGAGCCGTTCCAGGATGCCCTTCGGCACGGTCGTCACCGCCCTTCGCGTCGAGAGGCCGAGTCTAGTGCGGGCGGTTCGCGCGCCCGGTCCCGCGTCGGCGCCACGGGGTGACCGTTGGTCAGCCTAGGCGGAGATCGCCTCCGCCATCTCGGCGAAGTTGTCGACGTAGCGCTGCACGTCCTGATCGCTGTGCACGATCGACGAGGTCCAGCTCTCCCACTTCGACCCCGGGCTCTTGAAGACGCCGCGGTTGAGCTGCCAGAGCCACGCGAGCTGCGGGATGCGATCATCGATCTCCCACAGATCGCGATACTCGTGGATCGGCTCCTTGCGCCAGTCGATCGAGCCCTTGGCGCCGAGGAGCTTCATCGACGCGGGGAGGCGATGCTCGTCGATCGCCCGCTGACATCCGGCGAAGATGGCGTTGATCCGGCCGAACTCGGCGTAGACCTCCTGGGTCAGCACCTCGGTCAGGTTCACGCGAGCGGCAGCCATCGTCAGCGGGTTCCCGTTGAACGTCCCGACCTGCTCGAGGTCGCCGTTGATCACCATCGACATCGCCTCTTCCGTTCCGCCGATCGCGCCACACGGCAGACCCGCGCCCAGCGCCTTGGCCAGGCACACGAGATCGGGCACCACGCCGAAGGCCTCGACGGCGCCGCCCCAGGCGACGGTGAACCCGGTCTTCACCTCGTCGAAGGCCAGCAGCGCGCCGTTGCGATGACAGATCTCCTTCACGCGGTCCAGGTAGCCGGGATCGGGAAGTACCACCCCGCAGTTCGACATGACCGGCTCGATCACCATCCCCGCGATCGCATCGTCGTGCTCGCGGAAGGCCGTCTCGACCGCGTCGGCGTCGTTGAACGGCACGACGACGACCTGCTCGACGATCCCCTCCGGCATGCCGAGCGTCTGCGGCACCGACACGGGGTGCTCGCGTGGTCCCGCTTTGAACTGCGGGGGGAACACCGAGACCATCAGCGAATCGTGGTGTCCGTGGTAGGAGCCCTCGATCTTCAGGATCAGGTTGCGTCCCGTGAGCGCGCGCATGATGCGCACCGCGTCGAGGGTCGACTCGGTGCCGGAGTTGCCGAACCGCCAGTACGGCAGGCGGTAGCGCTCGGCGAGGTTCTCTGCGACCACGAGCGCGTCCTCGGTGGGCTGCGCGAAGTGGGTTCCGAGCTCGACCCGTCGCTGCACCGCCTCGACGATCTTCGGATGGGCGTGGCCCATCACCATCACGCCGTAGCCGTTGTGGTAGTCGACGTACTCGTTCCCGTCGATATCCCAGACCTTGGAACCCTTCCCGTGCGAGACGTAGATCGGGTGCGGCGGCCACATCTGCCACGAGGAGGAAACGCCGCCCGGCAGGTGCGCCTTCGCTTCCTCCCGGTAGCTCAGGCTCCGCGCGTGCTTCCCGTCGAGCGCCTCGAGCTCGCGCTTCGTGAGCTCCTCGACCCGCTCGAGGTCGATCTCGATCGTTCCCGTCGCGCTCATGCAGCTCCCCTTGGCGGCAAGTGTCCTACGTCGCGACGGCTGACGCGAACTCCTCGAAGTTCGCCACGTAGCGGTCCGCGTCGTCCTCCGTGTGGAACACGGAGAGCGTCCAGGTCTCCTGCTTGGTCCAGGGTGACTTGAACACGCCCCGGTTCTGCTGGAAGAGCCAGGCGAGATAGCTGATCCGCTCGTCGATGCCGACGGCGTCGCGGTACTCGCGGACGGGCTTGATCGAATAGATCACCGAGCCTTTGGCCCCGATGCCCGAGACGTAGGCGGGCAGGCGATACTTGTCGATCACCGCACCGAGTCCGTCTTTCATCCGCTTGTCCACGAGACCGAACTGGTCGTAGACGTCGCGCGTCAGCACCTCGGTGAGCGTCGCGCGGCTGGCCGCCATCGTGAGCGGGTTGCCGTTGAAGGTGCCCGCCATGTCGTACTCGGCCTCTACCACCGGCCGATAGAGCTCGCGCGTGGCCCCGATCGCGCCGCACGGCGTCCCGCCGCCGATCGCTTTGGCCAGGCAGACGATGTCGGGGACGACCCCGAAGGCCTCGGTCGCTCCACCGTAGGCGAGCGTCGCTCCCGTCTTGACCTCGTCGAACGCAAGGTAGGCGCCGAACTCGTGGCAGAGCTCCTTCAGGCCTTGCAGGTAGCCCGGCTCGGGCAGGATCACGCCGCAGTTCATCATCGCCGGCTCGACGATCATGCCGGCGATCTTGCCCTCGTTCTCCTCGAACGCTCGTCGCGCCTGGCCCAGGTCGTTGAACGGCACGACACGAACGAGGTCGGCGAAGGCCTGCGGGATGCCCATCGCCTGCGGGATCGTCACCGGATGGTCTCTCGGCCCGATCTCGTCCCGGTCGGGCGTAACCGAGAACATCAGGGAGTCGTGGTGACCGTGGTAGCTGCCCTCGATCTTGATCAGCATGTCGCGGCCCGTGTTGGCGCGCATCAGCCGACCCGCCTCGAGCGTGGCCTCGGTCCCCGAGTTGCAGAAGCGCCACAGCGGCAGACCGAAGCGGTCCGCGAGGTTCTCGCCGATCACATCGAGATCCTTGGTCGGCTGCGCGAAGTGCGTGCCGCGACCGGCCTGTCGCCGGATCGCATCGACGATCACCGGGTTCGCGTGGCCCGCAACCATGGCGCCGTACCCGAGGTGGAAGTCGATGTACTCGTTGTCGTCGATGTCCCAGATGCGGTTGCCCTGGCCGCGATCGATGTAGATCGCGTGCGGCGGCGAGTCCTGCCAGCTCGACGCAACGCCCCCCGCGACGAAGCGATCGGCAACGGCTCGGTACGCGATCGACGCGTGATGCCTGGGTTCGAGCGTCGCCTCTTCGCGCGCGATCAACTCATCGATCTTCTCCAAGTCGAACCCGACCCGTGTCTCGGTTGCCATGGGGAACTCGCCTCCTGGACGACCGCGACGCCTTGGGCGGCGGCGTCTTTGAACGGCCGTTCAAACCTGTCCAGATGGTGCCACAGACGACGGAACGAGACAAGTCGCGAGGAAGGGGCTCACCGGCGGCCGGTACAATCGACGTCGCACGTGGCGGCCGTAGCTCAATCAGGTTAGAGCACCAGGTTGTGGTCCTGGGGGTTGGGGGTTCAAGTCCCCTCGGTCGCCCTCTCGGACGCTCGCCGTGGATCAGGCGTCGCCGGTCGGGTCCGGGCTCCAGCGCCCTTGGAGCCAACGCGCCTCGTGCGGTCCTCGCGTGGGACGTGGTGGGAACAAGCTCGACGCCACGCGCGGGATCCGGCGTCGGATCTCCCCCGCGACGTCGAGCATCCGCACCATCGTCGCCGGCGACATCCTCGGTGCCCGCAGCAGGAGGACGTCCTCATTGACCTCCACGCTGACGCTCTCGGGGAGCGCCAGCAACGCCTCCATCATCGGCTGGTCGAGGAACGCGAACGCGAAGCGCCGGTCGTCGGTGTCGACGCGGAACCGTCGATCGAATGCGTCGAGCTCGAGACGCACCTCGCTGTCGGACATCACGTCGAGCGCCTCACCGAGCAGCGACCGCGGGGTCACGCGGAGCCCGGGGCTCGAGAACGGGAGCGGCACAGCGCCGCACGCCAGCCATCGACGGGCGTCCAGCTGACCGGCGTCGGCTTCATCCTCGTACCACAGGTCGAACACGCGCACATCCGATCCGATGCGCGGATCCCACACGACGTTCTCGATGCCCTGACGGGCGTGCCCGAACGTCGGGAACGGCAGCCACGACGAATCAGGTAACGGATCGAGGGGGAAGAACTCGAGCCCGGCGCGCCGGCACAGCAGCATCAACTCCCGGCCGCGAGCCGCCGACCGTCGCGCATGCCAGCAGAGTGCGGCGACCGCGACCGTCGCGAGGATCAACACGATCCACTCCATGCCGGGAGAAGTCGGTATGCACGGCCATACTCTTGAAGGCCGTCGCTCTCCCGCGTCCGTTGCTACACTGCGCCGGGCCTCTAGCTCAACTGGCAGAGCATCGGACTCTTAATCCGCAGGTTCGGGGTTCGAGTCCCCGGGGGCCCACCAATGAACCTGACAGCCAGCAAGCCTACCCATCATCCCTGAGGGATCCGCTCAAGGATCGTTCGACCCGTGGGCCTGAGCCGGCGACGCAAGCGTCGAGCGGCCGTGCCCGGGGCCCGGATGCGAACAGGCGGCTCGGCGTAAACCTCGTCCGCGTTGTGGCACGCCATGACCGCCGCCGTGCATGCCGACCATCAGGAGCGGGCAGATCAGCAGCACACCGAGAGTGAAGACCGTCGCAAGCTGAACACGGAGGAGCATCACCGCGATGAGGACCACCCCAGCTTCCCGCCCGCGCTCTTCCTCGACGGCGGCTGGTCGCGTATGGGCGTCTGTCCGAGCGAAGACTGCGCAAGCAGCTCGCGAGGGTCCCTGCATGAGCGGCCTCGTCTACTCGGCCTCGCTCGTCAGGGCACGTTCCTCTTCTGCTCGGAGGCGTGTGCGGCCTCGTTCGAACGTGATCGCGGTCTCACCTCGGTCGCCTCCGAGTGAGGCGAAGCTCTGCGCCAGGTTCAAGACCATCCCGGCTTCGGACTCTTCCGATCAGGCCGCGTACTTCTCGGGTTCGGCCACGAACCGATCGTGGCAGCTCTGCGAGCAGAAGTAGAACGTCGTTCCCTCGTACTCCGCGCTCGCGGTCGCCGTTGCCGGATCGATCTCCATGCCACAGACCGGATCCTTCACCGTTGCCATGGTTTCCTCCTTGTTGCTCGGCTCTCGCTCCCCGACCTCCACCCGCACGGGCCCCGTCACCGGTCGTGAGCCGACACCTGCGACGACGGGTGCCGTGAAGCCGCGGAGCCGGTTCGCGTTCGTCACGACCGAGAGCGAACTCGCGGCCATCGCCGCGGCCGCGATCATCGGGTTCAACGTGATCCCGAAGAAGGGGTAGAGGATCCCGGCGGCGATCGGGATCCCGATCGAGTTGTAGATGAACGCGAAGAACAGGTTCTGCCGGATGTTCCGCATCGTCGCGCGGCTGAGAGCCAACGCCGAGACGACACCGCGAAGGTCGCCCGAGATGAGCGTGACGTCGGCCGCCTCGATCGCGACGTCCGTTCCCGTCCCGATCGCGATCCCAACGTCGGATTGCGCGAGCGCGGGCGCGTCGTTGATGCCGTCGCCCACCATCGCGACGAGCTTCCCTTCGTCCTGCAGCCGGCGGACCTCCAGCGCCTTGTCCTGCGGAAGCACCTCCGCCAGAACGCGCTCGATCCCGACCTGCCGTGCGACCGCCTCCGCCGTGCGAGCGTTGTCGCCGGTGATCATGACGACCTCGAGTCCGAGGTCACCGAGGGCAGCCACTGCGGAGGTCGAGTCCTCCTTGATCGTGTCGGCGACCGCGACGACGCCGGCGGGTCGCCCTTCGACCGCCGCGTAGATCGCGGTCTTCCCTTCGGATGCGAGACGCCCGGCGATCTCCTCCAACGGGGAAGGGTCCACGTCGGCGTCGACGAGCAACTCCTTGCGGCCGACCAGCACCTCGAGCCCGTCGACGGTCGCACGGACCCCGTGCCCGGTGACGGAATCGAACGCGCTCGCCTCGCCAATGCCGACTCCCAGGGCTCCGGCTCCCCCAACGATCGCCGAGGCGAGCGGATGCTCGGACGAGCGCTCCGCGGTCGCCACCAGGCTGAGCAGGGTCCGATCGTCGAAGCCGTCGGCGGGGACGACGTCGGTCAGGGCAGGCGCCCCCTTCGTGATCGTTCCCGTCTTATCCAGGACGATCGCGTTCAGCTTGTGCGCGGTCTCGAGGGCCTCTGCTGAGCGGATCAAGACGCCGTTCTCGGCGCCCTTGCCGGTCCCGACCATGATCGACAGCGGGGTCGCAAGCCCCATCGCGCAGGGACACGCGATGATCAGCACAGAGACTGCGCTCACGAGCGCGAAGGTGAACGCCGGCGCCGGCCCGAAGTCGAACCAGATCACGAAGGTGCCGATCGCGATGAACACGGCCGCCGGGACGAAGTAGCTCGCAACGAGATCGGCGAGACGCTGGATCGGTGCCTTCGAGGCCTGGGCCTGCTCGACGAGGCCGATGATCTGGGCGAGCATCGTGTCCCGTCCGACCTTCGTCGCGCGGAAGCGGAACGCGCCGGTCTGGTTGATCGTCGCGCCGATCACGGTATCTCCGGAGCCCTTCGAGACCGGGATCGGCTCCCCGGTCACCATCGACTCGTCGACCGCCGAGCGGCCGTCGATCACCTCGCCGTCGACCGGGATCTTCTCGCCGGGCCGGACGAGGATGACGTCGCCCACCTGGACGTCCTCGATCGCGATCCGGCGCTCCTCCCCGGCGCGAAGGACGCGGGCGGTCCTCGCCTGCAGCCCGATGAGCTTGCGGATCGCCTCGCCGGTCCCCGCCTTGGCACGCGCCTCGAACAACCTGCCGAGCAGGATCAGCGTGAGGATCACGCCGACGGCTTCGAAGTAGACCTCCCGGAGCTCGGACGGGACCGCGCCCGGAGCGATCGTGACGAACAGGCTGTAGCCGAACGCCGCACACGTGCCGAGTGTGATGAGCGAGTTCATGTCGGCCGTGCGGTGGCTCAGGATGAGCCAGCCGGTGCGGTGGATCGGCCAACCCGTGTAGATCATCACGGGGGCGATGAACGCGAGCTGCGCCCACCGCTTCAACAGGAAGTCCGGAACCCAGGTCGCGTCGAAGAATTGCGTCGCCATGACCGCGAAGAGCACGGGTGCCGTGAGGATCGCGCCCACGATCACGCGGCGTGAGAGGTCCCGGATCTCCTCCTGCCGCGCGATCGCCTCCGCGTCCTCGGTTTCCGCCGATCCGGGCTCCGGCCGCTCTTCCACCCGATACCCCGCGGCCCGGATGGCTCCTCGCATCTCCTTCGTCCCGAGCCGCGACGGGTCGTAATCGACTGTCACGCGCTCCGCACCGTAGTTGGCCTGAACACGGTCGACGCCGGGGAGACGATCGAGAAGGGACTCGATGTTCGTCATGCACGTCGGGCACGCGAGCCCATCGGCTCGAAGCGACAGCTCCACCCGAGTCGTGCCGCTCGCCTCCTGCGTCGGTCCCACGCCGACGGCTCGGGCGACTTCGTGCGTGTGGGTCGCGACGGCGACCGGCTCGGCGGCCATCGGCGCGGATGTCGATTCGTCCGATCCTGTCTCGCCGTTGCCTTCTCCGGTCTCGACGAGGAGTGTGCCGTGGAGCATGTTCATCCCGCACGCGAACCCGAACTCCCCCGCGCTCGTCGGCATGAGCTCGACCGTCGTCCGACCGAAGGCCGCGAGCGACTTGCTGACCCCGAAGTCCGGGAACACGACGCGCGAGGAGCAGTCGCTGTTCTCCTGTCGGTCGAAGACGACCCGGAGGGGCACGCCTTCCTGGGCTCGGATCAGGTTCGGGGAGTACCCGCCCTTGACGGTGATCTCCACCTCCTGAACCCCTCCACGTACCTCGGCCCGTCGAGCCTGTTTCGGGCCGAAGAAGAACAACCCGAGTCCCGCGATCAGGACCACGCCACCCGTTGTTACCGCGATCTCCATTCCGGTCATGTGGCCTCACCCTCGTCCGTCATCAGCGATCCACGTTGATACCTATACCCTGGAGGGGTATGGTCCGTCAACGAAGACCGCCCCTACATCAAGGAGGAGGCGAACGGTGGCGACCCAGGCACGCGGGTACACGGCAACGAAAGACCAACTCCTGGACCGTCTGGCCAAGATCGAGGGCCAGGTTCGGGGCGTCGCGAAGATGGTCGAGGACGATCGCTACTGCATCGACGTGGTCACCCAGATCAACGCTGCACGGGCGGCCCTCGACAAGGTCGCGCTCGGGCTGTTGGACGGCCACGTCCGTCACTGCTTGATCGGCGGGCACGGGGGGCCGACAGATCCCGAGGAACGAGCACACGAGCTGATGGGTGCGGTCGGCCGCATGGTTTCGCGTTAGACCGCCGCGGGCGGGCGCAGTCCAGCCAAGGTGACCGACACGAGCCGACGAACCGCTGCCTTCGGGCGACGAAGCCGAGCCCCGAGCAGGAACGTCCAGTCGTGACAGCTCCCGCTCGGGTCATCCAGAACCCAAGGTCCGCGCGCGAAGCATCGATCAGAGGTCTGGTCCGGGGCTCTCGGCGCCCCGCTGGAGCGCCCGCGCCTCGCTCCGGTTCTCGCGCGCTTCGTTGAGCGCCGCGATCGACACCAGCACCGCGGCGGCCGGGTCGGCCCGCCACCACCCGAACCCGGCGTTCAGGGCCAGGCCGGTAAGCGTAGCCGTCGACAGGATCCCGTCCAGGAACGTCATCGAGGCTTCGGAGGCCAGCGGCGGAGAGCCGAGTCGGGCCGCCGCGCGCTGCTTGGCCACCGCCAGGCCGAACATCACCATCGCCGTCACTGCCAGGTACGCGATACCACCGAGCGAGTGCCCGCCCGGTGGCCGTACACGAGGTTGCGGGTGGAGGCGACGGCCAGGATCAGCGCCAGGGCAAGGAAGGCCCAGGCCACCAGGCGAAGCGCCAGTCGGTGCCGAAGCCCACGAGCGCGAGCGACCCGGCCGACAGCCCCAACCAGATCGTCAGCAAAGCCTCGCCCAGGCTCCAGGCGATCGTGGCGTACTCAAGCCGCAAGGCACGCCTGCGCAAAGCCCCCCAGGGGCGTCGCCGTCGCCATGGCCACATCCTCTGCATCGCGGGATGAGACGAGCAGCGGGAAGGCCGCCTTGGAGACGGACAACGGCGTTCCTGAATGGCCGCCCGGTCTAGGATGCTGCGGACGCTCGCCCCCGCCTTGGGAGGTCAGAGCGGCGGATCGATGCGTGGATGGCCGCGTGAGGGCCCGCTCCGCGAAAGCACGAGGAGAGACCGATGAGAGAGCAGCTGATCCCGCTGAGTGACATCCCTGAACACGGGACCGTGACCGCCGACCTCGGCGGACGTGAGGTGCTGGTCATGCTCCTGAACGGGAAGCCACGTGCCTACATCAACGTATGCATGCACCACGGCGGTCCCCTAACCCTCAACGAGGACACGTTCACGTGCGAGTGGCACGGCTCCACGTTCGACGCACGGACGGGTCATGCGCTCTCGGGGCCGGTGCGACCGGACGCGCGGCTGATGATGCTCCCCACTCGGGTCGAGGACGGCTTCCTGATCTACGTCTACGACGAGTGACAGGAGGTCGGGGAGGGCCTCGTTGTCCCGATCGGCGGTGTTGACCCGTTTCGTGCCGGCTTCGTAGCGTGGTCGCGGACTGTGCTGCATCGAAAGGTGGTCCGTGGAGCATTTCGACTTGGTCGTGATCGGTTCCGGCCCGGCAGGTGAGAAGGGCGCGGCGCAGGCCGCCTACTTCGGGAAGCGCGTCGCATTGGTCGAGCGTTCGCATGTCCCGGGAGGCACGCCCGCGACGACCGGCGGCATCCCGACCAAGACAATGCGGGAGGCGGCCCTGTACCTGACCGGCTTCCGGCGGCGCGACCTCTACGGCGTGGGGCTCGAGCTCCCGCCTGAGATCTCACTCGAAAAGATCCGCGCGCGTGCCGAGGAGCTTGTTCGGCTCACTACCCAGACGGTCCGTGAGAACCTCGATCGACACGGGGTCGAGCTCGTTCACGGACGGGGGCGCCTCGGTCCGAACCGTTCCGTGGTGGTCGAGGGCGAGAACGAGCGCCTCCTTGGCGGAGACGTGGTGTTGATCGCCACGGGATCGCGACCATTCCATCCCGCGACGGTTCCCTTCGACGATCCGGCGGTGGACGACTCCGAGTCGATCCTGCAGATCGATGCGGTGCCTCGCAGCCTCGTCGTGGTCGGCGGTGGCCCGGTAGGTTGTGAGTACGCGTCGCTCTGCGTTGCCCTCGGCGTCGAGGTGACGCTGATCGACGCGGGCGATCGTCTCCTCCCGGCCATGGATACCGAGATCTCCGGCCTGCTGGCCAAGACGTTCGAAGGAACGGGGATCCGCCTCGTGCTCGGGCAGGGGGCCGCGACGGTGGCGCGGCGTGCGGGAACGCTCAGCGTGACCCTTGCCGACGGCGAGATCCTGCGGCCGGAGAGGGTGCTGTTCGCGGCCGGCAGGGCGGGCAACACGGAGGGTCTCGGGCTGGCCGAGGCCGGGATCGGGGTCGACGAGCGCGGGCGGATCCTGGTGGACGATCGTTACCAGACGAGCTCGGAGGGCATCTACGCTGCGGGAGACGTGATCGGTCCACGCCTGGCGCTCGCCTCGGTGGCGATGGAGCAGGGACGCGTGGCCATCTGTCACGCGTTCGGGTTCCCGTTCAAGGAGACCGTGGACCCCCTCGCCCCCTCCGCCGTGTACTCCATCCCCGAGGTCGGGATGGTCGGGATGACCGAGGAGGCGGCCGCGGCCGCCGGGATCGACTACGAGGTCGGTCGAGGATGGTTCGAACAGAACACCAGGGCGCGCATCGCCGGCGCGACCGACGGGCTCGTGAAGCTCGTGTTCCAACGGGATGACCGGAAGCTCCTCGGCGTCCACGTGATGGGCGACATGGCGGGCGAACTCGTGCACGTCGGGCAGGCCGCGCTGCACGAGGGCGCCACGATCGACCGGTTCATCAACACGACCTACAACGTGCCGACGCTGACCGAGGCATTCAAGTACGCGGCATATGACGGTCTCCAGCGTCTGCAGGGACGTCCGGCTCGGGCCACTCAACCGGCACCTGGAACCGGCTTCATGCGGAAATGAGGAGCGAGATCGCGGCATGCACGGTACGACGTCTGGAAGTCCCACAACGGTTGCTTCCCGGCCGCGGGGGTGCCCAGAGCGCCAGCCGGTGTCGTGTAGGGGGTGGTGGCATCCCAACGAAGGGGGGCCTGCTCCATTGCCGCGCCGGCCGCTCGGCGCTGTGATTGTGTCCGTGAGCGACGCGATTCGCATCGCCCACCTACCGGCACTCGTCGAGGAGTCAACATGACCGAAGATCCCGTCCTGCGAGTTCGAGGTGTTCGGCGCACCTTCGAGGCTGAGCTGGCGCCGGTGCGCGCCCTCCGCGGCGTGGACCTCGACATCGGGCCCGCCGAGTTCGTGGCCGTCATGGGGCCCTCGGGCTGCGGAAAGTCGACCCTGCTCAACGTGGTATCCGGACTCGACCTGCCCGACGACGGTGAGATCCAGCTGGCCGGTGAGGTCATCACCGGTCGCGACGAGGACTGGTTGGCCACCATGCGCCGCCGACGGATCGGCATCGTGTTCCAGTTCTTCAACCTGCTCGAGGGGATGACGGCGCTCGAGAACGTGGTGCTGTCGGCCACCATCGCCGGCAGGAAACGCAAGCCGGCCGAGTCCCGGGCCTGGGACCTGCTCGACTTGCTCGGGGTGGGCGACAAGGCCAGCGAGCTGCCCGCAGTGCTCTCGGGTGGGCAGCGCCAGCGCTTGGCCATCGCCCGGGCGTTGGCCAACGAGCCGACACTCCTTCTGGCCGACGAGCCCACCGGCGCGCTCGACAGCGACGGCGGCCGCGAGGTACTCGAGCTGTTCCGCCGGCTCCACCAGGAGGGCCAGACGATCCTCATGGTCACCCACAGCGAGGAGGTGGCCGTCGGCGCCGATCGCGTCGTGCGGATGCGCGACGGTCGTGTCGTCGACGGAGGCGGGATCGAGGGCCGGAGCGACCCCGACAGATCGGTGTCGACTGCCGGAGACCTGCTCGGTGGTTGACAGGAGAAGCTGATGGGAGCGTCGAGCGCATCGATGCTCGCCCGGGCCGAGCTACGGCGACGGTGGGGCTCACTCCTGGGGATGGCCGCGCTGGTCATGTTGGTGACCACGGCGGTGCTCACCGCCGTGGTAGGCGCGCACCGCAGCTCGACCGCGGTCGACCGGTTCCGCACCTGGGCCGGCGCCAGTGACATCGAGTACCAGTCCGACGAGCTCGTCGGGGCCAACCAGATGCTGGACGTGGCCCGTGCCCAGCCAGCCGTCGAGCAGGCGGGACTGCGGCACCTCCTCAACGTGTGGCCTACCGACGGATCGGCCGACATCGCGCTGATGAGCGACCCCGAGGACGTCTACGGGACCCGGATCGACCGGCCGCGCATGCTCGTGGGTCGCATGCCCGCGCCCGACGCGCCCGACGAGATCATGCTCAACGAGCTGGCCGCCGAGGTCACCGGCCTGCATGTCGGCGATCACGTCGACGCCAACACCTGGAGCGAGGACGACCTCAACGCGCTCGCCGGCGACGGGTTTCCCGGCTTCAACGGCCCCCGGCTCGACCTGGTGGTGGTTGGCATCGGTCGGACACCCGACGAGCTCTCGGGCACGCTGCGCCGGACCGCGCCGTACGCGATCGGATCGCCCAGCTTCCTGGGGAACCACCCGGGTATCGGCGCCTGGCCACCGGCGGTGGAGGTCCGCCTGCGCGACGGCGCGAGCACCGAGGCGCTGGGCCAGGCCATCTCCGAGGTGCAACGGCAGCAGACCGGCATCGAGACGCCCGGTGGGTTCCACACCGCCGCCACCTCCGCCTCCGACGTCTACCTCGACGCGGCACACACCGCAACCAACAGCCTCGTGATCGGGCTGCTGCTGTTCGTCGCCGCCGCCGCGCTGGCCGGCGGTCTGGCGGTCGGCCAGGCCGTGCAACGCCAGCTGGCGGGATCGGTGAACCCCTCGCGCACCCTGGCCGCACTGGGGCTGACCCGCGCGGAGATCGCCTGGGCGCGCAGCTGGCCCATCGCGGCGAGCGCCGCCGTGGGGGTGGTTGTCGGCGCCGCCCTGGCGGTCGCCGCCTCGCCCCTGCTGCCGATCGGCCTGGTGAGACGGGCCGAGATCGACCCGGGCGTGTGGGTGGACCCGCTCGTGCTGATATTCGGTGCAGTGGTGATCCTCGCGCTGGTTTGGGGCTGGGCCCTGCTGGTGGCCCGCCGCCAGGCTCGCATCGCCCCACAGGCGCTCGCCGTCCGCCGCCCACCCTTCATGGCCCGCGTGGCCGCCCGCGCCGGGGCCTCGCCCTCGCTGGCCACCGGCCTACGGCTGGCCAGCGACCGCCGCCGGAGAAGCGAATCGGTACCCGTGCGCTCCGCGGTCGCTGGGGTGGCAATCGCGGTGACAGGCCTGCTGGTCGCTGGTGTGGTGTCCACCAGCTTCGGCGAGCTGTCCGGCACACCTGCCCACTGGGGCGTGCCCTGGTCATCGAGCCCCGACTACTTCGGCGACGAACCCATGGGCGACTTGGCCACCCGGCTGGCCGACGATGATCGGGTGGAAGCGCTCGGGCGCTACGCCACCGCCACGATGGTTCTCGACGACCAGGCCATCTCCGCCTCTTCGCTCGAGACGGTGAAGGGCAACATGCAGCTCACCCGCCTCAAGGGGCGGTTGCCCACCTCGCCCACCGAGATCGCCCTCGGCGCCGGGACGCTGGGTGACCTCGGCCTGTCGATCGGCGACACGGTGGCGACCATCCCGCGCGACGGGGGCCATCCGGTCCCACTGACCGTGGTGGGCACCGCGGTGCTTCCCGCCACCGACGAGTACACCATCGACGTCGGCGCTGTGGTCACCCGTCAGGGCATGGCCCGGTTCGGTCAGGGCGACGTGTCCGAGACTCCCGTGCTCGTCTTCCCGGCGGGTGCGGACGTCGTCTCCACCGAGGAGGGACTGGCGAACGACTACGGGCTCGACTTCAACCTCTTCACCGAGCCCAGGCCACAGGGCTCGATCACCAACCTGGCCGAACCCCGGGACATCGGCGTGGCCCTGGCCGGGTTCCTGGCGCTCCTGGGCGCGGTGGGGATGCTGCACGCCTTGTTGGTGTCGACTCGTCGACGTCGGGGCGACCTCGGCGTATTGCGGGCGCTCGGGCTGCGAGGCCGGCAGGCCGAACGGGCCGTCGTCGTCGAGGCGCTGGCACTCACGGCTGCCGGCCTGGTCGTCGGGATCCCTGCGGGGCTCATCGTCGGCCGAGCGGTGTGGCAGAACCTGGTGGCCAACCTCGGCGCGATCAGCGAATCCCAGCTGCCGTGGTTGCTGGTCGTGGCCGTGGTACCGGCGACCGCGATGGTCGCCGCATCGTTGGCGTATTGGCCGGCGCGGCGGGTGCGGGCGATGTCGCCTGCGGATGCCCTGCGGGTCGAGTGATGGCGAGGGTTGCGTGATGGGCCCCGTCGCCGCGGTTGCGTCGGTCGGCGCCGTGCTGGCCGGCGCCGCGCTCCTGATCTCGGTTGCCCGCCTGCGCGCCAGCGCCGGCCCGGCCCGCGGTCGTCTGCTGTGGCTGGCGTGGGGGGCGACGGTCACCTTCGCCCTGTCCGTTGCGGCCGGTGCGCTCAGCGCCTTGATCGACCGGCCGCACCAGCTCTACGCAGGACTGGCCCTCGGGTGCGTGGTGGTGCCCGCGTCGGTCGCGCTGGGTCGGTCGGCGAGGGCCAACGCTGTGGCCGAGCGCGTGCTGGTCCAGACCCTGGTCGTCGCCGGACTGGTGACGCTGGTCGGGGCCGTCTACCCCCTGGTGGTGATCGGCACCCTCGGGCGGGTGCCCGAGGCCGATGAGCGCACCACACTGTTGCTGTCGATCGTGGCGGCGGCCATCGCCTGTCTGCTCGCCTTCCCGGCCCGACGTCGGCTCGAGGAGTGGGCCAGGCAACACGTCTACGGGGAGCCCCACGCCCCCGACGAGGCGCTTCGCACCTTCGGCAACCGCATGTCGCGGGCGGTCCCGCTCGATGAGCTACTCCTGCAGCTCGTCGAGACACTCAAGAAGACCATGCAGCTCGAAGCGGCAGAGATGTGGACCGGCTCGGACGGGCTGTTGACCCGTACGGTATCGGTGCCCGACCGCCCCCCGGCCCAGCTCCGCCTGTCGGGGGAGGAGCTGCCCGTTGCCGCCCGGGCGCAGGCCCAGGGCAACGCCTGGTTGCAGGTCTGGGTGCCGAAGCTGCTCGAGGGCCGGGAGGACCGCCTCGTGCGCTCGGTGGCCGTCGCCCACCTCGGCGAGCTTCTCGGGCTCATCGTGGTTGAGCGGCCCGGCCACGCCAGCCCCTTCAGCGAGGACGAGGACCGGGTGCTGGTGGATCTCGCCCGCCAGATGGGCCTTGCCTTGCACAACGTGCGCCTCGACTCGGCGCTGCAGGCCTCGCTGGAGGAGCTGCAGCTTCGCAACGCGGAGCTCATCGCCTCCCGGGCACGCATCGTGGCCGCGGCCGACGAGTCCCGCCGCCGCATCGAGCGCAACCTGCACGACGGTGCCCAGCAGCACCTGGTGGCCCTGGCCGTCAAGGTCGGGCTGCTCAAGACGCTCATCGCCGCCGACCCCAACAACGCCGCCGGCATGCTCGACGGGCTGGGCGACGACGTGCAGGCCACTCTCACCGAGCTCCGAGCGCTGGCCCACGGCATCTACCCGCCGCTGCTGCGCGATCGCGGCCTGAGCGAGGCGCTGCATTCCGCGGCCAACCGGGCAGCGCTGCCCACCGTGGTGCAGGTCGACGGCGCCGGACGCTCCGACACCGATGTCGAGGCGGCGGTGTACTTCTGCTGCCTCGAAGCCATGCAGAACGCGGGGAAGTACGCGGGCGAGCAGGCCCGGGTCACCGTCGCGCTGGGCAGCGACGACGGCTCCCTGTGGTTCGAGGTGCGCGACGACGGCGCCGGCTTCGACCCGGTATCTCAGGCCGAGGGCCACGGTTTCGTGAACATGCGCGACCGCCTCGGCGCCTTCGGAGGCGACCTCGAGGTGCGCTCCAGCCCCGGCTCGGGCACCTGCATCCGGGGGACCGTGCCACTGACCCCGGGATGAGCGCCCCGCAACCTGCGTTGGGCGACGGTTCCACCGTCAACAGGCATCACCGGCGAACAGGATCAAAACGGCGACCCATATCCGCCACCATCGTGATCCGGATGTCGACCTTTACCTCCTCGAAGATCACTGACCTGGACGTGGACACGTCTGCGTCCTCCTCCAGAGTCGCGTATCGGCCTTGACGCGATCCTCCCCTCCCGCGACGCGCCCGGCGGGACTTCGGACGGTCCCGAGCCGAGCGGGACGGTCGGCCTGGAGAGTCCCTATCATCGTTGATGATCATCTGCTCAGAACGACCGGGGGGGTGCCATGTACGCGACCGACAAGGAGGACCCGCTTGTGCGGGTGCGCAGTGAGCTCGAGGCCGAGTACGCCGGGACGGTGCCCCAGGAACGTATCGACCGCGCCGCACAGGAGGCGGTGGCCGAGCTCTCGGGCGCGCGGATCCGCGATTACGGCCCGCTGCTGGCCTGGCGCAGGGCCCGCGAGCACCTGCGTCGCGGCCTCCCGATCTAGTTGAGATCCGTGCGCTTCGACTCGTACTCGTTCGGCTCGCTCTGCATCGACGGCGTCACGTACGACCACGACGTGGTGATCGACCGAGGCTCGATCTCCAAGCGGCGGAAGAAGCCGTCCAAGCGCTTCCGCGACGCCTACGGACACACCCCGCTCTCCGCAGAGGAGGACATCCCGTGGGCGTGCCGTCGCCTCGTCGTCGGCACCGGCGCCGACGGAGCGTTGCCGATCATGGACGAGGTGATCAGCGAGGCCAAGCGGCATGGCGTAGAGGTCGTGGCCCTTCCCACGTCGGACGCGCTCGACCTGTTGCGGGCCTCAACCGCAGACACGAACGCGGTGTTGCACGTCACCTGCTGATCGGGCACAAGCCGAACGGTTGGGTCGTCGCTTCGCTCGACCCTCCAAGGCGGTATCGTCGAACAGTCATGTCCGAGGATCGCTCGTACATCGAGGAGAACACGCGGGAACGGGAGCGCCTTCGCGGCTTGGTCGAGCGTTTGGGCGAGGACGAGCTTCTCCTTCCGGTGAACGAGTACTGGACCGTCGCCGGCGTGTTCGGCCACATCGCGTTCTGGGATGCACGGATCCTCTCGCTCGCCGACAAGCTGGAGCGGGGGATCCCGTTCTCGTCCTCCGACACCGAGCCCGAGGACGTGGACTGGATCAACGACGCCACGCGCGACCTGATCCACGCGATCCCGCCGCTGGAGGCCGCTCGGTTGGCGCTGCGCATCGCCGAGGAGACCGACGCCAGGGTCGCGACCTTGCCGGCCGACCGACTGTGGCCGCGTGATCCCGACAGCCCGCTCTATGCCGTCCGCGCGTCCCACCGAGGCGAGCACCTGGACGAGGTGGAGGCTGCGCTCCGCGCCCGATGAGTTCCGCGCGATCCACCCGTCCTACCTGACGACGGTGAAAACCGGGAGGGAGCGCCGATGACGAAGGTGGCTGCAACCATCACGACGTCGCTGGACGGATACATCGTCGGGCCGAACGACGGGCCCGAACGCGGGCTTGGTGAGGGCGGCGAGCGGTTGCACTACTGGGTCTTCGGCGGCCCGTGGAGCTACGGCGAGGAGCTACGGGGCGAGCCGACGGGCGCCGACAAGGAGTTCCTGGAACGTGCCATCGAGCGTGGCGGCGCCACCATCGGCGGCCGCAACACATACGAGGCGGCGGGGGCCTGGGGAGGCGCGAACCCCTTCGGCGTGCCGTTCTTCATCCTGACGCACCGGACGCAGGATGAACCCGCGGGTGCAGGCTTCACCTTCGTCGACGGGCTGGACCGGGCGCTCGCGCAGGCGCGCGAGGCGGCCGGCGGCAAGGACGTCTTCATCATGGGCGGAGCCGACGTGATCCGTCAGGCGCTCCGCGCCGGCTCGGTCGACGAGCTGTCGATCTCGATCGCGCCGGTCGTGCTCGGGGGCGGCAAGCGCCTGTTCGACGGCTTCGACCAGACGTTGAACCTCGAGCACGCGGGTTTGCTGCAGTCGCCCTTCGCGACCCACATCACCTATCGGGTCGTGCGCTGACGTCTACGGGGATGCCTTCTCCGACATCGCTTTCCACGTGACGGGAAGGCCTCCGCGCACGACGTCGAGCTCGCCGGCCATCGCCTCCAGCAGCGCTGCGCCGTCGTCGAGCGCGCGCTGCTTCGCGGCTTCCTCGAGCGCACGGCTGCGCTCGGCGAGCTCGTGGGCTCCGAACGTCGCTGCGTTGGACTTCAGCGTGTGCGCGGCCCGGCGGACCTCGTCGGCGTCGCCGGCCTCCAATCCCGCGCGGGCGGCCGTGACGAGGTCCGGTGTGTCCGCGACGAACTGCTCGATCAGCTCGGAGACGAACGCGGCGTCCCCGCCCAGGCTCTCGGCGAGGCGGGCCAGGACCTTCTCGTCGATCGCTCCATCGAGCGGTTCGGCCACCGGCGGCTGCGTCGCCCCGCCGCGACGCGGCGAGCGCTTGATCGCCGCCACCAGCTCGTCTACGCGGATCGGCTTGGCCAGGTAGTCGTTCATCCCGGCCTCGAGGCATCGCTCGCGGTCCCCGCTCATCGCCTCGGCGGTCATGGCGACGATCCACGGGCGCTCGCCCTCGGGCCACCTGGCGAGGATCTGGCGCGTGGCCTCCAGGCCGTCCATGTCGGGCATCTGCACGTCGGAGAGCAGTAGGTCGTAGGGCTGCCGTTCGAGCGCCTCGAGCGCCTCGATGCCGTTGGCAGCGACGTCGGCGCGGTAGCCGAGCTTCTCGAGCAGCCGGATCGCGAGCTTCTGGTTCACGACGTTGTCCTCCGCCAGGAGGATCCGAAGCGGATGGCGCGACGCCAGCTCCTCGTCCATCGCGCTGCCGGTGGCATCCGGGCCCTCGTCGAGAGAGGCGCCCAGCACCGTGGCGACCGCCGCGTGCAGGGGCGAGGCCTTGATCGGCTTCGTGATCACCGCGCCGATACCCGACGCCTGCCATCGTCGGTCGCCCGACACGTCGTGCTGGCTGATCGACGACGCAAGGACGATCGGGAGCCCCGGTTCGCGCTCGTGGATCTTCGCGGCGAGGTCGAGCCCGTCCATGCCGGGCATCAGCATGTCGAGCACCGCCAGGTCGAGCCGTCCGTCGGACGCCTCGAGGGCCTGCTCGGCGCCCGAGGCCAGGACCGTCTGGATCCCCCACGCACCGAGGAGGGCCGCCATGAGGCGGCGGTTCGTCTCGTTGTCATCGACGACGAGGACCCGGCGATCGGCGAACGACCCGTCGCGCCGGAGGGCCGTCGGCGTCATCTCGGTCTGCCCGGCCTCGATCGTGACGTTGAACGTGCTGCCCTGACCGGGGACACCCGCGCTCGCCACCCAGACGGTGCCCCCCATGAGCTCGGCGAGGCGCCTGCTGATCACGAGCCCGAGCCCGGTGCCGCCGTACCGCCGGCTCGTAGAGGCGTCCCCCTGGCTGAACGACTGGAACAGCCGGTCGAGGCGGTCGGCCGGGATCCCGATCCCCGTGTCACGCACGGTCAGGTGGTACCCGATCGTGCCCGGTCGCTCGGACGGGGTCGCCGACGCCGAGACGACGATCTCGCCTGTCTCCGTGAACTTCACCGCGTTGTTGAGCAGGTTCAGCAGGATCTGACGGAGCCTGCTGACGTCGCCGACCGCGGTCTCCGGCGTCCCGGGCTCGATCTCGTAGGTCATCTCCAGACCCTTCCGCGCCGCGATCGGGCCGACCAGGTCGACCACCGACTCGATACAGCCACGGAGGTCGAAGGGCGCGCGCTCGAGATCCATCCGACCTGCCTCGATCTTGGAGAAGTCGAGGATGTCGTTGATGATCGAGAGGAGCGCCTCGCCGCTGTTCGCGATCGTGGCTGCGTAGTCACGCTGCTCGGCATCCAGCGAGGTCTCGAGGAGCAGTCCGCTCATCCCGATGATGGCGTTCATCGGCGTGCGGATCTCGTGGCTGGTGGCGGCGAGGAACGCGCTCTTGGCGGCGTTCGCCTCCTCGGCGACCTCACGGGCGTCCTGCGCCTCCCGGAACAGCCGCGCGTTCTCGATCGCGATGGCGGCCTGCTGCGAGAGGCCAACCAGGAAGCTCAGGTCTGCGTCGGTGAACACGTCGGACTGGCCGCGCCGCCAGACGGCCATCATCCCGATCACTCGGCCGCGCGCCAGCAACGGTGCCGCCATCAATCGCTCGTCGGGTTCCTCCTGGGAACCTGGGATATCCACCGCGCGCGGATCGGATGCGAGGTCGTTGACGAACTCGGCGGCGCCGCGGCGTGCGAGGTCGCCGATGACCCCTTCACCAAGCGTGATCGAGTCGGCCATGATGGGCTCCGCCGAGTCCCCCCGCGCGACGATCGGGAGGAACGTGGTGTCGTCGTCGGGCCGCTCGAGGAAGACGGCGCTCGTGTCGGCCTCGAGGAGCTCCCGCGCGCGCTCGGCGATCGGAACCAGCACGGCGTCGAGATCGAGCATCGCGCCCACCTCGCGACCGAGCTCGGCGAGCGCAGCCATCTCGCTCGCGCGGCGGCCCGTCTCCTGATACAGCCGGGCGTTCTGGATCGCCGCCCCGACGTTCGCTGCGATCGTGGACAGCAGCCGCGTGTCGTTCTCTTCGAACCTGCCCGCCTGTTCGGTGCTCTGGACGCTGATCACACCGATCGCACGTCCCTCCACCACGATCGGGACGCCGAGGTAGGAGCGGGCCGGCGTGCCCCTCATGGCCACTCCCAGCTCCTCGAATGCCTCGGCACGGTTGAGGAGCAGTGGCTGCCGCTCACGCAAGATCCGCGTCGTCAGGCCCTCACCGAACTGCATCGCGCGCTGCTGATCGCGCTTGCCGTTCTCGACGTAGTACGGGAACTCGATCACACCGGTGTCTTCGTGGTGGAGCGCGACGTAGACGATGTCCGCGGCGAACACCTCGCGGAGCTGATCGCCCAACGTCTCGATCAACGCGTCCAGATCCAACTGGTCGGCCAACGCCTGCCCGACGCTGTTGACGATCGCGAGCTCTGCGGCCCGCTGCCGGGTCTCCTCGAACAGGCGCGCGTTCTCCAGAGCGACGCTCAGGCTGCTGGCCAGCGTTGTCAGGAGGCGTACATCCGAGTCACTGAAGGCATGCTCACGGTCGAGGTTGTGGAGCGAGAGCACGCCGGTTCCCCGGTCGCCCACGATGAGCGGAACGAAGAGCGAAGACTTCGACGGCTCACCGGCGATCGCGAACGGGTTGCCGGCTTCGATGCACCTTCGCTCCATGTCTTCGTTGACGATCACGGGTTCTCTGGTCTCGAGGGCGATCTTCCGGAACCCCATGACCTCGATCGGGTGATCGATCAAGCGGACCTTCCGCTCGAGCGAGTACGGGAACCAGATCGTGTTGGTGTCGCGATCGACGACGCCGATGTCGACGGTCTGTACATCGAAGATCTCCTGGATCCGGTCCCCGACCAGTTCGTACATCGCCTGCATGTCGAGCCGCTCTGCGAGCCCCTGCTGGACGTCGTTGATGAGCGACAGCTCCGCTGCGCGCTGTCGCGTCTCTTCGAACAGGCGCGCGTTCTCCAGCGCGACGCTCAGGCTGCCGGCGAGCGTCGTGAGGAGGCGCACGTCGCCGTCCGTGAAGGCAAGCTCACGGTCGAGGTTCTGCAGCGAGATCAGACCGGTGGCGCGATCGCCGACGAGGAGTGGCACGAACACGGCCGCCTTCGGGACTTCGCCGGAGAGCACAGCGGGCTGGCCGACCTCGGCGCTCCTGGCGGGGAGATCCTCGTTGATCACCACGGGCTCGCGCCTCTCGACTGCGATGCGGCGATGCCCGATGAGGTCGATCGGCTCCTCGTCCAGCCGGACGCCTCGTTCGATCACGTACGGGAAATGGACGCGTGTCGACGATCCGTCGAGGATGCCGATGTCGACGACCTGGGCGTCGAAGATCTCCCGGATGCGATCCCCGACCAGGTCGTACATGGCCTGGGCATCCAGGTTCTCGACGAGGCCGCTCTGCACGTCGTTGATGAGGGCCAGCTCGGCGTTTCGCTGGCGCGTCTCTTCGAAGAGGCGGGCGTTCTCCAGCGCTACGCTCAAACTCCCCGCGAGCGTCGTCAGGAGGCGTACGTCGGCGTCGCTGAACGCATGCTCGTGGTCGATGTTCTGGAGGTCGATCAGTCCCGTCGCCCGATCGCCTACGATCAGCGGGACGAAGACTGCGGACAGGGGAGGTTCACCGGCGATTACCCTCGGCTGATCGACCTCAGCTGAGCGCCGTTCGATCTCCTCGTTGATGACGATGGGTTCCCGCGTTTCAAGGGCCATCTTGCGGAAGCCGAAGATCTCGATCGGCTCGGTATGGAAGCGGACCCCACGCTCGATCTCGTACGCGAATTGGATCAACCCCGCCGACTCGTTGAGGATCTCGATGTTGACGATCTGAGCGTCGAAGATCTCCTGGATCCGACCGCCGACCAGGTCGTACATCGACTGCATGTCGAGCCTCTCGGCGAGCCCCCGCTGGACCTCGTTGACGAGCGCCAGCTCGGCGTTACGCTGCCTGGTCTCCTCGAACAGGCGGGCGTTCTCCAGCGCGACGCTCAGGCTTCCTGCGAGCGTCGACAGGAGGCGTACGTCGGCGTCGCTGAACGCATGCTCACGATCGAGGTTCTGCAGCGAGATCACGCCGGTCGCCCGGTCGCCGACGACGAGCGGTACGAAGACGAGGGACTTGGAGGGTTCGCCGGATAGGAGGAGCGGGTTGCCGGCTTCGGCGGACCTCGACTCGACGTCCTCGTTGACGACCACCGGCTCGCGAGTATCGACGGCGATCCGACGGAAGCCGACGAGCTCGATCGGTTCGTCCGGGAAGCGGACCCCACGCTCGATCGCGTATGGGAAGTGCATGAGGCCGGATCCGATGTCAAGGATCCCGATGTCTACGACCTGCGCGTCGAAGATCTCCTGGATGCGATCGCCGACCAGGTCGTACATCGACTGCATGTCGAGGTTCTCCGCGAGGCCGCGCTGGACGTCGTTGATCAGCGCGAGCTCGGCGTTCCGTTGTCGCGTTTCCTCGATCGCCCTGGCGCGGCTGAGCGCCGAGCCGACGTGGCTTGCGACGAAGGTCATGAGCTCCTTGTCCGCCTCGGTGTGCGGAGGGTCGCCTTCGTAGCTCTGGGTCACCATCGCGCCGACGATCCGACCTTCCGATCGCAGCGGTACGCCGAGCCAATCGACGCCACGTTCACCGATCTGCTCGAACTCGCCCTGGTCCAGAAGCACGTCGAGCTCGGCCTGCGTGAGCAGCATCGGGGTGCCCTCCCGAAGGAGGTACGCGGTGATCCCCCGGGATTGACCGGTCCCGATCGACTCCCAGACACTCGGGTCTCCCCAGCTAGTGTCGATCTCGTCGACGAAGAACGGCCAGTTCATACTCTGTCGGTCTTCGTCGTAGAGGACGACATAGAAGTTCTTCGCGTACATCAGCTCGCCGACGATGTGATGGATCTCGGCGTAGAACTCCTGCATGTCGTGCGCGGCGCTCGCCGTCTCGGCGATCCGGTACAGCGCTGCCTGGAGCTTGTCGGTGCTGGTGTCACTCACGGCGAGGGGTCCTCGGTCCGGTCGGCGGTCCATAGCTTGATGCGGGACTGCTTCCCCCGGATCTCGAACTCGTCGACGAAGGCCAGGTCCTCGGTCGCGCCGGTCATGTTCGTGCGGGTCTGATCGGCCAGCAGGATCGCGCGGCCGGTCTGCTTGGTGAGCTGTTCGATCCGCGACGCCGTGTTCACCGTGTCGCCGATCACCGCGTAGTCGATCCGACGCTCCGAGCCGAGGGTGCCCGACATCACGCGTCCCGAGTTGAGCCCGATCCCCATCCGGAAGCCGTCGGCGATCCCCTCCGCCCGCAGCCAGTCGTTGAACTCGGACAGCCGATCCCCCGCCATATCGCGCGCGGCGGCCACCGCGCGGTCGGCATGATCGATGCTCTCGATCGGGACGCCGAAGACTGCCATCAACCCGTCGCCCAGGTAGCTCACCAGCGTTCCGCCGTGGTCTAGAACCGCGTCGCCCATCGTCCCTTGATAGCGATTGAGCACGGTGATGACCTGCTCGACCGGCCGGGATTCGGAGAAGGCGGTGAAGCCGCGGAGGTCCACGAACATCACCGTCCCCCACAGGCGCACGGCGCGGATCGACGGTCGTCCGTCGCTTCGGGCCAGCATCTGGCCCGCGATCGGCTCGGGCAGGAACCTCGTGAACACGTTTCGCACGCGTTCCTGCTCGAGGTCGCGGAGCCGCTTGCGATTGAGCCCGGCCTCGATCCGAGCGCGAAGGATCGCCGGGTCGAACGGCTTGGGCAGGTAGTCCTCGGCACCGGCCTCCAGACATCGAACGATGCTGTCCGAGTCCTCGAGACCCGAGATCATGATCACCGGGATGTTCCGAAGCTGCTCGTCGGCCTTCATCCGCTCGAGCACCTCGATGCCGTCGAGACCGGGCATGAGGACGTCGAGAAGGACCACGTCGGGCGGATCCGACTCGAATGCTGTCATTGCGGCGAAACCGTTGTCGACCGCAGTGGTCCGGTGTCCGTCTCCCTCCAAGCTCTTCGTCAAGAGGCGTTGGTTCAACGGGTCGTCATCAACGATGAGGATATGTCCGGAACGAGCTTCCATTGTCCCCTGCCCTCGAGCCCACCTCGGATGGCCGGGACCGTAGTTCGGTCGCTCACCCAGGCGCCGACGGAGTCTCTCATGCCGTTCATGCAGCAGGCAACAGGAACGGCCGCCTGCCATCATCTCGGCAGGGAGATCGGGATGGACGCGGAGACGACCACGCTCGAAGGCGCGCGCGATGCGCTGCAGCGCCACGCGTGGGACGAGGCGTACGAGGGCTTCGCGGCGGCGGCCGAGGACGGTGAGCTGACCGGCGAGGACCTCGAGCGCCTGGGCGAGGCAGCGTGGTGGAGCGCGCATCCGCGCGAGAGCATCGACGCGTTCGAACGGGCCACGAGCCGCTACGCGGCCGACGGCAACGCCTGCCGCGCCGCCTTCGTCGCCCTGCGGCTCGCGTTCGAATACGGGGACAGGATGGACCCGACGCTCTGGAGCGGGTGGCTCCAGCGAGCGACCCGGCTGATGGCCGACGAGCCCGACTGCGTCGAACGCGGCTATCTCGAGCTGGCGCTGGTCCGATCGAGCTTCGAACGCGGCGCGTTCGACGAAGCGATGCAGCACGTTCGCAGCGTCGAGGAGATCGGCGCGCGCTTCGAAGATCAGAACCTCATCGCGTTCTCGCTCGTGCTGCAGGGCTGGGCCCTGGTGATCCAGGCGCAGGTCGAGGCAGGTCTCGCGCTCATCGACGAAGGCACCCTGGCGGCCGTGGGCGGTGAGCTCGCTCCCTATGCTGCCGGCGCCATCTACTGCATGACGATCGGGGTGTGCCGGTCGCTCGCGGACTATCGTCGGGCCGCCGAGTGGACCGAGGCCGCCACGCGATGGTGCGAACGCCAGGCGATCACGGGGTTCCCCGGCGTCTGTCGGATCCAGCGCGCGGAGATCATGCGGCTGCGAGGCTCATTCGTGGAAGCCGAGGGTGAAGCCCGAAGGGCGCTCGCCGACCTCACGGCGTTCGGGCGGTTGCCCCAAGCGGGTGCAGGCTCCTACGAGATCGGCGAGGTGCGGCTCCGGCTCGGAGACCTGGACGGTGCCGAGGATGCGTTCCAAGAGGCGCATCGGCTGGGCAACGATCCCCAGCCGGGCCTCGCGCTGCTTCACCTGGCACGGTCCCGGGTCGACGCGGCGCGTGCCTCGATCGCGACCGCGCTGGCCGACGCGACCGATCCGCTCGAGCGCGCCCGTCTGCTTCCCGCACGCGTGGAGATCGCGCTCGCCGCGCACGACGTGGCCGACGCGCGCGAAGCGTCCGACGAGCTTCAAGGAGTCGCAACGACGTTCGACACCCAGATGCTCCTCGCGTCCGCGCACCAGGCGGCCGGCGCGACCCTCCTTCATGAGGATGATGCAGCCGCCGCGATCGTCGAGCTGCGCAAGGCCGTCAAGCTCTGGACGGAGGTGGAGGCGCCGTTCGAGACCGCACAGTCCCGCCGCTATCTTGCGCTCGCATGCCGGGTCGCGGGGGACGAAGCGTCGGCGCAGCTGGAGCTGGGGGCGGCGAAGGCGACCTTCGACCGGCTGGGCGCCCGCCTCGAAGCCGAACGTTGCGATGCGATGATCCGCGCGGCGCAGGAAGGCCAGGCAGGGCGTCGCGTGACCCGCACGTTCATGTTCACCGATATCGTCGGCTCGACCGATCTCATCCAGACGATCGGCGACGACGCCTGGAAGGACGTCCTTCGCTGGCACGACGAGACCCTGCGCACCGTGGTCGCTTCCCACCGAGGAGAAGTGGTGCATACGACCGGCGACGGCGTGTTCGCCTCGTTCGGCGATGCCGCCGCGGCGGTGAGTTGCGCGATCGCGATCCAACGTCGCTTCTCGGAGCATCGACGCCGGCACGGGTTCGCGCCGCAGGTCCGGATCGGACTGCACGCGGCGGAGGCGACAGCGATCGCCGGCGACTACGCAGGGCTCGGGGTCCACGAGGCCGCCCGGGTGGGGGCGCTCGCCGGCGGAGGCGAGATCCTCGCGACCGCTCCGACCGTCGCCGACGAGACGCTCGGAGTCGAGCTCGGGAACGCCCGCACAGTGTCGCTGAAAGGGCTGGCGAACCCGGTCCAGGTCGTGACGATCGATTGGCGTCCCTGAGGCGTGCGACCGAGTCATGCCCGAGGACCTGATCCGACACGTCTCGGACACGGCGTCGTGGATCGCAGCGTGCCGGGCGATCGAGACCGAGCGCCCGGATGCGTTGTTCCGAGATCCGTTCGCCGACCGGCTCGCGGGTGCCCGGGGTCGGGAGATCGCCGGGACGATGCACCGCGGCAAGACGACGATCTGGTCCGTCGCGATCCGGACGGCCGTGGTCGACGAGCTGTTGCTGTCGGCCGTCGCCGAGGGAGCCGACACGGTTCTGAACCTCGGGGCCGGGCTCGATACACGCCCCTACCGCCTCGACCTTCCCTCGTCCCTTCGTTGGATCGAGGTCGACTACCCCGACACGATCGAGACGAAGGAGGAGCTCCTGCGAGGAGAGGTCCCCGCCTGCCGTCTGGAGCGCTTCGGCCTCGACCTCGCCGAGCCTTCGACCCGAACGGCGCTCATAGAGAGGATCGGCTCTTCGTCGTCGAGAACGATCGTGCTGACCGAGGGGGTCGTTCCCTACCTGACCCTCGACGACGCAGCGGCCCTGGCCGCCGACCTTCATTCGCAACCGCCGTTCGCGCTCTGGGTGACCGAGTACTTCTCACCCGTGCTGATCCGCTACCAGGGCGAGCGCCCCGCCATGCGCAACGCGCCGTTCCGGTTCGATCCACCCGACTGGGAGGGCTTCTTCGCCGATGCGGGGTGGCACCTCAGGGACATGCGCTACCTGGGCGAAGAGACCGTCCGCCTGCGCCGCCGGATGCCGACGCCCTGGTTCGTGAAGGTGCTGCGACCGTTCATGCCGGCCGCCAAGCGCAGGGAGATGCGCCGGATGACCGGATACGCCGTGCTCGAGCGGGCGGCGTGACGGCTCCCGCGCACACCGCCCTACACTCGCGAGCATGGGCGCGATCATCATCGACGGCCTCGGGACGGTCGACACGGAGCGAAGTCGCCCGGTTGTCTACGACCGTGACATCCGGCTGCGGCTGCTGTACGAGGACCCCGTCTCGGGTGCCGAGCACTATCTGGTGCGGTACCCAGCGGGTCTGCAGTCACGACCCCATCGTCACACGGCAGCCCAGACGATCGTGGTCCTCGAGGGCAGGCTCGCGGTCAACGACGAGGTCATCGGTCCGGGCGCCTACTGCCACTTCCCACCCGGCGAGCCCATGCAGCACGCACCGGCCGGCGACGAGCCATGTCTGTTCGTCACCATCTTCCACGGGCCCTACGACGTCATGCGGCTCGACTGATCCGGCTCAGCCGAGCCATCCCGGACGTACCAGGCCCGACTCGTAGGCCATCACGACGAGCTGTGCGCGGTCGCGCGCACGGAGCTTGCCCATGGCACGACTGACGTGGGTCTTGGCGGTGGCCGGGCTCAGGAACAACCGTCGGGCGATCTCCTCGTTGGAGAGTCCCTCGGCCACGAGCGCGACGACTTCGCGCTCTCGATCCGTCAGCTCGTCGAGACCGTTCGCTGCCACGGGTTCCTTCGCCCGCGATGCGAACTCGGCGATCAACTGCTTCGTGACGCTGGGCGATAGCAGGGCGTCGCCCCCGGCCACGACGCGCACCGCTTGGACGAGCTCCTTGGGCTCGGTGTCCTTCACGAGGAACCCGCTGGCGCCCGCCCGGATCGCTTCGAAGACGTACTCGTCCAGGCCGAACGTGGTGAGGATCACGACGCGGACGTCGGTCGACCCGGCGTCGGTCACGATCCGTCGCGTTGCCGTCAGCCCGTCGACGCCGGGCATGCGGATGTCCATAAGCACGACGTCGGGTCTGAGGTCCCCTGCGAGGCGGACCGCTTCCTCGCCGTCGTCTGCCTCTCCGACGATCTCGATGTCCTCCTCGGCGTCGAGGAGCGAACCGAAGCCCGCTCGCACCAAGGCCTGATCGTCGGCGAGCAGCACGCGGATCATCCCCGGCTCACCTCCTGCACCGCGAACAGCCGCCACCGATCCGGGACACCCTTGAGCGCCTGCTCGCCGCGTTCGGCGAACACGATGCCCGAGCCCGACACAAGGTCCCTGACCGTGCTGGAGACCACCACGTCTCCCGGTGAACCCGCCGCGGCGACGCGGGCGCCGATGTTGACGGCGATCCCGCCGATGTCGCCCCCGCGCAACTCCACCTCACCCGCATGCAGACCGATCCGCACGTCCACGCCGAGTGCCCGCAGTGCGTCCCGCACGCCGACCGCGCATCGGATGGCGCGAGCGGGGGCGTCGAACAGCGCGAGGAAGCCGTCCCCGGTCGTCTTGATCTCCCGGCCGCCGTGCTCACCCAACTCCGCGCGGACGAGCTCATCGTGGCGATCGAGGAGCTCGCGCCACCGACGGTCGCCGATCTCGGCGGCTCGCTCGGTGGACGCGACGATGTCGCTGAACATCACGGTGGCGAGGATCCGGTCCCCGTCACCGTCGCTGGAGGGGAACGATGGCGCACGTTCTGCGGCGAAGGCACCGATCAGCCGCCGCGTGACGCCGGGTGACAGCAGGGCATCCCCCCGGGCGACCGCGCGGATGCCTTGCAGGAGCACCTGTGGCTCCGTGTCTTTGACGAGGAAGCCGCTCGCGCCCACGCGGAGCGCCTCGAACACGTAGTCGTCGACGTCGAACGTGGTGAGGATCACGACGCGCGTGCGATCCAGATGCTCGTCCTGCACGATCGTCCGCGTGGCCTCGAGCCCGTCCATCCCGGGCATCCGGATGTCCATCAGCACGACGTCCGGAGCGAGCTCCACGGCCATCCTCAGGGCCGACCGGCCGTCGTCGGCCTCTCCGACCACCTCGATGTCGGGCTGGGCATCGAGCAACGCTCGGAACCCGGCCCTGACCAAGGCCTGGTCGTCGGCAAGCAGGACCGTGATCACCGTTCTCCGTCGAGGGGCAGCCGTGCGCGCACACGGAACCCACCGCCCGGTCGCGGACCGGCCTGGAGCTCCCCCCCCAGCGCAGCCGCTCGTTCGCGCATCCCGACGATGCCTTTCCCCGATCCGGCGGATCCACGCGTCTGCGAACCGCGGCCGTCGTCGTCGATCTGGACCGTCAGCACACGTTGTCCGTAGACGATGCGGAGGGTCGCCGCGGCCCCTCGGGCGTGGCGCGTCACGTTCGTAAGCGCCTCCTGGACGATGCGGAAGGCGGCCACGTCGACGCCGAAGGACAGCTGGCGCGGCTCGCCCTCGGTCTCGACGTGTACCTGCAGCCCCGCAGCCGAAGCCTGCGACACGAGCTCGTCGAGCCGCGCCAGGGTCGAGGTCGGGGATCTGGGCGCCCGTTCGCCGTCTTGCCGCAGCACCTCGAGCACGGACCGCAGCTCGCTGAGGCCCTCGTTGCTCGCCTCGCGGATCGCCGCCAGCGACGTGCGGGCTTGTTCGGGCAGGTCCTCGTTCAGGTGCAGCGCCACACCGGACTGGACGCTGATCAACGACAGGTGATGACCCAGCGCGTCGTGGAGCTCCCGCGCGATCCGGAGCCGTTCTTCGCTCGCACGCCGACGCGCCTCCTCCTCCCGGCTCCAAGCGGCCTCTGCCACGCGTTCCCCGCGGATCCGAACGAGCTCCGCCGCCCCGAGCAGGACGAGGAGCCACGCCGCGAGACCCGCGACCACCGCGAACGACGGAGCGGGCGCGTCCCGGAAGAAGAAGTCGAGCCAGGGGACGGTGATCAGCCCCAGCCCCGCCACGACGGCGGCGGCGACGCGATGGCCACGGAACACCGCCGTGACGTAGGCGGTGATGAGGATGAGCCAGATGGGGCTGTTCGCATACCCGACCGAGAGGTACAGCAACGTCACGCCGAACACCACGGACAGCACGACGACCGCATAGCGACGCCGCATCACGAGCGACCCGGCCGCGACGACGATCAGCGCGACCGTGCCCGCGTCGAACGGCCGCCGCGCGGGTTGGTGCTTCGAGGCGAAGTAGGTCCCCAGGAGGACGATCGCCGCCAGCCCTACCGCGAGCGCTGCGTCGACGAAGAGGGGTCGTGCGGGCGCGCTCCCACGAACCGGCTGCATGCGTTGCAGGGACATCCCGGCAGCGTAGGGCGGTGCCGGACCTGCGTCACCGGACCTCCGCGCGCGCATCGGGACCACCTTTCACGCCACGTCTCGGCGGCGCAGCAGGACGATGGAGATCGCGATGAAGCAGGCCAGGTACGCGGACAGGACGAGGATCGCCTGCCCCATGCCGACGAACGGTCCGAAGAACGACCCCGGACCGTTGTCCTGGAGGGCCGCTCGCGGAACACCGATCGCGGCCACCAACGAGTAGGCGTTGGCTCGCACGAAGTACTCCACGAGTCCGTCTAGCCAGGTGACCTCGCTCGCGAGCGCGCTGAGCAGCCCCTCGACCACGAGCGCGTAGAGGATCCCCAGGCCGATCGCGAGCGCGGTCCCGCGAGAGACGATCGCGAGCATGACCCCGAGCGAGGCCCAGGTGGCAAGGATCAGCCAGCCGGCCGCGATCCCTCGAACCAGGTCCCAGACCCCCGGCCAGTGGACGCCGGCGCCCTCGGCGCCGGCGATGAGCATGCTCGCGATGGCGCCGCCGAGGAAGATCGCGATCACGAACGGGATCAGTGCGACGGCGAGCGCCACCAGCTTCGCCGCGAGCACTCGGGTCCGTCCCGGGCGCTGGGTGAACAGCGTCTTGAGCGTGTCCCATCCGTAGTCGCTCCCGGTGGCGAGCACCCCCAACATCAACGCGATGACCCCGCCGAAGAACGGGAACCCTCCGAGGAGGTTGTCCACCAGCTCTCTCGGCAGGAGGTCACCGAGCGGCGTCTGCACGGGTCCACCGGCACCGCCCCGATACGAGAGGTACGGCAGCAGGTACGCGAAGAGCAATCCGAGCGCGACCCACACGCCCAGGAGGATCCAGGTGCTCGTGCGCTTGCGCAGAACGAGCAGTTCGGCCGCGACGCTTCTCATGATGCCGCCTCCTCATCGTCACGGGTCAGCTCGAGGAAGACCTCCTCGAGCGACGCTTGCTCGGGGCGGAGCTCCGACACCGACACGCCGGCGGTAACGAGCCCGCGGTTGATCGCCGACGCCGACCCCGGGTCCGCTGAGACGCGAACGCTTCCGTCGACCGAGCGAACGTCCGCGACGTCGGAGCGCCCCGCGAGCAGGCGCACCGCGTCGTCGATCGGTTCTGCACGGACGAGCAGACCGCGGTCGCCGCGGAGCTCGTCGACGGTCCCCTCCCGAACGAGCGTGCCGCGATGAATGACCCCGACGCGGTCACAGACCTGTTCGACCTCGGGCATGAGGTGGCTCGACAGCACGACGGTGCGCCGCCCCCTCCCCAGCCCTTGGATGAAGGTGCGCATCTCGGCCATCCCCTTCGGATCGAGCCCCGTGGTCGGCTCGTCGAGGATCAGGACGTCGGGGTCCTTGAGCAGCGCCGACGCGACGCCGAGCCGCTGCTTCATGCCCTGTGAGTACGTCGCGAAGCGATCGTGGGACCGGTCGGCGAGCTCCACCTCCTCCAGCACGGCATCCACACGACCCACCTCGACGCCGGCGTGCAGGGCCATGACCCGGAGGTTGTCGCGCGCCGACAGGAACGGATAGAAGCCCGGCGCCTCGATGAGCGCGCCGATCCGGGCCAGACCCTCAGCCGAGCCCGGTCGCTCCCCCAGGACGGATGCGCCGCCGGACGTCGGCCGCACCAGCCCCACGAGCATCCGAAGGGTGGTCGTCTTGCCCGCGCCGTTCGGTCCCAGGAACCCGTACACCTGGCCGCGCGGCACGCGCAGCGTCAGGTGGTCGACGGCGACCAGCCCGCCGTACCGCTTGGTCAGATCCTTCGTCTCGATCACGAAGTCGTCGATCTCCATCACCCTCTTCCGTCGTCGGACCCATCGTGCGGCGGGATCGGGCGCTCGTCGTCGGCCCGCAGGATGCTTCACGGATACGCCCGTGGGAGCAGTCAGCCGAGGGTGGGATCGACTCCGATGCAGCGAGCGGTCAACCTTTCACCTTCTCGAAAGGACCTCGTTCGCCGTCGGTGAGCACTCCCTCCATAGGCTCGATCCGTCCCGCCCGGATGCCGCGGAGCAGCCCACGCTTCGCGCGAAGACGGAAGGAGCTGAGGGAATGAGAAGAGCGATCTTCCTGCTGGTGGCGGCCGCGGTGGCGCTCACGCCCGCGGTCGCGCACGCCGGCGTCGGTGGTCCCGCGATCTACGTGAACGGGGCCCTCTTCCGAACCGTGGGGACGAATACGGACTTCTCGACGACGGGCGCCCCCGACGGTTCGTTCGACACGATCTACGAGTTCAGCGGCGCCCAGCTCAACGTCGCCACGGCCGCCCCCGGCGATCGCGACTTCAACGGCGGGCGCTGGCGGGTCCACCTCCTCGGCTGGAACACGGACTACGCCACGACGCTCGCCGCGCACGACGCCGACGGCAACGGTGTCCTGGACACGAACGCCGAGGTGTGGGGAGCGCTGGCCGACTCCACGCCGACCGGCGCGATGGACCTCGGTGTGGTGAAGAGCTTCGAGTGCCCGCTGATCCCGTTCCACGGGTGAGCACGAGGGCTCGCACGCGGGGCGGCCGTCCACGGGCGGCCGCCCCGTCCTCGTAAGAGATCCGTAACGCTTCGGCGGCGAAGATGCACGGTAATGAGACAGGTGGAGAAGACACGCGTGCTCGTGGTCGACGACGAACCGATGGTTCGCGAGGTGCTGACGCGGTACTTCGAGCGAGAGGGATTCGACGTCGCGGACGCGGCCGACGGCCGGCTCGCCCTCGAGCACATCGAGGGGTCGGTGCCCGACCTCGTGCTCCTGGATCTGATGCTTCCGGAGGTCGATGGGTACGAGGTCTTCCGAAGGCTCCGCAGCGCATCGGCGACGACGCCGGTCATCATGCTGACGGCGCGCGGCGAGGAGACCGACCGCGTGGTCGGGCTCGAGCTGGGTGCCGACGACTACGTCACGAAACCCTTCTCGCCACGCGAGGTGGTCGCGCGCGCTCGTGCGGTGCTTCGCCGGACGAAGACTCCGGCGACGGAACGCCCGGCGGGTTCGATCGAGGTGGGCGAGATCACGATCGATCTCGACCGGCGGGAGGTGAGCCGGTCGGGCCGCCCCGTCCATCTCACACGAAAGGAATTCGACTTGCTCTCGTACATGGCCGCGAGCCCGGGCGTCACGTTCACACGATCCCAGCTGCTCGACGACGTCTGGGACTTCGCCTGGGATGGGGACTCGGCCACGGTGACCGTCCATGTTCGCCGAGTGCGCGAGAAGATCGAAGACGACCCATCGGACCCTCGCCACCTGCTGACGGTCTGGGGCGTCGGATACCGGTTCGAGAGATGAACAGAGCACGCGGAACGGCCCTCCTGGTCGCGGTGATCGCGGTCGCCGGTCTGGCCGGAACCGTCGCGATGGGCGCCGCACGCGGGATGCACGAACCCGACCTGCGCCACCTCCTGATCGACGTCGGCATCGCGGCCGTGCTGACCGCCGCCGCGGTCGCGTTCGTGGTGCCGCTGCTCGCACGCACCACCCTGCGGGGCCGGTTCGTCGCCGTCGCGCTGGTCGCGAGCTTGACCGCCCTCGTGAACGTCGGCGCCCTCACGGCGGCGATGGCGGTGAGCGAGCGAGACGCAGCGCTCGTGCTGACGCTGCTCGTCTACGCGACGGCGGTGGCAGCGGCGGCGGCCCTCGTGGTCGCGCGACGCTCCAGCGACGCCGTCCGCCGGTTGGAGGCCACCTCCCGGCGCTGGGCTCGCGGGCAATCCGATGCGCGGGTCGGCGCGCTCGGCGCCGGGCCGGAGCTCGACGGCCTGGCTCGGACGCTCGACGCGATGGCGACGGACCTCCAACGAGCCAGCGACCGGGAGCATGAGCTCGAGCGCACGCGCCGCGATCTCGTGACGGCGATCTCGCACGACCTCCGCACCCCGCTGGCGTCGCTGAAGGCGATGATCGAGGCCGTCGAAGACGGCGTGGTCTCGGACCCCTCGATCATCGATCGCTACGTCGGGGAGATGCACCGCTCCACCGACCGGCTCGCGACGATGGTCGACGACCTGTTCGAGCTCGCGCAGCTCGACGCCGGCGCGATCGAGATCGAGCGCGCGAACGCGCGCCTCGGCGCGGTCGTGCACGACGCCGTCGACACGGTGCACGCGGCGGCCGACGCCAAGCGGCTGTTCCTCGTCACGGAGCTCGGCGCCGCGTCGTCCGTCGACTGCTCTCCGCGGCTGGAGCGCGTGGTGCAGAACCTGCTGGTGAACGCGATCCGGCACACGCCCGCCGACGGCACGGTGCGGCTGACCGCCACGCTCGCGGACGGCCGACTGGCGCTCGCGGTCGAGGACACGGGCGAGGGCATCGCGCCCGAGCAGCTCGCGCACGTGTTCGAACCGTTCTATCGAGCGGATCAGTCGCGGACGGGTCCGGGGGCGGGACTCGGCCTCACGCTGGCCAAACGCATCGTCGAGGCGCTCGGCGGGACGATCCAGGCCGAGAGCAAGCCCACGCTCGGATCCAGGTTCGCCGTCGAGATTCCCACCCGCTGATCACCGTCGGCGCCATCAAGCGACGATCGGCCGGGATCCTCCCGAACGGACGGGCCGTCGTAGGGTGGTGGTCGTCGGCGAACGAGGAGCGGTCGGTGGCGCACGAGGAGTCACGGCACGACGGGGAGGGTGCAACGGCGACGCGCGAGCGCGGCGACCTCGACGTGCGGCTGGAGGAGCACCGCGCCGAGCTGACGGCCTACGCGTACCGCATGCTGGGGTCCTCCTTCGAAGCCGAGGATGCCGTCCAGGAGACGATGCTTCGCGCCTGGCGGAGCTTCGACCGATTCGAGGGCAGGTCGGCCTTGCGCTCCTGGCTGTACCGCATCGCGACGAACGTGTGCCTCGACATGCTCACGGGCAAGGAACGACGCGCCCGCCCGATGGACCTCGCACCCGCGAGGTCGGCCGACACGCCGCTGCCGGACCCGCTCCCGGAGGCCACCTGGATCCTGCCCATCCCCGACGACCGCGTCGTGCCGCCGAACGGCGATCCCGCCGAGGTCGCGGAGGGACGCGAATCCATCCGGCTCGCCTTCATCGCCGCCCTCCAGCGTCTTCCGTCGCGCCAGCGTGCGGTGCTGATCCTTCGCGAGGTCCTTCGGTGGAGGGCCACCGAGGTCGCTGAGCTGCTCGACACGTCGGTCGCATCGGTGAACAGTGCCCTCCAGCGAGCACGCTCGACGCTCGAGGCGATCGACGTCGAGGAGGCCGAGACGTTCGAGCCGACGGATGAAGCCCAGCGCGACCTCCTCAGACGCTACGTCGACGCGTTCGAGCGGTACGACATGGATGCCCTCACCTCGTTGCTGCGCGAGGACGCCACCTGGTCGATGCCCCCCTACGAGCTCTGGCTGCAGACCCACGACGACGTCCGCGCCTGGTGTCTGGGCCCCGGCATCGGGTGCCGCGGGTCGCGGTTGATCCCGACGGTGTCGAACGGCGCACCGGCTTTCGGCCAGTACAAGCCCGGCGGTCCGGACGGCAGCCTCGAGCCCTGGTCCTTGCAGGTCCTCGAGGTCTCAGACGGACGTATCGCCGGGATCATCTTCTTCCTGGACACCGATCGGCTGTTCCCGTTGTTCGGGCTGCCGCCCCGGCTCGATCCGTAGCGCCGGCAAGACGTCCGTCAACCCGACGAAGGCGATCAGCTGCCGGAGCTCGCCGCACGCGTCGGTCAACAGGATCCCGCCCCCGAGTCGCCGAGCGGCCAGCTGCAGCCGGGCCAGCGCGTCGACGGTCCCCACGTCGGGGAGGAGCAGGGCTCCGACGTCGCAGATCACGAGGGCGGCGGAGCCATGCTCCAAGGCGATCCGGACGCGCTCGCAGAGCGCCGGGAGGCCGGAGCGACCGATCGGGCCGCTCACGACCACGACCGACAGGCCCGGCTCGTTCGGCGGGCGAGGCCCCTCGTGCACGGTCATCTGTACTCAAGACCGTTCGCGCGGGGGGATCTCATCGGCGCTCGGGCGTGTGCCGGCGATCGGCGGAGGCGACCGCATGGGCCGCGAGCGCACGCGATGCCGCGACCGTGGCCAGGAACTCCTCGCGTTCGAGCGCGAAGAGCTCTGCGGGGCCTTCGGCGATCACCGTCGCGGTGCGCGGCACGTCGCGCAGCAAGGCGATCTCACCGAAGTAGTCTCCTGCCCCGAGCGCCGCGACGCGTGTCCCCCCCTTCCAGACACCGACGGTGCCCCGGGCGATCACGAAGAACCGGTCTCCCGGGTCGCCCTCTCGGATGAGGACCTGGCCATCGGTCGCGGCGACCGGAACGAGCCGACGGGCCACGCGTTCGAGCTTGGGCGCTGCGAGCAGATCGAACGGCTTCACCGCCCGGAGCACCTGGAGCGCGCGGCCCGGGGGAGCGACCTGCGACTCCTCGGAGCGAACGCTCCGCCACGCGACCGCGGCGAGCACCGGCATGACGGCGCCGGTCGTCACGAAGGCGCCGGTCGTTCCGACAAGCGCCACCACGAGCGCGGCCGACACGGACCCCAGACCCGCGCCCGCGAGCTGGGTCGACTCCTGCAGACCGAATACCCGGGAGAGATAGTCGTCGTGGACGAACCGCTGCACGAGCGTGCGGTCGGTGACGTCGAAGAACGCGCTGCCCGCTCCAGACAGGGCGAGGAGGATGCCGGCCGCGGCAGGCATCGAGACCGCCGCCACGATCATCAGCGGGATACCGATGGCGAGCGCCGCGGCGAGCATCACCGGGCTCAGCCGCGGACGGCCCACGAGCGAGAGGGTTGCCAGGGCCCCGACGAACCCACCGAGCCCGGCAGCACCGAGGAGGACGCCCGGGCCCGACTGCCCCATCCGGAGCACGTCGACGGCGAGCGAGATCACCAGCACCTCGATCATGCCGAGCACCAGCCAGTGTGCTCCCGCAAGCAGCACGAGCGAACGGGCGCCGCCGTTCTCGTGCAGCTCGCTCAGACCCGCGCGCGTGGCCGCGAGGATGCCGGGTTTCGGGCCGCTCTCTCCGGAGCCGGACCATTCACCGGGTGGCTTCGGCAGTGACACCGTCAGGGCGCACGACACCAGGAGCGAGGCGCCCAAGACGCCGAACACCAGCCCCGGACCGCGGATCGCCAGCATCACCGCGCTCAGGATCGGCCCGAGGAAGTAGCCGAGCTGCTCCAGCGTGGTCGACGCGGCGTTCCCCGCGATCAGCTCCTCGGGCCGCTGCGCGAGATCGGGGAGGATCGCCAGGTGCACGGGTCTGGTCAGGGTGAAAGCGCAGGCGGCGATAAGCGCGACGGCGTACACGACGATCGACGGCGACCCGAGCGCGAGGACGAGTCCCGTGGCCATACAGGTCAGCGCTTCGGCGAGGTACCCAAGTCCCAGGGCGCGGTCGCGCCGCATGCGATCCCCCAGGGAGGAGGCAAGCGGCGCGACCGCGACCGGCGGGATCAGGATGACGAGCCCGATCACCCCGGCCTCCGCCGTTCCTCCTTGGAGGAAGGCGTAGACCAGCAGGGCCACCCAGGTGCCGAACTCGGCCGCGCCGAACAGGCAGAAGGCGGCGAGCGCTCGAACCATCGACCGATTGCGCAGGGTGGCCCGGAGCGTCTCGCGGATCATCCCGATGCGTATGGACCCATCGCGCGCGGCGGCAGCGGGCCGAGCTGGTCGAACCTGCAGCTGCGGGGGTCCCGGTCGGCCCGCCAGCGCACGATCGACGCGGAGTGGCGGAACCTCCCTCCCTGAAGCCGCTCGTATCGGACCTCGACCACGAGCATCGGCTCGAGCGTGACCCATTCGGCGTCCCTGCCGCCGCTCCAGCGGCTGGGACCACCCGGCGCTCGGCCTTCGCCGAAGCTCGACCCGCCCTCGAGTGGCCGCAGCGTCTCGAGCAGCTCGCGGCGCTCACGCGCCTTGAGCGCCGAGGTGTGGCCCACGTACTGAAGCCTTCCCCCCTCGTCGTACAACCCGAGCAGCAGGCTGCCCACGCCGTCGCCGTGGCGCCCCTTCCGGTATCCGCCGACGACGCAATCGGCGGTCCGATGATGCTTCACCTTGACCATGACGCGCTCGCCCTCGACGTAGCGCTGCTCCGCCCTCTTGGCGACGATGCCGTCCTGCCCCACCCCGTCGACGTCCTCGAACCAGGCGCGCGCACGCTCCGGATCGTCGGTTCGAGGGGTGAGGATCAAGGCCGGTCCTGGGTGCAGCCCGGCGGGTCCGTCGGGCGCCAGCTCGCCGCCCAGCCGCTCCACGAGCCCTTCGAGCGCCTCCCGACGCGCGTCCGCGTCCCGGTCGCGCAGGTCGGCGCCGTCGAGCTCCAGCAGATCGAACGCAACGAGCGTCGCTGGGATCTCACCGGCCAGCTTCCGCACGCGCGAAGCCGCCGGGTGCAGGCGGAGCTGGAGGAGCTCGAAGTCCATCACGCCTTCGTTGACCATGAGGATCTCGCCGTCGAGCACGTAGGCGGCTTCGGGCTGCCGCTCCAGGAGGTCGATCAGCTCCGGGAAGTACCGGCCGAGCGGCCGGTCGTTTCTACTATCGATACGCACGTCACCGTCGCGTGTGACGATCGCGCGGAAGCCGTCCCACTTCGGCTCGTATCGCCAGCCGCCGCCGACGGGCATCTCCTCTTTGAGCTTCGCGAGCATCGGTCGGGGGGCCATGGTCCGAGCATCGTAGTCGCGTCAAGCGCGCACCCCCGATGGTCCTGCGGGTGTCAGCGACCGACGGGTCCGTACCGCGCGAGCGAGAACGGGCCGATCGTCACCGATGCGACCCGTCCGTCCAGGGCGCGCCCGAAGACCACGGGCTCGCCCGCCTGCCGCCATCCAGCCGAGAGCGTGAAGCGATCGCGCTCCTCCGTCGGCTGCAACGTCGGCAGCCAGTCCGGCGTGTCCGGGTCGATCAGCGCGAGCTTCCCGTCGCGCCACTCGCACCGCATCAGGATGCCGTCGGGCTCCGAACCGTAGAGCCCGAGGAGGTCCGCGTACACATCCGGGAGCGACGGCGGCGGCTCCGCCGGCTTCGTCTCAGCCCGCAGGGCCTCGAGGGCAAGGGCCCCGAGAGCCATCGCCAGATCGGCCGCCCGGGCGTCGCCGTTCAGCAGCGCGATCGCGCCGACCCGCTCCTTGAGGTGGAAGCACACGCTGGTGACGAACCCGGGCAGACCGCCGGAGTGCTGCACCCAAACCGTGTCGTCCTTTCGGACCGCGTACCACCCGATGCACCACGCTTCGGTCCACTGCTCGTTGCCGAGGTACCTGGGCAGATGCATCTCCTCGAGCGTGTGGCCGGCCAGGATCTGCGCACCCGCGCGGTCGCCCCCCTCCTCGCGGAACTGCGCCGAGATCCACCGCGCCAGGTCCTCGACGCTCGACCAAAGCCCGCCCTCGGCGAACACGGAGCCGAACGCCTCGGCAGGAAGCAGCTCGTCCGACATCCATCTGGCTCGATACCCGGTGGCACGGCGCTCCAGCAAGTGGTCCGGCAACGGCTCGAACGAGGTCGACGTCAGGCCGAGTGGATCGAGGACGTTCCCCTGCAGGTACGCGACGTACGGGGTTCCCGACACGCGTGCGACGATCTCGCCCAGGAGCTGGTACCCGAGGTTCGAGTACTTCTGCTGGGTGTTCGGCGCGATCGTCGTCGCGATCTCGGCCACGCGGCCGAGATTGACCGCCGGGTCCCCCTCGTAGAGGAGCAGCGTCCAGTCGGTGCCCGGCGGATCGCCGACGAGGCCCGACTCGTGAGAGAGCAGGCGGCGGATCGTCAACGTCTCGATCGCGCCGAAGGGGCTCGCCGCCTCCTTCAGCTCGGGGATGTACGCGACGGCCGGGTCGTCCAGATGCAGCCGGCCCTCGTCGCGGAGCTGCAGGATCGCGGTCGCGGTGAAGGTCTTCGTGATCGAGGCGATCCGGTAGAGCGTGTGCGCGTCGGGCGTTCGACGAGCCGCGACGTCGGCGAACCCGTATCCCGTCGACCAGACGAGGTCGTCGCCGCGCACGACGCCGGCGGCGGCACCGGGCACCCGGTGCTCCTTCACGAAGGCCGCCACGGCCTGCTCGAGCTTCGGGGCGATGTCGTCGAAGGGCGCCCGCATCGGATCGTCAGCTGCCCGCGGTGGCGAGCACATCCACGATCCGTTCGAGCGCCCATCCCAGGTCACTCTTCTCCACCACCAGCGGTGGTGCCAGGCGGATCGTCGTCTCGTGCGTGTCCTTCGCGAGCACGCCGCGCTCCATCAGTCGCTCGCACGCCGTGCGCGCCTCGCCCGCGTCGCGCGTCAGGTCGATGCCCACCCAGAGGCCGCGTCCACGGATCTCGGCGACGGTCGCCACCGCCGCCTCGCGCAGGGATCCGATCAGCCAGTCCCCCAGCTCGGCCGACCTGCGCTGGTACTCGCCGGTCTCGAGCAAGGCGACCACCTCCAGCCCGATCGCACACGCCAGCGGGTTCCCGCCGAACGTCGAGCCGTGCTCGCCGGGGCGGAAGACACCCAGGATGTCGCGGTTCGCCACGACGGCCGAGAGCGGCACGATGCCGCCGCCGAGCGCCTTGCCGAGCACGTACACGTCCGGGACGACGCCCTCGTGCTCGCACGCGAACGTCGTTCCCGTCCGCCCGAGCCCGGACTGGATCTCGTCGGCCATCAACAGGACGCCGCGCTCCGTGCAGAGGCTGCGAACGGCCCGCAGGTACCCTTCGGGCGGCACGATGACGCCCGCCTCGCCCTGGATCGGCTCGACCAGGAACGCGACGGTATCCTCGTCGATCGCCGCCGCGAGCGAATCGGCGTCCCCGTAGGGCACGGTCTGGAAGCCCGGGGTCAGCGGCTCGAATCCCGCGTACGCCGAGCGATCCGACGAGAAGCTCACGATCGTGACCGTGCGCCCGTGGAAGTTCCCGCCGGCGACCAGGATCTTCGCCCGGCCGGGAGCGACGCCCTTGGCGTCATAGCCCCAACGGCGCGCCGTCTTGATCGCCGTCTCGACGGCCTCGGCGCCGGTGTTCATGGTAAGGACCATGTCCTTGCCGCAGAGTCCCGCCAGCGCCTCGCAGAACGGTCCGAACGCGTCGCTGTGGAACGCGCGCGACGTCAGCGTGACCCGATCGAGCTGCTCCTTCGCGGCCGCGACGAGCCGCGGGTGCCGATGCCCGAAGTTGAGCGCCGAGTACGCGGCCAGCATGTCGAGGTAACGGCGGCCCTCGACGTCGGTCACCCAGGCTCCCTCTCCCTCGGCGATCACGACCGGGAGCGGATGGTAGTTGTGCGCGCCGTATCGCTCGGCCAGCTCGAGCAGCGCTTCGGTTCGGGTGGAATCGGTCTGATCGGTCGTCATGGATCCTCCTGCGGCTCCCCGGCACCTCCATCATGGCGGTCGGGGGCCGCCGCGCCCACGACCGTTCGGCTGAGCGGTGAAGGGGCGCGGCTACTGTCCTGCCTGCGCCAGAAGACGCCCTTGGCGATCTCGGTGACGACCACGTACCCGAGAGTGACGAGCACGAGCGTCGCGACGACCCCGGCCGTGAGCGGGACCAACCCCAACGCGTGGGCGAGGAAGCTGTACGGAAGCGCCAGGGTCAGCGCCATGACCCCCAGCGAGGAGAGCAGCAGCGGGGCGCTCGGGCGGCTCCTGATCGCGAGGCGGCGGGTCCGGAGCACCAACATCACGGCCAGCTCGGTCGCGGAGGATTCCACGAACCAGCCGGTGTGGAACAGGGGAGCCGCGGCGCCGAAGCCCACCCGAAGGATCACGAAGGTCAGCACGTCGAAGCACGAGCTGATCGCGCCGAACACGATCATGAAGTTGCGGATCATGTGGATGTCCCAGGTCTGCGGCCGCTGCAGCTGCTCGGCGTCGACGGTGTCGGACGCGATGGTCGTCCCCGGTAGGTCCGTCAGGAAGTTGAGCAACAGGATCTGTCGCGGCAGCAGCGGGAGGAAGGGCAGGAACGCCGCCGCCCCTGCCATGCTCAGCATGTTGCCGAAGTTCGCGCTCGTGGTGACGAAGACGTACTTGAGCGTGTTCGCGAAGGTCTGGCGCCCCAGCCGCACGCCGTCGCTCAGCACACCGAGGTCCTTGTCGAGCAGCACGATGGCCGCCGACTGCTTCGCGACGTCGACCGCCGTGTTGACCGAGATGCCGACGTCGGCCGCGTGCAGCCCCGGCGCGTCGTTGATCCCGTCCCCCAGGAAGCCGGTGACGCGCCCGGTGGCGCGACATGCTTTGACGATCCGTTCCTTGTGTGCGGGCTCGACCTCGGCGAACATCGCGATGTCGCGCACGCGGGCGGCGAGCTCCGTGTCGTCCAGCTCGTCCAGCTCGGGGCCGGTCAGGATCGTGGTCGCGTCCAGTCCCGCAGCCGTCGCCACATGCGCGGCAGCCAGGCGATTGTCGCCCGTCACGCAGATCAGGCCGATGCCGAGAGACGAGAGCTCCGCCAGCACCGAGCGAACGTCGTCCTTCGGTGGATCGGCGAAGGTGAGGAACCCGACGAAGGTCATCTCGGTCTCGTCGTCCGCGGTGCAGGAACGCCGTCCCGGGAGCCCACGGATCGCGAGCCCGAGCACACGAAGACCGTCGGCGCTCATGGCCTCGAACCGTTCGCGGATCGCGGATTCGGCCCGCGCGATGGGGACGGGAGCCCCGACCTTGCGCTCGACCGTCGAGCACACCGCGAGCACGTTGTCCAATGCGCCCTTGGTGATCAGCAGCGACCGGCCGTCGTCGTCGACCAGAACGCTCAACCGCTTGCGCGTGAAGTCGTACGGGGTCTCCCCCAGCCTCGTCTCGCGTCCGGCGCTCGATCCGACGCGGGTGAGGATCGCCTGATCGATCGGGTTCTCGAAGCCCGTCTGCAGCCGCGCGTTGATCGCCGCCAGCCGCAGGGCCCGATCGCTGTCGGCGCCCTCGGGATCCAGGGCCGACGCGAGCGTCACGGTGCCCTGGGTCAGTGTGCCCGTCTTGTCGGTGCAGAGGATCTCCATGCTGCCGAAGTCCTCGATCGACTCGAGCCGGCGAACGATGACCCGCTCGCGCGCCATCCGCCGGGCACCCCGGGCAAGGCTGACCGCGACGATCGCGGGCAGCAGCTGCGGCGTCAATCCGACCGCCAGCGCCAGCGAGAACAAGATGGAGTCGACGAACGGCCTGGACAGGAGCAGGTTGACCACGAAGATCAGCACGGTCAGCGTGACCGTGGCTCGGACGAGCAGCAGCCCGAACGAGGTGATGCCACGCTGGAACCCGCTCGGCGGCGTGGCGGTTCGCAGCTCAGCGGACACACCTCCGAGCTGGGTCGCGCGGCCGGTCGCCACCACGAGCACTTCCCCCTGACCGCTCGCGACGTGCGTGCCGAGGAACACGCAGTTCGTCCGCGCGGCGAGCGGCGGATCGTCGGCGAGCGCGCCGGGCGACTTCTCGACCGGGAACCCTTCACCGGTGAGCGCCGCCTCGTCGACCTGCAGCGCGTCCGAGGAGAGCACGAGACAGTCCCCAGGGATCACGTCGCCGGCGTTCAGCACGACGACATCTCCGGGGACGACGTCGCGAAGCGGCACCGACGCGACGACGCCGTCGCGCCGGACCTCCGCCTCGACCTGGACCATCGACAGCAGGGCCTCCACCGCCCGCGTCGCTCCCCGCTCCTCGAAGAACCCGAGCAGCCCGCTTCCGACCACGATCGCGAGGATGATCCCGGCGTCGGTCGGGTCCCCGACGACGAACGACAGCAGCGTCGCGAAGATCAACAGGAGCTCGATCGGACCCTCGAACTGCCGCAGCAGCAGGCGGACCCCGGTGGTCCGGCGCGACCGCTCGAGCTCGTTGGGACCGAACCGGGTGAACCGCGCCGCGGCCTCCGTCGACGTGAGCCCGTCCGGCGTGGAGCCGAGCGCATGCAGCCCGTCGTCCCGGCTCAGGCGCCAGTAGGAAGCGGGCGGTACGCCGGTCTGCGCATCGTTCATCCGCATAGTCTCGCCCAGAGCGCGGCAACCGACGCGCACCCAGGCCCGTGCGAACCGGGGCGAACGGCCGCGGCGCGGCGGTCCTTCTGGGCTCAGACTCCGAACGAGAGGTGATGTCGGATGACTCAGAATCCCATGGAGGTCTTCCAGCAGGAGTGTCCGGAGCTGGCCTCCGCGTTCGACGAGCTGGTCGACGTACAACGCTCCCTGCCGGGACTCGACGACAAGACGAAGCAGCTACTCAACATCGCGATCCAGACGGCCAATCGGAACCCGCGCGGCGTCGGCTGGCACGCGCTCATGGCCAGGCAGACGGGGGCCAGCCGTCAGGAGATCGTGGGAGCCGTCGCGATGAACCTGCACCTGTCGGGCCTGCCGTCGGTGCTCGAGAGCCTGCCGGCGGTCGTCGAGGCGCTCGATCGCGCCACCGTGCCTATCTAGGCAACGGTCCGCTCGGTCGTCCTCGCTCGGTCGTCCTCGCCCGGTCGCTGCGTAGACTCCCGGCCGTGGCAACGGATGAGCTCTGGGTCACCGTCGAGATCCCGACGGGATCTCGGAACAAGTACGAGTTCGAGCACGACACGGGAACGATCGTGTTGGACCGGATGCTCTTCACCGCGATGCGCTATCCGGCCGACTACGGGTTCGTCGAGGAGACGCTGGCCGGCGACGGCGACCCGCTGGACGCGCTGGTGTTCGTCGGAGAGCCGACCTTCCCGGGGTGCCGGATCCGGGCCAGGCCCGTCGGCCTGTTCCGGATGACGGACGAGAAGGGGCGGGACGAGAAGGTGCTCTGCGTGCCGTTGCGCGACCCGCTCTGGTCCCACGTGCACGACCTCGACGACCTGCAGCAACCGCTGCTCAACGAGGTGGAGCACTTCTTCCAGGTGTACAAGGACCTCGAGGGCGCGTCGGTGGAAACGGAGGGCTTCGAAGACCGCTCTGCCGCCGAACGCGTGATCGACGAGGCCAGGGCCAGGTCTGACAACGCGCGGTGAACGATCAGAGCGATCCACCGATGTGGACGTTGTGCAGGCAGGTCACTCCGAGCTCCGAGCACCCGGAGAGATCGTCGCCGTCCAGGTTGTTGTCTGAAACCACGATCCCGGACAAGAGGTACCCGCGCGAATCCTGCCAGACCTTGACCCCGTGTTCCCAGTTCGAACCCAGGCGATTGCCGTAGATCTTCACGTCGCGCGACGAGACGGTTCCGATGCCGCCCCCGACGTGCTGTTGGTACCGGTTGTTCCGCCGCGAGATGTTGTAGCGGATGACGGCGCCGTCGCCCTTCTCGAAGAAGATCCCCTTCCGCGTGTTGCGGACGGACTTGTTCCGCGCCACCAACCAGTCCCGGCAGTTCTCGTCGCACCAGATCCCCGTGCCGATGTTGTCGTGCACGAAGTTCCTGCGCAACACGACGCCCACCGACCCGGCGATCTTGATCCCGCCCGCCCCCCGTCCGAGGTCTTGGTCGTTCCCGTTGTAGGCGAGCTCGGTACGAACGACCCTCATGTGATGGCACTCGCCTCCGCCCATCCCGTTGCGGCGGTTGTTGTGGAGGTAGGAGGCGCGCACGAGAGTCCTGGGGCCGCACTTGAACCCCCGTTCCGCGAACCGGGCGATGTCCAGACGGATCAGCTGCACGCCTGTGGCCTTCGCCGCGTCGATGGCCTGCGCGATGCCCGAGCGCGCCGGCCGGATCGCTGCGGGGCCCTGAAGCTTGGTCCCGTCCTTGGGCACGATCGTCTTCCCGATGCTGTAGGTGCCGTGGAGACAGAAGCGGGTTCCCGCGGCGTGCCCGGCGATCGCCCTCTGGATGTTGGCGCCGGCGGCCAGGGACACGCCCCGGCAGCGCGATCGCGCGCCGGCTCGAGGCGCATGCGAAGGGACCGTGCCCATCGCGAGGGCCAGAGCGATCCCCATTACGAGGACGGGGCGAACGAGCGGACGGATGGGCACGGAAGGGCCTCCGTTCCGGCGGACCTGGGAGCGTCCACCTCTGCCGCGGGTCGGGATCCGCGGAGGATAGCGGAGGACATCGACGGAGTCACGCACGGTCGATCGGACGGTCGATGCCTTACAGTGCACCCACTTGCGGAACGCACGACGCGAGAGTGGCGGAACTGGCAGACGCGCCGGGCTTAGGACCCGGTGGCCGAGAGGCCGTGGGAGTTCGAGTCTCCCCTCTCGCACCGCTCTGACCAGCAGATGGGTGCTGTCCGTCGCGATCGGTACGGAATCCGACGACTCTTGCTCACGGATCGCTCACGCCAGCACAGCACCGGACACAAGATCCGATCACGGCCGGAGAAAGGAGCTCAGGTGCTCCGTCGCCGTCCTCCGAGCACGATGAGTCCCATCCTTCATCGATATCTCCCCTCGATCGGGCAGGTTGCGCCCGGTTCGGCCTCCGCGCGAGTATTCCGGCCGTGTCAGAGCGCTCAACCTTCGGCTACGCGCGGGCATCCGATGGGACCTACCTCGGTTATCGCGTCGACGGTGACGGGCCTATCGATCTCGTCTTACAGACCGACTGGCCGGGCAACATCGACATGGATTGGCAAGACCCCGTCTTGGGACGCTGGCTCAGTGAGGTGCGGTCCTTCGCTCGGGTCATCACCCACGATCACCGGGGGGTCGGGCTCTCGAGTCGGAACGTCGACCTTCCGACACTCGAGACCCGCGTGTCCGATCTCGTGACGGTGTTGAACTCCATCGGGGTGCGGCGCCCAGCGCTCGTCGGATTACTCTCGACGGGCGCCGTGAACGTGTTGACGGCTGCGACGCGTCCCGGTCTGCCTCGAGCGATCGTATGGATGGAGCCCTCGGCCAGGTACGGCTGGGCGGAGGACTATCCGTGGGGTGCGACGGAGGAGGATCGGGAAGCCGAACTCGGCTTCTTGAGCCTCTGGGGAACCGACGCGTACGCCAGGGCGTTCCGTGAAGACGAGGAGGTAAAGGGGAACCTCATGCCCCGAGAGATGACAGAGTTCCAAGCGATGCAGACCCGGAACGCATGTACGCCCGATGTGGCTCTGGAACTGTCGCGGATCTGGTACGACATCGACGTTAGGGGCGTGCTCGAGACCGTCGGAACTCCGACGCTCTTGCTCGTGCACAAAGACCGGCGGAACGGCGTCGAGGAGGCTGAGTACATCGCTTCCAAGATGCCAACCGCCGAATTGCGCGTGATGCCTGGCGATGGATGGACCATCGAGGAGGTGCCGGCGTGGGTCGAACAGATCCGTGAATTCATCGGAGCGGAGCGCCCGCGTGCCCCGCTCACGACCATCCTGGCGACCGTCCTGTTCACCGACATCGTCGGATCGACCCAGAAGCAGGCGTCGCTCGGCGACCGGACCTGGAAAGAGCTCATCGAGCACCACCACGCGCTGGTCCGAGACGCGCTGGGACGCTACGGCGGGACCGAGAATGACACAGCTGGCGACGGCTTCTACGCGACGTTCGATGGACCGGTGCGCGCGATCCGGTGCGCGCTCGAGGTTGGCGAGCGCGTGCACGAGCTGGGCATCGAGATCCGCGCGGGGGTCCACACCGGCGAGTGCGAAGTGATCGACAACAAGATCGGCGGCATCTCCGTCGCGATCGGCGCGAGGGTCGCGGCACATGCCGGTGGGTCTGAAGTCCTAGTTTCCCAAACCGTAAGAGACCTCGTGGCAGGCTCCGGGCTCACGTTCCAGGACGCCGGCGAGCACGAACTGAAGGGTGTCCCCGACACCTGGCGGCTGTATCGAGTCGTGGACGGATAACGACCGCGCAGCGACGGCTGCTCACAGCTTGCTCACGACAGGACGACACGCGGGAGCACGGGATGACACCGGGCGACGCGGAACGCCACGTCGAAGTCGGGTCCGTGCGTGGCGCGAGCAACCCTAGGACCGGTGGCCGCAAGGCCGTGGAAGTTCGAGACTCCCTTCTTGCACGATCGTGCATGCCATAGCGCGTGTCGCTTGTCCGGGCGAGCCCGTCCGTAGGCCCGGCTAGCGTCGCCGGTTCGCCCGACCTACCCTTCGGCTAGATGCACTTCCTCGTTGTCGGTCCCCTCGAGGTCACGGACGACGGCGGTCAACCCGTACGGATCGCCGGCGCGAAGGAACGCGCGATCCTCGCCCACTTGATCGCGAACGCGGATCGTGTTGTCCCAACCGACGACCTCATCGATGCGTTGTGGGGGGGAACCTGTTCGCGACGATATCGGCGCGAGTCTCCCCTCGCACCGACGGAGGTCGCCGCGGCCATCGCCGTGCTGCAATCAGGGGGTGCCGGTAGCCTTCGTGTCGTGCTGGGGTCCGTTCCCGACCTGATCCTCGGCCTGCCGGCCGGGGTGGCGCTGTTCATCGTCTTCCTGCTCCCGGCGCTCGAAGCGTCTGCCTTCGTCGGCTTCATCTTCCCCGGAGAGATCGCGGTGCTCCTCGGAGGGGTGCTCGCTTCCCAGGGCAAGTTCGCGCTCTGGGCGGCGATCGTCGCGGCAGTCCTGGGCGCGATCATCGGGGACAGCATCGGGTACGAGATCGGAAAGCGGTGGGGCGACCGGATCGTGCACGCGAGCTTTGGACACCTGCCGATCATCCGACGTGAGCTCGACAAGCACCTCGCGACTGCGCGGGAGTACGTACGGAAGCGCGGGCCACACGCGGTCTTCGTCGGAAGGTTCACCGCCGCGCTTCGCGTGCTGGTGCCGGGACTCTCCGGGATGGCGGAGCTGCCGTACCCGACGTTCTTGCTGTTCAACGCCTTGGGAGCGGTGCTCTGGGGAACAACGTTCGTGCTGCTCGGTTACTTCGCGGGCGCCGCGTGGCATCGCGTGGCGGCCGACGCGACGCGCGCCGGGCTCGTGCTGCTCGCCCTCGTGCTCCTCGGCCTGGTGGCCGCTCGGACCATCCGATCGGTCAAGGAGCACGGTGCAGCCCTGGCCGACCTCCTCGCCGGGCTCCGACCGGCTCGGTGGTTCCGCACGAGGTATCCGCAGACGTCGGGCTGGCTCGCCCGGCGGGTCGACCCCGCCTCACCCAGTGGCTTCTGGCTCAGCATGGCGGTCGTCGGAGCCGGGCTCGCCCTTTGGGGCTTCGGCGGGCTCACGCAGGATGTCGTCGCCACCGACGACGCTGCGCTCCACGATCCGGCCATCACGTCGTGGGTCGTCGCCCACCGGGTCGGCTGGGTCACCACGATGATGAAATCGGTCACTTGGGCCGGTTCCTTCGTGGTGCTCGTCCCGCTCGTGGTGATCGTCGGGACGATCTTCCTCTGGCGTGCGAGGAATGCGAGACCGATCATGCAGCTCGTCGCCGCGCTGGGGACCGCGATCATCCTCTACAACGTCGTGAAGCACCTGGTCGATCGCGCCAGGCCCCCGCAGGCCGACTGGCTCGTACCCGTCTCGGGTTCCTCCTTCCCGTCGGGACATGCCGTCGACATCGCCGCCGTGTTCGGAACGATCGCGATCGTCCTGTTCGTGACGTGGCGCCGGCCGTGGGCGCGCGTGGTCATCGTCGCGGTTGCCGTCCTCGTCCCTGGGATCGTCGGGGCCTCCCGTGTGTATCTCGGCGTGCATTGGTTCACCGACGTCGCGGCCGGCTTGGCGCTCGGCCTCGCGATCGCGTTCTCGGTCGCGGCCGCCACGTTGCTCATCCCGCCTCGCGAACGTGGGCACCGGACAGCCACCCCACCCGCTCCGGCCCCCCAGAGGGTTAGGGCCCCGGGAGGTGGGCTCCCGACACCGGAGGCTCCTTGACCTCTCCTTAACCTTGCCTTGGGTGCCCGCTGGGGGCTCCGGCGAGATGATGGGTGGTCGTGCACGTTCCCAATGCTCAACGGTCGAAGTGATCGGGCGTGAGCCGCTCGAGGAAGGGTCGCACCGCGGAACATCGAGGTGCCGGACACGTCCGTAAACGTGCGTCCTCAGAACGAGCCGAGGAGCTGGCATCTGCTCACAGACGGGCTGTGAGCGCGAAGGGTCTCCTGGCCGCCTCGGGAGCGTGCGTCTTCGCCGTTGCGATGGTGTTCGCGCGTCATTCCTACGCGGGGCACCCGAAACAGCCACCCACCGCCTTGGCCGCATCACCGCGCTTCGTGCGTATCGTCCGACGCAACTTGCTGCAAGCTGGTGTCGTCGCGCCGGCCCAGGCCCCGCCGGGCGCCGCAACGGCCGCGTCATGAGCGATCACCGCTTCGCAGCGATGGGGTGTGAGGTCGTCATCGGCGGAGGAACGCCGACCGAGCACCTCGCGATCGAGCGGCTTTTCGCCGAGCGGGAATTGCTGTTCAGCCGGTTCATCCCGCACACCGAGTTGAACCGCGTCAACGCGTCGGCGGGCCGCTTCGTCGCCGTGTCACCGCTCTTCGCCGAGACTCTCCGCGTCGCCCTCGACGCCGCCGCCGAGACCGAAGGGATGGTGCGGCCGACGGTCGGGGTGGCGCTCGAGTCCGCCGGCTACACCCGTGATTCCTCTCTGCTCGCTCCCGACCCTGAGCCTCCCGGTCGGCCGCGACCGCCGAGCCCGGTGTTCGCGCTCGGTCGCGTCGTCGGGCTCCCTCACGGCGCCAAGCTCGACCTGAACGGCGTCGTGAAGTCGCTCGCCGTCGACGACGCCCTCGCACTGCTCTCCGGGGAGGGCTTCGTCTCGGCAGGCGGGGACCTCGCCGCGCGGGGCGAGTTGACCGTTGCGCTTCCGGGTGAGGGCGTCGTGGCGCTTCGCCGTGGGGCGCTGGCGACGAGCGGCAGTGTCAAGCGCCGGTGGCTCCGTGGCTCGACCGTCCAACACCACCTGATCGATCCCAGGACCGGAGCCCCTGCCAACTCGCCCTGGTCGCAGGTCACCGCCTGCGGAGCCACCTGTCTCGCGGCGGATGTCGCGGCCAAGGCCGGCTTCCTCTTCGGGGAGCGAGGCCCCGGATGGCTCGACGGGAAGGGGATCCCCGCCCGGTTCCTCGCCCACGACGGCGAGGTCGTCGTGAACGACACCTGGCAGGAGAGCATGCGCGAGGCGTACGCGTGCATCTGACCTCGAGCCCGATCGACTGGTACGCGGCTCGCGCGGGAGGCGTGGTGGCCTACGTGCTCCTGTCCACGAACGTCGCGATCGGGCTGTTGATGACCGGCAAGAAGTCGATGAAGCACTGGCCCCGATTCGCGCTGGAGGACGTCCATCGGTTCGGCGGCATCCTCGTCGGGACCTTCCTCGTCGTGCACATCACCGCCGTCGCGATCGACGCGTATCTGCCGTTCTCACTCACCGCCCTCATCGTCCCGCTCGTCGCGTCCTACCGTCCGATATGGACGGCGCTCGGCATCGTCGCCGCCGAGCTGCTGCTGGCGCTCGCCTTCACCAACCATTACCGGAACGTCCAGATCAGCTACCGCTTCTGGCGGCGGGCGCACTTCGTCAACTTCGTCGTTTGGGGCGCGGCCACATTGCATGGCCTCGGCAGCGGTACGGATCGGAACGCTCCCTGGTTGCTCGCGATCGACGCGGTTGCGGTCGCCACGGTTTGCGCGCTCACGACGTGGCGCGTCCTCCGCCGGTGGCATCCGCCGGTACCTCTCCGTCTCGCACCGGTTGCGGCGGCCCTCCTCGGCGTGCTGACGATCGTCGCGCTCGCGCGCGGGCCGCTGCGCTTCCAGCCGAAGGAATGGAACGCGGCGACGTTCACCGACACGCTGGACGGGCAGATCAGCGCGGACACGGGCGTCACGCGCGGGCTCGTATCGATGGCCGGGAACGGATCGGGATCACAACGTGTGCTCGTCCGCGCAGACCTCTTGATCGCGCCGAGGCGGCTGGTCTCCACCGAGTTTCGGATGGAATACCTTCCGAGCGGAGCGCTCTGCACGGGGACGGTGACCAAGGTCGCGGGGTCGAGCTTCCGAGCTACGTGCCACATGCCCGATGGCAGCGCCAGATACGTCGCCGCCAGCTGGCCGCAGAGCCAAGACGGAACCGTCACCGACGGTGTGATCACGACCCACGGCTGATCCACGTTGCCGGCATCGATCCCCGATAGACCGCCATCCGGCTGCAAGCAAGCACACGGGACGTGAACCG